>NZ_CM147891.1:887500-2912500 GCF_055808935.1 Marinomonas sp. G8-14 | reverse complement strand
AGTTACAGTTAAGTGGGAAACGATGTGGGAAGGCTTAGACAGCTAGGAGGTTGGCTTAGAAGCAGCCATCCTTTAAAGAAAGCGTAATAGCTCACTAGTCGAGTCGGCCTGCGCGGAAGATATAACGGGGCTAAAACTGTACACCGAAGCTACGGATGCTTAGTTTACTAGGCATGGTAGAGGAGCGTTCTGTAAGCCGTTGAAGGTCAAGCTGTAAGGCAGGCTGGAGGTATCAGAAGTGCGAATGTTGACATGAGTAACGATAAGGGGAGTGAAAAACTCCCCCGCCGGAAGACCAAGGTTTCCTGTCCCATGTTAATCAGGGCAGGGTGAGTCGGCCCCTAAGGCGAGGCAGAAATGCGTAGTCGATGGGAAACAGGTTAATATTCCTGTACTCGTGCATATTGCGATGGAGAGACGGAGAAGGCTAGGCCAGCACAGCGATGGTTGTCTGTGTTTAAGGCGGTAGGTTTAGGGCTTAGGCAAATCCGGTACCTTTTAAGACCGAGAACTGATGACGAAGCCTCTTTTGGGCGAAGTGGTTGATGCCATGCTTCCAGGAAAAACTTCTAAGCTTCAGATATGCAGGAACCGTACCCCAAACCGACACAGGTGGTCAGGTAGAGAATACCAAGGCGCTTGAGAGAACTCGGGTGAAGGAACTAGGCAAAATGGTACCGTAACTTCGGGAGAAGGTACGCCGGCCGGTGTGAAGGACTTGCTCCGTAAGCACTAGTCGGTCGAAGATACCAGGTGGCTGCGACTGTTTATTAAAAACACAGCACTCTGCAAACACGAAAGTGGACGTATAGGGTGTGACGCCTGCCCGGTGCTTGAAGGTTAATTGATGGGGTTAGCGCAAGCGAAGCTCTTGATCGAAGCCCAAGTAAACGGCGGCCGTAACTATAACGGTCCTAAGGTAGCGAAATTCCTTGTCGGGTAAGTTCCGACCTGCACGAATGGCGTAACGATGGCCACACTGTCTCCACCCGAGACTCAGTGAAATTGAAATCGCAGTGAAGATGCTGTGTATCCGCGGCTAGACGGAAAGACCCCGTGAACCTTTACTATAGCTTCACAGTGAACTTTGAACCTACTTGTGTAGGATAGGTGGGAGGCTTTGAAGCGGTGACGCCAGTTACCGTGGAGCCACTCTTGAAATACCACCCTGGTATGTTTGAGGTTCTAACTCAGGTCCGTAATCCGGATCGAGGACACTGTGTGGTGGGTAGTTTGACTGGGGCGGTCTCCTCCCAAAGAGTAACGGAGGAGCACGAAGGTGTGCTCAGCATGGTCGGAAATCATGCATAGAGTGTAAAGGCAAAAGCACGCTTAACTGCGAGACAGACACGTCGAGCAGGTACGAAAGTAGGTCTTAGTGATCCGGTGGTTCTGTATGGAAGGGCCATCGCTCAACGGATAAAAGGTACTCCGGGGATAACAGGCTGATACCGCCCAAGAGTTCACATCGACGGCGGTGTTTGGCACCTCGATGTCGGCTCATCACATCCTGGGGCTGAAGCCGGTCCCAAGGGTATGGCTGTTCGCCATTTAAAGTGGTACGCGAGCTGGGTTTAGAACGTCGTGAGACAGTTCGGTCCCTATCTGCCGTGGACGTTTGAGATTTGAGAGGAGCTGCTCCTAGTACGAGAGGACCGGAGTGGACGAACCTCTGGTGTTCCGGTTGTCACGCCAGTGGCATTGCCGGGTAGCTATGTTCGGACGGGATAACCGCTGAAAGCATCTAAGCGGGAAGCCTCCCTTAAGATAAGATCTCACTGGAACATAAGTTCCCTAAAGAGCCGTTCGAGACTAGGACGTTGATAGGTTGGGTGTGTAAGTGCTGTGAGGCATTGAGCTAACCAATACTAATTGCTCGTGAGGCTTGACCATATAACACCAAAGTGGTTTTTAAAGCGGAAACGCTACAATCACAGACACAGATTACGATAAAGCATCAGCAATGATGAGCATCGGTTTGATACTTGGTTATCACTATTTCAAAATGAATTGTTAAAGATCCAAGCACGTATTCGCGTGTTTTGGTGAGGCCACAAAACGCCCAGCCAGAACAAAACGCAAAACGAATTGCTTGACGATCATAGAGGCGTTGAACCACCTGATCCCATCCCGAACTCAGAAGTGAAAAGCGCCATCGCCGATGGTAGTGTGGGAGATCCCATGTGAGAGTAGGTCGTCGTCAAGCTTTATATTAAGAGAAACCCCATCCTACTCAGTAGGGTGGGGTTTTTTCGTTTCAGGGACGTAACATGATCCTTGCCACGTGCGTGTGGGGCTCTTTATCAAAGACTCGCATGTGAGGGATAAGCATCATCAAGCTTTATATTAAGAAGGCCCTGATAGCTAACGCTGTCAGGGCTTTTTTTCGTCTCAAGGAAAGGGGCCGAGGTGCATCACCTTGGTATTCGCTTCGCTTTTGACGGCCTAAAGGCGGATCTACAGCTTTTGTAGGTCGTGGCTTTAGCCTTAAGGATCCCCACAAATATAGAGTGATGCCCACTTGTTGGTTAAACTATTTTCGCCAAAAAATAAGCCAGACAAGGGGCATCACATTGTTATTATCAAGTTTACTTCCTGACAATTCAATCTCCATTGATAAGCGAACCTATACAGCTTTATCAGATGCAGTATCCTCCGTTAAAGAAGGCGCCAGATTAAGCCTAACGGCAATTGGTAGAAAACTAGGAGAAGACGCTAACGTCATTGAAAAATATTGCATTAAACGAGTTGATCGACTGTTAGGAAACATCCAATTACACCAATGCCGAAATCAATTTTATAAGACCCTTGCCTCTCACTTTTCTTCACAAGAGTTCTTGCCCATCATTGTTGATTGGTCAAGTGTTTATGATTTTAGCTTTGTTTTACTGCGCGCCTCAGTGGCCTTTCAGGGAAGAGCTTTCACTTTATATGAAGAAGTACACCCTGAAGGAGCTATGAATAATCATAAAAGACATGTCGACTTCTTAAATAATTTAAAGCAAATACTTCCCTCTGACTGTACCCCTATTATCTGCACGGACGCAGGATTTAAGGTTCCGTGGTTCAAAGCAATAGAGCAATTAGATTGGTATTGGCTTGCACGTACACGTGGAACGGTAAAATGCCAAACGGATAAACGACCACAATGGACTCTCGTTGACGGTTATCATCATCAAGCCACCACAAAACCAATGGAGTTGTCCGGCTTGCGTCTATCAAAACAACAACAATGGCCTTGTCGTGGTGTTTTGTATAAAAGTCCACGCCCTACAAAGAAAAAAGCAAACCCGTTAAAAGACCAAACTGTAACAATTATAAGAAGTGCTCTAAAGCAAACAGAGAGCCTTGGTTTCTAGTCAGTAACTTGCCAAAAGGCGAGTTTCCTCCTCTTGCTCTAGTCAATATTTATAAGCGCAGAATGACCATCGAAGAAGCATTCCGAGACACGAAGAACGAATATTATGGGCTAGGACTAAAACGTAGCCGAAGCCAATCTATTGAGCGATTACAAACCCTTCTGTTAATTGCCTTACTTGCTCAATGGTGCCTTTATGTCATTGGGAAAGCGGCTGAGATGCAAGGTTATCATCGTCATTTCCAATCAAATACGATAACAACGAGGCGAGTATTGTCTTATTGCTATTTAGCCAAAAGGATCCTGAAAACCTCCCGTTATGAAATAACAGAAAAAATGTTATTTGAGGCGTTAGACCTTCTTCTATTGGAAACCAAGTGCTAGAAATAAATGTGGGGATCCTTAAGGCTTTAGCCCGACAAGACGTGATGTGTTGTCGCGAGCTTTTTTGACGGCCTAAAGACCTACCTACATGTGATTGGTTTTTGTAGGTCGTGGCTTTAGCCCGACAAGACGTGATGTGTTGTCGCGAGCTTTTTTGACGGCCTGAAGACTTACAGCTTGGCTCTACTCTGGGGATAAGCGTTATTTTTATGCACAAAAAAGCCCAGCTTGTTGCTGGGCTTTGTGTATAGTTCAGGTTTTTTATCGTGTGTTGTCCGCTAATTCACTTAGCAAGGCCCGTTGAGCACTACGGTATTCACCTTTTCTTGGTTTAGATAGCTGGTAAGAGCCATCACTTTGCAGAATCCAGCTTTGTGTATTGTCTGCTAGATAGTATTCTAATTCTTTCTTAACACGACGGGTCTGCTTGTAATCCTGTAATGGGAAGGCGACCTCAATACGGTTATTCAAGTTTCTATCCATGCCATCTGCGCTGGACAGATACACTTGTGGATTGCGGTCGTTGAAGAAGTAATAGACGCGTGTATGTTCGAGAAATCGACCTATAATGCTTCGTACTCGAATATTAGAGGATATGCCCTTTATACCTGGCCGCAAGGTGCAAATGCCTCGGACTATTAGGTCAATTTTCACTCCAGCTTGAGATGCTTTGTATAATGACTGAATAAGTTTTTGTTCAGTCAAAGAGTTCACCTTGATAATGATTCGAGACGGCTCGCCTTTTAAAGCGTTTTCTGCCTCGCGATTGATCATATCAAGTAAACGATCTCTCAGAGTAAAAGGAGCGTGTAGTAGCTTCTTCACCTTTAGCTCTTTACTCATTCCGGTGAGCTGCTGGAAAACACGATGTACGTCATCGCCTATTTCTTTATCCGACGTCATAAAGCTGTAGTCAGTATAGAGTCTTGCATTTCCTGCGTGATAGTTGCCTGTGCCTAGATGAACATAGCGAGTTAGTTCTGCCCCCTCTCTACGAACGATTAGAATCATTTTTGCATGGGTTTTATGTCGAACAACGCCGTAAACAACAATGGCACCAGCGTCTTGTAGACGACTTGCTAAGGCTAAGTTCTCAGCCTCATCGAAACGAGCTCTTAACTCAATGACAACTGTTACTTCTTTGCCATTTCGTGCGGCTTCAACCAATGCATTGGCAATAGGTGAACGAGAGCCGGTTCTATATAGTGTCTGACGGATAGCAACAACACTTGGGTCTTTCGCGGCTTCGCTTAGTAAGTCGATAACGGGCGAAAAACTTTCAAACGGGTGCATCAATAGATAGTCGCGTTGACGAATGGCCTCGAATAATCCCCCTGAGCTGGCCAATTTTCTAGGCAAGCCTGGTGAAAAAGGAGGGTACATTAGATCTGGTCTATCAACCAGTTCTAGCACGGCCATGAGTCGGCTAAGATTTACCGGCCCATCTATTCGATATAAATCTTGTTGCTCTAGCTCAAACTGCTTAAGCAATGAGTCGACAATGTGCAGAGGGCAGTTTTCAGCGATTTCTAATCGAACTGAACTACCGTAATGACGACTTTGTAATTCTGTTCGTAAGGCACCAGCTAGATCGACACCAATGTCATCGGAGTCTACTTCTAGATCGGCGTTACGGGTAAGGCGGAATTGGAAGCAGCCTTTTACCGTCATGCCAGGGAATAGTTGATCAGCATGGGCGTGAATAATCGATGAAAGAAAGACAAGGTTATCACCGCCTTCACAAACGTCATCTGGCAGTTTTACTAAACGAGGTAACGAGCTAGGTGCTGGGACAATAGCAAGTCCATTTTCACGGCCAAAAGCATCACGGCCTTCAAGTTCCACAACAAAGTTAAAGGTTTTGTTTGCGAGTCTTGGGAAAGGGTGTGCTGGATCAAGCCCAATTGGGCTAATGATAGGTAACACATTATCGCGGAAATAACGTTTTACCCAAGCAGCTTGTTTTTCATTCCAGACGCTACGGCGAATAAACTTAACGTTCTCATTAGCCAGTTTAGGAAAAATAATATCGTTGAGAATACGGTACTGACGGCGTACTAGTTTGTGAGCATGTTCGCTAATCAAAGACAGTACTTTTTTCGGGTGCATGCCATCAGGGCCGTTTTTTTCACGGCTATATTCTAATTGGCTTTTAAGACCTGCTACACGAATTTCGAAAAATTCGTCCATGTTCGAGCTGAAGATACATAGAAACATCAATCTATTTAAGATTGGATGATTTTCGTCCATGGCTTGTTCAAGAACACGGGCGTTAAATTGTAAATGACTCAATTCACGGTTGAAATAGAGCTCAGGATCCGCAAGATCGATCTCTTCAGGTAAGCGCTCTTCGATTGAGGCTTTAGTTGGATCTTGTGGTTGTTCCGGAATGGGCTTCTAAAACAAGTTCTGCATCCAATTCTAAAGGTGGAGTTGGAATGGGATCTTTTTTATCTATCTCGTTCACCGACTGCTCAGACATGCGCTTTGATTCTCTCTAAATACCGTTTTATTGTGTTGTTGGTATCAATGTTCCTTTGCCTACAGTATGTAGGCATATGATAACAAATTACACCAACGCAGCCTGCTGGTCACCGATTCTATGTATTTATTCTGTTAAAAGTTATTAGCTTTTGGTTTTCAGTAGGCGTGCTGCATCTTTCGCAAAGTAAGTCAGGATTCCATCAGCACCTGCGCGTTTGAATGCAAGGAGTGATTCCATCATTACTGTATTTTTATCTAGCCAGCCATTTTGAAAGGCGGCCATGTGCATGGCGTACTCACCACTTACTTGGTAAGCAAAGGTGGGTACTTCAAGTTCTGTTTTTACTCGGCGTACGATATCTAAATAAGGCATGCCGGGTTTTACCATGACCATATCTGCGCCTTCTTCTATGTCAAGCATCACTTCACGGATCGCTTCGTTCGAGTTAGCGGGGTCAATTTGGTAAGTGAATTTGTTGCCTTTGCCAAGGTTACCACTGGAGCCAATTGCGTCACGGAATGGACCGTAGTAAGCCGAAGCGTATTTAGCAGCGTACGCCATGATCAAGGTATTAACAAAGCCTTCCGCTTCTAGTTCATCGCGAATTTCACCAATACGTCCGTCCATCATGTCGGATGGCGCCACTATGTCGGCACCTGCTTTGGCGTGCGAAAGGGCTTGTTTGACTAATGTATCGACGGTGATGTCATTTAATACGTAGCCAGAATCATCAATAATGCCATCTTGTCCATGAGTGGTGTAAGGATCCAAAGCAACGTCAGTAAGCACACCTAGCTCTGGAAAAGCTTCTTTCAAAGCGCGAACCGCTCGTTGGACTAAGCCATTTGGGTTGTATGACTCTTCGGCGAGCAAAGATTTTTTATCACTGTCAATGACGGGAAAGAGTGCAATGGTAGGGATGCCTAATTCGACAAGTTCTTTGGCTTCTTCTAATAGTAAGTCGATAGAAAGGCGCTCAATATTTGGCATAGAAGGAATGGCTTCTCGCACATTCTTGCCTTCAAGAATAAACATTGGGTAGATTAAATCGTCCGCTGTAAGGCGATGCTCACGCATCAGGCGACGAGAAAAATCATTTTTACGCATGCGACGCATACGAGTGTATGGAAATGTCATCCAATATCTCTCCTTTTCGCTCTCAATAAATGTACTTTAGTATTGTTACAATATTAAGACAGTCGTAGGTGAAAAGCTTTGTATTGAGGCAAAGCTTTACGGATTTTTAGCATTTTGTCTTTGTTTATGCTCGTTTGTTTGCGGTTAGTGTTTACACTAATTGCGCTTCGGCTTGTTCAAGCTCTTCTTGTGCTTCGAACCAAGCTTCTTCACTTTCGGCTTGGGCTTTTTTCCATTTCGCCTCATCACTCAACAAGCTTTGTAATTTGCTTCTTTGCTCGGTTTCATAGAGACTGGAGTCGGCCATCGCTGCCGCAATACGATCGAGATGCTCTTGAGCTGTTTGAATCGCTTTTTCGTACTTTTCTATTTGCTTGCGAAGGGGGCGTAATTTTTCACGCATTTCTGCGGCTTTACGACGCTCTTCTTTGCGATCAACTCGGTCTATTTTATCGCCAGCTAATTCATTTCTTTCAAGCTGCGCAGCGTCAGCTTGTCTCGCTTGTAACCATGCATGATAAGTTGGAAGATCGCCATCAAAGGCTTGTATTTTGTTGTCAGCAACAAGGTAAAATTCGTCGACGGTACTGTTTAGCAAATGTCTATCGTGGGATACCAATAAAATGGAGCCTGGAAATTCTTGCAAGGCTTCCGTTAATGCTTGGCGCATTTCGATGTCCAAATGGTTGGTTGGCTCATCGAGTACTAACAAATTAGGTTTTGTCCAAGAAATTAAAGATAAGGCTAAGCGTGCTTTTTCACCGCCTGAAAAGCCTTTTACAGCACGAAGCGCATCGTCGCCGGTAAATCCAAAGCCGCCTAGATAGCGTCGAATATCACTTTCAAGCACTTTCGGAGTGAGTCGTTGAATATGCAGTAATGGTGAGGCTTCGAGATCAAGTGCGCTAAGTTGATGCTGAGAGAAATAACCAATTTTCAGGTTTTCTCCTAGGATACGATCACCTGCTAGAATGCTGATTTCACCAACGATGGATTTTATGAGTGTCGATTTGCCTGCACCGTTAGGGCCAAGTAGGCCAATGCGTTGACCATCTCTAAGTGCGAAATTGGTGTTGCCGAGTTGCACCGTTTTCACGCCAGATGCAGAGATATAGCCCAAGTCTGCTTGAGATAAATTGACCAATAATTGTGACGTTTTTTCAGCTACGGGAATCGTGAACTCAAATTGTGAATCGATATGAGCAGGGCCAATGATTTCCATTTTTTCGAGCATTTTTAAGCGACTTTGTGCTTGCTTTGCTTTGTCTGCTTTGAAGCGAAAGCGATCTACGTATTGTTGTAGGTGGAGCTCGTTTTTCTTGTTGTTTTTCATAGTTAGCTTGTTGTTGTGCTAAGTGTTCAGCACGTTGGCGCTCGTAATCCGAGTAGTTGCCTTTGTACAAAACCAGTTGTTTTTGATACAGGTGAACAATATGACTACAGATGCCATCTAGGAAATCGCGATCATGAGAGATGAGTAGTAAGGTTCCTGGGTACTGGCGTAGCCAGTTTTCCAGCCACATTACCGCGTCTAAATCCAAGTGGTTGGTTGGCTCATCCAGTAGCAATACATCAGAAGGACACATCAGGGCTTTGGCGAGGTTAAGACGAATTTTCCAGCCACCGGAAAAATCAGACACGGGTCTTTTCATGTCTGTCATTTTAAAGCCTAAACCTTGTAGAAGTGTCTCGCCGCGCGATTGTGCGGTATAGCCATGAGCGTTTTCATATTCTCCTAACCAAACTGCGTGAGCGTGATCGTCACCATTAGCTTGCGCCTCAATGATATTTTTTTCGATCTCTCTTAGTTTGTCATCACCATCGAGACAATAATCCAAGGCACTGCGTTGTGTTTCTTCTACTTCCTGAGCCATGAAGGCAATGCGTCGTTGCCCTGGTAAAATGACTTCACCAGTGTCTGCATGTAGCTCGCCTTTTATCATGGCGAATAAAGAAGATTTGCCTGCGCCATTGGCACCGATGAGGCCAACTTTTTGACCCTCAAAGATGGTGAGGTCGGCTTCTTCAAGTAAAAACTGAGTGCCGCGCTGTAAACTAACTTGCGTAAATTGGATCATAAAAACTGATTATCTCTTATCTCTCTTAATGAGAAGTGATGTTGATCGTTTCCATCGTCTTTCTAATAGAAAGTGCAATGCATAACATTTTAGAGTGCTGCCTGATGAAACGAAATAGCAAGTGTGAATATTCTCCGTACATATCCCCAGTTAATGACGGTTTTAAAGTGGATGATTGAGCGTCTCAAGGGTAAAATGACGATAATACTTATTTGAATTTTTTGCTCAGGCTTATGGCTTGGGAAAGGTGTGCTTTGTGAACAATGTAACCATCAATGAAATCCAGCGCTTTTCTTTCGATAATAGTAACGTTCGTGGTGAACGAGTGTTGCTCAACGACGCTTATCAAGAAATTATAAAACGTAAGGAATATCCATTATCGCTAGAAAAACTTCTCGGAGAGTTTGTCGCTGCTATCGCGCTTCTGAGAGATATTGTCAAAATAGATGGCGTGTTATCGATTCAAGCCAAAGGTAATGGTTTCTTATCTACCCTGATGACCGAGTGTGACGAACATCAAAATCTTCGTGGTATTGCTCAGTGGGACGAAAGCCAAGAGGTGCCAGAGAGCATTTCTCTAAAAGAGGTACTTGAAGGGGGGTATTTAGCCATTACCATCCAGCCTCGTAATGGGCAGCGTTATCAGGGCATAGTTGAGATCATTGGCGATACCTTGTCTGAATGCCTTGAACAGTACTTTTCTCAGTCTGAGCAGTTGCCAAGTCGAGTGTGGTTAGCGGCGAATGGTGCACAGTGTGGTGGCTTGTTCTTACAACGCTTGCCAGAAGAGCAAGCAAAAGAAGGCGATGAAGATGCTTGGGATCGTTTAACACATTTGGCTTCAACGGTGAAAGAAGAGGAATTGCTTGGCCTTGAAACCAGTGAACTACTGCACCGTCTCTACCACGAAGAAGAAGTTCGCTTGTATGATATTAAAGCAATGCAGTTTGGTTGTTCGTGTTCTCGTCAGCGTACTCTAGAAGCCGTTATGTCTTTAGGTTCAGCAGAGATACGCGAGTTACTAATAGAGCAAGGTAGTGTGAAAGTTGATTGTCAATTTTGCGCTGAAAAGTACGAGTTTTCAGAAAATGACTTGGCCGACTTTCTAGGTGACCAAGCCAAAACTCATTAGTCTGAAGAACATTATGATTTAAACGTGGCGTGATTGATAAGGTCACGCCACGATATAATACCAATCACATTATGTTCATCGTCAACGACTGGTAGACAAGAAATATCCACGCGTTTAAACCAAGCGATGATGTCCTCTATGGATGTGTCTGCTTTAACGGTGATTGGCTGACGAGTCATTGCCTGATGGGCTGCACGGTTTAAGGTGTCTAAATCTCTTGGTTGTTCGGAGACTTTGTTAATAAACGGGCTAATGAGGCGCAACAGGTCTCGGTCAGAAATAATACCGACTAATTTGCCTTTCTCTGTCACAGGAATATGGTGAAAACCATTTGTTTCCATGATTTTTCTGATGTTGGGTAAGCGTTCATCCATTTCGACACAGATGACATTTTTTACCATGATATCTTGTGCTTTCATTGTCATACTCCCCAGCATCTCTATAAGAGAATTTAGTATATTTATACTGAATATTATTATTTAAATATAGTAGCAAAATCGAAGCATGTTTTTTATTAATGTTGCTAACATCGCTTTTCTTGCTGCTAAAGTCAATTAAATGAGCGGTATCTTGATCATTTAAATGTGAATATATCTACAATCTTATACTAAGGTCTCAAGACATTACTTTTAAAATCCGTATAATTGAATTACACCTGCTCAGAATCCCTTATTAAGCTGATTTTCTATGTACTTTCGGCATACGAGCAAAGGCGTTCTGAGGAGAGGGTGAAGAAAGTAAAGTAGCAAGCTCTTGTGGTTACTGGCCAAAAGCCCTTTTTCTGCATCACTCTCAAATTCACAATTGGCTATGACACGGCGAAATCATATGACCTCAAATTCTGTAGACGTTTTACTAGTCGGAGGCGGTGCTATGAGCACCACCTTAGGAGTGTTACTCAAGCAATTAGATCCCAGCATGACCATGTTGATGGTAGAGCGGTTGGGCAGTGTCGCAAAAGAAAGTACGGATGGCTGGAATAACGCTGGGACAGGCCATGCAGCATATTGCGAACTCAACTATACCTCTGAAAATAAAGACGGTTCTGTCAATATCGACAAAGCTGTAACCATCAATGCGGCTTTTGAAATCAGTCTTCAATTCTGGTCTTACTTAGTCGAACAGGGGCTTATGCCTGCGCCTCAAGAGTTTATTCATCGCGTGCCTCACCAGAGCTTTGTATGGGGAGAACGTAATGTAAAAATGCTTAAAGCGCGTCATGCGGCCATGAGTGCACATCCCGCTTTTAGAGAAATGCAATACACGGAAGACCGTGAAAAAATGAGAGAATGGATGCCTCTTATAATGAATAATCGTGAGGGTGACGAGCTCCCTTGCTGCAACTCGAGTTGAGCATGGTGCGGATGTGAATTTTGGTGCGATTGCTCGAAACATGAGTAAGCATTTACAAGGGCTGGATAATTTTGAGCTGAGCTTAAATTGCGAAGTGAAGGATTTAAGCAAAAGAGCAGACGGAAGATGGGACGTTGAAATCGAGCAAAATGGCGCTCGTAAAACCGTTGATGCTAAGTTTGTTTTTTTGGGTGCTGGCGGTGGTGCTTTGCCTTTATTGCAAATGGCCGATGTCAAAGAAGGTAAGGGTTTTGGTGGTTTTCCCGTCAGTGGTCAATGGTTAGTCTGTGAAAAACCAGACATCGTGGAACAGCATTTTGCCAAAGTTTATGGGGCGGCACCAATCGGAGCGCCACCAATGTCTGTACCGCATCTAGACACACGTATTATTGATGGTAAAAAAGCCATTTTATTTGGTCCGTTTGCTGGCTTCACAACAAAATTCCTGAAAACGGGCTTCATTTTTTGACCTTCCTAAAAGCGTTCGCTTCGACAACATTAAGCCAATGCTAAGTGTGGGTAAAAATAACATGGACCTAACACGTTATTTAATCAGCGAAGTGATGCAATCTCATAAAGATCGTTGTAACTCGTTGCGTCAGTTTTTTCCAGATGCGAAAGATGAAGACTGGGAACTGGCTTACGCTGGGCAGCGTGTTCAAATTATCAAAAAAGACGCAAAAACGGGTGGCAAATTAGAGTTTGGAACCGAAGCTATTACGACCGAAGACGGTTCTCTTGCTGCTTTGTTAGGCGCTTCTCCTGGCGCTTCAACGACAGTAAATACTATGATCGGTATTATAGAGCGCTGCTTCCCAGAGCAAGTTAAATCGGCAGATTGGCAAGCCAAACTAAAAACTATGGTGCCATCTTACGGTGAGTCTCTAATAGAGAATACGGATTTGCTGCTTTCTATTCGTGCACGGACGTTAGAAACGCTCAATTTAAAGCCTTAATGTAAGTCAATAATGGCCTTTAGAAAGCGGGCATAAGCCTTAGCTTTCTTGGCTTAAATCTTGAAAAATACATCAATACAGAGATTGAATATGACAATGACTTTTGCTGAGCGCGCAGACCAACTGTGTGACAGATTACGAGACATGGAACATCACGCAGAAGAGGGAGATCAGCTTTTTTATTGCGCATATCTTCTTGGGCTTTTGGGGCTGCATAGTAGCGCTGAAGGTGAGGGCAAAGAGGCGTTTGATCAAGACTTTACTACGATTCTACAAGAAACGCTTGATGCTGAAGGTGTCACCACGAGCGATCAAGCAAACATAACGTCATTATGGCAAACGGTTTGCTCAAAATAGTTTTAGTCGTATAGCGTGATATATTTGAGTATAAAAAAGAGAGGTCATTATTAGACCTCTCTTTTTTTGCCTATATTCAAATTCATCTAGATAGGTAAAGTAGATGAATGCTATAGGCTTAAAGTGCGGGTTTTGTTGGGTGTGGAGCGTAAGCAAATACATCAGAAAAACAACGCTCTTTGCTTAGTCCTTTGAGCTCTAGATGATCAAATGTCCCGTATACCATGCCAACAGATCCACTGATAAACGCCACACTTTGGCTTAAATCGGGGTGGTCTGCTAATACGGCTTCGTATAACCAACCATTTCTTCCATGCCACTGATCACTTGCCTCGTTAACGATGACATCTAACGTGAAGGGCGTGTATTTGTGTGCCTCTTCTAACCAGTCTTGGGCGAACACATCTTCAGCGGTTCTTAATCCCCAGTAAAAGGATACCTTTCCGGTAAAGTTCTGCTCTACTAATTCGCTGTATAGGCTTTTGATTTGAGCAAAGCCTGTCCCGCCAGCGATGAGTAAAATATGCTCTGGATGGGTGTCTAATACCCCATTTTGTAAGTGGCAGTCACCGCCTGGAGCTTTGATTACAATGCTGGTATTGGATTGAATGTATTCTACGACCTTGCTAGCGAGTGATGTCGGATCCGATACTAAAATGTACAGTGTCAAATTCGGGAGTTCGTGTGGTGCACTGCCAATGGAATAAGGAACTTTTTCACCTGTTGGCAATACGACCATTAAATACTGACCTGCTATGAAGGTCAGATCATCGGCTTCTAGGCTGACTCGGTATACATTCTGATTAATTAATTCAACAGCCTTTACCGATGCGCTCATCTCTTTCATTTAAATTACTCCAATCTGTGTCGCACTTACTTATCAAGAAAGTCCGTGGACATTGATGATGCACTATATTGATCATGCAAGTAAAAAAAACCACTTCATGAAGTGGTTTTTATCAGGCAGAGTGATCTGCCTATTTATTTTTGCCTTTCATTGACTCAAAGAACTCATCGTTTGTTTGAGTGACTTTGAGGCGATCAATCAAGAACTCAGTTGCTGCTACATCTTCCATAGGATTCAATAGTTTACGAAGAATCCACATACGTTGTAGTTCATCTTCTGAGGTTAACAAGTCTTCACGACGAGTACCTGAGCGACGAATATTGATTGCAGGGAATGTTCGTTTTTCTGCAATTTTACGGTCTAGATGCAATTCGGAGTTACCAGTACCTTTGAATTCTTCAAAGATAACTTCGTCCATTTTGGAGCCTGTATCAACAAGCGCCGTTGCGATAATAGTCAAACTACCGCCTTCTTCGATGTTACGTGCCGCCCCAAAGAAACGCTTTGGACGCTCTAATGCATTTGCGTCAACACCACCAGTTAATACTTTGCCTGATGAAGGGATGACTGTGTTGTAGGCACGTGCTAAACGAGTAATGGAGTCTAGTAGGATAACAACATCGCGTTTGTGTTCAACGAGGCGTTTTGCTTTTTCGATTACCATTTCAGCCACTTGAACATGGCGTGCTGGTGGCTCATCAAACGTAGAAGCAACCACTTCACCTCGAACGGTACGAGACATCTCGGTTACTTCTTCAGGACGTTCATCGATCAGTAATACGATGAGGTGACATTCAGGGTTATTACGGGTAATAGCGTTGGCAATATTCTGCAGCATGAAGGTTTTACCCGCTTTTGGCGGAGATACAACCAAAGCACGCTGACCTTTACCCATTGGCGCAACAAGATCAATGATGCGTGAAGTAACGTCTTCGGTGGAGCCATTGCCGGCTTCCATCAATAGGCGTTCATCTGGGAAAAGAGGAGTAAGGTTTTCAAAAAGGATTTTATTGCGAACGCTTTCAGGTTTATCAAAGTTGATTTCGTTGACTTTTAGTAGCGCAAAGTAACGTTCACCATCCTTTGGAGGGCGGATTTTCCCGGAGATAGTATCCCCAGTTCGTAGGTTAAAGCGTCTAATTTGGCTTGGCGATACATAGATATCGTCAGGACCTGCTAAGTATGAACTATCAGGTGAACGTAAAAAGCCAAAGCCATCTTGAAGAATCTCTAAGATACCGTCGCCGTATATGTCTTCCCCGCCTTTTGCATGACGCTTTAGGATCGAGAAAATAACATCTTGTTTACGGGAGCGAGCCATATTTTCTAGGCCCATCTCTGATGCGATGTCTAAAAGTTCGTGTACTGATTTCTGTTTTAAGTCGGTAAGGTTCATAAACGGGTTTTGTATTAGCTCATTTGAGGAATATTGACGGAATTAGAGTTAATCAATAAGTAACAATAATGTGTGTCTGGAAGTATCTTACAATGTATCAGCTATTCGGCATAAAAAAACACAAAACAACGCGGTTATAAAACTTTTGTTTTGGTTTAGATCAGCCCGGATAGGGCAAAGCCAATACAGCGCGAAACAATTTGATTGGGATCTAGAGGTGACTTGCTTGTTGCTTTGTCACTATCGAGACCATCCATACTATAGTTCGACTTAAAGGCGAGGTCTATAGTGAAACTCAGGAAAAAAACAATTTCTGGTAATTTTTTGATCAAACTCAGGATTTTTGTGCTTTCAAAAGGGGGCAATTTTCATGTTAAGTACTTAATGCCTCTTGCTTTTCGGAAAAATTGGGCATTTTTCGTAAAAAATTCATAAAAAACTCTAGGCTTTTTGCTGCCATGTTGCCAATGACATAGGCACGGAACTGATATACTCTTGCCTTAATTAAGACTTCTGCAAGATAAGGCTTTCTGAATGCAATCACTTTTTTTGCAACAATCTCATGATTTTCCGTTTGAAAAAATTGCGGCTATAGACTTGAGACTCAAACAGTTTTCATATGGTGATCGCTCAAGTGACTCATGGGCAGTTACGAATCACCGGTGAGTTTGGTGAAAAAGTTCAGCTGGCAGCTGGCCTAGTGAATGGGCGCTTAGATGATGCGTCGCAGCAACGAGGCTTAGATTGTTTAGCTCAGTTTGCACAAGTGATCGAAGACCTACCGCCCGGATCTGTTCGCGTGGTTGGTACGAATGCGCTAAGGGTCGCCAAAAATCGATACGATTTCATTGGTAAGGCCATGGACATAATGAGCCATCCAGTAGAAATCATCGCGGGTCGAGAAGAGGCTCGTCTGATTTATGTTGGCGTATCAAGAACCATGGATCATGGTGATGCAAAACGGCTGGTCGTGGATATTGGAGGCGGTAGTACGGAATTTATTATTGGTAAACAGCTTGAACCAATATTAACGGAAAGCCTTCATATGGGCTGCGTAAGTTTTAAACAGCGCTTTTTTGATGATGGCTCGATTAATAAGTCTAACTTCCAGAAAGCGGTAACGGCGGCTCGCTTAGAACTTTTAAGTATCCAAGATGATTACCTTGATGAGACATGGGATGTGGCTATTGGCTCTTCGGGGACAGTGAAAGCGGCTTTTAACATTGTTAAGGAAAACAATTGGAGCAAGAAAGGCATCACCTTAAAAAATCTAAAACAAATTCAAAAAGCATTATTTTCCGCAGGGCATATTGATAAGCTCGACTTGCCTGGTCTTAAGCCTGAACGTAAAGCGACATTCGCGGCTGGTATTGCGATTTTAACGGCGGTGTTTGAATGTTTTGATATCAAGCAGATGGACTTTTCTAACGGTGCGTTAAGAGAGGGTGTGCTTTACGACATTATGGGTCGTTACGCTGAGACCGATATTCGTGAACGTACCGTTAACTACATGTTGAATCAGTACCACATTGATACAGAGCAAGCGAAACTGGTTACGCATACCGCGTTATCGGCATTAGCTCAAGTGAAAGACGATTGGAATCTGAATAGCATTTCCAGTGAAGACCTATTGCGTTGGTCTGGGCTACTTCATGAAGTGGGAGCAGGTATTTCGCATAGCCGCTACCATAAACATGGTGCTTACATTATTAGTGAATCTGATATGCCAGGTTTTTCTCAACAAGAGCAACAGGCGCTGGCCAATTTAATTCTACGACATCGCCGTAAGTTCACTCAATCTTTAGATTACCGCTTTACCAAAAGTGATCAGCAAGATTTAGATCGATTGTCTATATTGTTAAGGCTTTCAATATTGCTGCATCATGATAGAAAAGAGGGTGATATGCCTATCTTCACTTTAAAAGCGAGTGAAAAAAGTTTGCATGCTGAATTTTTACCGGAGTGGTTGAATAACCGCCCCTTGACACTTGCTAACCTACAACGCGAAGCTGAGTCTTTATTGGTCGATGGATACAGCCTAACCTTCAGTTAACATTAACCTGAGTCACATTATGATCAAGTTAATTTATCAATTGATCGATACAACGCGGCGACTTCTTCTCGTTGTAATCCTGTAATGCGAGAGAGTCGCCCAATGCTCGAAGACACTTGGACCGACTCTTTTCCTTCCTGCTCTTTTTCTTCGTTTTTATCGGTTAAAGTATTGAGCTGTGATGACATCAACTGTTGTTTAGCACTGTCCGATAACTGAACATTATCCTGTTGTCGTTGAACATCCGTGCGCACGTTACTGTCTGTTTGAGCGAATTGCACAGGCAAATAAAAACGATTGTTTGAGATGGAGGATACTGACAAAACAGCCACCTGATAATAGTCAAAAGATGCGCTTTAAGGATAGTATAAAAAACAATCAATGTGTATTTTTGTTGCGATATTATTCCATACATAAGCTAGAAATAGCGGGGTCATGTGTTTTTATCCATTACTATGCTCGTATGACGATAGATCTGCATCAATTTAGATTTATTTTATCTTCTCATTCACCATATTAGTGTCATTGCCATACAAGGATGATATTGTTTGCACATTGTTATCAATTTGATGACTAAAGAACAATAATGCATTTAACAGTATAAGGTCTGCTTTATCGCGTAAATCGCGCGAATGATTATCTGTTGTCAGTCGTTTGCTTCAAAAAGGATGCCGCATGAGCCAAGAAAATCTTCCAATAGAACATCTTTATTTCACTGAGACAAACCTAGAACAAATTTTAGAGAATCTAGATGTTGTTCGTAATCGAATACACCCACAAGCAGCGGATGACGAAGGCGTAAATGAACAGGTGTTTCCATCTGTTTGCCTTATTGGTCTAGGGCGATGTGGTTCAAATATCGCACTGGATGTAGCGTCGTTGGTATACGATGCAAGAACCAACTATATGCGAGAAGTAGAAAGCCAAGAAATACTGGAAAATGAAAGCGAATTCCGTCCCATGCGTTGGATTCGTAAACATTTGCCGTTAGAAGGCAAAGATGGTTTTAAACCTGTTTTCTTGATTGAGCCAATCGTTTTATTGGGGGATTTGGATAAGGATATAGAAGGGCGAATTCGTTTTTCTAATCAAGAAGGCAGGGCTAAGTTTTTAGAAGAGTATACCAAGCTGCAGATTATGGATCTGTCTGAAGTGCATGCTGGTGGTGCCGGTAATGCGCCAATTTTAGGGCAGTATCTTGCCAAAATTATCTTGAATAAAGATGCCACTACCTTCCGCAACGAAAATTGGAAACAGATGCATTCCTATTTGGTGGATTCGTGTGGCATCAAAGCCAACCAATCACGTCTATACTTTTATATTTTCAGTGCAGGTGGTGGAACAGGGTCAGGCATGGCGTCTGAGTTTGGTCTAGCACAACAGTTTTCCTATCTGAGTAAGACTTTCGACTACCGATCCGATCAAAGCAAAATGGCGGATAAACGTCATAGCTTTGTGTTTGAGCCAATTTTCACATCAGGTATTTGTATTTTACCGAACATATCTGGAAAAAATGTTGAAATCTCAGAGGCGCTACATATTAACGCCGGACGTTTGCTAACGAAATACATATCGGAAGAATGGAATTTTTCGTACAACGAAGAGCGTGAAGAAGATGAAGTGCCTGCGGACGTCATGGAGCGCATTCGTCCATGGAACTCTATGATGTTAATCTCTAATGACATCATGCGTTATGCAGAAGAGGAAGATGGTGGCGATGCAGACAGTATTGATGTTAACACCATGGAAAAGTACGCCAACCAGTATATCTCTCAACAAATCTTCAATATCTTAACCGCTCAAGCCGTCACAACGGATTACGATGAAGATTACTTCCGTCGCGCTGGTATTGATATTGCTGAGACTATTCGTCTGGATGCAAACGACTTATTCATGAGCTTGGCGGGTCCTGTTGCTGTTGCCTATGCAGAAAGTGTTGTAAATGAAAGTACGCGGCAAGACAGTGTGGATATTGACGATCTATTTTGTCGTTCCATTGAGCTGCCACACTTTAACAGTGACACGTCAGCGATTGAAGGGGTAAGTGTATTGCCGGTTGAATCCGAGCGATACCGTGAAGCGATTAAGAACTATCGAAAAAGCGGTTACGATGCGACCACGTTGAATCATCTGCATTTCTTTAAAAACTGTTCGTCTATTGTGTCGATTATTTCTTTGCCGCGAGATTACAAATTATCTTTCACGGCATTAAATCGTCTCAAAATGCACCTGAACCGCTTATGTCCTAATACAACATTAAAACGTTATGCTCTGGTTATTGGTGCATCGGCTAACTTGTCATTAACCACGCTTATCGCAAAAAGCCCTTGTCTGAGTGATGATTTTTTAACCTTAATGGTCGCTTACATGAAGCGTTGTTTTGCCCGTGACGATTACCGTTACACGGATGAAATAGACAAAGAAATTATTAAAATGATCCAAGAGACGGATTTTGATGAAGCGTTAGTTGACAAGTTTTTCAACACGTATGAGAACCCAGCGAAAATCCTAGACACAAATTGGTATGCGATTAAGCCAATGTATGAGAAAAAATACCGTGAGCTAATCGACAACAATCAGCGTTTTGTCTCGATCAATGATATTCGCTTGGACATTGATAACGTGAAAAATGCGATCAAATATTTGCGTGAAATTTATCGTCATCGCATTAGTAAAACCAATGTTCTTACACTTAATAGCTAATGATTGACTATTAATATTATGTTTTAAAGGCAACTCACACAGAGTTGCCTTTTTTTACAGGCGAAATAAAAAAGGCGCCATAGTTGGCTTAACTATTGAATGATCAGAGGTAGGTCTTTATCGCCGCCTACTTTTTATATTTGTATGCTTGTTTGGTGCGAATGCTTCGTAATATACCTTTGTATGTCCGCGTTACGCGCGGTATTGTGCGCGGTTTTGCACCATGTTGTTTGGCGTGAATCTTTTTGGTGCGGTAGTCACCGCATGGGGTGGATATGGCAGAATTTTACTGGTTATTGATTGCTTCTGCGTTTGTTTTCATGATGCAAGCTGGATTTCTGTGTTTGGAAAGCGGTCGCATTCGCAGTAAAAATAGCATCAACGTTGCGGCAAAGAATATATCAGACTTTATTATCTCGACTGCTATTTTCTGGCTATTTGGTTTTGGCATCATGTTTGGTGATTCTGTGGCTGGACTGTTTGGTGTCAGTGACTTCTTTTTTGATGCAGAACACTCACCTTGGCAAATTAGTTTCTTTATTTTTCAAATGATGTTTTGTGGAACAGCGGCAACCTTAACCTCTGGTGCCGTAGCAGAACGCATGACTTTTATCGGTTATTTAGCCATTACCCTTGTACTCAGTGCGTTGATTTATCCTATTGTTGGGCATTGGGTGTGGTCTGGTGTTTATCCCTCAGAAGGGCCTCTTGGTTGGCTTGAAGCGCTAGGTTTTATCGATTTTGCAGGTTCTACCGTGGTGCATTCTGTCGGTGGCTGGGTGGCGTTAGCGGCCATTATGATTATTGGTCCTCGTATAGGACGTTTTGAAGAAGGGATTCGTTTACCACCAGGAAATAACCTCCCCTTGTCAGCATTAGGGACTCTATTGATATGGTTTGGTTGGATTGGTTTTAATGGTGGTAGTACGCTTTCATTAAATAACGATGTGCCGCTAATCATCTTGAACACATTTATTTCGGCTGCTTGGGGTGGTTTGGTGGCGGCGTCAATTAATTACTGGCGCGACGGTTATGTCGAAGTGGGGTTTGTGTTAAATGGCACCATTGCGGGTTTGGTGGGGATTACGGCCTCTTGTCATGTTGTTTCACCTGGCGCGTCTGTCATTATCGGTGGTGTATCTGGGGTCATCGTGTATTACGGCAGTTTGTTGATGGCGCGTTGGCGTCTTGATGATGCACTTGATGTAGTGCCTGCACATTTGTTCGCGGGGATCTGGGGAACGTTGAGTGTGGCCTTATTTGGTCAAACTGACAGGATTGATAATGGTCTGAGTGCTTTAGATCAGTTTGGCATACAGGCTTTGGGTATTGTAGTGATTGGCTTGTATTGTTTTGTGGTGGGTTATGCCGCTATGTGGATACTCAATCGATTCATGTCACTCCGTGCCAGCAAAGAGCAGGAAGAGCAAGGTCTAAATGTCGCTGAACACCGTGCTACGACTGAGCTGTTTGACTTGCTAACCTCCATGCAATACCAACAGAATAATGCGGATTTTTCTACCCCTGTACCGGAAGAGCCTTTTACCGAAGTAGGGCAAATCGCCCGTAAATATAATCAGGTAATTCATCGTGTTAATAGCGAAATTGCGCAACGGGATGATGCTCTCATGCGTTTTCAAGAAAGTGAAATGCGCAAGTCTGCAATTCTGAATTCGTCCATGGATTGTATTGTTACCATTAATCGTTTTGGTTCCGTCATGGAGTTCAATCCCGCTGCGGAGCGCACTTTTGGTTGCCTTAAAAAACAAGTGGAAGGAAAAAGCTTTATTGGTCTGTTTATTCTTGAAGCGGATAGGAAAAAGATTTTTGAAAGTCTAAATTCTGGCTTCTCGACGTCCAATGGTTTGATTTTAAATCGACGCAATCCATTTCGTCTGCAACGTAGTCCTAACAATGATTTTCCGGCAGAGATTGCCATTACAAAAGCTAATACAGATGCCTCACAAGAAAGTGAGTACACACTTCATATTAGAGATATGACGCGCCACGTTAAACTGCAAGAGCGCTTAAAATTTCTGGCCTACAGTGACCCATTAACCAGTTTGTACAATCGTACGTATCTCATGGATTCTCTTGTTAGTGCTTTGTTGTTTGCAACCAAACAAAAAACATCGGTTGGTTTGCTGTTCTTAGATTTGGATAATTTTAAGATTATCAACGATACCCTAGGTCATAAAGCGGGCGATGAATTACTGTGTGAAGTAGCCAGACGTTTGATTGCTGTATCGGATCAATTTGATGTGATTGCTCGTTGGGGCGGTGACGAGTTTGTTTTCATGATGACTGATAATGTAACGGAGAGCCGCTTGGCCAAACGTGCTCAGCAAATCTTAGAAGTCATGCGAGCCCCTGTTCATTTAAATGAACAGTACTTCACTATTCCAACGAGTATTGGCATTTCCTATACCAAAGAGCACAGTTTGGATGCTGATAAGCTGATTCAACAAGCGGATATTGCTATGTACTGGGCAAAAGAAAAAGGGCGTGATAATGCGCAGTTTTTCACCCCAGAGATGGCCAATGTCGTGACGAAAAAATTTGGTTTTGAAAAAGAAATCAATGAAGCGCTTGCCTATGACCAATTCTCCCTAGTTTATCAGCCGAAAGTATTGATGGAGAAAGGTCATATTCTTGGTCTAGAGGCGCTAATTCGTTGGAATCACCCGATCAAGGGGGTCATTTCACCTGCTGACTTTATTCCTATTGCAGAAGAATCTAACCTAATTGTTAAGATTGACGAATGGGTAATTGACCAAGCGTTACAGCAACAAAAAATATGGCGTGACCAGGGGCTGGTGAATCTTCCCATATCGGTTAACCTTTCTGGACGGCATTTGGTTTCAGATTCACTAGTTGCTTATGTTTCAGAAAAGTTAGCGCAATACGATTTGGCAGGCAATCTGTTGGAAGTTGAAATTACTGAAGGTGTGTTATTACAAGATATTAAGCGTTGCATTGCGGTGATGGCTGAACTTAAAGCCTTAGATATTAAAATATCGGTGGATGATTTCGGCACGGGGTATTCTTCCTTGAGTTATCTAAAACGTCTTCCTTTAGATATTTTGAAGATTGATCAATCATTTGTGGAAGAGTGTGATAGTCACACAGAAGACGCCAAAATCTGTGAAACGATTATTCACCTGGCACGAAGTTTGGAACTCGGGATCGTTGCTGAGGGTGTTGAGACCGCTCAGCAAGCCGATATGCTACAGTCATTAGGTTGCGAGATTTTTCAAGGCTATTATTTCTATAAGCCAATGAAAAGTAATGAAGTCGCTTTATTACTTAGCGAGGAGTGTGTGGAGGCTTAGTCGATTTTCGATCTCGAATCGTCTCCATTAGCTCCTGGCCTTGCGTTTTATCGATAGGTTTAGTGCGAAAATGTAGCGCCGTTTTGGCAATCATGTTGGCAGCAACCGGTGCGGTGATTAACAAAAACAGCGTGATCAAGAGTTCTTGAATCGAAAGAAACCCTTTTAGGTGGCTTTGAAAAATCATTGATGCTACCAACACTCCCGTAATACCAAGGGTGGATGCTTTCGTTGGGCTGTGCAAACGCATATAAATATCAGGTAAACGCACCAGCCCATAAGAACCGATTAACAAAAAAGCACCGCCAGTTAGTAAGGATACGCAAATAATAATTTCGAGATAAAAAGGCATAACTTGTCCTTATTCTATGATGTCGCCGCGAAGTAAGTATTTACAAAGTGCAGCGGTACTGACGAATCCAAGCATGGCGATTAATACCGCTGCCTCAAAGTAAAGCGCACTTTTCACGTGTATTCCGTATAACAGAATCAGAGCAATGGCATTGATGTACATGGTGTCCAATGCCAAAATGCGATCTGATGCTGTTGGCCCTTGTAATAAGCGCCATAAATTCAGAATCAAAGCGATGCAAATACAAATGGCCACAATAATGATGGTATAACTTAACATCCGAAAATCTCCTTGATTGGCCTTTCATAACGTTGCTTAACGGATTCAATCAGCTCTGCTTCATTTTCTAAATGAAGGGCATGAACATAAAGCCACGCTCTGTCTTTCGATACTTCTGCGCTGACAGTACCTGGCGTGAGTGAAACAGTGCTCGCTAAAATGGTAATGCCTAGATCAGAGTCGACCTCGATTGGGATGGCGACAAAGCCAGGTTTTAACTTTTTGACTGGTCCAATAATCAGCAAAGCGACTTCTACGTTGGCGGTCAAAATGTCCTTCATGACCATCAGCACATAACGAATAGCCAACCAAGGCTTAAGAATCTTAGGGTGTTCATCCCGCATTCCTGTAACAAGCCAAGGTATTGTAATGGCAAAGAAGGTAGCCAGTACTATGTGACCGGCACTGATGGAATTATTCAATAACAACCAGACCACAAAAAGTAATAGGCTATGAAATGGCATTGGGAATAATTTCATGGCGTGACTCCTGGTAGTAATCCATAGGCAGAAGACTGAATGTCATGCAGATAATGCGCTGCTTGTAGTGTAAACTCGCTCACTGCGCCGCCAAACAATACTAAAACCGGAGCAGCCAGTAATAAAAGAGCAATACTGGCAATTTCCATCGGTTTAGCTGGTTCTGCTTCGGCTAATACCGTGCCATTGTGGCGCCAGAACAGCGTGGTACCAGCTCTGGAGAAAGTGACTAACGCAGCTAAACTGCCCAGCAAAATCAACGGCCATACCCACATGGTTTGTGCTGTCGACTGAGTCGCTTGCAGTATCATAATTTTTCCTACAAAACCGGATAGAGGTGGCATACCTACCAAGGCTAAGGCGAGAATAGCGAAAGCAAAACCAAGCAATCTCGGCTGCACAAATGGACGAGAACGGACGAATCGGTCTTCCGCTTTACCACGCTGACGAGCCATAATGTCAGCGAGTAAAAACAGTCCAGCTGACGCCAATGTGCTGTGCACCATATAATACAATGCAGCAGACGTGGCGGCTTCGGAGTTGATTGCTGCACAAGCGAGTAAACTACCGCTGGAAACGATAACCAAATTCGCACTGAGCGTTTTAATACCTGGGCTGGCTAGCACACCAATGCTGCCAATCGTGATGGTTAACAACGCGAGAGGCCATAGCCAAGGCGTGGCAATATTTGCGAGTTCTCCAGCGTGTTCGCCAAAAATAACAGTATAAACACGGAAAATACTGTAAACCCCAACCTTGGTCATAATAGCGAAAAGTGCAGCGACTGGCGCACTCGCACTGGCGTAGGTTTTAGGCAGCCAAAAATGCATGGGCAGCATGGCGGCTTTTAAACCAAACACCACTAACAGTAACAAGGCGCCTGTTTTTGCCAATGTTGCGGTTTCCCCTTGTAGCTGACCAACCTTAATGGCCATGTCTGCCATATTGAGCGTGCCAAGCGTGCCATACAAAATACCAAGTCCGAATAGAAATAAACTGGAACCAACAAGGTTGAGAATCACATAGTGTAAAGCGGCTTGGGTCTTTTGCTTACCGCCAGCATGAATTAATAGAGCGTAAGAGGCGATTAATAGGACTTCAAAAAAGACGAATAAGTTAAAAATATCGCCGGTTAAAAAAGCACCGTTAATGCCCATGACTTGGAACATAAACAAGGGGTGAAAATAAGCGCCCCCCTTATCTTGTCCTGCAACCGCATACAGCATGACAGCAAACGCTAAGAATGCTGTTAGCAATACCAGTAATCCAGACACTTTATCGGCCACTAGAGCAATACCAAAAGGCGCCTGCCAGCCACCTAAAGCATAGAGCTGTACGCCTTGGTTATTAATTTGATAAAGCAAAAAGGCGCAAGAAATCAGTAAAAACAAGGTTCCAATGATGGAGGTGACACGTTGCGCATGAATGTCACGAGAAATGGGTGGCAGCAACATAATAGTGCCAAACAACAAAGGGATCAGAATGGGAAAAATGCTTAAATGTTGCATTTATTGGTTCCCTCCGGATTTTTGCGTCGTACTATTTGGTTGCTCAGGGATAGTACCGTCAACATGGTCATTGCCTAAATCGGCTCTGGCGCGCATGGCTAAAATTACCACAAAAGCGGTCATGGCAAAGCCGATAACAATCGCCGTTAGCACCAGAGCTTGTGGAAGAGGGTCACTGTATTGTTCTGATTGCCCAAGTACAGCCGCGGCATTCAGTTTTAATCTACCGCTGGCGAATAAAAATAAATTCACCGCATAAGATAACAGGGTTAAACCAATAACCACGGAAAAAGTACGGCCTCTTAAGGCCAGAAAAATGCCGCAAGCGGTTAATAAACCAACGCAAAATGCGTACATACCTTCCATTAATCATGCTCCTTTTGAATAGGACGCTCACTGGTGGTTAATTGACCAAGATTTGCAAGAATCAACATAGTCGCCCCCACCACAGTAAGGAAAACACCAAGATCAAATATCATGGCACTGGCTAGCTCAAATTTGCCAATCACTGGCAAGTAGAAATAATCGAACCAGGATGACAAGAAAGTGTGCCCAAAGATCCAGCTCCCCAAGCCGCTTAGCGTGGCGATACCAATCCCCGAACCAATCATGATTTGATAATCTAGTTTAATGCGAGTCTTGATCCATTCGACACCGTGGGCGATGTATTGTTGGATAATGGCAACAGACGTGATCAGGCCTGCAATGAAACCGCCGCCAGGCATATTGTGTCCACGTAAGAAAATATAGGCGGATACTAATAATGCTAAAGGCAATAAACTTTGAGAAATCACGGTTAACAAAATGGGATGCCTATCTTCTGACCACGGCAAACCATTATCGTCTGTGGCGGGCATGAATAAACGCATTTTGGCAATGAGCTTATAAATACCGAGTGCTGCAATCCCTAAAACGGTAATTTCTCCAAGCGTGTCGAAACCACGGAAATCCACCAATATCACGTTGACCACGTTGGTACCACCACCACCGGTTTTACTGTTTTCTGTAAAAAAGGTCGAAATGGTATCGAGAGGACGTGTCATCAACGCATAACTGATAGTACCAATCACGCCACCAATTAAAGAGGCCAGACTTAAATCACGCACGACACGACGCGGAGAAGACTCTTTCGGGGTCTTTTGGGGCAAGAAGAACAGTGCCAAAATCAATAGAATCACCGTCACGACTTCAACAGATAACTGCGTCAGAGCCAAATCCGGCGCAGAGAACTGAGCAAACGCCAGAGACACGATCAAACCTACAACGGATAGTGTCAGCAAGGCCACGACCCGTCTTCTGTGCCAGATCACCGTTGCCAAAGCAGAAATACACAACAATACCGCGCAGGTGATAGACAACGCATCTACTGGGATTTCAGGACGCTGCCCTGCCGTAGCATTAAGCTTCATTAATGAAGACGCCGTCATGATCACCGCAAACCCTAAAGTAAAGAACACATAGCGCTGCAAAGAACCGTTTTCAGTCATAGTAATGACACGCTGCGCTTTAACCACCAATGACTGAACAATGCCTTCAAAGACTAGCTTAGGATCACTGGTTGGAAACTGCGCTTGAAACTTAAATAAGTGTGAACGGTTGTAGTACATGAAAAGACCGCCAATCAAGGCAATCACGCTCATCAATAGGGGGAAGTTAAAGCCATGCCAAATCGCCAAGCTATAGGTTGGCGCTGGGCCATTCAGCGTGGCATTAGCCGCGGCAAATAACAGATCGCCCACCACTAAACTTGGAAAAATACCCACAACTAAGCATAGGGCCACCAAAATCTCGACCGGCACACGCATGTAGCGTGGTGGTTCATGGGGCGTTTTAGGTAAGTTGATTGGTTCACCATTAAAGAACACGTCATGAATAAAGCGAGTGGAATACGCCACCGCAAACACACCGCCTAATGTTGCCAGCACTGGAATGAACCAAGATAAAGAACCTAGGGACGCTTGGTGTAGAGTCTCGGTGAAGAACATCTCTTTAGACAAGAAACCGTTCATCAATGGCACACCAGCCATAGAGGCTGACGCGACCATCGCCAATGTCGCCGTATAAGGCATGTATTTCCACAGACCGTTTAACTGACGCATATCGCGAGAGCCAGATTCATGGTCAATGATACCTGCCGCCATAAATAAGGATGCCTTGAAAATAGCGTGGTTAATGATATGGAAAATAGCGGCCACAGCGGCGAGGTCTGTTCCCATGCCCAACAGCAAGGTGATTAACCCTAAATGACTGATGGTCGAGTTCGCCAAAAGACCTTTCAAATCATGTTGGAACAATGCGATATAGGCGCCAACTAAGAAGGTAATTAAGCCTGTCAGGCTGACGATTAGGAACCATAAATTGGTGTCCGCCAACGCAGGGTAAAAACGCGCCATTAAGAAAATACCGGCTTTTACCATGGTCGCCGAATGCAAATAAGCACTCACTGGTGTTGGCGCTGCCATGGCATTTGGCAGCCAGAAGTGAAACGGGAATTGAGCGGACTTTGTAAATGCGCCAAGCAATACCAGTACCACAATAACCGGATAATTCGTACTGGCCTTGATTAACTCACCGCTGTCTAAAACGTCCTGTAGGCTAAAGCTGCCAACCGTATTACCAAGAATCAACAAACCTGCTAAGAGTGCCAAACCGCCCGCACCCGTGACAGTGAGCGCCATTCTTGCCCCTTTTCTGGCTTCCGCTTTATGCCCCCAGAAGCTGATGAGCAAAAAGGAGCTGATACTGGTTAATTCCCAGAAAAACCAAAGTTGAATCAAATTATCTGACAGCACCACGCCGAGCATGGCAAACATAAATAAGATCAGGTACGCATAAAATTTGCCGATGGAGTCCTTCGCTGATAAGTAATAACGGGCATACAATATGACCAAAAGACCAATGCCTAAAATCAAAATCGCAAACAGCAGGGCCAGACCATCTAAGCGAAAAGCGAGTTCCAATCCAATTGCAGGAATCCATGGCACGACCGCTTGAAAACGCTCACTCTGAAAAATCTCTCCAGCATGCGATAGCACTAAGAACAAAGTTAAAGCAGGCAACGCTGCCGTCATAAAGGCACAAGCGGTGCGACTAAAGCGAGCGGTAATAAGAGGAATTAACGTGCCTAATAAAGGCAAAAACGGCAACCAGATAAGTGAGTTCAAGATGAAAACTCCTTTCTAGCGAATGGAAATCGAATAAAAATGAGCTGTACAAGCATGGTGTTGTCCTAACAATCGGTCTCTACGTATGGTTTTTGGTATGGCCCAGAGAATGGACTTAACAAGCATAGCCTTTTACTAATGTAATCAATAGCCTAAAACTCCTTACAGTAAAAGAAATTATCACGCGTATGTGACAAAAACAGACAAGCATAAGAAAGCAACTGGCGTAAAAAGTTCCGCGAGTTGCTTGGTTATAGAGTGGATCAAGACTATATAGTCGTTTTTACCGCGCGTGAGTCACTTCTGCCATCAATGTTTCAATATTGACTACAACCTCTAAACTCGCTACTTCCATTCTATCGAGCATTTGCAACATGTCCTTTGTATTACCCGCAGCGGCCGCTTTTAATGCCGCACGACCAGACTCATGTACGGCCTGATGTGGTTTTTCAATGGCTTTGAAGCTTTTTGAATGTTGATAATGTTTATGTCCATAGCCTTTATAGTACCAATTTCCAAGTCGGCATTCTGTGTGCATGTTTACTTCTTCGGTAAATTTCTTCTTATCAATTCGATTGTAGACATCATTTTTCCAAACTGCATGATCCAGTTTCACGGTATTTAAAAAAGAGTGCGTGGCCGCGGTTTTAATCACCTGTTGCATGTGATCAGAGCGCTCTATAACATTTTCTACAACCGCATCAATCTGAGACGATGAGGTCGCCACTTCCATGGCACTTTGCTGATTTTGTTCCACCATGGTTTTAATTTGTTCGGTTTGACTAATCACTTGGCGAACCAAACTCTCAACCTGTTCACTGGCAGAGTGCGTCTTGCTGGCAAGATTGCGGACTTCATCGGCCACCACGGCAAAACCACGCCCTGCGGAGCCAGCGCGAGCCGCTTCTATTGCGGCATTTAACGCAAGTAAATTGGTTTGATCAGATATTTCTTGAATACTGGATACTAATTGGCTAATGCCTTTGGCGGTTGTATCGAGCACCTGAGTGGCCTCCATACTGGCGCTGGCTTGCTGATTGATTAAAGAGGCTCGCTCACTGAGTCGTACCAATGCGCTTCTTGTCTGATCAAACATACTGTCGAGTTGTTTGATTTCTTGGCGTTCATGAATCAGGCTTTCTGCACTCTCTGCCAAACCAAAGCGAATTGAATTCAGCATGTCACCACCACGAAGTTGGTAACGAATTAGCTCTTGTCCACTGTCATGCTGGCCGACTTGTTCAGAGGCTTTTTTGCGCAGACTGACAAGCTGGTCTTCCATGGCCGATATATGTTCTTTATGTACTCTTTTTTCGTGTTCAAGTTGTTGTTCTAAAGTGTGAATTCGTTGTTTTAAGGTGGAAGAAAAGAACATCTATCCTACTCCGTCGGCATTAGACTGTTTTGTTAATGTATTTGGGGCAGTATATAGAAAGAGTCAAACGGTTGGCATGGGGCGGATCAAGAGAAGCGTAAGTATCTGTAGAAAAATGTAATCCACTGACACGTAATTATTTTAGGTAAAGAAAACCCGCCTCTGATGGCGGGTTTAAATGGATAAGGGCTTACACTGTCTGACTCAATTAGGTTAGAAGAATTTCCACACAATGCTGTGTTCTGAGCCAAGGCTCCACAACAACACAACGGCAGCGAGCAAAGCCTCGAGCACCAAAACCCCTATGCCCAACGTCGTACTAGAAAGAATAAAGCCTTGTTTATGACTAATGCCTAAAAAGCTTGGCGTACCACGGTATAAAAGATAGCCGGTATACGCGACCCCAATCACACAGGCTAATAAACACAACCAAATGATAGGATAAATGGCAAATATCCCACTTAAAAACATCGGTGTTGCAATGTACCCCGCAAACACAATGCATTCTTGACGAGGTGGACGGCTAGAATGATTACGCGCCATCCAATGGATTAAGCTACCAACCATGGCGACCGCCACTAAAATAAGCGCATAAAACAATACGCCCAGACCAAGACCGTCCATCAAAGACACTTTAATGGCTTCATCACCACCAAACGTCCAGCCAAATTGAGTGGTACCTATAAAGGTACTGACGACCGGAATGGCCGCCATCCAAAGTACATGATGAAAATACATATGGCTGACGGATTCATGTTCCTCATTAATCGCGCGCCATTCTTTATCTGGATGATGAATAAGACCCCAAACATGATTGATCATGGATTCCCCCTTGCCTCACAGAGTGAGCATAATGGATTTGGAAAAACTCCTGATACAGCCACGCCCAAACAAAGTGGCTTATACAGAGTATAGATCTATACGCAAAAATAAGCGTAAAAGGTGATAACGTTTTTTTATAAACAAGGTATTAGTAATGCGATTTAGATGTAAGCAGACGTAGTACAACGCTACTAGGTTTGAGTAAAACAAGGCGGAATAGAGCAGGGCTGAACACCATGTCAGCCCTGAAAAGCGCCGCGAGGCTTATTCGCAGCTGTAGTCTTCCTGCATTTCTACGGCATAAGGCGTGTCGACAGGATTGTTAAAATTGGCGCGAGCAATGGCATCTTTGGCTAAAAATTCAAACATTTTCCATTTTGAACAGCTGGCATGAACCACGGTATTGGTGGAATCCAACAGCAACTTATTTTGTCTATCGGTGAGCGTGTAATGAAAGCTATAAACATTGGTTTGGCTTTCTACTGTTTTGTAGCCACTGACAATTGGTTCCATAAAATTGCGATAACGAGTGAAACACGTGCGCGTGTCAGACCCTGGTTCTTTATGGCAGATGGTGTAAGGCAGATTGTGTTCATTGTTAAACACTGGCACTTGCGTCGATTCTACCTTCGCCTCAGAGGTAAAGTTTACCACTAGTTTATAATCCGGATCGCTGGGGGACTCGGATACATTGGTAAAACCGCGCTCCTTGAAAGCCGCAACAATATCGGGAAGGTAGCGTTCATTCGTCAGCGCATCGCCATTTGGGTCGGGGAGTACCGCAATCGTTGCAGAGCTATCAATGTTAATGTTTGAACTCACATTGCTCACATTGTGGCCTGACAGCTTAACACTGGACGAGCAACCAGATAACAGCGCTGAAAACAGCACAAACACAGCAAACCATTTCATAAGAGTATTCCCCACTGCTTATCGAAAAAATTATCCGATCAATATGAAAGCATAGATAACACGCAAAGCCGAGGTGTGTCCGTCTCTTTTCATACGTTTTTCAAAAAACTTACTATTGCGTCGCAATTGAATAAATGTCGCCATTTAATAGCTGAGTGGCAGGGCGCTGGCTTAGCGTTTCATCAGAGAATGACGGCTGTACAAGAGCGAGCCAAATATCCCACGATATTGAAAAAACTGTTGAAGTTGTCGCTAAGCGACTTTTGTCGGCCTTGTGGGTTGTGCCTTTAGGTCGACAAATCTTGCCTAACACATCACATCTTTAATTTTTGTAGATACTCTGTGGTGTCTACACTCTTTGACTTATGCTTTTCTGATAAATCAACCACTTAAGTGGTAGAAATGAGGGGGCGAACCCTGTATAAAACACTTGTGAAATAAATAAAGCATTGATTTATAATATATTTTTTAGTAGTTCGGTGTGTCTGTTGTGTGTCTTTTATGATGTTCTTTAGTTCACGTATAAACTAAGAATTGGTTTACTTTAGTTTATGTATAAACTAGTATTTGTAGTGAAAGCGAGAAGCAAGTTGGCCTTACTGCCTATAACTTGTGGAAGGACCCCATAGATAAGTAAGTGTCTGTGTCAGGGTGGGACCTTTCTCCATTGCCCATGGATAATTAGGGCGCATATTTTAAAGGGTAACAGTTCATTCTGTTACCCTTTTTCTTTGGTAAATTATTTCTCCCGACCTGTGTTTATTGAGACGTTTCGCGTCTATCTGCATGAAGTTCCATAGTGTATGTGTCTCGTGTTGAGCGACAACAACAAGCATTTGATATCGGCTTGTGTAGGTTCCAATAAACTGTAGTTTGACTGTGTCGTTATCATATTGAGAGCGCCATACCTCAAAAGGGTCACTGATTGTTGCTAAGGCATAATGAATATAGCGTTCTCGTGCATCCATTCGTTTTTCGACTATATGGCCTAAATGCTTAGCCTCTATATCAATTAGTCCTATAGGTGTTTCAAGTTGCTTTATATCGCTCTCATGCAGCAACCCAAATTCACGCATTAAGATATTTATAGCCTCATCAAGGCTTTCTGCCTCTTCTATTACTTCGGGGCTGTGTAGCCTATGCTCGGGTGGCAGACTTCGTAAATCTTCTAGCCCTATCTCGTTCCATTGAGGTTGGTCTGTTGTTCTTTTCGCCATTCGTTCAGGACTCGTTTTTTGCTGCAAGTGGATTCAATCTTGTAGCTTCTTCTAAAAAATCGGGCGCTAGGCGTGCGCAGCACATGGTCTTTTTTATGTCACTATGGCCGAGTACCCTTTGTAAGGTCAAGATGTTGCCGCCGTTCATCATGAAATGACTTGCGAATGTGTGTCGACCCTTTTGAAAAAAAGCGTGGGCTGCTTGGCCTTTTGTTAGTTCATTAGCAGTTTTCTTTTCCGACGTTTGCCGTCGCGTAAAAAATGGCCGTGTTTGCGTCCAATAGCTTAGCCAATTTAGACAGGCTGTGCATGTCCTTATGTTTTTCGAACTACGGCTTTACATCCGCTTGGGTTTCAAGCTGGGCGATAGTGTAACGCTGGGGCCGCTCACACTCGGCCTTAGTGGGAAAGACTCGCTTATGCTCGCGACTGCCACGACCATTCACACGAAAGCGGACTTCTTAGCCATTAGTTATTTTTTAATTGACATTTCTTAATGTCCTAATTATTGCGGGAGATGTCTCTGTTATATTAACTATATGGCGTGATAGGTTATCCTCCTCTTTTAATATTTCACAAGAATAGATTACCTCTCTAATTATTTTATCTTTGTCGGTATAGCTGATTTTCAATTCTATTTTATTACTTTTTCTACTTAATAAAGTGGCGTTAAATTTTTCACTTTTATGTATTTCTATAGCAGGGAGATCAATTGAAAATTTATGAATTTGATCTTTTTTTAATATAGGTAATTCATATTTGTTGTTGTTTACTGTAAATTTTAATCTGGTTGCTTCTTCTCCAATGTTTTGAATGTCTAAGTGTAATAATTCTTTTTCATTGACAGGTGTTGATGAAAAGGTGTCATTGGTGTAGTTTTCGCCTGAATAGTTAAATCTTACAGACCTAAAGTTAAAATCTGGTTGTATGGATAATTGTTGAGATATTCGTTCCTGTATAAGCCAATTTTTTGTAAATTCAGAATTTTTATGTTCTTTTATATATCCAATTATCAACATTAGAAATGCAAGTGGGGAAAAAATCCCGCCTAAAAATCCTCCAACATCCTTAATTTCGATGCTTTTAAGGTCTTCTAGGCTTATATCAAAATATTTATGAATTATAAAAAAATAAACAGCAAAAAGTGCTCCCGATAAAGTGAAATTATCAGTTATGAAGGTAATTATTTTTTTCATTTTTCCTTCCTCTCCTAAATCATCGTATTGCCAGACTACACAACGCGGCCAACTATTTTAAGTTTGCTCAAGTCCTGAGTTGGCATGTCATGTCTCAGTCGTTCTTGTTGTCTGAGGTGATAGCAACCAAGCCGTCTAGCTGTTTTTGCACTCGTTTTACAAATAAGTCTCCATCCTAGGGGATGAGGTACACCGCTGTTACTCTTTGCTAATTGAAAAGTGTAAAGGTTTTCTCTAGAGGAGTCGCTATTTTCGTTAAGTGATAAGGAGGGGATGGTTCGCTGAATGGGGTGATTTTGGTAGAAAGAGGTGGGAGTGGTAAATTTAAGGCAATAAAAAACCACCCGAAGGTGGTTTTTTATATGACTCACAAACAGTGTGTCGTTTGTGTGTCGACTTCATCTTAAAAAGTGCAAACCCTTTTAAAATCAAGCCTTTAATTGGTGGAGGCGGGGGGGTCGAACCCCCGTCCGTCAGTCCTCTGCCATCGGCTCTACATGCATAGTCACTTCTATTATTTGACCACGAACCGCCCGAAGGACAGGGTGTTAATGGCGAGCCTACTTAATCTTATAACCTTATCCCTAGGCGGGGCATCAGTTAGCATCTTGTAATTTATGATACTGCAGAATCTCTGGCTACAAGCAACCTGAGGGCAGCACACTAGCAGCGGTTTAGGCTGCTAAAGCGTAGTTTTCGTCGTTTGCGACTATTAAATTGATACGGGGGATTAACGAGATCACGTATCACTCTCGACATGCACCTTTGGGTTTGTAACCGACGTCGAAACCATGTCGCCCCCAAAAAGTAACGTTAGTTTAACGCAAACTATTGGCTTACGCTAGAGATAACGCTGAAATGCTTAGTTTGTTCCTATTCACTACACGGTTAAATAACCTTTATGAATGGGTCAGACTAGGCACTGTGTTTCATTAATCGTTCTTTGTCTCTTGACCAATCACGATCACGTTCAGTATCACGTTTGTCGTGTTCTTTTTTACCTGTTACCAAAGCGATTTCGCATTTGATTTTGTTGGCTTTCCAGTACAGTGCCATGGCCGCACAGGTTTTGCCTTTTTGCTCGGTGACTTGGATGATCCTATCAAGCTCTTTGCGGTTCAACAGTAATTTACGTTGGCGCAAAGGTTCACAAACAACATGCGTTGAGGCACTAAGCAGTGGCGTAATACGCGCACCGACAAGCCACGCTTCGTTTTGGTGGATGATGACGAAGGAGTCTACTAATTGGGCTTTGCCTTCGCGCAGGCTTTTTACTTCCCAACCAGATAAAACCAAACCGGCTTCGAACTTCTGGTCGACAAAGTAGTCGTATTTTGCACGTTTGTTAAGCGCGATGGTGCCCGTGCTGCTGGATTTTTTCTTTACTTTACTCATAGTTGGAAATTATACGGTCGATAGAGGCAAAAACCTATGCTTTTCTTGAGGTATGCGCCTGAATGTTGGAAAATTCGTACCTGTTAACTAAATTTGTCTGGTTAGGTGTCACGTACGTTGCTTATGTTCGTATTTTGTTCCTATCCTTAAAACACATCTTGTGTATTTAGAGCCTAAATTTATGCCTGAAAGTCGATGTTTACAAGGTATCTGGTCAAGTCCATGGATATTTATTTTTGCGGCCAGCGGATCTGCTGTGGGATTAGGCAACATTTGGAAGTTTCCCTATGTGCTTGGTGAAAACGGTGGCGGCGCTTTTTTGGTAGTGTATTGCCTGTGTCTACTGCTGGTGGGTTTGCCGGTACTGATCGCAGAAGTGGCGCTTGGCCGAACAGTGCGTTCAAATCCTATTGATACGGTAAATGATTTAAGTGAACGCCGCATTGTGCACCCTGCTTGGGTGTTGGTGCCTTGGTTAGCGGGGATCACAGGTTTTTTGATTTTGACGTTTTATAGTGTGATTGCTGGCTGGTCTATTGCTTATTTGGACCGAGCTATCACGGGGGGATTTGATAATATTACTCAGGTGGGCGCGTCTAGCATGTTCAATGAACTGTTAGCGACGCCCAGTGAAATGTTATTGTGGCATTCGGTCTTTATGGTATTGGTGGTATTGACCGTTGGCCAATCGGTGACGCGCGGTTTGTCCGCTGTAGTACGCATTTTATTGCCCGTGTTGGTGGTAACACTGTTATTACTGGCGTGTTATTCGATGATGATCGGCAATATGAGCGAGGCATTGAACTTTATGTTCCGCTGGTCTTGGCAGAATATTACCTTTGATGTGGTATTGGCCGCTGTCGGTTTGGCGTTGTTTAGTTTAAGTGTTGGCATGGGAGCCATGTTTGCTTATGGCGCCTATATGAGTAAACGTATGTCCATTGCTCGAGCCTGTAGCATTGTGGTGGGCGTGGATTTGTTGGTGGCTCTTTTAGCTGGGCTGGTGATTTTTCCGTTGGTTTTCTCGTTTGATATTGATGTTCAGGCGGGCCTCAAGTTTGACGTTTGTGTCTTTGCCGATCATTTTTGGTAATTTGTTAGGCGGGCAGTTTTTTGCAGGGGTGTTCTTTTTATTGCTTGTGGTGGCGGCGTTAACCTCGGCGATTTCCATGTTGGAACTGTTTGTCGCTTGGTTGCATGAAAAATTTTACATTGCCCGTTTAAAAGCGGCGTTATTAATGGGCATGGCGGTTTGGTTTGTGGGCATTGCCGTGTTGTTGTCTCTTAATCATTGGGACAGCAAGCTGATGTTTGGACTAAATCTGTTTGAATTATTGGATAAATTTACATCCCTGATTCTTTTGCCTGTTGGGGCGATTTTGTTGTCCGTTTTGGTGGCGTGGTTTATTCCTCGTCCTATGCTGCAAAATGAGATGATTACAAAGCAAGCAAATCACTTTCAATGGTGGTATAAGACATTGAAATACATAAGTATTCCAGCAATGATAGTGATTACTCTTGCTGGCTGGATAGGAGTGTAATTTGAGCCATATAGAGCGATTCGCGCATGTGAATTACAGTTGTGAGCAAATGTTTGCACTGGTGAATGATATCGATGGTTATCCTGAGTTTTTACCGGGTTGCTTGGGACTCTACTCTCATTTCAAAAACGCCAACAGAAATCGTGGCTTCTTTGGAAGTGGGAAAAGGGCCGGTAAGACAATCTTTCACAACCAAGAACTTTTTGGAAAATTACAGTCGAATAGAGATGACTTTGGTGAAAGGGCCATTTAAACGTTTGCATGGGGTATGGACGTTCACAGAGTTGTCTCCGACAAGCTGTAAAATTATGCTGAGTATTAATTTTGAACTGAGCGGCATGCTGAAATTTGCCTTTGGTGGGGTGTTTAGTCAAATTGCCAACACCATGGTGGATTCTTTTAGCAAGCGGGCCAAAGTGGTGTACGGTGAATAAGATGAGAGTGGAAGTAGCGTATGCTCTACCTGAAAAGCAGAAAATTATCACTTTAGAGGTTGAAGAAGGTTGCACAGTGCGCGATGCGGTTCGTCGTTCTAATATCCAAGTTTTTTTTCCGGATGTGGATGTAGAAACGGTGAAGGTGGGGATTTTTGGTAAAGCGGTAAGAAACGCAGAAGAGCAAGTGTTAAAAGAAGGCGAGCGAGTTGAGCTGTATCGTGAGCTGAAGGTTGACCCAAAACAAGCTAGGGCCAACCGTGCAGCAAAAAACAACTAAGGATTAGTTGTTTTTGATTTGTGTTAAGACGCCATCGCTAAAAATTAGCACCAGGTCGTCTGCATCACTTTGTTTGGTGTCTGGCGTTGCGTATAGTGTTGTGTATAGGTAATGCCATTCGTTTGGTTTAAAGGTGTCTCTTAGCATTGGGTTGCCCAATAGATAAGTGACCTGAGATTCAGACATGCCAATTTGTAACTGTGATAGCTGTTCCTTGGTGACAAGGTTTCCTTGTGTTACTGGAACCTTGTAAGGTGGTGGAAATAAACTGCATGCGCCGAGTGAAAGCGCTGCGCATAATATTAAAACTGATTTTTTCATTTGTATTATCCTTACTCTGGTGTGCTAATGATAAAGTAATTATCAACAAGATCGAATAGAGAATGACTCATGACTAGCGAAAATCAAGAGCTAAAGAAAGCGGGACTCAAGGTAACTCTACCACGAGTGAAAATTTTACAAATTCTTGAAGGTGCGGGCGACCGTCATATGAGTGCTGATGATGTGTATCGCACTTTACTAGATCAAGGTGAAGACGTAGGTTTAGCGACGGTTTATCGAGTGCTAACCCAGTTTGAAACTGCAGGATTAGTACAACGCCATCACTTTGAGGCTGGTACGGCTGTGTTTGAGTTGGCGAAAGGCGATCATCATGATCATATGATTTGTCTAGACAGCGGCAAGGTGATTGAATTTGTTGATCCTATTATCGAAAAGCGTCAACGCGAAATTGCAGAAGAGCATGGTTTTGATATTGAGGACCATAGCTTGATTATTTACGTGCGTCCAAAGAAAAAATAATCGTTCATATGACCTTTGGGTGATACATAGAAGGGCTTAAACGACGAGTTTAGGCCCTTTTTATTGAGTGGGTTATTGCAATTGGACATTGCCAAGCATTTCACGGGCGTGAGCGAGTGTTTGCTCAGTGAGTTCGAGTCCGCCTAACAAGCGAGCGATCTCTTGAGTGCGGTGCTGATCTTTGAGTAACTCGACTTGAGAAGAGGTTGCTTCGTCTTCAACCAGTTTGCTGACTCGTAGATGCTGATTGCCTTGTGCGGCCACTTGCGCCAAGTGAGTCACACAAAAGACTTGGCCACGTTTGCCAACAGAGCGCAGCATACGACCTACCACCTCGGCGATGCCGCCGCTGATGCCAACGTCTACCTCATCAAAAACCAAGGTCGGAATAATCGATGTGTGTGCGGTCACTACTTGAATTCCCAAGCTGATACGTGACAGCTCACCACCCGAAGCGACTTTTCGTAACGGCTGTGCTGGTTGGCCAGGGTTAGAGGCAATCATGTATTCAATGTCCTCAAAACCATTGGCTGATACTTGATTAAGGGGTTGGCACTGAATAAAAAAGCGTGCGTGGGGCATGCCAAGCCCGTGTATCTGTTCTTCGACTTTTTGTGCTAGCTCGTCTTTGGCAATAATGCGCTTCTCTGTCAATGTTGTCGCAAGTGCGGTGAGCTTTTCATAGGCTTGCTCTTCTTTTTCTTTTAATGACTCTAAGCTTTCTTCGCTGCTTTGTAAGCTGTCTAGTTCTGCTTCGACACTTTCTCGTAAGGCCAACAAGCCCTCAGGTAAGGTTCTGTGTTTGCGAGCCGTATCGTAAATATCCGATAAACGCTGCTCTACATTTACAAGACGCTCAGGGTTTTGTTCTAAGGTGTCTTGGTAATGATGCAAACTGTCTGCCGCTTCTTGTGCTTGTATCAAAGCCACATTCATCATTTCCAGTGCGTTTTCCAGTTCTTTGGTGGCTGGGCGGATTTGGCTGGCACTGTTAATAGCTTGATGTAATAAAGAGCAAACATTGCCTTCGTCACTGTCGATTAAAATGCCGCTGGCTTGGTACGCTTTGTATTGAGAGTCGGCAATGTTCGACAAAAAGGCCTGCTCGTTTTCTAATTCTTCGATTTCGCCTTCTTTTAAATCAAGCTGTTGTAGTTCTTGAGCCTGATAAGACAAAAGCTGGATTTTAGCATCTTGCTCTGCGGATCTATTTTGTTGTGCAGAGAGCCTCTTCTTTCAGCTGTCGCCATATTGAATACTGTTGGCTGACTTGTTTGCTTAACTCGGTAAGGCGACCATATTCATCAAGCTGTTGTCTTTGGGCGTTCTTTTTCAGAAGAGACTGGTGCTCATGTTGACCATGGATATCGACCAGTTGACTGCCGACTTCTTTTAAGTCGTTCAATGTGCAAGGGCGACCGTTTATGTACGCTTTAGAGCGACCTTCTTTGCTGATCACACGACGCAAAATACAATGTTGGTCGTGTTCTAGGTCTCTTTCTTCCAGCCATTTTTGTACATGCGGGTACTGTTGTATGTCAAAGCTGGCGCTAATATCCGCTTTTTTTCACCATGTCGAACGACAGCCGCATCGGTACGATCGCCGAGGCAAAGCGATAAAGCATCCACCATGATGGATTTACCGGCACCGGTTTCACCTGAAATCACAGTCATGCCTTTTTTGAATTCCAGTTCTAAAGATTCAACGATGGCGAAGTTGGAAATAGCGATGCTGGTCAGCATAGAGTGCTCCAAAGAAAAATATATTTATATGGTTATTTATACAGTACTTGGTTGTTTTTTGACAAGTGCTGTTCGTAAATTTAATTCCCATAAAATTAATGCGGCTTTGACTGTTGAAAGCGAAAAAGCTGTCCCCATATAAGTGGCACAGACAAAGAATTGTTTCTGTTATTTGGAGTTGAAGAATGAGTGAGCAGCAAAAAGATCCTAATCTAGAAGCGGAGCAAGATTTGAAAAGCGAAACACAGAACGACACAGTAGAAGAGATTTTAGAGCCTGAAGTAGAGACTTTAGAAGAAGTTACTGAAAATGATGAGCTTGCAAAAGCGCTAGAAGAAGTCGCTCAGTATAAAGAAGCGGCACTTCGTGCCCATGCTGACGCGCAAAACGTACGTCGTCGTGCTGAACAAGATGTCGAAAAAGCGCACAAGTTTGGTTTAGAAAAGTTTGCTAAATCGATTGTGAACGTGGCAGACAATCTTGAGCGCGCACTGGCGTCTGCACCAGATACAGGTGAATCTGACCCTGTTCGTGAAGGTGTTGAGCTGACGCTAAAAGATTTGCTTGAAACATTGGCTCGCTTTGAAGTGAAAGTGGTTGATCCACATGGTGAACCCTTTAACCCAGAGTTACACCAAGCCATCACTATGGTGCCAAACCCTGAACTAGAAGCGAATACCGTCATGGACGTTGTTCAGAAGGGTTACACCATTAATGGCCGCTTGTTGCGTCCTGCTATGGTCGTTGTTTCAAGTGCAGCTTAATTTACTGTCATTTTTTTGACACCGGACGCTTGAAATACATTTAAGCGTACCCAAATACAGAATTATCATCGTCATAAACGAATTTATTGGAGATACAAACCATGGGTAGAATCATTGGTATTGACTTAGGTACAACGAACTCTTGTGTTGCTGTGTTGGACGGCGAGAAAGCGCGCGTTATTGAAAACGCGGAAGGCGATCGCACCACACCTTCCATCGTGGCTTTTGCCGAAGATGGTGAAGTGCTTGTCGGTCAATCAGCTAAACGTCAAGCGGTTACCAACCCAACAAATACTTTGTTTGCGGTTAAGCGTTTGATCGGTCGTAAATTTAAAGACGACGTGGTTCAAAAAGACATCTCTATGGTGCCTTACAAAATTATTGCTGCAGATAACGGCGATGCGTGGGTAGAAGTGAAAGGCGACAAGAAAGCGCCACCACAAATCTCTGCTGAAGTTTTGAAGAAAATGAAGAAAACAGCGGAAGACTACTTGGGTGAGAAAGTGACTGAAGCGGTTATCACTGTGCCTGCTTACTTCAATGACTCTCAACGTCAAGCAACCAAAGACGCGGGTAAAATCGCAGGTCTAGAAGTTAAACGTATTATCAACGAGCCAACAGCGGCGGCGTTGGCTTATGGCCTAGACAAGAGCACTGGCGACTCTACTATCGCGGTTTATGACCTTGGTGGTGGTACATTCGATATCTCTATCATCGAGATCGCTGACGTAGATGGCGAGAAGCAATTCGAAGTATTGTCTACAAACGGTGATACTTTCCTAGGTGGTGAAGACTTCGATATGCGTGTTATCGAGTACTTGGCTGCAGAATTTAAAAAATCGTCTGGTATCGATCTTCACAACGATCCACTAGCGCTACAACGTTTGAAAGAAGCGGGTGAGAAAGCGAAAGTTGAGTTGTCTTCTTCTTCTCAAACAGAAGTGAACTTGCCTTACATCACGGCCGATGCGACAGGTCCTAAACACTTGAACGTGAAATTGACGCGTTCTAAGTTGGAGTCTTTGGTTGAAGAGCTTGTGTTGAAATCGCTTGAGCCTTGCCGTCAAGCATTGAAAGACGCTGATCTAACGGCGGCTGATATCAATGAAGTAATCTTGGTTGGTGGTCAAACACGTATGCCATTGGTACAAGCGAAGGTATCTGAATTCTTCGGTAAAGAGCCACGTAAAGACGTGAACCCTGACGAAGCGGTTGCGATCGGTGCCTCTATCCAAGGTGCGGTACTTTCTGGTGACGTGAAAGACGTTCTTCTTCTAGACGTAACACCATTATCTCTAGGTATCGAGACAATGGGTGGTGTGATGACGACGTTGATCGAGAAAAACACGACGATCCCAACGAAGAAATCACAAACTTTCTCTACAGCAGAAGACAACCAAAATGCGGTAACGATTCATGCATTGCAAGGTGAGCGTAAACAAGCGTCGCAGAACAAATCTCTAGGTCGTTTCGACTTGGCTGACATTCCACCTGCTCCACGTGGTGTGCCACAGATCGAAGTAAGCTTCGACATCGATGCGAACGGTATCTTGAGCGTGTCTGCGAAAGACAAAGCGACCGGTAAAGAGCAATCTATCGTGATCAAATCGTCTTCTGGTTTGAGCGATGAAGAAGTTGAAAAAATGGTTCGTGATGCCGAAGCGAATGCAGAAGAAGACCGTAAGTTTGAAGAGCTTGTACAAGTTCGTAACACTGCCGACGGCATGATCCATGCGACGCGTAAAACATTAGCGGATGCCGGTGATAAGGCGTCTGCTGAAGAGAAAGCGGCGATTGAAACGGCGATTACTGAGCTTGAAGAAGCGTTGACATCTAATGACAAAGAGAAGATTGAAGAGAAAACCAATGCGTTGACTCAGGCGTCTGGCACTTTGGCTCAGAAGATGTACGCCGATGCTGAAGCGGGTGCTCAATCTGCAACAGGCGAGCAAGCTAAGTCTCAAGACGATGCTGTTGATGCTGAGTTTGAAGAAGTAAAAGAAGATAAAAAATAAGCGTTAAGCTCTTATTTTGCCCTCGTTAGTGGGGCTGTGTATGGCAGGCACGGTTTTTGACCGTGCTTTGCTATTTGCACAATATGAGTTTGGTGTTTTTTAGATGTAGATTTTTTAATTCAGGCTTTTTAATTCAGGCTTTTAAATTCAGGAATTGCTGCGATGAGCAAAAGAGACTATTACGACGTTCTTGGGGTGGCCAAAGGCGCGGATAAGAAAGATATTAAAAAAGCTTATCGTTCTTTGGCGAATAAGTACCACCCAGACAAGAATCCAGATAACCCAGAAGCACTTGAAAAGTTCAAAGAACTTGCTGAGGCTTACGAAATCTTGTCTTCCGATGACAAGCGTGCAGCCTATGATCGTTTTGGTCACGATGGCGTGAATGGCCAAGCTGGTGGCTATGGCGGTGGCGCAGGCGCGGGCGGTTTTAGTGATATTTTTGGTGATGTATTTGGTGATATTTTTGGTGGCGGTGGTGGACAAAGCCGAACGCGCCGAGGCTCCGATTTACGTTACACTCTTGAGCTGGATCTTGAGCAAGCGGTGTGGGGGTGCGAAGAAAAAATACGCATTCCAACCCTAGTAAATTGTAAAACCTGTGATGGTTCAGGTGCGAAAAAAGGCTCAACGCCTAAGACGTGTGGTACCTGTGGTGGTGCGGGTCAAGTACGTATGTCACAAGGTTTTTTCTCTGTTCAACAAACTTGTCCAGAATGTCATGGTGCCGGTCAGGTTATTTCTGATCCATGTTCAGATTGTCATGGTCAAGGCCGCGTACAAGAATACAAAACATTGAATGTCAAAATTCCAGCCGGTGTCGATACGGGTGACCGTATTCGTTTGTCTGGCGAAGGCGAAGCGGGTACGCATGGCGGTCCTGCAGGTGATTTGTTTGTTCAAGTGTCCGTGAAGCCTCATAGTATTTTTGAACGCGATGGTGCGAATCTTTACTGTGAAGTGCCTATTAGTTTCACAACGGCGGCATTGGGCGGTGAAATTGATGTACCGACACTTGATGGACGCGTACGCTTGAAGGTGACGGCTGAGTGTCAATCAGGAAAACTATTCCGTCTTCGTAATAAGGGCGTGAAACCTGTACGTGGCGGTCCAGTTGGTGATCTAATTTGTAAGGCTGTGGTTGAAACACCAGTAAACCTGACGTCTCGTCAAAAAGAACTGCTTACCGAATTGGCTGAAAGCATGGGTGAGGGCACCAATCACTCGCCTAAGCAAAAAAGCTGGTTTGATGGTGTGAAACGTTTTTTCGACGACATTAAAAAGTAATCACAGCGGCTTTCTTAGTCTCTGTATAGAAAAAGGCGCCTATTTGGCGCCTTTTTCTTTTAGTAAGAAATCAATATGGCTTCGTAATAAGTTGGCCGCATTGGTAAAACTTTTGTTATTGGGGATAATAAAGTCCGCTTTGCTGCGGATCTCTAAGGTTTTTAATGACGCTTGGCGCACATGGCGCATGTATCGACTGGTGACTTCGTTGACGTCGCGGCCACGTTCTGCGATGTCTCGCTTTAGGCGGCGCACAATGGCTATGTCCATGTCTGTGTCGACGTATAGAAGGTAATCAACCGCGTCACGAATACCCGGATCTTGGAACATCATGTGACCTTCCACTAGCACAACATGTGTAGGGTCCAAATTTCGGTAGCCCACTCGCTTGTGCTGAGAATGGTCGTAAACCGGAATTTCATTAGGCTGCTGGCGATTTTTGCAGTTATGAATGGCTAAAGTGAGGCTTTCAAGATCTAACGAACTTAAATCGTCAAAGTTATACACATCTGGGTCAATGCTGCCGCATCCATTGTAGAAACTGTCTTGGCACAAAACGGTGATTTTGTCATCTTGACCTTCTGCTAATAGAGAACAAAGTCGGCTTTTTCCGCTGCCGGATACGCCTGTAATGCCAATAACAAGAGCCATGTATTACCTCAGTAAATAAAGTTTTTGTCCGCCTTGAACTAGAGGCGTTTATACTGTTGTATTATATATCAGGTTACGTGTTTTTTGCCTGTAAAACTAAATTTTCATATCGTAAAGGAAAGAAGGAATGCGAAGAATTTCCTTGTCGTTTTGCGTTGCTAGTGTGCTTGCTTTGTTCTCTGTGGCCAGTGTGTCGGCAAATACGTCAAATGACATGACCTCTCGTGCTTCTAGCATCGCAGAGTTGTTTGGTTTGTCTTTAAATGATTTGAGTTTGGAGCGTTTAGAAAAGCAACTTACTACCATGGGGTTGCGTAGTTATCCCTCTTATAAAGAAGGTGTGGTCAGCTATAGTTTGGGGCCGGAAGGTATTTTCGGTGTGACCAATGCGACTATTTATTCCAATTCGTCTGGTTATGTTAGCCAAGCCTTGTTATCTGGTGTTGTCGAAAGCAATGAAAAGCGCAAAGCATTAGGTGATTTATTGGAAAAAAAATACGGTGCGCCTAGTGGCGGGTATCTAAACAAGGGAATTGGTCGTTCAACTTGGTTGTTCAAAGATGGCACCTTGATTGAACTGCATAACAGTACATTTGATGTGTCTATTCTGTATGTTGATGAGCATCCCCGCGAAGTGACGCGTTCTGGTCAAATTGATGTCGAAGCCTTATCTCGTAAAAAATAGTGGTTGTTTATGTTTATTGTGGATCTTAATTTACGGGTGGCGCATTTTATTCAGCCCCATCTTCAGGATATCTCTCTCGCGTTCGTGGCAACATGTTTGGTGATATATGGGGATAAGGTGAATGCTTACCTTAAGCGGTTGGTTGCCTCTTGGGTATTCATTGCTAGGGTGAGTGCGTTTATTTTGATGTGTACCTTTGGTTATGGACTGTTAACCTTATGGAGCCAGCCATTGGTGTATTGGGGAATTACGCAGGTGGAGTTTGTCTATCGACCTGCTTTGGTGATCGGTTGTTTCTGTGTTTTAGGGATTTTGGCCGAGAGAAAGCGTCATTTGTAAAATAATTCATGAAATTTCCTGTCAGTTTTCGTTGCCAAATTACAACATAACCGAACGGTTTAGGCTGATGTGGCGTTTTATTTTATGATTATGTAGTAAAGTTTCTAGACCTTTCTGGTTATTTCGTTATTTCTATAAAAAATCACGCTAAATATAAGATTTTAAAGGTTTTTTGTTGCCTTATTACAATTTGTTTTTGTTCTGAAGTGCCGTTAGACTGCGCCCATATTGATACAACAGAGTCTTTTTTCGGGGGCAGAAAATGACAAGCACTTGGTTACAAACACTTTCGCAAGCAGAATCTATGATTCCTCTTTTGGGTAAACTTGGCCGTGAAAAAGCGGTAAAAGTTCAGTTGGCAGGCAACACACTCATGGCGGATTCTGTCACTGGATTGATGGCGGCTTTTGACCAGCATCCAGAGCTAGACCTTGCTCAAGTTTATCAAGTGTTAGAGCAAGTGTTAGCCAGTGATGTCGCTCATACAGTAGTTGAGCTTGAGTCTTTAATCGCTGAAGCGGATGTTGACGCTGTATTGGCTGCTCAGTCAAACGACGGTACTGAAACTCCAGTAGTTTTATACGGATTTGGTCGTATTGGTCGTTTGTTGGCTCGTCGTATGTGCACTCTTGGTCACACTACTCCAGGTATGTCATTGGCGGCCATTGTGGTACGTAAAGCGTGCGACAACGATTTGTCTAAGCGTGCTAGCTTGTTGAAATACGATTCTGTCCACGGTGTTTACGACGGATTGGTTAAGGTTGACGAAGAGAATCAAGCCTTGATTATTAATGGTTCATCGGTGAAGGTGATTTATGCTTCTGACCCTGCAGAAGTGGATTACCAAGCTTATGGAATTAATAATGCTTTGTTGGTTGATAACACTGGCCGCTGGCGTGACCATGACGGTTTGAGTGTTCATTTGAACCGTCCAGGTATTGAGCGTGTTGTATTGACGGCTCCTGGTAAAGAAATGAAGAACGTTGTATTTGGTGTGAACGATAGTGATATCACTGATGCTGATCGCATTGTATCTGCTGCATCTTGTACGACGAATGCGATTACGCCTATTTTGTCTGTACTTGAGAAAGCCTTTGGAATTGAGTCTGGTCACGTAGAAACGGTTCATGCTTACACCAATGACCAAAACCTAATTGATAATATCCATAAAGGCGATCGTCGTGGTCGTGCTGCGGGTATGAACATGGTTATGACAGAAACTGGCGCAGCGAAAGCTGTGTCAAAAGCCATCCCTTCTCTAGAAGGTAAATTGAGCGGTAGTGCGATTCGTGTTCCTGTTATTAACGTCTCGATTGCTGTATTAAGTTTGAATCTAAAAACAGCCTCTTCGGTTGAAGAGATCAATCAGCTACTGAAAGCGGCCTCCACTCGTGCCGAGCTAACCGGGCAAATTGGTTACAGTGATTGTGCGGATGCTGTTAGCTCTGATTTCATTGGCTCTCAGCAGGCGGGGATTGTCGATTCTTTATCGACTAAGGTACGTGGTAATCAAGCTATTCTTTATGTTTGGTACGATAATGAATATGGTTACAGCTGTCAGGTAGTGCGTCTCATGGAGAAACTTGCACAAGCAAATTTTATGCAAGCTCAATTGCGTGAGGATAAGGCAAAAGCAGCTTAATGAATGATCGGACACATTTACGTGTGTTAGTTGACGGCGACCTTCGGGGCGCCGTTTTTTTTGCTGGTAGATTATGACGTAATGGTCTAAATGTGGCAAAAAAAACCGGACAAGCGTCCGGTTTCAAAAAAAGTAACTAGCAGTTGCGAATAACATCATCCTGTGGGGAATGCTGATATTCATCTAAAAGTAAGCTGTGGGACTACTTTTAGATAAGATACAGTTAGGGCTGTATCGGTAAATATTAGGCCGCTGTTCAACCTAAGAGATACAGTAATTCTATCGTTTTGCTTGTCTGTTACAAACGATATAAATTGATTTGTTGGATTAGCTGAATTAATGCAAAATAGAGATCACGATGTGGTTTGTTGATGAATGTGGCTTGATCATTACTTTATTTTAATTTAAGCATATGTTTTATAAGGTTTATATTTATTGCTCAGATATTTTTTGTTTTTTTAGTTAAGTATTTTTTGGATGTTTTGCAGTAGCTGACATTGTCTTATGGTGGTGGTTTTATGAAATCTTTGCCTTTAGCTGGATTCGGCACGTTTGCCATTGCGGCTCGTCATTTGAGTTTTACCAAAGCTGCCCAAGAGATGCATCTTACGCAGGGCGCGGTTAGTCAACAAATTCGACAGCTCGAAGAGCGTTTAAAGCTCACTTTGTTTGTTCGTTATCATCGGCGCTTAGAGTTGACAGTAGCGGGAGCCCGTTTGGCTGTTCAGTTAAACCATAGTTTTAATGAAATTAATGATTTGGTGTTAGAGCTGCAAGAGGAAGAAACGTCTAATATTTTGACTGTCTCTGTCATGCCCTCTTTTGCCACCAAGTGGTTGATTCCCCGACTAGGCAGTTTGCAAGAAGCGTATCCTGATTTGCAGCTAAGGATTCAGGCCAATGATAGGGAGGTTAACTTCCAGCGTGACAGAATAGATGTAGCGATCGTGCACAGTCATGTTCACAGTTCCAAGGGCTATATTGTTCCTTTAATGAAGGACAAAGTGTTTCCCGTTTGTAGTCCGGCTTTTGCTGAGTTACGAGTATTGACGGAAGCGAGTCAACTTGCTCATGTGCCATTGTTAAACGATGACTCAGAGTGGCGCTTTTCCAGCCCTTATGCCGAATGGGAGAAGTGGTTGCAATTGGTGAATGCAAAAGGGGTTAAGCCTTCGCGTGGCATTAGCTTTAACCGTGGTGATCTTGCCGTGCAAGCGGCGATTGCTGGACAAGGTGTAGCTTTAGGACGGACACCCTTGGTCATGGATGATATTCAGCAGGGAAGATTGGTGAGACCGTTTTCAGAGGCTCTCGATGAAGGTCATGCTTATTTGTTTGTTTGTCCAGAAATACAACGCCAGCGCGAACCCGTTCAGCAGTTGCTTAGTTGGTTGGTCACTCAGTGTTACCAATACTCATCGGAAGATGCGTTGACAACACCGAGTGAACTTTGAAGATTAGTTATCCAATAGTAGTTTAATAGAAATAGCCAAACACATAATGATGACCATAGGGCGAATTAATTTTGCCCCTTTGGTGATGACTAGGCGAGAACCAATCTGCGCGCCAACCCATTGCCCCATGCCCATGACGATACCCAGCGCCCAAATAATGTGCCCACTGAAAGCAAACATCGCAAGAGAGGCTAAATTGCTGGTGGCATTGAGTACTTTTGTATGGGCAGTTGCTGAGACAACCGTAAGCCCCATTAGACACAAATACGCTGTTGAAAAGAAGGCGCCAGTACCAGGACCGATCAATCCATCATAAAAGCCAATACTGGTGCCAATAATTAAGGCAAATTGCACATGAGTCAGAGAAAACTTACTGGCAATATAGGGTTGAACTTTTGGCAAAAAGAAAAAGAAAATAGCGACCGCAATCAGAATGATAGGCACGGCTTTGAGCAATAAACTGCTGTCTAAGTAAGACACCAGTAATGTACCGCAAATGGCACCTATAGCTGTCATGGCGATTGGTAACCACATATCAGCCAGTTTCACTTGGCCTTTTTTGATAAAATGGTACGACGCAGACACGGTGCCAGCACAACCTTGTAATTTATTGGTGGCAAGCGCTTCCGCTGGCGAAAGTCCGGCCGCCAATAAAACGGGCACAGTAATTAAGCCACCACCGCCTGCAATAGCATCGATGACGCCTGCAAAGAATGCCGCACCAAATAGAGCTAGGTAAATCCAGATAGAGATATCAAAAAAGGCAAAGTCCATTGTGTGTTTATTCCTGTAGAAGAGGTGAGCTGTGCTTTTTAGTAGAGCAAAAAAAGCCCACCTAGACAATCATTTAGGTGGGCAAATCAGTCGTAATTTTGGTTTGTGCTATGACGTTGAGTTAAATCTTTGTTTGAATGTAGTTTTCAAGGGTCGCGACTTGGTCTGATGTGAATTCAAGACCCAGTTTGGTGCGACGCCAAAGAATATCTTGTGCTGAACGAGCCCCATTCATGGTTGATTAAATAATCCACTTCGACTTGGAATAGCTGATTGCCAAAATCTTGCCCAAGGTCCTGTTCAGAATTGGCTTTATTCAGCAGTATATGAGTTAACGTACCATAGCTATTGGCAAAACGACGGGCAAGATGCGCACCAATAAAAGGATAATCCCGCTGCAGCTTCATGCCGAAGGCATCCAGAGACATGCCTAAGTCTCCCCCTGGTAGTGGCTTACTGTGTGTCCATTCACCACCAAGATTTTCGAAATAAGGTGTCAGCTTGTTCATTGCGGACAAGGCCAATTTACGGTAGGTGGTGATTTTGCCACCAAAAATACTCAGTAATGGTGCTTGATGGTTTTGATCATCAAGATGCAAGGTGTAATCGCGAGTCACGGCAGATGGGTCTGACGACTCATCTTCTAAAAGTGGTCGCACCCCAGAATAGCTCCAAATGACATCGCTTGGTGTGAGTGTCTTTTTGAAATGGTCATTGGCGACTTTCAATATGTATTTTGTTTCTTCTTCAGAAATAGCGACTTTATTTGGGTCGCCTTTGTACTCAACATCGGTCGTGCCTAAGAGGGTGTATTGTTCGCGATAAGGGATGGCGAAGACAATGCGTTTGTCGGTGTTTTGCATGATAAAAGCATTTGAATGTTGATAAAGTTTTGGCACAACAATGTGGCTGCCCTTGATCATTCGAATGCCGTAAGGCGCTTTTCGTTCCAGTTTGGTTTCGATGAAGGATGACACCCATGGTCCTGCCGCGTTAACCAATGCTTTTGCGGTGATGTCGTGGGTTTCTTTTGTAATTTGATCTTCTAAGCTGATGTGCCATTGATTATCAACACGCTTTGCTGCGACACAGCGAGTACGGGCAAAAATAGCCGCGCCGTTTTGTTGCGCACTGAGTGCATTGGTAACCACCAAACGAGCATCGTCTACCCAGCAGTCTGAGTACTCGAAGCCTTGTGTAATATCGTCTTTTAGTGGACTGTCAGAACCATACTTGACGCCTTTTGAACCTAATAGTGTCTCGCGTTTGCCAAGATTGTCATAAAGGAATAAACCAATACGAATCAGCCAAGCTGGACGGAGGTGAGGGCGGTGCGGCATTTGAAAGCGCATTGGGGTCACAAGATGTGGTGCGACTTTCAGCAATACTTCACGCTCCGTTAGTGCTTCTTTTACTAAACGGAATTCATAATGTTCAAGGTAGCGTAATCCGCCATGGATTAATTTACTGCTTGATGATGAAGTGGCATGAGCTAAGTCTCCCATTTCGCAAAGGCCAACATTTAGGCCTCGTCCTGCGGCATCCGCAGCGATTCCTGTGCCGTTAATGCCGCCACCAACAACAAATAGGTCAAAATGGGAGTGATTCATACTAAGCCTCACGATCTAAAATGCGAATGTGTATGTTCGAAAGTGAACATTTGTGTTCGATATTAAACCTCTAAGGGCATTATGACAACTAGGGTTTGTGAAGTTTTGGTGAATATTTGAGCTTTTGGAAGTGTGAAGAGAAGAAAAGGTCGCGTTTAATAGGCTATTTCTTCGACATACGTGACGCCCAAGTGTTACTTGGGCGTACAGATCTCTAGGCGGACTTTGTGTTCTTTCATAAGGTTAATGATGGCTTTAGGTGGATTTTCATCCGTGAAAAGTCGATCAACTTGTGTGATGTTACCTAATCGAACAACCGCGTTACGGCCAAACTTTGCGCTGTCGGCGGCGAGGAAAACGTTGCGAGAATTATTAATAATACTTTGCGCAACGCGTACTTCTTGGTAATCGTAATCGAGCAAGGAGCCATCATTCGGATCAATCCCGCTGATGCCGATAATGCCGAAATCGACACGAAACTGGTTGATAAAGTCGATTGTCGCTTCTCCCATGACACCACCGTCTCTTGAACGTACCGTTCCGCCGGCAATAATCACGGTAAAGTCTTCTTTTCCACTTAAAATGGCCGCAACATTGAGATTATTAGTGATAACTTGTAAGCCTTGATGGTTGAGTAAGGCTCGTGCCACGGTTTCTGTTGTGGTTCCGATATTGATAAAAAGGGAAGCATTATTGGGGATTTCTGCCGCAATACGCTTGGCAATTTGCTCTTTTGCCGGAAGTTGTAAAATTTGTCGTGTTGCATAAGCTACGTTCGTTGTACTGGAATCGTAACTGGCGCCACCGTGATGACGGCGTATGAGGTCCGCTTTTGCTAACTCGTTAATATCGCGGCGAATTGTCTGAGGTGTGACGGCAAATTGGCTAGCCAATTCATCAATGGTCACATAGCCTTTTTCTTTTACTATGGCGACAATATTATCTTGGCGAGAGAGTTGGCCCATATTGTTTTCTTCTCCTGATAAAAGACATTACTTGTTAAACGAGGCTTGCTAAACGAGTGCGCATTGGTTTTTAATAGAGAATATTCGTATTTGAATATTCATGTTCAAAAAACAAAACAACAATTAATTTAAAGTCGCTCAGTTTTTGGGTGGCTGTGATTTCAAAGAGAATTCACCATGACCCATTATATTCTTGCAATTGATCAAGGTACCACCAGTTCTCGGGCTATTTTATTTGATGAAAAAGGCACTCGTGTCGGCCAATCTCAGCAAGAGTTCCCGCAAATATTTCCAAACGATGGTTGGGTTGAGCATGATCCAGAAGACATTTGGTCATCTACCCTATCTGTGTGTCAATCTGTGCTGAAGGATACAGGGATCGATGCCCAAGCGATAGCAACCATCGGCATCACCAATCAGCGAGAAACAACGATCCTATGGGATATCGACACAGGAAAGCCAGTTTATAATGCCATTGTTTGGCAGGATAGACGTACCAGTGGTTTTTGCCAAACATTGAGCGAGCAAGGCTTGAGCGAAAAAGTACAGGAAAAAACCGGCTTGCTGATCGATCCTTATTTTTCTGCTACCAAAATTCGCTGGATATTGGATAACGTTGATGGTGCTCGTGAGAAAGCACAGGCTGGGCGTTTAGCATTTGGTACAGTGGACAGTTTTTTATTATGGCGATTAACGAATGGACAATCCCATAAGACGGACGCAACCAATGCGGCCCGTACGATGGCGTTTAACATCCATACTCAAGAGTGGGATGATGAACTGATTGAATTATTGGGCATCGGTGATGTGTTGTTCCCCGAGGTGATGGATTGTAGCGCGGATTTTGGTGTTATTGATGCGTCTTGGTTAGGCGCCGCTATTCCTGTAAATGGTGTGGCTGGTGATCAGCAGGCGGCTTTGGTTGGTCAAGCGTGTTTTGCGCCAGGTATGGTGAAAAGTACATACGGTACAGGGTGTTTCATGATCTTGAACACCGGTGATAAGGCGATTCGTTCAGAACATAAATTGCTTACTACAGTTGGGTATCGTTTAAATGGAAAAGTAACCTATGCCCTGGAAGGCAGTATTTTTGTAGCGGGTGCGGCCATTCAGTGGCTGCGGGATGGCTTGAAGCTTTTCGCCGATGCCAAAGAAACGCAAAGTTTGGCAAAGCAGGCTTTGAATGATGATTCGGTGTATCTCGTACCCGCTTTTACAGGGCTAGGCGCTCCCTATTGGGATCCTGATGCACGTGGTGCGATGATAGGGTTAACTCGAGATACAAGCGTTGCTGATATCGTCAGTGCTGGCCTACGTTCAGTATGTTATCAAACCAAGGATCTTGTTGGGGCTATGGCGCAGGACGGAGCAACGTTTAGTTCTTTGCGTGTCGATGGCGGTATGGTCATAAATGATGTAATGGTGCAGTTCTTAAGTGACTTATTAGAAATTACCGTAGAGCGTCCTTGTGTTACCGAAACCACGGCGTTGGGGGCGGCATTTTTGGCAGGGTTGCAGGTTGGTCTTTATCAGTCTTTGGATGAGGTTGAGGCTTTGTGGAAGGCGGATAAATGTTTTGAACCTACTATGGCTGAAGGCACAGGGGATAAATTGTATCTAGGTTGGCAAAAAGCGGTGGATCGTGTGCGAACGAGGGCATAATTTTTACGATTTTATACATGCTTTGTCTTGTGTCGACGAGTAAATATCGCTAACTTTAATGGTAGGTGTTTTTCTAAATAAGGTCTAGAGAATGTCAAAACAGTTTGCCGAAGTACAGCAAGATGATTTTATGAAGTTTGGTGGGACTTCGTCCAAGCTATTTAGAAATTGAAGACGCTTTGATGGCCCTTGGTGGACATGGTGTCGGTGGTAATAACTTCAAAAATGAAATGGTGAAATTGGCAGGTTGGACTGGTGGTGCGTTGACAACTTATGCTCAACGAGCGGCGGTTGCTCAGGCTGCCTTTAATCGTATTCGTGAAGTGTTACCAAAAGTGTCAACACCGGAAGAGCTTCGAGCTATCTTAAAAAGCCTAAAGTAAGCGTTTTTAACTGCTTATTTTAACATTGACAAAAAAGGGGCAACCTATCGGCTTGCCCCTTTTTTGTTATTCCGCATCAGCAATCAATTTCATGCCATATTCTTCGTCTAGAATTCGGCCGATTACATTGTCACCAGCAAGATGATGGGCATATTGCATGTGTAGACATCGAACTTGATCCCAATTTGCAATACCGCCAATGCCGAGTTTGTCGAACAGTGGCTTAAAGCCTTTTTCTTCAATAATAGCTTTGTGTTCTGGGACTCATGACGGCCCAACGTCTGGCAATGTAGTCTCGATGAGAGGCATAGTGTGCTTCTCTTAAGCTTTCATCCTCTTTGATGCGTTGTTCGAGCTCTTTTACCACGCCGTGGCTTTCTATTTTGGCGAGGGCTTTATCGATGGCTTTGCTGGACAACCAATATAGGGTCGGGAAGGGTTGATCGAATACCCAAGTTTCCATTTCCAATACTTGTGGCGTGCCGTTAGGTGAATAATGAGCGATGGCATTGATACCGCTTGGAGTACGTCCAAGTTGCGCTGTGATGATGTCTAAATCACGCTGTGAAAGTATGTTTTTCATAGTAACTTATTTTGGATAGTGTCTTCGTAGAAAGAAGAGTTAAATGGTGAACGCGGGGAAACTTGCAGCAAATTTTTGTATCCATTCAGCAGCAGCTTCGTTGTAGTTCAATCGTCGTCCTGCCATTTTTGCTTGGCGTCGATAATGTTCTATCTGCGAGAGTTGCTCTATCATGCGAACACAGTAGCACTCTTCTTTAGTAGGGAATTCAATGGCGATATGGTAACCGTCAGCTTCTTGACGACACCAAGCAATGCGACCTGATACACAAAAGTTTGGGTCTATTTCTTCCAATGTAATTCTTACCGAGCGTCCATAATCGAAAGGACGAAGGGTGACATAAGTAATACCGACAAACCCAGCTCTTTCCTCACAGATTGGAGGGAAAGGCTGATCTTCTATTAGTGTAATCTCTAATGGAAGGTCTCTCGGATGTGCAACAAATTCCATCGCAACAAGCCAGCTACTATTTTAGATGTTCATGTTATCGGCCAAGAAGGCAGAGTGTTTAAAAAAGAATGCGAATTGTACGCTTTTTGCTCTGTCTGTACAGATGAATTTTAAGATGCCTAAATGAAAGTTCATAACCTCTGCTTATATGCAAAAACGTGTTCTATCGAGTCATATATTTTGTGGCTTTTGTTAAGGATATGAATCGAGTTGTTGGTGGCAAAGTTGGCCTAGCTTTTTTAGTGCAGCATCGGTTTGATTGTCCCAACTTAGTGCGTAGTTTAAGCGAAAATGGTGTCTGAATTGAGCGGTTAAACCGAAGGCTAGTCCCGGTAATAGTCCAATACCATTAGCCAATGCTTGGGCATGAAGTGCCATGGCGTCAACAGTATCGGGTAAAGTAATCCATAACAGAAAACCACCGTTTGGAGTGGAGGTTTGCGTACCGATAGGAAAATATTCTTGAATCAGAGCCTGGCAGCGAGCCAAATTGTCCTGATAAGACTGTCGTGTTTTTCGCAAATGACGATCATAGGCGCCGTTTTCGAGGAAATTGGCAATGGCTATCTGAGTCAATGTTGGAACCGCCAGTGATTGTACATAAGCATAGTGTTCTATTTGTGCTTGGAATTGACCGCCAACCACCCAACCAATACGAAATCCTGGCGCAATGCTTTTGGAAAAAGAGCTGCAGTAAATCACGGTATTATGTGTGTCATCGGCTTTGAGTGATCGCTCCCGTTTGTCCTTATAGCTTAGTTCGCCATACACGTCATCTTCAATAAGTGTAAAACCGTATTGAATAGATTGCTGAATAAGGCGCTTTCTGGCTTGCGTATTGAGTGTTGCACCTATTGGGTTTTGGTTATTTGGTGTCACCACGCAGGCTTTTATTTGCCACTCTTTTGCGGCTTCTTCCAGTAAATGTAAATCGATACCATGCTGCGCTGAGCAGGGTATTTCTATGGCTTTTAAATTGAGCACTTCGAGGATTTGCAACACGCCATGGTAGGCGGGACTTTCGATGGCAATGGTGTCCCCTGATTTTGCCACCGCCTGCAAGGACAGCATCAAGGCGTTTTGACAGCCTAGTGTAATAGTAATGTCGTCAGGTTGAAGCTGACAGCCGCTGTCTAACATGCGAATGGCGATTTGGCGGCGGAGGCTTAATGATCCCGGAGTGAACTCATAAGCGGCGCATATTTCGGGCTCTAAACGCATCAGACGCCCCACCGAGCGTTGTAATTGACGTATAGGAAGAAACGGGCTTTTGGGAATAGCGGCGCCAAACTGAATGATACTGTCGTCTTGTGATACGTGTAATAAACGTCGTAATAAGGCGTGTATGGAGCCATCGTTCTTAGTCGGTTCGATTTTTGCAGACTCAAGCTGCTGAAGCTGATTCTCTTGAACAAAATAGCCTTTTTGAGGGCGTGCTTTTATAACCCCTCTATCCTCCAGCAAACTATAGGCTTGTAGTACGGTAGCAACGCTAACGTCCATTTGTTTGCTGGATTTTCGCACAGAAGGAATTTTGGCGCCCGGTAAGAAAATCCCCTCATGAACTTGTTGTTCAATTTGGTTGGCAATTTTTTCGTATAAGGGGCAATCCATAAAGCGTGGGTCGAATTGATAAAGAGATGGTTAATTTACCAGATTGGTAGGTTGAAAGAAATCTATGCTGATTCAACGAAGTTAGTTGGTTGTGGTTTGGTGTTTGGTGAGTGTCGCGAATTGTAAATAAAGTGTTATGGTATTCCTGTATACTTGGTCAATATTGAACATGTTAGATAATCTAGAGTAGGCTTTTATTAGGGGTCGATTATGTCGTTGTCCGTTATTCAAAGGATTTTATTTGGCTTTGGTGTTTTGTTGTTACTTCTATTGTTGATCGCTGCATCGGGTTTTTTCGGGATTCAGAAGATTGAAGACAGATTAAATGTTGTGACCGGAGAAGTCGCTGATATTTCGTCCATTAGTAATACTCTTAAAGAGGATGTAAGTTTAGCGAACGCAGCCGTTTTACAGTATTTATTGAGTAAAAAACCGGACTCTTTGGAGGCTTTATCCGCACGTTTTTTGAAACATAAACAGGAATTTGGTGATATTTCACAGCAATTGTCTGTGCAATTGCGTGCATTTCCTGAAATGAAACAAGTGCTTGAAAGTATTAATGTCGAAGTGGCGCGGTTTTTTGGTTACACCGATGTGGCGTTTTCGAACCATAAGACGATGTTGGAGCTTCAGGCGGTAGTGCCGGATGAAAAACTTGATCTGAAAGACGCAATTAATTTTGCCGCGGAAGATCTTGCTCTTCTTGTGTCAGATGGAGATACCTCTGAAATTCAGTTTGCGGCTTCTTATATGCACAGTCAGATAGAAAGCCTACAAGTATCAATAAATGATTATTTTGATGTGCGTAACTTGGCTAAAATGCAGGAATTACGTGATGCCATGGCGTCGATTATTACTAGTTTGAAGGATAAACAGTCGTATTTGAATGACGAGAACATCAATAGCTTAATCAGTGAGATAGAAAACCGTGTGATGGCGGATGATGGTGTCGTTGCAAAATTTTACGAAAACGCACGCCTAACTCAAGAATCTGAAGTATTAGCCAAACAATTGTCAGACAGCATGGAGTTGGTAAATGTGTCTGTACAGACATTGCTATCTGAAGCATCTTTAATGGGTAATAACGCCAAAGCTGAAGCCACTGACGCCGCATCGCTGTCGACCTTGATTATCAGCATTGTTTTGATGATTTCTATTGTGATTGCTGTGCTGGTGGCTCTCTGGGTGAGCCGCAGTATCCGTTTGCCATTAAAAGAGGTTATGAGAGTGCTAGGGAAAGTGTCGGATGGCGATTTCACCCAGCGTAGCTCAGTAAAAACAAAGGATGAGTTTGGTGAATTATCTGCTTGGGTTAATAGCCTTGTGGCTAAGTTAAAAAGCGTCATGACTGAAATTGATCAGGCTTCTAATGAAGTGGCGGAGTCAGCGGATAACAATGTCCGCCTAGCGAGCGAGTCAAAACGTTTAATGGTGACTCAAAATGGAAGAACAACAGAAGTCGCGTCGTCGATGTCAGAAATGGTGGCCACAGTAGATCAAGTCGCGAAAAGCTCGGAAGTAATTTTGCATCAAATACAGTCAGTAGATCAAAGAGCCAATCAGAATCGTGATCAGATGGACGCAAGTATCACCCAGATGGAATGCCTTCTTGAACAGATAGAAGCGTCTACGACTGTGGTGAATCAGCTTGATGAACATTCCAAAAGTATTGATCGGATTTTGGATGTCATTCAGGAAATTGCGGAGCAAACCAATCTATTGGCGCTTAATGCCGCGATTGAGGCTGCACGTGCAGGAGAACAGGGGCGAGGCTTTGCGGTCGTGGCCGACGAAGTGCGTACTTTGGCAACACGAACGCACAGATCGACGGAAGAAATACAGCAAGTGATTATTCAATTGCAGCAAGGCGTGACCAAAACAGTCGATAGTATGGAAACCAGCCGTCAAAGTGCGAACGCCAGTGTTGAGGATGTGCGTTCGGTAGGTGTGTCATTGGCTGAGTTGCAAAGTAGCATGGCGGAGATTCGAGATTTAAGTACCCAAATTGCAACGGCTGCGGAAGAACAATCGGCGGTCGCGCAAGAGATCAAACAAAATGTCTTAGATATATCGGCAATGTCTGAGCAAGCCTCTTTAGGAGCGGATCAGAGTGAGAAAGACAGCAAGGGATTATCGACATTGGCGTCTCACCAGAAAGATTTACTGAGTCAATTTAAGATTGTTTGATGGTGTTTTTGAGATAGGTTGCGTTAATATTGGGGTATCTTAATTCTCAGGAGATAAAGTCTATGTCGATTCTTGTGGGTGATATGTTGCCTCATGGTACGTTTCAAGTGATGGGAGAAGAAGGCCCTGAAACCGTGGATGTGAGCGAATTTTTTGCGGGTAAAACCGTGTTGATGTTTGCTGTACCGGGCGCTTTTACTCCAACTTGTAGTGCCAGTCATTTGCCTGGTTTCGTCGTGCATTATGATGCGTTAAAAGAGAAAGGAATAGACGACATAGTGTGTCTCTCTGTCAATGATGTTTTTGTGATGAATGCCTGGGGCAAAGCGAATAATGCCGAGCATCTCATTATGGCCGCAGATGGCTTGGCTGAATTTACCTGTTCCATGGGGCTAGAGTTGGATATTTCTGCTGCAAAAATGGGCATTCGTAGTCGTCGTTATGCCATGTTGGTATCAAATGGCATCGTTCAGCAATTGTGGTTAGATAACCCAGGAGAATATAAAGTGAGGCTCGGCTGAGTACGTTTTGTCTCAGCTATAAAGCCGTTTGCCACACTCCTTTAAATGAACAAAAAAAACGACGCGGTGTGCGTCGTTTTTTTTGTCCAGTGTTTTGCGTTTTTTAGTAGCCGAGTAGCTGAGGTAGAAACGTAACGGTAGTGGGCACAAAGGTAATCAATATCAAGACAGCCAATTCTACTAAGAAAAGCGGCATGATTTGTCTTGAAATAGCTGCAATACCGACATTTGCAATGGAGTTGGAAACGAATAAACAAATTCCCATCGGGGGCGTTATTAGACCAATCATCAGGTTAAAAATCACCACAATACCAAAATGGACAGGGTCTATGCCTAAGCTCATTGCAATAGGATGTAAGATCGGTAGCAATATCAGCATGGCGGCGATCCCTTCAAGGAAGAGACCAACAATTAGCAAGATGACGTTAACTAGGATAAGAAACATCCAAGGGCTTGAAACATGTTCAAGTACCATTTGACTGACCGTCTGCGGCACCCTTGAGAAGGTGAGTAACCAATTGGCAGCGGCCACGACGGCAATCACGATTAGTATCACAGAAGAGTCACGCATGGCTCGAATGAAAATACGCGGAAGATCAGACACCTTGAGACTTTTTAGAATAAACATACCGGCGAGTAAAGCGTACGCGGCGGCAAAAGCCGCAGCCTCTGTTGGTGTCACTATGCCCGTTAGAATGGAGCCAACGATGAAGACTGGCATGAAAAGCGGAATCCAAGCATCAACAAAGGCTTTCCAGCGTTCTCCCATGGACAGTTTGGCTTTGAGTGGCGCGTAATGTCCCGCAAAAAAATAAACATAAATAGATAAGCCAACAGCTAGAAAGAGTCCAGGGGTTACTCCTGCAAGAAACAGCGCTGGGACTGATACGCCTGTGGTAATTAAGGCGTAAATGATTACTGGAATGCTGGGGGGAATCATCGGACCAATAACAGAAGACGCAGCCGTTAATGCGGCCGCAAAAGAGCGCGGATAGCCTTCTTTTTCCATGGTGGGAATAAATACACGGCCCAGGGCGGATGTATCCGCTACTGCGGAGCCAGAGAGTCCCGCAAAGATAACCGAAGCCCAGATATTGACATGGGCAAGTCCGGCTTTTAAATGGCCTACTAATGCATTAGCAAAGTTAATAATACGGCTGGTAATGCCGCTTTCGTTCATCAATTCGCCTGCCAGAACAAACAGTGGGATCGCCAAAATAGAAAACGAGTCCAGTCCGCTAAAAATACGTTGGGCAACGAGGCTGACATTAAAGGGCAAGGTATAAACATGACCAACAACGCCTAACAAAATTGCAAATGCAATGGGGCTACCGATCACCAAAAGAGCAATAAGAATTCCAAGACCTAACATGATTATTGTCCTTTTTGTAATGGCTTAAATTGAGAATAATAGTCAGCAAGTCGAATAGCAGCCGCAATGATAAGACACGCGCCGCCAATCACCATGGCGACTTGAAAATAGTACATTTGAATGCCTGTGCCTGGCGCTTCTATCGCGCCTCGCTTCATCATGAATAGGTAGCCTGAATACGTTAGGACACCGCCACTGATTAAGGCGACAAGGTCAGAGATAAAATGTAGGACATAACGGATTTTGGCAGACACCATGTCTTCTAGAAAGGTAAAGCGAATATGAATGCCTTCTAAATAGCACAATGCCATGCCAAACATAGTGCCATAGATCATGGCGTATTTTGCCACTTCCTCACTCCATTGAATGGGCGAATTAAACAGGTAACGACTCAGACTACTGACTAAAATAACGCCAAAGATAATCAATAGAGAGGAGCCAGTTAAAATAGCGAGAAAATTTTTATAGAGGCGCTTCATGGTGAGCTTTCCGAGTGATGACAAATGAGAGGTAACCAAAAGCCTTGGCTTTCGGTTACCTGATTGCAAGTACTAAATTTATTGTGAGTTACTGACGACTTTTACCGACATTTGAACACGTTCAATCCATTCTGGTTGCACTTCACCTTTCAACCAGTTGATAACAGCAGGTTGTGCGACCTCACGAAATTTAGCCATTTGTTCTGGTGTTGGCGTGGTGATTTGCATGCCATTTGCCGCAAGCGATTTTAAACCTTTTGCGGAATTGAATTGCTGTACTGCACGTCCTAACACGCCAGCCACCTTGGCCGCACGGTCAATGATGGCACGATCTTCATCACTCAAAGATTGATACACATCTTCGTTGATTAATAGGAAGTCTGTGCCGTAAACGTGACCATCTAGGGTTAGGTATTTTTGGAACTCATAGAATTTATTCGCTTCGATAACACTAACAGGGTTTTCCTGACCATCAACGACGCCAGTGGTGAGTGCAGAAGGCACTTCAGGCCACGCGATTGGTGTAGGCTCTGCCCCCATGGCTTTTACCATTTCTACGTACAGCGGCAAAGTTTGAACGCGAATCTTCAAACCACTTAAGTCTTTTGGCTCCGCCACGGGACGTTTAGAGTTAGTGAAGTTACGGAAGCCCGTTCTCGCCATAAGCGAGTGTGCGCAGTCCGCTGGCTTTTAAACAATGCTCTGACAGTGCTTTACCAAACTCACCGTCTAACACTTCCCAAGCGACAGGCGCTGATGGAAAAAGATAAGGGATTTCGAGCACGGCCGCTTCTTTACAGACTTTAGCAAAGGCGCCAGAGACCATCGCCATGCTTAATGTGCCTTCCTGAGCGGATTGTACAAGATCGGTTTCGCCGCCTAGTTGGCCTGAAGGATAAACGTTCACAGCAATACGACCACCAGATTCGGCTTCCACTAAGTTTTTAAATACTTCCGTCGCGGCGCCTTTTTTAGACGTTGTCCATTCTTGAGGGTCAACGTGGCCTATGGTTAGCGTGAGATCTGCTGCACTAACGCTGCTGACTGCGCCAGCGGCAAGTAAACCAAGGGTGATTTTTTTTGTTAGATTCATTTTTACGTCTCCAAGCTCAGGGACTGTGTCCTGATCGTATTATTTTTGTATTTTCTACCTAACTTTTCGAGCCGGTAGGCTGTTCGGCATTCGTGATTTAACAGGGTTAAGCGTCTAAATAATATAGGATCATTTTCAAAATACCCTATATTTTTTCATTTAGATGCACAATAACAACGATGTTGCTCTGGTTAGAGTACAGGCTTTCATATTTTGCTTATTGCGGGTGTTTGAGATCCACTTTGCCAAGCAAGGTAATCAAAATGTCGTAGTTTTTATATTTTTAGAAATGAATTTTTAATACCTCTTATATATCAAAAAGAGTATATGAAATTTTTTCGAAGCAGGTGTTTATCAAAAAAACCATATATATCAATACCGTAATATGGATTTATCATTGCTTAACACGAGTTTTACAAGAAGACTATTGAAGATAAATTTCTTAAATGAGCCTGTATCTGGTCTGTACTAAAAATAGGCTATCTCAAAATGCAATACCCTTTCGGTTAAATTGAAATAGCCAAATTATCCGAAGATAAAGAATACTCTAAAATAATTATCATTGACTGGCTGTACAGATAAGGAAGATAGGCGTGCGTAAAGCTGGCGTTTAATCTTCTTTTTACAGCGTTAACTCCAATAAAAACAGCGCTTTAAATAAGAATAGAGAGATGTAACATGATTATAGATTGCCATGGACACTATACGACCACGCCACCTGGTGTAGGCGAATACCGCGATAAGCAAAAAGCACAGGTCGCTAAAGATCCCGCTTTTGTTGGTGAAAAGGGTAAAGTTATTGTTTCAGACGATGAAATTCGTGACAGCATCATCAATAACCAGCTACGTTTACAACAAGAGCGTGGTACAGACTTAACAATTTTCTCTCCTCGTGCTAGCTGGATGGGACATCATATTGGTAATGAATACACCAGCCAATATTGGACGGAGCATCAAAACGATTTGATTCGCCGCGTTTGTGACTTATTTCCCGAGAACTTTGCGCCTGTTGCACAATTGCCGCAATCGCCAGGTGTTGATCCAGGCAAATCTGTTGCTGAGATTGTTCGTACTGTGGAGGAAATGGGCTTTATTGGTATCAACTTGAACCCGGATCCAAGTGGTGGTTATTGGCAAGATAAGTCTTTGGCAGATCGTTCTTTTTATCCTATCTATGAAAAAATGTGCGAATACGATATTCCTGCGATGATCCATGTGAGCGCCGCTTGTAATGACTGTTTCCATACGACGGGACTCACACTACTTAGGTGCGGATACTACTGGTTTCCAGCAGTTAATGATGTCGGACGTCTTTAAAGATTTCCCTGATCTAAAAATCATCATACCTCATGGCGGCGGCGCCGTGCCTTATCACTGGGGTCGTTTCCGTGGCATGGCACTAGATCAAGGTTTTGATCTTGCTGAGCGTGTTTTGAATAACATCTATTTCGATACCTGTGTCTATCATCAACGTGGTATTGATTTGCTATTGGATATTATTCCTACTAAGAACATCTTGTTTGCCTCTGAAATGATCGGTGCGGTCCGCGGTGTCGATCCAGAAACGGGCCACTATTTTGATGATACGAAACGTTATATCGACAACAACACCGTGTTATCCGCCGAGCAAAAACAAGCGATCTTTGAAGGTAATGCGCGTCGCGTCTTTTCAAGATTAAAAGCCTAAGTCTATCGATTTTAAGGAAAGCATCATGCGAAATAATGTAGTAGTACAAAATATTGAACGTGCCGACCAAGCTGTCATCGATGGTTTAGCTGAGTGTGGTGTCGCGACGATTCATGAATCTCAAGGCCGTGTTGGTTTATTGGCTCATTACATGCGCCCCATTCAAATGGACAAAACCATTGCTGGATCCGCGATTACGATTTCAGGTGCCGCTGGTGATAATTGGATGATGCACGTGGCGATTGAACAGTGTAAAGCCGGTGATGTGATGGTGTTTGCGCCAACATCTCCTTCAAACCATGGTTTTTTCGGTGACTTGTTGGCGACGTCGGCTCAATCTCGTGGCGTGGTTGGCTTGGTGATTGATGGCGGCGTGCGGGATACGCGCGATTTGCGTCAAATGAATTTCCCCGTATGGTCGAAAGCGGTATTTGCTGAAGGCACGATCAAGGAAACCGTTGGCTCTGTAAACGTGCCTATTGTTTGTGCGGATGCCTTGGTAAACCCAGGTGATGTGATTGTGGCTGACGATGATGGTGTGGTGGTTGTTCGTCGTGAAAATGCGGCCGAAGTATTGGATTTAGCGCGTAAGCGTATGGCCAATGAAGAAGCCAAACGCGTGCGCATGGCGAATGGCGAGCTGGGCTTAGACATTTATGAAATGCGTCCTCGTTTAAAAGAGAAAGGCTTGAAATATGTCTAAACAGGCTGGCGTTATAAAAAGTGCGCCTTGTATGTGGATGCGTGGTGGCACGTCTAAAGGTGCGTATTTTTTAGCCGAAGATTTGCCCACAGATGTGGATGCTCGCGCCGCGTTTTTATTGCGCGTGATGGGCTTCACCAGATGAGCGTCAAATTGACGGTATTGGTGGTGCGGATCCGTTAGCCTCGAAAGTCGCTGTGGTAAAAAAATCGGATCGTGGTGATGCTGATGTGGATTACTTATTTCTGCAAGTGTTTGTTGATCAGGCGATTGTTACTGATGCGCAAAACTGCGGTAATATCTTAGCGGGTATTGCGCCCTTTGCGATTGAGCGCGGCTTAGTAGCAGTTCAAGAAGGTGAAACGTCCGTGCGTATATTTATGGAAAACACAGGACAAATCGCAGTAGCGCGTGTCGCGGTAAAAGACGGCGAAGTACAGTACGAAGGCGATGCTCGAATTGATGGTGTGCCAGGTTTTTCTGCCGCGGTGCCGATCGTGTTCCAAGATACGGCTGGGTCAAGCTGTGGTGCCTTGTTGCCAACAGGCAATGTGGTCGATGTGATTGATGGCATTGAGGTAACCTGTATCGATAATGGCATGCCTGTGGTGATCATCCGTGCTGTGGATATGGGAATTACGGGGACAGAATCTCGTGAAGAGCTTGAAGCCAATGACGCGTTGCGGGCCAAGCTTGAATCGATTCGTTTACAAGTTGGTCCTATGATGAATTTGGGTGACGTGAAAGAAAAATCTGTGCCTAAAATGACCATGGTGAGCGCGGCTACAAACGGTGGTGCCATCTCGACTCGTACGTTTATTCCCCATCGTTGCCATGCTTCTATTGGTGTTTTGGGGGCGGTAAGTGTGGCGACAGCGGCTGTTCTGAAAGGCTCGCCAGCGAATGAAGTGGCGAATTATGAGCCTAGCACTCGCATGACCTTGGATGTTGAACATCCGATTGGGTCGATGACCGTGATTTTAGATCAAGATGAAAACGGCGATGTTGGTTCTGCGGCCATTTTACGCACCGCGAGAAAGTTGTTTGATGGACAGGTATTTGCTCATAGCAATGGTCTTTAATTCGCCGATTTTTTAGCATAACGAATTTTTTAAAGGTATTTGAACATGATGGACAAAGATTATATTCCATTTCATCCAAACCCAAGCAAGCCGACTTTTAAAGCGCCAGCGGGGGCGGTGGATGCGCATTGTCACGTTTTTGGTCCAGCGGATAAATTTCCCTACCATCCTAAACGTAAGTACACGCCTTGCGACGCCTCCAAAGAGCAGTTGTTTGCCTTACGTGATCACCTAGGCTTTTCGCGTAACGTGATTGTGCAAGCCTCTTGTCACAGTACGGATAACTCCGCCTTGATTGATGCGCTAGAGACGGCAGGGGATTTGGCTCGTGGCGTGGCCTTTGTTGATGATTCGATTACTCACGAAGACATCGAAAAAATGCACGCAGTAGGTGTCCGCGGTGTGCGTTTTAACTTTGTGAAACGTCTTGTTGATAGCACACCAAAGGAAGTGTTTTTCTCGATAGCTGATAAAATTCGTCCTTTTGGTTGGCATATTGTTGTTTACTTTGAAGCGGCGGATCTAGAAGATTTGATCCCCTTCCTAAAAGAATTGAATACAACGATTGTTGTCGATCATATGGGCACACCAAATGTTGCCAATGGCGTGGATCATCCAGACTTCCAACGTTTTGTTGACTTCATGGCGGACAATGACAATGTATGGTGTAAGGTCAGTTGCCCTGAGCGTTTGACACAACATGCGCCAGATTATTCTGATGTCTATCCTTTTGCTCGTACCTTGGTAGAAAAGTTCTCTGATCGTGTGTTGTGGGGAACCGATTGGCCACATCCAAATATGAAAGTAGAGGCGCCAAATGATGGCCACCTTGTGGATGTGATTCCTCATATCGCCCCAACAGCAGAGCTACAACAAGCGTTGTTGGTGGATAATCCAATGCGTCTGTATTGGGGATAATCCAAGCTTCGCTGTAAAGAATCAAAATAGAGGTTACCAAGATGGCTAGTAACTACACAGATCGACAGTTCCAAGGCACGTACCTTTTTGACGGCCAGATGGCGAAAAAAGGCTACGGCTTAAATAAAATGTGTTACTCATTTAACGATCAAGCCGCACGTGATGAATTTAATGCGGATCCAGAAGCCTATTGTGAAAAGTTCAAACTCACACAAGCGCAAAAGGAAGCCATTCGTAATAGAGATGTGATCGGGCTTCTGCGCGAAGGCGGTAGTATCTATTATTTGGCCAAGTTTACCGGTTTACTAAAGCTCAATATGCAAGATATTGGTGGCTTACAAACCGGCATGAGTACTGAAGAATTTAAAGCAATGCTTGAAAGAAATGGGCGAGGAGAAGTCTAATGGCAAACATTATTGGTGCAATAACGACGTCTCATATTCCGGCGATTGCCAATGCGATGGCCAACGGGTTGGAAGAAACGCCCTATTGGAAACCGTTTTTTGACGGTTATCCGCCAGTGCGTGACTGGTTGAATGAGAAAAAGCCGGATGTGATTATTCTTTTTTACAATGATCACGGTTTGGAGTTTTTTATCGACAAGAAACCCACTTTTGCGATGGGCGTTGCGGACGAGTATTACAACTCGGATGAAGGCTGGGGGATTCCAACAATTCCACCAGTGACAGGTGAGTCTGATTTGTCTTGGCACATTGCCAACAGCATTGTTGATGAAGGGTTTGATATGACGATCTGCCAAGAAATGAAGGTCGATCATGGTTTAACCGTTCCGCTGAATCTTATGTGGCCAGGTCATAAATATGGTCATGTAAAAGTCATTCCAGTATGTATTAACTGCGAGCAATATCCAATGCCGCAGCCTCGTCGCACCTTTGAGCTGGGCAAAGCGATTGGTCGAGCGGTTGCGTCCTATGATAAAGATATTAATGTCGTGGTATTTGGCACAGGCGGTATGTCTCATCAACTGGATGGCGAACGTGCGGGCTTTATCAATCGTGCATTTGATATTGATTGCCTTGATAAGCTGGTCTCTGATCCAGAAGCCTTAACGAAATATACGAATATTGACCTTGTTGAACAAGGTGGGGCGCAAGCAGTAGAACTCAATATGCTGATTGCTATGCGTGGCACTTTGTTGGGCAAAGTCACGGAACTACACCGTAACTATCATGCTCCTATTTCCAACACAGGCTCAGGTTTGATGCTGTTAGAACATGAAATGCCAACATGATTCTGTTCTGATGTACCGTGATAAACTATAAAAAATCCGTTGTTTTAATTGTTTAGACGGCGGATTTTTTTATTTTTCGATATTCAAAAGGTTATTAACAGTATTAGATACGTGTACAGCACCTTTTAATATTTCATCTATGATGCCAGACGCTTCATCTATCAATTGCGCGTTCTCTTTGGAGCGTTCGCTTACTTTACTCATGCTCGTCTTAGCTTGGCGAGTTAGGTTGCTGTTTTGTGCCACCATGTCTTCAATTTCAATGGTCGATTTGCTCGTGCGAGAGGCCAGAGTGCGAACCTCGTCAGCAACCACCGCGAACCCCTAGCCATGTTCGCCAGCGCGGGCTGCTTCTATCGCCGCGTTTAGCGCTAACAAATTGGTTTGATCCGCAATTGATCCAATAGTCGTTACTATTTTGGCAATACTGGTAGATTGATGATTTAGCTGCTCTATTAGACTGGTCGAGACTTCAACATCAGCCACAATTTTATCCGACGTTTCGACAGTGCGACGTAGAATCTGAGCGCCATTTTCTGAAACTTGAGCCGTCTCAACGGACGTTGAGTGAGCGACTTCGGCCGCGTGTTGAATGGCCAGCTGTTTATTCACTCGTTCTGTGATGTTTGAGGCAACCTTGAGGACTTTAATAACTTTGCCAAATTGGTCGAAAATAGGATTATAGCTTGCCTCTAACCATACAGTTTGGCCTTGTTTTCCGATACGTTCAAACTGTCCAGTTTTAAAGTCGCCATGAGCTAATTCTATCCAAAATTTTGGGTTGTTTTTATAAAACGCCTCGGTACAAAAAATATGATGATGTTGACCAATAATCTCTTTTGTAGATTTATAACCTAGTGCTAATAAAAAATTGTTGTTTGCATTAATAACCATGCCATCTGGTGTAAATTCAATGGTGGCAGAGGAGCGATCAATAGCGTTGTAAATGGCTAGTTGACTGTCTGCCATAAGTTTAGTTTTGGTCACATCGGAAGCAATTTTTATTACTTTCACTACTATGCCATTTATTTCAACAGGGAAATAAGTGGCTTCAAGCCATATATCCGAACCGTCTTTGTGTTTACGCAAAAACGTACCTTCTTTGCTTTTTCCTGCCGCTAGATCTGGCCAGAAACTTTTGTATTCAGTGCTAGAGGTTATTTGATTTGGACAAAACAACGCGTGTTTTTGTCCCTGTACTTCTTTAAGAGAATAGCCAATCGCGTTAAGAAACAGTGAATTTGCTTCTAGAACCGTGCCATCGGGTGAGAAGCTAATGGTTGCGCAGAACTTGTTCATTGCTTCTATCGCTGCACTATCGACAGATTGAGTTGGTTTTTTTTCGGTCTGCTTCTTATTGAAAAACATTTGCTTCTTCTCCCTAGCCTTGCATGCTTTTTGATTTCATTGCTGAATTTATAATCAGACTATAGATGGTGTTTATATCTATAGCTGTAGTGAAAGTGTCCTGAAATGTAACGGTTAGTTATCCTTTTGATAAGAAGAAGCAATTACTTTTCTGTATGCAACAATTTGCTTACTGTGTTTGATACGTGTTTCGCGCCTTTTAATATTTCATCAATGATGCACGATGCTTCATTGATTAATTGAGCGTTTTCACTTGAGCGTTCACTAACTTTGCTCATACTGTTTTTTGCTTGGAGGGTTAAATTGCTATTTTGTTTTACCATGTCTTCAATTTCGACCGTTGACGCACTTGTTCTGGCGGCAAGTGTGCGAACTTCATCTGCGACAACAGCAAAGCCTCTACCGTTTTCTCCAGCGCGAGCGGCTTCTATCGCTGCGTTTAGTGCTAACAAATTGGTTTGATCGGCAATTGATCCAATGGAGTTAACGATCTTAGCTATGTTTTGCGACTGATGATTTAATTGCTCAATAAGGTTTGTAGATACTTCAATATCTGCAATGATTTTATCAGACGTCTCAACAGTGCGACGTAAGATATCTGCACCATTTTCAGAAACCTTGGCGGTCTCAACAGAGGTTGAATGTGCCACTTCTGCCGCGTGTTGAACGGCTAGTTGCGTGTTGATTCGTTCGGTAATATCTGAGGCTACTTTGAGTATTTTAATCACCTTGCCAAATTGATCAAAAATTGGGTTATAGCTTGCTTCTAGCCAAACGGTTTTGCCTTGTTTATTGATGCGTTTGAACTGTCCGGTTTTGAAGTCACCGTTGGCCAGCTCTGCCCAGAAATGAGGGTTTTCTTGGTAAAATTCTGGCGTGCAAAATTGACGATGATGTTGACCAATGATGTCTTTTTGAGAGCGATATCCCATTGTAGAAATAAAGTTATCATTCGCTGTGATAATGGTACCGTCAGGTATAAACTCGATGGTCGCTGAAGACCTATCTATAGCGTTGTAGACCGCACTTTGGCTATCTGCAATTATTTTGTTTCGAGTGACATCGGAAGCAATTTTAATGACTTTGATGATCTTCCCATTTATCTCAACTGGAAAGTAGGTGGCTTCAAGCCAAATATCTGAGCCGCTTTTGTTTTTGCGTAAAAATGTGCCTTGTTTGCTTTTGCCTGCGGCTAAATCTGACCAAAAGTTCTTGTAATCGAGACTAGAAATGACTTCAGTTGGGCAAAATAGAGCGTGTTTCTGTCCTTGGATTTCTTCTAGTGAGTAGCCCACTGTATCAAGGAATAATGCATTGGCATCTAATACTGTACCATCTGGTAAAAAGCTAATGGATGCGCAAAATTTCTTCATAGCCAAAATTAAGGCTGAACCTTCGCTTTGAGGTAGAGTTTCATTGATGGTTTTCTTTTGTTTGGTAAAAAACATGACGGTTCCTCGCTTGGGTGGGAGTGTCTGTAAGGCAGCTGCATTCCCCTTGTTTCGTGCAGGTATGTATCTACAAAGCTGATTGAATTTTACACTGTAATGCTTGGGTTTAATGTGTGATAAGTGTCACATACGTGTGATGTTTGTTAATAGTTCACTTAGTTTGAGTAACTCTTTGTCATTGGTTGTTTGCTTTTTAGCAGGAAAAAATGATGGAGGAGTGAACTGGCTACACAAGGTGTTGGTTTTGTCTAACTGTAATGACCTTGCGTCTACTACCTCTCAGCCATTCGGGAAAACATGGTTTCAAACTGACCAATATTTTGTTGGATGTAGTCAATAAAGGAGCGCATTGTCGGCGTTGGATGACGGCCTTGGGGATGGATCAAGCACCAAGAGCGACGAAGAGGGAAGTCTCTGATCGGCAGTTCGATTAGGGAACCCAGTGTGAGCTCGGAAAGAACGCCTAATTTGGGTAAAACCGCGACACCTAGTCCGGCTATGACGGCGTGTTTTATGGCGTCATTGGAGCCTATTTCCATACCTGCTTGCAAGCGAACGCGTTGCTTTTGACAATGCAGTTCGAGTGCTAATCGACTGCCTGAACCCGCTTCTCGCAGTAGTAAGTTGTATTCTAAAAAGGTATTTAGTGAGACATCTTCTAGAGCAAGAAGAGGATGGTTTCGTGGCACGACAGCGATTAACTCATTGTTCAAAAAAGGTATGCTAAACATGGGTTTATCGTTTGGCACCAATCCCATAATGGTTAATTCATCATGACTTTCATTGAAGCGTTCAATCGCGGCGGCACGATTCATAATTTCTACGTTTACTGTCACATTTGGATGCAAGCTGGTATACGCCCGAAGTAAGTAAGGTACTACATGTTGTGCCGTACTGACTGCTACTAAGGTTAATTCACCTGATATTAGCCCTGTTTCAGCGGATAAGTCTTGCTGGAATCGCTCGATTTCATCAAACATAACATGAATGCACTGAGCTAAGCGTTTGGCTGTGGCTGTGCTGTAAAGCTGGCGGCCGACGTATTCAAACAAGGGTTGTTCCAGTGCTTGTTCAAGCTGTCGTATTTGATTGCTAACCGCAGGTTGAGTCAGGCCGAGCATGTCGCCAGCTCGACTGTAGCTATTTAATTCATAAACACACCTAAAAACTTGTAATTGTCTAAAAGTGAGTCGGTTGACTAAACTTTGTACACTTTGAGGCATTGTTTTTGTTTCCTCTTGCGTTATCCATTAACTATGTATCACGAATAGCTTATACATAAATATCGTAATATCAATTTCTACTTTGGTTGATCTTTGAGTAGTCTGAATATTCAGAGATATTTGTACAAAAGTTGTGCTGGCGACGTTGTACAGTGATCTCTTCAAATAAGAAAGGAGTGACTCATGTTAAAAAAAGTGTTGATTGCTAACCGAGGTGAAATTGCGGTTCGTATCATTCGCGCTTGTGCAGAGGCTGGGATTCGCTCTGTGGCGATTTTCACGGAACCGGATCGATATGCCTTGCATGTCAAACGGGCGGATGAATCTTATTCGTTGGGTGAGGACCCTCTTGCGGGTTATTTAGACCCTTTGCGTTTGGTTAACCTAGCCATCGAGACCGGCTGTGATGCGATTCATCCCGGTTATGGTTTTTTGTCTGAGAACGCGCGCTTTGCCGAGCTATGTGAGCAAAAAGGCATTGCTTTTATTGGGCCTCATTCTTCTGTTATTCATAAAATGGGTGATAAAACTCAAGCCCGCGATAGTATGCGTGCGGCAGGGATTCCGATCACGCCAGGCTCCGAAGGGAATTTAGCGAACCTTGATGAAGCATTAAGTTTGGCAGGAAAAATTGGTTACCCGGTGATGATTAAGGCCACCTCTGGTGGTGGCGGTCGAGGTATTCGGCGCTGTGATACACCAGCAGAATTAGCCTCGCAGTATCCTCGTGTTATTTCAGAAGCGACCAAAGCTTTTGGTTCTGCAGAAGTATTTTTAGAAAAGTGCATTGTTGATCCTTGCCATATTGAGGTCCAAGTATTAGCCGACTCTCAAGGTAACGCCGTGCATTTGTTTGAGCGTGATTGTTCGATACAGCGTCGTAATCAAAAATTGATCGAAATTGCGCCGAGTCCACAACTTACCCCAGAACAGCGTCAATATATCTGTGATCTCGCGGTGCGAGCCGCCAAAGCGGTGAATTACGTCAATGCTGGAACGGTAGAGTTTTTGTTGTCTGGCAACGAAGTCTATTTCATGGAAATGAATACCCGAGTACAGGTTGAGCATACGATTACCGAGCAAATTACAGGGGTTGATATTGTCCGTGAGCAGCTTCGTATTGCTGCAGGCTTGCCCCTTAACTTCCGCCAAGAAGACATTGCCTATCGTGGTTATGCGATGCAGTTCCGCATTAACGCGGAAGACCCCAAGAACGATTTTTTACCCAGCTTTGGTCGTATTACGCATTATTACGCGCCGGGTGGGCCTGGGGTGCGTGTTGATACCGCGATTTATACGGGTTACGAGATTCCACCTTACTTTGATTCCATGTGTTTGAAGCTGGTGGTGTGGGCATTGACATGGGATGAGATGGTGGCGCGTGGTCGACGCGCTATTGATGATATGCGTTTGCATGGCATTAAAACCACCGCCAATTATTATCAGCAAATTCTGAAACACCCAGATTTTATCAAAGGGAAATTCAATACTGGATTCGTTCCCGCGCACCCTGAATTATTAAATTATTCCGTGAGACGCCATCCAAGTGATATCGCTTTGGTATTGGCAGCCGCTATTGCAGCGCATGTTGGTCGATAATCCGCAGGAGGAAGAAAATGAGTCAAGTGAAACAAACAATACAAGTGACAGATGTGACCTTGCGCGATGCTCACCAATCGCTAATTGCCACTCGTATGCGTACGGAAGACATGCTACCTATTTGTGAGAAACTTGATCAAGTGGGTTTTTGGTCTTTAGAAGTGTGGGGCGGCGCGACCTTTGACGCGTGCGTACGCTTCTTGAAAGAAGATCCTTGGGAGCGTTTACGCCAATTGCGTGCGGCTTTACCAAATACCCGTTTGCAAATGTTATTGCGTGGTCAAAACCTATTGGGTTATCGCCATTATGCCGACGATGTGGTGGAAGCCTTTGTGCAAAAAGCGGCCGATAACGGCATTGATGTGTTTCGTGTATTTGATGCACTAAACGATTTACGCAATATTGAAACCGCGATGAAAGCGGTGAAAAAAGCCGGTAAACATGCCCAAGGTACGATTTGTTATACGACCAGTCCTGTGCACACGCTGGCGTTATTCGTCGAGCAAGCCAAAGCGATGCAAGCTATGGGCGCAGACTCTATTGCCATTAAAGACATGGCGGGGTTACTAACGCCTTATGCGACTTATGATCTGGTGAAAGCCATCAAAGAAGCGGTCAATTTACCCTTGGTAGTGCATAGTCACTCGACGTCAGGCTTGGCACCTTTGTGTCAGCTTAAAGCCATTGAGGCGGGGGCAGATCGTATTGATACCGCGATTTCATCTTTTGCCAGCGGCACCAGTCATCCAGCCACTGAGACTCAAGTGGCGGCTTTGAAAGATACCGATTACGACACGGGTTTAGATTTGACCTTGTTGTCAGAAATTGCCGATTACTTCCGTGATGTTCGTAAAAAGTATCATCAATTTGAAAGTGAATATACTCGTGAAGATGTGTCTGTACAGATCAACCAAGTACCGGGTGGCATGATGTCCAACTTGGCGAATCAGTTGAAAGAGCAAAATGCGTTAGACAAGATTCGTGAAGTGTTTGCCGAAATTCCTCGTGTTCGTGCCGATCTTGGTTATCCGCCTTTGGTCACACCAACGTCGCAAATTGTGGGGACACAAGCGGTTTATAACGTGTTGGCTGGTCAGCGTTACAAAACCATCACCAACGAAGTAAAGCGCTATTTATTGGGGGGTTACGGTCAACCGCCAGCGGCAGTGAATCCTGATGTGCAGAAGAAAGCGGTAGGTAATGAAGCGGTGAACGACGCGCGTCCGGCGGATTCCTTGTCGCCAGAGCTATATAAGTTGCGCAATGAAATCGGTGAGTTAGCGAAATCAGAAGAAGATGTACTTACTTTTGCTATGTTTCCTGAGTTAGGCCGTGAATTCTTGCAGCAACGTGCCGATGGCACCTTGGTTCCTGAAGTCTTGCTACCGCCAGAACAAGCGGGTCAAGGCGCCGCGGCAGGTGGTTTAGCAACTGAGTTCAAGATTGATGTGCATGGTGAAGTTTACAATGTGGAAATCACGGGTGTCGGTGACTTTGGTGTTGGTAAACGCAAGTTGTACCTGTCTTTGGATGGTATGCCAGAAGAGGTAGTATTCGAATCGTTAAACGAATACGTGTCTGACGGCGGTTCTGGTCGATCTCGTGCGACAGTGCCGGGCCATGTTAGCGCAGCGATGCCGGGCAATATCATTGATGTCCTGGTGAAAGAAGGCGACACAGTGACTGCAGGTCAAGCGGTGCTTGTCACGGAAGCGATGAAGATGGAAACCGAAGTACATGCCAACGTGACGGGTACGGTAAAAGGCGTTTTCGTTAAAAAAGGCGATCGAGTCACACCGGGTGAGATGTTGATAGAGATTATATAGTTCAGACTTTGTCATAAGACGCTAATGAAATAGAGTCTAAAAAGGCCGCTTTGCTACTTTAGAAAGACGGCCTTTTTTGCTTTTATCCTTGTCATTAAAGAAACGTCTGACAAGCTTCTTGAAAGTCACTTATACGAGAGATTAATTCATCGTTTTGCAGGTTTTTATAAATGGCGTTATTGGCAAAAATTGAATAGTCACCACGATAACCTTGTTTATGCAGGTGCTCTATTAAGGTGACAATGCTGCTTTCGTAATAGCCATCTCCTGGGATTAAACGCTTGTGATGATAGGTTTCGATCTGATCTTCAAGTGAATAGGTCATACTGCTATTGAAGTCCGAGCATTGTACTAAAAAAATATCTGATGTCGGAATTTCTTCAAGAACATCAATCGCTTCTGACTCGCTCAGGAAATGAAATGTATCAATGACTAACCCAAAATTTGGGCTGTCCACATCTCGGCAAAATGTGGCGGCGGCTTGATAACTGCCAATATAAGGCGACCAAGGCAACGCTTTTAAAGCAATTTTAATGCGATAAGGAATAGCCAAATTCGCTAATGCTCTAAGGTCAGCTAAAATTTGGTTTGTGTCTATATTTTTAGATCTAATGGTTGGCGGCATCACAACCAGTAAACGACAATCCAGTTGCGCTAGGGTTTTTAGGTAGTTGCGAGCTAAGTCCATATCGTATTCATGAATATGATTTGTATTTCCACCAAATTCTCGCAAGCTAGAGGCACTGCTGATTTTAATGCCATTGCGTTTGGAGAGTTCTGCGATGTGTTCGATATCTCGTTTATCAGCGCCAAAATCCGAGTGTGTTAGGTCAACTTTGAAAAAGCCTGCTTGAGCCAACGCTGCAAATTTTTCTTCCAACGTACTATGAAAAAGGTTAGCTGCAATGGACAGCATATTAGATTACCTCTATAGCAAAGGCGCGATCATCATTGGTGAAAGCTTGATGGCGAAGTGGGCTGTTTTCATTCGCTTTGAAAGTGATTTTGCTAAAAAATTCAGTATTGTGTTGTTCGGCTGAAGATTCTACAAAACGCAAGCTAGCGGCGTGTTTGCCTGGAAGCTGCAAGCTAGCTTCATCTTTTGCCTGAAAGCCAAAAAGACGTTCGAAGAAGGTTAAGCAAGTCTGAGTTCGGTCAGGATCAATTTGAATGGTAAATTCATGGAAGTGAGATAGTGAGCCATGTGTTTTTTCAGAGGTGCTTGGAATGGTTTTAAAGTCAATGTCATAAACACTTAAGTCATCACGTACCTGATCAACTAAATAAATTAGAGTGCTGCCAATTCCTTCGATACCTGGAATATTGACTTCCATTGAAGCTCGAGTGGTTGGAAGAATCCCAAGCTCCTCGTTTTATGAATTCTGCATGAGCAGTAGAAGCATCGTCACATTTGAAGGCGATCGCAAAAAGTGCGATACCCATTTCGCCCACATAGGCTTCTAGTATCGGATCTTGAGAGCAGTTAATGATTATTTTTAGCTGATTTTGTTGAAATAAGAATACATCCTTACGTCGATGCTTGGCGCTAAGGCTAAAACCTAGTTCAGTCAGAAGAGGTGTTACGCTTTCTAAAGAAGGCGCGACGATCTCGATAAACTCGATACCCAGTAAATTCGCAGTAGATACAGGTGAGATGTCGTTTTGATCCATAATACGGCCCAAAGAAGTCAATATATTAATAGTGGCTAGGTTGTCTTATGAACAAGCTAACGTATAACCCTTTTAACATATAAGTAGGATCGCAGGGACGCAAATAAAAAGTGATATTTAGCTATGAAGAAATGATCCAATCGAATCTCAAAAATATTATAGATTCGATTGGATCATAGGCAAGCTGTAGAGGGTTATGCGAACTCTTCAGTGTCTATTTCCGCTTGTTGTGCGGCGGTATAACGTGTGCCATGTACATTATGTTGATTAATCATCTCGTCTAGTAAGCTGACTTGTTTGGCATCCAGCTTTAATTGCGCTGATTCAAAATTGTCTTTCATATGATTAACCGAACGAGTACCCGGAATAGGGACAATATTTTTATCTTTTGCAGTGAGCCAAGCCAAAGCCAGTTGTGATGGTGTGCAACCGATGTCTTTTGCTAGAGCAAAGTAATCGTTTAATAAGGCAAGATTGTTTGGGTAATGCTCTGCATTGAAGCGCGGCATATTGTTACGAATATCTTTGGCTTCTAAATCCGCCACGTCTTTTAATGTGCCCGTTAAGAATCCGCGTGCTAAGGGACTGAAGGCAACAAAGGTAATGTCTAGTTTTTTACAGGCTTCTAACACGGAAATTTCTGGGTTACGTGTCCATAAAGAATATTCTGATTGAATCGCGGTAATCGGGAATTCGTTATGAGCGCGAGTTAGCGTTTCAGCGGACACTTCGGATAAACCGACAGCGCCAATTTTGCCTTCTTTTACTAACTCACCCAGAGCACCCGCGCTTTCTTCGATGGGCACATTGAAGTCGCGGCGATGTAAATAATACAAATCGATATGGTCTGTTTGCAGGCGCTTTAGGCTGTCTTCGCATTGTTTGCGAATGTTTTCTGGTCGACCATTAATCTCTTTTTTGCCATCGACCATTGCCATGCCGCATTTGCTGGCAAGGAAAAACTCATCACGGCGGTCTTTCAGTGCTTTACCGACTAAAAGTTCATTATTGCCACCGCCATATAATGTGGCTGTATCAAAATGACGATAACCCATCTCAAAGGCTTGATGTAGGGCTTTTATTGCTTGTTCTTCTGGAACCGGTGAGCCGTAGGCATGGGATAAATTCATGCAGCCTAGGCCGATATTTGGATTGGTTAAATGAGGGTGTTTTGACATAACAATATCCTTAATAAAATAGGGAGCCTAGGCTCCCCATTTGAGTTTTGTTGAGTCACTTTAAAGTATTGTGGCCTAGGCTTCTAGGCATTGTTCTAAGCGATGTAGGGTTTCCATCGCTTCGATTGCCTGTGTCACACAAGCATTTGGCGCACGGCCTTCCTGAATCGCGGCAATGAACTCACGATCTTGTAGCTCGATGCCGTTATTTGACACCGCTACACCAGAGAGATCAATCTTGTTCTCGCTGCCGTCAAATAGATCGTCGTAACGTGCGATATAGGTACCGTTATCGCAAATGTAACGGAAAAAAGTACCAAATGGGCCATCGTTATTGAAGGACAAAGACAAGGTGCAAATCGCGCCATTCGGTACTTTCATACCAATACTCATGTCCATGGCAATGCCAAGTTCAGGATGGATTGGGCCTTGCAGTGCTTGAACCTTACTGGCTGTTTCGCCAGTTTGGTATTGGAATAAATCCACTGTATGGCAAGCATGGTGCCATAATAGATGGTCAGTCCAAGAACGCGCTTGACCAAGGGCATTTTTGTTAGAACGGCGGAAGAAGTAGGTTTGCACGTCCATTTGCTGAACAGTCAGTTCACCCGCCATGATTTTGTTGTGAATCCACTGATGGGATGGATTAAAACGGCGAGTGTGGCCTGCCATCGCCACTAGGCCCGTTTTCTTTTGTACTTCGACCACTTTGCGAGCATCTTCGATGTTATCTGCCATGGGGATTTCAGACATAACATGTTTGCCCGCTTCAAGGCATTGAATAGTTTGTGCGGCGTGCATTTGTGTTGGGGTCGCTAGAATAACAGCGTCCACGTCGTCACGAGCCAAACTCTCGGCTAGATCTGTGGTGTAGTGAGGTACGCCGCGTTCTTGCGCGAACGCTTTGATGGCGTCTATTTTGGTGCCAACCACAGAAACAACCTCTGCGCCTTCTATGGCCGCAATGGCGTCCATGTGTTTCATGCCAAAAGCACCTGATGCACCAGCGATACAAATTCTCATTAGTTGGCTCCTGTTTTTATTAGTGAATAGAATAACAGCTAACAAATTTAGCATCCGAGAGCCGATGGGGGTAATCCATAAACCGCATTAGCCATTCATTTTTTGCAATCTGTTTTCTCTCAGGGTTAGCGAAAGTGTTCAGATATTTCTCGCAATAAGCTGAGAAAGTGGGACTGGGTCACCGTTGGAAGCCAGCTTTTTCGTACACAAAGCCCAATTGGTCGGCGAGTATGGTCCAGTGGAAAATCGATGACATTCAGTAATTCAATATTAATTTCTCGCTCCACTTGGTGTGCTGAAATCAGGGTCAGGCGGTCACTTTCGATTAATAATTCACGAATCAATATCTGTGAACTGGATTCAACCAACCTAGTGGGTAACGGAATGCCTGCATCATGAAAAATATCTTCGAAGGCCTGCCGAGTAGGGGTACCTTTGGCAGGAACCACCCAAGCAAACTGCGCTAGCTCTTTGGCACTAACTGGGTGTTTGCTCATTAAGGGATGGTCTGTGCGAGCAACAACCGACAAAGGAGGTGCCCATAGTTCTTCTTGGACCACATCGTCAGCAGGGGAAGGGTAGCGTAAAGCCCCTAAAATAATATCGATGTCACCTTGGCGTAGGTGATGTAATAAGTCGGCATAGGGGCCTTCGGTAACATTGATGTTAACGTCAGGATGGCGCTCGTTAAATTGCAAAATGGATTTAGGTAAAATGGTCATGCGCGCCAAAGGCATACTGCCAATGGTGATGGTACTGACATCTTTGAATTGCAAGGCGTTGATCTCGTAAATGCCTTGGCGTAACTCGCTAAAAGCAAGTTTGGTGGCTTTTGCTAAGGTTTGTGCCGCTTTTGTTGCATTCGTTCCAAGGCTGTTTTTTTCAAACAATACCACCCCAAGTAAGCGCTCTAAATCACGTGCAGCGCGATGAATAGAGGACTGAGAAACCGCCAAATTGCGGCTGGCAATACTAAAGTTTTGCGCTTCACAGACGGCAATCAGGGCTTCTTAGTTGTGTCGTGCTGATTAAAGCCACGAGATTTTTTTGTACACGCTCTTTTGGCGTGTTGTCTTTAACGATGTCGAGTGTGGCGTTTTGGATATGATTGATTGCTCGGCTAACGCGTTTTTGCCATACCTCGCCAGACGGTGTGGGATGCATACCATCGGAATGGCGCTCAAATAGGGCCGCGCCTAACAATCCCTCTAATTTGGCTATGGCTTGCGTAATAGCTGGCTGCGATAAGAAGATAGTTTCAGAAGCACGGGTAATGCTTTTTAATTCTGCTACCGCGAGAAAGACTCGCAAATGTCGTAGGTTGGGAATTGCGATCTCCATAAGACCTCCTTATTATTTTAAATAGACTATATCAAAAACGAATACCAAAGGAATTAAAATGAAGGATTAATACGCCAAATTTTCCTATATATAGCGACCATTATGCTATCCAGTTAAATTTTACGTTCTATTTTTTAAATAGGAAAACTTAGATTTAGATCAAGGTTTGTACTGCTCTTTTGTTCTTATACTCGCCACTAATGGGACTTTATACCGTTGAATAAATAATCTTATAGCGAGGTAACAGAATGAGTCAGATTCCAGGCAATATTATGTTTGATGGGCCAATGGCGACAAAAGGCTATCCCCTTAATAAAATGTGTTATTCCTTCAATCATGCCGCGGCAAGAGCGGAATTTTTGTCAGATGAAGAGCGCTATTGTGAAAAATTTGGCCTAACAGTGGAGCAAAAACAGGCGGTAAAGGGGCGAGATGTGATTGCTATGCTAGAAGCGGGTGGCAGTATTTATTATCTGGCAAAATTTGCTGGAATTTTAGGGTTAAACGTTCAAGATGTTGGTGGTTTACAAACGGGTATGACGACAGACGAATTTAAAGCGTTCTTAATACAGCAGGGGGACAAATAATGGCGAAAATACTTGGCGGCATCGCCACATCCCATATTCCCGCTATTGGTGTCGCGATGGATAAAGGTCTTGAGCAAACACCTTATTGGAAAGATTTCTTTGACGCCTATCCGCCTGTACGAGAATGGCTCTACGCGCAACAACCTGACATTGCCGTTATTTTTTATAATGACCACGGGTTAGAGTTTTTTCATGATCGTAAACCGACGTTTGCTATTGGTGCTGCTGCTCAGTATGACAATGCCGACGAAGGTTGGGGGATTGCTGAAATTCCGCCTGTGACAGGTGAGACAGAGCTGTCTTGGCATATCATTAATCAATTGGTCGAGCATGAGTTTGATGTAACCGTTTGCCAAGAAATGAAGGTAGATCACGGTTTGACGGTTCCTCTGACGCTCATGTGGCCTGGTCATCAATACGGTCATATTAAGGTGATCCCGATCGCGATTAATTGCGAACGTCATCCAATGCCCAAACCCAGTCGTTGCTTTGATTTTGGCAAGGCGATTGGTGACGCTATTCGTTCTTACTCTGGCAATCAAAAGGTTGTGGTATTTGGGACTGGGGGATTGTCGCATCAGTTGGATGGTCAGCGAGCAGGCTTTATTAATAAAGCGTTCGATCTGTATTGCATGGAAAAAATAGTGGATGAACCGGAAGCACTCATTAAATTTTCTAACTTTGATTTGGTTGAACAGGCAGGTTCTCAAGGCGTTGAACTCAATATGTGGTTGGCTATGCGTGGCGCATTGCAGGGAAAATTAATTGAGTTGCATCGTAGTTACCACTTGCCTATTTCCAACACAGGTGCTGGTTTGCAATTATTGGCAACAACGGAAGCGGTTTAAGGATGTCTATTTTGATATAATTTTTCCAATCAAAATACATGTCAAATTGTCATACAACAAATCATGAGTTTTGGTATACGCTTCCTCTATCTTTGATAAAGGAAGCGTTTTTTTATCCTTTATGACTCAACTATTAACGTGATGACATTCCTTTTGGGAATACGTTGGAGGCAATTACAATGTTACATTTAGGTCTAATCGGTCAGGCGATTGCTGCTTCTCGATCTCCCTCTTTACACATGATGTTAGGTGAACTAAAGCAGTTGCCCGTGGATTACCAATTGCAGGTGCCTGAAGACGATAGCGCTGAGTCTTTTAAGGCTAAATTGGCTGAAATTCGTGCTTTGGGGTTTGTTGGTACAAATGTGACGTTTCCCTATAAGCAAATTGCTATCGACAGTGCAGACGAAGTGAACGATGCGGTAAAAAAAGTGGGTGCCAGTAATACCTTGCTATTAAAAGACGGCAAAGTGTGTGCATTTAATACTGATTACACGGGATTTATTCGCGGTTATAAAGGTCGAGTGGGCGATTTGCCCGCTGGTAAAGTGTTGATGATAGGCGCGGGTGGTGTAGGGCGTGCGATCGGTTTTGCCTTGTTTGAAGTGGGCGCCACAGAAGTGTGGGTCACCGATTTGAGTGAAAGCAGCGCGCAGTCTTTGGTCGACGCGATCAATGACGCAGGCTATAAAGCCCGTGTTATCGCCAAAGAGGATATTGCCGAGGCCGCAGCTCAGGTTGATGGGTTGGTAAATTGTACGCCTGTCGGTCATTTGAAAAGTCCAGGTATGCCTTTGGCTGCGGAATGGATTCAAGATCAAAAATGGGCGTTTGATGCCGTTTATACTCCAATGGATACAGAGTTTTTGGTGGAAGCGAATAAAAAAGGCCTACAAATCGTGTCTGGTTTTGATTTGTTTTTTTATCAAGGTATCGATGCTTTTGAGATTTTTACTGGACAACAAGTCACGGATGTTAAGCCTGTTTGGGATCAGTTCCGTGAAAAGTACGATGTTGTTAGTTCGTTGATCTAGTGGCTATTTCCCCTATTAAATGAATGATAAAAAGGCGCCACATGGCGTCTTTTTGTTTCGCTATACATTAGAATGTCTTAGCTCGTGATATAGTGCAGAGATCTTACAAAACAATAAAAGGCCCTTATAAATTTCTATGATTAACTCCGATGATCGCAAATTAGTGGGGCAATCCGTCTATGAGCAACTGCGTTCAGATATCGTAACGGGCAAACTTGCTCCCGGTGAAAAGCTTAAATTAAACGCCTTGCGCTTGCGTTATAGCGCTAGTGTCAACACGTTACGTGAAACTCTGATGCGACTTGTGTCCGATGGTTTTGTGCTGTTTGTCGATCAAAAAGGGTTTTCTGTAAAGCCTGTCTCGACTGCCGATTTATGTGAGCTATTAGAGTTGCGGCAGATGTTAGAGTTATCTGGGGTGCGCAAATCCATGGCAAATAAAGTGGGTCATATGGAATGGAAATCGGCTTTAATCAGCGCGCATTTTCGTTTGAACTGTGTTGAGAAACTGATGATGGAAGACGAGGCGGGGCATGTGCAGGCATGGGAAAAAGCTGATCGAGACTTTCATATTACCATGGTGGCTCATTGCGGCTCTCAACAGCTTATCCGTTACCATGCTTCGGTAATCGAGCTTTATATGCGCTATCAGGTGTTGGCTTTGCATCGTCGACCCTTTCGGGGACAGGCTTCAATGGAAGAGCATCATCAATTGTTGAAATACCTTCTAGAAGATGACACTGAGAATGCGCTATCGATACTGGATTCGCATATTCAAAAAGGCTTAACGCTGCCAGATCTCAGCAGTGCGCCATCTAAAAGCAGAGTGCCGGCCTGAACTGGTTTTATGAAACAAAAAAAACAGCGCGAAATTTATGAGATGATCATGATGACCTCAATAAGGAGCTTTTTATATGGCAGCTGTCATTAATATTATTGCCCCCATTTTTTTCTGATACTGGTGGGTTTTGTGAGTGTGCGTTTTTCTTTTCTTCCACAAGCTGCCATACCTGGTTTGAGCCGTTTTGTGCTGTACCTTGCTTTGCCTGCGTTAATTTTTATGAAGTTGTCCAGCATGGAGATAACAGAGGTTCTGCATTTTGACTATCTTGCAGTGTACGCAGCGAGCGGCTTAGCGACTTTTTTTATCATTGTGTTGTTGAGCTGGCGATTGCTGAAAAGCGGTCTGGTTGACGCGGGTGTTCGAGGGGTTGGTGCAACCATGTCAAACAGTGCCTTCATTGGTTTTCCTGTCTTATTACAGTTTTTTGATTCGTCTTTGACTCAGGCCTTTGTCATGTCATTGATGGTGGAAAATATTATTTTGTTACCGATTTGCTTAATTTTTATTGAAACCATGTTAGGTAAAAGTCAAAACAATGAAAGAAGTCTCTTTGTTTTTGTTTTAAAGCGAATCTCAACGAATCCCTTATTAATTGCTCTAGCTGCTGGCTTAGTGTTTTCCCTGTTTGAGTTGCGTCTGCCGAGTTTTATGGGGCGAGGATTTGATTTGCTGGCCGCTGCGGCTTCATCTGTCGCGTTGATTGTGATTGGTGGTTCTTTGGTTGGTGTGTCCATAAAAGGGCAATGGTCACCCATTTTACTGGTGGCGACAGGCAAGTTGGTATTATTTCCAGCGCTCGTCGCCTTCCTTTTGTTACTGACGCCTGCGATGCCAAACGATTTAAAGATAGCGATTATTATTTTTGCTGCTGTGCCTATGTTTAGCTCTTATCCGATCGTTTGTGGCGAGTATGGTGAACGGAGTTTCTGTGCGAGCACTTTATTGATTACCACCGTGTTGTCATTTTTTACCTTGAGCGTCTTGCTGCGCTTCTTTGTTTGAAAATAGGCTAATGCGATTGATTGAATATTCATGTTGATTTATAGGAGAAATGATTATGTCTACTATCATGGTGTTGAACGGCCCAAACTTAAACTTACTGGGTACTCGTGAGCCAGCAACGTATGGTTATGAGACCCTAGCGGATGTGGAAGTGATGTGCCGTGAGGCCGCACAGACATTGGGCCATGATGTGGAATGCCATCAATCTAACCATGAGGGTGTATTGATTGATTTGATTCATGAAGCGGGCCGCCGTATTAAAGCGGGCGAAGTATTGGGCGTAGTATTCAATCCAGGTGCTTATACTCACACATCTGTTGCGCTTCATGATGCAATAAAAGGCGCTGATGTACCCGTGATTGAAGTTCACATCTCCAACGTACACGCTCGTGAAGCCTTCCGTCATCACTCTTATATTTCACCTGCAGCAGCAGGTATTGTCGTGGGTATGGGCGTGCAAGGCTATGTATTGGGTATTCAGGGATTGGTGCATAAGTTTAGTTCAACCCCATCAAAGACAAAATAACCGCGAGTGTAATGAATGACATCAGTGTGGTAATCAGTAATGTGCTTGCGCACAGAGAGCGAAAACCATATTGGCTGCCAATAATCGGATAGATACTCATCATGGGAACGGCCGCAATTAAGATGCCACCAAGCAGAAGGTTGCGGTCCATTTCTGGCATAAAGAGCGCCACGACGGCAATCATCAACGGATGGAGGACGAGTTTGCCAGTGGTGACAAAACAAATATCTTTGGCATTGCCAGTTAGGCTGGTACCGACTAATGAACCACCCAGTACAATCAGTGCGAGTGTGGCGGATGCGCCGGATAACATGACCAATACTCGATCAATCACCGCGGGCAGCTCTAGGTGAAATGTCGACGCTAATACCCCGCCAGTAACAGCTAAAATTAACGGATTTTTGATTAGCCTTTTTAGTACGCCATAGAAGAGATGAGAGGGTTTTAAGCCTTGTCCTCTGGACGCACTGACTTCTAGCATCACAAACATTATGGGAAGAACCAGAATATTCTCGACAATTAGGGACATGGCAAACGCTGCAGTGGGAGGGTTGCTAAATGCCAGTAACATCACTGGATAAGCGAAGAATGCGGAGTTCGAGCAGGCCATTCCCGCGCCTTTTATTGTGCTCTCAATAAAAGAGCGCTTCATGAATTTTAAGCTGATCACCAGACCAATTAGCAGGGTTAGCACGGAGCCAATCGCATAAGTGGCAAGATACGCTGGGACAATAACCTCATCAAACTCCATTCGAGCCAAAGTACTGAAAATTAAAGCTGGAAGCGTGAAATACATGACGATTTTTGCCATGCCAGCAATGGTGTCACTAGGAACCAACTTAACGCGAACCGCCAAGTATCCCAATATGATCATGATAAAAATAGGCGTTGTGATGGCGATAATGGTCAGCATCTAGGATTCCTGTCTTAGTACCTTAATTTAGCCACTTAAATGACAGGGCTGTCTTTATGGTGATGATCAATGGGTTTGTAATAGCTGTCTAAGGTTTTAGCCGTATCTCGGATGGCATTCATAAACAGCTTTAGTGCTAGTGATGGAACCGAGTCTGCGCGTGTGGTTAAGCCAACGGCCCCCAAGGTTTCTTTGGTATCAATGGGTAATTCGTCCAATTCTCCGTCGGCGATTTCTCGAGCCACAACACCGCGTGAAATAATCCACACGGCATCATTATTACGAATAAACTCTTTACCAAACGAGTCTGACACTGTGTCGATTCGATCCGTTAGGGTGCTAACGCCTTGAGATAGTAAAAAACGATCTACATAGGGCGCGGTAATGGAACCTTTTGGTGGATAGAGTACGGTATAGTCAGCAATATCACTGATTTGAAAATTGTCTTTTGTTAGTAATGGGTGGTTTGGGCGAACCGTGAATGCCACTTGTTCTGAGTACAGGTGTTGAAATGATAAGCCTGACATGGCTTCTGGAACGCCTAAGCGCCCAACAACTAAGTCCAATTCGCCAACTCGCAACTGGCTCATTAATAAAGCGTTCGGGCCGGAGACCAAATGCAATCTAACATCGAGGCCGCCAGTGCGAAAACGTTTAACGGATTCTGGTAGAATGCTGGTCGCAACGGTTGGTAATACACCAATACTGATACGGCTAATGCCTTTTTGCTGTGCCTGAGCCACTCGTTCGGTGCCTTCACGTAATGCGGCGACACTGGTACTGGCATGCTCTAGAAATACTTTTCCAAAAGGTGTGAGTTCTACACCTTTTTTACTGCGTTCTAAAAGTCTGACACCTAGAATATCTTCTAGCTCTTTGAGTTTTTTTGAGACAGCTGGCTGGGTAAGAGCCAACACATCAGCAGCGCGAACCACGCTGCCTTGACGTGTCACTTCCAAAAAACATTGCAGATGGCGGTATTTAATACGGTTTTCTAGCATAAAAAGTCTCCCATGGTACACGCCTGGTTTCAGCCGCTGCTAATTGGCTATTAGTTAGTCAGCTACTTAATAAGGAAACACAAAGGAATCAGGCTCATTATAAGCGCTAATAAGGGAATAATTTTCCTCTATTACACTCCTATGTTGTGCTATTGAAAAGAGGGTATGTATTCCTTTTTCGATATATTTTTGGCACTTTATTTCATTCTTAATAGGACTCTCAATACAAAAATCTTGTGCTAGCATCAATCATATTAGTTATAGCAGAAGAAAACATATTTGCTTTCACATATCGTTTTCGTTATGAAATGTTGACAGTCAGGGCGTAAGAATGAAAACAGCACTCGCAACCGTTACCTTATCTGGCACGCTGAGAGAAAAGTTTGAAGCGGCTGCAAAAGCTGGTTTCCAAGGCGTGGAGATCTTCGAAAATGACTTAACTCAGTTCGATGGTTCGCCAAAAGATGTGCGTCGTATGGCGCAAGATTTAGGCTTGGAAATTATTGCTTTACAGCCATTCCGCGATATGGAAGGTATGCCTGAGCCAATGCGCTCGCAAAAGGCAAAGATGTTGCAGCACAAAATCGATGTTGCTCATGAGTTGGGTACGAATCGTTTGTTGTTTTGCAGTAATGTGCAGCCTTATTCTTCTGCGGATCGTGACGTTTGCGCGGCGGACTTATTTGCTCTTGCTGAAATAGCCAAAAAAGAAGGCATTATGCTGGGTTATGAAGCTCTAGCTTGGGGTTACCATATTGCCGATTATCATCAAGCATGGGATCTGGTGAAACGTGTTGATCACCCGAACTTGGGGATTATTTTAGATACTTTCCACATGTTTTCCCGTGGTAACACCTTAGATGTTCTGCGTGATGACATTCCGCTAAACAAGATTGCGCTCGTGCAAGTGGCCGATGCGCCAAGTCTGCAAATGGACGTGTTGCAATACAGCCGACATTTTCGTTGTTTCCCTGGCCAAGGTGATATGCCAGTGGTCGAGTTTCTTCAAGTTTTGAAAGACAAAGGCTTTGATGACTATTTGTCTCATGAAATTTTCAATGACGAATTCCGTTCTTCTTCACCACTAGAAAAAGCCATCGATGGCATGCGTTCATTGATTTGGCTCGATGACCAAACAGTGAGTAAGCGTGAAGAAAAAACCGCGCCGATTGTAGCGCCACAAGTCAGTGATGTTGAGTTTATTGAATTTGCCATTGAAGGCGAAAGCGGAGAGGCGCTGACTAATACCTTGGCTCAGTTGGGTTTCCATGAAACCCATAAACATCGCTCTAAAAACGTTAGCTTGATGCGTCAGGGAAATATTAACCTGATCCTCAACCGCGAACCGAAAAGCCAGGCCCACGAACATTTTCAGAAGCATGGTGTGTCTGTTTGTGCGATGGCGTTTGCCTCTGAAAATGTTAAAGCCACTTTGTCTTTGGCAGAACGTTATCGTGTTGAGCGTTTTGATAATCAGGCCGGTCCAGGTGAATTGAATATTCCTGCACTGCGTGGGATTGGCGATAGCTTGGTGTACCTTGTTTCAGCCGACGCCGCTGTACGTTTTTTTGAGGTGGATTTCAAACCGATTCAAGGCATTCAAGGTGAAACGGGGGTTGGCTTAACGCGCTTTGATCATATTGGCCAAACGGTTTCCAATACTGACTTTTTATCGGCGACGTTCTTTTATAAATCCTTGTTTGGGTTTGATATCGATGCCAGCCAAGATTTACCCGATATTCATGGCTTGGTGGTGAGCCGAACCGCTCTTAGTAAGGACAAGCGGGTGCGTATTCCATTGAATATGACCAATGCTCGTGGCGCTTCGGCACAGCGTTTCATCCAGAAGTCTAAAGGCTCAGGGGTGCACCAGATTGCGTTTGCTTGTGAGGATGTTTTTGCAGCTGCAAAAAACATTGATAGTGAGAAACAGCTGCCTATTCCTCAGAATTATTATCGTGACATCGAAGCGCGCTTTGGTTTGTCGCCAGACCTGATTAAGAAATTGCAGTCACATAATATTATGTACGATAAAAATGACGAAGGTGAATTCTTTCATTTCTATACGGAAGAAGTACATGGTGTCTTTTTTGAAGTGGTACAACGTGTGGGTGGTTACAGTCGCTACGGCGAAGCGAATGCGTTTGTTCGTCTTGCCTCACAGGCGCGCCAAGAGAAAAAATAAGTCATTGTCATTGCGGGGAATGATTTGTTTTAGGCGTATCCTTTTGTGAGGAAATTATGCCGGAGGAAGGAAACTTCCTCCGGTTTTTTTTCGTCAAAATACCCAGCACTAGAGACTGTTTATTATTTGGTGGTTACTTGAAACTGACCAACCAGTGAGTTTAGCTTCAAGGCGGATAACCCAACACGGGATGAACGTCTTTGTAGTGCCGCGATTGAGCGACGCATTTGCTCTGTTGCCGCGCCCATTTCATGTACGGTTTTTGCGTTTGTCTTGTTGCTTTCATTCAATAACAAAATGGCTTCAAACATGGTGTCGACTAGGTCGTACAAAGCGCTGTCGCTGATATTGCTTTGTTCATTCGCGATGAGGTTTTTATCGACGTTTTCGGCACCTTTTTCCATAAAGCTCACCGCGCTGCGTGTTTCTTCCTGAATACCTTCTAGCATGGTTTGTATCTCTTCTGCTGCTAAAGCGGTTTTAGAGGCCAAACTACGAACTTCGTCGGCCACGACAGAAAATCCTCGGCCATGTTCACCGGCTCTGGCGGCTTCTATGGCGGCGTTTAGTGCCAACAAGTTGGTCTGATTAGTGATATCAGAAATGGTGGTAATGATACCGGCGACTTCATTTGTCTTTGCATCCAATGATTTAACGGATTCTGCCGTGGCGCGAACGACATCGCGTATTTCTTGTGTGCCAGCTTTGGCTGCTTTAAGACGGGACTGTGTTTCTGCTGCGACTTGATCCATGGCTTGCTTCAAATCATTTGCCGTCTGAGATGCACTTTGTACTTCGTCTATTTGTTGCTGAAACACGTTCAGCATGTTTTCAACGGTGGACTCAAGATAGTGAGAAGCTTGGTTGGCTTCCTCATTGGTGCGAATCATAAACTCGTTAGACTTTTTGACGTTATTACTGGCCGAGATGACTTGTCCCATGGTGTTGTCGAGATTGTCAATAAAGCTGTTCATCCAGCGTCCCATGTCACCGGTTTCGTCGTTGGCTAGATCGTCATCAAGGCGCTGTTTTAGGTTGCCTTCTCCTTCGGCAATGGTTTGAATGACTTCTGTCATCTGACTCATGCTACGACTAATTTTTTTAGTGCTGAAACGATGGAAGAGGATTCCCGCTATGCCTAAACTGGCGAAGGCGATTAAGCTCGTTGGTAGAATGGATAAATCGGTGTAAACCTGTAGTAAACTACTGATGACAAGCGGCACACTGGAGGCTAGTAAATAGCTTCTCATCAGTTTTAAATTGATGGAGCGGCGGCGATAGACTTCTTCTAAATCACCTTCACACATCATCCCCCACGTATCTGGGCTGCCTTTCAGTTGAAAAGTCACCCCTTTACCGATAACAGGAATGTGTCGGTAGTCGGAATAGCCTGGGTAAGTCACAAAAAGATTTTGACCCTTCTTAATCGTTTCTCGCACACCTGGGTGCAACTCTTTGGTGGCAGGATCGGTAAAACGAATTTCAAATTCAGTATGTTTTTGAACCCTAACGGTACCAAATTGTGTATTGATTCCGCTTTTCAAGTTTTCACCATGGCTGAAGGTATTGTCTTCAAAGCGGGAACGAGACAGAGCGGTTCCGGGGAGTATCGAGGGATCGAATTCGGACTTCACCATAAACAAATAGTTGTCGCCAGATTCCTTATAAATATGCCCCGCTTCGCGTTGGATAAGATCACCGATAACATCATTGGGAATTCGGGCACATACAGCACCTACGCTAATACCATTTTGTTTAATGGGGAGATAAAACATTAGAGTGACCGCATCGTGAAATTTTGAGCTGGATGCGCCAATCGTTAAAGTATTTTGGTCGATATAAGGACCATGTATAAATGGCGCAAGCAAGCCAGCCGCGACGGCTTTTGGCGATAAGTCGGTTTTTTGTATTCGGCTTTGGAAGGTGGATTTGAGTACTTGCCCCTGAGCATCGATAACAAAATATTCAGAGACATCAGGGACGATATTTAAACGTTCTTCTAGTGTTTCTTGTTCGATAATTGGAAAGGTAGTAGAGATAATTTCCAGTAAGACGTCTAACTGAGACCATTGGGTATTCACCCAAGTGTTGAGTAGCTTTACTCTAGTGCTGGCAATATTTTCGAAGGTTTTTTCTATGTTTGGGTAGGTGTTTTTATTTAAATAACATGACCAAAAAAGTGAAAACCGTCCAGTGTTGCCAAACCAAGGTAGCCATTTGCGCTCTTTTGCTGAAAGTAACATCTGATTGCTTTTCAAACTCATCTCTTTTCTGCTCCATTGCATTAAGCACTACGTCGTTGCAGATGCTTAGGGGACCTTAAAAAGAGCAATTTTTTTGCCATAGTTTTTTATATATAAAACTTTAGTTTGATATTCTGCGAACAGATAAAAGTGCATTGGCATTTCACTGGATATGACTTAAAAAGCAGTGAATTATTAAAAGAGTTGTTTTTTTACATTGCACCAAAATGGTGTTTTTCGTCCGTTTCGCTTTATGGTAGGGCGTTTTTGTCGACATTTAGAAACATTTTGCCGCTTTTGGGTAAGCCAATAAGATTAAAAACAAGTAGGGCGGCATCGGTAAGAGGAATAAGCTAAACCCTCAGCCCGTTATGGCGTTAAATAACAGGTTGAGGGTTTAGCTGTTGCTTGAGTGATTTGTATTTATGGATTCAGCGAAAGAGTTTTCGCTTTAACCATTTAGTCCAAATTGGAGACTGTGTGAATAGAATTAATACAATCACACTAAAGAGTACGGTAGAAAGGGGGCTGTGGAATAGATTGATAAACAAGTCACCGATATTGCCTCGTTCTGACAAAATGGCACGACGCCAATTTTCATCGGTTAGTGAGCTTAAAATTACCCCTAAAATGACTGGCCCAACAGGGAAGCCATAGAGGCGCATAAAGTAACCAAACACACCAAAAGCCAGCATCCACCAAATGTCGGTAATGGCATTATTAATCGCATACGCACCGACAATCGACAGAAGGAAAATGAGTGGGATTAAGATGCCTTTTGGACATTCGACGATTTTCGAGAACAATTTGATGCCGGTTAAACCAAAGATCAGCACGAAAATATTAGCTAAGGTTAAATTGCCAACGGTAAACCAAAACATATGAGGTTGTTCGATGAGCAACAAAGGACCTGGGTTTAAACCATGAATAAACAAGGCGCCAATAAATACAGCGGTTACTGCGTCTCCGGGAATGCCTAGGGTCAGCATTGGTATATAAGCACCACCAACAGCCGCGTTATTGGCCGCTTCTGGGGCGATTAAACCTTCTTTAGCGCCTTCACCAAAGGGGACTTTTGGATTTTTGGTAACACGTTTTGCATGGTCATAGGCCATCAGTGCAGCAATGTCGCCACCCGTTCCTGGTAACGCACCCACGATCACGCCAATAAAAGAGGTTTGCAGGCTAAGAGGCATGTATTTTTTAATGTCTGACCACTTAGGGATAACGCGCGAGATCTTTTGTTTGATGACGGCCTTATTCATGTGGTGCAACTGATGCAAGGCTTCTGAGATACCAAACATACCAATCATGACAGCGACGGGATTGATGCCATCCCAGAGCCTCAACAACACCAAAGGTAAAACGCTCTTCTGCTGTCATTGGATCGAGTCCAACAGTACCAATTAATAGCCCTAACGCACCGGCAAAAATTCCTCTTGCTAGACTGCCACCCGATAGAGAGCCTACCAGCATAATGCCTAAAATCCCCAGCATCATATAATCACGAGGCTGGAATGTGATGGCAAATTCGCTCACTGTGGGTGCCGCAAGTGCTAAAACGATTATGCCAACAAAGCCACCGACGACAGACATGACTGTCGATAAGCCGATCGCTTCTCCAGCGAGCCCTTTTTTAGCTAAAGGATAACCGTCTAATGCCGTCGCAATGGCCGAGGGCGCACCAGGGATATTTAATAAAATGGCGGTGCGAGAGCCACCGTAAACACCGCCCATATAAACACCGACCATTAAACAAAGTGCGTAATTGACGTCCCATGCAAAGGTAAACGAAATCAGAATAGAGACTGCCATGGTAACGGACAGGCCAGGGATTGCTCCGACATAAATCCCTAAAAACGTACCAAGTGCGGTTAAGCCTAGTAATTCTGGTGATAGCCAAGACATGGCAAAATAATGTAACGCATCCATAAAGTGACTAGCTCCACAAAGATTTTATTGAGGATAAAATTTCGCGTTCTGGGACGATGCCTTCAGGAAGCACGACTTGGAAAATTAAGCGAAAAATGATGTATACGACAATCAAGGCCAGCAAGCTTATTGTCAGTGTGGTTAGTACACTACGTCGATATAAAAACTGGATAGAAATGAACAAAAAGACAAAGCTGGAAAGCACAAAGCCTAGACTTTCCAAAACGACGGAGTAAATCAAAATTAACGCCATAATAATGGCAACAATAGGCGGAAAACAGTGGTACGCGAAACGAACGTTTTCGGCCGCAGGTAGCTTTAGAGTATTCAAAAAAGTAACACAGGAAGCCAATACCATGGAGGCAGAGGCAGCCAGTGGGAATGCACCTGGTGAGCTGAACGAACTAAATCCTGAAATGGCATAAGATTGCCAAAACAGATAAACACTACCTATAACCATTAGAAGGCAAAAAATGCGTTCTCCTGGTTTACGGGTTTTTACAAAGGGGGACTGGCTGGACATGGTAACTCCAGATAAAGCAAGGAAACAAGACGCGTTTACTCCATGTAAACCGCGTCTAGGGGTTAGATTATTTGTATTCCAACCTTATGGTTTACGAATACCAAACTCTTCTGGTGAAAATTTACTAAAGCCTGCGTCGTGTACTAACCAAGAAGAGGTTGAACGATAAGCGTCAAGGAAGTAATTGGCTTCATCACCAGAAATATTCATGATGGTGAAACCACGTTTTTGCATAAGATCCACAAAGTCGCTATTGAAAGCGGCTTTTTGAAAAGCCGCTTGTAATTTTTCTACCGCTTCGTCTGGTGTGCCTTTTTTCACGAACACTCCAAAGAAAGGACCCCATGGCAAGTAAGACTTCATACCTGGCAAGGTGTCGGTGATAGGTGCAAGATCTGGCAGCAGCTTGCTAGATTCTACATCGACAAGACTGATGGCTTTCATTCGTCCAGCCTTAATTTGTTCGATAGTAGCACCAAGTACAGCTGGCATGACGTCAATCGCACCACCCTGAAGCGCTGTTAGCGCTGGGCCATCACCATTATAAGGAATGCTGATGTAATCCAGTTTGACTTGAGAGTCCAACATCGCTGTCACAATAGAGGTTAATCCGCCAGGGCCTGTAGAACCGAATTTCACTTCACCTGGATGTGCTTTTGTATAATCAATAAGCTCTTGCATGTTGTTAAAAGGCGCATCGTTATTTGCGACAATAATTGGCGTCCCACGAGCCAACACATTGATCGCAATCATATCGCTATAGTCGATGTCCGATAGTCCTAAAATTTTATACATCTGAGGGTTTTCTGCCCCCATTAACAATGTATAACCGTCGGCGTTTTTCGCATCAACGAATTTGGTCGCTATGGCACCAACACCACCTGTTTTATTGGTCAGGATGATACTGGTTCCAAGTTCTTTTTCGACATGAGGTGTAATAGAGCGCATTACGGTATCAGTTGAACCGCCCGCGCCCCATTGGATGATGCCTTGTATGTCTTTCGTCGGATAATCCGCAAAACTTAGGCTTGAAGAAAGGGAAAGTGCTGCTAGTAACGCAATCGTTGTTTTTTTCATTATTGGCCTCTGTAGCGTCCATTGTAAATGGATTTGGCTTGGTTAATTTTATTATTATTAGTGATAGAGATTTTCACACAACGACGGCATTTGCTAATACGTTGTACAAAAGTCCCTATAAATACCTGTGCAATGTGTGTACGGGTATTGCTGAACCACTGTAACCTTAGCCTATAGGTTAACGTTTATAAAGATAGTATCTATTCCATATTTTACCCATTTTGTGGCCTTTTAGTTATAGATAACCTCGCTAAAATTACGATTTTTGGTCTAATTGAAAGAAAAAAATGATCTTTGGTCGCTCCATTCATATTCATCGTTTGATATCAATGGAGCGAGGGGAAGGGTAATTACAATTTACTTAGAAAAGCCTCACGAGTTAAGTTAACAGGCTGGTGTCTTTTTACCACCACATTGTCTTCAATACGAATGCCGCCGTAAGGTAAAAAATGCTCTATACGTGCCATATCACAGCCATGCTGTGGTATGTCTGCTTGCATTTTTTCGAGTAGCATTGGAATAAAATACAATCCAGGCTCAATAGTGATGATCATGTTTTCTGCTAAGGTTCGGGTAAGGCGCAAAAAGGGAGCCTGTTCATCAGGCATGCTTAATGTGCCCAGTTTGTCTATTTGATGGCCGCCCACATCGTGGACCTGTAAGCCAAGTAAGTGCCCTAAACCATGAGGAAAGAAAACTTGTGGAATACGTTTGCTTAACTGCTCCTCCACACTTAAGGCACATATTTTGTGCTCACGCAGTAAAGTGGCAATGCCGATCAGTGTTTGCTGATGTAAATCTCGGAAGTTAACACCAGACAAGGCACTGTGGCAAAGCGTCTGTTCCATGGCGTCTAGGTCTTGGATCAAAGCGTTAAAGTCATCATTATGGCGCGTAAAGGTACGAGTAATATCACTGGCATAACCATGCTCGTTAGCGCCAGCATCAATCAATAGTGTACGAGAGTTGCCCAACTGCTCTATGGATTTATGCTCGTAATGCAGCACGGCAGCGTGTTCATTTAAGCCGACAATGCCTGGGTAAGGTTCTTGAAAAGCACTTTGCTGACTGGCTTTTAAAAAGGCGAGATGAATGTCTAGTTCACTCATTCCGGCAAGAAACGCTTCTTTTGCCGCGAGGTGTCCAGCTGCACCGCGTAGGCTTGCCTGACGCATAGCGTTGATTTCGAAGTCCGTTTTAACGGCTTTAGCAAAATCTACATAGGCTTTTAAGCCTTCACAAGACACAACAAATCCCATAGGTTGAGGGCCAAGCCAAGCGGTTTTCTTGGGTAGATCGACGAACCATTGGTCTGTTTTTTTCGCTGTAATAATGTTCCAGTTTTGCTGCCAATCGCCACTGGGGACAGGGTTTGGTGCGTGCCAGAAATCGTCACGAATAGGCCAAACCAAAGTCGGTTTTTCACCTGTTTTTAGCATGATATAGGTTTCTGCGCCTAAGCTAAAAGGTAGCCACTGTTGCGCACCAGAATAGGCGTGAAATGGGTGAGTGTGATCGTCCTGAAAGTAATAACTTTTTTCCCCTGACGCTAAAACAATGGCATCAAGGCCAAAATGTGCCATGGCGTTTTCGTAACGATCCACGAGGATGGCGAGGTGTGCTTGATAGAGTGTCGTCATAAAAAGACTCTTGTTCATTGGGCTAGAACGCCGATCTGTGTCCATTTCGTCTGCGTTGTGTTTTTCAGGGGGATGAAGCGCATTAGCATACGCTAAAAAGCATAATGTTTTGTACTGCTATTGCTTGTTGGCGATGAATTTATGGAAGAGAAAAATGCCACCTTTGAAGGTGATAAATGCACACAGTACAGACACAAAAGCCAGCAACAGATCATTTTCAATGACGAAAAAATGCTTAAAAGTATAGAAGTACACTATGGTTAGAATAATTCGCACAAGACTGTCAACAAGCGACATGACTTTGGGAGATTCGAGCATGAAGGGGTTCCTTTTTTACAATTGAGGCCAGACTGTCCCATAAAATAGCAATGAAGCCAATTATTTAATGGGTAGGCAAACGAGTGTGACGTAGTCCTTGGCGTTTTCTGTATGGGTCGGACCAACTTCAAAGACTTCGACGCCATAACGATGGCGGTTGAGTGTTAAATGGTGCAGTCGCATAAAATTGAACAAGACATGCCACGCCAACGATAAATTCTGGTAGCTGCCGTAATAGCGTAGTTGCAAATAATAGCCACGCAGAACGATACGTTCCGGGTAGAGTTCACAAGGCACTAAATTTTGTACAGGAATGCCTAAGCGCCCAGAAAAATAGTGATGGGTAATATCGGCTTTTTTATAGAGCGCAAAACTGGAGCTCGCGGGTGGGTTTTCTGGGCCAAGTTGGGTCAGTAAATCATGAAACCCCTGATCCATCTTCTGCGACATGGGTTGATTACTGACCACAAAGGGGCGTGTTACGGCATCCACATTCTCCAACCTTGCTTTAGCAAGCCACTCAAATCTTGGTTCATGGTATTCATGATCTGACGTGGTGTTATATTTGCTCAAGTAGGTTAATACTTTTAACAGCGCTAACTCCGCGTCTTTATTGGCACGAAGGTTGTAGTTTTTTTGCTTCCAGCGACGAAAAAAAGGCAATTTGCCCGTGACCTGAATCGTTATGAGTGTGCGTTCTTTCTGTTTGGTAAGGTCAATATTAAAGTGTACATCATTGGGGTAAAACGCAGGGGCTTCTAATAAAGTATGAAAGTAATGAGCGCCTGAACGAGCAGGCTCTAATGTCATGTGTCCGTCTTTGATGAGTTTCCCCTGCCACACTAAACAACTGGGAAAAACCGAATGAATGCCTGAGTTTAAATATTCATAATCCACGTGGGCATCGGAACTCATAGATAAGCCAAGGTAGCCAGCTTTGCCAATGAGTAAGGTCGCTCAAATCTTCTGCAAGTCTATCAATCGGCGCATCAATCACTGCATTGCGTCGACCAAAAAAACGACCGTTAAACAAAATGAAATAAGCCAGCAATAGGATGCTTGCAAATGTGATTAGCAACAATATGACAACCATATTTGTCTCACTCTTGAAGTTATGATGTGTTCATAAACGTGTTTATTAACCAATTGTGGCAAACTTGATGGCCAGAATCTTGCTTTTCACAGCATAGTGTTTAATGTCACTCTTTGGCAAGTGAGTGTTTTTTGAGTCAATAATATTCATGGTGGGAATGGTTAGTATGAAATCGACACTAGTGTGGGATTGGCCAGTGCGAATTAGCCACTGGTTAATGGTGTTTTTATTTACTGGTTTGATCATTACTGGCAAATCTGACGCAGACTATGTTCAATATCATTTTTACATGGGCTATGGTTTGTCTGCGGTGATCATTGCTCGTGTGCTGTATGGTTTTTATGGATCGTATTACGCACGTTTTCGCCAGTTTGTTAAAGGGCCAAAAGTTGCTTTTCGCTTTGCTGCGTCTTTGTTATCAGGTCGGCCTAAAAAATACCTAGGACACAACCCGGTTGGTGCGTTAATGGTCATCGTTTTACTTTTTGCGCTTTCAGTGCAATGGGGAACGGGGCTGTTTACCAGCGATGACATTTTTTGGTTTGGGCCTTTCTATTCATATATTCCAGAAGACTGGGCAAGTGAGTTGGCGTCTATTCATCGTTTTTTACCCAATGTATTATTGGGTTTAGTGGCAGTCCATGTACTCGCTGTGCTTTATCATGAGTTGTGTCTAAAAGAGCGATTGATCGAGGCCATGATTCATGGGCGTAAAAAACACCCAGCTCCGACTTCTATTGCTGTAAAAACTCCACGTTGGGGTGTGGTCTTTTCTTTATTGATGGGGCTTACGTGGTTAGCTGCGCTTTGGCTTATGCCGATTTAAGCAAATGGCTTTTTTACATGTATAGACAGGCGGTTTATTTGTTATTATCGCTTGTTATCAACCCCTTAAACACCTAAATAGATGGAACCCTCAGTGTCTGAAATAACCAGCCCTAACCTAGTCAATTTGTTTGATGATTTACCGGATGCCCCACAGCCCATTTACGCTAAATTAAAACAGGCGATTTCATTGAAAATCACTTCAGGCCAGTGGCAAGTTAATCAGCGGATACCGTCTGAGTCTGAAGTGGTGAAAGCATTGGGCGTCAGTCGTATGACGGTGAATCGTGCTTTGCGCGAACTCACCGCAGAAGGTTTTTTGGTGCGCCATCAGGGCTTAGGGACTTTTGTGGCGGAGAAAAAAGCCCATTCGGCACTATTTGAGGTGCATAACATTGCAGAAGAAGTGGCCGCTCGAGGCCATAAACACCGCTCAGAGTTATTGGTATTAGAGTCCGCGAAAGCCACGGTAGAAGAAGCCATGACACTGGGGGTTCGTACTAACCATGGAATTTTTCGTTCTGTGGTGTTGCACTTTGAAAACGGCTTACCGATTCAAATAGAAGAACGCATAGTGAATGCCAATCTTGCCCCTGACTACGACAAGCAAGATTTTTCTCTGCATACCTCCTATGAATATTTAATGAGCGTCGCCCCCATGACAGAGGGCGAGCATTTGGTAGAAGCGATATTGCCTAATCCGATAGAGTGCGAGCGTTTGCGTATACAAGCGTCAGAGCCGTGTTTGCAAATCAAACGTCGCACTTGGGCGGGTGATGACATCGTCACTGCCGCGCGTTTACTTCACCCTGGCTCGCGCTTTCAACTCTTTGGGCATTTTGGGCGTTAGTCTAGCTTAGTTATACCCACCAAAACGCCACGGCCTTGGGTTAATGTTGCCTTGGCGTTTTGCGAGAAGATCACCATGCTGTGAGTCTTGATGGTGACCGCATCATCACCATTTATATCCAGTACGGCCTCTTCACAGGCGTAGAAACCACTGAACAAGGTATCGCTATTTGACAGCAGGAGCGAGCAGGGGGCGGCACATGCTTCAACCTTGGCTTGGGTATCTCTTTCTCGCACCATAATATTCAGGTCTTCAATCTTGCCATTTTTCAATGTGGCGTAAGTTGTATCTCCACCTGAAAATCTTGCGATATCTAAGGGGCTGTCCAGTTTGTTTATTTGACAACCTGTCTCACTTTTGTGTTCAAGTGTCATGCCTTCACCAGACAGCAAGACTAGAGTGCGATGTAAGCCGCTGAAGTCGGAAAATATGCCATCTTCCACAACCGCTGCCTGACTAATGCGAAAACGCAGGCCGCTTTCATCGTCATGACGTTGAATCTCTAGGGTTTCGCCAAGACCGTTTTTCCACGGCATTCGTTGGTATTGTGATTGCTCGATAATGATGAAGTTAGGCATGGTACATGGCCTTTTTAATGACTTGAGTAAAGGCCAAACGGCTGCTTTCTTCTTGCTGGTGGTGGAAGTCTTTTATGGTGTGTTTACCTGCGACAAAAACGTTTTTCACTAGGTTTTCATTGGTGGCAAATAGCCAACGGTTGAGTAGGTCTTTGGCTTCGCTGGCGGCGATGAAAGGATGAGACTCGTCAAGCACCATAAAATCAGCTCGGTTACCTTGGCTTAATCCCAATGACACGCCGCAGGCTTGATTTCCACCTAATAAGGCTTGTTGGTAAAGGTTGTCACCCACGCTGGTTTGGTCTGCACGGTACAGGCGGTTGCGTTGCTGATCTCGAAGGCGCTGCCCGTATTCATACGTGCGTAATTCTTCGACAATCGATAAGCTCACATGGCTATCTGAACCTATGCCCCAGCGGCCGTTGTCTTGTTCGAAGGCAACGCCTGGAAAAATACCATCGCCAAGATTGGCTTCGGTGGTGGGGCATAATCCTGCAACGGCTTGGCTGGAGGCAATTGCGTGGCGTTCAGCGTCTGTTAAATGGGTGGCGTGAACCAAACACCAGCGCTCATTTAAACCGATTTCATTGTGCAGCCATTCCACAGGGCGTTGGCCGCTGAAGGCTAAGCTGTCTTGTACTTCCTTTTGTTGCTCGGCGATATGGATGTGTATCGGAACGTCTTGTTTCAACGCCGACAGCACGGTTTCAATTTGTGGTTTGGTCACGGCACGCAGAGAGTGAAAACAAATCCCCAAGTTATGCAGAGTGTGATTGGCTAACGACTTATCGCAGGCTTGGTGCAAGGCCAAATACGACTCTGTGTTATTGATAAAGCGTGCTTGTCCGGTGTTCGGTGCCTGTCCGCCAAAACCAGAATGAGAATACAGCACAGGTAGCAACGTTAAGCCCAGTCCAGACTCGTTCGCAGCAGCGATGATCTGATTCGACATCTCGCCAAGCTGAGCATACTGTTTGCCGCCCACATCGTGATGCAAGTAGTGAAATTCCCCCACTTGTGTGTAACCGGCTTTTAGCATGTCGATATAAAGTTGTTTGGCGATGATGTGTGCATCGTCTGGCGTGAGTTTTTGTACGATTTTGTACATCAGATCGCGCCAACTCCAAAAACTATCATTTGGGTTCAAACTGACTTCAGCCGCCCCAGCCATCACTCGTTGAAAGGCATGAGAGTGCACGTTGGCAAGTGTTGGTAAGACGGGGCCAGATAATACATAGCAGTCTGTTGTTGGTGAACTGTCTGCTTCAAAAGAGTGAAAATGACCATTTTTAACAGAGAAAAGCACATCTTTCGCCCAGCCAGAAGAGAGCAAAGCGCGTTGTGCAAAATAGTATTGAGTGCTATCGCAATGAGTTGAGTATTGGCTAGTCACAAGTCATTTCCTAATCAAGATGGGTATTTCGAGTGTAATAGAAAATATAATGTATATACAAGTTGGTTTTTTTATCTTTGCAAGGCTCTTTAGGCTAGTGCTTGTTTATACAGGTTTTTTTGTGCTTGGATCTGGGCTTTACGTCTTTGTAGTCAATATTTATTGGAATTTTTTTAAAAATGCCTTGCATCTATAAAAATTAGATTTTATCTTTGATTTAGTTGTATATACATGTTTATTGGATATTTCTTTAAATCAGAATAAAAAGACACTCTTAATAGGTGAAAAAATGACTAAGCAAACACTCGCTCAGAAACGCTACCGCGCCGGTGTGGTAAAAGCCGCCACAGGAACGACTCTTACCGCCAAATCTTGGTTCACGGAAGCGCCCATGCGTATGCTGATGAATAATCTCGATCCTGATGTAGCGGAAAACCCAGAAGAATTAGTGGTTTACGGTGGTATCGGTCGTGCAGCGCGTGACTGGGAATGTTATGACAAAATCGTTGAATCCCTAAAAGAATTAGAAGAAGACGAAACTTTATTGGTGCAATCTGGCAAGCCAGTGGGCGTGTTCAAAACCCACAGCAATGCACCGCGTGTACTAATCGCTAACTCAAACCTAGTACCACATTGGGCGAACTGGGAACACTTTAACGAGCTTGATGCCAAAGGCTTGGCGATGTACGGCCAAATGACAGCGGGTTCTTGGATCTATATTGGTAGCCAAGGCATTGTGCAAGGCACTTACGAAACCTTCGTTGAAGCGGGTCGTCAGCATTACGATGGTAACTTGGCAGGTCGTTGGGTATTAACGGCGGGACTTGGTGGCATGGGGGGCGCACAGCCTCTAGCAGCCACCTTGGCTGGTGCGTGTTCGTTGAATATCGAATGTCAGCAAAGCCGCATCGATTTCCGTTTGCGTACTCGTTATGTGGATGAGCAAGCGACTGACTTAGACGATGCCATGGCTCGCATTAAGAAATACACCGCAGAAGGCAAGGCCGTTTCTATCGCGCTTTGTGGTAACGCCGCAGAAATTCTACCTGAAATGGTAAAACGTGGTATTCGCCCAGATATGGTGACAGACCAAACATCGGCTCACGATCCATTAAATGGCTACTTGCCATTAGGCATGAGCTGGGAAGAGTATCGTGAGAAAGCACAAACTCAGCCAAAAGAAATCGTAACTGCTGCGAAAAAATCCATGGCGAAACATGTTCAAGCCATGTTGGATTTCCAAAAAATGGGCATTCCTACGTTTGACTACGGTAACAACATTCGTCAAATGGCGATGGAAGAAGGTGTCGAAAACGCTTTTGACTTCCCAGGTTTTGTGCCGGCTTATATTCGTCCGTTGTTCTGCCGTGGTATCGGTCCTTTCCGTTGGGCCGCTTTGTCTGGTGATCCGGATGATATTTATAAAACCGATGCCAAAGTAAAAGAGTTGATTCCTGATGATGAGCATCTACATCGTTGGTTAGACATGGCCCGTGAACGTATTCAGTTCCAAGGTTTGCCAGCGCGTATTTGTTGGGTGGGTCTTGGTCAGCGTGCCAAACTAGGCTTAGCCTTTAATGAAATGGTTCGTAGCGGTGAATTGTCGGCGCCAATCGTTATTGGTCGTGATCATTTGGATTCGGGGTCGGTATCTAGCCCGAACCGCGAAACGGAAGGCATGCAAGATGGTTCTGATGCAGTATCGGATTGGCCATTATTGAACGCCTTGTTGAACACAGCTTCTGGCGCGACTTGGGTGTCTTTACACCACGGCGGTGGCGTGGGCATGGGCTTCTCTCAGCATTCCGGCATGGTGATTGTGTGTGATGGTAGTGATGATGCGGCAGCGCGTATTGCTCGTGTTCTTCATAATGATCCAGCGACTGGCGTGATGCGTCATGCGGACGCAGGTTATGAGATTGCTATCGATTGCGCGAAAGAGCAGGGATTAAATCTGCCTATGATTACCGGAAAGTAATAGACAGTTACAAGATCTTAATATATGACGCAACACTTAAATAGGATTTGTTTTAAGTGTTGCGTACTGGTTATAGAAGACGCCTCACAAGGGTGTAAAACAATATTATAAAAATTATTTGATGGCAAAATATGACATCAAGATTGGAGAGCACTATGTTTGAATTAACCATAAAGCCCGGTCAATTGACGCTGAATGAATTGCGCCAAATCAGTCGTCGTCACGTTAAATTGACGTTAGACGAGAGCGCTTTCCCTGCGATTCACGCCAGCACCCAAGTGGTCAACGATGTGATTGCCCAAAACCGTACTGTGTATGGTATCAACACAGGCTTTGGTTTATTAGCCAATACGCGCATTGCGCCAGAAGATTTGGAAGAGTTGCAGCGTAGTATTGTCTTGTCGCACGCGGCGGGTATTGGTCAGTTGATGGAAGACAAAACCGTCAAACTGATCATGGCGCTGAAGGTAAACAGCCTTGCGCGTGGTTTCTCGGGTATTCGTCTGGAAGTGATTCAAGCGCTGCTTACTTTGATCAACAAAGAAGTGTATCCCTGTATTCCGAAAAAAGGCTCTGTTGGCGCATCTGGCGATTTAGCGCCATTGGCACACATGAGTACGGTGTTGCTGGGTGAAGGCAAAGCCCGTTACCGTGGCGAAGTGATTTCTGGTCGTGCGGCTTTGTCTATCGCTGGATTGGAGCCAATTACCTTGGCACCAAAAGAAGGTTTGGCTCTACTTAATGGTACGCAAGCATCGACGGCGTTTGCTCTAGAAGGCTTGTTTGAAGCGGAGGATTTATTTGCTTCTGCCATTGTGTGTGGTTCCTTGTCGGTAGAAGCGGCGCTTGGTAGCCGAAGTCCATTTGATGCGCGCATTCATGAAGTGCGTGGTCATCAAACACAAATTGATACGGCAGCGGCTTATCGTCATCTTTTAGGCGAAACGTCTGAGTTGGGCGACTCTCACCAAGGCTGTGAAAAAGTTCAAGATCCGTATTCATTACGTTGTCAGCCACAGGTGATGGGTGCATGTCTTGAGCAAATCCGCAGCACGGCGAAAGTCTTGTGTGTGGAAGCCAACTCGGTATCGGACAACCCATTGGTGTTTGCGGAAGAAGGAGACATCATTTCCGGCGGTAACTTCCATGCTGAACCGGTGGCTATGGCGGCGGATAATTTAGCCTTAGCGATTGCTGAAATCGGCAGTTTGTCTGAGCGTCGTATGGCCTTGTTGATCGATAGCAATTTAAGTAAATTACCCCCCTTTTTAGTGGACAACGGCGGTGTCAACTCTGGTTTTATGATTGCGCAAGTAACGGCCGCAGCCTTGGCGAGCGAGAACAAAACCTACGCACATCCAGCATCAGTAGACAGCTTACCAACTTCGGCTAACCAAGAAGATCATGTTTCCATGGCGACCTTCGCAGCGCGTCGTTTGAAAGATATGGCGGAAAATACCCGCGGTATTTTGGCGGTTGAAATTTTGTCTGCGGTACAAGGCTTGGACTTCCGTGCACCATTGAAATCTAGTAAACGATTAGAAAATGCCCGTGCCACTTTGCGTGCTCGTGTGCCGTTTTATGATAAAGACCGTTATTTCGCGACAGATATCGAAAAAGCCAATGAGTTGCTGCTAGAAGCGGTGCATAACGAAACGATGCCTGAAGGGCTATTGCCTAGTTTATAAAGAACTAAGTTTAGCGGTTTAAGAAAAGGAAAGGTGATGACAAACGATACTCCAATGAAGTTAGACAGCTTATGGCGCGGCGCCAATGTAGCGACCATGAAAGGTGGCCAATATAGCGTCATTGAAAACGCCGCCATTGGTGTTCGTGGTGGACGTATTGTTTGGATCGGCAAAGCGCACGATTTACCCGCATACCAGACGCAACAGGAGTATGATTTGGGTGGCGGTTGGATTACGCCCGGTTTAATCGATTGCCATACGCACCTAGTGTTTGGTGGTAATCGAGCTGGGGAGTTTGAACAACGCTTAAATGGCGTGAGCTATCAAGACATTGCTAAGCAGGGTGGTGGCATTGCATCGTCTGTGAGAGCCACCCGCGACGCGAGTGAGGCTGAGTTGGTTGCCAGTGCATTACGTCGTTTAAAAAGCTTAATGGCGGATGGCGTGACTACGTTAGAGATTAAATCGGGTTATGGTTTGTCCCTCGATTCAGAACTGAAAATGTTACGCGTCGCTGGAAAGCTGGGCGATGAATGGCCTGTGACCATTAAACGAACTTGTTTGGCGGCGCACGCGATGCCGCCAGAGTACGAGGACAAAGACGCTTATATTGATTACCTCTGTGAGAAGGTATTGCCGAAAGTCGCCCAACTTGGTATGGCTGATGCGGTAGACGCTTTTTGTGAAGGCATCGCCTTTAGTACTGAACAAGTGGCGCGTTATTTTAAAACCGCTGAGTCATTAGGCTTACCAGTGAAAATCCATGCTGAGCAGTTGTCTTCCTTAGGTGGTACCGCTATGGCCTCGTCGTTCAAGGCGTTGTCGGCGGATCATATCGAATTTATTGAAGAATCAGACGTAAAAGCCATGGCCGAATCGGGAACGGTTGCCGTGTTGTTGCCAGGGGCGTTTTTCACCCTAAAAGAGACACAGCGTCCACCGATTTCTTTGTTACGTCAATATAGTGTGCCCATGGCGATTGCCACGGATGCGAACCCAGGCACCTCTCCTGCGTTATCACTTCGTCTAATGATGAACATGGCATGTACCTTGTTTACGCTGACGCCTGAAGAAGCCCTTGCTGGCGCGACAATTCATGCGGCAAAAGCATTGGGAATGGCGGATTCTCATGGTAGTTTAGAGGTCGGAAAAGTCGCGGATTTTGTTTGTTGGGATATAGAAAGCCCTGGCGAATTGAGCTACTGGCTAGGCGGTGATCTAGTGAAAACCAGAGTCTACGAAGGCAAACAATCTGACGGTAAAAATAGCCAAGGGGAGCAAGTATCATGACAACACACGCTTCATTAACCGTACCAGCCTTTGACTTTGTGCAAGGGGATTCGCCTTTATTGGTGAGCATGCCGCATTCAGGGCTGAATCTGACTGCCGATGTGCAAGCTGGATTGACAGATCAAGCTAAAAAATTGCCTGATACCGATTGGTTTATTCCTGAGCTTTATGAGTTTTTAGAATCATTGGGTGTGGGCTGTATCAAGGCAAATTATTCTCGCTATGTGATCGATCTTAACCGTCCATATGATGATAAACCGCTTTATGTAACCAAAACCACGGGGCTGTTCCCTGATATTTTATTCGAAGACAGCCCAGTTTTTGTCGAAGGTAAAGCGCCAACAGATGAACATAAAGCTGTTTGCAAAGAACACATTTGGAAACCCTATCACGGCACCATTGAGCAAGAACTGGCGCGTTTAAAAGCCAAATTTGGCTACGCTATTCTGTTTGACGCCCACAGCATCGCCGCCGAAGTGCCTATGTTATTTGATGGTACACTGCCAGACTTCAACTGGGGTACCAACGAAGGTAAGGCGTGTCATGAAGCCTTAGCCAACGTCGTCACCCAAATACTGCGACCAAATTATACGCAAGTGCTCAATGGGCGTTTTAAAGGCGGCTATATCACGCGCCATTTCGGCCAACCAAATGAGGGGATTCATGCTATTCAGCTCGAACTTTCTCAAGCGACTTACATTAATGACGAACTGGCAAAACAGTCAGAATATCAACTGGATGAACAGAAGCAGCCATTGATTACACAACAACTGAAAGACGTGATTGAAGCCTGTCTATACGTTCGCTTTTAACCTCAGCTGTTTTATGGTTCAAGAATCCCTATGTTGTGAAAACAGCATGGGGATTTTTTTCGATACGATATCTAGCTTCTTTTTTATTGACGATAGTGCAATGGAGCGTCATTGTTGTGGTGTCAAACTTTATAGGAAAAGGAATTCTTATATGTTCAAAAACTATTCTTTAGCGTCTTTTGCTTCTATTTATTGCTGCTCAATTATTAATCGACAAATTACGCCATTGGCGTATAATTTGGAGATGTCATGGTAATTGTTGAAACACCCATTTTCACCAAACTTATTAATGAAATAATGGGCGACGATGAATACAAGGAATTGCAGGAAGCCTTGGTTATAAAGCCAGATCTTGGTGTGTTGATTAAAAACAGTGGTGGTTTAAGGAAGATTCGCTGGTCTGTGGATGGTCGTGGGAAAAGTGGTGGCGTACGAATCATCTATTACTGGATGACTGAGAATGAGCAGCTTTACATGATGTATATTTTTTCCAAAAGCACTCAAGAGAATTTAAGCGATGCGCAAACCAAGGCGCTAAGACAAATAGTAGAAAGGTGGTCACAATGAATGACGACATGTTCAATGAATTGCTGGAAAGCGTACAGCAAGCTGACAACATTATAAAAGGCCAAGTCTCAGCGGCACGTACCACAGAATTTGCAGACCCAGAAGTGAAGGCAATTCGTACCAAAACGGGTTTAAGTCAAAGCCGTTTTGCTAACCTGCTTGGTGTCAGTAAACGTACTTTAGAAAACTGGGAACAAGGTCGCCGTCATCCAACGGGACCAGCTCGCGCTTTGCTTAAAATCGTCGATGCGGATCCAGAGTATGCGCTGAAAGCGCTGCATGGATGAACATTGTTAAAAACCTCCATGTTGTAAAGGTTTCATTATTTTTTATAGGTCATTTATTTTTTTGAAGATTGTTTGAAATTTAAATTAAGGCTGATAGGTTGAAAAATGACCTTTAAAATAGCGATATTTATAACGCTATAAAATGTTATAGTTATCTCATTCATGCCATGAATTATGTGGCTTGTAGCCTAATAAGGAAGCGATGATGATATCAATGACACCCTTCTTAGAATCGAATGATCTTGGTGAGTATCAAGATAAAATAATAGAGCTTATCAAAGCCGATGCAGAGCTGAATCAATCGATTCCTGACTCCCTTCGGTCGTCCTTGGAGTGGCTTCTACGTCTAGTAAACAGTTATTACAGTAACAAGATTGAAGGCAATCCAACGCATCCTAAAGATCTACTGAAAACTCAGTCTGTTGATGCTGATAGCAACATGAACAACTCGAAAGATATTCAGGAGTTGTTATCTCATCTTGAAGTTCAAATGAAGCTGTCTCGAAGCAATGTATCGCCAGAGCAAGTGGTTTGTCAGGAATTTATAAAAAATATCCATCAAGAATTTTATGCTGGTTTTCCAGAAGAGGCTCTTATTGTCAAGAATCAACGTGGCGCCCCAGCAGAGGATGAAACGGGCAAGCCTATTCTGATTGTTCCAGGTAGTTACCGAGATAAAATGGTATTAGTGGGCAAACACGAGCCGCCTATGCCAGAAGAGATCAGTCGTTATATGCGTTGGATTGAACAAATGTACAATCCAACTCGAATCTTTGGTACTAATCGTTTATGTGCCGCTGCAGCATTACATCATAGGTTGGCTTGGGTTCATCCTTTTATTGATGGTAACGGTCGTACAACAAGATTGGTCACTGATACCTATATGCGTTGTTTAGGATACGATGGATATGGCCTTTGGTCTTTAGCAAGGGGATTTGCAAGAGACACCGACGCTTATTATAAAGCCTTGGCGCAAGCAGATATGCCAAGGCAAGGTGAATCTGACGGAAAGGGTATCCTTTCCAAACGGGGGCTGATTTATTTTACCAAGTACTTTATCGATACGGCATTGGATCAGGTGAGATTTTTTAATGACCTGCTTGAGCCAACAGCATTAAAAACCAGAATGGACATCTATTTTGAGTTTCGCTCGAAAGGAGCGATAGCCGATATAAATGGCAAAAAAACCCTACTTAAAATCGAAGCAAGAGACATTTACAAGCTTCTTGTCGACCGTGGGCCACTATTTCGCTCGCAAATTAGTAGTCATTTTGGGAAGAGCGAGCAAACCTTAAGACCTGTTATCAATCAAATGCGAGATGAAGGCTTGCTTAAAGCCGATCCAAAACAGCCAGTAGAACCAAAATTATCTCCCAACATAGTAGAAACTGTATTTCCGGGGATTTGGTAGGTCTATCAACTAGTTTGGTTTCAGTAAACGTACTTTAGAAAACTGGGAATAAGGTCGTCATCCAACTGGACCAGCACGAGCTTTACTTAAAATCGTCGAGGCTGATCCAGAGTATGCGCTAAAAGCGCTAAATGGTTAATTCGAGCTATTTTATTACAATCAATTTTTACTCTTTCCTTTCATATATACCTTAAGAATAGGATCTGAAGTTGGTGGGAAAGAGCTAACAAGTTCATGATTTTTTAAGATTTGAAGGAAAGCCTTGTTTTCTTCGTTATTCGGCACTTTTGCTGTTTTTCCATTAGCGGCAGTTAACTTAGGATAATCAGCCTTCATTAATGTCAAAATATTGATTAACTGAGATATTGGTACCAACTTTATTTGAGGATGTAATAGCTTAATAATACTTTGGTCTTCAATACCATGGCTGGCCATTTTCTCGATGACATCAATCGGCAGTGTTTTATCTTGGTTAATCGCAAATTGAGCCAATTCGACAAGTCCACCTTTATCGCAGTCTTCTGTATATGCTATGGCTTGTTCTACGATAGACATCTTTTTTTCTATAGTGATCTTAGTGCTTGCAAGAAATGCTTCTAAATCACCCTGTAAAAGCTCTGGCGTGATGTATTCATGAAATTTGTTTGAGGCTTCAATATAGTGTTCACGAGTTGACCAATCTTCTTCTAAAAGATGTTCATAAGTATCCTCACAATCCTCGACAAGATCACTTTCTAACAGCAGTGGGAGCATTTCTTTAGGAACAGTACTTGACTCGATATAGTTGTCTAAATTCAAACTGTTAACAAGCTGAACTTTGTGCTCGGCTGAGAGGTTATTAGCATTTAGAATGTTGATAGTCAGTTTTTCTTTTTCTTCTTGGGTGGCTGATTCATGTTCGACGATGGCATCGTTTTGTATAAGAATCCTTTCAAGATACTCATCAATACCATGATTGATAGATATGTAGCTGCTGATATTATTGAATGTTGCAGTAAAGCGTTGACAGCTGGCTAAGAATATCCAAGCCTCCATTCTAACGACATCTAGACTCTGAATAATGCAATCGGGTGATGAATTTCTGATTATTTTCCCTAATTTTTCGTGATTTTCTGATTCCGAAACATCATCGATTATTTTTATTAAATACTCATTTGATGTGACTGTGTTGAAATTATTGTCCACAGCATTCAAGTATCTTTCTAAATTACGTAATAAATAGTAATAGACTTTTTGGTCTTTTTCTAATGCTACATCTAACGCTAAATCTGTTTCATTACCTAATACTATCTTTAGGTTTTCAACATTGATTTCATACAGGTCTTTTGCAATAAATGCGTTACGTATTTGTTCAGATAGGGGCTTCAATTTCGCTACGCGAATTGAAGCATTAGAGTATAGCTTGGCAATATTTTCTGCCTGATTTCTTTCTTTCGAAGACAATAAGATATTCAGTTCAAAATAATGCTCTTGTAGGTATTTTGATACCGAGTCTTCTATGCTGTATTCTAGTTCTGAATTTAAGTGTTCTAGTGCAGTACTAATGAGGGAAAGACGTAGTTCATTATTTAGCTCCACTTGATTGATTAGGAATTCAAGGACTTCTACTGTCTCCAATGTGATTTTTTTGATCAATTCAGTGTGTTTATTTTCACCACTTAGATAAGCTTGTAAAAAACGTATTTCGTCTTCCCCAAACTGTATGAGTGACTGAATCATTATGCCTGCTTTAATATGGTCAAACTCTAACAGATAATTCAGAATAGAAATGTTGTAAAGACAAGGTTCGCTAAGTGCTTGGTCACCACATTCACTGATAATAGATTTTATATCTCTTTCTTCAAGTATTAGTTGTTCATCCATTATGTTGGGCTCAACATTATGGATGATAAAATTCTGAGCGTTAGCGCTGATAGCCTTTCCATGAAATGTTGAGGTATACAAGGTGAAGTTACGGTTTAGATAACCTGATGTTATGAGCTGGTAGGCAAGCCCATCAGATAGTATTTCACGTGTAATAGAATCGAATGTCTGTCTTGATTGATTGTAATCAAGCGTTAGCTTTGACTCGTTTATTAGGTCTTTAATCGTTGCGCTTCGAAGAAACTCTAGTTTAGTTTTTTTCTGACTAATATCAGTTTTCAGTTTCTTACTGTCTACTTCCTGCCAATTATCAGGGTTAAAGCTATCCTCTAAAACGTCTTCTAAATCTGATCGTTGGAATGTAAGTTTATTGCTATGCTACCTTTGACTCCATGATAGTTTTTGTTCGTCTGGATTTGATATGAACTCGTTCCAAAACTCTATGCCTTTGAGTTCTATTAATCCATATTGTTTGCTGGCAAATGAAAAAACACCATTGTCAATGTGACAATTAACTGCTCTAGAGGTACGTTCAATATGAGCAATGAGTCGTTTGCCAAAATCTACACAGCGTTTTTCTATACCATGTTTACTTAACTTAGTGAGGTTTAGGATGCTTGTTCTGATTTCCTTGTTAATTTCATTTGTATTTTCGTTAACGAACTCCCTGCTTAAATAATAAATTTCATCTAGCTTACTTTTTCCTAATCGAATTAATTCGAAATCAGATAGATGAGTACTTTTATAAAGCATCATGGCAAAGAGTTCGCTTTCATTTAAATTGAGTTTTTTGTCGTTATCTGTGAATATTTTTTCACGAAAAATAATGAATTCATTGTATATATTTTTTAGTAAACGCATATCTGGAACATAGCGAGCGGCCAGATTGATCAACTCATCACCTATTTTTTCCTGATCCGTTTTACCTAAAACTTGTATAACGAGGTCTCTTGCGCTTCTGTGAGTAATAAAAGGAACCACTGGAATAATAAGGTCAAAGAACTTGGTTCTGTTGGCTCGTTGAATTTCAGCTTCTTCAGGGGTAATGGTTACTTCTTCTGTTTTTTTGTTTAGTGAGTTCTGTGCGCTTGGGTCGAATATGCTGTCTTTGATGGCATAGATGAAACGAATGGGCTTGCTTTCGAATTGTGGGGCGTTATTGAGAAGTGTGTTTAGGGAGCGAAGAGTCTCAAATATATATGAATCTTCAAATCTATCGATATCTTCAAAAATAACGATATTTTTCTTTGATACTTCAAAAAAATAAACGATCTCATCTAAGTATTGGTCGAAATACGATACCGATTTTTCATCCAATGAAATGGCAGCATTGCCTGTCGATAGCTGGCTAATATTGACTCGACCTTGAAAAAGGTAGCGTGCCATGAAAGTACAGGATGCTAATAAAAAGAATACAATTACATGTATCCAAGCTCCTAATGCAGCAATGCTTTCATGAATTGAAATAATTTTCTCAGTCCATTCCATTAGAAGAAAGAGGAGTGTAAAAACAATACCTGAAAGCGCTGCGATACTATGTTCACGTTTGCAGTTGAAGCTTTCGATCCGGTTAAAGCGAGAGCGCGGCGCGTTGTGTGACTCGATACGGTAAAGCAACTGCTTAACGATTTCTTGTTGGATTCTGTTTGTGGTTGTAGATGCTTGCTTAGGGATGCTTTCGTCAACTTCGTGAGAGTCTGCTGGTGCTAATGTGGATAAAGAAATCCCAACAACGTCATCTTTATGCTCTTCAGCTACTTTTTGAAGAATACTGCTTTTACCGACGCCATAGGTACCAGATAACGCAATATTTCTAATTTTTGCCTCTTTTAAAGCAGAATTGATTCGTTTGATATATGAGCCATGATTATCTTCGTTAAACTCAGGAGTAAGGGGGTAAGAGTAAAGTCTTCCTGTACTGGCTGTTGTGCTTTTTCTTCCATTCCCTGTTTCCTTGTATGAGGACTTAATCAAGACCTAGATTTTTGGATATTTAAAAATATTGTTTCTTATTTAGACTGTATCGTTTTAACGACAAAAGACCAACTGCTTTAATTTCCTAAATAGCCCTCATGTGGCTTTTTGAAACGCTTTGCACTGTTCGATAAGCGCGTCGATGTTGATGTGTTGTTCGGCGCTGTCGGCGAGGCGGTTGATTTCGGCATCGCGGTATTGGTCGTAGTCGAATGCGGCGGCTTGGTCGACGCCAGCCCAGTGAAGTAGAGCTTGTAGGGCGTCTGGATGGTCGAATATACCGTGTAAATAGGTGCCTATAATCTTACCATCTTCTGATATGTAGCCTTCTTTTTCGTCATTTTCGCTATTTTCTCCATTCTCTAAGTTAGCAAAGTGGCGGATGCTTGTGTTAGTTGAAAAGCTTGATACGCCGGAGTGGATTTCGTAGCCCGTGAATTGGGCTTGTTGTGTCTCGATTTGCAGATAGCCTTGGCGTTGCTTGAGTTGTTTTTCTTTTTCTAACACCGTGGTCATGGGGATATAACCAAAGCCTTTGGCTTGGGTGTTGGCGTGTTGGTTTTCTAAGCCATAGGGGTCGAGTAAGCTTTCCCCTAGCATCTGAAAGCCCCCGCAAATGCCCATGACTTTACCGCCATATCTTAGGTGTGTATTTAAATACTTTTCCCAACCTTCCTGACGTAAAAACGCTAAATCACTCTGTACACTTTTGCTGCCTGGCAAGATGACAAGGTCGGCTGGCGGTATGGCTTGGTTTGCTTTGACAAGGGTGACTTGCACATTAGGATGGAGGCGCAGCGCATCCCAGTCTGTGTGATTACTGGTGCGAGGCATGACGGGAATAACCACGTTCAGTTTGGTATTGGCGTCCGTTTTGACGGGGCTGTGGGCGACCGCGTCTTCGGATTCTAGATGGAAGCCTTTTAAATAAGGCAATACACCAAGGACGGGCTTGCCTGTACGTTGTTCAAGCCAATCTAATCCAGACTGCAATAAACTGATATCGCCTCGGAAGCGATTGATGACAAAGCCAATAACGCGATCTTGTTCGCTAGGGCTGAGCAGTTCCAAGGTGCCAACCAGATGCGCAAAGACGCCGCCTTTGTCGATGTCGGCAATAATAATAACCGGACAATCGATGCTTTCAGCAAAGCCCATGTTGGCAATGTCACGAGCACGTAGGTTGATCTCAGCAGGACTGCCGGCTCCTTCAATAAGCACCGCCTGATATTGATCGGCAAGACGGTAATAAGAATCCAGCGCAGCCACTTTAGCGATGCTTTTGTATTCGTGGTAGCCAACGGCATCCATGTTGCCCACCGCTTTGCCTTGGATGATGACTTGAGCACCGACATCGGTATTGGGTTTTAGCAAGATGGGGTTCATGTCGACGTGGGGTTCGAGCCCCGCGGCATAAGCCTGTACGGCTTGGGCACGACCTATTTCATTGCCATCTTGGGTCACGGCGCTGTTCAATGCCATGTTTTGCGGTTTAAAGGGGGCGACTTGAATGCCTCGACGGGCAAATAAGCGGCATAAAGCCGTTACTAGGGTGCTTTTTCCGGCATCGGATGTGGTCCCTTGGACCATTAAACTAAAGGCTGGCATTCAGAGTCATCACGCTTTAAATCAATAAGGTGATAGAATTCTACCTCATTGTCCCATTATGTGAAAAACGACCTATATTCATGATGACTTCAATTTTTGACTTTTTAGCGGCGAACAGCTTTATGGTGTTGGCGGCATTGGTGTTAGATCGCTGGCTAGGTGAACCGAAAAGTTGGCATCCGCTGATCTGGTTTGGCCGTTGGGTGGATTTGTGTCGCAAGCATACTCAGCTGCCTTTAGATGCCTCCTCGGCTCGTCAACGTATGGTGGGTGTGCTGGCTTGGCTGATCGCCGTATTGCCTTGGTTATTGATCTTATCGGTATTGTTTTGGCTACTGCCTAATCTGCTGGATGTGATTCTGTCTATTCTTATATTGTATTTTGCGATTGGTTGGCAGAGTTTGCGGGAGCACGCGTTGGCGATTTACCAGCCCTTGTCGGCTGTGTCGCTATCGTCTGAAATGACGACTGAAGAGGCGGCTGAAAAGCTCAATGAAGCACGTCTTGCTGTCAGTTATATCGTCAGTCGGGATACTCAAAATTTGGATGAGTCTGCCGTCGCGAAGGCCGGTATTGAGTCGGTATTGGAAAATGGCAGTGATGCGGTTTTTGCGCCGATTTTTTGGTTTGTACTCTTGGGAGCACCAGGAGCTTTGTTATATCGTTTGGCCAATACGCTAGACGCTATGTGGGGCTATAAAACCGAGTCTTTGTTGCATTTTGGCTGGTTTGCCGCACGATTTGACGATGTGCTGAATTATCTGCCCGCGCGATTAGTGGTTTACACTTACGCCGCTTGTGGCCATTGGCGGGCAGCTATTCGCAGTGCTCGTCGTCCTTCGGCTCGTTGGAAAAGCCCCAATGCGGGTCCTGTTATGGCCGCTGGTGCTGGTGCGATAGGGGTTCAATTGGGTGGTGAGGCACCGTATTTTGGCAAAATAGAGACGAGGCCGATTTTAGGAGAGGGTGAAATGCCTAGGCCTAAACATTTAAAAGAAGCCATTTGGTTAGTGGATAAAAGTGTGTATTTATGGGGATTGGTGATATGCCTTTTGATCTGAATAAAAAGCCGGTGAATCTTGAGCTTGCCGCCCCCAAACATGGTGGTGATTTGGCTTATTGGCAACGTAAAGTGGGCAACGACGCGTTAAACTGGTTGGATTTGTCTTCTGCCTGTAACCGAGAACCTTGGCCGGTTCCTGAGGTGTCTACGGCTTTATGGATGGCTTTGCCAGATCAAACTGAGTTATTAGAGCAAGCAGAGCGCTACTTTGCTCGTCGTCCTAATGCCATAGGGGCTGGATCTCAGCACATTATTGAATCTTTGCCTCCGTTATTGCGGGAGTCCGGATGTTTAACCAGTCAAACGGTGTTTGTGCCGCGTATTGGTTATCAAGAGCATGCTTTTGCTTGGCAGAAATGGGGCTACGACATTGTTTATTACGACGCGTTAGAGCAATTACTGACGCAGCATTGGGCGGTGGCTGTGGTGATTCAGCCGAACAATCCGACGGGTGAGCTTGCGTCAGCCAGCATCTTGTCTCAGTTGATCGCTCATGCAGAGCAACAAGGCGCCAGTTTGGTGGTGGACGAAGCTTTTATTGATGCGACGCCTGAATGGAGTGTATTGAAGCTCCAAGAATCCGATTTGAGTGAATCTCTGTTTGTTATGCGTTCTGTTGGGAAGTTTTTTGGTTTGGCGGGTGCAAGAGTGGGGTTTGTTTTTTGCGCGTCAAAATGGCAAGTCGCATTGAACAATTTGCTGGGACCTTGGCCTGTAGCGACACCCAGTTTGCATTTGGTGAGCTTGGCGTTGGCGGATACTGCTTGGCAATCTTACGCGTTGCAGAACTTGGCCGTACGACAAGCGGCGTTTGTTGAGCGAGTTATGCCAAAATTGAATACCATCTTTGACTCACAAGACAGTGTACGGAATGCCTTATTTACGACTTGGTTTCTTGATAGTCAGTCATATGCAGAGCACGTTTTTACCATGTTGCATCAGGTGGGCGTTCATACGCGTTTAGGGGACGGTTGGATTCGTGTGGCATTGCCTGCGTTGGATGAAATGGACGCGTTAAATCGTGCCTTGATACGCCTATTAAAAACCGCAGGAGACCAGACGCAGAGCTATTCAAGGGGGGAACTTGCATGAAACATCTTGTTCTCGGTGGGGTGAGAAGCGGTAAAAGTGCGTTTGCGCAAGAGCAGATAGCGGCTTGCGCAAAGCCTGTGTGTTATGTGGCGACGTCGCAGGTATGGGATGATGAGATGGCGAGCCGGGTTCGCCAACATAAAGACAATCGTCCCAAAGAGTGGCAGTTAATAGAAGAGCCGTTGGCGCTTGCCAGTGTATTGGATTCTCTTAATGCGCCTGAACAGGCGGTCATTGTCGAATGTTTTACCTTGTGGTTGACGAATTTATTATGTTTGGAAGACGACGCTCGATTAGAAAGCGAAAAGTGTGCACTGTTACAAGCGGTTGAACGCTTTGAGGGCGATTTAGTGTTGGTTTCCAGTGAAGTGGGTTTGGGGATTATGCCGATGAATGCTCTAGCTAGGCGTTTTGGCGATGAGGCAGGTGCCATGAACCAAGCACTGGCTAAACTGACCGATCGGGTAACTTTTGTTGCGGCAGGGCTGCCTCTACCGCTAAAATCCTAATCTGGCCTATTCCACCTAATGTCTGCGTGTTTGGTGACTTGTGCGTCACCTTATATAGCAGATAAAACTAGTAGATAGAACGAACGATAAAAGCGTAGGAGCTTTGAAGATGACCCCTTATTCAAAAGATTTTCCAGTGTCTTGGGAAGAATTACATAGAAATGCTCGTGCGTTATCTTGGCGGTTGCTAGAGCAAGGTCCTTGGAAGGGTATTATTGCGATTACCCGTGGTGGTTTGGTGCCAGCGGCTATCTTGTGCCGTGAAATGGACATTCGTTTAATCGATACCATTTGTATTGTCAGCTATGGTGCCGATGAAAAGGGTGATGCTGCCATGAAACAAGGTGAGCTAAATGTATTGAAAGGTGTAGAAGGTGACGGCGAAGGTTTTATTCTGGTCGACGATCTTGTTGATACGGGGCGAACGGCTGCGAAGGTGCGTGAAATGCTGCCTAAAGCCCATTTCGCGACCATTTATGCCAAGCCTGCCGGTAAGCCATTAGTGGATACTTTTATTACCGAAGTTAGCCAAGATACTTGGATTCGCTTTCCTTGGGATATGGAATATACCTTCTCGACACCGTTGGCCGATCGCCAAGGAAAATAAGCCGCTCTTCGACATCAATGGGCTGTCATTTAAAAAAAGCAACGAGAGTGTGGCAAAATGACACAAAACTCTCGTTTCTTTTACGTATTTTTGAGCTAACTTTATCACTGGGTTTTCATAGAATAGATGGCTCAAAAGTGATTTAAATAACAAGACTATAGGATTTCAATATGTGGCAAACGCTAACTCGCGTGGTTTTAGCTGGTATTTTATCGTTTGCAACGATATTGCCAGTGTGGGCGGAAGGTACGGTTGCGCGTGCGCAATTTTCGACCGATGTGGTAGATCGCGAACCAATTGATGATATTGGTCCCGTGGTAAAAGTAGAATATGGTGAGATACAGCGAGTGTATTTCTTCACGGATTTGCGTGATATGCAAGGTAGTCAAGTGATTCATCGCTGGAAGCTGGATGATGAAGAGCAGGCTGATGTCGCGTTTGATATTGGTGGCGATCGGTGGAGAGTATGGTCAAGTAAGCGCTTAATGCCTGGCTTTGATGGCAAGTGGAGTGTGGATGTCGTGAAAGATGGTGCTGTCATAGAAACTCGCTCTTTTGACTATGTGGATAGCGAGTAATTACTCGCTTCCCTTTCTAGTAAATTATTTTCTTAGAAGTAAGGATGGTTATGCCTCATTTACGTGTACGTGGCTTGGCGTTTGATGAATTAGAATCCATTGCCGATATTTTAGTCGAGAACTTAGCAGAAATTACGGACACGCCTAATTCACACTTTACTCTTGAGTATCAAGCGACGACTTTTTTAGCGGTTGGCGGAGCTTCTCCTGCGTATCCGTTTTTTGATGTGTTTTGGTTTGACCGAGGTGACGAGGTGAAGCGCAAAGTGGCACTCATTATTGAAGAATTAGTCAGACCATTGGTGGACAGTGGGCAAGATATCACTGTGCTCTTTCATGATCTACAAAGGAAAGATTATTACGAAAACGGTGAGCACTTTTAAAGAGTGCGTTCGTTTATTGGAAGAAGCACGACCGTTGCAATCGGTCGTGCTTCTAGGTTTGCTTAGTTATTACAAACGCATTTCTATGCCAGCGTCTGTCATACGTTGCTTGGCTTGCTGAATGCTGTATTCGCCAAAGTGGAAAATACTGGCTGCTAATACGGCATCGGCTTTGCCTTCGATTACACCGTCGACTAGGTGGTCCAAATTGCCAACACCGCCAGAAGCGATGACTGGTACATGGACTGCTTCGCTTATTGCTCGGGTGATGCCAAGGTCAAAACCATTTTTCGTGCCGTCACGATCCATGCTAGTCAACAGAATTTCACCCGCACCGTATTCCACCATTTTTTTAGCCCATTCAACCGCATCTAGGCCAGTTGGTTTTCTACCGCCATGGGTAAAAATTTCCCATTTGTCAGGTTCGCCTTCGGCACTGACTTTTTTGGCATCAATGGCGACCACGATACACTGGGAACCAAAACGCTGCGCCGCTTCGCGGACAAACTCTGGGTTAAACACCGCGGCGGTATTAATACCTACTTTGTCGGCGCCAGCATTTAACATACGGCGAATGTCTTCACAGGTACGAATGCCGCCGCCTACAGTCAGAGGGATAAACACTTGACTGGCAATAGCTTCCACCATGTGAACTGTGGTTTCCCTATCGTCTGAACTGGCGGTGATGTCGAGAAAGGTAATCTCATCAGCACCTTGCTCATTATAGCGTTTCGCCACTTCAACAGGGTCACCCGCATCACGAATATCGACGAACTGAACGCCTTTTACAACGCGGCCATTGTCCACATCAAGGCAAGGAATAATACGTTTTGCTAAGCCCATAAAATGGTGCTCCTAAAATCTAATATTCTTCTATCTAAATAAACAGGCTGACTTACTACTAAGGTTTGCCATTCCAATGTAGGAAGTTTTTATAAAGTTGAAGACCGTCTTTATGGCTTTTTTCCGGATGAAACTGGACCGCGAACACATTGTCACGGGCAAGGGCGACACAGAACGTTAAACCGTAATCGCATGTACCGGCTACTTCGTTTTTGTTCTCTGGTACAACGTAAAAGCTGTGTACGAAATAAAAACGTGCATTGTCTGGAATGCCTGCCCACAGAGGATGATTCGTGGTTTGTTTGACCTGATTCCAACCCATGTGCGGCACCTTTAATTTGCTACCATCATGGTCTTTGTGGTTCTCACCAAAGAACAGTGCGTTGCCTTTAAAATGGTTTAAGCAATCGACACCGCCGTTTTCTTCGCTGTGTGACATCAATGATTGGATGCCGACGCAAATAGCGAGAAAGGGTTTTTCTGCCATGGCTTTGCGGATGCTTGGCACTAAGCCTGCGTTGTGCATTTCGCCGATGCAATCACGAATGGCACCAACACCCGGTAATAACACACGATCTGCCGCATCAATGACTGCAGGATCACTGGTGACAATTACCGAGGTATTTTCATCCGCAACGTGCTCGAGGGCTTTGGCAACCGAATGTAGATTACCCATGCCATAATCAATGACTGCAACAGTGGATTTTTTCATATCGTTCATGCTGACAATGTCCTACAAACAACCTTTGGTAGATGGCATTTGCCCTGCCATACGCTCATCCACTTCTAACGCCATGCGCAACGCACGGCCGAAGGCTTTAAAAATGGTTTCGGCTTGGTGGTGGGTGTTTTTACCACGAAGATTGTCTAGGTGTAACGTTACTTTGGCATGGTTGATGAAACCGTGGAAGAACTCAGAAAACAAGTCTACATCAAAGCCGCCAACAGAGGCGCGTGTGAAAGGCACGTGCATTTCTAGTCCCGGGCGACCTGAAAAATCGATCACCACCCGTGAGAGTGCTTCGTCTAATGGAACGTAAGCATGACCGTAACGTTTGATGCCTTTTTTATCGCCTACCGCGATGTCAAAAGCTTGGCCCAACGTGATACCTAAGTCTTCCACTGTGTGATGAGCGTCAATGTGAAGGTCACCTACGGCATGAATGTCTAAGTCAATCAATCCATGACGGGCTACTTGTTCAAGCATGTGGTCAAGGAAAGGAACGCCTGTGACGCAGCTGAATTTACCGGTACCGTCTAAGTTAATCGACACCTTAATCTGAGTTTCAAGCGTATTACGCTCGACACTGGCAATGCGATCGGACATTGATTGGTTTCTCCACCGTGATTGTGACGAAGAGTCGCCACTTTTTGTGTAATAAGAGCATGACATAAGGTGCCCATTATAGAACGTGGACTCCTTAGCTTCTATGCTTTGTCTGAGTGTTTTTTGATGAGTTGTCGCTATTGCGTCGATAAACATCAACTTCGAATGCTATGATAGGCGAATTAATCCGCTGCTGAGTATGAATTAAGGTAAGCGGCTAATTAGATCAAATGCATTTGTGGTTATACATCTTAAAGGAGTCTGTCATGGTTTGGATAAAGCGACTTTCATTATTAGTGGTGGGCTTGTTAGCCATTATTGCTCTTTTACTGGCGTACGTTATGTTGTTCGTCAATCCGAATGATTTTAAAGACGAACTTAAAAGTGTTGCCTTAGAGAAAGCCAATGTTAGTTTGCGTCTGGATGGTGATATAAGTTGGTCTTTTTTCCCTTGGCTTGGGCTTGAGTTAGAGAATATCGGCGTTGCTTTGGGGGATGATCCAGAGATAGTGCAATTTGATCGTGCTGAATTCGGTGTGGCAATTTTGCCTTTGCTTGAGCGAAAAATTCAGGTGAATAAAGTTAACTTAGTCAATCTAAAGGCCAGTTTAAATAAGGATGCCAATGGTCAAGGCAACTGGCAATTAGAGTCGGCCGCTGTCGGTGCGGCGAATAGTGATTCATCAAGCCGCTCAGCGACGCAGGCATCGACAAATGCTGTTACACAAACGGATGGCAGTAGCACACCTTTCAAGATTCCCGATGTGCAATTGGATGAGTTACGCATTGAAAATGCACAGGTGTTGTACCGCGATGAACAAACGAAACAGCTTATCAATGCCGTTTTGAATGTTCAGCTAAACGACGTGCAGTGGGATAAAGCGTGGCCTATGGTCATGGACATTGCAGTGACACAAAGTGACTTGCAAGGTCAGTCGCCTATTAAAGCAAAGGCAACCTTAAACGCCAACCTTACTGTGTTCCCTGAGCGTGAATCTCTAATACTGGATTCTTTAGTTTTGACGGCTGAGGTAGAGGGTGACAACTTACCGGCGAGTCCAATGAGTGCGAAGCTGAGCGCTGTGAATTTGGATATTGATTTGCCGCAAGAGAATGTGTTGGCAGAGGGCGTGGCATTAAGTGTCTTAGGGGTAAATGTTGACGCTAAGGTTCAAGCCTACCAAGTATTGAGTGATCCTCAGTTTTCTGCCGTACTATCAATCGGCGAGTTTAATCCTCGTTATCTCATGACGCGCTTAAACTTACCGTTGCCAGATATGTCCGATGATTCCGCGCTGACTAAAGCGCGTGCCGATATTATATTTGAAGGCAGTTTAGATTCTATCACGGCTCAACCGATTTCTATTATGTTAGACGATACCAAAATAGAGGCCAATGCTGTGGTGGCTTTGTCTCCTTTACGTTGGGATGTGAGTGTTGCTGGCGCCAATTTAAATTTAGACCGTTATCTTCCTGTGCCAGCCGAGCAAGCTGATGATCCGGGGCAAGAAAAGCCACCAGAAGTAGCTGCGGGTGTTAGTCCGAAAGACGACAATGACCTCATTCCCGTTGAGTTGTTGCGTAGTTTGAACGGTCATGTTGGCTTAGTGTTTGAAAACATAACGGTTAAAAACCTTAAAATAGACAAGATCGAACTGGATTCCACGCAAGCTAATGGTTTGATAAAGGTGTCACCATTGCACGCTTCCCTATATAAGGGAAATGTCTCATCAACGATGAATGTAGATGTGCGAGGACGTGTGCCATCTATTAATATTGTTCCTTCTATCGACGGTGTGCAGATTCAGCCATTATTGGTTGATTTCATGGACATGGATAAAATAGCGGGTGCGACCTATCTGACTGGTGAACTAAGCGCCAAGGGCAATCGTATAGACAGTTTAATGTCGTCTCTACAAGGGGATTTACTAATCGACATTAAAAATGGCGCCTTAGTGGGCACAAACTTAACAAAGACGGTTTGTGAGGGCATTGCCACTATCCGTAAGGATAAAATTGATGAGCAAAAGTTTGGTCCCGATACACCATTTGAAACCATGCGTTTTCCGGCGCGTATTATGAATGGACAGGTGTCGACGCCAGGCTTAAAAATCAGTTCTGCCGGTGTGCAAGTGACTGGTAATGGTGTTGTATCATTGCCTAACTCTTCATTGGATTATCAAGCGAACGTTGCTATTGCGGGTAGTACCTTAGATCAAGCTTGCCAAGTCAATGAAAAGGTCACTCAATTAGCGTTTCCAATCGTGTGTAAGGGGCAGTTTAGCGATGATCCGGCAGGTTTATGTCGTCCGGATATAAAAGGCTTTGGTCAGCTTTTTGCGGATTTGGCAAAAGCGGAATTGGCCGAAAAAGCGGCTGAGGAAAAAGCCCGTTTGCAAGAAAAAGCCGAAGCCGAAAAAGCGCGTTTAAAAAGCAAAGTTGAAGAAGAAAAAGCGCGATTAAAAGCCGAGTTTGACGAAAAACGTCAAGCAGAGGAAGAAAGAGCAAAAGAAAAATTAAAAGAGAAGCTAAAGAGTTTGTTTTAGTTTCTGTTGAACATGTCGTGAACGTGAGAAGTAGATGCAAGCAGTTGAGAATTTTGCGCCCCGTGTTTTAGCGTGGTTTGATGAACACGGGCGTAAAAGCTTGCCCTGGCAAGAGAATAAAACCCCATATCGTGTATGGATTTCTGAGATCATGCTGCAGCAAACGCAGGTGACGACAGTGATTCCTTATTACCAGAAATTCATGACGTCGTTTCCAACGGTGGAGGCTTTGGCTGATGCTGAGCAAGACGACGTACTCGCTCATTGGAGTGGTTTAGGCTATTACGCCCGAGCGCGTAATATGCACAAAGCCGCTAAAATGCTGGTGGACGAATTTGACAGTGAATTTCCGCAAACGGTGGAAGGTGTTTGCGAGTTGCCAGGGATTGGGCGTTCAACCGCAGCGGCGATTCTTTCTATTTCTCGTGGTGTTCAAGCCGCGATTCTGGATGGCAATGTCAAGCGTGTGTTGGCGCGTTTTCATGCCATACCCACGTGGCCTGGTGATAAAAAAACCGAAAATGCCATGTGGGATTTGGCTGAACACTATATGCCTAATACGCGTTGTGGTGATTACACGCAAGCCATGATGGATTTAGGTGCAACGCTCTGTACGCGATCTAAACCTCAGTGTTTGCTTTGCCCCTTGGAGCGTGACTGCCAAGGGCGTCTTAGCCAAGATCCAACGCAATTTCCGATTCGTAACCCCAAAAAAGCCGTCAAACCTGAGAGGAGTGTTCAACTACTGGTATTGAATAATCCACAAGGACAACTGTTGTTGGAAAAGCGTCCATCAACAGGTATCTGGGGAGGGTTGTGGAGCTTGCCTGAATTGGCGTCGGAAGAGTCGATTGTTTTGCATGTTGAACAGCGTTTTGCGACGCAAGTGCACACTGTCATGCCATTGTCACCTTTTAGACATACTTTTAGTCATTATCATTTGGATATTGCACCAAGCCAAATTCAGCTGTCCGCCATGACGTTGGTGATGGAAGAGAATAAATATCAATGGTTTAGTCTACAAGATGCTTTGGCCCAAGGATTGCCAGCACCAGTCAGAAGCATTTTGGAACAGATTAACTGATTTGGATTTTTTGCATAATGACAGACAAAAAATGCTCATACATCAAGCGTGTTAGCGAGGTATTTGTCTCGTTTTTATGGTTAGGTTTTACCAGTTTTGGTGGGCCTGCTGCGCACCTTGGTTATTTCAATCAGACCTTCATTAAGCGTAAGCAATGGGCAAGTGAGGCTCAATATGCCCAATGGGTCGCGCTGAGTCAGATAGTCCCTGGCCAGGATCGAGTCAGGTTGGCTTTGCTTTGGGCTATCATCGCGCGGGTTTACTTGGCGCGATAGCGGCCTTTGTGGCTTTTACGTTGCCGTCTTTTGTTGTTATGGTGCTTCTGGCTCAATTTGGTTACCACTGGCAGGGAAACGAATTTTTTGAGTCGGCTGTCCATGCATTAAAATTATTGGCCGTTGTGGTGGTGGCTGATGCCTGTGTGAGTATGTGGCGATCCTTCTGTCAGCGTAAGGACATGGCGTGTGTGGCTCTTTTGAGTGCTGCGGCGCTGATATGGATGCCATTTAGTTTTAGTAGTCTTGTGGTGTTAGCTATTGCTGCTTGTATTGGCCTTTTCCTGTCTTTTTCGTCTTCAAATTCTCATGATCCATTACCTAAGGTGCGTTGTGCTTGGTTTTTGTTGTTTTTATCGATCGGCCTGTTTGTAATCAGCTTCGCTTTTGACAGTGGGTTAGGTGGTGTGTTTGCTGATTTTTATCGAGCTGGTGCTCTGGTATTCGGTGGTGGTCATGTGGTTTTACCTATGTTATCGGTATTTGTTTCCGATCGTGTCTCTGAGGCGAATTTGCTGATTGGATATGCCGCGGCACAAGCGGTTCCTGGTCCTATGTTTACCATGGCAAGCTTTCTTGGTGCGTCTGCGGCACCGCAAGGAGCCAATGTTTGGTTGTGGGCGGGTATCGCAACATTAGGTGTATTTTTATCAGGTTTGCTCTTGATGCTCGGTGCGCAAAACATCTGGCACCATTTATCAAGCAATACGCGATGCCGTGGTATTGTGGCGAGTCTAAACGCTGCCGTAGTCGGTATATTAATCGCAGCTCTATACCATCCTACTGGAACGTCAAGCCTTGTTAGTGTGTGGGATATTGTTTGTGTTGCCCTAGGATTTATTTGGTTAAAATACAAACGGCCTTCGATTTTTGTGCTGATTATTGTGTTTGTTTTAATTGGGTTAATACGCAGTTATTGATTCTAATGACGTTGAGTAATGATCGCCTTGAATTTTGCCGTATTGGCGCCACTATTTAGACTATAACTTTATGATAACGAGAGGGCTTTATGGCGAACACGGTTTTTTGTAAAAAATTTCAGAAAGAAATGGAAGCCTTAGATCGTGCTCCATTGCCAGGGGCAAAAGGCCAAGAGATCCTACAAAATGTCTCCAAGCAGGCTTGGCAAGAATGGCAGCAGTTACAAACCATGATGATTAATGAGAAGCAGTTAAACTTGATGCAACCAGAGTCTCGTAAATACGTGATGGAGCAGATGGACAAGTTCTTTAACAATGAGGCAACGGATAAATTGTCAGGCTATGTTGATCCTGATGATATTAAAGAGCTTTAATCGGTGATATCGGGTTGGATTTTTCTCAACCATCGTCGTAAGCTTTAACAAAAATGCCCCTTGTTAATGGGATTAACAAGGGGCATTTTTGTAGGTAAACGTTATTGTTTATTATACGCAGTGCTTTTTATTGGGTGACAAAGCTGGCAAATAAAATGTCTTTAACGGGTGCTAAGTTAGTTTCTTTTTGTAAAGCATCGTTGACCGCAATGGCCGCTTCTTCACGTGTTTTTTCTCGAGCTATGGCTCCTACGACTTGTTCAGTTGTCCGGGAGCTGAGGAACATGACGAGTGCATCTCTGATCAACGGCATATTGTTTTCTATTAACTCTTTTGAGTTAACATCAGTTCGAATGCTAATGCTGGTTTTGATGTATTTTAGTCGAGAATCATCACCTAAATGGTTAACGACAAAGTCTGGTTTTAACTCCACGTAGGCTGATGGTGATGGCGCTTCACTTTCTGCATAACTGGACATACTCGTCAGTCCGCAAAGTAAAAGAAAAGTAAGTAGACCGTGTTTGTTAAGCATGGATATCATCAATGACATGTTCGGTTCTCGTATTCGTTCCAATTGGCAGTATACTAACTGCCATTAAAGCTTGCTGTCAGTAGTAATTTTGTACTTTCTGATTTTTCTATTGTTCGCAAGTTTACTTTTAGCTGGGTTTATTTTATTTCGTTTACTTAGAGGTTGTTATCTATGGTTGCCTTGTTATCCGCTCGTCGCTTTCATGGTTTTGTGGCTTTTGTTGCCTTTGCGCTTTTGGCAGTGGCTTTTTATATGGAATATCAAATGGGATTAGAACCTTGCCCTCTTTGTATGTTGCAAAGAATTGCCTTTTTCTGCGTCGGTGTTATGTCTTTGTTGTCGGCATTGACACAGAGTGTCAAGGTTCGCAAAACCTGTGCTTGGATTGTGACGTTGTTGTCTTTGATCGGGGCGGCTTTAGCGATTCGACACTTGTATTTGCAAAGCCTGCCAACCGATCAACTGCCTGCGTGTTTACCAGGGTTGAGCTATATGTTCGAAGTGTTTCCATGGCAAGAAATTATGCAGGCAATGGTAATGGGAACAGGGGAATGTGGCGAGGTTCATTGGACCCTATTTGGCATTAGTATCCCGGGTTGGACGTTGCTTGCCTTTATTGGGATGGCGACGGTGAATATTGTTATTGCGTTGCGAGCGGGTAAAAAAACATCTTTCTAGTAAACCGTTACAAAACCCCACAGGTGATTGTCTTGCAGGGGCTTACAGATCGGAATATGCTTGAAACAAAGGTGAATTATAATAAACGCGTGATGGAGTCTGTATATGTTAGAAGGTTGTAAAACAGCCCAAGAGCGATGGGGCGGTGTTCACGATATTATCGACCGTTGGCTTGAGCAGCGTCGTCAGCTTATCGAGTTGTGTATTTATTTACGTGATCGTGGTGAGTTCACTCCGACAGACACACCTAAGATTCAATCTCTTTGCGAAATGCTCGTAGATTATGTGTCTGTAGGACATTTCACTGTTTATGAACAGCTAGCGTTAGAGGCCAAAGAGTTTCACGATGATAGCGCTTTGGTGTTGTTACGTAAGTTGTTACCCAAAATCGATGCTTCAACTGAAGTCGCGATTGAGTTTAACGATAAATACGATACCAAGGAGCATTGTAATTCTCAGCTTGAAGCATTGCCGTTTTCATTAAAAGCACTGATTCTTGTGATAGCTGAACGATTCCAATATGAAGATCAGTTAATTAAGGAATTACATGAAGCGCATAGCGAAAAAAGCGCTTGAGCTTGGTTTAATTGCATTCAGCTCTGTTGCCTTGCTGTCTTGCTCTTCTGAAGCGCCTGTTCGCACAGCAAAGTACGCTGAGCAGGGGCTTTATTCTGCTGGATTGAGTGATGATGGTTCTTCTGCGCTAATTGGTTCAGTACAGCATGGTGGTAGCTATTGGTTAAATGCTGTTAATGAACGGCGTTTTAATTGGAACCATGCAGCGGGTGAATATTCATCAATTATAGGTGTTGATATTGATCCTAGTGGTCTTTATGCGGCAACAGGTGGCGCTCGCACATTAGTTCTTTGGAATACAACAACGGGTATGTCTGAAGGTTTTTGGGCGACGCCTGGTGATATTCAGTCGTTAAAATTGACCCAAAATGGCAGCAATGCTCTCATTGGTCTGAATGATCAAACCGCTCGTTTTTTTGACATTAAAAATGGCGGTATAAAGCAGACCTTAAGAACGGGGGCAACGGTTCGGGCCGTGGACGTAATGTCGGATGGTACCATTGGAATAACCGGTGATGATTTATCGAATGTTATTTTATGGAATTTGCAAACTGGTGAAAAAATACATCAGTGGACATTAAGTAATGATATTTCCAGTGTTGCATTATCAAGTGACGGGAAATATGCCTTTGGTGCAGCCCAGCTTGGTAACGCAAAAATTTGGTCCACGCGTGATGGCAAAGAGTTGACGAGTATTGACACTGGCGCTTTAAAGTATCGTAAAGTGACGCTTAGCCAAGCCGTATTTTCAAAAGATAATCGGTTTATTCTTGTCGGTGGTGTGAATAGTCAAGTTTCTCTTATTCAAGTCAGTACTGGTGCAATACAGAAAGAATGGCGTATTTATTTACCTAAAGGTCGTCCTGCAGGGGCGAGTGTATTGGCCTTGTCTTTTGCTCCGAGTAATCGTTATTACGCCATCGGAAGTAATGGTTATTTAAACGTTTTGGAATAATGCATGTCTCAATCTTCTGACCCACTTTTGTTATCTAATCAAAGGGAACGCTCAATTTGGGCGGCATTATTTGCTGCGCAAGCGGCTATTGCGGTTGCGGCAGGGGCGTTCGGCGCACATGCTCTTCAGAGTATGCTAGACGTGAAGGCGCTGGGTTGGTGGCAAACTGGCAGTCAATATCTTATGTATCATGCATTGTCTGGTTTGATTGTTTCTACTGTGCTTTTGTCTTTGTCTTCTAGAAAATATATTTTATGTCTATTTTTTATCGGTAATATTTTATTTGCAGGCAGTTTGTACGTGATGGCATTAACGGGCTACCGATTTTTAGGTGCAATCACACCTTTGGGTGGTCTATGTTATATGTTGGCGTGGTGTTTTTTGGTATATCGCTTATGGTGTCTAGGTAGAGGTCAGTAGGTTATCTATGTGGCAAACGCTTTTGAAAAGGAATAACAAAGCAGGACATCGCATGGTTTTTCCGGTAGTATGCGTGCCGAATTAATGATCGATTTAGGCTGAGATGATGGCCTATTTTGGCTTGTCACATAGTAGAATTAAGCGATACGAAACCATGCAAGAACACGATACAGAGGCTCAAGAACCGTTTCACAAACGCACTATCCGCAGTTTTGTTGTACGCGGTGGTCGAATGACGGAAGGTCAACAAAAGAATTATGAAGCAAATTGGGCCGTATACGGTTTGAATCTTGCTGATGGTCGAATTGATTATGCGACAGTATTTGGTCGTGAATCCGATGTTATTATTGAAGTCGGTTTTGGCATGGGATCTTCTCTTGCTGAAATGGCAAAAAACGCCCCAGAAAAAGATTTTATTGGCATTGAAGTACATCCACCTGGGGTGGCAAAACTGATGATGTTAGCAAAAGAGCAGGGCATTACCAATTTACGTGTATATTGTGATGATGCTATAGAAGTGATGGCGAACTGCTTGCCACAGAACGTAGCCAGTGCTTTCCAATTGTTTTTTCCAGACCCTTGGCATAAAAAGAAGCACAACAAGCGTCGTATTGTTCAGCCTTTATTTGCAGAACAAGTGGCCAATGTATTGAAAAATGGTGGGCATTTTCATATGGCAACGGATTGGCAGCCATATGCTGAACATATGATGGAAGTTATGGAAGAGCAGGATTTGTATGAAAATGCCGCCGGAAAGGGCTTATATCATCCACGTCCAGAATGGCGACCGCTTACTAAGTTTGAACAGCGCGGTGAACGCTTAGGTCACGGTGTTTGGGATTTGATTTACACTAAAAAGTAATTAAGCTACATGTCCAGATAGGACAACAGATAATAAAAAAGCGACTCAATTGAGTCGCTTTTTTATTGGTGAAGTGTTGAAATTATTTAATCTCAACGCTCTCACGACTATTGCCAGCATCAAAATATTCTTGGAATACTTTTGGTGTACGTCCACGACCAGTCCATTCATGAACTTCGCCATCGACAGTTAAGCGATATTTTGGTTCAACTGTTTTGCCTTTTGTCGCGCCTGCTTTTGGTGCCGTCAATAAAGCGATTTCTTCCATCGTTAGGCCGCTTTTTGCGATTAAAGTGGCAATTTCTTCTGCACGAGCAGATTTCATTGCTTGCTCAGCTTCGCGCGCAGCTTCTTCTTCTTTGACTTTTTCAAGTGCATTGTTGAAGCCGGCGATTAGGTTTTCTAACTGTGCAACGGTTAGTTCTTTGGCGGCCGCGCGTGCTTTTGCTTTGTTGCTTGCTAATTCTAGTAATAAACTCATTAGTGTCCCCTATTTATCTGTTAAGAACTGGTTGTCTCTTAATAACTGGTTGGTCTTGCACTGAAAAAGAGATCCGTCTTTTACATCCAGTGGCGCGTTTAAATTAATAATTTTAAGACAGAGAAACTTTATTTTCTGTCTGATAATCGACCTAAATCAGATGTGAAAATGAACTTTACCTTGTAATGCTAACTCAATATTAACGTAAACCTGTAAAATCTTGAATGGCTTGCTAATACATTGTGGTGTGATCTTATACTATTTCAAGTTTGAGTTGTGGATTTTAATAAAAAATACTCTAACATGCTAATCAAATAATGCGTTGGAATCGTTAGAAAAGTGTAAACAATAGGATAATACATGAATTCTATATCAGATAACTTAAGTTCAGAGTTTTCTATATTAAAAAAATACAGTGACAATATTATTCAGTTATTTGAAGAGGGGGCAACGGTCCCTTTCGTCGCTCGGTATCGAAAAGAAAGTACGGGCGGTATGAGCGATATAGATTTACGTTCTTTTTACGATAGATGGCAATATCTTGTAGAATTTAAAAAACGTCAAGAGAGCATTCTTGCTATATTATCACAGGACTCAGCGGTTCCTGTTACGGTGCTTAATAAGCTGCGTCAGGCAACGTCCAAAAATGAATTAGAAGATCTTTACTCTCCTTACAAGAAAACACGTAAAACGAAAGCAGATGAAGCGAAAGAGCAGGGTCTTCTGCCTCTGGCTACACTGATTTGGACGGGGCGTCAGGCAGACACTCTTTCTGCGGTTTCAGCTTGGTGTCAGCAGAATGCGATTAGTATGTCTGCTGAGTCTGCATTAGAGGGCGTGACAGAAATATTGAATGAAGCCATTGCAAATGACAGTGACGTTCTGAAAAAGGGGCGTGAAGAACTACTGAAAGACGGCATTTTAACCAGCCGTGTTTTACGTGGAAAAAAAGAGCAAGGTGAAAAGTTTAGAGATTACTTTGATTATCAAGAAGCGATCAATAAAGTGCCTCCTCATCGATTGTTGGCTCTTTTTCGAGCCAAAAAAGAAGCCATTCTTAAACTCAGTGTGTCTTTAAAAGAGACAGTGGGTTATCCCAATAGACTCATTTTTCCTCACCTTAATCAGTTACTTGATGATAAAGCACCTGAGTCTCAACGAATGACTCCCTTGCAGTGGCGCTATTTAAATACGGCGTGGGAGAATAAATTATTGCCGAAATTAGAAGCCGATGTGCTTTCGCAATTGAAAGAGCGTGCTGAGGAGGGGGCTATACAGGTTTTTGCTAATAATCTTCAGGATTTATTGATGGCCGCTCCAGCTGGTGCTCACCGAGTGTTAGGTATGGATCCAGGCTTTCGCAATGGTGTTAAGTTAGCGGTTATTAATGAGCAAGGCTCTTTATTAGATCATGACGTTATTTACCCTCATGGGCCTCAAAATCGCATACAAGAAGCGAATGCCATTCTGTCTAAGCTCATACATCAGCATCGCATTGGTTGGGTGGCAATTGGGAACGGTACGGCTTCAAGAGAGACTGAAGCGTTAATCAAGGCGCTGATAAAAGATTCTAACTTAGAGTGCCGTGCTGTTGTCGTTAGTGAAGCGGGGGCGTCTGTGTATTCTGCTTCACCAATAGCAATAGAAGAATTTCCTGACCTCGACGTCACTATCCGAGGTGCTATTTCTATTGCCCGTCGTTTTCAAGATCCGCTTGCTGAATTAGTAAAAATTGATCCACAAGCGATTGGCGTTGGTCAGTATCAACACGACGTTAAAGTTTCTCAACTGTCCAAATCACTTGCTAATGTTGTGGAAGATTGTGTGAACCGAGTGGGCGTCGATATTAACCTCGCTTCTGTCTCTTTACTGTCTTATGTGTCAGGTTTAACACATCGTTTGGCACAGAATATTATCGATTATCGTCAACAAAAAGGTCGTATAGAATCCCGTGCCGAGTTATTAAAAATTAAAGGTATTGGCGATAAATGTTTTGAACAGTGTGCGGGTTTTTTAAGAATACTAAACGGTAAGGAAGCATTGGATCAGTCAGGTGTTCATCCTGAGTCCTATCCTTTAGTACAAAAAATGGCGGCGCAATTAAAGTTAAAAGCGCATGATTTGCTGAATAATAGCGGCGCTTTACAGCAGTTAAAACAATTAGCGCCAAGTTTGTCCCAAGCGGGAAATTTTACGTATTCGGATATTCTTAATGAGCTTGCTAAACCAGGTCGAGATCCTCGGCCTGAATTTCGCTATGCGTCATTTGATCAAAGTGTGCAAACGTTAGAAGACCTTCAACAAGGAATGGTTCTAGAAGGCGTTGTGACCAATGTGGCAGCCTTTGGTGCATTTGTGGATTTGGGTGTGCATCAGGATGGGTTGATTCATATTTCTCAGCTGGCAGACCGTTTTGTGAAAGATCCACGGGATTTTGTTCGAGTAGGTCAGGTCGTTAATGTGACAGTGTTAGAGATTGATGTACAGCGTAAGCGTATTGCTCTAAAAGCCAATGGGCTTTGACTAAATCTTCAAAAAAACCGATTAGAGGGCTCTAATCGGTTTTAGGGTAGCGTATAACATTAATATAAAAGGGATAACAAAGAATCTTAAACTGCTACTGCGATTTGTGCTTTTGCTTCATTGAAAGCTTCTTCGCCAGGTGCGCCCATTGCTTGACCGCCAGCGATAAAAGTTTCTTTTACATTTAGGCCAATGAAGCCTAGAAATGTTTGGATGTGTGGCACTTGGTGATCAAATGGTTCACCTGCTGAGAAGCTACCGCTTGCACTAAAGATGTAGGCATCTTTGTTTACAAGGCCAACTGGTCCCGTTTCTGTGTATTTAAAAGTACGGCCAGCGCGCGCAATATAGTCAAAATAAGACTTTAAAGTAGAAGGAATGCCAAAGTTATACATAGGAGCAGAAACGATAACCACATCTGCGGCTTCTAATTCGGCAATCAGTTCATCACCAATAGCGACAATGGCTTTTTGCTCTGCAGAACGGCTTTCTTCAGGCGTAAAAAGTGCACCTAGCGTCTCGCCAGTAAAGTGTGGTAGAGGGTTCGCAGTGACATCGCGAGCAACGACTTTACCGTCAGGGTTTTTTGCCAACCATTTTGTAACAAATTCATTCGCCAATTGACGAGATTTTGAGTTTTCGCCAGAAGCACTAGAGTCGATACGTAGTAATGTAGTCATATAAAAATCTCCGTTGTTAAACCAATATGGTGTGTTAATTGATAATGACGGCATCTTATAACCAAATTATTTGATTAAAAAGTGACATTTTTTGGAGATATAGATCGAAAAATGCGATAAATTTATTGTCCACCTAATTAAATCTAAGAGAATTATCTTGAAAGCCCCAAGAGTCACCCTAGAGCAATGGCGTGTGCTGCAATCTGTTGTTGATAAAGGCGGTTTTGCCCAAGCCGCCGAGGCCCTACATAAAAGCCAATCTTCTGTGAGCTATACGGTTGCCAAACTGCAAGAACAGTTAGGTTATCCTTTATTGATTATAGAAGGTCGTAAAGCCAAGCTGACTGAGCGCGGTGAAGTATTATTGCGTCGTTCACGGCACCTTTTAAAAGAAGCGATTGATTTAGAAGAGCTTGCACATACCTTGGGACAAGGTTGGGAGCCAGAATTAGAGTTGGTTGTTGATCAGACATTTCCAACACCGGCTTTATTACGAGCATTAAAGTTATTCGAGCCACAAAGTAAGGGAACACAAGTTCAGCTTAAGGAAGTAGTGTTGAGTGGTGGTTTAGAAGCGTTAAAGCAAGGTCGGCCAGATCTTGTATTAAGCGCGATCGTGCCAAAAGGGTATCTTGCGGATCCTATCGTTGAGGTTGAATTGCTTGCGGTTGCTTCTCCACAGCATCTTTTGTTTCAGGAGGAGGGGTTGATAGATAACGAGCGACTAAGTCGAGAATTGCAGTTGGTGATTCGAGACTCTGCTGTGGAGACGTCTATGGACGCAGGCTGGTTGGGTACTGATCGACGTTGGACTGTATCTAGTGTGCAATCAGCATTAGAAATTGTAGTTAGTGGTATAGGGTTCGCTTGGCTACCTAAAGCTGACATACATGACGAATTGGAAAGTGGTAGGCTACAAAAATTGAATTTGGTCTCTGGCAGTGAGCGTAACTTTCACCTTTATGCCATTTTTGGTAAAGGCGAACGTACTGGCCCTGCGACACGGCTGCTTGTGGAACTACTTCAAGCTGAATGCAACAATTGTCCAAAACGTTCCGCCATCACAGCCACAGCAGATAACACTTCGTTTTTAAAATGATAAAAAGTGTTATCTATACAGAGTGTTTAATACGGCTATTCGTTAGTTTGATCTTGAATGATGCGGAGCAACGATGGAAGAAACGCACGATCTACGTGATTTTCCATGCTCCATAATTTTGCTATAGCAATGGCTTTGGGGCAGTGGAAAAATGTTGTCTCTATATGGACCTTAACGACGAGTTTGGGTGTTTTAGGATCGCTAAAGAGTGATAGAAGATCTTTATCTCGATGTAAACTGGCAATGCCTTTTACACGAACAACCTCGCCAATACCGGGAATCATAAACAACAAACCAATTTCTGGTTTTGCCAATATGTTTTTTAGACTATCTAAACGGTTATTGCCTGCAGAGTCTGCAAAAGCTAACGTTTTTGCATCCAATACTTTCACAAATCCTGCTTCTCCACCGCGGGGTGATATGTCCGCGAAGCCATTTTTATCGGTGGTAGAAATAAGAATAAAAGGACTATTTTTTATAAAGGTAATGGCGTGCTGTTCAAGCTCGGTGATTTCTTTACTTACAGCCAGTGGATGAGGCTGATCGTAGAGAGTTTCTAGTTGCTCTAGTGATGTTATTTGGCTCATGCCAGTCCTTTCGTCAGTATGGTCGATGTTTGATTTTACCGTAGAGTTCATTCTATAACACTACTGCCATCATGAGGAGGTCATCTAATTAGCATTTTTCTGCGTAGTAAGAGAGTCTGAAGTGGTTTTTGAATAAGTTACATTTACTTTTTATAGCAAAGGAGGCGATATGATTACAGTACATCATTTAGAAAACTCAAGGTCTCAGCGTATCTTATGGTTGCTCGAAGAGCTTGGTTTAGCGTACGAGATTGTGGAATATAAGCGCGACCCAGACACAGCGTCAGCGCCAGAATCGTTAAAAAAAGTACATCCTCTTGGTAAGTCACCGGTTATTACCGATGATGGGTTAACGATAGCGGAATCGGGCGCCATAATAGAATATTTATTAGATAAATATGATGTAGAGAAACGTCTAAGGCCAACTGATGGTCAGGCTTTGTTAGATTATCGTTATTGGCTACACTTTGCGGAAGGTTCGTTAATGCCTCTATTGGTGATGAAGTTGGTGATGATGAAGGTCCCGCAAAGTCCAATGCCCTTTTTTGTAAAACCAATCGCAAAAGCATTAACGGATAAAATCCAAGAAAAATTTATTATGCCACGGATTCAGCCGCAACTGCTTTTTATTGAAAAAACCTTAAGTGAGCATACTTGGTTGGTTGGTAACACATTAACGGCTGCTGATATTCAGATGAGTTTTCCCTTGCAAGCTTCAAGTACGCGCATGGATTTGGCTAAATTTCCTAATATTGCTCGTTTTATTAAGCAAGTCGAAGCCGTTCCAATGTATCAAAAAGCGATAGAAAAAGGTGGTGCGTTTACAACACTATAGTCGTTCGTTGACAATTTATGCACCAAACTGGTGTTTTCTTTATTAAAAACATCAGTTTGGTGTTTAATTTTTGCACTGTTTATTGATATTCGTTCTCATTAAGTGTATTTTTCACCTCTTAGTTTTTTATTTAAAAGAGGTTCAACGGATCAATGGCACCTGAGCACCAAGCTCCCCAAAATGTTGGTGAGCTTTATGTGGAACACAGTTCGTGGTTAACAGGATGGATCCGTAAACGGTTAGGCTGTCAGGAATTGGCAGCAGACATTGCCCAAGATACCTTTGTTCGATTACTCAAAAAGCCAAAATATTTCGCCAATATTGGTGAGGTTAGAGCATTTTTAAGCACAGTCGCTAAGGGATTATATATTGATCAATGGCGTCGCAAGCAAATAGAGCAGGCTTGGTTAGAGTCGCTCGCACACAATGAGGAAGTATTTTATCCTTCCGCAGAGCATTCTGCGTCTATGATAGAATTGCTTTGTGAGTTGGATGCGATGATTGCCAAAATGCCCAAAAAAGTAGCCAACGCTTTTATTTTATCTCAAATACATGGTTTAACGTATTCAGACATTGCGCAGCGTTTGTCTGTCTCCGAAAGAATGGTAAAACGCTACATGGCGCAGGCCATGCTACACTGTGTTTTGCTTAAATCTGACTTGTCTTTGTAACTATTATGACTTCATCTCAATCTGTCACCTATGCCCATCTTGAGGCCGCTTCTGAGTGGTTTGCTGTTTTATCTGATACACCTGTCTCGGAGGTTGATCAGGCAGCGTGGCAGCGATGGCTGAATGAAGACGATATGCACCGTAAAGCGTGGCAACAAGTGGAGTCAGTCAGTGTTATGTTTTCTTCTTTTCAAAACCCTGAGTCTCAACAATCCGCGAGTTATGTATTAGACAGAACGCACACAGTTGGTCGGCGTCAGTTTATGAAAGGGGTGCTTGGCTTGGCCGGTATTGCCTCGTTGGGGTGGGTGAGTTGGCAAAAAACTGCATTGCCTTCAATGGTGGCGGCGTGGCACGCCGATTTTCATACCTCGGTGGGCGAGCAGTCTTCCTTCTCTTTAGATGACGGTTCCCATGTGTGGTTAAACACCAACAGTGCAATGACACCTTATTATACCGCCGCTATTCGACACTTATCCTTGTTGTCGGGCGAGGCTTTTGTGGAGCTAGCAAACCAAGATAGTCGGCCTTTTGCCTTGTCTTGTGGTAAAGCTACTGTGCGCCCAATGACTAACAAGGCGCGGTTTTGTCTACGACATTTACCTGACCAGCAAGCCATCCTCTCTGTGTATCATGGTACTTTGTCTATTGCCTTGAACGAATCGACAGTCACCAAAGAAATTCATGCTGGGGAATCCGTTATTTTTACTCCACAATCCTTTGATGAGGTCAGGCCAGCGTTGGCCTTATATGAATCTTGGGTAAAAGGCTTGTTGGTCGTAGAAAACATGCCTTTGTCTGACTTTGTCAACGAGCTGAGCCGCTACCGCCACGGTTTTATTAACGTTGACCCAACTATTGCAGACTGGCGTGTGGTTGGAACGTATCCTGTGCAAAATACTGATGTGATATTTAGCATGCTAGAGAGCAGTTTTCCTCTTCGCGTTAAAGAAACGCTGCCTTGGTGGATCAGTATTTCTCCTGTTTAATTCACCATAAAGCGACTGTATTAAATATTTATTGAAAAGCAGGCTTTTTCATGTCCCCTTTTTCTCCCTCTGTTCGGTAATAGTAGTAATTAGCATTACTATTACGGAGTTTATATGTCATCTCGTCCTGCAATACCGTCTTTTAAGCGTCGTGCAACCCCAAGGCTACTGGCGTTGCAGATTGCGTTAGTGAGTAGTTTTTCTATATTGCCTGCGTCTATTGTGTATGCCGAATCTGTGTCTGCAGATATGCGTTATTACAAGATTGGCGCTGGATCTTTGTCTAAAGCGGTTAATGCTTTTGCTGCAACCTCCGGTCTGTTTTTGGGTGGCAGCGCGCAACTTCTGAGTGGTAAGCAAACGGTAGGTTTTGAAGGCGAATACTCGACGGAACAGGCATTAGAGCTATTGCTAGTAGGAACAGGGCTATCTTATCAAAGAGGGGATGGAAACAGCGTCGTGTTAGTTGATGAAAACTCAGTAACACAGACGGAAGACGGCGTTAGTTTGTCGCCTTTGATGGTGAGAGAAATGAAGAACCAGAAAGAGGTGGGTGTTCAGGTAATTGGCTCGGAAGATATTGAAGCCATGCCGACCGAAGGGGGAAATTTAACCGATCTGCTTCGTACCAATACAGCGGTTAACTACAGTCGCTCTAGTAGTAGTTCAGCAAGCAGTGCGAGTCTTCGCCCTGATGAAATATCCATTCATGGTCAAGATTATTATCAAAATGCTTTTATGATCGATGGTGTGGATACATCTAGTGATTTTGATCCAGGTTCGAGTGGCAGTGGCGATACGTATACAAACCCTATTAATCCCGCAAGTTTATCGACATTGTCAGGTGGTTCTCCACAAAGTTATTATGTTGATGCTGACGCCCTAGGCGAAGTAAAAGTTTATGACAGTAATGTCCCTGTGGAATACGGTGGTTTTACTGGTGGTGTTGTGGATGCAAAGTTAAAAAAATACGCTGGCGAAGATGAGCTGTTTATAAAATACGGTCTTACTCAGGATTCTTGGGAAAAATTTCATGTCGACGAATCTCTCGTGGAGGATTATGCCGAAAGTGGTGTTTCAGATGGCTCTTATACACCGGATTATAAGAAACAGAATTATTCAATTACGGCTCTAAAGTCACTGACGGATAATATTGGAAGCTCTGTTACTTTCTCCCGTAGAACCTCTAAATTTAAGCAAAATTATATAGACTTGAGTACAAGAGAGGAGAGAGACGTTTATTATGATGATACCGTAGATAACATTATGGGACGTATTGATGCCAAAGTATCTGATCGTCTTGACTTAGGAGCCAATTTTAAATACTCAAATCGTTATTATACAGGTATAACTTCTACATCCTATACAGCACCATTTGAGCGTTCTCATGAAGCGTATGGTGCTTCTACGGAGGCCAATTACCACTTTGATAGCAGTTTATTAACTATAACAGGTGGATTTGATCGCTCTATCGATGCGTTAGATAGCGAATCAAGTGTATATACTTACGATCCTCGTACCAAAGCTTATTCAGGGGGGTATGGTGATATTACCCAGCAACAGGATAGGTATACTTTAGGTTCAAAATGGGTTCATGATGCTTTTTCTATTGGTTCAACCAGACACTTAGTGACTTTCGGAACAGAACTAAAGTATACAAACTCTTTTTATAGTGTGGATGGTGATATTACGAATAATATTTATCGCTGTAATCCGACAAATTGCCGAGGAGATGCTAGTAGAGATTATCTTTGGAGAGTGACTGAGACTAAAGCTGGGAAGTTCGAAAAAGACTATGAAAACTACGCTCTTTATTTACAGGATGAGGTTGCAGTAGGTGATTGGACGACAACGATTGGTGTTCGCGCAGACAAAGAAACTTTACTGGGTAATACTAATGTTGCACCTCGGGCGAAAGTGGAATGGGATGTATTTGGGGACGATAACACTCGTTTAGTTGCTGGTGCAAGTCGTTATTATGGTCGGAATTTTTTGAAATATGATATTAATCAAACACTTGCTTCTTGGAAAACTCGTACGACTTACAGTACGAATGGTTCGGTGAATCAGGTATTAGAATACGATGATACATCGTTAAAAGATTTTGATTTAAAGACACCCTATTCTGATGAGTTAATGCTTGGCTGGATGCAACGAATGGGACCATTTGATGCTGCGTTGAAACTGGTTAATAGGGAAAGTCGTGATGGTGTTCATCGTGATCGAGATGAAAGTGGTAAATATTTTTATGATAATACTGGCCGAAGCTCAACAAATGACGTGTCACTAGAGTTTGAACAGCATGACCCTTTCAATTTATTAGGTACTCAAACCAAATTAGCTTTCTCAATTGGCTGGCAAGAAAGCACATCTAACTCGCAAGGCTCTGATGCTTATGATGAAACAACGGAAGAGGATCCTGTTTATTATGATGGGCAAGTTACGGCCTTTGAGAACTTACCTGCGTGGGATTACGCGATTCCATTTACGATTAAACTAAGCTCCGCTACCCATATCCCTACATGGCATATTATGTGGAGTAACTTCGTGAATGTGAAAAGCGGTGGAACTGTCGCTCAAGATAGCGGAGAAGATTATACTGATGCTAATGGTGTAAAATATGCTATTTATGAAGACAAAGACTTTGATGATCTAATCACTGTTGATACTCAAATACAGTGGACACCCCCTTTATTTGCCAAAAGTGAAGGGTATGTTCAATTGAAAGTCACTAACTTATTCGATGATGTTGTATCGACAACAACTTCCACGTCTTCTACAGCGACTCAATCTTACACCTCGGGTCGAAAAATTTCTATGGAAGTCGGCATGCGTTTCTAAGCTGATGTTCTTTCTATCTCCTTTCTTTTTATAAACAAATGCTCCATTGAGCATTTGTTTATGTCTTTATATGAATGATTTCTCTATGAGCGGTTTTATGCTTTTTCTTCAGAATATTTTACGTGTGGTTGGATTAACGTGTGCGGTGATGTTTACGCTTCAGGCGTTTGCAAATGACGATGAAGGATTACCTTGGGATAAGCGTGTTGTTCACGGCACATTAGACAATGGTTTTCAGTATTATTTATTTGATTCAAGACAGGAAAAAGACGCGCCAGAAGGTCTGACTTTGGCGAATTTAGTGGTGCTTTCTGGTGCGATCGATGAAAAAGCAAATCAGCTCGGTGTGGCGCATATGGTGGAGCATATGGTGTTCCATGAAAGCGCAGGATTACCGAATGGTACTCGGCAAGCCTTGTTCGATATGGGGTTTAAGCAGGGGCGTGATTTTAATGCCATGACCAACAGTGAAAATACGCGTTATATGGTGAATCTGCGTAACACTACACCGGAGCGGCTCTACAGGGTGTTGGACGTGTATCAGCAAATGGTTTTTCACGCTGATATTAGAGTGACGTCGTTAGATAAAGAGCGCTTGATTATTCAAGAAGAGTGGCGTGGAAAATTGAGTCATCGAGCGCGAGTGAATGATGAGAAAAAAGCCTTGTTACGGGTTGGCTCATTGTATCCAGAGCGCCCTGTTATTGGCACGCAGGACACGATTAAAAACACCCCCGCTGAGCAACTGCAGGCTTTTTATCGAGACTGGTACGCGCCAAATAATATGGCGTTAGTCATTTATGCTCCCGTTGATAGTCACGGTTTAGAGACACAAATTAAAAACGTTTTTAGTGCTGAGCCTAGGCGGATGCTACCAGAACGGCACTCAAAAGACCCTATATTAGATGATCTTCTTAAAATGGGTCAGTTGCGCGACGCCGGCAGCAAAATCAATCAGGTTGCTTTTTTATATCGATTTGGTAGCGAGTCTTTTGATACGGACGAGGGCCGACGTGACGGATTGATTGATTATATGACGCGTAACTTGCTCACTGAACAAATACGGCGCCAAAGAGATGTCTTACCAGAGCATGTTCGTGCTTTATCCAGTACCAAAGGAACTGTGTCACCCAACGTGGCAATTTTGGGTTTTTCGGTGAATGTTGATGAAGGTTACCACTCGCTAGGTTTAGAAACGTTAATTCAGGAACTAGAGCGGATTAAAGCGCATGGGTTTTATCAGCAAGACTTTGATAAAGTTTATAAAAAAGTCATTGATACCGCAGAAGCCAATAAAGAAGCGGCAAAAAATCGTGGCACTATTTGGGCTGTCAAAATGGTGGATGCGGTGACGTCAGGCAAAAAATTACAGGATCCAGTACTAAGCAATGATCGAGTATTGCGCCTAGTGAGAAATATTTCTCTTGACGATGTCAATGCGCGTTTGCGTCAGTGGTTGTCGGCTCCGGATCGTATTCTGTATACGCAAGCCGTTGGTGGAAAACGTGTTGATATAGGCTCTGTGGAATCGGTTGAGGCGATGTTTGACACCATCAATAAACAAGATCTTGCGCCGTTGGAAGAGGAAAAAGTGGTGGCCGAAAAAATGCTGCCTGTTGTCACTCAATCCGGCTCGTTGTCTTTGATATCAAGAGAGGCGGAATTAGGGGTATCCAATTGGTCTTTATCTAACGGGGATAAATTAACCTTGTTAGATCCAAGTGTATTGGCGGGGCGTTATCAAATTGAAGTGTCAGAGGATGACAATAAAAGTTATTTTACGGCGTTTTCAGCCGCTGGCTATAACGTCACACAAGGTTCGACATGGGCAGAACAAATTGCGGTGCAACTGTCGGATGCAACGGGGATTTATGGTTGGAGCGACGAAGAGTATGCGCAATGGCGTCGACACCACCAAGTGTTTTTATCGACGAAGCAAAAAGCACAAAGTCTGACTTACCGAGGCGCGACAGACGATGAGGCCTTTGACAAACTATTGGCTGTTTATCGTGTTAATCAAGTTACACCCAAAATAGATGAGGCTGTCTACGATAGTGTGATGGCAAGCTTGAAAAGAAGCCTGAATATTGAGGTTGTTCGTCCGATTGAAGTGTTTACAAAGCGTATGGCACAAGCCCGTTTTGGGCAAAAAGAGATGTCACCAAGCCTTACGGATTTAACGTCATTGTCGTTAGAGACGTTAGAGCAGACACGAATGAAACAAGTCGCTTTGCCCGTACATTATTTCATTGTGTCGCGTTTGCCAGAAACGGATATGACAGAACTGGCTGCAAAATACCTTGCCTCGATTCCTCGTGATACGTCTGCTTATCGTACTTCTGACTACGAAACACTACCGGTGTTGCAGTTGTCTGGCGAGTCAGTCGTTGACATGGCATTGAATATTGAGCCAAAGGCGGAATATCGCATGTATGCCTACCAGTCTATGCCTTGGTCACCGATTGCTGCCCTGCAATTGACCTATTTGGGTGAGCGTTTAGAGGCAAAGTTAAAACAGCGGCTGCGCAGTGAAGCTCAAGGGGTTTACAGTGTAAGAGTCGGCTTGGAACTGAACAAAGACACCCACCGTGCGGAGTTGAGCATTCAATATTCCAGTGCGCCAGAGCGATTAAACGATTTGGCGGCAATGACTAACAAAGCGTTATCTGAATTACCTGAGATGGTCACAGCGGCGTGGGTAGATGAAATACAAGACGCTTTTGCTGATGTAGAGGAAAGCCGTCTAGAAAAGGATTTCGATGGCACGTTAGCACACCGACTGGAATTAAGTGAAACCTTATACGGTGATGCGCGTTATCTTAATGATATGGACCAGCTGAGCACAGGATTAACGCAAGCTAAGTTGAAAGCCTTGGTAGAGACGTTGACCTTTAATGACAGGGTGACGGGTTTTTATCGTCCTTTGACGCCTTAGTCTTGCTGGTGTGTTGATAATGCCTAGCCGCAACGCGGTTGGGCATTTTTTTTGCGTATTTAGAACTGGTTAACTTGGTGCAGGCTCAAGCTCGACTTATGGTCATGCTATGAATATGATAAATCGATCATTTTATCGTTGGGCTACTATAAAAAGGGCAAGTGGATGTCTCGTCCAGTAAAATTACTGAGTGTTTCTATTGTTTTGATTTGCCTCTTATTGGCGTTGAACTTTGGTTTGCGATCATCAATGGGCTTTTTTATGTCGCCTATCTCACAAGAGTTTGGCTATGGACGTGAGGTTTTTGCTTTTGCATTGGCGTTGCAAAACCTATGCTGGGGCTTATTTCAGCCTGTTGCTGGTGCTTTTGCTGATCGTTACGGCACCTTAAAAACCTTGTTTATTGGTGCGGCTTTGTATGCTCTTGGTTTATATGTAACGGCTGGAGCAGATGGTGTTATAGGGCTGAATATTGGCGCTGGTGTATTGATGGGAATGGGCATCGCGGCGACGGGTTTTGGCGTGGTGTTGCCTGCTATGGCGCGTATGGTGTCGCCTGAGAAACGCTCCTTTGCTCTAGGTCTGGGCAGTGCTGCTGGGTCTACAGGTCAGTTACTTGTTGTGCCAATAGCGCAAGATTTTATCGCGGCTTACGGTTGGAGTAATGCGCTACTGTTGATGGCATTGTGCGCTTTGATGATGGTGTTGTTATCGAGTCCTTTCCGCCAAGAAAAAGTGAGCATGAGTGCGAACACTGCCGTCACAGAAGTAACACAAACTATGAAAGAAGCTCTACATGAAGCGAGTGCTTACTCGCATTATTGGCTTTTAGTTGTGGGCTTTTTTGTTTGTGGTTTTCAGTTAGCGTTTATTACAGTGCACATGCCAGCGTTTTTATCTGACCAAGGGTTCTCGTCTGATATTGCTGTCGCCAGTTTGGCGCTTATTGGTCTGTTTAATATTTTTGGTTGTTTGTTGTCAGGCAGTTGGGCAGGCAAATACTCGAAGAAAAAACTATTGACTATTATTTACGCGCTAAGAGCGTTAGCCATTGCCTTGTTTATGACCTTGCCGATGACGGATATGTCTGTCTACGTGTTTTCTATTGTTACTGGGCTGCTTTGGTTAGCGACAGTGCCGCCAACGTCTGGTTTGGTCGCACAAATGTTTGGTTTGCGTTACATGGGATTGTTATATGGCATCGTATTTTTAGGCCATCAATTAGGCTCGTTTAGTGGGGTTTGGTTAGGTGGTTATTTGTATGATAAAACAGGCTCCTACGATGTTGTTTGGTGGGCCGCTTGTATCATTGCCTTGATTACGGCGTTGATTCATATCCTAATTGATGAGCGTCCAGTAGCACGTTTGCGTGCGGCAAGGGTGTAAGATTTTGATGTCACCTTTGTCGTATTACCAAGACAAGCTCGAGCGACAGGATGTGTTGTTTGATGTTCATCAGCAGCCCGCGCTATATGAATTAGAACGTGTTTATCAGTTACTAATGTCGAATCTATCAAACGCAGATGGGGTTGAGTCAATCCAAGGAGTTTATCTCTGGGGGGATGTGGGCCGTGGTAAGACGTTTCTGATGGATTTGTTTTATGGCTGTTTGCCAGATGGTATTGGGTTGAGGCTGCACTTTCACCATTTTATGGCACGTTTGCATCGAGAATTGAATCTTGCCTTTGGTCAAAAAAATCCGTTAAAAGGCATTGCCAAGCGGTTAGCGTCAGAGTGTCGTGTGCTGTGTTTTGATGAATTTTTTGTCACAGATATTGGCGACGCTATGCTGCTAGGCGGATTAATCGAGGCCTTGTTTGACGAAGGGGTTGTGCTGGTAGCAACGTCGAATATTGCTGTGGAAAATCTTTTTCAAAATCAGTTACAAAAAGAACGCTTCGCGCCGGCCATTGCCTTGTTACAGCAAAATGTGAAGAGTCTTCATCTTGGTGGCGAAGAGGACCATCGATTACGTCATACCGGTTGTTCGCCGATCTTTTTCGTCAAACATGAGCAAGAGATGGCCGTTTTGTTTAGGCAGTTAGCAAAAGGCACTGTGAATCAGCAACCGCTGCTCATTTGTCGTCGTGCGATTGCTGTGATTGAGTCAGCAGAGAATATCGCCTGGTTTGATTTTCACGAACTGTGCAATGGCCCAAGATCGTCGTTGGACTACATTGAATTAGCGAAAAGCTATCCATTCATCATGCTGACGGCGATTCCCGAATTAAGCAGTGAACCTTTTGAGCATATCAAAGCGCGGGGCACAGAAGACGGTGCCGTTGGCTCAGGAAAAACGGGTGATCGTGCTGTGTCTTTGGGTATCAATGACGATGCTGTGCGACGTTTTATCAGTTTGGTGGATGAGTGCTACGATCATCAAGTGGTGCTTTTGTTGAATGCAGATGTGCCACTTGAAGATTTGTATTTAAACGGTTCTTTATTATTTGAGTTTCGTCGGACTTACAGTCGTTTAATTGAAATGAAGTCTCTTTATTATCAGCAACTACGTGTTAAATAATTGATTTTGTTCTGACTATTTTTAATAACTTGTTTGTTAAGACTTGATAAAAAACCAATGCGCGACCACTATGTTTGTATGAAAGTTTATGTATCTTAAAGACAACAACCCAGAAGTAAGGAGGGCGATCATGCAGTATGAAGATCGCGTTGATGCGTTAGTCGCACCAAAGGGTGCGTTAGAGATGTTATCTCAAAATGAAATCTCTCGTCTGTCAGAAGAGTCAGGCCCACTTCATGATTTATTCCATCGTTGTGCTTTGGCTATTTTGAACTGTGGTAGTGATTCCGATGATCCGCAAGCGGCCATGGAAGAGTTTAAAGACTTTGAAATTCGCATTGTACAGCAAGAACGTGGCGTGAAGTTGCAGCTTAAGAATGCGCCAAGCAGTGCGTTTGTTGATGGCAAGATGATCAGCAGTGTGCGGGAAATGCTGTTTAGCGTATTACGCGACATTATTTTTACTCAGCATGAGTACCTGCTTGCCCGTGGCTTAGAGAATGCCAGCTCAGAGAAATTGACCAATGTCGTCTTTGAACTGTTGCGCAATGCGAATGTCTTCCGCCGAATTCAGAATCCCGACATGATTGTATGTTGGGGCGGCCACTCTATTGCACGTCACGAATACGATTATACCAAGCGTGTAGGTCATGAGTTAGGCTTGCGTGAACTCAATATTTGTACGGGTTGTGGACCGGGGGCCATGAAGGGGCCAATGAAAGGTGCGGCCATTGCTCACGCTAAGCAACGTATTAAAAATGGTGTGTATTTGGGTTTAACAGAGCCTGGCATTATTGCTGCAGAGTCACCGAATCCGATTGTCAATCAGCTGGTCATTATGCCAGATATCGAGAAGCGGCTTGAGGCTTTTGTTCGTGCTGGCCATGGTATTGTGGTGTTTCCAGGCGGTGCGGGTACGGCCGAAGAAATTTTGTATATTTTAGGTATCCTGTTGCACCCTAAAAATGCCGATGTTCCTTTTCCTTTGGTGTTTACAGGTCCAAAAGAAAGCGCAGATTACTTTGAGCAAATTCACGCTTTTATTGGTGATGTATTGGGCGTAGAAGCGCAAAATAAATACCGCATTATCATTGAAGATGAAGTGGAAGTGGCGCGCACTATTAAGCAAGGAATGGAAGATGTGCGTCAATATCGTAAAGCCCATCAAGATGCGTTTTACTACAACTGGAAATTGCATATTCCAGAAGAGTTTCAACACCCGTTTGAGCCAACTCATGACAATGTGCGTGGTTTAAACCTGCACTTCAATCAAGAAACGCATTTGTTGGCGGCGGATTTGCGTCGTGCCTTCTCATCTATCGTCGCAGGTAACGTAAAAGCCCAAGGCGTGGCGTATATCAAAGAGTTTGGGCCATTTGAGATTCATGGTGATAAAGCTTTGTTGGCGAAATTAGACGCTTTGTTACAAGCCTTTGTTCGTCAACAACGGATGAAGCTGCCCGGCAGTGCGTATGTGCCTTGTTATAAAGTGGTGACAGATTAATTTAATATTAGGGGTTTGACTGATATTGGTAAAAGGGCCTTGATTGGCCCTTTTTTATGTCTAGAAATATGCAGGTAAATCACCCAAAAACCGACCAACCAATACTTTCGGACAAGGCTTCGAGAGCGGCCATGCCGGCAAGCGAATTGCCAGATTTATTCAGTTCAGGCGACCATACACAAACGGAAAAGCGATTAGGGACAATAGCAATTATACCGCCACCAACACCGCTTTTACCGGGTAGGCCGACACGATAAGCAAAATTTCCTGCTTCGTCATATAGTCCACTCGTGGCAAGTAATCCATTTACCTGCGTGGTCTCTCTAGGGCTAAGCATTTGCTCACCAGAATGCCGACAGTAGCCTTTATTTGCTAAGAAACTAAAGGCTTTCGCCAGATCGACACAATTCATGCGCATAGCACAATTATCAAAGTAGCTGTGTAACACCGCCTCGACATCATTATGAAAGTTGCCGAATGCCTTCATAAGATAGGCCATTGAGGCATTACGGGCGCGAAATTCGTACTCTGAATCGGATACTATTTTATCTGAGCGTAATTCTGGGTTATCGGCTAGGCGACGTATAAATTCTCGCATCGCATAATGGGGAGAGGCAAAACGTGACTGATTCATGTCGCTGATCACCAGCGCCCCTGCGTTAATGAAGGGGTTACGGGGCACGCCTGCTTCGTATTCTAATTGCACTAAGGAGTTAAAAGGGTTGCCCGACGGCTCACGACCAACGCGCTTCCACATGTCTTCACCATAATGTTTGATGGCAAGGGTCAAGCTAAAGACTTTAGAGATACTTTGTATAGAGAAGTCTGTATACGCTTGGCCTGCATGGTAAAGCTCACCATTATTGCTGTAGATGGCGATACCAAATTGATTGGGATCGACATTGGCTAACGCGGGAATGTAGTTTGCGACCTTGCCTAAACCGATTAATGGTTTTACTTTTTGTTCTATTGAATGCAGTAAATCTTCCACATCATTCTCATTAAACAGGGTTAAAGGGGGCGCCTAGTATAGAGAAAGTCGTTAGGAAACCCCAGTGGAATTTGGTTTGCTGTCGATCATAAAAAAGCCCCCAAAAGAGGGGGCTGGCAGTGTCGTAATAAACGGTTATTTTTTGGGTGAAATACCGTAAACAAAGGACAGTAAGTGTTTACCTACAGTCCTTTCATCACTGGTATTAAGAGCGTTGGGCTTTAATGTTCGCCACATGCGCGTTGATCAGTTGTCCCGATATGGTCGCATTGTTCGGGATATTGGGTAGGGCATCAATGGAATACCAATTGGCCTCTTCAATTTCACCTGGGGCTGGAGCGATATCACCACTCTTATAGTCAGCAAAAAATCCGACCATCAGCTGATGAGGAAAAGACCAAGGTTGGCTGTCGACATAACGTATATTGGTTATTTCTAAGCCGACTTCTTCTTTTACCTCGCGAGCGACGGCTTGTTCTAGGGTTTCACCTGCTTCAACAAAGCCTGCGATATTACTGTATCTGTCTTTTGGGGCAAGGGGGCCGCGAGCTAATAAAATTTGCTCTTCTTTTCTGATCGATACAATAACACAGGGTGAAATTCTTGGATAATGGCGTAAATTGCAAGATGGGCAGATTTTTGTGTGCTCTGCAGCGTGTTTTTCTTCCATTGCGGTCCCACAGCGACCACAGAACTGATGGTCTCTATCCCAAGTCGCGAGCTGGTGGGCACGGCTTAATAAAATGTAGTGATCCTGATCTTGCAAAAAAAGCAGCTCTCTTAGTCCAGTTTCGCGAAACCCTTTGGGTATGGACTCAAAGCGACAAACAAAGATATCCTGACCATGCCATTTTCCACAATACACTGCGCTCATATTGGCGTTGGGCTGAAAATGGGTAAAAGGAATAAGAAATTGGTTTCCCTCTTCCGTCAGAACTTGATTGCGGTATAGCAAAATATAAAGCGCGTCTTGATGGGGGCGGGGATGAGCTTGAGTGCCTATCTCTAACATGTTGTTGCTCTGTTTGCGTCTAAAAGAATGACGCTAACGCGATCACTCTTTAGACGCAATAACTAAGATGGATTTAATTCCAATCCAAGATCACTTTGCCTGATTTTCCTGATCCCATGGTGTCGAATCCTTGCTGAAACTCATCAACTTTAAAACGATGGGTAATAATTGTGCTGATGTCTAAGCCAGATTGCAACATAGCGATCATCTTGTACCAGGTTTCGAACATTTCTCGTCCGTAAATACCTTTAATGATTAGGCCTTTAAAGATGACTTGGTTCCAGTCAATCAAGGTATCTTTGCTGGGGATGCCGAGCATAGCGATTTTTCCACCATGATTCATGCATTCGAGCATGGCACGAAAGGCGGTATCGTTGCCAGACATTTCCAGACCCACATCAAAGCCTTCAGACATGCCTATTTCACTCATCACGTCTTTTAGCGATTCTCGACTGACGTTGACCGTTCGCGTGGCTCCCATTTTCTTCGCCAAGTCCAAGCGGAAATCATTGACATCCGTTATAACAACATTACGCGCGCCAACATGCTTTGCAATCGCTGCGGCCATGGCGCCTATTGGGCCAGCACCGGTGATGAGCACATCTTCACCAATCAAATCAAACGATAAAGCCGTATGTGTCGCATTGCCGAAAGGGTCTAAAATTGCCGCTATGTCGTCGCTGATATTGTTAGGGATCTTGAAGGCATTGCTTGCGGGGATAACCAAGTATTCTGCAAATGCACCGTTGCGGTTGACTCCTACCCCAAGGGTTTTTCTGCAGAGGTGGCGTCGTCCTGCACGACAATTTCGACAATGTCCGCAGGTGATGTGGCCTTCACCTGAAACGCGATCACCGATTTTAAAGCCTGTTACTTCTGGGCCAATTTCTACGATTTCGCCAACAAATTCGTGTCCTACCGTCATTGGCACTGGAATGGTATTCTGTGCCCAATCATCCCAGTGATAAATATGCATGTCGGTTCCGCAAATAGCCGTTTTGCGTACCTTGATAACCACATCGTTATGACCACATTCTGGGTGAGCAACGTCAGTCATCCAAATGCCTTTTTCGGCATGAAGTTTTGCAAGTGTTTTCATTCTTTATTTCCCTCAATAATGCCCATTTCGCGGCCGATTTTTGCAAAGGCAGTAATGGCGCGATCGAGCTGTTCCGTGGTCAATGATGCGGACATTTGCGTGCGTATTCTTGCTTTTCCCATTGGTACAACGGGGTACGCGAATCCTGTTACGAAAATGCCTTCTTGGTACAACGCATTTGCCATTTCTTGTGCGATCTTTGCGTCGCCTAAAATAACAGGAATGATAGGGTGATCGCCAGCGACAAGATGAAAGCCTAGGGCACTCATTTGAGTGCGAAAATATTGACTGTTTGCTTTTAATTGTTGGCGTGCGGTTGTGCTGTTTTCCAGTGATTTAATGATGCTTAAACTGGTGGCGGTGATAACAGGTGCAAGCGAGTTGGAAAACAGGTAAGGACGAGAGCGCTGGCGTAACCAGTCGACAATGCTTTTGGAAGCGCTGGTATAGCCTCCTGATGCACCACCAAGGGCTTTGCCTAAGGTTCCGGTGAGAATATCTACTCGACCTAGCACATCGCAGTACTCGTGGCTGCCACGACCATTGTCGCCCAAAAAGCCCACCGCATGGGAATCGTCTACCATAACTAAGGCGTCATATTGATCGGCAAGGTCGCAGATGGATGTTAAATCGGCGATAATGCCGTCCATAGAGAACACCCCATCGGTAACGATGAGTTTGGTTTTTGCTCCGTCTTGATCGGCTTGTTGAAGCATGGCTTCCAATTCGGTCATGTCATTATTGGCATAGCGATAACGTTTAGCCTTGCAGAGTCGAATACCATCAATGATGCTGGCGTGATTGAGTGCATCACTAATAACAGCATCCTCTTCTCCTAACAAGGTTTCAAACAACCCTCCGTTCGCATCAAAGCAAGACGAATACAAAATGGTGTCTTCCATTTGTAAAAAGTCACTCAAACTTTTTTCTAACTCAGTATGTATGTCTTGAGTGCCACAAATAAAGCGCACAGAGGCCATGCCATAACCATATTCGTCTAGCGCCTTGTGGGCGGCTTGTGTGACATCATGGTCATTAGCAAGCCCAAGGTAATTATTGGCGCATAAGTTGATTAAAGGGGCGTTGTCCGCGGTTTTGATTTGACTTGCTTGTGGTGTGATAAGAGGGCGCTCTATTTTGTAAAGACCTTCTTGTTTAAGGGATTGGAGTTGATTTTCCAAGTTTTGATAAAAAGCTGATTTGCTCATATTTTGTCCTCTTGTGGAGATGTGTCCTTTTTATTATGAAGTCCTTATCTTATGAGTGTAGGTGGACAGACGGATTGTGAGTAGATGCAGTGACATAGAGAAATGGGCATAACAGTTGTGGGTTGTGGCATGCTGGTCATGTCGCTGCTTCGTCCGTAGAATGAGGGCAAAGATTAAACAAAAAGGAAAAGATATGTTATCAACGGTTCGCTTTAGTGGTCTTGTGTTAGGGACGGCGCTCAGCGCCAGTATAACGGTTCAGGCGCAAGATTATTTGCCCATTCTGCAATACCATCATGTTAGCGTGAGTTCGCCTGCTTCAACGTCAGTGACGCCCGAGCAGTTTACGGAACATATGGATTATCTTAAAAGCTCAGGATTTCAGGTTGTTGATCTACGCTCCGCATTGGATGATTTAAAGGCGAATAAGCCGTTGCCGGACAAAGCCGTTGCTATTTCCTTTGATGATGCATATCAAAGTATTTATCAAGCGGGTTTTCCAATATTAAAAGAAAGAAACTTCCCTTTTACGGTTTTTATCAATACCGAGCCAGTAGAGCGTAACAGTTCAAGCTTTTTGACCTGGGAGCAAATGAAAGAGATGCAAGCCTATGGTGGAGTGTTTGCTAATCATACTGTTAACCATCCTTATATGTTGAGAAAGGAAAGCGGTGAAAGCGACCGTGATTGGCTAGCGCGCATGGAAAAGGAGGTCGATACAGTGGAAGCTCTATTGACGAAGCATTTAGGTCATTCCCCTAAAATGTTGGCTTATCCTTATGGCGAATCAGATCGTCAAATTCGTGCCATGATGAAGGCAAAAGACATTATCGCTTTTGGGCAGCAATCTGGTGTAGTTAGTAGCGATTCAGATTTTGAGAATTTGCCGCGTTTTCCGGCGTCAGGTGTCTACGCTAATTTATCGACGTTAAAAACGAAGTTGGGCGCAAAGCCGATGCCTTTATTGTCCGAGAAGACGGGAGGGGATTATGCAACCAATCAGCCTGTTACCATTCAGTTAACTTTCAAGGAAGGGAAATATCGTTTTAAGGATTTAATCTGTTACGTGTCTGGACAGGGTAAAGCTAAATTAGATTGGGTTTCGGATTTTGAAGTGGTTGCCACTGCAGATAAGCCGTTCGGCGTGGGCCGAGGCCGTATTAATTGCACTATGCCGGACGAATCAGGGCAGCATTACTACTGGTATTCTAATGTTTGGATACGTTCTTCCCCTGAACAAGGCTACGTAAGTGAAAAAAGTTAAACTTTTTTAAAAAAATGTTGCACTGAAATTTCAAATCAGTATTATACACCTCGCTCGCAACGGAGGGGTGGCAGAGCGGTTTAATGCACCGGTCTTGAAAACCGGCGTAGGTTAGTAGCCTACCGAGAGTTCGAATCTCTCCTCCTCCGCCATCTTACTTAGGTAAGTGTGTTGCAGCAAAGATAAAATTAGTTCCTCGATAGCTCAGTTGGTAGAGCAAATGACTGTTAATCATTGGGTCACTGGTTCGAGTCCAGTTCGAGGAGCCATCGGAGTATAGCGCAGTCTGGTAGCGCGCCTGCTTTGGGAGCAGGATGTCGGGGGTTCGAATCCCTCTACTCCGACCATTAATTTTATCATCACCGTTAGTAATGGTGGGCGTAGCTCAGTTGGTAGAGCTATGGATTGTGATTCCATCGGTCGTGGGTTCGAGCCCCATCGTCCACCCCATTACTTGATAGTTGGGTCGTTAGCTCAGTTGGTAGAGCAGTTGACTTTTAATCAATTGGTCACTGGTTCGAATCCAGTACGACCCACCAACTATCTCTTAAAGCTTTTATTCTGTACTAGCCTGATTAATTCCTCGATAGCTCAGTTGGTAGAGCAAATGACTGTTAATCATTGGGTCACTGGTTCGAGTCCAGTTCGAGGAGCCATCGGAGTATAGCGCAGTCTGGTAGCGCGCCTGCTTTGGGAGCAGGATGTCGGGGGTTCGAATCCCTCTACTCCGACCATCAATTAATAAAGAATTCTTCATAGAGCGGGTCGTTAGCTCAGTTGGTAGAGCAGTTGACTTTTAATCAATTGGTCACTGGTTCGAATCCAGTACGACCCACCATTCTATTTTGTCTATTCTCTTCATCTTTTACATTTCTCGTTTTCTCTGTATTTTGAAACTTGCCTTGCTGTTCTTTGTTACGGCTTTTGTCGTGTCTCGTTAAAATATCAAACTTTGTATTTGTGGTTTTGAGTTGGGTGCTAGCTCGTCTCTGGCTTCTTGTGTTGCCCTGATTGTAGAGTAGGTAAGTCTGCTGTTAGTAGCTTCTAGCGTGCTCAGGTGGTTTGCTGCAGCGTTTGATCGCTATTGTGGTTGGCTTTGTTGGATCATTAACTTGTTGTCTTTGGCGGGATTCTTCTTGGGGGGGCTATAGGCGTGGTTTTGCTTAGATGGTATGTTGGTGTCTTGTTTTGTGGGAGTTGTTTGTCGTCTTTTGCTTGCGTGTTGATTTTTGATGTGGTGTTTATGTTCTGTCTGGATGTGTTTAAAATTTGATGTCTTGAGGATTTTTATTGCAGTATGATTTTATAGATAAAAGATTGATCTATAAAGAAAAGAATTAATGGTGGAGGGAGGTGGATTCGAACCACCGAAACTTTCGTGGCAGATTTACAATCTGCTCCCTTTGGCCACTCGGGAACCCCTCCACAGCAGCGCGGCAAATAATATATGCCGCGCTTCTATCTGTAAACACTTTTTTCTATTTTTTTAATAATTTTTCCAGTTTTGCTTTCATGCGCTCTTCTGGCGATAAATTATCATAGGCTTCATCTTCACGGCTTTTTATTGGCTGTGATTTTTGTGACGGCTTGCCTTTTGGGGATGGGGTGCTTTGAGGTTTTTTATTGTGGGCAGGGCGGTCCACTTTAGGTCGATCGGTTGTTTTAGGGCGGTTGAATGGTTTTTTCTCTTTCTTGGGTATCATGGACTCAGGAAGAGCGGCTTCATCATTTACAGCGATGCCTTCAAGATCAACACGAGGCTGTCCTGATAGGAGACACTTCTTATAGCGATCAGAGCGTGTATAAGCGGCTAGAGCACGTTTTTGTTTGCTGGCATTGAAGTCGTCGTCCAATGTCATGTCTTTGTCTATACCAACTTTTAGTGGCTTAGGTTGATTCCAGTCGAACGCTTTAGGATAACGGTCTTCAAGCATTTTTATTAGACGGCGATTATTCTTTTGATTTTTTTGACGTTTTTTTTGTTCAGACGTCAAAGTTGCTGTCTCTGTAGTGCTGTCACTTGCTTGTTGTACGCTAGTGTCGCTATCGACTAGTTTGTCGTCGTCTTGCAAGCCGTTAAGCTCAGTTTGTTGTGTGGTCATGTAATCAATCTGTTCTATTGTCGTGGTTGTGATGCTGCTGTTGTCAGCATGCTCGTGCAATAAATCAAAGTTAAGTTGCTGTTCAACTGGCTTTGTTTTTATTACTTGCTCAGGGGTCGATAGGGCACCCAAGAGATCAAGAGAGTCTTCTATATAGAGCTGTAGTTGATCTTCGGGTGAGCGATCGGCCATATGTTGCAATAAATCCATTGAGGCGCTGTACTCAATGGGAAGGTCGTTCTTTTCCTTTAGTTTTTTTATTTCCTCGTTTGCATTTTCTAGCTGTTTTGTCAGCCAGTTAATTTTCGCTTCGAGTTTGGCAATAAGTTGTTCCATAAAGACACAAGGCTCAGTTTTGTATTGGAGTCAGCGGAATACTGGGGGTATTGCTTGTGCCAATCATCTCTTTTCGCTGATCGTCACTTGGTAGCGTAACGGTAATAGTTTTGTCATTTTGCCACCAAGTGTAAGTTGTTGCGATCACAAAGCTTGCGACGAAAATGGGTGTTAGCTTCATCTTTGTTTTGGGTCTTATTTTTACTTAATTAAAAGGTTAAGCCTGCACCGATCATCACGTGCTTGTCATAAGTATCGCTGCTACTGTTAAGTACTTTTACAAATACGTCTAGTCGAGATACATCTGATATGCCGATACGAAAGCCTGCTTCTGGATAATAGACCGTTTCATCTAAGAATGAGACACCGCCACCGATAAACGACCACATAGGAATACCAGGTAAGATCTGTAATGCTGGTGTTGCGCTGTAGTATCGAGAGCCTATTGTGAGAGCGTTTTCGAATTTTTCCCCAATGACAAAGGACAGTCCGCCATAAAAAGAAATATTCTCTGGCAGAGTGTATTCCATATTGGCCCCAATGATGGAGGTAACGTTTGTTTCTCCATCCGGTGTGGTTGGGCGCGCGGCGGCAGATTCAAAATTTATTAAACTCGCAATTTGACCTTCTGCTGATGCGTTTGCACTGACAAGAACTAAAGCTGCAAGTAAAAGTGGTCTCATTGTTTGTTATCCATTTGGTTGAGGCGATTCAGCATTTGAGAAAGAGAAGACTCCCAGTTCGATTGCTGTTCTTTTGTTTGGTTTAGAGAGTTTTGAATCTCACTTTTTTCTTCGCTAAGTTCATAGTTCTGCATTTCTAATTCTGAAATACGTTTGCGTAATGAACCAATTTCTTCAACGGCTTCGTTGATGCGTTGTTCTAGATGGTGTAGTAGTTCGTTGTTCATTGTATCTGTCCTAAAAATAAAAAAACCGCCATTTTGTGTAAAGGCGTATAGTTGTGAAAATTACCAAGCAATCACGACATCTCGTTGTTGCACGTTAAGTATGTGAGAGTCAACAACGAGCCTCCCCAACAGAGAAGTTAGGTTGGACTTGTTTGATTGTAACACTGATATTGGCATTATTCAGCTGTGTTTGGGTAGACTGTAACTGATTAAATACCTCGTATCGTCGATAAATATTGAATTTATCTCCTTGTTTTATACCCGCTATTGACCCTGCAGATATGTGTATTCTGTTGCCTTCTGTGCGGAAAATATTAGCAATAAAAGGCTGGCATCTAAGCTGTTCACTTGCATCTAATGCGCTTTCTTTTAGCGCTTGTTGGACTACTTTGCCATAATGTACTGACCAAAATTTTGCACTACCAAAGCCAATTCTTGCGTGGTCAGATATGTCCCAGTTGCCGATTTCATTGTATCTGTGTTCAAACAAAAGCGCGCCACTAAAACCATCATAAATGTATATATCGACCACGAAGTTTCTTTCTTTATCGATTTCTTCAGAATCGTCTTTTGCATTTTTGTCATTAGGGTGTCTAAGGTAAACTTCGCTAATGTCTCTAATGACACCACTAATGATGTATTGAACACCAAGCTGCTCACTGATTCTGGTGAGATTAGTTAGTGATCCATCAGCGTTAGTTGAAGAGGGGGCGTTAATAACATCGGGGTAAATAGCAATGTTAGTAGCCGTGAGGGCTTTTAAGTAGCCTTGTCTGTTTATTTCATCGGCTAAGTTTTTGGGCAGCTCTCTTGAGATGTTGCTAAGCTCACCCAATGCCGCTTGTTGTGGAACTTGCAACTCAAATCCAGTGACTCCCACGGTTTTTTTGTAATACCGCGTTGGTCCTGTACTGCATTGGGAGTCGGCGGTCACGTCAACACGGGCAATTACTCTAAGAAAGTCACCGTTTTGTTCTTCTGAGAGGATACGCGCTTTTTGAACATAACCAGAACTACGTATTTCTAAGTTTGATTCTACTTCACCATTATTGAGCCTCGTCTTTAACGTTCACTCTCGAACCAGATTCCAAAACGGCTTGTTTGATGGCTTGTTGAGTGGCTCTGTAACGAGCATCGGCGATATCATTATTATAGATAATGGCTTCACCAACAGCATCAATGCTGTTGGCAAAAGTGGCAATTGGCAAGGTGAGGAATAGGGCAGTAATGAATGCGCGTTTTAAAGTAACCATCGGTTATTCAATGCTGTAAAAATTAGTTGTTGGGGTGGCGTTTTGAACATTAATGGCGCGATAGCCTGGTTGGACTTTGCAATTGGGGTCTGCTTGCACATTGTTAGAGGTTACACATTGACGAAAGTTTTCTTGCAGTGCCATTTCTACCACGGTTTCAAATGTGCCGTCTTCGTGCTCTCTTTGTGAAACGACCTTTGCCCCCACTAAATAAGCATCCACATAGGTTCTTAGCTCGTCATTTTGCATGACCATATTGCTTAGAGAGCTTGAACCATCGATTTTTAGTCCATAAACCCGTTCCGATAGGTTTCGGTAGGCATCCAACATTGAGCTACGCATCGTCATGATACGAGCTTGGGATTGTGTTAGACGCTTACTTGTCATCGTGGCGGCATAACCCGTAGCGGTCACAATAATAGGTTCTTGTTTCACAATGACGACCGTATTGTTGGTGTTAAGCGCGCTGTTTTGCGTGTATGGGGTAGATGGGCTTCCAACAACGTTTCCATTACAAGGTGCAACGGTGGTACAAGGCTGTCCTGTGGCGCTCTGTTGGTTAAGACTTTGACAACCCGCAAGCGTTACTGCACCTATGGCGATTAAAATAATGTTAAATGGTCGTATCATGGTGTGCCCTTTGCCTTTAAGTGTAAGCCTTACGAGGCTTTTATCTTTTGTTGAAAAGCTGAGAGTTCATTGCCTAGCTCTTATTGGGTAATGCCTTATCACAAGTAATAGTGTGCTAGAGGGTTTTTCAGCTTTTCAATATTGTTAGTTTGATCAACAAAATGTAAACCATTTTACGCTCTAGCGTCCATGTTTGCTTGCCTAAAAAGTGTTTTTTATTGATTTTAAATGGCGAATTTGTTTTTTTCTTGTGTCAGATTCGATCATATCAAGGATTTTACGTTGAGGATGTTTTTTCGAGAAGAATCTTTACATGTTTATTTGATGGATGAATGATGAGCCAAGATAGAATATACTGTTTTTTTGTACAGTAAAAATTAGTGTTATGTCATCGAATCGCAAGATTATTCATATTGATGCCGATTGTTTTTACGCCGCAATAGAGATGCGGGACAACCCAAAGTTGCGTGATATTCCTATTGCGATAGGAGGTGCGGCTAGTGGTCGCGGTGTATTGTCAACGGCGAATTACATTGCCCGTGGTTATGGGGTGCGTTCTGCTATGCCAACGTCGGTGGCTACGCGATTGTGTCCTTCGTTACTGGTTCTCCCTGGTGATATGAATAAATATCGCGAAGCATCTTCTCAAATGCAGGCTATTTTTCGAGAGTTTACTTCTATTATTGAGCCGTTGTCGTTAGATGAGGCCTATCTTGATGTGACCGATTCCGAATGCTTTCAAGGAAGTGCAACACGAATAGCGGAGAAAATACGCAGCAGAGTATTAAAAGAGATAGGCATTACTGTGTCTGCTGGGGTGGCAACAAATAAGTTCATTGCAAAGGTAGCCAGTGATTGGGATAAGCCAGACGGCTTAACCATTGTAACGCCAGAAAAGCAGTTCGAATTTGTTTCCTCTATTCCGGTTAAGTTTATTTCTGGAATAGGCCGTGTTGCTCAAGATAAGTTGGCGTCATTAGATGTGTTTACATGCGCTGATCTACAGAAACTGGATTTTGTTGTATTGCAAAAGCATTTTGGCAGCATGGCATTTCGACTGTCTCAATTCGCCTTAGGGATTGATAATCGACCTGTTATGACATCAAGAGAAAGGAAGAGTATCTCTGTAGAGCATACATTTTCGGCCGATCTGCTTGATTTAGCCGCATGCCAAGCTGTTATCCCTAAGCTTTTGATGGAGTTAGAAAGGCGTATGGCAGGACGACATTTTGAAACTCAGTTAAGTAAATATTATTTGAAGATAAAATTTGATAACTTTAAGCAAACTACAATAGAACTGCCTATTAAAAATAAATTATCCAATACTATCTTTTTGACTCTTTTAGAGCAGGCTTATGCTCGATTTCGTCGCCCTGTACGCTTGATTGGTGTGGGGTATCGTTTATCTCCCCCAAAGCCTCAGCAACTGATTTTGCCTTTCTTCTGATTGATTGTGTAAATTATGATCAACTGTTTACTGCTTTACTATACTTAAGTTAAGAACAGTTTGGAGGGGGCGTTATGTTTAAACAAGAGCGTAAGTTTAACGAAGTAAACTTGAATATGCCGGGGCCTTTATCTCAGCGGCTACGATTTGAGGTAGAACAAACTTTGGGGCGTTTGTATGCTGATCCATCGTTGGTCGATCAATTAGATCGTCTGTATTTGCCTTTTGCGAGCTGGCTAAGTGAGAAGGCTCGTGTTGGGCATGGACCATTGGTTGTGGGGCTTGGCGGTGCTCAAGGCTGTGGAAAAACGACTTTTTGCAATGTGATAAGTCGAATAATGAATAAAGGCTTTGAGTTAAATTGTATAGTGCTCAGTTTGGATGACTTATACAGCACTCGTCATGAACGACTTAAATTTGCCAGTCAAACGACTCCGATGTTTTCTGTTCGAGGTGTACCTGGAACGCACGATGTGAGCTTGGCACTAGTGCTTTTTGAAAGGTTGAAAAACCTGAAAGATGGCGAAGTGATGAAGTTTCCTTGCTTTGATAAATCTGTCGATGACCGAAAGCCTGTACATTTATGGCAGGAAGTTCAAGGTCCTGTTGATGTTGTGTTGTTTGAGGGGTGGTGTGTTGGTGCGCCGCCCATGCGAGGCAATATACAGCACCCAATCAATGGACTTGAAGCGGATATGGATGCAGATTGCTTGTGGCGCAATAAGGTTAATCAGCTTTTAAAAGACGATTATAAAAAGTTGTTTGCGAAAATAGATCTCATGGTTTGGATGCAAGCGCCTAGTTATGATGTGGTTTATGGCTGGCGAAACAAACAAGAGCGAGTTCTAGAAAGCCATCTTCATGATATACACGGTGTCTTATTGGATACCATTGATTTAAAAGTGATGTCATCGGATGAGTTGAAGGAGTTTATGCAGTATTACGAAAGGCTGACTCGACATATGTTAGCGGTCATGCCTGAGCGAGCTGATGTGTTGTTCCGATTAAATAGAGAGCAAGGTGTTGTGGAAATGCGATTTCCTATAGAGCATTAGGTTTGGCGGTCATGATTAAGTTCAGATGACAGTCGAGCGATAAATGGCAAATATGATAGGCTATGGCAAACTGCTATAGCCTATTTTTTTGGAGTGTTAAAAATGACTGAATTATTGCCATCTGTTCTTGTTGAAACGAGCGATCAACCTGATGCAGCCATTATTTGGTTGCATGGTCTTGGGTCGGATGGTCATGATTTTGAGTCTTTGGTTCCCGCCTTGTCTTTGTTGCCTACGCTAAAGGTCCGTTTTGTGTTTCCTCATGCGCCGCGCCGTCCTGTAACGGTCAACGGAGGTATGATGATGCGAGCTTGGTATGACATTTACGAAATGACGTTAGAGCGAAAAGTGGATTTGGCTAATATTGCAGAATCCAGTTGTCAGATTGAGCAATTGATACAGGATCAAATTAATCAAGGTATCGCCCCAAATCGTATTGTATTAGCGGGCTTTTCTCAGGGTGGCGTTATTGCTTATCAGACGGCACTTCAATCTAAGCATGTATTGGCAGGTGTTTTAGCATTATCGACTTATTTGGTTAATGCTAATGAGGTGGTTGAAGCGGATGTTTGTCCTAATGGTCATACTCCTATTCTCATTCATCACGGTTTGCAAGATCCAGTGGTTGCGCCAGTTTTAGCGGTGCAAGCAAAAGATTGCCTGTTATCCAAGGGATATTCTGTGTCATATCAGACTTATAATATGCCTCATTCAGTTTGCCCTGAGCAGGCGCAAGATATTTCGCACTGGCTAAATACTGTATTAGCTTAGTGTTAATAAGTAGGAAACGTTAGGAGTTCTTTGTGTCCAACAACTATACCGAGTGGTTAGAGTTTGCGAAAAACCTTGCTATAAAAGCAGGCGATATGATTGCGGAAGCGCGTAAGAACTCAAGTTTCGTGCGTGATTATAAAATGGACCATGAGTTAGTGACTTCGACTGACATTGCGGTAGATCAGTTTATTTGCGGTCGTATTCGTGAGCATTATCCTAAGCATTCTATTTTATCAGAAGAGTCATCTCCTCATATGGACCTTAGTGCTATTGCCGACAATGTGCCTGTGTGGGTGATTGATCCAATTGATGGTACGGTGAATTTTGCCCATGGGCATCACCATGTCGCGGTTTCAATTGGTCTTTATGTCGGCAGAGAGCGTATTTTAGGGGTTGTGAACGCGCCATTTTTAGGGGAATGCTTCTGGGCGTTAAAAGGTTCAGGTGCCTTTTGTAATGGCAAACCTTTGGCTGTTTCTGGTGCAAAACAGTTAAGGAATGCGTTGGTAGCAACGGGGTTTCCTTATCAAAAAACAGCGTTATTGCCGATTGTAGATCGTGTATCACGTATTTTGCATCATTGTCAGGATATTCGTCGCAATGGCTCGGCTGCACTGGATTTGTGTTGGGTGGCGGCTGGACGTTTAGATGCTTATTTTGAAAGTGTGAAACCTTGGGATATGGTGGCTGGAGCGTTAATTGCGGAAGAGTCGGGGGCGGTCGTGGGATATTATTTACCCCATACTTCAATTTGGCCTGAAGTGGTTAATGGAGAAGGGTTAATTGTGTCGACGCCTCACTTGTTTAAAGAGCTTCTGGTCTTGATACGTTGTGAAAAATAGACTGGGACTTTGAGGGTTTTATGTTTATTAATATGCCGTAAAAACAAGCATAACAATATGCATTTATATCTGAACAGCGTGGGTGATGGGTTGCATTAATCGCAACTTGGTATACTTAAGTCTTCGCTTGATTACTATTTATTTTGATTGGATTGATTATGTCTTTTACTGCTTTTTTGATTATGTTGCTGTGTTCATTGCTTGTTATCGTGGCTTCGCTTTGGTTTATTCGGCATCAGCTTAAATTAAATAAAATACGAGAAGAGAAGGTTCAAGCAGGAGAAGACCGCTTTCTTGAAGAGCGTCAAAAAAGGATTGATAGTATCAGGGTGTTGTTGAGTGTGGCTGGGACTGATGAGGTTAATTGGATTGAAGCCAGCATTCGAATCAAAAATTTATTGGATCAGTTGAGTGAAGATTTGTCGGAACATGACGATATTTCCGCTTTTTACATTATGGCTGAAAAAACACAGCACATTCCAACCCACGAGCAGTGGGGGAGTTTGCCAAAATCTGCGAAAATAAAATTTCGACGAGAAATGGATGGATATGAAACGGAATACGCTGAGCATTTGCTGCGGGCGAAAGCATCGCTAATGGCTCATGATTTCAAATAATGTTTATTCAACTGCTGGTTTCTATTGTTTTCTTATTTTTATTGCTGATTTTGTTGGTGTTGTTTTTTATTCGTCATCAATCGAAAGTACCTTATTATAGGTTAACACAAGAGCAGTGTGTTGCTTTGCTTAAAAGGGCGATACAGGGTGTTTTGCCTGAATATGAATGGCATGCCTTTCTTGGTATGACGGTGAGAGACGATGATGCACTGGATGAATTAAGAGAGCGGTGTTTGCTGATTGATGAGTTTGGAATAAAAGGGACGCAATTAATAAATGGTCAGTTTTGTATCTCTTTTAACAAAAAAGGGTTATCACAGCTGGAATTGTTACTTGATGAGTGGCAGCATAAATTACACTATTTGGTCTGAGGCCATTGGCACGGTTGTCGTGAAAAAGGTCTAAATTTTAAAATGGAAGAGCATAGGGTTTAAACATTATGAATGAGTTAGAGGCGTTGTTTGAGCAGGGATCTGAGTGGATGCCTTGGTTAGTTGATACAGTGATTAATTTATCGATTGGTCTCATTGTTTTTTTTGTGGGCAAATTTGTTGCCGCCAAAGTGTCTCATTGGTGTGAAAAACGCTTACTCAAAGCGTCTGTTGATCAAGCGGTGGCGGGCTTCGCATCGAGCATTTTATATGCTTTGATGTTTGCTGGTGTGGCTTTAATGGCGCTGGGGCAAATCGGTGTTGAAACGACCTCTTTTATTGCCATTCTTGGTGCGGCCGGCCTAGCCGTTGGTTTGGCTTTGCAAGGTTCTTTGTCTAACTTTGCGTCGGGTGTGCTTATTATTTTATTGCGCCCGTTTCGGTCGGGTGACTTTATTGATGCTGGTGGCCAAATGGGCACAGTGAATCGTATAGAGCTATTTCATACATATCTTAAAACACCAGATAATCGCGTTATTATCATGCCAAATTCGTCGATCATGGACGGTTCTATTGTGAACTTTTCGCGTGAAGCCACTCGTCGTCTCGACCTTGTAATTGGTATCAGTTATGACGCAGATATCCGTTTGGCAAAACAGATTATGGAAGACATTGTGAGTGCTGACGAGCGTATTCTAAAAGAGCCTTCTTGTTTAATTGCCGTGTCTGAATTGGCTGACAGTTCAGTCAATTTCTTCTTGCGACCTTGGGTGGCTTCTGGAGATTATTGGGCTGTGCGCGCCGATCTCTTAGAGAAAATTAAATACGCTTTTGATGAGCGTGGTGTCGGTATTCCATACCCTCAAATGGATGTTCACGTGCACAAGCAAGAATCTTAAGCTTATATGGTGTAATTTCTTAGCACTATAACGCTCATAATGCCGCCAAGTAATCATTGGCGGCATTTTTGTTTTTACTGTTGTTTTTAATCATTGAAAAGGTGGCTATTAATGAGTCGATATCGTCCCCCTTCACCACCAAAATCTGCTTATATTACTCAAGAAGGTGCTCAGGCTCTGTTGGCAGAGCTAAAATATTTGTGGAAAGAGAAGCGTCCTGCCGTGACTGAAACTGTTCGGGAGGCTGCTGCACAAGGTGACCGTTCAGAGAATGCCGAGTATATTTATGGCAAAAAACAGCTGCGTGAAATTGACCGTCGCGTACGTTATTTAGAGAAGCGTTTAGACATTTGTACGGTTGTTGATCGCTTTCCTAGCGATCAACAACGAGTGTTTTTTGGTGCTTGGGTGACACTAGAAGATGAAATGGGAAGCATAAAAGAGTATCGAATTGTTGGGCCAGATGAACTGGACCATAATCCAAATTATATCAGTATTGATTCTCCGGTGGCCGGGCTTTACTCAAAAAGCAAGAAGGGGATGAGGTGGTTATTCGCCTTGCCGGTGGAGAGAAAACCTACCTTATTGATGCTGTTGAGTACCGACAAGTAACAGCATGACTATTTATTACGGTATGGCACAATGGCAACATCCAGCTTGGGTGAATTGGCTCTATGCTGCTTCTTTATCCGCTGGAGATAGAATTGGTCGATATTCGCAAGTGTTTTCAACGGTTGAAGTTGGCAGTACTTTTTATACTAAAGTCGATGATACTCAGTTATTGCGTTGGTATAACTCAGTTGGCGAAGGGTTTAAATTTAGCTTTAAAGCACCGCAAACAGTAACGCATCGATTATTGGAACGTCCATGGCTTGATGTTCAGCAGGATTGGGTGGCCTTTATGCTTTCGCTGCAACCGCTACAGAATAAGCTTGGCCCAACTATGCTACAATTTCCTGCAATATGTGATGAGCGGGCTTTAGATGCTATTTTGGCGTTGTGTGATATGTGGACGCTTTCTACACCTTTGTCTGTAGAGGTGCGAAACTTAGCTTATTTTGATAAGGCTCATATCGAGCCGCGTTTTTTAGCTGGCTTGTCCGATCGTCATGTAAATCGTGTGGTGATGGATTCTAGGCCAGTTTTTTCTACGGAAGCTTATTGTGAAAGTCTGGTTGATGCTCAGAAGAAAAAGCCGAGAGTGCCTTGTCATCCCGTTGCGACTGCGAGTCATCCAGTTGTGCGTTTTATTGGTCATCCGGATTTGCCGCGTAATGAATTGTGGTTAGATCAGTGGGCGGCTAAATTGTCTCAGTGGCTATCTGAAGGACTCACGCCAAGTGTGTTTGTGCATTCATCGGATAATATCGCGGCGCCCACTCTAGCGGCACAATTGGATAAAAAGGTCCGTTTATTAACACCCAATTATCAGAGCGCTTTACTTCTGCCGCAAAGTCAGGAGCAGGCTAGCTTTTGGTGAGCTTAATAAGTTGAGTTTTTGCTTTTGTAGAGCTGTTGGAAAATAGTATGTATTCGTTAGTGTTTTATGTACCTGAGTCTCATTTAGAATCTGTCAAACAAGCTGTGTTTTCGGCTGGTGCAGGTTCAATGGGAAACTATGATTCTTGTTGTTGGCAAGTAAAAGGGCAGGGGCAGTTTAGGCCGAAAAAAGGAGCGGCACCTTTTCTTGGTAAGGTCGATGAATTAGAGCTTGTTGATGAATATCGGGTGGAAATGGTGTTGAGTGAGGAAGTTAAGGCGAGTGTTTTGGCGGCTTTGTTGTTAGCGCACCCCTATGAAGAGGTGGCCTACCATTTTATTCAGATACAGTGTTAAAGTGAATGGTGTCTTCATGAAAACCGTACTGGCCTTTTTTGTGGTCAGCAATGAAAAATTCTATGGTTTTAGAAACACTACTGAACGCCAGTTCATCCCAAGGTATTTCGTCCAGCCCAAACAGTGCAACTTCGGAGCCTCTCTTCTGTTGCATGAAAGTCGTCCTTTTCTAATTCTGCGATATAAAAAAGATGAACTTGGTTGATTCTAGGGATGCTGATCATGCTAAAGGCTTGTTTACAGATTGCCGTGGAGCCACTTTCTTCTAGTGTTTCACGCAGAGCACCTTCGCGGGTGGTTTCTTGGTTTTCCATAAACCCGGCAGGTAAAGTCCAGAAGCCAAGGCGTGGCTCTATATTGCGTCGACATAATAAGACTTTGCCGTCAAATATGGGTATTGTTCCTGTGATCAGCCTAGGATTGTCGTAATCGATATGCTCGCAATTTGGGCACACCGCTCTGATGCGATTATCACCAGATGGAATGGTCATGTTGACGGAATGACCACATTGCGGGCAGTATCTCATGAGTTTTTCCTTAACGCTTTAATTGGAGTTTTGCGTATTTGACGACTTTGTCTTCAATTTCTTGGATTTCAATCATGTAATGTCCGACCCATAGGCTAATAGGGTGCTCAGGGATAAACTCCAGTGTTTCAATAATGAGGCCATTTAATGTTTTTGGTCCATTTGTCGGCAAGTGCCAATTAAGCGTTTTATTGATTTCGCGGATGTGCGTTGATCCTTCTATTCTAAAAGAGCCATCATCGAGACTTTGTATCTCTTCTTCTTCGTCTAGTGTTGGTGGTGTAAATTCACCAACGATTTCCTCCAGCACGTCTTCTAAGGCTGCTATGCCTTGCACGTCTCCGTACTCATCCACTACGATTCCCATTTGTTGGTGATCCTTTTGGAAATTGAGTAGCACCGTGTTTAATGATGTGCTTTCTGGAATGAAATAAGGTTCAACCGTTGCTTTTAACAAGGCCGCTTTGGATGGCATTGGGTCGCGTAAAAACATGGCTGCATGTCGTGCGTGTAGGATACCGATTATTTTGTTTATTTCGCCATTGTAGACAGGCATGCGTGTGTGTCTGCTTTGGCAGATCTGTTCAATGATTTCTTCTATCGAGTCTTCAAGGTCAATACCGATGACTTCGTTTTTAGGAATCATGATGTCTTCAACAGAGACTTTTTCTAAATCTAATATAGACAGCAGCATTTCTTGGTGGGCTGCAGGTATTAAGCCGCTTGCCTCGTTGACAACAGTTCTTAGTTCCTCAGAATCTAAAGTGTCATGATTGGTTTGAGAGGCATGAACGCCAATTAAGCGTAACAGTCCATTTGACAGTGTGTTGACTATAAACACGAGTGGATACAAGGCTTTTAGCAAAACAGACAAAACCCATGATGCGGGGAAAGCGATTTTTTCTGGGTGTATAGCGGCTAGTGTTTTTGGTGTGACTTCAGCGAAGATCAAAATCACCATGGTGAGTGCGCCGGTTGCTATGGCAACACCAGCATCACCCCAAAGACGAACGGCAATGATAGTGGCAATAGCAGAGGAGAGGATATTTACAAAATTGTTACCAATTAATATAACACCAATGAGTCTGTCAGGGCGCTCTAATAAGGTGCTTACTTTCATTGCGGAACGGTTCTTGCTCTTCACCAGATGTTTCAGTCGATATTTGTTTAACGACAACATCCCTGTTTCGGAACTCGAAAAGAAAGCGGACAGTATGATTAGACAAAAAAGTGTTCCACCAAGAACACTTAAGGGGATATCGTTCAAAAAGGGATCGCCTCAGTTATGTAGATAAAAGGATTATTCGTATTTAGGATCTTAGTGTCAAATGACTTTGTGTCTTTGTTTATCATGACAATAAAATTTGCAGCACTATTTGGCTGCCAAAATAGCCGAGCATCAATAGAAAAAAGCCGCTTAACGTTAGCTTGACAGCTAGTTGACCACGCCAGCCAGCTATGTATCTTCCTAATAATAGCCCTGCAAACACAAACCAAGAGGCGATAGTGAAAAACGTTTTATGAACAAGATGCTGTGCAAACATGTCTTCAATAAAATAAAAACCTGTTGCTATAGTAATGGTCAATAAAATGAAAGCAGCCCAAATGAATTCAAACATTAAACGTTCTAGTACTTGCAGTGGTGGTACTCTAAGTAGTTGCTTTAATTTGTGATGCTTCAGTTGATATTCTTGCATGGCAAGTAAAATGCCGACACCGCAGGCTGTCGTAAATAAGCTGTAAGCCACGGATGCGATCAGAATGTGAGCGCTTGTACCCCAGGAGTTACTGTGTAAGGGGGTTAAGTTCCAAGGTTCGATGGCATTTAGTGCAATAATGACCGAACCGAGAGGGAAGGCAGCGCCAAGCAGCAAAGACAAATCTTTGTCACGATTACTAAACCACAGTAAGCTATTTCCGATTAATGCAATCAGTAGTCCAATGGTCAAGAAATTAAAGCCGTCTCTACTAAGCAATAATTGTGTGAGTGATAAGGTGTGCAGGGCGATTGCAATCGCTCCAATATATTGAGTGGCACGATTTCTTGGACGTAGGTAATACGCTGTGCCAGCAATCAAACAAGCGATACAAGCAAGCCAAAGCGATAATTGAGTCATGAAACTAAAGGTTCCGCAGGGTAAAGGTATAGGGTGATAATCATTTATCCGTTATAATAGAGACAATTTCACCTTGGATAAACTGAAACCGTAGGTTTTTTCCATTCAGAGCCAAAATTTGAGGGCAAATATGTTCGACAATTTATCGAATCGCTTAACTTCCTCGCTTGATCGTATTCGAGGTCGAGCAAAATTAACCGAAGACAACATACAAGACGTGTTGCGCGAAGTACGCATGGCATTACTTGAAGCGGATGTTGCACTGCCTGTAGTTAAAGACTTTATTGCGGCTGTCAAAGAGCGTGCGATAGGGACGGAGGTCTCAAAAAGCTTGAGTCCTGGTCAAGTCTTTCTGAAAATTGTTAAGCAGGAACTTGAGAGTGTCATGGGTCAGGCCAACGATGGCCTTAACCTTCGTGTGGCGCGCCCTGCTATTATTTTGCTAGCGGGTTTGCAAGGGGCGGGTAAAACCACGTCTGCGGCAAAGTTAGCAAAATACTTAAAAGAGCGTGAGAAAAAATCGGTTTCGGTGGTGAGTGCGGATATTTATCGTCCAGCCGCTATTAAGCAACTTGAAACACTGGCTGGTGAAGTGGGTGTTGATTTCATTCCCAGTGACTTATCGCAGAAGCCGATTGATATCGTTAATAATGCGATCGATTATGCTAAGAAGGCCCATAAAGATGTTTTGATCATCGATACTGCCGGGCGTCTCGCGATAGATGATGAGATGATGGCGGAAATTAAGGCCTTGCATGCGGCTGTAAACCCCATAGAAACCCTATTCGTCGTCGATGCAATGACAGGTCAAGATGCGGCGAACACAGCAAAGGCATTTGGTGATGTGTTACCACTGACTGGGGTGATATTAACCAAGACTGACGGTGATGCGCGTGGCGGTGCTGCATTATCTGTTCGCCACATTACAGGCAAGCCGATTAAGTTTTTGGGTGTAGGTGAGAAAACCGATGCTCTAGAGCCGTTCCACCCAGACCGTTTGGCCTCTCGTATTCTTGGTATGGGGGATATGCTTTCTTTAATAGAGGAAGCAGAGCAAAAGATTGATAAAGAAAAAGCTGAGAAACTTGCTGGCAAGCTCAAAAAAGGCAAAGGCTTTGATCTGGAAGATTTCAAAGAGCAGCTTCAGCAGATGAAAAACATGGGTGGCATGAGTTCCATGTTGGATAAGCTGCCGGGTATGGGGCAGTTAGGAAATATCCAAGATAAGGTGAATGACAAGATGTTTGTTCAAATGGAGGCACTTATTAACTCTATGACGCCCGCTGAACGACGTAACCCTGATGTCATTAATGGTTCTCGTAAGAAGCGTATTTCTACGGGGGCTGGATTGCAAATACAAGACCTGAATCGTTTGTTGAAGCAGCATAAGCAGATGCAAAAGATGATGAAAAAGTTTAGTACCAAGGGCGGTATGCAAAAAATGATGCGCGGATTAGGTGGAATGATGCCTGGCGGCTTCCCTGGTGGCGGTGGTTTTCCGAAATAATCAATGTTATTTCGTTGTTTTTATTGGAGGTTGTTAAAAAACTTTCAATTAAAGTGTTGGGGCGAGTAAATCGCCCTTTTGTTTTTCTAGTTTATCGACTAGAATATGCCGCCTTCTTGTAGTATGAGTCAAAAATTCGACTCGGCAAGGGGTGTTTCGTTAAGCAATAAGGAACCAATCATATGGTAACTATTCGTCTTTCTCGTGGTGGCTCTAAAAAGCGCCCATTCTATCATTTGAACGTGGCTGATAGCCGTCGTGCTCGTGATGGTCGTTATATCGAGCGTTTGGGTTTCTTTAACCCTGTTGCTCGTGGTCAAGAAGAACGTTTACGTGTTGATCTAGAACGCGTAAATCATTGGGTTAGCCAAGGCGCTCAACTTTCTGATCGTGCAGCACAGCTTGTTAAAGAAGCTGGTAAAAACGCTTAATACTGAGGTAGTGCTATGTCTGAATTAAAACAAGCGGCCGCTCCAGAGCAAGCCCTTGTGGTTGGACGCATTACATCAGTTTATGGTGTTAAAGGGTGGGTGAAGTTATATTCGCACACCGATCCAATGCAAGGGATCTTTGATTACAAGCATTGGTGGTTGAAAACTCCTAGTGGGTGGAAGACTGTAGAATTAAGCCAAGGTCGTTTGCAAGGACGGGGCTTGGTGGCATCAGTAAAAGGTTATAACGACAGAGATCAAGTAAAAGATATCTGTGGTATGGACATTTATATAGATGCAACAGAACTACCAGAATTGGAAGAAGGTGATTATTACTGGAGCCAACTGGAAGGACTGAGGGTTATTACCAAAGAGGGTATCCTCTTAGGGAAGGTTTCTCAACTTATGGAAACTGGTGCGAATGATGTTCTCGTTGTCCGCGCGTGTGAAGGTAGCTTTGATCGTGAAGAGCGACTGATTCCTTATGCCCCAGGCACTTATGTTCTAAACATCGATTTAGAGCAGCAGGAAATGGTGGTGGATTGGGATCCAGAATTTTAAACCGATAAGCTGAGGTCACAACGTGAAGGTTAGCGTTATATCGCTCTTTCCGGAGATGTTTCAGGCCATTACTCAGTATGGAGTAACAGGCAGAGCCATTAAGTCAGGGTTAGTTGAGGTGGATTTTTTTAATCCCCGTGACTTTACATATGACAAACATAAGACTGTTGATGACCGACCTTATGGTGGTGGTCCAGGGATGCTGATGAAAGTTCAGCCTCTCAAAGATGCGATTGCGAGTGCCAAATTATCGGTACCCAATGCAAAAGTTATTTATCTATCCCCTCAAGGGCGTACGCTAACGCAAGAAGGCGTGCAACAACTTGCTAAACAAGCAGAATTTATTCTGGTAGCAGGTCGTTATGAAGGCGTTGATGAGCGTTTGATTCAATCTGAGATTGATGAGGAATGGTCCATTGGCGACTTTGTCCTAAGTGGTGGTGAGTTGCCGGCAATGGCGCTTATGGATGCTGTATTTCGTATGGTACCAGGAGTGTTAGGAAAACAAGCGTCTGCGGATGAAGATTCATTCTCTGATGGTCTGTTGGACTGTCCGCATTATACTCGCCCAGAAGTGCTTAATGGTGAACCTGTGCCATCGGTGCTGCTTAGTGGCAACCACGAGGAGATTAGACGCTGGCGTTTAAAGCAAAAGCTCGGAAGAACTTTTCAGCGCCGGCCAGACCTTCTGCAGAACCTTGAGTTGGACAAGGAACAGCAGTTGCTGTTAGAAGAGTTTATTCGCGAAACTGAAGATTCAACCTCGGCAGAGTAGGGATTGCGAGCTTATCAGAAAGAAGAACCTTCATGCTGATAAGAAACCATATCATTAGGAGTCACATCCATGAGTAATAAAACTAAACTGATTCAGCAGTTAGAAGCTGAACAAATGACAAAAGAAGTCCCAGCCTTCGGTCCTGGTGACACTATTGTTGTTCAAGTTAAAGTTAAAGAAGGTTCACGCGAGCGTCTACAGGCCTATGAAGGCATTGTAATCTCTAAGCGTAACCGTGGTCTTAACTCAGCATTTACCGTTCGTAAAATTTCTAGCGGTGTTGGTGTTGAGCGTGCTTTCCAAACGTACAGCCCTTTGGTTGAAAGCATCGAAGTTAAACGCCGCGGTGACGTGCGTCAAGCTAAGATCTACTACCTACGCGAGCGTTCTGGTAAATCTGCACGTATCAAAGAAAAATTGGCTAAGCGTTAATTTTTCTTATTTAAAAAAGGCGACGAGAGTCGCCTTTTTTTATGGAACTAACCCACCTAGGTATGGCCTAATAGAGACTATTTATCATGTCTTTGAGGTTTTTCATGACGAAGTCTTCTCGTAAGTCTTTTCTCGTTACTGCAATGAGTGTATTTTTATTTTCATTATCAAATACCGTATTGGCAGATCAATCAGCGGTTTTATCTTCAGTACAGGCAGCTTTACCTCAATATGAGATTGAAAGTACGGAGCTGCACCAAGGTGCAGGTTTGTATGTGGTTGTTTTAAAAAATGGTCCTACGTTGCATGTCACTCAAGATGGAAAATATTTTGTTGCGGGAGATCTTTATCGCATTGATGGTACCAAGCTTGAGAATGTGACAGAAAAAGCAAAGTTAACTAAGATTGAAGCGCTTCCTGAGTCTCAAATGATTGTTTATAAGGCTAAGAATGAAAAAGCGCATATCACAGTCTTTACCGATGTTGATTGTGGTTACTGCCGAATGTTGCATAAAGAAGTGCCAAAGTTAAATGACGCAGGAGTGACGGTTCGTTACTTGGCCTACCCAAGAGCGGGAGTCGGTTCTGAGGCGTATCGTAAGATGGTAAGTATTTGGTGTTCAGCAGACCCTGAAGGGTGGCTTACTAAGGTTAAGCAGGGCGCTGAAATTCCTGAAAACAAGTGTGTTAACCCTGTTGCGGATCAGTATAAACTGGGTAATGAAGTGGGGGTACGAGGTACGCCAAGTATAGTGCTAGATAATGGCGCCTTTTTGCCAGGATATTTGCCTGCAGCCGAGTTGGTAAAAGAGCTTGGTTTATAGTCTTATCGCGAAATATTTCACTAAACATGAGTGTTCTTCAGCTGTTTCTACGTTGGGTTTGAAAATTACAGGCGTTATAATAAATCTAGTTTGTCACTTAAGCAGGCACGAACACCTTTTTTTGCGTCAACTAAGTGTCCTATAAAAATTAAATTATCTCTGTGGGGTATTGTTTTGAAACCGGTAAAAGTCGGAATTTGTGGGCTGGGGACAGTGGGATCCGGTAGTTTTAATATTTTGCGTAATAATGCAGAAGAAATTACACGACGTGTTGGCCGCAGTATTGTTATCGAACAGGTTGGTGCACGCCGCGATAATGACGTATGTGATACCACTGGTATAAAAGTCACCCGTGATATTTTCGATGTGGTTAATAACCCAGAGATTGATATTGTTCTTGAGCTGATTGGTGGAACCTCTGTTGCGAAAGAGCTAGTTCTTACTGCCATTGCAAATGGCAAGCATGTTGTGACAGCAAACAAGGCATTAATCGCAGAGCACGGGAATGAGATTTTTGCCAAGGCTCAAGAGAACGGTGTGATTGTTGCGTTTGAAGCGGCTGTTGCAGGTGGCATCCCGATTATTAAGACACTGCGAGAGGGTTTATCCGCAAATCGCATTGAATGGTTAGCGGGCATCATCAATGGTACAGGAAATTTCATCTTAACGGAGATGAGTGAAAAGAATCGAAACTTTGGTGAAGTGTTAGCTGAAGCACAAGCGCTTGGCTATGCAGAAGCAGACCCAACCTTTGATATTGAAGGAATAGACGCGGCACATAAGCTGACGATTTTAGCTTCCATTGCGTTTGGTATTCCATTGCAGTTTGAAAAAACCTATACCGAAGGCATCAGTCGTATTACCTCTGAAGACATAGAGTTCGCTCATCAGCTCGGCTATGCGATTAAGCATCTTGGCATTGCGCGCCGTACCAAGGCGGGTATTGAGCTTCGCGTTCACCCTACGCTGATTTCTCGTAAGCAGCTACTTGCTAATGTGAATGGCGTCATGAATGCCATTATGGTTCAAGGTGATGTGGTGGGACCAACCTTGACCTATGGTGCTGGCGCTGGCGCATTGCCGACCGGCTCGTCTGTCGTTGCTGATGTGATTGATGTTGCTCGTGCTTTGACGGCGGATCCAACCAATCGAGTGCCTCATTTAGCATTTCAAGCAGACTCTTTGTCTAACATGCAAATTTTGTCAGTAGAGGAAATTGAATGTGGTTTCTTCCTGAATATGACGATAAAAGACCGCGCAGGTGTGTTGGCTAATATTACTCAGATTTTGTCGATGAACGACATTAGTATTGAGTCTTTGATTCAGCGTGAGCGCGAAGGCAGTGAGTTGGTGCCATTGGTGGTAATGACCCATGATGTTAAAGAGCGCAATATGAATGCTGCAATAGCGGCGATTGAAGCCTTGCCGGATGTTGCGGGAACTGTGCAAAGAATCCGTGTTGAAAACTTGGCGTAAGAGAGAGCAAATATGAAATACATTTCTACTCGTGGTAAAGCGCCAGCGCTTTCTTTTGGTGACGTATTATTGGCAGGTCTAGCTAACGATGGCGGTTTGTATGTGCCAGAAACCTTGCCCCATTACAGCAAAGAAGAGATCGCCTCTTGGGCGAACCTAAGTTATCAAGAGCTGGCTTTTAAGGTAATGTGGCCTTTTGTGGAAGGTGATATTCCAGCTGACGCTTTTAAAACGATGATTGATGATGCTTATGCGGGTTTTAATCACAGTGCTATTGCGCCTATGGTTCAGGTTGGTAATAACGAATGGATCCTCGAATTGTTCCGTGGTCCAACTCTCGCATTTAAAGATTTTGCCTTGCAGTTGCTTGGTCGTCTTATGGATTATGTTTTGTCCGAGCGCAAAGAGAAGTTAGTTATCCTAGGTGCAACATCGGGTGATACTGGTTCTGCAGCGATTGAAGGTTGTCGTCATTCTGACCATTTGGATATTTTCATTTTGCACCCTTATCAGCGTGTTTCTGAGGTGCAGCGCCGCCAGATGACAACCGTGATTGATAACAATGTTTATAACATTGCCGTTAAAGGCAATTTTGATGATTGCCAAGGTATGGTGAAATCCAGCTTTGCTAATCAGTCTTTCTTGAAGGGTGCCAAGTTAGGTGCGGTTAACTCGATTAACTGGACTCGTATCATGGCTCAGATTGTTTACTATTTCTCTTCTGCTTTGTCTGTTGGTGCGCCACATCGTAAGGTGTCTTTCTCTGTTCCGACTGGTAACTTTGGTGATATTTTTGCGGGATACTTGGCGAAGAAAATGGGCTTGCCGATTGATCAACTTGTCGTGGCGACCAACCAGAACGATATCTTGCACCGTGTGATTGCAGAGAATGACATGAGTCGCCAAGCCTTGAATGTGACCTTGTCTCCAAGTATGGATATCATGGTTTCTAGTAACTTTGAGCGTCTATTGTTTGATGCGCATAATCGCGATGGTGTTCAGGTAGATGAATTGATGGCGCGCTTTAACAAAGGTGACGTGACCTTGAATGACAAAGCATGGTCTTATGTTAAAGAGCATTTTGATAGCTACAAGGTGGACGATAAAAAAACCTGTGAAGTGATTGCCGATGTCTTTGCTGATACGCAATATCTGCTGGATCCACATACTGCCATTGGCTTGGAAGCAGCCCGTCATTGCTGGAAAGATAAGTCTGTGCCTATGATTACTTTGGCAACAGCGCATCCAGTGAAGTTTCCAGAAGCTGTAGAGAAAGCAGGCTGTGAATCTCCTTCACTGCCTGAGCACATGAAAGATTTATTCGAGCGTAAAGAATCCTATGACGTTTTGGATAATGACTTAAGTGCAGTTCAAGCTTTTGTTGCCAAGAATATTTAAGCGCAGCCAAACTGCTTTTTAGATCGACTGAAACGGCCAATCTTAGATTGGCCGTTTCTTTTTCCTTTACTCTTTTTGTGCTTTTTAGATGAATATCATATTACTCGATCCCCATTGTGCCTTAAAAGATGGCTCTTATACGTTGACTGAGCGTCAGCAAGCTCATGTCAGTAAAGTCATTAAAGTCCAGCGTGGTGATAAGCTGAGAGTGGGGGTGTTGAACGGCAATATGGGTGAGGGTATTTATGAGCCTGCCAGTGACGGTAAACCTGCTTATATTCATTCCTTGCAACTGTCGTCACCGCCACCAACCCCTTTGCCTATGGTATTGGTGATGGCGCTACCACGACCGAATATGCTCAAGCGTACCTTGCAGAACATTGCAACAATGGGGGTGAAGGAGTTATACCTGATTCATTCTGCCAAAGTGGAAAAAAGTTACTGGCAAAGCCCTGTTCTACAGACAGAATCGATTCAGCAGTTTTTATTAGAAGGTCTTGAGCAAGCTAAAGATACTATGATGCCAAAGTGGTCTTTAATTCCTAGGTTTCGTCCTTTTGTAGAAGATCAACTGCCAGATATTTTAAAAGGTAAAATAGGACTGCTTGCGCACCCTTATTTAGCTAAACGCTGTCCAGTTGATATTCAAAAGCCTTGTGTTTTAGCACTTGGCCCTGAAGGTGGATGGAATGAATTTGAAGTGAGTAAATGGCATGAAGCAGGCATGGAGTCGGTTCATTTAGGTGATAGGATTCTAAAAGTAGAAACAGTGGTTCCTGTTTTATTATCACGCCTGTATCCGGCTTAATAATCGAATGTTGTTATTTGTAAAGCGGAGGTGTTATTAGAGGAGCTATTTAATACTTTGGTGTAGGATTGGGGGATATTAGCCATATACGACTTAGAGACGCTGGGTCGGAGAGTATGCATGACGAACCAATTAGATAAATTGAAAGCTGAAAATACGCTTAAAAATAAAGCCAAATCGTCTTGGCTGACTTTTTTCTACGTAGGGACTACTGACGATGTTTTTTCAGAAGATGTTCGTCGAGTATTTATTATTAATCTGTTCGCCTCGGTCGGTGTTCTTTTTACCCTTCCTTTGGGTCTTGTTGCCTTGTACGAAAGAAAGCCTATTTTGGGTTGTTTCTTATTATTGATCGCCTTTTTATACACAGTTAATCATATTTATTTACGCCGTACTCATAATCATGCCTTTTCTGGTAATTTCGTTATTTATCCACTGTATATTTTGATGATTTATCTTGTTTATACAGGTGGCGTAAAGGGGACAGGGCACGTTTGGATTTATTGTGTTCCAGCGGTTTCTTTGTTTTTGCATGGGATGAAAAGAGGCTTGATTGAGCTGAGTTTTTTCACCCTTGCCTTAATTATTACCATGTTTTTTACCAATAACCATTTTGACGAATTTGGATATGATCCTAGTCTAAAATCTAGAATTCTGTTTTCGTTTATTGTTGTGGTTTTCCTGTCTGGAATATACGAATACTCCATGTCTCGTTTTAACCAAGAATTGAAAGAAACTTCTGCTAAGTTGAAGTTAGTAGCCTACAGAGACCCTGTGACAGAGCTATTGAATCGAAGAGGTATGCTGCAACGTTTAGAGACGAGTTCTTATTCTAGTTTTCATTTACTTTTAGCGGATGTTGATTTTTTTAAGCGAATAAACGACGAATATGGTCATGATGTTGGAGACTATACGCTGGTCGAGCTAGCGAATCTTATTCAGGCGTCGCTTCCAGAAAAGGGTCTAGCATCTCGTTGGGGAGGAGAAGAGTTTTTGATTGCTGTGTGTGATTGCAGTGAGTCTGAAGCTTATGCATTAGCAGAAGGTATACGACAACGAGTGCAGCAACATGAATTTGTCTATTTGGATCATAGGTTTCATATGACTCTAAGTTTTGGTGTGGCGACGATGAACGAATCCACACCGTTGCGAGAAGCCATTACGTTAGCGGATAATCATTTATATAACGCAAAGAGAGCGGGTCGTAATCAAACTCGAAGGGGGTAGGGAATGTCTTGTAACCCCATCCAATATCATAATCCCTTTTTAGTGGCACTCTAAAAAGGGATTATGTTTGCGGGTAATTATTCTGCTTTTGGCTTAGAACCTAGAATGCCGTAGTAAGTCACATATACATAACAAAGTATCGGTATGATAAAGGATATTTGAAGGCCGATAGAGTCTGCCATGTACCCTTGTAGAACCGGTAATATAGCGCCACCAACAATGGCTAGACAAAGTAAACCGGAGCCGCGACTGGTTTGTAGGTACAGATCTTTTAATGCAAGGCTAAAGATCGTTGGGAACATGATTGAGTTAAATAGACCAACTAATAGAATAGACCACATAGCAATATAGCCATCGTTTAGAATGGCGCTCGCAATTAACGCTATTGCCGCGACAGCGTTAAAGGAGAGCAGAGCCCCAGCAGAGATGCGCTGCATGAGAGCTGCGCCAATAAAGCGTCCCACCATGGCGCCACCCCAGTAATAGGCAACGTAATGGGCAGCATCCATTTCCGCAAGTCCCGCAATATTCTCAAGTCCAAAAAAATTAACCAATAAACTGCCGATGGCCACTTCGGCACCAACGTACATGAATATAGCAATGGCGCCCAAAGTAAGGTGGCGGTGTTTGAGAATACTAGCGCTTGGAGTCTCTGTTGTGTCTTCTTCTATGTTAGACGGTGTTGGAAGGCTAATTCTGGTGAAAATAGCCGCTAACAGCACAAGCAAAATGGCCAAAGCAATATAAGGAATAATAACACTTTCGGCTTCTTGGGCTTTGGTCTCATATTGTCCGGCAACAGTAAACAGTAGGGTGCCACCAATGATTGGGGCTACGGTTGTACCTAGCGCATTAAAGGCTTGAGAAAGCGTTAGGCGACTGGATGCCGTTTCCGTTGGCCCCATCACCGTAACCAGCGGGTTGGCAGCCACCTGAAGAATGGTAATACCTGCTGCTAATACAAACAGTGCGGTTAAAAATATACCGTATTGTTGTGCTTTTGCGGCTGCAATAAAAAGTAGGCAGCCAGCCGCGGCAATCATTAAACCTATGCCTATTCCACGCTGGAAACCGACTTTTTTCACCAGGTTTCCTGCAGGGAGTGAGACGATAAAATACGCACCGAAGAAGCACATTTGTATCATCATAGCTTGTGTGTAGCTAAGGTCGAATACCGCTTTTAAGTGAGGGATCAAGATATCATTTAGAGAGGTGATGAATCCCCACATAAAAAAGAGTGACGTTAGAGCGATGAGTGCAAACCTTTGGTTTGACTGTGGCTTATTAGCCTTGGATGCGTGGTTGTTCATGTTTTTTTCCGATCAGTGAAAACGAGTACAGCTCAATTTTTATCTTTAGAAGAGTTATCCAAATCAAAAAAGTGCGGCATCATAGCACCGAATATCTTAACTTTCTGGTCAGGTTCCTACTCAGGAGACGGATAGTCTAAAACATTCCTTTTTTGCGTGAGTTTTGTAAGAAAGTCTCTCTTTTTAGCGGCGAATGTAACAAAGCCTAATGGTTTTATGGGGTTGATTTTTAAGCATTTTATTTTTTTAATGAAGCGGTCGTGCGATGTAAGAGTCTTTGTTCTAGAGACGGCAAGTCGCGCGTGAGTGGCCATTTTCGTGTTATTCTTAGGGAATCTGCTAATCCCGATTTTGAGATAAATATGCGTATTGAACGCCGAGTGTTACCAGCCACCAAGCCAAATGACTTTCCTTCGACTATGTCTGCGACGTTACAGCGAGTCTTTTTGTCTCGTGATGTGATGTCTGTCGCTCAGTTGGACTATCGTTTACCGCACTTGTTAAGACCGGATTCTTTGTTTGATTTAACCGCTGCCGCGAAAATTTTGGCCGATGCTATTATGGCGGGTCAGAAAATTTTGATTGTTGGTGACTTCGATGCTGATGGGGCGACCAGCACCAGTTTAGGCATATTGGCTTTAGAAGCGATGGGGGCCATTGCACCTGAATATTTGGTGCCAAATCGCTTTGAATTTGGCTACGGACTAACACCTGAAATTGTGGAGGTGGCACAAGCGCGATCTCCAGATGTTTTGGTGACAGTTGATAATGGCATTGCCAGTATTGATGGTGTGTTGGCGGCCAAAAATTACGGCATGAAAGTGGTGGTGACGGATCATCATTTGCCAGGCGACGCTTTGCCAAGTGCGGATGCGATTGTCAATCCCAATCATCCTAATTGCAGTTTTCCAAGTAAGAACTTAGCGGGCGTTGGGGTTATTTTCTATGTGATGTCGGCACTGCGTGCAGAATTAAAACGTCGAAATTGGTTTGTCGAGCAGCATATACCCGAACCAAAAATGGCCGATTATTTGGATCTCGTGGCGCTTGGAACCGTGGCTGACGTGGTGCCTTTGGACGCTAATAATCGCATTCTTGTTCAGCAAGGCATCAAGCGTATTCAAGCGGGTTTGGCACGTCCCGGCATTCTTGCTTTATTAGAAGTAGGGCGTCGTGATTATACTCAGTTAAAAGCATCGGATTTGGGTTTTGTTGTTGGTCCGAGACTGAATGCAGCAGGTCGTCTGGATGACATGTCGATTGGCATTGAGTGTTTATTGGCGGTGCATCCGCATCAGGCGCGTGATTATGCACAGCAGTTGGATCAATTTAACCGCGAGCGCAAAGCCATTGAATCAGACATGAAAGAGCAGGCAGAGTTGGTACTGTCATCCCTGTTAGATGACGAGCAAGACATGCCAAACGGCATGTGTTTTTACGACGCGGACTGGCATCAAGGAGTGATTGGGATTTTGGCATCGCGGATGAAGGATAAGTGTCATCGTCCTGTCATTGCGTTTGCCCGCGTTGGTGAAAATGAATTAAAGGGGTCAGCACGCTCTATTCCTGGAGTGCATATTCGTGATGCGTTGGATTTATTGGCCAAACGCTATCCACAGTTGCTTAGTAAATTTGGTGGTCACGCTATGGCGGCTGGCATGTCCATCAAAGAATCGCATTACGAAGCGTTTCGTTTGGCGTTTGATGCCATTATTACGGAATGGGTGACACCAGAGCAATTAGAAGCGACATTATTGACCGATGGACCACTGGCGCCAGAAGATTTTAGCTTGAGCTTTGCAGAGCAAGTCCGTCTATCTGGCCCATGGGGACAGATGTTTCCGGAACCTTGCTTTGATGGTGTGTTTGATATTTTACAGCAGCGTATTGTCGGTGAAAAACATTTGAAACTTATGGTTCGTGAGCCGAGCAGTGGACTTTTGTTAGATGCGATTAGCTTTTTTGTCGATCTAGATCAATGGCCCAATGATAAAGCGACACAAGCACGTTTGGTTTATAAGCTAGATGTTAATGAATTTCGTGGGCAGCGTAATTTACAGTTGCTGATAGACTATTTAGAACCTGCTTAGCTGAAAATAAGGGATTCGCGCTTTTGCCGAACAAATTGGCTTTGGCACTGCGTATCGAGGCAAAAGTTGAGGTATAATGCGCCTCCCTCAATACATCACTGTTTTATTTACTGGAGCCTCATTCATGACTGCACTGGTTCTTGACGGCAAACTTTGCGCCAAAGAAACTGAAAACCGCCTACAGGCTCAAGTTACCGAGCTTAAAGAGCGCACCGGTTGCACCCCAATTTTAGCGACAATTTTAGTGGGAGCGGATCCAGCATCTGCCACTTATGTGAAGATGAAAGGCAATGCCTGTCGTCGAGTTGGGATGGACTCTATGGCCATTGAGTTACCCGACACAACAACTACGCAGCAGCTGCTAGATAAGATTGATGAGCTGAATAACAACCCAGATGTACACGGTATTTTGTTGCAACACCCAGTACCTGAGCAAATTGATGAACGCCTATGCTTTGATGCGATTGCGGCTCATAAAGACGTAGATGGTGTCACATGTCTTGGTTTTGGTCGCATGGCAATGCAAGAGCCTGCTTATGGTGCCGCCACGCCAGCTGGCATTATGCGTTTGCTTAAAGCGTACGATGTGAACCTAGAAGGTAAACATGTTGTGGTAGTAGGCCGTAGTCCTATTCTTGGTAAACCTATGGCGATGATGATGTTGAACGCCAATGCGACCGTGACGATTTGTCATTCTCGCACGCAAAATTTGTCTGAGTTTGTGAAACAAGCTGATGTCATTGTGGGAGCGGTAGGTAAGCCAGAATTCATCAAAGCGGAATGGATTAAAGACGGTGCTGTGGTCGTTGATGCCGGTTATCACCCAGGTGGTGTTGGCGATATTGAACTTGCTCCTTTGATGGATCGTGTTGCGGCTTATACCCCCGTTCCTGGTGGCGTTGGACCGATGACCATCAATACCTTGATTTTGCAAACATTGGAATCTGGTCTTAAACAATTAGGCTAAGGTTCACTGTCATATAAAAGCCGCGCCATTCGGTGCGGCTTCTTTTTTAAGAATAGAACAGTAATAAGGTGACATATTATGTCCACAGAAATGTTAAAAGACGCATTAGACTTTGATTTGATCGCGGATGTATTTGTTACCGAATCCATCACGGCGTCACCGTCAGAGTTGCACGGTCAGCTATGTGGCTATCTAGCGTCTGGTGTGGCGTTGCCGTTGGAAGATTGGCTGACCATGGTGGTGGAGTTTTGTGACATCGAAGGTTGGAAAGAAGAAGCCAGTCGTGCAGTCATTATTGAGCTTTATACGGCAACGCTTACTTTGTTTCAAAATGGTGAGTTTGCGCTTGTGCCGAGCATTTCCGATGAAGATGCTGAATTATGCGAAAGAGGCGTGACTTTGGCGCAATGGGCCCATGGATTTTTAGCCGGTTATGGTTTATCAGGTCAAAAAAATAATTTGTCTGATGAAACCAAGCAAATTTTGCGTGATTTTGCCAATATTTCTGGCATGCAAGCAGAAATGCGCGCTTTGGAAGATAATAATGACAATGAAGCGGATTTAACGGAATTGGTTGAATACGTGAGATTGTCAGCGATGATGCTGTACACAGAACACCATGATATCAACCCTGATGTTGACCACACAAAACAAAATTCCTTGCACTAGATTGATGATAGCAATATTTCATCGCTATTATCGAATGGAATAACAATGACTAAGTGAGACTTTCTATGAAAATCGATACTCAAATTTATCAGGCTCGCCGTGAGCGTTTGATGCAATCTTTACCAGAAAACAGTGTGGTTATTATACGTACTGGTGAGTTGTCAACTCGCAATAACGATTGTGAGTATGAGTTTCGTCCTCATAGCAGTTTTTTTACTTAACAGGATTTCCAGAACCCAGCGCTTACGCTTTGATTCAAGCAAAGGGTGAGATGACCTTGATTACTTTACCCAAAGACCCTGAAAAAGAGCAATGGGATGGTTTTCGATTTGGTACGGCTGGCGCGATTTCTGAATTTGGCGCGACAAAAGCGGCGGTATTGGCGGAATTAGATAATGTGGCTTTTGCTGCCTTAGATGGTACCGCGCACGTAGTTTATTTGTTCAATGACACTATTTTACGTGAAAAAATAGCCAGCTGGCGTGATGCGATTGCGGCAAAGGTCAGGATGGGAGCGTCTGCTCCAACAAGCTTTATGGATCTCTCTCCTGTTGTTTCTGAAATGCGCTTGAGAAAAGGGGCTGAAGAAATAGCCATCATGGAGGTGGCTGCGCAAATCAGTGTTGAGGCGCATAAGCAGGCTATGCGTTGTGTGCGTCCAGGAATGAAGGAGTATCAGCTAGAAGCTGAATTGAATTATGTTTTTATGAAATCCGGTGCGCGCCAGCCCGCGTATAACAATATTGTGGCGTCAGGCTGTAATGCTTGTGTTTTGCACTACATAAAAAATGATGAAGTGATCGAGGATGGCGATCTGATCCTCATTGATGCTGGCGCCGAGCTTGGGTGTTATGCTGCAGATATAACGCGTACTTTCCCTGCCAACGGTAAATTTAGTGAGCCACAAGCGGCTTTGTATCAAGTAGTGCTAGATGCATACCACGCGGGTATGAAAGAGTTGACGGTGGGAACACCCTATGAAGCCTGCCATAATGCTGCGGTTCGAACGTTAACCGAGGGTTTGGTTGCTCATGGATTGTTGTCTGGGGATGTGAATTTCCTGATCGAGAGCAAGGCATACAGAGACTTTTATATGCACAATACAGGGCATTGGTTAGGTTTGGATGTGCATGATTGTGGCGCGTATAAAGTTGCCGGTGAGTCACGCTTGTTAGAAGAAGGTATGGTGCTGACTATAGAGCCTGGGTTATATGTGTCTGCTGACAATCAGTCTGTAGACGCTAAATGGCGAGGTATCGGTATCCGTATCGAAGATGATGTGTTGATTCGTGCCGATGGTCCTTATGTTTTGACCCATGGTCTGCCAAAAGAAATAAGAGATATTGAGGCTTTAATGGCGGAAAGTCGCTAGGACTGATGTCGATAATCACCAGAGTGATAAAACGGGGTAAATGAAATGGCTAAGTCGTATGATGTGATTATTGTGGGCGCTGGTATGGTGGGTGCTTTGTCTGCGATTTTGTTGGCTAAGTCTTCCTTGCGAATAGCCCTGATTGATCAACATGATGGTGAGTACTTATTGTCTGTTCCACCTGCTTATGATGCACGCGTTAGCGCAATATCTAGTCAGTCCAAAGCCTTGCTTGAAAGCGCTGAGGTTTGGCAGGGAATAGACAAAAGTCGCATTGCTTGCTATGACAATATGGTGGTTTGGGATGGCCTTGGCGATGGTTTTATCGACTTTAATGCTCAGGTTACGGCGATGCCTGAACTTGGTCACTTGGTTGAAAATGCGGTATTAAATCAGCAGTTGATGACACGAGTTCGTGCTCTGAAGAGTGTTGATCTGTATTTAAGTGACACTCTTGAATCTCATGAGTTAAGTGAATCTAGGGTTAGAGCTGAGCTGTCTTCTGGTCAAATATTGGAAGCGCAAGTCATGATTGCTGCTGATGGTGCTTTATCAAAACTGCGCACCGAAAATGCGTTTGATACACTCGAATGGGATTATGGTCATCACGCGATCGTAACCACCATAGAAATCGCTCAATCCCATCAAAACACCGCTTGGCAGAGCTTTGGAGAAGAAGGCATTTTAGCCTTCCTTCCACTTCCGTCTGTCGCGCAAAAGCATTACGTGTCCATTGTTTGGTCTGTGCCGCCCAATGAGGCTAAGTCTTTGATGGCACTTGATGAGCACGCTTTTTGTCGTCGCTTGCATTACGCGATGAATAAGCGTTTTGATGTTTTGGGGATAACGCAAGTTCGTCAAGCGATTCCATTAAGGCAGCGTCACGCAAAGCAATATGTCAAAGCTGGATTGGCTTTAATTGGTGATGCTGCGCATACGATTCATCCATTAGCTGGACAAGGTGCGAACTTGGGTTTTGGTGATGTGAAAGCACTAGTAGAAGTGCTTGAAAAAGCCCATCGACGTGGCGAGCATCTTGGATCTAGCAAGGTGTTACGCCGCTATCAACGTGCCCGTATGTTGGATAACATCGCCATGGCGGCAGGAATGGAAGCGTTTAAGCGCTTATTTTCAACCCAGCAACCACTGTTGGTTCAATTAAGAAATATCGGCATGAAACAATTTCATCGTAATACCTCGTTAAAGAGAAAGCTGGTTGCTCGTGCTGCGGGATTATCGTCATTTTCTTAGCTTTTACTGAGTAATAATTGGCATATCTCGTTGTTTTTTAGTGTTTAGTTACTATTTTTGTACAAAGAACCTGCTTGCAAACAAGCGGTTACAAAGAAGTGGTTGCAAAAAATGCTCGCTGCCATATTCTGCATAGACTCGATATATACGACGAATAAACAAGGCAGAGTGGTATGCAAATCCAAGATCTTTTGAAGCAAACAGATAAGCTTCCTAACGTTCCCGATATTGTCCGTGAATTGATTCAGCTGCTTAGTGATCCAAATGCGAAATATTCTGATATCAGTGAGCGTGTGTCCCATGATCAGACCATCGCATTAAAAGTTTTGCGTGTGGTAAATTCCGCTTACTTTGGCTTATCGAGAAAAATATCTTCCATCGATGAAGCAACGGTACTGCTTGGCACGGATCGATTGAAGACCTTAGTGATAGCATCGGGTTTTTCGAATTCGGTGACAAAAGTGGATGGATTGAAGCTGACTGATTTTTGGGCCGACTCCTTCCGCGTTGCCGAGCTTGCACAATGGTTTGCTAAGCGGACGCCTTTGGTTGAAGTCGATGAAGCTTTTACTGTCGGTATTGTTCACAATATTGGCCGTTTATTACTGCACCTTACCGCGCCTACTATTGCTCAAGAGATTCAATCCTTAGTCGCAAACCGGAAAGCAGGAAGAGTGAAAGCTGAGCAAGATTTATTAGGTTTTACCTCTCAGGATGCTGGACGAGCACTGATGGATTTATGGAAGTTCCCTGTTGCTCTAGGCTACGCCATACAGCATCACAAGCGTCCATTTGGAAATGGTGAACCTGACCCACTTTCTTGTGTATTAAATTTAGCTTGTTATTTGAATGCTTGTATCCGAACTGAGCGCGATTCAGACTTGATTCGGGAAGGTTTCCCTTATGCTGTGGCAACAGCGGCAGGTCTGCCAGAAGGGATTGTTTATGAGTTGGATGATGCTTTGATTATTAATGATGGGCTAAATCAGTTACTTCATTAAACATTTTCTTCGTGTTTTTACTGGCTTTGATATGCCGCTTTCATTGTTAAATAAATGAGAATCGCTAGTGTTCACCATAGTGTTGTGCTAATTTCTTATCTCATTTTTTTATGGTTTTATATTGTGCCTTTGGAGAGGGATAATTGTCTCTTTAGCAAGACACCTCCTTTTTAATCATAGAAGCGAGCATACTTAGAAGGTGAATATGTCAGTGCTGTTACGTAATGTGCTTGAAAAGCCGCAGGAGAAAAAATTGCGCCTACATTGTCTTGGTGTGGTTGCTCTAATGTCATCTTTGTTGTTGTCCATGGGGGCACAGGCAAAAGGCGAAGTGAACATTTATTCCGCTCGCCAAGAGTCGCTTATTAAGCCGGTTCTAGACACTTTCTCAGCAGAAAATGATGTCGTAGTGAATCTAATTACTGGGTCTGCTGATGCACTATTAAGCCGCTTAAAAGCCGAAGGTGACGCCAGTCCTGCGGACATTTTTATCACGGTTGACGCTGGCCGTTTACACCGAGCGAAGATGGCAGGTGTTTTACAAGCAATCAATAGCGATATTTTAAATACTAATATTCCGAGTCATTTACGTGATAGTGAGGGCTACTGGTTTGGCTTGTCGCAACGTGCTAGGGTGATTTTTTATAATCCAGAAAAAGTATCAGTAAAAGACTTGTCGACTTACGAAGATCTTGCTAATCCAAGATGGAAAGGTCGAATTTGTGTGCGTTCCTCCGCCAATGTTTACAATCAATCTCTGGTTGCATCTATGTTGGAAGCGGATGGTCGAGAAAAAACACAGGCTTGGATTAAAGGGCTGGTCTCCAATTTAGCACGCCCGCCTTTTGGTGGCGATGTCGATCTATTGAAGGCTGTTGCTGCTGGTGTTTGCGATTTAACGTTAGCGAACACTTACTATTTTGGCCGTCTTGGTCAAAGCGATAAAGCCGAAGAGCGAGATGTATATAAGCAATTGAAGTTATTTTGGCCTAACCAAGGCGAAGATGAACGCGGCGCTCATGTTAACGTAAGTGGTGCTGGTGTGACGGCGGCTGCGACCAACATAGAGAACGCAACATTGTTGCTGGAGTTCTTGAGCAATCATGCTTCGCAAGAGTGGTACGCTCATGTGAATAATGAATACCCTGTTGTATCTGGTGTTGGTGCTCCAGAGATGTTAGCGCCTTTTGGGGCGTTTCGTGCGGATACGATTTCGTTAAGTCAGCTGGGAGAGAACAATCGTCAAGCCGTTGAGCTGATGGACATTGCTGGCTGGAAATAAAAAGTATTTGTGAACTGTGTCTTTTTTTACTTGGTTTTTGATTTTTAATGGCAGATGTACCTCGCTCTAGTTCGGTAAGTAAACTCCAGTGGAATGGTTTAAAAATAGCGGCAATATTGATTGCCGCTATTTTAGCTTTGCCTATATTGGTTGTTTTGATCAACGTTGTAATTGCCGATGGTGAGGTCTGGGGCCATCTCTATCAGACCGTATTGGCTGAGTACATTTCGAATTCTCTTCTTTTGATGCTAGGCGTAGGTATAGGGGTTTTGGTTATTGGTATCCCTTGTGCTTGGTTGACTAGCATGTGTGATTTTCCCGGTCGCTCATTCCTATCCTGGGCTTTGCTTTTGCCTATGGCCATGCCTGCCTACATTATTGCCTATACCTATACTGGCGTATTGGATTTTGCTGGACCTGTGCAAACCTTTATTCGCGAGCTTACTGGTTGGCGCTATGGAGAATATTGGTTTTTCGAAATACGCTCTCTTGGTGGTGCGATAGTGATGCTAACTTTGGTGCTTTATCCATATGTGTATCTGATGAGCCGCGCTGCTTTTCTAGAGCAGTCGGAGAACACCTTAGAGGTTAGCCGTACTTTGGGTTATTCCGGTCGTCGGATGTTCTTCAGTTTGGCGCTGCCTCTTGCTCGTCCTGCCATTGTGACGGGTCTTACTTTGGCGTTAATGGAGACCTTGGCTGACTATGGAACCGTGCAATATTTTAGTGTGAATACTTTTACCACGGGCATTTTGCGGACTTTTTATGGATTTGGGGATGTCTCAGCGGCGTCTCAATTAGCGGGCGTTTTGCTGATGTTTGTGGCCATGTTAATTTTATTAGAGCGGTATTCTCGACACCGTATCCGCTATCACTCATCAGGTCTAAAAAAAGCCAGCAATCGGCGTATGGTATTAAAAGGTGGGATGGGGCTCAATAGCATGTTGTTTTTGTCTATTGCCCATTCTCGTTGGCTTTTTTATACCGGTGAGTGTTTTGGCATATTGGGCGATGTTTAAAGCGGAAAACCCTGGTGCAAACTTTATTCAGTTGGCATGGAACTCCTTTTATCTTGCGGCTATTGCCTCTTTAATTGTGGTCAGTTTGGCGTTGGTGTTGAGTTATGCCATACGCTTAAATCCGACTCGTAGTGTGACAGCATCGGTGGGTATTGCGGGGTTAGGTTATGCTCTACCAGGGACGATTATTGCGATTGGTACTATTGTGCCGTTGGCTTGGCTGGATCACAGATTGATTGATTTTGTTCGTCATTACACGGGGGATAGCGTCGGATTGATTTTTTCAGGTACGCTTGTCGCACTCTTATTTGCCTATACCGTCCGCTTTATGGCGGTGTCTTTAGGTGCCGTGCAAAACGGCCTTGGAAAAATTAAGCCCAGTATGGACATGGCGGGACGCTCACTTGGCATGTCATCTTTTAAGGTATTAAGTCGAATTCATATTCCATTGTTAAAAGGCTCTGTGCTGACGGCGATGCTGATTGTTTTTGTTGATGTATTGAAAGAGTTGCCAGCGACCTTGGTGCTACGGCCTTTTAATTTTAATACTTTGGCTGTTAGGGCCTTTGAATTGGCTTCTGATGAACGGCTTATTGATGCGGCTCCCGCTTCGTTGATGATAGTGCTGGTAGGCTTGGTGCCGGTTATCTTGTTGAGCCGCTCTATCGCCTCGCATATTGGTAGCTCAAAATAGGATTGTATATGACCTTGTTATCTTCTCATTCCATGTTAAAAGAACTGAAATTGACTAATGTTTCAGTGGGCTACGATGGTAACGCTGTCGTCAAAAATGCGTCTTTTCAGTTGATGGAAGGGCAAATTGGCTGCCTGCTCGGACCGAGTGGTTGTGGTAAGTCTACTTTGTTACGTGCAATTGCTGGCTTTGAGTCATTGATGATGGGAGAAATATGCGTCGACGATCAGGTGATATCCAGTCAAACTATTAGTGTTAATCCAGAGCACCGACACATTGGTATGGTGTTTCAAGATATTGCCTTGTTCCCTCATCTTACTATTGCACAAAATATTGCTTTTGGCTTGTCGGCTTGGCCGAAAGAGGTGGCTCAGCAACGGGTCATGTATTTACTCGATTTGGTTGGCTTAACAGGGTTTCACGCGCGTTATCCGCATTCACTTTCAGGTGGTCAGCAGCAGCGTGTTGCCCTAGCTCGCGCCATTGCGCCCAAGCCGAAACTACTACTGATGGATGAGCCCTTTTCTGGCTTAGATGCTAAGTTAAGAGAAGAGTTGGTGCCGGATATACGGGCCATCTTACAACACGAAAAAATGAGTGCGCTTTTGGTTACTCATGATCAGATGGAAGCCTTCGCTATGGCTGATCAAGTTTCTGTTATGGATGCTGGTGTGATTCATCAAACAGGGTCTCCTTATCAAATTTATCATCGGCCTGAGACTCGATTTGTCGCCAGCTTTATAGGTCATGGTGATTTTTTGCCTGCGACGGTTTGTGGTCCCGATTGTGTACATTCTGATTTGGGCAATATTCGTGGCGAGTTGCATCATGGTTTTGCAGATCATGCTTTAGTGGACTTATTGGTTCGTCCCGATGATATTTTACATGATGACGATAGTGAATTTGTTGGTGTGATCGTCAGTAAGTGGTTTCGAGGTTCGCACTTTTTGTATCGCGTAAAGTTGTCTTCCGGAAAGGTGGTGTATTGTTTCGCGTCCTCTCATCATAACCATGCGGTGGGTCAAGAGATTGGTTTGAGTGTGCATTTAGATCATTTGGTTATGTTCCAGCGCCAATGAATAAAATGCCAATAGGCATTTTATTCAAGCGAGTAGCAATTAAGCTAAATGGTTCCAATGCCTTGTTCGTGGCAGACTTCGATCATTCCTTCAAATTCGTATTCGCTCAGCTCTAAATGGTCCAACGCGAGATGCCCAATATTTTTCCATTCATAGTCCTCTTCAGCATTGCCTATGTGTCGATAGGTGGATCCTATATGCTCCGCCATTTTTAGAATGGCAGCGAAGGTTAGACTGATGTTGTCTCCAGGTACTCGATTGGTAAATAAATAGTCGATACGATGGTGCTTCGCAATGACAGCACAACAGCTTTTGGGGATGCCCCAAGATTTCGCGAGATAATAGCCCACCACCGAATGATTGGTCTTAAATGCTTGGTTTTCAAAATCTGTTAATCTGAAATCCGGATCTTGATAGCCCTTTTCTAATATCTCCTTATAGTTATTAAAGCGCTTTAGCATGAGGGGAATGCCCGCGTTATGGAAAAGGCCTAGGGCATAGCATTCATTGTGATATTTAAATTTTAACTGGAGGGCTAAGCTTGAGCAAATCGCCGCTACGTCGGAAGCGGTATCCCAAAAACTGTGAAGGGATTTTATTGCGTCGTCTGACAGTTCACTTTTTACGGCTAGGCCATTGACTATATTGGTGATGCTATTTGTTCCCAGTATCATGACGGCTTGTTGAATTGATGTTATTTTTCTGGGTAAATTAAAAGCAGCGGAATTGACAAGTTTTAGTACGGCGGCGGAAAGGCCCACATCCTGCGAGATAATGTCTGATATACGTGCTATATCAGGATCCGGCATGGCTTGTTCCATGTGTAAGTCCACCATGATTTGTGGTTGTGGTGGTATGCTGATGCCTTGCAAAATAAGCTTGAGTTGATTTTCGTTTAATGTAGATGACATGGACACACTTCTTTAAGGCAAGTAACTTTACCGCTACGTAATTCGTAGCAATTGAATCTAGAGTCTTTATAATAGCGTTTTTTTAATATACTGGGTGAAAATTTTGAGTGTTATTCGACTAAAAGGCCAAGCTGATCGCCGTCTAAGAGCTGGGCATCAATGGATTTACAGCAATGAGGTAGATACCGCTGCGACGCCATTAAAGCAATTTACTCCAGGGGATCAGGTTGTTGTCGAAACAGCACAAGGTAAACCTCTTGGTATTGCGACAATTAATCCTAATACATTGATCTGTGGTCGTTTAATGAGCCGCAGCACGGATACTTTTTTAAATAAATCGACTTTGGTTCATCGTATAAAGATAGCGTTATCTTTGCGAGAACTTACCTATGCTGCGCCTTATTATCGCCTTGTGTTTGGTGATTCGGATGGTTTGTCTGGCTTAGTCGTGGATCGTTTTGCCGATATTTTAGTGGTACAAATATCCACAGCAGGCATGGAGCGTGTGAAAGACGAGATAGTTGAAGCACTACAAGATGTCGTGAAACCATCGGCTATTTTGATGAAAAATGACGGCAAGATGCGTCAGATTGAAGGTCTTGAAACCTATGTGGAAGAAGCGTTTGGTACCGTTCCGGAATTGGTTTTCTTGCAAGAGAACGGTGTGTTATTCCAAGCGCCTGTTTGGGATGGCCAAAAAACTGGTTGGTTCTATGATCATCGTGAAAACCGCAAAACCATGCAAGGTTTTTGTGATGGTAAACGGGTGTTAGATGTTTTCTCCTACATTGGGGGCTGGGGGGTTCAAGCAGCGTCCGCAGGGGCGACCGACGTGACTTTCATTGATGCGTCTGAAAGTGCTTTGAGTCATGTTGATGAAAACCTGAAGTTGAACCAATACGAAGGCGTTTCTAACTTGATGCACGGGGATGCTTTTGAAGCCATGCAGTCTTTGATCGAAGACAAAGAGCGTTTTGATGTGGTTGTTATGGATCCGCCTGCCTTCATTGCTCGTCGTAAAGACATTAAAGCAGGTGAAGGGGCTTATCACCGAGCAAACCAGTTAGCGATGCGTTTGGTTGCAAAAGGGGGGTTTTGGTTTCAGGTTCTTGCTCTATGCATTTAGAGACAGGGCGTTTGCACGATATTATTCGCAGTAACAGTCGTCAACTAGAGCGTTTTTCGCAATTAATATACCGTGGAACGCAAGCACCAGATCATCCGGTGCATCCAGCGATTGAAGAAACGGAATATCTAAAAGCCTTGTTTTATCGTATTCATAACAACATGGGTCTGTAAGCTTGTATTGTGAGTGCGGTTGATTGCAAAAAAAGCGCTGCCAGATTCGCTCTGGCAGCGCTTTTTTTGAGTGTCTGGCCAGTTAATCTCGTAAAGATATGTGCGGCCAACCACGTTCTTGTGCAATGTTTGTTAGGGTTTCATCCGCATCCACTGCAACTGGATGGGCTACTAGCTCTAATAAAGGTAAATCATTACGAGAGTCGCTATAAAAATAGCTGCCCTCCATACTATGGCCTGTTTCGGCTAGCCAATCATTTAAGCGTGTTACTTTACCCGCTTGGAAGCTTGGGATTCCCACAACCTTACCCGTGTAGTGGTCGTTAACGATTTCAGGCACGGGCGCGATAATATGATCCATGCCCAAGGCTTCGCCAATGGGTCCTGTGACGAACTGATTGGTCGCGGTGATCATTAATAAAAAGTGGCCTTGGTCTTTATGATGCTTTAATAGCTCGCTGGCTTTTTCTGCATCATGGGTTGGATTTTTTCCTGCATAAAGGTTTGGTGAAGTGTTGCTAGTTCGGCTTTGGAGAATTGGGTGAGTGGCGCCAAGCTGAAAGCGAGATATTCATAAATGTCTAAGGTGCCAGATTGGTACTGTTTGAAGAACTTGTCGTTGGCTTCTTTATACACTTGCGTATCGACTAAGCCTTTTTCTACAAGAAATTGTCCCCAAGTGTAATCACTGTCACCGTTTAATAAGGTGCCATCTAAGTCAAATATTGCGAGTGTCACAGTTTTCCCTCAATTCTTTTAAAATCTTCTAAAGTGCGCAAAGTATAGCCTTGCAGACAATAAATAACAGCAGTCTTAATTGTGCGAATGGGCGAATTATGGAACAATGAATCCAATTTATTCTTACATTAGAAGGTGATGGCTCGTGATTGATGCAGACGGATACAGACCGAATGTGGGCATCATACTGATGAACGAGCGTGGCCAGCTTCTTTGGGCGAGACGTGTTGGGCAGAATGCTTGGCAGTTTCCTCAAGGAGGCATAAAACCTGACGAGACACCTGAAGAAGCGTTATATCGAGAGTTAAAAGAGGAAGTGGGTTTAGACCCGCATCAGGTGGAGATTATTGGTAAAACAAGAGGTTGGCTGCGTTATCGTCTTCCTAAACGCATGCTAAGACACAATAGTAAGCCTTTATGTATCGGACAGAAACAGAAGTGGTTTCTTCTGTCTATTCGCTGTCCTGATGCTTCTGTGTGCGTGGATGGAACAGAAAGTCCAGAATTTGATGGTTGGCGTTGGGTCAGTTATTGGTATCCACTCGGCCAAGTTGTAGCGTTTAAAAAAGATGTTTACCGGCGAGCTTTAAAAGAGCTTATTCCTAGCGCACACCGTCGACTAGAAAAAGTGGTAAACTCAACAGCTTAATGTTGACGGATATGTAGAGCGATGGGAGAGTTATGCTAAGTTTGCTGAGGCGTATTACACAAGAGGTGACTGCCGCGCAGTCTTTGTCTGCCGCATTGGATATTATTGTCCGACGTGTCCGTCGTGCCATGCGTGCAGAAGTTTGTTCTATTTATTTGGTGGACACTAATACCTCAGATTATGTCTTGATGGCCACTCGTGGTTTGAACGCTGATGTCGCTGGCAGTGTTAGTTTAAAGGCTGATGAAGGGCTTGTAAGTTTGGTGGGGCGAAGAGCTGAGCTCGTTAACCTTGAAGATGCACACATACACCCATCTTTTCATTACTTAAAAGGTACTGGTGAAGAGCGTTATCGCTCTTTCTTGGGTGTGCCGATTATTCATCATCGTCAAGTGCTAGGTGTGCTGGTGGTACAGCATGAAGACAAGCGTCGCTTTGATGAAGGTGAAGAAGCTTTTCTGATTACCTTATCTGCTCAGTTGGCAGGCGTTATTGCTCACGCGGAAGCCACTGGGGCAATCACTAATCTAAACGCCAACGCCGTCCCAAACGGGTCTGATTTTCGTTACAAAGGGGTGCCAGGCAGTTCTGGTGTCGCGATTGGTCGTGGTGTCGTGGTGTTTCCGCCTGCCGATCTTGATGTTATTCCTGATCGCCATACCACAGATTTTGATCAAGAAATTCACGATTTTTATCAGGCACTTGATGCCGTTAGAAACGATATTCGTCGAGCAAGCAACCGCATTAGCCAACATCTTTCTGAAGATGAAAAAGCGTTGTTTGATGTATATCTTAAGATTCTAGATGATAACTCTATTGCTGGTGAAATCGTTCGGAAAATCAAAGAAGGCAATTGGGGCTCAGGGGGCATTAAGACAAGTTATTCAGGCGCATATTAGCCAGTTTAACCGTATGGATGATCCCTATTTACGCGAGCGAGCATCAGATCTTCGTGATCTTGGGCGTCGAATCTTATCTCATTTACAAGAGAAAGCACCAAACATTGCGGAACGCTTTAGTGAGCCATCGATTATTGTTGGTGAAGAATTAACTGCCTCCATGTTGGGGGAGATTCCCATTGATAAGATCAAGGGACTCGTTTCAGTCATGGGATCAGGTAATTCTCACGTGGCGATTTTAGCCAGAGCCATGGGGATACCAACTGTTATGGGTGCGTTGGATCTTCCTTATGCGCAGCTCGATAAGGTTAATCTGATTGTTGATGGTTATTTAGGAAAAATTTTCACCTACCCATCTGAAGCGTTGATTGAAAACTATCAGCAAATTGTTGATGAAGAGCGCCTGTTAGAAGAAGAATATGAAACTCTCAGGGATCTTCCCTGCGAAACGTTAGATAATCATCGCTTGTCTTTATTTGTGAATACTGGCCTATCGGCTGATATTGCTCGATCGCTGGATCGCGGTGCTGAGGGAATTGGTTTGTATCGAACAGAAGTACCTTTTATGGTGCGAGATCGTTTCCCGACCGAAGCAGAGCAAGTGGTTATTTATCGTCAGCAACTTGAAGGCTTCGCACCTGCACCAGTGACTGTGCGTACCTTGGACATAGGTGGTGATAAAGCGCTGCCGTATTTTCCAATCAATGAAGCGAACCCGTTTTTGGGGTGGCGTGGTATTCGGGTGACCTTGGATCATTTGGAAATTTTCATGGCGCAAATTCGTGCCATGATCAAAGCCAGTGCTGGTTTGCATAACCTGAAAATTATGCTGCCAATGATATCGAATGTAGCCGAAGTGGAGGAGGCGCTTGCGCTGATTCGTCGCGGTTATGCAGAGGTCAAAGAAGAAGGTTATGACGTGAAAATGCCCCAAGTTGGCGTCATGATTGAGATTCCTGCTGCGGTTTATCAGGTCAAAGAGTTAGCAGAGTTGGTGGATTTCTTGTCCGTGGGAAGCAATGATCTGACCCAGTATTTGTTAGCTGTAGATCGAAATAATCCCCGTGTTGCGGATTTATATAATTCCTTTCACCCTTCGGTTCTGCGTGCGCTGTACAGTATTGTTGACCAAGTCAAAGACGAAGGAGTGGGGTTAAGTGTGTGTGGTGAAATGGCGGGTGATCCAATGGGCGCTATTCTGTTAATGGCTATGGGCTATGATGTGTTGTCCATGAGACTCGACGAGTTTACCAAAAGTGAAAGCGGTGATTCGTAATATTACCTTAGCACAAGCTCAGTACATGTTAAGCGAAGTGATGAAACTGTCTCATGCTGAAGCCGTCACGCAAACCATGACGCGATTAATGCGTGAAGCCAATATTGAGCGATTGATTCGACCATCTAAAACCACCAACGTGGCTTAATACCGACCAGAGGCGTTCTTTTTTATTATGATTTCTTACCCTGATATAGATCCTATAGCTGTCTCCATCGGGCCAGTTGCTGTGCACTGGTATGGCATTATGTACTTGATAGGCTTTGCTGGCGCTTATTTAGGAGGGATGTACCGTGCCAAACGTTCTAACGGACTTTGGACACCAGAAATGGTCAGTGATGCGATTTTCTATGGTGCGCTTGGTGTGATTTTAGGTGGTCGAATTGGCTATATTTTGTTTTACCAGTTTCCTGCCTTTGTTGAAGACCCGCTGATTATTGTGCGTATTTGGGAAGGTGGCATGTCTTTCCATGGTGGTTTGTTGGGTGTGATCGCCGCTATGTTTTTCTTTTCACGTCGTTACAAAAAACATCTTGTTGATGTAACAGACTTTTTATCACCGTTTGTGCCGATTGGTTTAGGTGCCGGACGGTTAGGGAACTTTATTGGCGGCGAACTGTGGGGTAAGCCAACAGACGTATCTTGGGCGATGATTTTTCCAAATGACCCGTTGCAGCTTGCTCGTCATCCGTCTCAGCTTTACCAATTTGCTCTGGAAGGTGTGGTGTTATTTTGCATCTTGTGGTTCTTCTCGCAAAAAAACAAACCTCGTTACTGTGTTTCTGGCATGTTTCTACTTTTCTATGGAATTTTCCGAATTTTAGTCGAATTTGTCCGTGAGCCAGATGCACAAATTGGTTATCTTGCTTTTGGTTGGGTAACGCAAGGACAAATATTGTCGCTTCCTATGGTTTTTGTTGGCGCAGGATTGATTATTGCAGGCTTTAAATTGAAGGCATTTCCTAAAAATTAGAATGATTCAGTATTAAATTTCGATAAAACCAGCCACCGCAGCTGGTTTTTTATTTTGGGGGTATGATTATTTGTTCTCTCTATACAAATTAATGACTGTGATGTTGACCACGTTTTGGGCATTGGGAGAACTGAAGTTTATAAAGGAGCTTAATGCCGATGGAGCTGCGTTTATTATCTCGGTCTGATTCTCGACCTTTACTGCTTTTTGAAACAGAAAACAGAGCTTGGTTTGAATTGCATATCAATCCACGGGAAGCTGGTTTTTACAGTGATGAAGGTGTAAAAAAGCATATCGAAGAATGTCTTTCTCAACATCAAAGAAAAGCCATGCTGCCGATGATCATTATTGATGACAGTGGAGAGATCATTGGCCGCATCAATTTAACCGATATTAATTTGGTGTTGAGCGAGGCTTATTTAGGTTATCGGATAGGTGAAAAATTTGCCGGACTTGGCATTGCCAAGCGTGCTGTTGAAAAAATAATTCAACTGGCTAAAGTACTGCATTTACAAAAGCTTATTGCTTTTGCTTCTGTTGATAACATTGCCTCGCAGAAAGTGCTGATACACAACGGATTTGTAGACGTGAAGCAGCATGTAAATTTTGCTGAAGTGCAGGGCAAAAACATTAATTGTATTGAATACCATTATCGGATTTTTGAAAACGGCGAACCAATGATGGTTCGCCTTTTTTTAAGGTGTTTAAACCGAGAAAGGGTAGGCGATAGGTTCGTGAAATTGGTAGCCTTCGACTTCGAAATCATCCATGGTTACCCAGGTTTCTATGTCTTTTAAAGAATTGATGTCTGGATTGATTTTTAGCGTTGGCAACGGGTAGGGTTCACGTTTTAGTTGTACATCACGCATGAGGCTCTAGTTGGTCTTCATAGATGTGAGCATTCACTATCTTATGGAAGGCTTTGCCCGGTTTTTTGCCAGTGATTTGCGCAACGATAGCAAGCAATACATACACTTGAACCATGTTGAAGTTTAGGCCAAGTGGCACATCGCAGCTGCGTTGGGTGCTGTTTAAATAAAGCGTATCACCAAGCAATGAAAAGTGATGGCTGTACATACAAGGGCGTAGACAAGCCATGTGAAACGCGCCAGGGTGATAAAAAGTGAGGATTTCCCCACGGTTATCCACACCACGGCTTAGATCATCGATAATTTGCTTCAATAGGTCGATATGACCGCCGTCTGGTTTTGGGAAGTGGCGGCCAATGGCGCCGTAACACAACCCCATGTCGTCTTCGCCTTTACGGTAAGGGTTGTTTAGCCACACTTCGTTTTCATTGGCATTGGCATCCCATGTCTTGGTGCCCAACGCACGAAAATCCGCCGCGTTATCATAGCCTCTCAAATAGCCGATGATTTCAGCAATGGCTGACTTCCAATAACTTTTTCGGGTCGTCACAAGCGGAAATTCGCCTTTGCTAACATCGTAAGTTAGGTCGGCATTAATTACGGTTAGGCAACGTTTGCCGGTACGCTCGTTGTTGACCCATTCACCTTCGTTGACTATTCGTTGGCAAAGATCTAGATACTGTTTCATAAAAAAGCCTTGTCAGTTTTAACCTCGACGAATATTGGTAATGCAGGTTAAGAAATGCAATCTGGATCGTCATGGGTATAATAAATGCCATTGATTATATCAGAAGCCTTTGCTCTTGGATTGCTAGAGTAAAGAAGAGCCAAGATTTTTACGCAGGTTATTGTATGTTGTCACTTATTGTTGCTATGTCTACCAACCGAACGATCGGTATTAATAACGCCTTGCCTTGGCATTTGCCAAATGATCTTAAATACTTCAAACAGGCCACCATGGGCAAACCCATTGTGATGGGGCGTAAGACTTTTGAATCGATTGGAAAGCCACTACCAGGCCGTCGCAATATTGTCATTAGTCGAGACCCTGCTTATCAAGCAGAAGGCATTGACGTAGTCACGACGCTGGAAGACGCGATTTCTCTTGGTGAAGATATTTGCTTGGTGAATGGTCAAGAAGAGGTCATGGTGATCGGTGGTGCGCAAATTTATCAACTGGCGCTTGAGCGTGCGGATCGTCTGTACATTACTCATGTGGATGCGGAAGTGGAAGGTGATGCGTTTTTTCCTGAGGTTGATTGGCCGTCTTTTACTCTAATTGGAGAAGAGTCCTTCGCCGCGGAAGGGCCAAATCCCTATGACTATCGTTTTTCGGTTTATCAAAGAACCAGTGCGGAATAAGTTATGTGGCAGCAAGTTGAAGTTGAGTTGCCTGCGGTGCGTCGAGGCTTTCATCTGATCACAGATCAAGTGGAAGCGGCGTTATCGACATTGCAGCCTGTGTCGATAGGTTTGTTGCATATTCAATTACTACATACCTCCGCATCGCTGACGATCAATGAAAACGCCGATCCATCCGTCCGTCGAGACATGGAACGACATTTTTCTCATATGGTGCCAGAAGATCAGCCCTATTATGAGCACATTTATGAAGGCAGTGATGACATGCCGGCTCATATCAAAGCCAGTATGTTAGGATCGTCTCTGATCATTCCCATTCGGAATAAAAGCTTGTGTTTAGGTGTTTGGCAAGGGGTGTATCTAGGTGAGCATCGAGATCATGGTGGCACTAGGCGAATAGTGCTGACGTTACAAGGGGAGCGTGGCTAGTTGACTTTTAGGTGGTTATTGCAGGCTAAAAGACACCAATTTCAATGACAAAACAGTGTCTTTTAGCTCAGCAGTTTTAGTTAACCATAATTTGCTTACAAGTTGCTTGGCCGTTTTCAACCGCTTGGTTGGCGCTTAGAGCCAGCTCCTCTATGGTTTCACCATCTTCTGGGAAAGCGGCGATGCCGATGCAGAAATCCATTGGATCGGAGTTGCCTTCGAATAAAATAGATTTTTCGTCTTCCGAAGGGGTGATGAGGTGTTTTAACAAAGTCTTTGCATCTTTCACGCTAGTATTGGGCAGTAATAGCAGAAGCTTATCTGGCTCCACTCGTGCTAATACATCCGCTTCGCGGATCTTTTTGTAGATGTAACGGGCGGATGTTTGGATGGCGATGTTGCGCGCTTCCATGGGTAACTTACTTAGGCGCTCATTGGCATCCAAGTTGATTTTCGCCATGGTTAATGGTGTATATTGGCGTTTTGCCAAACCGAGTTGCTTTTTAAAATGCGTTAGCGCCGCGCCTCGGGTTAGCAAACCTGTTAGTTCATCAAAGGTTGCTTGATTGCGTAAATGCTCTTCTAATGCTTTTTGGTGGCTGATATCGACCATAAAGCCAATGATCTTCTTGATACTGCCATCAGGTCCTTTTGTATAGCTGCGGCCACGTTCTTTTACCCACAGGTAGCGCTGATCTCCTGTTAAGATACGATATTCCACTTCGTAATAGTCTTGGTTTAAAGCAACATGTTCATTAACAACAGTGGCTAATTTTTTGACGTCGTCAGGATGAACAATGTTATGCCATTCAACCGTTGAACGTGGCGTTTTATCTTGAGGATAGTTTAACAGTGTTGCGATGGATTTTGAGCAAGAGACTAAATCAGACTCTGTCTCCCATATCCATAATCCAGCAGATGATTCTGTTAGGGCAAACTTGAGTAGGGTGTTTTCGGCAGCAGAAAGGTCCATGTGGTCTGTGTCATAAACACACGCTAATACAGATTCACCAAGGTGTCGCATTTCAAGCTGCATATTAATGAGCTTGTCACCAACACGAATCAAGCTTTCGCAGCGTTCAATGCTGCCGTTTTGGATTTTTTTATTCAGTGTGAGCCAGTCATCTGGCGAGACGGCGTCTTCACAAAGGGATTCCCATGTGCTCGAAGGCGTCGCATTAAAGTTTTCAAACAATATTTCAAAATTGCGATTGTACGACATAAGCTTGCCCGTCGCGCTTTCTATGATAAAAGCAGGCGTTGGCATGTATTTAAACGCGAGTTCGAAAGGGGTGTTCATGACACGCTCCTCTAAAGGTGATCATTCTGGGGTGATCCAAGTAACTTGGTAGCCCGCCTCATTATCTTCTGCTAATAATTTGCTTAAAACAGGTAAGAATTCTCTGGCATCTTTTTCTAGTGTCCATGGTGGATTAACGATTATCATACCGCTTCCAGCCATGCCGCGCTCTTGTTCTGTGTTTCTAATGCAAAGTTCCAGTAAAAGAACATTGCGAATATTGGTCGATTTTACCGATTTTAAAAGATCGTCCGCTTGCTTACGGTTTAATACAGGATACCAAATCGCATACGTTCCCTGAGGAAAACGCTTGTAACCGTCTTCTAATGCTTGAACCACATATTGATAATCTTTTTTTACTTCATAGGGCGGGTCCATTAGCACAAAGCCGCGCTTTTGCGGAGGTGGTAGCATGGCTTTAACGGCGGCGAAGCCATTGTCTTTAACTACGTTGGCTTTGCGTTTATTAGGAAAAAGAGCAGCCAAAATTGGGTAGTCGTTTGGATGCAGCTCACATAAGTGCAGTTTGTCTTTTGTGCGAACATAATAATCGACAATTTTAGGGCTACCAGGGTAAAACTCCAACGTATCTGTTGGGTTCATGTCTTTAACAATGTCTAAGAGTCTTTCCAGTGGTTCTGGAAGATTATTTTCTGTTAATAGTCGTGCGATACCTGAGTGGAATTCTTTGTTCTTTTGTGCTTGTTCAGATTTTAGTGAGTATTGACCAATGCCAGCGTGTGTATCCAAATAGAAAAAGGGCGCGTCTTTTTTTATAAAATGGCGACATATTTGACTGACTGTCAAATGTTTTAAAATATCAGCGTGGTTGCCTGCATGATAAATATGGCGGTAGCTGAGCATTGTTTTTCCTGTGATGAATTATTAAATTAAGACTTTTGCACGACTACTGCGCTTGCCAATACTTTGTTAAAAATAGACTCAAAATGCTCATTTATAACCCATAAACTCCGCTTTTTCGCCTATTTTTGCCTCGTCTTGGCTTCGCTCGTGACTTCGTGCAAAGGTCTCAAGTTGTTTATGAAAAAGGCCGCAACGCCTAGATTTGGCAAAGCGGCCTTTGGCATGTTGCTGTTTAGATATTAGTCGATTTGACTAATATCACGTACGGCCCCTTTGTCTGCGCTGGTGGCAAAGTGTGCGTACACTTTTAATGCTGGAGAGACTTTACGTGGGCGTTCTTCAACAGGTTTCCAGCCATCAGATCCTTTGGCGTTCATGGCATCACGACGGGCTTGTAGCTCTTCATCGCTGAGCAAAACGTTGATCGTACGATTCGGAATGTCGATACGAATGATATCGCCGTGCTGCACCAAACCAATCGCACCACCCGCGGCCGCTTCTGGTGAAACGTGGCCGATAGACAAGCCAGATGTGCCTCCAGAAAAACGACCATCGGTTAGCAAGGCACAGGCTTTACCTAGACCTTTTGATTTTATGTAAGACGTTGGGTAGAGCATTTCTTGCATGCCTGGTCCGCCTTTTGGTCCTTCATAGCGCACGATAACCACTTCACCCGCTTTTACTTTATCATCAAGAATGTTTTTAACGGCTTCATCTTGAGATTCTGTAATGTGGGCAGGGCCTTCAAATACTAGGCAGGATTCGTCTACACCAGCGCTTTTAACTACACAACCGTCAACCGCGATATTGCCGTAAAGCACCGCTAAGCCGCCTTCAAGAGAGAAAGCGTTTTCGATAGAGCGGAAGCAGCCGTCTTTACGATCGCCATCGAGAGAAGGCCAGCGCGTTGATTGGCTAAATGCCGTTTGTGTTGGAATTCCAGCAGGGCCTGCTTTGTAGAATTCGATCACTTCAGGCGTTGGTGAGCGCATGATGTCCCAAGTCTCAAGTGCTTCTTTCATTGTCTTAGAATGCACTGTATGACATTGATTGTGTAGTAGACCCGCACGATCCAGTTCGCCCAATAAACCAAAAATACCACCAGCGCGATGGACGTCCTCAATGTGATACTTAGGTGAGTTTGGTGCCACTTTGCATAATTGCGGTACACGACGAGACAGGCGGTCGATATCTTTCATCGTGAAATCTACGCCTGCTTCATGGGCAATGGCCAACAGGTGAAGAATCGTATTGGTCGATCCGCCCATAGCGATGTCTAAGGTCATGGCGTTTTCGAAGGCTTCAAAGTTTGCGATAGAACGCGGTGCCCAGTTGGTTTCATCGTTTTCATAGAAACGTTTGGTGATGTCGACAATACGACGTCCAGCCTCGAGGAATAATCTATGACGGTCAGAATGTGTTGCCAAGGTTGTGCCGTTGCCCGGTAAACTTAGACCAAGCGCTTCGGTTAGGCAGTTCATTGAGTTCGCGGTAAACATACCAGAGCAAGAACCACAGGTTGGACACGCTGAGCGTTCGTATTCGGCTACTTTCTCGTCAGATGCGGTAGGATCAGCCGCAATAACCATAGCATCCACTAGATCCAATTTATGTTCTGATAGTTTGGTCTTCCCAGCTTCCATTGGGCCACCAGAGACGAAAATCACTGGAATATTGAGACGCATTGCTGCCATCAGCATCCCTGGTGTGATTTTGTCGCAATTTGAAATGCAAACTAGCGCGTCAGCACAATGAGCATTAACCATGTACTCAACAGAGTCAGCAATAAGATCGCGTGAAGGAAGGCTATAAAGCATGCCATCATGGCCCATTGCGATACCATCGTCGACAGCGATGGTGTTAAATTCTTTTGCCACACCGCCGGCTTCTTCAATTTCACGGCAAACAAGTTGTCCAAGATCTTTAAGGTGTACGTGACCTGGTACAAATTGCGTGAATGAGTTGGCTACCGCTATGATGGGTTTTTGAAAGTCATCGTCTTTCATTCCGGTGGCACGCCATAGGGCGCGAGCTCCAGCCATATTGCGGCCTGAGGTGGTCGTTTTGGAACGGTATATTGGCATTATTTTCCCCACAGATTTTTTGCTTTATATAATTGCCCAGATTTAATGAGACCATGTTACCAAGATTATTGCTTATGCCCAATGGCAATTTTTAGGCAATATTGAGACACTGTATCAATCAGTACTAATACTTTTATTGAAACGGAAATGCTATGGCCGAAAATCTACTATCAGCCCACTCTAATGTTGCATTGGCAAGGCAGCCAATCGTAGACAGTCGACTTGCTGTGATGGGCTATGAGTTGCTGTATCGCAAAAATGCTGTCGCGGCACAGGCCGATGTGATTGATGATGTTGGAGCAACGGCTCAGGTGATGGCTACCAGCCTTTTTGAGCTGGGTATGGAAAATCTTGTTGGTACCAGTAAGGCGTTTATTAATTTTCCTCGAGCCTACTTGTTGAGTCCCCAGTGGCATGCCTATTAATAAAGAAAACATTGTCATTGAGGTGCAAGAGAACGCTGGCTTCGACGCGGTGCTCTTGTCTTCTTTACGTCGTTGGGTGCAAGCTGGCTGTTCTATCGCATTAGACGACTTTCATTTTCATAGCAAATTTACCCCCTTTCTTGAGCTTGCGGACTATATTAAGCTCGATGTACAGGCATTAGGGAAGGATGACTTTCATAAGCAAATTGAAGCGTTGAGAGGATTTGATGTCAATATTATTGCTGAGAAGGTCGAGACATGGGAAGACTATCAATTTTGCCGTTTGTTAGGTATTGAGTATTTTCAAGGGTATTTTTTTGAAAAACCTGAGCTGATTGTTAGTAAAACGTCCAAAGTGAACAGCATGACTCTGTTACAACTGATGTCATCGCTGTTAAACGCATCTACCTTGAGTGTGGATGAGTTAGAAAGAATCGTCAGTCAGGACGCAGGGCTGGTACATAAGCTGTTGCGCTATTTAAATTCTCCTGTAACCGGATTGGTTGCGTCTGTTGACTCTGTGCGTTTGGCGATTATGTTGATTGGTGTGGAAAAGCTGAAATCGCTGACAAATTTATTATTAATGTCAGAGATGGTGGGGGATAGACATGTCTTATTGGAGCAAATTATGATTCGTGCTAAGCACGCTGAATTGTTCGCTCAGAGTCGAGGTTATAACAATCAGGATAAATACTTCTTGGCGGGAATGCTGTCTATGATTGATGTTTGCACTGGTATGCAATTAGACGAAGTATTAGGTGAGCTGCCTTTGCCTAGCGAATTTATTAATGCCATTGTCCACCGATCAGGGAGAGTAGGTAACGCGCTTGATCTGGTTGAGCATTATGGTAATGGTCATACCATTAAAAACCCTCAAGACTTAGACGATTTGAAGAAGACCTATTTGGATGCAATTAAGTGGACTGATGAGTTTCTTGTCGCGGTATGATGAGGAAGAATTTCAATTAGCTTGTGTGGTTTGTAGTCCTTTTCTTACATGCCTGTAGGCTTTTCCCGTTTATTGTGTGGCTAAATATGATTTTTCTTTGTAGTTATTTTTTATCTTATTGATATATAGAGATTAAATTCAATGTTAGACGTTTTTTTTGAAGTTGATAAAACTTTTTAAACTGATAAATTGTTGTTCATCCAAGTGGAATTCACGGATGAAAAGCGCATGAAGTGCTTATTGATACGCCATTGATGGTGTAGAGGATTGAACCAGGATGTTCAAGAGCAAGGGAGTGTTCATAGGAATAATATGGTTTGATGGACAGCACCATGCATCAGGATAGCTTGGAGGCTTTATGATGAAGCGAACAGGATGTTTTACTCATCGGAAGAGTAATGCTTAACAGGATGTGAGCAAAAAGCAGGGTCGCCAATAGGCGCCCTTTTTTTGCCTAAAATTTGTTATTTGTCGATTATTTTCGATACGACAAATATAAAAAAAGCGACGTAAGGTCGCTTTTTTACATTTTGGCTTGTCCTATCTTGGTATGGTGTTAAGTTAGCGCTCTAGATGCTCTAATTTATCTTCCACACCATCCCATTGTGCCGCATCGGCAAGGGCGTCTTTTTTCTCAGTGATATTTGGCCAAATTAAAGATAGATCTCTGTTTAGTTCAACAAATACTTCCTGATCTTCAGGCAATTCGTCTTCTGAGAAGATGGCATTGGCTGGGCATTCAGGTTCGCACAATGCGCAGTCGATACACTCGTCAGGATTGATGGCTAAAAAGTTAGGGCCTTCGTAGAAGCAGTCCACAGGACAAACTTCAACGCAGTCAGTATATTTGCAGCGAATGCAGTTATCGGTAACGATGAAAGCCATTCGACTTCTCCTTACAAGCTATAAAAATGATTGCGCACTATTTTAGAGGTATAGGCCATTTGGCGGCAAGCAACAATCGTAAATACTCTACATTTATCTGCTATTAGCTTATATCTAGAGCTTTGCATGGCAACATAAAGCCTGATGCATGCAAAGCGCTAGCGTTTTCAATGGCCGTAATGACTACAGTTGAGATTTCAGCTTGTACAAAGCGTTTATTGCGTCTAAAGGCGTCATGTTATCTAAATCTAGCGCTTCAATGGCGTTTTTCAAGGCGTTTTGTTCTGCCTGAGCAAACATATCCACCTGTTGAGGTTGATATCCTCCTTTTTCTTCTTGAATTTTTTCTTGCTCTTTGTTGGAGGTGAAGAGGCCGGCATTGTCTGATGGCTACGGTCGTGATCAATGCCGGTAACGACTTCTAGCTCTGTCAATTTTTGCTTGGCGTGCCCAATTACATCACGAGGAACCCCCGCCAATTGCGCCACTTGTAAGCCGTATGACTGGCTGGCTGGGACCTCATGAACCTTGTGTAAGAAGACGATTTCATCGTCGTACTCCGTTGCAGTCAGGTGAACGTTGGCAGCGTTTTCTAGTTGATCCGCTAGCGTGGTGAGACTCGAAATAATGGGTAGCGAACAAGACGTAGCATTTTAACTTATTCGCTAAATAATCAACCGCTGCCCAAGCTAGGGAAAGGCCATCAAAGGTGCTGGTACCACGTCCGACTTCATCCATTAAGACCAAGCTGTTTTTAGTCGCATTGTTTAAAATATTGGCGGTTTCCGTCATTTCCACCATAAAGGTTGAGCGACCGCCGGCAAGGTCATCCGATGAGCCCCATTCGAGTAAAGATTCGATCGACTACTGAAATGGAAGCCGATTCTGCAGGGACAAAACAGCCTGTGTGAGCTAATAGTGTGATTAATGCGATTTGACGCATGTAGGTCGATTTACCGCCCATATTAGGGCCGGTAATCATCAGCAAAGATCGTGTCTTATTCAGCTCAAGATCGTTTGGCACAAAGGGATCTGAAATAACCGATTCCACAACGGGATGGCGACCTGCGACAATATGAATGCCGCCACGATTGTGTAGCTCTGGGCAACGAAAGTTAAGCACATCGGCGCGTTTTGCAAAGTTGTTTAGCACATCAAGTTGTGCCAAAGCTTGGCTTGTGGTTTGTAATTCACTCAATACTTCATTCAATTGGTCGAGCAGAGATTCATAAAGTTCTTTCTCTCGAGCAAGCGATTTGGACTTTGCGCTGAGTGCTTTGTCTTCAAAGGCTTTTAGCTCTGGTGTGATAAAGCGCTCAGCATTTTTTAACGTTTGACGACGGACGTATTCTACTGGTGCTTGGTCAGAATGAAGGCGACTAATCTCAATGTAATAACCATGTACCCGATTAAAGCCGACTTTCAGTGAACTAATACCAGTTCGAGCTTTTTCACTGCGCTCCATTTCAGCAAGAAAGTCAGTAGCGTTGGTCGACAAGGCTAAAAGCTCATCTAATTCGGCATCGTAGCCTTTGGCAAAAATGCCGCCATCACGAACCACCGATGGTGGGTTTTCGACCAAGGCTTTAGCCAATGTCTCAGTAATATCGGGTTGCGCCAGAATGCGTTGATTAAGCTCCTGCAGTCGCTGAGATGCCGCATTGGCCAACAAGCTGTTGAGTTCTGGTGCGGCTTCAAGGGCAAATCGTAGACGTAATAAGTCTCTAGGACGAGCAGAGCGTAGCGCCACTCGTGATAATATGCGTTCTAAATCCCCGACTTTTTTGAGTGGCTGATCAAAGGTGGTATAGATATGGGTGTTTTGCAATTCAGCCACGACTTGCTGGCGAGCCTGAATTTCATTTAGATCTCGAATTGGCGTATGTAGCCAGCGTTTTAACAAGCGACTGCCCATTGGTGTAGCGCAGTCATCCAGAACACTGATCAATGTATTGCTAGTACCACCCGTTAAGTTAATGTCGATTTCTAAGTTACGTCGAGTCGCGCCATCAATCAGAACTGAATCATCTTTATGTTCAACCATAATCGATTGAATGTGCGGCAATGCTGAGCGTTGGGTGTCTTTGGCATATTGCAGCAAAGCCCCCGCCGAAGCTATCGCAGCTGTCAGGGATTCACAGCCAAAACCAGACAAATCTTTGGTGTTAAATTGCTGAATGAGTTGACGATAGCTGGATTCATAATCGAAATGCCAAGGGCCAAGCTCAGCAATGCCTTTTTCTAGCTTTAATGTTGACCGCGCAGGGAAATCTTCAGAGATCAAAATTTCTCTTGGTGATAAACGCTGTAGTTCACTAGAAAGGGCTTCGTGACCATCGACCTCGAATAGGCAAAAACGGCCACTGGCCATGTCCAAATAAGAGAAGCCAAAAATATCGAGACCTTTACGGGATTGATGAGCAAGAGACAACAAAAGGTTCTCGCGCTTTTCTTCAAGAAAAGCTTCGTCACTGATGGTGCCTGGGGTAACGATACGAGCAATTTGGCGTTCAACCGGCCCTTTGCTGGTGGCTGGGTCTCCCGTTTGTTCGGCAACCACCACAGATTCGCCCATGCGAACTAAACGCGCAATGTAGTTTTCCGCAGCGTGAAACGGAATACCAGCCATCGGAATAGGCATGCCTCCAGAGTGTCCGCGAGCCGTTAGTGTAATATCGAGCAGTTGAGAAGCACGTTTCGCGTCATCGTAGAAGAGTTCATAGAAGTCTCCCATGCGGTAAAATAGCAGCTGGTTTGGGTGCTGTGATTTTAGGCCAAAATATTGGCGCATCATCGGCGTGTGATTGTCTGCTGGTGTATTGCTCATTTAGGCTAGCTCGATTGTGATCCAAAAAATAGAGGGGTATTCTACGGGATATTTTCTTAGGATTTAAGGGATAATACGAATGAATCAGATGCAAAAAATGACTCATGCTGCACAAGAAGTCGGTGTGTTATTGCAAGCGAAAGGCGATTTTCTGGTGACGGCAGAGTCTTGCACTGGTGGCTTGATTGGTGCGGTATGTACGGAAATAGCGGGCAGCTCGTCATGGTTTTTTGGTGGTGTGATTAGCTATGCCAATGACGCTAAGATACGTGGTTTATCGGTTAAAAAAGAAACCTTATCCGCTTTTGGTGCGGTGTCTGAGCAGACTGTCAAAGAGATGTGTGCTGGTGCGTTAGCGTTAGGGGGGATATTGCTGTTGCCGTGAGTGGTGTAGCTGGGACCGCTGGTGGCTCACCAGAAAAGCCTGTAGGTTGTGTTTATATCGGTTGGCAAATTGTTGGGCAAGACGCCAGTGTTGAGCGTTTTCAATTCTCAGGGGATCGTCAAGCGGTGAGAGAAGCCACTGTTTTAGCGGCATTGAATGGCGTAAAAGAAAGGCTAAGCAGCAATAAAAAATAATACTGTTTTTATATACAGTATTTCTTGAGATTACCCAAAAAAACGCTAGAGTTACCCGCAACGACAATTAGTCACAACGAAAAGTAGCCACAAGGATTTCATTATGTCATCTATTGCAGACAACAAGAAAAAGGCGCTGGATGCAGCGCTGTCTCAAATCGAGCGTCAATTTGGTAAAGGCGCCATCATGAAGATGGGCGAAGGTGCCAAGCTTGATATTGATACGGTTTCTACCGGATCGTTAGGTCTGGATATTGCGCTAGGTGCGGGTGGTCTTCCGTATGGTCGTATTTGTGAAATTTATGGTCCAGAATCATCTGGTAAAACAACGTTGACATTGAGTGTTATTGCGGAAGCACAAAGACAAGGCAAAACCTGTGCTTTTATTGATGCGGAGCATGCACTTGATCCATCCTATGCTGAAAAGTTAGGGGTAAATATCGCGGATCTTTTGATCTCTCAGCCAGATACGGGTGAGCAAGCGCTTGAAATCGTTGATATGTTGGTTCGCTCTAACAGTGTTGATGTCGTGATAGTCGATTCTGTTGCGGCATTGGTCCCTAAGTCTGAGATCGAAGGCGAAATGGGTAGTTCTTCTGTTGGTGTTCAGGCGCGTTTACTTTCTCAAGCAATGCGTAAGTTGACAGGCTCTATCAAAAACGCCAATTGTCTTGTGATTTTCATTAACCAAATTCGTATGAAAATTGGTGTGATGTTTGGTTCCCCAGAAACAACGACAGGTGGTAACGCACTTAAATTTTACTCTTCTGTGCGCTTGGATATTCGTCGTATTGGTTCTGTGAAGCAGGGCGACGAAGTGATTGGTAACGAAACCCGTGTTAAAGTGGTTAAGAACAAGATTGCCCCTCCATTTAAACAAGCTGAATTTCAAATCATGTATGGTGCAGGCATCTATCGCATGGGTGAAGTGATTGATTTGGGTGTTAAGCAAGGCTTTGTTGATAAAGCCGGTGCTTGGTATGCTTACAATGGTAATAAAATTGGTCAGGGCAAAGCCAATGCTGCCCAATTTTTAGCCGATAATCCTGAAATAGCAAAAGAAATTGAAGCTAAAATTCGTGAGGATTTATTGCCTAAAACAGCTCAGGCTGATGGCAAGCCTAAAGAGGCTAAAGACACTGAAGTTGAAAAAGACGAAGATGTCGAGCAACTCGATTTCTAAAATAGACTTTTAAACAGCGAATTCTTTAAAGCAGACCTAGTGTCTGCTTTTTTGTTTTTTTACTGAAAATGTTTTAGTGAAAAGTTTGTTGGTTTGTTGAAAAATATTCTTCTATGATGACCTATTTATATTGGGTATTAACAGGACAGTCATCATGTCGATGTGGCAATGGTCGCTTATTGTATTGAGCGTGCTTTTTTTGGGCGTCTTTCTTTTCACAGGTTTTCGTTACGTATCATTGAAAAAGAAAGCGGTAAAGTTAGGCTTTGTTCCAAAGGAGGATCTAAGTGAGCAGGACGTAGGTCCACAAAGTCCATCCGACGACGAAAAGCAACAATGGTTGGCGCTATTAAGGCAGCAGCAATACATCTGCGCTCAGCTTATTGAGGAGCTGCCTAAGTCTGATTTTCAAGGGAGAGCCGCTTTGTCATGTTGGGCTATTTTCTTGGATATAGAGATTAATATTATTGAGCATGCTATTCCTCATTCTCAGGTCGCAGAATTATTAGAAGCCTTTAAAGGGATTCTAGACAAGGTCGATCGAGCCTCAAGAAGTGGATGAGTTATTAAAGTCGCTAAAAGTGAATCAATCCTTACTGCGAGAATTAAATAAAGTGATTCAAAAAGCAGGAGAAAAGGTTTTTGCGCAGGTCACTATTACCTCAGAGTTAAATATTCAGCTTAGTGAACTTCAGAGTCAGCTAGCAAAGGAAGCAGAGCTAGATGAATCACTGGCTTTGCTGAGGCCTCAAATGGCGAGCATGTGTGAGTTTGTTGAACGCCTCAAGCTACATTTGGCTGAGGTGAAGCAGGAAGGTGATAGTGCGTTGTATGTGCAAGCTTTAGAGACATTTTTAGAGGGGACGGATCAGTCGGTTTTTTTAGATTCAGTTCGCTCAGAGTTGAATGACAAAGTGTCAGACCTAAAACAGCTAGCTGCGCACCAAAAAGCGATTATGGCGGAGTTGAAGGAACAAGTTCGTAAAGTAAGGGCGGGTCAGGGCGGAGACGGTAAGCATGTTGGTGTCTATGACATTTATATCGTTAGACTGGAAAAAGCATTATTAGAAAGTGGTCGAGTCGTTAAGCGCTTAGAGAAGAAGCTGGAAAGTTTGCAGACCATTAAATACAACTTAAATATTGATGTTATTAAGCGAGATGAAGCTCTGAAGCAAAAAAATGCTTTGTTGAAAACAAGAGGCACTAATATTAAGCAGAATATTGATATCTATGATGTGTTTGATGAAGAAAGAAGTACCATGAAAAATATGGAGGATCTGCTTTACCAAGACGCATTTACCGAAGAGTCGGATTCTTTTGCGAGTGAGCAGGCTTCGAAATTAAATTCTTTGCGCCAGATGGTGAATGAGTCAGAGCTATACGTAGAGATGCTTGAGCGTGATTTGGACAAGGCTAGAGCATTACGTGAAAGTCTAGAGCATAAGCTGCTTCATCCCGAATCGATTGAAGATACAGACTATAATGATGTTGATGTGTTGGCTAGTCGAGATTTGGAAGAATTTGAGAACCTCAAAGAAGTGAATAATGAATTAGAAGAAGAGCGTAAACGTTTGGAAGCGGCTTTGTATGATGGCCAAGTTCAAGCCGCCGAAGTGATCAAATTACAGAAAAAAATTGAAGAATTGGACGATAAAATAGCGCTGACTCAACAGAATTATGTCGACATGGAGACGCGTTATGTTGCTGCGTTGATGGCAAAAGGAGACGATTCATAAGCTCCTTTTTCAACATAAAAGATTTGCGCGTTTAGAGTTCGTCAGAGTCTGAGACTGCGTATTTAATCTGTTCGAAATCAAACCCTCGATATTGAAGGTAGCGCGATTGCTTGGCTTTTTCTTTGAAGTTCTTACTGGCTTCTTTTCCAAACTTACTTTCTTTGAGTTGTTTCGCTAACTCAAACCAGTCTGCATTAGCATCCGCAATAGCTGCTTTTGCTAACTCACTACTAATGCCTTTCTGGATCAGTTCTTGTGTTATTCTGCTTGCGCCCAGTGGTTTACTTAATCGGCTTCTAACAAAGATTTCAGCAAAGCGCTCATCATTGAGATAGTTCATGCTCTCAAGGCGTTCAATGACGGCATTGATTTCTTCTTCTGTGTGCCCTTTTGCTTTTAATTTTGTAAAGAGGCTCTTTTTTACTGTGTTCTCTATGACTGAGTAGTGATAAAGCTTGATCGAATACAGATGTCTGTTGTTCTTTCATATTTGAACTCTCTGGGTATCTTAATTGATGCGCTATTTTATCAGTTGAATTTGCTTTTTACATTTCATTTCTAAAAAACTAAAAAATCCATTTTTTATAGTTTTTTATACTTAATAATATCAGTAGATAAGATGATAAAACTGCATATATTATGTAAATATGGGCAATATGACTTTGTCTTTATTTGAGGTTTTTTTATGCGTGTTTGCGTGTTGGGTGCGGGTGTTGTTGGCTTAACGTCAGCCTATTATTTGGCGAAAAAAGGCTTTGAGGTGACGGTGATTGATCGTCAGGAAGGGGTGGCTTTAGAGACGAGTTTTGCTAATGCAGGGCAAATTTCTCCAGGTTATTCTGCTCCATGGGCTGCACCAGGCATTCCTTTAAAAGCGATCAAGTGGCTCATGCAAAAACACGCACCATTAAAGATCAGCGCGGATCCTGAGCTTAAAAAAATGGCATGGATGGGTAAGATGTTGGCGAACTGTACGGAAAAAGCTTACGACGTGAATAAGTCACGCATGGTGGCTTTGGCGGAGTATAGCCGTGACCAGTTTATTGCTATGCGCAAAGATATTGGCATTAAATACGATGATGGACAGGGTGGGTTGACTCAGTTATTCCGCAAGGATGAGCAAGTTGAGGCGTCTGAAAAAGACATCAAGGTATTAAAAGCTTTGAATGTGCCTCATCAGGTATTAACCCCAGCGCAGATTCTAGAGGTTGAGCCGGGTCTTGCCCCCGTTATCCATAAGTTTAAAGGCGGACTTCGCCTAGTTGGGGATGAGACGGGCGATTGTTTTGTTTTTTGTCAAGAGCTGAAAAAGCACTGTGATGAATTAGGGGTGACATTTAAATTTGGTGTTGCTATCGATCGTTTGCATGTGGAAGGTGGTAAAATACGCGCTGTTAAGACCGATCAGGGCGATTTTGAGTTTGATAATGTCTTGGTCTCTATGGGAAGTTATTCGAAAGAATTGCTTAAAGCGATCGACATTTCCATTCCTGTTTATCCTGTGAAAGGGTACTCGTTAACGGTGCCAATCACTGATTCACAGTATGCGCCAATGTCTACTGTGATGGATGAAACTTACAAAGTGGCGGTGACTCGATTGGGTGGGCGCATTCGTGCAGCCGGAACCGCGGAGTTAAATGGCTACAATCTTGATTTGCCTAAAGTTCGTACTGAAACCATTACCCATGTAGTACACGATTTATTTAATCAAGGCTGTGAATTATCGCAAGCGGATTACTGGACTGGACTTCGTCCTATGACGCCAGATGGTACACCGGTTGTTGGGCGCACAGGTGTGCAGGGATTGTACTTAAATACAGGTCACGGGACATTGGGCTGGACGATGAGTTGCGGCTCTGCCGCTGTGATTGCAGATATTATGTCTGGTGATAAGACTGAGATCGATTCACAGGATCTTTCCGTACAACGTTATCAGTAATAAAACGCTATAGAAGTTTAAGGGGCAAAAATGGCAAGGCCACTCACGGCAACGGTAGATTTAGAGGCGATTCTGCAAAATTACCGTTATGCAAAAAAGTTACAGCCAACTTGCAAGGCGTTTGCGGTGGTTAAGAGCAATGCTTATGGGCATGGTGCGGTTGAGGTCTCGCGTTATTTGGATAAAGAGGTCGATGCCTTTGCGGTAGCGGCCATTGAGGAAGCGATTGCTTTGCGTGAAGCGGGCGTTGTCTCTCCAATACTATTATTAGAAGGCGTTTTTGAGGGTGACGAGTGGGCATTGTGTGAACAGTATGGCTTTTGGTCCGCTTTAGAAAATGCCCAGCAACTTGACGAGTTGCAAGCCAGTCGTGCCAAAATAGAAAAGATCTTTCTAAAGTTAGATTCGGGAATGCATCGTCTTGGCGTGGACAAAGAAACGGCTCCGGCATTTGTGGCGGCACTAAAAGGCTGTGGCCAAGTGGGTGAAGTGGTGTTAATGACACATTTTGCTTGTGCCGATGATTTGTCGGATTTAACGACGATGCAGCAGCTGGCGTATTTTGAACAAGCTCGTCAATCGATAGGTGATATTGAAGCCAGCGTAGCGAATTCGGCTGCGATTATGAAGTGGAGCGTTCCTGAAGGCGGCTGGATTCGCCCTGGTATCATGCTATATGGGATTTCACCTTTTGCCGAGGTCAGTGGGCGATCGATTGGTTTGCGTCCTGCCATGACGTTATCATCAAAGGTGATTTCGACGCGTAAGCTTAAACAGGGTGATAGAGTGGGCTATGGTCTTGGCTATGTGGCTGCAGAAGATCATATTTTGGCTACGGTCGCCGTGGGTTATGGTGATGGCTATCCTCGCCATGCTGTAAATGGTACGCCGTTGCAAATTAATGGCGAAGCGGCCTGTCTTGCTGGTCGAGTCTCCATGGATATGATCACGGTGCGCATGCAAAATGTTGCTTCTGAACTCGCTATGGGGCAGGAAGTGGTATTGTGGGGAGGGGATGTGCCTGTTGAAGAGGTTGCGGATTATGCTGGTACAATCGGGTATGAGACTCGTGACTAGAATGACGGCTCGACCTCATTATCGTTATACGCGTGGTGAAAACGCTCAGTAATACCTTTCAAGAAACATTAAGCAAAAGTAGGTTTACTTCCGTAAAACCTACTTTTGCTTAACTTATACACAAAATAAGCGTCAAATTACGACGGTTTCTTTTGAAAACACCTATCCTTTGCGTGTACTATTTTGTGCTTTTCGTTGCATCGAGTAGGCATGTAGTAATCTGCCATTCACGCAATCCAATTCGTCCAGAAAATAGAGATAGAGACTCATCCCATTATGAAGAGTTCTGAACTACGTCAGTCATTTTTATCGTACTTTGAAAGTAAGCAGCATCAGATTGTGGAATCCAGCTCATTGGTTCCTGGAAATGATCCGACCTTGCTGTTTACCAATGCTGGCATGGTCCAGTTTAAAGATGTGTTTTTGGGGGAAGATATTCGCCCATACTCACGAGCAACGACGTCTCAGCGTTGTGTTCGGGCAGGTGGTAAACACAATGACTTGGAAAACGTCGGTTATACCGCACGTCACCATACATTTTTTGAAATGTTGGGTAACTTCAGCTTTGGCGATTATTTCAAAAAAGACGCGATTCATTACGCTTGGGAGTTTCTAACGGTCGTTTTAAAGCTACCAACAGAAAAGCTGTTGGTAACGGTTTATGCAGAAGACGACGAAGCTTTTGATATTTGGAACAAAGATATTGGATTGCCAGTAGAGAAAATTATTCGTATTGGTGATAACAAAGGCGGTCGTTATCAGTCTGATAATTTCTGGGCAATGGGCGATACCGGTCCTTGTGGTCCTTGTTCGGAAGTGTTTTATGATCACGGTGAGCATATTTGGGGTGGGCCTCCAGGTTCTCCTGAAGAAGATGGCGACCGTTTCATTGAAATCTGGAACGTGGTTTTCATGCAGTTTAACCGTTCTGCCGATGGCACTATGGCGCCATTGCCTAAGCCGTCTGTCGATACTGGAATGGGCTTGGAGCGTATCGCGGCGATTTTGCAAGGCGTTCATAGTAACTACGAAATCGATTTGTTCCAAAATCTCATTAAAGCCGCGGCACAAGTGGTGGGTACTCAAGATCTGAGTGCGCAGTCTCTTCGAGTTATTGCTGACCACATTCGTTCTTGTTCCTTCATGATTGTTGACGGTGTGATTCCATCCAATGAGGGTCGTGGTTATGTGTTGCGCCGTATTATTCGTCGTGCGATTCGTCACGGTAATAAACTAGGCCAAAAAGGCGTGTTTTTCCATAAGCTGGTCGACGCGCTTGATAGTGAAATGGGTGAGGCTTACCCAGAGTTAACGAAATTAAAAGAGCGAGTGGCTTCTATTCTATTAAAAGAAGAGGAGCAGTTCGCTAAAACCCTTGATCAAGGCATGAAGATTCTTGAAGAGGCGATTTCTGAGTTAGGCGATCAGAAAATTATTCCGGGTGAGACGGTCTTTAAGCTTTACGACACTTACGGTTTTCCAGCAGATTTGACCAACGATGTGGCGCGTGAAAATGATTTAGAAATAGACGAAGCTGGATTTGCAGTGGCAATGGACGCACAGCGTGCGCGTGCTCGTTCAGCCAGTAACTTCTCTATGGACATGTCAAGCGGCGTTAAGCTGGACTCTGTGACTGAGTTTACCGGGTACGAGAACCTAGACGGTGCGTGTGTCGTGGAGATGATTCTGGTTGATGGTGCTCCTGTTGAGGCGATTGAAGCGGGTCAAGCTGCTGCTGTGATTTTGAAATCGACGCCTTTTTATGCTGAATCAGGTGGTCAGGTTGGCGATCAAGGTTGGTTACGTGGTACGGGCGCGTTTAAGGTGTCTAACACGACGAAGCAAGCGAAAGCGCATTTGCACCATGGTGAGCTAAAAGAAGGTCGTTTGGCGGTGGGTGATCAAGTGACTGGTGAAGTAGATCGTACTTTGCGCATGGCAACCACACTGAATCACTCAGCTACTCACTTAATGCACGAGGCCTTACGTCGTGTTCTGGGTGATCATGTTTCACAAAAAGGCTCTTTGGTAAACCCTGAGCGTTTGCGTTTTGACTTCTCGCATTTTGAAGGTGTTAGTGCGACGGAAATCGAGCAAATTGAAGACATGGTAAACGAGCAAATTCGTTTAAATCGTCCGGTAGAAACCGACATTATGGATGTTGAATCTGCAAAAGCGAAAGGCGCTATGGCCTTGTTTGGTGAGAAATATGACAGCGAAGTGCGTGTCTTGACAATGGGGGCTGATTACTCAATCGAGTTGTGTGGTGGTACTCATGTCAGTCGTACAGGCGATATCGGTTTCTTTAAAATTATCACAGAAAGCGGTATTGCGGCGGGCGTTCGTCGTATTGAAGCGGTGACGGGTAAAGTGGCAATAGACACAACTCGTCAGACTGAATCGGTTCTTGATGGTATTGCTAGCCTTGTCAAAGGCAACAAAGATAGTGTCTTAGACAAAGTGGTTGCTTTGAATGATCACGCGCGCAGTTTGCAAAAAGAATTGGACGTACTGAAAGGCAAAATGGCGGCGTTAGCGGGTGCTGATTTAGCCTCTCAAGCGGTGGAGATTAATGGCGGTAAGTTGTTGGTCGCTCAGGTTGAGGTGGAAGATCCAAAAGCGTTGCGTGACTTACTAGATGAGCTGAAAAGTAAGCTTGAGTCCGCTGTCATTTTATTGGCTTCGGTGAACGATGGCAAAGTAAGTTTGATCGCTGGTGTGACCAAAGAACTGACAAAAAATGTGAAGGCTGGTGATTTGATTAAGATGATTGCGCCTTATGTTGATGGTAAAGGTGGTGGTCGTCCTGATATGGCTCAAGCGGGTGGTAATAATCCAGATGGCTTATCTGCGGCGCTGGCATTGGTGTCTGATTGGGTTGCTGAAAGAGTATAACTTGATTCGCTCTGTTTGAGCTTTGATTTGGGTAGTGAAGAATATGGCGTTGTTAGTTCAAAAATACGGTGGCACCTCGGTTGGTACAATAGAACGTATCGAGGCCGTTGCGGACCGAGTGTTGAAGCATAAGCAGCAAGGAGATGACATCGTTGTGGTTGTTTCCGCTATGAGTGGTGAAACCAATAGACTGATCGAGCTTGCAAAGCGCATTGATGCGTCACCAAGTGCTAGAGAAATGGATGTGCTGCTATCAACAGGGGAGCAGGTGACGATTGCTTTATTGTCGATAGCCTTGATGAAGCGTGGCCTTGACGCTCGTTCTTATACCGGTTCTCAGATCCGTATCACCACTGACAGCGCTCATGGCAAGGCTCGAATTCAAAAGATAGACACAGAGGCGATGCGTGCTGATTTGGATGCAGGTCGTGTTATTGTTGCGGCTGGTTTTCAAGGCGCGGATGAGCTTGGCAATATTACGACGTTAGGTCGTGGTGGCTCTGATACCACAGGCGTTGCGCTTGCTGCCGCTTTGAAGGCGGATGAGTGTCAAATCTATACCGATGTGGACGGTGTTTATACTACCGATCCTCGCGTAGTAGATAGCGCACGACGCTTAGATAAAATCACCTTTGAGGAAATGTTGGAAATGGCCAGCCTAGGCTCTAAGGTATTGCAAATTCGTTCTGTTGAATTTGCAGGTAAATATCAAGTGCCGCTAAGGGTGCTGTCTAGTTTTGTTGAGGGTGAAGGTACATTGATTACAACTGAGGGGGTTAAGGGTATGGAGCAGCCAGCGGTTTCTGGAATTGCATTTAATAGAGACGAAGCGAAATTAACCTTGAAAAGGGTGCCTGATATTCCAGGCATTGCCTCTCGTATTCTTGGGCCTATCAGTGATGCCAACATTGAAGTGGATATGATTGTGCAAAACGTGTCGGTGGATGGCACTACGGATTTTACGTTTACTGTACATCGTAATGAATATGATAAAGCTTTGTCGACGCTGAACTTAATCGCTGAAGAGCTTGGCGCCAGTGCTGTTTTATCTGATGCAAAAATCGCTAAGGTGTCTATTGTAGGGGTTGGTATGCGCTCTCATGCTGGCGTCGCCAGTACTATGTTCAAAGCGTTAGCGGCTGAGTCTATCAATATACAGTTGATTTCTACTTCGGAAATTAAAGTGTCGGTCATCATTGATGAAAAATACATGGAGTTGGCTGTCCGAGCGTTACATTCTGCATTTAAGTTGAGTGATGCGACACCAGAAGTGAGAGAAGCGTAACATTTGGATACACAAAAGCCTTAATTAATGGATGGTTTAATTTTTATTGAGAGGCTACAATTACTTTTGTAGGAATTGCCCTACAAGATTTGTCGGGCAGTTCTTCTTAATAAATGTTAAAAGCTATTACAGGGAGATATTCTTATGCTTATTCTTACTCGTCGTGTCGGTGAAACTTTAATGGTTGGTGATGAAGTTTCTGTCACTGTATTAGGTGTAAAAGGGAATCAAGTGCGTATTGGCATTAATGCGCCTAAAGATGTATCTGTTCACCGCGAAGAAATATACCTTCGTATCCAAAAAGAACAAGACGATCAAATTTCTGAAGATTAATTTTTAAAAAAGCCTTTACAAGACAAATGTGTCGTATATAATGCGCCCCACTTGTTACGGAGAGTTGGCCGAGTGGCCGAAGGCGCTCCCCTGCTAAGGGAGTATGGGGTGAAACTCATCGAGGGTTCGAATCCCTCACTCTCCGCCATTTCAAGTTCGTCTTCTTAGAGGCTATCCGCTCTAAGTAAAAGATAAAAAATTGTGATGCACCCGTAGCTCAGCTGGATAGAGTACTCGGCTACGAACCGAGCGGTCAGAGGTTCGAATCCTCTCGGGTGCACCATTCTTTTTTTAACATTTTAAAGCTATCCACTTTAAAGTGTTGTCGTGAAAAAATATTGCTATGCACCCGTAGCTCAGCTGGATAGAGTACTCGGCTACGAACCGAGCGGTCAGAGGTTCGAATCCTCTCGGGTGCACCAATATAAAAAATGATTTAAAGTAATCTTTTTAAAGTTATTTATTTAAAGTATTTACTGCTACGCACCCGTAGCTCAGCTGGATAGAGTACTCGGCTACGAACCGAGCGGTCAGAGGTTCGAATCCTCTCGGGTGCACCATTCCTATACACCTCAATAATGTCCAATTCTTTTTCATTACTATCGTATTTTTTAATAAAATACTCTCTCATATTTTTCTAATATTTTCGAATGTCTGCGTTAGCTCTTTTACGCTGCTGCAATGTCTTAATATCTGCAGATTCTCTTTGATTTCATCAAAATTAAACCTCAAATGTCCACACCATTGTTTTAGTCTGCCTAGCGTAACAATATCGTCATAGTACTTTTGTAGTTCGGTGCTATAGTCTGCGAAGAGTGTTTTTAGTATGGCGGTGTCTATTGTGTTTTTTTGTCCGTTCAGTTCGTTTCTGATTTGCTGAAAAACAAATGGGTTGTTAAGTGAGCCTCGTCCAATCATAAAATGCTGACAACCTGTAATAGACAGGCAGTGCAAAAGTGACTCTGTGTCTACTATGTCTCCATTAGCAACGACGTTCATGTTTGTTATGTCTTGGATTTTTCCTATTTTTTCCCATCGTGCTGGTCCTTTATAGCCATCTTTTTTGGTGCGCCCATGGATTGTTAATGTACCAACACCAGCCGCTTCAATGGCGGCCACATTATCAAACAGCAGAGCTTCATCTTCGAAGCCCAGGCGAATTTTTGCGGATACAGGTATTTCGTCGGGTAGTGTTTTTCGAATCGCATTCATGATGTCATAAAGTGCACCTGGGGTTTGCAGTAAAAATGAGCCACCACCATGTCCGTTGACGCGTTTGGAAGGGCATCCAAAATTCACGTCAATGTGTGTTGCGCCAGCTTGTATAGCATTGAGAGCGCTCTCTGCCATGAGTTCTGCGTTACTGCCTAGTAGTTGAGTGTGAACAGGGTGATTGTGAGCGGTTGTTGCTTTATTGCTATTTTCAGGGACAAGGCGCGTGAATGTGGTGGTTGGTATTGGGTGCTGGGTGACTCTAATGAATTCTGAGACTAGATAGTCCATGCCACCAATTTTTGACAGTAGGTTTCTCATGGTGTGATCCATAACGCCTTCCATGGGGGCGACGGCCAGGACAATGTTTTTATTGTTTGTTGGTTTTTTTACGGGGTAGGGCGTTTTGGGGGAAATGTTCACGAAATAAGTCTAACTGTTATGCAAAAAAAATATGAAACTGTTCTGGTTTGTGGTAAAAAACTAATCATCAAAGTAAACAGTGCTGTTGGTTGTGCATCTGATCACATTAGAGGAGCACAAACAAGGCGATAACAAAGGTGTCGATGTTATGGGTGAGTTGCTGGAAGATGGTTTGGGGTTGATGGTTCTAGGAATGGGCTTTGTGTTTCTGTTTTTAGTGATTTTAATTTATGCCACAAGTTACATGTCTCGTTTACTTAATCATCTGTTTCCCGAGTTGCCCCCAGTTACCTCGTCAAGTGCTATGCCTAAGTCTTCTGACAAATCAGTTGTTGATGCTCAAATGGTGGCGGTGATCACGGCGGCCGTGCATCAGCATAGAAACAATAAAAACGTTAACTCTTAATTCTAACTTTCTTGATCTATTTGAGGCTGAAATATGACAACAACTAAGCAACCTCTAGGCATTACTGATGTCGTTTTGCGTGATGCTCATCAATCCTTATTTGCCACGCGTATGCGTATCGACGATATGCTTCCTATTGCTGAAAAACTGGATCGAGTTGGATTTTGGTCACTTGAATCCTGGGGAGGCGCAACATTTGATGCATGTATTCGCTTTATCGGTGAGGATCCTTGGGAGCGTATCCGTGAGCTGAAAAAAGCGATGCCTAAAACACCTCAGCAAATGCTACTGCGTGGACAGAATCTTTTGGGGTATCGTCACTATGCGGATGATGTGGTGAGTAAGTTTGTTGAGCGTGCGGCTTTGAATGGGGTGGATGTTTTTCGAATTTTTGACGCAATGAATGATCCGCGCAATTTAGAAACGGCGATCAAGGCAGTTAAGCAGCAAGATAAGCATGCGCAAGGGACGATTTCTTATACCAAGAGCCGAGTTCATACCACCAAAAATTGGGTGGATTATGCCAAAAGACTGGAAGATATGGGGGCAGATTCTATTGCGATAAAAGATATGTCTGGCATCCTGACGCCGTATGATGCATTCGAGTTGGTGAGCCTATTGAAAGCGCAAACGCAATTAGAGGTGCAGTTGCATGCGCACGCCACTTCAGGTTTGTCTGATATGACGATTTTAAAAGCAGTTGAAGCTGGTGTTGATCGAGTGGATACCGCCATTTCCTCCATGTCGATGACTTACGGTCATAGTGCAACAGAATCTATTGTGGCGGCGTTGCAGGGTACAGATAGAGATACAGGTTTAGATTTGGAGCTGTTGGAGGAGATTGCCGCTTATTTCCGCGAAGTCAGAAAAAAGTATGCGAAATTTGAAGGCTCTCTTCGTGGAACGGATTCTCGTATACTGATTGCTCAGGTGCCTGGCGGCATGCTCACCAATATGGAAAGTCAGCTAAAAGAGCAGGGCGCTGCAGATAAGTTTGATGAAGTATTGAAAGAAATTCCTAGGGTTCGCGAAGATTTAGGTTTGATTCCTTTGGTAACACCTACATCACAGATTGTTGGTACTCAAGCTGTGTTAAATGTGTTGACGGGAGAACGTTATAAGTCTATTTCAAAGGAAACAGCTGGTATTTTGAAGGGTGAATACGGCGCGGCTCCTGCTGAGTTTAATAAAGAGTTGCAAGCGCGTGTGCTGGATGGTGCAGAGGCAATTACTTGTCGGCCAGCGGATTTGCTCTCACCTGAGATGGATAAATTAACAGAAGAGTTGGTTGCTCTTTCAAAAGAAAAAAACATTGCTTTGGCGGATGATCAAATCGATGACGTTTTGACCTATGCTTTGTTTCCGCAAATTGGTCTTAAGTTTCTTCAGAATCGTGGAGATGCTAGTGCGTTTGAGCCAGTACCAACATTGAGTGATGCTGTTGTTGACAGTAAGCCTGCTATTGCAAGTGCTGGGCCTAATGAGGTCAGTGTTTATACCGTTTCAGTTTCTGGGCAGAGTTTTGTTGTTCAGGTATCAGAGGGGGGATGTGAGCAACATCCAGCCGATAGAGCATTCGCAAGGCGCTTCGGTTAAGCAGTCTTCTGCGTCTGCCGCGTCATCTGGTGAAAATGTGCCATCGCCGTTAGCGGGTAATATCTTTCGGGTTTTGGTTTCTCCAGGTCAGCATGTTGAAGAAGGTGATACCGTGATGATATTGGAAGCGATGAAAATGGAGACAGAAATATCGGCGCCTAGATCTGGAGTTGTTGGTTCCATTAATGTGAAAGAAGGTGATTCCGTAAAAGTCGGTCAGTCACTTCTTACTCTGTAGTGAAAGGAATCAATTCAACATGGAAAATAAATTATTAAATCTTTATCACGACACGGGGATTTACCAGCTTGAGTTTGGGCAGTTGGTGATGATTTGTGTCGGCTTATTGTTGGTGTTTTTAGCAATCAAAAAAGGCTTTGAGCCGCTGTTGCTTCTGCCTATCGGTATTGGTGCGGTTTTGGTTAATATTCCTGGGGCTGGTTTCATGGCGGCACCTGTTTATGACGCTGCTGGTCATATGGTTTCCCCTGGAGGTCTTCAGTATTACATTTATCATGGCGGTATAGAGACGGGATTGTTCCCGCTGTTGATTTTCATGGGCGTCGGAGCAATGACGGATTTTGGTCCTATGCTAGCCAATCCGAAAACCTTGCTTCTTGGAGCGGCGGCTCAGTTTGGTATTTTTGCGACCGTCATTGGGGCTGTGTTGCTTGGGGCATTTGGGATAATGGACTTTACATTAGCTGACGCGGCCGCTATCGGCATTATCGGTGGTGCCGATGGGCCGACGGCTATTTTTGTTGCTAGTAGATTGGCGCCTGATTTGTTGGGGGCAATTGCTGTAGCTGCTTATTCTTATATGGCGCTAGTACCTCTCATTCAACCACCAATTATGCGGCCCTTACGACGAAAGAAGAACGTTCCATCAAGATGGAGCAACTTAGGCCTGTATCTAAGAAAGAAAAAATTGTCTTTCCTATTGTAGTGACAATTTTGGTTGCGATGTTTTTGCCTTCGGCCGCACCTTTACTTGGTATGTTCTGTTTCGGTAATTTGATGCGCGAATGTGGTGTAGTGGATAGATTGAGTGATACTGCACAAAACGCGTTAATAAACATAGTGACTATTTTTCTTGGTCTTGGTGTGGGCTCAAAATTGAGTTCGGAAGCGTTTTTGAACTTAGAAACCTTGGGGATCTTGAGCTTAGGGCTAATTGCTTTCTCAATCGGCACTGCGTCTGGTGTATTGATGGCGAAGTTAATGAATAAATTCTCCAAAGAGGCAATCAACCCGTTGATTGGTGCCGCAGGTGTGTCGGCTGTTCCAATGGCGGCACGAGTAGCTAATAAAATAGGTTTGGAAGCAAATAAGCAAAATTTCTTATTAATGCATGCGATGGGGCCAAATGTCGCTGGTGTTATCGGTTCAGCTGTGGCGGCTGGTGTAATGCTAAGTTATGTTGGTGGTTAGTGTTTAATAGCCTGCTTTCAAAAAGACACTTCGGTGTCTTTTTGTTTATTTGAGAGTTTATTAATTAAATTATAAAAAAAACAAAAAAAGAGCTTGCGCTAAAACTTCTAGGCTGTATTATACGCCTCCACTGACACGGACAACGACGCAAACAAGAGTTTGCACTTACTAAGATAAGTAAGTTGAACGAAGTATCAGACGCTCTTTAAAATAGATAATCAGATAATTTGTGTGGGCGCTCGCTGGAGGCTTCAGAAGATTGTCCGGATTGGTTTTTAACTGATTCGAGATGGTCAAAAAAATTGAAGTCTTGCGAAACGTCTAACACGTCAATTCGCTTTATGTTGTTTTGTTGTTCTTCGGGATGATGAAATGATTAAGTTATTGTTAGTGTAATAGATTTTGAGTAAGCAAACTTTTTAACTGAAGAGTTTGATCATGGCTCAGATTGAACGCTGGCGGCAGGCTTAACACATGCAAGTCGAGCGGTAGCACGGAGAAACTTGTTTCTTGGGTGACGAGCGGCGGACGGGTGAGTAACGCGTAGGAATCTACCTAGTAGAGGGGGACAACATGTGGAAACGCATGCTAATACCGCATACGCCCTGAGGGGGAAAGGAGGGGACTTTTCGGAGCCTTCCGCTATTAGATGAGCCTGCGTGAGATTAGCTAGTTGGTAGGGTAAAGGCCTACCAAGGCGACGATCTCTAACTGGTCTGAGAGGATGACCAGTCACACTGGGACTGAGACACGGCCCAGACTCCTACGGGAGGCAGCAGTGGGGAATATTGGACAATGGGCGCAAGCCTGATCCAGCCATGCCGCGTGTGTGAAGAAGGCCTTAGGGTTGTAAAGCACTTTCAGGGGTGAGGAAGGGTGATTGGTTAATACCCAATTATCTTGACGTTAGCCCCAGAAGAAGCACCGGCTAACTCTGTGCCAGCAGCCGCGGTAATACAGAGGGTGCAAGCGTTAATCGGAATTACTGGGCGTAAAGCGCGCGTAGGTGGTTTGTTAAGTCGGATGTGAAATCCCAGGACTCAACCTTGGAATGGCACCCGATACTGGCAGGCTAGAGTATGGTAGAGGGGTGTGGAATTTCCTGTGTAGCGGTGAAATGCGTAGATATAGGAAGGAACATCAGTGGCGAAGGCGACACCCTGGACTAATACTGACACTGAGGTGCGAAAGCGTGGGGAGCAAACAGGATTAGATACCCTGGTAGTCCACGCCGTAAACGATGTCTACTAGCCGTTGGGTTGTAATGACTTAGTGGCGCAGCTAACGCAATAAGTAGACCGCCTGGGGAGTACGGCCGCAAGGTTAAAACTCAAATGAATTGACGGGGGCCGCACAAGCGGTGGAGCATGTGGTTTAATTCGACGCAACGCGAAGAACCTTACCTACTCTTGACATCCAGAGAAGAACGCAGAGATGTGTTTGTGCCTTCGGGAACTCTGAGACAGGTGCTGCATGGCTGTCGTCAGCTCGTGTTGTGAAATGTTGGGTTAAGTCCCGTAACGAGCGCAACCCTTATCCTTACTTGCTAGCGGGTAATGCCGAGAACTTTAAGGAGACTGCCGGTGACAAACCGGAGGAAGGTGGGGACGACGTCAAGTCATCATGGCCCTTACGAGTAGGGCTACACACGTGCTACAATGGCGTATACAGAGGGCTGCGAACTTGCGAGAGTAAGCGAATCCCAGAAAGTACGTCGTAGTCCGGATTGGAGTCTGCAACTCGACTCCATGAAGTCGGAATCGCTAGTAATCGTGAATCAGAATGTCACGGTGAATACGTTCCCGGCCTTGTACACACCGCCCGTCACACCATGGGAGTTGATTGCTCCAGAAGTAGGTAGTCTAACCGTAAGGAGGACGCTTACCACGGAGTGGTCAATGACTGGGGTGAAGTCGTAACAAGGTAGCCCTAGGGGAACCTGGGGCTGGATCACCTCCTTAAACGATAGAAACCTCTGGTGAGCGTTCACACAAATTATCTGATGTCTAATTTATGAGAAGCACAGAAAGTATTTGGGTCTGTAGCTCAGTTGGTTAGAGCGCACCCCTGATAAGGGTGAGGTCGGCCGTTCAAATCGGCCCAGACCCACCAGAATTCCAATAACTGTGTTATTTAAGTTCTCGTTTAGCAAGTAAACGTCGGCCTTAAAAGCCTTGTTCTTGAAATTCTGGTATTTAATTGAAGATATGTTCTTCGATTAACCAAATACGATCTAGTAAGTAATGGGGCTATAGCTCAGCTGGGAGAGCGCCTGCTTTGCACGCAGGAGGTCTGCGGTTCGATCCCGCATAGCTCCACCATTTACTGATCATTCTGTGTAAAAGATTAGAAGAGAGTTCTAAGCAAGACGCTAAACATCTTATGCATTCGTGTGTTGGGTGATTTTTAGTCTCTGACTTAGTGCTTTGCACTAAACTTGCTCTTTAACAATTCGAATTTTGAAATAGACGATAATCAAGCGTCAAACCGGTGGAAAGCATCTTTAACCTAGATGACTTTCTAAATCGTAAATCCAGAGGGGTACAAAAGCCCTTTGGTATGTGATCCGAAACTATTTTGGGTTATATGGTCAAGTGACCAAGCGTGCACGGTGGATGCCTTGGCAGTCAGAGGCGATGAAGGACGTGGTAATCTGCGAAAAGGTTCGGGGAGTCGATAAACAGGCTTTGATCCGAACATGTCCGAATGGGGGAACCCACTCTACTTGTAGAGTATCCCACAGTGAATACATAGCTGTGAGGAGGCGAACGAGGGGAACTGAAACATCTAAGTACCCTTAGGAAAAGAAATCAACCGAGATTCCCTAAGTAGCGGCGAGCGAAAGGGGATTAGCCCTTAAGTGGTTTTGGTGTTAGTAGAAGGCTCTGGAAAGTGCCGCGATAGAGGGTGATAGCCCCGTATACGAAAACACCTTAATCATGAAAACGAGTAGGACGGGACACGTGTTATCCTGTCTGAATATGGGGGGACCATCCTCCAAGGCTAAATACTCCTGACTGACCGATAGTGAACCAGTACCGTGAGGGAAAGGCGAAAAGAACCCCTGTGAGGGGAGTGAAATAGATCCTGAAACCGTGTACGTACAAGCAGTGGGAGCGGACTTGTTCCGTGACTGCGTACCTTTTGTATAATGGGTCAACGACTTATTTTCAGTAGCAAGGTTAAACATGTAGTGGAGCCGTAGGGAAACCGAGTCTTAATAGGGCGTTTAGTTGCTGGGAATAGACCCGAAACCGGGCGATCTATCCATGAGCAGGTTGAAGGTTGAGTAACATCAACTGGAGGACCGAACCCACATCCGTTGAAAAGGCTGGGGATGACTTGTGGATAGGAGTGAAAGGCTAATCAAGCTCGGAGATAGCTGGTTCTCCTCGAAAGCTATTTAGGTAGCGCCTCGTATCTCACCATTGGGGGTAGAGCACTGTTTGGGCTAGGGGGTCATCCCGACTTACCAACCCCATGCAAACTCCGAATACCAATGAGTGCAATTACGGGAGACACACGGCGGGTGCTAACGTCCGTCGTGGAAAGGGAAACAACCCAGACCGTCAGCTAAGGTCCCAAAGTTACAGTTAAGTGGGAAACGATGTGGGAAGGCTTAGACAGCTAGGAGGTTGGCTTAGAAGCAGCCATCCTTTAAAGAAAGCGTAATAGCTCACTAGTCGAGTCGGCCTGCGCGGAAGATATAACGGGGCTAAAACTGTACACCGAAGCTACGGATGCTTAGTTTACTAGGCATGGTAGAGGAGCGTTCTGTAAGCCGTTGAAGGTCAAGCTGTAAGGCAGGCTGGAGGTATCAGAAGTGCGAATGTTGACATGAGTAACGATAAGGGGAGTGAAAAACTTCCCCGCCGGAAGACCAAGGTTTCCTGTCCCATGTTAATCAGGGCAGGGTGAGTCGGCCCCTAAGGCGAGGCAGAAATGCGTAGTCGATGGGAAACAGGTTAATATTCCTGTACTCGTGCATATTGCGATGGAGAGACGGAGAAGGCTAGGCCAGCACAGCGATGGTTGTCTGTGTTTAAGGCGGTAGGTTTAGGGCTTAGGCAAATCCGGCCCTTTTAAGACCGAGAACTGATGACGAAGCCTCTTTTGGGCGAAGTGGTTGATGCCATGCTTCCAGGAAAAACTTCTAAGCTTCAGATATGCAGGAACCGTACCCCAAACCGACACAGGTGGTCAGGTAGAGAATACCAAGGCGCTTGAGAGAACTCGGGTGAAGGAACTAGGCAAAATGGTACCGTAACTTCGGGAGAAGGTACGCCGGCCGGTGTGAAGGACTTGCTCCGTAAGCACTAGTCGGTCGAAGATACCAGGTGGCTGCGACTGTTTATTAAAAACACAGCACTCTGCAAACACGAAAGTGGACGTATAGGGTGTGACGCCTGCCCGGTGCTTGAAGGTTAATTGATGGGGTTAGCGCAAGCGAAGCTCTTGATCGAAGCCCAAGTAAACGGCGGCCGTAACTATAACGGTCCTAAGGTAGCGAAATTCCTTGTCGGGTAAGTTCCGACCTGCACGAATGGCGTAACGATGGCCACACTGTCTCCACCCGAGACTCAGTGAAATTGAAATCGCAGTGAAGATGCTGTGTATCCGCGGCTAGACGGAAAGACCCCGTGAACCTTTACTATAGCTTCACAGTGAACTTTGAACCTACTTGTGTAGGATAGGTGGGAGGCTTTGAAGCGGTGACGCCAGTTACCGTGGAGCCACTCTTGAAATACCACCCTGGTATGTTTGAGGTTCTAACTCAGGTCCGTAATCCGGATCGAGGACACTGTGTGGTGGGTAGTTTGACTGGGGCGGTCTCCTCCCAAAGAGTAACGGAGGAGCACGAAGGTGTGCTCAGCATGGTCGGAAATCATGCATAGAGTGTAAAGGCAAAAGCACGCTTAACTGCGAGACAGACACGTCGAGCAGGTACGAAAGTAGGTCTTAGTGATCCGGTGGTTCTGTATGGAAGGGCCATCGCTCAACGGATAAAAGGTACTCCGGGGATAACAGGCTGATACCGCCCAAGAGTTCACATCGACGGCGGTGTTTGGCACCTCGATGTCGGCTCATCACATCCTGGGGCTGAAGCCGGTCCCAAGGGTATGGCTGTTCGCCATTTAAAGTGGTACGCGAGCTGGGTTTAGAACGTCGTGAGACAGTTCGGTCCCTATCTGCCGTGGACGTTTGAGATTTGAGAGGAGCTGCTCCTAGTACGAGAGGACCGGAGTGGACGAACCTCTGGTGTTCCGGTTGTCACGCCAGTGGCATTGCCGGGTAGCTATGTTCGGACGGGATAACCGCTGAAAGCATCTAAGCGGGAAGCCTCCCTTAAGATAAGATCTCACTGGAACATAAGTTCCCTAAAGAGCCGTTCGAGACTAGGACGTTGATAGGTTGGGTGTGTAAGTGCTGTGAGGCATTGAGCTAACCAATACTAATTGCTCGTGAGGCTTGACCATATAACACCAAAGTGGTTTTTAAAGCGGAAACGCTACAATCACAGACACAGATTACGATAAAGCATCAGCAATGATGAGCATCGGTTTGATACTTGGTTATCACTATTTCAAAATGAATTGTTAAAGATCCAAGCACGTATTCGCGTGTTGTGGTGAGACGAAAAGAGTCCAGCCAGAACAAAACGCAAAACGAATTGCTTGACGATCATAGAGGCGTTGAACCACCTGATCCCATCCCGAACTCAGAAGTGAAAAGCGCCATCGCCGATGGTAGTGTGGGAGATCCCATGTGAGAGTAGGTCGTCGTCAAGCTTTATATTAAGAGAAACCCCGCCCTACTCAGTAGGGTGGGGTTTTTTCGTTTCAGGGACGTAGCATGATCCTTCCCACGTACGTGTGGGGCTCTTTATCAAAGACTCGCATGTGAGGGATAAGCATCCCGCAAGGGGATAAGCATCCCGCAAGGGGATAAGCATCCCGCAAGGGGATAAGCATCCCGCAAGGGGATAAGCATCCCGCAAGGGGATAAGCATCCATCATCAAGCTTTATATTAAGAAGGCCCTGATAGCTAACGCTGTCAGGGCTTTTTTTCGTCTCAAGGAAAGGGGCCGAGGTGCATCACCATCACCTTGGTATTCGCTTCGCTTTTGACGGCCTAAAGGCCGACCTACACTTGGTTCAGGTTTTTGTAGGTCGTGGCTTTAGCTCGACAAGACGTGATGTGTTGTCGCGAGCTTTTTTGACGGCCTGAAGACCGACCTACAGGGGTTTAACTATATATCACCCTGGTATTCGCTTCGCTTGCGCCTGTTTCGTAGGCTCACAACGTGGCAGAGCGATTCCAACCTAAGGCAATTGTTATATATTTTTTCAAAATTTTGATTTATATAGTTTTTGTCGATCGTGGCTTTAGCCCGACGCAGCATGAGATGCCTTTTTGTCGAGACCGAGACATATTATCTTATCCAAGATAACTGACTATCTTCTGCCTACAACATAGCAACAGTGGTTTTGCAGTTTAGTTAGCGAACTTGTAAATCTTGGTTCTGTGGGTCTCTTGAGGGAGGCCTAATCATGATCAGGCATGCTCTATAGCTTGCGAATGTTTTATACACATAACACTTAACGTAACTCTAAATTTAACTATGTAATAGCTAATGGTGATACTTTTGAAGTCAAGTAGCATTTATGTTTTTTGAAATTATTATTCTTCAATTTTTAACCTATAAAACCATTAAATACAATGAGATAGGATCGACTTTTGGAGATTTAAGGGCATTCTTTGTGCTGTTTTATTAAAAATTGTTCAAAACTTGATTGACCCAGCGACTGAAAGCGGACTACAATCAGTTTCGTTTAAAAGAGTTGGCAATATTTATGTCCAGAGTTGCGAATATTACGTCATGTATGTTCGGTCCTGTTAAGTCATAAGTAATACCGAGTTTTTTTAGCACTATAACGTAGGCGACTAGCGCCTGCGTATAAATTAACTTAACCTACAGGATAAACAGACATGTCTGACGTAGTAACTGGTACAGTAAAATTTTTCAACGAAACTAAAGGTTTCGGTTTCATCACTCAGGATTCTGGTCCTGATGTTTTTGTTCATTTCTCTGCAATCAACACTTCTGGTTTCAAAACTTTGGCTGAAGGCCAAAAAGTTGAATTCCAAGTAGCTCAAGGCAAAAAAGGCCCAGAAGCTCAAAACGTTACACCTTTATAAGGTAACGTTGCTGAGGTTATACTCAGCAGTGCGAATGCTAAAAAGCGACTTCTAAGTCGCTTTTTTTGTTTTTGTAGGCTGAACTTTTTAAGTACAGTATTGATTTGAACTATTGATTTTAGAAACGTGAGGTGACGTTTTATGGCTGTTAAGTCATTGCAAGAGCAGTTATTGGGTGTTGGGACTCGTTGATAAAAAGAAAGTTAAAAAGCTAAAAGCTGAGACGCTTCAACAGAAGCAAAAAATTAAAAAAGGCAAGATGCTTGCCACTGATGATACTGAGCGACAGGAGTCTCTAAAGCAACAAAGACTTGAGAAAGCAGAGAAAGATAGAGCATTAAATTTAGAGCGCCAAAAACTTGCTGAGCATAAGGCAATTCAAGGTCAGATTAGACAGATGATAGAGCAAAACCGTATTCGGAAAGAGGACGGTGACATTGCCTATCATTTTACAGACAGTAAAAAAGTGAAGCAGTTATATATAAGCCAGTCAATGCATGATGATTTAAGTCGGGGTCGTTTGGCTATTGTTAAGCTTGAACAGCAGTATGAGATTGTCCCTGAGCCTGTGGCTGTCAAGATTAATGAGCGTGATGCTTCTTACGTACTTGTTTGTAATAACCGTGTTGAAAGTGTTGATGATGACCCTTACGCTGACTTTAAAATTCCTGATGATTTAATGTGGTAACAGCGTTTTTTTCCTCTAAGAGGGTTTTTTTGCCCTCTTTGCCCTTATTTTTCCGGTCCTTATTCATCTTAATTTTCTCTTAAAGCAAGATTTCCCTTCTGTATTGACGAAAAATTTTCGAACTGATTTGATTTTTTTGTTTCTTCATATGCACATTATCTCGCGCTTTTTTATAAATCATTGTTATTTAATGGTTTTTTAATTTGTCTGGTATGAAATAGTGATGGGAAATCCTTTTTATATGTAATATTTCACAAAAATAGCACACATAGCGGATACTTGATGCAATTAGCTTGCACTAGGTTGTCAATTTCTGTGGAAAGTTTAGATTGTTTGACTGTTGCTTGCACATATCAAGCGCCTACAAGAAAAAGCGTACAAACATTTAAAAGGGAAACGAGAATGAAAAAATCGATTATTGCTATTGCTGTATCTAGCGCAGCTCTTGCGTCTGTATCTGCTTATGCTGCTGAAGGTTCTACAGTAGATGTTTACGGTAACATTCAATACGCCTATGCAGATAAAGATGCTGGCGGCAACTTTGAAGATAACGGTTCTACTATTGGTTTAAAAGGCGAGACTAAAATCAATGATGATTTGACCGCTTTCTTCAAGTACGAACTAGAATTTGATGCAGACCAAAAATCGGGTGCTGAAGACAATGGTAAAGCTGACTTAGACCAAGCTTTTGTTGGCTTGCAAGGTAACTTTGGTAAAGTTCAAATTGGTTCATTCGACACAATCTACAACAATGCGATTCAAGATGCGGTTGATCAATATGAATACCTAGGCTTTACAAATGCGGCAAAAACGTCTGAAGGCGATACCATTGCTTACTTCTCTCCTTCTGTAAACGGTTTTGAAGTGCAAGCGGCGGTGCAAGTTAAAGGCGACGCAAGCGAAGGTCAAGCTACGAATGCTAATTATGACAAATCTTCTTCTATGATGGTTGTTAAGTATTCTACTGGTATCGTGTCTGCTGCATTGGGTTACGATACTCGTGACAATACTGCTGATGCAGAAGCGACTACAGGCCTAGCTATTACAGTGACTCCTTTGGAAAACTTGTCTGTTACAGCTAAATACGAAACCACAGAAGATACTCGAGACATTCTTGGTTTAGCAGCACGTTACGGTTACGGTGCTGGTGATGTGTACGCTTCTTACCAAAATGTTGATCCTGATGCAGCAGGTTCTGATGACTTCAATGAATACGCGGCAGGCGTGACTTACAGCCTAGCATCAAATATCTATGTGTTTGGTGAAGTTGGTAAGTTTGAAAGTGCTACTAGCAGCGACACTGATACTCAAACAGCTGTTGGTGTTTACTACGGTTTCTAAGATCTTCTCATAGACGATTTTATTTACTCTAAGGCTCCTTCCTACCCAATAAGGTGGGAGCCTTATGTTAAGTACGATCATTCAAGGTTCCATATATCTCTCTTGTAGGCGGATTGTTGGAACATTTTTGGCACCAGGTGGCAGCACCCGGTGCTTTTTTTGCTTTGTATTTGTAGCTTAATGAATTTACGAAAAACTTGATTGTTATTTGACCAAACCGTTACACTTATTTTTCAATTATTTGGTGGCGGTTAATCATGCTTAATATGAACTTTGCTCAAGCGGTATTTATTGAAACAGATAAGGTCGATTGGGTTGCCAGTCCTATGTCTGGTGTTCATAGAAAACCATTAGCTAGAGAAGAGGCTGAACGTGGCCATGCGACTAGCTTGGTCCGCTACGATGCTGGTTCAGTTTTTCGGCCACATCCACATCCTCTAGGAGAAGAGATCCTTGTCCTAAAAGGTATTTTTTCTGATGAAAAAGGCGATTTTAAAGCCGGCAGTTACTTTCGTAATCCACCAGGTAGTAGCCATGCCCCACACAGTATTGATGGTTGTCTTTTGTTAGTGAAGTTGCACCAGTTTCAAACTTCAGATCTTAATCAGGTATATATTAGTACGCCTAAGATTTGGTCTTCTACAGCGTCTGAAATATTCCCTCTTTATCAATTTGGTAATGAGCGGGTTTGGCTTGTTCGTATTCAGAATAGTGAGAATCTGTTAAGTGAATTAGACTTATCTGATTCGGTTGAGTTATTTATGATATCGGGCCAAGCTAATTACGACGGCTTGTTAATCTCCTCAGAGGGGTGGTTGCGAGAGCCTAATTTTTTGCTGAGCCATTGGCGTGTCGAATCCGATTGTTTTATTTGGATTAAATCAGGACATTTTTAGTTTTTATTAAGCGGTATATTGGGGTTTCTGTGAAGCATATTGTACCCGAACAAAAGCGAGTATTTTTACCTGTAGTAGACAGCAATCAGCTGTTTCCTGTCGGCCGAGTTTATTGTGTTGGTCGTAATTATGCGGAGCATTCTAAAGAAATGGGAGACGATCCAGAAAGAGATCCACCTTTCTTTTTCAAGAAGGATGCATCGTGTGTCGTGCCTGTTACTTATTCAAATGTTACGCCTATCTCTTACCCGATGGCCACGTCACAGTTTGAATATGAAGTTGAGTTAGTTGTTGCTATCGGTAAAGGTGGTCGCCATTTAACGATGCAGCAAGCGAATGATGCCATTTTAGGTTATGCCGTTGGGTTAGACATGACTCGTCGTGATTTACAAGCACAAGCCAAAAAGAAAAGTCGTCCATGGGAGGTAGGTAAATCTTTTGATGAGTCCGCTCCGATAGGTCCTATTTCCTTAAAAAATGCTCAACTTACTGGTGATATATCAAAAGCGGAAATTGGCTTAAAAGTAAACGGGGGTACCAAGCAAATTAGTCATATTTCTAATTTAACTTGGTCTATTGAAGAAGTGATTTGCAAAATATCTGAGGTCTTTGAGTTACGTCCAGGTGATTTAATTATGACAGGCACACCCGAGAATGTCGGTGCTGTTGTTATGGGTGACATCATGCAGGCTTGGGTTACACATTTGGGAGAAATCCGAGTAAGTATTACTGATTAAATACAGTAAACTTTTCTAATAGGCTTGATGCTGCTGGGTGTTTGTATTCGGTTAGCAAGTGAATGGCTACTTCAGCAGTGCATAAGCCTATATTTTTTTGATTACGACGCTTTTGGTACAAAGATGTGATGCCTTTAATTTCGTAATGTGCGAATGCTTTTAAGTAAGGCGATTGGTTGTATATTTTCTTAGCTTGTTGCCAAGTGCCATCAATAATAATGATGTTGTCGACTGTTAGTGTCAGGTCAATTAAAGATGTCTGTTGCTGGTTTTCACATGGATATACCAGTATGGTGTTAGCGGGTGGTAGAGCTAATATTGCTGTGCTTGGATCCACTCTGGACCACACAATAATTTCGCACTCGCTTTCTAACGTCTCTTTTACTATTTTGCCTGTTCCAGATGTTTTTTTTAGTTCTTCACTGTGTGTCAGTAGCCAAATCTTCATGTTTATTTTTGCTTCAATTGAGTGAGTGCGAATGCTTTGGTTATTATACTGCTACTGACATGAACAAAAAATAAAAAAGCCTAACGCCAATTTTACAGTGTGGCGTCAGGCTTTTTTGAATGGTAGAAGGTTATTCTTTACCAATAGAGCCTATTTTATGGATGGCTAAATCCGCTCCGTTAAACTCATCTTCCTCACTTAGTCTTAGGCCGCTCACCGCCTTGACTATTCCATATACGATGAATCCACTCAGTGTTGCTATTATAATACCACCTAAGCTTCCTAGCAGCTGAGAGATAAGACTTACGCCACCTAGTCCACCAAGTGCTTCGGAACCAAAGATACCGGCTGCAATGCCCCCCCAAGCTCCGCAGACGCCATGAAGTGGCCAAACGCCAAGTACATCGTCAGTATGCTTAAATTTCTGCTGAATAACGGTAAACAAGATTGTGAAGATCATCCCCGCAATGGCCCCCGTGGCTAGCGCCCCAATGGGGTGCATGATGTCGGAGCCTGCGCATACGGCGACTAAGCCTGCTAGTGGGCCGTTGTGTATGAAGCCTGGGTCATTTTTTCCAAATAGCATAGCAGCGATGATTCCTCCTACCATCGCCATCAAGGAATTAACCGCAACTAGTCCACTAATGCCTTCTAATGTTTGAGCAGACATGACGTTAAAGCCAAACCAACCTATGCATAAGATCCAAGCTCCTAACGCTAAAAAGGGGATGTTTGATGGTGCAAAGGCGACAAGTTTGCCATTTCTAAAACGTCCTTTTCGAGTGCCTAGTAATAAAATGGCCGTTAAGGCGACCCAGCCCCCAAATGCGTGGACAACAACAGACCCAGCAAAATCATGAAAGGGCTCACCATATTGTGTTTCTAGCCAGCCCTGTATTCCATAATTACCATTCCAAACTATGCCTTCAAAGAGTGGGTAGGCGACACCAACAATCACAGCGGCAGAGATTAGCATGGGATAAAATTTTGCTCGTTCAGCCACGCCACCAGATATGATGGCAGGGATAGCGGCTGCAAAAGTCATTAAAAAGAAAAACTTCACGAGACTGTAACCGTGTTCCTGAGACAGCACTGCGGCGCTGTCAAAGAAGTTAACCCCATAGGCTATTTGATAGCCGATAAAGAAATAAACAAGGGCTGATATGGCGAAATCAGTCATTATTTTGACTAAGGCGTTGACTTGGTTTTTATGGCGAACGGTACCGACTTCTAAAAAAGCAAACCCAGCGTGCATGGCAAATACCATGATAGCTCCGAGTAAGATGAAGAGGGTGTTTGAGCTAGATACTAGCATTTCTACTGCACTATTTGAGGGTGTCACGGATTACTCCTAATGGTTTTTCTGCACCAAAATGGTTTTGTTTGTTTGTTTTTTTGCCCAATAGTTGGGCTATTTTATGTATTTTCTTTGTTAAAAATCCGTTTGCTCCATTTTCTAGCAATAAATGTTCCATTTTTGCTTTTTTTGGTGCTTTCTTTTGCTTTTGTGTATTAGTGCACCATTGTGGTGTTTGAGTGGGGTTATTATTGCTTCAAGAGAGATTTTTATTGACTCTGGTTATCTATGGGGAATATTACTTTTTTTAACAATACTTGCTTTTCATCTGCTTTCTATTTTACTTTCTAAGACATATTATATTTAGAAGTGTGTTTTTTATGCTAACGCGAATTAATATACTTAACGTTAAGTCCTTGCTTATTTAAGCTTAGTTATAAAGACTGCTCATTAAGAGCAGCAAAAATAAAATGAGGTTGTTATGTCAGGTCAATTAGTATCAGGTATTGTTAAATGGTTTAATGACGAAAAAGGATTTGGTTTCATTGCTCGTGAAGGCGGTCCTGATGTTTTTGTTCATTTTCGTTCTATAAATGGCAATGGTCGTCGTACTCTACAAGAAGGTCAGAAAGTGACATTTGAAGTGACTCAAGGCCAGAAAGGTCCTCAAGCTGAGAATGTTACACCAGTGTAACTGGTGCTTTAATTGGCTAAAAACCATGCGTTTAACTGCTTATTTTAGGTAAGATGTTAATGATGAGCATGGTTTTTTTATGTCTATTGTTTTTCATTTATAGGAGGGTGTTTTGTTACCTGTGTTGTACTCGTTTCGGCGTTGCCCTTACGCTATTAGAGTCAGATATACACTTGCTTTTTTAAACGTGTCTGTCTATCTGCGAGAAGTGATTTTAAAGGCAAAACCGGACGCACTCTTATCATTAGGTGGTCGATCCACCGTCCCTCAGTTGATTGATGTTGATGGTGCGAGATATGCGGAGAGTTCCGATATTATTTTTTGGGCGCTTTCGAAGTCCAGTATAAAAAATAGATCTCAGCAGTTGTGGCCATCAGAAATAAAGCAAAGAAATAACATGCAGGCGTGGATTGCTTATAATGACCACTTTTTTAAATATTGGCTTGATCGTTATAAATACGCAGATAGGTATCCTGATTTTTCGGAAGTATATTACCGCTCTAAGGGGGAAATATTCTTACAAAGACTAGAAAATCGTTTAAAAAAGCGAAGTTATTTGTTTGGGGAGAGCGAAACCTTGCCTGACATTATGATTTTTCCATTTGTTCGTCAGTTTGTGGCCGTAAACCAAAGTTGGTTTGATATTTCTCAATATAATAACGTAAAAGTCTGGCTGGCCAGATTTATCAATTCTGCTTTGTTTCAATCTGTCGTAATGATTAAACACTCGGCTTGGCAAGCGGGGCAGGCGGAAGTGCCTTTCCCCGCTTAAACCGTAAGCTTTACTCTATCAAGCCAAAGGTTACCCAGTATAAGAAGCTAGGATCAGCATCATTAGGTTGTTGTATTGGAACGAACTGACCTTGCTTGCTAATATAGGAAGAATTGGGGAAGTTTTGTTTTAACACGGAAAAATTGGTTTCAGCTAGATCGGTTTTTTCCAAGTCATTATAAGACTGTACGCTTATTGCTAGAGCCTCTTCCACAGACTGTGAACTTGGATAATTTTGAATGACCTCTTGGCTACGACGGAGTGCAGAAAGCGGTGCTTTTCTTTTTAGGTAGTAGTGAGCCACTTGTAATTCATGACGAGCGACCATTTCACGTAAATAGTACATACGCGCTTTTCCGTCTGGTGCATAGGCGCTGTTTGGAAAACGAGAGGTAAAATCCGCTAATTCGTTGAAGGCCTTAGACAGTTCTTTCGAGTCTCTTTCACTGGGGTCTAAGTTTAAGTAGCGAGACATTAGACTTTCTGCCCCCTTGTAAGTAGATAAGGCACGCATGTAGTAAGCGTAATCAATCGAATCATGCTCAGGGTGGTTTTTGATAAAGCGTTCCGCTGCCGCGTGAGCAGCAATGAAGTCGCTTGCTTCCATTTGGGCATAGATGAGATCTAATTCTGCGCGTGTGCTGAATTCGCCAAATGGATAGCGTGAATCCAAGTCTTTGAGGTGTTTTATTGCAGTGGATGGCAAGTTTTCTTTCAGTGCCTGTTGCGCTTTATCATAATAAACGCGTTCAGGCAGGTCTGGTTCTTGTACTTGCTTACTTGAACAAGCCACAATTAATAAAGAAAAACCAACTATTCCAGAGAATCGGAGCAACGAGTGATGAAATCCCATGTATAATCAAAACCTTGATATGGTAGTAGATTAGCCTCAATCGGCATTTTGTAGCGTTAAATTGCGAAAGATGATGAAGTGCAAGGCGCTACACGTTTTTTCACTTTCAGACTCTATGATAAATTTAATGAGCTGAAAACAACAGATTAAAGTACATTGTATGGCAGAGCGCATAGTAAAAGAAGCCCAAGTTCCTTTCGATTTGGGTGGTAATCGATTTGATCAGATCGCAACAGAGCTGTTTAGTGACTATTCTCGCTCACGAATTCAGAGCTGGATTAAAGAAGGTGCCTTAACGGTTGATGGTAAACTGACTAAACCGAAAGAAAAATTGTTTGGTGGTGAGTTGGTGTCATTGGACATAGTGATCGAAGCTCAAGAAGAGCATGAAGCGCAAGAAATGGCGCTAGATGTCGTTTATGAAGATGACGACATTATGATCATCAACAAGCCTGCTGGATTGGTTGTGCATCCAGCTGTGGGTAATCGCGATGGTACCTTGATGAATGCGATCCTTCACCATGCGCCTGAAACAGCTCATCTGCCTCGCGCGGGTATTGTACATCGCTTAGATAAAGAAACCACAGGGTTGATGGTCGTGGCTAAAACATTGGCAGCGCAGACCGATTTGGTTATGCAGCTGCAAGAACGCAGCATGGGACGTGAATATGAAGCCGTTTCGATTGGCGTGATGACCGGTGGTGGCGTTGTTGATCAGCCTATCGGCCGTCACCCACACAATCGTCAAAAACAAGCGGTTGAGCCTGTTAATGGTAAGGAAGCTGTGACCCATTATCGCTTGGTGGAACGTTTTAAAAACCATACGCATATTCGCTTGAAGTTGGAAACGGGTCGTACCCATCAAATTCGTGTGCACATGGCATTTATTCAGTATCCATTGGTCGGTGATCCTCAATATGGTGGTCGTCTAAAAATGCCAAAGGCTTGTTCCCCTGAATTACAAGACGAGTTGAGACACTTTCGTCGTCAGGCGTTGCATGCAAAAAAACTCGAGCTTGCTCATCCTATTACCAGGAAATGGATGGAATGGGAAATTGATTTACCCGACGATATGAAAAAATTGTTGGATGCGCTTCGAAAAGATACGGTGGAGTCCGGTAGTAACGATTCTGAGTATTTTTAATGCGATACGATTAAAAAAAGGCAGCCTAGGCTGCCTTTTTATTTAAAAGATAGTGGTTTTAAACAAAGCGGTTTTGGAGATTTTTATGGTGTCTCATAGTGATTCTTTCATTTGTCCAAATTGGCCTGCGCCTTCTTCGGTACGGGCTTATGTGTCGACTCGCATGGGTGGTGTGAGTGAACGGCCATTTAATGAGCTTAACCTCGGGGCGCATGTTGGTGACGACATGAATCATGTGACCGAAAATCGTCGTTTGTTTGCGAATGCCATCGGCATGCCTCAGTCGGTTCAATGGCTCAATCAAATCCACGGCACTGATGTTGTGTGCTTGCCTTGTCGTGATTTGCCTGACAGTGGTGATGCCGCGGTGTCTGAGCAACTGAATCAGGTGTGTGCGGTTTTAACGGCAGATTGCTTGCCAGTCTTTTTTTGTGATAAAGCAGGTACAAAAGTAGCGGTTGCCCATGCTGGCTGGCGCGGTTTATGCGCTGGAATTTTAGAGACAACGTTAAAACAGTTTGATGAACCAGAAAATGTCTTAGTGTGGTTGGGGCCTGCCATTGGTCCTAATGCGTTTGAAGTGGGCGATGATGTTCGTGAGGCATTTATGGCTGAGCGGCAAGAGGCGCAATTGGCTTTTGTGGCGACAAAGAAAGGCAAATGGCTTTGTAACTTATACCTGCTTGCAAGGCAGCGATTACTGGCCAAAGGCGTGGTTGATATCTCTGGTGGTCAGTATTGTACCTTGACTGACAAAGATCGTTTTTATTCGTATCGCCGTGACGGAAAAACCGGACGTATGGTGTCTGTTATCTGGCTAGAGAATAAATAAAGTAAGTTTTATTGACCGGTGTCAAAAAAATGACACCCGTCTATTGAAAAGCGACTAAGCGCACTTATTAAGTGGGAAGTGTCTGTGTTTTATTATTTTTGGTCAGGAGGTTCCTATGCGAATCGATCGTTTAACCAGTAAATTACAACTTGCTCTTTCTGATGCGCAATCTATCGCGCTTGGCCACGATCATTCTTATATCGAGTCATTGCATTTAATGATGGCATTGCTCGATCAGCAAGGCGGCAGTACTCGACCGATTTTGCAGCAAGCGGGGGTTCAGGTTGCTAAGTTTCGTGAGGGTTTAAATAATCTTTTGACTAAGCTGGCGACGGTCAAAGATCATGATGGCAACGTGCAAATGTCACCAGAGTTAGGGCGTTTGCTAAACTTGGCCGATAAAGAAGCGCAAAAACGTAAAGACCAATATATTTCTTCCGAATTGGTTTTGATGGCAATGTTTGACGGTAAGGATGACTTAGCAAAGGCACTTAAAACGACTGGTGTTACAAAAGCCGATATTGCTACCGTGATTGATCAGGTGCGCGGTGGGGAGTCAGTGAATGATCCAAATGCCGAAGAAAGTCGCCAAGCATTGGATAAATATACGGTTGATCTCACCGCAAGAGCGGCACAAGGTAAGCTTGACCCTGTTATAGGTAGAGACGATGAAATACGTCGAACAATTCAGGTTTTACAGCGTCGCCGTAAGAATAACCCCGTTTTGATTGGTGAACCTGGGGTGGGAAAAACCGCCATTGTAGAAGGGCTCGCTCAACGAATTATTAATGGTGAAGTGCCTGAGGGGCTAAAGAATAAGCGGGTATTATCACTTGATATGGGCGCTTTAATTGCTGGGGCGAAGTATCGTGGAGAGTTTGAAGAGCGTCTAAAGGCTTTGCTGAATGAGCTTTCTAAGCAAGAAGGTCAGGTGATTTTATTTATTGATGAAATTCATACCATGGTTGGCGCAGGCAAATCGGAAGGTTCGATGGATGCTGGCAATATGCTCAAGCCAGCCCTTGCACGTGGTGAATTGCATTGTGTTGGTGCGACAACACTTAATGAATATCGTCAATACATTGAAAAAGATGCTGCGTTAGAGCGCCGCTTTCAAAAAGTGCTGGTGGAAGAGCCTAGCGTACTCGATTCTGTCGCTATTTTGCGTGGTTTGAAGGAGCGTTACGAAGTTCATCATGGTGTTGATATTACCGATTCGGCCATTATTGCCGCTGCCAAGCTGTCGCAACGTTACATTACAGACCGCCAGTTACCAGACAAAGCGATCGATTTGATTGATGAAGCTGCAAGCCGTATTCGTATGGAGATGGATTCAAAGCCTGAAGATATGGATCGTTTAGAGCGTCGTTTGATTCAATTGAAAATTGAAAAAGAAGCGCTTAAGAAAGAAAAAGACAAGGCGTCTAAGCTAAGACTTGATGAATTGGACAGTGAAATAAACACCCTGCAAAAGCAGTTTTCTGACTTAGAGGAAATCTGGAATGCAGAAAAAGCAGCAGTTCAAGGTGCGCAAAAGCTTAAAGAGGATTTAGAAGCGGTTCGCCATGAAATGGAAGAGGCGCGTCGTAGTGGTAATTTGGCGAAAATGTCTGAGTTGCAATACGGTGTGATTCCTATGCTTGAGACGGAAATAGAAAAAGCCAGTCAAGCAGAAGAAAACACCGCGACGCGTCTATTGAAGCGACGCGTTACGGAAGAAGAGATCGCTACCGTTGTGTCTCGTTGGACTGGAATCCCTGTGGATAAGATGCTGGAGGGAGAGCGGGATAAACTGTTGAGAATGGAAGACGCACTCCATGAATCTGTCATGGGGCAGAATGAAGCCGTCTCAGCCGTCTCTAACGCGGTTCGCCGTTCCCGATCAGGCTTAGCGGACCCGAATAGACCAAACGGCTCTTTTCTTTTCCTAGGCCCCACAGGCGTTGGTAAAACAGAACTTTGTAAGTCTTTGGCGAGGTTTTTGTTTGATACCGAGCAGGCAATGGTGCGTATCGATATGTCGGAGTTTATGGAGAAGCACTCTGTTGCTCGTTTGATTGGGGCACCACCGGGTTATGTTGGGTATGAGGAGGGAGGTTATCTAACGGAAGCGGTTAGGCGTCGACCTTACTCCGTTCTGCTGCTTGATGAGGTGGAAAAGGCACATCCTGATGTGTTTAATATTCTTCTCCAAGTATTAGACGATGGTCGTTTAACGGATGGCCAAGGTCGCACGGTAGACTTTAAAAATACCGTTATTGTTATGACCTCTAATTTGGCTTCGGATTTGATTCAGGAGTATCAATCTGCAGATCAATATGAAGAAATTAAAGCCAAAGTGATGGAAGTGGTTGGCATGCATTTTCGGCCAGAGTTTATCAACCGAATTGATGAGGCCGTGGTGTTTCATCCGCTGATGAAATCTCAAATTAAAGGCATTGCAACGGTCCAACTTTCTCATTTGAATGAGCGATTGGCAGAGATGGGGATGTCTTTAGTGTTAACAGAGGCCGCATCAGATCAATTGGTTGAGGTGGGCTATGATCCGATCTACGGGGCTCGCCCATTAAAACGTGCCATACAGCGATGGATTGAAAACCCTTTGGCAAATGAGTTGTTGGCCGGACATTTTGTTACTGGAGATCGTATTGTGGCGGATGTCTCTAACGGTGAAATTACTTTCTCAAAAGTCAGTTAGCTTTCGAGGCGTCAGGTTCATATATAAAGCAGAAAAGCCCGCTAAAGTATCGCGGGCTTTTCGTTTTTTTGGAGATTAGCTCTTAAAATCAGTGCTTAAAAATCGACGAAAGCACCAATGAACACACCTGTAAACTCAACATCAAAACTTGAGTTGTCGATGTCGTCAATATCTTCACTTACTTTGCGGTAACCTGCTTCGATACCAGTGAAGTAAAATGGCTGATATTTAACCTTGAAAGTTGAGTCTGTGATGCTAGCATCGCTACCGCCACCACTTTTGAATTCACCACCTACGGATAGGCTTGTTCCTGGAAATGTCACATAAGCTGATAAGTAGCCAAGTGGGTAAGAGTCGCTTACATCCGTTGAACCAATAGAGCCATCGATACTGCGTAGTGTAAGACCAGCATCTAGATCTAACCACAAAAGACCGTCTAAGAATTCGTAGTATAGCGTGTAGTCATTATAAGACGTGTCTATTTTAGTATTAGAGCTATAAAATTTGCCTTCTAGATCTTGGTGTTGGATGCGAAAATTCGGGATAAGTGGAATGGGGTGTTCTACTGCGACACCGTAGTAGGTATTGAAATCTTCGCCATCATTAGTGATGTACGAGCCTGCTTCTGCTGTTAAACCAAGTACATCAGCGTGGGCAGCGCTTGCTAGCAAAGCAGTCGAGAGTAAAAGAGCTGATTTCATAATTAGTTTCCATATATCATCATGTATAGTAAATTTTGTCTGATTATAAGTTGAAGAGAGACAAAAACCAATGAAATAAGGAGAAGATATGGAGTAATGTGTAGAATATTTACAATAGATGGCTGGGGTAGCTGGATTCGAACCAACGCATGACGGGATCAAAACCCGTTGCCTTACCGCTTGGCGATACCCCAATATGTCGAATTATGGTGGCTATAACTAGATTCGAACTAGTGACCCCATCATTATGAGTGATGTGCTCTAACCAACTGAGCTATATAGCCTTGCATATATGTTTTTGCTAAGAAGCATCGATGGCTGGGGTAGCTGGATTCGAACCAACGCATGACGGGATCAAAACCCGTTGCCTTACCGCTTGGCGATACCCCAACATATCGAATTATGGTGGCTATAACTAGATTCGAACTAGTGACCCCATCATTATGAGTGATGTGCTCTAACCAACTGAGCTATATAGCCATTTGTCTGTTGGCTGGGGTAGCTGGATTCGAACCAACGCATGACGGGATCAAAACCCGTTGCCTTACCGCTTGGCGATACCCCAACAGACTAACAAAAAAACAGTTTACATAAAATGATCGACTGCCTCTGTGGCGCGATATTATTCATATAACTTGTTAATGGGTCAAGTCTTTTTCTTAAAATGTTTTATTATCTCTTAAACATTAAAGCGGAAATGCATCACATCGCCGTCTTTTACGACGTAATCTTTCCCTTCTAAGCGCCATTTTCCAGCTTCTTTGGCACCACTTTCACCCTTATATTGAATGAAATCATTGTAACTGATTACTTCAGCACGGATGAAACCTTTTTCAAAGTCTGTGTGGATCACACCTGCAGCTTGTGGGCCTGTTGCGCCTTTTTTGATGGTCCAAGCACGGACTTCTTTGACGCCTGCTGTAAAGTAGGTCTGAAGGCCTAGTAATTCATAGCCGGCGCGAATGACTCGATCCAATCCAGGCTCTTCCATACCCATTTCATCTAGGAATTCTTGCATCTCTTCTGCGTCTAGCTCAGAGATTTCTGCTTCAAGCTGATTACAGATAGGAACGACCATGGCACCTTCTGCCTCTGCAATGGCGCGTACTTGGTCAAGATGTGGATTATTTTCAAAGCCATCTTCTGCTACGTTTGCGATGTACATGGTTGGTTTTGTGGTTAAGAGATGAAGTGAGCGAACTTCTTTTTTCTCTTCATCAGACATGTCCATAGCGCGAACGGGCAAGCCATTTTCTAAATGTTCTTTGATGCGCTCAAGAAATGCTTTATGGGCGATGGCATCTTTGTTGCCACTTTTCGCATTTTTGGCTGTACGGAAAAGTTGTTTTTCGATGGATTCGATATCGGCAAAGATTAACTCAAGATTGATGACTTCAATATCTAGTTTTGGGTTAACGTGATTTGAAACGTGAATAACATTGTCGTCTTCAAAGCAACGAACAACGTGAGCAATGGCATCGGTTTCACGAATGTTGGCAAGGAACTTGTTGCCAAGGCCTTCGCCTTTTGAAGCGCCTTCTACTAGGCCTGCAATGTCAACAAACTCCATCGTTGTTGCCAATACACGCTCTGGTTTCACTATGGCAGCTAAAGCGTCTAGACGTGGGTCTGGCATGGCAACCACACCAGCATTTGGCTCTATGGTACAGAAGGGGAAGTTTTCTGCGCCAATACCTGCTTTGGTTAATGCATTAAATAGAGTCGATTTACCAACGTTAGGTAGCCCAACGATGCCGCAATTAAAACCCATAGTGAGATTCCTAATAATTAAATGATTATGCTTTGAAGCTATGAAGCTGATTCATGACGGCATTTAACTTGCCGCATACAATGTCATCAACATAACGTAATGATTCGTCGATTGTTTGTTCTATTTTTGCATAGTCGTCTGGCGCCGCTTTTTTTAACACGTAATTGGCGACTTGGCTTGCATGGCCAGGATGCCCTATGCCAATTCTTAGGCGGCCGAATTCTCTATTATTTGACAGCTTTGCAATAATATCTTTTAGTCCGTTGTGCCCACCATGTCCACCACCTTGCTTTAATTTAACTGTGCCCGGGAATATCAAGTTCATCGTGAATCACAAGGATTTCTTCAGGAGGGATTTTATAGAATTGACATACGGCCTGAACCGCTTTACCGCTTAAATTCATATAGGTGGTGGGAATCAGGAGATAGCACTCTTCACCAGCTATATAAACTTTACCAAATTGGCCAAAAAACTTTTTTCTAGGCGAAGAGCGCATTGGCTCTGACGAGCCAATGCCTCAATCCACTGAGCGCCTGCATTGTGGCGAGTATTCTCGTACTCGCTGCCTGGATTTCCCAAGCCGACTAATAATCTAAAACCTGCCACAATGCTGCCTTCAATGATCTTAACGTTTAGACTTACCGATACGAGCGATAGGTTGGTCATGATCTTCGCCTTTAAGCAAAGACACAAGCTCTACGCCTTCTGGAAGGATAACATCAGACAAGTGGAAAATTTGATCAAGTTGGCCTTTGATCACGTCTACAACCAATACTTCAGGAAGGTTAGCTGGCAAACAACGCACTTCAGCTAGCTTAGATTCGATAGTCAAACGACCACCTTGGCTCTTAACACCTTCACTTTGTGCCGCGTTGATGAAGCTTAAAGGAACACGAGTAGTGATCACTTTGTCAGCTTGAGCGCGTTGTAGGTCCATGTGCATTATAGCACCGCTTGATGGGTGGCGTTGCAATGCTTTAACAAGAACTTGTTCAGTTTTACCTTCAACTGTTACTTCAACTAGGCCAGTTAAGAAGCCTGGAGTAGCAACGGCTTTAAGTAGCTCGTTGTCTTTGAAAGAGATAGATACTGGAGCAGTATCACCGCCATAAATAACAGCTGGCACTAGGCCTTCGTTACGAAGGCGGCGGCTCGCACCTTTACCTTCTTGAGTACGTGCTGCGGCATTAATAGATAATGACATGGTATTTTCCTAATAATTAATAAAGTTTGTGCCCAGAAATGCGACCCGTTCCGAGCGTTAGTGTTTGGCTTAGGCCCCAAACATGGCGCTGATAGACTCTTCATTGCATACGCGACGAACAGCCTCCGCCATAATGTCAGACATCGACAATTGGCGTATTTGAGGGCAATTAAGCGCCTCTTGTGTCAATGGGATGGTATCAGTCACGACCAACTCATCAAGCACGGAATTTCGGATGTTTTCAATGGCTTTGCCAGACAGTACTGGGTGAGTACAGTAAGCCAATACTTTTGCGGCACCGTGTTCTTTTAGCGCTTTAGCGGCAGCGCATAATGTGCCACCTGTGTCACACATGTCATCCACTAAAACACAAGTTTTGCCTTCTACGTCACCGATCAAGTGCATGATTTGGGCTTCGTTAGCGCGAGGGCGTCGCTTGTCTATGATGGCTAAATCCGCATCATCTAGTAATTTTGCAAAAGCGCGAGCACGAACAACACCGCCAACATCAGGAGAAACCACCGTAATGTTTTCATGGCCTTGGCGCTGCAAATCGTCAAGCAGCAAAGGTGTGGCGTAGACGTTATCAACTGGGATATCGAAAAATCCTTGGATTTGGTCTGCGTGTAAATCCACCGTTAACACACGGTTGATGCCCACGGCAGAAATCATGTCGGCAACCACTTTTGCTGTAATAGGTACCCGTGCAGAACGCACACGACGATCTTGGCGAGCATAACCAAAATATGGAATAACGGCTGTTACTCGAGTCGCAGAGGCGCGACGTAAAGCGTCGGCCATGACGATCAATTCCATTAAATTGTCATTGCTAGGGGCGCATGTCGATTGAATAATAAAAACGTCTTTACCTCGAACGTTTTCATTGATCTCGACCGTAATTTCACCGTCGCTAAATTTACCTACGGTCGCGTTGCCAATAGGTAACCCTAGGCGGCGTACCACCCTGCGAGCGAGTTCAGGGTTTGCATTACCGGTAAAAACCATCAACTTGGACACTGTATATACCCTTTGTATTTTATAGCGATGACTATTGATTAGCCAAGAAAAGACTGGCTGGGAAAAGTGTGTTTATACAGGCACACTAGCTCCTATTTTGCTCAATCCACTGGTTTAGCACATCGTGTGTTGGAGAAGTGTTACAGCCACGGCAAATCCAACTTTGCCACTTTGTCGGTGTAGACGATCTTACTCGCTCAGCGTCGTGCATATTATCGAAGGCGAGAAAGAGACAAGCGCCTGTCCCTGTTAGCTTTGCGTCACCATGGTCTTTCAACCACGAATACGCTTCACTTACTTCAGGATAGTGCTTTATCACCACGTCCAAGCAATCATTATGCCCACCCAGCTTCAAGGCGTGCGATATTCTGAGGGGAGGGGTGTCTCTTGTCAAATATTTATCGGTAAAAATTTGACCAGTTGAGACATGGCAATTGGGCTTAACAAGCAAAAAATAGGGCGTATCTAGCTCGACTTTTTGCAGTTTTTCTCCAACCCCTTCAGCAAAGGCTGAAAAACCCATAACAAATACCGGGATGTCGGCACCTAGTTTGACACCAAGTATCGCTAGTTCTTCTAATGATAAATGGCATTCCCAAAGGACATTTAAAGCCAGTAAAGTTGTGGCTGCGTTTGAGCTGCCACCGCCGATTCCTCCTCCCATAGGTAATTGTTTTGTCAGAGTAATATCTATACCGAAAGAGGGATCTTTTTTATATGGTGTGAGCAATTTTGCTGCCTTATAAACAAGGTTATCTTCGGTAGGTAATTGCTCAATAATAGGTGAAATAGTGATCTGGTTGTTGTGTGTTAAGGCAAAGTCGAGTGTGTCACATAAATCAATAAACTGAAATACGGTTTGCAGCTCATGGTAGCCGTCTTCTCGTCGCCCTGTAATGTGTAAAAATAAATTTAATTTCGCAGGAGAAGGTAGTTGCATTTTTAGTTACTGAATAGTCCATTGATTGATAATTAAATTGACCCTAAAAGGCGGATTCGATACCTGCATTCTTTGAGGTAAGGATAAACCGTCGATTTTTGTAAAGTTATTATAGGTGATTAACCAGCCATCTTGTTGAATAGTGTTGGGCAATTTGCTGATTGGGTCTTGAGATATGCGTGATGGTGAATTGGGTGCCGCCAGACCTCTAATCCAATAAGTAACCTGCTCAACTGGGAACTCCCAACCAAGTTCTTGTTGTAACAAGGTAGCAGGGTCAGTGCCTGTTACGACCGTATCTTCGTAGGCCAAGGTGACAACACCATCTTGATTTTTGTCTAGCTTAGTGGCCCCTTGGCCAAAGGGTCCTACAATACTTAGGGCGAAAGTCTTTGGGTCTTTTTGCCAATTAAAATTACCTGACACTGCGTCTTCTTTAGTTCGTATACCCACTCGACCGGATGTTTCCCATTTTGAAATAGCGGCCACACTATCCGGTGGCGGTATAACCGGTCCTGTTGGTCTGGAGCTACAGGCACTGATAAGGATAGTAAGAGCGAAAAGGCTGAGTAAGCGATAGTTCATGATGGTGTATCCTGTTGTGATTCTTCAAGTAGTGACGGTGAAAGTCGCTTAATTGTATCAAGTAAAAGTGGTGTATCTGGTGATGCCTCTAAAGCGGTTTTCCAAATTTCTAGGGCTTCCTTGTAATGTCTTTGCTTCCATAATGATTCACCATAGTGTGCGGCAATTTCAGCATCAGGTAAAATAGACCATGCTTTTTTTAGATAGTAAGAAGATTGCTCTAATTCGCCTTTCAGGAAAAAGCCCCAGCCAAGACTGTCAATAATGGCAGGATCGCTGTCCGCTTTTTCATAAGCAGATTCTATATAAATCATGGCTTCATCAATGCGCTGTGTACGGACCAGTAACGTGTAACCAAGAGCGTTAAGGTATTGAGGGTTTTCAGGGTCTTTTTCTAATAGCGTTTTAAGTTCGCTTTCTGTCACATCCCATTGACCAAGCGCGTCTGCCAATAATGCTTTTTGATAGCGCAATGCATCAGAGTCCGGAAATAAAAGCAGTGCTTCGCTGAGTAATTCATAGGATAAATGAGTGTTTCCATTCTCTTCGTGAATTTGACTGATTGCAGCAATTTGCTCAGGAATATCTTCTCGGTGTGTTCGATTTAACACCATAGTGTTGATGTCTGCTTCCTTGCCTTGTTCGTAAAGCCATAATGCTATTTGGTTGGTCGCATTTGTGCGTAAGGTTCCCCCACCTTTTGCATGACATTTATGGCTTGCGAGTTTTTCCCTAGCTGAGCAAGCGCAATGGCCCTTAAAAATTCAACCTGATCAGATAAGCCGAGCTGTTCTTTGGGAAGATTGTTCGCAATGTTGATGGCTAATTGCGGCTTTTCATACTCTAGTAAAGTGCGCATTAAGTTGATGCCAACTTGTAGCTTTTCTGGTGTCTCCAAATTGGCTTGCTGAAATGTATCGACGGCGCTTTTAGTCTGATTATTGTCAACAAGGAAATCCATCAAAGGTACTAATATTCTGCTGTTCTGCGGGAAACGCTGAGCAGCCGCTTGTAACGTTTTAACGGCGTTATCAATTTGCCCTAGGTTTTTTTGACTGAATGCCAGTATCAAATAGAGTGCTTCGGTTTTTTCACTGTTGACACGGATTAGTAAACGCTCTGCGGTTTCAATGGCTGCTTCATATTCACCAGATAGTAATAATATGTGCGCATGGCTTAGCTGCACATATTGGTTGTTTTTTGACTCGGGCGGTAGTTCTGCTATGGCTGCTTCTATGGTACTTACTTGATCGTTGTCGCGAACGTTATCTTCAAGGTAGGCTGGAAGAAAACGCAAAGAAACCTTATATCTTATGGCGTTTGTTAGAAGTGTCGCGACCTCTTCTGTACGATTTCCTTTGATCAACACTTGTAGTTTTAGTGCATAGGCGGCTTCTGCTGTAGGCGCTTCGGAGAGCCATAAATTTGCACTTCGCTCTATATTTAGGTCATTTTGTGAAACAACAGCGATGTAGGTGAGTCTCTTAATTAGTGCAGTGTCACCTGATTGTTGGGCCAGTTCATAAAAAGGCTCAAAAGCTTTATTTGGGCCTTCCCGTTGTAGAATAAACTCCGCATTCAGCAATTCTTTTATCTTACTGTTACTTGAGTCTGTTTCGTCAGAGGCTGATTGTGTATTTAAGGGGGTAGAGGATTGTTGTATTGTGTTGTAACTACAGGCACTTATCAAAGGAAGACCAATAAGCGCCAAAAGGGTAAAGAGCTTTTTTGTGTATGATGCTGTTTGTGTATGGCCTAAAACAGAAGGCATGTGTTTTCTCGATGCTAAATTCATATAACCCTTATGGTATCGCTAGCGACTCGTTATGTTAGTCATAACTATAAACTAATCCTATTACTTTTATTGCTTATATGGGGTGCGCAAAAAAGTGAATTTCTCGTATAATATGTCTTCTTTATGTAAAGAGTCATGTTAGGGCAATGGATGCTCCTGTCATTACCTTAAATCTCGATCTTTGAGAAGAGCCTTTAATGCCGCTAATTACCGTAGGTGTCAATCACAAAACCGCGCCCGTTTCGATACGCGAGCGTGTGGCTTTTGCGCCTGAAAAAATGATCGATGCCTTGTCTTCCTTGATCTCTGAGAAGAGAGCTAATGAAGCTGTTATTGTCTCGACCTGTAATCGAACAGAACTCTACTGTTCTGTTGAAGATTTTAGTAAGGTTGATGACGTCATCGCATGGCTTAGTGAATATCATGGTATTGCTTTGCCTGAGTTGCAGCAATATTGCTATACACATGCAAATGATGACAGTGTACGCCACATTATGCGAGTGGCTTCGGGACTCGACTCTCTTATTCTTGGTGAGCCGCAGATTCTTGGTCAGGTGAAGTCTGCTTATGCCGTATCGCAGGAAGGGGCTTGCATAGGGCCTGAATTAGAGTCCTTATTTCAGCGTACCTTTTCGGTTGCTAAACGTGTTCGTACCGATACCGCGATTGGTGAAAATCCCGTGTCTATTGCCTTTGCGGCTGTGAGTTTGGCTCAACGTATTTTTGCGGATATCAGAAACAGTACCGCATTATTGATTGGGGCTGGACAAACCATTGAGCTGGTCGCAAGACACCTTAAAGAAAATGGTATCAAGCGTATTATAGTGGCCAACCGAACCTTGGCTCGAGCACAGGTTCTAGCAAATGAGCTGAATGCAGAAGCCATTATGCTAGGAGAGATTGGGGATTACTTGTCGCAAGCGGATATAGTGATTTCTTCTACGGCTAGCCAATTACCTATTATTGGTAAAGGTATGGTTGAGCGTGCTACGTCAAAGCGTCGACATTCTCCTATGCTGTTAATTGACATCGCCGTCCCTAGGGACATTGAGCCAGAAGTGGACGAGGTTAACGATGCCTACCTCTACACGGTGGATGATCTTCATTCAGTGATTGAAGAAAACGTCAGAGCAAGGCAAGATGCAGCGAAAGCGGCAGAACAAATGATTGAAGAAGGCGTCGAGTCTTATCGTCGTGTGGTGGAATCCAGAAAAGTCTCTGATTTGATTGTTAATTTTAGGCAATCTGCTGAAGCGATTAAAAATACAGAATTAGAAAAAGCACTCAAGGGTCTTGAGATGGGACAGTCACCAGAGCAGGTGTTGAATAAACTCGCTCATGGTTTAATGAATAAGCTCATTCATGCTCCGACGCGCTATTTGCGTGATGCTGGCGCAGAGGCCGATCAACACGCATTAACCATTGCCTCAAATGTATTGGGCATTTACGAAGAAAAAGATAACTAAAAAATGAAAGAATCCATTAAGTTAAAGTTAGAAAGTTTATCCGATCGTTATGACGAACTGTCAGCGCTATTAGGCGTGGCAGAAGTGATCATGGATCAAGACTTGTTTCGCGCTTATTCAAAAGAGTATGCGGAACTTGAGCCGGTGGTGAAATGTTTTAATGACTTTCAGCAAATAGACGAAAACATCGCTGAAGCGGAGTTGATGATGACAGACTCCGACCCAGATATTAAAGAAATGGGTGTGGAAGAGTACAAAGCTGGACAAGCACAAAAAGAGGCATTGCAACTGGTTTTGCAAAAACTGCTGTTGCCTAAAGATCCAAATGATTCACGTAACGTTTTTTTAGAGGTGCGTGCTGGTACGGGTGGTGACGAAGCATCAATTTTCTCGGGTGATTTGTTCCGCATGTATTCACGTTATGCAGAAACTCAAGGCTGGAAAGTGGAAATCGTCAGCGCCAGCGATGGTGAGCATGGTGGTTATAAAGAGGTCATTGCTCGTATTGTGGGCGATGGCGCTTATTCTAAGCTGAAATTTGAGTCCGGCGCTCATCGTGTACAACGTGTTCCTGCGACGGAGTCTCAAGGTCGTATCCATACCTCTGCTTGTACTGTTGCTGTGATGCCTGAGATGGACGAGGTCGATGATATTATTATCAATAAATCAGACCTACGTATTGATACATTCCGTGCTTCAGGAGCGGGTGGTCAGCACGTTAACAAAACGGACTCAGCGATTCGTCTGACGCACATACCAACCGGTGTGGTGGTAGAATGCCAAGAAGAGCGTTCGCAACATAAAAACCGCGCAAAGGCTATGTCATTGCTGGCGTCTCGTTTATTGGCTGCTGAACAAGAAAAAGCTGCCAGCGAGCAATCTGAAACCCGTAAATCCTTAGTGGGAACGGGTGACCGTTCGGAACGTATTCGTACCTATAACTACCCTCAAGGGCGTGTTACGGATCATCGTATCAATTTAACGCTCTATAAATTAGACGAAATCGTGGCAGGTGACTTGGATTCGTTGATTAACCCGTTAGTCAACGAATTCCAAGCTGAGCAGCTCGCTGCGCTAAGTGGTGATAATTAATCGGTGGCGTAATGAGTCCCCACTGTTTCTAACTTAAGGTAATCATCGCTCATGCGAATTGATGAACTACTAAAAGGCGCTTATGAGCGCCTTACTTTTGTCTCTGATACAGCTCAGTTGGATGCCCAGCTATTGCTAGCTCATGTGTTGAAGGTATCGACATCGTATTTTTATACTTGGCCAGATAAGACGGTAGAGTCTGCTAATATTGAGCGATTTGATGTTTTATTGGTGCGTCGAGAGCGTGGTGAGTCCCATTGCTTATTTACTTGGACATCAAGCATTTTGGACTGTAGACCTAGAAGTCGCGCCCTGTACTCTGATTCCTCGTGCCGATACGGAAAGGCTAGTCGAAGTCGCTTTGTCTGTACTGGATATTAACAAAGCAAATCGAATTCTAGATCTTGGTACAGGCACGGGGGCGATTGCTTTAGCGTTGGCGGCTGAATTACCTAACGCAAATGTAGTTGGTGTGGACTTGATCGAAGACGCGGTCGCCCTAGCTAAGCGTAATGCATCACGCAATCACATTAGCAATGTAAGATTTGTTCAGAGTAGCTGGTTTGATGTTTTGGATACGAGTGAGTCATTCGACTTGATTGTATCGAATCCGCCCTACATTGACTCTAATGATGAGCATTTGTCACAAGGCGATGTGCGTTTTGAGCCAAAAAGTGCCTTAGTGGCAGATAAACAGGGTATGGCTGACATTGAGCACATCATTCAGCAGGCACCTGATTATATGGCACCAAATGCTTATCTAGTGTTCGAGCATGGTTATGATCAAGCTTTAGCCGTTCAGCAGCGATTGCGCGAAGCAGGGTTTGTCTCAATAAAAAGCTTCCAAGATCTTGGTGGGAATGACCGAGTCACGATAGGCCAATATAAATAACGAAGTGAGTGCTTACTGTATTGCACACACTTCGTTTGTTGGGTCGCTATTTTTTTGGTTGCGCGCTTTCAGGGCGAATAAATACAGGGCTGTCTTTGGTTGACTGTTGTGGATCGTAGCGGTAACCCGCAAGGTCAAATGCCTTGAGCCTCATCCAACGTCTCACAACGGTTTTCGATCAGATAGCGAGCCATCAAACCGCGAGCCTTTTTGGCGTAAAAGCTAATAACCTTAAATTTGCCATTTTTTTCATCAAGAAAGTTTGGCGTAATGAGCGGGGAAATCAGCTTTTTCTTATTAACCGCTTTAAAGTACTCGTTTGAAGCCAGATTGACCAGCAACTCGTCTTTATCAAGTAGGTCATTGATCTTATTCACTAAGATGTCCCCCCAAAATTGATAAAGATTCTCACCTCTAGGGTTTTTTAGGCTGGTGCCCATTTCCAGGCGATAAGCTTGCATGAGATCCAATGGTTTCAACAGCCCATATAGACCGCTTAAAATACGTAAAGATTGTTGTGCGTATGCCATGTCGTTCTCATTTAAAGAATAAGCGTCGAGTCCGGTGTAGACATCGCCCATAAAGGTATAGATAGCAGGTCGGCTATTGTCTTGTGTGTGTTCTTGTTGCCACTCTTGATAGCGCGATACATTTAAGGTGGCTAGTTTATCGCTAAGCTTCATCAGTGAAGCGATATCCGCAGGTGAATAGGGTTTGATGGTATTTATGAGTGTTTGAGACTCGTCTAGCAGCTCTGGTTGGCTGAATAGATCAATACTGGGGGTTGAGGTCAGATCCAGTGTTTTAGCGGGGGATATTAAAAACTTCATAAGGATTCCATTTGCTTCATCATTGCGTTTGTTAAAGATTATCCATAGAGTGCCGATAAATATCCAGACAATGCGCTAATAGAGAGAATTTATGAAGAATAATCTGATACCATTCCCTTCCCCTCGTCGTGGTGGTGACGAAAAAGAGGTTTCTCTTGCCTCCAGTGATGAGTTAATGGCTCTTAGGGCTGCGTTTGATGAAGCACGTGCTGATTGGGTGTTGGAGCTTGCTGAGTTGCCTGAAAATAATAAAATCTACAGTGGCTCAAAAAAATAATGAGATAAACTTTTGTTGTTTTTATTCTGGGCTGCCCAATAAGGGGTTTAACCCATGTTAGTGTTCCTTGTTCGTCACTCCCTGCCTTGTATGTTTGTGTTTGCTATACTGGGTTTCTTGCTTCCCACTGTATCGTTAGCGTTTTTCCCTTTCTTACCTATCGTGCTGTTTACGCTGATGTCTCTAACCTTATTAGGGATGAAGCAGAATGAATTAATTAAACGGTTAAGCAGTCGTCAAATATGGCTCTACGCTGTGTTGCATTCAGCTGTGTGTATGGGGGTTGTCAGTGTGATTGGCTGGTGGCTGTCACTTGATGCGGATCTCTTGTTGGCGATGGTTGCTGTTGCTGCGACGGGGCTCTTTGTTTGCTACGCCAGCCATTGTAAGAGCGCTAGGTTTCGACAGTATGCAGGCGATGGCCATGACAATTGCAACGACATTGGTTTTACCCATCTCTATTTTTATTGCCTTAGTGTTTTTCCAAACACAAAGTGTTGCATTAGATTGGACAAATTATTTTGTTCGCTTAGTGGTGTTTATATTTGGCCCTATGTTGTTTTCTTTTTTAGTTCATCGATTTTGCCCTGAAATAGCACTCAATCAATTTCTTATGAAAATATCGCCTTATACTATTTTGTTGGTATTTGCGTTTCCTTTTGGGCTTGTAGGGAGTTTCCGTGTCTTATTTGATCATGATCCTATGCTGGCACTGAATTATTTCATTATAGCGAGTGCTTTGTGCGCTTTGTTTTTTGCTCTGTCTTATTTTGTGTATAGAAAACAAGGCAAGGCGATAGCATTAACCGCTGCGATTACATCTGGGAACAGGAACGTGTTACTGACTTACAGTATTGCAGGAATACTCTTGGGGCCTGCCTTTCTTCCCCTCGCTGGGGCCTTACAAATACCTACATATTTGTTACCAGTCTTTACTCGCTGGTTAAATAAAACCTTACTAAAATAAAATTGAAGATTCTATTTTCTAGTCTTATTTAGACTCTCGCCTACAATTAAAAATACATACGCCCAGAGGGTTTGCTTAAGGATAATGGTGCAATGCGTAAAAATACTCCCGTTACGAATCAAGAAAAGACGTTTTCCAAAGAGGAAAAGCTGGTTTCCACCACTGATTTACAGGGCAATATTGTTCATTGTAATGAGGCTTTTATTAGAATCAGCGGTTTTGAAAAAAGGAATTAATTGGTAGTCCTCACAATATTGTACGCCACCCTGATATGCCTGAAGAAGCATTTCGAGTCATGTGGGAAACGTTAAAACAAGGAAAAGCTTGGATGGGACTGGTCAAAAACCGCTGTAAAAACGGGGATTTTTATTGGGTTGATGCCTACGTTACACCTGTGACTGATTCTGGAAAAGTAGTGGGATATGAGTCCGTAAGAACGGTTCCTAAACGCGAAGATGTTGCAAGAGCTGAGAAGGTATATAAACGCATTACCCTTGGAAAGCGTGTCATGCCAAGCGTATTTACTTCTTGGAAATTTGTTTTACCTGTTATCAGTCTTGTGGTCGCAGGGGCTTTCGCGAGCGTTAATATTGCCTATGGTGCTATTGTGTTAGGCGTTGCGAGTTTACTTGCCAACGGTCTATTTTGGTTTGACTATTCTCGGTTGCAGGCGGTATTGAGGAAACGTCTATCGACATCGTTTTTGCACCCTTTGGCTGGGGTGACTTACTCTGACCGAACGCTGGATATTGCAACATTAGACGTTGGTGTGAAAAGTTTGTTGTCTAGGATGGATGCAATACGTACACGTTTTGAGGATGAGTCTTCGAAAGTATCTGAACAGTCTAAAATTGGTTTGCAGCTTACTCTTGAGACAACAAAAGGCATGGTTAGTCAGCAACACGAAACACAGGATGTTGCTGCTGCGATGCAGCAAATGACCACGACAATTAATGATGTTGCCCAGCATGTTCAGATGACAGCAGACAGCGCGAAGTCTTCTTTTGAATCGGCAAAGGTTGGCCAAAAAGTTGTGCAAGAAACGCGCCTTTCGATTCGGCAATTAAGTGAAACCGTGACGGATATTAGCGCCACCGTACAGGAGCTTGCCAATCACTCCGAGAAAATAGCTCAAGTGGCACAAATGATCGATCAGATTGCCGAGCAAACTAACTTATTAGCGTTGAATGCAGCCATAGAAGCGGCTCGTGCTGGTGAGCATGGGCGTGGTTTTGCCGTCGTCGCGGATGAGGTTCGTCAGTTAGCACAAAGAACCCAAGGATCGACAAAAGATATTCATCATATTATAGAAACGTTACGTAGTGGCGCTCAAAATTCGGTAGTCATTGCGAATCAAGGCAAGCAAGACGCCGTAGAAGGCTTAGGCAAGATAACAGAAATGGAACTTTCGTTTGAAAGCATTGTTGGAGCGGTATCCAATATTAGCGATATGGCGATGCAAATGTCAGCAGCAGTAGAAGAGCAGGCTCATGTTTCAGAGGATATTAATCGTCAGGTAGTACGTATTTCTGATTTGGCAATAGAAAGCTCAGAGAAATCTAATTTATCCAGTGAAAGTATTCGTGAATTGTTGAATGTCGCTGAAAATATGCACGAATTAGTTGTCCGGTTTAAATAATATAAGAGTAATATGCTAAAAAAACGCGATTATTGTATTAATCGCGTTTTTTATTGCAGGTATTTTATTAACGTTAAGGAAGTGGCAGCGGTTTTAGCTGATTACTGGCATACCGTAAGTTAATCATCATTAATTCTTGGCTTGCCTTGGTATCTCCCATCGCTTTTAGCAAACGGCTTAATTCTGCCAGCGCTTCGCTTTGTGTATTCAATGACAACGCCTGTTCGTAGTAATCTCTCGCTTTACCCCATAACATCATAGATTGACTTAGGCGGCCGCAAACAAGATATAAATTGGCACTGGCAGGCTCTTTTTTGAGCCAGTTTTCACAGTTACTTAATAATTTTTTTATGCTGTCCTGTTTGATATTACCGTATTCATAAACGAGCCTCTTCAGACCATTTATGATTTAAGCTATGACGAATAAAGCTTTCGGCCTTTGTGTCATCACCAAAATGAATTAAGGTTTGAGCGTATAATTGTCGCATTCTATCGTCTTGCGATAAGGTGTCTAGTTTGTTCCATAGACTTTCCACTTCAGCCACTAATTCGTTTTTATTTTGCCCTAGCTTGTTGCGGAATTTGATTTTATCAAGCAGAGCCAAAAAAGCATTTCGTTCTAGTTCTAGCATATTGTCGTCGTCAAAAATGCCGTCTTTTTTGAGTGTGGGTGTCAGAGACAGTAAGGCATCCCAGTCTTTGAGTTGGGTATATACCGTGACGAGCATTTTTAAGACTTGCTTGTGCTTTGGTTTTAGCTTTTGCAAACGCAAAAGAGAGGCGAGTGCCCCTTCATAGTGCTGCTGCTTTATTTGAATTTGGCTTTGTGCAAAGCCAATTGCAAACTCCGCTTCAGGTGTGGATTGATGTGCTAAACGCAATAAAGCCTTGGAACGTTCTGGTTCGTCTTGTTCGCTGGCAGCGTAGGCGGCACTGATATAATTTATTAATGGGTAAGGTACTTTTTCAGCGCTGTTGGTCAGTAATTTCTCGGCTTTATTCCAGTTTCCTCCCACCAGTTCTAGCATGCCTCGAATCGTGTTTCGAGACGCTCTTTTTTGCGCTAAATTACCGGTGACTTTGGCTAAGGAGTTACTGGGTCTTAGCAGAATAAATAAAATTCGCTTTATCCAGCTCATAACAAATAGCGTGATGACCATAGCGGTAATCAAAACCCATAAGCTGGTTTCAATGGTAACGCCGTTATAAGCGATAAGGACATAACCACTGTCTTGACGCATTAGCAGCCCTAAGACACTGCCTATCGCCATCATGATAACCAGTAGAAAGAGAAGTTTTCTCATAACTTGTCTCCGGATTCAATTGGCGTTGTGATGGGGGGCTCTACCCCTGTTTGAGACTGTGTGTTTTCAGCTGAAGAGTCATTATTTCCGCGTTGATTCCACGCTTTCATTAATGCTTTCATGGTTATTAATGAGTCTCTCGGCAAGGGTAAATCAGGGGATGGATTTAACTCTTGTAGTGCCGTTAAGTTAGCCAGAAATGAAACGACATTGTTAGATTGGGTGTCAAAGTGCTCTGTGGTGGCGTTGGCAACACGAGACAATGCCTGTTGGTAAATAACGGGTTCACCTTTTATGAGGGCGACTTGAGCGATGTCCAATTGCAGCTGAATGCCTGTCACAAGTTGCTGGTATTGTGCAGGAGGAAGTAGTGCGGTGATGGGTTTGTGATGGTAGTTAATCACCACTAAGGAGCGAATAGACTGCCAAAAGCTACTCAATGCAGAGGCGATTTTTCCTGTTGCTGTGTCGATAGCTGAATTATCTGTGGCACTGTTTTCTGCCGCATTGGCTTGCCACTCTTTCGATGGCTCCCGCTGAGGCAAGGTTTTCACATTGTCGTACAAAGCATTCAGTTTGAGATAAGCACCTTCTAGGTCAAATTGACTGAGAGACTTTAAGGCTTGAATGTCTTTGGCAAGGGCTTTGCGTGTTGCAAAAACAATAGGGTCTTCTAATTCATTAAGAATGTCGTCCGCGTTGCTAAGCAGTGTGACGGCACCATTGTTGTCTGACTCAAGTAATAGGCGCTGATTGGCAAGACGAATCAGATATTCTGCTTCTGCTAATTTCCAATCTTCTTTGGTGGTGTTATTAATTTGGTTTAGCTTACTCTCAAACGAGGTCAGTTTGTCATCTTGTTGCCGTTGTGTCGCAGAGAATTGCTCTGTCTGTTTTTGGATGCTTTGTTCTGACTGAGAAACCTGCTCAATAAGCTGATTAAGTTGCGCTTTATTAACCGTGTTTGTGCTGATTGTATTTTCTAGGTTGGATTGAGACGCCACCAACATAGCGATTTCATTTTGCAGCGTGCTTTGTGTGCTTTGATAATACAGCCATCCGCTTGTCGCCAAAGCAATAAGCGAAATGCCGAGCGAGACGGAGGCAAACACAGTGTTTGAAGACAAGGGTTGCGTGCTTGTGTCAGAGGGCGTTTTCGTTTCACTGGACGCAGATTCTGTCTCGGCCGTTGTCTGAATAGCTTCAATAGCGCCGTCTACCTGTTGATCTTGCTTGTTGTTTTCAGTCATTCTATTTTCCTATGTGAAATTCCGTCGCTTTGATCAAGCTATTATCGTCAGCGCCATCTGCGCATGAGGCATGTATCCAGCCCATTTCTTTTGCTTGCTGATTTACTCTACTACTCGGTGTCAATATAGGGAGCGTTTTCCACTCAGGCTTATGTTTTGTTGCGTATTCTGAAAGGTGATGTAAGCCTTCTCCACTGGTTACCCATATTAAATGTATATCGGGCAACATGAAGAAAGTTTGAGCCGTGTAGTGTGGCTTTTTTCTTTCATAGAGTGACAGATAATGGACTTTTGCCCCTCTTTCTTCCAGTTTATCACCTAATTCTGGCCGACCACCGAGACCTCGAATAATTAGTACTTTTTGGTCTTTCATTTTGGCCGGTTTCAGCCATTCAAGTAAGGCTTCTGTTGTATGTCCGGGATTCGAAATAGCTGGAATCCCGGCTTCCAGAAGCGCTTGCGTTGTGCCTTGTCCGATGCCAATCCAATGTACGCCGACAGGTAACATGGGCCAACAGGTATCCAGCCAATCCGCTGCCAGTCGTGCCGCATTTTTACTGACAAAAATGACATATTGAAACGTATCAATATCAAAAATCTGTGACCGTATGGCCGCTCGTTGTTGCGCGTCTTCTATGGGCGCTATGTCCAGCATAGGTAAAGGAACCGCTGTCCAGCCATGGGTAACAATACGCTCACAGCTAAGCGTGTTTTCTGGTTCTGGTCGAGTGATAAGAATATGACAGTCTTGCACCAATGTTTCGCCTATTTCATCTATTTATATAAGGCGTCAAGAATGACGTCAGCGCCACGTGCCAGTAAGTCGTCAGCTAATTGTACGCCAAGTGACTTGGCATCGTCTTTGTGACCACGGATTTCGCCTTCAATCATGGTTTTACCATCGGGGCTACCCACTAATCCCCTTAGCCAAATAATGTCATCCTCTAAGACGGCAAAACAAGCAATAGGGGCTTGGCAACCACCATTGAGACGTTCGTTTACGGCGCGCTCTGCGGTAACACGAATGGCCGTTTCTTCATGTTGTAAAGGAGTAAGTAATTGAATGGTCTGCACATCGTCAGAACGGCACTCTATGCCCATGGCACCTTGTCCACCTGCTGGCAAACTGACTTCTGCAGGAATTCTTTGGCGAATTCGGTCAAACATTTCTAAGCGCACCAATCCCGCTGTGGCCAAAATAATGGCATCGTACTCGCCATCATCCATTTTTCTTAGACGCGTATTCACATTGCCACGCAGGTCTTTGATAATTAGGTCTGGGCGGTTCATGCGCAACTGACAAGAGCGGCGTAAGCTTGATGTGCCAACAACAGCACCTTGTGGCAGTTCTTCTAGAGAGGCGACTTTATTAGATACAAAGGCATCGCTTGGGTCTTCGCGTTCGCAGATGACAGCTAAGCCTAGTCCTTCAGGAAAAGCCATGGGAACGTCTTTCATAGAGTGCACTGCAATGTCGGCGCGGCCGTCCATAAGAGCGCTTTCGAGTTCTTTGACAAAGAGGCCTTTGCCGCCAATTTTGGAAAGTGGAGAGTCTAAAATCTGATCGCCTTTTGTCGTCATACCAAGCAACTCAACTGTCATCTCTGGGTAGAGGCTTTCTAGTTGCGCCTTGACGTTATTGGCTTGCCAAAGGGCTAGCTGGCTTTCTCTGGTCGCGATCACAATTTTATCTTTCACTGCATCTCCTCATGACGTGTCGATGGATAAATATCTTAACATTGTTTGTGCTAATGATACTCGCTAAGGCGTACTCCGTCATCTTTCAATGCTTTATAAGTCGAAGCGCTTAATGTACTCTTGGCAACTGTTTGAATTTGTGTGGGAACCAACCGAATGACTGATACTAATAAAACCACGAACCAGCAATGGGGTGGTCGTTTTTCTGAACCTGTCGATGCTTTTGTGGCACGTTTTACCGCGTCCGTTGAGTTTGATCAACGTATGGCGAAACAGGATATTCAAGGGTCGATTGCCCATGGCAAAATGCTCGCGAGCGTTGGCGTTTTAACCGCAGAAGAACGAGATCAGATCATTCAGGGATTGACTGAAATCGAGGGCGAAATTGCCCGAGGTGAGTTTGAATGGTCAGTTGAGCTTGAAGATGTTCACATGAATATTGAAGCGCGTTTGACACAAAAAATTGGTATTACAGGCAAAAAACTCCACACCGGTCGCTCTCGTAATGACCAAGTGGCGACGGACATTCGTCTTTACATGCGTGACGAAGTGGATTTCTTACTTGAGGAAATTACTCGTTTACAACAAGGTATTTTGAGCCTAGCGGAAAAAGAAGCACACACTATTATGCCTGGCTTCACGCATTTACAGACAGCACAGCCAGTGACTTTTGGTCACCATTTAATGGCTTGGTACGAAATGATGCAGCGTGATTACGAGCGTTTGGTGGATTGTCGTAAGCGTATTAATATTTTGCCACTTGGTGCGGCCGCGCTGGCTGGTACGACTTATCCCATTGACCGCCATATGACAGCAGAATTGTTAGGATTTGAACGTCCGACTTATAACTCTTTAGATTCGGTAAGCGATCGAGATTTTGCCATCGAATTCACCGCCACGGCTTCCATTATCATGATGCACATGTCTCGTTGGGCAGAAGAAATGGTGATGTGGGTGTCGGCTCAGTTTAACTTTATTTATCTGCCAGACCGTTTCTGCACGGGCTCATCTATCATGCCGCAGAAGAAAAACCCGGACGTGCCAGAATTGGTGCGTGGTAAAACAGGTCGTGTTTATGGACATTTAATGGGCCTGTTAACCCTGATGAAGTCACAATGCTTGGCTTACAACAAAGACAATCAAGAAGACAAAGAGCCATTATTTGATACCGTCGATACGCTAAAAGGTTCTTTACGTGCCTTTGCGGATATGATCCCTGCCATTGAATCTCGTAAAGAGCACATGTACGAAGCGGCGCGTCGTGGATTTTCGACAGCAACCGATTTGGCTGATTACTTAGTTCGTCATGGCGTGGCGTTCCGCGATGCTCATGAAGTGGTCGGTAAAGCCGTCGGTTACGGTGTAAAAACGGGCAAAGATTTGTCTGAAATGACTTTGGAAGAACTGCAGTCTTTCGGTAGCATGATTGAAGCGGACGTGTTTGACGTCTTGACGCTTGAAGGCTCCGTTGCCGCTCGTAATCACATCGGTGGAACCGCCCCTGCGCAAGTACTGCAAGCGGTTGAACGCGCCAAAGTGGATCTTGCGACAAGATAAATACGCCTCAGGTGTTGCTCTAAGTCGTAAATGATGTAGACATGTGAACAAAAAAGCGAGCTTCGGTTCGCTTTTTTGTTTTTGTAGGTGGGCCTTTAGAGCAATAACTTCAGATAGAGCAGGTTCGGATCGTCATCTTGGACGCTGGCAAGCAGGGATTGATTTACTTGAGAACTTTAGTGTTTAGTGTCCACTGTATGGAAGTAAAAAAGACTCGTTAGCTTGATGCATGATCTTTTCGTCGTCTGCAAAAGAAAAGGTGCGCATCGGCACACCTTTTTGATTCTACTTTATATTGTGAAATTAAGCGCTGTGACATTAAACCAGATTAAGCAAAACGAAATTTTTTGATTTGATCGCTCAAGGCGTCTGTCATGTCAGTGATCATTTTACTGCTCTGCGAAACTTGACGAGAGTCTTCCAAAACTTTTTCTGAGACGGTTCGGATTCCCATTAAACTGTGGTTTATTTCTTCTGCCACAGCACCTTGTTGTTCCGCCGCGGAGGCAATTTGCATGCTACGGCCTGAAACATCATCAATTTGCTCTAAGATGGTCTTGAGGTTCTCAACGGCAACACCTAGGCTCTCTGCGCCTTGGCCTGCTTGTTGGGTGCTGGCAGACATGGAGGATGAAGCGGATTTCGATTGCTCTTGCAGCTTTTCGATAATGGCTCGGATTTCAACCGTTGATCCTTGAGTACGACTAGCAAGAGTACGGACTTCATCCGCGACGACTGCAAAGCCGCGTCCAGTTTCGCCCGCACGAGCTGCTTCAATGGCGGCGTTTAATGCTAATAAATTGGTTTGCTCTGAAATGGCGCCAATCACACCGAGCACAGAATCAATGTCGTTTGTTTGTGCGAGTAATTGGTTAATGACCTCGTTTGCACTGATCATTTTTTGCGTCAAATCTTGAATATTGTTGTTGGTTGTATTGATGTCTCGATTGCTTTTTAGCGTTGTATTATGTGCTGATTGAGACAGGTCGGCCGTATCTTTAGCGTGTTGTGCCACTTGATTAATCGACTGAGACATTTCATTCATGGCAGAAGAAAGTTGCTCAACTTCGAGGAATTGTTGATTCATGCCTTGTTGCGTGTGCATAGAATTACTGTGCATAGTGACACAAACCGTTTGTAGTTCAACAATGGCATGGGCCACTCTTGTTAATGTGGTGTTTAGTGATGCAGAGACGGTATTGGCAGCGCTGGCCAGTAAGCCAATTTCATCACCACGGGCCAAATTCAGCTGCTTGGTCATATCGCCCTCAGCAATATGTTGCAGGTGAGTCGTCACCAGTTTTAGTGGGCGAGTAATGTTTCTCACCGTAATCACGCTTAATATCAAGGCGAGTAGAATTAAGCTTGATTCAATGACCGCAGACTGAGTAAATGTCGACCAAAAATCCGACTTTACATCACTGTAAAAAACACCACTACCAATCAGCCACCCCCAAGGTTGATAACCTTTGACATAGGATACTTTTTCTTCTGGTGTTGTCACATTAGGACCTATGTAGGCATATTCCACATAGCCTTCGTTCTGTTTTTTAACCACATCAACCATGGCTTGCCACTGATGTTTGCCATTGGGGTCGGTCACATTCTTCATGTTTTTGCCGTTTAAATCAGGCTTTAAAGGGTGCATGACTAAGTTTGTATCCATGTCATTTACCCAAAAGTATCCACCGTCACCAAAACGCAATGCAGATAAGGCTGCTAAGGCTTGTTTTTTGGCTTCTTCTTCACCTAGGATCGGGGCTTGTGTTGCATAGTAGACGAGTAATGAATGGGCGTTACTTACTTGTTCTTTAACTTGCAGTTTACGATTGTCGAGTTGCTCCTTATACAAACCGCTATATGCGATACCTTCAAATACAATCAGAAGAGCCACCAGCGTACTGATCAATATCCACAATTTCTGACTTACTTTAAGATTGGTAAGAGTCATATTGTTTCATCCTAGTCATATGTTTTTGAATTACATGGGGATTCAAGCAAGATATTAGCCAAGGTGTGTGACTGGCTGATGAAAAATGAATACTGAGTTAAATGGCCTGTTTGGGCCTTACTTTTTATGATTTGCAAACTCTTAACATCTATATCGCAGCAGTAAAAATGCTTCTCAATGCCTTGTTTTAGTGCGTGATGACATTTGTGGTTTTATGGCGCATTATTATTTAATGCTTGACGCTCATTGGGATAATTTCGACTTATTCATCCTGATTTACCTATTTTTACTTACCTATTTTCAAAGGCCCAACCATGCAATCTGTTGATGAGTTAATCGCGTTACGTAAAACCCTTCATCAGAACCCTGAGCTATCTAATCAAGAGCAAGCCACGGCGGTTCGAATTTTCAATGAGTTTCAAGCTTTCTTGCCAGATGAAGTTATTACCGATCTCGGCGGAACGGGGCTAGCGTTTGTCTTCAATGGGGCTGAAAGTGGACCGACGACTTTGATCCGTAGTGAGACTCGATGCACTGCCCATCCAAGAAACCAACAGTTTTGCGCATCGCTCACAAGTGAAAGGCGTTTCTCATAAATGCGGTCACGATGGACATATGAGTATCGTAACGGCGTTGGGTGCGGAGTTGGCGAAACATCGTCCTAAGAAGGGACGTGTTGTGCTGTGTTTTCAACCGGCAGAAGAAACCGGTATGGGAGCGATTCAAGTCGTAAACGATGCGCGTTTTGCGGCTGTCATTCCTGATTATGCATTTGCTCTGCATAATTACCCTGGCTTAGAGCTGGGCAAGGTTGCGGTACGAGCGGGGACGTTTAATTGTGCGTCTCGGGGCATGATTATCCATCTAAAAGGCAAAACTTCCCACGCGGCGCATCCTGAAAATGGTGTCAGTCCTGCCAATGCCATGTGCCAAATTATCCAAGAGCTAAACTCACTGCCAGCAAAGATTTCGCATCAAGCAGGCGTTGGTCGAAACTGGGTAACGGTTATCCACGCCAAATTAGGCGAAATTGCCTTTGGTACAGCACCGGGCGATGCGGTGGTCATGGTGACGTTGCGCAGTGAAAGCAATGAAGGCATGCAAACTTTAATAGAAGAAGCCGAGCAATTTTCTCAAGCCGTGGCAAAGAGTGAAAACCTAAGCATTTCGTTTGAATACGATGATGTGTTTCAAGCCAGCGTTAACTCTCAACTAGGTTGTGATTTAGTGGTCAATGCGTGTGAAACAACGCAAACGCCTTTTGTACTATTGGATGAGCCGATGCGTTGGTCAGAAGACTTTGGTCAGTTTACCGCGACAGCAAAAGAAGGCGCCATGTTTGCCTTAGGCGCTGGGCAAGCAAGCCCACAATTGCACAACCCTGACTACGACTTTCCTGATGGTTTGATTCCCGTGGGTCGAGATCTATTTTTGGATATTATTCATCAAATAAATGGTTTGGAGGTTTTAGCATGATCGTGTTTCGACCGGCTGCTGTAGAAGAACTTGCCGATGTGAAAGCGTTACTTTGGGATCAAGGTCCTAATAAATGGAATTACTTAACCGAAGAGAGTGTTGAGACTGAATTCGCTCTGGTTGAGCAAGGTTCGGCGATGGTTATGGTTGCCGTGGATAATGAGCAGATTGTCGGCTTTGCTGTGTTGATGGACGGTGAGGTGAGTCCCGATTATTTAGCTAAATATTACGCTTTGGATGACATTTGTTATATCGGTGATGTTGTGGTTTCTAGTGCGTATTCTGGTCAAGGTATTGCTACGAAATTGCTTGAGTGCTGTATAGAAAGCTCCAAAGAAAAGCGAGCTAGTGTTGTATTAATTGAGCGACACGAAGAGAACTTAGCCTCTGCTGGCATGATGAGAAAAGCCGGTTTCCAAGTTGTTGACACCTTTTCTGATCCAGGCAAACGATCCGTAGGCTCAAGAAAAACAGCTATTTTAGAATACAAATTAGAGTAGTCGTTGTCTAAGGTTGGGTAGGTTCACACTAAGTCTCATTATTCAAAAAGCAACCGCCCAAGGATGTTGAATTGCGTTAAATCTTAATCATTTCCTGAACTCTACACCTTACTTTGTGTCTCATGTCTTTCCAAAGTCATCATGGGACAAATTCAATAAAAAGGGTATGTAATGGATGTTTTGCTCAATCTACTCGACGAATATGGGCACCTTGCTTATGTTTTGCTTTTTTTATATTGCTCGATGAAGAGCGGTGCTTTGCCATTATTTGCAGGGATGGCTGCGCAATATGGGTACTTAGATTTATCGTTGGTGATGTTGGTGGTGTTTTGTGGTGGCTACCTAGGGGATGAGTTGCGTTTTTACTGGGTGCGACGCTATGGCGAAGGCTTTATTATTACTCGACCTAGGCTGGCTAAACTCGCCAGTAATGCAAAGCTTTTGCTTGATCGTTATGGGCTAATTTACATGTTTATCTATCGTTACCCAAAGGGCATGAGAACGATTGGCGCCATACCCGTGGCCTTGACCGAGATAAAATGGATTAAGTTTACTTGCCTCAATGCCGCATCCGCGGCCCTGTGGACAGCCATATTAACCGGAGCTGGCTTCCTTTTTGGTCGAACGTTAGAAAACCTTGTCAGCCAGCAGTGGGGCATGTTTAGTGTTGTGCTGTTATTTATCTTTGTTGCATTGTCGTATTTGGGGTGGCGGACAGTAAAAATGCCAGCTGCGTCTAAGTAAACTTGTCATACCAAGTTTACTTACTTTGTCGCTCGGGTAATATCTTGATACGCTTGGAATTGTGATAAATACACTCTGCCATTGAGGTGTTGCAGGAATCCGCTGCATTCAAGGTGATCCATCACTGGGCCTTTCACCTCCGAAAGCGAGAGTGTAATGTTCAAGCTTTTCAATTGCAGGTTAAGAGCTTCTAGCATTTCTAAGGCGCTGAAATCAATTTCATTCACCGCGCTGCATTGAATCACCACATGATTAATCTCTTTGCGTTGGCTTATGGTGTCGATGATGTGATCTTCCAAAAAGGTCGCGTTGGCAAAGAACAGGCTTTCGTCTGGTCGCAAACAAAGCAGCTGAGGTGAGGTTTCTACCTCATAGCGTTTTACGTTACGAAAGTGCTCTGAACCCTTGATTAAGCCAACTTCGGCCACGTGCGGTTTGGATGTGCGATACAAATGCAAGGCAATGGACAGCGCTACGCCAGAAGCTACGCCAACTTCCACACCCAGCAACAAAGTAATCACAATAGTCGCGAGCACGGCATAGAAATCACTGCGAGAAAACAGCCAGGTTTTTTTCAAGATAGAGAAATCGATCAGGGTTGTGACGGCCACAATGATGGTTGCCGCGAGTGTGGCTTTGGGCAAAAAGTACAGCATGGGCGTTAAGAATAAAGACGCGATCATAATGCCGAGCGCTGTCATGATGCTGGCAAGTTGAGTCACCGCGCCGGCATCGAAGTTCACTACAGAACGCGAAAATCCACCTGTCACCGGAAAACCACCAGATACACCCGATGCGATGTTGGCCGCACCTAAACCGATGAGTTCTTGGTTGGGTTTGACTTTTTCACGTCGTTTAGCGCCTAACGTTTTGCCAACTGAAATGGACTCGACGTAGCCAATGATCGAAATCATCAACGCAGGCAAAGCCAGTGCTTTGATCAATTCCAGCGATGGCAAGGTGAATACCAAATTCGGTAACCCAGCCGGAATGTGGCCTGTAATGGCGACACCATGGGATTGCAGATCATACAGATAGACAACCGCAAGGCTAGAAAGCACGCCAAGAATCGGTGCGGTTTTCGCCAATGATGCCGCGGATGCTTCGGGAACCTTTAGCATGATCAAAAAGCGTTTCGCGTGACGACGAGCCAACAGCAAAAAGGCGATGACAGAAACGCCAATCACAAAGGTCATGGGTTTAAATTGACCGATGTTTTCCAGCATAGACAGCAATTGCATAACAACATTATCACCATGGGCTTGGATGCCCAGAATGTGCTTTAACTGGCTGAGCGCAATGATGATTCCTGAAGCGGAAATAAAGCCAGAAATCACGGAGTGAGACAGCAGGTTAGTGACCATGCCGAGCTTCATGACGCCCATAATAATCAACATGGCGCCAGACAATAGTGCGAGAGTGATCGCGCCCGTTAAATAGCTAGCCGTGCCTTGTTCAGCAATCACCGCAAGAGATGTCGCCGTCATGAGTGACGCCACGGCAACTGGGCCAACCGACAATGATGTGCTGGTGCCAAACAAAGCGTACAAAACCAAAGGTAAGATACTGGAATATAAGCCGACTTCTGGTGGCACCCCAGCCAACATGGCGTAAGCCAGTGACTGAGGGATCAGCAACATGGTGACGATAAACGCCGCCGTGGCATCTTGGCTAAACTGCCCACGGTGATAGGTTTTTAGCCAAGACAGAGCGGGAATGAAACGTTCAATAATCATTGTGAGCTCTCGTTATTTGCGCATGGTTGGTTTAACAAACCATTCATAGCCTTTAAGCATGCCGTGCCAGTAGAAAGGAGGTAGCAAGTCTTCTTTCAGCACCCAAGCGAGATAGGTCGGTTTGGTACCATCGTTAAGCCATTTTGGAAAGGTGGGTAATAGCTTTCCGCCATAACCAAATTCCGCCAAAACAATTTTACCGCGCTCAACCGTGAGCGGGCAGGAACCATAGCCGTCGTAGAGGGCGTGTATTGTCTTTCCGTCTATAGCGTCGGCAATATTTTGTGCTACGACAGGCGCTTGCTTACGAGCCGCCGCCATGGTTTTGGCATTGGGTGTGTTACTGACATCACCCAATGACCAAATGTTTTTGAACGTGACGTGTTGAAGGGTTTCTTTATCCACATCGACCCAACCCGCTGCGTCGACCAATGGACTATTACGGATGAAGTCTGGTGCCGTCTGTGGTGGGCAAACATGCAGCATATCGAACTCGGTCTCCACGATGCTTTTCTCACCATCTTTGTTTGTGGTGGCAAAATAGGCGCGTTTATTTGGACCGTCCACTTTGACTAGGTTGTGAGTGAAGTGAGTATTTACTTGGTATTTCTGAATATAACTTTCCAACGCGGGAACGTAATTGGCAATGCCAAATAATACCGCACCAGCGTTGTAAAACGAGACATGGATGTCTTTCAGTTTGTCGTTCTTTAGCCAATGATCACAAGACAAATACATGGCTTTTTGTGGCGCGCCTGCGCATTTAATCGGCATGGGCGGTTGGCTGAATACGGCTTTACCGCCGTTTAGGTTTTTCACCAATTCCCATGTGTAAGGCGCCAAGTCGTAACGATAGTTCGAGGTCACGCCGTTGCTGCCTAATGTCGCGGATAAACCTTCAATGGCGTCCCAGTTAAGCTTGATGCCGGCCGCGACGACTAAGTACTGATAAGCGATTTTTTGGCCGTTTTCGAGCACGACGTGGTTTTCATCCGGCAAGAAAGCTTTTACCGCTTCTTTCAGCCATTTTGTATGGGCTGGAATCACATCCGCCATGTTACGGCGTGTGCTGGCCGCTTTAAAAACACCACCGCCAACCAATGTCCAACCGGGTTGATAAAAATGACTTTCAGCTGGATCAATCAAACAAATTTTCAAGCTAGGTTTGCGTTTTAATAAACTGGCGGCGGTGGCAATCCCCGCTGAGCCTGCACCGACTACGACCACATCGTATTGGGCTGTTGCTTTGTTGTCTTGAGCAATAGACGCTGTTTCAGGAAAAGATTCTTGCGCCGCTTGCCAAATTTGGCTTGAGCGATTACCTGTGCGGCAATAGGCATGGACATTTTCATCACTTTTCAAGGCCAATCTGAATGCCTCTACATCGGATGGCTGCATTTGTCCGCCAGCAAACGGAATGTGTTCGGTTTTGATGTTTTTCGTTTTTGCGTAAGCGGCAACATCGGCAAAAGACAGTTGACCTTCTTCTTCGTCATTTGGGCGGTTACAAATGATAAGCGTGACACCGGATTCTGCTAAAGCGTCTACATCGTCTAAACGGATTTGCTCAGATACGGAATAATGGTCTGTGATTATTTTGCGTAACATGGTGGTTCTCTCTTTTATCATGTCACCGACTAACGTGAGGTGACTTATTGTTTTTGTTGATGATAGTTACGATTTATTTAAACGCATTCAATGGAACCTTTAAGTAAGACAAACCGTTCTCTTCTGGCTCCGGCATGTGGCCTGCTCGCATATTGATTTGCAGAGAAGGCAAAATCAGGCGAGGCATGGCCAGTGTTTTGTCGCGGGTTTCACGTAGAGTAACGAAGGCTTCTTTGCTCATACCCTGTTTGACATGAATGTTTTGTTCTTTTTGTATTTTTACTGTGGTTTGGTATTCCAGCGCGCGACCATTCGGGCAATAGTCATGACACATGAAAATGCGATGATCTTCTGGTAACGCTAAGATTTTTTGAACAGAATCGAATAAAACCTCTGCATTGCCGCCGGGAAAATCGGCACGAGCCGTACCAGCATCAGGCATAAATAAAGTATCGCCAACAAAGACGGCATCCCCTAAAACATGGGTGAAGCAGGCTGGTGTATGGCCTGGTGTGTGCATGGCAACACATTGCATACCACCCACCATGTAGCGTTCGCCGTCATGGAACAGATGATCGAATTGGGAGCCATCGTGAAGGAAATCTGTATTTTCATTAAATACCTTAGCAAAGGTGTCTTGTACTATGGTGATGTGTTCGCCAATGCCAATTTTACCGCCCACTTTACTTTGTATGTAAGGTGCCGCAGATAAGTGGTCTGCATGAACATGGGTTTCAATTAACCATTCCACTGTCAATTGGTTGTGAGTGACATAGTCAATAATCTCATCAGCGCTCTTATGAGAAGTGCCACCTGATGCGTAATCAAAGTCTAAAACACTGTCGACAATCGCGCAGCTGGATGAATTAGGGTCTTTTACAACATAGGAAAAGGTGCTGGAATCCTTGTCAAAAAAAGTCGTTACCTTAGGCTGTAGAATAGGATTTGTGGTCATTTTTTTGCCTCACTGTGTTGTTTTGTGCCGAGTAGATGGTCCACTTAACGGCTCGTTAATCTAGTTAAGGCAGAAAGTGTGCCAATACTTTTATAATTTATTAAAGTATTGATATTTATTGTTTTTTTAATTTTTATTGGTTTTGCTTATAGAATTAGCTTTGACTAATGTATTGGGTTTTGTCATATTTGTCTTTTAATTTTGCCAAATATGACAACGCCTGTATGAACATTATCGCTTCAGATTCACCCATTTATGAAGGGCTAGCAAACATGCTAGAGGGCTATGATTGCCCAGCCATTTTGGTTTCTGTCGATTACCAAATTCTTGCCATCAATCAGCTCTATCGAGAAGAGTTTGGGGACGTTCCGTTACAAAAAAAACGCCGCTGTTTTGAGGTTTCCCATGGTTATAGTGTGCCTTGTGATGAAGCGGGGGAAGATTGTCCTCTTTCCGCTACTTTACAGTCTGGTCATAAAGAGCGTGTTTTGCATATCCATCAAACCCCAAGAGGCAAAGAACACGTCGCAGTTGAAATGCTGCCAATTCATGATAGCCAAGGGAAACTCTTGTTCTTTGTTGAGCTATTGCGTGCTATTTCAGTGGCGAGTACGGGAAAGGCAAACAACAAGTTAGTGGGGGCAAGTAAATCGTTTAACCAGATGCTGGAGAAGGTTACTAGAGTGAGTCCAAGCGATGCGTCGGTGCTGCTATTGGGTGAATCTGGTAGTGGTAAAGAACTGGTGGCAAACGCGATTCATCAGGGTAGTAGTCGGGCAGGGAATGCTTTGGTGACTTTAGAATGCTCAGGTCTGACGGATTCGCTATTTGAAAGTGAATTGTTTGGTCACATCAAAGGCTCTTTTACGGGGGCGCATAGTAGTCGTACTGGGTTGGTTGAGCTTGCCAATGGTGGCACATTGTTTTTGGATGAGATCGGCGATGTGCCCTTGTCTATGCAGGTTAAATTATTGCGTCTGATCGAAACGCGATCGTTTCGCCCCGTAGGTTCTTCTACTATTAAACACAGCCATTTTCGTTTGGTGTGCGCGACCCATAAAAACCTCGCACAAATGGTAAAGGCAGGAGAGTTTCGCCAAGACTTGTATTATCGTATTAATGTGTTTCCTATCTATGTGCCCTCATTACGTGAACGGCAGGATGATTTGGCGTTGTTGATATCAACGTTGTTAAAACGCCTAAGCGAGCGAAAAGAGTACCATTTAACCGACTCAGCGTTGCAAATTTTAAAGCGTCATGACTTCCCCGGAAACATTCGTGAGCTGAGTAATATTCTAAACCGAGCGATTCTATTGAGCGACACCAACCTTATTGATCGGCACACGATCCAAGAGAGCTTGAATATTGATCATGAACTGCATCAGCAAAGTGATCGAACAAGTTCAACCCAGGAGCTCAATTCTTCTGCTAACACTAAAATGGCGTGGGTGGACTTAAAAACAGCGGAACAGCGTTATCTTTCAGACCTTATGGCGTTTTATGATAACGACAAGGAGAAAGTTGCCAAGATTGCCGGAATCAGCCTACGTTCTTTGTATCGGAAATTGGAGTAAGTAGACCGTTCTAAAATATTATGGCATAAAGTATCAAAAGCTGAGTTAAATTTATTAAATAAGATACTTATAGTTGAGTCAGCGTTGCCTTGAATCCTTACTATAAAGACTCATAAGGTTAAAACAGTAAGGTGATAAGCATGAGTAAAGTATTTATTATGGCGGCAGCGTTAAGCAGCTTAGTGTCAATGAATAGCAATGCATTTGAGCTAACAAGTCAAGATATTCAAGAGGGGAAGAAAATACCACAAGCGTTTGAGTTTAATGGTTTTGGTTGTTCAGGATCGAATAAATCCCCACAACTGCAGTGGACAGATGTGCCAAAAGGTACAAAGAGTTTTGCTATTACCGCATACGATCCGGACGCACCGTCTGGAAGTGGTTGGTGGCATTGGTCAGCGTTTAATATCCCGGCTTCTGTTACGTCCTTGGCTCAAGGGGCAGATTTAACTAAGCTTGGTGCAACGGAGCTGAAGTCAGATTATGGTAGTGTTGGCTTTGGCGGTGTTTGTCCTCCACGAGGCGATAATATGCACCGTTATCAGTTTACTGTTTGGGCGTTACCAGTAGAAAAACTGGATTTAAGTGCTGACGTATCTGCTGCATTAGCTGGCTTTACCGTTCGTAGCATGGCAATTGGCAAAGCTATGTTAGTCGCACCTTATAATCGTTAATCAAACATCTATTAGGAGTAAAAATGCGCCCCACATTTAAAGTCAGTCAAGTGTATGGTTTACAAACACAGCGACTGCGCAATGTGGCCATTCTTACTCCTAGTCTTTTCAAAATTCGTTCAGGACGGAAGCGTTTGTTTTGGCAGGATGATGTGTTGGATTTTGATGCCTCAACATTATTGCTAACGAAAGCAGGGCAACAACTGACGTTTGAAAATGAGCCAACCAAAGAACGTTTCTTGTCAGTGCAGATGAGTTTTTTATTGCCGCCTGCAGAAGACATGATAGAGACGAGTATCAAGATGGCTGATAATGAATGCTCGCCACGCTTCAAGCCTAATCGTTCAGTGATGGCAAGTCTCGATTTTTTGCTGGAATTAGATACACAAAGTGTGAGTGAAACGTCTCAGGCGTATTGGTTAAATGGCTTTTATCAACAATTGGCTGAAGCGGGCAAGCTTCATCTTATCTTTGAAGGACATTCTGTTTCTTTTGAGCAAAAAATCACGGAGTTTTTACAACAAGCACCATGGCAAGATTATCAATTGGATCAAGTCGCTACGCATTTTTCGATGAGTCGGGCGACCTTGATTCGCCGTTTGAAAGAAGAAAATACGCAGTTTAGAACTTTGTTAACTCGAGTGCGTATGAATCATGCGATTAGCCTGATGCAACAAGGTTACCGCCAGCAAATAGACATTGCGGTGCGCTGTGGTTATCAGTCGCAAGAACGTTTTAGTCAGCGCTTTTATAAGTCGTTTGGGATTACGCCAGGTCAATATATAAAAACACTTTAAGACGTCTCTTTAAATTAAAAGTTACCCCAGTTTCTTCTTGAAGCGTAATGACGCAATGAGGATTCCGCCGATAGTAAAGAGCCTCTAGCCATAATGCGTCTTTGCCTAATAAAAGCAGGCTGGCATCTCGTAATGCAATGGCGCGGATCATACGCATAAAGTGAGTGACAGGCAGGGCTTCGGCAATCCATTGGGCGGCGACTGGCATGGCATCGTAAGGAAACATAAATCCTGATAGTAATATCGATGGCAGTAGAATAAATATCGTCATCTGCATTGCCTGCAATTGCGTTTTGGCAATGGTGGAAAGTACCAATCCAAGGGTTAAGCTGGCAAAGATAAACAGAATGGAGCCACCAAGCAGTGACAGTAAACTGCCTTGAATCGGCACTGAAAACACCCAATGCCCCACGCTTAAAATAATGGCGACTTGTAATAGCCCGACTAAAACATAAGGCGCTATTTTTCCTATCATCAGTTCCATTGGGCGTACTGGCGTGGTGATGAGAAATTCCATATTGCCATGTTCGTGTTCCCGAACGATGGCCGCCGAGGTAAATAAAATCATCGTCATGGTCAAAATCACCGCTACCAAGCCTGGCACGATATTCACCACGGTTCTTTGTTCTGGGTTGAAGTATTGCACGACTTCAAAGCTGGGCGAGGTACGTATAGCCGTATGGTTGGCCACTTCGTCTAAGGGCATATCGCGTAAGGCTCTAATGGTTGAGGCAATGACGGTATCTGAGCCATCAACTATCCATTGCCCTATTGGCTGAGTGAGTGGTGAATCTATTTGTTTATGATCGTAGAGCGGATGATTGAATAGACGGCGTGTCATATCGGCGGGTAAATACAGTACGGCTCTGATCTCGCCTTTGGTAATGGCGACTTCGGCGTCTTTTATGGAGCGATAACGGGCAATAAAATCGACGGATTGCGTCGCTACCAGTGCGTGTTCCACGGCTCGACTTTCCGAGGTCTGACTGAGGTCGACAAGGCCAACGGGTATGTGTCTGGCATCGGTGTTAATCGCATAACCAAACAGCATGAGTTGTACCAGAGGTATCATGATGATCATGCCAAAGGTCATTCTGTCTCGGGAGAGCTGCTTTAATTCTTTGACGAAAATGGCATACACTCTAATCCACATACTAATCCCCATGACGTCCTCCGGTGCAGGTAACAAACACGTCTTCAAGGCTAGGGCGAGCTAATATTGTTTCTCGGCTATCACTAAGTTCAGAGATAAAGCCCAGAGGATCTAGTACTTTTTTCTTTACCAATACTCTAAGATGAGCACCAATTTGTGCCGCAGAGAGAATTTCTGGGTGCTGGGTTAGTGTCTGTTTGAGTTGTCTTAATTTATTACCGCTGACTTCCACCACGGTGGCAGGCATGGCGTCCATTAGAGCTTGAGGTGAGCCGTCTGCGCGTTTATTCCCGTCTTCCATAATCGCCAAAGCATGGCAGCGTTCAGCTTCATCCATGTAATGGGTGGACACTAGAATAGTGGTGCCAGCGGCGCAGAGATCGAACAATCTTTCCCAGAACTCTCGACGGTTTTCAGGGTCGACTGCTGACGTTGGCTCGTCTAGAAAGAGTAATTCTGGAGAATGGAGCGTGGCGCAGGCCAAAGCAAGGCGCTGTTTTTGTCCACCGCTCATGGAACCTGCAAACTGCTTGGTTTGTTTTTCTAAATCGTATAAAGCCAGTAATTCTTCGAGGCGGGCTTTTTTGCGCTTTCCCGCAAAACCATAAATAGCACCGACAAAATTGAGGTTCTCTCGCACGGTTAGGTTGTCGTACAAGGAAAATTTCTGCGTCATGTAGCCGATGCGTTTCTTAAGGGATTCTTCATGACCTAACAGCGGTTTGCCTAAAATAGTGACGTCACCTTCGCTGGCTTCTAATAACCCAGTGAGCAGGCGAATGCTGGTGGATTTTCCGCAACCATTGGGACCAAGAAAGCCATAAATGCTGCCTTTAGGGATGTTTAAATCCAGTTTATTTACCGCAATGTTATCGCCAAAACGTTTGGTTAATCCTTTGGCTTCAATGGCGTATTCTACTTGATCTGATCCGCTGAAAATCATGGTAAACGCACCTCAACAGCAAGTCCTGTAGGTAGCTTGTCCGCATCAATTAGATCAATATCGGTCAGATACATCAGACGAGCCTCTGTCTCGTTCGTTGAGCGCATAAAAGGGAGTGTAAGCGGGTTGTGAGCGGATATTTCGCACACGACCTTGAATAGGCGATTCGATACCATCAGCAAACACCTCAATTGCGTCGCCAGCTTTGATCTTGGTTAACGCGCTGGCAGGCAAATAAACTCTTGCATAAGGATGACCAGAAGACAGCAAGCTAATTAACTGAGTGCCTGCGGTAACACGATCTCCTTCGTGCCAAGGCAGTGTGTCAATCGTACCATCAATTGGCGCTTTGATGGTGAGGTCTTCACGGGCTTTGGTTTGCCATTCAAGGGCGGCCTTTGCGGCTTGCACCTTGGCATTGGATTGGGCAATGTCTTCTTCACGGGCGCCATTTTTTAACTCTAACCATTGATCATGAGCTTGCTGTGCTTTGGCTTTACTACTGTCTCTGTTAGCTTTCGCAGCATCAAAATCGGCTTTGCCAACGACTTTGCTTTTATAGAGTTTGTCGTAACGTTGGAACTTTAGCTCCGCTTCTTTACTGGCGGCTTGAGTGGCTTCTAGTGCGGCTAATGATGCACTTAATTGTTCTGGGCGTGTGCCAGCAGTAAGCTCACTGAGGGCGGCATTGGCTTGAGCAAGCTCGGCTTCGCGCTGCGCTACAAGTGAGTCGGCACTGCGAGTGTCTAAGCGTAACAATGTGTCGCCTTGGGAGACTTGTTGTCCTTCGTTGACCTTTACTAAAACAATTTGTTCTGCCGCTGGGGCCGATAAGGTGATTCTATCGCGTTCAATATTGCCCATGGCGTAAGTTGACTCTTCTGACTGGCAAGCGGTAAGCAAAGTCAGCACAAGTACGGATAGTAGACTATGGCGTGTTTTCATTTTTGCTCACCTTTGGTGTCGTTGGATGATAGCTGTGGTGATGGAAAGGTGAAAAGTCCTTGTTCTAACAATGTTTGATTGTGATCCGCTAGATTTAATAACCAGTCTTCTTTGAGTTCGACCCCAAGTTGTTGCTGAAGGTATTTTGGCGCTAATACAGGAAAAATCATTAAGCTGACAAAGCTCAGGCGAATCCATGCTGGATTAAGGTTGGGATTAATTTGCTTTTGCTTTTCAAACGCCTCGATCCATTTTTCTGATCGTTTCAAGATGTTGTCGATAATGCCCGTCAAAATACCAAACGCTTCGGGGTTATCTTGTTGGTTTATCACCTGCAAAATCAATTTTGGTAGCATGGGGTTTTTGGCAATCATGCGATAGTAGGTTTGCATCAATAACAATGGATTAGGCGGTGTATTGGGGTCAATATCGGCTTGGAATTGTTCGATAATCGGAGCCAAGGTTTCTTGTATTGTTGCTTCGAATAAACCTGCTTTTGAACCGAAGTAATAGCGAATCATCGCCGCATCCACGCCTGCCGAAAGCGCTATTTTTCGCGTTGATACTTTATCAAAACCCTGTTCAGAGAAGCAGCGTTTGGCGGCGGCAATCAAACTGCTGCGAGCGGAATCTTGATCGCTATTAGACTGCTTGGGACGTCCCATTTTAGTGGTCATGCAAAGGTCTCTATTAATTCATCTAGTGATGAATATAGGCCATATATCCACAATAGGTTACTAAGATAATTCCTCATAGATTGAATCAATGAGGAATTATCTTAGTAGGTGCCGATCCTCTAAGGTTTACTAGAGAAATTTGGCTGTGTTTTTTTAAGTTAATTGAACTAGATCAATACTGGTAGTCTTCAATGTCTAGGTTTGTCCGATATCGAAGTCAAACCATTATTTATTCATTGTAATGACGACCTTTCCTTTTGCACGCCCTTGAGCAAGATATGCCAGCGCATCTTTTGTTTGTTCAAACGGAAACACCTTATCGATCACTGGTTTAATGTGTTCAGCTTCGAGCAGTTTGCTGATTTCACTCAGTTGAGCGCCATTTGGGCGAACAAATAGAAAGGAATAATCCACTTTTTGCTTTTTCGAAAGTTTATTAATTTTTCGACTCATCAAACCAAATACAAAGGTTAAAATCCCATTCAGTTTTCGAACTCGGGCAAAAGGCGCATCCAACGGACCAACAAGAGAAAGGATCTTGCTCCCTGGCTTAAGGATGCCAATAGATTTCTCAATCGCGTCACCTTTGGTCGTCCCTAACACGAGATCGTAGTTGTGCAGTACTTTGTCAAACTCTTGTTTCTTATAATCAACTACAGTGTCCGCACCCAATTTACGAACGAAATCAACATTCCCAGTACTTGTCGTCGTTGCCACTGTTGCGCCAAGGTATTTTGCTAACTGGATGGCAAAAGTACCAATACCACCCGAGCCTGCAGGAATAAACACTTTCTGACCCGCTTTAAGATTGCCGCGCTCTTTCAAGGCTTGCCAAGAGGTTAGACCGACCATTGGGATTGAAGCCGCTTGTACGAAGTCAAGATTTGTTGGTTTCAGCGCCGCTGTGTTTTCAGGCACCACAGCAAACTCTGCAAGCGAGCCAATACCCAGATCAAATATACTGGCAAATACCGCATCGCCTGGCTTAAAGCGTGTTACTTGGCTACCCACTTCCGTCACAACACCTGCTAAATCGCTGCCCAGCGTTGCGGGCAATTGAAAGTGCAAAACCGGCTTAAATGTGCCTGTTGGAATGATGTTGTCAATGGGATTTAAACCTACGGCATGAACCTGAACGAGCATTTCATTGGGTTTGATTTTGGGTTTAATGACGTCGCTAAACTCAATGATGGGGGATGATTTACTGTACTTTTTAAGGGTAAGTGCTTTCATTTTTGTATTCTCGAATGATTGATAATCTTATGTTTCTTGCCCGATGTACGCCAAGCGTAAATGAACGCTAGCCCTAAAATAGCTTCTATTAAAACGGCAGCCAGAATCTTGTCGCTCGCATGACCCACTGAAAGCTCATAAACGCCAAGTAAGATCAGGACTGTACAGATTGTTATCATTCCCTGAATAAGAGCCATTCGGGCCGCTGAATGCTCGGTATTTCTTGCCATAAAAAACATAACAGCAACCCCAAGATAAAATACGGCTCCACGGCGACTAACAAGTCCTGCGCCGCCCCATTGAGTTAGCATTTGCTCAGGGAAAAACATCCATGCGACTGCTAAGACCAGAAACAAAAAGGACGTCAGTATTGCTACATGTCGAAAGGTCATTGCCTTATCCCCTTGTATCAAGCTTTAAGCTTTTACGAATGCCTTTATCTAATACTGAGGCTGGGGCGAAGCGACGTAGAAATTTAAACAAGCGAGCGGTTTTGCCTGCTGTATAGCGTAATTTTGGCTGTGACGCTTGAGCCGCCTCGAGTATGACACTGGCAGCGACTTCAGGTTCATCAGCGGTAGCCATGGCTTCGCTGACAACGCCGACTAGCTTCGCTCGAATCCCATCGTACTCGCTAATTTTTGAATCGAGCTTCAATATTATTTGTTTCAAATTTGGTTTTCACATAAGCCGGCTCAATCACGGACACTCTGATGCCTTGTGTGCGTAGTTCATGATCTAATGCTTCAGAGTACCCCTCAACAGCATGCTTACTGGCACAATAAAGTGCTGCATAAGGAACAGGAACGACACCAAGAATTGAGCCAATATTGATAATTCTACCTCTGCCTTGACGACGCATATGTGGCACGACAGCACGTGTCATTCTGACAACACCATGAAAGTTGGTGTCGAACATGGCTTTAGATTGCTCTATGGAACTCTCTTCTGCTGCCGCAGGAGAGAAACCAAAACCCGCATTATTGACTAAAAGATCGATGCGTCCTTCAAGCCGAATCAGTTCCGCAACGGCCGCTTCGACAGAGGAATCGTCTGTTACATCCAGTGCCAGCATAGGAAAGCCAGTTTGATTCGATATTGCCCCACGACGGCTAGTGCCATAGACGCGGTAGCCTGCCGTTAGCAATTTTTTGGCCGTGGCCTCGCCAATGCCTGATGACGCGCCCGTCACCAACGCGACAAGTTTATTGGTCATTATGTAACTCCTTAAGCAAGTTGTTTTTCAATGTCTTTGTGAGGCAATGAATCAAGGTTTTATGGCTGTTTATGCTGTTTTATAACGCGCAGCGGCATTTGACATCTCGATGTCAGAAAGCAACCCTTGTCGCGCCTTGTCTAGATCATTCCAACGAGTCTCTTTATGCAGTGGTGGAATGGTGACCAGCTCTCGGCGATCAAAGCCAACCAAAGCCGCATCAACCAGTTCATTCACTTCCATCATTGGCGAAGAGTTGCTGATATCGATGCCTGCGCGATCCCAGATTTCGGTATAAGTGCCCGCTGGCAGTAGCGCTTGCACGTAAATGCCTTTAGAGGACAATTCTAGATTCATCCCTTGAGATAAGAACAAAACGAATGCCTTGCTCGCACCGTAGACAGTCATTTGGTATTCAGGCGCAAGACCTACAACAGAAGACACATTGACGATAGAACCTTTGCCTGCTTTGACGAGTCGTGGCGTTACCGCATTAGCAAGTCTGGTTAACGCCGTGATGTTTAATGCGATCAGCTTTTCAATTGAATCTGGTGTTTGTTCAACAAAGCGACCAGATTGGGCAATACCCGCGTTGTTAATTAATGTGTCGATGCGATCGTCTTCTTGTAGGCGTTTTTCGACAAGAGCAAGATCACTGGATTTGGTTAGGTCTGCTGGCAATACATTGACATTGACGTTGTATTCTTGGCGTAAACGAGTTGCCAGTGTTTCAAGTTTTGCACCATCACGGGCAACGATAACCAAATCGTGACCACGACGCGCAAAGCGATCCGCATAGACAGCGCCAATACCAGTAGAAGCGCCAGTGATAAGAACGGTAGAATTTGTCATGATATTTTTCTCTTTAAATAATTTTCTGAATAATGTTTAAAAAGCGGCGACACACAAACAGCATGTCGCCACGTTATTCGCTCAGCGTCAGCGTTATTACGCGTTCGCCAGTGTTGGGTAATCGGTATAGCCTTTGGCACCACCGCCATAAAGCGTTGAACCATCTAGTTCGTTTAGCGCGGCGCCTGTTTCTAATCGTTCAACAAGATCAGGGTTGGAAATAAAAGGGCGTCCAAGGGCAAACAAATCCACCTTGCCTTCTGCTAGCTGAGCAGAAGCCAGCTCAGTGTTATAACCGTTGTTGCCCATGTAAGTGTTTTTGAAGCGTTGGCGCAGAGAATCATAGTCAAACGGGGCGATATCACGTGGGCCACCTGTTGCGCCTTCCACAACATGAAGGTACACAATGCCAAGCGCATTCAACTTATCTGCCACATAATCGTACTGTTCTTGTGGATTGCTGATGGAAATAGCGTTTGCTGGTGAAACGGGAGAAATACGCACGCCGGTGCGATCCGCGCCAATTTCTTTACTAACCGCTTCCGTCACTTCTAAAAGCAATCGTGCGCGATTTTCAACAGAACCACCGTAGGAATCAGTACGCTGATTCGCGCCATCTTTTAGAAACTGTTCCAACAGGTAACCATTGGCACTGTGGATTTCCACACCATCAAACCCTGCTTTCATGGCATTGGCCGCCGCTTGGCGGAAGTCTTCAACAATGGCGGGGATTTCATCAATGTCTAATGCACGAGGTTCAGACGTATCGGCGAAGCCATTATTGACGAACACTTTGGTTTCCGCACGAATGGCAGAAGGCGCGACAGGTGCATCACCATTTGGTTGCAAATCCACATGAGAAATACGACCAACGTGCCATAGTTGAACAAAAATCTTTCCGCCCTTGGCGTGTACCGCATCGGTCACTTTTCGCCATCCATCGATTTGGTCCTGAGTGAATAATCCAGGTGTGTCTTGGTAGCCTTGCGCTTGTGCTGAGATTTGAGTGGCTTCCGTGATGATTAAACCAGCGGATGCACGCTGCCCATAATAGGTCGCAGCCAATTCACTCGGTACTAAACCTGCACCAGCACGGTTGCGCGTCAATGGTGCCATGACGAAGCGATTAGATAACGTGAGTGAGCCAAGGGTATAGGGTTGAAATAGTGTGTGATCAGTCATTTTTTTCGTTTTCCGTTTTTCATCTGTGGAGAATTTGTTAATGATGACGATCGTAATCTAAAATGTCAATACTTTGATTATGATCATAATCAAAGTATACTGAGTCATGATTTTTGCAATGAGGTGTAGTAGAGATGAAAGTGACAAAGGCGCAGGTTCAAGAAAATCGAGAGCATATCGTTAAGACGGCTTCGGTGTTGTTTCGCGAACGTGGTTACGACGGTGTGGGTATCGCAGAGCCTCATGTCTACGGCAGGGTTTACTCACGGCGGTTTTTACAAACATTTTAAATCGAAAGCGGATTTGATGGCGGAGGCGGCGGCTTTTAGTTTTGCGAAGTCAGCTGCAGAAACGTCCGATTTAGATATGGCGACTTTTGCAAAGCAATATTTGTCCCGAAAGCATCGTGATTCGTTTGGTAATGGCTGTACTATGGCGGCTCTTTGTACAGATGCGGGGCGTCAATCGGAGTCCATTAAAGAAACATTTTTGGCTGGAATTGAAGGCCAGCTGGAAACTTTGGCAAATGGAGAAGAGGCAACTGGAGAAGACCGAGTAAGAAGAATCAATGCCATTGCTCAAGCCGTTGGGGCGCTTATATTATCGCGCGCTTGCCCTGATGACTCTCCATTGGCGGATGAAATTCTACAGGTGTGTTTAGAACAAATTTTGAGTCAGCATGGGGCGTAGAATAAAACGATAGGCGATGTTGTTTCTATGGTCTAGTGGTTGAATTCATAAAATGATACAAGCTTGGCGAGATGATTGATCATTGCCAAGCCTATGTGTTCTTTAGTTAAAAGACTCAAGCAAACTGGAATTGTTTGATTTTTCGGCTCAGTTCGTTGGTCATTTGTGCAATCATGGCGCTGCCTTCCGACACCTGTTGAGAGTCCTCTAATACTTTTTCGGATACTTCTCGAATGCCCATGATGTTGCGATTAATTTCTTCCGCCACGGTGCCTTGTTGTTCTGCTGCGGAGGCGATTTGATGGCTGCGAGCCGATACATCGTCCACTTGTCTTAACATATTTTGTAAGTTCTCGGCGGCCACGTGCATTCTGTCAGCACCCCGCTCAGCTTGGCGTGTGCTGGTGGCCATAGATGTGGACGCTTCTTTGGATTGATGTTGAAGCTTTTCGATAATCGAGCGGATTTCGACAGTTGATCCTTGAGTGCGGCTGGCCAGTGAGCGAACTTCATCAGCCACAACCGCAAAGCCGCGGCCCAGTTCTCCGGCTCGTGCCGCTTCAATGGCGGCATTCAAGGCCAGAAGGTTGGTTTGTTCTGAAATATCACCTATAACACCCAAAACAGAGTCGATATCGCTTGTTTGCTCAAGTAGTTTAACAATGACGTCGTTTGCACCTTCTATGTTCTTGGTTAAACTTTGGATGTCTTCGTTAGTCGCATCCAAATCCTGACTACTTTGGCGTGTGATAGTTTGCACCATTTGGGTTGCATCAGCGGTATCTTTGGCATGTTGCGCTACGTCTCGAATGGAGTAAGACATTTCATTCATGGCGGTGGCAAGCAATTCGACCTCTTGGAATTGGTTATCCATACCTTGTTTCGTATGCAGGCTATTGCCTTGCAGTTGTACGCAGACAGCTTGTAATTCTGTAATAGCGTGATCCACTTCCAGTAATGTGTCATTTAATGAGTTGGATACATGATTGGCTGCATTAGCTAACATACCAATTTCATCGTCTCGTTGCATATCCAGCTGTTTTGTTAAATCGCCATCAGAGATGTGTTGTAAATGTTCTGTTACCGTTTTTAATGGACGGGTGATGTTGCGAACAATGGTTACACTGCTGATAAGGGCGATTAATATTAGAATGAGTCTCGATACTGGCTGATTGCTTGATAGTAGCCCAGAAAATATCCGTTACACTGCTATACAATACGCCGCTACCAATAACCCATCCCCAAGGTTGATAGCCTTTAACATAAGACACCTTGTCTTCTGAATGCGAGACCTGTGGTCCTTTATAAGCGTATTCTACATAACCTTCACCGTGCTTTTTTACCTCAGCCACCATGGCTTGCCAGTGCGTAAAGCCATTCGCGTCCGTGACGTCCGCCATGTTTTTGCCTTCGTCTTGAGGTTTATAAGGATGCATGAGCAGTTTGGTTTGCATGTCATTCACCCAAAAGTACCCATCATCGCCAAAACGCAATGCAGATAAGGCGGCTAGAGCGGATTGTTTGGCTTTATCTTCGCCAATAACAGAGGCTTGGTCACCGTAGTATTTGACGAGAGAGTAAGCACTGTCTACTTGCTCTTTGACTTGCAGTTGTCTTGCGTTTAAGAGTTCACTGTGCAGTTCACTGTAGGCAATGGCACTAAAGACGATAAGTAATGTGACTAAGGTGCTAATAAGCCCCCAAAGTTTGTAGCTTACTTTTATTGAGCTGAGCTTCATATGACATCCCTTCAAGGTGTTAGTTTGTTTTATAAGCAGAGATTATGGGCCTGAGTCATGAAAAGAATTGTGATCGAAATCAATACAAAGGCACTTTGCTTAACATTTCTCCAATATCCCCAGCACTATGATATTTTCCTATTGAGTAAATGCTTATGAATTCCTATGGCATCATTATTGCTTAATTTGCTCTACGATAGATCAAATTGGCAGGACTTCTTCCTGTTAGGCAAAGGCGCCTGAATCTGCAGCAATGAAGCTGTTGTGGATTCAGGCGCTTTTTTTGTACTGCATTGGGGAGACAGGAATATGAAGTGGCTTACTTATCCGGCATTTTTGCTGTTGCACACACTGGGTATCATCGGCATGCTTCGAGCATTATTGGTCATTACCCTAATCTGTGGTGCTATTCGATTCGTAATACCGTCGCAGTCTGTGGAGTGGCTGTGGGTTGTGGTGGTGTATTTAGCGATGGCCAGCCTGTGGCTTATTTTACAGGAGATCGGTCAGTTGCAACGTTACTGTGAAACAACTGCTCCGCATCGCCACAAAGACCTTGTACACGCGGGGCAATGGCGGCTTCTTCAGTCGGTGAGTCGCGGGTTTCAGCAGTGGCTGAACCATGAGCAGCGTCAACAACAACTATTGCAACAGCGTTTGGATGAAATATCCCATTCATCTCATGAGACTCGAACAAAGTGCCGCTTTAGTCACTCGTAATGCCGAAGGGCAAAGTGATTCGGCCACGGTTGCGGCAGCGGCCGTTGAAGAATTGAATGTGAGCATTGTGCAAGTAGCGTCATTGGCTGCGGATTCACGGCAGAGTAGCGTAGTTGCTAGTGAGCAACTGGCTGATGGCATTGCGCAGCTCACCAATCTGGTGCAACAGCTGTCTGATATGGCGCAGCAAGCGACCATCACCGATGTGCTTATCCGCCAACTGAGTAGCAATTCGCACACCATCAATGAAATGTCTGGCACCATTCGTAGTATTGCAGACCAGACTAACTTACTGGCTCTGAATGCCGCCATCGAAGCCGCGCGTGCGGGCGAAAGTGGCCGTGGCTTTGCCGTGGTAGCCGATGAAGTGCGGCGTTTGGCCATGCACAGTCAAGAGTCAGCCACGGAAATCAGTCGCAACATTGAATCCGTTCAGCGCCATATTCAACAGGCCGCGGTTCAGGTGTCTGATTTGGCAGAATTGGCGAACCAAAATGCGGAGCGCTCAGAAAAGGTGCGCACTTTGCTTACCCAGGTCCAGCAGCACACGCAGCAACTAACAACGCAAGTTGATCAAGTGGCAAGTAGTACCGAACAGCAGGGGCAAGCGGTAGCCGAAATTGCTGAACTGGCCGATCGCGTTCGTCGCGGTAATGCTGCCAATCTGCACGCTGCCGATCAAGCCCGCACCATTGCCCATCATCTGGCTCATTTGACAGGATAATTTGTATGAACAGTATCGACTATGCACTCCCGCTCTTGTTCACTGTTTTTATCATCATGGCGTTGCTGTTTTATGGCTTACACTGGCGTCTGCAACTAAAAAAACGCTTACATATCCAACTGAACATTCGTCAATTGACGTTACTAAGGGTGCTGATAGCCGAGTTTCAGCGTCATCGTGGTCTGAGTAATGGTGTGCTGTGTGGCGACGCCAGCTTAAATGAGGATCTTGTTCGTACTCGAGAAAAGCTGGATCAGCATATTCTCACGGCGCAAGAGTTTGATGGCACTCATCAGAAAGCTTGGAGCGGTTTGATTGATCATTGGTCACGTATGCGCGAAGGAAGAACGAGTGATCAAGCTAATAATCTCATTCAGCATCATCTCATTATTCGTAACAGCATCTTTTTGATGGAAGATGTGGCTAACGAAATCGATTTGACGAAAGGTCTACCAGAATTGAGCTATTTGTCTTGTATCTGGCGTGAGGTGATTCAGGCGGCCGAATGGGCGGGGCAAGCGCGTGCCCTGGGAACAGGGATCGCGGCGGCCGGACACAGTAGTGTCGAACAGCGCGTAAGAATGCATTTTCTCTATCAAAAAATTGAATTGTTGGCGGATCAGGCTTTTACCACATTGCAGCACCATGCTAAAGAGCATCCGCAGATGACGGCGTTTCGTTTGTCGCATGGCGAGCAAGTGGTAACAGATTTTCTGCGTTGTATAAAGCAGGAGCTACTCGGTTCAGAAGTCCCAACGATTACCGCTAAAACCTATTTTCAGCATGCTACACAGGCCATCGATGAATTGTTGGCTTTGGTGGATAAGGCATTGGAGCAGCTGCAACAATATGGAAAAGAATGATAATGCTTACGTCCTTGCAAGGCATTTTGCTACTATCTTAGGAACGATGATTTTCATAAGGAAGCGTTATGCAATATTCGGTTCTTATTACAGGTTGTTCGTCAGGTATTGGCTTAGAGGCCGCCAAAATGCTTCAAGAGCGTGATTTTCTGGTGGTGGCGAGTTGTCGCAAACAAGAAGACATCGCCGCGTTACAGGCACAGGGCATTAAACATGTTGTACAGCTGGATTTAGCTGACTCGGCTTCAATAGAAAAGGGCTTGCAAGAAACCTTAGCCATTACTCACGGTGAGCTTTTTGCCTTGTTTAACAACGGCGCTTACGGTCAGCCGGGTGCGGTGGAAGATTTGCCTGTGGAGGCGTTGCGTGCGCAGTTCGAATGTAATGTCTTCGGTACGCATGAACTGACAACCAAGGTACTGAAAGTGATGCTGGCTCAAGGATACGGACGCATTGTCAATAACAGTTCGGTACTTGGCTTGGTGGCCGCGCCGTTCCGCGGAGCTTACAATGCCAGTAAGTTTGCCTTAGAGGGTTTGACCGATACCTTGCGTTTAGAATTATTTGATACGCCGATCAAGGTGAGTTTGATCGAACCCGGTCCGATAGAAAGCCGCTTTCGAGCCAATGCGTTGCTGGCGTTGCAAAACAATATCGATATGGAAAACAGCCGCCATAAAAAGGGTTATGAAGACGCAATAGCAAGGTTAAGTAAAGAAGGCGTGACGTCATCACAAACTTTGCCTGCCAGTGCGGTGGTGAATAAGCTGATTCATGCCTTGGAATCAACGCGCCCAAAAGCTCGCTATTATGTGACTATGCCAACGTATGGCGCGGTGTTGATGAAACGCATACTCCCAACCTGTTTGTTGGATTGGGTGATGCGTCGTCAAGGTGCGTGAGGAAGTGTTTTAAGCCAGTCGGACATGGCAGACAGATAAGTAGTGCGAGCCGTCTCATGGGATAGATACAAGTCATGAAAGCCTTGTGCAATACTTACTTGAGTGAGATTTGTGAAGGTTTTCTTGGCAGCTTGTACCATGCTCTCAACATCCAAAACACCATCGCCTTGCTGGACGTCTTCGACTGTCAGTTTACCTATGGTACTGGCAGCCGAGTGGCATAACAGTGTCGGGATTTTGATCCGCTGATTGGCTAGATTGCGCTGCGCATGAATGACTTCTCTTAGCCAATGAAAAGACAAATCAAAACCTTGGGCAGGTTTCCAATCTAATCGGTAATCCCACTCGCCACCAAAAACACAATGTATGGTTTTCGCGTAGAGAGAGATTTTTTAGCGCGTAAATACGAAAACGGTAGCAAAGAAACCAATACGCGAATAGGCCAGCTAACGCGATTGAGTATCTTAGGTGGAAAGGGTAAGGCAAGAAATGGGCTATTGAGCATCAGGCCAATTACTTTAGGAAACGCCTTGTTGTAATGGCTTTCGCGTTCGGGCAAAGCATAAGGTTGCGCCAGATAAGTGGACACTACTAAGCCACCAGTGGAATGTCCGAGTATGACAACCTGATTGACACCATCTTGTTTCATTGTCGCTAGGGCAATGTCCAAATCTTGACCGTACTGTTCAAGCGACTCACACCAATTTGGTGGGGTTGAGGGGCGAATAGAGCGTCCGTAGCCCTGCAGATCGAGTGCGTAAAAACGATAGCCCAAATTGATAAAGTGCTCTGCTAAACCAGTTTGAAAAAAATAATCCGTATAACCATGCACATACAAAATGGCGTTGGTCGCGTCAGGATTACCAATATGGTGAATGAGTGTCGTGTGGACTTGAGTTTTGGGGCCTGCGAAAGAAAAAGTGCGAGCACGGAAATTGGCACCCAATAGGTCTTCACCATCGTTAACTTGTTGCCAGTCTTGTCCTATTGGTGTGCTCATGGTGCTGGTCTCGAGTGGTTAATTAAACAGGTTGTCACCAAGTTGGTCGATGGTTAGCTTGGCTTTACGCAAGGTTATCTCAATGCACTCATCACGATTTGGCATTAAATCTGAACGAATAAAGTTATGTGTTTTTTGTTCTTCACCTTCTCCTTTGGTGATGGTGGCGGCGACGCGATATTGCCCACCGTCTTTCATCGGAGCGGGTATAATTGAAAACCCCTTGTGTTCTATTGCGTCTTCCGTTTTTTCAGGGGCGCTTTCGCCTCCAGCAAATAGCCCTTTTAGGCTAGATAAGATACCCATGGATGTTCTCTCCTACTGATTTTGCTCTATTTTTCGGGGATTTGTTGTAATAGTCAAATCTCGACGTATGATTTATTTTTCAACGTTAACAGAATTACCACAGGATAAGTATTCTGTCGAAGGAAAGTCCCATTATAATGTGTTGCTAGCGTTTACGTTTAATCAGGATATGGGTTTGAGCAAAATCATGAGCACTATTACTCAAGTAGCGACCTTGGCAGGGGTTTCTAAAGCAACCGTTTCTCGCGTGTTAAGCGGTGTGACGCCGGTTAAAGAAGAAACTCGAGGCTCGAGTGTTGGCCGCGATTGAAACCTTATCTTATAGCCCAAATCAGGCCGCTCGATCGTTAGCGAGTAACAAAACCTATACCATAGGTTTGGTAGCATCGCGCATTGATACAGCCTATTACGGACCTGCCGCGAGTGGGGTTGAAAGAGCATTACGCGGTGGTGACCGTCATGTCATTATTGCGAGTGGTAATGGTTCTTTGGAAGGGGAACGAGAGGCGGTTGACTTCCTAATCAAACGACAAGTAGACGCGCTGGTATTAGTGACGAACTTTTTATCAGAAGAGGAAGTTGCACAGATTAATGAACGCTGTCCCGTGTTTGTGTTGAACCAGCAATTTCCTGGCGGAGAAGGGCATAGTATTGCATTTGATAACTTTGCAGGGGGCGAAATGGCTACCCAATACCTTATTGATAAAGGGCATCAAAAGATTGCCACGGTGACGGGGCCACTGTGGAAGCATGATGCTTATCAGCGTTATTTAGGCTGTCAAAAAGCACTGCAAAATGCCGATCTTCCTCTACATTGTCAGTATGAAGGTAATTTCAGTGCAAATTCTGGCATGACTCAGATGGCCTCTATTCTAGCGCTTAAAGATCGGCCCACAGCGATCTTTTTTGCTAATGATATTATGGCGATGGGGGCGCTTCATGTGTGCGCAGAACAAGGTATCAAAGTCCCCGATGATATCGCTATTATAGGATTTGATGATCTTGATATGTCCAAATATTATGCGCCTAGCATAACGACCATAAAACTGCCTTTGTACGATATGGCGGAAGCTGCTGCCTATCTGCTTTTAAATACCATTTACGCTACCAAACATCCGATCAAACATATCTTTTCCCCCGAGGCTCGTTGTTCGCCAGTCGGCGTGATAATAATCTTCTGTTAGTCAAAAAATGCGTAAAAAATATTGACGAGGTTATTTTATTGGCTAATATTTGTTCATGAAAGCGGTTTCATTTCAAGTTTTACCGTTTCAGCTTAAGTCTCTTGAGAGGGAGATTTGAGGACAAAAACCCAATAGAGGATAAAAATAATATGATGGGTAAAAAACTGTTTACTGCCACATTAGGGGCAGGTTTTATGAGTGTATCGGTGCAAGCCGCAGATTTAGAGGTGATTCATTGGTGGACATCGGGCGGGGAACAAAAAGCCGTGACAGTGTTAGCGGAAGAGTTCGATAAACTGGGCAATGATAAGTGGGTCGATACTGCCGTCGCGCTGGGAGAAAATGCACGAGCATTAACTATGCAGCGTATTTTAGGTGGTGATGCCCCAGGTGCCGCACAATTCAATACCTCTCGTCAGTTCGAAGAATTGATTGAAGAGGGTCTGCTTCTTGATCTCACTCCGGTAGCTGAAAAAGAAGGTTGGACCAGCTTTATTCGTCCTTCTAGTATTTTAAATCCCTGTATGAAAGACGGCGGCATTTATTGTGTGCCAGTCAATATACATTCTGCACAGTGGCTTTGGACAAATAAGAAAGTTTTTGCCGAGGTGGGGGTGAAAGAACCCAACACATGGGAAGAGTTTTTGAGTGTTGCTCCTAAAATTCGTGAGGCAGGTTACATTCCTTTAGCCTTTGGTGGTCAAGGCTGGCAGGAACGCCACGTCTTTGATGTGGTACTGATTGGGGTGACAGATGAAGCCTTTTGGAATCGTCTGTGGAAAGACAAAAGTGTGGACGCTGCGGGAAGCGCGCAAATGCGTAAAGTCTTCGAGACTTTTGGTGCTCTAAGGCAATTTACCGATGCGGGAGCACCGGGTCGAAATTGGAATGATGCCACCAACATGGTGATCACGGGCAAAGCAGCGGCGCAGGTCATGGGCGACTGGGCACGTGGTGAATTCGCCGCAGCGGATAAGGTTGCTGAGGTGGATTACGGTTGTATTCCTGGTCCCTCCAAACGCCCTTATCTTACTCTGGGGGGCGATGCGTTTATTTTTCCAAAATCTTCCGATAAAAATCTTGAAGCAGCGCAAATGAAGTTGGCTTCGATGATGTTAAGCCCTTACATTCAAGCAAAATTCAATAACACCAAAGGGTCTTTGCCAGTGCGTGCGGATGTCGATTTAAGTGTGGCAGATGCGTGTATGAAAAAAGGCTTAGCCCTGTTGGATGACCCTAAGGCGTCCATCACGCCAGCGAATGCCTATATTACGGAAGATACCAATGGGCAGATACAAGATTTAGTCTCCACTTTTTGGAATGAGTCCCAGTATGTCTGTCGACAATGCCCTGGCTGTTTTTAAAGGCATTATTGAAGACGCTGAGTAATCGCTTGCGTCGATGAATGATCACCCGTTTTTTCTGCAACGCCATGCTTAGCAGGTGGTACTGGTGGTCAATTCTTGCGTTCCAAAAGGAGTATAAACTATGACTACTTCAACAAAAGTATCGATACCGCGACGCGCTAAACGCGTGCAAATTTCGTCTTTGCTGGCCAGTACGCCGATGGCGATTGTGGCGATTGGTGTGTTCGTTGTGTGTGTTGGTTATTCCGTGATGTTGTCATTCACAAAATCACGTCTGTTTCCCAACTTTAACTGGGTTGGGTTAGATCAATATGAACGCCTGTGGGGGACCTCCCGTTGGGTCGTGTCTGTCGAAAATTTATTGATTTACGGTGTATTGTTTATTGCTTTTTGTCTCATTTCTGGCTTTTTTATGGCGGTCTTTCTTGATCAGAAAGTGCGTTTTGAAAGCGGTTTTCGCACTTTATTCCTTTATCCCTATGCCATGTCTTTGGTGGTGACCGGCCTAGTCTGGCAATGGATGATGGAGCCTTCTCTGGGGATTCAAAATGTCGTTCAGCGTATGGGGTGGGAGTCCTTTGAGTTTGCCCCCTTGGTTGATCCTCAGTACGCCATTTATGGGGTGCTGATCGCGGCGGTATGGCAATCTTCTGGTCTGGTTATGGCGTTAATGCTAGCCGGTTTACGCGGTATCGATGGGGAAATCTGGAAAGCGGCGCGTGTGGATGGCATACCGACATGGCGAACCTATTTGTTTATTGTTCTACCCATGATGCGACCTGTGATGATCACGTCTGTGGTGTTACTGGCCGTGGGTGTGGTGCGGGTTTATGACCTGATTGTTGCACAAACCGGCGGTGGCCCGGGTATGTCGACAGAGATGCCTGCCAAGTTTGTGATTGATCACATTACTGCCCGTGGCAATGTGGGCTTGGGGATGGCGGCGGCGACCATGATGCTACTTCCTGTGCTGTTGGTCATTGGTCCTTGGATTTATCGCGAATATGTTCGTCCAACGAAGCATTAGGAGTCGATCATGGAACAGATTCAGTTAACGGGCCCACAGGGGCCTAAACCAAAGCAAACCTCTGTTTCTCGGGTTGGGGTGTATGTGTTTTTAGTGAGCGCGGCGATTTTCTTTTGTATTCCTTTGTACGTGATGTTGATTACATCGTTAAAAGGCATGCCAGAAATTCGTTTAGGAGAGCTTTTTGCGCTACCGGGCGACCCAAGCTTCGCGGCTTGGGTAAAAGCTTGGAGTGAAGCGTGCTCCGGTGTCGAATGCAATGGTATTCAAACGGGGTTTTGGAACTCGGTAAAGATCACTATTCCGAGCGTCGCCATCTCTATCATTCTTGGGTCTATTAATGGCTATGCCTTGTCGTTTTGGCGTTTTAAAGGTTCAAACCTGCTGTTTGGCTTATTGCTATTTGGTGCATTTGTGCCTTTTCAGGTGGTGATTTTTCCGCTGATTATCTTTCTTCGGGAGGTAGGGTTATACGGTTCATTAACGGGAATTATTTTGATCCACACTATTTTCGGCATGCCGATCATGACCTTGTTGTTCCGTAATTACTTTGCCTCGTTGCCAGATGAATTGTTCAAAGCAGCACGAGTCGATGGGGCAAACTTTTGGCAGATCTTTTTTCAAATCATGATGCCACTCTCTATTCCAGTGACCGTGGTGGCGGTGATTCTGCAAACCACAGGGATTTGGAATGATTATTTATTGGGGCTGATTTTTGCGGGTCGAGACAATTTACCAATGACGGTGCAGTTGAACAACATTGTGGCCACCACTTTTGGGGTGCGTGAGTACAACGTGAACATGGCAGCGACCATTCTGACAGCAATCGTGCCGTTGGCGATTTACTTGTTGTCCGGTAAATATTTTGTGCGTGGCATCGCCGCTGGCGCGGTTAAGGGGTAAGTGATGAACAGTGTCTCAATTAAAAAATTGGATCTTAAGTATCAAGATGCGCATGTGTTAAAGCATCTAAATCTAGACATTCAAAAGGGCGAATTTTTGGTGCTCTTGGGGTCATCCGGTTGCGGTAAATCCACCTTGCTCAATTGCATTGCGGGTTTATTGGATATTACGGCCGGTCAAATTTGGATTAATGATCGCAATGTGACCTGGGAAGAACCCAAAGATCGCGGTATAGGCATGGTGTTTCAATCTTATGCCTTGTATCCGCAAATGACCGTGGAAAAGAATTTATCCTTTGGTCTAAAAGTGAAAGGCATGGCGAAAGAGGAGATTCGCCAACGCGTGGACCGTGCGGCGAAAATCCTGCAAATAGAGCCACTATTGCAGCGTAAACCGTCTGAACTATCGGGTGGACAGCGTCAACGTGTCGCGATAGGACGAGCCTTAGTGCGAGATGTAGAGGTGTTTTTATTTGATGAGCCTTTGTCGAATCTGGACGCCAAGTTGCGTGCAGATTTGCGGGTAGAAATTAAGCGCCTGCATCAAAAATTAAAAAACACCATGGTGTATGTAACGCACGATCAAGTAGAGGCGCTTACGTTGGCGGATCGTATTGCCATTATGAAAGACGGTGAGATTCAGCAACTGAGTACACCAGCCAATATTTACCATAAGCCCTGTAATCTCTTTGTAGCGCAGTTTATTGGCTCGCCAAGCATGAATTTGTTGGAAGGCCGCATCGTAGGCGAAAATTTTGTCTATCAAGATTATCGTGTTCACTTAATGGGCTATGAATTTATCGATCAAGGCGATCACGACACGTCTGCGTATTTAGGCATTCGTCCTGAGCATTTGGCGCTTGAGTCCCGTGAGGGTTATGTGCAATTGGCCACGGCCACGATAGATATCTTGGAACCAATGGGCGATGAAACCATCGTGTGGTTTGATTTTATGAACCGCAAGTGGTCCGTTAAAGTCCATGGCGATCATCAACTGACATGGGGCGCTGACATCGACATTTATCTCGATCCTAAGAAAGCCCACCTGTTCTCTAAGCAAAGTGAAGTACGGCTTTAACGTCACCAATCGTAAACATAACAATAAAAAGGAAGACACATGAACGAATTTTCATTTCAGCTTTACAGCGCTCGCAATACACCGTCTCTTGATGACGTGTTCGCTCTTTTACACCAAGCAGGTTATCAGCAGGTGGAAGGATATGGTGGTTTATACGCGCAGTTGGATGAGTTGAAGCACTTATTAGCCAAACATGATCTGACCATGCCAACTGGACACTTTGATTTGGGTATGTTGGAAAACAACATCGCCCAAGCGTTATACATTGCGAAAACCTTGAATATGCACACCATTATTTGCCCTTTCATCATGCCAGAGAAACGTCCCGACAGCGCGCAAGGCTGGTTTGAATTAGGGCAGCGTTTAGAGGCGATCAGAGAAAGAACGGTGAACGCGGGATTTGAATTTGCTTGGCACAATCACCACTTTGAGTTTGAACCTTTGGCCGATGGTAGATTGCCGATGACTTGTATCCTCGAAGGTGGTCCAAATATCAAATGGGAAATGGATGTGTCATGGGTGGTCAAAGGTGGGCAAGATCCCGTTGAGTGGATGACGAAATATCGAGATCGTATTTGTGCCGTGCATTTAAAAGACATTGCGCCAGAAGGGGAGTGTTTAGATGAAGACGGTTGGGCGGATTTTACTCATGGCACTTTGCCATGGAAAGAATGGTGGCCTGTGGTGCGTTCCACTCCGGCGAATGCCTTTGTGATGGAGCATGATAACCCTAACGATTTATCACGTTTTGCCACTCGTGCGTTAAGCGGTGCAAAAGCCTTAGTAAAAGGAGCAGCAGCATGAAAACCATTTTGAATGTCGGTCTAATTGGCTGTGGCAATATTTCGGACAGTTATTTGTCTTTAGCACCACAATTTCGTGGTTTCAAAATAGTCGCTTGTGCGGATTTAAACGCTGAATTAGCGGCAGCCAAAGCACAGAAATATGGCATTGAATCGCGCAGTGTGGATGCTTTATTAGCGTCTGAAGATATTGATATTGTTGTTAATTTAACCATTCCAGCTGCGCACTGTGCGGTAAGTATGCAAGCACTGGAAGCGAGTAAGCATGTTTACTCGGAGAAGCCTTTGGTTTTGAGCCTAGAAGAAGGGCAAAAAATGAAAGCGCTTTCACTAAAAAAAGGACTCAAAGTGGGCAGTGCGCCCGATACCTTTATGGGCGGTTCTCACCAGTTTGCTCGACATTTATTAGACAGGGGAGAGATTGGTGAGGTGTATTCGGGTACCTGCCATGTGATGAGTGCAGGCATGGAAAGTTGGCATCCTAACCCGGATTTTTTCTTTAAAGCGGGTGGTGGCCCAATCTTAGATTTAGGGCCGTATTACATTGCCAATTTGATCCAGCTGTTAGGGCCAGTAGCGTCTGTGATTGCCAAAACGTCGATTCCACGTAAGCAACGTAAAATCACCAGTCAGCCAAGGTCTGGCGAGATGATAGAGGTTGAAACACCGACAACGATTCATGGCATTCTGACCTTCCAAAATGGCGCGGTTATTACCTTGGGTGCCAGTTGGGATGTGCACGCTCATCAGCACTCCCATATGGAGTTATATGGCAGCAAGGGTTCTATGTATTTGCCCGACCCTAATTTTTTTGGTGGGAAAGTGTCGTTGATCCAAGAAGGCCGTGAAACCCCTGTGGCAATGTGGAATCACCCATTTGGGACGCCAAATCAAATCCATGGCGAGTTAGCTAAGGCAAATTATCGCACGGCGGGTTTAGCGGAAATGGTGATGGCCATTCATATGGGTCGCGATCACATGTGTTCGCTCGACCGAGCGTTACACGGTGTCGAGGTGATGACGGCTATTTTAGCGTCAGGTGAGAGCGGTCAAGCCATCAATATGACGACTCATTGTGATCGCCCTCGCGCACTTGACCCTGAGGCAGCTAAAGCCTTGCTTGCAGCTTGTTTTTAGGAGGACATTATGAAGACGATAAAAGGACCGGCGATTTTTTTGGCGCAGTTTGTCGGTGATGACGCGCCTTTTAATAGTTTCGATACGATTTGTGGCTGGGTGGCTTCTTTGGGTTACAAGGGGGTACAAGTCCCCACTTGGGACAAACGCCTGATGGATTTAGAACGTGCCGCAAACAGCCAAGAGTATTGTAACGAACTGATCGCAACGGCGGCAAAACATGGCGTGGTGATATCAGAGTTATCAACGCATTTACAAGGTCAACTGGTGGCAGTGCATCCTGCTTATGACGAAGCGTTTGATGGCTTTGCCGATCCGAGTGTGCGGGGGAATCCGAGAACTCGACAGGCTTGGGCCGTTGAACAATTAAAAATGGCCGCTAAGGCGTCAAAACGTCTTGGTCTTAATGCTCATGCGACCTTTTCCGGCGCATTAGCATGGCCGTATTTTTACCCTTGGCCACAGCGCCCAGCGGGCTTAGTTAAAGAAGCGTTTGCAGAGTTGGGTCGACGTTGGAAGCCCATTCTAGATGCTTTTGATGCGGCTGGCGTGGATCTTTGTTATGAAATTCATCCCGGTGAAGACCTTCACGATGGCGTGACTTTTGAGCGTTTTCTAGAGGAAGTCGGTCATCATCCTAGGGCGAATATTCTCTATGATCCGAGCCATTTCGTGCTACAGCATTTGGACTACTTGGCCTTTATTGATCATTACCATGAGCGCATCAAGATGTTCCATGTCAAAGACGCGGAGCTAAATTTGAATGGTAAATGCGGTGTCTATGGTGGTTTTCAAAACTGGGTCGATCGTCCGGGGCGTTTTCGTTCTATTGGTGATGGTCAGGTGGATTTCAAAGCGATTTTCGCCAAGCTTACCGCCTATGATTTTGCGGGTTGGGCGGTATTGGAGTGGGAATGTTGTTTGAAGCATCCTGAAGACGGTGCCCGTGAAGGCGCGCAACATATCCAAGACTTTATTATCCGTGTGACGGACAAAGCCTTTGATGATTTTGCTGACAGTGGCGTTGACGCGCAAGCGAATCGCCGCATGCTGGGATTGGAGTAATACCATGAGTGAAATAACAAAACGTCGCTTACGTCTTGGTATGGTAGGTGGTGGTGAAGGGGCATTTATCGGTGAAGTACATCGCTTTGCGGCGCGTCTAGATGACCATTATGAGCTGGTGGCGGGGGCGTTATCGAGTCAGCATGACAAGGCTGAGCGTTCGGCCAAGGCGCTTGGTATTGCGCGGTCCTACGTGGATTTTGAAGCCATGGCGCAACAAGAAAGCGAGCGTGAAGACGGCATTGAAGTGGTGTCTATTGTGACCCCCAATCATTTGCATGCACCGGTGGCAATGGCGTTTCTACAACGAGACATTCATGTCATTTGCGATAAACCTCTCACAGCAACCCTTGCTGAGGCAAAAGCGTTGTCTCAAGTGGCAGAAGCAAGTCAAGCGCAGTTTTTATTAACTCATAATTATTCTGCCTATCCCATGGTGCGCGAAGCACGTGCCATGGTGAAAGAAGGCAAGCTAGGTAACATTCGTTCTATTCAAGTGGAATATGCGCAGGATTGGTTAACGCATTCATTAGAGCAAACGGGCAACAAGCAAGCGGTTTGGCGTTCGGACCCGGCGCAAGCGGGGTTGGCTGGCTGTGTAGGGGACATTGGTAGTCATGCCTATCAGCTAGCCTGTTTTGTGGCGAATACACAGGCAAAAGAAGTGTTAGCGGACTTATCCAGTTGGGTTGACGGAAGATTGTTGGATGATGAAGCGAATATTCTGCTGCGTTTTGAAAATGGCGCAAAAGGGCATCTTTGGGCCAGCCAAGTCGCACCTGGCAATGAGAATGCGTTGACGCTACGGGTTTATGGCGATCAAGCGGGGATAGAGTGGCATCAGGAGACGCCGAATGAATTGATATATTCTGTGTTAGGAGAACCAAGCCAACGTCTTAGACGCGGCAATGGTTATTTGAGTGACGCGGCGGCGTCGGTGTCGCGTATTCCTTCCGGTCATCCCGAAGGTTATTTAGAGGCGTTCGCGAATCTATATTGTGAATTTGCCGAGCAACTGCTGACCGCCACGACTAATCCCCATTTACCTACTCTGGCGACCGGGTTGCACGGCATGCGCTTTATCACGGCCAGTGTGTATTCGAGCCAAAACAATGGTCTCTGGGTTCCGATTGGTCATTAGGTTTATATGCGGCTTTTCTTAGCTTGCTGTATACTCTCAGTTACATTGCTAATTGAGTCATAGGAACACATTAATATGGTCGGAACACAAGTAAATAACCCTTTGCATGGCGTGAAACTGGAGAAGATAGTGACGGATCTAGTGGCGCATTATGGTTGGGAAGAGCTGGCGATTCGCATCAATATTAATTGTTTTAAAAGTGACCCATCGGTTAAGTCGAGTTTGAAGTTTTTGCGTAAAACGCCGTGGGCGAGAGACAAAGTGGAGGCGCTCTTTCTAGAGACATTTCATTAGAAGCACACTTTGTTTCGGCCTTCGCGCTTGGCTTGATAAAGTTTTTCGTCTGCAGCCCGAAGAAAGTCATTGAACTCCTGTTCGGGTTGCAGTGAACTGATGCCGATACTAACAGTAAGCTTGATGTCTTCTTGGTGGCTATGGAAGGTTTCATCCTCGATCGCTTGCCTTATTTTTTCCGCTTCTTCACTCACTTGTTGATGATCCATGTTTTTCAATAAGATAATAAACTCTTCACCGCCTAGGCGGTAGACTTCTTGGACTTGCTTAGATTGGCCAAGGATGTTCGCTACTGTGATCAGCACGGCGTCACCAATATCATGGCCGAATTTGTCATTGATGTTTTTGAAACGATCAATGTCAATGAGTAGCATATGTATATGGATAAACTGCTTTTGGATGAGAGCAAAGTCGTTTTCGAGTGCGTGACGATTACACACTCCCGTTAAAGCATCTTGTAAGGCAAGAGAGTGCAGAAAAGAACTGACTTTTCGACGTTGTACTTCGTAGAGATGGCACACCAGCCAGATGGCAATGTAGACCAAGCTAAAATTAAACAAAGTTCGATAGGGCATGTAGAGGTTGGTGTCTGCACGTGTAAACAATATTGCTGCCGATAGCGCCATTACAAGCGCACTGAAGTAAAAGCCTTTTCTTAAACCAAATAAACTGTAATACCAGATGGGTAACGCCATACACCAAAAAATAGAGCCCGCAACCAGATCCATCATCGATGCTGAGAGTAAAATATTAACGGTTAATATCACCATTAAGGCGTATCTATGCCAAGATCTGTATTGCTGTTTCAAGGAAGCGTAAAAACAATAACCACCAAATAGCGCAGCAAAAAGCTGAATAACCCCAAGGTCTAGCTTTTGCATTAACAGCATATTGAGCAAAAAATAAACACTGTGCAGTGCACAGAGAAGGGCGCTGAGCCATTTATGTAATACTTCTGGAGGGACTGAAGTGTGTGGGTACTGCCTAGCACTCATGGATAGACTCGTTCAAAAAAGTAGAATTGACAAAGCACTAAATGGCCTCAGTAATACTCATCGATCCATAATGAACTAAATTACGCCCTTTATTTTTTGCCGAGTAAAGGTTTTTATCTGCGGTACGTAAAAATTCTCGGAAAGTCTGTCCTTTTTTAAGCTGAGCGATACCAATGCTGACTGTGATTTTGATATTTTGTTGGTACGTCCTAAATACCGCATTTTCAACACTTTTACGGATGGACTCGGCAAAGTCGAAAGCTTGTGTAGCGGAATGGCCTTTAAGAACAATAAGAAACTCTTCCCCACCAATACGATAAACATTGTGGCTTTGAATACAATCTTGCAGTAATTCGGCAATTTCAACCAATACTTGGTCGCCAATATCATGCCCAAATTCATCGTTTACGCTTTTAAAATGATCGATATCAAGGATTAATAAGCGTGTTTCTTCTTGTTTCGTTTGAAACGAGTCGTCTGATTGTTTATTGAACCCGTCAAAAAAAATCTTTAACGCATGGCGATTTTGTGTGCCAGTTAGAGGGTCTTGAAAAGCCATCTTGTAGAGTAATAAGCTACTTTTTGTGTACTGAGTTTCGTATAAATAGCAAATGGCATAAGAAAAGAAATAGGCAAGTACGAAGTTAAGAACCGAACGATATGGAATATAATTTTCTGTTTCAGATTTTACAAATAGCATCATCAGTATGGGAAACGACAAGAGTATGGTGAAGACTAATCCCTGTTTGGCTCCAACTAATAAGCAGTACAAGGGCGGTAATAGTAGCAGCCAGTAGATGGATCCAGCTCTTAAATCAGCCAAGTAAAAGGTGGAGAATGTTGTCACGGTCAGTGAAAGGATCAGTGAAAAACGGTGCCATTTTTCGATCTTTTTTTGGTGGGCAGCGGCAAAAAAATAAAGACTCAAGGCTCCGAAAATACCATCCACCATACCGATGATGATTTGGTTTAACAGGGCAATGTTCAGAAAACAGAAGAAAAACATGAGACCGCTACTGGTTAGACTTAACCATTTGTGCAGGGTGTCTCTGGTTTCCAACAGTAAGAAGTTTGTTTGAGTCGTCATATTGCCATTTTCTGCATATAAAATAATCAGTAAAGGATTTTGAGCGACATATTCTCTCTCAAAAATATAGACGAGTTAGATTTATTTAAGTAACAATTTGTTACCGATCGGGGTGAACTCATTGGCAGCATGAATCAAAGATTGCGCAGTTAACATTTCAACACCATACACTTCGACTTTGGTGTGATATTTGTCTCTGAGAGTTTTAGCAAGAATGTCAAAATCGCCATCGCCAGACAACAAAACCAATACATCACTATCTTTGCCATACTCTATGCCATCAATAGCGATACCCACATCCCAATCGCCTTTGGCAGAGCCATCAGAGCGCTGGATAAACGGCTTTAATTTTACCTCGAAGCCAATGGCTCTAAGAATGTTTTGAAACTGACGCTGTTTGTCATCTCCTCTATCTATGGCATAGGCGATGGCTTTAGTGACATTTCTTCCTTCCGTCGCCTGTTGCCAAAAAGCGTTGTAGTCAAAAGAGCGCCCAAAGGCTTGTCTTGTTGTGTAATAGACATTTTGAACATCGACTAAAATAGTCACATTGGTCATGGTATTCCTATGGCTGTATGAGTAAAAAAGAGAAGAAAGTAACACGTTACAAGTATTTGTATTGAAAAGAAATCATAAAACGAGATAGGGCAGGGGCGATAAATCTAAAAATATCCCCACTATGCTCATTAGACTCATTTTTATTGAATAACGGAGTGACGCATTATGTCTGGATTTGACCCCGATCATCAGTTTGGGTCCCTTACGCCAAGGGAAGAGAACGCCAAAAGCAATGTGGTGATCGCTTATATTTTTATGCTGTTAGGTATCTTTACTGGTATATTTTGGCTGATTGGTGCTATCTGGGCCATGGTAAAAGTAAGCGACGCTCGCAGCACAAAGTTTGAAGACCATTACGCCAATATTATCAGTACTTTTTGGTGGGGGATTTTCTGGGGGATTATTGGGGTAGTACTCGCCTTATTTTTTATTGGTTACATTATCTTATTTGCTGTCTGGGTTTGGTCGATTTTTAGAATGGTAAAAGGGATTGCCAGAGCCACATCGAATCAGTCATACCGTGACATGTTCAATCCCTTTTAAGCTAAGCGAATCATTGGTGGCTTTGTATGGTGATTCGGCTATTTTTATAAAGCGAGCCTTCGTTTGCCAATAAGGTCAGCTCTTTCACACTGGTGGGAGTAGAAGGCAACAAAGACAGGGTTAGTTGCTTAGGGGTCTCTATAAAAGTTTGTAAAGACGTTGCAATCTGTTTGGCTTCTGGTGAGTTGGCAGGCGCGAATCCTACGGTTTGACTGGCTAATAGCAAGGCATCTTCTAGGTTGATCCGATTTTTTTGATTAGAAGAAGATAGAGAAAACAAGCGATGGATTAAACCAGACTCTTCGTATTTTATATCTAAAGAACGCAATTCAATGGCTTCACCATAAATAATCGGTAGCGCTTCTGGTTGACCCAATGCGAAAGAGGCGAGTATGTCAGAACGAAGGTCTGATAGCGTAAAATGCTGATCTAAAAGTCGAATGTTAGACATTAACGTTAGCTTGCCTGCATCCTTTATATCTAGTTTGAGTTCAGAGACAATGCCTTCGTCTTGAATCGTTGAAGAAAAAGAGCCTTTACCCAATAGCGTGTTCATTCCTGCTGAACGCATTAATGTGCCCGTTTTTCTTGATAGGCTATCAATGGGGCTTTCCTGTATCCAAAAATCTATGTCTAAGTTCGGATGTTTAACAAGGTAGCTATTGAAGGAAATACGCGCGAAGATAAGGAGTGGTGAATCTTCAGCGCCAACTTTAACGCCTTCAAGCGACGGTGTTAGAGTGAAAGGGTTAAAATAGACTTGCTGATAATGCACAAACTCTGTCAGTCCAGAGTGTTCTAATTGTTCCTGGATTTTTTGTTCGGCGTATTGTGCTCCGAAGCGCTGAACCGCATACAGCCCTAGTATTGCAAAACAAGACAGTAAGATAAAATACGTTAGGAACTTGCCTAAAATAGTTTGAAACTTTGAAGTTCTATTCAATGTCATAGTCCAGTCAGAAAGTTAACGGGCGAAGCGGGTCAACCAATCCATGATAGTGATTTGTCGTTAGGCAAGATTCTAACGGAAAATGCGTATCATGGACAAAATTTACTCTTATTTATTCACAAGGAGTGCGTTATTTCATCTTTGATTCCCTCACAAGAGGATTTATGGTTTCTGCCGTTAGGTGGTACGGGCGAGATCGGCATGAACATGAATCTGTATGGCCATGATGGTCAATGGTTAATGGTTGATTGTGGCGTGTCATTTAATGAACCGTTGACCCCTGATGATCTGCGCACATCCGAAATAGTGTGTGCTGATCCGCGTTTTATTAGCGAGCAGAAAGAGCGTTTGGTTGGCATCGTTATTACGCACGCCCATGAAGATCATGTGGGCGCTTTGCCATTTTTGTGGCGACGTTTCAAATGTCCCGTTTATACCACTGCGTTTACGGCCGAAGTGTTGCGACGTAAATTGGTTCAAGTGGGCTTAACGGATCAAGTCCCCATTATTGAAGTGGCAGAAAATGAGAGCAAAAAAATCGGTGTATTCAACGTCAAATGGTTGGGGCTGACTCACTCGATACCAGAACCTTTCGGTATGACGATAGCAACGTCAGCGGGCAAGGTATTTCATACAGGGGATTGGAAGATTGATAAAAAGCCCCTGTTGGGTGACGCTTTCTCCCCCACTGCATTTAAAGCCTTGGCTAAAGATAATATTCTTGCCATGGTCTGTGATTCAACGAATGCTTTAAAAGAAGGCTTTTCGCCCTCTGAAAGTGATTGTTACGATGGCTTGCTAAACACCATCGCCGCAGAAAAGAACCGCGTGGTAGTCGGGTGTTTCAGTAGTAACGTGGCACGTTTGGTCGCACTGGGTCGCGTGGCAAAAGAAACTGGTCGTTATCTTGCCTTAATAGGACGCTCTCTCACCAACATGGTCAGTGCCGCACGTGTCACAGGGCATTGGCCGGATGACTTGCCTATTATCGAGGCGGCTCATCTTGGTTATTTGCCAAAAGAAGAAGTATTGGCGGTGGTGACTGGAAGTCAAGGTGAGCCAAGAGCCACCTTAAATCGTTTGGCAGCAGACAATTGTTTTGATCTAAGCTTGGACGCGGATGACTTGGTGATTTTCAGCGCCATGCGTATTCCCGGTAATGAACAAGCGATCGATAGATTAGTGGCGCAATTCAAGGGGCGAAAAATACGCACATTACAGGCCCATGAAACAAACTTAATGATCCATGTAAGTGGTCATCCATGCCGTGAAGAGCTTAAGCAACTTTATGCTTGGGTTCAGCCACAAATTGCCATTCCAGTCCATGGCGAGCCAAAACATTTGGACGCCAATGCAGACGTGGCGAGACTTAGCCATGTTCCTCAACAGCTTGTTGGTCGCAATGGCGATTTGTATCAACTAGCGCCAAGCGTTAGTGTACGTCGTCAGCAAGTAAAAGTGGGACGTATTGCATTGCTTAGATAGAAGGTGCCTGATTATATTTTCGTGCTGATATCGTGCCAATTATAAAAAAGTTTCTGCCTGGCCTTGGCTTTCGAAAATAGAGGCACCTTGTTCTACCAATAGATTTTTTAGGTTCTTGACGGGCAGAGATAAGTAACTGTCTTTGCGGCTAATGACATTATATTGCCTTTGCATGTTTAGCTCTTTGATTGGGACTTCTTTTAGGTATTGTCCTGATGTATCTGGAAAGCTTAAATTACGTCTTGATATGAAGCTGAGTAGATCTGTTTGCATGATGACGGATGGAATCATCAAGAGTAAATTGGTTTCAATCTGTACTTCTGGTTTGGGTAAGCCGTTTAATTCAAAGGCTCGGTCTAACCATTGCCTACTCATAACAGATGGCGGCGCTAACACCCATTTATGCTGACTGAGTTTATTTAAACTAACTTTTTCTTGAAATACTTTGTGGGAACTATTGGCTACAACAACCATGGTGTCTTGGTAGAAAGGTATCCACTCAAAGTTTTCGTGTAAATCAGCGTTTAGTCCAATCACTAAATCAATTTCGCGTTTTTCTAGTTGTTCATATAGAACGTCTGTTTGTCCTATTACGGCTTTCAACTGCACATCAGGAAAGTTTTTTGTCAGTATTTTGGTGATCGGTAATATGAGGTGGTGTGCTGCGGTAGGCACCACGCCAAGTCTAATTTGTCCATGCTCGTTACTATCGAACTCCTTAATTTCCTTAACGATATCGTTGGCGTTGTTGAGTATTTTGTGGGACCTAAGGAGCAGCAGTTCCCCAGAAGGGCTGAGTTTTATGTTTCTTCCATTTTTAATAAATAGTTGTGTATTTAGGCTTCTTTCTAGGCGACGAATGCTTTCTGTTAAGGCGGGTTGTGTTTTGTGGAGCTGAGCAGCGGCCTTGCCAACATGACCTAATGTCGCAATACATTGAAAGTAATAAAGGTCTCGTAAATCTAATTGATCAAATATATTTATCATTTATTAAAAAATAACGATTAGTATTTATCGATGATATCTAATATTAATTCTTTAAGACAGCTTAAAGAGATATTTCTCTTTACTGTTAAACTTATAAAAATAATGTTTAAAAAGGTCACACCATTATGTCATTGCTTAAAACTGTCCTCACAGGAGCAGTCATTTCGTCTATGTTTGTCTCCTTAGGCGCTAATGCTGTAGATTATCCAACACATCCTATCACTATGGTTGTTCCTTACGGCGCTGGCGGAACTACGGATATTTCTGCCCGTAAGCTTTCCAGTTTGGCGGAAGCCGAATTAGGGCAACCTATCGTTATTGAGAACCGCCCAGGTGGCAGTGGTACTAACGCTATGCGTGCTGTTACTAAAGCCAAAAAAGATGGTTATACGCTGATCGCAACAACCTCTTCTCCTTTGTTTGTTACACCTGCTGTTCGTCCTGTTGGCTATGACTCTGTTAAAGATTTTACACCAATCCTCAATTACTCAGGCCCATATCATGGTGTGTTAGTGCAAGCTGATAGTCCGTACCAATCTTTTGATGAATTAATGGCCGCTGCTAAGTCTGGCACATCTATTAGCTATGGTACGGCTGGCGCTATGGGCGGACCGCATCTGTCCTTTGAATTAATTGCCCGTGAAACCAGAGCCAAACTTAAACATGTCCCTTTTAACGGTGCGGGATCGGCAACAGCCGCATTGCTTGGTGGTCATGTTGATGTGGCACTAGTACCTGCTTATCGGGATCTGGTCTTAGATTCAAAGCTCAGATTGTTAGGTGTGTTAGATGATAGTCGTGACCCAGACTTTGCATCCGTTCCAACTCTAAAAGAGGCTGGATATGATGTCGAGTTTCCGTCTGTGGTTGGTGTGATGGCACCAGCTGGAACAGATCCTAAAATCGTAGCCAAGCTTGAAGCGACGTTTACGAAAGTAGCTAACTCTGACGAATTTAAAGAGTTTATGACGAAGTTAAATCAGCCAGTTAGGGTGATGACGGGTAAGAAACTCGGGGAAACCATTAAGATGAACCTTGAGAATTTTCGTGAAGTTGCTAAAGAGTTGAGTCAGAAGTAATGAATTTGTACATGTCAAAGCTATTGGCAAGAAGTGGATTGCAGTCTCTTATTTGTCTGATGTTAGCTGTTTTCGCTGGGGTTGGACTTTGCTTGCTTGATTCACAAGTGCAAGTCTTTGGCTTTGGTGATTCCTTATTCGATGCGCGGTTTTTTCCGCGCATCGTGCTTGTTTTCATTTTGGTTTTAGCTTTGTTGTCAGGCATGGCTAGAGCGAAAAAAATGGATGAGCCAATTGGCTCTCTTGTTGGATGGGGACGGGTGTTTCTTGTTGTTGGGGTTATTAGCTTGGTATTATGGTTTATGCTGAGTGTTGGTTTTTTACTTAGCTCATTTGTGGTCGCTAGTGTGACAGCGTTTATCCTTGGTGAGCGAGATATTAAGCTATGTGTCGGCCTCCCTCTTCTTATTGCTGCAATCATAACCTTTGGTGCCCAATATGGGCTGATCATTCCTTTACCATAATCCTGTAAGTGGAGTTTTCTTAACATGTTACTTGATGCTTTGAATGCATTAATGGATATCTGGGTATTGGTTGCGGCTGTTGTCGGAATAGTAACGGGTATTATTATTGGCGCGATTCCAGGACTTGGGCCGACAATGGCCATAGCTCTTTTGATTCCAGTTACTTTTACTATGCCTCCCATACCAGCGATTACCTTGTTACTTGGAGTCTATCAAGGCGCCATCTTTGGTGGTTCCATCTCTGCTATTTTGTTAAATGTACCAGGCACACCTTCTTCTGCTGCGACCGCCATTGATGGCCATGCTATGGCCAAAAGAGGTGAGGGCGGACGTGCTTTACGTATTGCGCTTTATGCCAGTGTAGCGGGCAATATATTTAGTTGTCTTGTTTTGATTGTATTGGCGGAGCCACTTGCCTCCATGGCTTTGAACTTTGGCCCAGCTGAAATGGCCGCGCTGATGTTTTTTGCCCTTCTTGTCATTGTCTTGTTTGGTGGTGGGGTTCGTTTAGATGCGGCCTTGATGGTGTTACTAGGCGTGTTTGCTGGCATCGTAGGGTTAGACCCAATTGAAGGTACACCACGTTTTACCTTTGATAGTTTTGCGATGGAGAACGGTTTGCAGCTAATTCCTGTATTGGTTGGGCTGTTTGCTATGTCGGAGGTGTTTCTGAAGTTATTTGAGCGTCGCAGTGCAAATCAAGGGGACATGGACATACCGGAAATCTTGCCAAGCAAGGTGCGCTTTATTGATATGTGGCGCATGCGTGCAACCTTGCTTTGGTCTTCAGTAATAGGAACCTTTGTGGGAATTTTGCCTGGGATAGGTTCAACGGTACCTGCATTTATGAGCTATAGCTTAGCACGAGGCTCGTTCAAAGGAACCGAATAAATTTGGTGAAGGGGCGGACGAAGGTGTTGCGGCTCCAGAAGCAGCCAATAATGCGGTTACGGGTGGTGCGCTGATACCAACATTGGCTTTGGGTATTCCAGGTGATGCAGTGACAGCGGTTATTCTTGGGGCTTTTATGTTGCAAGGGTTGGCGCCAGGACCATTTTTATTCCGTGATTATGGGATTGAAGTGTATGCCATCTTCGAAGCTCTGATCTTGTCTTCAATTCCAACCATTATATTTGGTTTGTTGCTGTTTAAAATTGCCGTGCATGTAATACGAATTCAGCCACGCCATTTGTTTCCAACCATCACCATATTGGCTTTATTGGGCGCCTTTTCCGTGAATAATAGTCTAGTTGATGTTTGGGTTATGTTAGGGGCAGGTTTTGTTGGATTCCTATTGCGTCGAGGTGGTTTTCCATTGCCTCCTCTTCTTATAGGTTTGATTCTTGGTACACCTCTTGAACGGAGTGTTCGTCAGGCATTGCTAACGAGTAATGGTAGTTTGGATATTTTCTGGCACTCAAATATTGCTTTATCAATATTTGGTTTAACCACAATCTGTATAGTGATCAGTGTGGCGATTTCAGTATTTAAAAATAAGCCTCAAAAAGGATCGTCTGATGTCTGATGCTGATTTCATCCTATGCGATAGCCACATGCATGTTTTTAGTCATGACGAAGTGATCCAATCTTCCAAGTATGTCGCACCTGCTAAAGATCTGTCTGATTTCATTGTAGAGGCAACCACAAAAGACATTGGTCGAGCCGTGGTAATACAAGCTTCTATCGATGGGACGGATAATTCTAGGTTACTGGAGACGCTGTTACATCACGATCAGTTGTCGTTACGTGGTGTCGCTATGATTGATGAGCAAAGCGGCGATCTTGAGACACTTGCCCATGCCGGAGTGCGGGCGCTGAGGATTCAGGATAGGACACGGCTTGGTATTAATGATCTAGACCGCTTGCCAGAGCTTGCTGCAAAAGGGGCTGAAGTAGATTGGCATGTGGAGATTAATACCGAACCAGCTCGTTACGAACGCTTGAGATCACTTTTGAACACGCTTCCTACTGGTCAATCGGTCATACTCGATCATTTTGGACATTGCGATCCGTATAACCTCGAGCAACGCATTCAGCTATGTCGTTTGCTAGATACGGGGCGCGTATGGATCAAGCTGGCGCCGACTCGGGTGAGTCAGCAAGTTGGTCACTACCAAGATTTAACCTCCATCGTTCAGACTTTAGCGGGACAGTATACGGAACGTTGTCTGTGGGGCAGTGACTGGCCTCATGTGATGACGGCGGAACCCTTGCCAAAAACCACTGATATGCTGAATTTTTATAAAGATGTGCTGACGACTGAGCAGTTTGTTGCCTGTTTTAGTCGCAATCCAGCAAGGCTTTATCGATTTTAGTCAGCTGAAAGCGCGGTTGCGTTTAAAGGAATCGAATGTCTCATTCTTCTAATTCAACTTATCAAGACAAAATGTTGGAAGCTTGGCAGCAACGAATGTTGGTTAACTCGCCAAACCCTAATCCTAATAAAGAATGGCTGTCACAAGTGGAAGAAGCGCCATTATTTCCTGAATTAGCGATTGTCGATGCGCATCATCATCTATGGGATCGTTCTGGTTTTCGGTATTTATTGGAAGAATACGCGGATGACATTGGTTTTAGTGGCCGCAATGTGGTGGCTTCTGTCTTTGTGCAATGCCGCTCCATGTATCGCCAAGATGGGCCAGAAATGATGAGGCCTGTTGGGGAAGTGGAATTTGTCCGTGGCATAGCAGCGCAAGCTCGCAGTGGATATTACGGCAAAACAAAGGTTGCGGCGGCCATTGTGGGTGGTGCTGATTTGTTATTAGGGCGAGAAGTCGCGTCCGTATTGGATGCCATGCAAGAGGCCGGAGGGCGTTTGTTTAAAGGGGTGCGAACGCCAGTTGCCGCCCACCCTGACCCTGTTATTCGCTCCAACCCTGTGCCAGTGTCCGAAGGGCTTATGCTCACAAAGGCGTTTATTGCAGGGGCGGAGCAGTTAGTACAGCGAGGCCTGTTATTGGATTTGTGGGTGTATCAAACCCAGCTGATGGAAGTGGCTAGGCTAGCACAAGCCCTGCCTAACCTACGGATTGTCATCAACCATGCGGGTGGCCCGTTAGGTCTTGGAGCTTATCAATTTGATCGAGAGCGCCACTTTGCTGATTGGCGAGCCGCTCTTACTGCATTGGCGGATTGCCCTAATGTGTTTATTAAATTAGGTGGGTTCGGTATGCCGATAATGGGATTCGAACTCTACTCAAAATCGCAGCCACCCACTTCTGCTGAGTTGGCTCGTTGTATCTCTCCTTATATCAATACCTGTATTGAGCTGTTTGGTTATGAGCGTTGTATGTTTGAGAGTAATTTTCCTGTTGATAAAGGCAGTTATTCCTATGGCGTGCTGTGGAATGCATTTTGTCGAGTAGCTGAATACTGGACTGCTCAAGATCGCGATCAAGTGTTTCATGCAACGGCAAGTCGCCTGTATCAAATCGATAGGGAAAAGTGACTCAAAAAGTGTTTTGTAACAAGGTAAAACTGCAAAAAAAGGCGTGAATGAAGTCATTTATAGCCTAGTTATTCACATAAAATAAATCTAAAAGGTGAAAAATGAAAAAACGGAAACCAACCTCAATAATCTCTGCAATAGTATTGGCCACCTCGCTCTCTGCATCTTTGAGTGTTGCGAGCGAATACCCTGAAAAATCGGTGGAAGTGATGGTGGGCTATTCTGCTGGCGGTGGAACCGATGTCATGGCACGAACCATTGCTACGCATTTGGAGAGTTATCTTGGCAAAGACGCGGCATTGGTGGTGAAAAATTACCCTGGTGCAGGTGGTCAAATCGGTTTCACAAAAGTGGCGACAGCAGATGCCGATGGTTATACCTTGAGTACGATGAATCTACCGGCGGCATTGGCTCTAACCTATGACCGCAAGGCTGATTACAATGCTGACAGTTTTACTTGGTTGGCGAATCTTGTCTCCGACCCTAATACCTTGGTGGTTAGTAAAGACTCTGGCATCACTTCGGTTGAGCAGTTAATTCAAGTTGCGCAGAAAAAGCAGGGGGCGATGACAGTCGGCTTGGCCGCATTGGGGGGAACGATCATTTTTCAGCAATCCAATTTGCTAAAGCTGCTAACATTAAGTTAACACATGTTCCTTTTAAAGGGGCCGCCATGGCTCGTACTTCGATCATGGGTGAGCATGTGGATATGGGAACCATGGCATTTAGTCAAACGGTGGGTTTTGATGACGAGCTACGTGTATTGGCAATCCTGTCTGATAAGCGTTTGCCTCAAGCACCAAATGTTCCAACAGCTAAGGAACTTGGTTACAACGTGGTCATGGGGTCGTACCGTGGCTTGGTAGCTCCTGCTGGTTTACCAGAAGCTACCCTGAAAAAGTTAAAAGTAGCGCTTGATAAACTTTCAGAGGACCCTGATTTTCTTGAGGATATGAAGAACCGCGGCACGCCTGTTCAGTACAATAGTGGTGTTGCTTATGAATTTTTAGCGCAAGAGCAAAATGAAATCGCTAAAAAGATTTGGCAAGAAACGCCTTGGAAATAATTAACCGTTAAAGCTAGACGAGGGGTTTTATCTAAAGCCCTCGTTGTGCAATTCAGCTCTTTTTTAAGCTGTCCCTTTGACTCGAGGAATGCCATGCGAGCCGCACTGTTCGGCTAGATGATTGTGTAATTCTTCGATAATAACTTTTCGAGGGTTATTGATGCGCTCCACAATGCCTATTTTTCGTGAAATCTGAGGGGAGCCAAACTCAATTTTTTTAGGCTGGCCATTTCTGGTTCCTGAAGAAACATATGTGGAACAATGGTGATGCCTAAGCCGCTACGAACACAGGTTATGAGAGCATTGATAGTATCCACTTCTGCGACATCACTGGTAATGACTCCCAAAGATGAAAGTTCCGTATCAATCACATTTGCTAAGGGAACGGCGCTTTTAAAGCGAATGAAAGGGTACTCATTGAGCATTTCTTTCAGTGGAAGTACTTCCATGTCTTCTGGTAAAACCACCCAAAGCGGTTCATCTAAAAATGGTTGCCAATTTAAATGCTGAGGAATGCTAATGTGCTCAGCGATGATAGCGGCGTCCAAATGTCCTGATGCCACATCCGACACTAATTGTGAAGACAGTCCGATACGCAGGTTTGTTTTTAAATCTGGGTATTTTGAACGCATTTTGACCATAGCACCCGGTACGACATTGACCGCGCTTGAGCGCACAGAGCCAATCATCAAGGTCCCAGAGATTAAATCTCCTCGTAAAGAGAGTTTAGTGTCCTCTTCCAATCGTATGATCTTGTTTGCCATCTCAACCACTTGCAAGCCTTGTGGTGTGAAAGTGGGTGGCCGAGTGCTTCGATCAAATAACTCTGTTCTAAGTTCTTGTTCTAAAGAAACAACTTGTTGTCCAACCGCCGCGGCCGTCAAATTTACTTTCTCTGCAGCTTGAGAAAAAGTGCCGTACTTGTGGATAGCAAGCAAAGTTTTCAGATGTCTTGTGTTCATATATAAAGAAAATCTTTATTAAATGTAAATAATTATTCGATATATTAAAGCAAATCTTTTTTGTAGTCTATTTGTATAAATTTTAAAGCGTTTTTACATAACGTTCTGACGTTTTCTCTAATAGCTTTTCTATACGATGATAAAAACAATATGACAAAGAAAAATATTCTTGTTACAGGTCCTAGCTTGGCGCCTAGTGCGATAAAATTTTTAGAGGAAAAGGGTTATAGCCCTATTCATACTCCTCCTTATGCGGACAGCGAAGTGATTGCTGGTCTACTCCGTGAAACGCAAGCGGTCGGTATTATCTCCCGGATGGGACGACTAGATGCTGATACTCTCGATGCGGGTCTTCCTCACTTAAAAGTCATTGCCAAACATGGTGTCGGTGTAGACAACATCGATATTGAAGCCGCTGCGCAACGCAACATTCCTGTAGTGGTGGCAACGGGGGCAAATGCCGTATCGGTAGCTGAACATACCATCGCCTTAATGTTTTCTACCGTTAAACGCGTGTTGTCTCTTGATAGTAGTCTTCGTGCTGGCCGCTGGGAAAAGCCTGGGTTCTCTGGGGTTGAGCTGGCGAATAAAAACATGGGCTTGTTCGGCATGGGAGCGATTGCTCAAGCGACAGCCAAAATGGCGAAAGGCTTTGGTTTGAACTTATTTGGTTATGACCCATACGCGAGTGATACCGTGTTTGCAGAGTATGGCGTTACTCGTTGCGACAGTATCGAAGCTTTGTTGGCGAAGAGCCATGTGTTAAGTCTACATTGCCCTCTAACCGAGCAAACTCGCGAGATTATTAATGCCGAAAATATTGCTCGTATGCCAAAGGGCAGTTACATCGTGAATACCGCTCGTGGTGGTTTGATTGATGAAGCGGCCTTAGTTGTAGCCATTCAATCAGGTCATCTTGCTGGTGCAGGACTTGATACCTTTGCGGTAGAGCCACCAACAGCTGATCACCCATTCCTAAAAGAAGACACTATAGTTGTGACCCCACATATTGGTGGCGTAACCACGGAAGGTAGTACTCGTGTCAGTGAAGATGCCGTTGCTGGTGTCGTGGCTATTGTTGAAGGTGAGCGCCTACCTGCACATCGCATTATTAACCGCAAATTGTTAGCAGACCCAGCACAGTTTGTGCAGCAAGGAGAATAAAAAATGTCCATTGGTTTTCAAATATTAAAACGCCAACGCAAAGCGTCAGAGGAAATGATTAAAGCCTTTACAGGCCTTCCTGTAGCAAACGTTTCAGACTCAATGAATCGTGTTTTTGCGGCGGGTCCGACACTTCGTCCAATGCACGCGTCTGGTGCCATGATTGGTTCCGCAATTACGGTCAAATCTCGTCCTGGCGATAACTTGATGCTGCATAAAGCCATTGATATGGCAGAACCAGGTGATGTGATTGTTGTGGATGCGGGTGGTGATTTAAGTAATGCCTTAATGGGTGAACTTATGTTGGCACATGCCATTAACCGTGGTGTTGCTGGTTTTGTTTTGAACGGTGCTATTCGTGATTTGGATGCTTTCGTGGCAACCAACCTACCTACATTCGCAGCAGGTGTAACCCACCGTGGGCCGTACAAAGATGGTCCTGGCGAAATCAATGTGCCGATCAGTATTGATGGCATGGTAATTAACCCAGGCGACATCGTGATTGGTGATTGTGATGGTGTTTTAGCGGTGCCACTTGAGCACGCTGAAGCGATTCTAGCCAGCACAATGGAAAAACAAGACAAAGAAGTGAAGCAAATGGCCGCAATCAAAGCGGGTACGAATGATCGTAGCTGGGTTGATGTTGCTCTAAAAGAAAAAGGCTGCAAATTCCCAGAATAAGCAGCAAGTATTTAGCCAGTCGTTTGTATTTAAATGGCTGGTTATCGACGTGTTTGAACTTTAGTCGAGGTTCAAACATACAGGGGGATCGCTCCTAATTAAATTTATAAATCTCGGAGAAGACGCATGTTCAATTATAAAAAGAAAGTTGCGCTTATGGGTGCATTGTTATTCGCATCGGGTGCTGCATTGGCTGATTACCCAGAAAAACCTATCACATTAATCGTTGGTTTTTCTGCGGGTGGTGGCACTGATGTGATGGCCCGTAATATTGCCCCGTACATTGAAAAATATCTTGGAAATGATGCCAGTATTGTCGTTAAAAACGTTCCTGGTGCTAGTGGACAGATTGGTATTACCGAAGTCGCACATTCAGATCCAGATGGTTACACCATAGGTACGTATAATCTTCCAGGTATGATGGCGCGCACATTAGATAGAGAGGCTAAATATTCAGTAGACAGTTTTACTTACCTTGCCAATATCGTTAGCGATCCAAACGTTATCGTGACGTCTAAAAAATCTGGGATTACCAATGCCAATGAATTTATCGAAGCGGCTAAAAAAGCGCCTAAATCTATTACCGTTGGCATGTCAAGTCTAGGGGGTGATGATCATCTTGGTCTAACTAAGTTTCAAAATATCACCGATACAGAATACACCATCATTCCTTTTAAAGGCTCTTCTGGAGCACGTACCGCGGTAATGGGTGGACATGTTGCGGCTGCCGTTTTGAATATTTCTGAAGTGGCGGCTTTTAAAGATGAGTTGAATGTTATTGGTGTTGCTCAGGCAAAACGTTCTGAATTTGCTCCAGATGTTGAAACCTTTAAAGAACAAGGCGTGGAGTTTTTCAACGGCGCATTGCGTGGTTTTGTTGCACCGGCAGGTTTACCAAAAGAGGTAGAGTTAAAACTTCTAGAGGCGTTTAACCGTGCCGCTAACGATCCTGAATTGTTGGCGAAAATGAAGGCAACCGCGAACCCTGTTGAGGCGTCTATCGGATCTGATTTTAAACAGTTAAATGATGAATTGTATAAATTGGCGAAACAAGTGTGGGAAACCACGCCTTGGAAATAACGTACAGAGTGCGGAGGATTGCCTCCGCACCATAATTTACCTAATAGGTAGTGGCTTGTGATGAATAATAACAATACAAATCCATTGTTGCGGCCGATGATAGTAATTGCATTTTGCATTTTTATCGCATCAGCTGCGTTCCTCCTTCCAGCGTTGGAACTGACAGGTAATGCTTCCTTGTTACCCGTTGCTATGCTTATTGCGCTGATGGTGTTGTCGGTTATTTTAGTTATAACAGATATTAAAAAGGCTAGAACGAATAAAGCGCTTACTAAACCTGCTCTTCAATCCCCAGGACGTGTATTTGGTGCACTACTATCGGTTTTTGTATTCGTCGTCAGTGTCGATCTTTTCGGATTTTATTTCGCTACCGCTATTTTTGTTCCTGTGGCAGCGTATCTTTTTGGTTGTCGAAGTCTAAAAGTTTTGGTGGTTGCTGATGTGATCGTTGTAGCCGGTATTTATTTAATCTTTGGCATGGCGATGGCTAAAGATTTTCCTATGGACTCCATTTGGTAGAGGTGACAGATTATGTATATGGATCTAATTTCAGCTCTTCCGAGCGTACTCACGTTTGATAATTTTTTTGCCGTTGTTATTGGTGTGCTATCTGGTATTGCTGTAGGGGCTATGCCAGGCCTTAGTGCAACGATGGCTATCTCTGTTTTGGTGCCTTTTACATTTGGCCTAGATCCATTAGTGGCATTGGGATTGATGGCCGGTATTTACAATGGTGCTATGTACGGTGGTGCGATTCCAGCCGTATTACTGCGTATACCAGGCACACCTGCTGCGGTAGCGACCAGCTTTGATGGATACCCTATGGCTCAACAAGGTCGTGGCGGTTTTGCTTTACAGGTTGCGGTAGTTTCTTCCGCCATTGGTGGTATTGCTAGTGCTCTAGCTTTGATGTTGCTTGCACCACCACTGGCAAAAGTCACATTACTATTTGGGCCATCAGAAGTATTTTGGATCGCTGTGTTCGGTCTATGCAGTATTATCTTTTTGCTAGGTGAAAGCCCAATAAAAGGTTTGATTAGTGCTTGTTTCGGTATTTTTGTCTCCATGGTGGGGGCTGATCCTATTACCAGTGAAGACCGTTTTACTTTCGGGCAGCTTGAGTTGCTAGATGGTATCAACATGGTTATCTTGTTGGTTGGTCTTTATGCTATGCCGCCGGTAATAGATTTGCTTGAGCAGCCATTAGAAACGAAAGAAGCGGGTAAAGCGCTAAAAACAGAGTCCTTGTTACGTAGCTTGCCGAAGATGTTCCGCTTTTGGAAAACTTGGCTTCGTTCCTCTTTCATTGGAATCTGGATTGGTATTTTGCCAGGTGCTGGCGGTTCAATGGCAGCCTTCATGGCTTACAATGAAGCACGCCGTACCAGCAACAATCCAAGCGAGTGGGGACAAGGTGAACCTGAAGGCGTTGCCGCAGCTGAAACGGCGAATAATGCTGATACGGCATCGGCACTTATTCCTGCATTAACGCTAGGTATTCCTGGTACTGCAGTAGCTGCAGTCATGCTCGGTGGTCTATTAGTGCATGGTTTGCAACCTGGACCAATGTTATTCCGCGATAATCCGGATATTGTTTTCGGTTTTATGTGGCAGTTCTTGTTCGGCGCTATTTTGTTGATTTTCCTTGGAGGATCATTAGCAACCAATAGCTTCTCCCATCTATTAAAACTTCCTCGTCCAGTATTGGGATCTATCATCATTGTGTTGATGTTTATCGGAGTGTATTCGATTAACGAACGGATGTTCGATGTCTACCTAATGTTGGGATTTGGCTTAATTGGCTATGTCATGGACAAGTTCAAATTTCCATTACCTCCTGTGGTATTGGGTTTGATCTTAGGTGGCTTTGCTGAAGAAAACCTACGCTTAACTCTGTTGATTGGTCAGGGGCAATGGTCTGCATTATTTGCTAACACTACAAGCTTAGTGTTGGTGGCTATGACTATTGCGGTTGTGGTTGGCCCTATGATCAAACGCCGTCTTGTCAAAAATCGTCAATCTAAGGGGTAATGAACATTGAACTGGTAAGGGCTAGCTTCTAAGTGAGGTAGCCCTTTCTTTAGTAAGTGGTCAAGCACCTTTCCTAGTTTTGTTAACAATAATAAATAGAGCGAAAATGCTACGGAGACTTATATGACTTTAAAAATGATTGTTGCCAGTGCCATTATGGCTTGTACAGTTGTCGTACATGCAACTAGTTGGACTGGTTATACTTATTCTTCAGTATCTACGACGGCAGCGGTGAAAGGTATGTACCGTATTAGTGAGCGCGTTGCTGCCGAAACCAATGGTGATGTAGATATCAAAATTCACCTTGGTAAAACCTTGCAAATTAAATCCTCTGATATTACTCAAGCAGTAGGTGACGGTATTGTTGATTTCGCCGCGGATTTCTTCTTTTCTGGTAACGTACCGATTGCTCGGGTACTGAATCTGCCAATGTTAATTAATAATGATCAAGAGTGGCAAAAAGCCTACGCAGCTATGCAACCTATGCTTGAAGACGCCTTTGCACGGCAAGATGTTGTGTTGTTAGGGGGCTACCGTTATCCACAACAGGTCTTTTTTACCACTTTTCCGGTTAATCAACTGAGTGACATCAAAGGTCATAAAATCCGTGTAACTTCCCCTGAGCAAGGTCACTTTGTTGAGGCCTTTGGTGGTTTACCTATCACGCTTTCTGGTAGTGAAGTACCAACTGCGCTTGAACGTGGTGTGATTGATGGGGTGTTAACGGCCAGTGCTGGTGGGGCGAAGAAGTGGCATGAATTTTTGCCAAACAATTATCGCTTTGCGGTGAACTATGGTAACTCCATGATCATTGCGAACATAGATTCGTTTGAAGATTTAGATAAGAAAGATCAAGCAACACTTCGTGCCATTGTTTCTGAAGAAGGCGAGAATATCTCAGCTGAATTCATTGAAGATGAAAAAGCACAAATGGCTTTTCAGCAATCGAAAGGTATGACCATCGCCATGCCTGCTGAGAGCGATGCTAAAAAGGCCAATGATTTACTTCGCCCTTACTGGTTTGAGTGGGCAAAAGACAATGGTCCTGAATACGAAGAAGCATTGGCATTAGTCCTAAAAGCGATTGGTAAGTAATTATGCACTCTGAGCAACCTTTGAAAGGTGTGGCGCCCGCTGCACCTCTTTTTAATTTTTTGGGTAAAAGCATCGGCGTACTTTCATCCGTTATGTTGTGTGCGTTAGTCACTTTTGTGTCATTAGAAGTTTTCTTGCGATCGGCATTTGGCTACTCACTTGGTTTTGTTGAAGAAGTGACGGGGTATTTAGTGGTTGCACTCACCTTATTTGGGGCGGCAATGGCTGTGCGAGCAAATTCTTTATTCCAAGTACAAGTGGTGTTTGATGTTTTACCGCTTAAGTTAAGAAGGTTGCTTGGCACGCTATTCACTCTCGTTGCCATTGTTATTTGTGTTGTGTTGGCTTGGAAAACCTTTAGCTTAGTCGAAAGCTCTTTTGGTCGTGGGAAGTTTGCGCCAACCGTATTGCGTACGCCTTTATGGATACCACAAACGCTTTTACCTTTAGGTTTTATTGTCATTGGGGTGTTCCTAATGGAGCATCTCCTTATTCTGTTACGCATGAAAGAAGGCCATAACTAATGGAAGGCATTTTAATATTTGGTCTTCTTGTAGGACTTATTATTGGTGGGATGTGGGTGCAGTTTGCTGTTGCCAGTGCTGGGCTTGCATACCTGTGGGCAATAAAGGGCTTTGCTGGTTGGAAAGCTTTAGGCATAGTAAGTTGGGGCTCTGCGAATAGCTTTACTCTTGCTGCTATTCCCTTATTTATTTTAATGGCGGAAATCTTATTAGGGTCAGGATTAAGTTCTCGACTTTACAACGGTGTTTCGCCATTCGTGCGTCGCTTACCTGGTGGTTTGTTGCATACTAATATTGCTGGTAGCGGTATATTCGCTGCCATTTCAGGAGGTAGTGCACCAACAGCGGCGGCGATGTCAACTGTCGCGTTACCAGAGTTGTCATCACGTGGCTATAACGTCCGTTTGGTTTCTGGATCTTTGGCAGCAGGGGGGACCTTAGGGATTTTGATTCCGCCTTCGATCACAATGATCATTTATTCAACCTTTACTGAAACATCCATCGCGCAACTATTTTCCGCAGGTTTATTGCCAGGGATTTTGTTGGCTGTGTTTTATATGGGCTTGATTATGATTCGTTGCATTATGAATCCAAGCTTTGCGCCAGCTGATAAAAGTACGTTAACTTTTAAAGAGCTTTATACCGCCGCGCTGGATGTGCTGCCGTTCTTAATGCTGATCTTTATTGTTTTGGGCAGTATTTATGGTGGTATTGCCACACCAACAGAAGCAGGAGCAGTAGGCGTTTTGGGTGCCATGTTAATTGCGGGCATATACAAACGTTTGAATCTTGCTCTGCTGCAGAATGCGCTATCCCGCACGATCAAAATGAGCGGTAATATCCTGTTCATCGTTTTCACTTCGATGATTTTTGCTTACGCCACAGCCTTGTCTGGAGCGGGTGAAACCTTGGTGAACTACTTACAAGATGCTGATGTTTCACGTATTGCGTTTCTCATTATTGTTATGGTGATCTTTGCTATCTTAGGTTGCTTTATGGAAGGTCTAGGGATGATAGCGATTATTGTACCCGTGATTTTCCCTGCTTTGATCGCATTGGATATTAACCTTATTTGGTTCGGTGTGTTTGTTGTTATTTTGGTAGAGCTGGGGCAGCTCACGCCACCATTGGGGGTGATCTTGTTTGTGGTCGCCAGTTCATCCGAAAAGGTAAAAGTAGAAGATGTCGTTCTAGGGACGCTGCCATTTTTTATTGTGATAGTAGGGTTTCTTTTCCTATTAATGGCGTTTCCTGAGATTGCTTTGTATTTACCCTCATTAACAACAGGTTGATAACATGACGTATCCTCTTCCAGAACCCGCGGTATTTGATGCCGAAGTTTTTACTCAGTTACCTGAATCCTTACGTCGTCCAAATGTGACTTCTTATTGGGCGGCTCGTAATAAACGTGGTGCTACGGTAGATAGTTTCATTGAAGGTCCATCATTTGATCGAGATGGAAATTTATATTTTGTTGATATTCCGTTTGGACGCATTATGCGGGCAGATCTCGCTGGAAATGTTTCGCAAATTGCGGAATACGATGGTCAGCCTAACGGCTTAAAAATCCACAAAGATGGCCGCATTTTTATCGCTGATTTTCAGAATGGCATCATGCAACTTGATCCGAAGACGGGGGACGTTAAGTCTGTCTTGAAGGACTGTGATTCTGAAGGTTTTAAAGGCTGCAATGATTTGCACTTTGGCCCTGATGGTACCCTTTACTTTACGGATCAAGGCCAGACGGGACTGCATGACCCCACTGGTCGAGTATATCGCTGGCAGCCTGATACAGGTGAGTTGACTTGTCTAATTGATACGGCTCCTAGTCCAAATGGCTTGGTATTAGATGTAAACAGTCATGTTTTATATTTGGCGGTAACACGAGCGAATGCTGTATGGCGTTTACCTTTGTCGGAAAGTGGTCGTGTTAACAAAGCAGGCTTATTTTTGCAGTTTAATGGTGGCCGGGCAGGTCCAGATGGTTTAGCTTTGACAGCACAAAATGGTGTCGTTGTTTGTCAAACTGGCATGGGCTTGGTTTGGGTTCACGATAATCTTGGTCGTCCAATTGCCATTGTTCGATCTCCGAAAGGTTTGGGGACGACTAACTGTGCTTTCGGCGGCAAAGATTTACGAACTTTGTTTATTACTGAATCAGATACAGGAACTATCCTGAAAGTGGAGTTTCCACAAGAGTTGAATATTTCAGGACACCCCCTGTATTCAGGTTATATGGGCAGTTAATCATGTGAGCGGTGTGATTTGTACGGGCAAATAACCGTCAAATTGGCCGCTCATGTAGTTGAGCCACCCGTAGGTGATGTTTGGTTTTCATCAAAGATTAAACGTCGGCGCAAATACGGTTTTACCCGGTTTCCCTGGGATCTCTTTGGCGAGCCTTGGCACCAAATAACCTGGTAGTTCTGCGGCGACTTTTCCCATGAGTCGCTGGGCATCTTCGATATGGATATCAAAATGCGCTGCACCTTCTACAGGGTCTAGTGTGAACATGTAGTAGGGCAGAATGCCGGCTGCAAAGACCGTTTCACTTAGATTCACTTGGGCTTCTACTGAGTCGTTGATGCCTTTTAATAGGACACCTTGGTTAAGTAAGGTGACCCCCGCTTGCTTGAGCTTAGCCGCCGCTAGAGTGAGGCTCATGGTCGACTTCATTGGCATGATTGATGTGCCACACCATCACAATATCGAGCCGAGAGGCTTGAATCCAGTCAATCATCTCTGTGCAGACACGCTCAGGAATCACCACAGGTAAACGGGAATGAATACGCAGTCGTTTGATTTGCGGCAAAGCTTCGAGTTTGCGTACTTTGTTAGCGAGCAGTGCGTCTTTCATCATCAAAGGGTCGCCACCACTTAGGATGATCTCGTTGATTTCAGGGTGATGTTTGACGTAGTCAATGACCGATTGCCATTCTGCCTGGGCCAACTGATTGTCGCCATAAGGAAAGTGACGACGGAAGCAATAGCGGCAATTGACTGCACAGGTCCCTGTAGTGATGACTAACAAGCGACGCTTGTATTTATGCACGATGGCTTTTTGCGGGTTATGATCGGCTTCTTCAAGTGGGTCTTTCGTGTATCCGATGACTTTTTGCATTTCAGCAGCGCTGGGTAGAATCTGCAATAGCAGGGGATCCTGAGGATTACCATATTCCATGCGAGACAAATAAGGGCGAGGCACCAATAATTTGAAACTCTGGTGTGCCTCTACGCCTTGTTGAGCAAGACTTTTTGGCAAGCCTAAATGCTCAACCAGCTCGGGTAATGAGGTGAGCGCCTGTGATAGGTGTTGGGACCAGCTTAAATTCTGATTAGTTTGAATGGGTATCACGTCAAATATCTGCAAAATTATGTTCTTTTGGGTTATGATTGCGCCAACTTATTTTGGCCAATTAGGCCAGTGGCTCTCAGAGATCTTTGCAAACTCTCTTTTTATTGCCCATTAGGGCGTTGAAAAGATGCTAAAAAGAAGTTTGCAGAGATCTTGGGACTGACATGATACGCCAGTCAGAGCTTTTTCTCTAAAAATATACTGTGAGGATGTATGGCTAATATTTCTACCAGCGAAATGCGCAGCGGTTCTAAAGTAATGGTCGACGGTGATCCATGTGCGATTATTGACAACGAACACGTTAAACCAGGAAAAGGCCAAGCCTTTAACCGCATTAAGCTGCGTAACCTAAAAACCGGTCGTGTTTGGGAACGTACTTTTAAATCTGGCGACAGCTTAGAAACCGCGGATGTAATGGACACCGATATGGAGTACTTGTACACCGATGGTGAGTTCTGGCACTTCATGGCAGTAGACGGTTCTTTCGAACAACACGCGGCGGATGAAACCGCTGTGGGAGAGGCTATGAAATGGCTTAAAGAGCAAGAAAAATACGTTGTTACATTGTACAACGGTGCGCCATTGGCTGTGTCTGCGCCTAACTTCATTGAGCTTGAAGTAAAAGAAACGGATCCAGGTGTCAAAGGCGATACGGCTAACGGTGGCTCTAAACCAGCTACTTTAGTAACCGGTGCGGTTGTAAAAGTGCCGTTATTTATCAATATTGGTGAAGTATTGCGTATTGATACGCGTACAGGTGAATACGTTTCTCGCGCCACCGGTAAGTAATTCCTAATTTAGCGCCATCAACATAAAAAAACCTCCGACGGGAAACTATCGGAGGTTTTTTTATGTTGAGTGTTAAGAATATTATTGTTTTGTTTTATGTAAAATAAACCAATAAGCTGATAATGTTTAGTTCCTTAAGTATTTTCATTTTGAGGCTTCTGCGTGACGTTGCAAAGAATTCACACCTTCCGAAGTCGAATCACTATATTAACGGGAGGATTGTTACTGTCTCTCAGTTTAGTACTGGTTACCTCTTCTTATTATGTGGCGTCGACACGCCTCTCTAATGCCAGTGGCGAGTATCTGGTTGGCATTAGCCAGTCTATTTCGAACATGCTTACGGCGAATTTAATAGAGCGTGAGCGAGAGATCATTTTGCTTAGTAAGCGGCTTTCCTTATACCAAAGTGACAACCTGAGTGAATTACAGCAGACCATTGACCAAATAAAAAACTCTTATAAACATTATGCTTGGATAGGCTTTGCCAATGCCGATGGGGTTGTATTGGCGTCGAGTGATGGTTTATTGAAAGGGGCGGATGTTAGTCAACGTCCTTGGTTCATCAATGGACGATCTGGTCCTTTTATTGGAGACCTCCATAAAGCATTATTATTAGAAAGTTTGTTACCAAAACCGGAAGATGGTTCAGCCATTCGTTTTGTGGATTTTTCAGCGCCTGTAATCAATGAAGATGGTAAATTAGAAGGCGTTGTGGCCACCCATGCGAATTGGCTCTGGGCAAAAGAAGTGCTGTCTTCTTCTTTTACTGAAGCGTCTAAAACAAAAGAAATTGACATGTACATTGTTAATAATGATGGTGATGTCTTGTATCCAGACAATCATCTAGGTGATATTTCTGTTCCTACAACATTACCTAAAGATGGCCAATTTGAATCACTTATTTGGCAGGATGGAAAAGATTATCTCACCAGCACAGCGTTTGTTGACTCACCTGAATCGACACATCTGGGCTGGCGTATTGTGGTTCGTCAACCTGTCGCTATCGCCATGTCAACGGTTAACGAGTTGCATAAGCTATTACTAACGCTCGGTATTATATCAACTCTATTTTGTATGATTTTGGCGTATCGGTTAGCTGGGATGTTGAGTTTTCCTTTGGAGCGATTGGCTGGAACGGCAAAGCGTATTCAACAAGGTGATAAAAATGTTACCTTTCAAGAAGATAATCAGTTGCATGAAGTCACCAGTTTGAGCCGTTCACTACAAGACATGATGTTGTCGTTATTGGATCGTGAGCAGACACTGTTGCAATTGAACAGTACTTTAGAAGCTAAAGTACAATCTAGAACGGCGCAATTAGAAGCAACCAATCAATCTTTAAAGGCAATTGTGCGTCAGGATCGCCTTACTCAAGTATATAACCGATTAGCATTAGACGAAGAACTGATAAAGCATTATGAATTAGCACGAGAATCAGGTAACCAATTTGCGATTATCATGGTGGATGCGGACCATTTTAAAAAGATAAATGATCAATATGGACACACTATCGGCGATAAAGTACTTAAGAGAATGGCCGCGGTATTGAAAAATTTGGTTGATAATAGCGGAATAGTTGCACGATTTGGTGGAGAAGAATTTACCGTTTTACTGCCTAATACAGATGTTGAAAACGCTCAGAAAATGGCTGAAATACTGCGCGAACATATAGAAAAAACAGAGATGGCAGATGGTTTATACATTACTGCGAGCTTTGGTGTTGCCATGTACAGCGCAGATGATGACCATTATGAGCAAGTATTAAATCGTGCGGATGCAGCACTGTATAAGGCTAAAGAAACAGGGCGAAACAAAGTTGTTTTTAGTTATTGATGTTGTTCATCCTTACTTGATGGCAAAACGCCTCGATATGTTTGTATCGAGGCGTTTTGATTGTTTTGGGAAAAGGTCATCCACATAAGGGTAAGGTGACGCGTTTGCCCCTCTCTTGAGCAAGTGACTATTTAGTAGAAATTACTTTATCAACTGATAAGGCACCTGCACCGCTGAATAGCAAAGATACAGCGATCACCAAAAGCGTTAACGCGTATTCATAACCGTTGTTTGCCATGAACAAGCCATTTGAAAAATGCACAGAGAAAATGGCTATAAGCATAGTAAAAGCAACCACCGCAGCCGCTGGGCGAACCAGCAAACCGATAACGAGTGCTAAGCCGCCAAAGAATTCGGCGCTACCGGCTAAAAGTGCCATCAAGTAACCCGGCTCTAAACCGATAGAGGCCATCCACTGACCAGTGCCCTCCAAACCATAACCGCCAAAAGACCCAAACAATTTTTGTGCGCCATGTGCCATTAGGATTAAACCTACGGGAATACGCAGAATGGTGCTAGCGATGCCAGACGTTGTGTTAGTAGTTTTTTGAATGAAAGATGCCATATTTATTTACCTCGGTGTGAGTGATGCTCTGCTTAAGTTGTGTGTACTATATATAAAAAAAGAAATAGAGTAACGGAGCTTTTTGAGGTAATTGATCAAAAAAATTGAACATTCACTGAAATGCTGCCTCGGATGCGCTTTTTATTGGTAAATCTCCCTATTTGGTTTAGTTATAAGCAAAAAAGTAGCAGAACTTTCCGTGGTTAGAGTGATAGCGTGTTGATACCTTTCAATAACAATAAGCAGGATAAAACATGTCTCAAACATTAACAGGGAAAGTCGCCGTAGTGACGGGTGGCGCATCCGGAATCGGTCTTGCTAGTGCCGAAGCCATGATGGCCGAAGGCGCACAGGTAGTTATTGTTGACCGAGATGAGTCGGCACTAAAGGCGTTGCAAGACAAACATGGCAGTGCGGTTGTGACCTTAGTGGTGGATTTATTGGATCCTGCCGCGTGCGCAGCCTTGATACCAAACATTTTAGCAAAAACCAACGTCATTGATATTTTTCACGCTAATGCGGGCTTGTATGTGGGCGGAGATCTTGTTGATGCCGAAAATGATGCGATAGATCGTATGCTCAATTTAAACATTAACGTGGTGATGAAAAATGTCCGTGATGTTTTGCCGCATATGATGGAACGAGGCGTGGGCGATATATTAGTCACCAGCTCTTTGGCGGGGCACTATCCGACGCCTTGGGAGCCGGTTTATGCGTCATCGAAGTGGGCGATGAATTGCTTCGTGCAAACCGTACGTCGTCAAGTGGGTCAGCATGGTATTCGTGTTGGCTCGGTATCGCCTGGTCCAGTGATCACGTCGTTATTATCTGATTGGCCAGCAGAGAAACTTGCAGAGGCGAAAGCGAAAGGCAGCTTGATGGATGCCAGCGATGTGGCAGAAGCTTTGATCTTTATGTTAACGCGTCCTCGTCATGTGACGATTCGGGATGTGGTGATGTTGCCGTCGCAATTTGACCTATAACTCGCCATTCGGCTTATGACACTGATCTAAAAGAAAAAGGGAATGACCCACTTGGTCATTCCCTTTTTCGTTTTTACGAAACCGCATGCGAGAAAGTTACAGCTTAACGATCAATTTGCCGGTATTTTTCCCTTCAAATAACAGGTTAATGCCAGTGGTGGCGCTTTCAATGCCTTCAATCACATGAGACTCGATATTTTAATTCGCCTTTGCCTAACATAGCGCCCAGTGCTTGGCCGTATTCTGGAATACGATGGAAATGGTCCGGCATGGTGAAGCCTTGAATAGACAAGCGGCGTTTAATAATGCCGACCCAGCTTGGTCCAGGCGCTGGTTCTGCTTTTTGGTAGTCTGCAATCATACCACATACGGCAATACGTCCATGGGCATTCATGCGTTCAAAAATTGGTCCCTGCGCGGCACCGCCAGTGTTTTCGAAGAACAGGTCAATGCCATTTGGTGTGGCTTGGGTCAGTTGTTCGACAAAATCGGCGTCTTTGTAATTAATCGCATGATCAAAGCCCAGCTCTTTGGTCAACCATTGGCATTTTTCATCCGAACCTGCGACACCAACCACGGTTAAACCAAGGTTTTTCGCCATTTGACCAACAAGAGAACCGACAGATCCTGCCGCGGCAGTGACGATCAGCGTTTGCCCCGCTTCTGGTTTAAGTACTTCAAACACACCGTGATAGGCGGTAATGCCGGGTAGAGCAATAACAGATAAAATCGCTTCGGCAGGCAATTCTTTTGGAATGACGTTTAAACCATTGCCATCACTAATGGCATATTCTGTTAACCCCATTAGCCCCATGACACGAGCACCAACGGGGAATTTTTCATTATTGGAGGCAACCACTTCACCTATGCCACTGGCGCGCATGGTATCGCCTAATTTAACGGGTGGAATATAGCTGTTTTCATCTGGGACTCATCCAACCACGCATAGCCGGATCGAGAGAAAGATGGGACAGCTTTACCAAGACTTCGCCTGCTGCTGGGCTTGGGATATCTTGAGTGACCATGTCAAAGATATCGGGTGTTATTTCTAATTCAGGGCGTTTTATTAATTTTACGGAACGATATGACATTGTAACGACTCCTTTTCCTAACCAAGTTAGAACCATGTTTTGGGGTGTTTTTCTTGAACTAAAGGTTAGGATTGAAGGAGTAAATGTGCAATTGCTCCAATCTTATTAAGTCTTTGCTTTTATTAAACGGTTGATTATTTCGCATAAGCTGATCAATTGTTGATAAGTACTGTGTTTATCCCCAGTATTTTCCAACGGCCAACCGCAGTTGATGCGGAAGCAATCGTGGTAGAAGTCATGGGTACTGAAGCACGCGCCGCTGCGGATGTCGATGCCCTGTTTATTGGCTTCTTTTTCAAGCTGTACCGCATTTAGGCTGGGGATTTGCACCCACAGTACGATACCGCCTTGTGGTGCGCTGATTTTGGCTTGTTCAGGTAAATGCTCAATCAAACATTGCTGATAATGGTGGATGTGTTGGTTCAAAACCGTACGAATTTTATTCACATGAGAGCGATATTCGCCAGTGTTAATAAACTCCGCCATGCAGGACTGTATCAGCCCGTTCACCCCAAAGCTGGTTAAGGCGTGTTGTTTGAGATAAGGCGTTAAATATCGTCCCGGAATGCACCAACCAAGTCGCAGGCCTGCCGCTAAGGTTTTTGAAAAAGACCCGCACCAAATCACATAACCTTCCTTGTCCCAATATTTGGCGGGTAGTGTTTGCTGTTTTTGGTGGCTTAATTCGAAATACACATCGTCTTCTATCATAGGCGTTTTGTATTGTGCAGCGAGTTTGGCTAAAGCTTGTTTTTGCTCAACGGGCAGCGTCATACCCGTTGGATTCATATTTGAGGTGCTAAACAGTGAGGCTTTAATCAATCCTTCTTGCATTAAGGTTTCTAGATGGTCCAAATCCAAGCCTTGGTCACTAATAGGAATTTCAATTACGTTGCGAGACAGGGCGCTGAGCAAATCGAGTAAACCACTAAAACAGGGCGAACTAATGGCAATGGTGTCGCCTTCTTTGGTCACGCTTTCTATCGCCAGTCTTACCGCATCGATACAGCCATTGGTAATGACAAAGTCTGCGGCTGAAAAGGCGAGATTGTGATGACGAAAATGCTCGGCTAGCGCACTTCTTAACCCCTTGTCGCCTTGTGTCTCTGGATATTGAAACAGATGTTTTTCGGCTCTTTGGGTGACACGTTTAATGCTGCGTTGCAGTGCGACGCTCGGTTGTAACTCTGGCGCAATCATTGAGGTACCGAGCGGACTAAAAAGCGCCGAGGCTGGGTTATAGCCATTGAGTGGCGCGAAGCGTTTTGGGTCCCGTTGTTCAATACTTCTGATGTCTAGGCTGGGGAATGTTGTGGCTTCGAGTTGATTGGCAACAAAATAGCCAGACTGAGGCTGCGCATAAATCCAACCAGTTTGCTGCAGGTAATCGTAGGTTTTAGTCGCTGTTGTCATGCTCACTTGATGCTGCTTTGCCATGGTTCGTAACGCTGGCAAACGACTTCCGGCAGGCAGTCGTTGTGCTTGTATGTCGTCGATATAATGCTGAGCAAGTGTTTCGTAAAGCGCCATAACCTCTCCAAAAGTGTTTCCCTTCTCTAAATTGTACTCTTATTTTTATGAAAAATTGAATCTGTGTTCTTTTTTGTTTCCTAGTGATACTAGCGGCAATGTTGAGTCAGTGTGGTGCTTCTTCTCGAAACTAGCGCTTACCGCATCGAAACATGGTGTTTATTGGAATGTTGCGATACGCATAATTTACTAGAAAATTTAGGAACGAATGATGAAACTACGAGACTTTGGGTTGCTGTTTGCCTTGATGGCGTTATGGGGATTGAATTTCAGTGTGATCAAGCTGGGTGTGAACAGTGTTCATCCTTTAGTGCTCACTGCGTTAAGATTCAGCTTTGCGGTTTTTCCGCTGATCTTTTTTATTAAAAAGCCAGATGCGCCGTGGCGTTATTTGATCGCTTATGGTTTATCTTTTGGTGTCGGCGTATGGGGATTAACGACCTTATCAATTGGTGCGGGTGTTTCGGCTGGAATGGCGTCTTTGTTATTGGATATGAGTGTTGTCAGTAGCTTGCTGGTGGGTTGGCTATTTTTAAACGAAACCATTACTCGCAATAAGCTACTGGGCGCTGGATTGGCATTACTTGGATTGGCTTTGATTATGCAAGCTGATGGTGGCTCGGTGACAGGTAAAGGTTTGGTGTTGGTATTGATGGCGTCGGTTTTTTGGAGTGTGAATGGCTTGATTGTAAAGCGCGCAAACACCAAAGCGATTTTTGCTTTTAACATCTGGGGAATGGTGTTTGCACCTTTGCCTCTATTGTTTCTGGCAGTAATTTCTGAAGGTGCACACGTGATTACTGAATTGCCGAATCAATTTACATCTTGGACGTTATTTTCGGTGCTGTTCCAAGCTTACCCGACAACATTATTGGGTTACTGGTTTTGGAATAAAATGATCATGACATACTCGGTTTCGAGTGTCGCGCCGATGACATTATTAGTACCTGTGTTTGGTATCTTAGGTGGCTATTGGTTTTACAATGAGCCTATTGAACCGAGTCAGGTAATAGCGGCGGTGTTGATTTTATTGGGGTTGTTTGTGGGGCAAATGGCAATGCCGAAATTGAGTTTCTTGAAAAGACTGAGAGGTGATTCATGCAAGAAATCCACTATGTTTTGATATTAATTGGTGCTTTTGTCGCTATGGCTAGTCCTGGGCCTGCGACCTTGTCGATTGCATCGACATCAATGAATCAAGGGCGATTGCAAGGTTTAGCGTTGGCATCTGGAATACTAACAGGCTCGGTATTTTGGTCTTGTTCAGCGGCCTTTGGTTTAGGTGCTGTGCTGTACGCGAATGTCTGGCTATTCGAAAGCTTACGGTATGTTGGCGCAGTCTATTTATTATTCTTAGCGTACAAATCTTGCCGTTCAGCAATGACGAATAAATCGGATACGAGCAAAATGTTGGCCACGCTAGAAACCAAACCAATGTCTTCGCGCGCTGCTTATTTTCGTGGTTTAGCCATTCATTTAACCAATCCTAAAGCTATTTTGTTTTTAGGATCGCTATTCGCTATGGGAATGCCGAGTTCGGTTTCCACCCAAGGTTTGTTGTCTGTGATTGTCCTATTAACGATTCAAAGTGCCTGCATAAATTTGGGCTACGCTGTGTTGTTTTCGAACCCAAGAATTCGCCAAGGCTATTTCAAAATGAAACGCGGCTTTGATGCTGCCTTCGCGCTGATGTTTGGCACAGCGGGCATTAAAATATTGTTGAGTAAAGTGAATATGTAACACCGTATTTGTTATCATGTACTTTATTTTTCAGAGTGCTTTTCTATGTACGACGCTTCTTTGTGGCAACCCAGCGCGGATCTCTCGATTTTGCAAAAGCGTGCGCAGTTACTAAAAGCCATTCGCGCTTTTTTCGATTCTCGTGAAGTGATGGAGGTGGATACTCAGTGTCTGTCTCTGGGCAGTATTACGGATCCACACATTGAAGTATTAACCAGTCACACGCGTTCCCAAGGTCAAGATCTGACCTATTACCTACAAACCTCGCCGGAGTTCGCGATGAAGCGGTTATTGTGCGCGGGTTCTGGTTCTATTTATCAATTAGGGAAGGTGTTTCGCGCGGAAGAAATCGGCCGCCGCCACAGCATTGAATTTACTATGTTAGAATGGTACCGAGTCGGTTTTGATCATTGGCAGTTGATGGATGAGATCCAAAATCTGCTGTCTGTGTTATTGGGTGATGCTTCGTTGACTTGTGAACGACTCAGTTATCAAATGGCATTTTTACGTCACACGGGATTGGATCCTTTCACCGCGACATTGTTCCAGTTACAAGAATGTGCTCATGAACACACAGAATACGGCTTACAGGAAGATGATCGCGATACCTTGCTTGAGTTACTTTTTTCTAGTGTAGTTGAGCCTGCTATTGGTAAATACGTCCCTTGTTTTATTCACAGTTATCCCGCTTCGCAGGCGGCACTTGCCAAAACTCATTTTGATGAAAAAGGGCAGTTGGTCGCAGCGCGATTTGAACTTTATTGGCAAGGAATGGAGCTGGCAAATGGCTATCATGAACTAACCGATGCTAAAGAGCAGGCAAGACGTTTTGCAGAAGACAAAGCAACACGTCAGGAAATGCGTTTGTCGCCCCGACAGTTTGATGAACGATTGATTACGGCTTTAGGTAAAGGTTTACCGGATTGTGCGGGCGTGGCGTTAGGTGTGGATCGTTTGTTGATGTTAATGTGTCATAAGTCACATATTGCTGAGGTCTTGCCCTTTGCTCACGCGAGAGCCTAATCATGTTGCGACAAGCTGAGAGCGCTAATAACAATAAGGTATTTTAGGTGAGAGTCTTGAAAGAACAGTACGCTTTTAGAATGAGATGGCTTTTTTCATCTAAGCAGTTAATTTGGCTTTATCTAAGTGCTTTTTTGATTGTCGTTTTGTTGATTTGGAAAGGTGGCGAAGCTCTACGTAACCAGCAAATTAAAGCCTTACGTATCGACTCTTTCGAGCAATTGAATCAGCTTGCTAGTGTGCTTGAGAGTGCCATTGCTAAGTATCAGCACATGCCAACTCTGTTGGCCTCGAACGATAGGGTAAAAAAGGCGCTGCGTGATGGCCTGGAATCTGACATTAATCAGCTTAATCGTGAACTTGAGCAAATCAACCGCATCACCGAAGCCTCAGACAGCTATATTTTAAACACAGATGGCTTAACCATTGCGGCGTCGAATTATCGAGAAGAGACCAGCTTTGTTGGCGGCAATTTCTCTTTCCGTCCTTATTTTAAAGACGCTATTCAAGGCAAACCAGGGCGTTATTATGCGCTTGGCACCACGTCTAACCGTCGTGGTTATTATTTTTCTTATCCTGTTTATGAAGGCAGTTCGATCATTGGTATTGCAGTTGTTAAAGTAGATTTAACGCAATTTGAAAAACGTTTTACCAACCAAAACTTCGAGTTTTTACTGTTAGATCCCGACAATATTGTGTTCAGTAGCTCTCGTCCTAATTGGCTGTATCGAGTGTTAGGGGAGCTATCCCACATTGAGTTACAACGTATTGCTGATTCACAGCGTTACTTTGGACAGTCGATTGAAAAGCTAGCCATCGTTTACCAAAAGCCGTTTGATGAAAAGTCACAGATTGTTGATGTGTTGGAAAACACCGTAACGGACGGTAAAGAGGAATTGCAGCGGCTATCTTTTTTAAGAATGAGTCGTCCTATTCGGTTGTTGGATTTCCAAATATCCATTTTGGCGCCGCTGAAAATTATCAACGAGGAAATTTCTCTATGGCGGACGATTTTCGCGGGTGGCGTCACTATTACGGCCTTATTGTTTGGTCTGGCAATGCTGCGTCGTCGAATGCTCAGAGAACGTTCCGATGCCAATGAAATGACACGCCATAACCAAGCGTACATTCGTGAAGTCATCCAAAATACGCAAGCGGGCTTGGTGACCTTGGATGAACATCACAAAATAGAATCTTTTAATCCGGCGGTAGAAAAGTTAGTAGGTCGCCCATTAGCTCCCTTAGTCGGGCAGCCACTGGGGAGATTATTTCAACCTGATGAACAAGATTCTACCGTACTCTCTTCTCATGTAGACTTTTGGGATGCTGCTAATGATTTGGGTATTAAAGTGCTGACTCGGGAAGGACATTTATGCTACTCCGATCAGACCGTTCCTGTGGAAATGACCTTGTGTAAAATGCAGTTACCAAATCGGTTGAGTTATTTGGTCACTTTTCATGATATGACCGAGCGTAAACGGTACGAGCAAGACATTACCCAAGCGCGAATAGAATTAGAAGAGCGAGTAAAAGAACGTACTGTTGAATTAGAGGGGGCCAATACTCGATTGCGACATGAGATAGAAGAGCATAAAGGTACGCAACGGGAGTTGATTCAAACCGCGAAGTTAGCGGTATTAGGACAATTAAGTGCCGGGCTAAATCATGAGTTGAACCAGCCTTTGACGGCGATTCGAGCCTTTGCCGGAAACGGTTTGAAGTTTTTAGATCGTGGTCAATACGAACAAGCCCACACGAATTTGCAGCACATTAGTCAATTAGGTCATCACATGGGAGATATTATCGCGCGTTTTAAAGTCTTTGCGCGCAAAGGTGATGTTCATCAAGGGCCTATTGCTGTGCAAACTGCGATAATGGGCGCATTGAAAATTATGGGTCCACGTTACAAAGAAGTGGGTATCGAGTTGTTGGTGACAGAAGATCAGGGCTTTATCGTCAATGGTGATATGGTTTTTTTAGAGCAAGTCTTAGTGAATTTATTAGCCAATGCCGCTGATGCGATCTTAGAGGCATCGGACAGCCCAAAATGTGTTTGTATCGAGCAAACATGCGAGGAAAACCAAGTTGTTATTTGCGTTCAAGATTCGGGTAACGGTTTGAGTGATGAGGCGATTCGACACCTGTTCGAGTCCTTTTTACGTCTAAATCGTCCGGTTTAGGATTGGGATTAGGCTTGTCGATTAGCCAACGTATTGTTGAAGCAATGGGTGGGCAAATTAGTGCCAAAAATCGAGACTCAGGAGGCGCTGAGTTTTGTGTTAGGCTACCTCGTTTTAATCACCAATCGTCCCAGTCTCTTCCTAGAGAGTGTAAAGAGGAAATCTAATGCCGGACAGCAAGCAAGTACTTTTAATTGATGATGAGCAAGCGGTTCGTATGGCCATTTCTCAGACCTTGCAGCTTGAAGATTTTCAAGTTCTTGAGTTTGCTTCGGCACAAGGTGTGGTGGAAAGGTTGTCTTTAGATTGGTCTGGCGTGATTGTTAGTGATATTAACCTGCCGGGCAAAAGTGGCTTGGAATTGTTTGAAGAAGTTAAAAAGATTGACGCAGAAATCCCTTTTATTTTGATCACAGGTCACGGTGATATTAGCATGGCGGTGAGTGCTATTCGTGATGGCGCTTATGATTTTATTGAAAAGCCCTTTTCCAATGAAGATTTCCTTGAGGTGGTACGTCGCGCTTCAGAAAAACGTCGCTTAACTTTAGAAAACCGTAATTTACGTTTAGAACTGGTGGCGCAGAATGCCCCTGGCCCACGGATTATCGGCAATACACCGGGAATACATCGCTTGCGTCAGGCGCTATTGCATGTGGCGGATACCGGTGCGGATATTTTGATTCAAGGAGAAACGGGTACAGGCAAAGAATTGGTAGCGCGTTACATTCATGAACACAGTTCTCGTCGAGGTCGAACATTTGTGGCAATCAACTGTGGTGCTGTGCCGGATTCGATTATGGAGTCAGAACTCTTTGGTCATGAAAAAGGTGCCTTTACCGACGCTAAAGCCCAACGTATTGGTAAACTTGAGCATGCTAATGGCGGCACGCTTTTCTTAGATGAAATTGAAAGCATGCCCATGTCTATGCAAATTCGTTTATTGCGGGTTTTGGAAGAGCGTCGCTTAGAGCGTTTGGGTTCTAACACAGCGATTGATCTGGACCTGCGCATTTTAGCCGCCACTAAAGTGGATTTAAAACAACTGAGCGAAAGTGGAACGTTTCGTGAAGACTTGTATTACCGGCTTAATGTTGTGCGTGTTGACATTCCTCCTCTACGGGAGCGCAAAGATGATATTTCTCTGTTGTGGCAACATTTCTGTCTGGTCGCTATTGCGCAATACAAACGTGAATCGGAACCACTGTCTGCTGCGCGTATGCACAGTTTGTTAAGTTATGATTGGCCGGGAAATGTGCGGGAGCTACGTAACCTTGCTGAGCGTTATGTGCTGATGGGTGAGGCGGGTTCGTTTGAGTTTGACCAGATCATTATCAATGAAAACAATCCTGGTGTAATGACGCTACCAGAACAGATAGAACGCTTTGAAAAAACCTTATTGGAACAAGAACTGCTGCGTCAAAAAGGCTCCATCAAAGATACTATGGATGCGCTTGGGCTACCGCGCAAAACCCTCTACGATAAAATGCGTAAATACGGTTTGGATAAAGATATTTATAAACAATAATAGACGCTTTGGTATAGTCTATATTACTAAGACTAATGGGCTTGTTGAGATTTCTACGGCCCATTTTGTTATTCTATCAGCCGCCCCATTTTGCTGACTTTTTTGCCGATTGTATGACTTTATCTGCGCTATTGTTTGAGCAAGTATCGCCACCTATCTTTTTTCTTCTTGTTCTTGTTTCTGGAATGACCTCTTTTTTTACGGCGAGCTTTGGTGCTGGTGGTGGGGTGATGTTACTAGGGGTAATGGCGCAGGTCTTGCCACCGCAATTCATTATTCCTCTGCATGGTGTCGCGCAGTTAGGATCGAACGCTGGACGCGCTGCCATGAGTTGGCGGCATATTGATTGGAAGCTGATAGGGGCTTTTTTACCTGGTGCCTTGCTGGGAGCTTTTATTGGCAGCTTGGTTTTAGTAGCGTTACCCGCCGCCATCATGTATTTGACCATTGCCTTATTTATTCTGTATCTGTGTTGGGGACCTAAGTTGCCTAAGATGGTGTTGGGAACATGGGGAAGCATGATTGCGGGTAGTGTGACGACCTTTATTACGCTTTTTGCTGGAGCAACAGGGCCTTTAGTCGCAGCGTTTGTTAAACAAATTCACGCGGATCGCTTTCGGACTGTGGCAACGTTTGCCATGGCGATGTCGTTACAGCATATTTTAAAGGTCGCCGTGTTTGAAGCTGCTGGTTTTCCTCTTGGTGCGTGGTTACCTCTATTAGCTTGTATGATTCTGAGTGGCGCTTTGGGTACTTGGATCGGGCTGAAATTACTAAAACGCATGCCTGATCGTTATTTTCATCGTATTTTTAATCTAGTGTTGACGCTCATGGCGTTAAGGTTAATCTGGCAGTCCTTTGCCTTAATGATATAACGAGCTTAGTGCTAATCTCCTGGTGCTCAATCTCCCAGTACTAGGCCTTCTCGTCTTGGGTCGGCGCCGCCGAGCAAGGTATTATTATCGATGACGATTCCTTGTATCCCAGAGTTCAAATCTTGTATCGATACTTTGAAGCCCATATCGGTAAGGGGGTTTTCTAACGCCGTCGCTTGAGTACCCTTTTCAAGATTGAAGGTGCCAAATTGATTAAGCATATTAGGCAGTGAAATCGCTTCTTGTATGTCCATTCCCCATTCAAGGTGTGCGATCAATGTTTTAGCCACGTAACCTATTATGCGAGAACCGCCGGGAGAACCAACGACCAAGTAAGGTTTATCATCTTTCATGACTATGGTAGGAGACATGGAAGAACGAGGGCGTTTACCAGGTTCCAAACGGTTGGCAATGGGATAGCCATCTTGGTAGGTTTTAAAAGAAAAATCGGTTAATTCGTTGTTTAGCAAAAAGCCGTTTGCCATCAGATGGGAGCCAAAACCATTTTCAATGGTGGTTGTGACGGAGACCGCGTTGCCTTCTTTGTCGACAATAGAAATATGACTGGTTGAAGGCAACTCAAGCGATATATCGTCTGCTTGTTTAATAGGGTGTCGCCATTCAGGCTCCCCAGCAGACACAGAGGTTAAGGCTTTTCCTGGGGTGATTAATTTCGCCCGTTCGGCAAGGTAGCTTTTATCTAATAAACCTTGTGGCATGGGCACAAAATCAGTGTCTGCTATGTAACGGCCACGATCGGCAAAGGCAAGACGAGAGGCATCGCCGATAATCTGCCACGCTTCAGGCGAATTGGCCCCTAATTTAGCAAGATCAAATTGCTCGGTAATCCCCAATATTTGCCCAACCGTTAAGGCGCCGGAACTTGGTGGTCCCATGCCGCAAATGTCATACTCTTTGTAAGGCAAGCACACTGGAGCACGCTCTTTTACGCGATAGCTGGTAAAGTCTTTTTCTGATAACACACCGGGATTATCTAAAGCCCCGCGCACTTGAGAAATAATATTTTGGGCAATTTGTCCATTATAAAACTCATCAGCACCATAGGTGGCTAAGGTCCGTAAAGTTGTATAGTACTGGGTGTTTTGTAAACGGCTACCTGCTTCGACAGGTGTATCATCAAGATTAAAGAAATACGCTTTGGTTTCTGGGTAGCGTGATAAGCGCTCTGCACTTTCTTTGATGGCACCGGCTAAGCGTGGTGAGACAATAAAGCCTTCTTGAGCGAGTTTTTCCGCTGGGGCCAGCAGATCAGCCCATGGCATTTTGCCATAGCGAGTGTGAAGTTCTCCCATCAGTTTGACTGTACCAGGAGTTCCGACAGAACGACCACCTACAACCGCGTCGTAGAATGCAAGTGGTTTACCGTTTTCATCTTGAAAAAGCTCTGGTGTCGCTTCTTGTGGTGCAGTTTCTCGACCATCAAAGGTGGTGAGTTTTTTATTTGCCGCATCATAATAAACGACAAACGCGCCGCCGCCCAAGCCTGAAGATTGAGACTCGACTAGCCCTAGTACCATTTGTACAGCAACCAATGCATCAATTGCTGAGCCTCCTGCTTTTAGTACGTCGTAACCCGCTTTACTTGCCTCTGGATTGGCTGTGGCGACCATGAACTCTTTCGCTTTGGTCAGTGTTTTCTCTTCTATTCCACTGGCGCTCTCCGGGGCCATTGGGTCGACTGCCTGTGCCTCAGCAAGCAGGTCTTGGCTTGCTATAAAAAGAGGGATTGAGCATAAGATGTGTAACCAGCGTTTCTTAGGCGTCATAAAAATCCTTATTGATGAGAATGAAAGATAAATAGCGTATTTTCATCAGAACAAAAAAATTCAACTTAGTGAAGCCATAAAATCAATAGTGCTGTGATTTTAGCGAAAAGAAAGCGAAATGTTCGCGTATCTACGAGTCTGTAAAGCAAAAAAAACGCCCCGAAGGGCGCTAAACTTTGTAAGCTTTTCGCGTACATTACGAAGTACGCTGAGAAATTCAGAGAGGTTTATTGAATAATCTCTGGTCCCATTATGCTGTATGGCAGAGCGGTAGACAGTGCTGGAATGTAAGTGACCATTATCAAGAATACCATCAAGACCAACACGAACGGCATAGCGGCTTTTACTACGCGAGCTAAACTCATGCCGGTGATACTCGAGGTCACAAATAGGTTTAGACCAATAGGTGGCGTGATCATACCGATTTCCATGTTTACCACCATGATGATACCTAGATGAATAGGGTCTACGCCTAGCTCCATCGCAATCGGGAAGACGATAGGGGCCACGATAACCAATAGGCCTGACGGCTCCATGAACTGACCACCAATTAACAACAAGATGTTAACGGCGATTAGGAAGGTAAACCAGTTAAAGCCAACGTCGAGCATCCACTCAGTGATGGCTTGCGGAATACGTTCTGCTGATAAGGTGTGGGCAAACAACAAGGCGTTAGCGATGATAAACATCAGCATCACAGTTGTTTTTGTGCCTTCAAGCATGACTTTACGAGATTCTTCACCGAACAAAGAAGGGAAAAAACCACGTAGCATCATAGACAAGTTACGTCCCCAAATTGGCGTTCCAGCGGCCAAACAAGCTCCGACTGATTCTTCCAATTTGCTGGAGCGTTTGTAGACATAAAAAATCGCGATGATAACGGACATAATCGCGCCCCAAAGTGCCCGGTCACCACCTGTCACGGTTTCACTGCTTGCGAACGCAAAGAAAGACATGATTTCCCACACTAGGAAGAAAGATACCCCATAGACCATGCCGTTAAAGCCAACACGTGCATGAGGAGCGTCTTCGTCGTTCGTCCACGTTTTACCTTTCAATGGTCCCATGTCGCGATAAACAAACAAAGCGATAAACATGGAATAAACAGCAGCCACAACAGCGGCTTCTGTTGGTGTAAAGACACCACCGTAAATACCACCCATGATAATCACAACTAGGAATAAGCCCCAGCCTGCTTCTTTGCCACCTTTAACGATATGACTGAAGCCTTTCCATTCTTCTGCTGGTAGATTTTTTATGCGAGCGACTACATAAATTGCCAGCATCAGCATACCGCCTGCGATTAGGCCTGGAATCACCCCTGCTAAGAACATACGTCCAACAGAAACGTTAACAGACGCCGCATAAACCACCATAACGATAGAGGGCGGAATCAAAATCCCTAATGTACCCGCGTTGGCAATAATACCGGCCGCAAAGTCTTTTGAGTAACCCACTTGTACCATGCCTGCGATGGCAATGGTACCAATGGCAACCACTGTGGCTGGAGAAGAGCCAGATAAGGCTGCGAACATCATACAAGCCAATACCGACGCCATGGCTAAACCACCGCGGAAGTGACCAACGCTGGCGATTGCAAAGTTGATGAGTCGCTTAGCCACGCCCCCCGTCGACATATAAGACGAGGCAATGATGAAAAACGGGATAGCCAACAAGGTATAATGCTGACCAACCCCAAACAGAGAAATTGCTACGGATGACAGTGAATCGTGTGAGAAAAAAGCAATAAATAGTATGGACGATAAGCCCAATGAGATACCAACCGGCAAGCCGATAAACAGCAGGACGATTACCAATAAAAAGAGAATAAGTGATTCCACAATGAAGCTCCTGCGCTAGTCTTTCAAGACGTTTTGGTTTTCTTTAACAAGATCTTGTGCCTCATGGCCACTGATCAGCATGCTGCGTTTGTCTCGCGCAATATCAATAAATGCTTGTAAAGAACGATAAGAAAGTAACGCTAAACTGATAGGCAGAACAACCAGCACAAGCCAACGATGTACGCGAGGTCGCAAACCAAATAACTCTTGTACGAACTCTGGATAACGCAACTCCTCAGAGCCTATGCCAATTTTGAACATCTTCAACCAGTATTCGATAGCGCCACCGCTAACATTGACGCCAAGCATTGCCAACCAAGTTGAATCAAGCAGGATTAAGCCATATAGCATCGCAGCTGCAGCACCGATTAAAGACAAAGTTTTTGCTGTACGCTTAGGAACAGCATTCAGCACAATGTCGACACCAAGGTGAAGATTGGTTTTGATGCCGTAACTCATGCCTAATAAAATGAGCCAAGAGAAAGCCACCATATTAAATTCTAACGCAGCATCCCAGCCGGTATTAAACCCATAACGAGCAATGACCTGGCCAAAAGAGACAGCCATAATAGACGAAATCACTAGGACCAAAAGGTTTTCTTCTGCTCGTTCCATGACTTTGGGGAAGCGTTTTTCTAGTACCCAAAGAATGAATATAAAAATAAGTAAATAAAGGTGCGGCCAATATGCCATGGGGGTCTCCTAGTATTAAGTGGACCAGTACAAAATAGTAAGCAGTGTGTTGGTGTGCTTTGCGTCAGCGTTGGCTAGCGATAGGTATTTAAAAGTACGCAACACAACCACAAAAGCTGACCCGTTAGGGTCAGCTGGATTGCTGGAAAAAAGTGATTATGCGCCGGCAGCAGCGTCGATCAAATCTTTACCAATGTAGCTTTCAAATTGTTGCCAAACAGGTTTCATCGTGTTCACCCACTCTTGGCGTTGCTCAGGCGTTAAGTAGTTAATTTTACCGCCAGCTTTAACGATATTATCGCGATTTTCTTCTTCTGCCGCTTTCACACTTAGGTTTGCTTCTTGAGTGACTTCGTCCGCAATTTGCACGAATTGCTCACGGTCTTCAGGAGAAAGGCTCTTTAGGAATTCAGAGGACGTCATAAATAAGTAAGCAAGCAACTGATGGTTTGTATCGGTTGTGCTGTCTTGTACTTCATAGAACTTTTGTGTGTAGATATTTGACCAAGTGTTCTCTTGACCATCTACAACACCAGTTTGTAACGCGCCGTATACTTCTGAAAATGCCATCGCTTGTGGTGATGCGCCCATTGCCGCAATCATTTGCTTCGCAACATCAGAGGTTTGTACACGGAACTTCATGCCTTTCGCGTCGCTAGGAACCAATAGAGGCTTCTTAGCGGAGAAATATTTCATGCCTGACATCCAGTAACCCAAACCAACAAAACCCGCATACTCGTCCATTTCGGTTAATAGCGCTTTGCCTTCTTTGGTTTTTGTAAAGCGAATGGCATGGTCCATGTCTTTAAAAATAAACGGAAGATCGAATACACCGTATTTGTCTGTATAAGAACCGAATTTAGAAAGAGAAGGGGCAAGCAGTTGTACGTCGCCTAATAGTAGGGCTTCCAATTCTTTAGAGTCACCAAATAGTGTGGAGTTCGGGAAAACTTCAACACACAATTTGCCATTCATTTCTTTGTTTACGCGGTCTGCGAAATTATTTGCAGCAACCACTTTAGGGTGAGTTGTACCGCCAGTTACATGGCTGAATTTTACAACGCGTTCACCTGGATCGCAGTTTGCAATTGCAGTACTAGCAGAAAGTGCAAGTGCCAAAGAGGTAAGAGCAAGGCTGATTTTTTTCATTGTTATGAGACTCCAAAAACTGAATTATTATTGTTTACCTGGTTTTTAGCCTGATATTCATCTCACTTTTTACGTAAGAAACAGGCAGAGCAAAACAGGTGACGCTAACCATACTCTTTACACAATCTATGCCAAGTCTTTATTTTTTTGTAGGCTAATGATTTTTATGGTTATTTTATTTTATTTTGGATATTTTTATTACTGTGAAGTCATTAAGTAGGTGGAATTACGCACATGATAGAAAAACGAATGGGTGGAATATCGCCTATTTTTAAAACAGTTTCTTTTGTAAAAGGCTTTTGAAGCTTTGGTGCATGGCTTTTTTGCCTGATAATTGCGCATTTTGCAGCGTTGGTTTGGTTTCACGTCCTAACGCCACTTCTAGAGCCAGTTTTTCGGTTGGGTTATTAGGGCTGAGTAGACCCTTAAGGGTAAGAAACAGCATTGCTTTTAGAAAAACGGCACGAATGCTATCGAATGGACGATGGTGCTCTACAAATAGCACAATATCCTGTAAATCCTGTTCTGATAGTTGGGCTAAAGCGGGAAGGTTTTCCCGTAAGTCACATTTTGGGGTCAAAATAAGCATGATCAAATTCGTTGCTAGGTCAGAATACTGCAGCAATAAATTAAGTAAGAAATGTTCAATGAAGCGAGCCCGCCAAGCAATGGCTAGCTTACTGGCTTGTTCTGTTATTGGCTTTACCATCATTAAAGAATAGCAGCCACTGGCCTTGTCTTTTGCTGTGCCGAGACGAACTGGAACATAGCCATTTTTGAGCCAAAAAGACACCACATCATAGCTTGCGGCAAAGCTAGTGCAAAGAAAGTCACAACCTTCACTGGCGCTATTTTCCACATAAGTAAGTAATTGACTGGCTAGGCCTTTGTTTTGCTGAGTTTGCTCTGTGGCGATACGACTAATGCGCCAATAGCGGTATTGTCCTGCGTTATTAATGCCTTCATGGGCTAGTAAAGATTGCGCTACTAAATGGCCTCTCGGTCGACGTTTTCCTTGCATGACCTCTTGGCTAAGTGCGGCTGGTAAATCCCCTTCTTCGGTAATAATGGCAACACTTTGGACTTGGTCTTTATCGAGCAAAAGGTAAGTTGACACAGAAGGGTCGTCTAATATCCAGCGCAGGTTATCAGGTGATGTTTGATAGTGAGCGCTTACCAGTAGGTTAAAGGTATCAGCGAGCTTGTCTGAGTGCGTTAACCAATTTTCACCAGTGAGGCGTTTGAATTCTGTTGCTGGTTTGGTTGTGTTTTCATCAATACTATCGATAGTGTGTGAGTCGGTAGCGGCTAGAAAAAAGCAATCATTGATCCAATTTTCCAGTGGGTCATTTCCCCCATCGAATGGGCTGATTTAATGTGAGCCTCCTGTAGCGCTAAGTTTTGTGTGGTTTTTTGCACGGATAAGTCGTGACAAAACCGTATGCCAAAACCTTTGCCAGCGCCTTCATAGCCATAATTCGTTGTGCTAAATAAGCAATGTGTGGCTTTTTTATTTAAGGCCATGAGCATAGGTAAAGGAATCATGGCTGCTTCGTCGATAAAGAGAAAATCCCACTCAGTAGGGGCATTGATGAGGGCATCAGGCGCGAAAAAAGGCAGTTCATACTCTATGCCGATTTGGCTCAGAGTGCTTTCGAAACGAGATCGCAGAGAGAGGATCGCCTCTTGGTTCGGCGCGGTAATGGCTACACGTCTGCCACGTCCTAACAGCTTGGCTAAGCTGTCGCCTAATAAGGTCGATTTTCCTCGACCTCGGGGAGCAATTAATACATAGGATTTGGCCAGTTCTGCCAATAAACACGACTGAGCTTCCGCTTGTTCTTGGGTTAGCGGCGCGTTAGGTTCTATTGGTTTTAAAGCCGGTAACGGGTTTACGCTATGTTTTTTGTTCTTACTAGAGCGTAATAGTGTAAAAGGTGATGTCTCGTCTTGTAATTTATTCAGCAGGTAATGCTTAAAATACGATGTGACCTGTTCTGGTTCATAAGGCCAAGGTAAATATCTCGATAAGTCTTGATCTGCCATTGACAACCACTCGTCATTAGGCAGTGCAATGGCAAAGAGGCCATTGCCTCGAACCGTACCAGACAAAATAGCCAATGCACTCGCCGATACACCATGAGTCAAATCCACCAAAATAGCCTCATGACTGCGACCAAGCTGCTGGAGAGCTTGTTTAAAGGAGCAGGTTATAAAAGGGGTGGTAGAAGACAGGAGTGCCGTATCGTACTGGCTAACATCATACGCCGCGACCAAGGGAGTAGAAAAATGTTTACTAAGAGTCAGAAAGTCAGACAACACCTCGTTGGGCGAGCCTTTTAAGAGAAAACAATGGCGATGGTGGTCAGACATATCAATAAAATTTCCTTGTGGTCGCATTATCATACTGTGACCACAAGGCAGAGCCAATGAATGTTTGCAGGATAAATACGCTTACGCGATGACAAATAAATCCATGAAGCGGTTTACCGCAGTGTTTTCAAGGGCTTTTTGATCCTTGCAAAGGGCAAAAATGTTTTGGCATTGATGACTTGGGAAGCGCGTTGCTAGGTTGTTTTTAAACTTCTGCTCTAATAACGGGATGCCTTCTTCACGACGACGACGGTGTCCGACTGGGTATTCTACCACCACTTCTTCGGTGCTACTGCCATCTTTAAAGAACACCTGAATGGCATTGGCAATCGAACGTTTGTCGGCTTCTAGATATTCGGCTGTGAAGCGTTTGTCTTCGACGATTTCCATTTTGTTACGCAGCTCATCGATGATGGGATTGGCCGCATGAAAGTCATCCTCGTAATGTTCAGCGATCAAGTTACCAAAGGCCAGTGGCACAGCAGCCATGTATTGCAAGCAATGATCGCGGTCGGCGGCATTCGCCAAAGGACCGGATTTGGAAATAATACGAATCGCCGATTCATGAGTACGAATCACGATCTTGTCGATGTCGGCTAAACGGTCTTTCACCAAAGGATGCAAGGTCACCGCGGCTTCGGCTGCTGTTTGGGCATGGAATTCGGCTGGGAATGAGATCTTAAACAAGACGTTTTCCATCACATAAGTGCCGTAATCTTGCGAGAAAGAAAACTGACGTTTGTCATTCGGCTTAATGGCTTGGTCTTTGTTGGTTTTTGAGAAAGATACGTCATAAAAGCCCCATTGATCAGCCGTTAGTACACCAGGAATGCCCATTTCACCTCGCATCGACATGTCCGCTAAGCGCACCGCGCGGGACGTGGCATCACCCGCTGCCCAAGATTTACGTGAGCCAGCGTTTGGCGCATGACGATAAGTACGTAAAGCCGAGCCATCGACCCAAGCTTGAGAAATTGCCGCCATGATTTGCTCCCTGTCGCCTCCCATCATTTTGGTAACGACCGCCGTAGAAGCGACTCGTACTAAGAGCACGTGGCACAGACCAACACGATTGAACGAGTTTTCAAGCGCAATAACACCTTGTATTTCATGGGCCATGACCATGGCTTCTAGCACTTCGCGCATGGTCATTGGGCTGTCGCCCTTTGATAGTCGAACTTGTGACAGATGATCGGCTACCGACAAAATGCCACCTAAGTTATCGGAAGGATGCCCCCATTCTGCTGCTAACCAAGTGTCGTTGTAATCTAACCAGCGAATAATACAACCAATGTCCCACGCCGCTTTTACTGGATCGAGAGACAAAGACGTGCCCGGTACACGAGCACCATTTGGTACGACAGTACCTTGTACAATTGGGCCAAGGTGCTTGGTACATTCTGGGAAGCGTAGGGCGAGTAAGCCGCAGCCGAGCGTATCCATTAAACAGTTACGGGCTGTGTCGAGGGCTTCTTGGCTTTCTACTTTAAAGTTCAGTACATAATCTGCGATGTCTTGAATGACTTGGTCGTAATCCGGGCGGTTGTTTAAATCTACGTTAGCACTCATTTCTTTTCCTTAATCGTTAAATTTTAATGCTGATGTTGGCTCAATGACGGTCGTCGATGTCTATCCACTCAGAATGATCTGGTCCAATATAATCGGCGCTGGGACGAATAATGCGGTTGTTCGACCGTTGTTCCATTACGTGAGCTGCCCAGCCAGTCACGCGGGAGCATACGAAAATCGGTGTGAACAACTTGGTTGGAATTCCCATAAAGCGATAGGCGCTGGCGTGAAAAAAATCGGCGTTACAGAAGAGTTTTTTCTCGCGCCACATCACGGCTTCGCAACGTTCTGACACAGCATATAAATGGTCGTCGCCGACGTCTTCGCTGAGCTTTTTGGCCCACTTTTTAATGATGTCATTGCGTGGATCGCGCTCACTGTAAATAGCGTGACCAAAGCCCATGACTTTTTCTTTATTGGCGAGTTTTTGCATCAAGGCCGCTTCGGCATCGTCTGGGGTTTTCCATGGTTCTATCATGTCCATCGCGGCTTCATTTGCACCACCGTGAAGGGGGCCGCGTAAGCTACCAATACCGCCAGTGACGCAAGAATACATATCAGACAAGGTGGAAGCACAAACGCGGGCGGTAAAGGTGGACGCGTTGAATTCGTGCTCTGCGTACAAGATCAAAGACGCATTCATCACTTGCGTATGAAGAGCACTTGGCTCTTTGTCATGCAGCATAGTGAGGAAATGACCAGCCAAAGAAGGCACGTTGGCATTGTGTGTATTAACGCGTACGCCATCGTGGGTGAAACGATACCAATAAACGACCATAGCCGGCAGCGTCGCGACCAATCGATCCGCGGTATGCAGCGCTAGCGAAGGTTGCTTTTCAAACGGCAGCTCGGGCTCCAGATTACCTAAAAAGGAGCAGCCAGTGCGCATCACATCCATTGGGTGTGCACTGGCCGGGATAAGTTCTAAGACCGCTTTTAGTTCTTCAGGCAAACTGCGTAAACTCATCAGTCTTTGCTCGTAATCGTGCAGTTGTGTGCGATTAGGTAATTTGCCGTACAGCAAGAGATACGCGACCTCTTCAAAACTCGCTTTGTCCGCTAAGACATCAATGTCGTAGCCGCGATAGGTTAATCCGGAGGCCGCTTTGCCAACGGTACAGAGTGCGGTTTCGCCTGCGCTTTGACCACGTAGGCCGGCGCCAGAAAGTACTTTAGCCATTTTTCTACTCCTTTCATTTATTGTTATTTCTTGGAGAAAAGTGCGTCTAATTTGTCTTCGTATTCATGGTAGTTGAGAAACTCATAAAGCTCATTACGGGTTTGCATACTGTCGACCACATTGCGCTGGTGACCGTCATGTAATAAATGTTGGTACACGTTAAGTGCGGCTTTGTTCATGGCACGAAACGCACTCAGCGGATAAAGCACCAAATCTACGCCAGCACTGGCCAATTCCTCTTTGCTGAACAGCGGCGTTGCGCCAAATTCGGTGATGTTTGCCAAGACAGGTACTTTTACGGCAGCGACAAATTCTTTGTATTGGCCCAAGGTGATCATGGCTTCTGGGAAAATCATATCGGCACCGGCTTCAACACAAGCAATGGCTCGCTCGATGGCCGATTCCATGCCTTCCACCGCCAAGGCATCAGTGCGCGCCATGATGACAAAGTTGCTATCCACACGAGCGTCTACGCAGGCTTTCACGCGATCGACCATTTCGTCTTGGCTGACAATGGCTTTGTTGGGGCGATGACCACAGCGCTTTTGCTGAACTTGATCTTCAATATGCACGGCCGCCGCGCCCGCTTTTTCCATTTGTTGAATGGTTCTGGTGATGTTGAAAGCGCCACCAAAGCCAGTATCGATATCGACTAATAAGGGCAAGTTTGACGCTGAGGTAATGCGACGAACGTCCTCTAAGACATCGTGTAAATCTGTCATGCCAAGATCTGGCAAACCATAAGAAGCGTTCGCAACCCCGCCGCCTGATAAGTAAATGGCATGATGTCCCGTTTGTTCTGCCATCATAGCGCAATAGGCATTTACGGCTCCTACCACTTGCAAAGGTGATTGAGTGGCAACCGCGTGCCTAAAACGGGCGCCTGCTGAAAGTCTTGTCATGCTTGTCTCCTCTTATTCTTGTTAATGTTTGGCTAACGTGAGGCTGCCGATGCCGCTTGGTGCATCGCTTGTTCGAGTAATTTACTGGCGCGGCTAATGTGGCGACGCATCAATAGTTCAGCCAGATCGCCTTCGTGATTGGCAATCGCGTCGAGAATGGCTTTGTGCTCGCGCAATGCTTGGCGTGGATCACTGCGTTGATCCGACGTATGGCGGCGATACATACGAATCACCGCATACAGTTCTTCTGTTAATAAACGAATCAGCTTGGCGTTGCCGCTGGCGTGGATGATGCGAAGGTGGAAGTCATCATTGCCGCCTTGTTGCACATAGTGTTCGTCTTGGTTGGCATCAAGGTGGGCTTGGTGTTTATCGAGTAATGCGTACAGACTGTGTATTTCATCCGCTGGCATCATGGTGGCCGCCAATCGTGCCGCCATGCCTTCTAGCGCCTCGCGCATGGTGAAGGTATCCAGCATGTCTTGTGTATTCAGTTGGATAACACGAGCACCCACATTGGCGGTGCGTGTTACTAGACCAAGCCCTTCTAATTTTACAATGGCTTCTCTGAGCGGGCCGCGAGAAATGCCATATTGCTTGGCAAGTTCTGGTTCTGAGATTTTGCTGCCTTGGGGAATGTGACCCTGCACTATGGCATTGGTGAGTTGCTGAGCGATGTCTTCAGACAGGGTGGCGGACTTGATAGAAATAAGGTTGTTCATAAAAGACAAATCGCTTTATTGTTGACAATATGTCTATTTATAGTGGGTTGTTTGGGTTTTATCAAGTTAGATTGTCGACAATTTTTCGTTTTTTCTCTTATCCTTTGGTCGTATGTCGCTTCTTTTTAATCTGTGTCATAGGTTGATAACGTGATGTTTATTAAGCATTTTTAGGTATTTTTTAATGGTATGCTGGGCGGGAGATAAAAAGCTGCTAGAGTTTAGTTGTCGACATAACTGTTGATTTATCGGAAAAACAGATAGGGTAAAACCATGAAAAAAATTAAAAATGAAGCCGCGTTAAGTAAAAAAGCCATCCAAGTGGGTGAGAACTACGCGTTGAAACGTGGTTACAATGGCTTTTCCGCGACCATGTCAGCGAATGAAAAAACCGAGGCCATTTATCGTTTACTGGTACTGGATAAGTTGATCGTAGGTTTGCCTGCTGACAAAGAGGATCTGCCTAGTATGAAGCATAAACTGGCGTTGTGGATTCAAAAGCATTTACCAAAAGATGATCCATTGCTTAAGTAGATTTTTTATTCAGCGAGGCTTTATTTTAAATATGTTATAACATATCATTTTTTATTTTGGTTGTTTATAACATTGGAGAATAGAGCCGTGAGTTTGAATTTACAGAAGATCCCACAATCGGTTGATTTAAAAGATGCTGTGTTAACACTTATTGATGGTGGGTCTGTAAATGAAAATGCGACCGACAAAATACCAAGTTTATTTGGCGTGGTGAAATCGACTCATCAAGACGTGCTGGCAGACATTTATCAAAACAATATCAGTATGGCGATATGGCAGCGTCAACTCGGTATTTTATCGCGGTATGCGCAGTCAGTATTAATATTAACCCCTAATTTAACGCTTAAACTTCAGGGCGATTCCCAGTATATGGTCGCTTTGATGGCACGTCTTTTACCGGATGCACCAGGTAAAAAGGAATTTATAGAGGACGTGTCATTATTGACCGACATGTTTGCTTGTTTGTTTGATCTCAAAGAAGTGGGGCTGCGTCTGAGTGTGCTGTCTAGTGCGATGTGTCCACGTTTCCACGTAGATAAAATTCCTTGCCGTCTTGTTTCTACTTATATCGGTGCGGGCAGTGAATGGTTGCACGATGCTCATGTGGTCAGAGACAAATTAGGTCGTGGTGGTCATATCAAAGACTATAACAGCGGGTTACACGAGCAGGGTCGTATTAATCAGTTAAACGTGGGGGATGTCGCGGTAATGAAAGGAGACGAGTGGCCAACGTCTTTAGGGCGCGGAGTCGTACATCGTTCACCTTCAGCAAGCGCTGAAGATAAACGACTGTTTTTAAGTTTGGATATAATTTGACTTCACCACTCAATAGTTTGGTTATTCCAGTCAAGATACGCGGCTTTGTTGTCCATTGTGATGCCTTCCATAATAGACAGCAATTGCGTAGCGACAAACTCCGCTGTAAAAAGTTTGTCTTGTGGGACAGAGCGCTGAAAAGGTTTGGATAGCGGCGTGTCTGTTGTGCCAGGGTGAAAAGCGATTAGCTTAACATTCTTAGCTCTTCTGGCGTATTCCACGGAACTGGTTTGAATCAGCATATTCAATGCTGCTTTTGACGCTCGATAACTGTACCAACCACCGGTTTTATTATCTGAGATACTACCTATCCGGGCGCTAAATAGGGCCACTTGAGTTGGTTGTTCCCCTTGTAGAATAGGCAGTAGTTTACTTAGCCAAAGCATAGGAATGATGGTGTTTACATGAAAAACAGCCTCCAGTTGCGATGCACTGATTTCTTCTAATTTTCTTTCTGGCATTATGCTTTCGTCATGCAGCATACCATTACAGATCAATACCTTAGTGATTTTTCCCGCATGGAGTGCCAAGCGTTTGCAAATTTGATTAATACTGCTTTCACTATAATCTGATTCTAACCACAGGGTTTTAGCGTTGTTTGATGTTTTGGGTAGGCAACGGCTGACAGCAAACACGCCAAGGCAATGTTGGTCAGTTTCAAATTTTTGTATGCTAGCTTGAGCAATAGCACTGCTTGCGCCAACCACAAGTGCGTAGAAAGAAGACATATCAAGACTCCGACAATAGACGTCGATTAATCAAAGGTCACAGCGATCTTTTAAACAGCTAGCGCAACGCGGTTTACCTGTAATAAAGGAAGAAATTTGATGGCGGTAACGGGCAAAAAACTTATAACCTAGATCAGCAAAAAAACGAATCAATGGCCAGCGAAGTATTTGTATCCACTGGTGCTTTTCAACCAGTTTCCAAGCAAGACAAGTGACGTCTAAACCGGTAATAATTTTTCCATCGGCAAGTTGTCCATGTAGCAATTTATCCGCCTTGATTGGATCAATGTGTGGAAACTTTTTCTTAAAATTGTCGTTATGAATGTCTTCTAACTGCAGTCTATTGTGAATGTCCAGAGACCGTAATGTTTGCATTTCAGCAGCACAAAGTGGGCAGTATCCATCATAGAAAATTGTAAGCATACATCATTACTCAATAGTGTCATCATTAAGTAACAATACGCAGCAAGGAGTGGGTTAGATCACATTTATTAGAATTATATTAATAGTGCGGATATAAGACGAGCAGATGCATGATGCATACCACGGAGGTTAAACCAAAATGCATAGACATGTAGGGTTTGTTTGCGTTGGACGGTTTTAACCAACGAGCTTCAACCCAATAAATGCTGACAAAACCAAGCAAAAGCAAGGCAACAGACAGCTCCGGCGTATTCATGAGCAAAGAAACCCAAGAGGCTCAATAAGATCACATTACAAGAAACAAGTAGCTTTCTGCCATGCTTGCTTTCAGGAAGTTCTATGATACGACCCCAAATAATACCACTCAACAAGCTCAGAACAACGGCACCGTAAGTCGCAAACAAGGTCACGCCTGCTTTGCCAAAAAGAGAGGTATTGGCAAGGCTAAAATAGGTCGCTAACACAAAAGGAAGTATGCTCAACGTAGCCACTGTCATCACTACGGGCTTATAAGAACGCATGTCTATACCTACACTAAATAAATAAGAATATGTAAACAATACGCATTATCTAACAAAATGGACTTTAAAACAGTAATTAATTTCCTTGTTTTGTTCTATTTTTTGGCATAAAAGTGTAAATTTTCTCCTGTTTTGTGTCTTGCAAAAGTGATTGTTTCTTTGTTTTGCGTTAGCAAAGACTTATTCACACCTTGCGTCGAATCGCCATTGAGCAGAATACGGTCAAAGAGTACAATGGACGGCTATTATGTCTTGAACGTGGTACCACTTTGGTTCTCATGTCCTTATTAAACAAATTTGCTTAAGGTGTGTTTAGAAATGCCAGCTAAAACAATGGATGAACTCGTCTCCCTGTGTAAACGTCGCGGATTTATTTTCCAAGGCAGTGAAATCTACGGTGGTATGCAAGGTGCTTACGATTACGGTCCGCTAGGTATTGAGTTGAAAAACAACCTAAAAGCCGCTTGGTGGCGTTCAATGGTGTATGAGCGCGATGATGTTGAAGGCTTAGATGCGGCGATCATCCAAAATAAACATGTTTACAAATATTCTGGTCACGAAGATACCTTCACAGACCCAATGGTTGATTGCCACGAGTGTAAATCTCGTATGCGCGCCGATCACATGAAAGACATCAAGGTGTGTGACAATTGTGGCTCAACCAATGTGACCCCACCACGTGATTTTAACCTGATGTTTAAAACCAACGTTGGTCCAATGGTGAACGAAGAGTCTTATACTTATCTTCGTCCTGAAACGGCACAAGGTATTTTTACCAATTTTAAAAATGTGGTGGACTCTACTTCTCGTACCTTACCATTTGGTATTGCGCAGATTGGGAAATCCTTCCGTAACGAAATTACGCCACGTAACTTCATTTTCCGTGTTCGTGAATTCGAACAAATGGAGCTGGAATTCTTCTGTAAGCCTGGCGAAGATGAAAAATGGCATGAATTCTGGGTTAATGCTCGTAAACAATGGTGGTTGGATCAAGGTCTGACAGAAGAGAATATCCAGTTTGAATATGTAACTGGGGATGACCTAGCGCATTACTCTAAATCGACTGTGGATATTTTGTACAAGTTTCCACATGGCTTTGAAGAGCTGGAAGGCGTTGCCAACCGTACTGACTACGATTTGGGTTCACACACGAAAGCGCAAGAAGAATTTGGTTTGTCTGCTAAAGTGAAGAAAAACGAGCATTCAACGTCTAAGTTGGCGATTCGTGATCTGGATGAAAACAAATGGGAAGTGCCTTTCTGCATCGAGCCTTCTGCCGGCCTTGACCGCGGTCTATTGGCTGTTATGACAGAAGCTTATACAGAAGAAGAATTACCAAACGGCACGTCTCGTACGGTACTTAAGTTCAAACCGCATCTAGCGCCGATCAAAGTGGCTATCATGCCGCTTAAAAAGAACAAGCCAGAAATCGTTGCCCTTGCTAAAGAATTGAAAAACAAGCTGCAGAAGCTTGGCTTGGGTCGTATTCTTTATGAAAACACGGGTAACGTAGGTAAAGGTTACCGTCGTCATGACGAAGTAGGCACGCCAATCTGTGTGACGGTTGATTTCGATTCTATTGAGAAAGAAGGCGCACCAGTGACGGTTCGTGATCGTGACACGATGGAGCAAATTGTTGTTAACGCAGCGGACTTGCCAGCGTACGTGATTAACTATTTCATCAATCAAAACTAATTTTTGCTGGTGACCTAAAGAACCACGATTCTCATTTCAGAGTCGTGGTTTTTTTATGTTTGGGGGGAGCTTTTGTCAAAATACAAACAAAAAAAGACCGCAAACAGAGTGCAGTCTTTGCGTGCGAATAAGCACTAAGGGAAAAATTGACTTTTATTTGATGCTAAAAACGGCTTGTTAATCCCATGTAATAAGTACGTGGACTGCCATCGCCATGATCGTCACCCGTTCTAACAATAGTGCCAGTTAGGTTTTCAACGCCAGCTCGCAAACTAACACTCTTATTAACTTCGAAAGTCGTACCGACGTCCAATGTGGTGTAGGCTTTTGCAAAACGTATTTCATCTTCAGTATTGTAGGCTTGCTTGCCTAAGTACTGCACTTTGGCAAAAGTATTCCATTGCTCATTCACATCCCAGTACAGACCAACATTAGCCGTTACTTCTGGAACCAATAATAATGGCTCATTATTGTCTTTTCTTTCTGATTCAATAATATAAGTCAAGTTACCTTTTAGGGTGACTGTGCTAACGACCGGTGCGGCAAAAGTGGTTTCAATGCCACTGGTTGTTGCTGCACCGACGTTTCGTTGAATGGTGTACCACTGACCATCAATGATTCCATATAAATTATTTTGGATTAGATCGTCAATGTCGGTATAGAAATAGGTTACGTCAAGTTGATAACCTGCATCTTCAAAGATGAAGCCGACTTCGTAGTTGGTGCTAACCTCAGGCTCTAGGTCTGGGTTACCTAACATAGTACAGCCACCACCAGTGTAGCCCAATGCTACCAATGAGGTGCAACCGTTGCCGCGTGAGAACGTTCCAGAACTAGGTGAGCGCTCAAGTAACGTCGGTGCTCTAAACCCTTGCGAAATCCCCCCTTTCACTGTCCAAATATTGGAAGGATGATAGACCAAATAGGCTCTAGGACTGAGATGTGCATCAAAGCCGTCTGTTTTGTCGAGTCGTGCTCCCAACGTCAGTGTTAAGTTATCCTTCAAATACAATTGATCTTCCGCAAACAATGAGCCAGACCAGCCGTCTGGGTTTAGTTCGGGGGTAATGGGGTTACCATCTTTATCTTCGCTTAAGTTGCCAATGATCGAACGGTTATAAATATCTTCGGTTTTGTATTGCAGACCAAGGGTTAGATCCTGATCTACGCCTAACGACATTGGGATATTGGTTTTTGCGTCAAGTACGGTTTCGTTGGCCTCAGAATCACCAGTACTGTATCCACCACGTCCATTTGGTAACGATTGGTCGTTATTATTGTATTGATTATGGTACAAGTTGATGGTGTTTTTTACGCTTCCTAAATACCCTTCATACCCAATTCCGTAGCCATGATGTTCTAGTTCACCGACACGATATTGTTCGTACTCCGCATCTGGCGCAGAGTCCGATTCTTGCAAACCGTAGTTAAAGTCAAATTTTAGTGTGTGCTTCTTATTGACTTGCCAATTCAATGCTGTATTTACACTATTATTCTCAAAACCAGAACTTCCTCGCGCATTGGTATCCGCATCTCGTTCAGTTTTATTTAACCCAATTTTTAGTCCCACACTGTCGCTTAGTGGTCCTGCCATGTTTGCTCCCAATTGGGTGGTATCACCGAACGAGCCACTGTCAGGTTTTTGATAGTTTGTAGATACTGATCCTCCCCATTTCGCTGGAATTTTACGAGTAATGATGTTTACAACACCGCCCATGGCTTCTGAACCATACAGTGTCGACATAGGTCCACGAACTATCTCTATGCGTTCTATCATCTCAGGCGATATCCAGTCTAGATCTTGCCCTACAAGATCGGCACGATAACCTGTTAGTGATGAACCTCCAACACGTTTGCCATCAACCATAATTAAAGTGTATTGGCTTGGCATACCGCGAAACGAAATTTTAGAGCCTGCTCCTGCATTGCTGTAGCCACCTGTAATGCCTGGTAGTTCACCGAGTAGTTCAGACAGACTTGTGGCTGGTGTTCTCTCTATGTCTTCACGAGTAATAATGCTGATAGAGGCGGGTGCATCTTTTATATCAATATCATTCCCAGATGCTGTCACAACTAGCTGGTCTAGGTTGACGGAATCTTCCGCAAGCAGTATGGAAGAATGAGCGGCAGCACTAATTAGAGTAGCTAAGACAGTAAGTTTATAATGACGAGGTGAAGGGGCCATTGTGAACATTTTCTCCTTGGTTATGGACGAACTTATTTCGTATCATATTGTCAGTAAATTGTAGTGAGAATCTTTATCATTTGTATTATCTAGCAATATTGCTTTGTTGTGGTGATACGTGTTGTTCCTCTTTTTGCAACATTGCAGATGTTGAAAGTCGTGATACATTCCGTGGAAAATATAAGGTGCGTTAACAATGAAATTTAAAGGACGTCAATGGGTTATGTCATACGCAAGATTAGGAGAGCATGAATGTACGATCTTAATGAAGTGAAGACTTTTGTGTCTGTCATGGAAACGGGCAGTTTAAAAGACAGTGCTCATAAGCTTGGGGTGTCAAAATCTACTTTGAGTCGTCGTATAAGTAATTTAGAAAGTGCCTTAAACCAACCCTTATTACGCCGCCAAGCGAATCGGCTTATCGCCAATGAGGCGGGGCTTAAATTTTTGCCTTTCGCGCGAAAAATGCTAAATGTGGCTGATGAAGGCCATAAAGCGGTTGAAGAATTAAAAGAAGAAGTTAGTGGGTCATTAGTTGTTTATGTACACACTACTTTAGTGCGAGGCTGGTTTTCAGCATTGATGTTTGATTTCTTGGAGGAATTTCCTCAGGTTAATATAGATGTCCGTACAGGCAATCAGCTATACCAAGAGATAAAAAGCAACGACGTGTGTGTGTGGGTTGGTGAACCTGCAAACGATCAATTACGTTCTGAACGGATTGGACAGTTAAGCCAAGGCTTGTACGCCAGTGCCAATTATTTAGAACGAATTGGCATGCTGAACCACCCTAGTGAGCTGAGCCAGCATGCTTGGGTTGATACGCTAAAAAGCGAGCAAAATAGCATAGTGTTGGAGCATGAAACTCAAGGCGACGTGTCTTTTGATTTGCCTAAATCACGACTTACCGTGGATCAATACATATTGCATGCCGAGGCTATCATTCGAGGTAAAGGCGTAGGCTTACTACCACATTACTTTGCTGAAAAACATTTGGCTCGCCATCCTGAGGTATTTGTACCTTGCTTGCCAGAGTGGAAAGGTAAGTCACAGCCAGTCTACCTGCAATACCCTTTCGGCCATTTACCAAGGAAAATGCACGCTTTGATTCAATATTTAAGAGATGAAGCCAAAGCGTTTTATTGATTCCAATGTATTTGTCTTGTTATCGCTCAGACTTCCACCAGAGTGTTAGCGGTGGAAGTTTGTTGATCGAAAAAATGTGTCCAAACTGAGGTGTGCTTAATATCACATTTCGGTTCGCAGACTCAGTCACCACACGATCAAATGGATCATGCCAAGTGTGGAATGCGAGGTCAAACGTGCCATTATGAATGGGCATCATAACTTTTCCTTTCAGATCGATATGCGCTTGAACGCTTTCTTCTGGCTTCATATGGATGTCAGCCCAGTCTGCATCGTACGCACCAGTTTCTATCATGGTGAGGTCAAAGGGGCCATACTTGTCGCCCGTTTCCTTAAAGCCCTGAAAATAACCAGAGTCACCGCTAAAGAAAATACTGTCTTGTGGTGTTTTAATCACCCAAGCCCCCCATAAAGTCGCATTACCATCGCCCATGCCACGGCCAGAGAAATGCTGAGTGGGTGTGAAGACGACTAAGCCTTGGCTTGTTTTCAGCTCTTGCCACCAATCAAACGTAGTGATTGTGTTGGCCTGAATGCCCCAATTTATGAGATCACCATCCACGCCTTTTGGTACTAAAAACTGTTGTGTTTTGGTGCGTAAAATCTTGATGCTCGCCTTATCCAGATGATCGTAATGGTTATGAGAAATCAATACTTTATCAATAGGCGGTAAGTCTTCTAGACTGATAGGGGGCTGGTGGAATCGTTTGGGGCCAGCAAACTGAAAGGGTGATGCTCGATCCGAGAAAACAGGATCAATTAGCCAGTACTCACCATATATCTTTAATAAAATAGAAGAGTGCCCAAGCTTAACTAGGTGCAAGGTGTCATTGCTTAGTGCGTCCAAATCGGCTCGACTTACGCGGCTAACTGGAATGTTGATATCTGGCGTCGTATTCACTTTCTTTTCCGTGAAAAAACGCACCCATAGGGCAGCAGTATCGCTAAACGTCATAGGCTGGCGCGGTGCCGTATTATGAAATTTAGCGTCTTTATAAGGTGCAGAAGTGACCTCTGTAATAGGAGGAACTTTAGATTTAATATTCAGATTAACGATATAAATCACTAGAGCGAGCGCAATAACCAAGGCAACAAAGAGTTTGATCACAAACATAGATAATCACTTTTGGGTTAGATGGTAGCTTATAATTTGGGCGGATGGATAAAACACAATCATAGAATTGTGCCAATAATAAGCAAGTATTGAGACTTCAGGTCTGTATGGTAGTTGAGTAAACTGAACCAAACTTTTGATTAAGCTAGAAAGGAGCCAATGTGATTCACATTGAAAAAATGACGACTCGGCATTTAGCTGATGTTCTATTGCTAAGCGTTGCAGACGAACAGCAGAGATTTGTTGGCAGTATCGAGGAAATATTAAAAAGCGCTAATGCGCAAATTCGTCCTCATGTGATCCTTGTAGAGGGGATCGTTGTTGGCTTTTTTTAATTGATACCATTTATGCAAAACACTTTGATTTTGCTAAAAAACACAGTCTAGGACTGCGTAGTTTTTTTATCAGTAAAGAGTTCCAAGGCAGAGGCTTCGCCAAGCAAGCCATCTCGGCATTGCCCCATTATCTTAAAGAAGCTTTTCCAACGTATTCGATTATTTACTTAACCGTAAACTGCCAAAACCCTGTTGCCAAAGAACTTTATTTAAAGGGCGGCTTTGAAGATACCAACAACCTTTACCATGGTGGGCCAGCGAGCTCACAGCATATTATGATGAAAGCGATTGAATCCAGCATTGGAGCTGAGAGCGAATGAAAAACATGTCTATACAACCCATTTCGCAAACTATGTGGGATGAAATACTCCAGATCCAAGCCGAAGCTTACTCAGAAATCGAACCTGAAAGCCTAGAAGTATTACAGAGTAAATGGCAACAATCGCCAGCGTGTTGTTTTGCCTACCTTGAAGAAAAAAGAGCGCTAGAAGAACAAAATGGGCCAGAAGATAAAGAAGAAGCACAAGGCATATTGGGGTACTTATTGGCTCATGCTTGGCACAGTGAAACGCCGCCCAAACTCTATCAAACTTTATCGGAAAGCAGCCATGGCTCGATCTTATTTTTGCATGACTTAGCGCTGTCAAAACGGGCTTTGGGTAGGGGCATTGGTTCTCAAATGGTCAAACATTTATTGGAAACAGCTACTCTATTAGGGTTTAACAGCGTTTTACTGGTTTCCGTGCAAGACTCAGTACCATTTTGGCAGAAGCACGGCTTTAATGAAGTAACGAATCAACAGGCCAGCGACAGCTACGGTGAAGACGCCAAAATCATGAGGAGACGGTTGACTTAAAAAAGGCGTTTGTCATCAAGTCTCTCTTGCTTATCTGATAATAGAGTGGATCTTCTTATTCTCTTATAAGGAACACAGACGCTAATTCACATTAGAGTCTGCGCAGTCCCCACATGAGATATAGGCCACCGATAATAGACGCCACCATGCCGGCTGGAATTTCCTGAGGATAAAGCCATTGCCTGCCGAGCCAATCAGACAGCAGCATTAGGAGCCCACCCACAAGTGCTGACGCAATAAGATGTTCTTTCGCTTTGCTGAAACCGAGTAGACGAGCCAAGTGAGGAGCCATCAGACCAATAAAACTGAGGGGGCCAACAACCAATGTGGCGGCAACAGTTAAGCAAGCGGCAAGAAGCAGTAATAAGAGTCTTGCGCGAGACACCTTCATGCCTAATGATTGGGCTGTAGATTGACCAAGTGGCAAAATATCTAACCATTTACTCACTACAAAGCCAAGTCCAACAAAGACAAGCGTCGCGACAGCCAAAGGCAATAGGGTATTCGTTGTTACGTAATAAGTTGAGCCGGATAACCAAGCAAGAAACGCATAACTACGGGGATCACCACCCGCCAAAATAAGCGTTTGTACCGCATTCATTAACGCCGTGATGGCCACACCAGTCAGCAGCACTTGCTCTGGTTGAAAGCCAGATTTGTGGTTCAACAGTATGATCAAGCCCATGGTTAAGAGAGCACCAATCAAACCGCCCAAGTAAAGCCCTATTGTGCTGGAAGCAAGACCTGCATAAATAGTAACAATAAGGCCAATCGCAATACCAGAGCTAATGCCAATGACTTCAGGGCTGGCCATTGGGTTACCACTTAAACGTTGAATAATCGTACCAGCAACCGCCAGCATGATGCCTGCTAACAGGGCTGCAACCAATCGCGGAATCCGCCACTCCAACATCGACCAATCGCCATTGAGAACTAACCATTGCCAACCATCGGTTTGCACTGACAGCGTGGCAAACAAACAAAAGCCAATTACTAAGGCGCTACCAGTCCACAAAATGGATGACCTGTTGAGTCGACTAATATGATGGTGGTGTCGTGTTAGTACGGTTTGTGTTTGATGACGAATGGCTAATTTGGGCAGCAACCACAGCATTAATGGGGCGCCTAGCGCAGCGGTTGCCGCGCCTGTTTGTATTACCATGCCCAGCATGCCGGGGAGTAATTGAATCAGTAAATCGGTTAGGGTTAACAGCAACGCCCCGAGAATCATGGATATGACGAGCTTAGGGACCAATCGACGTACACCCATTAAGCGCGTAATGGCGGGGGCGGCAAGACCGATAAAGCCAATAATGCCGACACTGGCAACCACCCAAGAGGTGAGTAACACCGCCAGACCAAGGCAGATAAAGCGTAATTTGGTCAATGACACGCCTAAGCTTTTTGCACCAGATTCAGTCAGTTCTAATAAACTCAAAGGCTTTAGAAACACAAAAGCAATAAGTACGGCAGTCAAAATGCGTGGCCATAGATACTGGACATTTCCCCATCCCGTTTGCGCTAAAGAGCCAGCGCCCCAGATCATTAAGCCGGAGAGTTTTTCTTGGTTTAACATGAGCAAAACAGTGCTGAAGGCACTGAAATACAAATTGATAACCAATCCCGCAATCACTACGATGGTGGGTGATAAAGCACGCTGCCATGACAAAGCAAACACCAATCCCATAGACACAATGCCGCCTATTAAAGCCACCAAACTGTGTGAAAAACTAATCAGCCAAGGCGCGTAAAGTGTCGCGAGCATCAAGCTAAAGCTAGCACCGCTTGCGATGCCAAGGGTCGAAGGTGATGCGATTGGGTTGCGCAGTACCTGTTGCATCAGCACGCCTGCAACCGCCAAGGCCGCACCACAAAGTAGAGTGCTGAATACGCGAGGCCACCAGGTTAATGTCAATTCGACAGAGAGACTAGATTGCCAATTCGTTGTAAACGGGTTGATAAATTGACTATGTAACGCCCCAAGATTCGCCAAATGGGAACCCATTAATACAGCGGTTAAGACAATGAGTGTGAGTATTAGAGTCGTCGGAAGAGCGCGCATTATTTTGCTTCCTCATTAAGAGCAGAGGTTAATAAGGTAGCAAAACGTACCGTAGAGGGGATGGCGCCAAAGCTCCATACCGCTGGAATGGTCAACACTGGGTGACCTGATTGTTTTACTACATATTGCCAAAATGCATCCTGTTGCAAATGCTGTTTTACCCCTGCTGGTAAGGGTTCTATCACGACAATCTGTGCTTTTAGGCCAATGAGTTTGTCGATACTGACTAAAGAAAATCCCCAGCTATTGGTATCGCCTTGCCAAGCGTTTTTCAAACCGATTTTATCGACGGCTATTTTATACATGCTATTGTTGCCGAAGACTCGAACATGACGGGCATCCATAAATTGCACCAACAATAACGGTGCTGCCTCCATAGGGACTTGTTTCGACAATGTGGCTAAAGTGTCTCGAGCCGATTGAATTAGGGTGTCAGCTGCGTCTTCTCTGTGTGTGTGTTTGGCAATGATTCGGGTATAGGTTTCTAGCGCTTGCCAAGAGACCTCGTCTTTTTTGTACAAGGTAATGTTCTTGATGGGAGCGATTCGAGACAGTTGTTGTGTCAGTGATTGAAACATGGGGGAAATAAAAATTTGATCAGGTTTTAATTCCGACAGTCGCTCCATATTAGGTTGGGTACGAAGACCTAGATCGACGGTGCCTTCAGGAATCTCTGGTGCTTTTACCCAAGCGTTGTAATCGGCTATTTGCGCTGCGCCAATAGGTTTAACTCCCAAAGCCAACAGTGTTTCGGTTTGCGTCCAGTCAATGACGACCACTCTTAGGTCCTGTTCTTGAGCAAGGGAAATAGGAGACGCCAAAGTGATGACTAACATCAACAGATAAGAAAAAATTCGTTTCATGACATTCCACTTAGCTAATAGGGCATGGCAACCGGATACCCTGCAGGGTGATTCAGGATGTGCATGTGTATACCGTAAATATCTTGCAATGTCTGAGGGGTAAAAAGACTCTCGACAGAGCCAGAAGCAATCATTTTTCCACTATGAAGTGCCACGATATGGTCGCAGAAGCGTGCAGCCATATTAATATCATGAATAACAATAATGACACCTAGGTTTAGTTCTCGGCTGAGCTTTTTGATCAGCTTTAGCATGTCTACCTGATGGGCAATGTCTAAGGCAGAAAGAGGTTCATCGAGCAATAAATATTGCGAGCGTTGTGCCAAAAGCATTGCCAACCAAAGACGCTGGCGTTCACCACCAGATAAGGTGTCGACCAAGCGATCTGCATAATCCATTGTGTCAGTTAATGCCATAGCTTCGTCTATATATTGCTTGTCTTGCTTGTTTAAGCGGTCCAGTAAGCCGTGCCAAGGGTAACGACCAAAACTGACGAGATCTTTGCCTGATAAACTGTCCGTTGTGGGCGTTTGCTGAGGCAGATAAGCAACCTGCTGGGCGAATTTTTTAGGCGACCAAGCTACAATAGCTTGATCATTCAAGAAAAGTTGACCACTTGTCGGTTTTTGCTGCTGGGCGAGTAATTTAAGCAGTGTGGATTTACCAGAACCATTGTGTCCCACTAATGCGTAAACCTTTCCAGCTTCAAAAGTCATTGAAACATCTGTTAGCAATACTCGGCCATCAACGCTAAACCCTAGTTTTTTCGACTCTATCATGCTACCAATCCGTCATGTTTTATATTGTGCGTCGTCTATTTTAAGGCGATACATTTTATAGGTTGGTAATATTAATACAAATCATTTCTATTTGTTGTGGTTTTATTGCATGCATCGTCGCTTTTCGTAGGCCGGATGAATCGAGGAACGAAGATGTAATCCGGCGATGAAAGATTAGCCGAGGTACGAGGCGCTTTACTTGAAAATGAAAGTGATGGTTGAAGATTAACGTGACGTACACCAACGCCTCCGTGTACGAAATTACCAAAATCATGAAGCGAGCGCTTTAACGCGTTCGTAAAAGCGTTCGTATTGTTCTTAATTCACTCGACCATAAAAGGTTTTGCTTGCCGCTTCTGATAGGGCAATTCCAGGTTGTGAATTATAGGCGAGAACCGCCAGCATACGAGTGGTATTACCTTGTGTTGGTGTGACTCGGTGAATGGCATTTCGACCACGGAAAAGCACCAAAGCGCCGGGTTCGATTGCTAATTCTTTGACTTTTTTCTGTCCCGCGAGAACCTCACTGACTCCGCTGTAATTCATCTCGCCAGCATCAGCATCACGCATGTTTTCAATGTATTCAAACACACCGCCACCCTCAGGCTTTTGAATTAACAAAGTAATGGCAAATGACGAGTTATCGAAGTGCCAACCTAACTCTTGGCCTTCGCTGGCGTAATGCAAATTGATAGAAGAAAGATTATCAGCGTAGTTATACAGTGCATCTTCTTCCAACACACTGGCAAGAAAGGCTCGAAATACTTCCGAATTATAAAGCTGGCGTAGTGGTGAATCGTCATCGATTTGATCGTCCGTGATGCAGCCTTTGGACGAAATGACCTGCTTGTTTCTCGCATGATCTGCGTCATAATTTGGATCGACATTCGTTAAGTAAACGTTATGGGTGGACTTGGTATACCAAGCGAGATCTTTTTTCGCCTCGCCTTCCTTAATAACAGCTCGAATTGCCTTATGATTGAGGAAGTCAGGCAAAACCAACGCCCCGTTTTCTGCCAACGTCTTTTTACAATTCTCTCTAAAGCCATTATCTTCAATAGGGTAAGTGGTCTCATTAATAATATTGCATAACGACATTAGTGTTCCCCTTTAGGTTTTGATCTTTTATATTGCCAGCGGTACCCTCTAGATTAGTGACGTTAGCAACACAGTTAAATCAATATTTTATACACCTATCATTCATTTTTACTTAACAATAATGTTAATAAGTGATCCCGTTTTGCACAGCCTTCATTCTACGAGAGCATCATGTTAAAACTGCCTAACCTGAACGGCTTAATCACCTTTATAAACGCAGCGCACACTGGCAACTTTGCGAAAACGGCAAAAGCCTTGTGTATAACGCCAGCGGCCGTCAGCCAACAAATAAAACAGCTGGAATCTCATCTAGACACAACACTGTTTGAACGCTCAAAACTTGGTGTGGAACTGACTCAAGCAGGTCAGCAATACTTATACTTTGCCAACCAAGCGATTGAAAGCCTGCAACGTGGACAAGCCAGCTTAGACCAATTAAAGCAGCAAACGATTTTTACCTTACACACATTACCGTCAGTGGCGAGCTTGTGGTTAATGCCCAAAGTACTGCGCATAATGGAACAACACCCAGACCTAGAAATACGAGTGGAAGCCAGCCATGCAGCGGTCGACTTCAACTTGAGCCGCTGTGATGCAAGCATCAGCTTTGGTAAACAAGACAAATCACTAAACCACGATTTTTTATTCCAAGACGAAGTACACCTCGTCGCCAGTCCATCACTCGTTAACGGAATAGCACAGGGGGATTTAGACGCATTACTGGAAAAACCAATGATCCATATAGACTGGGGCGACGAGAATCCATATCTACCCAACTGGCAAGACTGGCTAACTGCCGCAGGTTACCACAACCGAAAATCCAACAAAGGCCCACAATTCAACCTCTCCAGCATGGCGATCGACGCCGCCATACAAGGCAAAGGCCTACTACTCGGCCAAGGACTTTTCATCCAAAATGCACTGAAAACAGGGCAACTCATCACACTAAGCCCAATCACACTGCCACTAAGAAAAGCCTACTACCTCATCTATCCAGATAGAACCAAGAATAAAGACGGAGCAATGGGATTGATAGAGTGGTTGAAAGAGGCTGATTTCTAAGATTAAGGTGTTGGCATTGTTGGTGAACTTTAATAGAAAGGGCATTTAATTAGCATGAATTAGTCCGTTCTAATAAAAAGCAAGTTGACCAAGCTCTTAGTACTGGTTAGCTTTTATAGAACATATTTTAAGCATGGATAGTTCATGGAAAACCAAGATAAGAACGAAGCAAATATTTCTGTAGATTTAACTTTCGATCAAGTGATAGAAGAGGCTCACTACATTCGAGGCCTTTTTTACAGATAAAGACAGTGTGAAGCTGTTAGCTGAGTGGTTACATGAAGATTATGGAATTAACAAAGCCGCCTCACGACTTGCTTTAAAATATATTATTCCTTTTGTACTAAACAGACTATCTCAACTTGGTAAAGTGGTAGCTCAGTCTTGGATAAATAAATTACATGATAATTTATCCCACAGACCCTTGTATGAAAAATTGAGCCGCACGTTACTCGATACCTTGAAAACTCATACAGATAAGACTTATCAAAGCGCTATGCAGGTAGCCGATTCTGAACAGTTAAAGCTGCTACAAGCAACACCAAGTTGGATTCAACTTAATGCTGAACAACAAGGTCTAGTGCATCTACTTTTGGCACAAGAAAAAAACCATCAGCAACAACTTGGTATTAGTAATGATCTACATCACCTCATTGATTTGCTTTCATTTGATTTAGATTTGAAGTCCGTTGAGCAGCTCAAATCCCAAGCTGAAAACGTAGAAAAAGGCAGTGCTATTTGGTTGACCTACTTTAAGCAACATTCCGATTTAATTGGCCGTGATGCTCAGCTGAATCGACTCGACGAATTTTATGATCAAGAAACCATGTTTAGCTGGTGGGCCATATCTGGTGCAGGCGGCATAGGTAAAAGTCGTTTAGCTTTAGAATCCATTGCTCGTCATGATTACCTTTGGGATGCGGGTTTTTTACACGCCTCAAAACTCGATGTACCTGATGCTTTGCATAAATGGATGCCGTTACAACCCACGATTATAGTTATTGATTATGCGGCTTCATATAGTAAACAAATTGCTAATTGGTTAGACCATATAATTCGACATAAAGACAATTATCTCTGTCCTGTGCGAATTTTAATATTAGAAAGGGAATACAAAAAACAAGATTGGTGGGAGCACCTAACCACAGGGTCTAGCGCAGCCTTAGTCCGCAAAAATGCTTTTTATACACAAGCTGATCCACTTGAACTTATGCCGTTGAACAAAACGGACCAACAAACAGCGCTCGCCAGTTTTTTATCTAGCTTAGATGCTAATGGCAAACTTCCTGAAAAAGACAGCGCGATTTGGGAAACAATCCATGAACTCACCACAAAAGGCAGTCCATTATTTTTAGGCATGGTTGCCATCGTATTGGCGCATAATGAACTTGCGGATATTCGTCAATGGCAACATCTAGACCTTCTGGACAATATATACAGTAGAGAAAAGCAAGCATGGCAACGCCAATTAGCAGACCTATCTAAACAGCAGCAAGAGCAAACCATTAACCTATTAGCCTTTTCTACTTTCATTGGTGGCTTTGATTGGGACAATCATAAAGAGGAAAGTATCCAAACTTTGCTTGCTTGCGAGTTAATCGACTCAAAAAGAGATATAACAAAAGTTCGCCAAAGAATGACATTACTAACCGGTCATGAAGCAGGTTATCTCCAGCCTGACCTAATTGGAGAATACTTCCTTTTACATCATGATTTATTTGAAGACGACGATGTACTAAAGCATGCCTTCTCACTCTCCCAAAACATCACTCTACAAAACCTCATTCGTTGTGCAACCGATTACCCTGAAAATAAAAAATCTTTTATATGGTGGAAAAAATTATTATCTACAGCCAAAGAAAAAGATAAAACTGAGATATTATATGAAACTGCTTTTCGCATAGTAAGTAGACTAATCATAAAAGCAATTTATAAAGTTTCATTGGATGTTTGGTTGCCAGCCCTTAAAAAAATAGATGATAAGAAAATTCATGCTCGTGTCCTAACTACCATAGGGAGGGTTTATTATTGGATGTCTAATTACGGAATGGCATCTGATTACTGGAAACGATCCTTATCAATTCAAAAAGAAATCGGTGATAAAAAAGGAGAAGGTGCAACTTTAAATAATATATCGTTGATATTCCAAATGAAAAGTGAATATGAAACAGCATTACAGTATCAAAAAGACTCATTGGCTATTCAAAAAGAAATTGGTGATGAGACTGGGGTTGGTATAACTCTAAACAATATGGCAATTAATGCAAAAGCTCAAGGTGATTACGACTTGGCAATGAACTATTTACAGGAGTCTATAGTTACTCCCATGGACAAGTTAGGTGAAAGTGTAACTCTAAATAGTATGGCTGCTATCGCTCATGCCAGAGGTAATAGTGATGTAGCACTAGAACTCCTCGAGAAGTCTTTGAAGACTTTAGATGGAGTTGGGAATAAGCTAGGGATCGGCTCAATATTAAATAACATTTCACAAATTTATAGTATCAGAGGAGATGTTGATACTGCATTAATTTATTTGAAAAAATCCTTAATGATAAGAGAGGAAATTAAGGATATATTTGGGTTGGGGACAACACTAAATAATATTGCTAATGTTTATCAAGCCAGAGGAGAATATGATATGGCATTGAAATGTTTGCATAGATCTTTGGTGATAAGGAATGAGATTAATGATAGATTAGGAAAAGGAGTGACATTAAATAATATGGCATCTGTCTATAATAGCAAAGGTGATTATAGTGCTTCATTATGTTATTCGAAAGAGGCTTTATGTATTCAAAGGGAGGTTGGGGATAAAGAAGGTATTTGTGCAACTTTATTTAATTTAGGACATTTTTATTATCAAAATAGCCAAAAAGAAGATGCTATAACTGCTTGGCTAGAAGTTTATCAAATAGCTTCATCAATGGGGTTGAAACAAGCATTGGATTCGCTAGAAGAATTGGCTAATTATTTGAATTTATCTGGGGGAGTGTATGCATGGAAAGCATTATTAGATAAAAGAAATAGTCAAAGTTAGAATAGTGGAACGTTTAAATTCTAGTTGTTGCTTGTTAGGTCTTGTTTTTTCTATATCTGGGTTAGCTATTTCTTGATCTGACCCCACGGCATTGGATGAAACCCACCAAAGCCGATCTACACTTTCTGAACTCATACCACGGAAGAACGAACTTCGACGCAATCCTGATTGCGCGACCCTATGGAGTTTCAGGGGCAGTTAAAGATATCCTTTCTCACAACAGCGAAAACAATCTATGCCTTACGATATAACGAGCGTAGGAAGCAATCATGCACCTATGAAAAGAATCAGGCATTAAAGATCTTAAAGAGACCTTTTGGTTACTTTTGCGGCTCTGGGCAAAAGTTAAACGCCCAGCAGGGCGGAATAAAGGCTGTGATTACAAAGCGTTCGAATGGAAACAGTCAAAACCATAACCCCTCCCTAACCCTCCCCTTGAAGAAAGGGGAGGGAACAAAACCGCTATATACGTCAAATGACGTATACGCCTAAGTCATTTCGCGCATACCTTTCCAACGGTGTTTTTTTAATACTGGCTTTGCGGATTTGAGGTGTTAACACCTCGTCTAAAAAATCAACAATATTATAAATCACAATAGGACGGCTCCAACTATGAAAATCAAAACGCTTACTTCTGCGATTGTGCTCTCTGGTGCAACGCTTATTGCGCTTCCTTCACTGGCGGCAGACACAATCAAGGTCGGTGTGTTGCACTCCTTGTCTGGCACCATGGCGATTTCTGAAACCACGCTAAAAGACACTGTCTTGATGATGGTGGATGAGCAAAACAAAAAGGGTGGTTTGTTAGGTAAGAAGATCGAAGCTGTGGTGGTTGACCCAGCATCAAACTGGCCATTGTTTGCAGAGAAAGGACGCGAGTTATTAACCAAAGACAAAGTGGATGTGATTTTTGGTAGTTGGACATCGGTTTCTCGTAAATCGGTATTGCCAGTATTGGAAGAGTTGAACGGTTTGATGTTCTACCCAGTTCAGTACGAAGGCGAAGAGTCGTCTAAAAACGTGTTCTACACAGGGGCTGCGCCAAACCAACAGGCGATTCCTGCGGTGGATTATTTGATGAATGATCTTGGCGTAGAGCGTTTTGTGCTAGCCGGAACTGACTATGTTTATCCTCGTACCACCAACAAAATTCTTGAAGCCTATCTAAAAGGCAAAGGCGTTGCTGAACAAGACATCATGATCAACTACACGCCATTTGGTCATTCGGATTGGCAATCGATAGTGTCGGATATCAAAAAATTCGGCAGTGAAGGTAAGAAAACAGCCGTGGTTTCTACCATCAATGGTGATGCCAACGTGCCTTTTTACAAAGAGTTGGGTAACCAAGGTGTGTCTTCTGAAGACATCCCAGTGGTGGCGTTCTCTGTGGGTGAAGAAGAGCTTTCTGGTTTAGACACGAAACCATTAGTTGGTCACTTGGCGGCTTGGAACTACTTCCAAAGTGTGGAAACACCAGAAAACGAAGCTTTTATCAAAGCATGGCATGAGTACACCAAGAATCCTGACCGTGTCACCAATGACCCAATGGAAGCGACTTACATCGGTTTCAAAATGTGGGCTAACGCCGTAACGAAAGCCGGTACCACAGACGTTGATGCGGTGGAACAAGCCATGATAGGACAAACCGTGCCTAACTTAACGGGCGGTGTGGCGGTGATGAATAAAAACCACCACTTGAGTAAGCCGGTACTGATTGGCGAGATCCAAGACGACGGTCAATTTGAAGTGGTTTGGGAAACCGATGGCGTGGTGGCGGGTGATGCTTGGTCTGATTTCTTGCCAGGTTCTAAAGACCTGATTTCAGATTGGACGGCGCCAATCAAGTGCGGCAACTACAACACCAAAACTAAGACATGTTCTGGTCAGAATTACTAATTTGACCCATTCCCGGGGTAACCTCGACTCTCTGTCTAGCAGGCTAATAAGCGAGTTAGCCAGAGAGTCACTTTTTACCTTCGAGCAAGCTTCTGATTTCTTTCTTAGCGTTGTGTTTCTGAATGCTAGCGTAATAAACCTACGACACTTGGAGTATGACCTTGAGACGTATCACCTTGAGACATTGCATTGCGCTTTGTTGCTGTCTTTTTGGGCTATTTTCCCTTTCTACTCATGCGGCTGAACCGACTTCTTTGGATCCTTTGCTGGCAGAGTTGGGCGAAGCCAAAATCAAAGATATGGAGCCTATTCTAGTCAGAATCGAAGCCGTATCCGATGAAACCGTTCTACCGCTTTTGCGTACTTTATTAAACGGTAACTTGTATTACATCAAGGCAGAAAAAAAGGTCATTGGTGAATTCGAAACCAACGGCGAAACCTATTACAAAGACGTATTTACTGATGAAATTAACGCTGGCATTAATAAGCGTGATGTTGAAAAAATCCGTGTGAACAATAACTTACGTGGCTATTTGCGTAATGCTATTGCCCGTATTCAGCTGACGTCCAAATCGCCAAGCGTTCGAGAAAGTGCAGTACGTTCCTTATTGTCTAATCTCGATCAAGATACAGTCGCGACGTTAGAGCGCTTGTATTCCAATGAAACCCATAAAAAAGTCAAAGAAGCTATGGCGTTAGCATTGGCAATGCATACCGCCTCGCAAACGCAATTGGCGCCGTCTAATCGCATTGCGGCGATTGACACCCTGTCTACCAGCTTAGAAAGCGATGTACGAAATCTACTAACGCAATTGACTCGTGACGACAATGCCGCGGTGGTAAGTGCGGCAAATATTGCCTTAGAAAAAATTGCGCAACGGGTGAATCGTTTTGCCTTTGTCGATCAGTTATTTTTTGGTTTGAGTCTTGGTTCAGTATTGCTGTTAGCCTCTATTGGTTTGGCGATTACCTTTGGGGTGATGGGCGTGATCAATATGGCCCATGGCGAAATGATTATGCTGGGCGCTTACACGACCTACGTGGTGCAGTTAATCATGCCGAATTACATCGATTATTCGATTTGGGTGGCGATCCCAGCGGCCTTTTTGGTGTCTGGCTTGATGGGCGTATTGATTGAACGCTTAGTGATTTGCCGTTTGCATGGCCGACCACTAGAAACCTTGCTCGCGACCTTTGGTATCAGTCTGATTTTGCAGCAATTGGTGCGGACGATTTTCTCGCCGCTTAACCGTCAAGTGTCTACGCCTAGCTGGATGAGCGGTTCTTGGGAAATAAACCCTGTGCTGTCTTTAACGTGGAACCGTTTGTACATTCTGGCCTTTGCCTTGTTGGTGTTCATCGTCTTGGTGATTGTATTGAAGAAAACCTCTCTTGGTCTAAACGTGCGTGCGGTATCGCAAAATCGCAACATGGCCAAAGCCATGGGGGTGAAAACCCATTGGGTGGATGCAATGACCTTCGGTCTGGGTTCTGGTATCGCGGGTATTGCCGGTGTGGCTTTGAGCCAATTAACCAACGTTGGGCCAAATTTAGGCCAGTCTTACATTATCGATTCTTTCATGGTGGTGGTGTTTGGTGGCGTTGGTAACTTGCTGGGCACTTTGGTAGCAGCCTTTACTTTGGGTATCGCGACGAAGTTTCTTGAACCAACTACGGGCGCGGTTCTCGCAGCGATTCTGGTGTTGGTGTTTATTATTCTCTTTATCCAAAAACGTCCTAAGGGACTCTTTCCACAAAAAGGGAGGGCGGCAGAATGACACGTCTTACAGCTTGGTTTTCTGAAGGGCGCTCGACGGGCAAACACACTTTGCCATTTGTGGTGATTTTATTAGGTGTGACGATTTTGGCGTCGGCCGCGAATCTGTTTTTACCCGCTGATTCGGCTTTCTATGTCAGCACTTACACCATTACTTTGCTGGGTAAATATTTGTGCTACGCCATGTTGGCGTTAGCGGTGGATATTATTTGGGGATATTGCGGTATTTTGAGTTTAGGCCACGGGGCGTTTTTCGCCTTAGGCGGTTACGCGATGGGCATGTATTTAATGCGTCAAATCGGGGATCGCGGGGTGTACGGTAATCCTTTACTGCCTGACTTTATGGTGTTTTTGGATTGGAAAGAGTTGCCATGGTTTTGGTTGGGCATGGATCAGTTCTGGTTCGCTATGTTAATGGCGGTGCTGGTGCCAGGGTTGTTGGCTTTTGTGTTTGGTTGGTTGGCGTTTCGCTCTCGTGTTACCGGCGTGTATCTTTCCATCATGACGCAAGCCTTAACTTATGCCTTGTTGCTGGCGTTCTTCCGCAACGAAATGGGCTTTGGCGGCAACAATGGTCTGACCGATTTTAAAGAAATCCTTGGCTTTAATTTGCAAGCGGATAGCACACGCGTTGCGTTGTTTTTGATCACCGCGATTCTACTGGCGGTGATCTTCGTGGTCAGTCAGAAAATCTTGTCCTCTCGTCTCGGTAAGGTGGTGTTGGCGATTCGTGACTCGGAATCTCGCTCACGTTTTATTGGTTATCGTACCGATAGATACAAAGTGTGGCTGTTTGTTTATTCCGCTGTGATTGCTGGCATTGCAGGCGCCTTGTATGTACCACAAGTCGGCATTATCAACCCTGGCGAGTTTTCCCCTATCAACTCTATCGAGATGGTGATTTGGGTAGCGGTGGGTGGTCGTGGCACCTTGATTGGTGCGGTGATTGGGGCCTTATTGGTGAACTACGCGAAAACCCGTTTTACCGCGATTATGCCTGATGCTTGGTTGTTCGCCTTGGGTGCCATGTTTGTGCTGGTGACCTTGTATTTACCAAAAGGCTTGATGGGCTTGTATGGGCAGCTAAAGGCCAAGCGAAATACTGTTATGAATAAGGAGTCGCAAGCATGAGCACTTTAGATAGTACGCGTGAATTTTTCCGCCGTGATCAGGTTTGGCCTTTTCTGGCGCCAGAACAAGCCGCTGTTAATGTCGACAATCAGGTGATTCTGTATGTAGAAGGTTTGAATCTGAGCTTCGATGGCTTTAAGGCTTTAAATAATCTCAACCTTTATGTGAACGATGGCGAATTACGTTGTTTGATCGGTGCCAATGGTGCGGGCAAAACCACCTTGATGGATGTGATTACCGGTAAAACTCAGTGTGATTCCGGCACAGTGTTCTTTGGGCAAAACCACAACTTATTGAACAAAGACGAAGCCGAAATTGCTCAGCTTGGCATCGGTCGTAAATTTCAAAAGCCAACCGTATTTGAAGAGCAAACCGTGTTCGACAATTTGGAGTTGTCCCTTAAAACCGACAAGCGCGTTTTGCCGACCTTGTTCTCGCGTTTAACACCGACACAAATCGACCGCATTGATGAGGTATTAAAAACCATAGGTTTGGCTAAGCATAGATTCATGCTGGCGGGTGCCTTGTCTCACGGTCAAAAACAATGGTTAGAAATCGGCATGCTGCTCGCGGCCGATCCAAGGCTGTTATTGATCGATGAACCCGTGGCGGGCATGACAGCACAAGAAACCGAACGTACGGCGGAGTTGTTAACGTCTTTAGCTGGAGAGCGAACGGTGATTGTCGTGGAACACGATATGGAGTTTGTGCGCAGCATTGCGCGCACGGTAACGGTATTGCACCAAGGTTCTGTGTTGGCCGAAGGCACGATGGATCAGATACAAAGTAATAAAGACGTGATTGAAGTGTACCTTGGTGAAGAAGCCGCAAGCGAGAAAGCGCAAACAAGAACCAAAGCGCAAAAAGGAGCGTCAGAATGATTTCAATTAACAAGGTTGATCAACTTTACGGTGGCACGCAAATTCTTTGGGGCTTGGATTTAGAGATAGTCCCTGGCTCCATTACTTGCATCATGGGACGCAACGGTGTGGGTAAAACCACCTTGCTAAAAGCCATCATGGGCTTATTGCCGATCACAAAAGGCGAGATCACCATGGAAGGCGACGTACTGAATAAACAAAGCGCTGAAAAACGTGCGTATTCGGGAATTGGCTACGTTCCCCAAGGGCGAGACATTTTCCCCATGCTCACCGTGGAAGAAAATTTGCGCATTGGTTTGCCAGTGCGAAGTAAACGTACCAAAGACAGTCCGAAAGAAATCCCAGAGAAAATCTTCGAACTTTTCCCTGTATTGAAAGACATGTTGCATCGTCGTGGTGGTGATTTATCTGGCGGGCAGCAACAGCAGCTTGCGATCGGCCGTGCCTTGGTATTAGAACCAAAAGTCTTGATTTTGGACGAGCCAAACGAAGGCATTCAGCCCAACATTGTTAAACAGATCGGCGATGTGATTTTAAAGCTGAACGAAGAAGAAGGTTTGACCGTTATCTTGGTGGAACAAAAGCTCGGTTTCGCCCGTCGTGTGGGTAAAGAATTTCGTTTGATGGAAAAGGGACGCATTGTGGCGGCGGATAAAATGGAGAACCTTAACGACACGCTGATAAAACAATACTTGGCGGTCTGATTTTTGCATTCGCTCAATGCGCAGAGTTGTTTGGCAAAACAAAATTTTAATCCAGTAGACCAGCCGTCAGGATGACGGTAAAGGCCCAACCGGCACAGGGATGTGCCGTATGGGCCGGGTCGGAGGATGAATTTTGTTGGAGCCACTATACAACCAAGAAAACAATGTCTGTCGCCATGTGTGAAGACGCTTATAGGGCATCAATGAATAATAAACATAATCTTGCTTTGGCAGAACAATACGACCAAAAGCCGCTGCCAGAAACAAACATGCCAGTGACGGGACAAGCTTCACACTGGCATGCGTTTCTGACCTTAGGCTTTTGTCAAACCACTCGCGGTACCGTGTTGAAAACCTGCGATCACAAAGGGCCTTTGTACGTACAAAAGCCTTTTTATCCTGAAGGTCGAGACACGGCGCACGTGTATTTATTGCATCCACCGGGCGGATTGGTGTCGGGTGATCGCCTCACGATTACGGCAAACTTAGCCGAAAATACTCACGTTTTAATCACTACGCCGGGAGCTGGTCGTGTCTATCGTGCTCGTAAAGACAAGACTCTACAGCATCAAATTACCCAGTTGAACGTCGCTGAAAACAGCTTAATGGAATGGTTACCGCAAGAAACCATTCTTTATCCGAATGCCCATACTCGCCTTGAAAACTGCATTGACCTTGCGGATAACGCTAAGTTCATTGGTTGGGAAATCACTTGCTTTGGTTTGCCAGCCAATAAAGAAGATTTTGGCGAAGGCCACGCAGAGCAAGGCTTTCAGATCCGTCAGAACGGTCGTCTTAAAGTACGAGAACGCTTGGTGATAGACGATAACAGCCGAGCCATTTTTACCGCCAAAGCCGGACTGGATGGCAAGCCAATCAATGGTTTGATGATCGCTGGGCCGTTTGATTCAGCCAATCAGGACGATTTGATCGATTCTTTACGTCAGCATTGTACCCAACATGGGTCACTAAGTGGCGTAAGCATGGTCGGCGAGTACATCTTAGTTCGTAGCCTTCATGATGATTCAGAACAAGTAAAACAGCTATTTATTCAGTGCTGGCGCGATATTCGTCCCGCATTAATCAACAAAGAATCCAATGAACCGAGAATTTGGTCGACCTAAAACGGGGCGTGTGATCCATTTTGGTTCATATAAATCTATTTAAGAGTGACATGAAGAGGCATTAAATAAAAATGGAACTACTCCCAAGAGAAAAAGACAAGCTGCTGGTATTTACCGCCGCCTTGCTTGCCGAACGTCGTTTGAATCGCGGTCTTAAATTGAATTACCCCGAAGCCATGGCGTACATCACCATGGAAATTATCGAGGGCGCTCGCGATGGTAAAACCGTGGCGGAGTTGATGGCTTATGGCAAAACGGTATTAAGCGCGGAACAAGTGATGGATGGCGTAGTGGAGTTAATCCATGAAGTGCAGGTGGAAGCGACGTTTCCTGATGGGACTAAGCTAGTCACTGTTCATAATCCCATTAATTAATGACTACTCGTTACGTCATTAAAAGTATGTGTTCTTGTTTAAAAGGAAAACATCATGATTCCAGGTGAAATACAGGTTGCCGCGGGTGATATTGAACTCAATGTGGGCCGCAAAACGGTGAAAGTTCGTGTCGAAAATACCGGTGATCGTCCTGTGCAAATTGGCTCCCATTATCATTTTTACGAAGTGAATCCTGCTTTGTCTTTTGATCGTGCAGTGACGAAAGGCTTTCGTTTGAATATCGCGTCTGGCACCGCGGTGCGTTTTGAACCTCGCCAAGGCCGAGAAGTGGAGTTGGTCGAATACGCGGGCACGAAAACCATTTATGGCTTCCGTGGTGACGTCATGGGCACATTGGCTGGAGCAGAATAATGGCGACGATGGACAGACAAAGTTACGCGCAAATGTTCGGTCCAACCACGGGCGACCGCGTGCGTTTAGGCGATACCGATATTTGGATTCAGGTGGAAAAAGATTTCACCGTGTATGGCGACGAAGTGAAATTCGGCGGCGGCAAGGTCATACGCGACGGTATGGGACAAAGCCAAGTGACCAATGATGTTGCTGTAGATTTGGTGATTACCAATGCCTTGGTGTTGGATCATTGGGGCATTGTGAAGGGCGACGTTGGCATCAAAGACGGCCGCATTTTTAAAGTCGGCAAAGCGGGCAACCCAGATGTGCAAGATAACGTCGATATTGTGGTTGGGCCGGGAACAGAAGTGATCGCTGGCGAAGGGTCTATTTTGACTGCGGGGGGCATTGATGCGCACATTCACTTTATTTGTCCGCAGCAAATTGAAGAGGCTTTGACCTCTGGCGTCACCACCATGATTGGCGGTGGTACAGGGCCTGCAACAGGAACCAAAGCGACCACTTGTACACCTGGGCCTTGGTATCTTGGCAAGATGTTACAAGCCACCGACAGCATGCCGATGAACTTGGGCTTTTTGGGCAAAGGCAACGCCAGTCTGCCAGAAGCCTTAGAAGAACAGCTAGAGGCGGGCGCTTGTGGTCTGAAACTGCACGAAGATTGGGGTACCACGCCCGCGTCGATTGATTGTTGTTTGAGTGTCGCGGAAAAATACGACGTACAAGTGGCGATTCACACCGATACCTTGAATGAATCCGGCTTTGTCGATAGCACCATTGATGCCTTTAAAGATCGCGTAATTCACACCTACCATACCGAAGGCGCGGGCGGCGGTCATGCGCCGGATATTATTCGTGCGGCGGGTAATCCGAATGTTTTACCATCGTCGACTAATCCAACGCGCCCTTATACTCGCAACACGGTAGACGAGCATTTAGACATGCTGATGGTGTGTCACCATTTGGACAGCAATATTCCAGAAGACGTGGCCTTTGCCGATTCGCGTATTCGCAAAGAAACCATTGCTGCGGAAGACATTCTTCATGATCGTGGCGCGTTCAGTATGATTTCGTCCGATTCCCAAGCCATGGGGCGAGTAGGCGAAGTCGTGACGCGTACGTGGCAAACGGCTCACAAGATGAAGCAGCAGTTTGGCTTATTGCCAGAAGACCAAGAGCTTGGTGCGGACAACTTTCGGGACTCGTCGCTACATTGCCAAGTACACCATTAACCCAGCGATTGCCCATGGAATTAGTCATGAAGTGGGTTCGATTGAACCAGGCAAACTGGCGGATTTGGTGTTGTGGAAGCCCGCCTTTTTTGCGGTGAAGCCTTCGATGATTATCAAGGGTGGCATGATCGCCAGCGCGCCAATGGGTGACCCAAATGCCTCTATTCCGACACCTCAGCCAGTGCATTATCGTCCTATGTTTGGTTCGTTCGGTAAGGCTGCTGCGGCGACGTCTGTGACCTTTGTTTCTCAGGCAGCACTGAACAATGGCCTGAAAGAATCACTCGGTTTGGATCGTACTTTGGTGGCCTGTAAAAACACACGCAATATTTCCAAGCTTGACATGATTCACAACGACTGGCTGCCGAACATTACCGTCGATCCGCAAACCTATGAAGTGCGCGCCGATGGCGAATTATTAACTTGTGAGCCTGCGGAAGTCTTGCCCTTGGCTCAGCTTTATACTCTCTTTTAGAGACGTTTATTTTAGGAACATACCATGCTAGATATTTACGAAAGATTAGGCACCCATTGTCACGACCCAGTCCACACCACAGTAACCTTAACTCACGAACAGCGTGATCGTGGGCGTTTGAAACTGATAGGTGACAATAACGAAGAAGTTCGCGTTTTCCTTGAGCGTGGTAAACCGCTGTTAGTCGGTGAATTTTTGAAATCGGAATGCGGCAAGATAGTGCAAGTGAATGGCGCGGTGGAAGACGTGGCTCATGCTAGCTGTGAAGATTGGGAAGCTTTTTCCAAAGCCTGTTACCACTTGGGCAATCGCCACACCAAAATTCAAATTGGCGAACGCTGGCTGCGCATCAAGCCTGACCATGTATTAGAAGACATGCTGCACATGCTTGGCTTGATTGTCACTCATGAAGAAGCCGTGTTCGTCCCAGAATCTGGAGCTTACAGTCATGGACATAGCCACCACTGACATCAGCTTATTACGGTTTTTGCAATTAAGCAGCGTCGCTTTGCCCGTAGGTGGTTTTGCCTTTTCCCAAGGCATGGAATACGCCATTGATCAAGGCTGGGTGAAAAACAAAGCCGAGGTATCCGATTGGATTGGTTTACAGCTGCAGCAATCTGTGGCGCGAATCGACTTGCCCGTATTGCAGCGTTGCATGGTGGCGGCAAAACTCAATGATGCCGAGCGACTGTTTGAGCTAAATGACTTGGTTTTGGCCTGCCGAGAAACCAAAGAGCTGCGTTTAAACGACACCGCCATGGGTGAAGCCTTGTTTCGTTTAATGGGCAGTTTGCAAATAGACACGCCGTTTAAGCGTTTAGATGAAATGAGTTTTGTCACCTTGTTTGCCATTGCTGCGAGTCATTGGAACCTGAAAGCGGATCTTGCGTCGTTGGGCTTTGCTTGGTCTTGGTTAGAAAATCAAATCGCCGCCGCGACCAAGCTAGTTCCCCTTGGGCAAACCCAAGCACAAGAATTGTTAGGGGAATTACAGACAGACATTCGACAGGCCATTGTCTTGTCGTTAACGATTGAGGAAGACCGCATTGGCGCTGGGTTACCTGCTATTGCCATTGCCAGTGCTCAGCACGAAACACAATATTCGCGGCTGTTTCGGTCTTAGGTGAAGCGGTCAATTTAGACTTATCAACCCTAACGAGGGATTGGGTTTTGTAGGTCGCGGCTTTAGCCCGACAAGACGTGAAGTGTTGTGGTGAGTTTTTTGTCGGCATAAATGCCGACCTACAAGTGATTGGTCTAACCATAAGATTTCTAATGTATTTTTAAAAGGAACCTAGTATGAAAAAACAAACGTTACGAATTGGTGTGGGTGGTCCAGTAGGATCAGGTAAAACGGCGTTGCTGCGTTCTTTATGCAGCGCGATGCGCGATCATTACAACATTGCCGTAGTGACCAATGATATTTACACCCAAGAAGACGCGAAGTTCTTAACTCAGCATGAAGCCTTGGATGCGGATCGTATTATCGGTGTCGAGACCGGCGGTTGCCCACATACGGCGATTCGTGAAGATGCATCGATGAACCTAGCGGCAATTGATCAATTATTAGAACGTCATGGTGCCTTGGATCTGGTGTTTGTAGAAAGTGGTGGCGATAACTTAAGTGCGACTTTTAGTCCTGAATTGTCGGATTTGACTCTCTATGTGATTGACGTGTCTGCAGGGGATAAGATTCCTCGTAAAGGTGGCCCAGGTATTACCAAATCCGATTTGTTGATTATTAACAAAACCGACTTAGCCCCTTTGGTTGGTGCTTCTTTAGATATCATGGCACATGATGCCAAGATTCAACGGGGCGAGCGTCCGTTTATTTTTTCGAATCTTAAAAAAGCCCAAGGCTTGGACGACATCATTAAATTTATTGTGTCGGAAGGCATGTTGGAAGCAAAAGAGTTACCAGCGGCGAAAGCGGTTGTTTAGTTCAGATTGATTCAGTATTTGGAGAAAGATTATGAAGGCATTGAAAACAAAAGGGTTATTGGTAGCGGCTTTGCTATTGGCGTCAGGTGCTGTTCTGGCTCATCCGGGGCATGAACAGGCTTCTAGCTTTATGACGGGTTTTGCTCACCCAATGGGTGGTTTGGACCATCTTTTAGCTATGGTGGCGATTGGTCTTTGGGCGGCGAGCATAGGTGGTCGCGCTTTGTGGGCGATTCCGGCCGCGTTTGTTATGACTATGTTGTTAGGTGGTGGCTTAGCCGTGGCCGGTTTGACTGTGCCATTTGTTGAGCAAGGAATTCTGTTGTCTGTCATCGTATTGGGGGCTTTGGTGTTGTTTGCTAAGCGTTTACCAACGACGGTTTGCGTGGCAATTGCCGGTGGTTTTGCGTTGTTTCACGGTGCCGCTCACGGAATGGAAATGCCGTTGAATGCTAATGGTCTGCAATATGCGCTGGGCTTTGCTTTGGCAACGGCTGGCTTGCATGTGGTTGGTCTGGGTTTTGGTCAGTTAATGGCGAAAATCGGCACGCCTTTGGCGACGCGTATTAGTGGTTCTGTGATTGCTGTTGCAGGCTTGGTGCTTGCTCTTGTATAAGCCTATGAGCGGTATGTTATGGCCTAAGCGTGAGACTCTATGACGGCGGCGCAAAAGATCTTTAAAGTGCGACGCCACTATAATAAGTGGGTCGCTGACCAAACCATGGAAGATTACGCTCTGCGTTATACCTCTAGGTATGATAGTAGCTCCAAACAAGGTCACAGTCACACCATGAGCATCGAGCGCGTCGGTCATACGGCGCTCGGTGCCACGGCGTTTTTGGCTCTAGAGGGATTGGCCGCTGTTATTACTCTGGCGTACGGTTTTACCAATGCAGTGGCGGCGATTCTCATTGTGTTGGCGGTATTTTTTATCACCGGTTTCCCCATTGCTTATTATTCCGCTAAGCATGGTTTGGACATAGATTTATTGACCCGAGGTGCCGGTTTCGGCTATCTCGGATCGACCATTACTTCGCTGATTTACGCATCGTTCACCTTTATTTTTTTCGCTATTGAAGCGGCTATTTTGGCCTCGGCGATGGAAGTTCTGTTAGGCATTCCCTTGGCATTGGGTTATGCGCTCTCGGCCATTTTTGTTATTCCCATTGTGACACACGGTATTCGCGCTATCAGTCGTTTTCAAAACGGCACCCAATGGGTTTGGTTAGTGTTACAGGTCGCGGCTATCGGTGTGGTAGTTACGCAAGAATACCAAAACTTTGAAGGCTGGACGCAATACGCGCCAGTGGATGTACCGAACAGTACGCATTTTGATTGGGTTTTGTTTGGTGCGGCGGCATCTGTGTTGTTTGCCTTGATGGCGCAGATTGGCGAGCAGGTCGATTATTTACGGTTTTTTCCAATTAAGACCCAACAAAACCGCCGCCGCTGGTGGTTTTGGCTGATTTTAGCGGGTCCAGGTTGGGTGTTTATTGGCGCAATTAAAATGCTATTGGGACTCGTTTTTGGCTTATTTGGCCATTTCCGATGGTGCTACTGACATCCAAGCTACTGATCCAACTTATTTGTATCAGCGCATCTTTTTCTTTTTAACCACGTCGCCTACTACTGCTTTGATTTTAGCGGCGGTGTTTGTGTTTATCTGTCAGATGAAAATCAATTTAACCAACGCCTATGCGGGTTCCATTGCTTGGTCGAATTTCTTTTCACGCTTAACGCATTCCCATCCGGGGCGTGTAGTTTGGTTGGTGTTTAACGTGACCATTGCCTTATTGCTGATGGAATTAGGCATTTATCAAGCCTTGGGTGCGATTTTAGGCGTGTTTGCCATCGCCGCGGTGAGCTGGCTGGGCAGTTTGTCGGCGGATTTATTGATCAATAAGCCCTTGGGACTAAGCCCTAACTATGTCGAGTTCAAACGCGCGCACCTATACGACATTAATCCGGTCGGAACTGGGTCGATGTTGATCGCAACTACGTTAGGGTTAGTGAGTTATTTAGGTGTCTTTGGCGACGTGGCGAAAAGCTTATGCCACTTTATTTCGTTGGGTTCTTGTTTCGTCTTTGTGCCGCTAATCGCTTGGATCACCAAGGGCAAATACTACCTTGCGCGCCAAAGCCCTGAGCTGATTCCGATGATAGAGTTAGCAAAGCAGCGCAACCCTAAATATGTCACCTTGACCTGCGGGATTTGTGAGAATGCGTTCGAAACGGAAGACATGAGTTTTTGTTCGGCCTACATGCAGCCGATTTGTTCTTTGTGTTGTTCCTTGGATGTGCGCTGTTTAGATAGCTGCAAGCCGCAGGCAAGTATTGGTCAGCAGAGCGATTATTTCTTAAAGTTGTTTTTACCCAAAGGTTTGGTGAAAGCTCTGAGTTCGCGTTTTGGTCGTTTTGCGTCTTTGTTGTTGGTGATTAATATCATTAACGCGGCACTGATGATGCTGATTTATCGGCAGATGGCACCGAGTTCGTTGAGTGAAGAAGCTTTGTTAAAAGACACCATGTTGGCGCTGTTTTTTACCTTGTTGATTGTATCTGGCGTGTTGTCATGGTTATTTGTGTTGGCTCATGAAAGTCGCGTGGTGGCGCAGAAAGAGTCGAACCGTCAAACGCGAAAATTGATTCGTGAGATTGATGCTCACCAAGAAACCGACAAAGCCTTACAGCATGCCAAAGAGCAAGCCGAACGAGCAAATGAGGCGAAAAGTCGTTATCTCACCGGTATTAGTCACGAATTACGTACGCCACTGCAATCTATTATTGGTTATGCACAACTTTTATCTGAGAAAGCCAATACGCCCTCTGGACATCAGAATGGTTTGGATATTATTCATCGCAGCGGGTTGTATTTGGCAGATTTGATCGAAGGTTTGTTGGATATCTCTAAGATAGAAGCGGGGCGTTTTGACCTGTATCGCAATACGGTGGATTTGCCCAAACTGATCGACCAACTCAACAGTATGTTTGCTATGCAGGCGCGCAGTAAAGGGGTGCAATTTCAGGCAAAAATTCTGGCGCCTTTACCACAACATGTTATTACGGATGAAAAGCGCTTACGACAGATTTTGATCAATTTGTTGTCAAATGCAGTGAAATATACGCCAAAAGGTTCGGTTTTGTTTGAAGTGAATTATCGTAATCAAGTAGCGGAATTTATCATTCGAGATACGGGCATTGGTATAAAAGAAGGCCATTTAAAACGTATTTTCGATCCTTTTGAGCGAGTCCGTGATGTTAGCACTGGGAATTTACCCGGTACGGGCTTGGGATTGACCATAGTGAAGTTATTGACTGAAATTATGGGAGGAGATTTGCAAGCGCGTTCCGTGATTGGAGAAGGGAGTGAGTTTCGAGTGAGCTTGATGTTGCCTTGGGTTAGTCAAGGAGATGGCTCTGCTTATGAATACAAACGTATCGTGAGTTATCGGGGTTATCAGCGCACCTTGATGGTGGTGGATGATGATCCTGTAGTACGTGGTTTATTATCGGATATTCTTGTACCGCTTGGTTTTAATGTGTTGGAAGCTGCCGATGCTGAAAGCTGTTTGGATGAGCTGGAATCCTGCTCGCCAGATTTATTTGTCCTAGATGTGTCGATGCCTGGAATGGATGGCTTGAGCTTGGCTAAGCTGTTACGGGATCGCGCTTACAGTGCGCCGATTATTATGCTGTCCGCTGATGCTAAAGAGAATCAGCGCAAGCCAGATGAGCAAGCGGCGTTTAATCAATATTTGGTTAAACCGGTGAACAACAGTGCCTTATTGGATGCTATCAAACACTGGCTAGTATTGGAGTGGGTGTATCAAGAAACAGAATTGGATACCTTAGCACTAACGGCTCTTAAGAAGACGGTTAGCGGTAACGAAGAACCTTACCAAGACGTGCTAGAAGATCCATCCGTTGCCACGATTCCAGACCATGAAAGTGTTCGAGAGCTGATGGCGTTTGCTGAAATGGGTTATAAAAAAGGCGTGCGTGGCGTGTTGGATCAGCTGGCCAAAAAAGACGTGATTGCCCAGACTCATTTACAGCAATTGGAAAGTTTGTATCAAGGTTTTCAGTTTGATGCGATTGCTCAATATATACAAACAAACTCACAGTTAATGTGTGAGGTCAGTGAGAAACCGAATGATGAACCCCAGTAGTAAAAGTGACATTGTCTTAGTGGTCGACGATTCGCCTGATGCGTTGAGTCTGATTCATGACACTTTGGAAGCGGCTCATATGGATGTTTTGGTCGCTCTGGAGGGACGACAGGCGTTAACCATTGCGAAACGGATTCGACCTGACATCATTTTGCTTGATGCCATCATGCCAAATATGGACGGTTTTGACACCTGTCGAGCATTAAAAGCCGACCAAAGTTTGGCGTCGATTCCGGTTATCTTTATGACGGGATTAAGCGACACGGACGATATTGTGCGCGGTTTAGAAGCAGGTGGGGTAGATTATCTCACCAAGCCGATTCAGCCCAATGAACTGATTGCTCGTATGCGGGTACATTTGTCGAATGCACGCTTGAGCAACAACGCGCAATCGGCCCTTGATAGCATGGGGCAATATTTAATGACAACCAATCACGCTGGTGAAATTACTTGGGCCACACCACAAACTTACGCGTTACTTGCCAAAGCGCGGGCTAATAGTGAGTGGCAAAGCACACACTTAGCATTGCAAATACGTCTTTGGTTGGCTCATCAACCTGTGATAGGTAACCTGTTGAAACTCAGCGATTTGGACTATCCGCTAGCGCTGAAAATGATGGGCGTCACGGAACAGAAAGAAGTGTTGTTAAGATTGGAAGATGGTGATAAACCCACAGGCCCTGCGCTATTAAAGAAAGAGCTGGATCTTACCGATCGGGAGTCAGAAGTGTTGCACTGGATTGCCAATGGTAAAACCAACCGCGAAATCGCGGAAATTCTCGATATGAGTTCCACGAACGGTCAACAAACACCTAGAACAAATCTTCCCCAAGCTCGGTGTCGAAAACCGTACTTCCGCCGCAGGGGTGGCATTGCGCATTTTATCGGCCGATCGTTAATAAATATCTTTTGAAAATAGCTTGGTCATTCAGACTTAACTTAAGGTAAGCATTTACATATTTTATCCGTATAAAAATTACTCTATGCTGGTTTTTTATTGCATCGTAAAAGGTGTTTATCGTATGTCTATTCAGTACAAGGTTAATCAGTCTATTACCTCTGCTCAATTCATTGAGCCTCTTGTCTAAAACCTCCCTTGGTGCGCGTCGTCCCATTGATAATACTGAGACCATTGAAGCCATGTTAAAACACGCTAATCTGCTGATTACCGCATGGCAGGGTGAGGCGCTTGTTGGTGTGGCGCGTTCGGTGACAGATTTTGCCTTTTGCTGCTATTTATCAGACTTAGCGGTGGATGAATCTGTACAGGCATCGGGGATCGGTAAAACCCTGATTCGAATGACCAAGGAAGCCTTACAGCCCAAGTGCTCTTTGATTTTATTGTCTGCGCCGCAAGCCGTAGCGTATTACCCTAAAATTGGCTTTACCCAACACAACAGTGCATGGGTGCTGACGAATATTGATGACTTAAAATAAGGAGTCTATTAGGCAAGTAACCAACTGAATTATATAGGGTTTTGTAGGTCGTGGCTTCAGCCCGACAAAACGTGATTTGTCGTCACGAGTTTTTTTGTCGGCCTAAAGGCTCGACCTACAAGCAAGCTATCCTCTTGAAGAAAGGCTGCTTAGATCTGGAATTGACCCACTTCATTGTCTACTTGTTGTGCAAGTAGGCTAAGCCGTTTCGATTGTTCCACACCGGTTTGGCTTTCTGAGGCTAAGTCCGCAGCGACTTGACGAATGATCTCGCTGTTTTGGCTGATTTCATTGGTGACAGCGGTTTGCTCTTCTGCGGCAGTGGCGATTTGTGTCGCCATGTCAGAAATACTAACAATGGCGTTAGCGATTTCTTCTAGACTTTGTGTGGCGGCATCGGCATCGGCTACGCTGGTTTGAGCTTTTGCACTGCTGTTTTGCATCGACACAACAGCTCTCGATGTTTGTTCTTGCAGTAACTCGATCATTTTTTGAATTTCTTCCGTCGAGGCATGGGTGCGCTGTGACAAGGTACGAACTTCGTCGGCGACCACAGCAAAGCCACGACCATGTTCACCGGCACGTGCGGCTTCAATGGCGGCGTTTAATGCCAATAAGTTGGTCTGCTCCGCAATGCCTATAATGGTAGCGAGAATGCCGCTGATTTGTTGGGCATGCTTATCTAGATCGGCTATCTGTTGTGTAGCGGCGCTGACTTCGTTGGCCAGTTCATAGGTAGAATGACGGCTTTTTTGTACTTGCGCACTGCCTTTATTTCCCAGTTCCACAGAGTGACCCGCGGCTTTAGCGGTTTGCTCTGCATTGCCAGCGATCTCGTGGGTTGCCGCTGCCATTTCAGTTACTGCAGACGCCACCATGTCGATTTCTTGTTGCTGAGTCGCCACACGCGAGGCGCTTTGTGTTGAAGAATTCGATACTTTGTGTGCTTCGTCTGCCACATCTTTGGACAGCGTTTTTAGTCGTTCAACCACACCGTGCATATGGCCCACAAAATCGTTAAAGCCTTGTGCCAATACACCAATTTCATCGTCGCGTTTTACTGGGATGCGAGCGCGTAAATCGCCTTTACCTTTAGAGATATCTTGTAACGCATTAGAAACTCGATTTAGGTCACTAAAGAGGACTTTGAACAACCAGTATAAAAAGCAAATAAAACCGATTAAGAGAAGTAAAGCGGTGACGATTTGGCGAATCAAGACTTTATAGACAGGTGCCATTAGTTCACTTTTGTCCATAGTAAAGATCAATGACCAATCCGTGCCTGGAATGGCTTGTCCATAAGCAAATACCTCTTTTCCATTTAGGGTTTCTTCCGCTAACTTGTCTTCCTTGATCAAATTAGACAGAAGTTTAGGGGCAAAAATCGAAGAGATAGACTCGGCTTTTTTCATCACCATGTCTCTGTCTGGATGGGCAATAATGTCGTTGTTCGACGCCACCATCATGGCAAAGCCTGACCCTGGGACGTTAAGCTCGCCAACTTGTTTAGACAGCTGATCCAAACTGAGGTTAGCGCCAACCATGCCAAATGTTTGTCCATTTCGGTTAACAGGATTCGTTAGAATTATCACTAAATCTTTGGTGGTGGAGCTGAGATTTGGTCCAAGTATGCTGGCTTTACCTTTGCTCATGGCCTCTCGGTACCAGTGTTGTTCGCGGGGATCATAGTCAGGTCGTTTGGCATCGAGTGCGGGATCTTGGCGATACATATTGCCGTCGTTGTTGCCGTAATAAGTTAGCGCAAATTGGCCGCTATCGAAGGCTTGTTTGATCGCGATATAGGGCGATTGTTCTGGTGCGCGTTCTAAGGTATTGGCAAGCGAGGTGGCAATGACTTTACGGCTATTTAACCATTCACTGGTATTGTCACCATAGGCACCAGCAAAGTGACGCACGTCTTTCAATAAAGAGTCACGCATTTGCTGGGTGAGCGACAAGGTCGTTTCGGTAATGAGGTAAGCTGTCGTTATGACGACCGCTAAAATACTGACACTCAATAAACGAGTGCGCAGAGAAAGAGTCATTCAGATATCTCCAATAAAAAAAGGGCGTAGCATTGTAGTAATGCTTACGCCCAAAGAGGTTTAAGGTACGCTAAAGCACGAAGGTGATTAGCAGGTTAAATAATAAAGCGGCGGCAAATCCCAATGGTGCGGCACGGAATAGGAGTTGTGGAAAGAGCTTGGTGCGGCTTTCCTCTGTTGGGCAAGCGCCCAGCATCAAACTACCACCTGAAGAGAAAGGCGAAATTGCCGTGGCTTGTGCACCGACAACAATACAGATGAACAGCATCATAGGATCCAATGACAAGCTTTGTGCAATGGACGGTACGATTGGGAAAAGCGCAGGTGTTACGACGCCTAAGGTACTGGCAAACAGAGACATAAATGCGGCAACAATCCCAAATACAACAGGAACAAATACCGCAGGGATAGAGGTGCCAATCCACGAGGCAAGGTCGTCGATGGTGCCGGCTTTGATAGCAACCGAGATCAACATACCCACACCACAAATCATAATAAGCGTAGACCAAGGCACAGAAGCAATGGCTTTGCGTTCATCGCCTAGTTTCAACAACAGCGCAATGACAGAGAACACACTGGCAATTAAGCCAATGTCCATTTTTGAATTGATGAAGCTAATCGTCTGATTATCAGGGAATACTAGGTGTGAAATTGGCGCAAGCAATACTAAGCCCATCATAACCAGCGTTAGTATGAGTGTTTGGCGTTGTTCTTTATTAAACGCCGTGGGCGCTTCTATTTGAAAGCCGCCTTTGGCGATCGTGCTACGGTGTTTGGTGAAGAAAATCAGCGCCGTAATCACGATGAAAGGTATGATAGCTGAGCTTAGAAAAATACCAATAGAGTTGATAAAGGCTTGGTTTTCTGTGATACCGGCGTTTGTCATGATACCGCGGAAAATAATGCCGCTCTGACTAGACATAAAGTTCGCCCCCGTTAGTGCCCCATAACCTACCGACATCGAGCCAATTACCATACTCATGCCAGTACGCTGGCAAAGCAGTAGGGTAATAGGCGCCATAAAGGCTAATACCGTGTAGTAGCCTGCGCCCAAAGCCGAAATAATCGTTGTGGTAATGAAAATGGCGTAAGGCAACAGATGGGGGAAATGGCGGCAACGATACATGAGATGCTCGGCCAGCTTTTCCAAGGTGCCATTGATGATGGCGAAGCTATAAAACAAAGACACAGAGAAGATAATAAAGAAGATCTTCAGAGGCCACATTTTAATGATGTCGTTTGGGCTTAGTCCCAGTGCAAAGCTGCCAATCAAGTAGGCAAAGGCAATGGCAAACAGTCCGATATTAATACGAGTTTTATAGCCGAGAATGATGGAGAGTAGTATGGCTCCAACAACAAGTAGACTCATTTTGATGGTTCCTTTTCACACTGCCTGGTTGGCAATTAAAATTTAAATAGCTTGCTTGGGTTCGTTATCAGGATCTGCTTGCGTTCATCCATGTTTGGCAGTAATGCTTCCATAAACTGGTATTGTTCTGGGTAATCGGTTTGTGATTCGAACTGGGTATGTGGCCAGTCACTGCCCCACAATAAAAGTTCTGAGTGTCCATAAGCTGAGCGCAAAGTGGCTAACATGGTTTGTGCTTGCTCGAGGTTGGCATCACAGCGATAGGCTGCTGATACCTTAGTCCAGATAGGCGCACCGCTGCTTAATAAATCTAAGAAGTCTTGATGGGCAGGATTGGATACTTGAATGCCCGTTGAAGTCCGTCCAAAGTGATCGACAATAATCTCTACGCCTGATTCTAAAATAGCCGGTAGAAAACTGGCTAAATCGTCGATTTCTCGCTGAATTTCTACCACCCAGTTGCGCTGTGCCAATTTACTGAAAAAGCTCTGCCACAGCGGTGCTGTGTAATCTTCCAGCGGCTTTTTAATAAGATTAAGACGAATGCCAACCACGCCGGCTGCGTTCAAATCGTCCAGCTCTGTATCACTGATGCTAGGATCGACAACTGCAATGCCTTTTAACTGTGTTGCGTGTTCGCGCAGCGCAGCCAGCATAAAGTGGTTGTCTGTGCCCAAAAAGCTTGGTTGAACCAACACGCCATGAGACACATTGTGTTTGGCTAAGTGATCTAAAAAATCTTCGGCCAGTGCATTGTATTCTGGTGCATATCGACGCTGTTCGGCCATAGGAAGGTCAGTGCGAAATAGATGCGCATGAGTATCGATGCCTGTTATTAATGGTGATAGATGCGTTATTTGAGAATCGTGTTTTGTCATTTTTTATTATTCAATGTGAAAGATTAGTGTAATTTTTTGTAATTCATATATATGAATATATGTCTATATGATTGGTAAGTCAACAATCGTGGATCTTCTGTTACCTGAGTATTAGAATAGGCCCTACTAAAAAGAGCCTCACCAATTAAGGGCTCGCTAACAAACGCTTATAAATAAGAGATGATAATGACTTTTTTCAAGCATGGGCGGGATAAACGTTTGCCGCTGTATCAACAGGTACGTGATGAATTGCTAGAGAACATCAGCGCGGGGATTTGGTTGCCGGAGAAGCCTATCCCGACAGAAAGTGAATTAACCAAAAGCTATGGCGTAGCCATTGGTACGATCCGTAAGGCCGTGGATACGCTAGTGAATGATGGTTTGCTTTATCGAAGCCAAGGTCGTGGTACTTTTGTGCGTCGACCAGATTTCAACGCTTCGTTGTTTCGATTTTTTCGTCAGATGTCTGCGGATGGACGTTTTGTCATGCCGAAAAGTCAGCTGTTATCAAAAACCATGAAACAACCGTCTAAGCACATTGCTGATGCGTTAAACCTTAAGATAAAGGATCGCGCCATTTGCCTTGAACGTCTGCGCTTTTTGGAAGATCGCGTGGTGCTAACGGAAGAAATTTGGCTGCCTGCGTCGTTATTTAGCCGTCTGATTGATCTCGAATTGTCCGAGTTTGGTAATTTGCTTTATCCATTTTATGAGCAAGAATGCGGTCAGCTTATCGCGTCAGCAAAAGAAACCTTAACGATCCAATCGGCCAATACCCGCATTGCAGGAGCATTAAACATCGCTGAAAACAGCCCCGTTGCGGTGATTGAACGAGTGGCTTATGGTTACGATAAAACGCCCTTGGAGTACCGCATTTCCCATGGTGCTGCAGAGACGTTTTGTTATCAAATAGAGATTACTTAAACCGTTAAGATAGTGCTTGACCAACGCCGCTTGCTAACGCTTACTACTCGTTATGTTATGCCGTGCAAATGAGCGGTATTTTGTAATGAATAGAAGGACTTTAAGGCGTTAATATGAAGATTACTGATTTACCCTTTGGTGTTACCGATTGGCAAGGCGTGGAGAAAACCACCCACAAAGGTGAAAGTGGCTTTGCCTACTGGCAGACCAAACAATTTGGCGATATTCGTGTACGGATCGTGACTTATTCGGCGGGTTATTTAGCCGACCATTGGTGTACCAAAGGTCACATTCTTTTTTGTATGAGTGGCGAGCTGAAAACAGTCTTAAAAGATGGCCGTACTTTTGTTCTGTCTGCAGGCATGAGCTATCAAGTGGCCGACGATGCCGAACCGCATCGTTCTTCCACAACAGAAGGCGCAACCCTGTTTATTGTTGACTGATAGTTGTAGATTGAGCACGACTAATAGATTGAAAAAAGCAAAACCACGTAGGTGATTTTGCTTTTATACTTTATGCTCCTCAATCGCTTAATTGGCTGTTATAGAAGACACAAAACGTTGCCGAAAAGCGCTGGGCGTTAGCCCCATAATTTTTTGAAAGGCTTTACGGCAACTTCCCACATCGTCATACCCTACTTGCAAAGCGATGCTTTCGAACGGCAGTGTCGTTTCCTCCAACTTGTCGCAAGCGGCTTGAATACGAAGTCGCTGCACATATTCATTTGGGTTGAATTCAGTGCATTTGGCAAAACGTCTTAAAAAGGTTCTCGGTGTGAGTTTGGCGAGAGCGGCCATGCTTTCGGTGCGTTGCAGTTCGGCAAAATGCCCTTGTAAATGATGTTGAACCGCCAGAATCGCCGCATCGCCATGGTCGAAATTTGGCTGGAATTGCTGATAATAGCGTTGTTCTCTTTTGCCGGTATCAATGACTAACGTTTTGCCTAGCTGACGAACAATATTGGCATTCATCAAGGCTTGTACCAGCTCCATCGCCAAATCCACCCAAGACATCATGCCACCGGCGCTGATCACATCGCCTTGGTTAATCAATATCTTCGACGTGTCCATTGCTTGTTGAGGAAAACGTTCTTTAAACAAACCTTCTAGCGCCCAGTGTGTTGTCATCAGTCGTTTATCCGTAATGCCTGTGTAAGCCAAGAAAAACGCTCCAGCGCAGGCACTGCAAAGCATGGCACCTTGTCGATGTTGTGCGATTAAAAAATCATTGATGCTGGCATTTTTCTCGCTGTAACTGGCTTTCTCCAAACTGGGAGGCAATAACACCGCGTGATAAGGTTGTTGGGTTGCTTGTTTGTTGAGCAGGTTGGCTTCATACAAAATATGCGTTGTGATGCGAACTTCTAAGCCTGCTTCTTCACAGGCTTCATTGGCAAGCTCGAACGTCTCGGCAAAACCATAAACCGCCGACAAGAGACAATGAGGATAAGCAAGCACAGCGATTTGATAATGTTTCAAGGGAAATACTCATTTTGTCAATTTTGGCTTTTAATATGGCAAATTTGACACTGTAATGGAACCCATCGTTTTGCGATGCTAGGGTTCTTGATAACGATCTTTGCAAACAACAGAATAGGAGTCGACCATGAGCCGCACCGCATTATTAGTCATCGATGTACAAAACGATTATTTCGACAATGGAAGCTTTCCTTTATGGAACACAAAGCAGGCTTTAAAAGAAATCCTTAACGCCATTCAAACCGCGAAAGAGCAAGATGCCGCTGTAGTCCTGGTGCAACATGTGGCTGAAAGTGAATCACCACTATTTGCTGAAGGCAGCGAAGGGGTTAAATTACATCAAGCCATTTTAGACGCTGCACCAGATGCGCCTATCGTCACAAAAACACACGCTGATGCGTTTCAAGAGACAAACCTGACGCAAGTGCTAGAAGAACTGGAAGTAGACCGCTTGGTTATCTGCGGCATGATGACGCAAAACTGCGTGACACACACGGCGATTTCAGATGCTGCTGATCCTTACCAAGTCAGCATCCTGCCAGACGCTTGTACCACCCGTGAAGAACTGCTGCATTTTATTGCCCTAGAAGCGATTCAAGCAAAAGTGACCTATACCGATATTCAGCACGCTTTTGAGCGAGTTTAAATCAGTCGCTAACGATAAATAAAAAACGAGTAAAACGCATAAAACTAGAGGGCTGAGTAATTGGTTGGTTAAAAAACGTCAGATAATCAACCACTTTCGAAAAATTATTACATATAAATGGCATCGACTTCTTGGCAAGCGGCAATCATGTCGATATAATCTGCAACGCTTTTAGGGCCTGTAGCTCAGTTGGTTAGAGCATCCGACTCATAATCGGCAGGTCCCCAGTTCAAGTCTGGGCAGGCCCACCATATAAAATAAGCCCCGATAGGTTAGTGAAAACTGACTTATCGGGGCTTTTTTATTGCCTGCGATTTGTGGGGCTTTAGCCAATGATGTTCTCTCTAAGTTAGGTCTGTTTCTTCAGTTCTAGTTGGTTTGCCCGATGATGTTTTTTAATACTGTGGGTATTAAAATGTCCTCCAAGATAAACTGTTTGGTAAGATCTCGCGTTTTTTGTTTAGTGCTGTGAGTGCTGGCGTTAGAGTTTTAGACCGAGTGGTCGTGTTTTTATCTGACCAGCGCTACGCTCTTGATTTGCGCCCAGAGTGTCTTTCCTGTCACCAAGACTAAGTGATCAACGGATCGGTAGGTCAGCCTTGCAATAAGCGTGTTTTGCTCTGTCTGTAAGCGGACTAACGCCATGGCTGGGTCTTTGTCGGCAACAATATCTAGCACGGTGACGAGCAGTTTGTTTAATATACTGGAGTCGTCATGGGGCGAGAGCGTTAGGCTGACGTCGGTAGCGAGTATGCGTACTCGAATGGTTTTTCCTATGTCGTCGCCATTGTTGCGAATCCATAATTCGCTTCCAGCGCAATTGACCTTTGATAAGTGCCAGCGATTGTCTTGTTCAATAATCTGGCCTTGCCAGAGGACGCTGGTGTCATTATTCATTAGCAGTGGCGATTTAAGCTGTGCAAACACCTCCTCGATCGCGCCTTGTGTTGCGACCTTTCCATCCTGCATTAGCACCACGTGATCCGCCAGACGCATGACTTCTTCGACCGAATGGCTGACGTATAAAATCGGTGTTTTAAGGGTGGATTTAAGCTTTTCGAGGTAAGGCAAAATCTCTTGTTTTCTGGCGTTATCTAACGAAGCCAACGGTTCATCCATGAGTAACAATGTCGGTTGAATCAATAATGCGCGCGCAATGGCAACCCGTTGTTTTTCTCCGCCAGACAGCTGTTGTGAATTATTCGCCAGTACGGATTCGATGCCCATTAAGTCGATGATTTGGTCATATAAACCCGCTGGTAAGGGAATGCCGCTGCGTTTAATGGCGTACTCTAAATTGCCCTTCGCGGTTAGGTGAGGAAAGAGGCTCGGTTCTTGAAACACATAACCTAATGGTCGTTTATGAGTCGGCAAGAAAACAGTGTCGCTTTGCCATGTTTCGCCCTTCATCACAAAATGCCCTTGCTGTGCTCGTTCTAGCCCTGCAATACAGCGTAGCAGGGTGGTTTTGCCTGAGCCTGACTCGCCAAAAATCGCCGTTACGCCACTGTCTGGAAGGATGAGGTCGACATTTAAGGCAAAGCGAGAGTGTGGGTGTTGTAAGTGAAATTTGGCGTACAGCCCTTGTTCTGTCTTGTTTGTTTTTTCTAGGCTGTTGGTGTTTTGTGTAGTCGTACTTTGTTTCAGCATTGTTATTTCGCTCCCCATAGAGTGTTTTTCCGTTGGAAGCTATACAGGCTGAGCAACACCAGAAAAGAAAAAATGATCATGATGGCGGCGAGTTTATGAGCTTGATCATATTCCAAGGCCTCAACGTGGTCGTAGATTTGCACAGACACAACGCGAGTTTGACCAGGGATATTGCCACCTATCATTAAGACAACGCCAAATTCGCCGACCGTATGGGTAAAACCTAAGATGGCTGCGGTAATAAAACCCGGTTTGGCGAGTGGTAAAACAATGGTAAAAAATCGATCCCAACTGTTGGCGCGTAAGGTAGCGGCGACTTCTAGTGGACGCTCTCCAATGGCTTCAATGGCGTTTTGTATGGGCTGTACGACAAAGGGCAGGGAATAAAATACCGAGGCTACGATCAGTCCCCAGAAGGTAAAAGGCAGGGTGCCGATGCCGAGTTCTTGAGTTAATTGACCAATGAAACCGTTTGGGCCCATAGCGATCAGTAGATAAAAGCCTAATACGGTGGGAGGTAATACCAGAGGTAAGGCAACAATGGCACTGATTGGCCCTTTCAAACGTGAGTGGGTACGTGCCAGCCACCAAGCGATTGGCGTGCCAATTAGTAATAGAATAATCGTGACCGTGGTCGCCACTCTAATAGTGAGCCAAATGGCTTCTAAGTCTGACGCAGAAAGCATGTTGTGATGTTATTCCGTTTTATAGCCGTAGGAGTGAATGATGCGACGGGCTTTGTCACTGCGTAAATAGTCAAGTAAATCTTGTGCAGCAGCGCTGCTTGCGGCGCTTTTTAATAAGACGGCATCTTGGCGTATTGGACTGTATTGATTCGCGGGGATGATCCAGCTTGAGCCTGATTTAATATGCCCTTGGCTCATAATTTGTGACAATGCCACGAATCCTAGGTCTGTATTCCCTGTGCTAACAAATTGATAGGTTTGCGAAATGTTTTCGCCCATGACCCATTTTGGTTGGGTGGCCGTGGTTAGACCAAGACCTTCCAGCACTTCCATGGCGGCCACGCCATAAGGCGCCAGTTTTGGGTTGGCTAATGCGACTTTATTAAAGTCACCGTTTTTTAAACGGTCCTCATTATTATGAATGAAATCCGCTTTGGCTGACCACAAGGCCAGCGCACCAATGGCGTAAGTAAAACGACTGTTTGGAACGACCAGTCCGGCTTTCTCTAAAGCATCCGGTTTGTTTTGGTCGGCGGATAAAAACACCTGAAAAGGCGCGCCGTGTTGAATTTGAGCGACGAATTTACCTGAGGAGCCAAAGGTGAGTGCCACTTTGTTGCCTGACTCTGCCTCGTATTGTTTGGCAATGTCTTTCATGGCGTCTGTGAAATTGGAAGCGACAGCAACATACACTATTTCCGCGTAGAGGGAAGGGCTGACCAGTAAGCCGCCAAACAGTAGAGCGCTGAATAGACGCAAGAAGCGCATGAAGGCATCCTTATCGAATTGTCGTGGATAGGGCTGATATTGATGCGTTGTATATTGCGTTATACAGTCAGGTGGCGCAAGTCTGCGGTATTTTCTATTTATCTTCTCTCTGTTTATTTTCTAAATAGGCCTCGATATCGATGTCGTCTATTTGGCTGTCTGGTAAAAATTTCTGTGCGTATTTTAAATAGGTTTTACTGGTTAAAAAGAAACGGAACATCTGTAGGTCAAGGTGACCTTCTTGGCACATTTTGTACATGATATCGATGGTAACACTGATGGGGTTGCCTGTTTTGTAGGGGCGATCTGACGCTGTGAGTGCTTCGAATACATCGGCGATCATCAGTACTCTGTCTGGAATACTCAGTTGTTCTGCGCTGAGTTTGCGTGGGTAGCCTTGGCCGTCCATTCTTTCGTGGTGAGTGGAAGCGTAATGAGGGACTCGACTGAGGCTCGGGTGGAAAGGGCAGACTTTCAAGCATGGTGATGGTGCTGATGATGTGTTCATTGATTTTAAATCGATCTTCTTTGGTCAGTGTGCCTTTGGGTATGGTGAGATTGTAGATCTCACCTTGGTTATATTGGTGTTCTGGTACAGCCATTTTTATGCCTAATAATGGATCAAATGTCATTTCTTTGAAACGTGGAATAATGTGCTCAGGTTTATCCGATAATAGATTTTCTGTTATGCCTTGCTGTGCTCTCTCTTCATGATTTAGATCGACTGTTTGGGTTTGTGTGGTTCGCATGGTTTCTTCTGCGGGCGATAAGCCTAAGCGGTCGCTAAAGTGTCGTGTCCATGTCTGTGTGCCAATGTCTCTGACTTTTTGTTGGTCTGCTTCACTCATGAACTCGCTACCAAGGTTGGCTTTGGCAATAAAAGCAAATTGTTCCTGTAAGGCGGTTTGACGTTCTTGCCAGACTTTTAAAGCCGCCTCTGGGTTTTGTTTTTCCATGTGCACTGCATGTAAATACGCTATTTCGGCATCCCGCCATAGGACCTCAAAACGAGTGCGGATTTCATGAATACGATTATAGAGGCATTCCAGTTTGGAGCCCTTGTCCATAATGTGTTCAGGCATGGTGATTTTTCCGCAATCGTGCAGCCAAGCCGCAATGCGAAACTCTAAGCGTTCATTGGCATTGGCGAATTGGAAATCTTTATAAGAGCCTCTTGGGTTTGTTCCAGGGCCTCAGACAGCATTAATCCCAGTTCTGGTACTCGATAACAATGACCGCCTGTATGAGCCGATTTATTATCAATAGCTGTAGCAATCAGGCGGATTAAGGCCTCTAAAAATTCTTTTAAGCTCTCCTCATGTTGTTTGATATCTTGTGACATGGCGACAAAGGCGTTAGACAGTTGCCAGATTTCTTTGATGTGTGAATCGGTGAATGTGACATCGTCAAATTGACGTTGTTTTATCTTCTCGGTTTCGCGTTGTAATTGTCTAATAGGGCGCACGATGGGAGCGCTGAATAGCCAGATAATAGGCAATAGAACGACCATGACCAGAGCACTAAACAGTGCGGAATGGAGTGCTTCTTCGGTGGCGTGTTGAAACAATAGGTCTTTAGGCAAAAGCATGGCTAGGTATTGTCGATTCAATATGTCATTACCGATGGCGGTGACAAACACATAATATTGCTGATTGTCTTCTTTTTCGATCAGCATGGGTTGTTGTGCATTTGGGTCATTGGCTAGGTCGATTAAACGTTTGAGGGAAGTACCAAGGTAATCCTGTAAAGATGGAATAGGAGGTGTTTTGTCTGAGTCATGGAGTCTACTATTTGAGGCGAGAATGTTGCCATTTTGGTTAAACAAGACCGCTTGCTCTTGGCCATTTAAAAACGTTGATGAAGACAACGTCAGTTGATCTGATAGGGAAGAGAGCAGTATGTCTAAGCCAACGACCTGTTCGGTATTGCGGATTCTTTTGGCATAGGTCTGCCCCGATATTTGTAAGTGCTGAAAAAGATAGGCCTCCGTTTTATATATGTGGTTTTGCTCTGATGCCACAAACCATGGTCGTTTTGTGGGGAAGAAATGGCTGTTTTCAGTCTTTTGATGATTTAAACGCAAGGTATCAGAATAGTAATAAGTGCGGCGTAGCCGTTGTTCTCCGAGGCCTGAAATATCGACCGCGGCCCAACGGTCATCCGTTTGAGCTCCCATTCGTTGTCTTATGTCTTTGGCTGAGTCCAAGTTAACGATTTGAAAAAAGTTCTCTTGTTTGTCACCAATATAAAGGCTGTATAGCTCTGGCCGTTCTCGTAAAAATGCGCTTAATAGGCTAGTTTTGTCTTCAATAGTGGCGCCTGATAAGTCTGAAACGATGAGTTCTGCTAGTAGGTTAACGGTTTGTGTGGCGTCTTTCTCTAGGCCGTGAACACTATCTCTCATATGAGCTGACAGTAAATTCATATTAGACAGCATGTGAGTAACGGCTATATTTTTACTGGCATTGTATTGTAGCGAAATAGCGATACCTGCGGTAATCACAATGGCCATCAGGAACATATTGGCAACGAGTATTTTGATAGGGAAGCGTCTGAACGTAGGCTTTTTAATCGTCACTATTTTCTTCCATGGTCTATGGGTTGAGTTGGTGTAAACGGGACGCTGTCGTCTTTTAATAGAAGTTGAACTTGAGGTTTTTTGCAAATGTTTAGCTAGTATAATGGACGTTTTTTACGGGTTTATGAAAAGAAAGGTTTCTTATTCGTTTTTCTTATATAAGTTAATGATTTTTCCGTCTTATCCATTTGGTCAGCATTTTGTTAAGATGGCCCTAACGTATCGATTTTCTGTTTCTAGGTAGCAGGAAAGACGATGTTCTATAAGTGATTTTTTAAGGTTTTCCTCCATGTTGTATCCCATTCTTAACTTAGCGGTGTTCGCTTTGTTAATCGCGTTGTTGTTTAAATTACAAAAAGCCAAAAAGACCTTATCCACGCAAGTATTTACTGGTTTGGGTTTGGGTGTGGTGTTTGGTGCGGCGTTGCAATTCATCTATGGTGTTGACAGTGCAGCTAATAATGAGACGTTAGAGTACGTGAGCATTGTTGGCTATGGCTATGTTAGCTTGCTAAAGATGATCATTATGCCGTTGATTTTGGTGTCGATTATTGGTGCCATTGTGAAGGTAAAAGACACGGGCTTCTTTGGGCAAAATGTCTGGCTCTATCATTGGTATTTTGCTGGCGACGACAGCAGTGTCGGCTTTAATCGGCGTGTTTGTGAGTAACCTATTTGGTTTGTCTGCAGAAGGTATCGTACAAGGCGCTCGTGAAATGGCACGAGGCGCGGCGTTAGAAACTCGTTTAGAAGGGTTGGCTAGTGTATCCTTTGCTGACATGATTACCTCTTTCTTTCCAGGTAATCCTTTTGCTGATTTAGCGGGAAGTCGTCCTACTTCTACTATTGCTGTGGTTATTTTTGCTGCTTTTGTGGGTGTGGCTGGTGTGACTGTTGCGCGTAAAGAGCCAGAGTTAGGAGCAAGTTTCGAACGTTTTGTTGATGTAGCTCAATCTATCGTTAGAACCTTGGTGCGTATGGTGCTAAGCCTTACGCCATACGGTATTCTTGCTTTGATGACCAAGGTGGTTGCTGGGTCCAATGTGTCTGATATTTTGACCTTGTTAAACTTTGTCGTAGCGTCTTATGTGGGCTTGGCACTTATTTTAGTGATGCATCTATGCTTGTTGGCGTTTAACGGCATTTCACCCCTTCGTTACTTTAAGAAAGTTCTACCGGTATTGTTGTTTGCTTTTACGTCTCGCTCAAGTGCAGGAACGATTCCGCTGAATATCGATACTCAGGTGAAGCGTCTTGGAAACGGTGAAGGTGAATCGAATTTTTCGGCTTCATTTGGTGCCACTATGGGGCAAAATGGTTGCGCAGGTTTGTATCCAGCCATGCTCGCTGTGATGATTGCACCAACAGTGGGGATTAACCCATTAGATCCGAGTTTCATTATTTCATTGATTGCTATTGTGACTATCAGCTCATTTGGTATCGCAGGTATTGGTGGGGGCGCGACATTTGCAGCCTTGATCGTGCTGTCTGCCTTAGATATGCCAGTTGCGTTAGCTGGTTTATTAATATCTATCGAACCTTTGATCGATATGGGGCGTACTGCTGTGAACGTTAATGGTGCAATGACAGCCGGGACTATTACGTCGAAGTGGTTAGGACATTCAGACGCAGGTTTGTTTGCACGCGATGAAGAGCCAGAGTTAGAGCTGAAAAACAGTTAGTTCCATTTCAGACTGTAAAGCATAAAAAACCACCTAAGCGGTGGTTTTTTTATGCTGTTTACTTAGTTTTTACGCGATGAGTAACGACTAATTGTCGCTGCTTGGTTTGCGGTTACGGCGAGCAGGGGCTAGCGGTTTACTGCGCAGTCCTGGACCTGGTGTCACTTCGGCTTTCGGCGCTGGGCGACGATTACCTGACTTGGGCGCATTGCCTTGTCTTGCGCCACCTTGTTGATCGCGTGGTGCTTTGGGTTTTTTCGGCTTGTTTGGTTTAATTGGACGTGTATCTAGTGTTGTATCTGGCAACATGTGCGTTGGTATGAAGTCGTCTTCGTAACGGCGTTCAATAAGCTTCTGAGTCAAACGCTCAATAGCGCGTAATTGATCTAACTCGTCAGCAGCAACTAATGAAATCGCTTTTCCTGTCGCGCCAGCGCGTCCTGTACGGCCAATACGGTGAACGTAATCTTCTGCTACATCTGGTAAGTCAAAGTTGACCACGTGAGGCAGTTGTTCAATATCCAATCCACGTGCCGCGATGTCTGTCGCCACAAGAATGCGAATGCGGCCTTCTTTAAAGTCAGATAGGCACTCGAGTACGTGCGCCTTGGCTTTTGTTGCCGTGAATGGCGCTGGCACGAATGCCAGCGTCTTCGAGTTGTTTGGTGATCTTATTGGCGCCGTGTTTGGTGCGTGAGAACACCAAGGCTTGGTCCCAACGTCCCTCGGAAATCAATTGAATCAATAGTTCCGTTTTGCGTTTCTTATCGACAGGGTGCAACCACTGTTCAACAGACACGGCCGTGGCATTGCGCGGCGTCACAGAAATCTCGATAGGGTTGTTTACCAAGCCCTTAGCAAGTTGACGAATTTCAGGTGAAAAGGTCGCAGAAAACAAAAGGTTCTGGCGTTTCTTCGGCAGAATCGCAAGGATTTTTTTAATGTCATGAATAAAGCCCATGTCGAGCATGCGATCTGCTTCATCCAATACCAGTATTTCGAGCTTGTCGAATTTCACCGCGTTTTGGTTGTATAGATCCATCATACGACCAGGCGTAGCGATCAAAATGTCCGCGCCGCGACGCAGTGCCATCATTTGTGGATTGATCTTCACGCCACCAAAAACCACAGTAGATTTTAGAGCAAGATGACGTCCGTAATCTTTTACACTTTCCGCCACTTGGGCTGCCAGTTCTCGCGTTGGTGTTAAGACCAATGCACGAACTTGATTGCCTTGTGCGTGTTCGCCTTTGCTAAGCAGTTCAAGCAAGGGTAAGGTAAATCCAGCTGTTTTACCTGTGCCGGTTTGAGCTGCGGCCATCACATCTTGACCTTCAAGGATAGCGGGTATAGCCTGAGCTTGTATTGCAGATGGCTCAGTATAGCCTTGGTCTTCAATGGCTTTTAAGATGGGGGCAGAAAGCCCAAGTTTGTTGAAACTCATAGATGTTCTCATGTTATATCAAAGGCAGGCGCAAAGCTGAATGGTCAGGTTATGCAAGAATTGTGCGAAGCTTACCTTATATCTGATGCACATGCTATGTACTATCAAGTCAAACTCTTCTAACGTCCACTGAGACCGCTAATTGTTGGGAGCCGCCGCCCTCAAAAATGACGCCTTGCAATGGCGTGACATCCGAATAGTCTCTGCCCCATGCGGTAACGATATGCTGTTCATTTGGCATTAGATCGTTCGTAGGATCAAATTCTACCCAGCCAAAATCCGGTGTGAATATTGCGAACCAAGCGTGAGAAGCGTCTGCACCGACCAGTTTTTCTTGCCCCGGTGGGGGCAAGGTTTCTAAGTAACCACTCATGTAGCGAGCTGGAATGCCAACCGAGCGCAAGCAGCCGATGGCTAAATGGGCAAAGTCTTGACACACACCACTGCGTTGCTTTAGCACTTGTTCGAGAGGAGTGGCAACGGTTGTGGTGCTAGGGTCGAATTTAAATTCGCTGAAAATTTTGTGAGTAAACGCCATCGCGGCTTGTAAAACAGGCTCATTATCGGCAAATGTGCTTTGAGCGTACGCTTTTAAATCCTCTGAACGGCGAATTTGTGGTGAATCTAATAAGTATTCTTTCGCCATCCGCAGTTCTGGCGTGTTGGGTGCGTTTAACATGGCCCGTAACTCACCGCAACTGAGCGTACTTTGTGTTTGCCATTCGAGCACGTTAAGTGACGTGATTTCAAAGTCGGTTGTGACGTCAATTACCAGTTTTTTATGTGCTTCTTGAATCGAAAAATAGAAAGTTTGATTACCAAAATAATCCTCCCCATCGTTTTGATACACGGGGGGCGGATTAATCTGTATTTTCTGATGAAGACAGCGTTGGTTTCGGGTGTCGCGCGGCAGTAGATGTGCCATGTTATAGCACAAGCTGACAGGCGCACCGTAAGTGTATTCTGTAATATGGCGAACGCGATATCTCATAGGCGAGTTCCTTTGATTGCGTCGGTCAATGATTGAGGGCCAGCAGTATGATCAAAATACTTGTCACTAATGAGTACCGTGAATTGCTCTAGTTGTTCTAGAAGCTCGGTCATTAAGGCTTCTAATTTGACACGGCTTTGTGCTTTTTCATCGACTTTAGCAAGGTCTTCTAAATCGGCAAGTTGAATGTCGTTTAACGACTTGATGATAATTTTATGCTCAGGGCTGGTTCTCGCAGTTGCACTGTTGTTACGTGGTAATTCGATAATGTACTTGCGTAATTGATCTACTTGATACAATAAAGAGCGTGGGTTGGTGCCGTCAATCATCAGCAAATCCAGTCCGTAGGCAACCCGAGGCTCTGTTACGGTAGCGGCGACGGAAGGAAATAAGGGCTTCCACACTTAATAAAACCGATTCTAAAATTTGTTGCTGAGGTGCTGACGGTAGTGGTTTGGTCAGGGCGGAACGAAGCAGGGTTGCGGTTTGAAGCGCGCGCTCTGTGCGGCGACCAATTTCTTGGAAAGTCCAATCGAGACCACGCAACATACTTTCATGATTTAAACCAGACAATGCTAATAGTGAGGTAACAAGGCTGTCTAGAGATTCTTCTGGTGCAGAAGGTAAGCCATTGGTGTAGGCGCGATCCAATTCATGAATGTGATCACGCAACTCGTTAATAATGATACGAGTGTCCGCAGACAGCATTTCTTTGACTTGTTCACTGCAGCTAAGCATGGCTTGTAGGTTGGCTTTTACGGAACCTGCTCTACTGCCATCGGTGATAATAGATACTAATTCGGCTTCAGGGTGAGCAAGCATGTCATCATCAGCTTCCATGAAACCCGGTAAACAGCTGGTTTGCGTAGAGGCCATTTCCAGCAAAGTGCGTTGGCTTTCTTTGGGGAGAGGATCTACGCCGTTCATTTGCTTAAAAATGGTACGCAGCAAACGCATGCTGATTTCAGCACGTTCGGCGTAGCGTCCCATCCAGAATAAGTTTTCAATTACTCGACTAGGTAGGTTGGACTGTAATGCTTCATCGTGTAGAAGAACCTGTTCGATTTGATGAGAGGTTTGTTCTTCTGGCTCGGCTGCCAGTATCCAAGTGTCTTTACTTTTTGAGCGACTAATATTCGAGACAATGGCTTCTTGAGACGATTCGCCAGTGCGTGATAACCCTCCAGGCATCACCGTGTATCCCGTTGGGTTAGACACAGTAAAAGCACGCAAAATACTCGGACGAGCTTGTATTTTGCCGTCTAACCAAATGGGGGACATGGACCCGGGGACATAGCTTTGCGCCACATAAAAGTGAGGATGTTTTTTGATCTTTTCTATCAGGCTAAGCTTTTGTTTTTCTGTCAGCGTGTGACCATAGGCACTGCTACTGTCATGGCGACGAATGGCCGGTTTAATAATTAAACTTTGTATGTTGGCAAGGACGTAATGGAAATCGTCATGGTCACCGCACCACCATGTCGCCACGGAAGGAATAGTTAGTTGCTCTCCCATCAAGAATTCACTGATGGCCGGTAAAAATTTAATTAAAGCAGGAGCTTCTAAAATGCCACTGCCTAACGGGTTGGCTAACACGACGTTGCCTGCTCTAACTACTTCTAGTAAGCCTGGTACGCCAAGAAAGGAGTCTGCTCTTAGTTCTGCTTGATCGCAATAGGCGTCATCTACACGACGTAAGATAACATCGACACGTGCCAAGCCGTTGAGCGACTTCATCCATACAGCGCCATTACGTACCGTTAAGTCACTGCCTTGAACAAGGGAAAAGCCTAGGTAGTTTGCAAGATACGCTTGTTCGAAATAGGTACTGCTTAATGCTCCAGGGCTGAGTACAACGATACGTGGCGTGTCTGTCCATTGGCTTGCTAACGACGATAACATGCTTTTGAAAGATAAAAAGAAGCCAGCAAGTCGACGTACTTGGCTGTCTCGGAAACTGTTAGGAATCACACGTGAGACGACAGCACGGTTTTCCAACGCATAACCCGCACCATTAGGTGCTTGGGTTCTGTCCCCAATGGCTTGAAACTGTCCACTTGGATCACGTACCAAATCTACTGCGTGTAGCAATAGTTGGTGAGCACCAGGTACAGTTACGCCATGGCATTGGCGTAAAAAGCCCGGATGACTAAAAATGATTTCAGAAGGAATGATGCCGTTTTTCAGTAACTCTTGTGAACCATAAAGATCTTTTAATAAGAGATCGAACAAGGTTGAGCGCTGTGCTAAACCTTGTTCGATAGTAAGCCATTCTTCGGTTTGAATAATATTCGGAATAAGATCCAGCGACCAAACACTGGGAGTGAGTGGGTCGCTGCTTAAATTATAGGTGGCGCCATCTTCACGAAGGATACGCTGGGCACGACGCTGTCTATCCAGCATTTCCTCATTGGTAAGACTTTCCATGTGACTCATGATGGATTCCCAATGAGGGCGAGGTTGGCGATCTTCCGTGAAGGCCTCATCATAAGCATGCATAGGAGTATCATAGGCGGAAGATAACGTCGGTTTCTCATCGATTACCGACGTTAAAAAAGTACCTGTTTGAAATTGCATAATGTGCTTGAGCCTAAAAAAATTAATTATTAGAGAACATTATACTGCTTCCTTAGATCTAATGTATGCGGATATTCATTCATTGGCTCTTCTGCTGGTGGTGACATGGCACGAGGCACGTCGCCATTCGGGTAAAAAGAGCGCAATGCACTGAAGGCTGGCGGTGGAGATAGCGTGCCTTGAGTGAAGCCATGATCCCAGAAACGGTTAACGCGACGGGCTTCCGCTTCATTGCTATTGACCGGTACATTGTCATAGGTGCGTCCACCTGGGTGAGACACATGGTACGTACAACCGCCCACAGATAAACCATTCCATGTATCGATCAAATCAAATATGAGTGGCGTATCGGTTCCGAGTGTTGGGTGCAACGCAGATGGTGGCGCCCAAGCCTTGTAACGTACAGCACCCACATATTCGCCTTTACGACCTGTAGCGCGAATCGGCACGCGACGGCCATTACAGCTCAGTACATAGCGTCCATCGGTTAAGCCAGATAACTTCACCTGTAAACGTTCAACAGAAGAATCTACATAACGAGCGGTGCCCGAGCCGGTAATTTCTTCCCCTAGAACGTGCCAAGGCTCAATTGCCCAACGAAGCTCGATTTCCATGTCATCGATTTTTTGACGACCATAATGAGGGAAACGAAACTCTTCAAACGGTGCTAACCATTCTAATTTGAATGGGAAACCATGGCGCTGAAGATCTTCGACCACTTCTTTGACGTCTTGCCAAACAAAATGTGGCAGCATGAATTTGTCATGCAAGCTGGTGCCCCAACGAACCAAAGGTTTTTTGTACGGTTCTTTCCAGAAACGTGCGACTAAACAGCGCAACAACAGCATTTGCACGAGAGACATGTGCGGATGCGGCGGCATTTCAAAGCCACGGAATTCCAATAAACCTTGTCTACCACTGGCGCTGCCCGCTGCGTAAAGTTTATCGATACAAAATTCAGAGCGATGTGTGTTACCTGTGATATCGACCAGCAAGTTACGCATCAAGCGATCTACTAACCAAGGTTCTTCAACAAAACCAGAAGGCATGTTTTGGAAAGCGATTTCCATTTCATACAAGGCTTCATCGCGACCTTCATCTGGACGTGGTGCTTGACTGGTTGGGCCTATGAACATACCAGAGAAAAGATAAGACAAGCCGGGATGATGCTGCCAGAAGGTGACCAAACTTTGCAGTAACTCAGGGCGACGTAGCAGCGGACTGTCTGCCGGTGTACGGCCACCAAGCGTTACGTGATTACCACCGCCTGTGCCAGTATGACGACCATCCAGCATGAACTTCTCTGCACCTAGGCGAGAAAGATAGGCTTGGTGATACAGGGTTTCGGTATTGTGAACCAACTCTTTCCAGCTGGCTGCGGGGTGAATATTCACCTCGATAACGCCTGGGTCAGGAGTGATCAGAAATTTTTGCAGGCGTGGATCTTTTGGTGGTTCATAACCTTCGATCACAATAGGCAAATCCAGCGTTTTTGCTACGTCTTCAAGCTGTCCAAGTACATCAACAAAATGCTCAAGATGCGTCATTGGCGGCATGAAAATATGCAAGCGGCCATCACGCGGTTCGATACACAAGGTAGTGCGAATCACGTTTTTCAACGTTTTTTCTGGCGCTAAAGCAGGCTCGACAGCTGGTTTTTTAGCAAAATGCTGTTTGGCTACGCTGTCTAATACTGGGTTGTCTTTTTTGTTCGCCAAAGGTTGGCGAGGATCAAAGGGGTCTCGCTCAGGAATACGATCTTCTTCGGCTTGCGCTGGCAAAGAATTCAGTGGTAAACGATAACCCATTGGGCTGTCGCCAGGAATCAAGGTGATCACATCACTGCGCATTGGCCAGAGGGAGCTGTTCCAGCTATTTTGATAGCTATCAAACTCCAGCGGTAAGATAAAGCCTGTTGTCGTACTTAATCCTCGGCTCAGTAGCTTAGCGAGACGGCGTCGTTCTAAATCGTCTTTTAAATCGGCTTTGGTTGGATCCGCGTCCACAGGAAGGGATTGTTCCATCCATAAATAGTAAAGCGTGTCTTCATAAGTGCTTTGTAGATATTGCTTATCTAGGGCGAGCTTTTCACACAACAATTCCCCAAAGGCTTGCGCGTCTTTGATGGTGTGTTTGTAGTCTTTGTCTACGCGAGCCAAATATTTGGGGTCATTCCATAAGGCTTGGCCGTCGGTGCGCCAGAAACAACCCAGCGCCCAACGTGGCACTTCTTCACCCGGATACCATTTGCCTTGCCCATAATGGAGTAGGCCGTTAGCACCGAATTCTTGCTTCATTTTGATCAGTAAGTCTTTGGCTAACTTAAGTTTTTCTGCGCCCAATGCACCAGTGTTCCATTGTTCTGAATCCATGTCATCAATGGAGACAAAGGTTGGTTCACCGCCCATTGTTAAACGAACGTCGCCATCTTCAAGCTCTTTGTCGACCGCAAAACCAAGTGCCTTGATGGTTTCCCATTCACCTTCAGCGTACGGTTTGGTTACGCGCGGATCTTCGTGGATTCGCGTCACAATGTTGCTGTAACTAAATTCGCATTCACATTTATCTACAAAGCCGGTAATGGGCGCAGCGGATGCTGGCTCTGGTGTACAAGCTAGAGGAATGTGACCTTCGCCAGCAAATAAGCCAGAGGTTGGATCTAAGCCAACCCAGCCAGCGCCTGGCAAGAAAACTTCACACCAAGCATGTAAGTCGGTGAAATCTTCTTCTGGTCCGGATGGGCCATCGAGTGCTTTTACATCGGCCGTGAGCTGTACTAAATAGCCTGAGGCAAATCGAGCGGCTAAGCCTAAACTGCGCAGTATTTGAACCAGTAACCAAGAGGTATCACGGCAAGAACCTTTCTTTAAGGTTAGTGTTTCTTCGCAAGTTTGAACACCTGGCTCTAAACGAATTCCATAGCCAATTTCGGCCGCTAAACGGCTGTTGATGGAAACAAGAAAGTCATTAATTGGCACACTTTTGCGATCAACAGTGGATAGCCATTTGTCTAATAATGGACAGGATTCAGTAACTTGCAAATAGGGATCAAGTTCTTTTTTGAGTTCTTTTTTATAAGCAAACGGAAAGGTTTCCGCGTAGCTTTCAACAAAGAAATCAAACGGATTGATGACCGTCATGTCAGCAATCACTTCCACATAAAACTCTAATTTATTGGTTTTTTCAGGAAATACCAAGCGAGTTTGAAAGTTACCAAATGGGTCTTGTTGCACATTGATAAAATGCGTTTCAGGCAAGACTTTCAGAGAGTAGGCGTGAATTTTAGTGCGCGAATGGGCCGCAGGCTTTAGTCGTAAAACGTGGGGGGCCACGTTTACAAAGCGGTCAAACTCATAAGTAGTCTTGTGCTGTATTGCGACTCTAATGGTCATGCAGCGTCTCCTTGCCGAAAATGAAACCAGTTTTCGGTGATCTGGTGATTTATTTCAATGATGGCGATCTGTAGATCATTCAAATGATTGTGGAAATCCTCATCCAAATCTTCCGAACTAACCAGTGGATAATCGAATTCAAGAATTTTATCCACTTTGGCGGTAAGTAACCCTGCTCGTGGCAACTTTGTTGCGGCTTCGCCTATTTGTTTAAAGCAATACGCTAAGGTGCGTGGGAAGCAGGGATCGTTCATCAAAAACGTGGCGGCTTTTGCACCATTGATGGATGTTCTTACGGTGCGGCGATAATCCAAATAAGCACTCTGCGATTTGAGCACTTTTGACCAGGTCACTTGCCCGAGTTGTGTTCTCGCTTCCGGTTCGGATTTCAGCATCAGCGAAACGGCCGCATCAAGAATACGAGTGCCCATGTCAGCACGTTCTAAATAGCGTCCCATAATAAGAAAGTGCCAGCCAGAATCACGGCTCATGGCGCCAGCAAAGAGGCCGATGATTTTTTGGCAGCCCTCGATGATGGTATTTAAGAACAGATGACGTTCCGAACGGTTAATGCCTTGTTTAATGTTTTGCTGAGCATACAGATCGAGTTCGTTAATCAATTCCCATGTTTCTTTGGGTACCACATCGCGGGTTGTGCGAATGTTTTCGCGGACCATTTTTAATGATGACAGCATAGAGCTGGCATTTGTGTCATCCGCTAACAGGAATTTCACTACGTTGCGTTCGTCTTTTACTTTGTAGCGTTGTTCGAAAATTTCTTCGCCACTTAAAATCTCAATAAGATTGTACCAAGATACTTCTATGTCTTTTGGAAGATCGAAAAGTAGATCGTCATACACACTGACCAAACGGGCGGTGTTTTCAACGCGCTCCAAGTATCGGGCGCTCCAATATAAGCGTTCTGCGACTCTAGATAACATGATTACTGCCCCTTTGTTTCTACGATCCAAGTATCTTTACTACCACCACCTTGTGACGAATTAACGACCAAGGAACCTTTTTTCATGGCCACACGTGTGAGGCCGCCAGTGGTGACGTAGGTCTCCTTGGCTTGCAGGATAAAAGGACGCAGATCTAAGTGGCGAGGTTCTAAGACACCTTTGGAAACCAGTGTTGGTGCGGTGGATAATTTTAGTGTTGGCTGAGCAATATAATTACGAGGGTTTTTCGTAATCAATTCGGCAAACAAGGCTTGTTCTTTTTTGGTGGAATGTGGGCCAACTAGCATACCGTAGCCGCCGGATTCGTTGGCTGGTTTAACGACTAATTTATCAAGATTTTCTAACACATAAGCCCGCTGTTCTGGGTCATCGCACAAGAAGGTTTTGACATTCTTTAGAATTGGCTCTTCGTTTAGGTAGTAGCGGATAATTGCAGGTACATACGCGTATACGACTTTGTCATCGGCCACACCGGCGCCTGGTGCGTTAGCCAATGCCACATTGCCTGCTCGCCATGCGCGCATCAAACCTGCCACACCCAACACAGATTCAGGATCAAAGGCTTCAGGGTCGATAAATAAGTCGTCTATGCGACGATAAATGACATCCACACGTTCTGGACCGTCGATGGTTTTCATATAAACACAATCGTCGCTGTCGACAAACAGATCGCTGCCTTCGACCAACTCTGCTCCCATTTGCTGTGCCAAGAAAGCATGTTCAAAATAAGCGGAATTATAGATACCCGGTGTGAGTACAACGATTTCTGGGTTTTCTATGTTTCTGGGTGATAAAGCGGCTAAGGTGTCAAACAGTTGTGAGGTATAAGAGTCAACTGGCAGGATGGATTCGTTTTCAAACAATTCTGGCAGTACGCGTTTAGTAATAGCACGATTTTCTAACATGTAAGACACACCAGAAGGTACCCTTAGGTTGTCTTCTAATACAAAGAAGTCACCGTTTTCATCACGTACTAAATCCGTACCACAGATATGTGCCCAAACGCCATAGGCTGGCGATACGCCGACGCATTCAGGTCGAAAGTTTTTTGAGTCTTTAATAATGTGTTCTGGGATAATGCCGTCTTTGATGACGTTTTGATCGTGGTAGAGGTCGTTGATAAAAAGGTTTAGGGCGGTGAGTCGTTGTTTTAATCCTGCTTCTGCGATTTTCCAGTCTGAGGCTTCAATGGTTCGGGGAATGATGTCAAAGGGCCATGCTCTATCTATATTGCCTTCTTCTGTGTAGACCGTGAAGCTGATACCCATCTCTTGTATCGTCGCTTCGGCGGTGAGACGTCTTTTTTCGAGTTCATCTTCTGAGAGACTGTCTAGATATCCCAAGAGTTGTTTTGCTGGAGATCTTGGGGCGCCCTTGTCATCTATTAACTCATCAAAAAAATTAGATGACTGATAATGGCTCGTTAGTTTTTCCATGTATACCTCGTTCTCTTTATCAAGCCGGAGGTGGGTGCTTTAAATTTGCACATGATTGTGTGCCTTTTTTGTGCATCCGCCCCACATTGGGGAGACTTCTTCACTTTATAAGGTTAGACCCAGTGATATCGTTGTCTTTTTGTTAGGTCACGCATAGTGTTTTCGCACTACTGAGGGAATAAAGCAAGGATCGAGCCATAGTATTTGAAATTTTTTTTGCCCGTTAGGTTTTATTAAGCATGATATAGATCGGTTTTATTCCGCTTGAAATTCGCTAAGATGGCGCTCTGTAATTCATATAAATTTGTTATTTATAAAAAAAGGAAAGGTGTGTGGATCAGCTGAGTCATGTTGTGATTGCTGGGGCGGGGATTGGTGGTTTGTGTGCTGCATTGGCTCTGACTAAGCAGGGGAGGCAAGTGGTGGTCTGTGAGCAGGCCGCTACGCTTAGTGAAGTGGGGGCAGGTTTACAGATAAGCCCTAACGCCTTGAAAGTGTTACGACATTTGGGTTTAGAGGATGAATTACGACCTTTTGCTTTTGTGCCGGAATATGCAGCGATCCGTGACTATAAAACGGGTGAATACTATCTTAAATCACCTCTAGGGACTTCGGCAGAAAGTCGTTATGGCGCGCCTTATTGGCACTTGCATCGCGCAGATTTACACCGAGTTCTTGTAGAAGCTTGTTTACAAGCGGGTGTGGAGTTGGTCCTAAATGCTGCGGTGGTTAGTTATCGCGAGAACCTCGAGCGTCAGCCAGTCAGTTTGTTGCTCGAAGATGGTCGTGTGTTCAGCGCTGATTTGTTAATTGGTGCAGATGGTATTCGTTCAAAAGTACGCGAGCAAATGTTAGGGCAAGAGCGTCCAACTTTTATGGGGCAAGTTGCTTGGCGTGGGGTGATTCCAGTGAGTGATCTGACTGTTGATGTGAAGCCTGATGCCTGTGTGTGGGCAGGACCAGGCCGTCATTTTGTCAGTTATTACCTGCGTGGCGGTGATTATGTGAATTTTGTCGCTGTGGAAGAGCGAAGTGATTGGTTGTCAGAGTCATGGCGCGAAGAGGGTAATGTTGACGAGTTAAAGCGAGCGTTTGCTGGCTGGCATCCCGAAGTAAGCGAATTACTTCAATCTGCACGCAGCACGTTTTTATGGGCATTAAATGGTCGTGAGCCATTGTCAACCTGGCATCAAGGTCGAGTTGTTTTATTAGGTGATGCTTGTCATCCAATGTTGCCTTTTATGGCGCAAGGCGCGGCGATGGCGATTGAAGATGGTTATGTTTTGGCAAAATGCCTGTCTCGCCATAGCTTGAAAGATGCTTTGTTTCAATATGAACACTTACGCAAACCCAGAGCGACTAAAATTCAGCAAATGTCGAAAGCTAATGCCGGCTTATATCACATGCATGGGGACGTGCTTGGTAGGATGAAATTGACTGCGCTCCAAGTCGCTGGCCGATTTGTTCCTAATGTTATCCAATCTAAGTTAGATACCGTGTATGGTTATGATGTCACTGAAGTTTGAGATGGATTTGATGATAAATATGTAAGAAAAAAGTCTATTTTGTTGTTTTATGCACTACACTTTTACTTTGAGTTGTAATCATTTATTGTAATTAAGCCGCTGACGGTTGTTTTGTCGTGTAGCTTATTTTTTTATGAATTAAACAATGAATTTAAACGCGAAGGGATTGTGTCCTATGATTGTTCTCTCGGTACTCTTTTGGGCTATTGGTTTAGCTTTGCTAGTGGGTGGTGGCTGGCTAGTGTCACTTGGTGGCAGTCTCTATTATGTTATTGCTGGTGTGGCATTTATTGCCGTTGCTTTATTGTTAAAAAAACGCAGTAAATCCGCCAATTTTTTATATGCTTTGTTGTTAATTGGTACCTTGATTTGGTCGATTACTGAGTCAGGTTTAAGCTGGTGGCCTCTTGCAACGCGTATGGGGCTTTTCTTAGTTCTCGCTATTCCGCTCTTACTCATGGCGTATTTTAAACACCGTGGTGGTAGTCGTTTTTTACTTCCCGTTTGGATCGCGACGGCTTTAGTGACGCTATCTCCTTTGTTCATGGCGTCACCAACAACACTCGAAGGTCAAATGACACGTTCTGTCACTATGTCTGATGCCGATATGGGGGATGTCAATCAGGGAGAGTGGAACGCCTATGGACGTAGTAATTTGGGGCAGCGTTTTTCTCCTCTAAGTCAAATTACGCCAGACAATGCAAATCAGCTTCAGTTAGCGTGGCAATATCAGACTGGTGATAAAAAAGGGCCAAAGGATATTGGCGAGACAACGTACGAAGCAACTCCGCTAAAATTGGCGAATGCCCTTTATGTTTGTACTCCACATAACTGGCTTGTGGCATTGGATGCCGATACCGGAGAGGAGCAATGGGTATACGATGCAAAAGTGCCTGCTGACAGTCAGCGTCAACACCAGACTTGTCGCGGTGTGTCTTACTTACCACCGTCTAATGTGGATACGCTTCCACCTGTACAAAAAGCGTCTGTTCCTGCAGAAAGTCTAAATAGTATGCAGTGTGACGCCCAATTGTTCTTACCAACGTCCGATGCGCGTCTTATAGCCGTAGATCCAACGACGGGGGCCCGTTGTGCGAACTTTGCTGACAATGGTGTCTTGGATTTAATGCACAACATGCCGTTTAAACAGTCAGGTTATTATTACTCTACGTCGCCACCATTGGTTGCTGGTGGCGTGGTGATTGTTGCAGGGTCCGTCAATGATAACTACGATATTAATTCTCCCTCTGGTGTGATTCGCGCTTACGATGTAAAAACGGGGGCATTAAAGTGGAACTGGGATTCTGGAAACCCTGATGATACAGCGCCAATTGGCACGGATGATGTGTATGCGACGAGGCTCGCCAAATAGTTGGTCGGTGGCCAGTGCGGATGAAAAATTAGGATTAGCGTATTTCCCCATGGGTAATCGTACGCCGGATCAGTTGGGCATGTACCGTAGTCCAGCAGAAGAAAAATACGCTACCTCTGTGGTGGCGTTAAGTTTAGAAACCGGCCAAGTGTCTTGGGTGCAACAGTTTGTTCACCATGATTTGTGGGACATGGACACACCTGCGCAACCTTCTTTATTGGATTTAGATACCCCATCAGGCAAGCAGCCTGCTTTGGTTGTTCCGACAAAGCAGGGGGATGTGTATGTGTTGAATCGAGCCACTGGTGAACCGATTTTTCCAATAACCGAAGAGCCAGCACCGCAAGGCGCGATTCCTGGTGACTATACGGCGCCAACTCAGCCCACTTCAGCACTGTCTTTTAAACCAGCCGATTTAACCGAAGCGGATATGTGGGGGGCGACACCGTTAGATCAGTTATTGTGTCGTATTGAATTTAAACAGCTGCGTTATGAAGGGCGTTATACGCCACCTTCAGAGCAAGGGTCTATTGTCTATCCTGGCAATTTTGGTGTGTTTAATTGGGGCAGCATTGCAGTTGATCCGAAGCGTCAACAAATGTTCGGGATGCCTTTGTATCTCGCGTTTACATCGACTCTAGTACCAAAAGCGGACTTAGATTTGAGTGAAACAAACAAAGGTGAACAAGGCGTGAACTCTAACGATGGTGCCAATTTTGCCGTTCAGTTAAAACCTTTTTTATCTCCTTTGGGCGTTCCTTGTCAGCAACCACCATGGGGTTATGTGGCTGGTGCCGATCTTAAAACTGGCAAGACTGTTTGGAAGCACAAAAACGGTACCATTGAAGATATGACACCATTGAAGCTGCCAATAGAAATGGGTATGCCCGGCATTGGTGGCCCAGTAATTACTGATGGTGGGGTTGTCTTTATGGCCGCGGCGGTTGATAACTACTTGCGAGCCTATGACATGGCTACGGGCGAGGAGTTATGGAAAGGCCGTTTACCTGCCGGTGGGCAAGCTACACCCATGACTTACTTGAACAGCAAGGGGGAGCAGATGGTGGTTCAGGTAGCTGGCGGGCACGGGTCTATTGGTACAACCATTGGCGACTATGTGGTTGCATACAAACTTAAAAAATAGCTTTTTCGCTATCACTTTTTTCGATTGTTAGCCGTATTTAATGACGACTTAGCCCAGTGTGAATGAGTCAAATGGATGACTGGTTGATACTGGGCTTTTTATGTCAAAAGCATATATCTGTTTGGTATAATGAATTTTAAATTTAATCTTTTTTGTTATAATGTTTGGTAACAACGACATCGCGATTTATTATTAGTCTCATGCATGACTTTTTACTATCATTCGCGCCTTCTTCCCTAAGATCACAAGTCACAGGGCTAACTCAATCTGGAATCCTCAGACGATATGACTTCTAAATCTCCTTTGGCACTGTTGCCACTGTTACTTTTTCTTATTCTTTTTGTTGGTAGTGGCCTTTGGTATCAGTCCGAAGGTGTAGACTTTGCCTTTTATCAGATCTCTGCCCCCGTCGCGATTTTGCCTGCGATAGCCTTGGCTATATTGTTGGGTAAAGGGCATTTTAATCAGCGTATTGAAACTTTTATTAATGGTGTGGGTGATAACACCATTATTACTATGATCCTGATTTATTTGTTGGCTGGTGCCTTTGCTAGTGTCGCAAAAAGTGTGGGTGGTGTGGATGCCACCGTCAATTTCGGTTTAAGTGTCGTGCCTCCAGCCTTATTGTTGCCGGGTTTATTTGTGATTACCGCGTTTGTGGCGACTTCGATGGGAACGTCCATGGGAACGATCGCCGCGATTGCTCCCATCGCGATTGGTGTAGCGGAAGCGGCAGATTTACCTTTGTTACTGACGGTTGGTACTGTGATTGGCGGCGCTATGTTTGGTGACAATTTGTCGATTATTTCAGATACCACCATCGCGGCGACGAGAACGCAAGGCTGTGATATGCGTGATAAATTCCGCATGAATTTTAAGATTGCCTTACCTGCAGCATTGGTGACATTAGTGTGGTTGTTTTTCCAAGGCAGTCATGCGCAGATCGCTGATATTCAAGATTATGATCTCATTCGAGTTTTGCCTTATGTTGTAGTACTAGGCCTAGCAATCGCTGGTGTGAACGTCATGTTGGTTTTGTTCAGCGGGATTATTTTGGCGGGGGGATTGGTTTGACTATGGAGGCCGATTACACAGTGGCTTCTTGGTCTTCTGATATTTATGCTGGTTACACTGGTATGCAGGAAATTTTGATTCTTTCGCTATTGATTGGTGGTCTTGCCGCTTTAATGAAATCTCAAGGTGGTTTAGCATGGCTAGTGGGTGCGATTGAGCGTATTAGTCGTATACTAGGTGCCAAAGCTGGCTCAACACGAGCGGGAGAATTGAGCATCAGTGCTGCCGTCGCGTTAACCAATTTATGCACGGCGAACAATACGGTGTCTATTTTAATCAACGGTTCTGTCGCAAAAAATATCGCTGAACGCTACAATGTGGATCCAAGACGCAGTGCCAGCTTGCTCGATATTTTCTCATGTGTGGTACAAGGTGTTTTACCTTATGGTGCGCAAATATTGCTAGCCTCTTCTTTGGCGGCGGTTTCTCCTTTTGCTTTGATTGGTTATGTTCAGTACAGCTGGTTGTTGGCTGTTGCTGCTTTGATTTCTATTGTGATCGCTTGGCCTAAAGGCGCAAAATAGACTTTCTTAAAGGGTAAATAATCCTTTTCAAAGCCCGCTAATCTAGTCTTTTTGTACTAGGTGTGCGGGCTTTTTTGTGTTGTCTAATGTTAGTACGTTTTATTTTATAAGGAAGATGTTTGAAACAGGTTACTCATATAAAAGCTGAGCTTATTTTGGTATTTGTGACCATTCTTGCTGGTTTTGGCTGGATATTTTCGAAAGAAGCATTGGCCGGTTTGCCACCGCTGTTTTTTATGGGTGTGCGTTTTATTATTGCCGGTTTCGTATTATTTTTAGCAGGGCAAAAATATTTTCGAGGTCTAGACTGGCAAGACGTTAAGCAGGCCAGTTTGGTCGGCATGGTAATGGGCATTACCATGATGTTTTGGGTAACGGGATTGGATCAAGGTTCTAATCTTGGTGTGGGCGCTTTTATTACCAGTCTTGGTGTGGTGCTCGTTCCCGTAGTTGCACGGTTTATGTTTGGCGCTAGGCCGCCTTTGAGCATTTGGGTTGCTCTGCCAGTGGCGATTATTGGACTTGGTTTTTTGGCACTCAATAACGGTTTAGACTTTGAATTTGCGCATTTGTATTTTTTGGGGGCTGCCCTAGGGTCAGCTTTACAATTGAACTTATTGTCGCGTTTTTCAATGCGTATGCACGCATTAGTTCTGACGGCTATTCAATTAAGTGTGGCAGGGTGTTTGCTACTGTTTCTTTCTTTGTTAACAGAAACCTTACCACACAGCATTAGTATTGAGGTCGCAGGTTGGTTTTTGGCAAGTACCTTGATTGCTAGCAGTTTACGATTTTTATTGCAGACTTATGGGATGAGTTTGACGCCTGTCAGTCATGCTGCGGTGATTATGAATTTAGAGCCTGTATGGACCGCTATTTTCGCTGTATTTTGGTTTAGCGAGTCTATGGGGGGCGGTCAGGTGATTGGTTGTTTACTGATCTTTATTGCCATGATAGTGAGCCGTTGGCCACAAATTAGAGCAATTTTTAAACCTCATTAATTAAATGTTGTCAGGTAAAATAATATCCAATGTTTGGCGATAAATTTGTTGCATTTCCTCATTGAAAGGTCTTGTTTGGAAATCCCAGCGGACCAGTAATCCTTCTGTCAGTGTCACTAGCATTTCAATTCGTGCAATAGCCTCGCTTTTGGTGATGGTTGGATAGCGTGATTGTAAAATACCCACAGCTCTGTTTTGTAAGCGGTTGTGGGATTCTACGTAGATTTCAGCAATGACAGGGTTTCGAGTGGCTTCGGCTTGAATTTCTGCATGCATCACTCTCATGTTATGAGTTTCTTGATTTTCCTCAGAAAAATGACGATTTAACCAATCTTTTTTGTCCAGAAAAGAGGCCATAAACTGTAATCGTTTTTGTGTAAACTGTTCGACGAGCCTCACGAATAATGTCGTCTTTGTGGGCAAAATAGCGGTAAATTTGCCCTACACTTAATCCTGCGGATTTAGCAATTTCGCTCATACTTGCTTTATGGAAGCCTTTTGTTAGTGCGTGTTGTTCCGTGGCATCAATAATGCATTGTTTCCGTTGGGCGCTGTCATAGGGTAATTTATTAGTTCTCATTTATTTGCACGTTTTGTCATATATTAGGTATATAGCTTATATTATAGTGCTAGCGAATGATCATTCTCAATGTTTCAAAAGGAAGTCTCCTCAATGTTGTCTAGATTTAAATATGCTTCAAGTGTGCTGCTTGTTCTGTTGTTGGCTGGTTGTCAGGAGGAGGCGCCTAAGTCTGCTGTTGCACCATCCCCACCGAAAGTTCAAGTGGGTATTGTGACTATCGAACCCCAAAAGATAGATTTAATCACGGAACTGCCTGGCCGAACTACGTCTAGCTTGGTTGCGGAGATTCGCCCACAAGTGGGGGGTATCGTAAAAAAGCGTTTTTTTGAAGAAGGTCAAGATGTTAAGACTGGAGATTTGCTTTATGAGCTAGATGATTCCACTTATATTTCTTCCTACAAGCAAGCACAGGCTGATTTAGAATCTGCCAACGCCAGCCTAAAGTCCGCGCAGCTAAAATATGAGCGTTACACGCAATTGCGCAAGCAAAATAACGTGTCTCAGCAAGATCTTGATGATGCGCAAGTAGCTTTTTTAGAAGCAACAGCTAAACAAAAAGGCTCAGAAGCCGCACTAGAAAGTGCCAAAATTAATCTCGATTATACCAAAATTCGTTCGCCTATTGATGGCCGCATCGGTATTTCGCAAGTAACGGTTGGCGCATTGGTAACAGGCAGTCAAGCGACGGTAATGACGACAGTACGTTCATTGGATCCAATCTTTGTTGACTTGGCGCAAACCAGTTTGGATCAGCTTAAACAGCGCACTTTTTTGGCATTAGATGATGTTGAAAAGGGTTCTAATAAGGTTGCTTTGTTGTTGGAAGATGGCACCAAATATCAAGATCAAGGTACATTAAAAGCACGAGAAGTCAGTGTGGATGAATCGACAGGCAGTGTCACACTTCGTGCGGAGTTTCCTAACCCTGACAACTTGTTGCTTCCTGGCATGTTTGTGCGTGGTTTGATCCATGAATTGACTCATAATGCTGCACTTTTGGTACCACAGCAGGGCGTTTCTAGAGATGTAAAAGGCAATCCCATTGCGTATGTGGTCAATGCGAACAATGTAATAGAAAGCCGAATTCTGACTGTAGAAAGAACAGTAGATAACCAGTGGTTAGTCACGGAAGGTATTAAGGCGGGTGATAAAGTCGTTGTTGAAGGGTCGTCAAAAATCAGATCGGGAAGTGAGGTGACCACGGTAAATATGAAGCGTGATAGTCAAACTGGCGCGATTGTTGCCGACAACTCGAATGGCTCTTCAGCCCAAGGGAACTAATCTATGTTTGCGCAATTTTTTATTAATCGTCCGGTCTTCGCATGGGTTATCTCCATTGCGATCATGTTGGCAGGCCTTGCGTCCATTTTGAACCTGCCGATTGCTCAATATCCAAACGTAGCGCCACCTACTATTAGTATTTCGGCGACTTATTCTGGTGCTTCTGCTGAAACGGTTGAGAACAGTGTGACGCAAATACTGGAGCAACAGCTTACCGGCTTAGACGGCTTGTTGTATTTTTCTTCCTCAAGCAGTTCTAGCGGTCGTACCAGTATCAATGTGACCTTTGAGCAAGGTACGGATGCGGATATTGCTCAAGTTCAAGTGCAAAACAAAATACAGCAAATCACCTCGAATCTGCCCGATTCAGTGCAGCAAAATGGCGTGACTGTAAAAAAATCGAACTCAGATTTTTTGCTGGTTGCGGCCATTTATGATGAAACAGACCAAGACACTGCGAATGATATTTCGGATTTTTTGGTTTCGACAGTTCAAGATCCCGTTTCCCGTGTGAATGGGGTCGGTAGTATTCAGGTGTTTGGTGCGGAATATGCCATGCGCATATGGTTAGACCCGCTGAAATTAGCGTCTTATAAACTAATGCCTTCTGACATATCGTCTGCCATTAGTGCCCAAAATACTCAAGTCGCAGCGGGTAGCCTAGGAGCTTACCCTATTGTGCAAGGGCAAGAATTAAACGTTACCGTCACGGCACAGTCTAAGTTGCAAACAGTTGAGCAATTTAACAATATTATTCTAGCGTATGATGATAGCGGTGCTACGGTTCGTTTAAGTGATGTGGCTCGAGTCGAATTAGGCAGTGAGTCTTATGGCTATATTCCACGTTTGAACGGTCATCCGGCTTCAGGTATGGCGGTTATGCTGGCTCCTGGAGCGAATGCGCTGTCTACTTCTGAGGCGGTTAAAAAAGTATTAAATGGTTTGTCTGGTAGTTTACCAGATGGCTATAAGCTTTCGTATCCGGTTGATAATACTAGCTTTATTCGTATCTCTATTGAAGAGGTAGTGAAAACACTGTTTGAAGCTATTTTGTTAGTTGTTATCGTCATGTTCATTTTTTTGCAGAATTGGCGTGCAACATTAATACCGGCGATTGCCGTGCCTGTTGTTCTTTTGGGTACATTTGGTATTTTAGAACTATTTGGCTTCTCCATTAATACACTCACTATGTTTGGTATTGTTTTGTCCATCGGTTTGCTGGTGGACGATGCGATCGTTGTGGTTGAGAACGTCGAACGAGTAATGGAAGAAGATAAATTGTCTCCCAAAGAGGCAACGATAAAATCGATGAAAGAGATTACCAGTGCCTTGATTGGTATTGCGGTTGTCTTGTCTGCGGTGTTTTTGCCTATGGCCTTCTTTAGTGGTTCCACTGGGGTGATTTATCGCCAGTTCTCCATCACTATCGTTGCGGCAATGACTTTGTCTGTTTTGGTTGCATTAACCTTGACGCCAGCTCTATGTGCCACCTTCTTAAAAGCTAATCATGAAACAGCTAAAAAAGGTTTAGGTGCTTGGTTTAACCGTAATTTTGATCGTGCAACAGGGAAATATTTTAGTGGTGTTAATCGCATTATTAAGAAGCCTGTTCGTTGGATGCTAGGTTACGGCATTATTGTGGCTGGCTTAAGTGGTTTAATGATGACCTTACCGTCTGGTTTCTTGCCAACGGAAGATCAGGGCCGTGTCATGGTGATGGTGTCTTTGCCTGAAGGTGCCTCCATGTCTCGTACTGACAAAGTGATGCGAGAAGTGGAAAGCTACTTTTTGGAAAAAGAAAAAAATAATGTAAGCGCCATCTTCACTATTTCTGGTTTTAACTTTATGGGCAGCGGACAAAATGCCGGTATGGCATTTGTTGCCTTAAAAGATTGGAGCGAGCGTGTTGGACCAGAAAACAGTGCTGGTGCGATTGTTGGCCGTTCATACGGTGCGTTTGCTGGGCTGCGAGATGCGAGAATTTTTTCGTTGATACCGCCATCTATTCAAGGGTTAGGGCAAAGTAGTGGTTTCACTTTCCAGCTACAAGCAACGGGTAACACTGACCGAGCCACCTTATTGGAAATGCGTGATGCGCTATTGCAAAACGCCAACACTAGCCCTCTGTTGATCGGTGTTCGTCTTGGTTCTGATTCAGAGGCACCACAGCTGCATATTGATATTGACCAAGAAAAAGCCTCGGCACTCGGTTTGTCTTTGTCGGACATCAGCTCAACATTAAGTAGCGCATGGGCAGGCTCTTATGTAAATGACTTCATTGATCGTGGACGAGTCAAAACTGTTTATATGCAAGGTGATGCGCAATACCGTTCTTCCCCTGAGGATCTACAACATTGGTATGTACGTGGTAGTGGTAACACCATGACGCCGTTTTCGGCATTTGCTAAGAGTGAATGGACTTACGGACCAAAAAGTTTAACGCGTTTCAATGGATTAGCTTCTTATGAAATCCAAGGTTCAGGAGCCGATGGGGTGAGTTCGGGGGCCGCAATGGATGAGTTGCAGCGTATTTCTGACGATTTGCCAGCTGGTGTAACTGGCGCGTGGAGTGGTCTGTCTTATCAAGAGCGATTATCAAGCGGACAAACTCAAATACTCTATGGGATTTCTATCCTAGTTGTGTTTTTGTGTCTTGCGGCTCTATATGAAAGTTGGACAGTGCCATTCTCGGTGATATTGGTGATACCGCTTGGTGTCATTGGGTCGGCAGCAGCAGCGCATTTACGTGGTTTGGAAAACGATGTGTATTTCCAAGTGGCTCTGTTAACGACCATTGGTCTATCGTCGAAAAACGCGATATTGATCGTTGAGTTTGCGGAAGCGGCTTACCGTCGAGGGTTGAACGTATGGGATGCAGCTGCTCAAGCGGCTCGTTTACGGTTACGTCCGATTATTATGACGTCGATGGCATTCATGGTAGGAACACTGCCGTTGGCCTTGTCTTCTGGCGCTGGCGCCAACAGTCGAATCTCGATTGGTTCGGGTATTGTGGGTGGTACATTAACCGCAACTGTGTTGGCGATTTTCTTTGTGCCACTGTTCTTTGTTGTGGTGCGACGTATTTTTCCTAAGCGTCCTGATGGTTTGGTTGAGTCAAAGAATATCGATTGATTTTTTGACTGTATAAACAAAAAGGAGTCCAATGCGGACTCCTTTTTTATTGCTTAACGGGTAGTCATAGCGATTGTTTAGATGAGACGCTTACGCACGTTTACCACTAGAATTTCGGCTAGAATTACGATAATGAAAATCGCTAATAACGATACAGCAACTCGGTCCCATTGGAACAAGTTCATTGAGTCATCTAGTACTACACCGATACCGCCCGCGCCCACTAACCCAAGTACCGCAGACTCTCGGACATTAATGTCCCAACGAAAAAGGACGATACTAAAAAAAGCGGGTAAGACTTGTGGCCAATAACCTTTTAGTAAAATAGACAGCCAAGATGCCCCAGTGGCTTTTAGCGCTTCAATGGAGCCCCATGTTAACTTCTTCGAGTGCCTCTCCTAAAAGTTTGCCAACAAAACCTATGGAGCGGAAGGCAATAGCCAATACGCCAGCGATGACTCCAGGGCCAAAGATAGAGACAAACAAGAGCGCCCAAACTAAAGAGTTTACCGAGCGCGAAGACACCAGAAAAAACTTTGAAATCCAGTGACACCAAGTTGAGCTTACGATGTTGCTGGCATTCATAAGGGCTAAAGGAATGGCAAAAATCAACGTAATTAAGGTTCCCAGTGTGGCAATGTTGAGGGTTTCAATCATGGCGTCATGAACCGTGACTGGATAGTAGGCGAAATCCATGGGCCACATGCGAGAAAACATATCTGCCATTTGTTCTGGTGCATCCAGTAGGAACTCGGGAATTACCTCGACAGATTGAATGGACTGGATAAAAGCTATTACCAAAACCAAATAGACAGCATAGCGAGAGAGTTTCTGCTTTAGCGTAAAACGTTGCCAATGATGATCAATAGCGTTCATAAAAATGCTCCTAAGTCAGGTTAGCGAAAAATGCGTCGAACGATGTTGGATAGAAACTCGCCAAACATGATTAGAGCGATAATGACGATTAAAATGGCCGCCACAAAGTCATAATCAAAGCGCTGGAAGGCCGAGAATAAAGTTCCTCCTAATCCGCCCGCGCCGACAATGCCGACCATGGTGGAGTTACGCAAATTCGAGTCGAGCTGATAGGTTGAAAAGCCAATAAAACGCGCAAATACTTGTGGCATGACGGAAAATAAAATGATGCTGGTAAAACCGGCACCGGTCGCTCGAATGGCTTCCACCTGTTTGAGAGAAATCTCTTCAATCGCTTCAGCAAACAGTTTGGCAATAAAGCCAATTGACGCAACGACGAGGGTGAGAATGCCTGCTAGCGCGCCAAAGCCAACACTTTTGACGAACAAAATAGCAATGATAACGGGATGAAAAGTGCGACAAAGGGCAATCAAAGCCCGTACAGGCGTACTGATCCAGCTTGGCATTAAATTACGTGCGGCAAATAATCCGAGGAATAATGAAATGAAAATGCCGCAAATACTTGAAATAATAGCAATTTCTAAACTTTCTATGAGGCCGCTTAAGAGTAGCGACCAACGACCAAAGTTGGGTGGCACCATGCGTGCTAATAATTCACTGGCGTGCCCTAAACCATCACTAATTCGCCCCAAGCTCAGATCCATTGCATTGAAGGAGTAGATGACATAACAGATGACCAGTAGCCAAAGTGAGCTTACTAGCCAGTTATGCTTAAACGGATTTTCTCTGTCTATATTTACTTGTGAGTGAGTTGAGTTTACGCCAGCCATGATTCACCTCCATAGATTTGTTTTAGGTGCTCGTCAGTGATGCCTTCTGGTGGGCCATCGTACACTACCACGCCATTACTCATACCTATCATGCGTTTCGCAAAGCGGCTAGCTAGCTTAACGTCGTGAATATTCACTAAAGCGGGAATATTTTTTTCTTGTGAAAAACGCTCTAACAATTCCATGATTTCGACTGCCGTTTTAGGATCAAGCGATGAGGTCGGTTCATCCGCAAGCAAGATACGAGGGTTTTGCATTACGGCTCGGGCAATACCGACACGTTGACGTTGACCGCCAGATAAACTGTCAGCACGTTTACTCGCATGTTCGGTTAAACCAACGGCATCGAGTAATTCAAAGGCGGTATTGATATCTTGTTGGCTAAATTTGCGGCGCCACGCTTGCCATGCAGACATATAACCGAGCCTTCCAGTTAAGACGTTTTCAATCACAGTGAGGCGCTCAACAAGATTGTACTCTTGGAACACCATGCCAACTTGACGGCGTAGTTTGCGTAGCTGAGCACCTTTGGCTAAGCAAAGGTCGGCGTTATCAAACAAGATCTTTCCTTCCGTGGGATCAATTAATCGGTTGATACAACGTAATAGAGTACTTTTTCCTGTCCCAGACGGGCCGATAATGGCCACAATCCCAGGTTCCGTAATGTGAATATCTATGCCTTTTAAAATGGGGTTGCCAGGTGTGTATTCTTTTTTTAAGTTGAGAATTTCAAGGAAGTTTGAGTGCTCAGTAGAGCTTTGGGTGACAGACATAATCGTTTCCTACAGGCGAAGAGGGCTAACAACCTGATGCTTTAGGTTGTTAGCATGTATTAAGTGAATTTTTAATCGATTAAGCGAGTAGTCGCTGCTTATTGGCTTTTGCTGGCAGCTTCTTTGGCGCGTTTGTCGGCAGCGGCTTTAGCGGCATCGGCTTCCGCCAGCTGCTTAAGTCCTGTTTTGGTATAGGCGGTACCAGAAGAGTGGGCAATATCGCGGATGACCTGCCAATCTTCTTTATAAGTAATTGGGAAGAAGCGATCAGCGCCACCAAAGGTTTTTTGCATTTCAGCGGGGAAGCGGAAGGTGAAAAAGGCGTGTTTAATTTTTTCAACCAGTTCTGGGTTCAAATCGTAAGCATACCCAAACGAAGAGGTTGGAAAACGGGGGCTGGTATAAATAATACGGAAGTCCTCTTCATTGATACGTTTGGCATCAATCATACGTTTTAGAACGTCAGAAGCAACCGGAGCGGCATCGTAATCGCCTGACAATACGCCCATAACAGACTGGTCGTGTTTGCCTGAGTATTTGACTTCATAGTCTTGATCTGGTGTCAGCCCTAGCGCTGGAAAGATCGCTCGTGGAGCAAGGTTTCCCGAGTTTGACGATGCCGATGTATGGGCAACGACCTTGCCTTTTAAATCCGCCATTTTCATGATGCTACTGTCTTTGCGGACAATAGTGACTAGGTTGTAGCCTTGAAAGGCTTCCTCGGTGCCTTTTACGGCAATAGGAACAAGACCGCCTAAATTAACCGCGTAACCTGTTGGACCTGTTGAGAAACCTGCAATGTGTAAACGACCTGAGCGCAAAGCTTCCACTTCGGCCGCATTGGAGTGAACCGTGTAATACACGACTTTTTTACCCGTCACTTCACTAAGGTATTTTTGGAAGTCACTGAATGCGTCTTTGTAAACTGCAGGATCTTCTACCGGCGTGTAGGTAAACACTAAAGTACTAGGATCGCGCCATTGGCTTTGATCTTTTGGAAGATCAGCGACGAGGTCGTAGTTTTCATCACAGAACTTATCATCCAGTACGCCACGATAGCTGCAATCATCGGCTAAAGCGACACTGCTTCCTATCAAGAGTGAGCTAGAGAGCATTAAACCAGTCAGTAATTTAATAGACATTATTGTTTTCCTCGAGATGTATTTTTTATTGTTATCACCGGTCGGGAGGTTCCGTTGTCGGAGATGAGTCAATCCTGTGGGTTCACTGGATTGACTGCCTTGTCGGCGCATAAAATATAGCAAGGCTGGTGCCAATAGTGAAAAAACTATATAAAACATAGGGTTGTGTGTTTATTAGGCTTATATTTTTTAGGTGTTGGGACTTTAGAGTCTCATTGGAAATAAAAAATGGGTCATTCTTGTCCTTCATCTTCGAACGCTTTAAAGTGTTGTTTATCTAATTGGTGTTTTTTCATTTTGCGATACAGTGTCTTGCGTGACATATCCAACAGTTCGGCCGCTTCGTTTAATTGGCCGTTTGTGACTCTTAGTCCTTCTTCGATAATGTGGCGTTCAAATTGCTCCATGCGTTCTTCGTAACTGCCGTTACTATCGTCTTCGCGTTTAATGGAGGCGAGGGAGGTTTCACTGATACCGAGCACAAAACGATCGGCGGCATTTTTTAGTTCACGTACATTGCCTGGCCACGGGTGTTGAATTAAGTATTCTAAGTACGCAGATGTGATCAGAGGTAGAGGGCGAGAAAAATGCTCGGCGGCTTTGTGGGCGTAATGATGGAAAAGGGGAAGGATGTCTTCAGGACGATCTCTGAGAGGTGGAATGGTGAGACTGGCAACGTTAAGGCGGTAAAACAGGTCTTTACGGAATTTTCCCTCTTCGCCTAATTGGGCAAGGTTGTCCTTACTGGCAGCGATGACGGTCAGCTCAACGGGAATGGGCAGGGTACTACCAACGCGTTCAATCGTGCGTTCTTGTAACACTCTTAATAATTTTATCTGTGCGGGTAGTGGCATGGTTTCTATTTCATCAAGAAACAAGGTGCCCCCATTGGCGGCTTCTATTTTGCCAATGTGACGTTTATTAGCGCCTGTGAAGGCACCAGCTTCGTGACCAAATAGCTCGCTTTCAATCAGGCTTTCGCTGATGCCACCACAGTTGATGGCAATGAATCGGCCTTTGTTTCTAAGACTAAATTGATGCAAAGCTCGGGCAACGACGTCTTTACCACAGCCCGTTTCACCGTAAATAATGGTGTCGATATTGGCTTGAGCCAAAGAAGATATATGTTGACGAATGCTCTTGATGGCCGCTGATTCTCCAATAATGAGGGCTTCTAAGCCTGTTTGTTGGGCAATATTTTGCTTTAGTTTCCGGTTTTCTAATACTAACTGCCTTTTCTCCACTGCGCGCTGCAGTTGGTTGATCAGTAGTGCAGGTTGCAGTGGTTTTTCGAGAAAATCGTAAGCACCTTCTTTCATGGCTTCTATCGCCATCGGAATATCCCCATGACCACTCATCAGGATAACGGGCAGCTCGCTGTCCAGCGTTTGAATACGAGCCAGAAGACTTAAGCCATCCATTTTAGGCATTCTTACATCACTTAAAATGACAGCGGCCGTCTGATGATTTAACGTGGAAATGGCTTTGTCGGCGCTTAAATAACTGCTGATCTGGAAACCTTCTAGCTCAAGCATTTCGGTTAGTGCTTCGATAATGGCTTGATCGTCGTCGATAATGATAACTTTGTTTGTGTTGTTCATTTATTTCTCTGCCTTGTTTAATACTAAGGTAAAGCAGCTGCCTTTTTCGGGAGCGGATACCACTTTAATTTGACCACCAAAATCTTGCACTATGTTATAGCTGATGGATAAGCCTAGTCCGAGGCCTTGCCCTACGTCTTTTTGGGTAAAAAACGGATCGAATATTTGCTCAATTTTGTCTGCTTCTATGCCTATGCCCGTATCACTCACCTCGACCATGACTCTATCGTTGAGTTCGTACACCGCAATGTTTAATTGTTTGACCGATGCGCTAGACAAGGCATCAACGGCATTGCTAATAAGATTAACCATTACTTGCTCAAGACGAATTGGTTCGGCTAATACGTGCAGCGACAGTTTGCTTGGCTGATAATTGAGTATGCTGTTTTGCTCATCAATCTGGCTAGACATCAATTCGATAGCATCTTCTATGACGGTTGCCAAACAGACAGGAGTGAGTTCTGTGCCCGCAACGCGTGCAAACGCTTTAAGGTGTTTGGTGATGCGGGTGATCTTGGTGAGTAGTTGGCCAATTTTATCAAGGCTATTTTGTGCTTTATCCAATTGGTTTTTTTCTATGTGACGCCCCGCCGTATGAAGGTGGCTTGCGATGGCGGTTAAGGGTTGGTTTATTTCATGGGTAATGCCCACACCAAGTTGGCCTAGTGCAGCGAGTTTTCCAGCTTGTACCAGTTCATTTTGGGTCGCCTTTAATTGTGCTTCGGCGGCCACTCGCTCTTCGATTTCGGCGGCGAGCCTTTGATTAGTTCGTTCAACCTCAATGGCCGTTTGTTGAAAGTATTGCAGATCCCTAGCCATACTAGACACTTCATCATTACCAGCTATACGGATTTGTGTGTCTAGCTGTGAGCTGGCAATAGCACGCATGTTTTTCTGTAATTCTACAATGCGTTGTAGCACATTGCGCCGGACATAAAACCAAGAGATGGCACAGGCAATGCTCAAGCTAATAAGAGACAACAGTAAAATATTACGAATACTGCTGTTGATGGATTTAATGGCACCTTCTAAAGAACCACGAATACTGGTGTTGGTATAATTAGTATATTGGTTGATTTGGGCGGCCAATTGTTGAATATGTCGTTGACTGTTTTCAAGTAAAAAGCTTTGTTGATACAGTAAATCCAATTCTTCGTTTTTGAGTTGAAAAAGTTCGCCTTGCCGAGAGACTCATGTTTAAAAGCGCTAGTAAGTTTTGCGCTAAAGGCGGTGAGACTTGTGGCAGTAATGTCAGATATTGAGCGATTTCCCCCCAGCTTTTCCAGCCGTAAAAAGGTGTAATCAAGTTCGTTGAATGACGCATCGTTGCTGATTTTTTCCATTAAACCTGAGAAGTAATGAAGTCGATGAATGACTTGTTCTAACTCGGCACTGCGTTCTAGCTGATTCAGTTGCTGAATTAGGGCTTCAAACAAAGGAAAGATAAGTAAAGACGATTGTGCTAATTCGCGTCTTATGACTTCGCGACGTTCAACGCTTTGGTTTAGTAACGTGAGGCTGTTTTGGATCTGGGTGATGAGTTCCAAAAAGTATCGATTGTAATCCGGTAAGTTGCGCATTAAAGCATCCATCTCACTAATAGCAAGACTGAGTGCTGCCATGGTTTGCTCTCTAGATATGGCGGCATCGCTAGTGACCAGAAGTGGCGCCGTTGCGACAATGAGACGACTTTTATCGTTTAGTCTAGCGGCGGCATCTAGGCCCGGAATGTCTTGGTATTTCAGTAGTAAAAGACGATCACTTAGTTGCAAATAGGTATTGGTTGACAAGCCACTTGCGACAATTGTAATAGAGGAAATCAGCACAAAGGCGAGAAAAAGCCGACCACCAATGCCGATATTGCGAAGCCAAAGTAATGTGGGAATACCCATTAGTCACTTGTCCTGTTATTTTTATAATTGGATGACACGTTCGTACGATTCTTGTGTCGGTTAGTACAATGAAAAATTAATGCCAACTTTTAGCCCGTGTACTCAGGGGGATTGAGTGATACTGAGGACAATAATGTCCCATTTAAAGTATTTGGGAATTAATCTCATCGGAATATATCATGATACTGATGATTGGGAATGAGCTGTTTTGGAAATGATATGATTTTGACTTTGGCATACAGTGAAAAAGCGTTTGCGATTGAAAATAGTCTGGATGAAACGGAGAGGCAGCGTGCTGCTTCATTTCGTTTTGCGTATTTACGTGATGCTTATGTGTTTGCCCATGCCTTTAAACGTCGCGTTTTGAGTTATTATTTTCCACTCAAAAAAACATCAGAGTGGTCCTTTTATCGAACGTCGTCTGGTAAGCCTTTTATACAAGAAAATATTGCCTTTAATTTGAGTCACAGCGCGGAGTCGGTGGCAGTAGCGTTGGCTCAGTCTAGCGATGAATGCGCTATCGGGGTGGACGTAGAATGTTACAAAGATATGGATGATCTTGAGAGCATGATTGATATGGTATGTCATCTGGATGAGAAAAGTCTGCTGGAGGTATGTGCAGACAGGCAAGCGAGTTTTTTTGCCTTTGGACAGCCAAAGAAGCGTTATTAAAAGCCAATGGCAGCGGCTTAGTTGATAATTTGAGTCAGATTAACTGTGCCCCGAGTTTGCTGAATAGGGAGCCGTATGGCTTGCCTTGGCAAGGTGATCAATATCGCTTGCAAAGCTTTCATTTTCCTTGGGGGGTGATTTCTCTTGCCTGGCGAGAAAGGCTCAGTGTGTCTGATATTCAACTGGTTGATTGGACATCTGGAGCGCCTATTACTGAAGTGAATGGAATGAAAAATTAACAAATTGTCATATTAGTTCTCGTTAATGGCGACGGCTAAGTATCTTGCTTTAAGCATGTGTGGTTTAAATAGTCATGAATTCCATCGTCATTGATTGTTTATAACTTCGAGATCAGCGAAAATAGCGCCAAACGTAATCACGATTAACATGACGGGGTTGGCAAGCGCTGATTATGCTGTGCTGGTCTTTAAGAAGATGAGAGCAACGCCCGCGTATAACCTAAAAGAATTTTTTAATGGCAAACCAGAATTTTCTCAACGAAGTAAACGAACGAAGAACTTTTGCGATCATATCGCACCCTGACGCCGGTAAAACCACCATAACGGAAAAGCTTTTGTTGCTTGGTCAGCTTATTCAAACGGCGGGTTCGGTAAAAGGCCGTAAAGGCGACAAACATGCGACATCTGACTGGATGGCGATGGAGAAGCAGCGCGGTATCTCTATTACCTCTTCTGTGATGCAGTTCCCATATAAAGACCGTATCGTCAATTTACTTGATACGCCTGGGCACGAAGATTTCTCTGAGGATACCTATCGTACGCTTACCGCGGTTGACTCGGTCTTGATGATTATCGACGGCGCAAAAGGGGTAGAGGATCGCACTATCAAATTGATGGACGTTTGTCGTCTTCGCGATACGCCTATTCTGACTTTCATCAACAAGATGGACCGAGATATTCGTGATCCGATTGAGCTGTTAGACGAAGTGGAAGATGTTCTAAAAATTGCCGCCGCCCCTATTACTTGGCCGATCGGTATGAGCGATTTTTTCAAAGGGGTTTATAACCTTTACACTGACACGATTCATGTATTTGTACGTGGTCGTGGTCATACGCTGATGGATGATATTCGCATCGAAGGGCTGCAATCGGATGAAGCCAAGGCTTTGTTGGGGGATGATTGGGAAGCGTATGTAGATGAGATCGAACTGGTGCGTGGTGCAAGCCATGAATTTGATCATGCAGCTTATTTAGCGGGTGAGTTAACACCTGTTTTCTTCGGTACAGCTTTATCTAACTTCGGTGTTCGTGAAATGTTGGATGGGTTTGTTGAGTGGGCGCCTTCACCAATTGATCGTGAGACCAACAGCCGAAAAGTATCGGCTACGGAAGAGAAGTTTTCAGGGTTTATTTTTAAAATTCAAGCCAACATGGATCCGAAGCACCGTGACCGTATTGCGTTCATGCGAGTGTGTTCTGGAACCTATAGTCGCGGTATGAAGATGCGTCATTGCCGTATCGGTAAAGACATTAAAGTGACGGACGCGGTGTCTTTTACTGCGGGTGATCGTGAAGGGGTTGAAGAGGCCTTTTCTGGTGATATCATTGGTTTGCATAACCATGGCACGATTCAAATTGGCGATACTTTTACGGAAGGCGAAGACTTAAAATTCACCGGGATTCCCCATTTTGCGCCTGAACTTTTCCGTCGAGTCCGTTTAAAAGACCCTATGAAAATGAAAGCCTTGCAAAAAGGCCTTCAGCAGCTTTCTGAAGAAGGGTCGACTCAGTTGTTTATGCCACAACGTAATAACGAATTAATCGTGGGGGCCGTGGGGCAGTTACAATACGAAGTAGTGGCCTACCGCTTGCAGGATGAGTACAAAGTAGAATGTATTTATGAGGCGGTCAACGTTAACACCGCGCGCTGGGTAGATTGCGACGACGCTAAGAAATTTGAAGAGTTTAAAAATAAGTGTCGTGATTATCTGGCTGTTGATGGCGGTGGGCATTTGACTTACCTGGCTCCAACGCGAGTAAATTTAATGATGGCAGAAGAAAAGTGGCCTCAGGTTCGTTTCCGTTCAACTCGAGAACATTGATCAATACTTGACTAAATTACTAGGTTAAGCGGATAATCTGATCATCGGTAATTGTTATAGTGGTGTCAAAATGAGCATGGTTGAATCGATTGATCCTATCGAATTTACAGACGCAGCGGCTGCAAAGCTGCAATCTTTGATCGAAGAAGAAGAGAATGATCGGCTCATGTTACGTGTTTATGTGACGGGTGGCGGTTGTTCAGGCTTTCAGTATGGTTTTACGTTTGATGAAGAGCATCAAGAAGACGATACAGAAGTGAAGCGTAACGGTGTGACTTTGGTCGTTGATCCGTTGAGTTTTCAATATCTTGTTGGATCAGAAGTAGATTACAAAGAGAATTTAGAAGGCTCACGCTTTGTCGTGCAAAATCCTAACGCGACGTCCACTTGCGGTTGCGGAGCCAGCTTTAGTATTTAGCTTTAATCGGCCACACACAGACTAAAGATGAAAAATACACCCTTTATGCCTAGCCGTATAAAGGGTTTTTTATTGTTGTTTTGTGATGTTGTGTCACGTTTTTGGTTTTTCTATTTGCTTGTGAGGCCAGCATATTTCAAACCGCGTACCGCCTTGTGCTGTTGGGTGGCAGCTTGCCTCGCCATTATGCGCTCGCGCAATAGCAGCAACCACGGCTAAACCTAAACCACTTCCCGTTGCGTTACTGTCAGATGAGCGTCTGAATGCGGTGAATACATGTGGCGCTAAGGCTTCAGCAATACCAGGGCCTTCGTCTTCTACAGATAAGGTCAAGGAATGTTGTGTTTTTCGTGTTTGAATCTTAATGCAACCTGGTACAGCATGTTTGATGACATTGGTAAGCAGTGCAATGAGTGCTTGTCTGATTCTGGCTGGATCACAAGAAGCATCGTTTACAGCGAGATCTAGTTCTACATATTGTTGTGTTGAAGCGAGAGCGTCTTTCATAAATTCGACAACGGCATTGATTTCCGTACTTAAATTAACCTCTTGTAATCTTAAATTTAGGTGACCACTTTCTTCTAGGCTGACGACTCGTAAATCTTCCACGAGATTTTTTAGTCCATCCACCTGCACTAATAAACTGCGCAGTTGATGATTGTCTGAGGTAAATACGCCGTCAAGCATGCCTTGTAAACGACCATACAAAATCGTAACAGGCGTTCGTAATTCGTGGGCAATGGCCGCGTTCCAAAATCTCTGCTCGTTGGTCATTCGCTCTAATCTCTCGGCGAGTAAATTAAAATCACGAATAAGCTGATTTGTTTCATTTTGTGCATTATTAAACGACGCGGCTCTCGCTGACAAATCGCCTTCTGCGAGAAGGCGAATGCCTCTCGTAACGGAGTTAAGAGGGGATAAAATATGACGCGCCAAATTGATGGCAACGGCCACGGTAATGCTGAGTGATAAGATGGTTGTTCCTGCGAGCCAGATGAGTTCTGGGCCGGAAGGAATATAGCTGTCTACAAAAATATAATCTGGCCAAAATGTATCCATGAAATAGTAAAAAAGGTACGCGGTAAAGAACACAAGCAATATCGCAAGTAAGGTGATAGCCATCATTGAGGCAATGATTTTGCCACTTAATCCAACTATTTTCATTTTCGATCCCAAAAGCGGTAGCCAATGCCTCTGACGCCAACAGGAATGTCATGGACGCCAACCTGTTCCAATTTTTTTCGTAGTTTACTGATATGACTGTCCACGGTACGCTCTAATGTATCGCCTTCAGGTAAACAATTCTCCAGAAGTTCTGTTCGACTGTAAGCACGTTTTGGCGTGCGGGCCATTAGTGTTAATAGTTTAAATTCGGTCAAGGTTAGCGTGATGTCTTTGTGTTGTGTTTCTTGCTTTACTGACACCGAATAATTTTCTATATCAATGTGTAATGGACCTATTTGAAGTATTTGTTGTGCTGGCGACTCTTTTACCATGGTTCGGCGTAATACGGCTTGGGTTCTTGCGACTACCTCTGCAGGGTTAAATGGTTTAACAACATAATCATCAGCGCCAGTACGCAGTCCCATGAGTTTATCTATGTCTTGATCCATGGCAGTCAGCATGATGACAGGCGTATTACCGCGATGGCGAATTTCAGATAATACACGCCAGCCATCCAGTTTTGGCATTTGGACATCCAGTAAAATAATATCGGGTTTATAATCTAAGTGAAGTTCAAGTGCTTGAAGGCCATTGGCTGCATGTAGGGTGCGCATGCCAGATTTTTCTAAATAGGCGGTCAAAATTTCTGCAATACCCAGTTCGTCTTCTGCAATTAGTACGGTGGCTTTGCTATCCGAGCCCATTGCTGAATCTGTCATCAGATTATTCATAAAAAGTATTCATCTCCATCAAATCTACACACATTCTCGGTCATAGCTCCATTGAGTAAAAGTAGAATTTAGATTATTCAATGTTTGCTTACCTTAAATGGTAAAGGATTTTCGATGAAGTTTGACCTTAGTAGTACCCGCTATGGAATGATTGCTGTGTTAGCTTTTATTCTTATCGCCTGCGATCAGTCACAATCAGATGAAGAGGTTTTGATTCCACCACCTTTAGTATCGACAATGTCTTTAACGCCTGAGTCACTAACCGTGAGGGATACATTACCAGGCCGAGTATCACCGGTGCGTAGCGCTGAGATTCGAGCTCAGGTCGGTGGTATTGTTCAGAAAAAGCTCTTTGAGCAAGGGCGCGAAGTGAAGGCAGGTCAACCTTTGTATCAAATTAATCCCGAGCCTTTTTTGGCTGAGGTTGATACTGCCGTTGCAGGTCTAAAGCGTGCAGAAGTGGCATTAGCGCATGCTCAGGCGCAAATGCTTAGAGTGAGTTCATTGCTTAAGTCCCATTCAATTAGTCGTCAAGTTTACGATGACGAGGTGTTTAAACGAGATCAGGCGTTAGCGGAAGTTGCGCAAGCTCGAGCAATGCTGGAGCGCCGTAAGCTTGACTTAAAATTTGCTACGGTAGAGGCGCCTATATCAGGCCGAATCGATCAGACTTTAGTGTCTGAGGGCTCTTTGGTGAGTAGCACTGATAGTAGTCCAATGGCTCGTATTCAGCAGATCGATCAGGTTTATCTGGATTTACGACGCCCAGCCTCTTCATTGGAATCTTTACAAAAAGCACTCACCACACAGCACTCTGAAAATGGTTTGCCGGTATCGGTTTTGCGTTCTAACGGTGAACCTTACGGTATAACAGGACGTGTTTTATTCTCCGGTATCAGTGTGGATTCTGGTACGGGAGATGTGTTGCTGCGTGTGCTTGTGGACAACCAAAATCAACTGCTTTTGCCTGGCATGTTTGTACAAGCCAGAGCGGATCGTAGTTACTACGACAGTGCTTTGATGCTGCCTCAGCAGGCAATAGTGCATTTTGAGGGAAAGTCTCAAGTATGGGTTATTGATGCTAATCGTCGGGACTCATCTTGTGCCAGTCGAACTCGGAGAGTTGGTTGATAGACATTATCGATTGAAGGCAGGTCTAACCGCTGGGCAAAAGGTGGTAATAGAGGGTATGGATCGACTTAATGATGGCATGGACGTTCGCGAACAAGAGTGGCAGTTAAATAAGTCCGTTTCTGGTGTTGACCACTAAAATTACAGGAAAATGTCGTTATGGCTCAGTTTTTTATTCACCGCCCAGTGTTTGCTTGGGTGATTGCTTTGTTTATTATTTTGGGTGGCGTGTTGGCTATTCCGCAATTGCCAATTGCTCGTTACCCATCTATTGCGCCTCCATCGGTCAGTATCTCTGCAAGTTATCCGGGCGCAGATGCTCAGACGATGAATGATGCTGTGCTCAGTTTAATTGAGCGTGAGCTTTCAGGTGTTAAGAATGTTTTGTATTTTGAGTCTTCAGCAGATGGTTCTGGATCCGCCGCGATTAGCGTGACGTTTACGCCTGGGACGAACCCTGAGTTGGCCCAGGTTGATGTGCAAAATAAAATTAAGGCCGTCGAGGCTCGTTTGCCACAAGTGGTTCGTCAAAATGGCTTGAGTGTCGAATCTGCAACCTCTAGTTTTCTGATGATTGTTGGCCTTAAATCTGATGATGGACGTTTTAGCGAGACGTCGTTGAGTGATTATATGGCACGAAACCTAATGGAGGAGTTTCGTCGCATCGACGGTGTTGGTAATGTGCAGTTGTTTGGTTCTGAACAAGCGTTGAGGGTTTGGGTAGATCCAAATAAGTTAACGTCTTATGGTTTGACTATGGCGGATCTCACGACAGCCATTACGCAGCAAAATACACAAATTGCTCCCGGTAGCATTGGAGCGTCACCTACAGTAGCTGGTCAGCGAGTGACCGTTCCGCTAACGGTTCAGGGGCAATTGAGCCTCGCCTGAAGCGTTTGCCAATATTGTGGTGAAGGCGGGCTTCAGATGGTTCAAAAATTGTCTTGAGTGATGTGGCGCGCGTTGAAATAGGTGCCCAGTCATACGGTTTTAGTAACCGTGAAAATGGCAAAGTGGCAACGTCTGCCGCCATTCAATTAGCGCCAGGTGCTAACGCTGTGAGTACGTCAAATAAGGTGCTTGCTCGTCTGCAAGAGCTAGAGCCTACTATGCCTGCTGGCATGAGTTATTCTATCCCTTTTAATACTGCTCCCTTTGTGAAAGTGTCGATTGAAAAAGTGATTTACACCTTGCTTGAGGCGATGACGCTGGTATTTCTCGTGATGTTTTTGTTCTTACAAAATATCCGTTATACCTTAATCCCGGCCATTGTTGCACCAATCGCTCTGTTGGGTACTTTTTCGATTATGTTGTTGGCGGGCTTTTCGATTAACGTCTTGACTATGTTTGGCATGGTGCTGGCCATCGGTATTATTGTCGATGATGCTATCGTTGTGGTGGAAAACGTTGAGCGGATTATGACGGAAGAAGGGTTGAGTCCGAAGGATGCGACAGTCAAGGCAATGAGGCAGATAACGGGTGCGGTAGTCAGTATTACCTTGGTGCTAACCGCTGTCTTTATTCCTATGGCCTTTGCTAGCGGCTCAGTGGGCGTTATCTATCAGCAATTTGCGCTGTCCATGGCGGTGTCTATTTTGTTTTCTGCATTTTTAGCTCTGACTCTGACTCCGGCGCTGTGTGCCACATTGCTTAAACCTCATGCCCAACAACATCTTGATAAAACGGGATTCTTTGGCTGGTTTAATCGAATGTTTGATGGCATGACAACAGGGTATGTCTCTTGTGTCGGTAAGTTGGTGATACGAACTGGACGGATGATGATGATCTTTGTGGTTATTGTCGGGATCTTGGTGATGGCTTTACGGCATTTGCCAACGTCATTTCTACCGGAGGAAGATCAAGGATATTTTATGACAACCATCCAATTACCCGCTGACGCGACAACAGAACGTACGCTGGATGTGGTGGAAGTGTTTGAAGAGTATATCGCTTCGCGTCCTTCTATTGTGTCAAACCTGTCCATTTTGGGTTTTGGGTTTTCAGGCTCTGGCTCAAATGCCGCGATGGCCTTCACTGTTTTAAAAGATTGGAAGGACAGAGAAGGTACAACGTTACAAGAAGAGGTAATGCTTGCGCAGCAGGCCATGTCCAATATCGCTGAAGGCTCTGTGATGACGTCAATGCCTCCAACAATAGATGAGCTAGATACGAGTTCAGGCTTTTCAATGCGCTTACAGGATCGTGCGAATCGAGGTTATGACGCGTTAAAAGAGGCAGAAGCCAAACTGCTTGCATTGGCAGCGAAAAGTAACATTGTGACGGGTGTCTATTCTGATGGTTTACCTTCGGGGGCGAGTATTCGGCTAGATATTGATCGTCTTAAAGCAGAGGCAATGGGGGTATCGTTTAGTAATATTAGTGACACTCTTTCTACTGCGATGGGGTCTGCCTATGTAGGGGATTTTCCTAATGCTGGACGAATGCAGCAGGTTATTCTTCAAGCTGATGTTTCTGCACGAATGCAGATTGATGATGTGCTTAAATTGTACGTACGAAACAGTAACGGTGGAATGGTGCCCTTATCGGAGGTGGTGACTCCCGTTTGGATAGAAACACCTTCACAGTTGGCTCGTTATCAAGGTTTTCCAGCTGCACGCATATCGGGAGCTGCGGCGACGGGTTTTTCAAGTGGCGCAGCGATGCAGGAAATGGAGCGTTTAGTGGCCCAATTGCCAGCTGGTTTTGCTGTCGCTTGGAGTGGGCAGTCACTTCAAGAGCGTCAATCCTCATCTCAAGCGCCTTTGTTAATGGCGCTATCCATGTTGGTTGTATTTCTTGTGTTGGCCGCATTGTATGAAAGTTGGTCAATTCCTCTTTCTGTTATGTTGGTTGTGCCGCTGGGTTTGCTTGGGGCCGTGATCGCGGTATTGCTTCGAGATATGCCGAATGATGTTTTCTTTAAGGTTGGTATGATTACCGTTATTGGTTTGTCTGCTAAAAATGCGATTTTAATTGTTGAGTTTGCTAAGCAATTACGTGAACAAGGTAGGGGGCTTGCTGAGTCTGCTATCATGGCGGCACGTCTTAGGTTACGCCCGATTCTGATGACATCTCTTGCTTTTGGTTTGGGGGTGATTCCTTTGGTTATCGCTTCAGGTGCCAGTGCTGAAACACAACATGCAATTGGAACGGGAGTGTTGGGTGGAATCATTAGTGCGACAGTGTTAGCAATCTTTTTTGTTCCAGTGTTCTTTGTCTTTGTTATGGGGATTCAAGAACGTGTTAGACGTTGGCGGTTATCTTATTAATTTATTAGCATATTGATTCGTAAAAAAATAAGCTCTTCATGCGCACGGTATGGAGGGCTTTTTTATGGCTAAAATACTACGCCTTTGTATAAAGGTTGTTGGCCTGTCTTGCTCGCTCTTCTTCGGTAATGGGATTTCCTTCTATGGGAGGGTAGTGCCCCACAAATAATAAGCCTATTTTGCTGTCTCCTAGAACCGCGGGCGTCAAAACCTGATTTTTTGCCCGCCAAATTCGCAAACCAAACGCTTGAGGGGAGGTGTTGCTCTCGCTTATTTTACCTTGGTTTAGGTGTGGGTAAAGCGCTGACAGCTGATCTTGTTCGCCATCTTGATCTAATAATATGTGGTAATGCGTGATTTGTTGGTCAAGGAATTCCGGTGAATAGGGCGTGCGTAAAATGGGCAGCCAACTTTCTTGCGCAAAGGTATGAAAAAAGATAGGAGTTTCTGGGGACCCGTTGTGAGGCGACATTAGGACCGTCATTTCGACAGGAATGCCATATAGCGGCTTAACTGGAATGTGAAAGATAAGTTGTTTTGCTGGTGGTCGCTGGGGAACTTCTGGTGCTATGTAGTCATCCGCTCTTTTGATTTTTTCTGTATTCAGTGGTGGAACTTGTAAAAATATCTTCCACTCTTTTGAGTCCAAATTAAGCTCTTCCGGGGAATGCAGGTTAAGGGCGGAATTCATGATGTGGCTTAATACGTGCTCAATGAGATTGGCAAAAATACTGGTTGACGCTGTGAGTGGGTTTTTTGTCTGGCTATCTAAATGAATTTCTTTGACTTGATGAGCAGCAGAGCTTAGGTCAACAGAGTCTTTATTGCTGATGATGGGGCGATATTTGTTTCTCGAGATCAACTTTCTTTCGTTGGTCTGGGTGCTGGCTCTATTGAGTGCCTCTATAAATATCATGATCCGACTCCTTTGTTGGCTGTCAAAGGTATCGGCCATTTTTATGAAGAGTTTAGAGATAGTCTGTTTTTTGAGCAAAAAAGACTATCTCAGTCTACGTTACTAACGAAGTAAGTTGGACAATTTAGGATTTGGCTTGAGCGCAGCACGGTAAAAGAGTGCCACTTTGCCAATCGTTTGTACTGTTTCAGATTTCATTATTTTATTGATTTCTTCAATCAGTGCTGTACGTACTTCACGATCTGTAATGCTAATGCGTATTTTAATCAGCTCGTGATCTTCAAGGGCGCGATCAATCTCAGTAAGAACGGATTCTGTTAGGCCATTGCCCGCAATCATAACCACTGGATTAAGTGCGTGTCCGATTAGGCGATATTGCTTTTTTTGGGCGTTTGTAAGACTCATAGTAAAATTTTCTCATATTAGTTGATCCTCTTTATTGGAGGCTGAAGAGGTTAAGCGATATTATAGCGGAATATTGACTGATTTAGGTATGATGAAAACGTGGCAAGATCAAAAAGTAGTAATAATTGGATGAAGGAACATTTTGACGATCCGTATGTCAAAAAATCGCAACAAGATGGTTATCGCTCCAGAGCCAGTTATAAACTGATAGAAATTAACGATAAGGACAAGTTGTTTCGACCCACGATGCGTGTCGTTGACCTAGGTGCGGCACCAGGTGGCTGGTCTCAGGTGGCAGCGAAACTGGTAGGAGATAAAGGAACGATTGTTGCCTCAGATATATTGGAAATGGCGCCCTTGCCAGGTGTGCGTTTTGTTCAAGGTGATTTTACTGAGCAAGAAGTATACGAAGCGATTTTAAGGGAAATCGGAGATGAAAAAGCAGATCTTGTAATTTCCGATATGGCCCCCAATATGAGTGGGAACAGTTCTACTGATCAGCCACAAGCTATGTATCTTGTAGAGCTTGCTTTGGATATGGCATCTCAAGTGCTGCGTCCGGGCGGAAATTTTCTAGTGAAGGTGTTTCAGGGGGAGGGGTTTGAAGAATACCTCAAAGCCATGCGGGCTCAATTTGATTCTGTTGTAACACGTAAGCCGGATGCCTCGCGAGCAAGAAGTCGCGAAGTTTACTTATTAGGAAGACAATATAAGGGTTAATAGGGTATGTTCTGGTATTATTACCAGAGATATTAAAAATAACCTTTAAGAGGTGTGCTCTTGAACGATATGCTGAAAAATATACTGTTGTGGTTAGTAATAGCTGCTGTACTGCTAACTGTGTTTAATAATTTTAATACAACGGCCGACACGAACCGGATTTCCTATTCCGAATTCGTAAAAGAGGTGCAAGATGGTCGTATTGCGAAAGTAGTGGTGGATGGTTATACCATTAGCGGTAGCAGAACAAGCGGTGATACCTTTGACACTGTGCGTCCTGCGGCAGCTGATCCAAAGATAATGGATGATCTGTTGAGTAATAATGTCATTGTAGAAGGGCGCATGCCTGAGCAGCAAAGCATTTGGACTCAATTGTTGGTAGCCAGTTTCCCAATTCTTCTGATACTTGCGATTTTCATGTTCTTCATGCGTCAGATGCAAGGCGGTGCTGGTGGCAAGGGTGGCCCTATGTCTTTTGGTAAATCCAAAGCACGCCTTTTACCAGAAGATCAAATTAAAACCACTTTTGCTGATGTAGCTGGTTGCGATGAAGCGAAAGAGGACACTGAAGAGCTTGTTGATTTCTTGCGTGAGCCAAGTAAATTTCAGCGCCTAGGTGGAAAAATTCCTCGTGGTATCCTGATGTGTGGACCTCCAGGAACAGGTAAAACTTTGTTGGCTAAAGCAATTGCCGGCGAAGCAAAAGTGCCGTTCTTTACTATTTCAGGTTCTGACTTCGTTGAAATGTTTGTTGGTGTTGGTGCATCTCGTGTTCGTGACATGTTTGAGCAAGCTAAAAAGCATGCGCCATGCATTATCTTTATCGACGAGATCGATGCTGTTGGTCGTAATCGTGGTTCCGGTATGGGTGGTGGTAACGATGAGCGTGAGCAAACATTAAACCAGCTATTGGTTGAAATGGATGGCTTCGAAGGTAATGAAGGTATTATCGTTATTGCGGCAACAAACCGTCCTGACGTATTAGATCCTGCTTTATTGCGTCCAGGTCGTTTCGATCGTCAAGTGCAAGTGGGCTTGCCTGATATTCGTGGTCGTGAGCAGATTTTGAAAGTGCATTTGCGTAAAGTGCCTTGTGATGACGATGTTGAGCCAAAAAACATCGCTCGTGGAACGCCTGGTTTCTCTGGTGCTGACTTGGCGAACTTGGTTAACGAAGCAGCATTGTTTGCGGCTCGCTCTAATCGTCGCTTAGTGAACATGGAGCAACTTGAGCTTGCGAAAGACAAGATCCTCATGGGCGCAGAGCGCAAAACCATGGTGATGAGTGACAAAGAGAAGCTGAATACCGCATATCATGAGGCCGGTCATACTATTATTGGTTATCTAATGCCAGAGCATGACCCAGTGTACAAGGTGTCTATTATCCCTCGTGGTCGTGCACTTGGTGTCACCATGTATTTACCAGAAGAAGATAAATACAGTATCAGTAAGCGTGGTCTTGAAAGTCAGGTTTGCAGTTTGTATGGTGGTCGTATTGCAGAAGAGATGATCCATGGTTTTGATGGTGTCTCTACTGGTGCCTCAAATGACATTGAGCGAGCCACTAGTATAGCTCGTAACATGGTGACTAAATGGGGGTTGTCTGAAAAATTAGGCCCATTTGCTTACGAAGAAGATGATCATAGTGGTAGCTATATCAGTGGTCCTACAGGCAGCAAGGCGAATTATTTCTCTCCTGAAACGGGTAAGATTATTGATGCTGAGGTTCAAGATATTATTACTCGTTGCTATGCAAAGGCGACGCAGATATTAGAAGAGAACCGCGATAAGCTAGATGTCATGGCGGAAGCTTTGATGCAATATGAAACAATTGATGCGAAGCAGATTAAAGAAATTATGGATGGTAATAAGCCTTCCGCTCCTGAGGGTTGGTCAGACCCTAGTGCGAATTCGCCAAAAGGTGATGACGCAAAAGCGGTGAAGGAGGATGGTGTTACTGAGTCTTCTGAAGAAGAATCGTCCAATCTTGATGATTCTACTGGGACAGTATCTCCTAAACCTACGGGTGAGTGATTTTTCCTTGTTAATCTGCTGATATGGATTTTTCATGTCGTTAATGTCGTTCGGGGACAAGTCGTTAGACTTGTCCCTTCCTCATGTAATGGGGATCTTAAATGTGACACCCGATTCTTTTTCTGATGGCGGTGTCTTTCATTCCCTTGATGCGGCCCTGCGTCAATCTGAAAAAATGATTGCCGAAGGTGCTAGTATTATCGATGTCGGTGGTGAGTCAACTCGCCCTGGTGCTGCTCCCGTCAGTATCCAGCAAGAAATGGATCGCGTCTTACCTGCTATAGAGGCGATAAAGAAACGCTTTGATATTATAGTCTCTGTTGATACCAGTACCACACAAGTGATTCGAGAGGCTGCCCGTTTAGGGGTTGGTCTGATTAATGATGTTCGTGCTCTTGAACGTGATGGTGCCTTGCAAGCTGTTGCTGAAACGGTCTTGCCTGTTTGTTTGATGCACATGAAAGGGGTGCCACAAACCATGCAGCAGCAACCGGATTACGCTTCGGTCGTTGATGATGTGATGCAATATCTGCTGTCTAGAGTGGTAGAGTGTGAGCATGTGGGGATTGATCGTTCTCGTCTCATTTTGGATCCGGGTATTGGGTTTGGAAAAACACTGTTTCATAATTTATCCTTGCTGAATCGGACATCTCAGTTTAAAGAGATGGGGTTTGAGGTCCTGATTGGTCTTTCGAGAAAAACCATGATAGGGGATGTGTTGAATTTACCAGTTGATGAGCGTTTGTATGGCACAATGGGGGCAAATGCTTCCGCCTATTCAAAAGGTGCTCGTATATTTAGGGTTCATGATGTTAGGCCACACGTTGAAATGTTGGCGCTAATGTCTCGTATTGAGAGAGAGATTTGATGCGTAAGTATTTTGGAACAGATGGCATTCGTGGCAAAGTTGGAACCACCCCAATTACGCCTGAGTTTATGCTCAAACTTGGTTGGGCGGCTGGGCAGGTTTTTAAAGAAAATGATAAGAAAATCCTGATCGGTAAAGACACTCGAATCTCAGGTTACATGTTTGAGTCAGCGCTTGAGTCCGGTATTGTTGCCGCGGGTGCTGATGTCCGTTTGGTTGGGCCTATGCCAACGCCTGCAATAGCCTATCTGACACGAACATTTCGCGCCAGTGCGGGGATTGTGATTAGTGCTTCCCATAATCCTTATACCGACAATGGCATTAAGTTTTTTTCGGCAGAAGGTGGGAAAATTTCTGACGAAATAGAAGAGCGCATTGAGTATTTCATGGAACAGCCGATGGTTGTGGTGGAGTCTAGTCTTATCGGTCGTGCCAAACGCATTGATGATGCAGCTGGGCGTTACATAGAATATTGCAAAGGCACTTTTCCAATCGGTTTGCAGTTAAGTGGGCTAAAGATTGTTGTCGATTGTGCGGATGGTGCTACTTATCATGTCGCTCCCCGAGTATTTTCAGAACTAGGGGCTGAAGTTATTTCTATTGGTGTTAACCCTGACGGACTAAATATCAATGAGTTTAGCGGGGCGACAAAACCAGAGTTGTTACGCAAAAACGTTTTAGCTGAGGAGGCAGATCTTGGTATCGCTTTGGATGGCGATGGCGATCGTTTGATCCTAGTAGATCGTCATGGGGTGGTTCGTGATGGCGATGATATTTTGTATATCATTGCGAATCATTTAATGCGAACAGGGCGTTTTAGTGGCGGTGTTGTTGGTACATTGATGAGTAATTTTGGTCTTGAGTTGGCGTTCTCTGAAACGGGTATCGGTTTTAGTCGAGCGGCGGTGGGGGACCGATATGTGAATGAAAAGTTGATGCAGCATGGCTGGGTGTTAGGTGGTGAGCCTTCTGGGCATATCGTTTGTCGCTCTATTACAACGACTGGTGACGGTATTATTGCGGCCCTCCAAGTACTTCGGGCCATGGTGGAAGAAGGTAAGTCCCTTGATGAGCTTTTGGTCGGTCTTGTAAAATTCCCGCAGAAATTAAAAAACATACGTGTCGCGAAGCGTTTTGTGCCAAATGAAGAGCCTGCTTTACAGAAAGCCATTGCCGTCGCTAATGAGCGTTTGAATGGTCTTGGTCGAGTATTGCTTCGGGCTTCGGGGACAGAGCCTTTGATTCGTGTCATGGTAGAGGGCCGAGACGATCAAACAGTGGATGAGCTTGTTGATTATTTGGTCGAGGAAGTGAATTCTGTTGTTTCAGCAAAAGCGAGCCTCATAAAGCAAAATTTATGAGCTGAATAGTAATAAATGACTTGAAACTAAAGCGTCCATTCCATAGAATGGGCGCCTCGAATTTAGGGGTTAGAATATGATTCGTCAAAAGATAGTAGCTGGTAATTGGAAAATGAATGGCTCAAAAGAGTCCATATCCTTACTGATTAACGGTTTGCTTGAGATGGAAGGTTCTGACTCTGAGGTTGTTGTTGCACCATCTTTTCCCTACTTGTCTCAAGTTGAGAGTTTGATTTCTGGCAGTGCCATCGTGCTAGCGGCTCAAAATGTTAGTCAAGAAGTAAAAGGCGCCTTTACGGGAGAAGTATCCGCTTCTATGTTGGGTGATTTCGGGGTTAAGTATGTTTTACTTGGTCACTCTGAGAGACGTTCTCTTTATGGTGAGATAGATGCGTTAGTTGCATCAAAAGTAAAGGCAGTATTAGATTTTGGCTTGGTTCCTATGTTTTGTGTCGGAGAGACGCTGGCAGAACGCGAAGCAGGCAAGACGCTTGAAGTATGTGAACGACAAATTCAAGCGGTCATTGATGTTGTTGGTATTGCTGCGTTCGAAGGTTTGGTTATAGCCTACGAACCTGTGTGGGCAATAGGCACCGGTTTGTCAGCCAGTGCAGAGCAGGCACAAGAAGTTCATAAAGCAATCAGAGATTTTTTAGCTCAATCGTCAGAATCTGTTTCTCAGAAAGTGCAGATTTTGTATGGTGGAAGTGTTAAGGCATCAACCAGCTCGGCTTTATTTCAAATGCCTGATGTAGATGGTGCTCTTGTTGGTGGTGCATCGCTTGATGCAAAAGAATTTATAGCAATAGTAAAAGCGGCAGGTTAATTAATGGAAGCACTTATTTTAGTTTTGCATGTACTGGCGGCAGTAGTGATTATTGCGTTGGTCTTGTTGCAGCAAGGTAAAGGTGCGGACGCTGGTGCCTCTTTTGGTGGTGGTGCGTCCCAGACTGTATTTGGTAGCCAAGGTGGCGGTAGCTTTTTTGGAAAGATGACGGCGTTTTTTGCATTGATTTTCTTTCTGACTAGCTTTGGTCTGGCTTACTATGCAAGTGAGCAGGCAAAAAGCGTTTCTGGTGCACTTGATTTTGTTCCTTCAGCACCTCAAGTTGAAGAAACGGTTGGTCTGCCTGATTTAGGTAATAGTAAAAACACAATATCTGATATTCCAGTGACTGAGTGATTTTAGTCTCTGTAATACTTAGTTAGTTTAGTGTTTGGTTAAGCGTTTTGCGGATGTGGCGGAATTGGTAGACGCGCCATCTTGAGGGGGTGGTGAGCAACGCTCGTGGGGGTTCGATTCCCCCCATCCGCACCAATATTGAATTGGTATCATATTTTGTGTATGATGTCGTCATATTGATGCAGAGCAATCTGGTTTGTTGAGTTGAGAGTTTCTTTAAACGAGTTATTCTTCTCATGGTTTTCCTAATTTAGGTATCCGCAGCAGTTTGTTCTTAGTATTTGGTGTCAGGATTGATAGCCTTCTTTTTAGAAGGATGCTCTTTCAATGCTTCATTGAGTAGAGTACTAAGAACCCCTATATGGGGTTTTTTGTTATCTGCACCGTGCACTATATTTTAATGAAAATGGGCCTTGAGCTCGTTTTTTGTTTCTGCGTTTTACAAAATTGGTTTTCGGAGAAAACGATTGTCAGCAAAATATACGATTTTAGAAGAACTTATTCGACCAGTCGTTGAAGGTTTGGGATTAGAGTTTTGGGGGATGGAGTACTTGTCTTTAGGTAAGGATTCTGTGCTTCGTATTTATATCGAGACTGACGCTGAAAAGGGGATTGATGTTGAAGATTGTGCCCGCGTTAGTCGTCAAGTAAGTTCTATTTTAGATGTTGAAGATCCTATTACTGGGGAATATAGCCTAGAGGTATCGTCACCAGGTTTAGATCGGCCTTTATTCAGTTTGGCTCAGTATCAGGCGTATATCGGTTCTATTGTTTCTTTGCGTTTACGAGTGCCTTTTGATGGGAGGCGTAAATTTAAAGGGCAACTAATGGGGATCGAAAGCGAAGATATTGTTATTCGTGTAGATCAAGAAGAATACCTATTGCCTATCGAATTGATTGATAAGGCAAATGTTGTTCCACAATTTTAAAATTAACCTTGAAGAGAGGCTAAAAGGATGAGCAAAGAAATTCTTTTGGTAGTGGAAGCCGTTTCCAACGAGAAAGATGTTCCGAAACAAGTTATTTTCGAAGCCGTTGAAATTGCTTTAGCAAGTGCTGCCAAGCGTCGTTTTGAAGAAGACGCATTAATTCGTGTTTCCATTGATCAGCGTACAGGTGATTATAAAACGTACCGTCAGTGGCACATTGTTGCCGATGAAGAATATTCTGCGCCAGCTTCAGAGCTGACAATAGACGATTCTGAAGAGCAAAATCTTGGCTTGGGTATCGGTGAAATATACGAAGAAGAAGTCGAGTCTGAAGCATTTGGTCGTATTGCCGCGCAAACAGCAAAACAAGTTATTGTGCAAAAAGTGCGCGAAGCGGAACGTGCAAAAATGGTTGCGCTGTACACTGAAAAAGTAGGCAAGCTTGTTCACGGTCAAGTTAAAAAAGTGACACGCGATAGCCTGATTATCGATCTAGGTGAGAACGCCGAAGCGTCTTTACCAAAAGATCAACTTATTGCTCGTGAGAGCTTCAGAATGAATGATCGAATTCGCGCTTTATTGCTTGAGATTCGTGAAGATAATCGTGGATCGCAATTAATCCTTTCTCGTAATGCCCCCGCTTTCATGATCGAGCTATTTCGTCTTGAAGTGCCAGAGATTGCAGAAGAAGTTATTGAGATTCGTGGTGCCGCACGAGATCCTGGGTTGCGTGCAAAAATTGCCGTCAAAACAAATGATCGTCGCATCGATCCAATTGGTGCGTGCGTTGGTATGCGTGGCGCGCGCGTTCAAGCGGTATCAAATGAGATGAACGGCGAGCGTGTTGATATTGTGCTTTGGGATGATAACCCAGCTCAATTGGTTATCAACGCAATGGCACCTGCTGAAGTCGACTCTATTGTGATTGACGAAGATGCGCACTCTATGGATGTCGCTGTTAAATCAGACAACCTAGCGCAAGCTATTGGTCGTAATGGTCAGAACGTTCGCTTGGCTTCTACTTTGACTGGTTGGTCTTTAAACGTTATGACCAGCGAAGATGCGGAAGCGAAGCAACAAGAAGAGTCTCAGAAACTGATTGATATTTTTGTTTCTGGTTTGGACATTGACGACGATTTGGCCATTCAAATGGTTGAAGAGGGATTCACTTCTTTGGAAGAAGTGGCCTATATCCCGATGGAAGAAATGTTAGACATCGACGGATTTGATGAAGATTTGGTAAATGAACTACGTTCACGAGCAAAAGAGTCCTTGTTAAACCGAGCTTTACAAGCTGAAGAGCAATTAGATGATGCTAAACCGGCTGCTGACTTGTTAGCAATGGAAGGTATGGATAATCATCTTGCTCTAGTGTTGGCTTCTATGGGAGTGATCACCATGGAAGATCTAGCAGAGCAATCGGTTGATGAATTGCTAGACGTTGAAGGTATGACAGAAGCGCGCGCGGCGAGTCTTATATTGACAGCTCGTGCACCTTGGTTTGCTGAATCTGAATAAAATCTGAGTACATAAGGGGGAACTTAATGACAGTTCAAACCGTAAAGATATTATCCGAGCTGGTTAATACACCAGTCGATAAGCTACTAGCTCAGATGAAAGACGCTGGCCTGCCTCAAACGAGTGCAGGTCAAGAAGTCTCTGAAGTTGAAAAGCAAGCGTTACTGAATTATTTAAAACGTCAGCATGGCGAAGACGGCGGTAGTAGCCAAAGAATTACTCTGCAACGAAAGACAACAAGTACGTTGTCGCGTGATGGCGGAAAAGCGGTTAATATTGCAGTGAAGAAAAAACGCACGTACGTTAAGCGTGATGATTCAGACAGCGAGTCTCAAAAGCAAGAAGAGTTGTTGCTTGCCCAACGCCTTGCTGAAGAGCAAGAACGTTTGGCTGCTGAAGAGCAGGCCCGTTTAGAAGCTGAGCGTAAGATTGAAGAAGAGAAGGCGGCCAAAGCAAAAGCTGAAGCCGAAGCAAAAGCGCGTCAAGACGCAGCGGCAAAAGCCGCCGTAGCGGATGCTGACGCGGTAAATTATACGGAGCAGTATGTTTCCGATATAGGAGCGGCAGAACCCGTGGAATCACCGAAGCAGCCTAAAGCAGCGAAAAAAATGTCTCAACCAGCAATGGACAGTAAAAAATCATCGGTTGCGCCAAAAGGCAAAAAAGGCCCAGTGAGACATGACAACGATAAAGACAAACCTCGTGGTCGTATTAATCCAGATAACAAGCGCACATCACGCGTAAATGTCAATGACGAAGATGAATTCACTCGTCGCGGCAAGTTAGGTCGTAAAAATAAGAAGCCTGCAAAACAAGAGCATGGTTTCCAAAAGCCAACGGCTAAAATGATTCATGAAGTTGCTTTGCCAGAAAGTATCACTGTGGCAGATCTTGCTGAAAAAATGGCAGTGAAAGGCGCAGAAGTTATCAAGGTCATGTTTAAAATGGGCGCAATGGCAACCATTAACCAAACGATTGATCGCGATACAGCAACGCTTGTTGTTGAGGAAATGGGTCATACGGTTAAGCTGATCGACGAAAACGCTGTTGAAAATGACATGATCGAAGCCATTGACTACGAAGGTGAGGCGATTAAACGCGCACCAGTCGTTACCGTGATGGGCCATGTTGACCATGGTAAAACGTCTTTGCTTGATTATATTCGTACTACTCGCGTTGCTGCGGGTGAGTCTGGCGGTATCACACAGCATATCGGTGCTTATCACGTTGAAACACCACACGGTATGATTAGTTTCTTAGATACGCCTGGACACGCGGCATTTACTTCTATGCGTGCCCGTGGTGCGAAAGCAACAGACATCGTTATTCTAGTGTGTGCTGCAGATGATGGCGTTATGCCTCAGACAATAGAAGCCATTCAGCATGCTCGCGCTGCTGGTGTACCTATTGTTGTTGCAATGACTAAGATTGACAAAGAAGGCGCGGATTTAGATCGCGTTAAAAATGAATTGGTCGCACAAGCTGTCATTCCTGAGGAGTGGGGTGGTGACGTACAGTTCGTTGGCGTGTCTGCTAAGACTGGTGAGGGTATTGAAGCACTCTTAGAAGCCGTACTATTGCAATCAGAAGTACTTGAATTAACTGCAGTTCCTAGCGCACCAGCTAAAGGTGTGGTTGTTGAAGCACGTTTGGATCGTGGTCGTGGTTCTGTTGCCACTTTACTCGTTCAAAACGGTACTTTGAAGAAAGGCGACATCGTGTTGGCTGGTCTTCAAATGGGTCGTGTGCGTGCTTTGTTGGACGAAACTGGTAAGACGATTGATTCTGCAGGCCCATCTATTCCAGTTGAGATTCTTGGTCTTGACGGAACGCCAGAAGCTGGTGAAGAGTTTATCGTGGTGGCGGATGAGCGCAAAGCGCGTGAAGTAGCTAACTTCCGTCAAGGTAAATACCGTGAAGTGCGTTTTGCCCGTCAACATTCTGCTAAATTGGAGAATCTATTCTCTGAGATGGGCAAAGACGAAGTGCGTACTTTGAACATTGTTATCAAAGCGGATGTTCGTGGTTCTCTTGAAGCCTTGATTAAATCATTGACTGACATGAACACCGACGAAGTGAAAGTAAACGTTGTCTCTAGCGGCGTTGGCGGTATCACTGAAACAGATGCTACTCTGGCGCTAGCGTCCGATGCGGTTATTTTCGGTTTCAATGTGCGTGCGGACAACTCTGCTAAGCAATTCATTGAACGTGAAACTATTGATCTTCGTTACTACAGTGTTATCTATAACATTATTGACGATGTTAAATCTGCATTGTCGGGTATGTTGTCTCCAGACCTTCGCGAAGAAATCAAAGGTACTGCTGAAGTACGTGATGTATTCCGTTCGCCTAAGTTTGGTCTGATTGCTGGCTGTATGGTGGTAGAAGGTACCGTTTATCGTAGCAAGCAAATCCGTGTATTACGCGATGATGTGGTTATATACGAAGGTGAACTTGAATCTCTGCGTCGATTTAAAGATGCTGTTAATGAAGTTAGCCGTGGCATGGAATGCGGTATCGGTGTTAAAAACTACACTGACGTAAAAGTAGGCGATAAGATCGAGGTTTTTGAAACTATCGAAGTTGCTCGTACGTTATAATAGGACAAGATCATGGCAGGCGAATTTAGTCGTACTAGTCGGATCGGTGACCAGCTCCAAAAGGAGCTGGCGTCCTTGATCCAGTTTGAAGTAAAAGATCCTCGTTTAGGATTGGTTACTGTCAACGAAGTGCGTGTAGCAAAAGATTTAGGCTATGCGGATATTTATTACACCGTACTAGGTAAAGATGATCAGCCAGAAGTATTGGCTGAGAACCAAGCTGCGCTGGATAGTGCAAAAGGGTTCTTGCGTCGTCGTTTAGCACAAGAAGTAAAACTTCGTGTTATGCCACATTTGCGTTTCCACTACGACCAGAGTGTTGTTAATGGTTCGCGTATGTCCGCTCTGATTGACGAAGCCATTCGTGATGATGAGACAAAAAACGGTAACGAAGACGAGTAATAAGTTCGTATGGTTAAAGCAAAATGGCGTTCGGTAGACGGCATCGTCCTACTGAACAAGCCGATAGGTTTAAGTTCGAACCAAGCTCTACAGCGTGTCCGTCGCCTTTATCAGGCGGCAAAAGCGGGACATACTGGTGCGCTAGACCCTTTGGCAACAGGAATGTTGCCACTGTGTCTTGGTGAAGCGACGAAATTCTCGCAATATCTATTGGATGCAAATAAGCGCTATTTAACGTGTATTCAGTTGGGGAAGCGAACCACAACGGGCGATCGTGAAGGAGATGTGTTAACCGAAGAGTTGATTCCGACCCTAACCGATGATTCGCTTGAGGCAATTTTAGATAGATTTCGTGGTGATATTGAGCAAATACCGCCTATGTATTCCGCTTTGAAGCATGAAGGCCGACCTCTTTACGAGTATGCTCGTCAGGGCATTGTTATTGAGAGAAAACGTCGACGCGTCACGGTTTCAAATTTAACCCTTATTTCCAGAACAGAAGACACGCTAACGCTTGATATTCAATGTTCGAAGGGGACGTATATTCGAACCATTGGTGAGGATATTGGAGAAGCATTGGGCTGTGGTGCTCACCTTCATTCATTGCATCGTATTTCGACGGCAGGATACTCGCCTGAAAATATGATGACGTTGGAAGAGTTTGAGTCCATTGCAGAGCAAGGTTATGACGCGTTGGATTCTCATTTGATCTCCATGGATACCGCTGTAGAACACTTCGAAAAAGTGGATTTAGTTGAAGCGGACACTTTGGATATGATGTTTGGTCGGACCATTTCTAGTCCTATTTCATTAGAGCATGAAACTGTGGTGAGGATGTACGATCAAAAATCTCAGCGTTTTTTGGGACTTGGACAGATAAAAGGAGTGTCTATTCGTCCTTATCGATTGGTAAATACTAGCGAGTTCTCTTTATAAATAGCAGTGAGTTCTGCTAAAAAAAGTGCTAAACTTGCTGGCCTAGGATGACTGAAAATATGCTCGGCTATCCTTTACTTTCAATAGCATATTAATTTGGAGATTAAGATTATGGCATTGTCTGCAGAAGCTAAAGCAGCATTGGTTAAAGAGTTTCAAGTAGCGGAAGGTGATACAGGTTCTCCTGAGGTTCAAGTTGCATTGTTGACTAAGAACATTGAAGGTCTACAGGGTCACTTCCAAGCTCATAAACACGACCACCATTCTCGTCGCGGTCTAATCCGCATGGTAAACCAACGTCGTAAGTTGTTGGATTACCTTAAGCGTAAAGATGCAACTCGTTACACTAGTTTGATCAAAAAACTAGGTCTGCGTCGCTAAGACTGAGAAAGGGCCATAAATTATTATGGCCCTTTTTTTATTGGTCTCCCAAGGGACAGCCTGTACTTCATATGCACTTTTCTTCTGCTAGACGAAGAAGCAAAAAGAGTTCATATGAGTACTGGCTTAAAAAGAGGTCTTTGGGAGAAGAAATTTTTTTAATAAAAGGAATACGCGTGAGTATTACGACAAAAACTTTCCAGTTCGGTAATGATACCGTAACGCTAGAAACAGGCCGCATTGCTCGTCAAGCAACGGGCGCCGTACTTTGTACAATTGGTGATGCACAAGTGTTAGCAACGGTTGTTGGTGCGAAAACAGCCACACCTGGTCAAAACTTTTTTCCATTGTCTGTACATTATCAAGAGCGAGCTTATGCTGTTGGTAAAATTCCAGGTGGTTTTTTAAAGCGCGAAGGTCGTCCTTCTGAAAAAGAAACCCTGACTTCTCGTTTGATCGACCGTCCAATTCGTCCATTGTTCCCTAAAGGTTTCATGAACGAAGTTCAAGTTGTTTGTACCGTTATGTCTACGAACACTAATCTAGACGCTGATATCGCAGCTATGATCGCAACGTCTGCTGCTTTGACTATTTCTGGTATCCCATTCAATGGTCCTATCGGTGCGGCTCGTGTTGGTTTTAATGACGAGTCTGGTTACATGCTTAACCCAAATTACTCTGATCTAGAAGGTTCATTGCTAGACATGGTGGTAGCAGGGACAAAAGACGCCGTATTGATGGTGGAATCTGAAGCGCAGGAATTGACCGAAGATGAAATGTTAGGCGCGGTTCTTTATGCGCATAAAGAAATGCAAACCGCGATTTCTGCCATCACTGAATTCGCAGCTGAGTGTGCTAAGCCTCGTTGGGATTGGCAAGCAGAAGAGGCTAATGTTTCTTTGGCTGACGCTCTTCAATCTGGTTACGCGGCTCAAATCGAAGAAGCGTATGGAATCAGTGAGAAAATGGCTCGTTACGCACAATTAGGTGTTGTTCGTGATGCTGCTGTTGCTGCCTTAGTGACTGAAGGCGGTGAGTTTTCTGAAGCGGACGTAACAGGCGCTTTCTCTAAATTAGAAAAACGTATTGTACGTCGTCGCGTTATTGACGGTAAGCCACGTATTGATGGCCGAGACAACAAAACGGTTCGTCCTATCAATGTTGAAGTGGGTATTTTAAACAAAACTCACGGTTCTGCATTGTTCACTCGTGGTGAAACCCAAGCCATTGCAACTTGTACGCTAGGTACGAGCCGTGATTCTCAAATGACAGACGGTTTGACTGGCGAAAGCAAAGACAGTTTCATGTTGCATTACAACTTCCCTCCATATTCTGTAGGTGAATGTGGTCGTATGGGCGGTGTTGGTCGTCGTGAAATTGGTCACGGCCGTTTGGCTCGTCGCGGTGTTCAAGCCGTATTGCCTTCTGAAGACGAATTCCCATACACTATTCGCGTCGTATCTGAGATCACTGAATCTAATGGTTCAAGCTCTATGGCGTCTGTATGTGGTGCGTCTTTGTCTATGATGGACGCTGGTGTACCTTTGAAAGCACCAGTTGCGGGTATCGCAATGGGTCTTATTAAAGAAGATGACGGCTTTGCTGTATTGACTGATATCTTGGGTGACGAAGATCACCTTGGCGATATGGACTTTAAAGTAGCGGGTACTGCAGAAGGTATCACTGCACTTCAAATGGACATTAAAATCGAAGGGATCAACGAAGAGATTATGGACATTGCCTTGAGCCAAGCGCTTGAAGCTCGTACTCATATTCTTCGTGAAATGGCAAAAGTAATTGGTTACGCTCGTCCAGAAGTGTCTCCAAATGCGCCATCTATGGCGACGATTAAAATTGATCCAGAGAAAATTCGTGACGTTATCGGTAAAGGTGGTGCAACAATCCGTTCTATCACTGAGCAGACAGGTGCTTCTATCGATCTAGATGACGATGGTACTGTTCGTATTTACGCCGCTGATAAAGCGTCTTCTGATGCCGCATTGCTGAAGATTCATGAGATCACTGCTGAAGCTGAAGTTGATAAGCTTTACAAAGGTAAAGTGGTTCGCTTAGCGGAATTTGGTGCATTCGTAAATATCTTACCTGGTAAAGATGGTTTGGTTCATATCTCTCAAATCGCTGAAGAGCGTATTCGTGCGGTGACCGACTTCCTTTCTGAAGGACAAGATGTCATCGTTAAAGTACTAGATGTTGATGCTCGTGGTCGTATCAAATTATCTATGAAAGACGTTACGGCAGAAGAAAAAGCCGCTTACACAGAGTAATTTTGTGTGACGGATTGATTAAAAAGGTGCTATTTATTAGCGCCTTTTTTTGTTTTTAATGTTATGTATAGACTAAAATGACAGCATTGTATGGCTGATATTAGTGCTCTATTTGTTGATTGTCTTAGTGAAAATAAAGGAAAAGATCATGATGTTTAAAGTGGTAGGGTTATTAGTGGCGAGTCTTGCGTTGATAGCATGTAGCAAAGATGCGGTGAATACCCCTGTATCGGCGATTCCTGACTGTGTTTTTGCCGATGGCTCTAACCAGCCTGCGCCTGATTGGGTGTGTGGGGCTCCTATTGATGGCGTGGCTTTATCGGCTGTTGGATATAGTGAAAAATCCGCTGCAGGGGTGAATTATATGAAGCAGATGGCAGCCACAGCAGCACGAGTTGAATTAGCTCAAGTGCTGAGTATTGATCTGCAAAATATGGTTAAGCAATACGTCGAGACAACGGGGGCTGGCGATTCTGAAACGGTAGACCGTGTGAACAGTGTTGTTACCAAGCAAATTACTGAGCAGCAATTAATCGGCTCAAAAATCATCCGTCAAATGCCAACGCCATCTGGTGGTTTAGTTGTATTAGTGGGGCTGGATCCCGCTCAAGCTCAAGGTGTTGCAGAGAGTATTTTGCGTTCTTCAATGCGAAATGAAGCAGCATTGTTTCAAAAGCTTGAGTCTGAAAAAAGCTTTGATGAACTTGCAGCTGAAATTGCCAAGCGACACGCAAAATAAGGAATAAAAAACACAGTGATGTCGTTAAGTGGAGCTCACTGTGTTTTTGATAATTGCTAAGACATTATTTCTTCATCAAAAATGGGGGTTGGTTTTTTGTTGCTATCCACAGCAACAAAGTTGAAATGCCCCGTGACCGCTTTTGTGCGTTTGTCGCTGTCGAGTTGTTCTAGAAAAATAGACACTTCTACTTTCAGTGATGTTCTTCCAACATGAACGACGCGAGCAATGAGTTCGACTAAAATACCTGATGGGATGGGGTGTTTAAAGTCAACCTGTTCTGTTGAAATGGTGACCATGGTTTTTCTGGCAAAACGAGTGGCAGCGATATAGGCGACTTCATCCATCCACTGTAGGGCGATGCCACCAAATAAGGTATCGTAATGGTTTGTTGTGGCTGGAAATACCATTTTGGCAACACGTGTCTCCGATATTTCTTCTCGTTTTTGGATGAGTAGTTTATTCATGTTAGTAAAAACCTTTGTTTCAATGATTCTGTTGAGTGGCATTATACTCGTAGGAATGAGTGGTTGTGATACGCGTTTTCAAGGCGAGGATGTTTTATCTCAATATGCAGCAGGTTTAAATCGCTCGCAGTATGTGTCGGTGTCTTCTCCTGCAATTCAAATGCCAGCAAGCCTGCCGTCGCCTCGTCATCGTCAACAAAATCTGACACAATTTGATATTGGTTTATTGGATTATTTGTCTTTACAGCAATGTGATGTTGGTTTTGTCGCAGGAAGAAAGAACAGCATATTAGGTAAAGTGATGCCTGACAGTCAGCGGTTTTTATATGAGCTGGACATTATCCGAGCCATTGAATCGTGTGATATTAAGAACGACACTTTGGCTGAGGAGTTGCATTATATAGCGCAACAGAAACGCCTAGAATTGACGATGGCGTTTGGAAATGCGCTTTTTAATGGTGCGGAAAGTGAGGCTTTTTTTAGCTTATCCAATGGCTTTTTACCGCTGAATTCCTCAACCGCAGATCAGCAAGAATTAATGAACGCCCTTAATCGATTGGTTGTCATAGGTGAGAATCTTGAACGCTTGCCTGTTATTGATGCCAAAGTTTTTGAGGGCGATTTAAAGACTCTTATGGACAGTGAATATGCAGGTAGGTTGTTATATACGATCGTTCGAATAACGGATTACTTAAATCTCATTGCTGGCGAGATTGCTGGTCTTGATCAACAAATGTGTGGTGCGCCAATGGTGTTTTTTAAACAGCAATTTGAAACGCATTATGTAGATATTGTTCAGCCTTATATGGGGCGCATTAATCGTAGTGCGTATCAGGTTTTACCGCTTTTAAATAAGCTATTTGAGTTAAGTGCACCATTGAGTAATGATATGCATGTTTTTTCTCATCAGTTCTCATTAGTGGCTTCAGATAGCCGTTGGCAACATTATCAACAAGCGTCTCAAAGGCATGCACAGCAATGGAGTGCGCTTTTTGGATTGTGCTCCATGTCTATTGGGAGCGAATCTTAAAGGCGGGTATTGAGTTGTCTTTCCAAACTTTCTACGGCGTCATATTGGTAAGCTGGGCCTTCAGCTAAAGGTTCGAAGCTTAATGCTTTTAGTAAAGCTATGTTGGCAATTGGATTCTCTCCAATGCTTTGCGAAAATTGCATTGGGCGCGTTACTGCATGAGGTTGGTGTTGGCTCAACTTATCAGCCGTATCAATCAATGACGGCCCTGGCTGGCTGAATAGGCTCATTAATAAGGCAAAATTGGCATTGCCAGAAACCGGTTGTCCCGCTCGACTACTTTGGGTTACCTGTGTTTCAACAATGTCTCTTATATTCATTTATTTACCTATTAAATTCGCTACGATACGCTATCGGCACGGAGTGATTTTTCTTAAGAAAACAAAGAATTAATTAGAATAACGAAGCGTTTTTCTTTGGCTGATGGTTAATTGGGGTTTTTTATGCTGTTGAGATGGCAAATTTTCTTCAACGTATAGCTCAAATTGTGTAAGCATCGTACTATAATGCATTGCAGATCAATAATGTTTTAGGATCTGCTGCTTTCTATTCAGAGAAGTGGGCCGCTTACTGTTGGTGCGGTGGGGCATAATGCATGCATGATATTAACGAACTGATCGACAATGTTAGACGCAATGAAGAAATTGCACGCAAGTTCTTTGAGATAGAGCGCTGTATTCTTTCGATTGGTCGTTGTGACCAGTTTGTTTCTACCTTAACAAAAGAAGTGCAAAAGCAATTTAATGTGCCCTATGTATGGGTGAACTTAATCAATGAAGCGCCCTTGTCCCATCTCATAGAAAGCCTAGAGAAAATGCCTGATTTACGTGATCGGGTATTGTTTACTAGACGTCGATCTATGATTGATATTATTAAAGCCAGTAATAAAACGGTATTAGTAAATACAAATCTGAGTCGTTGTTGGGAGATCATTCCGACTGTTTATCGTGATATTATTTCTTCTGTGGCAATTTCTCCGCTGACGATTGACGGTGAGTTAGTTGGTCTGTTTTGTCAGGCCGACTCGGACAGCACTCGTTATGATGCGATGACCAAAGACACTTTTTTACTTGACCAGCTTGCCATCAAAATTTCAATCTGTCTCAGTAACGTGACAGCAAGAGAGAAGCTTGAGTATTTAGCTACTCGGGATCCGTTAACCGGCCTATTAAATCGTCGGCAGCTTGAGTTGATGTTGGAGCGTGAGTTTGCTCGGTCTAAGTTACAAGAGCGTGATCTGACGGTTGTATTTATCGATTGCGATGCTTTTAAGTCGATCAATGATACCTTGGGACATAATTGTGGCGATGAGGTGTTAGAATACATTGCCAAGCGGTTGTTAAAATATGTTCATAAGCAAGGGTTGGCGTTTCGTTTTGCTGGCGATGAATTTGTGTTTGTGATGCCGGGTAAAAGTTATGAGCAATCCATTATGGTTGCTGAATCCATTCAGGAATACCTTCAATCTAATCCATTAAGGTATAAATCGAATCTTGTGCCGATTACGATCAGTTATGGTGGCGCCAGTGTAATGTCTGATAGGCCAAATAACTACAAGCACCTGCTAAAAATAGCGGATGAGCGTCTTTATGATTATAAAAATAACCGTAAAAGATTAGTGCCGACTAAGGTATTTAAATTTTTAAACAGACTCAGGTAGAATTGTAATTTTATTACATTCTGGCGACTGTTTTTTCAGGGTTGCGGTATTTTTCCCCTCAATTTTGTTGTAAAATTTCAAAAAAATTAAATAGGGTTCGTCTATGTCCCATGCTTTAATCGCCGATCTTGGTGGAACGAATGCACGTTTTGCTTTGGTTCCTATCCATCAGTATGAGCCTCTTGAAATTAGAGTGCTCCCTTGTAAGAATTATGCCAATTTTTTCGACGCTGCGGCCGATTATATAGAGCATTGTAGTGTTGATATGGAAAATATTGACGCTGTCGTTCTTGCCATTGCAGGTCCTGTCAATCAAGCGGTTATACGCTTTTCTAACAATCCTTGGCATTTTACTCGTGCCGAAGTGCAATCTTATTTTGGTGACGATAAACCCGTTGCCTTGCTCAATGACTTTGATGCTGTGGGTTACAGCTTAGAGGTTTTACCTAAAAGCGATATGGTGGTGTTGGGTGAAAACGCCACAGTGGATCCAAAAGCACCATGCTGGGTAGTAGGAGCGGGAACTGGGTTAGGTATTTCTTGTGTTGTACCTCAAGACAACGGCCCTAATATGGTGTTGCCTGGGGAGGGTGGACATGTGGATTTGTCTGCTTGTAATGACCTCGAAGACGATATTTTGAAATTCTTACGCACTCGTCATAAACGCGTGTCGGCGGAGCGTGTGCTATCGGGAATGGGTCTTGAAAATATATACGAGGCTATGGCGCAGCGACAAGGGATTGAAAAACGTTTAACAGCACCTGAAATTGGTGATGCCTTAAAGGAAGGTAACGACCCTATAGCCAAAGCTGCACTAGAACAGTTCTTTGTGTTTCTTGGGCGAGTGATTGGTGATCTTGTCCTATCGGTTGAGTCCCGTGGTGGTGTTTATATTGCAGGGGGGATTGTGCCACGTTATGTTAATGAAATCCTGAAAAGTGGTTTTCGTGACGCAATGCAAGATAAGGGGCGCATGAAAGAATTTGTCTCACCTATTCCGACGTTTGTCGTAATGTCTGAATACCCAGGGCTGATGGGATGTGCTTGTTATGCGTCTCATCTTGTGTCGAAAGCCTAAATAGTTGGAGAAAGAATATGAAGGCCAGTTTAAAAGCCTGTGATGTTGTAATTTTCGGTGGCGGTGGTGATCTTGCAATGCGTAAGTTATTGCCTGCTTTGTACCATTTGGATATGGATGGTTTGCTTGCTCCAACGACACGTATTATTGGTGCTTCGAGACGAGAAGTAAGTACAGCGGAATACCAGACAAAAATTCGAGCCGCGCTTGATGAGTTTGTGCCTTCCAGTGTTGGTGATGAAAAAACATGGCCGCGTTTTAAAGAGCGTTTGAGTTATGTGTCAGTCGATGCACAAGAAGCGTCGGATTTTTCACGATTAAATGATCACCAAGTGGGTGGTGATAATCGTGATGTTGTTTTTTACCTTGCAACGTCACCAGATTTATTTGGTTCGATTTGTTCTTCGTTAGCGGCCCACGGTTTGAATGCAGAGCGTATGCGTGTTGTTCTAGAAAAGCCGCTTGGTCGAGATTTGGCATCTTCTCGTGCAATTAACGATGAAGTAATGAAGAACTTCAATGAGCAGCAGGCCTTCCGTATCGATCACTATCTTGGCAAAGAGACAGTGCAAAACTTATTAGCGATACGTTTTGGTAACACTCTGTTTGAACCTTTATGGGATAGTGCGCATATTGATAATGTGCAGATTACCGTTTCTGAAACGGTGGGTGTAGAAGGGCGTTGGGGTTATTACGATAATGCCAGGGCTATGCGTGATATGGTGCAAAATCACCTGATCCAGCTATTGTGCTTGGTTGCGATGGAGCCACCAGGTCGAATGGACGCTGACTCCGTGCGCGATGAAAAAATCAAGGTATTGAAAGCATTGCGTCCTATTGCTGGAGCAAATGCTTATACCAAGACCGTTCGTGGTCAATATGCGAAGGGTATGATCAAAGGCAAAGAGGTAAAAGGGTATTTCGATGAAGAAGGCAGTAATCCTGACTCTCGAACAGAAACCTTTGTTGCTTTGCGTGCGGATATTGATAACTGGCGTTGGGCTGGCGTGCCTTTTTATCTTAGAACGGGTAAACGCTTAGGTCAGCGTTATTCTGAAATTGTTATTCAATACAAAGCGGTGCCACATAGTATCTTTAGTGACGAAAGCAACCGTCAATTGCAACGTAACCAGTTGATCATTCGTCTTCAGCCAGAAGAGAAAATCTCTTTAACTGTAATGAATAAGGTTCCAGGCGTGAGTGAGGGCATGCTTCTTCAGCCTGTTGATTTGAACTTGAGTTTGACTGAAGCTTTTAATGATAAGCGTAGTCCGGAAGCTTACGAGCGATTATTGCTTGATGTTATGCGCAACGATGCGACTTTGTTTATGCGCTACGATGAAGTAGAGGCGGCTTGGAAATGGGTGGACGGTATTATGTCTGCATGGAACCAAACCAGTGAGCGTCCAAAAGAATACGCTTCCGGCTCTTGGGGGCCTGCAGCCTCGATGGCATTGCCGATCAAAGACGGCCGTAATTGGCATGATTATTAAGTCTTAATAAAAGGAAAATAAAATGACTACTTCATATACCGCTGAACAGGTAATGACAGCCACTTCTGTTGTTCCTGTCATCGTTGTTGATAGTGTTGAGCAAGCGGTTGCATTGGGTAAGGCCCTTGTTGCCGGTGGCGTGCCTGTTTTAGAAGTAACCTTGCGTACGCCTGCTGCCCTAGAGGCTATTACGGCACTTCGTAAGGAAGTACCAGAGGCGATTGTTGGAGCAGGGACAGTTTGTTCACGTGCACAATATATTCAAGCCATTGAAGCTGGCTCTCAGTTTATTATTAGCCCAGGGATGACGCCAGATCTATTGGCGGTGGGTAAAGAGTACGATGTACCTTACTTACCAGCCGTAGCGACTATCTCTGATATTTTGCTTGGTATGGAATACGGCTATGACCGTTTTAAATTCTTCCCTGCTGAAGTGAATGGTGGGGTGAAAGCGCTGAAAGCATTTGGTGGTCCATTGCCACAGATTAAGTTTTGCCCGACGGGTGGTATTGGTGCGGATAACTTCCGTGAATATCTAGCTTTACCAAATGTGCTATGTGTGGGTGGTTCTTGGATTGTACCAACTGATTTAGTGCGTGCCGGTAAGTGGGATGAGATTACCGAGTTGGCGAAATCCGTTGCTTAGGTTCTGAGTGATTTAATGCGCTGGTAGCAATATGAAAAGGGGAAGAGCATTTGCTCTTCCCCTTTTTTCGACCTAAAAACTCATAAATTCTCTTCAGCAAATTCGGCAAGTCGGCTTCTTTCTATACCATTGACGTGCATGATGCTGGCGTATTTAAAGGATTTTGTTTTCTCCACTAGGTAAGTTAATCCTGAGGTTAGTGGGGTGATGTACTTGTTATCAATTTGTGCCAAATTGCCTAGCACGATAATTTTTGAGTTGCTGCCGACTCGCGTCACGATGGATTTGAGTTGGAATTGTGTTAGTCCTTGTGCTTCGTCGATGATGATCAAAGCATTATTAAACGATCGGCCACGCATAAAGTTCAAAGATTTAAATTGAATGTTGGCTTTTTGTTTTACGTAGTCAATGCTGCTAAAAGAATGTTCGTCAGCACCATGCAAAATTTCTAAGTTATCGTCAAAGGCTGCCAACCATGGTGCCATTTTTTCTTCTTCTGTGCCTGGTAAGAAACCTATGTCTTCTGCCATGGGGGGCGTGGATCTAGCAACGATAATCTTATTAAAGCGTTTTTCCTCCATGGTGACTTGTAGTCCATAAGCTAGGGCTAATAGTGTTTTACCTGAGCCAGCAGGTCCTGTCATTACCATAAGATCTGAGTTGTCATGGCGCAATAAGTAAAATGCCATGGCTTGCTCTAGATTGCGGGGTAGAATGCCCCAGAAGTTTTGATTCATCAGATGCTGTTTATTGATATCGAGTAGGTAGACGTGTTCTTGGTCAAGGTTGACCACAAAGCCAATGAAGTCTTCATCGTCAATGACAAACATATTGAAATAGATATTGGGTAGATGGCTTTTATTAATCACATGGACCGTGTGGCGGCCATGAGCTTCTGTTTTAACGCTTTCAATGGTGGACCAAAAACTGCCTGAAAACTGAATATAGCCCTTACTCATTAGATCTAGATCGTCAAGAACCTTATCTTTACGATAGTCTTCGACTCGTTCTAGTCCTGAGCCTTTTGCCTTGATGCGCATGTTGATGTCTTTTGTCACAAGGCAAACAGAGGAGCGAGGGTGTGTTGCTTGTAAGCTTAAGCCAACATTGATGATGCGATTATCATTGGCGTGATCATGGTTGCCATTTAAAAATGGGATATTATCGGTTAGGGTGATTTGTTGGTCTGGATAGATGGCCAAAGAGCCTTCGACGCGTTTAGATTGCTCCTGATCTGTTTCATTATTGATAATGCGAATGGGGACGCCAGCTTGTAGGTCTCGAGGGGAGGCATCACCCACTATTTTGTCGATGGTGTTGATAGCTACTCGAGCTTCTCTACTAACGTCTTTGTCTCTCCTATCTTTGATAACATCTAATTCTTCTAGGACGGTCATAGGAATGACGACTTTGTGTTCGGCAAAAGCATAAATTGCCAATGGATCGTGCAATAGCACATTCGTGTCGAGAACGTAGATTTTTTCCATAGAATATTACTCCTGCAATGAACATGAAGCTTGCTTTTGAATAGGGAAGAAACGAACGAAACGCCTAGTGCTTAGATAATAATTGAAGAATTGAGTGTTTGGTTTAGTGAAAAGTAACAGGGTGAACCGTAATTTGGTAAGTGTTGTTTGATTGGCAGTTTGATTCACCAAAGAAGGCTGGAGCATTGTATTGAAATGATGGCGATTATGGTTTTGTGGCAAGTTGAACCTCACTGTCTTTATCCATACTCTAATTAGAGTGTATGACAGTTTTGTTGCTTATGCTTGTTCTAATAGGCTTTTTTAGCAATTTTTAGTTATAAAAAAACCGCTGTTTATGGCAGCGGTTTTTTTGTGCTCGATTTATCAATCGTCTAAGAAGCTTCTTAGGTGCTCTGAGCGACTAGGGTGGCGTAGTTTACGTAGTGCTTTGGCTTCGATTTGACGGATACGTTCACGCGTCACGTCAAATTGCTTACCGACCTCTTCAAGAGTATGGTCTGTATTCATGTCGATACCAAAACGCATGCGCAACACTTTGGCCTCACGTGCTGTTAAACCAGCAAGTACCATAGTGGTTGACTCGCGCAAACCTTCTATTGTTGCTATATCAATAGGGGATTCTGCACCATCGTCCTCAATGAAATCACCTAAGTGAGAGTCTTCATCATCACCGATCGGTGTTTCCATCGAAATCGGTTCTTTAGCGATCTTCAGTACTTTGCGAATTTTGTCTTCTGGCATATCCATGCGAGCTGCCAACTCTTCAGGTGTTGCTTCACGTCCCATTTCTTGTAGCATCTGACGAGAGATACGATTTAATTTATTAATCGTTTCGATCATGTGTACAGGAATACGGATAGTGCGAGCTTGGTCAGCAATCGAGCGAGTGATTGCTTGACGAATCCACCAAGTTGCATAAGTTGAGAACTTATAGCCACGGCGGTATTCGAATTTATCCACTGCTTTCATTAAGCCGATGTTGCCTTCTTGAATAAGATCCAAGAATTGTAAACCACGGTTAGTGTATTTTTTCGCAATAGAAATAACCAGACGCAAGTTGGCCTCAACCATTTCTTTTTTCGCACGGCGAGCACGAGTTTCACCGATTGAAATACGACGGTTAATTTCTTTTAGTTCTGCAATTGTTAAACCTGTTTCTTTAGAAACAGCGCGTAGTTTACGCTGACTGCGCATAAACTCAGCTTCGTTCTCTTCCAGTGCAGCAGCGTAATCGGCACCAGAAGCAATTTGTTCTTTCAGCCAATCAGGATTGGTTTCATTGCTTGGAAAACGCTTTAAAAATTCGGTTCTTGGCATGCCAGATTTGCGCACACACACTTGCATGATAAGGCGTTCTTGGTCACGGATTTTTTCCATGCGTGAACGTACGCGATCAATCAGCTCATCAAACATTTTTGGAACAAGCTTAATAGGAGCAAAACTAATGCTTAGCTCTTCTTGCTTATTTTTTACGTCAGGATCTTGTCTGTCGCGTGTTTCCAATAGCACTTTTAATTCATTGTAAATACGTGTGATATCATTAAAACGTAACGCTGTTTCTTCAGGATCAGGACCGTTATCCGTTTCTTCTTCGCTTGTCTCTGAATCATCATCGTCTTCGTCACTGTCGACAGTATCTTCATCGATTAATGGTTCATCGTTAATAGAGTCTTCGAAAATAGGTTCTTCGCCATCGCCATCGATAAAGCCACTAAAAATATCACTTAGACGGCCTTCTTCTTCCTGTACTTTCGCATAGGCGTCAAGCAGTACATCTACAGCGCCAGGGAAGTAAGAGATAGCAGCCATCACTTCGCGAGTACCTTCTTCGATACGTTTTGCGATGGCAATCTCACCGGCACGAGTCAATAGTTCGACCGTACCCATTTCGCGCATATACATACGGACTGGGTCAGTGGTTCTAGTAATATCACCTTCTACTGCGGCCAAAGCGGCAGCGGCTTCTTCCGCGGCGGCTTCATCGGTCGCATCACCTTCTTCCATGAGAAGGCTATCTTTATCGGGTGCAACTTCGGAAACCGTAATGCCCATGTCGTTGATCATGGCAATGATTTCTTCTACTTGCTCCGGGTCTGAAAGGTCATCAGGGAGGTGGTCATTAACTTCGGCAAAAGTTAAGTAACCTTGTTCTTTACCCTTGGTGATCAGCTCTTTGAGACGTGACTGTTGAGTGTCTGGCATTCGACAACCTATCGTTAGAAATTCATTTGGGAGTTTAGCAAGCCGCGGATTATAACAAAATCAATCGCTTTTATCCACCGAATCCTTTCTTTTGTGAGTGAAAATTAAGCAACATTTATGACTTTTTTTGTCTAATCAAATCCATTAAATTTCGTAATTCCTGCTTACTGCTACTGTCCTTTATGGATTCGTTTCCTTTGCTTTTCAACCGTGCAATGCTGCTATTTAATCCAAGATTTTTCTCTAATGTCACAACCATATCGAGTACTTCTTGCTGTGCATTGGTTATTTTTAGCTTTGTTATCGCATCTTTGTGGTTTAATAATGCGTAAATGGATGATATTGCGAATTTATCTGTTAAATCTCCCAATAGGTGTCCTGTGTTTTTGTGAGGATGTTTTGTGAAATATCTCCATATTTTGCAGAAAACTTGTAGCTCATCATTGGCTTGATTTATCACGGGGTCAGGCAAGTCGATCTCTTTTGCTATGTGAGGATGCAGTAGGAGGCATAGAGAGGCCTGTTTTATCCGACTTAGGCTAGGTGCAGCTGGGGGAAGTGCTGGCTCGTCATTGTAAAACTTCCCTTTAGAAAAAGGTTTTTTCCCAAAAGGTTTTTTAAATGAACCTTGTGTTGTTGGTTGGTTTTTTGGTGTTGTGTAATCGGGCTGATGAAAATCATCATAGTGGTTGTGCGACGGTTCGTAATCGTAGTGGCTTAAGTCTGGTGTGTCGCCATTATAATGGTGTGTTTGTTGTGTATGGTCTGGGTGGGGCTGAGATTGCTCTTCCGTTGGGGTGAACTGGCGTCGAGATTTAAAAACGGTATTGCCCAGTGTTTCGCTGTCGATACCAGATTGATCGCTCAATTGGCGAATTAATACTGAGCGAAAGGTGAGCCTCTTTAGGGATTTGCTTAATCATTTCCATGGCGTTGCGAGCGAATTGTGCTTCGCCTTCTTCATCGCCTAAGGTTACCTGGTTTCTGGCGTGATCAAACAGTACATGTGATAACGAAGACGCATCTTCTAGGCGACGATTAAAGGCGTCTTTGCCTTCTTTTCTGATCAGTGAGTCTGGGTCTTCACCCTCAGGTAAAAATAAAAAGCGTACTTGTTTTTCATCTTGCATAACCGGTAAGGAGGCTTCTAAGCCTCGAATGGCAGCCGCGCGGCCAGCTTTGTCGCCATCAAAGCAAAGTACTATCTTGCTAACCAGTTTAAAGAGTTTGCGTATGTGCTGACTATTGACGGATGTTCCTAGCGTAGCAACGGCGTTGGTAATGCCGTGTTGCGCCAACACTATGACATCCATGTAGCCTTCAACCACAAGAATTTGGTCGAGTACGGGGGTGTTCTGCTTCGCCTCAAATAGTCCGTAGAGCCTCTTGGCTTTTTTGAAAAACAGGGGTCTCTGGCGAGTTGAGATATTTGGGTTTTTCATCGCCAAATGCTCGTCCGCCAAAGGCAATCACACGGCCTCGTGAATCGCGAATGGGAAAAATGATCCGGTCGCGAAAGCGATCATAGTAGTGGCCCGGTTGGTCTTTTTTCTCAATCAGCATGCCGCCTAATAAAAGCTGTTCTTGGCTCTCTGCGCGGGTACCTACTTTCTTAAGAAGATTGTCCCATCCGGCAGGTGCGTAGCCCAAGCCAAATACTTTAGCGATTTGACCAGATAGTCCACGCTCTTTCGACAAGTAGTCTGTGGCTTTTTTCTTGTCAGGGTGTTGAGTGAGTTGTTGCTGATAAAACTGCGAGCTTTCGGATAGGCGTTTAAGTAATTCTGCGTTTTGTTCGTATCTGTCTGGTGCACCTTGTTCTCTTGGCACTTCCATGCCCGCGTCTTTTGCCAGTACTTCAATGGCATCGACAAAGTCTAAATGGTCATGTTCCATGACAAAGGAAATAGCATTACCACCTGCGCCGCAACCAAAACAATAATAGAACTGTTTGTTTGGATTGAGACTAAAGGAAGGGCTTTTTTCGTTATGAAATGGGCACAGTGCACTGTAATTTTGTCCGGTTTTTTTAGGCTAATGCGAGACGCAACCACATCGGTCAGGTCGGTTCGAGCCAAAAGCTCGTCAATAAACTGATCAGGGATACGTCCCGCCATTATGTTAGCCTAATTGTGCTTTAACTTGTTTGCTGATTTGTGCCATATCGGCACGACCTTGAACTTGTGGTTTTACAATGGCCATAACTGCGCCCATTTGTTGCATGGAAGTTGCGCCCGTTTCTGCAATGGCTGCTTTTACAATCTCACCGACTTCATCGTCGGTCAATGGTGTTGGTAAAAACTCGCTAATGATGGCCATTTCTTCTTGTTCAATCGCAGCAAGGTCTTCGCGACCGCCGTCGATAAACTGTTGGTTTGAGTCTTTGCGTTGCTTGTTCATTTTGTCAAGAACGGCTAATACACGAGCATCATCTAGTTCAATGCGTTCATCTACTTCGATCTTTTTGCATTCGGATAGGATGGTGCGAATGACAGTGACACGTTGCTTTTCTTTGGCGCGCATCGCCTCTTTTAATGTGTCTGAAATGTGTTTTTTTAGGTCTGACATGGGATCCTCTTACTTTCGGTAGATTGCTGTCGAGTAGGCTGATAGGCAAAAAAAACGGCTAGTTGGTTAACTAGCCGTTTTTTATAAGCCTAAAAGTTAGAAACGTCTAGGCAAACATTTGTTTATAGCAAATTGCCAAACGGCAGATTGGCCTAGTACAAACGTTGGAATTTCTTTTGCTCACGAGAAACTTTCTTCGCGTGGCGTTTTACAGCGGCAGCTGCAGCGCGTTTACGAAGCGTTGTTGGTTTTTCGTAGCATTCACGACGACGAACTTCAGCCAAAACGCCTGCTTTTTCACAAGAGCGTTTGAAGCGACGTAGAGCGATGTCAAATGGTTCGTTATCTTTTACTTTTACTGCTGGCATGTTATTACCTTTAATAATATTTTTTTAAAGTTTAAGTATTCACAAAAACGGCGTGAATCATACCCGTATTTAATGGGCTTTCAAAGCGCGCTTTTGTTGAACAGAGTGTGGTCATAAATAGACCGATTTTTCTAGGCTTAGTAAAAGCCTAACCCTGAACAGACTATGATCGCGTCTGTAATGGTATTCATTCTTTTAGAGGGTGCTTGGTTCGCCATTTGCTTACATTTGAAGCTATGTGCCAAGCTAGAAAAATCACCTGCCTTTTATTTTAAACATTTAAAACGCGCGCATTATAATGCTTTTGCCTAGCTGTGTCTAATTTTCATTTGAGGGATCTGTAAAGGAAGTTGCTCTTTGCTCTGCAATGGAACGGGTAGATAAGGTACAATGTGCTTAATTTATTGATGAGATTGCTCTAATGAAAGTATTGGGATTAGAAACCTCTTGCGATGAGACGGGAATCGCCATTTACGATACCGAAAATGGGTTGTTGGCTCACAAGATTTATTCTCAAATCGCACAGCATGCAGAGTATGGCGGTGTGGTACCTGAGTTGGCTTCCCGTGATCATGTCCGTAAAACATTGCCGCTTATCGATGAGGTATTACACGCTGCGGGAATAAAAAAATCGGAACTGGATGCGATTGCTTATACCAGTGGTCCTGGCTTGGTTGGTGCTTTGATGGCTGGCGCGACGATTGGTCATTCTTTGGCGTATGCGCTAGGGATTCCAGCTTTGGGAGTGCATCATATGGAAGGGCACCTTTTAGCACCAATGCTAGAAGAGTCGCAACCTGAGATGCCTTTTATTGCTTTGCTCGTTTCGGGTGGCCACACTCAGTTGGTGCGTGTTGATGCGATCGGTGAATACCGTCTGTTAGGTCAATCTCTTGATGATGCGGCAGGAGAGGCTTTTGATAAAGCCGCTAAGATGATTGGCCTACCTTATCCAGGAGGGCCATACATTGCGGCGTTAGCGAAACGTGGTAATGCGGAATCTGGGTTGATATTCCCGCGCCCGATGACAGATCGTCCTGGTTTGGATTTCAGTTTCAGTGGTTTGAAAACGGCGTTTTTAACGGCGGTGCATGATGCATTAGATCATGATCGCTGTGATGAGCAGTTCAAAGCGGATGCTGCTTTGGCGTTTGAAACCGCTGTAGTCGATACCTTGGTCATAAAGTGTCGTCGAGCGCTGGAAGCAGAAGGTTTGAAACGATTGATTATCGCCGGTGGCGTGAGCGCGAATCAGAGATTACGTGAGCAGCTTGAAAGCCAACTGAAAAAAATCAAAGCCAGTGTGTTTTATGCCAGGCCAGAATTTTGTACCGATAATGGTGCCATGATCGCTTATGCTGGTGCTCAGCGTTTGGTCAATGGTCAATCTTCTGCGCTTAGTTTGTCGATACGCGCCCGTTGGCCTTTATCAGAATTGTCGCCTCTAAAGGAGTCTTAATGTGACCGACCTAGTGTTTATTGAGGGTTTAAAAACGCAAGCTGTGATCGGTGTGTACGATTGGGAAAAAAAGATCCAGCAAGATTTGGTGTTTGACTTGGAAATGGAGCACGACAATCGTGTTCCGGCAGAGACGGATGATCTTGCGAAGACACTGGATTACGAGGCAATCTCCAATTATATTTTAGCGTTTTGTGCCGAACGTCAATTTGAGTTAATTGAAACCTTGGCCGAGCACTTGGTTTCTGAATTGATCGGACAGTTTAAATTAAACGCTATCACGCTAACATTACGAAAGCCTGGAGCGGTGTCAGCAGCTCAAGCCGTAGGTGTGAAAATTCACAGAAAGTCTACGGTCACTTATTGAGACGTTATGTGTTAATTGATTAAAGGGGATAGGGTTTTGTCGAGAGCCTCTGTACGGGCTTTTTTCAACGCTTGACCCAGCTCTGCGCCATTTAAGCCTTGTTTGATGAATGGGGCGGCATTGATGGTCGCTATGGTATTTCGCAATGATTGCCAGTCATGAATGTCGCTGTTCGTCAAATGGCTCAGAACCTCAATCAGTAAAACATAAGGTTGGGGTTTTTTTATGGCATTAACGCAAACTAACCAGTTTTCCCATGCGATGGAATCCATAGGTATGCGTTGATTTTCTATGAATGAGCGTGTTTGCTCTGCCAGTATTTTGAATTGATTTGGGCTGCGGATGCGCTCATGTAATTGGGTGAGATTTGCAAGTGGCGTGTTTTTGCATAACATTGCCCAGCGCTGGGCGGGTGTTATGTCCTTTTGGCTTAGGCCCTCGGTAAGGTTCAGGTCTTCCTCCCATACTAACTCAGGAAAAAGCTTATCTAGAGCGTTTACTTCCTTTAATACCGAGAAAAAAATATTGGCATGGTGGGTATTAAGGGCTTTTTCTAGTTCTTTCCATACCCGTTCTGCACTTAAACTAGCCAGCTCTCCCGAGGCGCTAATGGTTTGCATTAACAAGATAGTTTCGGGGGCAATAGTAAAGCCAAAGTGATGGAAACGTGCGGCAAAGCGAGCAACTCGCAATACTCGAAGCGGGTCTTCAACAAAAGCATCTGAAACGTGACGTAATACGCGATCTTGTAAATCCTGTTGCCCGTGAAAGGGATCAATTAAGGCGCCATCCTTATCTTGTGCTATGGCATTGATGGTAAGATCTCTGCGCTCTAAATCTTCTTCGAGGCTGATATCAGGAGAAAAATCACAAATAAAACCTGTATAGCCTTGCCCTTGTTTTCTTTCTTTGCGAGCAAGGGCGTATTCCTCTTTACTTTTTGGGTGCAAGAAAACAGGGAATTGTTTGCCTACTTGTTGATAGCCTTGTTGCTCAAGTTGCTCTGGGGTGGCGCCCGTGACAACCCAGTCATGATCTATAACTGGCAGTGCTAAAAGTGCGTCTCTAACAGCACCGCCAACGAGATAGACTTGATACTTGGCTGTCATGGTTAGTTAGCTACCTGTTTCGCATTGTTCTGGGAACATGGCGCTCCATTGACTAAAACCACCATTTAGTGAATAGACTTCCTTGAAGCCTTGTGATGCTAGGTATTCTGCAGCGCCTTTACTACTATTGCCGTGGTAGCAGCAGACAATGACAGGTTGATCTTTTGCGGCACGATCAATAAAGTCTTGAACATTATCATTGGTTAAACTGATTGCGTTTGTTATGTGACTGTTATGGAAACTGGTCAGATCGCGAATATCAACAATAGTGGCATTGTTTTCCATAATTGGCAGTGCATCTGAAATATCAATACAATGAAAAGTCATGAATTCTTCCGATTAAGTGTGCAAGGTGTACTAAAGCGCTGTTTATCTTCTAAGCGCAACGCTGTCAGACTTCCGCCCCAGACGCAGCCTGTGTCTAATGCATGGATGCGTTCTAATTGGGTTTTTCCTTCTAAAGCGGCCCAATGACCAAAAACAATATGGCAGTCCTCGGGGACTTTTGAGGGATAATTAAACCAAGGAGCGAAGCCTTTCTCAGCCGTGTTAATGCCTTCTTTAGATTTAAGATCAAGCTTACTGTTTTCATCGCAAAAACGCATGCGAGTTAAGTAGTTGGTGATCGCACGAAGACGATCTAAGCCCGTCAGTTCATCACTCCAAGTGTCTGGAGTATTACCATACATGGTCGCAAAAAAATCATCAACACTGTCTGATTTGAGTTTTTTTTCGACTTCCTTGGCGAGAGATTGAGTTTTTGCTAGATCCCAGCAAGGCGGGATTCCCGCGTGTGTCATAACGGTATTGAGTTGTTCGTCGTAATGAAATAAGGGTTGTTGGCGAAGCCAGTTCATTAAGTCATCACGATCACTAGCCGTCAGAATTTCAGCTAATGTATCACCTCGTTTTAACTTACCATAGCCATGGGAAACCGCTAGCAAATGCAGGTCATGATTACCTAGAACAATGGTGGCGTTGCTGCCCAGTGATTTTATGAAGCGAAGCGTTTCTAGAGATTCTTCACCGCGATTGATCAGATCACCAGCAAACCAGAGCTTGTCTAGTTGTGGCTGGTAGTTAATTTGTTCCAAAAGCTGCACTAGCGGTGTAAGACAGCCTTGTAAATCACCAATAACATAGGTTGCCATAAGTCGCCTCAGTGAACCTGATTGGGTACGGACAGGGTGAAAGGATGAATAGGGGCTTCAAACTCTGTGCCATCATCAGCCAGAAATTGATAACTACCTTGCATGCTACCAACGACCGTGTCCATCACCGTGCCGCTGGTGTAATGAAAAGACTCTCCTGGCGCTAAGTGCGGATATTCTCCAATGACACCGCTGCCTTTCACTTCTTGTACCTGTTCATTGCCATTGGTAATAATCCAGTGGCGGGTCTGAAGCTTGGCTGGCTCTGTTCCGCAGTTTTTGATTGAAATGTGATAGGCAAATACGTAACGGGATTCATTAGGTGTGGATTGGCTTGCGAGATATTCTGTGCGAACAGAAACCGCGACGTCATATTTCTGCATTTACCCTTCCTTTTTGAGGATGTAGTTGGTGATTCGAACGAAGTCTTCTACGTCAAGCCTTTCAGGACGCAAGGTGGGGTCAATATTGAGTGCCGAAAAATCATCGGTGTCTAATACCCCTTTGTAATTGTTGCGTAGGGTTTTGCGGCGTTGTTGAAAGCCTATTCTGACCATGTCTTCTAGCATTTTTATGTCATTAACTGGGTAAGGTAATGATTTGTGTGGCGTCATTCTCACAATCGCAGAATCGACTTTTGGTGCTGGGTCAAATGATTCAGGCCCAACAATAAAGAGTGATTCGACGGAGCAGTAATACTGCGCCATTACGCTTAGGCGTCCATAAAGGCTATCACCAGGGCGCGCGGCTAAACGATCAACCACTTCTTTTTGTAGCATGAAGTGCATGTCTTCAATGGCGTTGGCTTGGCTTAATAAGTGAAAAATAAGCGGCGTTGAAATGTTGTAAGGCAAGTTGCCTACAACACGAATGGCTTGTTCTGGCGTGCTCAGTGAGGCAAAGTCAAATTTCATGGCATCCGCTTCATGAACGGTAAGCTCGGGAAAGCGGAATAAGTTTACCTTCAAAATAGGGATTAGATCACGGTCAAGTTCAACCACATCCATGCGCTCAGTGACACTGATTATGCCTTCCGTTAAGGCGCCTTTGCCCAGCCCAATCTCGACGATGCGCTGACCTTTTTTGGGGCCAATGCATGCCACAATGCGTCGAATTACGCCGTGATCATGAAGGAAGTTTTGGCCGAATCTTTTTCTGGCTTTATGGGGTTGCTGTTTGCTCATTTAGAAAACTTTTTCGCGTTATTTGCCATGTTAATAGCATGTTGAATGGCCACTTTAAGGCTGCCGTTGTTTGCTTTGCCTGTGCCAGCCAAATCAATGGCTGTGCCGTGGTCGACAGATGTTCGAATAATAGGTAAGCCTAATGTGATATTGACGGCATTACCAAAACCTGAATATTTTAACACAGGTAAGCCTTGATCGTGATACATAGCCAAGGCGCAGTCGGCATCATTTAGGTATTTTGGGGTAAACAGGGTGTCTGCTGGAAGAGGGCCCACAAGATCTAAGCCTTCTTGGCGCAGTTTATCGAGTGTTGGGATAATTACGTCAATTTCTTCTCTGCCAAGGTGGCCATCTTCACCCGCGTGGGGGTTTAAGCCACAGACTAAGATCTTTGGTTTTGTAATCCCGAATTTCTCTTGCAGGTCTTGATTCAGTGCGTTGATGACAAGACTGATACTTTGCTCTGTAATGGCAGCAGACACATCTTTTAGTGGTAGGTGAGTGGTGACGAGTGCCACTTTCATTGCTTCTGTTGCTAGCATCATCACCACATGTGGTGACTTACACTGAGCCTGAAAGAATTCGGTATGCCCAGAAAAATGCACACCCGTTTCGCATAAGATGCCTTTGTGAACCGGAGGGGTGACAATGGCATCAAATTCTTTTCGTAGACAACCTTCCCCAGCTTGCTTGAGTGTTTCTAAAACATAGGGGGCGTTTTCAATATCAAGCACGCCTGCAATCGTCTGTTTCGCTTGCTGAATTGGCAAGACGCTAATCATGCCTTGTTGATGTGCACTTACTTCATGTGAGTGACTGAGTGTTCGAGTGTCGACAGTTAGACCCAGTGTTGACGCTCTATCTTTCAGCAATTGTGGATCAGCAAGAATAATTAAACGAGCAGGAAATGCCTGCTCGTTTAAGGCGCTTAGAATAATGTCAGGGCCGATTCCTGCCGGTTCACCAGAGGTGATGGCAATAATAGGGAGTGACTCTACCGGATTATTCGCCATGTTTTTCTCTTATTTTTTGATGTCAATAAAGGCATCTGCGCGTAGCTCGTCAAGCCAGTTACTAAGCACGACATCTTGTTTTTGAGCGGTTAAGGCGCGCTCAGCATTACTACGTTTTACTTTGTCGCTGATATCTGCTTCACGACGACCTTCGACTTGCAAAATATGCCAGCCGAATTGTGTGCGGAAAGGTTTGCTGATGTCACCGATGCTAGTTTGATTCATCATATTCTCAAATTCAGGGACCATGGTGCCCGGTGTTACCCAGCCTAAATCACCACCTTGCAAGGTAGAGCCTTGATCTTCGCTGTGTTCTTTCGCAAGTTGCGTGAAATCTGCACCATTTTCTAGCTTATTATAAAGGTCATCGGCTAATGCTTTGGTTTGCTCTATATTGCGAATTTCATTAGCACGGACCAAAATGTGACGTACTTTAGTTTGTTGTTGCAGGGTAACATCAGGGGAACGTTTTTCGATCAGCCAAAGCAAATGAAAGCCCGCATTACTTTGTAATGGTCCAATAAGAGGGCCATTATCGGCCTCTAAGGCACGAACAAATAACGGCGGTAGTTGATTTAGCGGACGCCAACCTAAATCCCCTCCTTCAATAGCAAATTGCCCGTCAGAGTTTTCAACTGCTTGCTGAATGAAATCTTCTTCGGTATTGATTTTTTGTCTAATAGACTGAATTTTGGCTTCTGCTTCTTCTGGGTTACTCGCTCTGATAAGTAAGTGACGCAGACGAACTTGTTCTTTTTCTTTGGTAATGCTGGTATCTGAGCTTAAATAATCGTTAATTTCTTGCTCAGAAATCACAATACGCTTTTTTAAAATTTCTCGTTTGACATTATTGATTAGAATTTCTTGCTCAATTTGCTCGCGATAGCGTGAGTAGTTAATACCCTTGCTAGCGAGTACATCTTTTAAGCCTTGCAAATCTAAGTTCATATTTTGAGCGACTCCAAGTATGGCGTTATCCACATCTGTGCTAGAGACACGCATGCCGATTTTGCGCGCGTAGTTTACCTGCAGAGCTTCGTCAATCATCTGGTTTTGAATTTGACGGTGAATGTTATCTGTCATCACTCCGCCAGGCACTCGGTCTTTGACAATTTGAAAGCGATTTTGAATATCACTTTCTAAAATAGGTTTTGAGTCTACAATGGCTGAAATGCCATCAATCTTCGTCGGTTCAGCATGTAATGTTTGCAACGGTAGCAATGTCACGAACATAAAAGAGAAAAAGAAAACAACTTCATGATTAATATCCAACTTTTCCTTGGTTCCAATAACTGTCAGCAATGTTAGTTTCGCTATTAGCACGACCCGCACTGCTTAAGCCACGTAAAATAAATTGTAAAAAGACGCCACGATCGTATTGATTGTCATCATTGAGCCAGTGTTGATAGCTCATCGAAACCTTTATACAGCAGTTTTCATAACCTAGTCCTGCGATTTCTTTAGTGCCATCCTCTCTTAAGAAATCATAAGTGTATTGTGTGAACATTGACCAATTTTGGTTGATTGGAAAAATTGTCCCTACGCTTGCTTGTTTGGCATCATCATCTGGATCAGTATTGTTAATTGTATACAAATAACTAAGATTGATTTTGACATCATCAACTGGTGTTAGTGATGCAACGATTTGTGCTAAGTTTACCTTGCTGTTGTCTAGGTTGTAATTCAAATTCCCTGTTAAACTAAAACGATCAGTATTGTAGTTAGTCGAAGTGAGTAAATCGCTGCGCTTTGAGTCATCAATTGCATTGTTTTCATCCGTGTTGCCAGTAATACCAACATAACGATCTTTCAAATAAAAGATCTGACCGGCTTTAAATGCCCATCTTTCATTATTGTTTGCATCATATAGACGACTTTCTAGACCAAATGTTACTTGCTCTGTATCGCCGATTCTATCATTGCCATTGAAGCGATTGTGGCTGAAGGCTTGAGAATAGGTCATCGTTGGTACGCTTGCATCAAAGTCAGGAATAAAATCTTGATCTTTATAAGGCGAGTTTAAATAACTTAATTGTGGTTCCAGTGTTTGTCTCCACGGGCTATTGTCTAGAATTAAGCGGCGTTCAAACACTACAGAAGAGTCTATGTATCCAGTAATGTGACTAATGGACTCTTCGCTGTCAGATGTTGTTGTGTAATTGTGGATGTCATAGTCACGGTACTGTATTAAAAGTCCTGGCGTTAAACTTCCCCATCCATTGCTGATGTTCGCTTTTGTGTCTTGATTCAAAACGATTCGTTTGCCATCAAAATTATTTTCGTCTGGATCGTAAAAATCCGTGTATTGGGCATCAATTCTATAATCTAAATTACTTGTCGATAATCGATAGGAGCTATCAACCCTGGGTAACCATTCGAAAGGTTTATCAACCGTATTATCTGGTGTTTGGTAAGTTAAGTAAGTCACCTTATTTAAGAGGTTGCCATTATTAGCGCTCACATAAACACTTCGTTGGTAATGATCTTTTTCACCAATGGATGTGCTGTTTGCCTCTGGGTATTTGTTTTCTGTTGGATTGTCTTCTAGCAAGAAGCCTGTACTAAAATAGGTGTTTATTTTTTGTGCGGTTGTGAGTTTGAGTAGGGTTTGCTCACCTTCGTCATTATCAAAAAAAGTGGACTGCTCATACATTGTCTCACCATAAGGGCTTAGGTGACGTAACTCTAGATCGAGTCCTTCGCCTTTTTTTTGAATAACCTGTGGTGTGATAGTGGCATCATAGTTCGGTGCAATGTTCCAGTAAAAAGGCGCTGATAGGCTTAGACCATCTGATCCTGAGAACCCAAAGCTAGGAAACAAAAAGCCTGTTTGACGAGTGTTATCAATTGGAAAACGCAACCAAGGGAAATAAAAAATAGGCAGTCCAGCCACACGAATTTGTACATGTTCTGCAGTACCAAAGCCACTTTTCGTATCAATCTTAATGGAGCTTCCATAAAGCTGCCAGCTCTCTTCAGTGGGTTCACAGGTAGTAAAAAAGCCTTCTTTTATAAAAATGACGCCATCTTGACTCCGTGAGAGTAGCTTAGCTTCGCCACGCGTTTTGGACTGATGGCTAAGGAACTTGGCGTCGCTAAATTCTGTTGGAGAGCTGTTATTATTTGTTATGTAGGCGCGTGAACTGCGGATCAGCTGATCGTTACTACGTAGAGTAACATTTCCATTAGCTTGATAATATTCATTTGGTATGCCTTCAATTTTGTCAGCAGACAAAGTGGTTTCTGGCTGGCGTATTTCGGCCTCACCTTGAAGATGAATCACGCCGTTTTCGTCACGGACTATTAGATCTGCGGTGAGGTCGGTTCCTTGAATATCGTTTGCTTGCCAGCTATTGATATAGGATCCTTGACAGTATCGACTGAGTTGAGATTGCTGTTCTTTCGTTAAGGATTCTCTTGGTATCCAATCCCATTGGTCCACTTGTCCGTATGCCATTGGCAATACGAAAAGACTTTGAAAAAATAAGGCGTATGTTCGTAAATGCTTAACCATGCAGGGTATACTTGCTACCAAAAGTTATTGTCCGAAATCGGATACTGCCCATAAGCGGGTCCATGTTGAGAGACAAATGATAATCTAAGCAGGCCCATAGGGGCTACCGATTCTGGAGAAATATCTTTATGTGGAAGATTGTTTGTGCAATTTTGGGTTATATTTTAGCCGGTTTTATCGGGGCTTTACTGGGATTTTGTGTGGGGGGCGTGATAGACAAAGCCCAGACTGGCGGTGCTTTCAGTCGAATTCGTAGTCGAGCCGATGTACGGCTGCAGCAGGAAACTTTTTTTCGCACATTATTTCTTTTAATGGGGCGATTGGCTAAGTCTGATGGTCAAGTAACAGAAGCAGAAATCCAGTTGGCTCAATCTGTTATGCAGCGTTTAAGGTTGTCGCCAGCGGCTCAGGATCAGGCTAAGCGATTGTTTAATGAGGGAAAGTCTGAAAATTTCGACCTCGCTTCAGTACTAAATACCTTCAAGCAGGTGGTTGGCCCTGGTGATTTAACTCGCACACTTTTAGAGGTGTTGCTGGTGTCGGCTTACGCTGATGGCCATTTTAGTTTGGAGGAGAAAGCCTTTGTTTCTCAAGTTTGTTCGTACCTTGGGGTGTCGGTTGCAGAATTTGAAGCGTTGCATATTCAAGTAAAACAGCAAGCTCACTTCAGTCAAGGTTTTCAGTCATCCTCAAATAGCATGGGATCGAAAGATTTATTAAAAGCGGCCTATGAGGCGCTGGGTGTGACGCCTGAGATGACGGATGCCGAGATTAAAAAGGCGTATCGTCGTTTAATGAGCCAGCACCATCCCGACAAATTGAGTTCAAAAGGCCTGCCAGATGAAATGATTGAGCTGGCGAAAGAGCGTACTCAAGAAATTCAAGCGGCATATGAAATGGTTAAGAAAGCGCGCAAATAACACTTTATGAATTATTTTTTTAGTGATCAATTGTTAATAGGGCTTTCGTAAAAGAGCCCTTTTTTTACGCTGGGTAATGTTTTTTGTTGATTTATTTGATCGGTGTTTTGTTTTAAAAAGCCTCGAACTCGCTGTATAAGCAGTTGTTTGCTGTCTTTTCCGGTGACTCTATCTGGTAAAGCATCAAGTTGAATAAAGTCCCCCCGTTTTTCTGCTCTTTGGTTGGCGGCTTGTTTGCGCCACATCGCAAATTGATCACTTCTTGTTGAGCTAACATAATAGTCCAAAATAGGCTGGGGGACTTGGCGAATTTTTTGAGCCATTTCGTAGCTAGATGAGCCTGCTGGTGATTCAATGTCAATGAGAATTAAAGCGTTACCCGCGCCTTGGTTCGCGGCTAAAAAACTCAGTGCGTAACTTGCGCCAGTTCCATAGCCAAGAAAACTAAATTGTTCGATGTTTTGCGTCTTTGCGTAAGCGATAGCGGCGTCTATTCTGCCAAAAACCACAGCTTGGTTAGGCAGCTCAGCGGATGTTGGTTGTGTGTTGTCGGCGATTGATGCATCGTTTGGTGTTGATGTATTGATTTTTATTGGGTCTGCGCGCTTGATAATGTCTGGAACGTCAATGGATAAGGTGCACCAGCTGTATTCAGGTAGGGCATTACGCAATGGCGCTATCGCATCAGGCCAATCGGGATGTTCGTTGTCTGAGTGTAGTAGGAGAATGCAGCCTTGCGTGTCGCTGGTCATTGATCTTCTGTAAAGGGTAAGAAAAGGCTCACTGTTCGCCTCTAATGTTAATATTTGGTGATTTAGTTGCCTCAACATTAAAGACGTTTTTAGCGCATTAAGGCGTGATGCTTGTGGCTGAGGGATAGCATATTCAGCGTTGTTTTGTGTTGAAGTGTTTGGCGCAGGAGTGCTTTCATTTGTCGTGCTTTCTGTTGGCGTGGCAGTTTTTTCTTGTGTGCCATTGGTCGCGGCTTGTGGCTCTTCTGCTAAAACAGGGAGGTTTTTGCTCAAGAAAAGAAGTGTAATGATGGCGTGGCTTAGCGCGTTAAATTTCTTCATTGTTTTCAATACTTCTTTTAAGTGTCTTGGTAAAATGCAGTGTAAATTTTCATTATGAGACCTTTATTGTGTCACTGCTGGAGTCAGATATGAATGATTTTATCATTGCCCCTTCTATCCTTTCTGCCGATTTTGCTCGATTGGGCGAAGAAGTTGACAATGTGTTAGAGGCCGGAGCCGATATCATACACTTTGACGTGATGGACAATCATTACGTTCCCAATTTAACGATTGGCCCTATGGTCTGTAAAGCGTTGCGTAAACATGGTGTGACCGCGGATATTGATGTTCATTTGATGGTGAAACCAGTGGATCGTATGATTGGTGATTTTATTGAAGCTGGGGCTTCCTTTATTACTTTTCATCCAGAAGCCAGCGAGCACATAGATCGATCCTTACAGATGATTCGAGACGGTGGTTGCAAAGCGGGTTTAGTGTTTAACCCTGCTACCCCCTTACATTATTTAAAACATGTCATGGACAAGATCGACATGGTCTTATTGATGTCTGTCAATCCAGGTTTTGGTGGACAGTCTTTTATCCCTGGAACGCTAGACAAGCTTCGTGAAGCACGAGCATTGATAGACGCTAGCGGTTATGACATTCGCCTTGAGGTGGATGGTGGTGTTAGTGAAAAGAACATTGCTGAGATTGCTCGTGCTGGTGCGGATACTTTTGTGGCAGGGTCGGCTATTTTTGGTAAGTCTGACTATAAGTCAGTCATTGATAGCATGCGCAAAGAATTAGCGAGCGTTCGTCAATGAAAACACCTAAGTATTTTTCCGATTGGTTTGAAGGGTGGCCTGAACTGGTGTGTCTGGATTTGGATGGCACCCTAGTTGATAGTGTGCCGGATATCGCCGACGCTGTTGATGCGTTTTTAGCGGAATTGGGTGCCCCTTTAGCGGGCGAGGGTCGCGTACGGGGCTGGGTGGGCTTTGGCTCGGCCAAGTTGATTGAGCAGGCCTTGGATTGGGCTGGTATAGACAAAGCTAAGCACGAAGAAGCGTATCGAGTTTTCTTATTGCATTATCATGCACACCTGACGGATAAAACGACCCTTTATCCTAATGTAAAAGCTTTGTTGAAAGCGCTGAAACATCATAATGTGCCCGTTGCGTTAATTACCAATAAGCCAAGTGTGTTTGTTAAACCTATGTTGGATCATTTTGAGTTAACGGAGCAATTTGGTTGGCTGTTAGGTGGCGACACATTAGAAGAGAAAAAACCCTCCGCTTTGCCTTTGTTGCATTGCAGTGAGTCGATTGAAGCCTTGCCAGAAAATTGCTTGATGATAGGCGATTCCATTACCGATTTTAAAGCTGCGAGCAACGCCGGGTTTAAGTGTGCTTTGGTAACTTATGGTTATCATCAAGGTGAAGATTTGGCTGCGTTAGGTGCGGATGCGATTATTGATGATTTGGCGGAGTTACTGGTCTAGACTCGCTGTGAAACAAAGTACGCATTAAAAAATGCCAAGTTATTTAACTTGGCATTTTTTGTGGCAATCATTTTTCAACTTCGGTTGATAAAGGTTCTGGTGATCCTGATTGTTCAGGCAATAGTGTCATTTTACTGTCTTTTGCCATATGGAGAGTGTGTGTGGGGAACGCAACTTCCGCACCGTGTGCTTCTATGATCTGCATCGCTTGAAATAAAACATCTTGTTTGACGTTGTGGTAGGTTCTCCAATCTACCGTTTTAGTATAGGCGTAAATAAAGAAGTCTAAAGATGAAGGGCCAAACTGATTAAAATTCACCATATAAGTTTGGTTTGTATCTAGATCTTCGTGATTGGCGACCATATTTTTTATGTCAGCCAAAATAGTGGGTAAAAGATGAAAATCGCTATAACGCACGCCAATTGTTTCATTAATACGGCGATGGGTCATACGTGAAGGGTTTTCGACCGAAATAGTTGAAAATGTGGCATTTGGTACATACAGCGGGCGTTTATCAAAGGTACGGATGCGCGTCTGTCGCCAGCCTATGTGTTCGACTGTGCCTTCAATATTCTGATCTGGTGAGCGAATCCAGTCGCCGATAGCAAAAGGACGATCTAAATACACCATTAATCCACCAAAGAAGTTGGCTAGTAAGTCTTTTGCCGCAAAACCCACCGCTATACCACCAATGCCACCAAACGCTAATACACCAGAAATGCTATAGCCTAAGGTTTGCAAGATGACGAGGGCCGAGGTAATAACCACGGAAGCGCGTAATAATTTACTGATAGCGCTGGCGGTGGTGTAGTCAACCTTAGTGGCCACTTTATCTGAGTTAGTAAGGGTTCTTTCACTCTCAGAAACACAGCGTAGAATAAACCAAGTAAGAATAACAATAACGCCAATTTCTCGGATTGACTTAATCAGCGAAGACAACCCAGGATCCATCTCTGAACCAGATATCTCAGCGGCAACGCTTAGGCCTACTAACCATATGAATACTCCGACGGGTTTTTGTGCAGCGTGAATCAGTACGTTATCCCAGGGGGTTTTTGTACGTTCTAGTTGTTTGTCTATACGCGTCAAAATATGATTCGCAACAAAGTTGGCGATGAGTGTGCCAAATACCACAAAAAAGACTCGGACCACCCAGTGCATTTGGGTATCTCCAAGGCCTAAATAAATTTGCATTGTTTCCCAGTTCATTTTTTTCTTAGTCTCTTTGTCGTATGAGTTGTTTAGTGGATTAGAGTAACAGCAAAGTACCCAGCCCTAAGAAGGCGACGAAACCTGCAATATCCGTTACCGTAGTTAAAATAACGGAACCAGATAACGCAGGGTCAATACGTAGTTTGTCTAGCAAAACAGGTATTAGTACACCAGAAAGTGCTGCCATAAGAATATTGACAATAATAGCGAGGCCGATAACGGCACCGAGCATCGGACTTTCGAACCACCAAAGAGTGACCACTCCGATGACAATAGCCCATAATATACCGTTCAGTCCGCCAACTTTTAACTCTTTTGACAGCAATGACTTCAAGTTGCTACGGGTGATTTGTCCAAGTGCTAAGCCTCGTACAATAAGGGTCAGTGTCTGGCTACCGGCGATGCCACCCATTGAGGCAACAACAGGCATCAATACCGCTAGTGCAACTACTTGCTGTAATGTGGCTTCAAACAAACCAATAAAAGCGGAAGCCAAAAAAGCGGTCAGGAGATTAATGCCCAGCCAGATGCCGCGAGTTGCCGCACTGCGTTTGACTGGTGCGAATAGATCAGATTCTTCGTTAAGACCGGCTGTCGACATTTGTTGAGCTTCGTTTTCTAGACGCCATGTTTCCATGGCCAGCCCAGCATGAAAACGGCCTAATAAAATGTGATTGTCGTCCACAACAGGAAGTGCTGACAAGGAGGAGCGCTCTAGTTGTTCTGCGGCTTTGGTTAGCTCTGTATCAGCATGAATAAAGGAGCATTCCTCATCAATAAGTCCGGAGATAGGCTCATGCCCTTGCGCCTTAAATAGCTGGTCAAATTTGACGCACCCTACCCAGCGACCAGTTCGATTCACGAGATACACCATGTCTGTGTAGGCAGGGGTATTCTTTTTCAGTAGTCTTAGTGCTTCTGATACTCGAATGGATTGAGAGGCAATGAGCAGTTCGTGGTCTATCCAGCGGCCAACTACATCGTCATCGTAGACAATACCTTGTTGGTAATATTCTCGTTGCTTATTGTCCATTTGCTTAAGGGCAATATCAACGAGGCGATCAGGAAGGGAGTCTGTTATTTCAAGTAGGTCTTCCGCGTCTACATCGGTGAATAAGGTTTCAATTTCGGTATCGTCTAAGCCTTTTAGGAGTAATTGACGAGATTCTCCGCGCATTTCAACGAGAATATCAAGGCGGTTTGCCTGCTTAATATTTGCCCATGCTTGTTTACGTTGTGCCAGAGGAATAGACTCAAGCGCTAAAGCAACGTCATCGGGGGTTAGTTCGGAAATGGCCTTATTAATTGACTCGGGAGAATGCTCGTCATGAATGAGGGTTTCGATGAGATCGGTGACTTGGCTGTGCACTGGACATCCTTAAAACACAAAATAATTGTGGTAAAGATAACATGCTTTCAGCTTTGTCGCATAACCGTATGCATATGAAGCAAAGCTTTATAAATCAGCGATGGCGTATCGCATCCTTCCTATGGGAGACACGGTGTTCATGACAGTGTAGAATTTGGCGCATTTTACATTACGATATTTTATTATTGCTTTTAGGCGCGTCTCTTCTTTATGTTATTGATGATCGACAATTACGACTCTTTTACTTATAACCTAGTGCAATACTTTCGTGAGTTGGGTGCAGATGTGCAGGTGTTTCGTAATGATGAAATTAGTCTTGAAGATATTGAGCGTCTTGCTCCGTCTCATCTGGTGATTTCACCCGGTCCCTGTACGCCTAACGAAGCGGGTATATCTTTAGCGGCGATTGCGAGGTTCGCAGGCAAGATTCCCATATTGGGTATTTGCTTAGGTCATCAAAGTATTGGTCAAGTCTTTGGTGGCGAAGTGATTCGTGCTAAAAATGTTATGCATGGTAAAACTTCATATATTTATCATCAAAATACGTCGCTATTTAAGGGGTTGCCGAATCCTCAAACAGCCACACGTTATCATTCGTTGGTAATATCTGCAGACTCTTTGCCAGATTGTCTGGAAGTGACGGCGTGGAGTCAAACGGCAGCGGGTGAAAGAGAAGAGATTATGGGTATTCGACACAAAACGCTTGCCGTAGAAGGGGTGCAATTTCATCCTGAGTCGATTTTGACCGAAGCAGGCCATGCTTTATTGGCCAATTTCTTAACACGATAATTTTAATACGATAGGAGAGGCTGGTGGATATTCAAAAGGCGATTGCCGCTGTTGTTGAGCGCCAAGATCTAAATGGTGCTGAGATGCGCATAGTAATGAATGACATCATGACGGGAAAAGCCACGCCAGCACAGATAGGTGGTTTTCTTATAGGCCTAAGAATGAAAGGTGAGTCGGTCGAAGAAATTACGGCGGCAGCACAAGTCATGCGAGAGCTGTCCAGTAAAGTGGAGTTAAATCTTGATGGTGTTGTGGATACCTGTGGTACGGGGGGACGGCGGTAATTTATTCAACGTATCGACGGCGTCTGCTTTTGTAGTTGCCGCTGCTGGCGGTAAAGTGGCAAAACACGGAGGTCGATCCGTGTCTTCTAAATCAGGTAGTGCGGACGTGTTGGAACAGGCTGGTATTTACCTTGGCCTAGATGCGGTGCAAGTATGCCGATGTGTTGAAGAAATTGGCTTAGGCTTTATGTTTGCGCCGAATCATCATTCAGCGATGAAGTATGCCGTTGGCCCTCGTAAAGAAATGGCCACTCGTACTATTTTTAATTTACTGGTACCTTTAACCAATCCAGCGAATGCTAAACGTCAAGTGATGGGCGTATTTCATCAAAAATGGGTGCGACCTATCGCGGAAGTATTAAAAGCGTTAGGCAGTGAACATGTGATGGTGGTTCATTCAGAAGATGGCCTAGATGAAATTAGTATTGCGGCGCCCACCTATGTTGCTGAGTTGAAAAATGGGGTGATTTTAGAATACAAAATTTCCCCTGAAGATTTTGGTATTCCTCTGCAGTCTATTGATACCATTCAAGCGGCCGATGCCACAGAAAGCCTTGTTTTGGTGAAGACGGCGTTAGATGGTAAAGGAAAAATTAATCCTGCTCGAGATATTGTTGCTTTAAATGCCGGGGCAGCGATCTACGTCTCAGGTATTGCAGATACTTTAGCTGAAGGAGTAAACATTGCCGAAGATGTGATTGGTGGTGGTACAGCGAAGGTCAAAATGTCTGAATTGGCTAGTTTTACTCGTTGTTTTATGAGTCCCTAATTCACTGTAAATAGAGAGGAGCAGTAATCCATGCAAATAGAAACTCCGACCATTTTAAAGAAAATAGTCGCTCGTAAATACGAAGAAATTCAGGAGCGTAAATCCCACACACCATACGGAAACTTAGAAGTGGCAGCGTCAGTGGCGAATGTCCATAATGCGCCTCGTGGTTTTGCTCATGCCTTAAAGCACCAAATTGCCATTGGTAAGGCCGCTGTTATTGCTGAAGTGAAACAAGCGTCTCCGAGCAAGGGGATCTTACGTAACCCCTTTATTCCTGCCGATATTGCAAAGTCCTATGCAAAAGGCGGTGCAGCTTGTTTGTCAGTTTTAACAGACAGTGATTTTTTTAAAGGCCACGAAGAGTTTTTAGTACAAGCTCGGGCCGCTTGTAAATTGCCTGTTATTCGCAAGGACTTTATTGTTGATGAATATCAAGTTCTTGAAGCTAGGGCGATTGGTGCTGACTGTATTTTACTGATTGCTGCTTGTTTAAGTGGTCAAAAGTTACGTGAATTGGATCAAATGGCGCGTGATTTGGGTATGGATGTTTTGGTTGAGGTGCATAATCGTTCCGAGTTAGATTTGGCGTTAGAGCATACTCAGACGGAATTGCTTGGTATTAATAATCGGGACCTTCATACCTTTGAACTGAGTTTAGATCATACATTTGAGTTAATGCGTGATGTCCCCTCTGATCGACTTATCGTCACTGAGAGTGGTATTCACACTCGTGATGACGTTGCCTTGATGCGTCAAAAAGGGATTCATGCGTTTTTGGTTGGTGAAGCGTTTATGCGTGCTGATGATCCGGGTAAAAAATTAGCTGAGCTGTTTCAATCATAGTGTCGACAGTTTTAGTCATGGCTGAATAATATAAGGTTAAAATATGAAAGCGAATGTGAGTTGGCAAGAAGATGTGCATTTTACTGCCGAAACAGGCTCTGGCTTTAAGGTGGAAATTGACGGTAATCAAGTGGCTGGGCCAAGACCTATGGAGCTGTTGTTGGCAGGGCTTGGTGGTTGCACTTCCTATGATGTGGTGAGTATTTTAAAGAAGTCTCGCCAGGATGTTGTTTCCTGCGTTGCGCAGATTGATGCTGATCGTGCTGATACTGTGCCGGCCGTGTTTACTGAAATTCGAGTGCATTTTGTTGTGACTGGCCGTAATTTGAAAGAAAGCGTAGTTGCCCGTGCGGTTAAACTATCCGCAGAAGAGTATTGTTCTGCTTCTCTTATGCTTGAGAGAGGTGGGGTGAAAATCGTTCATAGTTTTGAAGTGATCGACGTAGAATAAGCCATTATGCCAGACATAAAAAAAGCGCTTATAAGCGCTTTTTTTATGTCTGGCTTTTCTTGGTATATAGAAAAGTGGTGTCCTCACCAGGACTCGAACCTGGAATAGCTGCTTAGGAGGCGGCCGGTATATCCCGTTTACCTATGAGGACGTATTTTTAAGAAGGTTTTATACCTTATTTTTGCCTGAAACACAAATTCGAACCCAGTATAGTATTGATTCGTATGACTTTTTAAGCTCTGCCTAGTGTGTGTTTACTGCTGATAGGGCGAGTTGATCCTCTGGCTGTATAGACTTTGTTCTTACTATTGTGGCCTTGGAGGAGTTCGAAGAGATGTTTATTGCGTTTTTGCAGCGTATTTAAAATACGAGCGTTAGTATTGTTTTTGGTTTTGCATTGTCTTAATAGAGTGTCGCACTCTTGCATGAGAAGGCGAACATTATCCATAGAGCTATCTTGTAAGCTAAGCCACTTTTTAAACGCTTCTTCGGTAGGATTTTTTCGGTCAACAATATCGAATTTAATAAGGACGTTAACTCTTTTTTCATTGAGCTGATTCATTTCATCAAGCAGTGTCTGCTTTTGCTCTGATAAGCTAAGAATGGTTTGGCTGTTTACTTCACCATAAGCGAGGCGTTCATCATCAAGAAGCAAAGAGAGCTTTTCTAATATCTCTTTGCTTCTGACAAATATAGGGGCAATGGGAATCATAAGACAGACCGTTTAAAGACCGTATTAAATATACAGTCTAGAATAGCGAGTCCATAGAAGCCATATTATTCGCTAGCTTCTGCGTATCGATTTTGTATTCACCAGCCGCTATTGCTTTTTTAATCTGTTCTACTTTTGCCATGTCGACGTCTGGTAAATTGTTAATTTTAGATTGTTGATTTTGCAAAGTTTGTGCCGTACCGCTTAGTCTAACGGTATCTTCTGCTAACGTACCACCTTGCACTGTGCTTTGTTTTCCTGTCGCACTACCAGTCGAATCGTCTTTTTGCGATCGCTCACTTTTGTTGATTGTGCTCTGGTTTGATAGACCTGTAAAATGTATTGCCATTGGGTTTTCCGCCCTTTTATGATTTGCCTGTCTATATTGTCGGCTGGGTCTACAGAAACTTTAATGAAAAGCCCAGAAAAAAGCATTTAGTAAGTCGCCGATCATTCTGTACTCAATAGTTTACAAGAACCTCACTGTCAGTTACAACTTTGGCGTATATAATTCGTTCAGAGCTGGTGTTTTTGACACGTATTTGTTGTCCCTTTACGCCATTTTCCAATGCAACGCCATTCATTCTAACTATAATGGTACCACTGCTTGCTGTAATTAGGACAATATCGCCTTTTTTTACCAGTGTTGGTTGGTTGATAAGAGTGTCGGTTATGAAGGTGTTGATACGAAGGTTGCGTGAAGCGATGAGGCCATAGGGTGGGTTCTTTTTGGTAAAAACCTGTCCTCTAAGGGTTGATATATCAACGTCACCGATATCTGTGTTGGATTGGTCAATAACCTGTCCACGGTTAATCGGTGTTGTGGTCTTTATCGCGGGAATTAGAATTTCTTGTGTAACGGGTATGTAGGATTTCCACGTAGGTGAATCACAGCTGATTTCATAGTTCGTGCGTTTGACGGCTTCAGGTCTTTGGTTGCTAATTTGAATTGCGTCATCTTCGCATTCGGATAGATAATTGAGAGCCGCGAGATTATTTAAGGTAATGTTGATCGTCGCTTCAGGGTATATTTGTGATAGCCGAGGAATTTCTACTCGATCTATGAAGTGGTTAATTTGTTCTTCTGTGGATAAGGCGAATACTAGGCCTGTTTGGAAACAAATGAAGGCTACGCTTAGCCTTATTATTCGCATGATTCACTCTCTTTGTTTATGATTAGGTTATAAATAAGATAGTTAGTAAAATAGTAAAAATCACTTTATCATTGGATGATGCATTTTAACAATTTTGAGGTGATACCTCATTATAATGTTTACACATTTTGGAGGCGTTTATGGCTGGAGTTCTGGATACTGTTAACCAACGTACACAGCTTGTAGGAGAAAACCGACTTGAATTGCTGTTGTTTCGCTTAAATGGTAAGCAAATTTATGGCATTAACGTCTTTAAAGTCAAAGAAGTGCTTCAATGCCCTAAGTTAACGACCATGCCTCATAGTTCACCGGTAGTGAGAGGCGTTGCCCATATTCGTGGTGGCACTATACCTATTTTGGATTTAGGGTTAGCGACTGGGGCGAAGCCCAATGGAAAACATTAGTCAGTGTTTTGTGATTATCACCGAGTACAACCGTCGTATTCAAGGTTTTCTAGTGCGTGGTGTAGAGCGTATTGTCAACATGAACTGGAGCGATATTCAGCCGCCACCAAAAGGTTTGTCAAATGACAATTATTTAACCGCCGTTTGTCAGGTTGATAAAGAGATGGTTGAGATTATTGATGTTGAGCAAATCCTTTCCGAAGTGGCGCCTACTCGCCAAGATATCTCTGAAGGTATTGTCAATGCAGGTGTCACAGAAAATGCGCAGAAACATCATATACTCATAGTTGATGATTCTTCTGTGGCACGTAAGCAGATTAAGCGTTGTATGGAGCAAGTCGGTTTTGCAACAACGGTTCTTTGTGATGGGCGAGAAGCGCTTACTTATCTTCAAAACATGGTGGCGGAAGGTAAGGATGTGACGAAAGAGTTTTCTATGGTGATTTCTGATATAGAAATGCCAGAGATGGATGGATACACGTTAACGACTTCAATTCGTAATGATAGCCGTCTACAAGACTTATTTATTCTTCTTCATACATCATTAAGTGGTGTTTTTAACGAATCAATGGTTAAGAAAGTTGGGGCAGATGGTTTCTTGGCGAAATTTCAGCCAGATGAGCTGGCTCGATTAGCAATAGAAACAGTGCAGGTTCAGTCTGAATAATGGTTGGGCTGGACGCTTTGTCTAGCCTTAAATGGAACCTGTAAAATATGGAGTTTTAATGCTCAGTAGTACAAATGCAATTACACCTAATGGCTATATTAGGTTCAGGGACTATCTGCAGAAAGCTTGTGGCATTTCGCTGAGTGATAACAAGCAATATCTGGTTGCCAGTCGTCTGGGAAAAGTGCTGGAGAGAGAAGGCTTTTCTAAGATTGAGCAACTTGTTGATGCCTTGGAAAAATATGGGAGCCTCTAAACTAAAAGAAGAAGTCATTAATGCGATGACAACGAACGAAACGCTTTGGTTTAGAGATATTCACCCGTTTACAATTTTAAAAGATAGGGTGTTGCCTGAAATGACATCAGGCCCTCTTAGAATTTGGTCGGCAGCCTCATCAACAGGTCAAGAGCCTTATTCTATCAGTATGGTGATAGACGAATTTAAATCGGCTCGTCCTGGTGTGTTAAAAGCAGGTGAAAAAATAGTAGCGACCGATATTTGTACGAATATCCTTCAGCACGCTAAGCAGGGTGAATACGATAGCTTGGCTATTGCACGTGGTCTTGGGCCGGACTTACAAAGACGCTATTTTGATAAGATAAATGACCTAACATGGAAGATCAAACCGCATTTAAGCGCTCGGGTTGAGTTTAAGTATTTGAATCTTATTGAATCCTTCTCTACTTTGGGTAAGTTTGACGTGATTTTTTGTCGAAATGTGCTGATCTATTTTACTGTTGATCTTAAGTTGGATATTTTGAAGAGAATGCACGCTTGCTTGAAGCCTGGAGGGTATTTGTTTCTTGGTGGTTCAGAAGCACTCAGTGGTCTGTCAGACTATTTTGAAATAGTGCAGTGTCACCCAGGGATAGTCTACAAGGCCAAATCTTTATAGTATTTCCGTTTACATTTATTTCTATTCTGTATTTAAGAGCCCATCCGAGTAATCGATGGGCTTTTTTGTTTCTGTATTATGTCTTTTAGTGATTGCCGCTTTTTGCCGTTTGTTTATTTTTATTTTTTAAGTATATGAATTTAAAGGGTTTTTGTTTTTGGCATTATAATTGCTTTATATCGATCAAGTTAATAAATTATTTTTGAGGGTCGAATGGCTATATCTTTTGCAAGTGCATTTGCCGGGCATGATAAAACGCTTGAGTTTCGCAGCGCAAGAGCGGCGGTTCTGGCAAATAACATCGCCAATGCTGATACGCCAAATTATAAAGCCAGAGATATTTCATTCGATTCACTATTTAATGCAGAGAGTAATAAGTTGAAACTGGCTGGTACAAATTCTCGTCACATATCAGGCGAGAGTACTGCTGGAGAGTCGGATGAGTTGCTTTTTCGCAATGCGAGTCAGCCGTCATTAGACGGTAACACAGTTGATATGCAAAGAGAGCAAGCAGAGTATGCGCAAAACTCATTGCAATTCGATACGAGTTTTATGTTCTTGGATAGAAAAATTAGCGGTATGAAAAAAGCGCTTACTGGGAATTAATAGCCATGTCATTGAGTAATATTTTTACTATTTCTGGGTCTGCGATGAGCGCCCAAACGGTTCGTTTGAATACGATTGCAAGTAATATGGCAAACGTAGACAGTGCCGCCAGTTCAGCGGATCAAACATATCGTGCTCGCAAGCCCGTATTTTCAGAAATGATGAATGACAGTATGCGCGAAAACGGCTGGGGCAATGTTAATACCGATAACAGTGGTGCAGGTGTCGGAGTGAAGGTGGACGGCATAGTGGAGTCAAACGCGCCGTTGCAGCCAAGGTATGAACCAGATCACCCGATGGCGAATGAAGAGGGCTATGTTTTTTACCCTAACGTAAATCCGATGGAAGAAATGGCGGATATGATGTCAGCTTCCAGATCCTTTCAGACAAACGTAGAAATTATGAACTCAGCGAAAAGTATGATGCAAAAAATGCTCACGCTTGGTCAGTCATAGGAGCTGATAGATGGCAAATATATCTGATAGCAAAGGTCTTGGTGGGTTAATTTCCCAATATGGCACAGACGCTGCTAAATCCAAGGCTGGCATTGAAAAGCCAGATGTATCAAAAACAGAAGAGGCGGGAGCATTAGCCGATCAAAATGTGTTTTTGAAGCTATACATTGAGCAGCTCAAAGGTCAAGACCCGACGTCTCCGCAAGATGCGAATGACATGGTGGCGCAAATGTCTCAGTTTAGTTCTTTGGAGAGGTTGACGAGTATTTCGGATCAATTAGAAAGCATGGCCACTTCGCTCACCTCCAATCAGGCGCTTAGTGCGTCTACACTGGTGGGTAAGTCTATTCTTATGGACGGAAGTAAAGTGAAAGTAACCGACGGTCTTGAAACGGTTCAGTTAAGAACAGTAATACCAGAGAACTCCAAAGCCGCAACACTGAAAATATACGATGCTGATAATCGTTTAGTTCGCACTGCTGCGCTGGATTCAGGGGAATTTAAATGGGACAAGTTAGGTGATGACGGAAATCCCTTGCCGCCTGGTGAATATCGTTTTGCCGCATCTTCAACGGATGAGAAGGGCGAAGTATCGTCAATGACGACTCAGCTTCCAGCGCGCATCCAGGGTGTCACCATTAATGGCGAGAACGGTACGGTTTTAAACGTGGAAAACCACGGCAAGATCAAACTTACGAATGAATTAGAAATATTAGGGTAATTGGAGAGCATCATGGGATTCAATACTGCACTGTCTGGCATTAAAGCTTCTGCTGATTATTTAAGTGTGACAGGTAATAACATTGCCAACGCCGATACGACAGGCTTTAAAAAGTCACGTATTGAATTTGACGACCTATATAACACGAGTGTTCTTGGTGCTGGGAGTGGTAATACTATTGGCTCCGGTGTCAGTGTGAGTAAGGTTTCTCAAGAGTTTTCCGCTGGCAACATATCTTATACGGATAACAACCTTGACCTTGCCGTTGATGGTAGTGGTTTCTTTATTTTAGATTCCGGTATTGCTCAATCCTACACCCGTGCTGGTAACTTTAAGCTTGATGAAGATGGCTTTTTGGTCACTAATAACGGCAGTAATGTTTTGGGGTTTAATGCGGTTGATGGTGTTGTTGGTGGTAATTTGGAAGACTTAAAGGTACCAACGGATAGGATCCCACCAGAGCCAACCACAGCAATGGAGTTAAAGGTAAATTTAAACTCAGAAAATGATGATGTTCCGGCATTTATTCGAGCTGATTTTGACCCATTGAATCCAGATACCTATAACTTTACGCAAACTCAGGGTATTGCCGATGGGAACGGACAAAGTCATATAGTGACTTACTATTATTCAAAAAGTGAGTTGCCGAACACCTATAAAGTTCATGCGACAGTGGATGGTAATTTGACAGATGAAACAGGTGCAGCGTTCCTAGGTGAAACGTTTGCTACTTTTAACTCTGCAGAAGGCGGTACGGATTATAACGGTGATGGTGTAGAAGAGCAGCCATTTGAGCTTCTATATCTTGGTGCTGCAGCGCCTGGTGAAGCAGAGATCGCTGCGGCAACAAAAACACCTTTAGCCGTTGCTGGCACATTAGGAGGTGTGGCGATTGCTTCAACTCTTGCGCCAGAAGAGGTGCGAGAACCTATCGCGGTGGCCCGAGAAGTGTTTGATCCATTAAGTCCTGAAACGTACAATTATGGTAATACCAGAACGGTTTTTGACTCTTTGGGCGAACCGCACACTATGGGTTATTATTTTATTAAGCAGGGAGAAAATAATACCTACGAACTTCGAGTCACTCTGGATGGAAAGGAAAGTTATGTAGATCCATTTAGTGGTGCAGATACACGCTTTTTAGAGAAAAATACAACCGTCTCTTTTGACCCTGCAGGTAACTTGTTGGGAGTGTATCGTGGGCTTCCACCTTTTGGTGTTCCGCAGCCGATTACATTAGAAGTTATGGGATTGGATCCGACCAATCGTGGTCAAATTACACCATTAGACTTAAAGGGTTCGACGCAGTTTGCTTTAAATAATACAGACAGTTTTGAACAAAATGGTTTTTCAGCTGGTGAGTTGCAAGGTGTGTCATTCGATAGTGATGGCTTTTTGATGGCCAATTATACCAACCAGCAAACGGCAACTCTTGGCCAGATCGCCTTGGCAACATTTGACAGTACTGACGGTCTTATGCCGTCTGGACACACTACTTGGTTGGCAAGCAAGGGTTCTGGCCCTGCTGATATAGGGCGCCCCAATACGGGAACGTTCGGAAAAATTCAAGGGGGGCGTTAGAAGAGTCTAACGTTGATTTAACGTCTGAGCTTGTTGCGCTTATTGAGGCGCAGCGTAATTATCAAGCAAACAGTAAAACATTAGAAACCGAAAATACGGTAACACAGACGATTATTAACCTCCGCTAGTTTTCTGGAGAGAGAAGATTTGGTGCCGGAACGGCTTTGCTGTTCCGGCTTTTTTTTGCCTTTTTTATGTTCTTTATAAGTTGGTACGATTTTTGATAGTAGTTAATCATGTGATGTGAATTTTTGAGGAGTATCGCGGTGGATAAGGCCTTATATTTGGCAATGAGTGGTGGTGTACAAACCATGAACGCTCAAACAATACACGCTAACAACTTGGCAAATGTCAGTACAACAGGTTTTCGTTCTGATTTCGAACAGGCCCGTTCTATGCAGGTCTATGGGGATTATTATCCTAGCCGTGTGTATGCAATGACCGAAAATCCAGCGACACGATATACTCAAGGTGACATGATTCAAACGGGTAGAAATTTAGATGTTGCGGTGGCAGGCGATGGCTTTATTGCTGTATACGATGAGAGTGGTCAGGAAGCCTATACTCGAGCTGGCGACTTGCAAATTAATGCCGCTGGACAATTGGTAACAGGACGAGGTTTGCCTGTTGCCGGTGTGGGTGGTCCTATTTTTTTACCACCGTTTAGCAGTATTAACATTACCGCAGACGGTTCTATTTCTATTGTGCCTCAAGGCGGGGCCGAGAATGAAGTGGCGGTACTTAACCAGATTAAGTTGGTTAATCCAGACCCACAGAACTTACGCAAAGAAGAAGACGGTTTAATACATTCTCGGGATGGGCAAGAATTTGATCCTGATCCAAACGTCCAGTTAGCGAGTGGATTTATTGAAGGTAGTAACGTGAATGCTGTTGAAGAGATGACACACATTATGAACCTTGCGCGACGCTTTGAAATGAATGTGAAAATGATGGATACGATTCGAGATAATGCAGATTCTTCTGCTCGAATTTTACAGCGCTCGGCTTAAGTATCATCAATTTATAACGAATAACGGAATGTAAAAGAGGCAATTATGAATTCAGCATTGTGGGTCAGTAAAACGGGTTTAAGTGCCATGGATAAGCAGTTAAACGTTGTCGCCAACAACTTGGCAAACGTTTCAACGACGGCGTTTAAAAAAGACAGGGCGGTATTTGAAGATCTCATGTACAAAACCGTTCGTGCACCCGGTGGTCTGAGTGCTCAGAATGCGGAATTACCATCAGGCCTGCAATTAGGTACAGGGGTAAAAGTAGGCGCGACCCAAAAAGACTTTTCTAATGGCGATTACAATATGACGGATAGGCAGCTTGATATTGCCATCCAAGGTAAAGGCTTCTTACAAGTATTACAGCCCGATGGTACCATCGCGTATACGCGCGATGGTAGCCTTCAACTTAACAGTCAAGGCCAGCTCGTGTCATCTGGTGGTTTGGTTATTGAGCCAGGGATCCAAATCGATCCAGGTGCAGTTGAAATCATGATTGCCGAAGATGGTATTGTCTCAGTGCGAAACAGTGGTGATGCCGACGCTCAGCAAGTTGGCGCAATTAATATCGCTGGTTTTATCAATCCAACAGGGCTTAACTCTGCCGGGCAAAATTTATTTACGGAAACCAATGCGAGCGGTCCACCGATCGTTGGTGTTCCTGGTACAGATTCGTTGGGAACGATAGCACAAGGCATGTTAGAAGCATCAAATGTGAATTCCATTGAAGAGCTAGTGAACATGATTACCACCCAGCGAGCTTATGAAATGAATTCGAAAGTGATTGCGTCGGCCGACGGTATGATGAGTTTTGCAATACAGCAATTATAGTAACGTGTGGAATATGATGAAGATTAAATTTGCCTTCTTAGTGTTGTTCAGTGCTTGCTTGTCAGGTTGCCTTTCTTGGGATGTGAATGAGCAAGCTGTTGCCAATGCCGCGGCCGCAGGTGTGGTGGCGGCAGTGACTGATGCCGTCGTTGATGCTGTAACGGATGAGGAAGACCCCCCAGAAGAGCCTGCAGAGGTGCCGCGTAAAGGGTATGTACCGGACCCGAACGATCCTCTGAATGGACCAGAAATCAGTCAATCGATTCAGTCTGATGACCCTTATTATGCGCCAGTTTATCCGAATGGTATGACGCCCTCCCAAGCACCAACAGGCGGTATTTATCAGACAAGTATGGGCGATGTGTTTTTTGGTGATCAAAAGGCCAGCAAGGTTGGTGACATATTAACAATTAATTTGAATGAAACGACAACGTCAACGAAGGCCAATGCGGCTACGGTGTCTAAATCGTCTTCAGCTACAATTGAAAACCCAACAGTATTAGGCCAAGAGCTGAAAGTAGATACCACCTTGCCGCAACAGGGGACGGATTTCACAGGTAATGCTTCTGCTAATCAAAATAACAGCTTAAGTGGGACCATTTCAGTTACTGTTTTTCGAACCTATCCAAACGGTCTTTTGGCAGTACGTGGTGAAAAATGGCTGCGTTTAAATCAAGGGGATGAGTATATTCGTTTCTCAGGTATTGTGCGTCGGCAAGATATTTCCCCAAATAATACCGTGGATTCCGAACGTGTTGCTGATGCAAGAATTACCTATTCCGGTACTGGAGATGTGGCGGCTGGAAGTGAACAAGGTTGGGTAAGTCGTTTGCTTAATTCTAGCGACATGCCTTATTAATTTAATGATTCTAACAGCAGAGAGATTGGTTTCTCTCAATAGGTGATGTGATGAAGTACGCAGCGCTAATTGTCTTATATTTCTTGTCCTTTTCAGTTCAAGCTGATCGGTTGAAAGACATTGCCAGTGTTCAAGGCGTTCGAGAAAACCAATTATTTGGTTATGGCTTGGTTATTGGTCTAAATGGCACGGGTGACAGCACACCGTTTACCAATCAAAGCTTCGCTAGCATGTTGTCACGTTTTGGTGTGACGTTGCCAGAAGGGGTCAGCGCGACGTCGAAAAATGTCGCGGCGGTGTCTTTAACCGCCACATTGCCTGCTTTTTCAAAACCAGGACAAAAAATTGACGTGACAGCATCGTCGATAGGTAACGCCAGTGCGCTACGTGGTGGGACGCTATTATTATCTACCCTAAAAGGGGCTGACGGTGAAGTGTATGCTATTGCTCAAGGTAATCTAATTGTTGGTGGTTTAGGCACAAATGGTACGGATGGCTCTCGAACCTCTGTCAATGTTCCTACGGTGGGTCGTATACCAAACGGTGCGAGTGTAGAGCGCATGGTGCCAAGTAGTTTTAATACGGGTGATACCTTGACGTTTAACTTAAATCGTCCAGACTTTACAACGGCTAAGCATGTTTCAGATAAAATTAATGATCTTCTCGGGCCTGGTGTTGCTACGACTTTAGACGCAACGTCAATACGAGTATCTGCGCCAAGAGATTCGAGTCAGCGTGTGACGTTTTTATCGATTCTGGAAAATCTTGAAGTGGATGTGGCTGAGGAGCGGGCGCGGATTGTAGTGAATTCTCGCACCGGAACCATTATTATTGGACAGCACGTGAAAGTCTCTCCCGCCGCAATTACCCACGGTAGTCTGACTGTGACAATAAGAGAAACGCCACCTGTGGTTGGGCAAGATGGAACGGTAACGGGTGGGGAGACGATTATCTCGCCTCGCGAGGGTATTGAGATTGCTCCTAATAGCGGTCGTATGTTTGTCTTTGACCCTGGTGCTTCATTGAATGATATCGTTCGAGCTGTCAACCAGGTTGGCGCAGCGCCTGGGGATGTGATGGCAATTCTGGAAAGTTTAAAGCAAGCTGGCGCAATTAATGCGGATTTGGTTGTGATATAGGTGATCAGTTTTTATGATGAATTCAGTGCCTCCTAAACAAGATTTTTTTGCTGATTTCTCGACGTTAACCGCGTTAAAAACGAAAGCTCAGCAAGACCCTGATGCCGCACTGGAAGTGGTTGCTCAACAGTTTGAGTCCATCTTTATCAATATGTTACTTAAAAATATGCGCAGCACGAATGAGGCAATTGGCAGCGATCTTTTTTCAAGTGCTCAAACTAAGCAGTATCAAGAGATGATGGATGCCCAGATGTCTCAAAGTTTAGCCAAGTCCGGTGGCATTGGTTTATCGGAAGCGCTTATTCGTCAATACCAAACACAGCAGCAAGGGGGAGTCAGTTCTCCTGGGGCAAAAGAGCGAGGCGATACAGACTTTCTTAATCAGGTGGCTAAGCAAGATCTGGCTAGGATTCAGGCTCTGGCTCATCGTGCTTCCACAGAATTTATTGAATCTGTGCAGCAAGAAGCGAAGCAACAATCACAGAACGTCACTCAAGTTACAGAACGCTCAAATCAACCTTCGCCATCGGCTATTTCCGTTGTATTTGACTCTCCAGATGAATTTGTTGAGCACCTGTGGCCTCATGCTCAGCGTGCGGCACAAAAGTTAGGTGTTAACCCGAAGGCAGTGCTTGCGCAGGCGGCTTTGGAAACGGGGTGGGGGAAATACCCTATTGCCAAAGAGAACGGTACGGCGAGTTTTAATTTGTTCGGCATCAAGGCAGACAGTCGCTGGCAAGGAGATCGCGCTGTGGTCAATACATTAGAATTTCGTGATGGCGTAGCAAAACGAGAAAAGGCCGCGTTTAGAGCATATGACTCTTTTTCTCAGAGTTTTGAAGATTATGCAGATTTCCTCTCATCAAGTGAGCGGTATAAAGATGCCCTTAAAGCTGGAGATGACGCATCAATGTTTGCCGCTTCTCTGCAAAAAGGTGGTTATGCAACAGATCCTAAGTACTCCGATAAAATAGATAGCATCCTTTCTAGTAAGTGGTTCAAAGGCTTACCGCAATAAAATGACGCAATTATTATCTTTGGTAAAGTTTTTGCATAGATAGCCGATAACACGAAAGGTTATCTTCGACAAACGCACTAGGGGTGTGAGCTATGGGCTCAAATTTATATTCAATTGGTTTATCTGGACTACAGTCCAGTAATGCCCGTATTAATACGACAGGGCAGAATACGGCCAATGTGGATACTGAGGGCTATAGCCGTCAAAGAACGGATACCGCTAGCTCGCCCCTCGGTGGTGTTGTCATTCGTGATACAGCTCGTCTTGTTGACAATTTTGTGAGTGCACAAGTGCGAGCGGACACATCGGACTTCTCTTATCATGATACTTATCATTCCTTGATGACAATGTCAGATAGCTTGCTTGCCGAAGACAGCGTTTCTTTAACGGGTTATTTGAATAAGACATTCAGCGCACTGCAAAATGCAAACAATGATCCAACCTCGTCATCCCTTAGGGAGCTTGCTTACTCTAGTTTAAACAATCTGGTGAGCCAGTATAAAACCTTGTCAGGTTTGGTAAAAGATCAGGAAAATTTGGTTGACGAACAGTTGTCATCGTCATTGACTGATGTCAATGCCATCACCACTAAAATCTCGGATTTAAACAGTAAAATCTTACGAGAAGAAGGTCTGTCCTCTTCGTCTGCGAATGAACTACGAGATCAACAGGAATTGTTGGCAAAAGATCTCTCTAAATATTTAGACATCAATGCTCAGTTCAATGATAAAGGCTTAATGACGATTCAATTGATGAATGGTCAGCCTTTGGTCATGGATCAAAATCCAACGGAACTGAAAGTGATTCAAAATTCGTTAAATCCCAAAAGAATGGATTTTGTATTGAGTTTTGGTGATTACAATGTTGGTTTAAAAACCGAAAGCTTAGGGGGGAGCGTTGGTGGCATGGTAGATTTTCGCTCCGAGTTTAGCGAATACGCAGATCGTACTTTAGGGCAGCATGCTATCGCGATTGCGGATGCTATGAATACTCAGAATGCGAAGGGATTGGATGCTAATGGTGAATTTGGCCGAGATTTATTTTCTTTGGGTCGGATAGATATATATTCTAGTAAAGACAATATCCAGAAATTACCTAATTTTTCGGTACGAGTCTCTTCTGGAGAAGCGTCCAAAATCACCACAGATACTTATGAGGCTCAGTAGAACCGATGATAATCGTTTTGCTATTACAAAATACGATTTAAATGATAAAGCTGTGGGGCAATCGACCGTGTTTGATTTGGCGAATATGACTCCGGATCGTCATGGGTATTACAAAATAGAAGAACTGGGTCTTGATATTCGTGTAGGTGATCTGAATGCTTTTGATCAAGACGATGTGTTTCGTTTTACGCCAACAGCTGGCGCCGCTGCTAATCTGAGTCTGCACGCAAAAAATGGGGATGCACTTGCGTTGAGTGCACCTGTAGGGGCGACGACCAGTTCAGATAACTTATCTGATGCGAGAATATCTGTGTCTTCTGTGTCGAATACAAAGCCAGATTCTTCTGCATTTGCAGCCGATGGTTCGCTTTATCCCAGTGCGCCTCATCAGATTTATTTTACTTCTCCTAGTTCTTATGTGGTTCGTGATGCATCAGGGACTGAGATTGCATCTGTGAATAATGTTTTTCAGTACAGTAATTTACTAGAGCAGGCAGGGCTGGCAAAAGAGGCGGGGTTTGATGTGTCAATTTCATCCATGCCTCAGCAGGGGGATGAGTTTTCTATTAGTACGGAGGATGTGGGGCCATCAGATAATGTCAACGGCTTGGCGTTAATTAATCTACAGAACCAAGCATTAGTCGAAGGTAAAGCCAGCCTAACAAAAGCGTTTGCGGGCTTTATTTCGTATGTTGGAACTAAGACGGCTGAATCCGCTGGGCATGCAAAATCCAGTGAAGTGATTATGAATGATAGTATCAATCGTCGAGACAGATTGTCGGCAGTGAGCCTTGATGAAGAAGCGGTGAATCTTATGAAGTACCAGCAATCTTATTCTGCCTCAGCTCAGGTGGTGACGGCTGCACGTACAACGTTTGAAACGCTATTAGGGATCATGAGGTAGATTTATGCGAGTGACGAATAATCTCATTTATAGTCAGTCCAGCAGAGCGATTGGTCAAGCGAACGAAAAAATTCTGAATGCGCAAGAAAAGATTTCTGCGCAAACCGATATTGTTAGGCCGAGTGATAACCCAGTCGGTGCCAGCCAAATATTGATGTATGAAGGTAGTAACAATAGTCTAAAGATATATGATGAATCGATAAAAATGGCGACTAGTCATCTAGAATATCAAGAAGTGGCTTTAGAAAGTCTGAACGATTCTTTAGACGATGTTCGTACGCTTTTCATGCAGGCACAAAACGATATCAATACTCAAGCGGATGTAGATGCAATAGTACAAGAAATAGCCTTAATTACGGGTTCAATGGCAGAGCTGATGAATTCAAAGAGTGCTGATGGTAACTATATTTTTGCGGGAACTGATACACAAGGTCCACCTTTCATATTAAATAGTGATGGCCGTTATGAGTGGGCAGGGAATGAGGGTCAAAAATTTGCCCAAATCTCGGAAGATATGAAAATTCCCGTTTCAGACTCTGGGAAAAAGTTGTTTCAAGATGTTTGGACCAGTCGAACCTTTTCATCTCAGGTGTCAGCTGGCGATGTGTCCCTTACAGCCAAAGTAAAACACCATGGCGACTTTAATCAATTTGTTGAAGACTATTATGACCCTCAAAACCCTACTGCTAATCAATATCGTTTGACTACGCAGCCAATCCTTGCTGAAGGTGCAGTAGCTGACCCTATAGAAGCCTCTACAGGATCAGACACCAAAGCAGATGAGGATCGTCGTCGAGCGTTTGATGGTACACCTGGTTCTTATAGCATTACCAATAGCCTCGGAGAGGTTGTGTCTTCTGGATCTTATACTGCTGGGAAACCTATTGCCTTTGCTGGTATGACATTTTTGCTAAAGGGGGCACCAGGCGCAGTGGTTGATATCTCTTTGGATAAACCAAGAAGAGACAATGTATTGAACGAAATAAACGATAGTTTGGCGGTATTGAGTGATTTATCGTCTAGTAACGATGAGCGTCAAATGGCTTTTTTTGATGCGACGGTCAGTATTAATAATGCGCAAAGAAAAGTCAGTGAAGGTCGATCTTCTGTAGGCGCTAGATTGAATATTTTGCAAGACAGGACTGGTTTTAGCTCAGCGAATCAGTTATCAAACAATGTTGCGCAAGACCGTATTGGCGGTTTAGATATTGCAGCGGCGGCAACGGAGCTAACCATGAAAGAGTCTGCGCTTAGTGCTTCACAAAAGGTGTTTACTCGCATGAATAACCTTTCCCTTTTTAATAAGATGTAATCACCAAGGTATGATATAAAAATGTCAGCATTTAAAATTGAGTCTTGTTTTGGGGCTGATATTTATGTTGGGTATTTCGACATGGAAGAAATACTGGAAATTTTAGGGATTAAAGATCAAGTTGTTAGCAGTAAGCGGGTTCAAAGCTTAATAAAAATGCATGGAAGAAAAGACCGCATTATCAGTGTTGCGATGCGCCAAGTAACTTTTGATGTGCTGCGTCCTGCGTTAGATTCTGAATATTTACCTTACGATCCATATTTCGCTTATGACAAGTTGCTAAGTACTCGCCGTGAAAGGCTATATGATGCACAAGAGCGATTTCTTCTCCTATGTTTGTCCATTGCTTATGGTCGATCTGTAAAAGGGCTAAAAAAGCTCAATCCCGACTTAAATACTAAAGAGTTACGTATCAAACATACGAAAGGGCAAAGCTTGTTTCGCTATTTTCGACAAGAACTAAACGAACAGACCCGTGAATACATTCTTAGTTATAAAGCGCGTATGGATAACAGTGCTGATGGTTCGGTCAAAGAGAGTAGCAGTGCTACGGTTGAGTTAGAGCCAAAAAATACGCTTTCTGGTAGTAATAAAAAGATTCCCTTCGAACATAAGTTTATTCCCACGTCATTTGATGATGAGACGGTCACAGCGCTTAAGTTGTTTCAAGATGGGTACTCGCTGTTGTCATCGCAAGTTGAGCGTTTTAAGCGTGGCGAGCAATTAGATATGTTGGAGTTAGTGAAATTTTGCCGTCGATTAATACAATCTCATACCCGCAATAATTTCTCTTTAATGGCGATACGTCATATAAAAGACGCCTCTATTTATTTAGAGCAACATGCCATGGGGATGGCTGTTCTGGGCATCCACTTTGCGAAAGCCATGAAATTATCGAGTGCGTATGTCGAGGTTATTTCTCTCGGAGCACTTTTGTTTGATTTAGGACGTTTTCGTTTACCAATGGCCATGGTATCTAAAACAACAAAAATGACGGACGGTGAGTTTGATCTGTTTCGTAAGCATATCCAATTTGGCGAACAAATTTTACAAAAATGTGAAGGTGTTCCTAAAGCCGTTTATCAGATGCTATTAGATCACCATGAAAAAATTGATGGCTCAGGCTATCCTGCTGGTAAGCAGGGGGATGAAATTTCTGTTTACGGTAAAATAGCTGCGATTATAGATGCATATGATGCCATGACATCAGAACAGCCGCACAAGCCCTCGATGGGGCCTATCAAGGCGTGTCAGCAGATGCAAAAGGAATCAGGATTGGCATTTGACAGGCAATTGCTCGCGGTGTTTTTAAAAAGTATCGGTTCTGTTCCTGTCGGTTCCTGTGTGCAATTGTCTAATGGGCGAATAGGATTCGTTCTGACGCTTAATAAATCCTTTCAGCCATCGCTCATCCGACAGGTGTACAGCATAACAAATAGATCTTTTGTGGCTGCTTCAGATATCGAGCTTAATAAGTCTGCTAATCTCAGAACCGAAGTGACAATTGAAAAAGAGGTTGATCCTCAAGCTTTTGGATTGCAGTTTATCAATCATATCTCATAATACCGTTCACCGTTCACCGTTCACCGTTCACCGTTCACCGTTCACCGTTCACCGTTCACCGTTCACCGTTCACCGTTCACCGTTCACCGTTCACCGTTCACCGTTCACCGTTCACCGTTCACCGTTCACTGCTTAAGAAAAAATTAGAGTTCAAATGTTTTCAATCTTCTTTTTTTATGATTGTGCTCTTTTAGCATTATTTTGATGTTTTAGTGCTTTTATTTTTAAAGTTATTTGCTCTGAGTTCGATAACTGTGGGTACTGCTTTTTTTGAGTGTAGAAAATGTAAACAATTCAAAAAAAGTATAAAAAAATATTAAAGATCAGACCTAATGTGTCGATAACCTTAATAAGAGACAAAAACCAAATAACTAATTAAATCAAAAGGTTGTCTCGTTAAAAAAATGTTTTTAGGAGAGAAAAAATGGCTTTATACGTAAATACAAATGTGTCCTCGCTGAATGCTCAGCGTATGCTAACCAACTCTAGTCGAGAACTTGATACCTCTTACGAGCGTTTATCATCAGGTCGTCGAATTAACAGCGCTGCAGACGATGCCGCTGGTCTTCAAATTTCAGATCGTTTGACATCACAGATTAATGGTTTGAATCAATCTGTTCGAAACGCAAACGATGGTATTTCTTTGGCTCAAACTGCTGAAGGTGCGTTGGACGAAACAACGAGTATGTTACAACGTATGCGTACTTTGTCTATCCAAGCGGCCAACGGTTCAAACACAGACAAAGATCGTGTCGCACTACAGCAAGAAATGGCGCAATTATCTGAAGAGATAAACCGTATTGCATCAACCACAACATTCGGTGGTGAAAACTTACTTGACGGTACTTATCAAGGTTTGTTCCAAGTGGGTGCTGATGCTAACCAGACAATCAGTTTTACTCTGGAGTTTGGTGGTGCGAATAATTCCATTGATTATCAAGGAAATAATGGCTTCACCATGTCTGGTTTATCAAGCCAAGCATCATCGCAAGTGAGTGTATCAACCGCTTCTGTCTCTACGGTCGTCAATGCGCAGAGTATGATAGGTATTATTGATACGATGATTTCAGCGGTAGATTTTAAGCGGGCAGAATTAGGTGCGGTACAAAACCGTTTTAGTTCAACTATAACGAACTTAAGCAATATTTCTGAAAACGTGTCCGCAGCACGTGCTCGTGTTCGTGATGCCGATTTCGCTCAAGAGACAGCAAACTTAACCAGTGCGCAAATTCTTCAGCAAGCGAGTAGTACTATCCTTGCTCAGGCTAATCAGCGTCCTCAAGCAGCACTTTCTCTATTAGGTAATTAATTGAAATAAATGGCATTGCGTGAGGCGGCACAAGATTGTCGCTTTTACAAAGTATTCGAGTCTTTTCTCGGATTATGGGCAACTTCTCTCTCCTAGAGGTGCCTTTTAAGCCAGGTGATTTTTTCACCTGGCTTTTTTTGCCCAAATAATGCGATGTGTCAGCATTTTGGTGGGTTAGGAGTGCGCAGGCTTATGTCACAGGCAGTTAATGAACAATGTTGCGAAGGGGGAAATGATCCCTTTGGGTTCTGGATTGGCTTTGAGATGGGCTTCATTAGCAAAATGAAATTTAGACTATTCGCCCTTTAGTGAGTGTTTTCTAAAGAATTTTACTGTTACGGCAGGACATCAAGATAAATTTTACGTCGTATTTTTATGAGGTGAATGATGGTTTTTACAGAGGGGTTAACTGCTTTTAGGTGGATGGCATTGCTGCGTAAGCGATGATTTGGCTGGGATTCCTCAGAAGTCAGTTAATGCATGAGGTTATGTGGAAAAAATTACGAGACTGAAATGTTAATAACACAGGTGTGGTGCGCTGATTATTCGGTATTTATTGGCCAAGCTGCTCAGATGGTTACTCAAAACTCTGCGAAGTTGAAGTTGGGTTAATGGAAGGTAGTTACTTTGTTCCTCATGTTTTTGCCTCTCCAAGAGGTGGTGTTGGAGTGATGCTGTGGCATAGCCACGTCTTATTTTTGAGGTATTTACTGGTGGCGTCGGCTCGGGATCCTCTATGTAAAAACAGCTGTGTCTATTGTTTCGCAAAACGAAGGTGGATCAATTTATGAGGCAAAAAACGCTGAATGAGTTCTTAAATGGATATTAGGTGTTCGTCATTAGGCATTGGGTCTTAGAAATCCCCGCGCTCTAAATATGGCGTTTCGACATACTGGTACGGCACAGCTACGTCTTTTTTTAGCTGAGTATGGGGTGGTGAGCATATAGATATTGGTGGTTCGGATCCGTGGTCACCTTGTTGGCATTCTGGCTGTTATTTGTAAGCCCGTGGGTATAGCGATCCGTTTTCAAAAAGGTGCTAAGGGGGACTGATTATTGGGTCTTTAAATATAAAAAATCAAAATGATGGCATGGCACTACTGCGTCTTTTTTTTGGGGGGGTTGTTGAATGTCCGTTTTGAACATAAATGGTCGCTGTTTTCTACAACGAGGGGAGGGAGGCTGTCGTGCGTAAATCGATAATACGTTCAACGAAAAGCAGAGAAAAAAGGGTCTCACTTGGGCTATTTTTGTGAGCCATTTTTTGTCGGTTTTTATAGGCAGTTTTCGTCGTTTAAAGGCGGGGTTTTGCCACTTTTTGTGTGCTGCTAAATATGATGTATGAGCTGCGAGAGTGTTGTTTCTGCTCGCCTCAAATTTTGTCACGGCAACGTAAGGTTCATGGGCATTTTTAGTGTATTTAATGACCGATTTTGATGAATAACGCTTTTTTTAAAGAAAAAGTGTAAAAAAATTTAATTGTTTTTTAGTGATTTAAAACAATTAGTTAGGCAGTTATTTGCCGCTGTAAGGGAATGTTTTATCCACTATGAGGAGAAAATGTTCCGAATTTGACTAAAGGTTTTCAAAGTCTTGCCGAAAACCTTATACGATCTGCTTTATTTTGCAGGATTTAATAAAACCTAGGAGGCTATAATGGCTCTTTATGTAAATACTAATACTTCATCTTTAAGTGCACAGCGCCAGCTAATGGGCTCTGCTAAATCTTTGGATACATCTTTTGAACGTTTGTCTTCTGGTTTGCGTATCAACAGCGCTTCTGATGATGCGGCAGGTCTACTTATCTCCAACCGTTTAACCTCTCAGGTAAATGGTTTGAATCAGTCTGTTCGTAACGCTAATGACGGTATTTCTTTGGCTCAAACAGCAGAGGGTGCATTGGATGAAACGACGAATATGTTGCAACGTATGCGTACGCTATCTATCCAAGCGTCAAACGGCTCTAACTCAGATAAAGACCGTGCAGCCATTCAACAGGAAGTAAGTCAACTTTCTACTGAAATAAACCGTATCGCTTCCGATACTACTTTTGGTGGTGAGAATTTATTAGATGGTACCTACACTGGTATCTTCCAGGTGGGTGCAGACTCTAACCAAACGATTAGTTTTAACCTAACCGACGGTGGTGTTAATAACACAATCGATTACGCTGGAAATGGTGGTTTCACTATGTCTGGTTTGTCGAGCAGTTCTACTACAGCGCAGGTGAGCGTGTCTACGGCTTCGGTTTCTACTGTAGCGAATGCTCAGAGTATGATTGATACACTAGATACTATGATTGCTGCGGTTGACTCGAAGCGTGCTGAGTTGGGTGCGGTCCAAAACCGTTTTGGTTCAACAATCAGCAACTTGAGTAACATCACAGAAAACGTATCATCTGCACGTGCTCGTGTTCGTGATGCTGACTTTGCGGCAGAAACGGCGGAGCTAACAAGCTCTCAAATTCTTCAGCAAGCAAGTTCATCTATTTTGGCTCAAGCGAACCAACGTCCACAAACGGCTTTGTCTCTTTTAGGCTAAGTTTAGTGGTAGCGGAAAGCTGGGACTTTGTCCCGGCTTTTGTCTATTTGGAGGAACTCTGATATGTCTATTAATGCCAGTGATTTTTCTAAGCAGGGTCTCAACTATTCCTTGAAGCCGGATCAGCGTACAGTGGAGGATTTTGCTGCATTGCGCCAAGCAAATGCTAAAGTTGTACAGAATGCGGCCGAGACAAACAAAAGTGATAGAGAAAATAGACATTCTCATTCCTCGAATTTGTCGGCCCCTGTTGAGCCAAGCGATCTGAAGGCAATGAATCAAAAATTGTCTCAATTAAATGTACATTTAACCTTTGAAATGACAGAAGACCGAGCGCAAAATATTGTGAAGGTATTGGATCAGTCAACGGGGGATGTGGTTCGTCAAATTCCAACAGAAGAGTTTCTCAAAATGTCGGAAAGAATTGATGCTATCATGAGCCAGTTAAGTGATATCAAAGGAACCTTGGTAAACAGTGAGGTTTGATTAGATCATAGATAATGCGAAGCGTTAGGAGATGAAGTTATGTCGGTAGGCTCATTAGGTGCAGGGTCTGGTATAGATTTAGAATCCCTTGTAAATCAAATGGTGAGTGCTCAAAAAGACGTCAAGGTTAAACTTTATCAAGATAAAATCAATGATTATGAAGCAGAACTGTCTGCTCTTGGTAAAGTTGGTTCGGCCATTGATAACTTTAAATCTTCCGTTAAGGCGCTGAATGATGATGAGGCTCTTTACTGGTCGAGATGCCAAAATAGACCAAAAAGAAGGAGAAGAAGTTATTGCTATCACCACAGATAGTACGGCTTCTAATGGTTCCTACGCAATTGATGTGAATCAATTGGCGAAAGGCAGTCGCGTGATGTCGGCTCCTGGGGTTTTTCTTCCGCTGATGATGTGGTCTCTAACGAGGAAGCACAGCTCATTTTTAAAGCTGGCAGCCATGAATTTTCCATAAATGTTGCTGCCGGTACAACTTTATCCGAACTACGCAACCAAATTAATACGTCAGAAGATAACTTTGGCGTGTCGGCTAATCTTGTTGATGATGGTAGTGGTAATTTATTTTTTACCTTAACCTCTTCTATTCAAGGGGCTGGTAACACTCTAAAGATATCCAACACCGCCGTTGCTCGAGATGAAGACGGTAATATCATTAAAGATAACCCTACAATTGAAGAAAGCGATGACACTAGCTCGGAAGATGCGTCGACCGATGAAATCGATGAATTAGACCTAGAAGGTGACGATGTCGATTTCGCCAATGACGGTCCTATTCCTGCAGATGAAGAAAAAAATCGCTTAGCGGCGGATGATGAGTCCAGCCCTGACTCTGACGAGCTTGATAAAGCAGACTCCAATTTATCACCATTTGCTTCCGGTATTACATTAGACAGCGTGTCGACAGAGGGCGCGTTTGCTGGCTTATACACACCTTTGGGTGAAGAAGCGCGTGATGCTGTGATTACCGTTGATGGTATTCAAATCCGAAACGATACCAATACTTTTGATGAAGCCGTTGCCGGATTATCAATAGAGGCGCTAGCGCCAACGAATAAGACCACGAAAGTGGATATCAGTTTTGACCAAAAAACAGTGCAAGAAACGATCGAGCAATTCATTTCTTCCTATAATGAGATGGTCGGTTTGTTAAACGCCAGCTCTCAGAAAGGCGCGGTGCTGAACGGTAACAGTATGATTCGAAACCTCCAGGCGTCTTTGTCGACTCAGTTAATGAGTGGTCATGGTGATTCATCGACCTTTACATCCATTTTTGATTTAGGCGTAAAAATGGACAACCAAGGCCAATTAAGTTTCGATAGTACCAAGTTTAATAATGCTATGAAGCGTGGCTACAGCGAGATAGCGCCGTTGATGTCTGGTGATAATGGTTTGGCTCAGTCATTGGAGAACCTGTTAGATAACTATACAGGACCACGTGGTATGACAAATACATTAAAGGATTCCATAAGTCGGTCGATAGATAGTACAGAAGAGACATTAGAAGCGTATGAAAGTCGTATGGCGAAATACGAAGAGTCGCTTCGTACTAAGTTTACTAGTTTGGATTCTCGCCTAGCGGAGATGAACGCGCAGGGTGGATATCTAAACTCTGTCTTAGCGAAAATGTAAAACGGTTTAAATTGTGTAAGTTAATAAATGGGGTTGTATATGTACAAGAGTAAAGGGATCCAAGCCTACAGAAAGGACTCAATTAAGTCCGATTTAGCGTCGGCTGACCCTCACCGTGTCATTCAGCTCTTAATGCAAGGCGCGCTTGAAAAGCTTGCCTTAGGAAAAGGCTGTATTGAGCGTCGTGACTGGGAAGGAAAGGCGGCAGCATTGACTCGTGCGAGTGAAATTATTAATGCATTAAGAGATGCATTAGATCGCGATGTTAATCCAGAGCTCGTTGATAACCTTGAGTCTCTTTACGAGTACATGATAGTCCGTATTACTGAAGCCAGTATTGCTAAAGATACCAGCATTCTTGATCAGGTAATGGGTCTTCTTCTGCAAATTAAAGGCGCTTGGGATCAAATATCCAACGCTGATAAAGAAGCGGCTTATCATGGTCAAAATGAAGCTAGGGTAGGCGCAGTGTAATGTTTGATATGTCTCACTTAATAACCTTGAGTGCCGCATTAGAACAAAGTATCACCGATAGAGACATAGATCAGATTCAGCAGTTATGCGAAGACAATAATCGTTTTATTCTCACCATAGAGCCGCTTGATGATCCGGCTGCCAATGAAAAAATAAGACACTTTATATTGGTACATCAATCGGCTATTCGGCTCATCCGTGATGTGCGCTCAGAAATGCAAAAACAACTTTATCAAACTCATAAGACCCGTAAGGGTGTAAATAAGTACAAAGGCGTGAAACATGCAGAATGAGGAGAATTTCTCGTCTCTTGGTCAGGCAGAAGCGTTTGTTTCTATGTTTGAAAGGGGTGCGGCTCGCCTCAAAGAGAATGATCAAGAGTTAACAGACCGTTACCTAAGAAACATGAATATGTTTGCTCAGGTCATGCCTCATATCTTTGAATCTTTTCAAAACTATCAGCCCAAAAAACGCCATATCTACATGGAAGAAAGCGGTGAGCTTAACCTTTACCGTGAAGATATTGGTGTACCGCTTTTTTCCAATGTGCCAAGAACTCAAGCGGCAGAAAAAGTAAAACGGGCTTTTTTGAAACCTAACAAAACGCTGTTAAATTTAGAGCGTACGGCGAATCATCCCAGTCGTCACGTATATTACAGCAATAAAATTTTAGATAAGGTTGAACATCAATCAGAAGGGCTAACAGCACAAGAAGGCTGGCCGGAATTCGTCGGTTCGACCATTTTGTTTGGTATAGAGTTCGGCTATCAACTTGAAATATTGCTTGCCGAACGTCAGATCAAACACCTGTATCTTTATGAACACGATTTGGACTTTTTTTACTATTCGTTGTTTGCCATTGAGTGGCGAGATATTTTAGAAGTGTGTAACCAAGATGGCCGCACTATTCATTTCTTCTTAGGCGTCAGCCCTGAAGAGTTTACTGAGAAATATTTGCGTCAGTTGGAAGAAAATGGTTTTTTCATGGCGCCAGAGACCTTCTTGCATGTTGGTTATACTAGCCCTGAAAATGATCAGGCCATCGATCATTTCAAAAAACAGTACGCCCGCCAAGTAATGGGCTGGGGCTTTTTTGATGATGCCTTAATTGGCATTGCGCAAGGTCTAAAATCCTTGCCGAAAACCAAAGTGGCTCATTTCCAAGGCCGCGATGCTTTGCCTAAATGGGTGTCCAATATTCCTGTCTTTATTTTGGGTAATGGGCCTTCCCTTGACCAAGGCATCGAACTGGTTAAAGAAGTGCGAGATCAGGTGTTAGTTATCTGTTGTGGCTCCACCATTAATACCTTGAAAAAATTGGGTGTGACGCCTGATATTCACGTGGATATTGAGCGTCTCAAGCAAACCGTAGACAAGTTCCAATTTTTGGATCAGGACTATCTGGACAAAATCTGGGCGTTGTCCGTCAATGTGATGCACCCAGGCCTGTATGACTGCTTCAAGCGCTCAGGCATGGCGATGAAACCAGGCGAGGCCATCACGTCTTTGATGCTGAACCAAGCGCGCCTGAATGGTGATAACAAAGAATACGTGCAACTTAACTACTGTAACCCTGTGGTGGCTAACCTTGCCTTGTCTTATGTGCATCTGTTTGGTTTTAACAACGTTTACTACTTGGGCGTGGACAACGGCTTTAAAGACAAAGGCAGTCACCATTCTATTCACAGTGGTTACTACAAAGATGGCAAAGAATCTGGCTTCCAAACGTTTCAAGAGGCTAAGTTAGTCGAGCGTGAAGGTAATTTCGGTGGCACTATCTATGCTACAGGTATCATGGACACGTCACGAGTGCAGCTGGAGTCTCTTACTCGGTTGCTGAATAAACGTCGTAACTTTGCCAGCTTCAATTTATCTGATGGCGCGAAAATCGAAGGGGTGACGCCTTTGCCATTAGAAGATGTGTTGATCATGGATCCAAAAATCGACCACGCCAAAGTGATCGACATCCTAGAGCAAACTTTTTTTACAGATCCGCCATCGGCTCTGCTAGATAAAGCCACAGACTCACTGATCTCGGTTGATGATTTCCGTAAGATCAGTCAGAACTTGCAACAGGGCTGGGATGAATCGGTGACCACCCGTCAACAGGTGTGTGATTTACTTTGGTCTCACCATCGTCAAATCTATTTCTTGAAGGGCAGTGTGCATCGTCACATTTACGACTTGCTGATAGGTTCCTTCACTTATTCCGCCTTCCTGATCGTACAGTTCCTGTTTAAATATCAAGATGAAGCGGAAACCGTGGCACGTGCAAAACATCTATTTGCCCCATGGTGCGAGTTCTTAGAAGAAATGCCTAGTATGTTGCAACAGGCCTCAGACTATGTGGACAAAGGCAACGACCACCTGATTACTTACTACAACGGTTAATTATGTTCGAAGCTACGTTTGAAAAAATGCCTTTTATCATTGCTGAGTTATCGGGCAACCATGACCAAAACTTCGAGCTTGCCAAAGCCATGATTCATGCTGCGGCTGAGGCGGGAGTTGATGCCATCAAGTTGCAAACTTATACCCCAGATACCATGACTCTCGATGTGCGTCATGGGGAATTTATGGTGTCAGAGAGCGACAGCTTATGGCGTGGTACCAACCTTTATGATTTGTACCAAAAAGCGTCGACCCCTTGGGAATGGCATAAACCCTTATTTGAACTGGCAGAGTCTTTAGGGCTGGTGGCGTTTAGTTCACCGTTTGACTTGAGTGCGGTGGACTTCTTGGAGTCCCTTGATGTGCCTTTGTACAAGATCGCTTCCTTTGAAATGACCGACATTCCGCTGATTCAAGCAGTAGCACGCACTGGCAAGCCCATCATCATGTCTACTGGCATGGCAAGCGAAGCGGAAATAGCGGAAGCCGTGGCGACCATCCGAGCCATTGGCAATAACCCGTTAACCTTGCTCAAATGCACCAGTACCTACCCTGCAAAAATTGAAGACACCAATTTAGTGACCATGGCGGATTTGGCGGCTAAAACAGGTTGCCCTGTGGGGTTGTCCGATCATACCCGTGGTTTGGGAGCGGCGGTGGCCGCTACGGCCTTGGGTGCGACCGTGATTGAAAAACACTTTGTGTTGGATCGCAGCGCAGGCGGAGTAGACGCAGAGTTCTCTATGGAGCCTGCCGAAATGAAAGCGCTTGTCGATGCCTGTCGCGCAGCCAAAGCCGCCTTGGGCACCGTGACCTATGGCGGTTCAGAAGCCGAGCAAGCGGCGAAGAAATATCGTCGCTCTATCTACGTAGCAACTGACCTGCCAGCGGGTACGGTACTCACTGAAGCTCATCTAAAAATCATACGCCCGTCTTTTGGCTTAGAGCCAAAGTATTGGCCTGACGTGTTGGGTAAAACCCTCGCCAGAGATGCTCAAAAAGGTCAACCACTCGCTTGGGATATGCTGGCGTGAAACTGCTCGTGCGCGCCGATGCGTCTGTCGAAATCGGCATGGGGCATCGAGTGCGCAGTCAAGCGCTGATTCATGCGTTTCACGCTCTCGGTTGGCAATGTCAGTTTGCGGTAGCGCAGCGACATGCTTCGTTTGCCAGCCCAGACGATATACTCATAGAGGATGAAGTGGCTTTTCTTGCCGTGGCTCAGCAAGCGGATTTAGTCATCCTAGACCACTATGGCTATAGTGCAGCAGACATCCGACGTTTGTATCAGCATCAGCCTAATCTGTTGGTGCTGGATGACATGAACGACCGTGGCGACTTTCCTGCCCGATGGCTATTGAATCCCCTTGAGCAAAACTATTCCACTTTGGTAGAGAAGCCGTTAACGGGTAGCCAATACGCCTTGCTGAGGCCAGCCTTTCAACAATCAAGCATCGATCAACCCCGAACTAAACGCGCCGATAAACTCTTAATTACTCTTGGTGGAACCGATCCGCTGGCGCTCACTTTGCCCATTGTGCAGAGCCTATTAACTGCGGGTTTTGCTATCGATAATCTACAAGTCTTATTGGGAGCCAATGCCAAACAGGCCGACCAAGTGGAGGCGTTTTGCGCTGCTCATCAGATTGCGGTTGAGCGAGGTGTCTCAGATGTTACGCCGTTAATGAAACGCGCGAAAATGGCCATTTCTGCCGCAGGTGGAACCCTGTTTGAATTAGCTTGCATGGGCGTGCCGACGGTTTTTGCGCAAGTAGCTGACAACCAAACGCGCTCCCTTGAACAACATATCCCTTTGGGCTGGTGCCGCGCGGTACGCTTTGATAATCAGCCTATTGCTTTGCACTCGGCTTTGGTGGAGCAACTGGTGTCTGAGCTTCGTTCACTCTGGCTGAATGATGCATGGCAAGTCCAAGCTCGTGCTACGGCAAAAAGCTTAGTCGATGGCTTGGGTGCGCAGAGAGTGGCACAAGTCATCACAGATGATCTGTCACGACTCGGCAAGCTTGAGTCGCATGATTTGCGTTAAGCGTTGCCAATCTTCCTCGGTATCTAGATCCTGAATTCGATGTCTTGGTAATAGCAGTGGCTTGGATCGTGGGCCAAATATTACTTCATCAAACCAGTCTTTTGTGCTTGCCCAATAAAACTGTCCAGCATCGTGTATGGCTTCCACTAAATCCTGTGAACGCTTGCCAATGTGTTCGGGGAACATAGGCGCTAGCTCACCATTGGTTTGAATATGCAGAGCGCGCTGAATAGGGAAGGCAAAGGTCGTAGCGGAAAAGCAAAAAGTCGTGTCGGCCTCTGCTAACTTCTGCCAACCTTGTTGTATGTCTTCGACGGTGAGCATTGGGCAAGTGGCGTAAATCAAACAGGCTTGGTCTGGCGCTCTGCCTTCCTCAATAAGATAGTTCAGCGCGTGCTGCATCACAGGGGTTGTGCCCGTCATGTGGTCGGCTAAGTCAGCAGGGCGCATAAAGGGCGTTTCTGCACCATAACGTCGCGCCACGTCAGCTATTTCAGCATCATCGGTCGATACAATGACGCGATCAAACAAGCCAGACGCCAACGCCGTTTCAATGGAATACGCAATCAGCGGCTTGCCTTCCAATGGACGAATGTTTTTCCTTGGAATGCGTTGTGAGCCACCACGAGCGGGAATGACCGCCACTCGATAAGGCCGCTGCTCAGAAAAAGAGTCATCTTTTAACCGCTGTTCGTAAGACATGGTTAGGCTCTCATGACACGATTGGCGATCAAAGCATGTTTTAAAATCAGTGCCACTCGTTCTTGTTGTGCATAAGTGAGGTCGGCAAAAAGCGGCAAACTCAGTGTGCGAGCATAATAATCTTCAGCGATAGGAAAGTCGCCATGTTTAAATCCCAACGCTTGATAATAAGGTTGCGTATGCACAGGAATGTAATGTACCTGAGTCCCAATACCAGCGTGACGTAGCACATCAAAAACGCCTTTCCTAGCGGACTTATTGTGCTCAGGTAATAAAATCGGATACAAGTGCAAGGAGGAATAGTTGTCCTCAGACTGATAGGGCAGAGTAATAGGAAAGTTTTTCAACAGAGTTTTATAGTGTTCAAATTGTTTATGACGACGTTCTATGAAGTCGTCCAAATGAGATAATTGAGCCAACCCGAGTGCAGCTTGCAGCTCTGTCATACGGTAATTAAAGCCTAATGTATGTTGTTCATAATACCAATCGCCAGGTTGTTGATTGAGTTCGTCTGGTGATTTGGTTATGCCTTGCGAAGCATGAGTGCGCATGTGTTTGGCGAGCAGTTCATTATTGGTGACAGCCATGCCACCTTCCGCTGTGGTAATGATTTTTACCGGATGAAAGCTAAAAACACAGATGTCGCTAAATTTTCCATTGCCCACATGATCGCCTTGGTAGGTGGCACCAATGGCATGAGAAGCGTCTTCAATAATGCGAAAACCATACGCTTTAGATAGGGCATAAATGGCCGCCATGTCACAGGATTGTCCAGCAAAATGTACTGGTATAACCACTTTTGGAAGCGTGCCAGTTAACTTCGCTGCCTGAAGTTTTTGGGCCAATTTGTTTGCACACATGTTGTAAGTTCGAGGATCAATATCAACAAAATCCACCAAGGCACCACAATAACGAGCGCAATTGGCCGAAGCGATAAAGGTATTCGGCGAAGTCCACACCCTATCGCCCACACCAACGCCCAACGCCAAACAGGCAAGGTGCAACGCTGAGGTGGCACTGTTTGCCGCCACACCGAAACTTGCTCCCACTTTGGCTGCGATAGCTTGCTCAAATTCACCAACACACGGTACTCGGGTTAAAAAATCAGAGCGCAGCGATTTTACAACAGCCGCAATGTCGTCTTCGCTAATGGATTGGCGACCGTAAGGAATAAAATCAGTGGGCATCATCGAAGGTTAAAATCTCTGCAATACTTAAAAAGTGTGGATTACTACCAGATTGATACTCGTATCCTGGTTCAACTAACTCACCTATTTCTCCTAAACGACTGTGGGCGAAATCCATATCGTCTTGGTAAAACTTAATGCTAGGAGCAATCACGTAATGATTTTTAAACTCATAGGTGTGGTAGGAATCATCACTTGGACACATGACTTCGTGCAGTTTCTCACCAGGGCGAATGCCCACGTCACGGGTGGGAATATTTGGTGCATAAGCTGCCGCCAAATCCAGAATACGCACGGAGGGAATCTTAGGCACAAAAATTTCACCACCATGCATGCGTTGAAAGTTTGTTAGAACGAAATCGACACCCATTGGTAGCGTGATCCAAAATCGTGTCATGTCAGGGTGTGTGATAGGAATAGAATCCGCACCATCGGCTACCAATTTTTGGAAAAAGGGCACCACAGAGCCACGTGAGCCAACCACATTGCCATAGCGAACCACAGAGAAACGTGTACGGCCTTGACCGACCATATTGTTAGCCGCCACGAACAGCTTGTCAGAGGCTAACTTAGTGGCGCCGTAAAGATTGATAGGAGCCGCGGCCTTGTCAGTGGATAACGCGATAACCTTGTCCACATTGTTCGCAATGGCCGCCGCGATAACATTTTCAGCGCCATGAATGTTGGTTTTAATGCATTCCATAGGGTTGTATTCTGCTGCTGGAACCTGCTTGAGGGCCGCCGCATGAATCACATAATCCACATCACGCATGGCTTGAGTCAAACGGTCTTTGTCTCTCACATCTCCAATGAAGTAGCGCATACAAGTGGCATCAAAATCTTGCTGCATTTCGTATTGCTTGAGTTCATCGCGGGAGTAAATAATCAAGCGTTTAGGTTGGTAATTGGCCAGTAACGTTTTGACATACTGACGACCAAATGACCCCGTGCCGCCAGTAATAAGAATGCTTTTGTTGTTAAACATGTATGAGTACCAAACCAAAATGAAAGTTACACAAGCCTAATGAAGATTGATGATGAACCAGTTTCATAGACAAAGAATCTTTTTACCGTATCGACAACTTTAGGCGAAACATTAATGAAATCAAGTGCCTCCTTTGAGGCTATCCCTTTTCAGACCATCGCAAAAACGACAGCTTCTTCGAAGGAGGTAATCTTTTAAGCGTCATTTGCTTTGCGAGCCACACAGTTCGCAATATGGTCATTCACCATGCCGGTAGCCTGCATAAAAGCATAACATGTTGTGGGACCAAGAAACTTAAATCCTCTTTTTTCAAGTCTTTGGCGAGACGCGTCGACAGCTCTGTTACGGCGGGCACCTCAGCCAGTCCATTAACCCGATTATCAATCACCTTGTGATCACTAAAGCCCCAGTAGTATTGACTGAAAGAGCCAAACTCGTCGGCGATTTTTAAAAAGGCTTGTGCATTATTAATGGTGGCTTCTATTTTGGCTCGGTGACGAACAATCCGTTCGTCCAGTAACAATCTTTCCACATCATCGTTTGTCATTTTAGCGACTTTGCTTGGATCAAATCCATTAAAAACGGCCCGATAGCCTTCTCGTTTGCGTAAAATGGTAATCCAGCTTAGACCTGCTTGGGCGCTTTCGAGTACAATGCACTCAAACAGCGAGGGGTCATCGTATACAGGGATGCCCCATTCGGTATCGTGGTAATGAATGTACTCGGGCGATCCCAAACACCAAGTGCAACGTATATTGTCCATGTAGCGCTCCGTCTTAAGATTATCAATGAAGGAAAATCGATCCTTCTATTTCTCATTTACTGATCTGATCATATCAGAGTCGATTCAACATAGTGTTTTACTCAAAGCGAGACAGCATGAAGTTTAAACCAACATATAGTAAAAATGACGTAGAAGTTATAGCTGACGAATGCCTTTACAAAGGTTTTTTTGAAATGCGTAAACTGACCCTACGACATAAGAAATTTAATGGCGGATGGAGTCAACCCATGAGCCGCGAAATGATGGTGCGTAATGATGCCGTCTGTGTTCTTTTATTTGATCCTGTGGCCGATAAGATTTTGCTGATCGAACAATTTCGACCTACGGTACTTCGCAGCGAATCGCCTTGGTTGCTGGAGCTGGTAGCTGGCATGGTGGAAGAGGGTGAAAGTGATGAAGAAGTCGCGCGTCGTGAATCTTTAGAGGAAGCGGGTGTGACCGTAAAACGTCTCGAATACATGTTTAAATTCGTGCCTTCTCCTGGTGGTTTGGTGGAGTATTTACGCATGTATGCCGGTGAGTTTGACTCGAGCCTTGTTGACACCAGTAAGGTGCACGGTTTAGACGCTGAGAACGAAGATATTAAATTGCATCTCATCTCTGCTGATGACGCCATTGCCTTGCTGAAAGATGATGTGGAAAATGCCAGCACAATAATGGGACTGCAATGGTTTGCGTTAAATAAAAACGATCTTGTTACACGTTGGAGTGCATAAGTCGATGGCAGATGAACATAACATCTCCACAATGTCTATATTAAAACGCATGGTAATACAGCCTATAACGGGTGTGTTTTCTTTCTTTTTTATGTCCGCTAACGCGCTTTTTTGGACACTGCTGGCGCACTTGGTTGCTCCGCTATTGTTGCTGAAAAATACACAATACGAGGCGTTTGCTGAGCGGTGTTTTAATCGTCTCTATGAGGGTTGGGCGGCGGCGAACGAATGGTGGTTTCAGCATGTGCTTGGTATAAACTGGGAATTAGACGACACCATGGAGGTCGATTTCCAGCATTGGCATTTGATCATTGCCAATCATCGTTCTTGGGTGGATGTGTTTGTGATTTTTGCGCAGCTAAGAGGGCGTCGCCCTTTGCCAAGGGTGTTTATGAAGCAGGCCTTGATCTGGATGCCTTTTGTTGGCAGTGCCACGTATATCATGGGGTTTCCTTATATGAAGCGCTACAGTAAAGATACGCTAAAGAAAAAACCGCATTTAATTGGCAAAGATTTAGAGACCACACGCAAGTCCTGCGTTAGGCTATTAAAACGTCCTAACGCCATTATGAGTTTTGTGGAAGGCACACGCTTTACCGACGGCAAACATAAGCAACAAGCGTCGCCTTATGGCTGTCTTCTTAAACCAAGGGCTGGTGGCGTGAGTTTTATTCTGCAAACCATGCCACAGACCATCAAAAGTATCACTGACATCAATGTCTTGTACGAACGACCCAAGGTAACGGGTTGGGATTTGCTGTGTGGACGCATAGGTAAAGTCAGAGTGGTAGTGCGAGACATCGCATTACCAAAGGCAATGTTAACGCCAGAATATAACGCGGCAGGCAAAGACAGAGAGCACTTTTTTGCGTGGTTTAATCTATACTGGCAAGATAAAGACACACGTTTGAGTCGTCAACTCGAGGCATTAAGGCATCCTTCGAATCTCGGTACAGAAGCTGATTTTTCCATAAAAAATGCCCCGTAATGATGGCAAATCTGATAACAAACGATGATAAAGGCAAAATGATAGAGAAAATGTCAAAACAGTACGTACCAGACTTGGTCAGTTTACAGATGTTAGGCGAACTGAATTATCGTCGCTTAGGTAAACTCATGCGTGGCCAAGAGGAAATGGATGCTTGGCACTTTTCGATTCACAGCGTGGGGAACCAAGAAAGCCGCTTGTCTCTCACCTTGGGCAAAGAAAGCCGATTTACCACTGAGATAGGGTTAGAGTTTGGCCCTGAGATTGAAAAAAAGCTGTTATTTGAAGCCAGATTATCCATGACAATACGCCTTTATCATGATGTCGCTATTGCAGAAATCACGGATGGACATAGGCAATATCAAGGGGCTTATCCATACCCTAACGATGCTATGCTGCACCGAGATGAAAAGTTTCGCTTGAATCAACAGTTAGCGGATTTGTTGGAACTGTGCTTGAAGCATGGGCATAGACTGAATAACACTTTGTCTTTTCAGTTCGCCTAATATTGACGTATTTAGGAAATCCTTTGACTAATTTACTCTACATACACGGTTTTAATAGTTCAGAGCGCTCCCATAAAGCCACCGTATTAGTCGATGCGGCTACGGCAATGGGGCGACCAAATGCGGTTATTTCTCCCCGTTTGTCTTGGCAACCCGCGCAAGCAATTAAACAGCTTGAAGCCATTATTGAAGCCAAACAGGACGATGGAATCACGTTAATTGGCAGCTCACTTGGTGGTTTTTACGCGGCTTACTTAGCGGAAAAATATCGTCTTAAAGCAATATTAGTAAATCCAGCAGTACAAGCGCCCCTCTTATTAAAAGATTATCTTGGTCCACAAACCAACCCTTATACCCAAGAAAAATACGAACTGACAGAGGCTCATATGCGAGAACTGGAACAGTTAGTCGTTGCGGAACCCACCGCATCGTTATATTGGCTGATGGTGCAAGAGGGCGATGAAGTATTGGACTACAAAGAAGCACTCAATGTTTTTTCTAAAACAGCACGCTTAACACACGAAGCAAAAGGTGACCACAGCTTTACTGAATTTGAGCGGTTTTCCTCAGAAATTCTGCGGTTTGCACAAATTATAACCGAGTAAACCATGGCTCTTGTTGGACTATTTCACACCACGTAAAACCAGTGATAGACTCTAACGAATCTAATTTACACTCGCACGCGCTCTAGTATTTTGACACTATGGCGCACGATCAACTTGGAAGCAAAAACACGCATGTCTGCAAAAGAATATAACGCCGGATCGATAGAAGTTCTTAGTGGCTTAGAACCTGTTCAAAAACGTCCTGGAATGTACACAGATACCTCGCGGCCGAACCATTTAGGGCAAGAAGTTATCGATAACTCAGTTGACGAAGCCTTGGCTGGTCATGCAGACCGCATTGAAGTGATTTTATACAAAGATGGCTCCTTGAGCGTAGAAGACAATGGCCAGGGTATGCCGGTGGATATTCACCCAGAGGAAGGCATATCCGGTGTTGAATTGATTCTTACCAAACTGCACGCTGGTGGCAAATTCTCGGGTGACAATTACCAATTTTCAGGCGGTTTACACGGAGTTGGTGTCTCTGTGGTGAACGCGTTATCAACCTCTTTAGAGGTGTGGGTAAGACGCAACGGCATTCAGTACCACATAGGTTTTGAAAACGGTTTTAAAACCTCAGAGCTAAAAGAAATTGGCACTGTGGGTAAGAAAAACACCGGAACCAAGGTGAAATTTACCGCGGACAGTAAATACTTTGATAGTCCTAAGTTTTCGGTTTCCCGTTTGAAACATCTTTTAAAAGCCAAAGCCGTATTGTGTTCAGGCTTGCATGTTGTCTTTATTGACCAAAGTGGCGCAGAAGAAGTCCGTGAAGAATGGTTTTATCAAGACGGCTTAAAAGATTATCTTGCACAAGCAAACAACGGTTTTGTCCTATTACCGGATGAGCCTTTCATTGGCGGTGTAACGGAAAAGACACAAGGCGTTGACTGGGCGGTACAATGGTTGCCAGAAGGCGGTGAATTGGTAACAGAAAGCTATGTCAACTTAATTCCAACCGCACAAGGTGGCACACACGTCAATGGTCTTCGAACAGGGCTGTTAGAAGCCATTCGGGAATTCTGTGACTTTCACAACCTCTTGCCTCGTGGTGTTAAGCTTACCGCAGAAGACGTATGGGATCGCTGTAGCTATGTGTTGTCAGCAAAGATTCAAGAGCCGCAGTTTTCTGGTCAAACCAAGGAGAGGTTATCGTCTCGTCAAATCGTTGCCTTTATTTCGGCCACACTCAAAGACGCCTTTAGTCTATGGCTGAATTCGAATGTTGAAGACGGTAAAAAGATTGCCGATATCGTCATCAATAGTGCGCAGAAGCGCCTAAAAGACAGCAAAAAAGTCGTGCGCAAACGAATTACGCAAGGCCCAGCCTTACCGGGTAAATTGGCCGACTGTTCAGGACAAGATTCATCACGAAGTGAGCTTTTTAGTGGAAGGGGATTCAGCGGGCGGTTCTGCCAAACAAGCCCGTGAAAAAGACTTCCAAGCTATTTTGCCACTGCGTGGTAAAATTCTGAACTCATGGGAAGTAGACTCCAATCAGGTACTGGCTTCGCAAGAAATTCACGATATTTCCGTGGCGCTTGGGGTGGACCCAGGCGATGACGATTTGAGTGGCTTACGCTATGGCAAAGTCTGTATTCTTGCCGATGCTGACTCGGACGGTTTACACATCGCCACCTTGATTTGCGCCTTGTTTGTACGACATTTTCCGGCTTTGGTGAACAGTGGACATGTCTTCGTTGCTATGCCGCCCTTGTACCGAATCGACATCGGCAAAGAAGTGTATTACGCCCTAGATGACGAAGAAAAAGACATCACCTTGCACAAAATAGCCGCGGAAAACAAACGTGGTACACCAAACGTACAGCGCTTTAAGGGGTTGGGTGAGATGAACCCAGCACAATTACGTGAAACTACTATGGCGCCAGACACCCGTCGTTTGATCCAACTTACTATGGAAGACAAACCAGATACCGACGAACTACTGGACAAATTGCTATCGAAAAAACGCGCTGGTGATCGCAAAAACTGGCTAGAAACCTATGGTAACTTGGCGATTATTGATTAATGAATCGATAATTTCTTGCTTTGGCCAAGACAAGCTAAAATATATGTATAGCTCAACTAAATGGAAACGAATAAATGTCTGAAGAGATAAACGATGATGTCATCAGCGAAGAAGTTCTGTACGAAAAAATAGACCACTATTTATTGACGTTTGGAACCGATCGTTCGCTGATGTGTGTGTCGGAGTTAGATGGCTTTTTAACTGCGTTGGGTTGTTCTGTACAAGAATTAGAGCCGGATGTCTGGTTGAACGCCATTTGGGGAGCAGATGAAGATCAGCCTGTTTGGGAGTCCACTGAACAGGAAGATGAGTTTCTCAGTCTCGTGTTGATCATGTACATGGAAACGATGAACAGCTTGTTGTTTGGGGATTTTTACCCTGTGTATCTAGAGCAAGAAGTGGATGGTGAATACAGCATCTTGGTTGAAGAATGGTGTGTTGGCTTCATTCGCGGTGCCAAACTGATAGGAATGGGTATCGGCGGCGACAGAGAATTTTTTGATGAAGCGATGGCGCCAGTGCGACTATTTGGTACAGAAGCGGGCTGGGATAAATTGGAAGCCATGGTGGAAGAAGAAGTGACTTTTTGGCGGGATATGTTAGAACCATCCATTTTGCGCTTGGTACAGTATTATCATCCAGATATGCAAGCGGGTAAAAAGAACTCAGAGAATCGCGTAATACACTGATTCAGTTGGTTTTTCGTACAGTATTCTTTTTTGCTAAAAACAAAAAAAGCCGTGATGAATTACATCACGGCTTTTGCTTTTTTTACAGGCGAGGAAAATTAACCCACGACCTTCGCAATGCTTTCACACAAATAATCGATGTTGTTATCACTGACACCCGCAATGCTCATACGGCCAGTATCCGCAATATAAATCGCGTATTCACTGCGCAAGGTACGCACTTGCTCTAGGGTTAAACCAGAATAAGAGAACATACCGCGCTGATCTTTGATGAAGCTAAAGTCTTTACTCGCACCAGAAGCCGCCAATTTTGCGACCAGCTTTTCACGCAAACCGTTAATGCGATCACGCATCGCTGCCACTTCTAGTTCCCATTCTGCTTTCAGCTCAGGATTGCTCATAATGGTATAAACCACTGCCGCACCGTGAGCGGGTGGCATAGAGTAGTTGGCACGAATGGCCTGACCAATGATAGAAAACGCCGCATTGGCTTCATCTGCAGACGCTGCAATCACACTCAAACCACCACAACGCTCGCGGTAAATACCAAAGTTTTTCGAGAAAGAGTTCGCGATCAACATATCTTGAACATTGGCCGCCATATAACGCAAGCCTGCCAAATCTTCATCCAAACCATCACCAAAGCCTTGGTACGCCGCATCAACCAACGCCAATAGACCGCGTTTGTTAACGAACTCCGTTAGGACTTTCCAATGATCGAATTGCAAGTCGATGCCGGTTGGGTTGTGGCAGCACGCATGCAGCAACAACACATCGCCTTCTTTTACTTCGGCTTCTAGGGTGGCCATCATGTCGTCAAAGCGCAAACCGTTTGTTGCTGGATCGTAGTAAGGGTAGTTTTTCACCTCAACGCCAGCAGAGTCAAAAATCGACTTGTGGTTACCCCAAGTTGGGTCACTTACCCAAAGGCGCGCGCCTTTTAAGTTAGCACTGATAAAGTCAGCCGCCACTTTTAATGCGCCAGTGCCACCAGGCGTTTGCGTTGAGCGAACACGACCAGATGCGATCAGTGGATTGCCTTCACCCAAAATCAAATCTTTGATAATGGCTTCAAACTCAGTAGCACCATAAATGCCTAGATAGCTTTTAGAATCTTCTTGTTCAAGCAAAATGGCTTCGGCTTTTTTTACCGTATTAAGAATCGGCGTATGGCCGTTATCGTCTTTATAGACACCCACACCCAAATCGATTTTCTTTGGATTGGTATCTTGCTTATGGGCCATAATAAGGGCTAAAAGAGGGTCGCCAGAAACAGCTTTAAGATGCTTGAACATAATAATTACGGGGTCCTTATATACGTCACAGGGAAATCACTGTGGCTAGAATCATTGCTTAAATAGCCTCTTCATTTTGCCGTTTTTATGACAAAATACAATGCAACAGTGAGGGAAATTTCCCCAATACTGTCAAGAAAAAAAGACACTGAGTTTTCCTCCTGCACCGAGCCTGTTTATGACCTCTTTCCAACGGCGTTTTCAATCTTTAGACACTTGGTTAAAAACGCACCAAGCCCTTTGGCAATTTGATACATTTCACCAATTCAAAACCCCTTGGCGTGATGATTATCCAGCTTTAGCCGATTACCTAGAAAACCATGGACAGCAACCAATCGATGACACCTTTTACGCTGAAGTATTTCGTCTTTGTCCTGAGCTTCAGACGCCATTTGACGAAAAAACACAGGGAAAAAATACCTTACCGACGAAGCGAACACTTACTAACGACTTTCCTGCTTATGTATCCGCGGGGATAAAAGGCCGCAAATGGTCGCAGATCCAAGCCTTTGTTGCACACACGCCGCACGCCAATAACTATCTAGAGTGGTGCGCTGGCAAAGGCCACTTGGGCAAACTCTTGGCTTTTGAAGATCACCACCCAGTCCACAGCCTAGAATGGCAGAAATCACTCTGTGAAGCGGGAGAACAAGAAGCCAAGCGGTTAAAAATTCCACAAACTTTCACTCATGCCGATGTGCTAAAAGGTGAAGGTCAAGAGGCGTTAGCGAACGCTCACTGCGCTGTAGCGCTTCATGCTTGTGGGGATTTGCACCGAGAACTGATCAAACAAGCTGTTGCTGCCCATACTGCTTCGCTGTGTATTTCTCCTTGCTGCTATCACCTAACACAAGACGAGTATTATCAGCCGCTGTCACAGACCGCCCAACAATCCGCACTGACACTACGCCAAGCCGACCTCAAACTCGCCGTCAAAGAAGTCGCCACCGCAGGCGCCCGTGAGCAACGCCTCAAACAGCTCGAACTGACTTACCGACTCGGCTTCGACGCATGGCAACGAACCGCCCGCCAGCAAGACGACTACCTACCGGTTCCTTCCATACAAAAAAACCGCTTAAACCAAGGCTTCCACACTTTTTGCCAGTGGGCCGCCGAGCAAAAAGGGCTAACGGACTTAACCTCTAAAACCTCTTTTGAAAACTTCGAAGCCACCGGCCAATCTCGTTACCAACAAATTCAAAAACTCGAAGCCATTAGCCAACTCTTTCGACCCGCCCTCGAACATTGGCTTGTCCTCGACCGTGCCATGTACCTAGAAGAGCACGGCTACCACGTCGAGATAGGAAAATTCTGCGAGAAAAGCCTCACCCCAAGAAACTGGATGATCAGGGCTACGCAGACGTAAGAGGCTTTTGTGATATAGTGTTTAGCGAGGTGCTTTCTTTTAGAACGGTGCTATATGTACCGTCAACGAACACGCATGGATGCAGATAACATTGACCATTGGGAGAGGGTGTTATGATCAAAAAAACGCAACTTAGCCTACAAGACCAAACCTCAGAATTCTTACTTTATACCGCCCCGAATGGAGACGTAAAAGTAGAAGTATTGCTCAGTGGTGAAACCATTTGGTTAACACAGGAGCGGATAGCAGAGCTGTTTGGGGTACAACGTCCGGCTATCTCTAAGCATTTAAAAAATATTTTTGAAAGCGGTGAGCTGCAAGAGGAACTGGTTATTTCCATTTTGGAACATACCACTGCTCATGGTGCCATGGCGGATAAAACGCAAACTAAACCTGTGAGATATTACAACTTAGATGCCGTGATCTCGGTCGGCTATCGGGTTAACTCAACGCAAGCCACCCAATTTCGTATCTGGGCAACTCAACTCATTAAAGACTACATCATCAAAGGCTTTGCTATGGATGATGAACGTCTTAAAAACGGTCGCTTTTTTGGCAAGGATTACTTTAAAGAATTACTGGAACGAGTTCGCTCCATTCGAGCCAGTGAGCGACGTGTTTATCAGCAGATAACCGATATTTTTGCTGAATGCAGTATTGATTACGACCCACGTTCAGAAACAACGCACTTGTTCTATGCCCATGTGCAAGATAAGTTTCACTTTGCTATTACAGGGCATACGGCGGCAGAAATTATTTCACTGAAAGCCGATGCCAGCCAACCCTTGATGGGCATGATGACGTATAAAAACGCCCCTTCAGGTCGAGTGCTTAAATCCGATACAACCATCGCGAAAAACTACCTAAGTGAAGATGAAATCAAAAAATTAGAGCGCACAGTTTCCGCCTTTTTTGACTACATAGAAGGCATCATTGAGCGCCGCAATACCTTTACCATGGAAGCCTTTGCGGAAAGCGTTAATAAATTTTTAGCCTTCAACGAGTATCAAGTGTTAGAAGGTTACGGCCAAGTATCGCGTCAAGCCGCAGAGCAAAAAGCCCATATTGAGTATGAACAGTTTAATAAACAACAAAAAATAGAATCAGATTTTGACCGTGAAGTGAAGCAATTACTGAGCAATAAAAAAAGGACGTAGATAAATCTGCATAGGCAGGGCGCTAATCAACAAGCAAACACACAGCGACACATTTATTGATCTGACTACAAAAACACCACAATTGTGATTTGGCGATCAAACAAAACTGCGTTACATTGCTAGACCGTCAAATGTAAAGGAATGCTCAGAATGGAAGTGGCGCAACGTTATTGGATGATAGAACTACTGGCTTTTTGGGAAGGGCAGATTAACACCACCCCTTTAATCAAGAGCTTCGGCCTATCGCGGCAAAGTGTCAGCCAGCTTCTTAAACAATATCAGGCCAATTTTCCAAACTCGCTAGACTATGATGCCAAACGAAAAGCCTATCAAATAACAGACCACTTCAAACCGCATTACATTGACCAAACCGTGGATGAATACTTTGATTGGCTAAATTACGGCAAAATCCCCACTTTTTCGAATACCGCCACGCACTCCGCTCAACACAGAATAGAAGCCCTAGCACGCTTCGTTTCGCCACAAGTCATGCGGCCGTTATTAAAAGCCGTCAGAGACAAAACCGCCGTAGATTGCGAATACCTCTCTGTTTCCAGCAGCGACCCACAAGGTCGGCTACTCTATCCCCATAGCTTTGTAAAAACTGCAGGACGCTGGCACGTTCGTGCTTACTGCGACATGCGACAACACTACCTCGACTTCGTCTTGAGCCGCTTTCAACATGTCGACTACGATGGCAAAGCCAGCGAACATACCGAGCAACAAGACACACTGTGGAACACCCCAGTCAGCCTCATTCTAGCCCCTGATTCGCGCCTCACCGACAAACAAAAACGCGTCTTGGAAAACGACTATGGCATGACGGATGGACAGCTCAACGTCACCACCCGCGCCGCTCTTGTTAAATACACCCTAGACGACTTGCAAATCAAAACCAAAATGCTCGAAGCCAACCCCCAAGCCCAACAACTGGTGTGTGTTAACTATACCGACATAAAACAATGGTTATTTGACTGATAAACACCATAAAACGCTGACATAGGGCAAAACCTGTCAAATGACTTTACGTGTGTAAATGAACAGTGTTGTGGGAGGACGGGAAATCAATCAAAGTATTGGAATTGAAGGAAGGAGAACCATAGTGAGTGAGAAAAAATTGGCTATTAAAGAGGCTCTTTCTCTTATTTCGAAGTATTGGGGAAAGGCTCGATCTTCATCCGATGAGGGGGATCCTTATCACTTGCTTCCTTTTCATTGCTTGGATGTGACCGCTGTCGCTGCTTATTGGTGGGATCATAGCTTTGTTATGCGAAACCGATTTGTACAAGGCAATGATTTACCTGAGGAACAAGTTAGAGCCTGGGTGCTATTTTTTATTGCTTTGCATGATCTTGGAAAATTCGATATTCGTTTTCAATGTAAGGCAGATAGTGTGTGGATATTACTAAACCCTGATGATAAACCTGTTCAACGCCCTTCTTATACGGCGTGTAAGGGTTTTGATCATGGACGTGCCGGCTTATATTGGTTTGTTGAAGATTCTCAGCCAACGTCTAGTATGGCGATGGGTAGTTTAGATTTTTTATTAAGTGCTCCTTTAGAGCACCCATATCAAGAGTGGTTTAGTTGGTTAGAAGCCGTGACAGGGCACCATGGCTATATTGTGAGAAGGGAAAACGTCAACAACCTTATGCTTGCTGAATATCCACAGCTTGCAGAGCGAGATAAATTAGCTCGACAGGCATGGTTAAAGGTTTTAGAAGCGCTTTTCTTAGAGCCAGTTGGCTTGTCTCTTGAATATATTCCACCTGCTCCATCGTCTTTACTTGCTGCTTTTTGCTCTATTTCCGATTGGTTAGGGTCTTGGATCTCAGAAGATACATTCCTTTATCGGGCATCGCCTTGCGACAGTTTAGGAGCATTGCGAGACTATTTTCAGGAAAAATATAAACGAGATGCAGCCTTAGTGATAGCACGCAGTGGCTTGATAAAAGAAAGCCGACCCTATGGGGGCGTGGCGAGTTTATTAAAGCAAGGTTATGAACCTAGACAGCTTCAGGTATTGGTGGATCATTTACCCATAGCATCTGGTTTAACTCAGGTTGAAGGTCCGACGGGGTCGGGCAAAACGGAACTTGCTTTAGCCTACGCATGGCGGTTATTAGAGGCTGGACTGGCAGACAGTATTGTTTTTGCTTTACCCACTCAAGCGACAGCAAACGCTATGCTAAGTCGTTTGGGGTCATTGGCAGATAAGCTGTTTGACCAGCCAAATATAATCTTAGCGCACGGTAATTCTCGTTTTAATGAGGAATTTAAAGCGATTAAGCAACGAGGCGGTAATGTTCAACAGCAAGAAGAAGCATGGGCACAGTGTTGTGAATGGTTAACACAAAGCCGTAAACGTGTATTTCTAGGTCAAATCGGGGTATGCACCATAGATCAGGTATTGGTGTCCGTATTACCAGTGAGGCATCGTTTTATTCGTGGATTTGTGGGACGAAGCATTCTTATTGTGGACGAGGTACATGCCTATTCAACTTATATGTATGGCCTGCTAGAAGAAGTGCTTAAACAACAGGCGCGAGCAGGTGGCAGTGCAATATTGCTATCGGCAACCTTACCAAAACATCAAAAGCGCCAGCTAATGGCGACTTATGGCGAGGTGGAGCTAGAAATTCCAGAAGCTTATCCATTAGTGAGCTGGAAAGGGAGTGATAAAGCTCGGTTTTGGGATTTAGAGAAAACGCCAGAGCACCAACCTAATCCTATTTCTCTAACACTTGAGCCTTATTATTCAGAGCAGCTTATACCCACCCATGAGCTATTAGAGCGAATGGTAGATGCTGTCGAGCAAGAAGGTGCTCAAGTGTGCTTAATTTGCAATTTAGTTGATGTTGCACAGCAAGTTTATGAGCAGCTTAAAGCACTGACTCATCATGAGGTCATTCTCTTCCACTCGCGTTTTACATTGATCGACCGGCAGGCAATAGAGGAAAAAGTACTGTCTTACTTTGGGCCTGATGGAAACCGTAGTGTAGGGCGCATTCTGGTATCCACACAGGTTGTAGAACAATCCCTTGATCTTGATTTCGACTGGCAAATTACTCAACTCTGTCCTGTGGACCTACTGTTTCAGAGATTTGGCAGGGTCCATAGACATAAACGAGACAATCGCCCGAAAAGCTTTCCTGAACCTAAAGCCACTGTCTTACTGCCAAAAGAAGAGAGTTATGGTGGCAGTGGCGTAATTTATTCCAATACAGTGGTTATGTGGCGAACTCAGCAACATATCGAAGCGCTTGGGCAATCGTCTTTGCAATTCCCTCCTGCCTACCGTGATTGGATCGAACCTATCTATCAAAAGGAATTAAAGGGTGATGAGCCTGAATGGGTGCGTCTAGGTTATGAAGAATTTAAAAAGAAAGAATTCATTAATAGAGGGTTAGCTCGGCAGATGTTGGAATGGGCGAAAGAGGCAGTGCCACATAAAGATGATGAGGCTAATATTCGTGCAGTTACCCGCGATGGTGACATGAGCTTACCTGTTATTCCTTATATTGAGACAGCACAAGGTAAGCAACTATTAGATGGTAAAGTGCTAGAGCGGATTCCAGAGTTCGAAAAACAAGAAGCTCAAATCTTAAATCGTGTCAATGTTCCCTCCACATGGAAGGATCTGTTTTTACAAAAAGCGGATGAAGAGGGGCTGATTTGGTTGCCGGGTCAGAGATTGGGTGATGTCTTTGAATTTAAAGGTAAAAAAGGTGTGAAATTTGTTTATTCACAGGAGAAAGGATTGGAGAAGCAACAATGAACCTACTTTTAGATAACTGGATTCCCGTTCGGCCTCTAGCCGGAGGCGAGCCGGAAAAAATAACTTTGCAACAGCTTTTCTGTGGGCAAGTAAGGTGGATACTGTGCTTGCCAAGAGATGATATGGAATTGGCTGCATTGCAATTGCTAATTTGCCTAGTGCAGGTCACTTGGCTGCCTAAATATAAGGGCGAATTTTTGGCGCGAGTTAGGGATGTGCTAAATGAGTCAGACTTTCAGCAAGGCGTAGCGCAATGGGGAGAAACTTTCCGCTTAGATCACCCAGAATATCCTTTTATGCAGGTAAAAGGTGTAGCGGCCAAAGAGCCAACGGGTATGGATAAGCTGATGGCGGGGTTAACTGGAGCTACAAACAGCGCTTTTGTTAATGAACCAAATCAGGCGGAAAGCCTATGCGGTGGTTGTGCAGCGATTGCGCTTTTTAACCAAGCCAATAATGCGCCTAGCTTTGGTGGTGGTTTTAAAAGTGGTCTGCGCGGTGGGTCCCCTGTTACAACGTTGATCAAAGGGAGCGACCTGCGCACGACAGTATGGCTCAATGTCTTAACAGAAGAACATTTGGATTCTTCTATGCCTGATTGGCGAGAATTGACTGACCAAGCACCCACTTGGCTACAGCTTATTGTTGCAGGTGAGAAGATACCAGCGATAAAGATTGGGTTGCTGAGAGGTTTGTTTTGGCAACCAGATCATATTGAATTATGTCCACCTGTAGGTGAAGGTCAGTGCTCAACCTGTGGTGCTTATAGCATTCAGCGCTACAGTGGTTTTCTAAAAGCGAAATTTAATTTTACTGTAGACGGTGTTTGGCCCCATCCGCATTCTCCTCGTGTATTGCAGATCAAAAAAGGCCAACAAGAAGAGAAGTTTTTGGCCTTTACTACTTCTGCACCTTCTTGGACTCAGATCAGTCGAATGCTGGTGGCACAGCAGGTAGAGAAAGGGCAAGAAGGTCATAAAACAGCGTCTGTTTTACAACAAATGCAGCAGATTTGGCCAGGACATCGTCTGCATCTGATTGTTGGCGGTTATCGTAATAATCAAGCATCTATTTTAGAACGTCGCCACGAAGTCTTATCTTTTAATCAAGGCTGGGAAAAGCACCCAGATACCATTCTCGCAGTGGTGCAGATAGGTTTGGGTTATAAAACCGCGTTGCGTAAAGCTCTATTCTTATTCGCCGAAGGGGTTAGAAATAGCGAGATAAAAGGCGCGGGTGTTGCCGTACAGGAGGTCGCTGAGCAGCAATTCTATCGTCAGAGTGACCCCGTTATTACAAGTTTGCTGGCTAGCTTAGATTTTGATCAGAGTGAACAAATCCTCGCTTATTTAAGGCTGCAACTGCGTGATATTTGCCTGCAACTTTTTCAGCAGACGACAGCTCCTTATTACCATCATCCTAAACTGGTTGCCTCCATGGCAATCGCCCGTCGTAATTTGCATAAGTCTCTTTCAGAACTTCAACCTCAAGGAGAGAAACATGACCCTCAAGAAGCTTGATGCCATGGCACTCTTTAACGCTTGGCAAACACTGGACTCAGGAGCCAGTGCCCAATTAAGACGTGTCACCAAACCGGATGAGCTACAAGATATTCCGGCGTTTTACCGCTTGGTTCAGCCATTTGGCTGGCAGGAAAAAGACAATCAACGCCAGTTACTGAGCATGGTGTTTTGCTTGAGTTCGGGTAAAAACGTGGTGAAAAATACTGCTGAAAAAGTCAGCTTAGGCAGGGCCTTGGCTAAGACTGGCGCCATTAATGAACGTCGAGTTTTTCAGCTTATCCGAGCAGATTATCCCAATGATTTGGTACAGCTTCGCCGCTTACTGATTCATGCTCAGCCTACTCTAAATTGGGACGATTTTGCTCAACAATTGCAGTACTGGGGCGCGAAGGCTAAGCGCCAGTTACTGGAAGACTTTGTGCTTGCTACACCAAAAAAAGATTAACTCTAGAAGGACTCAATCATGACTAACTTTATTAATTTCCATGTGCTTATTTCCCATAGCCCAGCCTGTTTAAACCGTGATGATATGAATATGCAAAAGGATGCTGTTTTTGGTGGTAAGCGACGTGTACGTATCTCCAGCCAAAGCCTTAAACGCGCTTTTCGTAAAAGTGACTATTACGCAAATCATTTTGGTAGCTCTAGTATTAGAACAAGACAGCTAGCTCTACTTGCAGAAGAGCTAGGATCGAGGCTGGAAATAGAAAATGAAGAGGATAAAGACTGGATACATAAAACTATTAAGGCTTTTACAAGTCAGTCGGCGACATCATCAGCTAATGATGAAAGCAATGAAGAAGAGGAAAGTGTTGTTAGTACAAAAAAAGTAGCTGTGGCTCCATGGTCATTAGAAGAGTTTAAGGAATTAATGTCTTTGGTGAAGACAGCTTACCAAACACCTTTAACAGAAAAAGAAGAAGCCAGCTTGGCTCAAAATATTAATAAAGAGCATGCTCGTAAGCCTACACAGAAGAAACCAAGAAAATCGGATGATGAGATAAAAGATGACTTCTATCTTAAAAAAGTGGCTGGGTTGGTGAAAGATAATATAAAAGTACTTTCTCAAGCATGTGGACAAACATTAGATATTGCCTTATCTGGTCGTATGGCGACGTCTGGTTTAATGACAAACATTGATGGTGCTTTATCATTAGCACATTCTATTACGACTCATACAGTAAATTCCGATATTGACTGGTTTACCGCTGTGGATGATTTGCAGCCACTTGGCTCGGGTCATCTTGACACCCAAGAGTTTTCAGCGGGGGTGTTTTATCGCTATGCCAGTTTAAATATTAGCCAGCTACAAGAAAACCTTGGTAATGCGGATAGGGCAAAAGCACTGGATATTGCGTCCCATTTGGCGCATCTGCTCGCTACAGAAACGCCTAACGCAAAACAGCGCAGCTTTGCAGCCTTTAACCCAGCTGATTTAGTGATGGTTTCCTTCTCTGATTTTCCAATGTCACTAGCCAATGCGTTCGAGCAACCTGTAAAACAAGATTCTCAAGGTGGATATTTATCTCCTTCGATTAAAAGCTTGAATGGCTACTGGGAAAAGGTTGCTAAAGGCTATGGATTAAATGGTGCGACGGCACAGTTCCAAATTTCAGTTAACGACGTGCCAGAAGGGATTACATCACTCGATACTCTTGCATCACTGAAAGAATGGATCCGTAACAATGGCGAGGTGTAATGATGGGGCAATATCTGATATTAAGGCTTTCTGGCCCCATGCAAGCGTGGGGACAGCCAAGTTTTGAAGGAACGCGCCCAAGTGCTGCGTTCCCCACTCGTAGTGGCTTATTGGGTCTTTTAGGTGCTTGTCTTGGGATTCGTCGTAATGATCGTAAAGCCCTGCAAGAACTGAGTAATGGGGTGCGTTTTGCTATACGGTGCGAGCAAAAAAATATCGAAGGGAAGGTGATCAAGGTTACTAAGCTAACGGATTACCATACGGTAAAAGACGCTCGTGAAAGTTACCAAGGTTTAAAAAGCCACGAAACCATACAAACATGGCGAGAATACTTATGTGATGCGACGTTTACTCTTGCAGTGTGGACGGTTGAGTCTTCTACTGTTTCATTAGAGCAATTGGCGCTAGCGGTTAAAAAACCTGTCTTCACACCTTATCTTGGTCGCCGGAGCTGTCCGTTGTCTGAGCCTCTTTATTTATCAGAAGTCGAGGCAGAAAAACCGCTGGATGCATTAAACCTTCATCCTCCCATTGAAGGTATCGTTTATAGCGAAATAGCAAATACAGAATATGATGGGCGAGTTTCAGTTCGAGACGAGCCTATTATTAATTTGCCTAGACAATTCGCAACACGTGAATGGTTTATTGTTCAAGGAGGGATCGGAAATGTATCTAAGTAAAGTCATGGTTAACTGGAAATGGGTCGAGAATCCTTACAAGTTACATAAAGCATTATGGCAACTGTTTCCTGATAGAGATGGTCAAAAGCGTGATTTTCAATTTCGAGTTGAGCAATACCAAAAAGGAATTGGTGCATTGGTTTTGTTGCAATCAGAGCAAGAGCCAATAAATGCTGATGTTGCCATGATTATGGCAAGCAAGTCTTTTAAGCCAAACATCGAAACAGGCTCAATTATACGTTTTAAGTTGCGAGCAAACCCTGTGAAAACGATCAAGGATAAATATGGTCGATTAACAAAAAAAGGGGAGCCAAAAAGTTGTCGAGTTCCTTTACTTAAAGAAGAAGATCAAATCAATTGGTTGCAACGAAAGCTTGAAGGAAAAGCGACTTTGCAATCTATTCAAGTACAAGTAGAAAAGCCTCTGTATTTCTATAAAGAATCTGAAGACCGCCGTGGTCAGATTAAGCCTGTTTGTTTTGAAGGAGTGCTATCTATTGATAATGCCGAGGCATTTTCACAAATGCTTCAAACAGGTATTGGGGCGGCTAAAGGAATGGGGTGCGGGATGCTATCACTGGCCCCTGCGGGATAAATATTCTCCCAATGTCATTGAATCTAATGACATTGGCATTGTTTTAAACCCGTCGAATCCAACGGGTTTAAAAATTTACCTGAGCCTTAATTGGCGAGCCACAAATAGTAATGAGCTAAACCATACAAGGAGCCAAGTATGAGTAGTTTTATTGCACTGAATCCGATTCCGATTAAGAATCGGGTGTCGATGATTTTTCTGCAATACGGTCAGTTGGATGTGAAAGACGGGGCGTTTGTGCTGATTGATGTGAATGGTGTGCGCACCCATATTCCAGTGGGTTCGGTGGCGTGCATTATGCTGGAGCCGGGCACGCGGGTGTCTCATGCGGCGGTGAAGTTGGCAGCAACTGTGGGGACATTACTAGTTTGGGTCGGCGAAGCGGGTGTGCGTTTGTATGCATCAGGGCAACCGGGTGGTGCTCGTTCGGATCGTCTGCTTTATCAAGCTAAGCTTGCCTTAGACGATGACTTACGCCTAAAAGTCGTGCGTAAAATGTTCGAGCTGCGTTTTGGCGAAGCGCCGCCTAGTCGCCGCTCGGTGGAGCAACTACGCGGTATCGAAGGCGCACGAGTCAAAGAAACCTATAAGTTACTTGCTAAGCGTTACGGTGTGGATTGGCAAGGCCGCCGTTATGACCCGAAGGATTGGGAAAAGGGTGATACCGTCAACCAATGCATCAGTGCGGCTACCTCATGTCTATACGGCATTACCGAAGCGGCCATCCTTGCCGCAGGTTACGCACCTGCTATTGGCTTTGTCCATACAGGTAAGCCCCTATCTTTTGTTTATGATATTGCCGACATTATCAAGTTTGATGCAGTGGTTCCTAAAGCCTTTGAAATCGCTGCCAAGGGGACTCATCAGCCTGATAAAGATGTGCGTATTGCCTGCCGAGATATTTTCCGCAGCGCCAAAGTGCTGGATAAGCTGATTCCATTAATTGAAGAGGTCCTTGCAGCAGGCGAGATAGCACCACCCGAACCACCAAAGGATAGCCAACCTCCCGCGATTCCAGAACCAGAGTCCTTGGCTGATAGTGGTCATCGGAGTCATTAGCGGAGAAACATCATGAGCATGTTGGTAGTGGTAACGGAAAACGTACCGGATAGGCTAAGAGGGCGTTTAGCCATCTGGTTATTAGAGATTCGTGCCGGTGTTTATATCGGCGATACCTCACGCAAAATCCGTGAAATGATCTGGGAGCAAATCAATGTTTTAGCGGAACAGGGCAATGTTGTAATGGCTTGGGCGACCAATACCGAATCAGGATTTGAGTTTCAAACTTATGGCGAAAATAGACGGATTCCTGTTGATTTAGATGGATTGAGACTGGTCTCCTTTTTACCAAAAGATAACTAACTTATTGATCTTAAAAAAATTTTGGTGGAACGGTTTGTTCTAAAAAAGAAATAAATAAAAGTTTTTAAAATCAATTGGTTACAGTTCTTTAAAAATTCAAAAAAGAGAAAAACTCTTGGTGGATTTTTTGCTAAAGAATTTTTCTTTGCAAAACAATCGTCTACACTAAGAGCGTTCCCCATGCACATGGGGATTAACCGCCATCAAAGTGGCCGAAGTTTCTCAGATTGAAGCGTTCCCCATGCACATGGGGATTAACCGTTTCAATATCTTGTATTTCTAGATTGCGAGACGCGTTCCCCATGCACATGGGGATTAACCGACAGGGGAAACGGATCAAAATGATGTCAATCAGCGTTCCCCATGCACATGGGGATTAACCGTGGAAATTTGATCGCGTGAAATCTGCGGTAGAGCGTTCCCCATGCACATGGGGATTAACCGGATTAAGAAATGAACTAGAAGGTCAAGATGCAGCGTTCCCCATGCACATGGGGATTAACCGCCATTTATGGCGGAGCTGATTTTGACACAGCTGCGTTCCCCATGCACATGGGGATTAACCGCACGGTTTATGCGGCGGTGGGCGCGGCACTGGGCGTTCCCCATGCACATGGGGATTAACCGCGGATATGGCATTTATTACCATTGCGGGTCAGGCGTTCCCCATGCACATGGGGATTAACCGTATAGCCTCTATAAAAATTGAATCTATTGATTGCGTTCCCCATGCACATGGGGATTAACCGTAAGCCATTTATTTGAGGAGTAACCTTTATTAGCGTTCCCCATGCACATGGGGATTAACCGCCAAAGGCAAGAACAGCACAACCGAAATCGAAGCGTTCCCCATGCACATGGGGATTAACCGACCGCGCTAAATTCGTTTAAAGAATGGATAGAGCGTTCCCCATGCACATGGGGATTAACCGTCAATACAGATGCCGTGGCAGAGCAGTTGTTTGCGTTCCCCATGCACATGGGGATTAACCGCACAAACTTGCCGCCTTGGAGACGCTAGACAAGCGTTCCCCATGCACATGGGGATTAACCAGTATTGTCCCTTCCCAATCGCTCAGCATGAGCGCGTTCCCCATGCACATGGGGATTAACCGCGAAACAGCGCGGGTAACATTCCGCGAGCGTGGCGTTCCCCATGCACATGGGGATTAACCGCCATTAGAAAAAACAATGGCGCAGATGCTAGCGCGTTCCCCATGCACATGGGGATTAACCGCGCAGTATTTCAAACATCAACAGATAAAGTATGCGTTCCCCATGCACATGGGGATTAACCGAGCTGTTGAAAATATTTTGAATAAACCTGCAAGCGTTCCCCATGCACATGGGGATTAACCGTCGGTAACGGGCTGGCTTGATCCTGCCAATCCGCGTTCCCCATGCACATGGGGATTAACCGCGCCAGCTAGTCAAAGACAGCTTTGAATTGAAGCGTTCCCCATGCACATGGGGATTAACCGATGCAGGTTTGTTTTTTGTTGGTTACACAAACGCGTTCCCCATGCACATGGGGATTAACCGAGGTTCGATAGATTGTGAAATAGACATGAAGGCGCGTTCCCCATGCACATGGGGATTAACCGGAAACCGCTATCCGCTCTGGCATGTACAGTTTGCGCGTTCCCCATGCACATGGGGATTAACCGTTCTAAATTAGTTTCGATTGGCAGCATGTTTAGCGTTCCCCATGCACATGGGGATTAACCGATGATGCTTTTTCCGCGCACGATCACCAACTAGCGTTCCCCATGCACATGGGGATTAACCGTATCAGATATTGAGGCAGCCACTGCAACTGGGGCGTTCCCCATGCACATGGGGATTAACCGCGGCGGTGTTTGATTCTGACGGTAATATGATAGCGTTCCCCATGCACATGGGGATTAACCGGCGGATATAATCAGCAACCGCCCCAAGGTGGAGCGTTCCCCATGCACATGGGGATTAACCGTGATGATACCCGCGACAGATTGACGCGCTTAGGCGTTCCCCATGCACATGGGGATTAACCGATTGGCACGATTTAATGCTTGAGCGTAGTTTGGCGTTCCCCATGCACATGGGGATTAACCGCATTTTGTTGAAATCGTGTACTCATTTGTGTAGCGTTCCCCATGCACATGGGGATTAACCGACAGTGTTGGGCTGGTTGAATTGACGCTCTTCGCGTTCCCCATGCACATGGGGATTAACCGAAGAAACAGATATTAATGCAATAGCTAACTCAGCGTTCCCCATGCACATGGGGATTAACCGAATCCGCCACCAAAGTAGAAGGCGATTATCGTGCGTTCCCCATGCACATGGGGATTAACCGTTATAAAGCGGCTTGCCTTGATCGTGTTTGGCGCGTTCCCCATGCACATGGGGATTAACCGCCAACGCTAAAGCAGAAGGCGTCATAACACAAGCGTTCCCCATGCACATGGGGATTAACCGGTCTTAAATCTTCCCCGCAGGGCGAAGCCCTCGCGTTCCCCATGCACATGGGGATTAACCGCACCTAGAAAGCATTTCTCGCAAACTAGATTGGCGTTCCCCATGCACATGGGGATTAACCGCTGTTGCCCAACACTAGGCAGCACATGCAGAGGCGTTCCCCATGCACATGGGGATTAACCAAGCACTGTTATTGTGACAGAGGGTAGAGATGCGCGTTCCCCATGCACATGGGGATTAACCGCTGAAATTGATGCGGCCATGGCTCGTGGGGAAGCGTTCCCCATGCACATGGGGATTAACCGGGCTTTTAGTACTTGCTTTAATTTCACCACTTGCGTTCCCCATGCACATGGGGATTAACCGCCATACCTGCATTAAACAGCCTACTCAAATAAGCGTTCCCCATGCACATGGGGATTAACCGTAGATATAAGGAAAATGCAAAAAAAATAAAGGGCGTTCCCCATGCACATGGGGATTAACCGCTCTATAGCCCATAAGCGGATGATCGCTCTCAGCGTTCCCCATGCACATGGGGATTAACCGTTCCGCCTCGCCCCGAACGATGAAAACTTGTTGCGTTCCCCATGCACATGGGGATTAACCGATCCAGCACCAAACATAATTCTAGTATCTTTAGCGTTCCCCATGCACATGGGGATTAACCGGACTTTGGCCAGCCTTTCGCTCCGTGCCTGTGGCGTTCCCCATGCACATGGGGATTAACCGGTTCTGCGACTTACGCAAAAGGTGGTGATCCGGCGTTCCCCATGCACATGGGGATTAACCGGCTTAGATAAACTAAACCCCTCTTTCGAGGGGGCGTTCCCCATGCACATGGGGATTAACCGTGATACCGCTGGAAACTCGGGTGTTTTTACTGGCGTTCCCCATGCACATGGGGATTAACCGGCGGGACGGTTACGAGCAACAAGGATCTTACTGCGTTCCCCATGCACATGGGGATTAACCGGCGAGGCTGCGAAAATGATTAGAGACAATTCAGCGTTCCCCATGCACATGGGGATTAACCGCCTTGGCTGCAAAGTCAGTTACTAGATATACTGCGTTCCCCATGCACATGGGGATTAACCGCATTCAAATTTAGCTTCTACATTGCCGACACGGCGTTCCCCATGCACATGGGGATTAACCGTGACTATATTCATAGTTATTGTGAACTAACATGCGTTCCCCATGCACATGGGGATTAACCGCCCTCATTGCGAGGGCTTTTGTTACTTAAACCGCGTTCCCCATGCACATGGGGATTAACCGAACTAACGGGAAATATGCGGGAAGCGCAATCGGCGTTCCCCATGCACATGGGGATTAACCGTTGCTACTATTGAACAAATTAAGGCCGTATATGCGTTCCCCATGCACATGGGGATTAACCGCTTTCAGAAAACGCTATCAAACAGATTATCCCGCGTTCCCCATGCACATGGGGATTAACCGACCGTGACATTGTTGAGCTTGATGAGCTTGGAGCGTTCCCCATGCACATGGGGATTAACCGCAAAAAGATAACCGTCAATGCAGATGGTTCCGGCGTTCCCCATGCACATGGGGATTAACCTCAACTAATTCAAAAATGGCCTGAGTGTAAAGAGCGTTCCCCATGCACATGGGGATTAACCGCTGGCCAGCACCATACGCAAGCTCTTGGAATCGCGTTCCCCATGCACATGGGGATTAACCGCGTCAGTAGTTGAACCTTGCTGCAAGAAGTTTGCGTTCCCCATGCACATGGGGATTAACCGGTTGCTTTGATGAACGCTTATGCGCCATTCAAGCGTTCCCCATGCACATGGGGATTAACCGCGTGCTTTAGATACTGGAAAGATAATGGTGAAGCGTTCCCCATGCACATGGGGATTAACCGCGAACCAAAATGACGAATATTACCGCATTCTGGCGTTCCCCATGCACATGGGGATTAACCGGTTGTCTAAAAACTCTTCGGCAATGTCGGGTTGCGTTCCCCATGCACATGGGGATTAACCGGCGAGATAGAACCTTGTCTATCTCGATACGCTGCGTTCCCCATGCACATGGGGATTAACCGCCGAGACGGCGAGCGTTATCAATCAAGAGTTGGCGTTCCCCATGCACATGGGGATTAACCGGTTCGGCGGTGGGTTATATCGTCAAATACATTGCGTTCCCCATGCACATGGGGATTAACCGGTTTCCGCCTTGATAGATGACCCGTGTGTCAGGCGTTCCCCATGCACATGGGGATTAACCGCGTCTGCATTTTTGCGACAAGGTTATTACTGAGCGTTCCCCATGCACATGGGGATTAACCGTATTTAATTGACGGTAAAACGGTCGTCCTAGAGCGTTCCCCATGCACATGGGGATTAACCGCGATCCGAAGCCAGAAACCGGATCAAGCAACGGCGTTCCCCATGCACATGGGGATTAACCGTCATTTTTTGGGTACATACCGAGGAAAATACAGCGTTCCCCATGCACATGGGGATTAACCGATAACATTTCACAATCTGTTAGCTATTTCACAGCGTTCCCCATGCACATGGGGATTAACCGCGCTCATGCTCGTCTCTACCGATCGCATTGCAGCGTTCCCCATGCACATGGGGATTAACCGATTATTAATTTGCGTTTCATGGTCTACCCCTTGCGTTCCCCATGCACATGGGGATTAACCGGCGAGCTTACACGCCTGGCATTTGAAGATCGCGCGTTCCCCATGCACATGGGGATTAACCGCGTTTATTGATCCATTACAGTTATCCCACTGCGCGTTCCCCATGCACATGGGGATTAACCGGCGGCATTGGCGGTTGAGCTGGGTGATAGATCGCGTTCCCCATGCACATGGGGATTAACCGTGAATACGTCATCACCATCATTGTCGGATTTAGCGTTCCCCATGCACATGGGGATTAACCGACGATCTATTCTGGTTGTTGGGTTCGCGCACAGCGTTCCCCATGCACATGGGGATTAACCGGAATATCACCTGGTGCAATTACAGTTAACATGGCGTTCCCCATGCACATGGGGATTAACCGTCCGTTTTATTTGACTTGTGAAATGGCACAACGCGTTCCCCATGCACATGGGGATTAACCGACTAAACAAGACATTGACAGAATGAAAAAACAGCGTTCCCCATGCACATGGGGATTAACCGTATTTGACGGTTGGCTGGGTGCGTACTGTGGCCGCGTTCCCCATGCACATGGGGATTAACCGGTATCGCGTGAAGACGTGGAAGCCGAAAAAGAGCGTTCCCCATGCACATGGGGATTAACCGCCACTATGGTCGTAGTAAGTAACTCTTGGCGTGCGTTCCCCATGCACATGGGGATTAACCGTTGGATGGTGTGGACGATAGTCCTTTATCAGGGCGTTCCCCATGCACATGGGGATTAACCGCCAGCAATCAACGTCAGGCCGCGCCACAACAAGCGTTCCCCATGCACATGGGGATTAACCGGGCGCATTGCCATTGCCGACGGTGCCACTGGTGCGTTCCCCATGCACATGGGGATTAACCGGTTGGTTGTGTTGACATCGGTGCGGCTGAACAGCGTTCCCCATGCACATGGGGATTAACCGCATCTACTATGCAGCGCAATACCTAACAAAGCGCGTTCCCCATGCACATGGGGATTAACCGGATTTAGATAGTTGACGCGACGCGCCAATACTGCGTTCCCCATGCACATGGGGATTAACCGCAAATCTTGCCTAGTGATGCTCTCAGGCTTGTGCGTTCCCCATGCACATGGGGATTAACCGGTACTTTACAATGGTTTCACCGACCTACGAACGCGTTCCCCATGCACATGGGGATTAACCGGTCCAGCATAGATTGTAGAACCACACCGAAAGGCGTTCCCCATGCACATGGGGATTAACCGCTCGAAAAAGAGTCAATGGCATGGGAAAAACAGCGTTCCCCATGCACATGGGGATTAACCGCGGCCGCGCTCACAGGTCGAACGCCAAAAGAAGCGTTCCCCATGCACATGGGGATTAACCGCGGATGGTGGCCAAAAGTTGGGTATTAAACCCGCGTTCCCCATGCACATGGGGATTAACCGCTCAAAAGAGCCGACTCGCCCTCTGTATCCTCGCGTTCCCCATGCACATGGGGATTAACCGCCTAACCAACTTACCTTTAGACGACATTTCAAGCGTTCCCCATGCACATGGGGATTAACCGCGTTAACGCGCCGATGATGTCAGTAGGTGTAGGCGTTCCCCATGCACATGGGGATTAACCGAAAATAAAAAACAGGATAAGAACGAAGAAAAAGCGTTCCCCATGCACATGGGGATTAACCGGCACTCGATTCATTTTCCATTGGTTATAGAGTGCGTTCCCCATGCACATGGGGATTAACCGCGGCTAAGTGCTGAAAAGAAGTAGCAAAATAGGCGTTCCCCATGCACATGGGGATTAACCGACAACATAAAAACCAGTGGCATGTGCTCCTAAGCGTTCCCCATGCACATGGGGATTAACCGTACTGAGTAGTGAAGATTGAGTTTATGACTTCGCGTTCCCCATGCACATGGGGATTAACCGGTAGTTATCATGGCTAGTCGTACAATCATCACGCGTTCCCCATGCACATGGGGATTAACCGGTGTCTATTATGCGTTTTGGTTATGCGCGGGTGCGTTCCCCATGCACATGGGGATTAACCGTATCAATCTCTATATGGTGGCGGATCGAACGGGCGTTCCCCATGCACATGGGGATTAACCGTCTTTGGAAGCCGAGGAAGCCGCCGAAAGCGCGCGTTCCCCATGCACATGGGGATTAACCGGCGATTTGCCTGTTGAGGTTTTGCACCGCCTACGCGTTCCCCATGCACATGGGGATTAACCGACTTAGCAACCTTTATTTGCTATTATTTATCTGCGTTCCCCATGCACATGGGGATTAACCGGCCTTGATAGGCTTTGGCGCGGTGCTAAAGACGCGTTCCCCATGCACATGGGGATTAACCGTCGTATAGATGTTGAGTCCCATGTAACCATTTGCGTTCCCCATGCACATGGGGATTAACCGTTATCTAAAGGTTCGAGTTCGCCATTGTGGTGGCGTTCCCCATGCACATGGGGATTAACCGCGGATATCTAGAAGAGATTGAGTCTGGACGCTGCGTTCCCCATGCACATGGGGATTAACCGCGTTAATTTATATGCCCAAGAGATCAACGATGGCGTTCCCCATGCACATGGGGATTAACCGATTTATTAGGTCTCCGACATCCTCATTTTTAGGCGTTCCCCATGCACATGGGGATTAACCGCAGGGCGCTTGGCTATTGCGCAGTATGTGAAAGCGTTCCCCATGCACATGGGGATTAACCGTGACACTTACGCCATTGGTGAGATTGGGGCGCGCGTTCCCCATGCACATGGGGATTAACCGCAGGGCGCTTGGCTATTGCGCAGTATGTGAAAGCGTTCCCCATGCACATGGGGATTAACCGTGACACTTACGCCATTGGTGAGATTGGGGCGCGCGTTCCCCATGCACATGGGGATTAACCGCAGGGCGCTTGGCTATTGCGCAGTATGTGAAAGCGTTCCCCATGCACATGGGGATTAACCGTGACACTTACGCCATTGGTGAGATTGGGGCGCGCGTTCCCCATGCACATGGGGATTAACCGGTTTTTCCAGACGACACAGAAAGCACCATTAAGCGTTCCCCATGCACATGGGGATTAACCGCCGCCAGCGACTAGAACCAGCTTGTTCATTATGCGTTCCCCATGCACATGGGGATTAACCGGTCTCATAATCACTATATGGGTCAAACAATGCGCGTTCCCCATGCACATGGGGATTAACCGCGTTTCGGATGCTGAAAGAACGCATCGGCTATGCGTTCCCCATGCACATGGGGATTAACCGCCATCTTGTATCGATGGCGCGTAAGCTAACGGGCGTTCCCCATGCACATGGGGATTAACCGCAGCCACATCGCCTTGAAACTCCCACGTCAATGCGTTCCCCATGCACATGGGGATTAACCGTCTAAAGAGGTAGCGTTTTTAGCTTTATCTAGGCGTTCCCCATGCACATGGGGATTAACCGAGCTTGATATGAAGTTGCTTCGACATAGCCTAGCGTTCCCCATGCACATGGGGATTAACCGTATCTCATTGCTATCATATTCCAACCTTCCTAGCGTTCCCCATGCACATGGGGATTAACCGGAATCTTACTTCCTGCACTATCTTCTAAATACGCGTTCCCCATGCACATGGGGATTAACCAGGTCAGGACAAGTTACTATGCAGCCGCTTAGAGCGTTCCCCATGCACATGGGGATTAACCGCGGTCGAAGTGTCAGCGGGTGCCATGTACCAGGCGTTCCCCATGCACATGGGGATTAACCGCGTTTACGGCTACGCTGGCTGGCAATGTGCTTGCGTTCCCCATGCACATGGGGATTAACCGCAGCAAGCAAAGGTTGGCGGGGTTGTCGGAAGGCGTTCCCCATGCACATGGGGATTAACCGATCTGGTGAATGACCTAATTTGTCAGTCAAATGCGTTCCCCGAGCACACGGGGATAAACCGCGAATGGTAAACATATGCACCAATCGGCCCCGGCGTTCCCCGAGCACATGGGGATTAACCGAATTGTCATTTCCCTGTAAACTCGGCTGGCTGGCGTTCCCCATGCACATGGGGATTAACCGTTGGTTGGACAGGTACACACGCAGCAGACCAAGCGTTCCCCATGCACATGGGGATTAACCGGCCAACTCGGCAGAGCAATGGATCAATGGCGCGCGTTCCCCATGCACATGGGGATTAACCGCAACTCTTCCAACTTCCAGCCGTTTGGGTTGTGCGTTCCCTATGCACATGGGGATTAACCGAAATCGGAACGACTCACCTTGCTTTCGACTACGCGTTCCCCATGCACGTGGGGATTAACCGATAAACGTGTTTGGCTGAGGGAAACGACCAACGCGTTCTCCATGCACGTGGGGATTAACCGTTCTAATTGGTGCGGCTGCTCAAGGTCTAGGTGTGTTCCCCATGAACGTGGGGATTAACCGTGCCGCTTGATATTCTTCTTGCGAGTCAAAACGTGTTCCCCATGAACGTGGGGATTAACCGCTGATGTCAACGGTAATCGGAAATTGACCCAGTAAAGGAGTGGTCTCGCCAGTGGCACTCAAGCTGCCGTGTGGATTGAAGTATTAGTTGGTAGGTGATTAGGCGCTGGGTTGTTGTTCCGCCTTATAAGGTGATGGTTTATGCGTATAGTAACTGATGCTTATTTATTCTTTGTTTCTTGGATTTTAATTATGGCGAGTTCGCCACAGTTAAAATATCAGCAGACTGGGTAATTGTTTTTCAATGATGATAGAGCGGATAAACAGGAATGACGGGAGAATATTTCTGTCGTGGGATTGTGAGTATGAGGAGTTGGATCATCTATTGTTTTAATGTCATCGAATTCAATGATTTAGTTTTGGTCGTTAAGTCTGTTGTTGGCAGATTACGGTCGTGCTCTCCTCATGCTGCCCTACAGTGTGGTTTATGACGGTTGGGTGTGTTTTGGGGCAACAGGCCTCTGTGGCAGATTACTGTCGTTCCTCCCTAACGCTGTCCTACGGTGTGGTTGGATGTTAAAGGGAATGGGTTTTTGCAGTTGTTAGATGATTCGATTATATTGTATGAGTCGAACGATTTATTTGGAGATGATGATGAATACTATTTCTGCCAATGAGGCTAAAACTCATTTTGGTGATTTATTACTAAATGCTCAAAAATCTCCTGTTCAAATCAGTAAAAATGGTAAGCCAGTTGCTGTTGTTATTTCCGTTGATGATTATGAGAGTATCGAAGCGTTAAAATTGCATTTATTGCAAAATAAAGCCGCTCAAGCAATGAAAGATATATCAAAGGGAGATCTGATTGCTGGTGAAGCGTTTTTCAGTGAGCTTGAAGAAGGGCTTTATGATTAATGTCTGTCACTTATTATTTAACACCTGATGCAAAGTCAGACTTAGTTGGAATTCATCGTTTTACGTTAGCAAACTGGGGAATCACTCAGTCTAAACAGTATTTGTTTGGGATTAGGCAAACGATTAGATTGCTTGCCGAATCACCTTCTCTTGGTAAGAGTCGGCCGGAGATCCGAGAAAATGTTTTCAGTTTTCCCTACGGTAGCCACGTTATTTATTATGTTGAAGGTAAAAATCAAATTGTTGTCTTTGCCGTTTTGCATAAAAGTATGGTGCCGTTTATTCATCTTATTGAGAGAAAATTCATCTAAACTCCCCTCCGTTTTATAGGCCGCTGTGGCAGATTACGGTCGTGCCTCCCTCATGCTGCTCTACGATTTTGTGGGTTTTATTTGGTGGGGAGCCCAATTAAGGAAGTGTTTCCTGCGAGCCTAGTACGGTGATTTTGTCAAAGGCACTAATAAAGGTGAGAACGTATTCATTGATAGGTGCTTTGCCAGACTGTTTGGTTTCCTTTATTTATTGATAAGGGTTATCATTATTATTTGTATGTTGGTATCTACCTCCTAATACTTTTCTTTTATTTGGTGTTTTGGGGATCGGTACTTTTTGTACTTAATAAGTGAGTTTTGTTCCTAGAATAGGTAGAGGGTTTGCAGTGTCGATATTGAAGCATGAGCGTATTCAGGTTCCTTTAAAACAGCGTGTTGCGAGGGTCATTAAGTTAGCCGATTTGTCATCCACATTACGGCGAGTGACTCTGCAGGGAGAGGATTTACAAGGATTTGGTTTTCATCCGTTGGCACCAGAAGCTCATGTGAAGCTTTTTTCCTGCTGGGGCTGATGATGTGCTTCGTATGCCTGAGGTATTGGAAGATGGCAATGCGGATTGGCAAGGTGCGGCTGAAGGGCGTTTTTCAGCGTTTCGTGATTATACTATTCGTGCGTTTGATGCCGATTTATTAACCATTGATATAGATTTTGTGTTGCATGACGTCGGAGTGGGTGGGCCTTGGGCGAAGCAGGCAAAAGTGGGAGACTTGTTGGGGATATTTGGGCCAAGATCTGTGAAGTTGCCTCCTCTTGATGCTGTGAAATATGTGTTTTTTGTTGATGAAACAAGCCTTCCAGCCTTAGCTCGTTGGTTAGAAATTTTGCCTGAGTCCGCCAATGTTGATGCTTGGATAGAAGTGGATTCAGTGAACAGTGAGATTTCATTACCGGCACATGCTGGTGCTAATTTGCATTGGCTTCATCGCAATAATGAACAAGAAAGCCATTCATATGGTCGTTTATTGTTGGATGCGTTAGATAATATGCCAAGTGATTGGGCATGTGGAAACTCTTGGGTATGGGCTGCCACGGAAGCACATGCGATTGTTCAGTTGAAACGTAAGCTGATAAATATTGATGCCCTTAATAAGGATCATTTGGATTTGATAGCCTATTGGAAGCATGTTTAAAAAAGAAGGGTGAATCGTGCGATATTGAGAATGCCTCACGATTTATTTTTCATTGTTCATTTTGAGTTTAACCCTGTGAGAATCTACAGGGTTAAACGGTGACGCAATATAACTTCCCCAAGTGTCACACTTTACGTTTAATCAAGCCAGGTCAAACAGTAGGGCTTTGACGCGTTTTTTGCTCAGTCTTTCGAAGTTTATTTCGGTTATGTCTTCGATTTTCGCGCCGTCGCCTGGATGCATGGTGATGCCGTTGCCTAGGGAGAGTTCGCCTTCGATGAGGTGAACGTAGTAGCGACGGTGGTTGTCTGCTTGCCAGGTGGCGGTTTGTTGATCTTCAAGGATCAGTTGGATGAGTTGCATGTTTTGTTTTATGTGCAGCGTGCCATCTTTGCCATCGGGTGTGATGATGGTGGTGAAGCCTTGTGCTTGGCTAAATTCTTTTTGTTGGTAGCCGGGTTGTCCGCCCAGTTGGTTTGGTTGTATCCAAATTTGTAGGAATTTGAGCATGTCTTTTTTGGATGCGTTAAATTCGCTGTGATAAATGCCTTTGCCTGCGGACATCAGTTGGTATTCGCCTGCGGGCAGTTCTTTTACGTTGCCTGCGCTGTCTTTGTGGGCGATGGTTCCTTCCAGTACTAAGCTGAGTATTTCCATGTCTCTATGACCATGCGTTTCAAAGCCGGCGCCGGGTGTGACGGTGTCGTCGTTGATGACGCGTAGGTGCGAAAAGCCCATGTGTTGTGGGTCGTAGTAATTGCCAAAGGAAAAGGTATGGTGGCTGTTCAGCCAGCCGAAGTTGGCGTGTCCACGGTCTTTTGCGTTGCGTAGTGTGATCATTGTTTGTCTCCTGATTTTTTCTCGCAAGTCTTAATGAAGTGCGGTGTATGAAGTGAGTGTAGTGGGTGGTAAAAAGAAAGAAAATTGGAAGGTTTTGAGCTAGTATTTCAAAAAATTTGAATGAAGGTTGGGCTATGGCGTACGCGGTCACGTTGGAAGCATTGCGCGTTTTGGAGGCGATTCATCAGTTGGGCAGTTTTGCCGCGGCGGCGGAGGCGTTGTTCAAGGTACCGTCGGCATTGACCTATACGGTGAAAAAGCTGGAAGAGGATTTGGGGGTGGCGTTGTTTGACCGATCTCGGCAAAAAGCGGTGCTGACGCCGGCGGGGCATTTGGTGTTGGAGCAAGGTCGCGCGATTTTAGAAGCGGCGATGCGTTTAGAAGATTCGATCAAGCAGTTTGAGTCTGGCTGGGAGCCTAAGCTTAGAATTGCCCGTGATACGGTGCTTTTGGAGTCGCCTTTGATGTCGGTGGTGGGGGAGTTTTTGTCGCAGAGTCGGCCTGTTGAGCTGACGTTGTCAGAAGAGGCGGTTGGCGGTGGTTGGGATGCGTTGCAAGACGATCGGGTCGATTTGGTGATTGGGGCGACGGGGGAGTTGCCAAAAGGTAGTGTGCATATTCGTGCTATTGGTGAGATCGAGTTTGTGTTTGCCGTGTCGCCCACGCATCCGTTGGCTCTGACCGACGGGACTATTACGGCAGCCCAGTTGCGTCAATATCCGGCGATTGTGGTGGCGGACAGTTCAAAAATTTTGCCAGCGCGCAGTAGTGGGGTTTTTGAGAGTCGTCAGGTGCTTAGGGTCGATACTATGCGCAGTAAAATTCAGGCGCAATGTTTGGGCTTGGGGGTGGGGTATTTGCCGAAACATCGTATCGTCGATGAACTGAACTCTGGGCGTTTGGTGTTACGTCAATGTGAGTTACCAAGGCCCAATCAGATGGCGTATTTGGCGTGGCGAAAAGACGAACCTGGGCGAGGTTTGTCGTGGTTTGTTGAGCGTTTGGCGATACAGGATTGGCAGCTTTTGCCGGTGTAATTATGGCGGTTATCTGGTGATCGTCTTGTTTGACGATTTAAAGGGGTGTGTGTGTTTTCTCTTTCTCTTTCGGTTCTTCCGGTCTTTTTGTTGTTGGTGGCGGGAGCCGTGTGTCAGCGTTGGCGTTTTCCTATGGAGGGGTTTTGGCAGGGCGTTGATAAGTTGTCTTATTGGGTGCTGTTTCCGGCTTTGTTGTTTCATAAAACCTCGCAGATAGACTTTTCTAATCCTTTGTTGCCTAAGTACGCTTTTATTTTGTTGTTTGCGTTGTTGGTGACCGCGGTATTTGTGTTTGTTAGCACTTGGTTGATGAAGGTGGTGGCGCCGACGGCGTCGTCTATGCTGCAAGCGGGGGTGCGTTTTAACACGTTTGTGATGTTGGCGTTGGCTGGCAGTGTGTATGGCAACGAAGGGTTGGTGTTGGCGGCGTTGGGGGCGTCGGTGTTGATTCCTTCTATCAATGTTTTTTTGGTGGTGTCCATGACGTTAATGCATGGGCCGTCTTCAGCGGATCGTTCGTCGTCAACCTCCTTACCACGTTTGTTAAGTGGTGCTTTGATTCGCAATCCGTTAATCGTCTCTATCGTGTTGGGTAGTGGCCTGAATTTGCTTGGTTTAACGCCCATTATTTTGCTGTCTGATGTGGTGGGGATGGTGTCTCAGGCGGCGCTGCCATTGGTGTTGTTGGCGGTGGGGGCAAGTGTGCGCTTTGAGACCATTCGGTCTGTTGGGATGACGTTTGTGATGTCGTCGGTGGCGCGGTTTGTGGTGTTTCCTCTGGTGATCGGCCTGATGTGCTGGTGGTTGGAAGTGCGAGGGTTGCCGGCTTTGGTGGCGGTGTTGTTTGGTGTGGTGCCCACAGCGACGTCGGCGTATGCGCTTGCTCGTCAGTTGGGGGGCGATGCCGATAGAATGGCGGCTTATATCACCATGCAAACCTTGCTTTCTGTGGTGACTGTGCCAGTTAGTATTTGGTTAAGTCAGTTGTATTTGGCGTAAGGCTTACGAGTAGGAGGAGTAAAAAAAGCATCTTGTTACCTTTTTTCATATCAATATTGATATGCAGTTTGCTGTAACTTGCATTTGAAAGCGCAGGAAGTGAGTTATATTCTCAATGGCAGAGTATGGCTTGGTTGGTGTCTCCGCTGGGTTGTTCTCAGTACTGATCACAACAAAAATAAAAGGAATCTAGTATGCAATCTCTTTCTACTCGTCATCCGTTACCTTGGCTTAGTGCGTTTAAACGTAAAGCGGTGGTGACGACCTTCTCTGTGTTGCTTCCGGTGTTGTCCGCTTCGGCGATGGCAGCAGATTTAACTCTTGGTTTTTCGCAAATTGGTTCGGAAAGTGGTTGGCGGACTTCTGAGACGGAGTCGATTAAGGCGGAAGCCGAACGCCGTGGCTACGATCTGAAATTCTCTGATGCGCAACAAAAGCAAGAAAACCAAATCAAGGCGGTGCGTTCTTTTATCGCACAGGGTGTTGATGGTATTTTGCTGGCGCCTGTGGTGGAAACGGGCTGGGATCAAGTGTTAAAAGAAGCACAACGGGCTAACATCCCGGTTGTGTTGATTGACCGTGGTGTGGCGGCAGATCCAAGTTTGTACCTAACCAAAGTGGCATCTGACTTTAAAGAAGAGGGCGCGTTGGCGGCTTCTTGGTTGGCAGCACAGACCAATGGTCGTTGTAATATTGTTGAGCTGCAAGGTTCGGTGGGATCGTCTGCGGCGATCGATCGTAAGACAGGGTTTGACTCTGTTATCAGTAACTTCCCAAATATGACCATTATTCGCTCTCAGTCTGGCAACTTTACTCGCGCTGGCGGTAAAGAGGTTATGGAAAGTTTCTTGAAAGCCGAAGGCGGTGCGAAGAATATTTGTGCCCTGTTTGCTCACAATGACGACATGGCATTGGGTGCAATTTTGGCGATGAAAGAAGCGGGTATCAAGCCAAGTAAAGACATTATTGTCGTGTCTATTGATGCGGTGCCAGATATCTTTAAAGCCATGGCCGATGGCGAGGCGAATGCAACTATCGAGTTAAACCCTCATCTTGGTGGTCCTGCCTTTGATGCGATTCTAGCGCATCAAAAAGGAGAAAATGTCGATAAGTGGATCAAGGCAAATGGCCCACTTTACCTTCCAGACACAGCGGCTGCGGAATACGCGAAGCGTAAATAATATCGTGACGTACCTAGGTACTAAAACCTGATAACTCGTTGAAATTTTACGATTTGTTGGAATAGGTCTAGGTACGTTGTGCTCTTGTTGATTTATGTTAGCGAAAACGGAGACCGCGGATCATGTCACATTTAGTCAAGACAACGTCGGTAGTGGAAGAGGCACAAGGTGCCGCTCGTCCTTTACTTGAAATCAATCATTTATCCAAATCATTTACTGGCGTTCAAGCTCTTAACGGCGTGTCTTTGCAGGTTCAATCGGGTGAGATTCGAGCGTTATTGGGTGAGAACGGCGCAGGTAAATCAACGCTGATCAAGGTGCTGACAGGGGTTTATCCACGAGACAGCGGCGAGATTTTTTTAGATGGCCGTTTAATGAACGCATCGGATAGCGGCCATGCTCAGCGTTTGGGGATCAGTACGGTTTATCAAGAGGTGAATCTCATCCCAACCATGTCGGTGATGGAAAACCTCACGCTGCAACATCAAGAAAAAACCTTTGGTCTGATTAGCTGGAAGAAAGCCGAAATCCGCGCCAGAGCCTTATTAGCTCAAGTGGGTTTAGACATAGATCCATTGCGTCAACTGGATACGTATTCGATTGCCATTCAGCAGTTGGTGGCGATTGCGCGGGCGTTAAGTACGCAAGCCAAAATGTTGATTTTAGATGAACCAACCGCCAGTTTGGACAGCGATGAAATCCAGCAGTTGTTTACTCTGATGAGGCGTCTAAAGGCTGAAGGGTTGGGGATTATCTTTGTTACACATTTCTTGGATCAGGTGTATAGCATTACCGATAGCATCACTGTGTTACGCAATGGCGAGTGTGTGGGTACGTTCCAAACAGCTGAGCTGACGCGTTCCGAGCTGGTCAGTCACATGGTGGGGAAATCGTTAGAAGATCTTACGCCAACGGCCCATGATCACTCGATTCAACGAGAGCGTGCCGATTTATTACAGCTTAAAAATGTCGGCAAACAGCGTTACCTGCAGCCGTTGGATTTGCGTATTGCGGCAGGGGAAATTGTGGGGGTGGCAGGCTTGTTAGGTTCTGGCCGTACTGAGTTATGTGAATTGGCATACGGTTCGGTGAAGGCCGATCAAGGCGATGTGACGCTGGGTAAACATTCGCTGACAAAATCATCTTTACGTCGGGCGATTCAAGTGGGCATGGGTTATTGTCCAGAAGATCGTAAGCAAGACGGTATCGTGGCGGAATTGAGTGTCCGAGAAAACATGATTTTGGCTTTGCAAGCGAGCAGAGGTTGGTGGTCGCCCATTTCTATGGCGGAGCAGCAACATTTGGTTGAAGACATGATCCAGCGTTTGGCGATCAAGACATCGGATATGGATAAGCCTATTGGTGAGTTAAGTGGCGGTAATCAGCAAAAAGTGATTCTGGCTCGCTGGTTGATTACGCATCCTGCGTTGTTGATTTTAGACGAACCAACGCGGGGCATTGATATTGGCGCTCATCACGAGATTATTCAAATTATCAAAGAGCTGTGTGAACAGGGCATGGGGTTGCTGGTGGCGTCTTCCGAACTGGAAGAATTGGTGTTGTTTGCCCATCGTGTGGTGGTGATGAAAGACCACCATAAAATAGCCGAACTTCACGGAGAGGATGTGTCTGAACAGGCCATATTGCGTCAAATCGCCAGTTAATGTGTTGTTGAAAGCGTCTGTTGCGCTGGTTCTATTTGTGTCTCAATCAATCTCTTTATTAGTAAGTATTCAAAGTAGTTGTTCCTATGAAAAAGAATCATTTTCTGCATAAGCATCAAAAAACACTCGCGCCCTTATTGTCGCTGGTGCTGATTATTTTGGTTACGGCGTCGGTTACACCGGGGTTTCTGAGCATTCAGGTTGTGGATGGTCATTTGTTTGGCAGTCTGGTGGATATTTTGCACCGCGGTACGCCCACGGCATTGGTGGCCTTAGGTATGGCGGTGGTCATTGGTACGCGTGGTATTGATCTTTCTGTCGGTGCGGTGATCGCGATTTCTGGCGCGGTGACGGCGGTGTTGACGGTGAATACCGATTGGCCTGTTTGGCTGGTGATTATGTGTGCCTTAGGTGTTGGCATGTTGTGTGGATTGTGGAATGGGATTTTGGTGTCGGTGTTTTCCATTCAGCCCATTGTTGCTACGTTAATTTTAATGGTGGCGGGCCGTGGTATTGCACAGATGATTACCGAAGGGCAAATCGTTACCTTCCATTCCGAGGTGTTGGATGCCATTGGTAATGGTTATTTTTTGGCGTTTCCGATTCGGGTGTGGATTGCGATTGGCATGATTGTGTTGACCTTGGTGGTGATGCGGAAAACCGCACTGGGTTTGTTTATTGAAGCGGTTGGGGCGAATGTCAGAGCCAGTCGTTTGGTGGGAATTGAGGCGCGCTTGCTCGTGATGTCGGCGTATGTTTTTTCTGGTCTGTGTGCGGCCTTGAGCGGCATTATTCTAGCGGCTGATATTCGTGGGGCAGACGCCAATAACGCCGGTCTGTGGTTGGAGCTGGATGCGATTTTGGCGGTGGTATTGGCTGGTGCTTCGTTAGCGGGTGGGCGTATTTATTTATTATTGACGATTGTCGGAGTGTTGATTATTCAAACCTTAACCACCGCCATTCTGACCAGTGGCTTGCCAGCGCAATACAATTTGGTGGTTAAAGCGACCATTATTTTGGCTGTTTTGCTGATTCAGTCACCGAAAACGCGGCAATGGGTTTCTGGTTTTTTCCTGAAAAAACAGAAGGTTGTTAAAGGGAGTACCACACCATGATCAATGAACGTAATTTGCCTATTTTAGCGACTTTGCTGGTGTTCATTCTGTTGTATGGTTATGGCGTGTATGAATACAAGGGGTTTCGTGACACCTTGGTGTTTTCCAATCTACTGACGGATAACGCGTTTTTGATCATTACCGCCATTGGCATGACCTTTGTCATTCTCTCTGGGGGCATTGATTTGTCCGTGGGCTCAATGATTGCGTTTGTGGGCGTATTGATGGCGTATCTTATTTCCACGGCTGGTATGCATCCTTTATTTGCCATCGCCATCGCATTATTGGTTGGTGTGGCGTTTGGTACGCTGATGGGGATCATTATTGCGTTTTTCGAGATTCAAGCCTTTATCGTGACCTTGGCGGGGATGTTTTTATTTCGTGGTTTGGCGTATTTGATTAACCTAGATGCGGTGCCCATCAGTCATCCGTTTATTACGGGGTTGTCTGATGTCTATTTACCCTTGCCAGGGCGGGGTGGACTGACTTTTATCGCTATGGCTATGTTGGTGTTATTGGTCATCGGTATCCTCATTGCCCGTCGCACGCGTTTTGGTATGAGTGTTTATGCCTTGGGCGGAGACAGCCATTCGGCGGCTTTGTTGGGGGTGCCAGTAAAAAAGACCATTATTAAGATCTACGCCCTAAGTGGTTTTTACAGTGCTATGTCTGGGGTGATTTTTGCGATTTACACCGGTTCTGCGTACCCGTTAGCGGCGGTTGGGGTGGAGCTGGATGCGATCGCGGCGGTGGTGATTGGTGGAACCTTGTTAACGGGTGGTGTGGGTTATGTGTTTGGTACGTTTTTAGGCGGCATGATTCAAGGCATTATTCAGACGCTAATTACTTTTGATGGCTCGCTAAACAGCTGGTGGACAAAACTGGCGGTGGGTGGTTTGTTACTGTTCTTTATCTTGCTGCAAAAAGGCATTGTGATGTGGGTGAAAAAACGCTCAGCAGCCTAGGGTTTGGTTTTGTAGATACTCTGTTTAAGCGCAAGCTTTTTTATGCTCATCACTGAATAATTTTGAGGAGTCATAGGGTGTGTTTAATTTTAAACACGCCCATATCCCTGTTAACATTTTACGCATAACTGCGCACATGGCTTGTATCTTTTTCTTACCTCGTGCGACTAATGCCTCGTAAAACGCTTTTACATTTGGGTCATGACGTACAGCCGACATGGCAGGCATAAAGAGCGCGCTACGCAAATAAGCATTTCCAGCCTTACTGAGTCTACCTGGACGGTTGAGACTGCTACCAGATTGGTTAAGTCGGACATCCAAACCTGCATAGCGACTAACCTGATTGGCCTTAAGTGTTTCAGGTAAAATAATCAGCTCTCCTAGCATCGCAATAGCAGAGACTTCTCCAATGCCCTTAGCCGCTAGAATATTATTAAATTGCTGTGCTATTTCAGTATCGCTTTTAATCATTTCTAGGGCTGCCATTCGCAAGCGTTGAATACGACTTTCTAGGTACGCAATGCCATCTTGCTCATCATGGATGACTAGATCAGAGGTGTCTTCATAAGATTTCATAGCATGTAAGCGGTTCTTCGCTTTGGTGCAATCATCTGTTAAACGATTGATCTGCCTTGATATATCTCGTATTTTTAATTTATTTTTCTGGGGAGGCGTCCACTTTTCAGGTGCCATTCGTTGTGCATATTCAGCCAGTAAGCCAGCATCAATATTATCAGTTTTGCTGTGTTCTAGTTTTATTTGAGCGAAGTGGTTAAAGCTTTTAGGGTTAATCACACTGATAGGTATGTCGGCATCATGAAGCGCGACAGCTAAATCCAAATAATAGATTCCAGTGGCTTCCATAACGACAGATTGCGGCGCATGTTGTTGCAGGAGAGTAAGTATTTCTGTTCGCCCATTTGGCGTCTGCTCAAAGGTTTTTACTAGACTATTTTTATTGTCATGGCGTATGACAAGGTCAACGGTTTTTGCTGCGATATCAATACCTACAAATGTGCTCATAATTTGCGTACTCGCTAATTTGGTTGGATAATAATTATCGGTTCCCGACCTCGCACTTTTTTACCGCTCAACCTTGTAACGCGAAGTCACTTAAGTGTGCTTCTTGATACTCTTCGAGATGAGTAAATGAGGCGGGAGCCACTCTACACGCGAGGTCAGTACACTGCCTCAAGGTCGCCGCGGCCTCCCGATAATGGTTAAATAATACACCTCAATAACCATTAAATTCATCATACAAGGTCGTGGCTTTAGCCCGACAAGACGTCATGTGTTGTGATGAGCTTTTGTCGGCATAAATGCACGACCTACAGTTTGATCTTGTAGGTCGTGGCTTTAGCCCGACAACACTGGTTTTTTATTTCTGCTTTATTTTGGTGCAAAGCGTGTTGTGAGTGACATTACACAGCGGTCGGGTCTTTGTAGATGTTTTGGTAGCAGTAGTTAGTGGCTTCAACAAAGCCGTCTACACTACCGCAGTCAAAACGTTTGCCTTTGAATTTATAAGCTAATACACAGCCTTCTTTTGCCTGTTGTAGTATGGCGTCAGTGATTTGTACTTCGCCGTTACGACCTGGTGGTGTGTTACGAATTTTGTCGAAAATATCGGGGGTAAGAATGTAGCGGCCGATAATGGCAAGATTCGATGGGGCGTCTTCTTTGGCGGGTTTTTCCACCATGTCAGTAACGCGATATAAGCCTTCCATCATAGATTCACCTTGGATTACGCCGTACTTGTGTACTTCGTCTTCAGGGACTTCTTCGATGGCAACGATGGTGCAACGGAATTGGTTATAAAGTTTAACCATTTGTGCCATGACGCCATCGTCTTCGCCGAAACAAAGGTCGTCTGCTAACACGACGCCAAAGGCTTCGTCACCGATCAGTGGTTCGCCGGTAAGGATGGCATGGCCTAGACCTAACATGTTGTTTTGACGAGTAAAAGAGAAGTTGACGTTATCGATCAGGTAACGAATCTCATCCAAATATTTTTCTTTGCTGGTGCCTGCAATTTGGTGCTCAAGCTCATAGCTGATGTCGAAATGGTCCGCAATGGCACGTTTACCACGACCTGTTACAAAGGTGACGTTGTCCAAACCTGCTTTGACTGCTTCTTCTACGCCGTATTGAACCAAGGGTTTGTTCACAATCGGAAGCATTTCTTTTGGCATGGATTTGGTGGCAGGCAAAAAGCGAGTGCCATAGCCAGCGACAGGGAATAGACATTTGCGAATCATAATTTTTCCTTAAAATGTTGTTGTAAAATGGCGGCCCAAAAAATGGCTGTCCAGAAGTAATGCATGCCAGCCTGTTTCGATAGATGCCTGCATTCCTGCATTATAGAGCATCTCGCGTGACAGCTCGTATCACCTTGGTTAACCGATCTAATACAGGTGAATTAAGTTTGTACCAATGCCAGTAAAGTGGCAAGGCCAGTCGCTTGTTTGGCAGCAAGGATACCAGTTTCTTGCTTTTTATTTTCTGTTTAATTTGAATACTAGGTACTAAAGCACAGACTGTGCCACTCATAACCAATTCAACAAAGCCATGGGAAGACGGGTACCAATGGCTGTGGCTAATGTCTGTTGCTACGTTCAAGCATTCGTTTTGATATCGAGTTCCAGAGTTCATCGTATTCGTCATAAATCAGAGAGGGAGATTTTAGAACCGCTGTAGCGCTAAGGTCACCTTTTAAATGCTCTTCAATGAAGCTTGGTGTGGCGACCAGCTCATAATACATATTGCCAAGAAAAATAGAATCCCCACCTGCGACTGGTGTGCCGATTTGACTGACGCAGGCGACCACTTCGCCGGTTTGTAAGAGAGCGCGAGTTTTAGCTTGATCGGCGGCTTTGATGTGCAGTTTGGTTTTATCTGATGCCGAGAATTGGCAGACAACGTCTGTAAACCAGGTTGCGAGTACATCATTGTTTACCGCGATATTGATAGGTTGTGTGGCCTGTTGACCTTGAATGGCTTCTTGCAAGCCTTCTTCGAGCATGGTGACTTTGTTGAAATGCGCCAGCAGCTGTTCACCAAGCGGCGTGGCAACCACAGGTCTGGCACGAATTAATAGTGGCCGTCCGCATTCTTGCTCCAAACGTTTGATGTTCTGAGACACCGCGGACTGAGTAAGGTGAAGGTATTCAGCGGCTTTATCAAAGCTTTGAAACTTTAGGACAGCGTGAAGGCTGGAGAGTGCTTTATAATCCAACATTAATTTTACTAATGTAATTTAAGTTTAATTAATTTTAATTTAGTCTTTGTCATGTTTAATATCAAGCGCTATCGAGAGTACAGGCAGTAGGGTAACGCGATGTTAGCATTTTTGAGTGGGGCAATTACCGGTGGCGGCTTGATCGTCGCGGTAGGCGCGCAGAATAGTTTTTTATTAGAGCAAGCATTGAAGCGGCATTATGCGTTTCCGATTGCGCTGTTGTTTATCGTAAGTGACGCCATTTCCATTGCCCTTGGTGCGTTTGGCTTGGGCTTGATTTTGCAAAGTCACGATTGGCTTTTAACGGTATCTCGTTGGGCTGGCGTGGCATTCCTGGTGTGGTTTGCCTTGGGGAAATGGCGTGCTTCTTTCCAAGAGGAACATTTGATTCTGAAACAGTACAGTATGCGTCTCGCGTTATGGCCTTTGGTGATGATGGGCTTTGCTGTCACTTGGCTGAATCCGCATTTTTATTTAGACACCATGATCTTAATGGGCAGCTTGGCAAATCAATGGCAAGGGGAAAAATGGGAGTTCGTATTGGGTGGGATAGTGGCGTCCGTATTGTGGTTTCTATCTCTGGCCTTTGTTGGCAAGCTTTGCGCTAAGTGGCTCGAGAAAGCGTCATTCTGGCGCTGGTTTAACCGCGTTAATGCGATTTTAATTTGGAGTATCGCATTAAAAATAGCCACACAACCCTTGTCCTAGTTGAACAAGGGTTGCGTATGATAAAAGTATCAAGTCGCTACAGTTTGATTTCCACTTCGTGGCTTTTCTCTTCATGGTTCGATGAAGAATCGGCTTCGGCAAGCATTTCCGCGGTTGCCACAGAAGACACGGTCAAGGCGACAGGGATTTGATCCCCTTGCTCTTCGATGTTCATGGCAGGTTGGTAGTTGATTCGATACAAGGCCACCAATGCAACACTTAGGTTCATTGCGGCAACAAACCAGAACAAAGCATCAAGACGAACCCAATCCATAAATATGGCCGCCAGCAATGGCCCTGTCATACCGCCAACACCGTTTAGTAGGATAATGCCGCTACTGGCTGACAAGATTTGTTCTGGTCGCAGCTGATCGTTAATGTGCGATGAGGCCAAGGAATACATGGGAAAAGTGAAAGCCCCAATGAAAAACATCCCTACCATCATGACGACCTGACTGTTGAGTGTGCTGCCAAGTGGCACAATAAACGCCGCAATCGCACCAACAATGGCCACCCAAAGAATCGTTACACGTCGATCTTGGCGGTCAGATAATCGCCCAATAGGCCATTGTAAGAGCATCCCCCCAACATAACTGGCACCAATGAACAGGGATATTTGCCCCACATTCATACCGCTCGTCTTAGCGTAAAGCGCCCCTAAGCCTAGCAACGCGCCAGAAGTCACCCCTGCAATGGTTACCCCCGTCACCCCCAAGGGCGCCGTTTTGATTAACCCCATAATATTGAGTTTTTCAGGGATGCTAATCGTCGGAGACGGTGTGCGTACTAATAGCAAAGGCACCAAGGCCAATGAAATTAATACCGATGATAAAATAAATAAGCCATAGCCGCTTGGTGAGGCCAAGTTAAGCAACACTTGTCCAAGTGTCTGGCTCGCCCATAGCTCAATAATATAAATCGAAAACAAACGACCACGGGTTTTATTGGTCGCAATGTCGTTTAACCAGCTTTCCGTTACGATAAACAGCGCGGCATAACACAAGCCAGTACACATCCGCATCAACATCCAGAACCAAGGATTGACAATGACTGACTGCATTAAAATGGTAATGGATGCCAAAGAGGCAACCGCAGCAAACACACGGATGTGACCAACATTCTTGATCCAATTCGGCACCAACAACGAACCGATAATGAAACCTAGATAATAAGCCGACATGATTAACCCCGTTGCCGAGGTATTAAAGGATTCGATAGAGGCCCGAATACCAATCAATGAGCTTTGCAAGGCGCTCGCCATGGTCAAAATGGCAATACCGAAGAGCAGGCTCCAGATCGGAAACAGGGTTTGCTTTAACATGCAGTGTCCTTATTGAGCTGAGCGTGTTTTTAATAAAAATATCTTAATAATCGGGGGTGATCATTATTTGCGCCGACTATACCAAGAGAATCTTTGAATGCAATCAATAATGTCCCTAGTAAAAGATAGCAAAGAAAGCGAGCATTTTCAGAACGTATTATGGCATTTGTGTTATTGGAATTATGGAGATCAATTTTTATGCCAATATATTTACTATAGGATAATTTTATGACAATTAAGTATTCGTCATACAGGTTGCCATGCGAGCAGGTTTCAGCGATAACATAATAAGTAACTATTACTTTTCATTTTGTGAGTACGACTTAGTTTATAGAGCGGTTTATTCCCCGTTTATGAGAGGATCTGAATTATGAAAACCTATCAAGAATGGCAAGCGTTACGATCAAACCTTGTTTTGCCGAATCAAGCGTATATCAATGGGGCGTTTGTGGCCGCGCAGAGTGGCGAGACTTTTGATTGCATTAATCCGACCGATGAGTCTTTATTGGCTCAAGTAGCCAGTTGCGATAGCGCAGATGTCGATTTAGCTGTGACGGCAGCGCAAGCCAGTTTTCGATCTGGTGTGTGGTCTGATATGGCACCAGGAAAGCGCAAGCGAGTGTTGCAAAAATGGGCAGATTTGCTTGAGCATCATCAAGATGAATTGGCGCTGATAGATACTCTAGATATGGGAAAGTCCATCAGTGAGATGGTGAATATTGATGTGCCTGATTCGTTAGACTGTTTACGTTGGTCTGCCGAGTGCATTGATAAATTGTACGGTGAAATTGCCCCCACGAATTCACAAAATCTTGCACTCATCAGTCGTGAGCCATTGGGGGTTGTGGCGATTATTACGCCTTGGAACTATCCTCTAATGATGGTGATGTGGAAAATTGCACCAGCGTTGGCGGCGGGTAACAGTATTATTTTAAAGCCGTCTGAGAAGTCGCCATTAAGTGCATTAAGAATTGCGCAGTTAGCCACGCAGGCTGGTGTACCTGATGGGGTGTTTAATGTGTTACCCGGTTTTGGACATACCGCAGGTAAGGCACTGGCGTTGCATCATGGAGTAGGCACTTTAGCGTTTACCGGTTCTAGTCGTGTGGCGGGCATGTTAATGCAGTACGCGGGTCAATCGAATATGAAACGTGTTTGGTTGGAGGCAGGAGGGAAATCCCCCTGTTTGGTGTTTGATGACTGTAATGACATTAAAGCCGCTGCAAAAGGCGCAGCCACGGCCATTTTTACCAATCAGGGCGAAGTGTGTATCGCCTGTTCGCGTTTGTATGTTCATAGCCGTATTAAAGACGTTTTTATGGCAGAGCTTTTGAATGCGGCCCGTGAGTATGTGCCTGGAGATCCATTAAATCCGAGCACCAAAATGGGGCCGTTGGTAGACAAAAACCAATTTGAAACCGTGTCTCAGTTTATTCAGAGTGCGATAGACGAGGGGGCTAAGCTTGAATTAGGCGGTGTGCCTGAATATCAAACTGGCCAAGGGTTCTTTATGCCACCAACGATTTTTTCACAGGCGAATCACCAGATGCGCTTTGTGCAAGAGGAAATTTTTGGCCCAGTCCTTGCTGTAATGAGCTTTGATACAGAAGAAGAAGCCATTGCATTAGCGAATGATTCTAAATATGGCTTGGGGGCAGCTCTTTGGACGAATGACTTATCGCGGGCGCATCGTGTGAGTAGACGCTTAGAAGCTGGTATGGTGTGGGTCAATACTTGGGGCGATGGCGATACAACGGTGCCTTTTGGTGGTGTCAAAGCCTCTGGAAATGGCCGAGATAAATCGTGGCATGCGTTAGAGAAATATACCGAGATTAAGAATACTTGGATTCGTCTTTGATGTTTAAAGGAGTACTTCATTTATGTCCGCGCCTACTCATGTGAACTCGTATTACGCTGATTCTGCCAACGATAAAGTGCTGCGCCCGAAACTGAGTGGTGAGCAACGTTTTGATGTGTGTGTTATCGGTGCTGGATTTACCGGTATTTCCACGGCTTTGAGCCTCGCCGAAAAAGGTAAAAAGGTGGTGGTTTTGGAAGGTAGCCGTATCGGTTTTGGCGCTTCGGGCCGCAATGGCGGTCAAATTGTGAATAGCTTTAACCGTGATATCGATTACATCACTCAGCATTATGGTGAGGATATTGGTCAAAAAATGGCTGCGATGGCGTTTTCTGGGCAAGCTTTGATTCGTCAGCGTGTTGAGCGATACGGTATCGATTGTGACCTCAAGCCTGGCAATATCTTCGCGGCCTGCAACGCTAAGCAATTTGAGGCGCTAAAAGCTAAAAAAGCACTGTGGGAAGCGAATGGCCATGAGGGATTGACGTTATTATCGGCAACAGGCATTCAAGACCACATCGGTTCAGAACGTTATGTTGGTGGTCTGTTGGACAAACACGGTGGTCATATTCAGCCGTTGAATTTGGTGCTAGGACAAGCGAAAGCGTTTGAATCGTTAGGTGGTGTTATTTATGAAGATTCGAAGGTGGTTCGAATTGAGCACGGAAAGCCGATTAAAGCCATTACCGCAGACGGTGTCGTTATCGCCAATACGCTTGTGGTAGCGGGTAATGCCTATGTGTTTGGTTTGCTTCCTGACGTGGAGAAGAAAGCCATGCCTTGTGGTACTCAAGTGATTGCGACGGAACCGCTCTCTGAGGCATTACAAAAACAACTTTTACCGACAGATCACTGTGTCGAAGATGGTAATTATTTATTGGATTATTACCGTTTGTCCGCAGATGGACGTTTGATTTATGGTGGTGGCACGACCTATGGTGCCCGTGAACCTGCAAAAATAGAAGCCATTATCGGTCGTAAAATGCTCAAAACTTATCCCATGCTCAAGGATGTGAAAATTGAGTTTGCTTGGACGGGGAATTTTTTGTTGACCATGATGCGTATGCCACAAGTTGGGCTGATTGGCGACAATCTTTATTACGCTCAAGGTTACTCTGGCCATGGGGTAACGAACTCGCATTTGATGGGGGAAATTCTGGCGGATGCGATAGAAGGCGATACATCACGTTTTGATGTGTTTGCCAGCATGCCACAATACCCTTTCCCAGGGGGCGTTTTTTACGCGTCCCTTATACCGCCATGGGGGCCATGTATTACAGCCTGAGAGACAAATTAGGTATCTAACATTTTTTCAGCAACTGGTTTTTTTGAATTCTCCCGTTATTTAAAGCGTATTTTTTAGAAGAGTATGTTGTATGTCGGAAATGTATGAAGGGAATAAAGAGTTTGATTTATTTATTGCAGATTTAAACGGCAATCTTCGAGGTAAACGAATCCCGGCAAGTGGGCTTGAAAGTGTCATGACCCAAGGTGTTAAATTGCCTCAATCGGTGATCGGTTTTGACAATTGGGGAGACGATGTTTTAGGTAATGGTTTGGTTTTTGAAACAGGCGATACGGATGGTATTTGTTTACCAGTATACGATGAGCCAACATCTGTGCCTTGGGCTGAGTCGCCCCGTGGACAAGTATTGGCGATGATGCACAATATGGACGGTTCGCCTTTTTATCCTGATCCGCGTCAGACATTGTTGCGTATCGTTGAGCGCTATAAAGCACTAGGGTTAACGCCTGTTGTAGCGACTGAGTTGGAGTTTTATTTGCTGGATGGCGAGTCAGAATTTAAACGTCGCCCAGAGGAACCCATTATCAACGAGGGTAATGGTCGTCGTTTGAGTGAAATTGACTGTTATTCCATTGATGAAATGGATGGCTTAGAAGGTTTTTTTACCGAGGTGCGTGAGGCGTGTGAGGCCCAAGATATTCCTGCTGATACCATTGTGTCTGAATTAGGGCCTGGACAGTTCGAAATTAATATGCAACACACCAATGACGCAGTATTATCCGCCGATCATGCGATACTCTTTAAACGCCTGATTAAAGGCGTAGCCAGACGCAACGATTTAGGGGCGACTTTTATGGCAAAGCCTTATGCCAATAAGAGCGGCAGTGGGATGCATGTCCACTTTAGTTTATTGGATGAGGCCGGTAATAACGTATTTGATAGTGGTGATGAAGACGGTTCGTTGATGATGCGCTATGCGGTCGCAGGTTTATTGAACCATATGTCTGAGTCCATGCTGATATTTGCACCACATATGAATTCTTATCGTCGTTTTCAGAATGGGGCCCATGCGCCAACTTTCGCCAGTTGGGGTTATGAAAATAGGACGGTGGCGGTGCGCATTCCAGACAGTGAATGCGAAGCTCGCCGTATTGAGCATCGAGTGGCTGGAGCGGATGCGAATCCGTATCTTGTGCTCGCGGCGATATTGGGAGCAGCATTACATGGTATTGAGACCAAGATGCTGCCACCTCAGCCGATAGAGGGAGACGCTTATTCGCTCTCTGAGCGTTATGAAGCACTTCCTAATCGTTGGGAAATGGCAACGGAAGCCTTTCAGGACAGCGCATTTATGCGGGAGTATCTTGGAGAAACCTTTGTCAGAGTGTTTACTGCGGTAAAGGAACAAGAGCAGGAAAAAATTTATGGACGTATTTCTGATGTGGAATACGAAGCATATCTATAAAAAGGTTGTAATAGGCTTCGGCCAATTTTATTAGCTGATTGGGAGATCCCTCAATGAAAAAGAAGACACTTGGTTTAATGCTCGCATGCGCAGCTAGTTCTGCAACGGTTTCTGCAGAGCAGGTGGTTAATATATACAACTGGTCTGATTACATGGCGCCAGGTACGTTAGAGCAATTCACTGCCGAGACCGGCATTAAGGTGAATTATGATGTGTATGATAGTAACGAAGCATTAGAAGCCAAAATGATGGCAGGTGGTTCTGGTTACGATGTGGTAATGCCATCGAATTCTTTTTTGAGCGCCAAGTGAAAGCAGGTGTTTACCAGACGATAGACAAGAGTAAGTTGAGTAATGTGGGCAACCTAGATGAGACTTTACTTAAGCAAATCGAAAAACATGATGCGGGTAATCAGCACAATATTCCTTACGCATGGGGAACCATTGGTATTGGCTACAATACGAAAATGATTGAAGAGCGATTAGGCACCACGGAGTTGGATTCTTGGGATGTACTGTTTAACCCAGCTATTGCGGCAAAGCTGAAAGATTGTGGTATTGCTGTATTGGATTCGCCGGCCGAAATTATGTCTATTGTGCATAATTACCGTGGTGTGGATCCTAACTCAGAGGATGGGGATGAATTAACGGCGTCTGCGAAATTAATGTCTGAAGCGCGCCAAAACATCAAATACTTCCACTCTAGTACCTATATTTCCGATTTAGCCAACGGCGAAATCTGTGTGGCGGTAGGTTACAACGGTGACATTCTGCAATCACAAGGGCGTGCAGAAGAAGCCGGTCAAGGTATCGAGATCAATTATTCGATCCCGAAAGAAGGAACCTTGGTATGGTTTGATTTGATGGCTGTGCCAGCAGATGCTCCACACCCAGAAGCCGCGTTGGCGTTTATTGATTATATTTTACGCCCTGAAGTAGCTGCGTCTATCTCTAACTATGTGTATTATGCCGTGCCAAATAAAGCCGCTGAGCCACTGTTAGATGAAGCGATTCTATCAAATAAGGGCATCTATCCTACCCAAGCGGTGAAGGATAAGCTTTATGTGCAAGTGGCTCATACAGCGCGTTTTGATCGTTCTTTAACGCGTGCATGGACTAACATTAAAACAGGTCGTTAATCGACATATCGGCGGAGCTTTCTGGCTCCGCTATTTTTTCGCTCATTTTGATAGGTCGTAGGTTATGTCTGCTTTTCCCAATCCCTCTGTTGTACAGACGAAATCTGTGCCGACGTGGCGTCAACAAGACGCAAAACCTTTTGTGCAAATTGAACAAATTACCAAACAATTTGGTCAGTTTACCGCGGTGAATTCTGTGTCTTTGGATATTTATCGAAATGAGCTATTTTGCTTATTGGGCGGTTCTGGTTCAGGGAAAAGTACCTTATTGCGTATGCTGGCTGGGTTTGAAGAGCCAACATCGGGCCGTATTTTAATCGACGGCGTCGATATGACGGGCATTCCACCTTGGGAGCGTCCAGTCAATATGATGTTCCAGTCTTATGCCTTGTTTCCGCATCTATCGGTCGAAGCCAATGTGGCATTTGGCTTAAAACGTGAGGGTATAAAAAGCCCAGAAGTGAATAGACGGGTGGGCGAAATTTTGGAGATGGTACAACTAGGCCATTTGGCCAAGCGCAAACCTCATATGTTGTCCGGTGGTCAGCGTCAACGTGTGGCTTTGGCTCGAGCCTTGGTAAAACGCCCAAAGTTGTTGCTATTGGATGAACCGTTGGGCGCGCTGGATAAGAAGTTGCGAGAAGAAACGCAGTTCGAATTGATGCGTTTACAAGATGAATTAGGCATTACCTTTGTGGTGGTGACCCATGACCAAGAAGAAGCGATGACCTTGGCAACGCGTATTGGTGTCATGAACAATGGCGAAATAGTTCAGACCGCTGAGCCTCATGAAGTCTATGAATACCCTAAGAGTCGTTTTGTTGCGGAATTTATCGGTAATGTGAATCTTTTTGACGGCGTTGTCGTGGAAGATGAGCGAGACAGTGTGTCGATTCAAAGTCCAGATTTAGACGCCTTGTTGCAAGTGGATCACGGTATTAGCTGTGCGCCCAATCAAGAGGTCAGTGTGGCGATCCGGCCAGAAAAAATTCATATTAGTCGTGAGCCAATGGACATCGAGTTAAACGGTGCGACAGGCATTATTTCTGATGTGGCCTACATGGGAAGCCAATCTGTTTTCAAGGTGCGTCTTGCTTCTGGTAAAGAACTGCGTATCACTCAGCCTAACGTTTCTCGTGAGATGGGTAGCCGTTTAACTTGGGAAGACAATGTGTATCTTTCCTGGGACCCAGATAGCTGCGTGGTATTGATGTCATGATGAGTGAGACAACAATAGACAAGAAAAAACACCGTTTGACTTGGCGCTTGTCTGAGCTTCGCCTCGGACGTGCGGCGGTTATTTTGGTTCCTATGTTGTGGTTGGCGGCGTTTTTCTTTATCCCCTTCTTGGTGGTATTTAAAATATCACTCGCAGAAGCGGTCATTGCCATTCCACCGTATTCGCCGTTATTACAATGGGACTCGAGCAGTGCGTATCTTACTTTTAAGATTAATTTTGGTAATTATCTGTACCTATTCGAGTCGCGTTTCTATTTAGATGCGTATTTAAGTTCGTTAAAAATTGCCGCCATCTCGACGTTTTTTGCTTTGTTGATTGGTTTTCCGATTGCCTATTTGATTGCGCGTAGCGGCCCCACGATGCGGATTACATTACTGGCTCTGGTCATTTTGCCGTTTTGGACGTCCTTCTTATTGCGTGTTTATGCTTGGATGGTACTGCTTAGAAAAGATGGCTTGGTGAATGATGTCTTGATGGTGATAGGTATCATTGATCAACCTTTGCAAATATTGCAGACCGATTTTGCGGTGTATTTGGGTATTGTCTATACCTATTTGCCTTTTATGATTTTGCCTCTTTATACCTCGTTAGAAAAGATGGACCTGAATCTAATCGATGCGGCTCAGGATTTGGGGGCGAAACCGTACCAATCCTTTTTCTTGGTCACTTTGCCGTTGGCGAAGACGGGGATTATTGCGGGTTGTTTACTGGTGTTTATTCCTGCGGTTGGTGAATATGTGATTCCTGCTTTGTTGGGCGGGTCAGATACCCTGATGATTGGCCGTGTGTTATGGGATGAATTCTTCCAAAATCGTGATTGGCCTATGGCGTCGGCTGTTGCCGTGATGATGCTGATTGTCTTGGTGGGACCGATTATGTTTATTCGTAATAGCAATAAGGAGGCCGAATGAAACAGGGCAATTCTTTGACCTTGAAAGTCATGTCTGGTGCGGGCTTTGTGTTTTTGTATGCGCCAATTATTGCCTTGATTGTGTACAGCTTTAATGAGTCTAAATTGGTGACAGTTTGGGGTGGATGGTCATTAAAGTGGTACGTGGAGCTGTTTCGTAATGAACAGATCATGAGCGCGGCGTGGGCCAGTTTAAAAATTGCCTTTATCAGTGCCACACTGGCGTCTGTATTGGGTACTTTAGCGGGCTTTGTTTTGAGTCGAATGCGCAAGTTTGTTGGTAAAGCCATGCTAACGGGTTGGGTGACTGCGCCTCTGGTGATGCCTGAAGTCATTACAGGTTTGTCTCTGTTGCTGTTGTTTGTATCATTGGAAAACATGTTTGGTTGGCCTGCAGGACGTGGCGTCATGACCATAGTGATTGCTCACACGACTTTTTGTTTGGCCTATGTGGCCGTGGTGGTGCAATCTCGCCTGGCAACGTTAGATGAAACCCTAGAAGAAGCGGCCATGGATTTAGGAGCGAAACCGACATCGTTGTTTTTCCTGATCACGTTGCCTTTGATTGCGCCAGCGATAATTTCTGGTTGGTTGCTGTCTTTTACCCTGTCACTGGATGATCTGGTCATTGCCAGCTTTGTGTCGGGTCCGGGTAACAGTACCTTGCCGATGGTGATTTTTTCAAAAGTACGTCTAGGTGTGACACCCGAGGTGAACGCATTGGCAACATTAATGATTGTCGCTGTGTCGATCGCGGTGATTGCTGCGATAGTGATTTTGCACAGACAGAGTCGTTATAACGAGGTCAATAAGTAGTATGCAGCTTTGTATTGAGAAATCGTTGTTTAAGGACAAATAAATGAAAATAGGTATTCTTGCGGCAGGTATCACCCCAGATTCTTTATTGGGTGAATTTCCCTCTTATGCGAATATGTTTGCTGAGCAGATCGGGAAAAAGCAAAGGGATTTCGACTTTGTCACTTACGATGTGCGCCTAGGTGTCTTTCCTCACGGTGCACAAGAATGTGATGCTTGGCTGATTACCGGGTCTAAAGCCGATGCGTACGCAGATGACCCTTGGATTCTGCGTTTATGTGATCTTATCCAAGACATTGATCAGTTGCAGCGACCTCTAGTGGGTATTTGCTTTGGTCATCAAGTTATTGCTCGGGCATTGGGTGGTCGTGTTGAGAAGTATCAAGGCGGTTGGGGAGTGGGTGTGCATCACTATACTGTCTGTGAGCCTTTACCTGTGTTGCCTGAGGCAGAAGAATTGGCTTTGTGCGCGTTTCATCAAGATCAGGTGGTGGAAAAGCCTGCGCGAGCGCGGGTCATTTTGCGTTCTGATTTTTGTGAAAACGCAGGCCTGCTATATGATCAGCATATTTTGACGTTCCAGGGCCATCCCGAATTTTCTAAGGTGTATGAAAAAGCCCTGATTGATTTATACGATGGTCAGCAGTTAACGCACGAGCAAGCATTGCTTGCCCGTGAGTCTCTTGTCAGCAGGGATATTCAATCGTCACAATTAATGACCTGGATTGGTCAGTTTTTAAAGCAGTAGAGTGAAGACGACTCCCGTTTCAAGGGAGTTTGTCCAGCGTCGAATAATACAGCATGCCAGCGACCAGTCCTGGCCAACGCAATAGAGTGCCGCCAGGAAATTTTTCATCGGCAGGCGCTCAAACGCGTCTATGCCTTCTAATGAACCCTGTACGGCTTTAGCAAACAGCGCGCCTGCATAGGTGGCAAGCGCCACTCCATGTCCAGAATAGCCTTGAGCGACAAACACATTGGCTTCTTGTCTAGCGATGTGTGGCATACGATTGAGTGTGATGGCTAAAGTGCCTCCCCAAGCATAATCAATAGTATGATTCACCAATTCAGGATACACATTAAGCATGTGCTTTTTGACGAAGCCAGCAATGTCGTTTGGAAAGCGTTGACGATAATTCTCACCGCCACCCCACAGTAAACGGTTGTCGGCTGATAGTCTAAAATAATCCACCACAAATTGAGAATTCGCGACAGCCAAACGTTCTGGATTGATGCGATTGGCAATGTCATCGCTCAACGGCTCGGTCGCTATGATGAAATTGTTAATCGGCATGATTTTTTTCGCGGCTGAGTGATTGAGTTTGCCTAAATAGCCGTTGCAGGCGAAGAGTAAGTAGCGGCAGCGTATTTTACCTTGTTCGGTCACCACTTCGGGTCTTTCTCCTGTTTGATAGGACAGGACTGCGGTGTTTTCATAAAGCGTGGCGCCATGTTGTGTGGCCGCCTTGGCCATCCCTAAGACAAAATTAAGTGGGTGGAGGTGCGCGCCGTCTCGATAGAGTTCACCGCCATAAAAGTGTTCAGTGCCAAGCAATGCCGATACTTCTGGCGCGTTGAGATAGTCCACGTCTTGGTAAGCTAATTGTGTATGTTTGTATTCAACTTCGCTTTTAAAGTCTTCAGCGTGGCGGCGTTTGCTGGCGACGTGTAAAACGCCATCGCTTAAATCACATTCTATGTTATGACGTTTGATCAGGTCTTTGACTAGGGCGACGGAATCGACAGAGCTTTGCCAAAGCTGATCGGCTATCTGTTTGCCAACGTGCTTGACCATGGTCTCGTGGCTCATGTTATGGCCTTGACACAGTTGCCCACCATTGCGACCTGACGCGCCCCAGCCGATTTTGTTGGCTTCGACTAGGCTGACATTAAAGCCAGCTTCGGCAAGGTGTAACGCCGCAGATACCCCCGTGAAACCACCACCGATAATGCAAATATCCGCCTCTTGCTCGCCGTGTAAAGTGGGGTAATCTGTCTGTTGATTGGCGCTCGCCGCGTAGTAGGTTGCTTCGTGTGTGTTCAAACGTTGGGACTCCTATGAAAACAAACAGCAATAAAGGCTTGTTAAGTTAATGCGTTGTTTTGGTATGACTATTTTGTGTGAGTGTTTTAGTCTGTTAACAAAATAGTGCCAGTTTAGTGTGAATGATAGAGCAATAGAGTAAGATCGCAATACGTAATATTTTGGCTCCGTATCCTAAAAAGGCAGGTAGCATAAGGTGAGTTATGACAGAGTTTGAAGCTTTTTTGAAAGAACATTCTATTACTGAAATCGAATCGACGTTGGCGGACATGACCGGTAACGCCCGTGGTAAGTTTTATCCAACGTATAAGTTTTTAGCAGAATTATTTGGACGTATCCCAGAAACCATACTCGTGCAAAGTGTGACGGGGGATTGGGCGGATAACCATTATGAGCTGGTGGACGCCAGTGACCGAGATATGGAGCTACATCCGGACCCAAATACTTTCCGTTTAGTGCCTTGGGCAGATGAACCGACAGCGCAGATTATTAATGACTGTTATGATAAAAGCGGTCAGTTGCACCCTTTGTCGAGTCGTACCATTTTGCGCAACATTCTGGCTTTGTACGCAAAAGAGGGGATCACACCGGTTATTGCCCCTGAGGTGGAGTTTTATTTGATCGATCCCAATACCGATCCAGATTACGAATTAAAGCCTGCTGTAGGACGTTCAGGCAAACGAGAAACCTCACGTCGCTCTTATAGTATCGACGCCGTGAACGAGTTTAATCCTGTTATTGATACGCTTTACAGTTATTGTGAAGCTCAGGGTTTGGATGTGGATACGCTGATTCATGAGTCAGGTGCCGCGCAGATGGAGATCAACTTTATTCATGGTGACCCATTGGATTTGGCTGACCAGGTGTTTGTCTTTAAGCGTACGTTACGAGAAGCTGCGATGAAGCACGGCATGTACGCAACTTTTATGGCCAAACCTATGCAACACGAGCCGGGCAGTGCCATGCATATTCATCAAAGTCTGGTCGACAGCAAGACGGGCAAAAATTTGTTTGATAACAACGGCAGCCCAAGCGAATTGTTTTATAACTATTTAGGGGGGCTGCAAAAATACACCCCGAATGCGATTAGTTTTTTTGCTCCTAATGTGAATTCTTATCGTCGTTTTTCCCCTGAAATGGCGGCGCCGATTAACATGCAATGGGGGGTTGATAATCGTACTGCTGGGCTGCGAATTCCGTTTTCTGCACCGGAAGGTACGCGCATTGAAAACCGTTTTCCTGGCGCCGATTGCAATCCTTACTTGGCGATTGCGGCAACCTTGGCTTGTGGTTATCTTGGTATTAAACAGCAATTACAGCCAACTGAACCGGTAGAAGGTAAAACACCGCCTTCGGAAGAAGTTGAGATTGCACGAACATTGGAGGAAGGTTTGCGCTTACTTGAGGAATGCCAACCACTTTGTGACATTATGGGCGAGCATTTTGTCAAAGCCTTCATGGGAGTCAAACGCAGTGAGTTTGAAACCTTCAACCGAGTGATCAGCTCTTGGGAACGGGAACATCTTCTGCTGAACGTCTGATGATTTGAATGGTGATTGAAATAAAAAGGCCAGATGTTGAACATCTGGCCTTTTTATTTCGCGTGTTATTTGTATTCCATCAACAGCGAATCATTACGCTGCCACTTCTTCACGTCCAAAGTGTTTACCCAATAGAGCGTGGTAAAAATTATGGTCGTTGAGGATACCGATGCATTGGTCTTTGTCTTCCAATACCATGAACATGTTTGAGTGGTAACGCAGTTCTACCGCATCTCGCATGGCGATGTTGGCTGGTACGATGAAAACGGTGTTTTCAGGCACATTGGCGAGGATGGTTTCGGGTGTCCAGCGGGCGGTTGGTATATCGCCTTTTGGTCCTTGTACCGACGCTAATTTGCCATTTTCCAGAGTCAGCCAAATGTCGTCACTGACAGAAATACGATCCTCTTTGACGGCTAATTGAGCCAGTGGTGTCATTAAAGAATTGCCACACAGTACATTGAGCGGGTTGGTGTGGGCAACAAACCTTTCCACATAGTCAGTAGCTGGATTTAGTACGATCTGCTCTGGTGTGTCTTCCTGAATGATTTTAGCGGACTCCATGATGGCGATTTTACTGCCAATTTTGAGGGCTTCGTCTAAATCGTGGCTAACAAAGATGATGGTTTTATTGAGACATTTTTGTAGCTCAATCAACTCGTCTTGCAGCTGGGAGCGAATTAAGGGATCCAGCGCTGAAAACGGCTCGTCCATTAACAATACATCGGTATCCATGGCAAAGGCGCGTGCTAGGCCTACGCGCTGGCGCATACCACCTGATAATTCGTCTGGTTTTTTGTCCGCCCATTTGTCCAGGCTGACCATTTTCAGCTGTTCGCGAGCTTTTTTTAGCCGCTCTGCTTTAGGCATGCCTTGCATTTCTAAGCCGAAGGCCACGTTTTCTAACACGGTAAGCCATGGCATTAGGGCAAAGCTTTGAAATACCATGGACACTCGACGAGTACGCATGTGTCGTAGTGTGGCATCGTCGCATTTTGCCATATCGACCATGGTGTCGCCGTCTCTTACAAGGCAACGACCACGGGCAATTTTATTTAACCCGTTAACAGCACGTAACAGGGTGGATTTGCCCGATCCAGACAGACCCATCAGGACACAGATCTCTCCTTCATTGACTTCGATGTTAGCGTTTTGTACTCCAACAACGTCACCTGTCATGCCAAGAATTTGATCTCTGGTATGACCTTTATCCATAAGCGGAAGTGTTTTTGCTTTATTGTCACCAAAGACGATGTCGACGTTTTCAATTTTTACAACAGACATAAATTATCCCTCGTTTTTCGTTGCTGGTGATTTACAAATGCGGTCTAGCATGATGGCGACCAATACAATGGCAACACCCGCTTCGAAACCTTGGGAAATGTTCACCGTGTTTAATGCTCTAATGACGGGTTTTCCGAGGCCGTCTGCACCTACAAGAGCCGCTACTACCACCATTGAAAGTGACAGCATGATACATTGAGTGATACCGGCCATGATGTTGGGCATAGCAGCGGGTAGTTCGACTTTGTAAAGTAGCTTTGACTTTGTGCAACCAAACGCTAATCCCGCTTCAATTAATTCACTAGGGACTTTACTAACGCCTAAGTAGGTCAAACGGATCGGCGCAGCGATGGCGAAGATAATGGTGGAGATTAAGCCTGGTACGTAGCCTAGACCAAACAGAATCAGTGTCGGAATAAGGTAGACAAACGTAGGGATTGTCTGCATCAAGTCGAGAACCGGACGTAGCATGGTGTATAACCAAGGACGGTGCGCGGCAGCAATACCAATAGGTACACCAATTAAGACACTGATGGTGGTGGCCGTCACAACTAGAACAAGGGTTTGAATTGTTTCTACCCAGTAACCCATGTTAATGATCAATAAAAAAGAGGCGGCAATAAACACCAGCAAACCAATATTGCGATGTAGGAACCATACGCCGATAAGGATGACCGCGATCACCGCCAGTGGATGAGGCCCATAGAATCGAGTCTACTAGCGTGTAGATGATGGTCTCAAGTGTAATAGAAATGAAGTCAAAGAATACGGAAGCTGCTGAAACTAGCCAATCGACAAAGCTTTCCATCCAAGCGCCAAGAGGGATTTTATTATCCGTCAGCCAATTCATATATGTGTTCTCCCGATAGTTCGATGAAGCACCCTACGCAGAGTGTGTGTTGCGTAGGGTGTGAGTAAGTGCTGGTACAAAAAAAGATTACAGACCTAGGTGTGATTTTACTGCGCTTAAGCCGTTATCACCGGAGGTTGTTGTGACGCCTTCAAGCCAGGTGTTAAGCACATCTGGGTTGGCTTTAAGCCATTCTTTGGCCGCGATATCAGGTTTCTTGCCATCGTCTAAAATGGCGCCCATGATTTCGTTTTCCATTGGCAAAGAAAAGGTTAGGTTAGTGAGAAGTTTACCGACATTTGGGCACTCTTGAAGGTAGCCCTTGCGAACGTTGGTGTGCACATTGGCACCGCCAAAATTAGGGCCAAAGAAATCGTCTCCACCTGATAAGTATTCCATTTCAAAGTTGGCGTTCATGGGGTGTGGTGCCCAACCTAAAAAGGCAATCCATTTATCGCGGCGTGCATTACGGCTGACCTGAGAAAGCATGCCGGCTTCACTGGATTCAACCAGTTGGAAATCGCCTAGGTTGAAAGCATTCGAATCAATCATGTCTTGGATAATACGGTTGCCGTCGTTGCCAGGTTCGATGCCGTAGATCCGGCCTGAAAATTCTTTGCGGTGTTTTGCAATATCAGAAAAGTCGGTAACACCAGCGTCGTAGGCAGATTTGCTGACGGCTAGGGTGTATTTTGCACCAACCAAATTTGGGCCTAAATCTTCCACCGTGCCTGCTTGTAGGTAGGGTTCGATGTCCGCTTGCATGGTTGGCATCCAGTTGCCTAGAAATATATCAATATCGCCATTGGCTAGTGATGTATAAGTAACTGGAACAGACAGTAATTGCGTTTTTGTCTCGTAGCCTAGGCCTTTGCTGATTTCACTAACAACGGCCGTTGTTGCCGTAATGTCTGTCCAGCCAACATCGGAAAAACGAACTGTGGAGCATTCCGCTGCCATGGTTAATCCAGAAAAACTGGCGATACTAATGGCAATTGTGGTCTTTTTTAGCTTATTCATACCCATACCCTCTTTCTATTGAACTCAAAATCAATGAGCAAATACAGTGCCTAGTGTTGGCACTGAGCGTGAACTCCTAAAAGCGTTTAGCAGCGTGTTGGTTTGTAGGCTGCCTAAAAATATGATGATAATGTTGTATACGCTGTGTTTTATTTGGCTTGAAGTGCCTAACAAAGCGATTTTTATCTGGTGTTGTCAGGCGTTATCTTGAAACACCAAATCTAAGTAATCTTGTATTTGTTCAGCCGATTCTTGTTTGTTGATACCACCGGCTAATGAACCTCGTAGCCACATGCCATCAATGAGTGCGGCGACGGTGAGAGCGATGCCACGGGCTTTTTTCACATCAAACTCTTCTCTTAACACGCACACGAGCGAAGACTGTAGTCGTCTAGAATAAACATTCTGCAATCGGTACAAAGACGGTGTGTGCATGGCTGATGCCCAAAACCCCATCCACGCTTTGACAACTTGAGGATGTGTTTGAGACTGACTAAAACTGGCTCTAACAATCGCCATTACTTTACTTTTAGCTGATTTGTTTTTCGTTTTTGTGACTTCTTTGGATAAAATTTCAAAAAACTCACGAATCAGACTTCGCATGGTTGCTTCATAGAGACCATCTTTACCACCAAAGTAGTGGTTGATGATGGCTGGAGAAACTCCCGCTTTTTTACCAATAACACTGACGGTTGCACCTGCAAAACCGTACTTGTCTATGGCTTTTATGGCTGCCTCGATGAGCTGAGGTTTACGTATTTCAGGCATTCCAACTTTTGGCATTATGGATCCTTTTTTATTAAACAGCCGTTTAATGAAAACTATACTAGGCTGATTGTGTAATTTAGGTCAACCCTTGACAAATCAAAAACTTAGTTCTCTAAGTAATTTAAAATATTGATTTATAAGGATATTAAGGCTTTTAAAAATTTTTTAGTCTTTTTTGTCTGGTATTATGTCGGTTTAAGATAAGAAATGAGGATTTTTTACCTTATTTCGTTTTTAAAGAGTCAGCTTGATTTTGTATTTTTTCATTTCCTTTGAGGTTATTTATGGCTGGAATTAACGGCTAAGATTGTGTTAATTATAAAGCTAAATGAATGATGGGAGTGTAATTTAATGGATGTCTCTTTGTCGGTATTTGATACCCTAATTGACCGATCAGATATGAGCAGTGATAAGTGGGCTAAATACCCTAAAAATGTGATTCCTATGTGGGTTGCAGACATGGATTTTGACGCTCCAGATTGTGTTAAAGAATCATTAAATCAAAGGGTTAACGAAGGTGTATATGGCTATACGCATACGCCAAAAGCGTTAGTCACTGCCATCCAGTCACATTTAAAATACCGCTATGATTGGTCCGTTTCTGGTGCGCATCTAGTGCATTTACCTGGCTTAGTTTGTGCATTGCATCTGAGTGTTCGTGTCTTCTCCGAAGAAGGTGATGGCATCGTTGTTCCAGGGCCTGTTTATTATCATTTAACTAAGGCACCATTGACGGCAAAACGTGAATTGCTCAGTGTCGACATGCAGGCTGAAAATGGTCGTTGGGTGCCGAACATGACGCAATTTGAGGATGCCTGCGCCCATCCCAAAAGTAAAATGATCCTTTTGTGTAACCCCCATAATCCAGGCGGAAGTGTCTATACCAAGGCTGAATTATTACGTATTCATGCTCTGGCAGAAAAATATGATCTTATCGTCGTAAGCGATGAAATTCATTGCGATTTGATTTTAGATGATGTCCCTCATGTACCTTTTGCTAGTTTGAATCAAGATGCCGCGAATCGAACCATAACCTTAATGGCGCCAAGCAAGACGTTTAATCTTGCTGGTTTAGGCTATGCTTTTGCGGTGATTGAAAACCCCTCGTTAAGACACGCTTTTAATCAGGAAAAGGCCGGTTTGATCCCATCGCCTAACATGTTGGGCTTGACCGCGGCTATTGCCGCTTATGAAGATGGGCGCGCTTGGCACCAGTCATTGTTGAAGTATTTGAAAACTAATCGTGACTTTTTGGCCAAAAGAATTGCCGCGACGCCTATGAAAATGCTGCATTTAGAGGCGACTTATCTTGCATGGATCGATGTTTCCGCTTTGTCATTGGATAACCCGCATCAGTTTTTTTGGACGCTGGAGTCGGGGTATCCGATGGTAAAGATTTTGGTAATCCTAATTATGTTCGCCTAAATTTTGGTTGTCCCCAATCTGTTCTTGATAAAGCCATGACTCGTATTGAAGAAGCATTAATCGCGCAAGGTTTTATGTGATCGATTTTAGTTTGCGTTTTGGTGTCTTTCTTGCGGTGTTTAGTGCCTTATTAATATGGCAATGGCGTTGCCCAAGAGGAATGTTGCTGCAATGGCGTCAACGCTGGCGCCATAATCTCTTTTTGTTAGGGATTGGTGCGTTGTGTGTCAGAGTGGTACAGCCTGTGCTGTTGTCAATCGTCGCAGTCATGAATCAATACGTTGGCGTATTGTCTGTCTTTGAGCTGCCGTTTTGGTTGATCGTTTTACTGAGTATTTTGGTACTGGATTGTCTGATTTATTGGCAGCATAGACTCTTTCATCAGGTGTCTTTTTTGTGGCGCATCCATAGGGTGCACCATTCTGACCCTGAATTAGACATTAGCTCTGCGGTGCGTTTTCATCCCATTGAGATTCTTTTGTCTTTGTGTATTAAAGCCGTCGCAATTTGGCTGTTTGGTATACCATTAGAAGCCGTATTGATATTCGATATTTTATTGAATGCATCGGCGATGTTTAACCATACGAATGCGAGGTTGCCAGTCAGTATTGAAAGCGCGGTGCAGCGATTATTCGTGACGCCAGACATGCATCGTATTCATCATTCAAGGGTAGATCTTGAAGCAAACAGTAATTTTGGTTTTTTCTTGAGCATTTGGGATGTGCTTTTTTTAAGCAAAAGAGCACAAGCGTTAGATGGAGACGAACACTTAAAAATAGGATTGCCTAGTACGAAAACATATCAACCTACATCGTTTAAAGAAGTATTGCTGATGCCTTTTAAGACGTTCAAAAGGCACCGTTAATGACCCGATAGAGTCAAGCTGAATAGACCAAAGCTGTTAGGGAGTCTTATGCGTTATCATGAAGTGAATTTTATCGAAATGCGTGTGATTGGTTGTCTTTTGGAAAAAGAGATTACCACGCCAGATCAATACCCTCTTAGTTTGAATGCCTTAGTCAATGCCTGTAATCAAAAGTCGAATCGTGAGCCGGTGACTCAATTATCCGAGTCCGTGGTGCAAGATGCCGTAAACGCCTTAGTGGATCGTGGTTTGGTAACGGAAATGACAGGTTCACACAGTCGTGTGAGCAAATATCAACACAGGTTTTGTAATACGGAATTTTCTGATTTGCAGTTATCGTCAGCCGAAACCGCTATTATTTGTTTGCTTTTTTTACGAGGAGCCCCAGACACCGGGTGAGTTACGCTCGCGAAGTGGACGTTTACATAGCTTTCAGTCTCTTGATGAAGTGACATCGGCATTGCAGTCTTTGCAAACCAAAACGGGCGGTCCTTATGTATGCCAGTTGCCGAGAGAGCCAGGCAAGCGTGAGCAACGTTATCAAGAGTGCTTTTGTAATGAATCTGAACGCCCTCAAGCTGATGTGTCGGTTTCTAATGAGGAATATACTCAGCAATTGAAAGAGCGGATACTTGAGTTAGAGGCGCAGGTAGAGAAATTAAACGAACGCATTCAAGAGCTTGAAAATGCCAGTGGACTCTAGTGCTTTTTGAGGTCAAACTTATAGGACTTTAGCACTATGGTTGTACTTGCCAATATTGTGTTCAAAATAAACGCGTTTTGGCGTCGTTCTTGACGTCAAGAGAATGTCTCTTAGTGAGAGTTGGAATGCTAATGCTGTTGATTATGGCGGTGGGGAGAATCCTATGAAGAAAGTACGCTGGGGTATTATTGGTACAGGTCAAATCGCGCATGTGTTTGCGGGTGATTTTTGTCATGTCAAAGCGGGCGAACTTCGTGCTGTGGCTTCTCGTGATAAGGCATCTGCTGACGCGTTTTCAGATGAATTTGATATTGAGTTGGCTTTTGTTGATTATTTTTCATTGATCAATAGCAATGAGGTGGATGTCATATACATAGCAACGCCTCATGTGTATCACTATGATTTGACAAAAGCCTGTATTCTAGCTGGTAAGGCTGTGTTGTGTGAAAAGCCTTTTACACTGAATGAGGCGCAGTCTAGAGAGCTTTATGATTTGGCTTTAGAGCATGATGTTTTTGTCATGGAAGCCATGTGGACACGCTTTAATCCCGTCATTGAACAGGTTGTAGAGTGGGTTGAAGAGGGGGAAATAGGTAATTTAAATAGCATCCAAGCCAGCTTTAATTTTATCGGTCCTACCGATCCAAATCATCGTTTGCTGAATTTAGAACTGGGCGGCGGTGCTCTACTGGACATTGGCATCTATCCTGTTTTCTTAGCACAGTTGTTTTTTGGTAAGCCCGATTTTGTGCAAAATCAGGCGGTGATTGGCGATACAAATGTCGACTTGTTTGAACAGATCTTACTGGGTTGGGAAGGGGGGCAGCTTGCCTCACTGGACGTCTCTCTGATCTCTCATAATCCAAACCGAGCCATCTTGTCAGGTTCAAAAGGGTACATTGAAATTGATTCTGAGTGGTTTAGAGCAAAGTCTTGCCGTATTGTGACTGCGGATAATAAAGAGCGTGCTGTGGAATTTGACTTCCCTGGTAATGGCTATCAGTTTGAGGTAGATGAGGTAAATCGTTGCCTAGCGGAAGGAGTAATTCAAAGCCCTAATCACAGTTGGCAGGACAGTTTAGAATTGATTGCGACGTTGGATGAGATTCGTCAGGACATTGGTTTGTATTATCCTGGAGAAACGAATCCATGTGACGATCATCATCATGATGATGAGGATTTGCATGACCATCATCACGAGCACTGTCATCACAAGCATTAAAAGTGTGTGTTAAATAAAAAGGGGCTCTTTCCTGCGTCAGAAAGAGCCCCTTTTAGTGTCTGTGTATTAGTATTAGTTAAGGTGTTTGTTTAATGTAGGCAACAAGACTTTAAACAAACGAGGCGCTGCACATAGTACATCACCTTTGTCGATACTGGGTGAACCATCAAAACCGGCGAACAAACAACCCGCTTCTTTTGCAATGAATAGCGGTGCTTGCATTTCCCATTCTTGAAGTTTAATACCCCAAGCCGCATCCAGACGGCCAGCGGCAACGTTAGCAAGCATCAATGCTGGGCAATCTTGCATAACAGCACGAGCGCCTTGTTCTGCTATTTCAGTTAGTACCGCAAATTGACCAGACAGATAAGGCATAAGGCGATCTGTGGCAGGAAATTGAGCCGCTACCGTTACTTTTTCTAAAGTGCGTGCAGAGCTGCTACGAATGCGTGAATTGTTTAGGTAAGCACCACGACCTTTACTGGCGTAAAATTCGTCTTTGGTGTGAGGATTGAGCACGAGAGCGTGCTCCACTTTACCGGCAACTAAGTAGCTCATTGTAATCACGTTACCTGTTAGGCCGCGTGAGAATAAGTGCTGTCCTTGGATGGCATCAATGATCCATTCGCCTTCGTTACCATTTTGTACAGTGCCTTGCAGGCGAGTGGTAATGGTATCCGCTGGGTAAGCTTTTTCTAGGTGGTAAACAATGCTGCGTTCTGCGCCTGAGCAAACGGTTTGATAAACTTGTTCAGCGGATTGGCCTTGTTCTTTATCAAACAGTAGTTTCTCTTGCGAGTGAACTATGTATTCGGCAGCGGCACGAGCTGCTTTGAGTGCGACATTGATTCTAGGTTGCATAATTTACCGTCAGTTATTTCGTCATTAAAATGCACATACCGCCAATAAAGACGATAAGTTGCCAAATAAAGTGTTAAAGAGCGGGCGTCTAGGGGCTATCTGTTCACTTCAAGCCAATCAATGGCTTAAACGACGTGAGCGATATCATCGAGCGCCTGTAAATAAGAGCGCGAATTCTAGCGTAACAGTATGCTTTTTGCCAGTGATATTTTGGTTAAAAACTGAACGGTTTGCGGCTTTGTGACAAATATCTGTTAAGATACGCCGCATTGTTTGATGGCTATCACTGGTAACTTATAAAATGCAAAATACAGTAAGAATTGTCCTTGTTAATACTTCGCACCCTGGCAACATCGGTGCCGCTGCTCGTGCCATGAAAAATATGGGGTTAGCGGATCTTTATCTTGTTGCCCCAAAGGTGTATCCGAGTGAAGAGGCCATTAGCCGCGCAGCGGGTGCGACGGACATTTTAGACAATGCCGTTGTGGTGGAAACACTAGAAGAAGCTTTGGCCGACTGCCAATTGGTCATTGGCACCAGTGCTCGTGAACGAAATATTCCTTGGCCTTTGGTTGACCCAAGACAGGCGGCAGATTTGGTGTTTGATGAAGGTTTGCTCACCGCGTTTGTTTTTGGTCGTGAGGATCGTGGATTAACCAATGAAGAATTGCAGCGTTGCAATTATCACGTGCATATTCCTTCGGTTGAGACCTTTAGCTCATTAAATTTAGGTGCCGCGGTACAGGTCATTGCTTACGAGTTACGCATGAAGAGCTTATTGATGAAAGATGCGCCTGTGGTTGCGAGTAAATGGGATGTGCCAGCGGCCAATGTGGAGCAAATTGATTACTTGCTTGAGCATCTAGAAAAAGTATTGCTGCAGACCGAGTTTCTTGACCCAGAGATGCCGATGCAAGTCATGACGCGCTTTCGCCGTTTATTTCAGCGCTCGCGTTTGGACCAACAGGAACTGGGTATGCTTAGAGGGATGTTGACGTCAATGGAAAAGAAAATGAAGTAATGGCTACTGTGCTGACAAGACGTTGTTGAGAGCTGGTGCCAACTTTTTAAGTTACATAAAAAAAACGCTGACTTATTGCTAAGTCAGCGTTTTTTAATCGGAAAATAGCCTTACGCTTTGCGTTCCGGACGACCTTTTTCTTGCCAGTACGTGTGGAATTTTTGACCTGGTTCTGCGTCTACTCGCTCATAAGTATGGGCGCCAAAGTAATCGCGCTGTGCTTGCAATAAATTAGCCGGTAGCACCTCTGAGCGGTAGCCATCAAAATAAGCCAATGCCGAGAAGAAAGAGGGGGTTGGAACACCAGATTGCGCCGCAAGGACAACCGCTTTACGCAGACCAGACTGTTTCTTAGCCATAGCGTCGGCGAAGTAATCGCTTAGTAGCAGGTTTTCAAGCTCATGATTGTGATCAAATGCGTCGGCAATTTTCTGTAGGAAAGAGGCTCGAATAATGCAGCCACCGCGCCAGATTTTGGCGATATCACTGAAATTGAGCGTCCAGTCGTATTCTTTTTGAGCCGCGCGCATGATTTGGAAACCTTGTGCGTAAGCGCAAATTTTTGCGCAATATAGGGCTTCTTCAATCGCTTTTTCCACCTCTTCCGCGACAATGTCGCCGCTTTCTACATCGGCGGTTAATATGCCGGCTGCATGTTCGCGTTCACTGGTTAAGGTACTCAGTGCTCGGGCATAAACGGATTCACTGATAATGCCAGCTGGAACGCCCATTTGAGTTGCGCTGATCGATGTCCAACGGCCAGTGCCTTTTTGCCCAGCACTGTCGAGAATCATGTCAACAAGGGGGGCGCCTGTTTTATGGTCATATTGCTGTAGAATATCGGCGCTTATTTCAACAAGGTAGCTGTTCAATACACCCTTATTCCATTTTTCAAATAACTTGCCAATTTCTTCTGGCTCGTAACCAAGTAAAGAACGTAGCAAGTGATAAGCTTCACAAATAAGCTGCATGTCAGCATATTCAATGCCATTGTGAACCATTTTAACGTAGTGGCCAGCGCCATTTGGTCCTAAGTAAGCGGTACATGGTTCGCCTTCGGTCACAGGCTTGCCTGGTGTGTTGCTTTCAATTGGCTTGCCATTTTCATCGACTTTGGCTGCAACGGCTTCCCACATAGGTTGTAGGTATTTCCAAGAGTCAGCGTCACCGCCTGGCATTAATGATGGGCCAAAGCGAGCACCCACTTCACCGCCTGATACGGCCGTGCCAAAGAATTTAAATTTTTCTTTGTACTCTGATTCACGACGAATGGTGTCTGTCCATTGACTGTTTCCGCAGTCTACAACGATATCATCCGCTTCTAGTCCTGCATCAATTAGGCTTTGGCAAACAATATCAACTGGTTTTCCTGCCGGAACTAAAACCACAATCACACGAGGTTTGACTAGGTTTGACAGCATGTCTTCCATGCTGGTACAGCCAATGATTCGGGCTTCTTTGGAAGATTCAGGGCGTTCAGCCGCTTCGGTGTCTAAAACGTCTTGTATTTTATGCGTGTCAAGATCAAAGCCTGCAACTCGGTAGCCATGGTCAGCTAAATTTAAGGCCAAGTTTTTACCCATGACACCCAGGCCGACAAACCCAATATTGCAGTTCTGATTTGTTTTTAACATAAATATTGATCAACCTTTTGGACAATTGGAGGGGAATTGAAGAAATAATCTTACCACGAAGCAGTCGTATTCAGGACATATTAGAGGTAAGAAAAATTCAAATAATTGTGTTTTTTTGATGTTTTTTAATAGAAACCTTACATTTTGGGTGGCCTTTTATTCCTAATCCGCTTCTTATTTAAGGACTTTTTTACAACGTTGATGATTGGTAAGAACTTTCCTGTTAAGTAGGAAGGCAACAAAAAAGAAAGAAAACTACAAAAATATTAGGCTGTATGAGGGGCTTAAGGATAGGTTGATGCTATTTTAATACGAAATTTTTATAAAAATCCTTATTTATCATTTGGTTATGAGTTTTTTGAAAATTTCAAAATGGTAATAAAATAACATATTGTTATAACAATATTTTTTTAGATTGTTTTGTTACTATCCTTATCACAGTAAAAAACTTTCGCATAATAATAAATATGACCAGACAATCTTTATAGTTCAGAGGATCTAGCAACATGAACTCCGCATCAGACGTAATAACTATTCACACAAATCTAACGACGCCGCAGTTGGTTGAAAAAGCCTTGCAGAATGGCGAAGGTGTGCTTGCCGATAATGGCGCGCTTGTTGTTGAAACAGGCGCTCGTACTGGTCGTTCTCCTATGGATCGTTTTATCGTAGAAGAGGCGTCCAGCAAAGATAGTATTCATTGGGGGCCTGTTAACCGACCCTTCCCAGAGGTGAAGTTCGCTCCTTTGTGGGACAGGGTGGCTGCTTACTTGGATGGAAAAGAGTCATTTGTGTCGAATATTCATGTCGGTGCGGGGGATGAATATTATCTACCAGTTATTATGCGTACTGAGACCGCTTGGCATCAGCTGTTTGGGCGTAATCTATTTATTCGCCCCGATATTTATAACCCATCAGGCAAGGGTGAATGGCAAATTTTGAATGCGCCAAACTTTGTTTGTGAGCCGGAACGTGATGGCACGAATTCTGATGGTTGTGTGATTTTGAACTTTGCTGAGCGCAAAGTGCTGATTGCCGGTATGCGTTATGCTGGTGAAATGAAAAAAGCCATGTTCTCTGTGCAAAACTACCTGTTGCCAGCTTATGATGTATTGCCAATGCATTGTGCGGCTAACGTCGGTACTGAAGATGATGTTACTTTGTTCTTTGGTTTATCTGGAACGGGGAAAACGACCTTGTCTGCTGATCCAGAGCGCTTTCTAATCGGCGATGATGAACACGGTTGGGGCAAAGATACGGTGTTCAATATTGAAGGCGGTTGCTACGCCAAAACCATCGATCTTTCACAAAAAAATGAGCCAATTATTTGGGATGCGATTAAATTTGGTACTATCGTTGAAAACGTGGTGCTAGATCCTAAAACTCGTGTGGCGGATTATGCAGATACTTCTTTGACTCAAAATGGTCGTGCTGGCTACCCACGTGAGCACATTGAGAAACGTGCTGCCGACAATCGTGCTGGTGAACCTAATGCCATTATCTTTTTAACGTGTGACTTAACTGGTGTTTTACCTCCTGTTTCTATTTTGACGAAAGAGGCGGCTGCCTACCACTTTTTGAGTGGTTACACCGCACTGGTTGGTTCCACTGAAATGGGGGCTGGTACAGGCATTAAGTCAACTTTCTCCACTTGTTTTGGAGCGCCTTTCTTCCCACGTTCTGCCGACGTATATGCGGATCTTTTGATTAAGCGTATTGAGGAGTTTGGTAGTAAGGTTTACCTAGTCAATACTGGTTGGACCGGTGGCGCACATGGTAAAGGTGGCAAACGCTTTAGCATTCCAACGACCCGTGCAGTGATTGCTGCGATTCAGTCCGGTGTTTTGGTTGATGCAGAAACAGAGCATCTGGCGGATGTCAATCTTGATGTGCCAACTCAAGTGCCAGGTGTGGATAGTATTTTGTTAAATCCACGTAAAACATGGTCGGATCAGGCGGCTTATGAGGCGCAAGCTAAGCATCTAATTTCTCAATTTGTTGAAAACTTCAAAAAGTTTGATTCAGTCTCTGAGTCTATTGTGAAGGCGGGTCCCTCTCTTTAAAGTGCTTTCCCGTTATATTTTAAAAAGCCGCGCTAAATGCGCGGCTTTTTTATGTCTGATTGCTTTATAATTTAGCACTTGCCTTCTGAATTCATGTAATCTTTTGTGTATGTTGATTGATAGCCATTGTCACTTTGATTTTGATGTATTTGATGCGTCTCGCGATGTATTAATGTTGCGCTGTCTTGAACAAGGCGTGGCGGGTTTTTTGGTTCCAGCAACAACCTATGCAAGCTGGTCAAAATTAGAGTCTCTGATTGAGTCTTATCCATCATGGCGTGCAGCTTACGGGTTGCACCCTTATTTTTTGAAAGAGGCTTTGTTAAGTCAGATAGATTTACTTGGTGAGCAGTGTGAAAAAAGTAAGGTGGTAGCTGTGGGTGAGATAGGCTTAGATTGTTGGCCTAATGCGGTTGATATGAGCACTCAGATGGATTTTTTCTCTCGCCAGTTACATGTTGCTAAATTATTGAAATTACCAGTTATTTTGCACGCTAGGAAAAGTTATGATCTAGTGTTTAAATGCTTGCGTGATGCTGAATTTAAAGAAGGCGGAGTAGTTCACGCTTTTAATGGTAGCCTTGAACAGGCTAAGCGTTTTTTAGGATTGGGTTTTGTGTTGGGAATTGGCGGTACTATTACCTATCCAAGAGCTAAAAAGGCGCATAGGGTATTGGCCTCATTGGATGGTCGAGATTTTATTCTTGAAACTGATTCGCCTGATATGCCGATTCAGGGGTTTCAGGGACAAGCAAATACACCTCTTTCGATTCCTTTGATTGCACAGAGTGCTGCAATAATAAGAGATGAGAGCATCGAACAGATTACAGCTCAGACATATGATAATCTACTTAGGGTTTTTCCTAAGTGGCGTGAGGACTTACTTTGAATAACATACAAGATATTAATGCCCCTATTCGTATTCTACTATTAGGCAGTAATACTGAGGTGGGATTATCTTTATTATCGCTTTCTGCAGGCAAAAATGAGTTTGAATGGTTATGTCCAGAAGAGTCATTGTTGCTGGATGTAACAAGGAGGGCGGAATTAGATGCTATGACGTTTGATGTTGTCATCGATGCGTTAAGTCTTCGTCATGCGCTGCAAAGTGATTATACAAAATTTCAATCTACATTACGCTATTTAAGTGAGCAGGGTAGAGCGTCATTGATAATGATTAGTAGCGCGCGAGTGTTTTCGGGCAACAAGGATGTTCCTTACTCTGAAGTCGATGTGCCAGACAGCTCAGACCCTTACGCCTTAGCGCTAATTGAAGCCGAGAAAATTGTTTTGAGTCATCCTGAGAACATTGTACTACGCACTGGGTGGTTGTTTAGCGGAAAAGGGGATGACTTCGTTTGCAGAACCCTTGGACTTATTCAAGATGGCGTTAATCTTGCTTATAAAGATGATTTGATCGGCAGTCCAACGCCCGTGTCCGACTTGGTTCGAGTCATTTTATCTGTGGTGAAGCAAGGTCACTATGGTGCGAAAAATAAAGGTGTATACCACTATTGCTGTGCTGAGGAGATCAGTTGGGTGGGCTTAGTCGAGGCTATTGTTGCGACATCGAGCCAGTTTGATCCAAAAGCGCAAGTGGAAGTGGAAGCGATCAGTGATGCATTCCCAGAAGTACAGGACATGGTGGTGATGAAACGACAATCATTGTCTTGTCGAAAAATATTTAATCATTTTGGTATAAAGCAGCGCCCATGGCGATCAAAGTTACGCAATTTAGTCAAAGAATTATACCAGGCTGGCAGTCAAAGTTAGTTGTTTATCCATTTAAGCAAACGGAATCATAGGGGATGACGTGTACAAAATAAATTATAAAGCAGTTGTGTTGGCTTTTATTCTGCAAGTGCTTGCCGGCGTGGTTTGGTATGCTTCAACGCCTGTTAAATTCTTAGGTCGACCTGTATGGGAGGATGTATCCACACAGCCTTCTATTGGGATGATCTTGCTGTTTGTGTCTTCATGTTTTACTTGCCTATTTTTTACCGCTTGGGTACTTGCAAGGGTCAAGGGGGTTTCAGGGAGTGGTCGGTTTTTTTAGTAATAGGTATGTGGTTATTTATCGTGCTGCCGAATCATTTTTTTATAAGTATGCAGCTTCACTTAGATGAATCTGAGGTGTTGTATTTATTGTCTTATGGTGCTGTTAATAGCGTCATAGCGGCAATCATATTGCCACTATGGCGCTCTTCTCGATCAATATTTAAAAACTAGAGATCGATAAACTAATATAGACTGCTTTCCGGCCAAATCAGCCATAAGCTAAATGCGCTGATTATGCCGCTAATGACAACTTGACTGGCCATAATGTGACTGATTTTGTTTGTAAATAACAGAACCAGTGGTGTGACGAATAGGCTGGCACTTAGCATTAGCATAACCTCTAAAGGAATATCGGCAAGGACATGACTTTGCGTAATCAACCCGCCTAATATTAAAAGCGCTGGAACAAAGGCGTTGTTTTGAGCGTGTTTTGTTAAATAACCGACAATAACATAAGCCAACATTGCTGCAGCGAACGCTCCTAGTAATTGCCCAATCAGCAAACTACCTCCAATGGACACCACTGGAGCAGCACATCCAGCCACAATCATTAAGCCGATAGGTAGAAGATGGTTATGTAAACTGCGTGTTTCATTTTGATATGGTTTTTGTGTTTTGTGGGAAATAAGGTAATAACACATGACGATCAGCGAGGAGATTACTGCCCAACTTAAGCTCATCATAAAGCCTGTATGCTTTAGCACAGGATTTAGTAAAAAGAAAAACGATAGTCCAGACAGAAGAAAAAGAGCGCTGTTCGTAATGGCTGGGGTTTTTATTAGACTGAGGCAAAGTAATAATATTATGCCAATGAGTATGGTTACTGCGTAATAATCAAGCGCTTGATTCGGAGGAAAACTCAGGCCTGAATGAATCAGGCTGAGTCCTACTACGAATCCACCGAGATAACCAAGGTAAGATGATGCACGTAACAATTTACCAGCGACAAGACTGATTATGAGTGCGGCGATAAAAGGGTAAACCGCCGTATGTAATAACATCAGGAGGTTTGTATTGCTGGCTTCTTGGTACATGTTTGTCTGCTTCCTTAGCTAATTACTGGCGGATGCCTTCTACATAAACATCGATTTCTGTTTTATCAGAAACACCAGGAATAAAGTAAGTGATGCCAAAATCGCTGCGGTTGATTTCAGCACTCGCTTCAAAACCTGCACGATAACCACCCCATGGATCGCTGCCTTCACCAATCTTATCTACATCAAAGCTAACGGTTTTGGTTACGCCATGAAGGGTTAGTTCGCCAGTTAACGTTTCGCCATCAAAGGATGTACTTTTGAATGTGAGTGTTGGGAATTGTTTGACGTTAAGGAAGTCTGGGCTGCGAAGATGTTTGTCGCGAGCTTCATGGTTGGTGTCAATGCTATCTGTGTTGATAGTAAAGTTAGCGCTGCCAGATTTACCATCGTCAGAATAAGAGAAATCGCCCTCAAAGCTGTTAAAGCGTCCTACAGTAGTGCTTACACCCAAGTGGCCAACTTCGAAAGTAACGGCAGAGTGAGCTGGGTCGATTTTATAATCGGCTGCCATCGTCATGCTTGATGCAAGAGCAAGTGCACTGATAGTGAGTAATTTCATTCTGATTTTCCTTGTGTCTAGTTTGAAAGATGGTATTAGTCTAAAGTGTTTTTATTAATAAATAATCCAACCAAAAAACAATTCAATATTAACTAAAAAGAAATGATAATGATGGAACTTTCAGTTTAATTGGTGAATGAATGGATAAATTGCAAGCAATGAAGGTTTTTTGTCGAGTCTGTGAGGCAGAGAGCTTTAAGTTGGCCAGTGATTCGTTGGGTATTTCTCGCCCGATGGTGACACGTTATATTAATTTCATTGAGGAAGAGTTAGGCACTAAGCTGCTACAGCGAAATACACGCAATATAAGTATTACTCATGCTGGTCATAAGTACTATCAGCATTGCATCACCATACTAGATGCTATTGAAGAAGCGGAAAACGAAATAGGTGAGTTGACACAAAAGCCAAAAGGTCTATTAAAGCTAAGTGTGCCAATGGACTTTGGTTTATCTCATGTCGTGCCTTTATTGGATCGATTTAGCCGTTTGTATCCTCAAATTGAGTTGGATATTGACTTTACCGATAAGCGTGTCGATATGACGGAGTCTGGTGTCGATATCGCTATTCGAGGAGGGGATCTTGGTGGCGATCAATTTGTTGCCCGGCCGTTGTGTCTTTTAACGGGGTATGTTTGCGCCTCACCCAGTTACATCTTGGAAAAAGGCGAGCTGAAAGATTTAGAGGATTTAAAGCACCATTCATGCCTTCTTTATAATAATGCGCAGATGCCTGATCGTTGGTCGTTGACAGATGGTGAGGGTGTGTCTCGAACGGTAAGTGTTTCTGGTGCGTTAAGGGCAAATAATGGCAGTGCATTGACACGCTTTGCGTTGGCAGGATTAGGCGTTATTTATCAGCCCGATTTTTTAGTGGCAAAATATATTGAGTCAGGTGAGTTGGTTAATTTGTTGCCAGATTACAAAGGCTATGAGTTTAACTTTTACGCTATTTATCCGCAAAGAAAGTTAATGTCTAGAAAAACACGACTATTGTTGGCTTTTTTACAACAAGAGTTAACCAACACAAAATTCTAGTTGTGTTGGTTAACTCGACTGTTAATAAGCGCTTAGCTTAGATCACCAAATTCATTTTCTATGTTTAGATCGACCGGTATGTCGTATCCTGGTAAACGAATTTCTTTGTCTGTAATTTCTAACTCTTCACCGCCTAGTACGTTGAAGCCAAACTTATAGATAGGTAAGGTTTCCCCTCGAATTGTCGCTTGGTTGTACTCTTCTGCCGCATTAACAACATCTGCTTTTTTAGTTTGGTAAGCATCAAGTTGTTCTGCAGTGTAGCGTTTACTTAGCATCTTCATTGCTTGATTGGGTGATAACAAAACAGCTGTTGCGTTGTTACCTCCGAATCCTTTTGAGTTTAATAAAGCGGCATCAAAATAGTCTTTTCCGTAAGCTTCGTGTTTTAGCTGAAACTTTAAGCCATCCTGATATACATCATCAGCAATTTCATGTGACGTTGTAATACCTGGCAAAATGCCATCTTTCCATACACCTAATGAGAGGTGAAGTTGATCACCACCAGCTGTTCCTTGGGAGTGACCGAGAAAAGCTTTCATGGCAACAACGGGTATGCCTGTTGCGCCAAAGCTGGTTGCCGCTTTACTAAGTACATGAGATTCTGTGATGCGGTTTTGTGGTGTACTTGTGCCGTGCGCTTGAATAAAGGTGCGTTGCGTTAAACCATCATTACCAATGATATTTTGCAAGTATGCCATGGCTTTGCTCATGGTTAAATAATTGCCAATACCCGGTGCTGAGATGGACTTTTTATGTCCGTCAGCATAAGAAAAAACAGCTGGGATAGCGCCAAATATTTGTGCTCCAAGTTCAATGGCGAGTTCATCGTCCATTAACAGGGTCCATTGGCTGGATTCTCCGATCGTAAAACCACAGTTTTGAGCAAATGGTCGACAACTACGAGTGTGGTCCGGTTCTTCTTGGTTGGTAATTTGATCCAGAGCCAAGAGTGCGGTGTCTTCCGCCAGCGCTCCCATGGTTCTAAAGCCTTCGATAATCTCAGGGGTGATAGGTGCATCACTGCCACCAACCATAGCAACGCGGAACTTGCCCGATTTAATACCATCAATGGCTTTTTCTAAGTTGAAGAAATAGGTGGCACAAGCACCAATAGCTGTCCCTACATTACCTACACTACCTAGTATGTAGGCGTTAACAAAGTCAGCTGGCATTTGAGCGTAACCAAGAGGTAAATGTTTGGAAGTGGTACGTTTGCCCATTAAGGCTGATTTTAACATGCCGCCAAATCCAAGGTCGTCCATTTGACCAATGGAGTTCGCCGCATAGACGGCCATCTGATCGGGAGCCACTTTACTGCGGATGATTTCCCAGTCAATCCCACTGCTTTTGATGGCGTCAGAAGCGCCATATACCGTCATTTGTAAACCGCGTGGATGGTTTCGGCTTTGGTATAATCTGGATGGATCAAAGCCTGTTGGCAGCTGACCTGCTGCTTTTACGGACAATGGTCTGGTGTCCTTTATAAAGGTTTCCAAATTACCATCGACGACGACTTCACTCAAACTGTCAGATATTTCAGTCACCTGCCAATTGGTCGGTCGATCACTAGGAAGAGATCTTGTTTTAATGGTAAAACTTAGTTTCTCTTCTGATTGATTGGCTTGTAATACCGTCGATTTGTGTAACACCACATGATCTACGTCGAATAGGCTTGGGTGAATGCGACGAATCAGAGTACGTGCTAGTAGTGACTCACCAATACTATCAATCAGTGCAGCAGCGTCTAACGCTTCACCACTTTTTGTGTGCCAAAGTCCATTTTTATGCTCCGCCATCTCCGTGATGGTCGCAAGATCTAATAACACATCCTGCTGGATTGAATTTGGCAGAAGATCAAAGACAATTCGACGATATGCTTGATGAGATGAGGTACGACCAGCCGAATTGATTCCGCCAAAGCCAACAATAACAGGTAAACGGGCCAATTGAATTTCCTCGTTTGATGAGTGGGTGAAATATTACGATATTGTAATGAAGGGGGGATGCTTAGCCACCCCGCGTATGATAATTTCGTAACAATAAATTGCATTTTATTACATATAGGCCTGTTTAGGCTGAGAGCTTTGTAGGATTTATTGTGGCTCTGCTGTCTGTTGGGAGCGATTGAAACGCCACAACTTGTTATAATTAATTAAACCTTCTATTTCTTCAACATACGCTTGGCCACGTTCTGAATAACGTTGTAAACCATGCACTAGAGCTAAGCCTGTAATTTCTTCGTTGTTGTCACGCAATTCGGCGTGCGCTGCGCGCAACTCTTTATAGGCTGCGTTTGTATTTAGGTTGTCTATGTATGCAAAGACAGACTCACGGGCGTCGTTAAACTTGCGAACTTCATGATCCGCATCGCTGTCCCTTGATTCTGGCACTAGGCCACACCCCTTGCGAAAACACCATTGTCCAAAATAGTTATTTCCTTCTGTTGCAAAGCGGGAAGTACCCCAAGCGGATTCATTTGCGGCCTGGGCTAATACTAAGGAAACAGGAATAATATCGAGTCGATTCAGCAGAACTTTGAGATCTTCTTTTGAATAACTATCAAGCTTTTTGAGTTTAAGATCTTGTCGAAGAGAGGAGATCCACTTTCTGTTTTTATTTGACAACTTCTTGCTGCTGTTGAGCAAATCGGTTAAACGTTCACGGTCCTTTAAAATAAGGTTGTTTTTTTCATTTACAAACGGAGATAAGTAGTCAAAAAATGCGCTCTTACGTTCACTGATGTCTGTGATGGTTGCAAAGTCTGGGCGGCTGGTTTCTATGGGGTGTGATTTAAAGTAGCTTTTTTCGTTAGAGGTTGCTTCTTCCGCGTCTTGATGTGGCTCGCTTGATTCTGGTTTTTCTTCTTTATAGTAGCGTTCTGTATCACTTTTAAAAGGACCTGCTTTTATCCACAGAATAAATATCAGTGCAAAGGAGATAGTCCACAGTATTCTTTTTTCCATAAGCCACAACTCTCAAGTATTTATATTTTCTAGCAAGCGCTACTTATGTCTGTAATGGCTGGCTAAAGCGAATAAAAAGTGAGCGTATTATCCTTAAAAAGCACTCACTTTAATAGACTTTAACTTAGGCTTCTTGAATTTGCCTTAATTCCCTTTTTAGTCCTCTAACTCTCAATTAAAGAGTGTAGCAGGTCCGGCAGGAACAAGCTGGGTAGGATTGATGGTTGTATGGCTGAAGTAATAATGGCGTTTGATATGCTGTAAATTGACCGTGCTCGCAATATTGGGCACCTCGTAAAGACGTTTCAAATACGCATTAAGATGTGGGTAGTCTAAAATGCGCTTTATATTGCATTTAAAGTGGCCAAAATAGACCGCATCAAAACGAATGAGTGTGGTAAAGAGTCGCCAATCCGCTTCAGTTTGTTCATCCCCAAGCAAATAAAGGCGATCTGAAAGACGTATTTCCAAAAAGTCCAGCGTGTCAAACAGAGGTGTTAATGCCTCCTCGTAAGCGTCTTGAGTTGTAGCAAAGCCGCATTTATACACCCCATTGTTCACTGTGTTGTAAATACGTTCGTTGATCTCATCTATCTCTGCTGCTTTTTCAGTGGGATAAAAATCGAGAGTATTCCCAGTGATATCATTAAATGCATGGTTAAAGATACGGATAATGTCTGCCGATTCGTTAGACACTATGGTTTGGCGCTCTTTGTCCCATAAAATTGGAACAGTTACTCTACCGCTGTAATTAGGATCTGCTTTGGTATAGAGCTGATGAGCAAAATCAAAGTGATACAGTGGATCGCCCATTGTTACATTTGGGTCGTCAAAATGATGATCGTGCTTAAACTCCCAGCCATTTTCGAGCATGTCTGGGTGCACGCAGCTGATACTAATAATCTCTTCTAGTTGCTTAAGTTTGATGAATGCTAAAGTACGGTGCGCCCAAGGACAAGCGAGGGAAATGTACAGGTGGTAGCGTCCCTTTTGAACAGGAAAATGACAAGTATCATTTGAGTTGTACGCATTTTCTGGGTGAATCCAATTTCTGAAAGCCGATTCGCTGCGAACAAATTTACCTTGGTTTGCTTTTGTGTCGTACCACTGATCAACCCATTTTCCGTCGACAAGTAATCCCATTGTTTTTTCCTTTAATTTAGAATTCACATTATTATTGATGAAAACGAATCGTTTTCGGGGCAATATATTGGTCGTATTTAATCGAATGATTCGATGGGTTTGATTTCTCTATGTCCGAACGTTTAAGTTCATTGTTAGTGCCTTGCTTCATTCTTCTAGTAAGTATTTATGCTAGTTTGTATGTCGGGTTGCTGCCACCTTTGTGGTTTAGTTTGCTGCCTTTATTGCCGTTTATCTTATCCGGTGTTGCGATTCTTCTTGCTTGGCATTTTAACAAAGGCCGAGTGTTGATCCTTATCCTGTTACTGCTGATTCCTAAGTTATACGGGGATTTTGATCAACAGGCCTCATTGACAGCGTATTTGGTGGTGTCGTGTTTTTGCATTGCCTTGCTAAGTTTTGTGCCAGAAAGGGGCTTTTTTAATCGTTTTGCGATAAATCGCATTCTGTTTGTGTTTATGTTGGTTTGCTGGTGCTATGCGATAGAACGTAGTTGGGTATCTTTTGCTTTTTTAGATAGTTCTTTTTTTGGCACCAATGTGAGTTGGTCGACAATTTTGCTCTGGTGTGTATTGGTCGTTAGTTTGTCAGCGATAGGTCTGGCTTGGTGGTTGAGTGGTGAGGTATTTCGGGCCAGTGGGTTAGTAAGTATCGTCAGTCTGCTGATTATTAGCCACTTTGTTTCATCAAGTGTTCAGTTTGATGCTTTATTGTCTGCGCAGTTTCTGTTGTGGATTTGGTTTTTGCTGATGGAAAGCCACCGAATGGCGTATTTAGACGATATGACTAAGTTACCAGGTCGGCGTGCATTAAATGAGCAACTTGTTGGTTTGCCTAAGCAATACGCCATTGCGATGGTTGATGTGGATCATTTTAAGTCATTTAATGACACTTATGGCCATGATATGGGTGATAAAGTGCTGAAAAGTGTGGCGTCTGTATTAAAGCAACATGCTAGCCCTGGTCGCGCATTTCGTTATGGTGGGGAAGAGTTTACGATTGTATTCCGAGGTCGACATCTTGGGAATGTTGAACATGTTTTAGAATTGGTGCGTAAGAATATTGAATCTACTCTTGTTAAAGTGTTTGACCCTAAAAAGAAAAAAGATGTGGAGGTTAATGTAACCGCCAGTCTTGGAGTTGCTTTTGCGGGCCAAGGTGAGTCGCCGGATTCGGTGCTAAAACGAGCCGATGACGCCTTGTATCAATCAAAAAAGAAAGGAAGAAACCGTGTTTCCAAGTCCTCTTTGCCGAGGAAAATACCGTAACCTAAAATAATTGATCAATCGGTCAATTATTTTCATTCCACCTATTGCGCCCTAATGTCACTTGTTTAATAATGAATCTACTTATTCATAAGTGACTGTATGTGGCTTTAATCTTCATACTGTCACTTAAGGTTGCTTTCATGAGTAATCTTAAAGAACATTGAGATGCGCATTTTTATTGTGCCTCGATTACAGTGCCAACGTGGTGTAGCAGTTAGCCCAGTGACGAATGCCTATAGTCATGACGGTCTCTGCTACGAGGGGAAATGGGGAGCTTCGGCTCCCTTTTTTTATGCTGATTTTTCTTATCGCTTCGTGTCAATTCTAAAGGATGTTATTCTTTCGCTGGTATCGCTCAGGATGATAAGTCGATATCTATTACTTTTCCCCTTTAGTAAAAAATACATTGTGAGGCCACACGTTGAGTGAAGAAAAACGACCAAAAGATCAGTTAAAAGCGCATATTCGCGCTCAAAACCAAGCACTTATTTTGGAAACGTCTGAGCGTGTTTTTGCGCGACAGGGGCTTGCGAAAACAACGACGCAAATGATCGCTGATGAAGCGGGACTCCCTAAAGCTAATGTTCATTATTACTATCGTTCTAAAAAAGATTTATTAGAAGCTGTGTTGGAGCGCATTTTGCGCTTATGGTTGGATTCTGTCAGTGAATTTAATCTTGAAGAAGGTCCCAAACGCAATTTAACGCGTTATATTAGCGAAAAAATAGATCAATCTCGTATCAACAAAAACGCCTCGAAAATTTTTGCTATGGCGCTGATTGGTGAAGAGCATTTTGTTTTAGATTATTTACGAAATTTATTTGTTACTGAGTTGAAGCGAGAGAAAGCTACCATTCAAGCATGGGTGGATAAGGGGTTAATGGCGCCAGTATCGACGGAGCATCTTTTTATCAGTATTTGGGCGATGACGCAGACTTATGCCGATTTTGATGCGCAAGTGAAAATAATGCTGCAGAAAGACGAGCTAGAAGAAAGCGACTTTGATGAAGCGAAACAGTTTATTACTCGGATGGTATTGGCTGGTTGTGGTGTGGTTGAGCATTAATTGAGGGCAGGTTATGACATTAGAAAGTGGGATTACGTTCTTTTTGGCCATCTTTATTTTTAGCATTACCCCAGGCCCTGGTGTGTTTGCTATTTTGGCTAGAAGCATGTCTAAAGGGGCGCGTGCCAGTATTTCCTTGAGCGCTGGAATGGTGTTGAGTGATATTGTCTATTTGGTGATGGCTTGCTTTGGTTTGGCAGCCATAGCGTCTGCTTGGGAAGATCTTTTTTTAGTGATTCGTTATGCCGGTGCGGCGTACCTGATGTATTTAGGTTGGAAAATGTGGGTATCGCCAGTGGCAACAGCCTCTTCAGAAAATGATGTGCATGCAGAAACAAATCAAGTCGCAAGTTTTATTCAGGGCTTTATGATTTCGGCATCTAATCCCAAAGTGATTTTATTTTATGTGGCTTTTTTACCGACCTTTATGGACCTGACTGTATTGAGCGGCTTTGATATTGTATTGGCTTCGGTGCTGGCTTCGGCTGGACTTATGCTGGGGTTGACCATTATTTCTGTGAGCGCTTCACAGGCGCGGCGCTTTATGAAATCGGAGCGCTCAATGAAGGTATTAAACAGAACGGCGGGGGGATCATGGCCAGTGCTGGTGCGTTTCTTGCGCTAAAAAACTAGCCCTTTTTCTATAGTCAAACAACGGCTGTTGTTCAAAGCAATAGCCGTCGTTTAAAACAGTATAGGCCGCCTATTTTAGGTCAATAAGGCGGCCTATTGTTTTATACGGGTTGCTAACGGTTAGCGAGTGCCGTAAATACGGTCGCCAGCATCGCCAACACCTGGACGAATATAAGCATGTTCGTCAAGGCCACGATCGATCGAGCCTATGTACATAGCAACATCAGGGTGTGCCGCTTTAAATGCTTGAATGCCTTCTGGTGCCGCAAACAAACAGATAAAACGAATGTCAGTGGCACCCATTTCCTTCATTTTTTCGATCGCCATGATTGCAGAGTTGCCGGTTGCGAGCATAGGGTCGACCACAATAATGGTACGTTCGTTAACGGAATGTGGCATTTTTAGATAGTATTCAACCGGTTGTTTTGTTTCTGGGTCACGATATAAGCCAACGTGCCCAACTCGAGCGGAAGGCGACAGTTTCAATACTCCCTCTGCTAATCCGTTTCCTGCTCTCATTATCGTCACGATACACAGCTTTTTGCCTTTTAAAACTGGGCACATGGCTTTTTCAAGAGGGGTTTCTATTTCGACATCAGTCGTTTCTAAATCGCGTGTTGCTTCGTAGCCTATGAGTGTGCCGAGTTCTTCTACCAGCATTCGGAATTCACGTGTGCTGGTGTTTTTGTCGCGAAGACTAGTGAGTTTGTGCTTCACAAAAGGATGTTTGATCACAAATATATCGTTGTAAGCCTTAAGGAGTTCATCGCGGGTCATTAGCCTTTCCTTTTTTGATCACTTTGGAAGTGTGAGATTGATCGAGTTGTGTATAAGTCATGGGGGCTATAATAACACTAAGTTGGTATTGACCAAATAACTAATCCTGTCTACACGGTTAGTTATTCATGAAGTAAGTAAGGATTGGGAAAAGTAAGGGATGGTGTTGTTTTCAGAAATATTGTCATTACATATGAGATAACCCAGTAAGAAGTAGCGAATGTCTATTTTTGAAGTTTGAACCTTTAGATTCATTGAGAAATATATTATGAACGATGACGAACAATATTCAGATGCGCAAGAAGGAAATGAGGTTATATCAGAAGAGGAGAGTGTGGTGATCAGTGATCCACGAGGTCTTGCACTTCCTGATGATGTGTTGCCTGAGACGCTTTTTATTTTACCTATTTCAAGTCGTCCTTTTTTTCCGGCGCAGGTTCAGCCTGTTATGGTTGACGCAGAGCAGTGGGAAAACACACTAGAGCGTATTGCGGAGCATCCTCAGGCTGCTGTGGGTTTGGTCTATGCGGACAAAAAAGCCAAAAAAGCGCCTTCTGTTGACGAGTTTCGTGCAATTGGTTGCGTCGCTAGAGTGCACCGAGCAGAAAAGCAAAATGATAAGTTAACGTTTTTGGCACAAGGCGTGAAGCGTTTTGAGGTGATTGAATGGCTGAGTGAAGAAGCGCCTTATCTTGCACGTGTGCGTTATATCAATGATGTGAAGTCAAACGATGACGAGTCGAAGGCTTATTCTATTGCCATACTGGATGCGATAAAGCAGCTGATTCGTTTGAATCCATTATTTAGTGAAGATCTACGACAATATTTGGGGCGATTCTCGTTTAATGAATCGGGATTGCTAGCGGATTTTGCCGCATCGATTACCTCTGCAGAAGCGGAAGATTTGTATGACGTATTAGCGACCATTTCCATTCCTGCTCGTATGCATTTGTCCCTTACATTGCTAAGGAAAGAGTTAGAAATTGCTCGCCTTCAGAACGAAATAAGCGCTGAAGTGAACGATAAGATTAGTAAACATCAGCGAGACTTTTTTCTAAAAGAGCAGCTGAAAGTCATTCAGAAAGAGTTAGGCATTTCGAAAGATGATCGCACCTCAGATGTGGAAACATTTCAGGCTCGGTTGGAAGGAAAAACCTTATCGAAAGCCGTGAATGATAAGATTCAAGAAGAACTACATAAGCTCAGCATTCTTGAGACCGGTTCGCCTGAATACGGTGTAACGCGCAATTATTTAGATTGGGCGACGTCATTACCTTGGGGAGTGCATTCAAAAGATAACCTAGATATTGCCTTAGCCCGTGATGTACTAGAGTCTCATCATGCGGGTCTGGGAGATATAAAGGATCGCATTGTAGAGTTCTTAGCTCTTGGTGCGCATCGCGGTGAAATGGGCGGCTCTATTTTGTTGTTAGTGGCTCCTCCAGGGGTTGGTAAAACGTCAATTGGTAAATCGATCGCTGAGTCGTTGAATCGTAAGTTTTATCGTTTTAGTCTTGGTGGCATGAGAGACGAAGCGGAGATAAAAGGCCATCGACGCACCTATATTGGCGCATTGCCAGGCAAGTTTGTACAAGCCTTGAAGGATGTGGAGGTTGAAAACCCTGTCATCATGTTGGATGAGATCGACAAGATTGGCTCTTCTTTTCAAGGCGATCCGGCTTCATCTTTATTAGAAGCGTTGGACCCTGAGCAAAATAGTGAGTTCTTAGATCATTATTTAGATATGCGTATCGATTTGTCGAAAGCCTTGTTTATATGTACCGCTAACCAGCTTGACACCATTCCACCTCCTTTATTGGATCGAATGGATGTTATTCGCCTGTCTGGTTATATAGGCGATGAAAAACTGGCGATTGCCAAGCAGCATTTATGGCCAAAATTGCTAAAGAAAAACAAGCTGCTTAAAAAACAGTTAAACATTACCGATGCGGCCTTGCGTCATATTATCGAGCATTATGCCCGTGAAGCAGGGGTTCGAGGCTTAGATAAATTGCTGCAAAAGGTATTGCGTAAATGCGTGGTCGAGCTGATGACGGGCGAAAAAGAGCGCATTAATATCGGCGTGAAAGATGTCGAAACGCTGTTGGGAATGCCATATTTTAGACCTGAGAAAACCTTGCAAGGGGTAGGTGTGGTGACAGGTTTAGCCTGGACTTCCATGGGGGGAGCGACCTTACCGATTGAAGCCAACAAGGTACATGAATTAACGCGAGGCTTGAAACTCACAGGCAAGCTGGGTGATGTGATGAAGGAATCAGCCGAAATTGCTTATTCGTACGTATTTTCTCATACGAAGAGTTATCAAAAAGCCCCTGAGTTTTTTGATAAGAGCCTTGTGCATTTGCATGTGCCTGAAGGGGCAACGCCAAAAGACGGCCCAAGTGCGGGTATTTCGATGGCGACAGCTTTGCTATCTTTGGCCAAAGGCGAACCCGTGCGTCGAGGATTGGCGATGACGGGCGAGTTGACGTTAACAGGTCAAGTGCTCGCTGTTGGCGGTATCCGTGAAAAAATCATTGCCGCTAAGCGCAGCAAAATTAGTGAAGTGATTTTGCCTGAGTCTCAATCGTCGTGATTTTGAGGAGCTACCTGAATCCGTTAAAGATGGCATGACGGTGCATTTTGCTGAGCGTTTTGCTGATGTTGAAAAGATCGTTTTTAATCGCTCAAATAATCATCTTCATTAAGTTATTCACAAAGTAAGCATTTTCTCAAAACCTCATACATGAGAAAATATGGAACCGGACGAGCGGGTGCTTGTCCGGTTTTTTATTATTTGTCGTATCGTTTGGCGTTGCTTTGGTGATGCTGCATAGTAGATACGCCATTTTTAGGGGAAACGAATGCCTGGTTCGGCAAAGCTTACGCAAGGTTCAACATTTAAGCATGTAGTTAGCATGTCTGTTACTGGTGCGTTAGGCTTGATGTGTATGTTTTTGGTAGACCTTGTCGATATGCTGTTCCTTTCTATGTTGGGGGAGAAAGAAGCGGTAGCGGCGGTGGGTTTTGCCAGTACTATCATGTTTTTTACCATTTCCTTGAGTATTGCTGTGTCGATTTCGGCGACTGCATTAGTATCTAAAGCCATTGGTGAAGGAAATATCGAATTAGCTAAGCGTCGAGCCGTTAATGTATTGGCGTTTGGTATTCTATTTTCGTCAGGTGTTGTCTGGTTTTTATGGCCAAATATTCCTCATATTTTGTTGTACATTGGTGCAACGGGCCGAACTCTTGATTTAGCGACAGACTATTTGCAAATTCTAGTGATCGGTATGCCTGCTGTTATGATTGGCATGATAGGTTCTGGAATCATGCGTGCCTTAGGGGATGCACGTCGTGCGATGTACGCTACTCTTGTGGGTGGATTGGTTAATGCCGTGTTAGACCCTATCTTTATTTTTGCTTTTGGACTAGGGGTGCAAGGTGCCGCTATTGCCTCGTTGATTGCGCGCTTTTCTATGGTGGCGGTGTCTTATTATGGCGTGGTATATATCCATAAAATGTTGGGTGAGTTCGATCTAATAGATTTTTTCAAGGACGTTAAGTCCATTTCTGTGATTGCCGTTCCTGCGATGTTAACCAATATGTCGTCTCCGTTAGCAAACGCGATTGTCATGGAGCATACTTCGTCATTTGGCGATGATGCGGTAGCTGCTGTGGCAGTGATAGGGCGTATTATTCCCGTTGTTTTTGGTGGGGTGTTTGCTTTATCCGGGGCGGTAGGGCCGATATTAGGACAAAATTACGGTGCTGGCCGTTTTGATCGAATGCACAGTACGATTAGTAGCGCTGTTGTTTATGCTTTTGGTTATTGTTTGTTGCTGTGTGTTGTGTTGTATCAGATGCAGGATTGGCTGGTAGCTACTTTCAATGCCACACAAGGCAGTGCTGATATTATTCGTTTTTTTGCGACTTTTGTTTCTTTTAGTTTTTTCTTTCAAAGTTTGTTATTTATTGCGATTGCTGTTTTTAATAATCTGGGTAAGCCCTTAAATAGCACGTTGCTGAACTTCGGTCGCGCGACGCTTGGAACTTGGCCGCTCATTACGGTGTTTTCTCTTTTTATGGGAGCAGAAGGGATATTGTTTGGGCAAGCTATTGGTTCGGTGATTTTTGGCTGTTTGGGTTTCTATATGGCAAGAAATTACATCACTGAGCTGGAAGAGAAGGAAGCTAAAGAAATCCTACCAAGTAATCATCTTAGCTTCGATGAGATTATTTGACCCGTTATACTTTTATCGCCCAGAGTAAAAATTCTTGGTTGCCATCCCCGCCTTTTATTGGGCTTTCAATATAGCATTTTACTTCAAAACCGAGCGATTTAATAAAGGCTTTCATGTCGTGTTCAAGCTGATCGACACGGGGTTTGTTTTTGACGATTCCACCTTTGCCAATAAATTCTTTTCCTACCTCAAATTGTGGCTTTACTAGAGTAATAATATGGCCATTTTTAGTCAGTAAATCTGGCAGTCTAGGCAAAATCTTAGTTTGTGAGATAAAAGAGACGTCCATGACAACAAGATTAAAACCATGTTGAGGAAAGTGTCCCTGTAAATCTGCTACTGATAAGTCACGTGCGTTGATGCCTTCTAAGCAGACAATCTGTTGATGGTTGCGTAGTCTAGGGTCTAATTGGTCGTGACCCACTTCAACTCCGACCACTTTTGCCGCGCCGTGTTGAATAGCACAGTCACTAAAGCCTCCGGTAGATTGGCCGATATCTAGGACATGAAAGCCTTCGATGTTTAATTGAGTGTGCAGTAAAGCGCCTTCAAGCTTTAATGCCCCGCGAGAAACATACTTATCGGCTTCATCCTCAGTAAGGCTAAGTTCGATATCCGAGGAGAGTTTTAAGCTAGGTTTGGTGACTTTTATCCACTGTGTGTTTTGTTTGTATGATACTCGTCCTTCACTGATAAAGGTTTGTGCCTGTGAGCGCGATTTGGCTAGGCCTTGCTCCGTGAGAATTAGGTCGATACGTAACATAGAAACACTCAATAGTAAGATAACGGTCGTAAATATTAGCAAAAATTACAGAATCAAAGTAGATTTAAACCAATAGAAAAGGTCTGTTTTATGACCGTGGATGACTGTCTGAGGAAAAGCCTGTGTTATTAAAAACGTTAATAAATACAAATGAACTGGCCATACTGCTTGGGCTGCCGGATGTGGTTGTTTTAGATTGTCGGTTTTATTTGACCGATCACACGAAAGGTAGGTCTGAGTATAATAAAGGGCACATTCCTGGTGCTATTTTTGTGGATGTTCATCATGAATTGGCTTCGCCAGAAACCACGTTGACTGGCCGACACCCTTTGCCAGAGGAAATGGTTTTTTCTAAGCAGTTGCAAGATTGGGGCATTGATATGAACTCTCAAGTCATCGTTTATGATGATATGGGAGGCGCCATTGCCGCTCGTGCTTGGTGGATGCTCAGTCAGCAAAATGTGGATGTTAGAGTCTTGAATGGTGGCTTTCCTGCATGGTGTAAACAAGGTAAAGACGTCTCTGTGACACCCAGTATTGCTACACCAACATCCAATCAAATAAAGGTGTCATTTCCTTGGGCTATTAGTGAGCAAGCCATTGTGGAAAATTTTGAAACCAATCAATTTCAGTTAGTGGACGCGAGGGCAGCAGATCGTTTTAATGGCGAAAATGAAACGATAGACCCTGTTGCTGGCCATATCCCAGGTGCGATAAACCGTCCTTTCTCCGATAATTTAGACCCTGAGGGGTACTTTAAACCCGCTGAGCAGTTGCATGTCGAGTGGCAAGATTGGTTGTCTGATAATGGTGATGCTTATGTGTATTATTGTGGATCTGGGGTAACTGCCTGCCATAATGTTTTGGCTTTGAATCATGCAGGGATAGAAGCAAGACAAGTGTACGTGGGATCATGGAGTCAATGGTCTAAGAGAATGCTGAGAGCGTTAGCGACTTGATTGGAGTTAAACTTAGCCTCTGTTAAATAGAGGCTAAGCTGTTTGCAAGACTATTGCGCTTAGTTTGGTGTTGCGCCAGCCATAAAAATTTGCACTTGTTGGTGTGTTTCACCCCAGATGTGTGACTTAATGGCGTGCAAAAAACGTTCTGCTTCTTTTAATGTGACAATACCGTCCATTAATTTGATGCCAATGCCTTCTTGGGTAAAGAAAAAATACCAAGTGTGCTTGTCTACAATTGCTTCACCTTCTCCGTTATTGTAACAGACTTGCTCAAATGGATAATCGCTGGGAATAAAGCAGGAAAGCTCTTTTCCTGCCGCGCCATAGTTGAGATCCGGGATGTAGCCTTGACGATCGACCAGTTCAAATTTCATGTGGAACTCCTTGTTTTTTTATTGATATTAGCCTTGGTGTTCTCTATTCGCTGACTTTATTGATGTAATTCACAAAAAAAGCATGATTTGGCATTTTTAATTATGGTGCAAGCTGTAAAATAGCGTCTTTTGAATACAAATTCTATCTTTATAGTGAAGGGTAAACGCAATGAAAATAGCAGTGGCAGGAACAGGGTACGTTGGCATTTCTAATGCTCTGTTATTAGCGAAGCACAATCAGGTTGTTGCTTTAGACATTGTTGCCGCTAAAGTGGATATGCTCAACAATAAACAATCCCCGATTGAAGATCGTGATATTGAACGTTATTTAATTGAAGAGACGCTTGATTTTGCTGCGACCCTTGATAAGGAGGAAGCATATCTTGGTGCAGACTATGTGATCATCGCGACCCCCACTGATTATGACCCTGAGACCAATTATTTTAATACACGCCATGTTGAGTCTGTTATTCAAGACGTTATTCGCATTAACCCCAAAGCAATTATGGTGGTGAAATCAACCGTTCCGGTTGGCTTTACGAAATCTGCAAGCGAGCGTTTTGCAACGAGTAACCTGTTGTTTTCGCCTGAGTTTCTGCGAGAAGGTAAAGCCTTACACGATAACTTATACCCTTCTCGCATTATTGTCGGTGAAGTGTCTGATCGAGCCTCAGGTGTTTGCTAATCTTTTGGTTCAGGGCGCAGACAAAGAAAATATTGATGTGTTGCTAACGGGGTCGACAGAAGCGGAAGCGATTAAGCTATTTGCCAACACTTATCTAGCTATGAGAGTGGCATTTTTTAACGAGTTAGACAGTTATGCAGAATCTCACCATTTAGACAGTCGTCAAATAATCGAGGGCGTTGGGTTAGATCCCCGTATAGGAAGCCATTACAACAATCCCTCCTTTGGCTATGGCGGCTATTGTTTGCCAAAAGACACTAAGCAACTGCTTGCTAATTACGATAAAGTGCCTAATAACTTAGTGCGTGCCATTGTTGACGCGAATGCGACTCGAAAAGATTTTGTTGCTGAGTCCATTTTGAAAGGTAATCCTAAAGTGGTTGGTATTTACCGATTGGTCATGAAAGTTGGTTCAGATAATTTCAGAGCATCAGCGATTCAGGGCGTTATGAAGCGTATTAAAGCCAAGGGGGTTGAGGTCGTTGTGTATGAACCCGCCCTTGCCGAAGATCGATTTTTCAATTCAAAAGTGATAAAAAATCTAGAAGAGTTTAAAGCGCTCTCCGATATTATTGTTGCGAACAGAATGACTGATGATGTGCTTGATGTGAAAGAAAAAGTCTATACACGTGATTTATTTGGTGTGGATTCTTGATTAGATTTCTGATTTACATTATCAATTTTCATTTTTAGGTATGATCATGGCGACCAGTAGTAAGCGTTCTGTTTTTAGCTGTTTTATAATCATAAATATATTTTTTTCTGTTCTTATATCTATACGATATTTTTCATTTTTGCCTGAGTTTCCAACGGATGTATTAGGGGCTTCATTTATTTTTACTAGCTTAATAGGGCAGATGGCGCTATTAGGTGGTATATTAGGTTTTTTTCTTTCTTCTTCGTTTTTTTACCTAGAAAGATTTTTTATTTTATAGTGAGTCTTTTGGCTTCTGTTGCATTATTTGTATTGCTAATAGATACCTTTGTTTTTGCTCAATATCGTTTCCATATTAATGAGGTGGTTCTTAAACTCGTCTTTTCTGGCGATGTAGTCGATTTTTCTCTTCTTACTTGGTTCGTCGTTATAGTAAGTTTTCTTGTTATATTTCTTATCGAGTATTTTTTACTGCATTTCCTCACTAAAGATATAGGTAAAAGCGTTAAAAAAAGATATTTCGTTTCTGTATTTATTGTGTGTTTTTTAGCAAGTAACTTCATTCATATATGGGCAGCGGCAAATGCTTATCAGCCAGTCACTATAAGTAAAAGCTATCTGCCTTTATTTCAGCCAGCTACTGCAAATGGGTTTATGCGTAAGCATGGTTGGATTGATGAAGAAGCATTGGCTCAGCAAAAAGAGTTATCTTTAAAAGTCAGCAGTAATCTTAATTATCCAAGAGAAGTGCTCAGTACTATTTCTGTAGATAAGCCAGTGAATATTTTATTCTTGGTAGTCGATTCGTGGCGTTTTGATACCTTTAACGCAGATAATACGCCGAACTTATGGTCATATGCTCAAAATGGCGTTTCTTTTTCGAACCATATGTCTACAGGGAATGCCACTCGAACGGGGATTTTTGGTTTGTTTTATGGTTTGCCTGGTACATATTGGCAGGCAGTATTATCAAATCAAAAGTCGCCTGTTTTAATGGACAGGCTTCAAGAATTGGATTATCAAATGGGAATATTTGCTTCTGCGTCTCTTACAGACCCAGAGTTTAATAGGACTGTTTTTTCTAAAATAAATAATTTGCGGCTCAGATCTGAAGGTGAATCTCCAGCTGAAAGAGATCAGGGGTTGACCGAAGATTGGTTGCGCTGGTATCAAGCGAGAGATAAATCCAAACCGACTTTTTCGTTTCTTTTTTACGACGCTCCGCATGGCTACGATTTTCCGAATGATTATGATAAACAATACACGCCAATGCTAAATACGGTGAATTATCTGGCTCTTAATAACGATACAGATCCAACCCTTTTTATGAATCGTTATAAAACCAGTGTGCGTTATGTAGATGAGTTGGCTAAAAAAGTATTGGATGAGCTGAAAGAGAGTGGTGATGCAGAGAATACTCTTGTCGTTATTACTGGTGATCATGCTCAAGAACTCAATGATAATAAATTGAATTATTGGGGGCATAATAGCAATTTTACAGCGGCACAGATTCATGTTCCATTTATCATTGTTGGGCCTGATTTTTCCTCTGCCGACTCTAGTGATGTTCAGGTTTTAACTAGTCACGAAGATCTAGTGCCAACCTTAATGAAAAACTATCTTGGCGTGAATAGTCCTATAGATAGTTATTCAGAAGGATTAGACCTTTTGCATGATAAGACCAGAAGAGAGTGGGTGTTATCATCAAGCTATTCTGGCTATGCAATGATTACTAAAGACAGTATTTTAGAAGTTGGAGCAGGCGGTCAATATAAAGTTTATGATCTATCTAACCGCGTAAAAAAAGAGGCTGAACCAAACTATATTTATTTGAAAGATGCATTAGAAAGTATCAGCCGATTTAAGAAGTAATAGAGCGTTAATAACAGCTAAAGAGAATTCTCTTTAGCTGTTATTTTATGATAAAGAGATGAATAACTTTCTGCCATTCTTTGTGGTGTATAGTTTTCGAGTTGTTTTTTTGCGCCTTCAACTAATTTCGCTTGAAGAATCTTATCGCTAGAAAGTCTAATGATGGCCTCCTTTAATGCCAAACTATCATTTGGAGGAACTAGGATGCCTGTCTCATTATTAATAACAATATCTGGGATACCACCAACATTAGAGGCAATGATAGGCACATTGGCATCCATCACATCTAACAAAGTTGATCCTAGGCCTTCATTGCGAGAGGGGAAAGCGAAGAGGTCGAAGTAAGGTAAATAATCACCAATCTTGGCTTTAAATCCCATCCACGTAATGTTTGTCATTCCTTTGGACAAAGACTCAAGCTCTTCTTTGTCGGCACCATCACCAAAAACAATCTGCAGGTTAGGATGGCTTTTTTCTAATAAAGCTGCGGCTTCAATGAGTACCTTTTGTCCTTTGTGTTTATCAACTAAAGCACCTACATGACCCACAATGGTTTTTCCAGGAAAGGCGCTACGAAACAACTCGCCTTCTTTATGATTGGTTTCTAAGTGGGCAAGCGTGCTTGGAATCTGATAAACCTCTCCCCATTGTTTATCGCGAATGTGGTTGGCAATAAGTGTTGATATGCCAACTAGTGCAGATGCATTTTGGTAAGTCTTTTGGTTTAGCCATTTATCTTTTACAGCCGTATCTACTCGCCGAGTAATGATATAAGGCGTACTTTTTAATAGCTTATGCACATAAGCCCAATGAACCGCTTTCGCCTCATGAGCGTGAACAATGTCGACCTTAGGGGTAGTGTAGTGCCCTGAGAGCTGATGATTTGCGGTAACGAAAGATAAATTGTCTATATCAGCCAGTCTATCGCGCAGAGGGGAGTCTTTACGACAAGCCAGTAGTTGTTGGGTATTAAAGTGCTTAGATAACGCTCTAATAAGCAGTTCAGTTTGCCTTTCTCCACCGCGGAAACCCTTGGCGAGATTGACATGGAGTACAGTTAGCGTTTTGCTCAAGGTGTATCGCCTGTTTTATTACCAAATATTTTTGAAGTCGTCTTGTTGAGTGACGCTTGGATCGCGTTGATATTCCAGTAGTTTTGCGTATTTTAAATAGCTATTCACCGCTGCACTTAAGGCAACGGTCATTCCATCAACACCACCCATAAAGCCTCGTTGAAAAATATATTTACGAATAAAGGCATTTAAGCCATGAGTGAAAGGAGATAAAGCATTTGCTCTCTTACCCTTGGCGTACATTATTTTTGCTGCTCTACCGCTGAAATTACGGCCTGGCTTGGCAAATAATTCGCCGATGTTCTTAAAGGAGTAATGGACAATATCCGCATCAATATTTTTGACATTTTTTGTTTGCACACTGGCGTGCTGTTTTACATCTGCGAAGCGGGTTTTGCTTGTATTGTATAAACGTATGCAGCGGTCTGGATACCATCCACAATGTTTGATCCAGCGATCACCTATCATGTTTTGTCTACGAAACGAATACGCCTCAAAAGTGGCTGACTCTAAGTCGAGTTGTTGGATGGCTTCTGTCATCTCAGGGGTAAGGCGTTCATCAGCATCTAAGCTTAATACCCAAACATTTTTAGTATGATTTAGCGCAACATTTTTTTGGATGCCGTCGCCTAGGTAGGGTTGATGCACAATGGTCGCTCCTAACTCTTGAGCGATGGTAACGGTATTATCTGTGCTGCCAGAGTCAACCACGATAATCTCATCGCATACAGTTTGCATGGATTTGATGCACGCTGCGATATTTTTTTCTTCATTTAAGGTGATGATATTACCTGAAATTTTCATACTTAGCTCTTTAGCAGTGTCACCGCATGATCTATTACGGCTTGTGGTTGGATAGTTTTTATACCTTGCCCTTCTTGTGGAAGTATTTTTATCGATTTTGGATGATATAGAAACCACTCTGTATTTGGTTCTCTGAAGAGTCCAATATAGGGTTTTTGCATACATTGCGCTATATGAGAAGGGCCGCAATCATTTGCGATTGTCAAATCGCATTCATCCACTAATTTTGCGATGTCTTTGATGGGGATGTTTATATACAAAGAAAAGCGGTTATCAGAGCGTATGAGTTTTTCCACAAACACAATTTCATCTTTCTCGTCAGGCCCTAGTAATACATTGATATGGCAGCTTTTATTGACTGACTGTGCAATTGATTTGCTCGCTGATACGAAGTTTTCGATCCCCCACTTTTTTATTTCTCCGGCACCACCACCGGGCATAATAAGGATGTTTAGTTCTGCTTTTTTTGTCTCTAATTTGGAGTCCTTTATTAAAGAAAAAAATGGTGCGGAAAGATGTTCTAATAGTGCTTGTTCATCTTTAATAAAGATCTTCAGATAGGCGCTTGCCCTGTATTCACTAGTACATAATACATTGTGAGTGTTTGATGTCAGACGTGCGAGAGAGTCATTTTTGACCAGATCAAATAGATTCCCTTTTCCCAGAATCTTATGCAGCATGACGGGGAGGCGATTGCTTGGTCTTAAATTAAGTAAATTATCACAGCTGCAAAGCTTTTTTATTTCTTCTATTTTGCTGTTTGAATGAATGCACTCTTCTATCCATGGTAGTTGTTGATAAACCCATGAAACATTGCTTTTTGATAAAAGCGTCAGAGGCACTTGTTTTCCATGATGAAGGAAAAAAAGTACAAAACAGGTAGGCTGGTTATTTGAGCGCCAAAGTGTGGTCTGTTTCTAAGTAGTACAAGATTCATGGGGAAATGACTGCCCTTATCACTCTATCTGGAGTGAGTTGAGTCTGACAGTTCGTGTGCCCTAATGGGCAAGTCCGTTTAAAACAAGGTGAGCATTCTAGGTGAAGGTTATGAATGGTCTTGTTTTCCGTCAGAGGTGGGGTGAACGCTTCGCTAGTCGAGCCATAGATGCCGTGAACTTCTGTTCCTACCGCAGCCGCGATGTGCATCAAACCAGAATCATTGCTCACCGCTTTTTCTGCGGCGGCAAGTAGGTCTATCGCATCGACTAATTGTGTTTTACCGCATAAATTATGGGCAAATTCGCCTAATCCTCTTGTTATAATTTCGCCATCCGAGGCGTCTTTCGGGCCACCTAAAACCCAAATTTGGTAACCCGAGTCAATGGCGCTTTTCGCTAATTCGTGAAAGTAGGCAATGGGCCATTGTTTTGAAGGGCCAAACTCCGCCCCAGCCATCAGCGCAATGGCTGGTCTATCTGATAAATGGTGCTGTTGATAAAGACTTTTCTGGTTTTCTGAATTAACACTTAAAGCAGGAGACGGAATATCCACAGGTGGATACGCCTGCTCTTTTGGTAGACCGAGAGAGGTAAAGCGCTTTACGGTTTGATTTAAAATATTTTTATCGAGCTTGCGACGCTCGTTGAGTAACACATAACGCTGTTCACCAGTAAAGCCAACACGATGTGGCACTTTGGCAAAAAAAGGCACTAAAGCTGACTTCCATGAACGAGGCATAATAATGGCATGGTCATAATGTTCTGCACGCAGGGTATAACCAAGGTTACGGCGTGTGCTGATGCCCCATTCACCATGACTTGTTGGCAGGGTGATGGCATGTCTTACTTCTGGCATACGCGCTAAGATAGGAGAAGACCAACTGGGGCCTATGACATCAATAATCGCTTCTTCATCACGTTGTTTTAGCGTGATGAAGAGACTTTGTGCCATCACCATGTCACCCACCCAAGATGGGCCAACTATTAAATATTTAGCCATGTGTATCGAGCCAACCCAAATAGTCTTGCACACCTTGTGCTAAGCCACGAAAATTACCTTTGTAGCCTGCGTCACGAAGTTTACTGATATCTGCTTGAGTAAAGCTTTGATAAGCGCCTTTCAAGTGTTCCGGGAAAGGGATGTATTCAATTTCGCCTTTTTTATAATGGGCGATAACCGTTTCCGCTATGGTGCGGAATGGTTCTGCTTTGCCTGTGCCTAGATTGAAAATTCCAGATTTTTCCGGATTTTCTAGAAACCAAAGTTTGGTATTTACGAGATCTTCAACATAAATAAAATCTCGGCTTTGACCGCCCGCCTCGTAGCCATCGTAGGCGCCAAATAATTTCGGATTTTCGCCTGCCAGTACCTGATTGCGAAGATGAAAAGCCACACTGGCCATACTGCCTTTGTGTTGTTCACGAGGACCATAGACATTGAAGTAACGGAAACCCACTATTTGGCTTTTCGCTTTCGGTAACACTGCGCGAATGTATTGGTCAAATTGAAATTTAGAGTAGGCGTACATATTAAGCGGTTTTTCGTTTTCGCGAGATTCTTGGAAAACGGGGCCAGAGCCGTAAACTGAAGCAGAGGATGCATAAGAGAATGCGGCTTCATGCTTTAGGCAAAAATCTAATACTGCTTTTGAATACTGGTAATTGACGTCCATCACATATTTGCCGTTCCATTCGGTGGTTGCTGAGCAAGCACCTTCATGAAAAACGGCAATCGGGTTAATGCCTAAGGTGTCATTTTTAATGGCATCTAAAAAATCGTACATATCCATGTAATCGGCAATATCAAGGTCAGATAGATTCAGACACTTTTTCCCATCTGTCAGGTCGTCGACGAGAAGGATGTTTTTGATGCCTTTGTTATTTAGGGCTTTAATGATATTACTGCCAATGAATCCAGCACCACCAGTGACTATATACATAACTTATGTCCTATTTTGTCTTTATTAAGTATGTCTTTAAAACCAGACTTTTACTTAAAAAGAATCTTCTAAATCATTATTTGCTTTTGCCCATGCTATCACTTCTGTAAGGCCTAGAAAAATATGATAGCTGCTCGTGCCTGGGAGTGGAAAGTCTTTTGGCGTATTATCGGCATTAAGGTATTCGTTCCAGCGCCCATTTGGCTGTAAATAGTGTTGTTGCATAAAGTCGAGCGCTTTTTCTAAACGATTTATTTTTTCTTCTTTTCCGATGGGCATAACCGTGACGGCTTTCAGGTATTCAGTGATCGGCCAAATACGTTTTTCTTTGTCGATAGGGTGGTAGTCGTTGCCGTCGATCTGGTTGTAAATCCCCCCATTGTTTGCAAGTCCATGGCGGCTAGCTGTTAGCCAGAGTTGCTGTGCAAGGTCTGTATAGTCTGAATTAGGTAAAATTTTATTGGCTTGATAAAGCAACCATACCCACTCAAAGTGATGGCCAGGTTCTACCAGATGTCCCGTCGTTGGGTGTAACTGCCAGTCTGTGTTGAAAAACTCACGCAGTGTTTTGGACTTTTTATCATAAAAATGCGCTAAGGCTAAGGCAAGAAGGGATTGTATTGTTGCCTTATAGTCAGCATCTTGAGTGACTTCAAAGGCAGCAATATAGCCTTCTAAAAGGTGCATGTGTGGGTTTTGGCGACGAGTCTGTTCAACATCGACAGGAAAAGATTCATAAAAGCCGCCGGATTCAGCCTGCATATTGTTTAAGAGAAACTGATGTGTTTCTTTCATGTAAGAAAGCGCTCTGTCATCGTTTGTCACTTTGTAGTAGTGGCTAAAGGACAGTAGAACAAAGGCGAGGGCATAGGCATCAGAGTGTTGATCTTTAATGGATAAATCGTCATTTAAAGCGAAAATCCAACGACCATCAATGAAGTATCGAGAAGTAATAAAATTAAACAGTGGCCCTAACAATGCTTGCCAATCTTTGGTGTGATGATTTTGGCAGGCATGGCTAAAAGTATAAAGTTGGCGGCATTGAGTGAGTAAGCGAATACGGTTAATGGAGTTTATTGTCCAGTCATGATTCATGCTTTCATAGCTAAAACCCTGTTCTTTATCGATGCCATGACGCGACCAATTCTTCAATAGCCCATCAAACAAAAAAGATTGGCTAGATAGTAGAGCGGAATTCAGCATTGTGTAAAAGCCTTATTTCGTGTGTTTTAGGTATGTCCAACTTATTGAGGGAGTATGATAAGATGAGTGTCTCTAAAAATCGATTATTATGTGGCTATGAACTCTTCGTATCTAAATTTTAAAGATAAACACATCCTAGTTGTTGGGGATGTCATGTTGGATCGTTATTGGCATGGTGGTACCTCACGTATATCGCCGGAAGCGCCGGTACAAGTCGTAAAGGTTTCCAACATTGAAGATCGTCCAGGTGGTGCGGCTAACGTTGCGCTGGGTCTGGCTAAGTTAGGGGTGTCAGTAACCTTGGTGGGGGTGGTCGGTAACGATGAAAATGCCGATGTTTTAACCCGATGCTTGGAAAAAGTGGGCGTGACATGTCGATTTATTCGCTCGGAAACCTTGCCTACCATTACGAAACTACGAGTAATGAGCCGCCATCAACAACTTATTCGTTTGGATTTCGAAGAGCGTGAGGACAATCTTTCGCAGAATGAGGCTTTGGCAAAAGTGGTTGAAGAATGTTTGCCAGAATCTGACGCTGTCATTTTTTCTGATTATGCAAAAGGCTGTTTAGCAGACGTTCAGAACCTGATAAAACTGTCCAATGCAGCAAAGGTCCCCAGTTTTGTGGATCCCAAAGGAGATGATTTTTCCATTTATCAAGGTGCTACTCTGGTTAAGCCAAACCTTCTTGAATTTGAAACCATCGTGGGTAAATGCCATTCAACAAAAGAGTTAGAAGAAAAAGCTAAGGCACTGCGTGAAAAATTTGGCTGGAAGGCGCTACTAGTTACTCGAGGTGAAGAAGGGCTAATCTTATTGAGCGAAGGTAAGCCGCCTTTTTCGTTGGCCACGGCCGCCAAAGAGGTGTTTGATGTTACCGGAGCGGGTGATACCGTGGTGGCGGTATTGACCGCCGTGTATGTGACCAGTAAGCGTTTTATTGACGCGGTTGAGTACGCTAATCAAGCCGCGGGTTATGTGGTTGGTAAGCTTGGTACGGCTTCGATTAGCGCAGACCAACTTGAAGCGATCATGTTTCAACGCTCACACAGCACAAACTTTGGTGTACTTTCGCCAGAAGAGCTACTTGAGCAAATCAAGTTGGCGCAAATGAATGGTGAGAAGATTGTTTTTACCAATGGCTGTTTTGATATTCTTCACCCAGGGCACATTGCCTATATGAAACAAGCTAAGGCGCTAGGCGACAGGTTGGTCGTCGCGGTCAACACGGATGCGTCTGTTAAACGACTAAAAGGTGAGAAACGCCCAATTAACCATTTAGAACATCGTATGGCGGTACTGGAAGGCGTCGGCGCGATTGATTGGGTTACTTGGTTTGATGAAGATACTCCAAAAGAAATTATTGAAAAACTGACTCCTGATGTATTGGTGAAGGGCGGCGATTATACCATCGAGACCATTGTTGGTGCAGACCACGTTCTTGCTAATGGGGGCGAAGTAAAAGTCTTGACCTTTGTCGACGGCTATTCAACCACTGCAATTATCAAAAAAGCGAACCTGTAAATGCAAGAAAAAGAAAATGTTGAAGCGGACATGTCTACGCAAAAGGCTCCTGTTTCAGGTGTGAAAATCTACTTTCGCTTGCTCGGTTACGTGCGTCCGTCTTGGATGTATTTACTGTTGAGTGTGATTGGTTATGTCATTTACGCCGCTATGGAGCCCGCGTTGGCGGCATTGTTAAAACATATTGTCGATATCGTCTCTGTGGGTAGTATTTCTGAAAGTCGTTTGTTAATTCCGCTGGCTATTTTAGGGGTTTTTATTGCGCGAGGAGTGGGGACTTTCTTAGGTAACTATTTTATGGCGAAGGTCGCTAATAATGTTGTTTTTGATTTGCGTACCGACATGTTTAACAAACTTGTGCTCTTGCCTTCGAGTTACTACCACTCTATTCCCACGGGACGTTTGTTAGCCAAGTTGACTTATGATACAGAGCAAGTCATCGGTTCTATCACGCAAGCCATACGGGTTTTATTGCGTGAAGGGTTAACGGTAGTTGGTTTGTTATGCTACATGATCTACATGAACTGGCGTTTGTCTTTGTTGTTTCTGTTGGTCGTGCCGTTAATTGGTTTAGTGGTTTCTTATGCATCAAAACGCTTTCGTAAGTTAAGTACCCGTATCCAAAATGCCATGGGTGGTGTGACAGATGTCGCCTCAGAGGCGATTAAAGGGCATGAAGTCGTCAAGATATTCGGTGGTAGTCAGTATGAAATTGAGCGTTTTCATAAAGCAGCCAATGAAAACCGTCGTTCTCAGCTAAAAATGGAAATGACCAAGTCTTTGAATATACCTATTGTGCAGTTTATTTTGGCTGTCATGATGGCAATTTTGATTTGGTTTGCATTGAGCCCGTCTATCAGTTCGCACATGTCTCCTGGCGACTTTATTGCTTTTTTGACCGCCGCTGGGATGTTGGGAAAACCGATTCGTCAGCTGACGGACGTGAATAGCATTTTGCAAAAAGGCATTGCGGCCTCTTACAGTATTTTTGATTTTCTGGATTTGCAAGAAGAAGTTGATAAAGGCAAAACATCGGTGGAAAGTATCAAAGGGAATATTGAATGGCATTCAATGTCCTTTAAATATCCCAATGCCGAGAAGCAAACCTTGAATAAGATTACCTTGTCTTTGCCTGCAGGAAAAACGCTAGCGTTGGTGGGACGGTCTGGTAGTGGTAAGTCTACTATCGCAAATTTAATTCCACGTTTTTATGATATTGATGATGGGCTGTTAAGCATTGATGGCATCTCTATCAATGATTATAAGCTGACTGAGCTGCGATCAAATATTGCCTTGGTGAATCAGCAAGTGGTGCTTTTTAATGGCACGATTCGTGACAATATTGCTTATGGTTATTTGCAAAACACCAGTGATAAAGAAGTAATAGAAGCCGCTAAAGCTGCTAATGCTTGGGATTTTATTCAGGAGCTTGATCATGGTTTAGATACTATGGTCGGAGAAAATGGCGTTCTGTTATCTGGGGGCAACGCCAGCGCATTGCCATCGCGCGGGCTATTTTGAAAAATGCGCCGATTCTTATTTTGGATGAAGCTACGTCGGCATTGGATACAGAGTCTGAGCGAGCGATTCAGACAGCGTTGGATGGCCTGATGGCGAACCGCACGACCATTGCCATTGCGCATCGCCTATCGACCATCGAGAATGCTGATATTATCGCGGTTGTGGATCATGGAGAAATTATTGAACAAGGTTCTCATAGTGAGTTATTGGCGATGAATGGCGCTTACGCTCAGCTTCATAACCAGCAATTTAGTGAGACGCCTGTTTAATTATGTGGTTTTATCGAATCGCTTTGCTGTTATTAACGCCGGTTGTATTGTTGAAAATTCGGCGTTTTAAAAAAAGCTATGCGGATTATCGGGCGAAAGAAGCATTTGGTATCTGGCCTTCTGTCGAGGCTGATTTATGGATCCATTGTGCGTCTGTGGGAGAAGTGCTGGCGGTTCGGCCACTGGTACTTCAATGGCGTGAAAAATTTCCCACTCATCGTCTTTTAATGACAACAATGACGCCAACAGGGGCGGAACAAGTGGCGAAGGCTTTTCCTTTCGCGGAGCATCGTTACTTGCCGATGGATTGGCGTTGCAGTGTTAAAAGTGCATTGAATAAAATTGCCTGCAAGCATTTATTGATTGTCGAAACCGAGCTTTGGCCAAATTTATTGCAGCTAGCCAAGCGGCAAGGTTTGCGAGTTGAGGTGGTCAATGCACGCTTGAGTGATCGCTCTTTTCAGCGTTATCAGAAGTTTCCTTTTGTTTCGCGTCCTTTGTTTGCGCTGCCTGATTGTTTCTTGGCTCACGCTCAAGCTGATGCTTTGCGTTTTGAAGCGTTAGGGGCAAAAAAAGTCTTGGTAACTGGCAGCATTAAATTTGATCTGGTTGTTCCTCCTGAAGTGATGCAGGCGAATTGGCGTCGTCGACTTGGTTCGCGGTTTGTTTGGGTAGGCGGGAGCACTCATCAAGGGGAAGATGAAGCGCTATTGCGTATCCATAAAACCCTTATGCAGAAATTTTCTAATGCGTTGTTGTTGCTCGTCCCTCGTCATCCTGAACGGTTTGAGGCGGTGTATGCCTTGGCCAAACAGTCTTTTGAGCGGGTCGCTCTTCGTAGTCAAATACCACCAGATCAATGGTCTGACTTCGATGTTGTGATTGGCGATTCGATGGGGGAGCTGATGTATTATTATCAGGCTGCCGACTTAGCCTTTGTTGGCGGAAGTCTGATTAAACGAGGAGGGCACAATCCGATTGAGCCTGCTCTGCTGGGTAAGGCTGTTTTGGTGGGGCCTTATACGTTTAATTTTTTGGACATCACAGAACAGCTTTTACAAGTGAATGGTGCTGTTCGTTGTCACGATGAAGCGCAATTAGAAAGTGTGGTGGTGGATCTTGCTGGGCAGTCGTCACAACGTTATCGACTTGGGCAGACTGCGTTGCGTTTTGCCGAAAAAAATCAAGGGGCTGTGACGCGAGTGCTTACGGAAATAGACTTCCGCTGAACGACTCTTTACAATAATGACTCTTTATCTCATGGGGTGCTTTGGTTGTTAAAGGCTAGAGCTGAGAAGCGGATTGACCGCTAACCCACTGAACCTGATCCAGATCATGCTGGCGTAGGAATTGAGGTAGCAAGCTAAGCAATCGTATCTTGCCGTTTCTCCTGTACGCCGCTCACTTATTTTTAGGAGCGACACCTTGAATACATTTTCATTTAAAACTCTTTTTTCGGCTGCCATCGTCAGTTGTGGCGTTATTTTCTCGCCCCTGATGTTGGCTAAAGATACCCTTAATGTATATACCTACGATTCGTTTGCTTCGGATTGGGGGCGTGTCCAAAGATTAAAGCCAATTTTGAGAAGACATGTGATTGTGAGGTGAATTTTGTCGCCTTAGATTCTTCAGTTGGGATTTTGTCTCGAGTGCAGCTAGAAGGGCGGTCTTCGCAAGCAGATGTTCTGCTGGGGCTGGATTTGAATTTGATGGAAGCAGCCAAGAAAAGCGGATTATTACTAGAACATTCTGTCGATACGTCTAACGTTACTGTCCCAGGAGGCTGGTCAGATAAAATTTTTGTGCCCTTTGATCAAGGCCACTTTGCTTTTATCTATAACTCTGACACGCTACAGAACCCGCCGACTAGTCTGAAGGATGTGGTGGATAATAAGAATTTGCGAGTGATTTACCAGGATCCGAGAACCAGTACACCAGGTCTTGGATTATTGTTATGGATGAAGTCAGTTTACGGTGAAGACGCTGCTGATGCGTGGGCGCGTTTAGCGGGTCATACGGTAACGGTGACGAAAAGCTGGTCTGATGCCTATAGTTTGTTTTTAAAGGGCGAAGCCGATTTGGTACTGAGTTATACCACATCCCCTGCTTATCATATTGTTGCGGAAGGCGAAACTAAGTACCGGGCTGCAATGGCCAGTGAAGGGCTGTATCCTCAGATTGAAGTAGCCGCTATGATGAAAAATGCCCCTAATTCTGCTCTGGCGCAAGAGTTTATGCACTTTATCCTTCAGCCAGGTTTTCAATCTACGGTAGCGACTGGAAATTGGATGTTACCAGTGATTGAGTTGGATGAAACCTTGCCTGCTGCTTTTGACAGCGCGTTAAAGCCTAGTAAAAACTTAGTGTTGTCCGCAAAAGATGTGGCTGAACACCGTGGCGCTTGGGTGGATGAGTGGCTAAACGCCACGACGCGATAACAGGCGTTATATCGTTGTCTTTTCGATCTATGAAAGGATTATTACCGGCGCTATTAGGCGTCGGTTTTTTCCTATTGATGGGAGTTGTCTGCTTGGCGGCTCTTTTGCGTTATAGCGAATTACACTCTTGGTTTGGCTATTTGCAGCAGCCTTATCTTTGGCGAGTTGTGCGTTTTTCTTTATGGCAAGCCCTGCTAAGCAGTGGTATTAGTTTGCTCATTGCCATTCCTGTTGCTTCTTGTCTTATGCACCGACGATTTTATGGGCGAGCTGCACTCTTGCAGTTGTTTTCTGTGTCGATGGTGGTGCCAACCATAGTGGCCATCTTGGGATTGGTCGTAGTGTATGGCCGTTCAGGTTGGTTAAGTCAGTTTTTGGGTATTCAAGTTTCCTTGTATGGTTTAACTGGTATTTTATTGGCGCATGTGTTTTTCAATATTCCTTTGGCTGTGCGTCTTTTGTTGCAAGGGTATGATTTGATTCCTGCAGGTCAGTGGCGTCAGGCTACGCAGTTGGGCTTTTCTCGTTGGACAGCCTTTCGTTGGATTGAATGGCATTACATGAAAAAAGTCTTACCGGGAGCGTTTGTGCTTATTTTTATGTTGTGCTTTTCAAGCTTTGCTGTGGTGTTGAGCCTAGGCGGTGGGCCTAAGTTTAGCACCTTGGAGGTGGCTATTTATCAAGCTCTCAGGTTTGATTTTGACCTCAATAAAGCCAGTTTTTTAGCTTTGCTGCAGGTGATGATATGTTCGCTCTTCGCGTTGTTTGTATACCGTATAGCACCTGTTAATCGCCAAGATGTGAGCTTATTGGCGCTGACTCGTTATCCACTCAAAGATTCTTATTGGGCAAGGTTTGCCGATAGTATGGCCTTGCTGTGTGTGTTTGTGCTGGTAATTCCACCTTTTTTGGCTATTTTGGGTCCTATTTTTTCGCCTTTATTTTTTGAAACTTTGCAGTCTCCTGCGCTTTGGCGGGCGGTGTTGGTGTCATTACAGATTGCGCTTCCTGCCGCCTTGGTGAGTTTAGTGCTCGGTCTCTGCTTTGCTGTGCTTGCGCGGTTTTGCATGGGGCGTCCATATTTGGCTTTTTTACCAAATAAAATTGAACACTTGGGTAATATGATCTTAATGGTACCAGGGCTGGTAATAGCCACAGGCCTGTTTCTGGCGTTACGAGATATTGGTTGGGGGCTGCAGTCGAGCTACTGGATTGTCGTGTGGGTGAATGCGGTAATGGCGTTGCCATTTGTGCTGCGCGCTTTAATGCCAGTGATGTATCAACAAGAGCGGCGCTTTAGGAATGTCTATCTGAGCTTAGGTATTCAGTCTTGGTCGCGGTGGCGACTTGAGTGGCCCTTAGTTCGCGTGAATGTGGCTCAAGCTTTAGGTTATGCGCTGTTACTGTCTTTGGGAGACATGGGAGTGATTGCTTTGTTCGGCAGTCAGGGATTGGTGTCTTTGCCCTTGTATCTTTTTCAACTCATTGGTTCCTATCGTTTGGAAGAAGGTTCCTGTGTGGCGGTGGTGTTGATTTTACTTTGCTTGATGCTGTTTTATTGCTCATCTCGCTTTGTAGGCGGAAAAATGGGTGGTGTACATGTTAAAAATTAACCTTCAATATGATTGGGAGCGTTTTCATGCAAATTATTGTGTGAATATTGAGCCGGGTATGACCACCTTACTAGGAGGCAGTGGTGAAGGGAAAAGTACGCTTTTGCATCTGCTGGGAGGGTATTTAGAGGGACGTGGTGAGCTGTATTTTCATGAGGAGTCTCTATTGTCTTTACCGGCTTATGAACGTCCTATTTCTACTTTGTTTCAGAGTGATAATCTCTTTCCGCAGTTGACCGTTTGGCAGAATGTCGCCATTGGTGTGTCGCCTTCGCTGAATTTAACGCCAGAGCAAAAGGAAAAAGTGAGTTGGGCGTTGGAAAAAACACAGCTTGTTGATAAGATGAAACGTTTTCCTCAGGCATTGTCAGGTGGCCAAGCCCAGCGAGTCGCGATTGCTCGGGCCTCTCGTTAGAAAGAAACCTATTTTATTGTTGGATGAGCCTTTTAGTGCCTTGGACCCCGCTTTGCGGGAAGAAATGCTTTATTTGGTTAATGAGGTTACTGAGGAGTTAGGGTTAACGACCTTGCTGATTTCCCATTTGCCTCAAGAGGCTTGCTTGGTGGGAGGGCGTGTTATTTTGATCGAGCAGGGTGAAGTGATTGCTCATGAACCTGTGTCCGTATTGTCTCAAATTGAACCTCATGTGCTTTTTTCTAATTATCTTGGTGTCGGCGTATCTAGTCGCTCGACAATCTAGTTTGGTTCAGTTAAATAGTCATCCCGCTTCACGTTTATAGAAAGAGCGATTTAGTGTTAGATGATAATGAGTTGTTGAAGAAAGGTATCATAATGACAATCGCTTATGCGTTTGTTATGTCGCTTACCGCATTGGCTGCCAAGCAGGCTCAAACCATGATTCCGGTATCAACTTTAGTATTTTGGCAAAGTCTCTTTTGCGCCCTCATATTATTACCGCAGATGCACGGACGTTGGCAAAAGCGTTCTTTTGTGGTGTGGAAAATTCATTTTCTACGTAGTTTTGGTGGCTTTGTGGGCTTTCTTTTTTACTACTGGGCATTGAATCACATCCCCCTTGTTGAAGCGTCTTTATTACGTACATGCGCGCCTTTGTGTGTGCCGTTTGTGGTATGGATGCTGCATCGGATTCGCATTCCGAAGGCGCGCTGGTTGCCCTTGATTATTGGGTTTATTGGGGTGGCTTTTGTTATTCAGCCAACACCGGATCATTTGAACCCGTGGCATCTTGTCGGTTTTATATCGGCTCTTGGGTTGGCGCTGTCCATGGTGACGACGCGTATGTTGTCTCAGCAGGTTTCTGGACAAGAAACGTTATTTGTGTATTTTTTTGTGTCGACGGTGTTGTCACTGCCTTTGGTATGGTTACAAGGTGAGTCATTGGTTTTGCCTTTAGAGGTTTGGCCTTTAGTGGCAGCTGTTACTGTCACCTTGTATGTTGGCATGTATCTTTATAATTTGGCTTACACCTATGCGCCAGCCAGTATCGTCTCACCAGTAAGTTATGTTGGTGTGGTATTCAGCGGCTTTTGGGGCTGGGTTATTTGGGACCATGTGCCTGATATTTACGCCATTTTGGGGATGCTGTTCATTTTTTCGAGCATCATGATTAGCACCCGAATGGCGAAGAATAGAGGTTAAGATATTTTTGTCTTATTGGGGTGTTTGTGATTTGGTTATTTTTTTATTTAGCATGGTTGCGACAAAAATCCCTGAAAAAATGAGTAGAATGCCGACATAGTGGAAGCTTAGTAGGTTTTCACCCAAAAAGATAACGGATAGAACAATACTAAAAACAGGCAGTAAATGAATGAAGTGCCCTGCTGTGGCAGCGCCCAGTTTTTGTACGCCAGTATTCCAGCATAGAAATGCGCCGATAGAGGCAAACAGTCCCATGTAAAAAATGGCTCCCCAGTTACTTACACTAAGATCAGTAAGTGAGCCGTGACCGAAGAGAAAAAATAGCGGCGCTTGAATAAACGTGCCAATTAGTGCGGTGCACGCGAAAAAGCCAATCAGAGACATGTCTTTTGGTCGCTTTACAATCAGTACGGAATAAATTGCCCAGCTGATGGCGGCTGTGATAATCCACAGGTCGCCTGGTGAAAAACTGAGATGTAAAAAGGTCTCCAAACTGCCACGACTGACGATGGTGATGGCGCCTAGTGTAGAGATTAAAATGCCAGTGTTTTGGCGCCAAGAGGTTTTGCTGCCCAATAGTATGCGCGCGGTGATTAAAATCATCACTGGCATAATGGAGTTGAGTAGTACAGCATTGGTTACTGTGGTTGAGGTGAGTCCGATATACAAAAATAAATTGTAATTGCAGATACCAAGCCAACCAAATAGTGCCAGTAATTGCCAGTTATTCATGATGATGTGACGTTCTAACCGGAGTTTTTTGTAAGCAAAAGGCAAAATGATTAAGCAAGCGAGGGACCAGCGTAAAAATGAAATGGAAAAGGGATCTATGCCGCTTGAGACAGTAATACGCCCTAAAATGTAATTGCCTGACCAGAAAAAAATGGGCAAAAGTAAATAAGCAAACGCTGGCATGGAGAGTCCTATGTAGATTGTTTGGTTTTTTTCGCTACGTTTTGTACAAACAGCCCAACAAGAATGCACGCTAGACCAATGATAGTGGAATTTAGGATGGGTTCTCCTGCAAATTGTGACAACCAAATAATGGACAGCAAAGGGGATAAAAAGATGAGGTTAGCGACTTGGCTGGCGTTTGTTGTTAATTTCATTGCTTTGTTCCATAAAACAAAACTTAATCCCATTTCAAACAAACCAATATAAATGGCGCCCCACAAGCCATTGTTATCCCACTGCGTTAGCTCTCCAGTGATACCCGCAAAAATAAGTATTAATGGCAATGCAAAGGCGAAGTTTAGCGTAATACCTATTAGGCTAGGACGGTTATCTTTTGTGTTTAGTAGCCAATAAAGTGCCCAAATAATAGTGCTAAATAGAGCGAATGCGACACCAGAAGCATTGGAAAATTCTAATGAGCCAATCTGCCCACGGGTTGAAATATATAAGACACCAAAATAGCAGGCTCCAGCGGCGAGATAGTCTGCAGGTTTAAGTCGCTGCTTGAGAATGGGCACGGCCATAAAGCTTAACATGATTGCCCAAGTATAGTTGATGGCCTGTGCCTCCTGAGCGGGAAGGGTGTTGTAGGCTTGCAGTAATATTAAGTAATAAAGAAATGGGTTAATAGCACCAAAAAACAAAGATGACTTCCACGTTTGTTTTGCTATGGTCATTAACGACTTTATTTCGCCTTTATACATAATTAGGCTAACTAAAAAGAGCAGCGATATTAGATTGGCGACGAGCAGAAGCTGTGTTGGGGAAAAATGTCTAAGAGACAGTGAAAAGGCTGTTGCAACCGTTGACCAGAGTAAAACAGCGCCAAGCCCAAAGAGCATGGCTTGGCTATTGTTGGAAAGTTTGCTCATCAGGTTTATTCCGAAGCCTTTGTTTGTGGTAAAGCGTTTTAGTTCGCGGTTTCAAGTTGCGGCTGTTTTAGAAGGACAGGCTAACACCCGCTAACACAGAAGTAATGGTGTTATCTTCTACGATAGGACTTTTTAGAATGTCTTTATCGAATCGTGTATGACTGATACCAAGCATGAGGTTAAGGCTTTTAAACACGGGGTAGATCCCTCTTACTCCATAGCGAATGGAAGAAATAGCATCTGTATCATAGGCATCAATTGCACCGCCTGTTCTCGCTGATTCTGCTTGAGATACACCAAATAGGTGGTTGCTCATTTTACTGTCCATATACCGATAAGCGATGGATGGGATCACTGTCCAAGCGCCAGCAGCAATAGGGTATCCCGCCGATATTTGTGCGTAGTAGCCATCATGTTCGCCGCTTATATCCTGCGCTATCTTTGTGGTAACTGGACCTAGCTGATAGGATGCAAATGCCATAATACTGGCGTCCCTATCATCGAGCTGCCTAATATTGGCATTATTTGAGTCATCGGGATCGAATCCTGTGCTTTCGTAAGATAAGCCCACTGACATGTTTTGGGCCGACTGTTTGGGTAGAAAACGATAGCCGATTTCAGGTAGGCGAAGGAAGAAGTGTTCGCCTTCATAACTAAAGTTAGGTAAAAAAGTAGACTCAGAATCCGTGTCTTTATAGAGGGAATCTGACTTGACTGCAATGATGCCCAAATTGGTGTCGGCCTGAGCAAAGACTGGAATAGCCAATAGCAGTGTTAAGCATACTTTTTTCATGAAAACTATGTCCGTCAAAAAGAGTTAAGTAAAAGGGCGCAAACAAAAATCCATTTGATTTTATGGTCTTTGATTAGAGCTGTAAAACATTTTCGTAGAGTGCGTATTTATTGCTTTTTTGGGTTTACATGGCGCCACCGAAAGCGACTTTTTTATGGTTTTCAGAGTTGGTGTGTTGATTTCGTTTACTTATTGTCCACTCGTGCTATATAATGCGCGTCCCTGTAAATCAATACTCCTTGTCTCACAGCTTTATCACAGGGGAAGCAAGCGTGGAGACTAAGAACCCATAAGGAGCTTAAATGCGTCATTATGAAATCGTCTTTCTGGTTCACCCAGATCAAAGCGAGCAAGTACCAGCAATGGTAGAGCGTTACACTAACCTAATCACTGAAGATGGTGGTCAAGTTCACCGTTTTGAAGATTGGGGCCGTCGTCAACTTGCTTACCCAATTAACAAAATTCACAAAGCACACTATGTTCTAATGAACATTGAGTGTTCTGACAGTGTTTTGTCTGAACTAAACGACACTTTCCGCTACAACGATGCCATCATCCGTAACTTGGTGATTCGTCGTAAAGATGCGGTAACTGACGTATCTCCTATTAAAGCTTCTGAAGGTCGTGAAGATCGTCGTTCTGCTCCTCAACGTGAAGAGCGTCACCACGACAATTCTGACGAAGTATCTGAAGAATCTGAAGATTAATCTATTTTTATTAGGAGACACTCATGGCTCGTTTTTTCCGTCGTCGTAAGTTCTGCCGTTTTACAGCAGAAGGCGTTAAAGAGATCGATTACAAAGATCTAGACACACTGAAAGGTTACATCACTGAAACTGGTAAAATCGTTCCTAGCCGTATTACTGGCACTAAGGCTCGTTACCAGCGTCAGCTAGCGACTGCAATTAAACGCGCTCGCTACATTGCTTTGCTTCCTTACACTGATAGCCATTTTAATTAATAGGCTAAAGAAGCGCTTTATATGAGTGGTTTAGCAAATTGGGTAATGAAAAAACGTCTTAATGCCATAATAGGTGTTATGGTGTTTGGTCTAATTCCTATGATGTTTTGGCTGGCCGCTGCAATCCTTGGATTGGTGGTGCTTCGCAAAGGTGTAAAAGAAGGAATACCTGTATTAGCTTGGGGATGTTTACCAGCGTTTGTGCTGTGGATATACCAAGGCGATGCAACGGCACTTATGGTATTAGTCGATGTGATGTTGTTGGCCTATTTGCTTAGATCAACCATGTCATGGAGTTGGGTGTTATTAGCTGGCAGCTTTTTAGCGGTCGTTAGCACTCTGCTTCAGCCTCTTTTGATGGCTGATGTTTTGAATTTGGCTGTTGCCTTGGTTCAAAAAGTATTGGTTTCGGAAGGTGTTGAAGTTCCCGATAAAGATATGATCTTTAACCAAGCGGTGATGGCTGTGTCCATCTTCCAAGTGGTGATTGCCGTGATTTCGCTGTTTTTGGCGAGAAAGTGGCAAGCAGGATTCTATAATCCTGGCGGTTTACGCGCAGAATTTCATCAATTGAGGCTGCCGATCGCGTTTAGTTTGGTGTTGGGTGGAATGATTCTTGTAGGGGAATCCTTAGGTGGGTCCTTTGCTATTCTGTCTCAAGCTGCTATTCCTGCATTAGTGTTGCCAGGGCTTGCTTTAGTACATGGTGTTTTAGCAAAAAAAGAAATTGGGGTTGTTGGACTGATCGCATTTTACCTTGTGGGATTTTTTGTTTTGAATGTGTATTTCGCGAACGTGTTAGTCGCACTTTGTGTGATTGATAGTTTTGTGAATATTCGTTCTAGAATCCAAGGTAAGGCGTCCAACTCAAGTGATAGCTAATGATTAATTAGAGGTGATCGAGATGGAAGTTATTCTACTCGACAAAGTAAACAAGCTAGGCGGTATTGGTGACGTTGCAGTTGTTAAACCAGGCTATGCTCGTAACTTTTTGATTCCAAACAAAAAAGCTGTAATGGCTACTAAAGCTAACTTGGCTAGCTTTGAAGAGCGCCGTGTTGAACTTGAAGCTCAAGCAGCAGAGCGTAAAGCGGCTGCTGAAGCTCGTGCTCAATTGCTAGAAGGTAAAACTTTCACTATCGCTGCGAATGCTGGTGACGAAGGTAAGCTTTTTGGTTCTATCGGTACTCGTGACATCGCTGATGCTATTTCTGCGCAAGTAGCAGTAGAGAAAGCGGAAATCCGTCTGCCAGAAGGCGCGATTCGTCACACAGGTTCTTTCGAAGTAGACGTTCAACTTCACGCTGAAGTGATTGTAACGGTTACTTTGTCTGTAATCGCTGAGTAATTTGTTTCGATAAATTACTTAAGAGAGATGCGAATCTTTCTTGAATAAGAGAAGGGTGTCTTGCTATTGCAAGATGCCCTTTTTTATTAGCGTGATAAGCTAATCTTCCTGTTTTTTCTGTCTCTGTATGGGTGTTTTGCGTGCAACTAAATGATTCTGAAGTCGCTTCTATTAAATTACCGCCATATTCCATTGAAGCTGAGCGTTCTGTTGTTGGTGGCTTGATGCTTGATCCCCAAGCTTGGGAAAGAGTCTCTGAGTTGGTTATTGCGGATGATTTTTATCGTCCAGAGCATAAGTTAATTTTTACTGTTATTGCACGCTTAGCCGATGAATCTGAACCGATTGATGTGGTGACCATTGGTGAGCGCCTTGATAAGCGCGGTGACTTAGAGTCTATTGGTGGCATGGCTTATCTTATCGAGGTGGCTGAAGCGACTCCTAGTGCTTCGAATATAGCAGCCTATGCCGATATTGTGCGAGAACGCTCCATCTTACGTCGCCTTATCTCTACGACCAATGATATTTCAGCGCGTGCGTTTCATCCAGAAGGTATGACGGCAGCTGAGGTATTGGATGAGGCTGAGCGGAAGATATTTCAGATCGCGGAAGGCGGTGAGAAAAAAGGTGGGCCACGAATTGCCGCGGATATCTTGAGTGCTACGGTGGATAAAATTGATGAGCTTTATCATCAAGATGGCGCAATTACAGGCTTGAGCACAGGTTTTACGGATTTAGATGCGATGACAGCGGGTTTGCAGCCCGCAGATTTGATTATCGTTGCAGGTCGCCCATCCATGGGTAAGACGACTTTTGCTATGAATTTGGTGGAAAATGCTGCCATGATCAGTGATAAGCCTGTTATCGTGTTCAGTTTGGAGATGCCTGCGGAATCATTGATGATGCGTATGCTTTCTTCTCTTGGGCGAATTGATCAGACACGTATGCGTTCTGGTCAGTTGGTTCAAGAGGACTGGGATAAGTTGATGTCAGCGGTAAAAATGCTCAAAGACCGCAAGCTATTTATCGATGATACGGGTGGTATCAGTCCAACGGAAATGCGTTCTCGTGTGCGCCGTATTGCTCGAGAGCATGGTGGCGTCGCCATGATCATGGTCGATTATCTTCAGTTGATGCAAATTCCAGGTTTTACTGAAGGTCGTACGAATGAGATCTCAGAGATTTCTCGATCTCTTAAAGCTATAGCCAAGGAAATGGATTGTCCAATGGTTGCGCTTTCTCAACTTAACCGTAGCTTGGAGAACCGTCCTAATAAACGCCCAGTAAACTCAGATTTGCGTGAATCTGGGGCGATCGAGCAGGATGCGGATGTGATTTCTTTTGTTTATCGTGATGAGGTATATCACGAAGACACGCCTCATAAAGGTATTGCGGAAATTATTATAGGTAAGCAGCGTAATGGTCCAATAGGTACTTGTCGATTGGCGTTTGTGGGTAAATATACTCGATTTGAGGATTTAGCACCGGATGCGTATCGAGATTTTGATGACGAGTAAGTCATTATTGGTGTACTTTTAAGCTATCTACAAAGAATCATAAATCACACAATATGTGATAAAAATAATTACTATAAAATCGAGAGTTGTTTATGCGAAAAATGCCAGTAACAAATAAAGAAAATGATTTTCCTGAAAGCTATGTTCTAGTTTCCAGCACCGATGTGAAAGGACGTATTACCTTTGTTAATGATGTTTTCTGCGAGGTGGCTGGTTATGAGCGCGAAGCGCTGATTGGTAAGGCTCATAATATCATTCGTCACCCTGATGTTCCTGCGGCTGTTTTTGCTGATATGTGGTCAAACTTGAAGCAAGGCAAAAGCTGGATGGGGTTGGTGAAAAATCGTTGCGAGAACGGTGATCACTATTGGGTGAGTGCGCATGTGAGTCCGCTGTTGGATGGCAGTAAGGTAGTGGGTTATGAGTCCGTGCGTCGCAAGGCGACTCGGGATGAGATTCGGCATGCTCAATCAGTTTACGATCGTCTTAATGTCGGTAAGGGCTTGGTGCCAATGTCGACTAAGATGATGGCATATCTCGCCAATTCTGCTTGGCCTCTAATGTCTTGTTTTGTGCTGTTGGCTTTACTTGGATGGTTGTCAAATGGTCTTGAACTAAAATTAGCCGGATCCGTTTTGGCTATATTGGGCATTTGGCTGATTTATCATCAAAGCCAATCGTTGAATGCGGTGGTGTCAGGGCTATCTTCTGAGGCGCACAACCCGATAGGGCAATATCTGTACTGCAAAACGGTTGGCGCAAAAGCGGCCATCAAGTTTGCTAAAATTCACCAAGAGGCTGCCGGAAATACCTTCCGATACCGTCTTAAAGAAGGTGCTCAGCAGCTTCGTAAGCGAGCGTCTGAAGCGAAAGCCAGTGTGACAGCGAATTTAGGTAATTTTAATAAGCAACGTAATACTTTCCAAGATGTAGTCGCGGCAAGTTCTCAATTGTTGTCTAGTGTGACACATGTTGCAGAGCATGTTCATGTGGCGGTTGAGGCAACGGAGTCTGTTGGTGAGTTGTCCCGAGGTAGCCGCTTGCTTGCCCAGCAAACTGGCGCAACCATGCGTCAGGTTTACCAAGACATATCTGATGCGAAAAAAGTGGTGGCGGTGCTGGCAGAGCGCAGTGATAGCATTAATGAAGTGGTGAATTCTATTAGTGGTATTGCGGAACAAACCAACTTGTTGGCTCTTAATGCGGCCATTGAGTCAGCTCGTGCTGGTGAGGCTGGGCGTGGTTTCGCCGTCGTAGCGGATGAAGTTCGTGCTTTGGCGATAAGAACTCAGAATGCAACACAAAGTATCCATAGCATGACAGAAGAGCTGAAGAAAAATACTGCGGACGTGACCAGTACCATTGATAAAGGGACGACGGTTGCCCAGCAAGGGGTTGATAGTGTTAACGATGTTGCGCAAAAAATGAGTGATATCGAAGCGGCTATTAAGCGTGTTGTTGAAATGACAGCACAAATTAATGTTTCTTCAGAAGAGCAGGCAAGTGTAGCACGTGACCTTAACGATAAAATGCAAGAAGTAGATGCGCTGAGTATTAACAGTATTGAAAGGGCAGAAAATATCGTGATCAACATTAGCCATATTGAAGAAGAGGCGTATGAGCAGGGAAATCTTGCAGAACGCATGAAGCAGTAAGTCGCAAAAAAGAATATTTTGTAGATCGTGCCTTTAGGCCGGCAATGCTTGATTCCTTGAATTAGCTTTTGTCGGCATAAATGCCGACCTACAACTCATTATTTAACCTTCTGGTCCGGTGGTTTAGCAAGGTTCTTCATTTACTACTTGGTAGATGGCTTTAGCCAATGTTTGCACTTGTTGCTGGCTAATAACATAAGGCGGCATTAGGTAGATGAGTTTGCCAAAAGGCCGTATCCATACACCAAGTTCGACGAATTTTGGTTGTATTTTGTGTAAGTTAACTGAGTTTTTCAATTCAACAACGCCAATGCCGCCAAAGCACCGCACCTCTTCAACTTGTTCAAGCTTTGCGCAAGGGGCAAGAGCGGTCTTCATCCAGTTTTCGAGTTGAGTGATCTTTTCTGGAATATTGTATCTCATCAGCAGGGAGAGGCTGGCATTCGCAGCGGAGCAGGCGAGAGGATTACCCATGAAGGTCGGGCCGTGCATAAAGACGCCGTCATTTTCGCTGATACCCAGGGCAACTTTGTCGTTTGTTAGGGTGGCTGCTAACGTCATATACCCCCCGTTAGCGCTTTACCGACGCACATGATATCTGGGCAAATGCTGGTGTGATTTGTGGCGAAAAGTTTTCCTGTTCTGCCAAATCCTGTTGCGATTTCATCAAATATTAGAAGGATGTCGAATTCGTCACACAGAGCGCGTATGTGGTTTAGATATTCTGGATTATAGAAGCGCATTCCCCTGGCATTTTGCACGACGGGAACTCGATGATGAAGCCTGCTAGCTGATTGTGGTTTGCTTCAAACATGGCTCTTATTTCGTGTAAATATTCTGGTTTGACAGGGGTTTCTAGTCCGGTGGGGGGCAGAGATAAAGAACTGTTGTGTCAGTGCACCACTGAATAAATGGTGCATACCATTATCAGGGTCGCAGACGGACATGGCGGCAAACGTGTCTCCATGGTAGCCACTTTTTGGCGTGACAAAAAATTGTTTGCTTGGTTTTCCTTGAGCATTCCAGTATTGGATGGCCATTTTTAGTGCCACTTCAACGGAAACTGAACCTGAATCAGAGAAGAAAACCCGTTGTAGATCGCTAGGACTGATGGCAATGAGTGTTTCGGCAAGGTCAATAGCGGGCTTGTGAGTGAGTCCACCGAACATGACGTGGGAGAGTTGTGTCAGTTGTTGCTGAATAGCTGTGTTGATTCTAGGATGATTGTAGCCGTGAATAACACTCCACCAAGATGACATGCCATCAATTAATGTACGTCCATCACTCAGTGTAATTTCACAGCCGACCGCCTTTTTGACCAAAAAGTGTGGGCTGGGGTTGCTCATGGATGTGTACGGATGCCAGAGAAGTTGTTTGTCTAAATCCAAGTATTCTTGATCTGTTTTCATAAGGTCCACCTTGCTTTGTTCTGCGCATACTAAAGCAAAGCTAGGTCGGATGGCTAGATTGTCATAGTGGTGGCGGCTTAATGTGTTTTGTCGGGTGTTCGAGCGATAACCCAGACATCAACGCGCTCTGCCCCTGCTTTTAATAATAATGTGGTGCAGTTTTCTATTGTACTTCCCGTCGTCATGACATCATCGAATAGTGCGACATGCCCACTGATAGGGGCGTCAATCTCATAGCTGCTTTGAGGGCTTGTTAAGCGCTCTTTGCGACTAAGCGAATGTTGAGCTTGGGTGTTTTTTACTTTTTTTAGTGGATTGTTTTTTGGGATGATGGGGCATTTTTTTCCTAGGTGCTGTTTGAGATTTTTTGCTAACTGGTTGGCCATCGTGTTTGTTTGGCAAAATCCACGCTCTTTAATTCGACTTGGATGGCTGGGTACATAGAGGATTTGATCTGGCCAGCTTTCGGCTGCATATGACTTAATAAGATGCTTACTTAGCAAATAGGTGAGAGGTCGAACGTAGTGGGTTCCTTGATGAAACTTAATGCTATGAATCAATGCTTTTATAATCCCCTCGAAGCGATAAGGTGCGATGCACTGTTGGTATGTTGGAGAAGCAGTTTGGCAGCTTCCACATAGAATGTTGGTGTGGTGAGTGGGTCGTTTGCAGCGGTGGCAGTGAATTGCGTTGAGTGGGAAGCCTTCTTGGCAGGCTTGGCATACGGTATTTTTACATTTTGTGTTACAAAGATAGCACTGATTTAAAAATATACTGCAGTAAACCTCTGTTATTTTTTCGGTTGACAGTTTTTTCCAGTCCATTAGTATTGCTCCATTACTTTTTATGGATCGAGGATACTATGTCTTTAAGTACGTCTACAAATGTGTCTGTAGCGAATATGTCTGCCAGTAATATCAGTGCACTGCGTTTTGACTGGACTCATGCTGAAATAAAAGCCTTATTTGATTTGCCTTTTATGGATTTGATGTTTCGTGCTCAGACGATCCATAGAGAAAACTTTGCGCCTAACGAAGTGCAAGTCAGTACGCTGTTGTCTATTAAAACTGGCGCTTGTCCGGAAGATTGTAAATATTGCCCACAAAGCGGTCATTACAATACAGAGCTTGAAAAAGAAAAGTTAATGGAAGTGCAAAAGGTGCTTGAAGAAGCCGCGTTGGCAAAAGAAAAAGGCGCAAGCCGTTTTTGCATGGGAGCGGCGTGGAAGCATCCATCAGAAAAAGACTTTCCATATGTGCTTGAAATGATCAAAGGTGTTAAATCGTTAGGGTTAGAGTCCTGCGTTACTTTAGGGTCGTTAAACGATGATCAGGCCAAGCGTTTGTCGGAAGTAGGGCTTGACTACTACAACCACAACTTAGACACGTCGGCTGAGTTTTACGATAGCATAATCACCACACGAACTTATCAAGACCGTCTTGATACTTTATCTCGTGTCCGTGACTCCGGCATTAAGCTTTGCTGTGGTGGTATTATGGGCATGGGGGAAGAGCAAAAAGATCGTGTCGGTTTGTTGCGTCAACTTTCTCAAATGTCTCCGCATCCTGAAAGTGTGCCAATTAATATGCTGGTCAAGGTAGAGGGAACACCGTTAGAAAACGTTGAGGATTTGGACACTTTCGAGTTTATTCGCACCATCGCGGTGGCGCGTATTTTGATGCCAAAGTCCCATGTGCGCTTGTCAGCAGGCCGTCAAGGAATGAATGAACAGACCCAAGCCTTGTGCTTCATGGCAGGGGCAAATTCCATTTTTTATGGCGAGAAATTGCTAACGACAGGTAACCCAGAAGCCGATAAAGATATGGCTTTGTTTGCCACTTTAGGGATCAACCCTGAGAAACGTGAGGCTCATTCTGATGAGGCGGTTGTAGAAGCCATTGCAGCACAAGTTGTGAAGCAAGAAGAGTCCAAGCTGTTTTATGAAGCCAGTGTTTAATACACCGGATTGGGTGTTGGCAGCGCTTGCGGAGCGTCGCCAACACAATCTGATGCGTCGTACTATGACGCTGGACAGTGCACAAACGCCCCATACTTGTATTAATAACCAAGCTTATACTGCTTTTTGTTCTAACGACTATCTTGGATTGGCAGATCATCCTGATGTTATTCAGGCTTTGCATCTTGGTGCGCTAAAGTATGGTGTTGGTGGTGGGTCATCGCATTTGGTGTGTGGGCATTTAGCGCCTCATCAAGCGCTTGAAGACGCCTTAGCGGATTGGCTGGGTTACGATCGAGTGATGCTGTTTAGTACGGGGTATATGGCGAACCTAGGCGTGATATCGGCGCTGGCGGATAAAAACCGTCCAGTATTACAAGATAAGCTCAATCATGCTTCTTTGATTGACGGTGCGATGTTGGCGCAGGCCTCGCTGCGTCGTTATTTGCATGGCGATGTGGTGAGCGCGGAAAGGCTATTGGCAAAATCTGCCATGCCAGGTCTATTGGTCACAGACGGTGTATTTAGTATGGATGGCGATATAGCGCCGTTGCTTGAACTGTCTAGATTAGCGCGTAAGCATGAATGGATGTTTATGGTGGATGATGCTCATGGCTTGGGCTGCCTGGGGGAACAGGGTAAAGGTTGTTTATCTCTGTCGGGTTTGAATGCCAATAGTCTACCTATCTTGGTGGGTACCTTTGGTAAAGCGTTTGGCACCGCTGGCGCGTTCGTGGCGACGTCTCATGATTATGCGGAGTATTTGACGCAGTTTGCTCGGCCTTATGTGTATACCACATCGATGTCGCCAGCCATTGCGAGTGCGACGTTGGCGTCGTTGCAGATTATTCAGTCAGCAGAAGGTCAGGATAGGCGCGAGAGGTTAGCTCGACATATTGAGTATTTTCATCAAAGGATTCAGTCGCTTCCAGTTGAATTAATGCCTTCCAATACGGCCATTCAGCCAATTATTGTGGGCGACAGTAAAACCGCGCTTGATATTAGCGAGCAGTTAAAAGCACTTGGGGTTTGGTGTACGGCGATTCGCCCGCCGACTGTGCCAGCTGGTCGTGCGCGTTTACGAATTACCTTAAGCGCCGCCCACTCTGATAGTGATTTAGTGTTATTATGTGACTCACTCGAAAAAGTGTTAACCGCGACACTTTGAAATGCAAGACGTTTAAATCCAAAGTAACAGAGGGGCAGCATGCGAGCACGTATTGAAACAGAGGCGTTTGGAGACGCGTCTAATCAAGCTATTTTTATGGTATCTGGTTGGGCTATGCCGAAAGAAGTAATGCGTTCGTTTGCTTTACGTCTAAGTCAGCGTTTTTATGTTGTTGTTGCTAATTTACCTGGTATTTCGCTGGACGAGCAGTGGATTTCTCGCTCCCGCATTGGCCCTAATTACGATATTGATGCGTTATCTGAGCAATTAATTGATGTCGCACCAAAAGAGTCGTGGTGGATTGGTTGGTCTTTAGGTGGCATGGTATCTGCCTATGTCGCTGCTCGTCGCTCTAGTTGTGTGGTGGGTTTGATTACCTTGTCGTCTTCGCCGAGTTTTATTAAGCGAGAGGGCTGGGAAAATGCGATGTCTGTCGAGGACTTCGATACCTTTGCAAGCTTGGTTGAACAATCACCGGAAGAGGGTCTAAAGCGTTTTGTGATGTTGCAAGCCAAGGGCGCCGATAATGAACGGGCTTTGGTGAAACAACTACAGGCATTTTTACCCGTGAAAACCTTGAGCCGACCGGCTTTAATTGGTGGTCTTCGGTTGCTAAAAGGGCTTGATGTGCGCCGTGAGTGGTCGCTTTTAGATCGTCCTAATTTACACATACTTGGTGGTAAGGATGTGTTGGTTTCGAGCAAGTCATTTGAACAACAAGCTGATGTAAACCCTTTGCAGCACTGTGTTGTACTGTCCAATTGTGCGCATCAGTCTTTTCTTGAAGATGAAGAGGCGTGTGTACGTCATATAGAAAACTTTATCGATGCTAATAACCCCTGATATATCGACGCTTAGCTATAAGCGGCAATTGGCTAAGCGTTTTGATCGTGCTTCGCAATCTTATGATTCTTATGCGGATTTTCAAAAAATTGTTCTCAATCGACTTTTGGCCATGTTGCCTCTCAGTCAGGCGGATGTCGTATTGGATCTTGGTACGGGAACCGGTCAGGCGTTGGCGGCTTTATCAGAGCAATTAACGCCTAAATGCACGATAGCGCTTGATCTGGCACCACAGATGTTGGCTGTTGCGAGAGAGGGCGCGACCTCTTTGTCAAATATCCATTACGTTTGTGCGGACGCTGAGCGATTGCCACTTCAGGATCAGTCTTGTGACTTGGTTTTTTCGAGTCTGGCTATTCAGTGGTGCCTTAGCCCCGTGGATCTGTTTGCAGAGCTTTATCGTGTCGTAAAGCCTGGTGGCTATGTGGTTTTCTCAACACTTTCGCAAGGTTCTATGCCAGAGATTACTAAAGCTTGGTGTGGCCTAGATGATAAAAAGCATATTCATGACTATATGTCATCAGATGCGCTTGTAGCGTGTGTTAAAGCGTCAGGGTTGAACCTTTTGTCTTCTCCGTTATCTGATATTTTAATGTGGTTTGATTCACCAGAGGCGGCGGTTTATTCGTTAAAAAAAGTGGGGGCAAGTCTGATTGCAGAGGCTGCTAATGCCTCTGTCTCACCCAGTAAGTGGAAAGCATTTTTGCGCGAATATGAAAAGCAGCGTCGTGAGTTTGGTATCCCACTGAGTTATCAAGTCTCGTTTGTTGTGGCGCATCGGCCTATTAGAATTCAGGAGTAGTGAGTGAAAAAGCGTTTTTTTGTAACGGGTATTGATACCGATGCAGGTAAGACTTATGTCACGGTGGGGTTGCTGGAGGCGGCAAAACGGGCTGGCCTTAAGTCAATAGGATTAAAGCCGATTGCAGCCGGGGCTGAGTTTGTCGAAGATCGCTTGCGAAATAGTGATGCATTGCTGATGCAGCAGGCGAGTAGTGTTAATTTGTCTTATGAGCAAATAAATCCTGTGGTGTTAGAGGCTGCGATTGCACCTCATATTGCAGCGATGAAAGAGGGGCGGCTGGTAACGGCTTCTCGATTAGAGGGGTTTATAAAAGGTACATTGCTGACTCCCCATGATTTTGCTTTGATTGAGGGAGCGGGTGGTTGGAGAGTGCCTTTAAATGATAGGGAGTTTTTGTCCGATCTGGCTAAGTCGTTGCGTTTTCCTGTCATTCTGGTTGTTAATATGAAGCTTGGTTGTTTGAATCATGCTATTTTGACTGCGGAAGCAATTGTCCGTGATGGGTTGTCTTTGGCTGGTTGGGTTGCAAACTCTGGTAAAGAAAAAATGCCTGGTTTTGAAGAGAATCTTGCTAGCCTTACCAGTATGTTATCGGCGCCTTTATTAGGGGTGTTATCTTGGTACGAGAATCCACTTGATTCGCAGCAAGCGTTTGATGAAATGCTGTCAAAATTATAAAATTTTCATGGTAAGAATTTGCGATGCAACTTGTAAATGGGTGATGAAAACACATTATCATAAGTGCATTCTTTGGGGTTGAGGTGATGGTGTGAAGGCTTGGTTATGTGGTTTAGATGACGAAGAAATTTCGAGTGTTTCCAGTATCTTAACCTTTATTGGTATTGAACACAGTACGTCGTTGACAGCGTTTCACTTACCTGATTTTGTCGTATTAGGAAAGGCAATATCGTCTTTTGAATTGGATGAAATGGTACCCGTGATTTCTTTGAATGAATCTATGGAGGTTGAGGGGGATTATAATGTCTGGTTTTGCCCTTTACCTTGGCGGTCAAAAACGTTGTCGTCTGTTTTAAAAGAAATTAAACAGTTGCATACGTTTCCTCAGGCCTCAGGGGTGAATTTGAATTTACATGTTCGTCATCTAGAGGCATTGCTGATTCGTCAAGCTTTGGTGTCCACTCAAGGAGTGGTGTCTAAAGCGGCTCAAAATCTTCAAATACAACGCACCACTCTTATTGAAAAAATGCGTCGCTATAATATTGATAAATCGGAGTTTTAGTGACAAAGGATGAAGAAATTGCGGAATTAAAAGCCGCGTTTAAAGCGTTTTCCGAGTCTTCAGATGTGTTGGCTAAGTCTTATCTAGATCTTCAACAGGAAGTGGTCCGGTTGTACGAACAACTGGAAAGGTCAGAGCAGGATAAGCGCCAAGAGCAGGATAAGAACCGTATTCTTGTATTGCAGTTTCAGCAGCTGTTTGAATCGATGCCGGTTGGCGTTTTATTACTAAACGAAGATGGCATGGTGGTCATGGCGAACCCTGTCGCAGACCGATTGTTCAATCTCCCTTTGGTTGGTAAAGCTTGGGGAACCATTGTTCCAATGAGCTTTCGTCCGCAAAAAGACGATGGTCATGATGTGAGTATGGTGACAGGGCGTCGTGTTCGTGTGGAGACCGCTTCATTGGGGAATGTACCAGGGCAGTTGGTGATTCTGGTTGATTTGACGGAAGCGTATTTGTTGCAGAAGAAGCTGAGCCACCATGAAAGATTGTCTAATATGGGCAAAATGGTTGCTGCGTTAGCTCATCAAATTAGAACACCACTCTCTTCAGCAACCTTGTACGCTGGCCATTTACAAAAGCCGGATCTTCCTCCTGTTATGCGCCAAACTTTTGCGAATAAACTGGCGGATAGATTGGCGAATATTGAAAAACAAATTCGGGACATGTTGATCTTTTCACGCAGTGAAATAAAGTTAGATGAAACGGTAGCTGTTGATGACTTTATTAAGGAGCTGATCCAGCATTGCGAAGAAATTTGTGAGCCTCAAAAACATGCGTCTCGAAGCGGAAGGTTGTGACTTTTTGGTGACAGATTGTATTCAATGCAATAAAGAAACATTATTAGGGGCGCTGCTTAATTTATTGAACAATGCGATTGATGCTCAGTCAGAAGGGGATTTGGTGCGATTGCATTGGCATCATCATGAAGGCTATGTGACACTGACCTTTAAAGATCGTGGTATCGGTATGTCAAAAGCGCATTTAGAGCATGTGCAAGAAGGCTTTGTCACCACGAAACAGCATGGGACAGGGTTGGGGTTGATGGTTGTGAAAGCCATCGCAAGAGCCTCATCATGGGAAATTTGAAATAGACAGTATAGAGGGTGCTGGCACGACAGCCAGTTTGACGCTTCCTCTTGTAAGGGTATGAAATGTCTGATGTTAAGTTATTGATAGTAGAAGATGACAAAGGGCTTGCTGAGGCGCTGGAAGACACGCTCATGCTGGCAAGCTATCAGTGTAAAATGGTGTACAGTGCGGAAGAGGCGATTATAGCCCTCAAGCATAATACATTTGATATGGTCGTCTCAGATATTAATTTACCTGGAATGGATGGTTACGGATTATTACGCCACGTTATTGACGCTTACCCAGAATTGCCCATTATGTTGATGACGGCATATGGTGATATTGCTCATGCCGTGGAGGCGATGCGCGATGGTGCAGTAGACTATCTGTTAAAGCCATTTCAAGAGGAAGAGCTACTTAATGCTATTGCGAAGTACACAGTAAAAGTGGCGACATCATCAACGCCTAGGCCCATTGCGAAAGATCCGGCAAGTATTGCCTTGTTAGAATTGGCTAAACGTGTCGCTGTTACCGATTCAACTGTTTTAATTTGCGGTGAAAGTGGGACAGGTAAAGAAGTGCTCGCGCATTATATTCATCAGCATTCTAACCGTCCTAATGCACCTTTCGTTGCTATTAACTGCGCTGCTATCCCCGAGAATATGCTGGAGGCGATTCTTTTTGGTTACGAAAAAGGGGCTTATACGGGGGCGGTTTCCTCTCAGGCGGGTAAGTTCGAACAAGCCAATGGCGGTACTTTATTGCTAGATGAAATCACTGAAATGGATGTGGGATTACAAGCGAAACTGTTGCGGGTTTTACAAGAGCAGGAGGTTGAGCGTCTTGGTGGGAAAAAATCGATTCCTTTAGATGTAAGAATCATTGCCACGACAAACCGTGATTTGGCGGAGTATGTTCGCGAAGGGGGATTTAGGGAAGATTTGTACTATCGTTTGAATGTGTTTCCACTGCGTTGGTTACCGATTCGCGAGCGTAAAGGTGATATTTTACCGATAGCACAGCATTTGCTGGCCAAGCATGCGGCTAAAATGCGAATTAACGGTGCGATCTTAAAGCCGTCAGCCCAAAGTAAATTAGAAGCGCATCCTTGGCCTGGTAATGTTCGAGAATTGGATAATGTTATTCAACGAGCCTTGATCTTAAGCCCAAATGCACAAATTAATGAAGATCACATTGCTTTTGATATGATGAGTTTGGCACCAGCGATGAGTGTGTCGGAGGTAGAAGAAGACAGTGCGGCCTCTATTCTTGGAAAAGGTGTGCAACAACATGAGTTTCGTATCATTGCCCAAGCCTTGCTTGATGCGCATGGAAAACGTAAAGTTGTGGCAGATAAATTAGGAATCAGCCCTAGAACTTTACGCTATAAAATCGCCAAAATGCGTGAAAGCGGTATAGATGTCGATTGATTTTTGTGTCTTGTTTTCATTCGCTTTATGCTAAGCTGTGTATTAGCGTTATGTTAAGTTATATAAATGTGATTTTTTAGGTGAATAACATGATTTCTGGTCGACCAGACATTAATCAGGTGTTGTCCCAAATGAGGGATATGCGGTCGCAGGTTCAGGCGCCTAGTTCTCCTGTGTCTAACATTGCCAAGGTGGGCGGTGAAGAGGGAAGCGGACAAACAGTTGAGCGAGCCGATTTCGCAGAAATGCTGAAAAATGCCGTTAACAATGTAAACGCTTTGCAAAAAGAATCTACACAATTAGCCCAATCTTATGAGCGCGGTGACGAAGGGGTTGATTTACCTCAAGTTATGATTGGTCTACAAAAATCGAGTGTGTCATTTGAAGCAATGACTCAGGTGCGTAATAAACTTGTAGACGCGTATGAAAAAATCATGAATATGCCTATTTAGGCGTAATAAACCGCTTGGCGCTTTTTAATGGATAATGTCCCTGCAGAACAATCGGAGCAAAAGCTCTACTTAGAGTTAGTTACCGGCTTTAACAAGCTGACCGTTATACGTCAGCTGGCATTAATGGTCGGTTTAGCTGCATCTATCGCAATTGGCTTGGCGGCGGTTTTATGGAGTAACGGACCAGACTATAAGCCTGTTTTAAGCAGCATTACTGATTATAATGCCGATCAGATCGTCGAAATTCTCAGTGTTAACAACATTCCTTTCAAACTAGATCAGAATACAGGTGCTTTGCTTGTTGAGGCCGATTACTACCATCAGGCGCGACTAAAACTCGCCGGTTCAGGTATTGTTTCCGATAACATTGTCGGTATGGAAATAATGGATCAAGAGCAAGGACTTGGTACCTCACAATTTGTCGAAACGACCCGTTACAGACGAGGTTTAGAAGGTGAATTGAGTCGTACTATCTCTAGCCTGCAGAGTATCAAAAGTGCTCGTGTACATTTGGCGATTCCAAAAGAGTCGGTATTTGTGCGCGATACGCGTAAGCCTTCCGCATCGGTTTTTCTAGAGCTTTACCCTGGACGACGTTTAGATCGCAGCCAAGTGGAAGCGATAGTGAATTTGGTGGCGTCGAGTATTTCCCAGTTAAGCGATAAGGATGTCACCGTTGTTGATCAACGTGGCACGTTATTGACGGAAAAAGATACGGATTCTGAGTTGTCTGTGGCGGGTAAGCAGTTTGATTACGCTCGAAAAGTAGAAGATGTCCTATTGCAACGGGTGAACAACATTCTTGGTCCAGTGATTGGTCAAGGACGTTTTAAAGCAGAAGTGTCGGCTGATGTTGATTTTACGGCAGTAGAAAAGACAGATGAGCAGTACAACCCAGACCTTTTGGCCCTGCGTAGTGAACAAACATTAAGAGAAAATCGCGGTGCAGGTGCAAATACGGGAGGTATTCCAGGCGCATTGACTAATCAGCCTCCTGGTGCTGTCTCTGTTCCTGAAGCCGTTGATGAAAACGGCGCACCGATAGGTGGAAATTCCACTGGGACAAACAGGCAATCTCGCGAAGAAACCACACGTAATTTTGAGCTTGATAGAAGTATTAGTTATACAAAACGTCAGCAAGGTATGGTGAGACGGCTGTCAGTGGCGGTTGTCGTGGATGATTTGGTCAGCCTGAACCCTGATACGTCTGCGGTTGTGAGAACGCCGTGGAGCGATGATGAACTTGGGCGTTTAACGTTATTAGTGCGTGATGCCGTTGGTTACGATCCCTCTCGGGGCGACAGTGTGAGTGTTATTAATTCTCCCTTTGCTCTGCCTGACCCAGAGGAACCAGAGATTGAGTTGCCGTTTTATCAGCAGGCGTGGTTCTTGAGTTTAATTCAGCCTACTTTGGTTGGTATATTTGTGCTTGTATTGCTGTTGGTCGTGGTTCGTCCAATCTTGAAAGCCCTTAGCGACCAAAATAAGATTGCGGTTACCGAAGACACTGAAGCGGCTATTTTTTCTGATGAGACGGATGAGATTTCAGATGATCAAGTCTCTCTTGTTAGTGCAGAAGATATATTGGTGCCCGGCTCTCCTGAGAAAATTGATCGCCAGTTAAATGCGATTCGTGGTTTGATAGCAGAAGAGCCAGAGCGTGTGGCTCAAGTGGTTAAACAATGGGTAATGGAAAGTAAATGAGTGAAAACCAAGGCGCAGAGTTAAGTTCCGTTCAAAAGGCAGCCGTACTTCTGATGTCGCTGGGGGAGTCGGACGCTGCGCAAATTTTGAAGCATATGGGGCCAAAAGAAGTCCAGAAGATTGGTCAAACGATGGCGCAGCTCTCCAATATCCAGCGCCATCAGGTTGAAAAAGTCTTGGATGATTTTCTGGTGTTAGTGGGAGACCAAACGGGGTTAGGTTTGGGAGCGGATGGGTACATTCGAAATATGCTTCGCGAGGCGTTGGGTGAAGAGAAAGCGGGCAGTTTGATTGATCGAATTTTGCTTGGTGGTAATACGACGGGTTTGGATACCCTCAAATGGATGGAATCGCGAGCTGTTGCGGATGTTATTCGTTATGAGCATCCGCAAATTCAGGCAATTGTTATTTCTTATTTAGACCCTGATCAAGCGGCTGATATCCTTGCCAATTTTGATGAGCGAGTTCGTTTAGACATAGTGTTACGTGTGGCGGCTTTGGAAACAGTGCAGCCCGCTGCTTTGCAAGAGTTAAACAATATACTGGAACGCCAGTTCTCCGGAAATAATTCTACACAGTCAACCACTATTGGTGGTGTCCGCACCGCTGCCAATATTATGAACTTTATCGATAGCTCGGTAGAATCTGAACTCATGGAGTCTATTCGTGATGTGGATGAAGATTTGGCGAATACTATTCAGGATTTGATGTTCGTCTTTGATAACTTATTAGACGTGGATGACCGCGGTATTCAAGTAATTCTGCGAGAGGTAGAGTCTGAAACCCTGATTTTAGCGCTTAAAGGGGCTGATCCAGACATGCAAGATAAAATCTTTAAGAACATGTCATCTCGTGCGGCCGATATGTTGAGGGATGATTTAGAAGCAAAAGGTCCTGTACGGGTCAGTGAAGTGGAAGTGGCTCAAAAAGAAATATTGGCCGTGGCCAGACGCCTTGCTGAGAACGGGGAGATAGTCCTCGGTGGCGGCGGTGAGCAGATGGTTTAGTTAGGTTATGTCTGATAAACAGGAAAAAAGTGAGCGTAAGCTGACAGCTTATGAGCGCTGGGAGCTTCCCCATTTAGAGAATAACGCGCCGCGTGAGCATTCTGGTCCTGCTATTCTTATTCAAAAAGACACCATGGTGACCACGGAGGAAGTGGATCAGGATTCTTTGGTGTATGAGCCTCTTACGGCTTCGCAGTTAGAAGAAATTCGCAGTGCGGCTTATGATGAAGGTTTTATCCAAGGGGAAGAAGAAGGTCATAAAAAAGGCCATTCTGATGGATTTGCGAAAGGGGAAGTCGATGGCTTTGAAAAAGGTCATGAGGAAGGCCGGCTTTTAGGTATTGAAGAGGGAAAGGCTCAGGCTCGAGAAGTAGCCGAAGCGCAATTAGAGTCTATTGAAGCGTTATTAGCGAATATTGTAAAAGAAATTACATCGCCTTTAGAGGAAAGTCGTACCGCTGTTGAAGATGTCTTATATCATTCTATGGCGAGAATAGTTGAAAACGTTTGCCTTGCAAAAATGCAGCAAGAAGGGCATAAGGTTTTAAAAGAGCAGTTGACCCGAGTGTTTGATGAAATTGGTGAATATGAAGGCCGTGTACGGCTGAGATTGCACTCAAATGATATTGTGGTTCTAGAAGAACTAGGCGTGAAAAGTAGACTCACCTTGCAAGTCGAAGCCGATGACTCTCTTGTTAGTGGCAGCTTTGTCATTGACTCTAAATCTTTTCATATTGATGGACGGCTTGAACAAAGGCTAGAAGCCGTTTGGGAAGAACTTCGTCACCTTTCATTACTTGATAGCTAGTTGTCATGCCAACCCTTACCGAACGTCTTAGTAAACTCAGTAGTGTGTCTGTGTCCGCGTTACCTCCGCAGCTTGAAGGGAAGGTTACCCGTATGGTTGGCTTGACCATGGAGGCGGTAGGCTGTGTGGTTGCTTTAGGCGATCGTTGTTCTGTTCAAGTTCGAAAAGATCGCTGGGTCGAATCAGAAGTGGTTGGCTTTACCGGTGACCTGACTTACCTAATGCCGACAGAAGCCATTGAAGGGATATCGCCCGGGGCACGAGTTCGTCCTTTGCTTGGGGACAGTAGAATGCCAGTGGGGGATGAGTTATTAGGTCGCGTTGTGAATGGATTAGGCAAGCCACTAGATGGTAAAGGGCCTATTAAAACCAAAGATTCTGTGACACTGCATGGCACTGTTATTAATCCATTGCAACGTAAGCCAATCAGTGAACCTTTAGATGTTGGTATTAAAGCTATTAATAGCTTGCTCACTGTAGGTAAAGGACAAAGGTTAGGTCTGTTTGCAGGCAGTGGCGTCGGTAAGAGTATGTTGCTTGGTATGATGACAAAATTTACCGAAGCAGACATTACCGTTGTTGGTCTCATAGGGGAGCGGGGACGAGAAGTTAAAGAGTTTATTGATCAGATTCTTGGTGAAGAGGGGTTGGCTCGTTCTGTAGTCGTGGCTTCTCCAGCGGATGATTCAGCTCTTATGCGATTGCGTGCTGCTATGTTAGCTACCCGTATTGCGGAATATTATCGAGATCAAGGTAAGAATGTGTTGTTATTGATGGATTCTTTGACGCGATATGCCCAAGCGCAGCGAGAAATAGCCTTATCCGTTGGGGAGCCACCTGCGACAAAAGGTTATCCACCTTCCGTATTTTCTAAATTGCCTCAGCTGGTAGAACGTGCTGGTAATGGCTGCGAAGGTGGTGGTTCAGTGACGGCATTTTATACCGTTCTAACGGAGGGAGATGATCAACAAGACCCTATTGCAGATGCTTCTAGGGCTATTTTGGATGGTCACATAGTGTTGTCTAGGCGTCTGGCAGAAGAAGGTCATTATCCTGCTATCGATATTGAGGCGTCGATCTCTCGAGCCATGCCTCATATCGTTAGCCAAGATCATTTGTACGGTGCTATGAGGGTGAAGCAGCTTTATTCTAAGTTCCAGCAAAATCAGGATCTTATTTCCGTAGGAGCGTATGCCAGAGGCAGTGATCCAGACTTGGATCAAGCGATTATACAAATGCCTGAAATTCGTCTTTTTTTACAGCAGTCTCTAACAGAAAGTTTTACCATTGATCAGAGTCTGGGTGCGTTAGTCGCTGCGATGACAAAAGGGCAGTAGACGAACACTTATAAAAACGTCTACCATTCTTTTTATTAACAAGTATTCTTTTGTAATCACTGAAATCATCCTTGTCTACTTGCTTTGGTTACGTTTATCACTTGCTCAACGATCTCTATACAGGGGGAGGGAATGAAGAAATCCCGTAGGATGCAAATTTTGGTTGATCTTGCTAAACGCAAAGAGGATGTCGCTGCCCAGCAGCTTGCTCGTGATAAAGCAAAAGTGCAGCATGATCTTAAAAAATTGAATGAGTTAAAAGATTACGCTGGGCAATATGAGTCAGAACGTAACCTCCTTGGGTTGAGTCCATACCTGACGACAAATTATCAGCATTTCGTTGACCGTGTTCAGCAGGCCATAGTTCAACAAGAAGCTGCCGTAGGTCGAGCGGAGCAGCAAGCGGATATGAGTATGCGTCGTTGGTTGCAAACTCGTACTAAAACAAAAAGTATGGATTGGTTAAAAGAAAAAAGCCACAAAGTAGAGTTGGCTGTTGAGGCAAAACAAGAACAACGTCAAAGTGACGAATTTGCCATGCGGCGTTTTTTGGACTCTATGTAACGAATGTTCAAACCTTATTTACATAACCGCTTAGTCTATTGCTAGAGTAAAATATGGCGCGACAGGATAATGGAATCATCGATTTGTCTTTGCCGATTTCGGAAATAGAAAAGGCGTTGTACAACTATGCCCATTCTCCTGAGCAAGGTTTAGAAGCGCTTCATTTAGCGCTTTTGTCTTTTCAAAAAAATACTCAGGTTAGTATTTCTTATGCAGACTATCACCACCGACTTTCTTCTTTTATTTCTGCAATTGAGCATCTTTTAGTTTCAGGTTCGCCGTATGTATCGCGTTACCATAAGGCTTTCTTCTCTTCGGCTGACGCGCTTGTTCAGGTGGCGATTGCATGTCAGTTAGGTGGGGGGCGTTCAGAGCAACTGTATTATTTATTGTCCATTGAGCGTTCCTGCTGGCAGGAAGTCGTGTCCGTTCTCAATAAAGAAACAGTTTTGCCTAGTTACGTGAATTATCTGGCTCGACTAGGTGCTAGTCAATCTGAATCTATTAGCGTGGATGCCTATTTAATGGATCTTGCTCGTGTAGGGCAGGTTTCTTTTGATTTGGATACGGTCAACGATGGAAACGTAAATGGCCTATTTAGGTTAGTCAGTGCGCAGTCGCTGGAATGGCTTCAGATGAAATACCCTCAATTACAATGGCAAGTAGCGTCAGTTAATGAGGATATGTCTTTAAGAACTTTATGCGAATTAAGTTTTTTGCCGATTTTTCAACATTCATCAATGCGGCGGGATGCCCGTTATCGGTTATTGGGTGAGTATGAAAAGACATTTGAGCGTCTATTTTATCAGCCTTTTAACAGACTATTCGCATCTGACGATTGTATTTTTGAGTCACCGGATCGTTTGGTGCCTATTCCGCATGACTGCTCCCAGTTTAAACTTGATGATAATGCCAAATACTTTCCGTTACGCCATGGTGGAATCTTTTATATCGGGTCCTGTTTACCAGAGCAGAGGTATTCAGAAATGGCCTATCTAAGTCGATTAGGGCGTGATTTTTTATCATGTTTTTTGTACGAACTCGATACCAGCTTCGGGTGTTTTGTATTTGATCGTGAAGAATGCCTTGGCACTTATGCGGTTACTGAGCACCAGTTACGTCGTCATGAGGCATTGTTATTGTTTCGTGTGACCGCTGGTATTGAGGCTGAGGTGGTGTTGACGGCATGTTTATTGACTTCTGTTGATGTCGCATTTTGTTTATTGCCTCAGTGCATTGATCAAGTCTTGGTGGTTAGGCAAGGAGGACAATACTTTGCCGTACCTTATACTGCGATACGTGATGTAGAAGGTGTGTGTTCTATTATGTCAACACCACGAGCTTGGGTAAAAAATGTTTGGCTTAGTCGAGTGAATCGTCCGCTGATAGAGCCTTGGTTGTTCCGTTCGGATCGTCTGCCTACCACATCGATTGGGTCTGGAAAAGATAAATCACTGGGCTTTTCTAAGAATGGTTATTATTTTGGTAAGGTCTGTGGCAGGATGTTTTGGGTAGACGCGGAGTTGGTATTGGCGATATTGCCGTATCAGCCGCCTTTTTCTGCTGTTTATATTGATAATGATAAATTCAGTTGGAAATCTTTTATTATTCATGAAGGTCATTGTTTTGATAAAGTGCTCTCGAGAGATTTTGTAAGTGATGGGGGCGGGTCGGCAGGTGGGAAAGGAGGTTTCTCCATGATCCTTGGCGGTATGGGGGAGTCCATTGTGTTGCCTTTTGAGTTTTGTGACTGGGGGGCTTCATTGCCCAATGCTCATTATGTTCGAGAGTTTGCTTCGTTTTTGGAACTGTTTTGTTGTAGCGATGAGAAACGTCATTTGATGTCCTTACAAGAGGATGCGGTGATGATTGATAAAAAGAATTTTTTGTCTTTTGTTGCTGGCTTATCAGCTTCTTTATCATTAGTTTAAAAGTGATTATAGATTATGAATACACGACATTTACCGTTTGGTGCGCCACGAAAAGAACTGATTAGTGGTTTGCAGAAAGGCGTTGTTATTGTGTTGTTTGTGTTGCTATCGACTTTTGCTGGCATGTATTTTCTGGTGAATGGCAATGTAGAACGACAGAATGTCCAGCAAGGAAGGCTAGGTGAATTATTAGGGTTGGTGCATAGCGCAGAGGAGCATTGGCTGCAATGGCTATTAGTTGAAGACCGCCAAACTCATGACTCTAATAATGATTCTTTGTACTCTCCTAGCTATTTGCATCAGATGTTGGTCAGCGAATATAAGTTGATTGAGCTTAATCTTAAGCGTTTTGAGTCTACGCTTGGAGCGGATATTGCGTCATCTCTTGCGTTATTAGATACGTTATCGCAAAGAGAGTTAAACACGTCTTCTTTGACGAATGAAGAGCGGAGTGAGATTTATCGTGCTTTTGAAACCTTAGAGGAAATCAGTGATGGCTTGCTACAAGTTCGTGTTGATGTTGAGTATGAGCGTCGGGTGTTTGCTGATCAGTTAATTTGGATGCATGTTGTGCTCTTCTCTGTGCTTGCCATGTCTATTTTAGCATTGTCTATTCGATTTGGCCGTCAGTTGCGTTCTGGTTTTTCTGCTTTGCATTACGTGGTTGATCATCGAAAGCGCGGGCATGCTTCCGTGTTTCCTTCCCGTAATGTGGTTGATGAATTTACCGATTTAAGCCATTTGGTGGATAACGAATTGGCATCACGAGATTTCGATATCAAGCAAAAAAGTGACAATCTCAACTTAATCGAAAAAGCATTGGCCGAAGTTGATGAACCGTTTTTGGTCACCAACCAACAGGGAGATATTGCTTGGTTAAGCGCAGGAGCTGAGCGACTGTGGTTCCGCAATACAGCGGTGTTTGAGTCTTTGTTTGGTATCGATGCTGGTTTAGATGATCCGACAGGAGAACGTATTACGGATTCGATTTTATTGTCTGATGTGGCATTAAAGTTAAACTTACAAGGTGGCGTGTACTGGTTAAGCGTTGTTTCTTTTGTATCTGATAGCGCGGTTGAGGTGGAAGACTTGCAACGTTTTATTGCTATTCGCTCAAAATCAGACACCGCAGAACTGGATATCTTGCACCACAGTTTGAAATTACTTGAGCAAGATGTATGGGATGCGCCTATTCGCGTATTGCGCCAAGAGTCTCCTTATGCAGGTTTTGCGATCTCTTTGGAGACGATGCGTCAAAAAGTGACGTCACTGTTCGATCTCCTTAATGCCGCCACAGTGCGAACACATTCCGTTGAAAAAATTACTAAATTACAACAAATAGCATCCCTAATTGACGAAGAAACAGATCACAATGAAGTATCAGTGAAAGAGCTAGTTTCGGTGGATTCCTCCTCTCTTGAAGGTGTGAAGGTTGAGCTGAATACTATTGCTTGGCTTTCGGGGCAAGTTAGAGACTCTTTTATATTGGGTTATGAATTGGTCTTGCAGCGTCTAGCGTTAGTTGAGAAAGACCTATCATCCGATGTGTTTCTGTTAGGCGAGGTTGATCGTTATCTAAATGAAGTGCGTGCAGGAGTATTAAATAGTCTTGCTGCAACGGAAGGTGAAAGCGAAGCAGTTCGTCGTCGCTTTGCTGTAGATATAGAGCACGATATTAGTCAGGTTCAAGAGCAAATTGAAGGTATGAAGTCTATGGCTGCCTCAACTTTGTCTCTGCTGGAGTCAGATCGAAGCGTAGGCATAGCTCGTTTAGAGAGAGCCAGAGAATCTGTTTCTGAGATGATTGAGCGCATTCATGTTGTAATGGCGAAAATGCCGCCTGATGTATCCATTGATGATGAAGATACATCAACAAAAAAATCTAATGATGAGTGGAATGGCTTGTAATATCTTCCACTCTTACTTAAGGAGTAGGCTGTGGTTGAAAGTTTTTTTGATAAAAAAACAGGGTGCTTGACCATTAAGATTGATGGTCGATTTGATTACAGCTGCCATAAAATGTTCAAGGAAGCCTTTGCGAGCGTCACTACAGCCACATCTTATGATGTAAATTTAGCAGATGTGGTCTACTTAGACAGTTCTGCCCTTGGTATGTTGTTGTTACTAAGAGATCATGCTGGTGGGGATAAGGCTCAAGTTCGTTTGCTTTATGCCAATGGCGCGGTGATTGATATTCTTAAAATTGCAAACTTTCATCGCCTTTTTAATATTACCGAGTAGTGTTGTATGGAGCAAATTTTAACCATATTGATTGCTGATGATAATCCGTCTGATCGTATTCTGTTAAAAGCGATTTTGAGTCAATTTGGGCATAAAGTAGTGTCTGCTGTCGATGGGCAAGATGCAATTGATAAATTTGATCCTCATACTATTCAGTTAGTATGTTTAGACATTAAGATGCCTCATAAAGATGGTTGGGAAGCTGCCTTTGAGATTCAGCGTATTGCTGGTGATGTTTTTGTTCCTATTATTTTTCTTTCTGGTGTGTCTGATCCTATTGCCTTGTCTAATTGTTTGAGAATTGGGGGAACAGACTTTATTTCCAAACCTTATAGTCCTGCTCTTATAACCGCAAAGTTAAATGCCATTGTGCGTTTATTGGTTATGCAAAAAAAGCTTGAAGAACAACGCGATGCGATGCGTACATACAATGAACAATTGCTTAATGACCAAGACATCGCAAAGGTCGTTTATGAAAATATAACGCATTCGAATTGTTTGAAAGACCCTGCTTTATCTACTTTCCATTATGGAACTCATACTTTTAATGGCGATGTTATTTTAGCGGCTTATAAACCTAATGGTGGAATGCACCTATTACTGGGGGATTTTACCGGTCACGGACTGTCTGCCGCCATTGGTGCATTACCCCTCGCTGATATTTTCTTTGATTGGACAAAGAAAGGGTTTCTGATGCGTCAGATTATTCCGGAAATAAATGCGCGTCTTAAACGTATTTTGCCTGCTAATATGTTCTGCAGTGCTGTATTTATTGATATCAAGGTCAACGATAAAAGTATTGAAATTTGGAATGGTGGTTTGCCTGACGTGTTGTTTTTTTCTGAAAAAGCGAGTCAGCCAATCCGTTTTCCCTCAAAAAATTTGCCTCTGGGGGTATTGTCTCCAGATGCCTTTGAATGCCAAATCGATCCCATCTCTTTTCGCCCAGGAGATAGATTGATGGCATTTTCTGATGGTGTTTATGAAGCCCAAGATGCATCTGGACAGATGTTTTGTCATTCTATTCTCAATCCACTTTATCAAGGACATATTGACGCTGATCATTCAGTAAATTGGCTGATTGAGCAGTTAGAGCAAGAAGGGGTATTGAAAAACCCTCATGATGATATGTCCTGTCTTAGTGTCCGTCTTGATGCCAATATTGGGATTGACTCTTCAGAACGAGAGTATTCATTAGCGCATCATGAAGCGCCCGCAGATTTTTCCTTTGAGTATGTTTTAAACGCCCATTCTCTGAGGAACACAGACCCGTTGCCTTATGTGTTGCAAATACTGACAACAGTGCCAGGATTAAGCAGCTTTTCAAGTCAGATATTTATGATTTTATCTGAATTATACTCAAATGCACTTGAGCATGGTGTTTTGCAGCTTAACTCGGAAAAGAAGAGTTCAAGCGATGGTTTTTCAGAATATTATGAGGAACGTGAAAGTCGTTTGGCTAAATTGACTAATGGCTACGTTAAGATTTCAGTGAAAGTAACGTCGGATAATCATCGCCGAGCACTTGTTTTGTATGTAGAAGACAGTGGCTCAGGGTTTGATTTTAAGCGCGTGAATTTCGATATATCCAATACGGAGTTATTGTATAATCGTGGCTTGGCCTTATTGGATCAGCTTTGTTCTAAGTTGGAGTTTTCCAAGGGAGGGCGAGCTGTGACCGCTTATTATGATTGGCAAGTGGGTTTGGATAGTTAAACAAGATTGGTCATTAAATTGGCCTTGCAATTGCATACCATTCTCCATTGTCGGAGAAAAATATGCGCACAGATTCAAATACAGTATTATCTTTATCGTCAAGTATACCACCTAAAAAAGCAGCCTTAGCTAAAGCTTCCTCAGAAAGCGGTGTGGCTTTTTCGAAGGATTTGCATAATGCCAAAGAAGCTCATAATGCAAAAAAAGAGGTGGTAGCGAATGGTTCGTCTGTATCCAATGGGGCTCCAGCGGCACCCGCTACTGAATCTTCTTCAGTTAAGACTTCTGCTGTTGCTGCTGAGGCGTCTCCTACCGAGGCCTCTTCCTCAGTTGCTGCTGAGGCGTCTGCTGCTGAGGCTTCTTCCCCAATTGCTGCAGAGGCTTCTTCTACTGAAGTTTCCTTAGTTAAGCCCACTTCAAGTTCTAGCATCGAAACTTCACCAGTCGTGAATGGTGAAAGCAAAGTGGCGAACTCAGCTCTCACATCTTCTTCAGATGAAACTGTTGTAGTGACAAACTCATCGATCAAAGGTGGCAAAGATTTGCAGCTCGATGGTGAGAATTTACCGACTAAAAGTTCCATGGTATCTGCGCAAAGTCAAGTTGAGCCTCCAGTTGAATTAAAAACGAACCTAAAAGAAGGTGCCAACGTAACAGCCTCATTGCAACTTGGTGATGGCTCCACAGAAGCTGTTGGTTCTATGGCAAAGGAAAATAAAGTTGCTGATCAGGCGGGGGTATTGAGTACACTGGGTGGCACGGCTGGAATGTTAATGAATAGTACAAATAAACAAGTAGCGTCGGTTCCATTAGATAAAGCGAACATGCCACTTGTTGATGCTGATAATAGTGTTCCTGATACGTCTTTAGAGCAGGATAATGGTGAGTTATCTTGGGTGCTGTCTCAAATGGATGCGTCGGCTCTTAAGGCTGTACCAAAAGAGGCAGCCGAGAGTGCGGTATTAGATGTGGGGAAAACAGCCTCAGCGGCCCTAGCGGCAGGCGTGTTGGTCAATGCGGCTAATAAAGAAAGTCGAGTTGACGTCGTTCCATCTGCTTTATTAGGCTCTGCTACTGATGCCCCTTTATCTTCCGAGGTCGTGACAGATTCAGCAGAGACTTTGCTTGGAGAGGATGGTGTGTTAATCAATGAGCCAATTGAATTGCGTAAGAAAGAACAGGAAGCGATGATAGGTCGCATGTCTGCGCAGCTAGATGGTAAGGCTATAGATGATGCTACAGGTGGTCTAAATAGTTCTTTGCAAAATAATGTTAATCGAGCTGCTGTGGGAGTAGCCGCTGCCACGGTTGTCGCACAAAATCCGCAGCAAAATTTAGCTATGAGTGTGCCGCCAGGACATCCTGGATGGGCTGGGGAAATGACGCAAAAAGTGGCTTGGATTGCCCGTGATGGTGGTCATACTGCACACATTCGATTGGATCCTCCTGAGCTTGGTAGTCTTACCGTTAAGATATCAGTAGACAGTGATTCTAATACTCAAGTGAGTTTCATTGCTGCGACGCCACAGGCTAGGGATCTACTGGAGGGGCAAATGGCGCGTCTCCGTGAAATGCTAGCACAACAGGGCATGGATTTAAGCAGGGCGGATGTTGATGTATCACAGCAAGATACGTCGGGTGCGCAAGAGCGTGGAGGCTACCGAAATAGTGGCGTGAATCAGGGGGGCTGGTTGCCAATGAGGACCTTGATAACGAATTAGTGGCGAATCATGTTTCTTATGTCTCAGCATCGGGTATTGACTACTATGCATAAACTTACGAGAAATTGATGGTGCTGCGTATGATTCTTTGTAGAATAGAGTGCTGTTCGAGAATAAGGATGCTATAAGCGTTCGTTTTATAGAAAGAATTTGATATAGCTAAGGTTTGTTGATATGGCTGAAGATGGTTTAGATATTGGTGCAGAAGAAGGGAAGTCGGGCGGTAAGAAAAAACTGATTATTATTGTTGCTCTTCTTCTCGTCTTAATTGGTGGTGGCGCTGCGGCTTACTTTTTTATTGAGTGGGCCTAGCGCTAGTGGTGACTCCGCTGAGTCAGAAACCGCCGCCCTAGCGAATGAGCCATCCATTTATTTGGATTTGGCACCTGCTTTTACCATAGATTTCATGGTTGAAGGTCGTCAGCGATATGTTCAACTCAACATGAGTGTTAAGTCAAAAAATGCGGCCCAAATCGACGCGGTAACCTTACATATGCCGCTGATCCGCAACAGTCTTGTTTTGCTGTTTTCCAGTCAGTCATTTGACGAATTGCAAACCGCTGAGGGTAAGGTTGCTCTAAAAGCGGCGGCTCTTGATGCCATCAACGGTATTCTAGAGCAAGAAACAGGACAGGGTGGTATTGATGCCGTATTATTTACTAACTTTGTGATGCAATAAGATTATGTCAGCTCAAGACTTATTATCCCAAGATGAAATCGATGCGCTTTTACATGGTGCCGATGAAAAGCCTGCGGAAGAGGATAATCGAGATGCCAATGGTGTGGCATCTTACGATATTACCAGTCAAGAGCGCATTGTGCGTGGGCGCATGCCCACCCTGGAGATGATCAACGAACGCTTTGCACGTTATACTCGTATTAGTTTGTTTAATATGTTGCGACGTACGGCGGATGTATCCTCTGGCGGTCTTCAGGTTATGAAGTTTGGTGAATATGTTCATACGCTCTATGTACCAACCAGTTTGAATTTGGTGAAATTTCGTCCTTTAAGAAGTACGGCACTTTTTATACTGGATGCTAAGCTAGTGTTTAAATTGGTTGATAATTTTTTTGGCGGTGATGGTCGACACGCTAAAATCGAAGGACGAGAATTCACACCCACTGAAATTCGCATTGTACAGTTGATGCTTGAGCAGGTTTTTAAGGATCTAACCGAGGCTTGGGCGCCTGTGCTAAAGTTAGAGCTGGAATACATTAGTTCAGAAGTGAATCCGGCGATGGCAAATATCGTAAGCCCAAGTGAAGTCGTCGTGGTATCTACTTTTCACATAGAATTAGATGGCGGTGGTGGTGAGTTACACATTACGTTACCTTATTCGATGATTGAACCGGTGCGAGAGTTACTTGATGCGGGGGTGCAGAGTGATGTCGATGAAAAAGATGATCGGTGGGGGAAATCGCTCGAGCAAGATGTAAAAGAGATTGATGTTAATTTATCGGTCAATGTCGCCAATCGGAAAATTTCACTTGGTGAGGTACTAAAATTTAAAGCAGGTGATATCATTCCGATAGAAATGCCAGAGTTTGTCACCGTTAGGGCCAATGGTGTGCCAACGTTCAAAGGCAAATTGGGCATAAGCAATGAGCGTTATTCAGTGCAAATGATAGAAAGTTTTAAAACGAAGGTAGCGAAATAACATGGCAGAAGAACAGAACCCAGATGCAGCAGGGATGGATGACGATTTAGCGGATGAATGGGCGGCAGCTATGTCGGAGTCTGGTGACGCTAATGGTGGTGAAGAACTTGAGGATGAATGGGCCGCTGCTATGTCTGAGCAAAAAGTTGAGCCAGTTAAGTTAGAAACATTATCAAATCCTTCCGTACCAACTGGTGGTGTTGGCTCAGACCTTGATTTGATTATGGATATTCCTGTTGTTCTCTCTATGGAGTTGGGGAATACAGAAATTGCTATTCGTAACTTAATGCAATTGACGCAGGGTTCTGTTGTTGAGCTGGATCGATTTGCTGGTGAACCGTTGGATGTGCTGGTGAACGGTACTTTGATTGCGCACGGAGAGGTAGTGGTGGTGAATGATAAGTATGGCATTCGTTTGACGGATGTTGTAGTACCTAGTGAGCGAATTCGACGACTTAAGTAGTAGCAATTGATTTTTTCTTTTCTTATTCGATGTGTTTTTGTTGCCATGTTTTCTATGGCTTTCTCCCCTCTTTATGCAGCAGGCATGCAAGAAGTGTCTGTTGCCTCCTCTATCTGGAAAGTGGTTATATCTTTGATCTTTGTGATCGCCTTTATCCCAGCATGTCTTTGGTTGATGAAGCGTTTTCAGTTTGCCCAGATGAAGTTGGGACAATCTGAAATAAAGATCATTAATGTACAATCGCTGGGTACAAAAGAAAAATTGATGCTGGTCGAGGTTGAAGGTGAGCGTTTATTGATTGGTGTGACGTCTCAATCAATAACACACTTGAAAAGCTTTGCGCCTAAAGCAAAATCCTTTGCCTCTGTGATGGACGAAGTCGATAAAGAAAACACAGCTGACAATAAAAGTACTGGAGACAGTCAATGATTCGTTATGTACTACTCTTATTGTTAACGTTTCCGGTATTGTCTTGGGCGGAAGTGGGATTGCCTGCGGTAAAAGTGGTGACCAATCCAGACGGTAGTCAAGATTACACTGTGTCATTGCAAATTCTATTTATCATGACGGCATTAACGCTTTTGCCTGCCGCCTTGATGATGATGACTTCTTTTACCCGTATCGTGGTTGTGTTGGCTATTTTGCGTCAAGCGATTGGTTTACAGCAGACACCGTCTAACCAAATTATGATAGGTATGGCGCTGTTTTTAACGCTTTTCATCATGACGCCGACATTAGATAAAGTGAATGAAGTTGCTTTACAGCCTTATTTAAAAGAAGAAATGACTTCTATTCAAGCTGTCGAGGCCGCATCCATTCCTGTCCGTGATTTTATGCTTGCACAAACAAGAGAGGATGATATTTCACTTTTTGTGAAGCTGGCTGGCCGAGAAGGCACAATTCAATCCATGGAGGAGCTTCCTTTCACTATATTGATGCCTGCTTTTGTGACCAGTGAGTTGAAAACGGCCTTTCAGATTGGTTTTATGATTTTTATTCCTTTTTTAATTGTCGATATGGTCGTAGCAAGTGTGTTGATGGCAATGGGTATGATGATGTTATCGCCGATTATTATTTCTTTGCCTTTTAAAATCATGCTCTTTGTGATGGTTGACGGTTGGTCTATGATTATGGGGACTTTAGCGGCGAGTTTTGGGATTTAATTATGGATCCTCAAGTAGTACTAGATTTATATGGGCAAGGTTTTTATTTAATTGTTCTTATTGTCGGTGTGGTGATGATGCCAAGCTTACTTGTGGGCTTAATTGTCAGTGTGTTTCAGGCCGCAACACAGATTAACGAGCAAACTTTGTCTTTTTTACCCCGATTAATTGTGACCATTTTGGTTATTATGCAATTAGGTCCATGGATCTTAATGAAGCTGATGGACTTCACGACCAGTTTATTCATTAATATTCCTATGATAATAGGCTGATGTTAGAGATTTATCCTGATCAGCTGCTCAATTTAACGATTAGTTTTCTTTTGCCATTTTTTCGTATTGGCGCCTTTTTTATGGCACTTCCTTTGTTTGGCAGTCGCCTAGTCAGTCCTAGAGTGCGTATTGCGTTTTCATTCGTTGTTGCCATCATTATTACTCCTGTCATCGAAGTACCTAACTACGATCCTATTTCGCCTGCTTATATTGTTTTGATTGCTGAGCAGTTGGTGATTGGTTTTGTACTGGGTTTTGTTGTGACTATCTTGTTTCAATTGTTTTCCCTTGCGGGTCAGTTGGCAGCAATGAAGGCGGGATTAGGCTTTGCTATGTCTAATGATCCTGCGAACGGTATTTCTGTTGCCACACTTGGACAGTATTATTTGTCGATGGTTGCGCTGGCCTTTTTGGGTACGAACGGGCATTTAGTGATGATAGAGTATCTAGCAGAGAGTTTTACTTACTGGCCGATTGGTGGTGGCTTTGATAGCCAGCGCTATTGGCAGCTGGTGTTGTTAGGTGGGTGGATGTTTGAAAAAGCCTTGCTTATTGTGATGCCTTTGGCTATTGCTGTATTGGTGATTAACTTGTCGTTTGGGGTCGTGGCTAAGGCTTCTCCTCAATTGAATATTTTTGCACTGGGTTTTCCTATTATCATGTTATTTTCGTTGTTCTTTTTCTGGATTATGTTGGATGATTTTTTGAATATCTATTTGTTGTTTTTTGCAGAGATGATTGACTGGATGAAAACGACATGGGGGATCCAGATAAATGGCTGAGAACGAAGATGGCAGCGAAAAAACCGAAGGTGCCAGTAGTAAGAAGCTTCAGGATGCACGTGATAAGGGGAACATTGCTCGGTCGAAAGATTTAAGTTCGGCTCTGCTATTAATTGTCGCAGCAGTAACCTTATATGGAACTGGCACTTTACTGGTTCGGGATTTGGCGGTTATTTTTGACTTTAATTTTTTGGTTGAGCGAGATGATGTATTCGATCTGAGTCGGATGATTTTTCATCTCTATGAGTCTGTTGTGGCTATGATGGACTCAATGATTCTGCTTATGTCTGTTTTAGCGGTTGCTGGTATTATAGGGAGTATTGCCTTGGGTGGGGCTCAATTTTTCTTGGGAGCCTTTATTGCCCAAACTCAGTAAGATGAGTTCCAATAGCTGGCTTAAAAAGAATGTTTTCTGTGCAATCATTGGTGGAGCTTTTAAAGGCGATTGCTAAGGTGACGTTAGTCGGTATTGTGTCTTATTTAGTGCTTGTCTATTTTTTACCAGAGACACTAGGGCTTACTTTTCAGTCAGTTGAATTATCGATTGCTCACGGCATTGATATCGTTATTTGGTCTTTTATTTTCGTGAGTCTCGCCTTGGCATTAATTGCGGCGATTGATGTGCCTTTTCAAGTTTGGTCTCATAAAGAAAAGCTTAAAATGACCAAGCAGGAAGTGAAGGACGAGTTTAAGCAACAGGAAGGTGACCCTTTGGTCAGAGGGCGTATCCGTCAGATGCAGCGGCAAGCCGCCATGAACCGGATGATGTCGGATGTGCCAAATGCGGATGTTATTATCACCAACCCGACACACTTTTCGGTGGCGTTAAAATACGATCAGGCGGGGGGGCGTGCGCCGATACTATTGGCCAAAGGTGGTGATTTTATTGCGTTGAAAATTCGTGAAGTGGGCAATCACTATGATATCCCTGTGATACAATCTCCAGCATTGACGCGGGCAATTTATCATCACACCGAAATCGGGGATGAAATACCGCAAGGTTTGTTTAAAGTGGTGGCTCAGTTATTGGCGTATGTATATCAATTGCGTAATGCTCGCACTGGTGCTCCAAGGCCTGAATCAATGCCAAATTTAGATGTGCCTGATGAGTTTCAGTGGGATGGTCGTTAATTATGTTTTGTTGTTTTTTTGTAGGGATGTTGTGTGAACTTTGATCGTGGTCGGCTTACAGGCCAAGTTCAAGGGATTTTTAGTGGGAATCTAGGGATTCCTATATTGTTGTTATCGCTTTTGGCGATGATGATTTTACCCATCCCCGCTTTTCTGCTAGATGTGCTGTTTACCTTCAATATTGCCTTGGCCATCGTCGTGTTGTTGGTGGCTGTGTATTCCCTTCGTCCTTTGGATTTTGCTGTTTTTCCAACAGTTTTGCTGGTTTCAACGCTTATGCGGTTGGCATTAAACGTAGCCTCTACGCGTGTGGTGCTGCTGGATGGTCATGAAGGTGGTGATGCGGCTGGTAAGGTTATTCAGGCATTTGGTGAAGTGGTAATTGGCGGTAATTACGTCGTTGGTTTTGTGGTCTTTGCTATTTTGATGATCATCAACTTCGCTGTAGTAACAAAAGGTGCGGGTCGTATCTCTGAGGTGAGTGCGCGTTTCACTTTGGACGCCATGCCTGGTAAGCAAATGGCCATTGACGCGGATTTGAACGCAGGCATGATTGATGCTGAGCAGGCAAAACAGCGACGGATGGAGATCGCTTCTGAGGCTGAGTTCTATGGCTCTATGGACGGTGCCTCAAAATTCGTAAAAGGGGATGCCGTTGCCGGTTTGTTGATACTAGGGATTAATATTGTCGGCGGTTTGTCTATCGGTATGGCGCAGCATGGCCTTTCGTTCAGAGAAGCTGTTGAGCTGTATTCACTGTTGACCATTGGTGATGGTTTGGTTGCGCAACTGCCTTCATTGATGCTATCTACTGCTGCCGCTATTATGGTGACTCGTGTTAATGAGTCTGGTGATATGGGCTCGCAAGTTGTCCGTCAGATGTTTGGTTCATCCAAAGCTTTGTATGTCGCGGCAGGTGTTATGACGATTATGGGGGTTGTGCCGGGTATGCCGCACTTTTCCTTCTTATCTTTAGCGGCATGTTTAGGGGGCTTGGCTTACTTTCTTGAATACAATAAGAAGAAAAAGTCCAAGCAAGGACCAAAAAACTCTGGTAAGACATCGGCAGATAATCCTATGCCTGCTGAAGCGAAAGATTTGAGTTGGGATGATGTTGCACCAGTGGATATGTTGGGGCTGGAGGTTGGTTATCGACTGATTCCTTTGGTTGATAAAACCCAGGGTGGTGAGTTGTTGGCGCGTATTAAAGGTGTGCGCAGAAAGCTTTCTCAGGATTTAGGTTTTTTAGTACCAAGCGTACACATTCGTGATAATTTGGATTTAATGCCAAATGCGTATCGAGTGACACTCATGGGGGTGAGTTTGGCTGAAGCGGAGGTGCATCCTGATAAAGATTTGGCTATTGATCCTGGTCAGGTGTTTGGCAAGATTGATGGGATTGCTGGCAAAGATCCATCGTTTGGACTGGATGCTGTCTGGATTGATCCCAAGAAGAGAGATCAAGCTCAAACATACGGTTATACGGTTGTAGATGTGAGTACGGTTGTGGCGACGCATATTAACCAAATTATGCATAAACATGCCTACGAATTGATTGGTCATGATGAAGTCCAGCAGTTGCTTAGCTTGCTAAAACAATATAATCCTAAGTTAGCAGAAGAGCTTGTGCCTAATACAGTGCCCTTGAGTGTGCTGTTAAAAGTCTTGCAGAATTTGTTGATTGAAGGGGTGCCGCTAAGGGATATGCGTACCATTGCAGAAGCTATTATGGGGGTTCAGCCTAAAACACAAGATCCGATGATTTTGACGGCTGCTGTACGAGTATCCCTATCGCGTTTGATTATCCAGACATTGGCTGATGGGGTTGAGGAAATCCCTGTTCTAACCTTAGAGCCGCAATTGGAAAAAATGCTGATGCAGACGGTTCAACAAAGCCAGCAGTCTGGTATAAAAAACGAAGAAGCGCTTATTTTAGAACCCAAAATGGCTGAGCAGTTACAAGCGTCGTTGCGACAATCTGCTGAGCAGCAGGAGGCGATGGGGAATACGCCTATTTTGATCGTATCTGCGCCCATACGACCAATGTTGGCGCGTTTTATGCGTTATGGTATGGTCAATATGTCTGTTCTTTCCTATCAAGAAGTGCCTGACCATAAACGTATAACCGTGGTAGGGGTCATTGGTCAATAAAAACTAGCTATTGACGTGATGTATTGTGTCTATATTTATTTGGATCTTTCGGGTAAGCTATGGATTTGTAAGAAAAATACACTGTAAGGATTAAGTTATTCATGCAAATTAGGCGGTTTCGAGCACCTGACATGCGGCAAGCGATACGGAAGGTTCGCGATGCTGTTGGCCCTGATGCGGTCATTTTGTCAAATCAGCGTCTGCCTACTGGCGAGATAGAAATTGTCGCCGCTTTGGATTATGACGGCTCTTTGCCTTCGAGTATGACCTCGAAGCGCTCAACATCGCCTCGCCCTAATAAATATGTTGATCCTAGTGCGGATTATTTAGAGCGTATAGAAAAAGCCAAGCTGCAGACTCCGCCTGCAGAGAATACTCCTCCTCAAGAGATAAAACGTCCAGTAACACAGTTTGAAATGCCACCTTTATCGAGTGATAAAGAAGACCCAGTGTTAGAAGAGACCTTGTCCATACACAATAACGATAGCGCGAAACAATTGCGTGATATGGAATTGGAGTTAAAAAATGTACGAGCTATGCTGGAACAACGTCAGCAAAGTGAAGCCCGAGCTGAATCAAAAGAAAACGCCATAGAGTCACGAGCGCGAGAAAAGCTAAAAGGTTTAGGCTTGTCAGAGTTTGTTGTGTCTAGATTAATTGACGATATTGATTTAAAGGGGCGAGAAGACGATTGGAATCGTTTGCTTGCGCATTTAGCTGATTATATTCCTGTTCGTTCAAGTTCTTCAGAGCTTAAAGGGTGTATTGCCTTTATGGGGCCGACTGGGGTTGGTAAAACAACGTCCATAGGTAAAATTGCTGCTCAACATGTTTTGAAGTATGGAACAGAGGGGGTGGTTTTGATTACCACCGATTCCTACAGGATTGCTGCCCATGAGCAGCTAAGAACTTTTGGTCGTATTTTAAATGTCCCCGTAGAAGTGGTTAATGAATATTCAGATTTAAATGAAGTGTTAGCGAAGTACGCTCATTACTCTTTGGTGCTTGTTGATACGGCAGGTATGAATCCAAGAGACTCCAATCTAGAGCGACAGCTACTGATGATGAAGCGTGCTAGAGCAAGTCTAAAAAAATTGTTGGTATTGCCTTGTACAAGTCAGAGACAAGTCTTGAAGACAGTGGTTGATGTTTATTCACAAATTCAGTTAGATGGCTGTGTTTTGAGTAAGTTAGACGAATCTGCTTCACTTGGTGAAGCAATTAGTGTAGTTATTGAGGAAGGTCTGCCTGTTGTCTATATAGCGGATGGTCAAAGAATTCCGGATGATATTGAGCCTGCTAGGGCGCATAATTTGATTAGTAGAGCGGTTTATACTGCAGAACATTACAATCAGCTTTATGGGTCACTAAAGTATGGTAGTTAGTAAAATTTTGTTATTACTGAAAGCGTTGCGCCAAACTATGTAGTACAGTTAGTTAGCGCAACTAACTTAAATGGTAAAGGTTGCTTAGACTATTTTATGCAGACCAAAAATGGATATGACACATACTCTAAAAAAGCGACGCTTTCGATTGATGCGATTGTTGAGCAGTATGGGTATTTGGTAAAAAAAATTGCTTACCACTTATTGGCGCGTCTACCTGATAGTGTAGATATTGACGATTTAATTCAAGCTGGCATGATGGGGCTAATTGAAGCATATAAGCGTTTTGAGTCAACCAAGGGTGCAAGCTTTGAAACCTATGCTGGTATCCGAATTCGTGGTTCTATAATGGACGAAGTGCGAAAAAGCGATTGGGGCTCCTCGTTCAGTTCGACGAAATGGTAGGGCAGTGGCTCATGCGATTAAAGAGTTAGAAGCCAAACTCGGTCGTGAAGTGTCTGATATGGAAGTGTCAGCTCACATGGATATAAGCATTGAGGAATATCATGAAATGATTCAATCCTCTATGTCGACGCAGTTGTTTAGCTATGAAGAAATGCTAGACTCTGATACAAATAATTTGGAAAGTGTAGAGCCGGAAGTTGAAAATGCGCCTTATTCGTTAGTTGAAGAGGGTGGTTTTCAAAATCAATTAGCGCAAGAAATTGATAATCTACCGGAGAGAGAAAAGTTGGTTTTGTCTCTTTATTATAATGAAGAACTTAACTTGAAAGAAATTGGTGCTGTGTTAGGTGTCAGTGAATCAAGAGTGAGTCAAATTCATAGTCAAGCGGCTATGAGGTTGAGAGCCTCGGTTAAGTGATTGGCGAGATTAATTATGAGTTGTGAAATATTACCTTTGGGGTGTGGAGGTTGCATTGGATAAAAACATGAAGATCCTGATTGTTGATGACTTCTCGACAATGAGACGAATCATTAAAAACTTACTGCGGGATTTAGGGTTTACCAATACAGTCGAAGCAGATGATGGAACGACAGCCTTGCCTATACTTCAAGGTGGGACAATTGACTTTCTTGTGACTGATTGGAATATGCCAGGCATGACAGGAATTGAATTGCTTCGTGCGGTTCGGGCTGATGAAAAACTGAAAAGCATTCCTGTTCTTATGGTAACGGCAGAAGCGAAGCGTGATCAGATTATTGCTGCGGCTCAGGCTGGAGTGAATGGTTACGTGGTTAAACCGTTTACCGCAGTGGCTCTCAAAGAAAAAATTGAGAAGATATTCGAACGCATAGACGCTGCTAAATAGGGAATTTAGATGTCAAATGTATTGGGATCTGGGCTAGTGGAATTTGAAAACCTAGTAAAAGACGGTGCGGTAGAGCCTCTTGAACCACATTGAAGTCGGTGACTTTAGTGGGGCGATTAAAATAATTCAAGAGTTGAGCGAGGCTCGTCATAATAGCTTTTATAACGAAGTGGGTTGTTTAACTCGAAGTCTGCATGATGCTATTCGTGATTTTCAAATTGATTCAATGGATCTGGTCGTTGGTGAAGGTGGGCACGATGCAGCCACTAAAATTACTGATGCATCAGATCGATTAAATTATGTTATTGAAACGACTAGTGCAGCTGCTAATAAAACCATGGATATGGTTGACAGTAGTGTTCCTGTGGCCAGTGAGCTACAAAATCAGGCTAGAGAGCTGAGAAAAGACTGGAGTCGGTTGATTCAACGCGATTTAACGCCACAAGAGTTTAGAGACTTATACAAGCGTATTGATGTGTTTTTATCGTATGCTGATGAAAGTGCCACCACCTTGCATTCAAACCTCAACACAATTCTTCTAGAGCAAGGTTATCAAGACCTAACTGGTCAAGTTATCGCTAGAGTGAATGATTTAATTCGCGATGTAGAAGACAAACTTGTGCATCTCGTTGCTGTTGCTGGACGCGTTGATAGTATCTCCGGAATTGAACACAAAGAGAAAAAGTCTGAACACGATGACACTCGTGGACATGGCCCAGCTATTAATAAACAAAACAACCCTGAAGTACTGAATAGTCAAGACGAAGTAGACGACTTGCTATCAAGTCTTGGTTTCTAGAAGGAGCTGAGGATGAGTTTCGAGGTCGATGAAGAGATTCTACAAGATTTTTTGGTAGAAGCTGGTGAAATTCTAGAACAGCTTTCCGAACAGTTAGTAGATTTAGAGCAAAACCCTAATGATAAACAGCTACTAAATGCGATTTTTCGTGGCTTTCATACCGTTAAAGGCGGTGCTGGGTTTTTACAATTAACGGCATTGGTTGATTGTTGTCATTATGCTGAAAACGTTTTTGATATTTTAAGAAACGGTCAGCGTAAAATTGACTCAGATTTAATGGATATTGTTCTACAAGCACTTGATGCTGTGAACGAAATGTTTGACGCGGTACGTGCTGGCGCGGAGCCAGAGCGTGCGTCTCCAGAACTTATTGCTGCGTTGAGCGTATATGCAAAACCTCCAACAGCGGAAGAGCTTGCCGGGAAAGAAGAGACGGATGAGCTTGATGAAGTTGAAGATATTGCTGAAGAGCAAGATGAAATAGAAGAAGAGGACGACGAAAACACGTCGTCAAGTTCTGATGAATCTGTGGATATTTCTGATGATGAGTTTGAGTCATTGTTAGATGCGCTTGGTGACACTTCTGCAGATGAGGCTACTGATAAAGGTCAGTCTGACTCAAAAACTGACGATGAAATTACAGAAGACGAATTTGATGCTTTGTTAAATCAGCTTCATGGAAGTGGTGCGCCTGGAATAAACGACAGTCAAGATAAAACAGAGCAATCAAATGCACCTTCAGACGAAATCACAGAGGATGAGTTTGAAGAATTGCTTGATAAACTTCATGGTGAAAGTGGTTCTCCAAGCAAAAAATCTGAAAGTGCTGATAAAACAAAAGCAGGGGCGGATAAGTCTGCTAAAGACGAGTCAGCTGGTGCTGAATCAGACTTGATTACTGAAGACGAGTTCGAATCACTTTTGGATAGTCTTCAAGGTAAAGATAAAGCAACGAAACCTAGTTCATCTGCGCCTAAAGCTGAGCCGAAAGAGGTTCCAGCCGCTAAGCCTAAAGCGAAAGCTGCGCCAAAATCTATACCTAAACCAGAACCCAAAGTGTCTGATCCACATGATTCAGAAATGGATGGTGTGAAAGAGAAAACAGCGAACTCGCCTGTTACTCAAGAAGCCACTGTTCGTGTTGATACTAAGCGTTTAGACGATATCATGAACATGGTGGGTGAGCTGGTATTGGTTCGTAACCGACTTGTCAGATTGGGTCTTCAAAGTGAAGACGAGTCGATGGGTAAAGCCGTTGCCAATTTAGATGTGGTGACGGGCGACTTGCAAAATGCAGTAATGAAAACGCGCATGCAACCGATCAAAAAGGTGTTTGGTCGATTCCCTCGAGTGGTTCGAGACCTTGCTCGTAATATGAAGAAAGAAGTTAACCTTGTTCTTCGTGGTGAGGAAACTGATTTAGACAAAAATTTGGTTGAAGCGTTAGCGGATCCTTTGGTTCACTTGGTGCGAAACTCAGTGGATCATGGGGTTGAGGCACCAGATGTCCGAGAGGCAAGTGGCAAACCTCGAATGGGGACAGTTATTCTATCTGCTGAGCAAGAAGGTGATCACATTCTGTTGTCTATCGAAGATGATGGCGCAGGTATGGATCCGAGTTTATTGCGTAGAAAAGCGGTTGAAAAAGGATTAATGGAAGCCGACGCAGCAGAAAGATTGTCTGATGAAGAAGCTTTTAATTTGATCTTTGCGCCAGGTTTCTCTACAAAAGTAGAAATAACCGATGTGTCCGGACGTGGTGTTGGGATGGATGTGGTGAAAACCAAAATATCTCAGCTTAATGGTACCTTAGACATTAAGTCGGTACTTGGTCAAGGCTCTCGTTTTATCATCAAAGTACCTTTAACCTTGGCAATTATGCCTACCTTAATGGTGACCTTGTCTGATCAGGCCTTTGCGTTCCCGTTGGTAAGTGTGAATGAAATATTCCACCTTAATTTGAAAAAAACTAACGTCGTAGATGGTCAGCAAGTTGTTGTTATTAGAGGTAAAACTCTTCCTATATTCCATCTGAAGAGCTGGTTGATTAAGGGGAGTAGTAAGGATAATTTACCCTCTGAAGCTCATGTTGTTGTTGTACAAGTGGGTATGAGTGAGGTTGGGTTTGTTGTTGATCAATTAGTTGGCCAAGAAGAAGTTGTTATAAAGCCATTAGGAAAAATGTTGCAAGGTACTGCTGGTATGGCAGGCGCAACAATTACTGGTGATGGTCGTATTGCATTGATTCTGGATGTGCCTAGTATGCTCAAGTGTTACGCATCTAGGTAGTAGGTTTTTCATTTAGGGGATGTGATATGCCTGTTAAGGTGCTGGTTGTTGATGATTCTGGTTTCTTTCGACGTCGTTTAGTAGAGATATTTGAAGCTGATCCCAGATTAACTGTTGTCGGTACTGCAAATAATGGAAGAGAGGCGATAGACAAAGTTCAATCCTTATCGCCTGATGTAGTTACGATGGATTACGAGATGCCTGTCTTAGACGGTATCGCAGCAGTCGCCAATATAATGAAACTCAAACCGACGCCGGTGCTGATGTTTTCCTCTTTAACCCATGAGGGTGCCAAAGTCACTTTGGATGCTCTAGAGGCTGGCGCTGTTGATTTTATGCCAAAGAATTTCGAGGATATTTCTCGTGATTCTGCCGTGGTTAAACGTGCTCTGGTTGAGCGAGTGTTATTGGTAGCTAGAACCCGTTTTTCTGGCAACAGAGAGCCGGTTGCTGCTTTAGCGCCTAGGGAGGCACCTAAGCCAATCGTTACTGATCGTGGGGTTATTATACCTCGTGTCAGGAAACGGGTGAGTTTAGTGGCCATCGGTACGTCTACCGGAGGTCCGATGGCGCTTCAGGCCGTATTGACAAAATTGCCTAAAGATTTTGCTGCTCCTTTGGTTTTGGTTCAGCATATGCCTGCGGCTTTTACTGGCGCTTTTGCAGAGCGACTGAATAACATCTGCCAAATTACCGTGAAAGAAGCTCAGGATGGAGATCGTTTACAGGCTGGTGTTGCTTTGCTAGCGCCGGGTGGTAAACAAATGATGATCGACCCTCGTAATGGTGGTTGTGTTCGAATCTTAGATGGTGATGAGCGGCTTAATTATAAGCCTTCTGTTGATGTTACTTTCGGTTCAGCGTCCAAATGTTATCCAGGAAAAGTTCTATCTGTGGTGATGACAGGAATGGGGGTTGATGGTCGTGAAGGGGCTCGTATGCTAAAAAATTCGGGTTCAAGAGTTTGGATTCAAAGCGAAGAGTCTTGTGTCATTTACGGCATGCCAATGGCAGTAGAGAAGGCAAATTTAGCGGATGAAATCATAGATTTAAATCATATTGGTGAACGTATTGCACGTGAGGTCAGTTAGTGGATTTCGTCACCTTAGCTGGTCTTCTCATTGCGTTCAGTTCTGTATTTCTAGCTAACTGGTTAGGAGGAGGAGAGGTTATTCTCCTTCTCAATCTTCCCTCAGCAATTATAGTGATTGTTGGTAGTATTGGGGCATCATTAATTCAAAGCAGTATTCAAGAGGCTACTCGCGCGCTTGTTTTGCTTAAATGGAGTCTCTTCCCACCCGTTTACGATTTTAATTCCGCTAGAGCGACTTTAAACAATCTCGCCCATAAAGCCAGAAGGTTGTCATTATTGGCGTTAGAGTCTGATATTGATGCCATGGGAAATCGTTTCTCATCCCGCGCTTTGCAAATGGCAATCGATGGAACAGATCCTGAACTGCTAGCGGATCGGTTAAATGATGACGCCGTGCGTATTTACGATAAACGCATGAAAAGTGTTTCTTTCATAGAATCAATTGGAGGTTATGCTCCTACATTAGGGATCATGGGGTCTGTGTTAGGTTTGATCCAAGCTATGGCAAACTTAGACAGTCCTGAAGCTCTAGGGCACGGTATTGCAGTGGCTTTTGTGTCGACACTTTACGGACAAGGGTTTGCAAACTTGGTTATTTTTCCTATTGCCAAAAAGCTGACCGGCTATATTGAAAAAGAGTTGTTATATCATCAGTTACTGATCGATGGTATCTGTGGCATTGCGATAGGCAAACACCCCTATCGACTAGAGCTTGAGCTGAATACGTATGAGTGACACTCCTGTTCGACCATCAAGGCGTCGTCGAATGGCGGTTAAATCGTCAAGCTCTGGTGCGCAAGGTCGAGATCGTTGGATACTGTCGTATGCCGATTTTATTACTTTGTTGTTTGCCTTTTTTGTTGCCTTGTATTCTATTTCATTGAAAAACTCAGGGGATGAACAGCGCCTAAAAGAGACACTTCAGGGTGTGTTTGATGCTGTACAAAAGTCAGTAAAGCCCATCAATATTGGCGAGCCTATTGTTGGCGAGCCTAAAGATATTGAAGTGATAGAGGCCAAACCGATTCCAGCTGCGCCACCCACGATTGAAGAAAATACGTCCTCAGCGGTTTATGCGCTTCTGAGTCAAGTGGTGGAAAACCAGTTTTCGGGATTGCATGCTTCCGGTCAAATTTCTGTTAGCGAATCTGCCGATTGGGTAAGCTTAGAGCTAAAATCTGGTTTGCTGTTTGGACAAGGAGAATACGATTTAACGAATGAAGCGGTTGCTTTGCTGATCTTAGTGGCGAATGTTCTAAAAGCTTACCCATCAGTAATACTAGTAGAGGGTAACACTGATGACTTGCCGGTTAATTCAAGGCGTTTAGTTTCGAATTGGCATTTGTCGAGTTTACGCTCTTCCTCCGTTGTGGATGAATTAGTTTACAGGGGCGTGGATCCAAAAATGATCGCGCCAATTGGTTTTTCAAGTGAACATCCTAAGGTAAGAAATACTAATGATTTTGCTCGTCAACAAAATCGTCGAGTCATTTTACGAATTAGTAAACGTGGGGCGGATAATCTACATGATTACTTGTTTCAATAGCGTATTACTGTATATGATTGCAAGGAATTCGTAAGCAAAATAATCGCATAGGGTAGCAGGGGAGTCAGAGTGCACATTTGGGCAGTGGCGAATCAAAAAGGTGGCGTTGGAAAAACGACCACAGTAGTGTCTTTGGCTGGATTGTTAGCAGACGCAGGCCATCGAGTGTTAATGATTGATCTAGATCCTCATGGATCCTTGACCAGTTATTTTCGCTTTGATCCAGACTCTATAGAAAAGAGTGCCTATAATCTCTTTCAAACACCTAACAAGATTCCAGCAGATCTGCCCGCTTCCTTGATTCTAGAAACTGGCCATCCAAATTTATCTTTATTACCAGCGTCTACGGCTTTAGCCACGCTAGAACGTCACGCACAAGCGCAGGGTGGGATGGGGCTGGTTGTCTCGAAAACTCTCGCGATTTTATGGGACCATTATGATTATGTGCTAATTGATAGCCCTCCAGTCCTTGGTGTGTTAATGATTAATGCGTTAGCGGCCTGTCAACAACTAGTAATACCCGTACAAACTGAGTTTTTGGCGATTAAAGGGTTAGAGAGAATGGTTAGAACTCTGACGATGATAAACCGTGCACGAAAAAGGCCGGTGCCATTTTTGATTGTTCCCACTTTATTTGACCGACGCACTCAGGCATCTAACAAAAGCCTGCGTAGCCTAAAAGACACTTATGAAGAGCTAGTGTGGCACTCTGTTATTCCTGTAGATACCAAATTAAGGGATGCGAGTACTGCTGGTATAGCGCCTTCTGCATTGGATCCTAATGCACGAGGAATAAAGGCTTACGCTAGCCTAATGGATTCTTTGCTGACCCCAGCGAGATAGTAATCGTTATGAAAGAAACAAAAAGTAAAGAACAAGCTCTTATTGGGCCGCAATTAGCAGTACAGCGTTATCTTGACGATTTGCTGCAGGAGGCGACGACTGAGCAAGCGGATGATCAAGAGGTTATTGAAGATCAATATACTGCTGAAGAGTTGGATGGATCTGAAGAGACAAAAGAAGATTTTGAAGAGCCAGAAGAACTAGAAGCTTTTGATGAGTCAGAAGAGGCACAAGGGGCAAAAGCTTCGGATTATGGATTAAGTGAAGGTGAGCTTTCGTCTTTAGATGCTTCATTCAAAGATTTTGAAGAAGCTATATCATCGCAAGTGAGTGGGTTGTCAGGCGCTGCTGAAGAAGCACATCTGCCTCAGTCAGAGCCAGAATTAGAACTAGAGACAGAATTAGAGCCAGAGCCAGAACCTGTTAAGAAGGTTTCTAGGACAGATCCTTTACCTTGGGCAACAGGTCGGTTTGAATGCCTACTTTTTTATGTTGGTGGATTAAAAATGGCGGTGCCCTTGGTTGAATTAGGTGGCATTTTCCAAAGTAGTAAGGATAAATTAACTTCTATATTTGGGCAGCCCAACTGGTTTATGGGAGTGGCAAATGTGGGGGAGTTTAATCTTAGAACCGTAGACACCGCGCTTTGGGTCATGCCTAATCATTATCAGGGTGAGATGAAAGAGAATTTTAAGTTTGTAATACAGCTTGATCGTTCTAATTGGGGTGTGGCGTGTGAACGTGTTGCTGAGGCGATCACGTTAGAGCCATCACAAGTTAAGTGGCGAAGTGATAGAAGTAAACGACCTTGGTTGGCAGGTACCGTGATTGACCATATGTGTGCCATACTTGATGTACAAGGTTTTATAGAATTGTTAGATGACCCAAATAATGGGTTTAGAAGAGCAGTAAAATAATTTTATTGATCATTTTTTGATCTTTGGAGACAGATAATGGCGACTAGCATAGCGTTAAAAAGCGGAAATCACACAGACGACCCTATGTTGCAATGGGTAACATTTCGCCTAGAGCATGAAATTTATGGTGTAAATGTCATGCAGGTGAAAGAGGTATTGCGCTATTCTGAGATTGCGCCTGTGCCTGGTGCGCCAAGTTTTGTCTTGGGTATTATTCACCTACGTGGCACCGTAGTGACGGTGATAGATACATGCCAGCGATTTGGTTTACCTTCTGGTGAGATTACAGATGCAACACGCATTATGATCCTTGAGGTAGAGGGTCATGTGATTGGTATTTTGGTGGATGCGGTGTCAGAAGTGGTGTATCTACGTCAGTCTGAAATTGAGCCTTCTCCTAGTGTTGGTAATGATGAATCCTCTAAGTTTATTCAAGGGGTTTGTCATAAGAACAATATCTTATTAATTCTAGTAGATCTTGATAAGCTTCTATCGGAAGATGAATGGTCTGAAGTTGGCACAATGTGAGTATTAAGGTAGTTGTACTAGATGGAATCTCAGTGGTTATTTAACCTTCTCCTGACGCTTCAGTTTGTGATCTTAATTGCTGTTGTCGTGTGGGCTTTTCGGTTGTCAAAGCAAGTAAAGCGAATGAAGCAGCAGCATACTGAAGCGGAGCTGAATCAAAAAAAACAGGTTCAGGTGCTCGCATCGGGATCGATTGGTATGGGACGGCGCTTGGTAGCTATTGAGAAAAAACTAAATCTAGCGGTGGAAAAGCAGTCTGAAATTTTGTCAAAAGAAGGCGGTGTTTCTTACAATCGCGCCATGGAACTTTTGGAAATGGGGGCAACGATTGATGACTTGGTGTCTAAGTGTGGTCTGATTCGAGCAGAGGCTGAGTTGATTAGCCTTTTGAAGCAAGAGTCACGAAGAAATTCAGATTACCACTGATGATCTCTGATTTTGTGCGCAAAGGCGATGACTTCTGCCACGGCTAAATATAACGACTCTGGTATTTCTTCGCCTAATTCCAAAGTGCTGAGCAATTCAACAAGCTCAGGACTTTGGTGCAGCAGAACGTTGTTTTCTTTGGCGACGGCCATTATTTTCTCTGCAAGCAAACCATTCCCTTTTGCCACCACGGTTGGTGCTGTGCTGAAGTCATATTTTAGAGCGACGGCTTTTTGCATTATGTCCTCACATCGATTAATGATTGAGTGTTGTTAATATGACTCTTTTCTTTTTCAAGTTTTGCTTGGAACGCTTCCAGTCTTTCGACTTCAATATCTTTGTCTTTTAATTGCTGTTTCAAACTAGGGATGTTCTGGCGTAATTTTTGTACGGTATCTGATTCTTCTGCCGCAAACAGTATTCCAACCTTGTTTGCTTGAACACTGGCTCTTGCATCAAAACGTCCTGTTTCTTCAAAATCAAATTTCAGTTTCACGAGCCAGCGTCTATCTTGTTTTGCTTGTTCTTCTGTTGCGGCGTCTTTGTCTATTTCCATTTGCACAAAGCTGGGTGTTTGACCGTTTTTGATCGGCAACTCTATGTGCAATGGATAGCTTGGACCATTAATCTGATTTTGATCTGAAACGTGCCGTAATTGATTGGTGGTTATTCGCTCAATGGCACTGGCAATGTGTTCGGTTGGAACGCCAGTAAGACGCAATGCTGCTGAGTTTTCTTGGGCGTCTTTTAGCTGCATTAGATTGAGTTTTAAATCGGCAGGTATTTGTGTCTTGCTATCATTCGCTAGCAAGGACTCTGAAAAAAGGCCGCTGGTCTGAATGGCCTGTTTCATGGCTTCTGGTGACGTGGTTAACGTTCCTAACGTGGGCATATTTTGCATCAATTGCTTGAGTGCTTGTTGTGTCTGTGGCGGTAAGTTAGCAGAGGATGTTTCGTTTAGCGCATGTAATTGTCTGACAAGTTGTGACATATCCCCAAAAGATAACTGCTTCGGTAGGCTGTGTTTAAGTGCTTCAACTTGAATGGAGTTAGGAGCCGGATGATTTTTTGCTGGCAGCACTTGCATATTGTTATTGGCATCGACCATGACGCGAACGACATCGCCTTTTTTTAACGGTGTTTGGCTCACAATGGGAAACTCGGTGTTACCATCTGAGACAGTGGCTAATATAGGTGAGGTGTGACTGGTAATCGTCGTGTTTGATGGCGACGTTACACTCGCCTGAATGTGTGGTGTAGCATTAGCCTGATAGGGAGTTGCTTGTAAGGGTGGTATTGGACCTTGGGCTTGAGTAGTCGTTGCACTGGGTGCCACGGCTGTCACGGTTAAGTTGACAACGCGTGAGGCCAGCATAAGGTTATCAGCTTGTCGGATTTGTGGAATGTTTGGGTTATTGGTGGCTATCTTACTTGTTTGAGTATCGAGGGGCATCGTTAGCGAGGCTTGCAGACCGTTGCTTTTATGTAATTTGGCATTCTGAATGTTGTTAACATCAATGGGAGTGCCTGTATTTACCAGGGTGAAGGGGTGTTGTGCGCTGGTTGCATGTAATAATTGTGCGGGTTTTCCTTGAAAATTAAGCGACTCACTGCCTTGAAACTTGATCAAACTGAGATTTTCTATGAGTTTGATTTCACTGCTTAATTTCGCAATGGTCCCCGTACTGCCTAATACATTGTTACCGCTGCTCGCCCCGTTGCTCTGCTTGCCTGAAGATGCATTAAGCATAGATTGGATGTCAGAGATCATGTAGCCTGCCTGTTGATTTACATAGCTGATTGATTTGTGCTTTTAGAAACGATTCTCATATAATGTTTAAACACTTTAGTATAGCTAAGCTGTATAGTAAAAACCGTGTCACACAAATAATGTTAACCTTTACCTACATATCGGCCGAATTGGAAATATCTTTTGCAATCTTTTGCTTCATTAACCATATCAGACCTTTGGATTGAACGTGCTGAAAGGGACTTGTGTAAAGGGCTTTCTTTTAGTGTCCAGTCTGGTGACGTCGTACGAATCCTAGGGGAAAATGGGGCGGGTAAGAGTTCTTTGTTAAAAGTCATCGTTGGCGCTCTTTCTCCTGAAGAAGGGCGGATAGCGTATTCGGGCGAAGATGTCACCTTAGACAGAAGTACATTGCAGCAAGATGCCCTCTATATTGGTCATTCGGTTGGTGTTAAACAACGGCTCAGTGTGGCTGAAAATATTCGTTGGTATTGCCCTGACGTTTGCACAAATGTTTTACACGAGGCATTAAAATCGCTGGAGCTTATCGATTACATGGATACACCGGTTAAAAAGCTGTCTGCCGGACAAACTCGTCGTGTTGCATTGGCGCGTTTATGGTTGAGCCAAAAAACACTTTGGCTGCTAGACGAACCCTTTGCTTCTTTGGACGTGAGAGGGGCTGAGCTGTTAGAAGAGCGTATTCGACAGCATGCTTTGGCAGGTGGGATGGTGCTATTAACAAGCCATCAGAATTTGCTGTCCCTCGCTTCCCGTGACGTGATGTTGTTGCCATGACGTATTCTTCTTTCTTAAAAGCTGAGTTTTTGGTGTTGTGGCGTCGCAAACAAGATGTCTTCAATGCTCTGTTGTTTTTTATTATTGTGGTTGTTCTATTTCCGATCGGTGTTAATTCGTCACCTGAATTTTTAGCCCCAGCAGCGGCTGGTATTATCTGGTGTGCCACGGTATTGGCTGTCTTAATGGCGTTAGAAAGCACATTCAAAGAAGATCATCGAGATGGCTCTTTGGAGCAGCTAGTCGTTAGCGGACTTTCTTTACCGTTATTGATCGTATTAAAAATCATCGCACAATGGTTGGTGGTTATGCTGCCCTTGCTTATCACGATGCCTTTGTTAGCGGAAATGCTGTACTTGCCAAGCTCCGGTTTTTGGGCGTTGATCGTCACCTTGTTGGTTGGCTCGCCGAGCTTATTTTTCATTGGCGTGATTGGTGGAGCATTAACGGTGTCGATAAAACAAGGTGCTATGTTGGTGATGTTGCTAATATTGCCGTTTTATTTGCCAGTGATTATTTTCTCGACGTTAGCGGTCAAAGCGGCGCAGGCAGGTTTGCCGTACTCTGGTTTCTTGGCGATGTTGTTGGCGATGTCTTTGTTGTCTTTAGTTATATCGCCTTTTATGACGGCGATTGCCGTCAAAGCGAGTGTGAACGCATGAACTGGGCATGGTTTCACAAATTGGGTTCGCCAAAGTGGTTTTATTCTTGGTCTAAAGCGTGGGCTTTACCTGTTTTCTGTTTTGGCTGTTTGTGTCTTGTAATTGGCTTAGTGTGGGGGCTGGCTTTTGCGCCCGCCGATTATCAGCAAGGCAACAGTTTTCGCATTATTTACATTCATGTGCCAGTGGCGATGTTGGCGCAATCTTGTTACTTGGCGATGGGGATTGCAGGTGTTGTTTTTCTTGTCTGGCAGATGAAAATGTCGCCCATTTTTATCAAGGCAATGGCGCCAGTTGGTGCCATTATGGCATTGATTGCTTTGGTGTCTGGGGCCATTTGGGGTAAGCCTACTTGGGGTACTTGGTGGGTTTGGGATGCTAGACTGACTTCTGTGTTGGTGCTGTTTTTGCTTTATATGGGCATTATTGCTTTGCAAAATACCATAGATGATGTGCTATTAGCCAACAAAGCCGCAGCGGTTATTAGTGTTGTTGGGCTAATTAACTTACCCATTATTAAATATTCCGTGGTGTTGTTAGAGACCTTACATCAAGGGCCGACGTTTACCTTGACGAAAAAGCCTGAAATGCCTGCAGAAATGTGGTTGCCGTTACTCTTTTCTGTCATTGGGTTGTACTGTTTTGTAGCTGGAGCTCGTTCTGTGGCGAATGCAGTCAGAAATATTGCTACGTGAACATAGGTCCAGTTGGGTCAAGCAAGAGGTAACAGAGAATGACCTTTGATAGTCTGTCAGCGTTTTTGATGATGGGAACCCACGGCGTGTATGTTTGGTCGGCTTATGGCTTCAGTACGTTGGCGTTAGCATGGTTGGTTTGGAGCACGTTGTCGACACGTCGAAAAACACACGACACCTTACGCAAACGTTTTAAAAGGAGCGTGTCTCGCTAATGCATCCGATCAGAAAAAAACGCTTACTCGTCATAACCATTCTTGTCTTGATACTGAGCGCTGTGGTGGGTTTGGTGATGTACGCCTTGCAACAAAATATCAATTTATTCTTCTCTCCGTCCCAGATCGTGATGGGAGAAGCCCCGCGAAATACCAATATTCGCGCAGGTGGCATGGTGGTAAAAGGCAGTGTAAAACGCCATTCTGATACCTTGGCGGTTGCGTTTGACGTGACCGATTTTCAGCACAAAGTGACCATTGAGTATCGTGGTATTCTGCCAGACTTATTTCGAGAGGGTCAGGGCATTGTGGCTTTGGGGAGATTGAACGAAGAGGGAGTATTTGAAGCAATCGAAGTGTTGGCAAAGCATGATGAGAAATACATGCCTCCTGAAGTATCAGAGGCATTGAAAAATGCCCAAAGTTCGATGGATGAGAATCATGCGCCCACGCAATCTACTTATTAATTTAGGCTGAATATGTTTCCTGAGATTGGTCAGTTTTCACTGATATTGTCGTTGTTTTTTGCCCTGTCGCTGGCTTTTTTGCCCTTAATTGGCTATCGGAAAGGCAATCGTTTCTTATTGCAAAGTGCGCAACCGCTTACTTTTATTATGTCGGCTTTGGTGTTGGTAAGCTTTGTTATCTTGAGCGCGTCTTTTTTGATGGACGATTTTTCGGTGCTGTATGTGAGTCAGAACTCGAATAGCCAGTTACCCGTTTGGTATAAGTTCAGTGCTTTGTGGGGCGGCCATGAAGGGTCATTATTGCTTTGGGTGCTGGTTTTGTCTGGCTGGTGCTCCGCGGTAGCGATAAAGGTACGAACCTTACCGGAAGATGTCGGTCCGGTTGTTTTGTCTGTGTTAGGCATGATCTGTGTTGGCTTTTTATCCTTTTTACTCTTTACCTCTTCGCCTTTTGCGCGTTTATTGCCAGATGTGCCTGCCGATGGCGGGGATCTGAATCCACTGCTGCAAGATTTTGGTCTGATTGTGCATCCGCCTGTTTTGTATATGGGGTATGTCGGTTTCTCTGTGGCCTTTGCCTTTGCTGTCGCGGCTTTGATTACGGGGAATTTAAATGCATCTTGGGCGCGTTGGGCAAGACCTTGGACGGCCGCAGCGTGGGCGTTTCTGACACTGGGCATTACTTTAGGCAGCTGGTGGGCTTATTACGAATTAGGCTGGGGTGGTTGGTGGTTTTGGGATCCTGTGGAAAACGCCTCTTTTATGCCTTGGTTGGCGGGAACGGCTTTGTTGCATTCTCTTGCGGTGACGGAAAAACGTGGTGTGTTTAAAAGCTGGACTGTCTTGCTGGCGATTTTTACGTTTAGCCTCTCCTTGCTTGGGGCATTTTTGGTTCGCTCCGGCGTCCTCACCTCGGTGCATTCTTTTGCTGCAGATCCTACGCGCGGCATGTTTATTCTTGCTTTGCTTGTGGTGTTTGTTGGCGGTAGTTTGTTGTTGTATGCCATCCGAGCGGCAGAGGTGCGTTCCAGTGTGTCTTTTGGTGCGACAGGACGAGAAGCCTGGTTGCTGCTCAATAACATCCTATTAACCGTTTTAACCTTAACGGTTTTATTGGGGACTTTATATCCCTTGATCTTTGATGCGTTAGGCTTGGGAAAAATTTCTGTTGGCGCGCCGTACTTCAACAGTGTCTTCACGCCGATTGCGTTGTTGCTGATAGTGTTTATGGCGGTTGGACCTCTTTCTAAATGGCATCATACGCCGTTTAATGTGTTTTTTAAGGTGTGTTCTGTTGCTGCCGTTGTCGCTGTTTTGTCGGCTAGTTTGGTGGTTTATTGTTATGAGTTTGGTTTTACCGTTTGGCTCAGTTTGGCGGTGGCATTTTGGGTGGTATGTTTATCCTTCTCTGATTGGTTTGGTAAGGTCTCTGCCGGAACGAAAGGCATTATTCCCCGTGCTCGACAATTGCCAAGAAATTACTACGGTATGTTATTGGCGCATCTTGGTATGGTCGTGACCTTGGTGGGCATTGTTTTGGTCAGTGTTAACAGTCAGGAATCTATGTTGCGATTATCCCCTGGGGACCGAGCAAGGGTAGCAGGTTATGAATTTCACTTTGACCAAATGGAGCAAGTAAAAGGGCCAAATTATGTGGCAAGCAAAGGGCAATTTACCGCTTATTATGCGAATAAAGTGGTTGCCGTGCTGCACCCGGAAAAGCGCTTTTTTACCACCCGCAAGCAGGTCATGACGGAAGCGGCTCTGGACGCGGGTTTTACGCGTGACTTATATGTTTCTTTAGGGGAAAGGTTGGATGACTCTGCCTGGGGCGTACGAATTTACGTGAAGTCTTTTGTACGCTGGATCTGGCTTGGTGGTTTGATGATGATGGCGGGTGGATTGTTGGCCGCATTGGATAAACGCTATCGAAAACGGACGCGAGGCTAACCATGCGTAAACTGTTATTTTTTATACCTCTGGCGGTTTTTTTGATACTTGGCGTGGTGCTTTATTTGCAGCTTGGTAAAGACACTCAATATATGCCTTCTGCTTTGGTTGGTAAAAAAGTGCCTGCCTTTACGTTGGTATCATTGCAAGACGATCAGGTGTATACCCATCAGGATTTGCCGACGGCGCCTTATTTGATTAATTTCTGGGGCACTTGGTGTCCTGCATGCCATGTTGAACACCCTTTTTTAATGGCATTGGCCGATTCTGGTGTGACAATTATTGGTATCGATTACAAAGATAAGAAAGACCTTGCGGAGCAATGGTTAGGACAAAAAGGGAACCCTTATCAAATCGTATTAATGGATGAAATGGGGCGCTTTGGTATGGATATGGGGGTGACAGGTGCGCCAGAGACTTTTGTGGTGGATGGCTCTGGGGTGGTGGTTTATCGACATCAAGGTGTGGTCAACGCCGAAAATTGGCCTGACATTAAAGGCTATATGAAATGAGGTGTATTAAGGGGATTTTTTTGCTCTGTGGAATGTGGCTGTCTTTGTCTGCGGTTGCTCAAGAAGAAATGACGTTTCGTACAGAGTTGAACAAAACACGTTATCAAAGTTTGGTCGAAGAGTTACGTTGTCCAAAATGTCAGAATCAAAATTTGGCTGATTCAGGCTCTGGCATTGCGGTGGATCTTCGTGAACAAGTCTACCAGATGATAGAGCAAGGCAAGACAGATCAAGAAATAGTGGATTACATGGTGGCCCGTTATGGTGAGTTTGTGTTGTATCGTCCGCAGCATTCAACGGCCACTTTTTTGCTTTGGTATGGTACTCTTTATTCTGCTAGGGATAGGGCTATTGGCTTTTATTTCTGTGGTGATGACGAATCGTAAACGACAAGGTCGAGGCTCTATGATAGCCGCGTATTTGGTGATGATCATACTGATTGTCTTAAGTCTGTTTTATCTGTTTAGTTCGATTGCGCATGGTTTGGCTAAGTACTCTGCAGAAGAAGATAAAAGCCGGCTGTCATTTTTTGAGGTGCGTCGAAAAGAAATCGCAGAAGAGGAAGAGGCTGGGCGATTGACCCCTGACGAGTCAGCGCAACTGTTAGTTGATGTTGATAGTGAAACAAACTCGATAGACAGTCAAAAAAAACCTTTGCTTCAGGCCAATGTCACCTTTGCCCGTTGGGTCATGCTTGGCGCGACCGCAATGACGGTACTCGGTAGTGTGAGTCTCTATCAATGGATTGGTTATGCGAAAGAAGTGGCTTTTACACAAGATTTGCACATGCAGCGGCTGAGTCCTCAAAAAATCACAGATTTCTTGCAATATCGCACTGAACGTTACGACAGAGCAGAAGATTGGTACTACTTAGCTACGGAGTATATGCGGGCTGAACAATATGCTATGGCGGTGGACGCGTTTGAAACAGCATTGGAAAAGTTGCCCAAAAATGCCGAAGGGCGTGTGGCTTTATTGGTGGAATACGCGCAGGCGATTTTTTATGCGAATGGGAATCAAAGTTCGCCTAAAATGCAGGCCGTGGTTAGTGCTATTTTGCAACAAGATCCAACCCAAGCTATTGCCCTGGATTTAAAGGGCGTGGCGGACTTTGCTCAACAAAACTATCTAGGTGCCATACTGTCATGGCAAGAAGCGATCCGCTACAGCGCCCATTCTAGAGAGCGTCTTGCCTTGTTGTCAGCCATTAACAAGGCAAGAGAATTGGGGCGTATTGACTATCAGCAAGTGGCGCCCATTATTACGGATCAGTTGGCCGTAAAAGTTGAATGGGATACCGCTCAGTACGAGTGGCACCAGGACGATGTATTATTAGTTTATGCGGTTTTAAATGGTCAGAAAATGCCGTTGGCGATCCAAAGAGTATTTCCTGAGGATTTGGAGCAACCAATTTTGTTAACGAACCTAGATGCAATGACGCCAACAGCCTCGTTGGCTCAAGTACAAACAGTGGATTTGGTGGTGAAATTATCAAATATTAATGACAATGATCTGACAAAAGGACGAATTATCGGTATAAAGCATAATCTACTGGTAAATAGTAGAGAGATTTTCGTAATCAAGGTGGCCTTGTAATTGAATCCTAAGGCGCTTCGTTTGATAATACAGTCAACTTTAATTGATGCTATTCGGAATGTGTAATGGAATTTAGCTTGCGTGAATGGCTAATCTTGATTGGGGTCGTCATCATTGTTGTGATCCTCATAGATGGATTTCGTCGATATAAAAAAGGTCAAGAGCATGCTCAAACAGGTGGTTATGCTGATGCCGATGAATCAAATGATGCATTGGTTAGACAACGAGCCACCATGGGATACGGGAAAATGTCGTCTAGAGTGAGTCGACCCGCCGCCGATCCTATTACCAATGCGTTTGAAAATGCTCGTAAAACGGCTAAGTCACCTTTAACCGAGGTTCCTCATAAGGTCGATTCGGGTCCAGAATTGGATAGGGGTGAGGACTTACATCTTGATGAGTTAGCGTCGTTAGTACCTGAACGAGATTTTGGGGACTCAGCTGTGTCTGAGCAAAATTACTCAGATGATGGCTTTTATGAGCACGATGATCTCAATCTTGATTACACGTCAGAGACACATCATCGCAGCGAATATGATAGCGATGAGGACTATGAGCGTAGTTATTCAGAAATAGATATTGATCAAATAACACCCAGTCATTTGGTGGATGACGTTGTCGATAAACAAGACAAAAGTATTGTTGAGATTGAAGAAGTCATCGTCATTAACGTGTTTGCTCCAGAAGGGCAAAGTTTTTCCGGAATAGAGCTGCTTCAACTTATTTTAAATTGCGGCATGCGCTATGGTGAAATGGATATCTTCCATCGTCATGAAGACGGATTTGATCGTGGTCGAATACAGTTTAGTATGGCGAATGCCATTGAGCCAGGCACCTTTAATTTAGAAACCATGGGGGAAAGTGATTGTCCTGGTGTGAGTTTCTTTATGGGTTTACCTGGGCCTAAAAATAGTATGAAGGCGTTCGATTTTATGCTGGAAACCGCTCAAGCCTTGGTGCGTAACCTAGGTGGTGAATTGCGCGATGAACGACGCTCACCAATGAGTGATCAAACCATCGCACATTGTCGACAACGAATACGTGATTTTGAGCGCCGTCGGTTAATGCGCAATAAGCAGTAAGACAAACCAAGGCCCCGAGGGGCCTTGTTTTTTTGCCGTTAATATTTAATACAAGTCAAAAGAAATCGAGTTAATTGATATATGAGCCAAGAGACAAACATGACGCATCAGCAGATGCTGGAGTTGATTCAGCAACTTAATGATTACAGCTATGCCTATCATGTAAAAGACGAACCCATCGTCCCTGATGCAGTATATGACCGTGATTATCGCCAGCTTCAGGATATAGAGGCCAAACACCCAGATTGGATTCAAGCAGATTCTCCCACTCAGCGTGTCGGTGAAAAGCCCGACAGTGGTTTTGCCAATGTCGCTCATACTGTGCCCATGTTGTCTTTGGACAATGCTTTCGACAATGAGTCCTTGTCAGATTTCGATCAGCGTATTCGTAAACTGCTCAAAGTGTCGTCTATTACCTATTGCTGTGAGCCTAAATTAGATGGCTTAGCGATTAGTTTGCGTTATGAAAACGGCCGTTTAGTAAGGGGGTGACCCGTGGTGATGGTTTGTCTGGTGAAGACATTACCTCAAATATTAAAACGATTTATTCCGTGCCACTGAAGTTACGCACGCAAACACCGCCTACTGTTCTAGAGGTGCGCGGTGAAATCTATATGCCGAAACAGGGCTTTGAAAAGCTCAATGCTTTAGCGATAGAGCAGGGGGAGAAAACCTTTGTTAACCCACGTAACGCGGCGGCAGGCAGTTTACGCCAACTTGATCCTAAGATTACTGCCACTCGTCCTTTAGTGATGTGTGCTTATTCGATTGGCTATGTGGAAGGTTGGGATCAGCCTAAAAGCCATTACGAGGGGTTGCTACAGTTGAACGAGTGGGGCTTTCGTACCAATGACCTGATGGCAAAAGCAGAAGGGGCACAAGGTTGTATTGATTATTACGAGATGCTGAATGAAAAGCGTGCTGATTTGTCATACGACATTGATGGTATTGTTTATAAAGTCGATCAAATCGCTCAGCAGAATCAATTGGGCTTTATTGCCCGTGCACCACGCTGGGCGATTGCTAGGAAGTTTCCTGCGCAAGAGGAAATGACCCGAGTACTCGGAGTGGACTTTCAAGTGGGTCGCACGGGAGCAATTACCCCGGTGGCACGATTAGAGCCAGTGTTTGTTGGCGGTGTAACGGTTTCTAATGCCACCTTGCACAATAAAGATGAGATAGCGCGATTGGGAGTCAAAGTGAACGATTATGTGATTGTTCATCGCGCTGGCGACGTGGGTGTCACCTTAAAAGCTAATGTTTCAAATAGGAAATCTGTCACTGATAGGTTGGTTGAACAACATTGCTCTAATTCCAAATATTTCGTAAATGCTTGTTCTGCTTTTGCTAGTTGAGGTGGTTTTAAATGGTAAATGTTTCTTTTACTAATGAGCAATTGTTAGTTCTCAATGATTGGAATGATAAAATTGATCCTCAGAAATTGGTTTGTTTATTTAATGAGCCAGAGTTAGAAGAGCAAGATTTAGTTTCAGTATTAGGTGCTGCCAATGCACTTTATAGGTCTGGTGCACCAGTTATCAGTGATAATCAATATGACCTTTACATTTCCATGTTAAGAAATATTAATCATCTTCATCCGTATTTAAATAAAGTAGAGCCAGAAGTACTAGCTGAAGCAAAGACTGTCGAATTACCGCAAAGGATGCTATCGACAGAAAAAGCTTATTCCATTAAAGATATTGAAAAGTGGCTCAAAAGAATTTCAAAAGCGGCTCAAGAAATTGAAGTGTCTGAACAAGATATACAAATACGTATTACGCCTAAGTTAGATGGGTACGCAGCATATGATGATGGAGAGACGCTTTACACCAGGGGGATGGTTTTAGAGGGCAAGACATCACGAGAGCTTTTAAGCGCGGCTTAAAAGTCGCTGCATCTGGTGGCCGTGGTTTAGGCCCAGGTGAAATAGTCATTAAGAAGAGTTACTTTGACGACGTGCTTAGTGAAATATTTGAGAATTCAAGAAATCTGCAAGCTGCGATTATTGCAGAAAAAAGTAGATGAGGACGTACAGAAAGCGATCAATGAAGGTGCTTGTGTCTTTTATCCATTTGCATTACTCCCGAATAAAGTCATTGGTTTTTCAGAAGTTATTGAAAACTTTGAAGTCATAATTGAAGAAATTTGGAATGCCGTTGATTTTGATATTGATGGCGTTATTTTAGAAACCACTCATGACGCTATTAAACAACGCATGGGTGCAACAAGACGTAATCATAGATGGCAGATTGCATTTAAAGTAAATGAAGAGTCTGTGGACGTTGAAGTAATTAATGTCATTCCTCAAACCTCAAGAACAGGCCGAATTTCACCTGTGGCGGAGTTGGTGCCAACAAGAATAAGTGGCGCAACGATCAGTCGAGTGACTGTGCATCATTACAATATGGTGAAAACTAATGGCGTTGGTCCTGGGGCCATTGTGCAAATCGTTAGAAGTGGTTTGGTGATACCAAAAATTGAAAAAGTCTTAAAGCCAGTAGAGGTAACATTACCAGAAACGTGCCCGAGCTGTCAGACGCCGCTTTTATGGGAATCAGACCATTTAATCTGTCCAAATAAAACGGATTGCCCAGCACAAACTGAAAATACCTTAATTCATTTTTTTAAAACCTTAGGGAATAATGACGGGTTCGGTCCAAAGGTGATTGAAAAACTCAGTAACTGTGGTATAAAACGCATACATGAGATATATGGCATTAAAGTCCATCAGTTTGTTATTTATGGATTTGGCGACAAAACGGCTCAGAACTTATCTGACCAATTGCAGGCTAGTCGAGAGATTGAAGTGGAAGATTGGCGTTTTCTTTCCGCTTTTGGTGTTAGTAGATTAGGAGGCGGAAATTGTGAGAAATTACTTAAGCATCACTCCATTACTGAGCTGTTTGACCTATCTGCCGAAGAGATGATCAAGATTGATGGTTTTGCTCAGGTTAGTGCAGACGCCATCGTAGAAGGGTTAGCGAACATTAAAAAAGAGTTTTTTAAAGTGTATGAACTCGGTTTTAATTTGTCTATCACTCCAAAAGAATCAGAGAATGAAAATTTAGACTCGCCAATTGCAGGAACTGTGATTGTTTTTACTGGTTCTATGCAACAAGGTTCCCGAGGAGACATGGAGAAACAAGCTAAATCTTTAGGTGCGAAAGTTGCTAAATCTGTAACAGGAAAAACTACTTATTTAGTGACCGGTGAAAAGGTTGGAGAGACAAAAATCAATGCGGCTATAGATAAAGGTGTTAAAGTGCTTTCAGAACAAGAGTACTTAGATCTGATAGGTTAAATGTCGCTAATAAAGAAATTAATATATATTTACCATGTGAAAATTGGTGTTACATGCATAATAGAATAATTGATTCTGCAGATCTATTCTAATGTATGTAGATGAATTACGTTTGTTGATGAGCTTCCGAATTTCACTAGCACACAATAGTGTCTAAACCATTTATAAAGATAGGAGATCGAGATATGGTAAATCATTTTCATAGCCTGCTTGCAAGCAAAACTAAACCCTCTTTGTTAAGTAACTTGAATTTGACCAAAAACGAAGAGGATGTTTTGGTTCTTGCTGCGAAAGATATTAGAAAAGCGATCATTTCTGGATTTAAAGATATTCGCGAAAAGTTCAAAAGAGAAAAAATTGAGATAGAAGTTCCAAGACCAAAATTTGCTATTCAGGGTTCATTTGCATATGGAACTTTAAACGATCCAGCGAATCCACCGGAGCAACAAGTTGATATTGATCTAGGTATGTATTTGCCATTTTCAGCGCTAGGTAATGGGCAAGAACCAAAAACGGCAACTACATTTTACTTCAACTCTGTTACATCGATTCTCAATGCTTTTATACAATCTAATAATAATGGTTGGCAAATACTTTCAGGTGAGAAAGAAAAAGATACTTGTGTCAGGGTGATAGTGAATAACAAATCACATATTGATATTCCTTTGTTTGCAGTACCAGAGAGTGAATTTAACAATGTGATTGAAGATAGGCAATTGACGGAGGCAAAATTAGAAGTTGCATTACTTACTATTGATGAAGAACTTGATATGGAATCTTATCAAGTTAAAGCAGTTGACCCAAATGTAATCCATATGGCTCACAGAAAAGATGGATGGTTGCCATCAGATGCCTTAGTGGTAAGTAGGTGGATTACACATCAGTTCAATTTAAAAGGTCCAATGATCCGCCCAGTTAATAGGTTTCTTAAAGCGTGGCGTGATATCGAATGGCCTGATGGCGATGGTCCAAGTTCTATATTTTTGCTTCTACACAGTATAAAAAGCTATCCTGATAATTCCAACGGAATGAATCATTGTCAGGTATTCAAAGAGGTTGTCGATAGACTTCCGCAAGTCTTTGATAGTCCGTTGTTAATACCTTGTCCAACCTCTTCTGATAAAAATAATAAAAATGACCTGCGAACTTCTATATCTGATGAAAATAAGCACATTTACAAACAAAAGTTCGAAAGTTTTACTAGGCAATATAATCTAGCTAAAAATACAAATCCTCCTGAAGCCAACAATATACTTATAGATTTGTTTGGAGAGAGATTTCCTCGAGATCCATCTCGGATTGTTGTTAATGATGAGCCAGATAATAAGGTTCGAGAAATTACAGGCACTGAACCAGAAATTCATCCACTTCGTACAACAGAGAGAAGCACCTCAGGTTAAACATGGAAGGAATAGAGCGATATCTTAATTCTCAAAAATTTTATGCTTTTCAAGCTGTTGGAACACCTGAAAAGCCTTGTTTTGAGGGGTGTATCAATGTTGGGGGTTGGAGGCTTCAACTGGAACTTCGATTTCACGAAGGAAAATACGATTTCCCAAAAGCCTACTTAAGTGAATGGATGTTTAGCCCAGAGCTTCGCCAAGTATTCGGTTTTCGACATATAAATACAAATGGGCATGTTTGTTATGTTGATGAAAGTCGAGTTTGGTGGGATTCAAGTATGGCTGTTGAATTGGTAGCCGGTCTATTAGAAGACATTAAAACTCTGTTACATGAAAACCTGTTAGCCGCCTCTGAGGATGATGTAATTGCACGTGATTTTTTGGGCTATTGGGATGGGGAAGAGAGTCTATATGTCGGTACTAGCCCACAAAATTTTATGGAATTTAGGCTTTTTTCACAACGACATAGTAGAAATCAATGGCTTTTCGAAAAAGATCAAACGCCATGGATTGATTTCGAAGAAAATGACATCAATGTTAAATGGTTTGCTTTTCGTTTACCTTCACCACCCTCAAATCTAAGTGAAACTGATTGGCCTCCAACTACTATTGGTCAAGCATTAACCTGGATTGAGAATAATACAGCAGGAGCGGTTCATAATTTCCTAAATAAAATAGGTATGAAATTATTTTCCAAAGGAAAAAAAGATGCTAAGTTTGGTACTGAAATTGGCATAATACTTACTTGGCCACGAGAGAATGGAGTCACTGAAATTGGTGCTGGCCTTAGTTTTAAGATTTCATCGACAATAACTAATGCGCTAATTCAACATCGATTTAATAACGCAACGTTCATGTTAAGAAACAGTAAGGCTGAGATTAAAAGGTTTTCTCTAAACCAAGCTGATCCAAAATATATTCAAGAAAGAAATATCATCAACTCTACGCCAACCCTTAAGGATAAAACGATTATACTGGTTGGGGCTGGAACAATAGGAGGATATCTATCGAAGCTTTTGTGTGCTCATGGAGCTGGTTGGGGGCGTTCAGGTAAGCTACTAGTAATCGATCCTGATATTTTAAGTATAGAGAATATAGGGCGACATTTGTTGGGAGCAGATAGCCTTGGTCTTTATAAAGCTGAAGCCTTAAGTTATCGGTTGAAAATGGATTTCCCTCATCTTCAAATAAATTCATATGCACAGTCAATTACTGAGTCTTGGAAGTTATTTTCAAATGATTGTATTGTTGTCGACGCCACTGGTTCACAAACAGTAAGTATTGCTATTCCCGATTACCTTAAACGACAAAATCTAACTCCGGTCTTACTACACAGTTGGGTGCATGGACACGGAGCAGCTACTGTAGCTTTTTTGAACAATCGAAAAGAGCGTTCTTCAGCTTGCTTTCGCTGTTTATGGCAGATAAAGCAAAACAAGTACTCCCCCCGATTTCCAATAAGCAAAGGGTTTATAGAGGACACTCCAAATTTTGTCGGCTGCCATCAAAGCTATCATGCATACGCCTCGACAGTGTCAATGATCGCAGCAACTCAGGCAATGGAGTTACTGCACGATTACCTTTCCAACACAGTTGATAATACTTTGCGATTTAATATTATTCGTCACGATCAATGTGAAAAACGCCCAAATACTACTCCAGATAAAAGTATAAGTTGCCCAATATGCAATCGTTAAATCGTTTTGTTCTTCATGGTGGCCGACTATGGAGTATGAATAATGGTGGATACGTATATATTGATCAAAAGGTGCTTGAAACAATCGATCAATATCGACAGATTGAAACCAAAGTGCCTGAATCTGGGGGATTTTTATGTGGTTATTATAAAGGGGTTAACTTGCATGTTATAGATTTAACTGTTCCGCAACCGAAAGATATTCAAAGACGCTGTGCTTTTCAACGGCTAGATCCAAAACATGTTGATCAAGCAAGAGACTTGTACATAAACTCAGGAGGGAAAATAAACTGTCTTGGTGAGTGGCACACACATCCAGAAAAAAATCCAACACCTTCTTATATTGATAGACAAGGCTGGAATATTTTTAATAGGAATCGACCCACTCAACCTGCAATCTTCCTTATTGCTGGCACGCAAGAAGTTTGGATTGGGGCAGTTAAATACTAATACTTATGTAAATGGTTAAATACTTCATAGCTTTATTCGATTGATTTCTTCATTTTTACATTTTGAGATAGTTTGATATTAAGAAAGAGATAGCTTATTTATTATGTTTTAAAAAGTGTTTTTCAATTTTTTTGGAGGTAGGTATGTGGAAGGTTTTTCCAAAATTTGGAATTGCAAAGGGCTTGATGTTTATTATCTGTAGTCTAGTCACTATAGGTGTAGTATGGATTACAAGAGGCTGGTCTGGCGTTGCTGATTTTTTCAACGGAGATGGTCTTGATATAGTTACACGCTTAACACTACCTATACTAATTGTATTTATAGCCTTTACCTGGTTTATGGGAACATATGTATGGAGAGCTATATGGAAAATACCGTATCTTGGCTCTACATTGCTTAATCAAAAGGTATGTCCAGATTTAAATGGCACTTGGGTTGGAGAAACAGTTTCAACTTTTAAAGATGATGAGGGCAACCCCTACAAAAAAATGGTTACATTAGTCGCTAAGGCGTCATTTTTTAACTTTGATATTAAGTTGGTTTCTCTTGATAAATATCAGCGCAGTACTGTTGTTCAGAGCGAGATTTATAAAGATCAAAGAAATGGTTCTTTTTATCTTAGCTATATCTTTGAATCAGTTGTAGATCAGCCAGTTGAAACTGATGACTCAAAGTTCGATGGTGCCGCAAAATTGCATGTGCGATTTGATGACAACCAAATTACTTTAGTTGGTGTCTACTGGACAAATAGGTGTTGGCAGAAAGGTATGCAGACAGCTGGTACGATAATTTTGGTTAAAAAATGATCTTTTTTTATGGCGTTTTAGCTTATAAATTGCTTCGTTTAGAAGCATGTTCCTAAAATTTTAAATTTGCAAACAGGGCTTTAAGCGCTCGCTTACCTATTAAGGATAACATATAACACAGCCTATTTTTTCGAAATTAATAATGTGAAATTTACCAAAAGCTATCGTTAACTGTGTGCCAGTATTTCTAATAATTCGTATGGAGACGTATCAATGTCAGAATCAAAAGTACCTAGAGGAATAAAGCTTCGATTTGTCGAGATTAGTAATTTCCGTAGACTTGGCAAAGTCCAGTTGAACATTGATCAAAAAACCACAATATTGGTCGGTGCGAATAATAGCGGAAAGACTTCAATTCTTGCGGCGCTTCGTCATTTTCTTGCAGGTGGGTCTCCCTTCAGTGCTTTTGACATAAGCATATCACAGTGGTCAAAGATACGGGCTCTTGGCAAAATTTGGGAAGCGCTGTCAGAAGATCCTTCAACAGTTGCCGAGTCAGAAGAATGGAAAGAGCACCTCCGTATACTGCTTGATACAATGCCAGTGTTAGACCTTTGGTTCGATGCAGATGTTGGAATGTATCATTACGTAGCTCCATTTCTTTCTAAATTCAGCTGGAAAGGAGGCGCTGTAGGTGTTCGCCTGCGACTAGAGCCAGTAACAAGTATAGAAGAGCTACAGCAGTTGGCATGGGCTTACTGTAATGCACGTTCACCGATAAAGGATATGGGGGAAGACTCATTAGCATGGCCCATCGACCTTCTTGATTTCTGGCTGCGTGAGCCTTTAAAACTTGGTCAAGTACGCGCATACAAGCTAGACTCCGACAATAATCCTATTACTGAATTGCCTCTCTATGAGACACAGACATTAGATGCCGATACTATTCCAATTGAGCGTAAGCACTTATCAAGGTTGATCCGTGTTGATTTTATTGCTGCTCAGCGAGGACTTGGAAGTGAAGAAGCCGACTCACGGTCTGCCTCAGGGCCGCACCAAGTAGGTATGTTTTCAAACCAACTAATTAAGTTTGCCCGACAACACTTAAACGTTGCTAGCTCAGGACATGGTCAGCGTGTAGACCTTATCAAGGCTGTGGCATTGGCTCAGAAAGAATTAGATAATAAGATTCATGCAGCCATCGCTGACTCTGTTGAGGAAGTGAAAGATCTCGGCTATCCAGGTTTGCATGATCCCCAAGAGATTCGCTTCCGTACTCGTATACAGACAGCTGATTTGCTTGATCATGGGACAGCAGTCCAGTACAGCATGCTAAAAGAGTCAAGTGACGAGCTCTTACCTGAACATTCTATCGGGCTAGGTTACCAGAATCTTCAATCACTTAGCTATCAGCTAGTTTCTTTTAGAGCTGCTCGGCTCAATCCTGAAAAAGGGTCTCCTGTCGCTGTTCACATAGTTATGATTGAGGAGCCTGAGGCGCACCTCCATGTTCAGGTGCAGCGTATATTTCCGAGCAACGCGCATAAATTAATCAGCCCTACAGAAAAAGAAGCCTTGAGCCTAAAAAGTCAATTAATCATAAGTACTCATTCAAGCCATTTAGCTCATGCAGAAAATTTTGATAGGCTCCGATATATTCGCCGTACAGCCAAGAGCGCTGATATACCTATGCCGTCGACAGAGGTTATTAACCTCGCCGATGTGTTTGGTGATGACAAGAAGACACGCCAGTTTGCTGAACGCTATTTCCGTGTACAACACACGGACTTGTTGTTTGCCAACGCAGCTATTTTTGTTGAGGGTGTTGCAGAACGAATGCTGGTACCACTCTTCATTGAACGTGACTTCAAAGAGCTGAACGGTCGTTATGTGTCCTTTCTGGATATTGGCGGGAGCCATGCCCACCGACTCAAACCACTTATCGAAAAGCTTCGTATCCCTACAGTTATCATTACAGACATTGACCCGTCCAAAGAAAAAGAAGGCAAGCCCAAGAAAAATGATGAACCAACTATAAAACTCGTCGCAGTTGCAAACACTGGGCAAACTGGGCTTCAGTGCGGTAACCAAACCTTGCGTGGCTGGCACCCTAAACTAAAACAACTCGACGATTTCAAGTCTCCGACAAACGCTCAGTTGGTGTGGAGTGAAATTGAAGATTGCCCAGTGCGTTTCGCTTGGCAGTTACCTATCACAGAAGCTGATAACAGCTGGCCTAGCACATTTGAAGATTCGCTGATCCTGACGAATTTATCTTGGTTCAAAAGTCTAATGGATGAAAAGCTAGATGAGAATGGAATGGAGATTGATACGCCTAAAGGGGCTCTTGGCTCTGTTGCAAAAAGAGCTGCTAAAGCTGCAAGCTCTAAAGATCTTCTAATTGAGCTTCACAGCCTTATGCACAGCTCTTTTAACAAAGGTGACTTCTCTGCCAGCATCTTTGAGTTAGTGTCCTCAGGTGAGGATATCGAGTGTCCTAGGTACATTACTGATGCCTTAGCTTGGTTGCAAGCAGAACTTGAACCAAGAAAAGGAGCTATGTAATGAGCATACATACAACTGTTGATGACAATGATCGTGATGCTGGAGTTGTTGATGAAATTTGCGGCTATCTAACTGGGGAGCCTCCCCGAAGCTACTTTCTTTTTGCGGGGGCAGGTTCTGGGAAGACTCGAACTCTAATAGAGGTACTTCGTCGTGTGACAGGAGTTGTGAAACACGAAAAAGGGGAGCTGCTGGCTAGACGTTTGCGTATGTACTGGCGCTCAATACGAGTGATCACTTATACGAAAAACGCTGTAGCTGTTATTAATGGGCGACTAGGAGATAATGACTTAGTAAGAGTATCCACCATTCATGCATTTTGTTGGGAGCTTATCAGTGGGTTCAATGATGATATTCGAACCGCTCTAATTTCAATAAAAGAAGCTCAGCTTGAAAAGGAGACGACGGAAGCGCTTGCAAAGCCGCGTGGTATTACTCAAGCAAAACAGCGTGATCTGGATGAAATAAAAGAGGCAATACAGGCATTTAGAGAAACTGATGTATTTATTTATCATCCAGACCGCGAGACGTATGGTCATGGTGCACTTGCCCATAATCACGTTATTGACGTAGCTGCTTGGCTTTTAAAAAATAGACCTACCCTCTACATGATCCTCAAAGACCGATATCCTATCGTACTTATTGATGAGTCTCAGGATACAATGAAGGGCATATTGGATACCTTGATAGGTCTCTCAGAGTCTAGTGAAAGTAACTTAATTATTGGTCTACTCGGTGACCACAGACAGCGAATCTATTCAGGTGGGCATTCCGATCTTCCGAGCTTAGTTCCTGATAGCTGGGCGACGCCGGAGCTGCAAATGAATCATCGTAGCCAACGTCGAATTGTGGACTTAATCAATACAATATGGGGAGCAAAGCTCGAGGGTCGAACTCAACCTGCGAATGGTATAAAACAGCATTCAAGAACTGATAAGTCAGACGGTCTTGTTCGAATTTACGTAGGTGATACAAAACTCTCACCAGAAGATAAAGCTCTCGGTGAACTTTGGTGCGCAGATCAAATGTGGAAGGAAAGCCGATCTGAAGCCTGGTCTCTAAGAGAATTTCAGGTGCTCGCACTTGAACATAAGCTTCTCGCAATGCGTGGTTCTTTTCTTAATGTTTTTAGTGCCATGACTTTACTAGATTTCAACGCTGCTGCACCTAGTGGGAGCGGCGAGAATAAAGGGCCTGCTGTAATACAAATATTATTAAATGAGCTTGCTGATTTAGAAGCATGTTTTGATTCCAATGGCTTCCTTGATGAGTTTAAAGTCACCGAGGTCTTTAGGCGTTACGGTTGCCTTGATGATATGCCCGAAGACTCTTTAGCGCGATCAATCCGTGTCGAAGAAATGCTTCAAGCTATTGAAACTTTCGCGGCCATTTGTGCCAACCCCATTGCGACAGTTGGAGAGGTACTTGAACCGATTTTGAAGGCAAGGTTGTTTAGCATTGATAATCGCTTAATAGTGGGGCACGCGGATAAGTCACCCTCACCTCCTGTGCCCGGTAGAGGTGAAGAAGAGTCTAAGCAAAATAGGTTACGCCGTGGCTTATGTGTACTATTCTCCTCACCTTGGAATCAGTTACAAAAGTACCGCTCATATCTCGCTGGACGCTCAATGCTTGCAACTCATCAGGTAGTCAAGGGCTCTGAATTTTCCCATGTAATGGTTGTGATGGATGATAAGTTGGCGGGAAGTCACATGTTTTCGTATGACAAAATTTTTGGTGGCGTGGAACTCAGTAAGAGCGATACCAAAAACATAGAAGAAGGTAAAGAAACGACCATAGATCGAACTCTTCGCCTGCTTTACGTTACCTGTAGTAGAGCTGAGGAGTCACTTGCTCTTGTGCTTTGGTCCTCAAACCCAAAGACATCCATTGAACGAATCAAGAGCAGTGGTTGGTTCGAAGATAGAGAAATTGAGGCAATAAAGCTGCACGAGTCTTAGTTTAAACAAAGCTTTTCTTTAGAATTGTTTATTCAATATATTTCTTTTCTCTCAGCCAATACAAAGTTTCATCTTGTAGAGAATTACTATAATCTTCGAATGAGCAAATATGTGTAAGTGAGTTAATAAGGGTTTTATTCTTACTATCAAGTTTAATTGCGATGTCTAGCATGCTAACGCTATAAGAGCTGTTGCATGCAGATGCTAAAGCTTGAGCAATTAAACTACTTGAATCACTATGTGGCTGCTCAACTAAAACTAACTTAATTTTTTCAAAAAGTTCCTGCATTGTATTCATTAGTCTTCCTCTTAGAGAATTAATTTTGTTTATTAATTAAACAATAGTAAAAGAATTAAAAATCACAAGGAAATATTGAAATGGACTTCCATTTATTTATAAAGATAGAATTTTTGTCCTGTAAGAGTCTTTACAGAAAGCCATTTTAACAGAATATGAAGCTTCTGATGCTATGTCGTGAAGCCTATCAAACGAATGTGTATGGCTTGATGACGTTGTTTTCATCGTAATAAAGTTGTTTTTTTCTGAGCCTCGAGCGAGTGTATTTGCGTCCGCGTTCTTTACTAAAGCCTGCTCTTCGAGAACTTTTATTCTCATCGAATCTTCAGGTAGGTCCTGGTTAATTCGTTCTGAATATTCAATTAGCTTTGGTTCAGCAAACGCAATCATGGAGCAGGGTTCATCTATTTTTTTGTTTATTCGTAGAATCCGTCCAAGCACTTGGCGAAAGTAAAGCTCTGTTCTCACATTGCTCAGATAAGCGCAGACCTGTAAACGTGGGATGTCTGTGCCTTCACTTACCATGCCAATAGATACAATCCAGTCAATCTCTGAACTTTGAAAGTCTCTGATGTTTTCGTGAGCATCAATTTGATCATAACTAACTACGATAGAGCCTCTCGTTAAAGTTAGTGATAATAAACTGAGATATCCGCCGCGCTTGATCAATAGATGATGCAACAACTAAACCTGCGGCACGAGTGTGTTTTTCTCTAATTCTAATCAGTTCCTCATGGGCATAGGTCATTAGCTGAGTTAGTGAGTCTTGATGAGTCAGTAGTTCGCTATATTTTAGTTTTTCAGCCTCAATTGCCTGGCGAATACTACTAAATTTATGTGTTTTAGAATCCTCCTTAACATCAATCGAGCTATTATCGAGCAATATTAAATTAGGTCTCCTACAAACCTTATCTCTAACTGCATCGCCTAACCCATATACAAAGTCTGTATCAAGCTCTTGAGGCTCTCCAGAATAGCTCTGAAGCGCTATTTTTGTACTGTCTGACCGCCAAGGAGTACCACTCAAAGTTAGAGTCAGGGGATTGCCTTCTGATATTAAAGAAACTAACAGCTGTCCCCATTGATTAGACGTGCTACTTATACCAGAAGCACAGTGATGAATTTCATCAGAGATTATTAGAACACGGTAGTTCTTAATGACATGTGCAAGTTCTTGGTAGGCGTATTGGATTCCTTGATAGGTAATAACCAAGCCCTTTGCGCCTATTCGGCCGTCAAAGCGATCATTCAATATATTGCTGAAGGTTTCTTGAATGCTGTTTTGTATGCTTACAGAGGGGGCGAAGCAAAGAACGAAATCAATGTGGTCAGCATCTAATAAGCTTTTTGCTAACGATGCAGAAAATCTTGTTTTTCCGGCACCTGGTGCAGCAACACACATAAAGTTTTGCTGGCCTTTTAGATAGACTTCTAACGCTTTAGATAAACAGTTTTTTTGCCAAGTTCTTAGTGAGAGATCTTGCATTTTATTCATGAGAGCGCATGCAATATGTTTTGAGTGCTGGTTAGTAAGCCATTCAATGTTATTGCTCGCTTTTTTGCTTCATTTTTCTTAGATGTCAATAAATCAAGTTGAGTGGGCAATATAGATTTCATCTCTTCATAGCCTTGGGCTTCTGCAATGCATAGTTCAAGTTCATACTCAAGTTCAGCCTTCCGCTTAAAGAGCATTTCTTTCTCACTCGCTACAACGGTAATGGGTATAGTTTTTTGATTCTTGGTTTCCTGCAAAATTTTCGCTTTGGCATAATGAGTACTCTTAGCACTCTTTGAGGCAACGACTAATACACCTGATTTAACTAAACGATGAATTTTCAGATAAATAGCATGTCGTGCTTTTTTCATTTCAATAGGGTTGTTCTCGCCGTATTTTTCAACATAGTGTTTGAGTACGTCATTTATAGTGGCTTTTTTTTGTACAGTTGTCTGGAAGAACTCCTCGACAACGTGAGCGATGGGCTTAGATCTCAAAATAACTATCTCGATTTGTAAAAATACGGATTATAGTCCGTGGAGATATAGTCCGCAATTAGCGATTGTATTTCATTTTTGAGATATAAAAATGAGAAACATAGCAAAAGAGGTTGGAGAGCTAATTCGGAGTCAGCGCAAAGCGCGAGGTATCTCTCAAGAAGCTTTAGCGGCAAAATCTAAGATAGACCGCAGTTATATGGGACGAATAGAGCGAGGCGAAGTGAATGTTACGTTAAAAGCTCTGTGGGACATTGCTGCATCGATGGATATTTCGACGAAACTACTGATCCCCGATTGAGAATTCAGCTGTTGCCTTTGATGTTCTGTATTAGTCTCGACTTGATCTGATCTTTCAGTTTCGATGAATAGGTTTGGACTTCATCGGACAGACAGCTATGAGCGAAGAACTGACGGTTGGAATAACTCGTTTTTGGACATAAATGAGTTAAAGCTTTCGCTTAATTAATAGTTAACGAAATAGCAAAGGTATTATAAAACCTCAAATGGGGTGACTAAATTTACTATGCCACTCCACTTGGTGGGATCGCATACTCCTGAACACCAGCGGCCGTCAACAACTCATAAAAATCTGCGACTTTGGTTCGTTGCCCTCTTTGCTGACAATAGGAAAAAATAGCCCTTTGTTTAGCGCGAGACAGTGCTACAAAAAATGTCGATAGTCCTTCCGTATCACCTTGCTTATAGGACCACCAAGCGTTGTCGTCTATCCCCATGAAAATGGTTGTATCGAATTCAAGCCCCTTGCTTTTATGAATAGTCATAAGAGGAATATGGTTCGTGCCTTCAAACTCATCTAGCAAACCTGCCCAAGAGTTCTGAGTATCAACACAGTTTGTAAAAAATTCTTCGAGTGCTGCCAGGTTTATTTCAAGTAAATTTCCTGTAGCGTAACGAGAAAAGGAGCTGCGAAGATCGTCTGAGTTAATAAATTTTATGGTTCGCTCAAACACATCGCGACCATTTTCCCATGTCAGAGGCTGTTGTATTAACATCCGTAGTGTAGAAATGAACTTTGTTAGCTCGCGTTCAACCTGTCGTAGTGCTTTTTCATCTTCCTGGTTCGTATTACGAAGAATTCGAATATCTGATGATAGTTGATTCCACGCTTGTGCATTTCGACGGACAAGTCCCAGCCTTAGCAGAGTAGAGAACAAAATGGTCAGTTCTTCAGCAAGCAAATCTTGTAATGTAGTTTGACCTATTTTCACACTCTCATTTCGTAAGCTCAGTCCATGTTGAGCGAGATAATAAGATAGTTGTTGTTCATAATCTTCTGGTTTTTGACGTACCAGAATAGCGTAGTTTCTTGGATTCAGTGACCTACCTAGCAAGTCATTTGCTATCCACTCAGCCAAATGAGCAGCCTCCTGATTTATATTGTAACTACAACAAATCCAAGCGGCATCACCAGAAATTAAATTGATATTACTTGTCTGAACCTCTCTCACTTCATGGTCAATAGCTTGTGCAATAACATGTTGTATCCTTACCAATTCAGGTGAAGAGCGGTGATTAAGGAGCAAAGAATGTCGATGTGCCGAAAAGTCAGACTCAAATTGATGAAACACATTACCTTTAGCTCCGGCCCAACCCATTATTCTTTGTTTGTAATCTCCTACTGCTGTTACCTCAGCCTCACTTGATTTAAAAACAGAAGATAGAAAATCATATTGAGCAAACGTGGTATCTTGAAACTCATCCACAAACACAATAGGGTATGATGCTCTAATAGATCTTCGAACATGATCGTTAGTGCGAACGATATATTCAGCAAGTCTATTTAGCGCCGGAAATGACACTCTGGAAGCACCGTCGGGGTAGTTTATTTGCTGACTCAACCAAAAATTTAAAAATTCCTCCTCCAACCATGACAATTTGGGATTACCTATACGCACACTTCCGATAAACTGATTCATGTTTTGGAGTCTTTGCGTAAAGCTATAGATACCTACTACGTTCCAAAAATTATTTCTGAAACTACTAATAAGCTGCTTCTCTTGCTGAAAAGATGGAAAAGAGATTTCATATCGCTTTGATGGGCGATGATGTTCAGGCAAGGCCATGCGAAATCGATCTACTAAATTCTTAGTGAATGCGTCAAAAGTCATCGAAATAAAACGATTGCTGAGTTCTTCTGAACAACGCTCTTTCACTCTATCTGAGAGATTTTTTGCGGCATCAGTCTTGAATGAAATGGCCAGAATTTTTTTGTTTGATGGACATAGGCCAGTCTCAAGCAGATATGCAGCCTTTTGCGCTAAAAACTCTGTCTTTCCGGCTCCAGGGCCAGCGATAATGCTTGTGGACTCTCGTTGCCTTAGTGCTTGCCAAGCATTTGGCTCAAGATCGTCGATCCCCTTCGGCTGCCAGTGGTCAGGTCGAATAAACTTCACCTTGCCTCCTAGTTTTGAAGGGTTGTGTGAATAAATTGAACTAAAGCTCGTAGCTCTTCTGGCGCGTTTTGAGCCAACTGATCTGGCGGAATAGAGCCAAGCACTCGAATATGCGTACTTGGTTTTCCTCTTCCTAAGAACAGATATCTGTACCAGCGCAAGTTAAGTACATCATCCGAGTATAAGTCAGGGTGCCCTTCATCTCCCATAACAGCATTGCCTGGATCACCACGCATAGATGGTCCATTAGAACTTTCATCTGGGGCAACTCGATATTGGTCAGGAAAAGCCTTCAACATTGAATAGTCAATGTCTAACGGGCTTGAAAAATAAACTTTGTGCCACCTGAGCCATTGAACCCATTGATCAATGTTATTCCAATCTGAAACCGGATCATTATCAAATGCAGCAAGGTTATGTTGGTACCCTAACGGATTGAGGTTTTGCCCAAATATCTCACTTGGGTCGGTTCCCATACTCTATCAATTTGGCAACTGCATTCTTAATTCTTCCCCAGCCACCGCCGTGCCGGCCCCAATCCAGATCGAGTAATGTGATAAAAGGGATCTGTAAGTCTGTTAGCAAACGCCACATGTGGTTTACATGGCGGCCCCCTAATGGAACCATGGCGACAAAAGATTTATCAATTGGTATGCCCATAGCTTCTGATATAGCAGGAAGAATTACCTCCTCGGAAGCCCCCTCCCCGAGAACCACGACCCTAGCGAAATACAACTCTGGATAGGCTCTCACCGCTTGCTGGATGTACTTTGCAGCTTCATTCTCTTCTTCGGGTAAAGTCAGTTGACGAACAACAGTGGTTTTTGATTCTGTTGCTAACCTGAAGTGCCTTACTTGCGTTGGTTGGATTCTGGCGAGAATGCTCGGCGAATGGCTAGATAGTACTGCTTGTGCTCTCAAGCCATGCACTAGGCTGCTGATCTGGCTTATGATTCGAGATAGATAGTATGGGGCTAGGTTATTCTCCGGCTCCTCAAGCGCCAAAATAGTCAACGAGGGCAAGTGCAAGTCTGCACCAAGAAAATCTTCACTCTCTGGTTGGGCTAAGATCTCGGTTTCAACATCGAGAGTGGCTGAAGTCATGGCGATGTGAAACAGCGAACTTTGGCCATCACTTAGCTCACCGATGCTCCGATCCCGACCACTTTCATCTGGGTGCAGCAGTACCTCTACCTTACGAATAAATTCTTCAAAGCGGAGGTCGACCGGACGAAATTTCGGTGTACTATCAGTTCCAGCAGAGTGCAGCTCCTGCCAACGCTCTGTGAGCTTTCCGGTAACTGTACTGATCGCATTTTCACCTTCAAAAGATTCGTTCAGCTCTGTGGCCTTTTGAGTAAAAGATGACCGAACTTGTTCCGACCAGTTAATAGCCTTCCAAAGTCGACTTTTCAGAAAGACCGATACCTGAGAAACTGCTGACCGTGTAGCAGGTACGTAAATCAACTGGATTCGAGAGCGATCCGCCGGACGTACATTATGAAAATCAGCGTTGCCTGGCTCACCCCATGTAGTAACCGCGCGGAACTGGGTAGTAATATAGCCATCTATTGAGCCATCATCTTCCCATTCTGCATCCAAGCGCAAACGGCATTTCAATTTGCCACCTTCATCTGTCACGCTCATATGGTGAAAGAAGTCTGGTATCACAGAGTGATCTTCGCCATCATCATCCAATTCAGGGAATGCGATGATGGCCTCCAGCGTGAGAGTTCGACGACGTGGAATTTCCTCTTCTGAAGATGGAATATGGAAGTCCTGACGACGAATTGCCCGCTGTTCGTTGGATATGCCGAACATTCGCTGCAAGGCCTGCATCAAGACCGTTTTCCCAGCACCATTTGCTCCGACCAAGGTGGTTAGATCGGGATCGACAGCTATGCTCTGACTCTCTGGTCCGAAGCTTCTAAAGTTATGTAGATTTATTCTCTCGATATGCACAGCAGGTCTCCTCTCCTAAATACCCTCAGATTAGATGGGGCTTCTATTGCAAACTTTCAACTGACAAAGCACGGCCATGTGATCGCGTCTCGGTTACTGGATCAAAAACGGCCACCTTGGGGGGGCCGTAATAAAAGCAACGTTGAAGTCGCTTCTAAGCAGTGTTATCAGGTGAGTTATGCCCCTGACAGCTGTTTCCAGACTTTACGATAGTCATCTCCAGACATCGAAGCACTGACGTCGTATGCCAAGGTGGGAGCAGGCAAAGTCATCACACTAGCTCTCCCTTAATGGCTTTATCTAGAATTGACGGCATCAACTCCTCTAGCTCAAATGAAGCGAACAGGGGCACCACTTTCTTCTCGCTAAATATTAGAAAAAGTAGGGCAAACTGCCTAACGTGGTTTGAGAGGTTATGCGTTGCTGGCACAGTTGCCAACTGTCAGATTAGATTGAGTATTGTTAATCGAACCTGACAGATAAAGTTAAGACTTATTCAGTTTATGGGAAGATGATTACGTAGCTAACATCAGTTTCACCTTTAGAAATGTAAGCTTTCTATCATCATTTTTACAGAACTTAAATTTGCCCTTAGTAACGGTATTGAATCTTTCAAAGTAGTAATCGAAAAGCGGATCATATCTACCCGAATGAATCCAAGTATAGAACTTTGGCAGTTCATAGCCTAATTCTCTACCAAAGTTTGAACTACTTTTCACATCAGAACCAGCTTCTAAATCAACGATGTTCATTGATTGTAGATTGGTCTTAATTTCTTCTATCGTAGGTAGGAGTGATTCTTTATACGAATCAGCCAGATGCAAAAGTTCAGCATCAGTCACTTTTGCTTCAAATATCATAATCAGGTCATCAATCTCACTATTATAATACTCATTATCCAACCGCATTTCTGATTCAGTTCTTAGAACATAGAGCTGTTCTAACGGATCGGATTTAGCCTCAATGATCTGTTTTGAAAGGGCTGTCTGATACTCTTCAAACAAGCTCTGAACCTTTTCAGCAATCACTTCAAGATAGTCATAGCGAGTTGTGAGAAATTTCAATAACTCACTTATGTAGATATTCAGAGTTAAATCTTCTTCACCAATTTCTCTACTGTATAAGTGAACTGTTAAATCAGCATTGTTTAAGTGGCTCTTGAACGGCCAACTAGCAAAGCGTCTCGAGTTAGATTGATTCAACGAGACGGGGTGAGCACCGAAGCTGGCTCTTAGCGTCTTAAAGTAGGTGTTGTCATCTTCATGTTCAAATAGACGCTTAACAAAACTCTTCTTCTCACCCTTGAAGGGTTCTGTTTGTTCATTCACAAAAACTCTATGAAGTTGGGTTACTGACGCTGAGACTAGGTCAATAGATGATATGAGGGAATAGACCTGCATACACTTTACGTCTATGTTGGAATCAAACTCCGGCGCATTCTCTAAGTGTCGCACTGAAACACTGATCCAATCCATACAAGAGCAAACGAGGTTAAAGAGGTTCTTGCCGCCTTTGTCTTTGTAAATCTGATAAACGAACTTTGAGTTAGAATTAACTAAATCTCTAAAATTTGAGATTTTGTCGTCGCTTACGATACCTTTCATTTTAACCACACATATTAATTCTAGAATTGATGTAAGTTACCATCAATAAAAGGACAATTCATTAGTTATGTCTGGACTTCCCAGGCTTTATTTACTAGACACCTCTTAATGTTAAACATCTAGGAACAACCAATGAAATTAGATTTTTTTATAAAATTGGTCTACATTATTGTAGGTTAAGACTATTTTTTAATAGTATTTGTAGTGTCCGCCGTATAGGAAACTGAGATAAGGACTGGAAGTAGGGTTCTACAAAAACTAACATAAACCTACCGAAACGGTAGATACCGCTTATGGATGGAAAATTGCCATTGTTTATAATTTATTCAAGGATTGAAAAGATGACTACTCATAATTACTTTTGTCTAAAGCTTCTTCTTGCTGTTAAATCAATCACTTTTGAGGATATTTCTAAAATTCCTTTAGAGAAGCAGCATCTGATGGCTGAAAGAATTGAAGAGCTGCAAGACTATTTGGAGTCTCAATTTTATTAAAGTCAGTGGTCTAGTGTGTTCAATATGATTAAAAGAATAGCTGATGGATGGCCCATGAAATCGCCTGTAATTATGAAAAATTTTTCACTTGATACTATCAACAATGTATTTCCCAATGTAGATATTATGTCGCCAATTGGGTATTTTTCGATTGTTCGATCGAGGGTTAGTGGTGATCAATTGAAGGCGATTACAGATTTTATAGGGGAAAAAGAGTTGATTGCTCGATCAATCGGTACCACTTCAAATTTAAGTAAGCGTTATCAAACCAAACGCTTATCTTCTGCTGCGACGGACAATCTGATTGACCTGCTACGAGTTTATATCCAAGCTGCAAAAATTTATGAATCAATAGATTTGGCAAAAGAATGGATGCGTTCGTCTATTCCTGCCCTTGGAGGGGAGATTCCAGTGAACATGATCGATTCTCACTCTGGTCGTGAAGTTGTGCGCCAAGTGCTTCGACGAATGGAATTTGGAGAGTATATGTGACGAAGAGGTTGACTCGTCAATAATGCTTACTTCTCCCACGTTAAATCTGCAATTGATAAGTTCCTTTGCCCAAGGTCCCCAAGAAACCTATCCAAGACGACGAAAAGCTCAAACTCATTAACGATGTCGCCAAATCCTTAGGCATAACCGAAAGCATCGCCGTCGTATCCGCCACCGACATCATGGCCATGATCCAAACCATCCGAAACTACCAACAACAACTCGCCAGAATCCAAACCAACCCCGCATGGGTCGACCAAACCATCGAACGCGTCAAAAACGCCACAGGCCGACACTTCGGAGAGGGTTAGAACAGGGAAGAAAAAGGGGCGAAAGCCCCTTGGTGGGTTATTATGTACGTGTTGTGAAGAGTTCTCTTAGAAACTCTTCCTCAATTTTAATAATTTCAAGCCTTTTTTCTATGACATCTTTGAATTCTAAGCGTTTTTTATCAAATAATGTCATGTCTTGCGCTAACTTTAGTGTTAGCAAGCCGTGTGTTTTTTGAGTTGTATAAAGGGTTGTTAGTTTTAAAAAATCATACTGGAAGCTATCAAAGCAATACTGTAGTTTTTGGTGGTTATCATCGAATTCGTTTGTATTCTGAATTTTGGTCGTATCGTTATTGAAAACAGCGATTTTTATTATGATTGACATCAGCTCACGATGCGTATTTCGATATTGCTTAATGCTATCGCTTTTATCTTGCGCTTTTATTTGATCCATCCACACAGTTCTTGCTCTGAAGGCAAGTGCTAATAAACCTATTGTCCCAGCACCTGCCAGCATTCCACCTATATCGGCAAAGGTCACTTTGCTTGTGTCCCAGTATTTGATGTATGCCAAGGTGAAAATCGACCCTACAAACACGCCTGTCAAAATGGCTCCAACAAACTCGACTTGGTCTTTAGCTGCTTTCTTTATTGTGTTCTTGGCTGTCTTGAACATGGCGTCTTCCGTGTGTAAATAGTTGATCTCGCTACTTTACCCTAACGTTCGTCATTCCTGAAATCCCACCTCATTTTTGGTCGCAAAACCGGAAATCCTACCTGTTACAAAAATTCACTTGGTCATTCCCGCTGTCTAAAACTATACTGTATATCTATACAGTATTTTGGTGTTAATCATGCGTGTGACTTATCTTGGTGTGTCTGAGTCGGCGGCGTTTATCGCGGCCAATAGTGTGCGAATCCCTTTGTATGTGGATTCGGTGTCGGCGGGGTTTCCTTCGCCTGCTCAGGACTTTGTTGAAAAATCTTTAGACTTAAATGAGTTTTGTGTGGCGCATCCGAACGCGACGTTTTATGTGCGTGCTCAGGGTGATTCGATGATTGAGGCGGGCATTCATTCGGGTGATGTGTTGGTGGTGGATCGTTCGTTAACCGCGCGTCATGGGGATATTGTAATTGCTTGTATTCATGGGGAAATGACGGTGAAGACGTTGGAGCTGAAGCCCAATGTGTTGCTTCGCCCGAAGAATAAAGCCTACAAAGCGATTCATATTACCGAAGAGTCCGAATTGGAAATCTTCGGTGTGGTGACGGGCGTGGTTCGTAAGTACGAGCGCGGTTGATGAAGACGGTTTTTGCCTTGGTTGATTGCAATAATTTCTACGCCAGTTGCGAGAAGTTGTTTCGTCCCGATTTAAAACACACGCCTGTCGTAGTTCTGTCAAATAACGATGGCTGTATTGTTGCGCGTTCCAAAGAGGTGAAGGCGCTGGGCATTAAGATGGGCGTGCCGATGTTTCAGGTTCAGGACGAGATAAGAAAGCACGGCATTGTGTGCTTTTCGTCGAATTATGCTTTGTATGCGGATATGTCGAATCGGGTAATGACCATCTTAGAAGAGGAAGCGCCACGGCTGGAAGTGTATTCCATCGATGAAGCTTTTATGGATTTAACCGGTGTGGATCATGTGACGGATTTGCTGGCATTCGGCCAACAAGTAAAGGCCAAGGTCGATCAGTGGACGGGCATTACTGTTGGTGTCGGCATTGCGCCAACCAAAACATTAGCGAAGTTGGCTAACCATGCGGCTAAGAAATATCCAGCCACGGGATCCGTGGTGGATTTGATGTACCCAGACAGGCAAAAGCGTTTATTAGCGTTGGTTGACGTGAGTGACGTTTGGGGTGTTGGCCGTCGCACCACGGCAAAGCTAAAGAAGAGAGGAATCAACACTGCATTGGATCTGGCGAATGCTGACCCTAAATCGATTCGAAGCGAGTTTTCTGTGGTATTGGAGCGAACCATTCGAGAGTTGAATGGGGTGTCGTGTTTGGATTTGGAATTGGTCAGGCCAACAAAGCAGCAAATCATTTGCAGTCGCTCATTTGGCCATAAAGTGACAGACAAGCGCGAACTACGGGAAGCAATTGCCAAGTACACAACCAGAGCCGCCGAGAAATTACGCGGTGAAAAACGCTTTTGTCGCGTGGTGAGTGTGTTTGTTCGTACCAGTCCATTCATTCCAAACGAACCGCAGTATTCGAAAACTCTGTCTGCAGAACTGCCTAACCCAACCGACGACACGCGAGACTTATTAGAAGTGGCCGACGTGCTGTTTCGTCGCATCTATCGCTCAGGTTATCGCTACGCCAAAGGCGGTGTAATGTTGGCGGATTTTTATGAACATGGCGCTTTTCAGCAAGATTTATTCCAAGCAGATAATACAAAAATCAACTCAAAAGCATTAATGAGTGTCGTGGACAAAATCAACCACAGCGGCCTCGGCAAGGTTTTTTTGCCTCTCAAGGCGTGTCACCACAATGGTCAATGAAAAGAGAACACTTATCACCAGCGTATACGACCAGGTGGGATGAGTTACCGAAAGTGTATTGACTCGAAATGTAGAAAATGGAAATCAGCGACGAATTAAAAATTTAAATGATAGTGATGGCGGGGTGTTCCATGAATGATGAAGGTACCAATAAAAATGCCAGTAAAGAGTCAGCAGGCAAGATAATAGCAACGGTTGTATTATGGCTAGAGGAACAATGTACACAAGAGCGTTGGGACTTATCAGATGAACAGATGTGTGTTCTTCTAGGTGGTATTACGGTTTCAACTTGGAATCAATGGAAAGAGACCGCACAGATTAATGACAGCCTTCAAGTAGACCAAGACACTATTGATATACTGGCGATGCTGGTAAGTATATACAAGATGATTCACCTAAGTTCACCACCTGGCTTTAAGTATGATTTTTTCAAAAGGCCAATACATCATCCGACATTTAATGGCAAATCAGCCAGGGAGTTTATGCTAGAGAACCCTTCACTTGACGATTTCCTCAAGGTAAGAAATTATTTTCAAAGCAGAGTGTTGTTATAAAAATCTTGATCTAGTCTTGAGTGAGTCTAAAGTTGCGCCTGTTGCTGAAGTGTCGTCTTACTTCTAGCGAAAAGTGCCCAATTATAAGAAAACATATAATTTATAAGAAAAAATATAATTGCATATAATTGGAATACTAGAACAATGATGAGTCATTTTTTGTGGTTTTTTTAGGTGTTCATACTTTGGAGGTCTAGTAAAGTATGGGAAGTTCAGACTGTACTTTTAATAGCACTATTCGTAAGAAAAAAGAGGTGAGCTTATGTGGGTTGTTACTGCTAGTGACTTAAAAGCTAAGGGTGTGGCTGCTGTTGAGGCCGGTTTGTTAGAAGATGAAGAAGTGATTATATCCGTCCGAGGTAGAAATACATATGTAGTGATGGATTTGCATAAATACGCTAAGTTCAGAGAGTATGAGCTTGAGATTGCCTTACTAGAAGCTAGGACTGATATTGAGGCTGGACACTATTTTGATAGCTCTGTGAATGACCATATGCAGCAGATAAGTGAAGAACTATAGGTTCATTTATCCTGATAGCTGGTATGGACCTAGTTTTCTAGACAGTTGATCATCATTGTACTTATCAGTCATGTTAGGGGAGATATATGAGCACTATACGAAAAAATTATGCCGAAAAATGCATTGAGATTCATGATGTTGAGAGCAGTCTTGATCTTGCTATGAATGATTCAAAAGGCAGCCCAGTTGCTGTAATGAAGGACGGTAACCCCGTATTTTACTGTGTTCCTGCTGACACTTATGCCGCTATTTTAGAAGCAGTTGAAGCATCTGAAATGAGAGCGCTGAATGAAAGGGTTCATCAATTGGGTCTAAAGCTGTTTGGTGACGAAGACAGATTGACATCATGGATGAAAAACCCTGCCTTAGCCTTAAATGGTCAGTCACCCGAATCAGTGATGGGGACTAAAGAAGGAATGCAGCGGGTAAGTGACCTTTTGGGAAAAATTGTCCACGGGGTTATAGTTTAAGTAAACAGTGTAGCTATTTGATATCAAAGGTTAAGATGATGGCAAATAGCACGTCATATTTCTTGCTCGTAACGGACTCAGACCTGATTGATACTAGCTGGGCCTTGATCTATCAATGCTTTTAGTTTTCAGCTGCTGAATTAAGAGCTATTTGTCGTTTATTGAAAGCATCAAAATCGGCTGACTCATCTTCATATCGAGCAATAACATTGCTCAAAGCTTCAATGATGATCAGGTTGTCATCATAGTGTTCTATCAAGTCTTCTAAAAGTATGAGGGCTTGTTGGTGCTCATCAGAGTTAGATATACCATTCAGAATAGGCAACTGGGATACTATGGCTTTGGCCATTTGTGTTATTTCATTTGTCACTGACATTTCATTTACCTATGGTTGCTAGGATTAATTGAGGCTTGGTTGATATTTGGTTTTAGCTATCGACTAGACAACCGCTCAATCAATCTGGATCAAATCGCCCAACATCTTCAACGATATCTTTTCGGTCTGTCATAAAGTCGGGGTCCGCTTTTGTCTGGAACGGTTTACTCCCCTTTCTGTGTGTCTCTTAAGCGTCTTTACGAGATCGAACAATAAAAGACAGCTCTAACTCATTGAGTTGATCTATTAGGGCTTCAGCGAGTTCGTGATCCACATTAAGAAACAGCTCATCTGCGTGAGCTGTATGGGAATCTAGCCCTTCAAGTAGTTCTGCTTCACTTATTCGATTTTCATTTACTTCGTTTTTCGCCCGCTTAATCATAATTCTGTCTCCCTCGGCACAGACCTCGATATGTGACCAGCCATTTTTAGCCGCCATATCACGGATTATACCAATTAATTCTGCTTGGGCCTTTAGACTCAGTGCTTCCTCCTCGCTTGCAGCCACCACATTAAATATGTTTAAAAACGATATTGAGGCCATTATTGCGAGGAGCTAAAGATCGAAATTTAAATCATACGATCTTGATTAACTTCTCTAGCACCTTATCTATTAAGCTAGCTACCTGTGACACTGTTTTTAGTGTTGATACATCTTTTTGAATATTCGACCTTGCAGCAGTTACTTCTACCAATAAAGTATCTAAATCAGCGATATTAGTTTGGTTAAGTATGGAATTATTACTGATCAGAGCTATACGAAAATCGATTAACTTTTCACCTAGTTGATCGCACCTTTGATAAAGGTGTTCTAGCTCAGGGCTTGCTATGGTTGAGTTGAGATATGCTTGAAGCTCATCATACAAGGATTGAATCTCTGCTTGGGTTTTTTCATGTGTTTCGTTCATGCATGTGACCTATAGTGTATTTTGGAATTCTTTTAGTTTTTTTAGTTGTGCTTTTGTTATTTCAAATGCACTCGTCAGAGATTCTTTTGAAAACTCGCCATCTTGACTTAGTGACTTAACAAGCACGGAATTGAGATTTTGAACAGCTTTTAAAGAGCTTCGTAAGTTTTCGAATTTAACACTCAGTGCACTGATTTTCGATTTTAAGGTGTAGGCTTTTCTATAGGCCTCAATACGCTCTTCCAATGAATGGGAGAGTGTAGCGCATCTTGCTATATTGTTTAATTCACAACGATCAGGGTTGTTCAGCAGGTACAGTCGAGTTCGAAGCTCTTTCTCCATTGACACTTTTGAGATCATTTCCCATGACTCGAGCCTCATTACTAAGAGATTGAAATGAACTTTGTATTAAGTCATGGGAACCTATCAGAATTTCCTTTAGATTTTGGTATCTAGCTCGTTCCGTACGAGTCTCGTGCTAAAGCATTTATAGCTGTTGAGACTAACTCAATCTTTGAGTTTTCGGACGCTTGATTAGAGGAAAGCTCTGAAATTGATGAAAGGGAGGAATTAAGTTGTTCAGAATATGAATTTAATTCATCATCGTAATTATCAGAAGAGAGAATATATACGCTTTGTGAAAAAGAAAGTAGGTTCTGAAGTAACGCAACTTGTCCTTGATTATTTATCCGTTGAACTACCAAGTTATTACTGGAAATACCTTCCCTAGATGCTTGTGCTAGCATAGCGTCTATACGTGCTTCTTGAGTTTTTTCGTACTCTTTTAGGAGTGCTTCTTCAACTTCTTGTGATTGTTGGGCGTAGTTTTTAACTAAAATCAGTGACTTGTTGGATGCACAGCCAGCTAGGACAACTGATGCCACTAGAACGAGCAGTACTCTTTGATATACAAACTTCATAGATTATGGGCTCTTTTTATTTATTGTGTATTTCTCGGAGGCTAAGCAACACAAATGCCGTAGCTTGGGAGTACATCTCGAATAACCTCCAGCCGATAGGTTTTTAATGCATCATGAAAGTATTTCCAATCTGATGTTAGGAATGACTCGGAATATGGGTATTTGAGGTCGCCGTTGACTTTTCTACCTTCGCCTCTAGCTTTATGTTTCCAGCTCGCCTCACCATCGATTTCAAAATTTAAGTCAACAGATCCAAGATTGAACTTGTCCTCTTTAAGCCACTTCAACCATTCTTTATGACGAATCTCTCCGCTATCATCAGTAATTGTAATTAGAGCGTGTTCAATAAGAGATCTTTGCTTTTGTGTTAAACCTGGTTGATTATCAATATTCATTGTGGAATCTTTCTTCACCCAGCATTGCATTGCCTTGCACATTGCATCTGCTGCCTGTAAAAATATTTCTTTATTATTTCGTTTAATTACCTCTCCCAATCCATTTTTATATTTCCAAGAAGTATAAGGGCGATCGGGAAATGAAAGAGCTGCACCGTGTCCAAGTGGCGAAGATTCGGATACTCCATAACTTACTAACTTATCTGTGACTTTTTGCAAAAGACTAGAAGAGGTAGAGTCTAATTCATCGACCCGATTGACTTCATGAATAACCCCTGCAAACTCTTGATGCGCGAATGTGTCAGCATAGACATGCATAGCGATTCCCATCATTTGAGTCGCATATGGTCGTTGCCAATGTTGAGCCACCATTTTTAACATGTCTCGAGACACTTGACTGTCTGGCTTACATATTAATCTATTTATGAAGCTCCCTTTTGGATTGTCATTTGAGGGAAGCCCAGCATTACCTGGTAAAAAATGAAATGGTATCCAAACTAAGCTGTTATCTAGTTTTTGTGTATTCCGATAGTCGAGCATTTTATGTGCAGAAACAATTCGATCGTACATTGCACCATTATCAAAATGTACTTGTGAATCATTTGTTGCTTCATCTACATATTGTGCCGAATAGGCAACCTTCTCGGCCGTATCATGATCGACACCAGCGTAACGGGCTACGACATAAGTTAGGGTATGATGTCCGTCTATTTGCATTTGACTTTCCTTATAGAAATGAGCGATAGATAATCGCAGTAATATTTATATAGCATAATACTTAGTTGATTGGCTAAGCTTTACGTCGATAACTGTCGATTTTGCCTCGGTAACGTCTTCTTCACCTCGCAGGCGTATCACTACAATGGTCAATGAAACGAGAACACCTATGGTCAGGGTATACGACGAGGTGGGATGAGTTACCAAAGTTTTTTTAATTCAAAATACAGAAAATAGAAATAGGCGATTAGTTAAAAGAAATCAAACTATTATGATTGATTGAGAGGTGTTCCATGAATGAAAACGACACTAAGGCATCAGAAGACAAAATAATAGCAAGTGTTTTTTTGTGACTAGAGAGGCAATGTCTCCAAGAATATTGGGATTTATCTGATGAACAAATATGTACCCTTCTTGGTAGTATTACTGTTCCAACTTGGTATAAATGGAAAGAAACAGCACACATAAGTGGGAGTTTTCAATTAGACCTAGAAACTATTGATAAATTGGCGCTGCTAGCGAGTATTGATAAGATGATTCGTTTGAGTGAACCAAGTGGATATAGCTATGATTTTTTCGAAAAACCAATTAATCTCCCTACTTTTAATGGTAAATCAGCTAAGGAGTTCATGCTAGAGAACCATTCAGTTGACGACTTTATGAAGGTAAGAAATCATTTTCGAAGTAGAGTGCTGTTATAAAAACTTAGCTTTCTAGGATTTTCATGTTAGTCATAATTGTACCTAAAAGTTATATCGAGGGAGAGATATGGGCACTAAACGAAAAAATCATGCCGAAAAATGCATTGATATTCATGATGTTGAGGGCAGTCTTGATCTTGTTATGAATGATTCAAAAGACAGCCCAGTTGCTGTAATGAAGGATGGTAACCCCGTATTTTACTGTGTTCCTGCTGACACCTATGCCGCTATTTTAGAAGCAGTTGAAGCATCTGAAATGATAGCGCTGAATGAAAGGGTTCATCAATTGGGCCTAAAGCTGTTTGGGGACGAAGACAAATGGACATCATGGATTAAAGCACCTGCACTAGCGTTAGGTGGTAAGTCACCAGAGTCGATTATGGTTACTAAAGAAGGAATAAATAGAGTAAGAGATCTTTTAGGGCAGATTAGCCACGGGGTTGTTGTTTAAATCAGCTGTGTAGCGATCAGATAAACTGCAAATAATTACAAGTTGGATTTTTTGCTTGTAACGAACTCAGACGTGATTAGTATTGTTTAGGCTCTGATTTTAATTTTATATATAAAATTATCAAAAACATTTTACTATTATTAATGCTTTATAATCACTTGTATCAAGGCAAAATTAATTAATTTTGGGGTTAAGTGTAGATAGTTCAGATAAAGATTTTAGTAGTAAATCAAGTGCCTCATTTTTATCAATTTCTTTAGATTCTAAAGAGTTAGTAATCTTAATCATATTTTTTATTCTAACTTTTATATGAAATGAAACTTGGTTTTCTTTGATGCTTTGTTTTGAGGTAAAGTCATTAACTTCATTAGCGAGGTGGATATATCTTGATAAAGTATCATTGGATGCATGCATAGTAATTTTACGACATGCGTTTGCAGCAACAGTTAATATATTATGAAAACTGCCAGATTCAGATAGCTTCTTGATTGATTTTGCTATGTTGAGAGTAATGAATCTGTGTCGGAAAGAATGGTTAGAAACATGTCTGAGATCGTCACAGTATTTGCTTTCGTTAATAACTTTCTTGGCATAATTTTTTAAGTACGTTGCCTTAAGTGGCTGGCCATTTCTTGAGTCAACAAATATAGCATCGTGGCTAATATCAGGAAACATACTTTCTACCATTTCAATGTGCCAAAGAAGAATTTGGATATCTTCATTCGTTGTTTGCACCTCTCGCTTTTTACCTTTGTATTTACCTTTCACAATAGGTATATTTCTAATGATAGGTTGTTTATTGCTGCTAAGTAGGCTTGATGCTGTGAGCTTGATCATGGATCTCGTAATTTGATGCACCTCGGTGATTCTAGAGCCTGTTATATCAAGCAAAGTAGTGAGAGCTTGCCACCTACTTATAAGAAATTCATTGATTTCAGGGTGGAAAGAGGTGCAATTAATGGCATCAAGCCACATCTCTACCTCATGGTCGCGAATGAAATCTCCATCAGTACTAATATGAATTAAGCCTTCAAGGCAGTGATGTGTAAGGTATGGGATTTCAATATTGCCTTTTTTTACTCTTTTTCTCTGATAGTGTACTTGATATTTTCCTGTGTTTAATTTCCCATCTGAGGCTAGCATTGCTTCTGGTTTTATATTAGATAAATAGACTATGTACTCAAGAGCTAACCTAGTGTGCTTTATTATCGTATCGTCAAATATTCCCCTTCCTTTTAGATGATCAACATATTCGTATAAAGTAGTATCGTTTACATCATAAATACTAGTGTTTTCATGCTCTAGAAAAGAACAAAATAAATTCAAATTGTATGCTTTTTTAACGACCGTACCTGCAAGAGGTTTGATGTTATATAGACTTGCACCACCTCCAATATTAGTGAGAAATGAGTTTGCATTCCAATCAAAACTTCCACCGTTAGAAATTATCATTGGAAGCTTACATTTCGATTTTTCAGCCATTCTGCCACTATTTAAGATATCCCCAAGGTTTGGTTGGTCAGCTATAACGACAATAGACATTATATAATTTCCCAAATACGTTGTTTCCCAAGTATTTTCACTTGATCTAAGATCAATTTTCTAATCGCATCATCTATTATCTGGTCCTCACTAAAGTTTTCGACTAGATGCATGTAAGCACGATATACTTCTGCAAGTGCTTTTTTAAGCTCTTCGTTTTCTTGTCTGAGTTTTTTTGTTATTTTATCAGTCGATCTATTTGTTAATATTTTTTTCTTATTATTTTTATCATTAGAAAGCCTATTGTTTGTTTTTTTAATAGAGTTTAAAAGTAAATTAAGTTGTTTTTTGTTGTGTTCAGCATGTGCAGTATTCCATGAATACGAAATAACCCCTAGATCATTGTCACTCCATTTGTGCACCGATGATTCGGATATTAAGTCCCCCTTCATATCTAGTGTTTTAAAAATATCTGTATGTGAATTAATTAAATCTAAAAGTTCAGTTTTTTTTGCCATTGAAATCGTAATAGATTTCTTTTTATTTTTAACCGCTGATGATGTTTCACCAATTATGTATTTTGTCATTTTTTAAATCCTATTTTTTAGTGAAGTAAAAGAAAATTCCCTCACCATCAATTCTTAAAAATCTAACTTCTTTCTGATATTTTTCTTTGTGCTCAGAAATCAATCTCTTGACAAGGGGTTCTATGATAATTGATATTTTTGAGGTTTTTCTAGCTTCATAAATTATTTCTTTAATATCATCATCAGCATTTATTTCCTTATTTAAAGAAGCTCCAATTTTGGCAATAGTAACTTCTGCTTCCTCAATCCATTCATCAGTTGGAGCTACTTCAGCATAGTGGAATGTTTGATCTAAGTTAGCATGCCCCATAAACCATGACAGTTCATCAAGTCCTTCTCCATCTGTAAAATTGAAATATAAAACAGCAAAGAATCTTCTGAATTGATGTGTTCTGACATACCATCTTTTACCATTAATCAATGGAGATTCAATCCAATCAAAAAAAATATCTAAACAATTATTTACGAAATCATCACTTAATGACCAATTAAGATGGCTTACTTCCTGGTCATTGGTAAAAGCAGATATTGAACGTGTATTAAGAATACGACTAAAGAGAAATGCATCACCATCATCATTAACAAAATTTCGCCTATTTTCAATTTCACAAACAAATGCAGCAAACTCCAACCCGTAATCGTATATTATGTCTGGTATTGGCCTATTTACCTCTTCAAGTTCCCATCTTTCTGAGGTTTTAGGTATCCTTAAAACTAGATCAAATAGCCCATCTATTGGTGATTGTTTGAAACAGTCACGCTTAAGTGTAAGAAGTGATTTTGATCTGGCTGAAGATACACTGGCAATCAGTATCCAAATAGAAGCTATATATAGCTTCACTGCTAGTTGTATACTTATCCCATTATTAATAGTGTTTATATTAATGTTATTTCCATTACGCCAAGAACGAATTTTTAGATTCTTAAGTGATTTTGGAATGGGAGTTTTTTCATAAGCTATACTTTGATATTTATTTAAATAATGATGGTGTTTTTTTACACAATGAGAATTGATTAATGTATTTTCAGTTTCACTCAATGCGGATATGTATTCCCTAAGCGCTGTTCCATAAGAGCGAGCAAAGTGAAGTGCCGACGATATTGAATGTAGTGCGATATTAACCGGAATTAGGGCGGTCTTATTCGATTCAACCATTTCTTCGAAGAGGTTATTTCCGCTGGAAAAAAGATCTTGAGATGCATGCCTGAATTTATATTTTTGGCTAGGGCGCGCGAGGAATAGCGAATGAAGTTTAGATATTTCGTTAGATATGGTTTTAGCTTTTGGTTCTAAATTTTGATCTATGTCGAATTCTATTGTGCAAGCATTTGAGTATAGCTTTATATAACGATTTTCTAATTTTAAATCTCTTTTTTCCAAATCTAAGTGCTTTGTTAACTTATCTTTCAAACTATATAGCTGTCTAGTTGTTAGTTTTTGTGATTTTTTCAATGAGTTCCAGTCTATTTTGTTTTTATAATCATAGTTTTTTAATATAAAATCTAAAGAGTTTTCAAAAACATTTCGTTCTACCTTAAAAGATAGTAAGTAGCTTTTAAGGTGATTAAAGCTAATTTCAGCTAAACTTCTTATAGGTTTCTTTTTATTTAATTCTTGTAATTCATTTGCATGTTTTATTAGGTGGCATGCAGTTGATAGTATATCAGCGGCTCTTTCTGGTCTTGAAATTTTTCCTTTAGTATTTAAGTAAAGTAGGCTGTTTCTTAAATCATCAAGTAAAGGTTGATTTATTTTGTCCGTTAATAACTCATTTGAAGAGGTTTCTTTAGAAAATGATAGTTTTCTAGAGTTGTTTTTTTTGAAATTCTCAATGTCATAACCAGTTCTCGAAAGCTCCCAAGTATTGTCGAATACACTTTCATTAATCATCCAAGTAGGCTTTGGATAGCAATCTACTTCATTTATATTTCCGGAATAATCTGGATCATATAGCTCTTTATACGGATTGAGTCCTGTATTTTCCATCTTAATTGTCCTCTTTAATATTAAGGTTTTTCTGTGCTTGCCTAAGGAGTTGTTTCATAATGATTGGTCCTTCTGAGATTTTAGATATTGCAGCTAGACAATCATCTTTAAGGTTTTGGTCATCACCTTCTTTTGCATATTTCAATGCCAGCATTATATTTTTAAGAGATACACAAAAATATTTAAGCTCAATGGTTTCACAGTCAGACTTTTGTGTTAATAGGCTGTTATATAGAACTCCTCCCATACCTGGTGTTTCAAAAGCTTTTTTTACATGGTTTGAAAAATTCTCGATAGATATTCCAAGTGAATCTGATGGTGATTCATCATGAGCTACAGCCATGAACAAGAGTATATGTTGGAAAGATCTGATTTTTACTCTATAAACTAGTTCGGTGATGTAGTCTGGGACATATCTTGCGAGAGTTGTTTTAACGGTGTTTCCAAAGTATTGAGCGGTCTTTAGAGAGTCTCCATTGGAGTTTAAATAGATGAGAACCCCTTTAGAAAAGCGAATTTTTTTTAGTGTAGCTGAATTCAATAGTTCACATTTTAGTGCTGCCTTTGTTCTTATTTTATTAAATTCATTCTGAAAAGTTTCAGGTACTGGATTTTGAACTCCTTCCTTTGATGAGCATAACCAAAGTTCTTGTTTTGAGGTAAACTTTCTTGCTCGATCAGTCATCTCAAGAGCCATTTTTAGGCAAGTTGCAGCATCTATATCGTCTTCTAAAATATCTATTGGATTTATCAAAGAGCCATGGGCACTTCTTGTTTTGGACTGTCTGGCTCTAGGCTTTAAAGCCCTTAGTCTTACAGAGCCTTCATCGGTTACTTGTACTAGCTCTTTCCCATTAACATCCGTATTTACTTTCACCTTGTAGAGCGAATATGGATTTATTCCTAGTTCTTCAACAATAATGATTTGCATAGCAGATGCTAACCTAGTTGTTAAGCCAAGAGATTGCTTAACTTCATTAGTGCACACAAGATCATTTATATTATGGTTCACTGTACCATTTATGAAACATTCATAAAAATGATCGAAGTAAGCAATAAGATTACTTATTCTTGTTTTTTTTGATTTTGAGTCGCTATTTCTTAGGAAAGGATTTGTCTCAAATTTTATTTGTTTTTTACCTCTATAACTTCTGGTTTTCAAGACTTTAAGCTCAGGATGCTTAAGAAATTCTTTTTTTCACTAATTGATATTAAGCGTTTTTGATCTTTATAATTACGATAGCCTTCAAAGACTATTTTCCTTGCTTCTTTGAGTAATAATTTTAAGTTGTATTCAATTTCAGATGACAAATCTTTTATGAAAAAAGTTGTGCTCTTGAATAACTCTTTCTCTCTTTCATCGTAAATATTAGTTGCACATAAAATTGGGTTATCTAATCTTGCTTTCTCTGTTTTTGTACATCTTCTTAGGTTGTCAGGAAAGTCTGTTTCTTTTGGTATAAGGTCATGATCACGTAAGACAATGATAGAATTTTTTACGTGCTGGAATTGTCCATAAGCAGTTTGTCTAGAGAGATTTTTCAGAAGATTATTTCGGAACTTGCGTAATGATTCTTCTATTATTATTGGATTTTCGTACCATCTAGGATGCTCAGCTGAAATAAAATTTAAAAAAATATTTAATGGTCTTCTATGTAGTTTTACATATTTGAATTGATATACATGCTCTTTAAGTCTTTGTGCTATCTCTGTTGAGCAGGTTCTTGATAGCGTATCGTAGAAAATTTCATCAGAACTAAGTGTCTTTTTTTTAACCTTACTTAAGAATTCGATTGGTAATACCTGATTCTTATACGTTTCATATGTCGAAGTTGTATTGGGCTTGTCAGGGAGGGGGATATGCTAGCAATGGCGCCTTTTTCTATTAATGCTTTGGTTACGTTATAGAGATGGTTTAATTTGTTTAAGACCGTTAATCTTACGAAATTCTGGCAAAGATGAGTTCGAATATGTTTGAAATCTCTCAGAAGTCCTGAACTGTCATTTTTTCTTATATTCTCGCTGAGAGCTTCAATGTATGAATCTAATAGATTTATGACTTCGCGCTTTCTTACTAGGTTTAAGCTATCAGTATAGTCCTCTATAATTCTGAATGATTCATGTGACAGATGAACTGATAGTTGCTCAAGTTTAAGTTTAGTAGACAATTTAGTTACCTTTTTGAAACTTTCAATAAGTTAATTGTAGGATATAAATTAAAAATAACTTAAAAAATTCAGATATTTATGTAAAATGAAAGATGATTCAAAAGTGACACTTTGACGTGATACCGAAAGTCGTTCAGGTCGTCTTAGACAAACGTTCCGCTGACGCGACAGAGGTGGTGTTTCCAGAAACATGTCCTGTGTGTGGTTCCGACTTAGAGCAAGTAGAAGGCGAAGCTGTTATTCGCTGTACTGGCGGTTTAGTGTGTGGGGCGCAGTTAAAAGAATCCCTAAAGCATTTTGTTTCTCGCAAAGCCATGGACATTGATGGTTTGGGCGATAAGTTGATTGAACAGCTGGTGGACCAAGAACTGGTTAAAACGCCGGTGGATATTTTTACTCTCAGTGAGAAAAAAGACACTCTGTTAGCGATGGAACGCATGGGGCAGAAATCGGTCGAGAAGCTGCTTGCCTCCATTGAGACGGCAAAGAATACACAGTTTAACCGCTTTATTTATGCGCTAGGCATTCGTGAGGTAGGCGAAGCGACGGCTCGCGCCTTAACGACTTACTTCACCGCGCTGGATGATTTGATGGCGGCCGATCAAGATGCTCTGGTTGAAGTGGAGGATGTAGGCTCTATCGTTGCGCAACACGTTAGGCTGTTTTTTGATCAAGAATTAAATCGAGAGACCATTAAAGGTCTGCTAGCGGCTGGGGTGGTCTGGGAGAAAAAGCAGCCAGTATCAACGGATGAATTGCCACTTTCTGGCAAAACCTACGTGGTAACCGGTTCTTTAAGTCAATTTAGTCGTGATCAAGTAAAGGATAAATTGCAGGCATTAGGTGCTAAAGTCAGTGGTTCTGTATCGGCGAAAACAGACTGCTTAGTCGCCGGTGAAAAAGCGGGTTCGAAACTCACCAAAGCCCAATCCCTTAATGTACCAATCATTGACGAAGCGGGGGTTATTGCCCTGCTGAGTCAACATGGAGCAATATAATTGGATACTTTAATACCTTACGATTCGTTGGCCCCAGACACGTTAGAAACTATTTTGGATGATATTGTTTCCCGTGATGGCACCGATTATGGTGATTATGATTTATCTGTGGCTCAGAAGCGTGAACAGGCGTTAGGATCGTTGCGAAATGGGGACGCTGTATTGCTGTTTGATACAGAAAGCGAAACCATTAAGATGATTCCGAAAAGTGAGTTGAATAACTACGATCTCTTCTAAGATCGTAGTTATTCTTAATCTGATTATTCCACGCAATCTCGAACGCAATGATTGATGTTGTGATCCATGACTCTGGATGGCTCTTCACCGGTGTTGCGCCCTACAATTTTCGCAGGTACGCCAGCAACCGTCGTATGGTGTTCGACAGGTTCTAGTACGACGCTACCCGCCCCAATTTTCGCGCCTTCCCCGACTTCAATATTGCCAAGAATCTTCGCGCCTGCGCCAATAAGTACACCGGACCGTATTTTAGGGTGACGATCGCCGTGTTCTTTCCCTGTGCCGCCTAAAGTGACGGATTGCAAAATAGAGACGTTGTCCTCAATCACACAGGTTTCACCCACTACAAGACCGGTGGCGTGGTCTAGCATGACGCCACAGCCTATGGTTGCGGCTGGGTGAATGTCGACGCTAAACACCATGGACATTTGTCCTTGTAAATACAGGGCTAAGCTTTTGCGGTTGTTCTTCCAAAGCCAATTGGCAACACGATAGGTCTGTAAAGCATGGAAGCCTTTAAAAAACAGCAGTGGGGTGGTAAACGTATCACACGCCGCATCTCGTTCTTTTATGGCCAAAATATCTTGCTCGATGCACCGGACAATGCCAGAGTGGGGATCTGCCATGGCTTCTTCAAATACTTCTCGTAATACCATAGCGGGAATTGATATGCTATCCAGCTTGCTAGCCAGCAAAAAGCTTAAAGCGGAACACAACGAATCATGGCGTAAAATAGTTGTATTGAAATAACTGGCTAAAATAGGTTCGTCTAGTGCAAGTTTTTTGGCTTCTGCTTGCAAAGATTGCCATAAATTGTCAGAAGTCACGACATGATGGATTGTTGTACTCAAGGGGTATTCACCTATATCAATTCACGTTTAGAATGTAGGTTATAAGGTTAGGGTTAAACAATACAAGGGGCAATGTGAAGATTGCTCAAAAAGATGGAGATAATATGTCTAAAAAAAATGTTGCTGATGCATTGCATATCTTTTATGAATTAAATGCCGCGTTTTCTGATGCTTATTGGGAGACCAACGATATTAATCAAAAAGATCGCTTTTTTGCGATGAAAAGCATACTGCAAGACGAGCTTGATGAATTGCATAAGCTAAGCTTACAGGATCATGTTTATCCTTATGAGCCAATTAACCCAAGCTTACTGCAGTTGAGTGATAAGTTACGTATATTGCTGCCAGAGCTTAACAAGTATGTGTTTCGCCCACAAACCTCTAGCCGATTTGTGGAGCTTATTCCAAGCGCCTGCGAGCCTCTTTGAGTCGTAACCGACGGGTCACATAAGAGACCACTGCATCCAATTCATTTTGCATAGAAATGGCGTGCAGTGGTAGCGCTATGTATTTTGACTACGTTTCAAGTCGCGAATGATAAAACGACTTGGGTGCAGCTTGTGGCTAATGTTTTGCTCTAAAGGTGAGGGGGTATCCGTGATTAAGCTGGCAATAAAGCAAGCGCTCAGCGGGGTCGAAATCAGTCCCCTTGAACCATGACCAATATTTACGTATAGCTGCTTATTTGGCTCAGCGACTTTGTTAGATTTCCATTTTGCATTTTTGCTCAATCTGGAATAGTGCTGATGATAAATCTCTGCCGATTGTATCGGGCCGACAATCGGAGTGTAATCAGGCACAGCGCAACGAAATGACACCCTACCTTCGCAATCTTTGCTTGCAAATGTATCGCTTTTTAATCCAAGTAGATTTTCGAGAATAGCAAGGTTCCTATTGTGTCCCTCTTCTCGCACAGCGGTATCTTTATCTTTCAAATCATAGGTTGAGCCAAAATGGATCAGGCCCTCGAGCGGTGGTGAAACATAGCCAAATTCACACAATACTTTGTCTATATTGATTTTTTCTGCGGGTTCGCCTTTTTGTCGGCACGCATTGACAGCGTCCTTGACGTTCATTTGTGACACTTGTCCTCGGATCGCATAAATAGGCAAATGGGAAAGGTCGTTGAAGGCTTTGCTATCATTTGCTGTGCATAACACAACATGAGAAAAAACATCGGAGTGGCTGGTTGAAGCGGCTTGCCAGCCCGTTGCCGTGCCATTTTCTTGTTGTTCACTGAGGTATTGCAATTGCTTCAGTTTGGTATTGAGCCGCAGCTGAATGTTTGGGTGAGATAACAGTGTCTCACAAAGTTTTTTCGGTGCTACCCAGCCTGATAGGGGTAATAATAAGCTGTCTTTTCTGTTTGTTGCGGCGTGTAAAATGCTTTGCGGATAGAGTTGCTGGTCTAGCAATTTTTGAAAACGCTCGGCTTCTTTGTCATTTTTGGGAATTTGAATAAGGCCGCATTGATCCCAAAAAGTGCCCACCGTATCCAGTTTGTTGTAGAGTCGGGCCGCATAGAGGTAAGCCGCGAGATAAAAGCGGTTCAGATAGGTGTCTTGTGTTGTTAGTTTGGGGTATAGCATGCCTTGTGGGTTGCCCGAGGCGCCGTCCGCAATGGCGTTATCTTGTTCCCATACTTCTACTTTGATGCCTTGTTTGGCCAGTGCATAAGCGGTATTAGCGCCAGCCAATCCACTGCCAACCACTAATACTTTAGTGACCTCTGACCGCTTATCACAGCGAAGATTGAACCATGATTTACCCTGTGCCATGCGTTCAGACAATGGCGCTGTGGCGGTATTGAGTTCACCGACAGACATTTCTCTTTTTTGTCCAAAGCCTTTTACTTTGCGGACATCAAAGCCAACATTTTTTAATCCTCTGCGCACAATGCCAGCGGCGGTGAAAGTTGAGAACGTGGTGCCTTGGTGGCTAAGACGATGGATATGTTTAAACAGGTTGTCAGACCACATTTCAGGATTTTTGCTGGGGGCGAAGCCATCTAGAAACCACGCATCGACATCGGCATTTAGCGCTGCAAAACCGTCTTCAGCTTCACCAAACCAAAGTGTTAATTGGACTCGACCTTGTTCAAGCTCAATGCGATGAAAACCATGACAAACGTCAGGATAGGCGTTAATTAATGGCTGACTGAAATGCGCTATGGAAGGCCACATTTTTAATGCATCGGCCAACATGGCCTTTGTCATTGGAAACTTTTCCACCGAAATAAAATGCAGCTGTTTATCGTCGGTTGCGCTGTTTAAAAATGCTTGCCAAGCACATAAAAAATTCAGCCCTGTGCCAAAGCCCGTCTCAGCAATGACAAAGGTGTTGTTTTGCATGGACGACCAGCGATCACTCAGGTGATTATTGTTTATAAATACATGGCGCGTTTCTTCGAGACCAGACTCTTTATCAAAGTACACATCATCGAACTGGCTTGAGTGAGGCGCGCCATCGTCTCCCCAACGGATGTCAGGAGGGGAGAGTTGGTAACTAGTTAACACGCGTCACGCTCTCGATAATCACTGGGGTGGTTGGGACATCTTGGTAAGGTCCGACGGTGGATGTTGGTACGGCTGAAATAGCGTCCACTATTTCCATGCCTGAGATCACTTTACCAAATACTGTGTAGCCTGCTGCGCCACGAGTACCATGGTTTAAAAAAGCATTATCAACTTGATTAATAAAAAACTGTGATGTGGCGCTATTTGGATCTTGGGTGCGCGCCATGGCTAATGTGCCTCGATTGTTGGCCAGTTGATTGTCGCCTTCATAAGCGACGGCCTTATGCGTTGTTTTGCGCTCTAAATCGCTGGTGAACCCACCGCCTTGAACCATAAAGCCACGAATCACGCGATGAAAAATGGTACCATTATAAAAGCCTTCATCAACGTAGCGTAAAAAATTGGCGACGGTTTTAGGAGCGGCGGCGTCTTCTAGGTCGACTCGAATGGTACCTTGATTAGTAATAATATCGACTTCAGTGGCGTTGACTTGTGAGCAAAGTGCAAGCAAGGCCAAACTGGTGATAAGAGATTTACGCATGGTGCTACTTCCTTATTAAATGAGTCAGCAATAGTATAAGTTGTGTTATGGCGTGTTAAGACGCCTTGTTAATTTACCGGAGAGAAAGCAAATGCGAACTGCAACCGTTGAGATTGAGTATTGTACATTATGTCGTTGGATGTTGCGCGCCGCTTGGTTGTCTCAAGAACTGCTAACGACATTTGATGATGATATTAAAAGTGTCACCTTGATACCAACCCAAGGCGGGATTTTTAAAGTCAGAGTGAACGGTGAAGAGATTTGGTGTCGAAAAAAGAAGACGGTTTTCCTGAGGCAAAAGTATTAAAACAAAGAATGCGAGATGTAATAGATCCAGAGCGAGATCTAGGTCATTCCGATGTTAAAAAATAACCCATTTTACACAGCCCTTAGCAGAAGCAAGGTCTAAGAACGATTATGTTCCCTCCCTGGGTCTTTGAAGGGGAGGGTTAGGGTGAGGTTTTAGGCGTTTGGAAAAACTTGTTTAAAAGGCTTTACGGTTACCCTTTCATAAACGCCTGCTGCCACATAAGGGTCGGCGTCAGCCCACGCTTTTGCTTCTTCAAGGCTGGCGAATTCAGCAACAACAACGCTACCACTAAAGCCAGCATCGCCTGGGTTGTCTGAGTCAATGGCAGGATTGGGGCCAGCTAACACTAGGCGTCCTTCGTGTTGTAGCGTTTCTAAGCGAGCCAAATGCGCTGGGCGTGCTTGCTTGCGAGCGTTAAGGCTGTTGGCCACATCTTCACCGATAATAGAGTAAAGCATTGTTATTCCTTATTTTGTAAGTGTGATGATAAGTAAATACCTTGTAGTATGATAAATACAAGGGTCATTCCTAATAAACCGAAGAGTTTAAAGTCTACCCAAATTTCTTCGCTGTAAGAAAAGGCAACATATAAATTTGCGCCACCAGAAATCATAAAAAAACCGACCCAAGCAAGGTTTAGCGTACGCCATACTTTAAAGGGAAGTTTTAATGTATCACCCATCATGCGTTGGATAATGTTCTTCTCTCCGATAAATTGGCTACCCAAAAATGCAATAGCGAAAAGGCCGTTTACAATGGTCGGTTTCCACTTAATAAAATCACCATCTCCTAATAAAATGGTTGCTCCTCCTAGCAAAACCACCAATATCAAAGACACGAGGTGCATTTTTTCTATGGTACGGTTTTTGAACCATGTAAAAGCCACTTGAATTAGGGTGGCAGGAATTAAAACAGCGGTGGCAATAATAATATCGCCTGTCATTTTGTAGGTAATGAAAAAAATAATAATAGGAAGAAAGTCAAATAGTATTTTCATATAAAAACTCGGTGAATGTATACTAAAATGTATGTATGCTGTTCTAATACTAAACACCATTCCTATTAAAGAACAGTCAATCTATGCCTGAAGCAGCAAGATATCGAAAAGTCGATTTACATACACATTCCACCTGTTCGGATGGACACTTTTCTCCTACCGAATTGGTGGATTTGGCTGTTGAACAGAGTGTGTCACTGTTCGCTTTAACTGATCATGACACACTCGATGGTCTTTCCGAGGCAAGACTTCGGGCCGCTGAGCATGGATTAAGTTTTATTAATGGTGTTGAGCTGTCTACCCAGTGGAATGGCATTCCTTTGCATATGGTGGCATTAAACTTTTCTGCTGATAATCCGACATTGTTGTCTATTGTCGAAGGCAACCAAGTAATACGTCTTGATCGTGCTCGGCGGATTGCGGATTTATTAGTGAAGCAAGGTTTGCCTGATTTATTTGACGAGGCGGTTGCGCTGGCAGGGAACAGCCAATTAGGTCGGCCGCATTTTGCCTCTTTACTGGTGGAAAAAGGTTTTGTAAAAGATGCTAACAAAGCATTTGATCGTTATTTGGGGAATAAGAAATTAGGGAAGTTGCGTGATGTTTGGCCAGAGCTCGAGCAGGTATTAACCGCATTGGCAGATCAAGATATGGCACTGGTACTTGCCCATCCCAAGCGTTATCCATTGACTGTGACGAAATTGAAACGCTTATTAAGTGACTTCAAAAAGTGGGGTGGAACAGGTGTCGAGATTGTCTCAGGTAATGAGCGTCCTGACAGTGTTCGTTTGCTTGAACGCTTGACGAGAGAGTTCGACTTAAAAGCCTCCGTCGGCAGTGATTACCATGGACCATTTGGTCCTTGGATGCAGGTGGGGAAATTCACTCAGATACATGAAAGTGAAGTGGATTTAGTTTGGCAAACTTGGTCATAGATATGGGGCAATGAGTCGTTTAATGTTGATATCGTTGCTTCTAGTGCTGTTGCATCATGATAACATTCGTCAGTGATCGTATTGGCCTTATGACGATTATGGTGAGTAGTTTGATAATTTTTTAGTGGAGAACAGGTTGAGTCAATTTTTTCAAATACATCCAGAGAACCCTCAAGCGCGCCTAATTAAACAAGCTGCAGAGGTTATTCGTAATGGCGGCGTTATTGCTTATCCAACCGATTGTGGTTACTCACTCGGCTGTCATCTAGGCGATAAGGCTGCGCAGGATCGGATTCGAGCCATTCGCCGCTTAGACGATAAGCACAACTTTACCTTGGTGTGTCGTGATCTCTCTGAAATTTCAACCTATGCTCGATTTGATAACCGTTTGTATCGGTTGTTAAAAAACAATACCCCAGGGCCTTACACTTTTATTTTCAATGCGACTTCGGAAGTGCCAAGACGACTTTTACACCCGAAAAGAAAAACCATTGGTATTCGAATTCCTAAAAATAATATTGTGGCGGCATTATTAGAAGAACTGGGTGAGCCAATTATGAGTGTGTCGCTTATTTTGCCAGGGGAGAGCGATACAATGACCGACCCTTACGATATTCGCGATACGCTCGAACATGCGCTAGATTTAGTGATTGACGGCGGTTTTTGTGGGCTAGAACCAACGACCGTGGTGAAGATGGACGCGGATAATATCGAAGTAATTCGTGTCGGTGCTGGTAATCCTGCGCCATTTCAATAAATTGTTGAATATTCAGCTGTCAAGGCTGACGGTGTGTGGATTATAATGCAAAAAATGGTTAATTAAATTATCAAAACTGGGTTGCTGAGAAGCATTCCCTCTAAGAGGTTCGTAATGGACGAAAAGTTACAAAAAGTATTAGCAAGAGCGGGTCAAGGTTCACGCCGTGAAATGGAAAATCGCATTCGTGAAGGACGTGTATTGGTAAATGGCGAGGTGGCGACATTAGGCGATCGCGTGAGTACCAAAGACACGATTACCATAGATGGTTATGCGATTGTACCAACAGAAGCGGGTGAAAATCGCCGAGTTATTATTTACAACAAACCCGAAGGTGAAGTGTGTACTCGTAAAGACCCTGAAGGTCGCCCAACGGTATTTGATAAATTGCCAAAACTGCGAGGCGAACGTTGGATTGCTGTAGGTCGTTTGGATATTAATACCTCCGGCTTGCTGCTGTTCACGACAGACGGTGAATTGGCAAACAGATTGATGCATCCTTCCACTGAGATTGACCGTGAATATTTGGTGCGTGTCATGGGGGAAGTGACAGAAGAAAATCTTGCCACACTCAAAAAAGGCGTGATTTTAGACGATGGTATTGCGAAATTTACCGATATTGTTGATGGTGGCGGTGAAGGTATTAACCGTTGGTTCTATGTCTGCCTGATGGAAGGTCGTAACCGTGAGGTGCGTCGTCTATGGGAATCTCAAGGTGTGAAAGTGAACCGTTTGAAACGTGTACGCTTTGGCCCTGTTTTCTTGCCATCAAAGGCAAAAGTAGGCCGTTGGGTAGAAATGGAAGCGCCTGATGTTAACTCATTGTGTGCCATGGTAGATCTGAAATTGTCTGAGTTAAAACCTAAAACTCAACAGCAGCAGCTTGAAGTAAAACGCCACAAGAATAAAGCAACGGCCGGCGGCGCTCGTCGTGCAGCGAAAGGGTTTGATTGGCAAAGTAGCGATAAACCTGAGTTTAAGCCGAAAAAACCAGGTAAGAGATCATTTCGTTAATATAAAAAGCAGTTAGGAGTGGTAGAGGCATGGTTCGCTGGTTATTTGCATTGATTGTCATTGTGATCGTTGGTTTCTTTATTTACGTTAAACTAGGAAATAAAATGCCAGAAGACCTTGGTGTAACAGATGGTCTTTTGAAACCTTGCCCTACTTCGCCTAATTGTGTGTCGACTCAAGCGTCACCAGACGATATGGTTCACTATGTAGAGCCAATTATTTATACAGGTGATCGTAAAGCGACTCAGTTAAAAATTGAGTCCTCTATGTTGAGCAAAGGAAGAGTTCGTATTGTCAGTAGTACTCTGGGGTATGTTCATTTTGAAGTGAAAAGCCCTTTTGTGGGGTATATTGATGATGTCGAACTGTATTTTCCTGAGGGCGACAGTGTTGTACATCTTCGCTCAGCTTCTCGGGTTGGTTATTCTGATTTCGGTGTCAACCGCGAGAGAGTTAGACAAATTACAGATCTTCTAGTAAATTGATTTTAAAGTCATTAACCCCAAAGTGATAATAACTGGACGAGGATTGCCCATGAGTGTAGACGACAACAAAAACATTTTGATTGTTGAAGATGATGAGCGTTTAGCGTTGCTGACTCAAGAGTATCTACAGAAAAATGGTTTTAAGGTTGATATTGAACCGGATGGACGTAAAGCTATTTCTCGTATTATTGCTGAGCAGCCTTCATTGGTTATTCTTGATTTGATGTTGCCCGGTGCAGACGGCTTTACTGTATGCAGAAGCGTGCGTAATGACTATAAAGGTCCTATTCTCATGCTGACGGCTCGCAGTGATGATGTTGATCAAATCTTAGGGCTAGAGATTGGTGCGGATGATTATGTCTCGAAACCTGCGAAACCTCGTGTTCTTTTGGCTCGGGTTCAATCTTTGTTGCGTCGTAGTACTCAAGATGTCGATCTATCACTTGATCTTACTAAAGCCGAGCAAAACCTGATATTTGGCCCCTTGACGATTGATAATTCGCGTCGTGAGGCATGGTTGCTTGAGGAAGAGGTTGAGTTGACCAGTGCTGAGTTTGATTTACTGTGGCTATTATCCAGCAACGCCGGTCGTATTTTGAGCCAGGAAGAAATTTTTGGTGAATTGCGTGGCATTGAGTACGATGGTCAAGATCGTTCTGTGGATGTAAGAATTTCCCGTATACGCTCAAAAATAGGGGATGATCCTATACATCCTCGTCGTATTAAAACCATTCGTAGTAAAGGTTATTTATTCGTAAAAGAAGTGTAAAGCGCCATGCAGGCTGAAATGTGGCGTTTGTACCGACATCTGGTTTTTGGTGGTGTCGTTATTGTTGTCTGCTGCTATGTGGTGATGGAGTTTACACAAATCCGCTTTGGTGCATCAAAGGCAGAACAGTTACTGTGTGTTGATGCCGAGTTTAGTTCGGCTTTACTGCTGTCAGGCGTGAGTCAAAAACTTCCAGATTCGCAATTCACTTGGACGCTAGCGTCCAAAGAATTGCCCTCAATTTCTAGCATTCCTTCCTTAATCGCTAATAAAACATGGCTTAAATTTCCAGATAGCAGTTATCAGCTCACCTTTGGTGAACCGGATTCTCCGATGTTGGTTGGGCGTGTGACGCAAGGTAACCAGTTGTTTAAACTGGAGTCTTTAGTTAAGTTTTTTTTGCAGACAGATCAGATCAGCCATCAAGATAAAATAGACCTGATAGAGGGCATGACTTGTCTTTCTATGAAGAAAATATCCACTGGTGTATCGGACTCTGTGACTGGTGTGGCGTTAGTTCATGGTGCATACAGTGAATATGGTTTTGTGTGGCAAGATAAAACCGCTGACGAGTCTGTGTATTTGTCTGTTGCCTATAATGATAGCCTTTCACTAACATTGGTTGTGGTTCTTGTTGTTGGTATTGGTATCACCATTATGCTGTTGTTGATTTGGCGTGAACTGGTTTCGTTGGATTTTAAACGCAAAACCTTCGAAAGCATTACTCGTCAAATTGCTCGCGGTCGAAGCAGTTTGCCAAAAGGCATTCCTGACAGCAGCGGTACCTTGAAAGAGTTGGCCTATTCTTTTGACTCTATGTCTTCTCATATACAGCGCTTGTTGAAAGTTCAACGAGAAATGATCAACGCTATTTCTCACGAGTTAAGAACGCCAATTGCCCGATTGAGGTTTGGTCTAGAGGTCATGAAGGATGAAGTCAATGACGATGTGGCGAAAACCATTGAAGCATTGGAGGGGGATGTTGAAGAGCTTAATAAATTGGTTGATGAAGTACTCACCTACGGTAAATTAGAGGGTGGATCACTGGCTCTGAACTTTAAAGAACTTTGTATTGCTCAACTTGTTGATAATATTTTGCAGCATAATCATTTGTTACTTCAGCATTTAAATGTTGAAGTGCATATTGATGAAAATGATCTCGTTTTGGCCGATGAGCATCATTTAAGCCGAGGCTCTGCAGAACCTCATTTTGAATGCTTCAAAGTACGCGAACAGTAAGATTGTGATCACCTTCTCACAGGATGAAGAGCGTTGGCAGTTAGACATTGAAGACGATGGCCCTGGTATTGCGTTTGAAGACAGAGATAAAGTCTTTATTCCTTTTCAGCGTTTAGATAACAGTCGCACACGAGCGTCGGGCGGGTATGGGTTAGGTCTGGCAATCGTTCAGCGTATCGCCTTCTGGCATGGCGGTGCGGTACTGATCGATGCGAGCGAGTCTGGTGGGGCTAAGTTTAGTTTGATTTGGTCGCGTAATCAGCATCAGAAGACATTATCCTAATGCTGGATCTGCAACGAATACTGCACTTTGCCAATATTTTGCCTTGTCTTGACTGCGCCCGTGACATCGTTTGAAAGTGAAACTGGGTTTTGAGTGATGTTGTTAAAGTTCGGGCGCTAGAATTCCTTTTAAGTTTTTAAAGCAAGTCTTTGATGCCGTGGAGATGAGATCTTCCATGTAAGCATTCTCGCGCTGATCTTTTCTTATTGCCAAGTAGAGCTTGCACCAAATCCCTTCTTCACCTAATGATTTGGTAATCACGTATTGTCGATTGGTGTACTCTGTTAAGGCCCAGTTTGGCAAACAACATACACCACGTCCACTGGCGACTAACTGCATCATCATTAAGGTGAGTTCACTGTGACGGATTTTGGCTGGTGATACGTCTGCTGGGTTTAAGAAGTGTTTGAAAATGTCCAATCGTTCGGTTTCTACCGGATAGGTAATCAGGGTTTCTTTTTCAAAGTCTTCTGGTTTTAAAAATTCTTTTTTTGCCAGTGGATGGTGTCGAGATAGGGCAACCTGAGATTCATATTGAAATAACGGAATGTATTCAATATTAGGAATATCTTGGGGGTCCGAGGTGACGACTAAATCTAAATCGCCGCGGGCAAGGGCTGGCAAGGGCATAAAACCAAAAGCAGTGGAAAGATCGAGTTCCACATCTGGCCAATGTTCACGGAAATGGTCAATAGTAGGCATTAACCATTCGTAACAGCTATGGCATTCGATAGCAATGTGTAGGCGGCCACTTTCGCCCTCTGCAAAACGCTGAATATCACGTTGTGCTGAGCGAAAAGAAAGCAACACATCGTCGGCCAATTGCAATAAACGTAGTCCCGCACTGGTAAAGCGAACGGGCTTGGTTTTGCGAATAAACAGCGGACAGCCTAATTTTTCTTCAAGATCTTTGAGTTGATGCGAAAGCGCTGACTGTGTTAAGTGAACGCGTTCAGCGGCTTCAACTAAGCTGCCTGTTTCTCTGAGTGCGGTCAGTGTTTTTAAATGCCTAACTTCAATAATGCTCATAGTGATTCGCTGTTGATGAGTTTTTTCAATCTTTGAGTTCAAAAAAAGCTCGCTAACGAGAGGGCGAGCGAGCCTATTTTGTTATTGGCACAACAAAAATTCAAGTAGTGCTTTTTGTGCATGGAGACGGTTTTCGGCTTCATCCCAGACCACACTGTCAGGGTGATCAATGACATCCGCTGATACTTCTTCGCCGCGGTGAGCAGGAAGGCAGTGCATAAAGAGTGCGCCCTTATTTGCCTTAGCCATTAGTGCAGAATTGACCTGGAAGCCTGCAAAATCTTTTAAACGCTGTTCTTGTTCATCTTCTTGCCCCATCGATGCGAAAACATCGGTGACAATTAAATCCGCACCTGTTGCTGCTTCGTGGGCATCATGCAGAACTTTTACCCGGTCGCTGTGTTGTGCCACCAAATCCGCATTCGGTTCATAACCTACAGGGCATGCTACAACTAATTGGAAATCCAGCAAAACCGCCGCATTAATGTAGGAGTTGCACATATTATTGCCATCACCGACCCAGACGACTTTTTTGCCTTCGATCGAACCTCGATGTTCTTGATAAGTCTGCATGTCAGCAAGCAGTTGGCAAGGATGATAGTCATCTGTTAGTGCATTGATAACTGGCACAGAGGAATATTTAGCAAAAGTTTCAACGGTTTTATGGTCAAAGGTGCGTATCATGACAGCGTCGACCATACTGGAAATGACGCGTGCGCTGTCTTCAACAGGCTCACCGCGACCAAGTTGGGTGTCACGGGAAGAAAGAAACAATGCGTGACCACCAAACTGGGCCATGCCTGCTTCAAAGGAAACTCGAGTTCGCGTCGAGGATTTTTCAAATATCATCGCTAAAACTCGGTTTTTTAGCGGTTGAAATAGAGTGCCTTCATGATGGATTTTCTTAAGCTCAGAAGCTCTCAATAGTAACTGTTTTAACTCGTCGGAAGTTAGATCCTTCAGAGTAAGAAAATGTCTGGGCGACACGCTAGGACTCCTTGATAGTCTTTTGAAAAAGGGAATCGACCAATTTAATACACTCAGGTAGGCGAGTAAAGGGTAATTATCAAGAGAAAGTGCAAAGGAAAGCTTCGTCTTGGGGTTGTAAATATACCACTAGACCCCATAAACTGAGCCAAGTTTAATGATTTTAATCGTCTTTGATTAAGTAAGGGAAGAAGCAGGGCCTTTTCCTGATCAATTGACCGCAGCGCAGTGAGGTTTTTAGCATGAGTAATACAATCGAAACAATTAAAGAGCAAATTAGCACGAACGATATTTTGCTATACATGAAAGGCAATCCTCGTGCCCCTCAATGTGGTTTTTCATCACAGGCGGTACAGGCATTAATGTCTTGTGGCGAGCGTTTTGCGTTTGTGAACATCTTGGAAAATCCAGACATTCGTGCAGAACTACCAAAGTTTGCAAATTGGCCGACATTCCCTCAGCTTTGGGTCAAAGGTGAGTTGATTGGTGGTTGTGATATCATCGTTGAGATGGCCGCTAATGGCGAACTGCAGGCTTTAATCAAAGAGGCTGTAGGGTCTTCCGAAGAATAAGTTTTTGGGTTGCTTAGGGATCTAAGTGACAGTATCGCGTTAAACACTAGCCTTATAAATTAAGCAATAAAAAGGAGACGTATAAAGATGTCTATTTTAGTTGGTAAAAAAGCCCCAGATTTTACTGTTCCAGCTGTATTGGCAGATGGTCAAATTGTTGATTCTTTCAACTTAGCTGAAACGATCAAGGGCAAATATGCGATTGTGTTTTTCTATCCGTTAGACTTCACATTCGTATGTCCTTCAGAAATCATTGCCATGTCTCACCGTATGGATAAATTCCGTGAAATGGGCGTAGAGGTTATTGGTGTGTCTATCGACTCTCACTTTACTCACAATGCTTGGCGTAATACGCCGGTTGAGCAAGGTGGTATCGGTGCTGTTGAATACACGCTAGCGGCTGATATGGATCATGCGATTGCCAAAGCTTACGGTATCGAGTCTGAAGGTGGTGATTCTTATTACCCAGCTGGTGTTGCGATGCGAGCTTCTTTCGTAATTGACCAGAAAGGTATCGTTCGTTCACAAGTTGTAAACGATGAGCCAATTGGCCGTAATATGGATGAATTGGTTCGTATCGTCGATGCGCTTCAGTTCTTCGAAGAGCACGGTCAAGTTTGTCCAGCTGGCTGGAATAAAGGCGACAAAGGTATGACGACTTCACCTGAAGGTGTTGCTGCTTACCTTGCAGAAAGTGCTAAGTCTTTGTAATTGACTCGTTTTGCATTTTAAAAAACGCACGCTACTTTTTGTAGCGTGCGTTTTTTTATGAGCGGATTTTATTCTTCATAAAGTTCGAGTGGTAAACCATCTGGATCGGCGAAAAAAGTAAAGCGCTTACCTGTTAGTTCATCCAAGCGAATATCCTCTGTGGGCACGTCTTGGCTGTTTAAGTGATGAATGCAGGCTTCCAAGTCTTTTACCGCAAAGGCAAGGTGTCTTAAGCCCTGTGCTTCTGGTCGAGAGGGGCGCGCTGGTGGTGAAGGAAAGGAAAAAAGCTCGATTTGTTGATTGTTACTAATGGCCAAATCTAATTTATAGGACCGGCGAGCGTCTCGGTAGGTTTCATTAATAATGGGAAAGCCAAGAATTTGCGTATAAAAATGCTTTGAAACCTCATAGTTAGAGCAAATGATGGCGATATGATGAATATGAGATATCTGAAGCATAATGCTAACCTTCTTTGATAAGTTATTGTTTACTTTGTTCTTTTAGCTCATTGGCGACATCAATGACTTGTCGTCTGAACCAAATATGGCTGGCATCGTGATGCAGCAATGGGCTCCAAATCATTTTTAATTCAATTTTAGGTATTTTGAAGGGTGGCTCTAATATTACTAGGTCTGGATTTTTTCTGTTTACCATGGCGACTTTTCTGGGCAGTGTGGCAATCAGATCTTGCTCCAGAGCCAAATGCATGGCGGTATGGTAGCTTCGGGTAAATACACGAATGCTGCGTTTATGATTCAGTGCTTGCAGCGCTTCATCAACCCACCCTAGCTTTTGGACATCGGTTGGATCCATGCCGACGCCTACGCCAAAGCCTGTTTTGCTCACCCAGATATGCTGTGCCTGTAGGTAAGCGTCAATGTCGAAATGATCTTTAACGGGATTTTTTGAACTCATCATGCAGACAAAGGTGTCGAACCAGACACTTTTTTGATGGAAAGATTGGGGCAGTTCCTCAAAACGGTTGATCGCCATATCAATTTTACCCGCTTCCACATCGTGAAAGGTCACATCGCTTGGGGTCATAATGTCTAGGGTAATGCCCGGCGCGTATTCTCGTAGGCGGTTTAACAGCCGTGGAATGACCGTTGAAGCTGCGTAGTCACTGGCCATGATTCTGAACACCCGTGTACTGGTGCTCTCGTTAAAATCAGCTTCAGGTTGCAAGGCCTCTTCTAGCTCAAGTAAGACTTTGCGTACAATCGGTTGTAAGCGTAATGCTTTTTCGGTGGGCTTCATGCCCTCACTGGTACGAACGAGTAACGGGTCATTTAATAAATCGCGTAAACGTTTTAATCCATTGCTCATCGCAGGTTGGGTAATGTTTAGCTTATTTGCTGAGCGTGTGACATTGCATTCTCTGAGCAAGACATCGAGATAAATAAGAAGATTAAGATCGATTTTATTAATGTTCATACTTGTTATGTCACTCGTGATGTTTGTTTATACAGATAAATAAAGAGAGAGATAAGCAAGCATCGTACAGATATAAAAACGGCCTGCTTATCATTCTCAGAGCGTCGACAAAATTGGAGCGGCACAGCATAGGTCAATAAAACGCTGCGCATTTTGTGTTAAGGCGGTATTTTTAGGAGTCACAATCAATAAGTTCCGGTTGAGTTCCAGTGGGGTTTGGTAAAGGCGAATGAGTCCAGCGTTGAGTTCCTGTGAAATCGCCATTCTTGACAAGCAACCTAAGCCCATTTGATGAATAACCGCTTGTTTTACGGCTTCCATGTGTGCCAAAGATAATACTACATTCAGTTGAGGAATTTCAGCGGCGGTGGCTTGCTCCAAAATATTACGCGTACCGGAACCTGACTCGCGCATTACCCAACTGGCTTGTTTTAGATCTTCCCAAGAAAGATGCTCTGGACGGTCTTCTTCTGTGGAGCCAAATACCACCAGTTCATCTTTAAGCCATACTTGTGTCATGAGACTCGGCATGTTGGCAGTAGCCTTCAATAAAACCTACTTCAGCTTTGCCCGTGAGCAATTGCTGAATCACACTTTGTGTATTGCCTATGTCCAGATTAAATCGAATATTAGGATGTTGTCGTTTGAAAAGGGACATTTGTTTGGGCAGTAAATAATTGCCAACACTGACGCTGGCGGCAAGATGCAGTGAGCCACTTAATTCATCTTCGTTGCCCATGCTTTCAATTTGTTCTATTTGGCTGAGCACAGCGCGTGCTTGCGGCAGTAAGTGTCTAGCTTGAGGGGTGATTTGTAAGCGTTTACCGTGGCGACGAAAAAGTGGCCGTCCTAACAAAGCTTCAAGTTCCCTGAGGGCTTGGCTTGCTGCAGGTTGGCTAATAGAAACCAATTCAGCCGCCGCCGTAACGGAGCTCCGTATGTACAACGGCTTCAAATATTTGTAATTGTCTAAGTGTTATTCTCATTAGGTAATTGTAGCTCTGTTTCTATTTTGATGAGTAGTGCTATTCGCTATGTACGTTGTAAATAGGAGAAGCGATGAAAAAATCCAGACAATTGGTTGTTTATTTTACTTTTATGGTATGAAATATGCTTCGATTTTGAGTGAAATACTCAGTCTGTATTTGGTCTGTGTTATTTGCTTCCACAAGGAGCAACTTTACAACCCTTTTTTATTAACCAAAAGTTAATATCGCTCTTGTTAAGGATTTTTTATGAAAACTACCCACCGTTGGCTTTCTATTTTAGAAGGCTGTCTTTTGGTTGCCTTAGGTTTGCATATACTCAACTCGTCTGGTTTGCTGATAAGTGGCACGGCTGGTGTCGGTATGATCTTGTTAAGATTAACGGATTTGTCTTTTGGTCAGTTGTTTTTCTTACTCAATTTACCTTTTTATATATTGGCTTGGTACACACTCGGTCGAGCTTTTACGATGCGAACGTTCGTGAGCGTTAGCCTGTTGTCAATATTGACTGAGCTGATGAAGGAACATGTGTATTTGTCTATTCATCCGGCGTTATCTGGTGCATTAGGCGGCCTGTTGGTTGGATTTGGATTGATTATTTTGTTTCGCCACAATGCGTCTTTAGGTGGGCTGAATATTTTATCCGTTTACTTGGAGCGACGCTTTTCGATTCACGCTAGTAGAACGACCCTCGTTGCCGACATCCTTGTTTTGGTTGCTGCTATTGCGTTTCTTGATATCGGTCATTTGGTTTATTCTCTGCTGGCGTTCTTATTATTAAGCTCTGTTGTGGGTCGTTATCATCGGCCACCTAAATGGGCGCAAATAGCGGTAGTAGAAAGTAAGCCTTAAAAAAATCTACTTGGTCTTTGTATTTAAAAAAGGCTTTATTATGGTGCAAGCAGCTTTGCTATTGTGCCAAATGGGTCTTTTAAAGAGAAATATTTTGCCTAAAAATGCTGATGTAGCCTGTTGGATGTTTTTTTATATTGCTAACGAGATGGATATTTTGTAAGAAACAGGGTTAATATTTGGGGCGTGGTTTAATTGGTTAATTATGGCATTCTAATGACGTTAATTAAGAGGCTTTTGCTCTGGTTGACGATTGAGGTAGAGCGCTCATTAGGTAATTGTCAAATTAAAAAAAGGCATGGATAGGTATGAAGCACCCCCCAACAGTGTTAATTGTCGATGATGTACCAGAAAATTTACGCGTTCTTAAGGATGTGATGGATGCATTGGATTGCCAGATTGTCGTCGCGAATTCGGGTGAGAGAGCATTAGAGCTGTTAGAAAGAACGCAACCATGCCTTATTTTATTGGATGTTATGATGGGGGGGATCGATGGGTTTGAAACTTGCCGTCGAATTCGAGTCCACCCTTTACATAAAGATGTGCCTGTTATTTTTGTAACAGCCTTAGCTGACGATATCAGCCGAGGTTTTGCGGCAGGTGGTAACGACTATATTGGTAAACCGATTCGTATTGAGGAAGTGCGCTCCAGAGTTCAGCATCAATTGGAAAAGTTTCAATTGGTCAATGAATTAAAAGAATTAACGTCCTCATTAGAAGAAAAGGTACGAGAACGTACGGCCGATTTAAACCTTGTCAATCGAAACTTGCGTAAAGAAGTCAACGAAAGACGGTACATGCAAGATCGACTAAAATACCTAGCACAACATGACTTTGTGACCCAGCTTTACAATCGTGATGCGTTAGATGAGCACATTTCTTATCTTATATCCGGCATTCAAGCCAAAACTTCTCAATTTACACCCTATTTTATTCTTATTGATATTAATGAGTTTCGCCTAATTAACGACTCTTGCGGTTGCATTGCTGGTGATGAGTTATTACATCAATTGGCTTCTTTGATAAGTGAACTTACCGATCCTCAGCGTGATTTTTGCGCACGCTTAAGTGGCGATAAGTTTGCGATAGTAATGAGCAAGGGGGGAGTCAAGGGGTGGAGTCTTTTTTTCGCTTATTGCAGCAAGGCATCAAAAGTTTTTCGTTTGTCTGGGATGAACGTCACTTCCGAATGAGCGTGACTCAGGTGGCTATCCCAGTCACGCTTGATATGGTGTCATTTGAGCAAGTGGTGATGTTGGCGGACGAAGTGTGTTATTCAAGCAAAAAATCTGGGGTGCATTCTCGGATCGTTAAAAACGCGAAAGACCTTGCCTATGAAGAGCATCGTGGCAATTTAAACTGGGGATTACGCATCATTGATGGTCTTGAAAAAGACCTATTTGAAGTGCATTTTCAACAGGTGTGTTCTTTAATACAAGACGAGTTCCAAAAAGAAAATTGAGATATTGGTTAGACTCAAAGATGAAGAAAACGGCGGGCTAATTTACCCCAATGACTTCATTCGAGCCGCTGAGCGTTTTGGCATAGTGTCAAAGATAGACCGTTGGGTGATTAGCCACACCATGCGCCAGTTATATGAACAACCTAGTTTGTGGGAGTCGATTGATCAGGTCGCTTTGAACGTCTCTGCTTTGTCGGTACGTCAAGTCGACTTTGCTGAATTCATCGTACAAGAATTAAAGCGTTATCAATTAGCCGGCCATAAGTTTTGTTTTGAAATTACCGAAACGGAGGCGCTTAATAACTTTGCTGATGCGAGGCGCTTTATGTCTGTATTGCATGAGCATGGCTGTAGTATTGCCTTAGACGACTTTGGTACAGGGTTTTCGTCGTTTGCTTACTTAATGGATTTGCCATTTGATTTGATCAAAATAGACGGCATGTTTATTAAAGATATGCACATTAATAAAATCCATCATGGGATGGTCGATTCGATTGTAAAATTAGCCAAAATGCTGAATAAGCCTGTGGTGGCCGAGTTTGTCGAAAACCAAAAAATAGTCGATGCATTACAATTGTTGGGTGTTGAATGGGGGCAAGGCTACTTTTTTCATAAACCGGAAAAGCTTTAGGGCAAAAAGTCAGCCTATAAATCATGATGAAAGGTTAGGGGATTCTTTACATGGATATCGAGTTGCCTATGATTTTCAAAGCTTTAGTTGTTTTGTTTTTCGCGACTGTGCTGGTGTTGGTGGCGTTACAGCTGGCTTTTCTACTGCGCTTTAAATTGCTGCAACGCCGATATTCTCGAGCTATTTTAGCCACTAATGCTGGTGTGTGGGAATGGTTTCCCGAAACTGGCCGCTTGTATGCTTCCTCCGAATTTTTTATGCAGTTGGGGTTTGAAGAAAGCCGAACCCCGAAACATCTTGACGACTGGTTGGCCTTTTTGACGCCAGAAAACCAAAGCACATTCCATTTATGGAAAGACGCACTATTAGAGCAAGAAGCTCATCTTGTCCCTAAATCCACGCGTTTACAAATTCGAAACCATCAAGATGAATGCTTTTGGATAAAAATGCGCGGCAGTGTAACGCGTAGAGACAGTCACAATAGAGCGCTAAGTGTGGCGGGGATTTTTGAGGAAATCGGTCATCTTGTTGAAACGGAAAATGCATTAATTCTGGCGCGGGAAGAAGCGAGACGTCGAGAATTAACATTATCGTCTTTACTCAATAATATTCCTGATATTGTTTGGTCCAAAGATGAGCATGGGCGTTATTTGGATTGCAACCAAGCTTTTCTAGATTTTAATCACCTGTCCGCGGATGACATTAAAGGCAAGACGGATTTGGATTTAAACCTTGACGGTAAAGGTCAGTATTATCAACGTCGGGACGATGAAGCGTTAAAAACTGGTTTAACTTTACACGAGCAAACATGGGGCGACTCTAATGATGGCAGCGCACCTCGTTTATTTGAAGTTTATCGAGTACCGGTTATCGAGCCGTCAATTCACTTCCGTGGGACTTTAGGTATTGCCACAGACATTACTGAACGTCATCTGCTTATCAATCAACTGAAATTATTCAAAAGCTTTGCCGACAATTCCGCACAAGGTTTTGCTATGGCGACGTTAGATGGAAAAATTTCCTATTTTAATGAAAAGATACGTACTCTTTTGGGGGTGAAAGAAGAAGCGAATGATGCGTTTCTACAATCTCTGAATTACCTAGAATTCTACCCGGAGGTGAGTCAAAAGTTTCTCAAAGAAACCGTGATTCCTTATGTAAAAGAGCATGGTGTCTGGCAAGGAGAGTTACAGGCCAAAAGCCTAGATGGTCACATTTTTTCGACTTACGAAACGTATTTCTTATTACGTGATGAAGACGGCAAGCCGATTTCGTTTGGTGACATCATGAGTGACATCACCGAGCAGAAACAAGTTTCTTTGCAATTGGAGCAAGCAAAAGAAGCTGCAGAGCAAGCTAACCAAGCCAAGAGCCATTTTTTGGCAAACATGAGTCACGAAATTCGCACGCCTTTAAACGCCATTATTGGTTATGCCCAGCTGATTAGCGAAGACAATCAATTAACCAGTCTTTCACGTACTCGATTTTTATCGATTGCTAGCGCAGGTGAGCGTTTACTAGCACTTATTAACGATATCCTAGACATTGCCCGTATTGAATCCGGTCGGCTTGTTTTGCATGAGCAGAAAATCAATCTATGTCGTGAAATTAGCCAAATTGGTAGATTATTTCAGGGACAGGCTCAGACGAAGGGACTGGATCTTATTGTGCAATGCGACGTTGATGATCAGCAGCTTGTGTGGATGGATCCGATCAAATTTCAGCAAATTATCACCAATTTATTGGGCAATGCCGTTAAATTTACTTCTCAAGGTTACGTTAAAGTCATCGCACGAATAGAAGATGAACGCATTCATATCATTATTGAAGACACCGGCCCTGGTATAGAAAATGAGTTAATGGAGCATTTGTTCACGCCTTTTGTTCAAGGAAAAGCGGGTGAGGCCTCCGGTGGAACGGGGCTTGGATTGGCGTTATCGACAACCTTGGTGAAACTGATGCAAGGCTCACTATCCGTAAAAAGCAGTGAAGGTATTGGAACTCAGATTATGGTGGATCTGCCTTTGGCAAAAGTCAGTAAAAATGACCTAGAGGATATCGATGAACAAAGCGCATTTTTAAACATGCGTTTGAATGAGCCGATTCGAGTTTTGGTGGCTGAGGATGATGATTGGTCGCGGGATATTTTGGTGTCTTTATTGGAGAAAGCAGGGTGCCAGATTGTTGAAGCGGCCGACGGCGAGCAGGCAATCAAAGCGTTCAGAGCGAATCCGCCAGATTTGGTCATGACAGACATACGGATGCCCAATAAGACCGGTATTGATCTATTAAAAGTGATTCAGCAAGAAGATCCGCAGCGAAAAATACCTGTTATAGCTATAACAGCATCGACATTGGTGCATGAACAGCAGGCGTTGCTCGATGAAGGCTTCTGGCAAGTGATTGCGAAACCGTATCAAATAGAATTGATTTTCAAGGCATTAGTGACGCACCTAGACGTTCGCTTTGTACCCTTTTTGGATTCTAAAGCGGTGTTTAATGGCAGAGGTTTAGACGAATCGAATCAAGAAAACGCAGGTGAGGTTGCTCCTTTGTCAGTGCAGTTATTAACGGTAGAGGATTGGCAACCATTATTGCTTGCGGCGCAAAGTGGGAATATGCAGGCAACGGAAGACGCTTTTGATACGTTATCGGCTTTACTACCAACGGCGTATCAAAAGAGGATTCGCTCGGCCATTGAACAATTTGATTTGGGGCGAGTGGAGACCTTGGTTGCGCAATACTCAGATCCATCAATAGTCCATTCAGACAAATAGTCCTCATTATATTGTTGTTACACTTATGCGTTTCGTTCAAGGCATGTTGAAACCTTTCGGTTTGACGCCAATCTAATACATGGATAAGGTCAGACAAGACAAATCATAGGGAAAACGCCTACAATAAAGGGTGATTTTTCTTTTTGACCTTAACGAACCACAACAGGTAGTTCCATGACCCGTTTAGCCTCCAGTGACTTTCCTTTTACCGCAGTAGCAGGGCAAGAGCCGCTTAAACTGGCATTGATTTTGTGTGCGATTAACCCACATATTGGTGGTGTTTTGATCAGCGGTCCACGAGGATCGGCCAAGTCTACCTTGGCTCGCGGTTTGTCTGGGGTCATGCCATCGCTAGACGGCGAACATTTAGCCCCTTTTGCGACTTTGCCACTGGGGACCAGTGAAGACCGTTTGCTTGGCGCGCTGGATTTAGAGCACGTTTTGCAAGACAAACAGGTCGCTTTTAAGCCCGGATTGTTGAGCAAAGCCCATGGCGGCGTGTTGTATGTGGACGAAGTGAATCTGCTGGCGGATCATTTGGTCGATCAACTTTTGGATGTGTCGGCCAGTGGTGTGAATCGTATTGAACGTGATGGTATCAGTCATGAACACGCAGCGCGTTTTTTATTAGTGGGTACCATGAACCCTGACGAAGGTGAATTGCGTCCACAGCTAAAAGACCGCTTTGGTTTAATGGTGGCCTTGAGCAATCAATATAGTCTTGAAGAGCGTGTACAGATCGTACGTTTGCGCGATGAGTATGACCAAGATCCCCAGGCATTTTGTGACGCTTTTAAGTATAAACAACGTAATTTAAAAAACAGTATTCGCTTAGCAAGACACGCCTTAGAACAGGTGCGTTGCTCTGACGAGTTGCGTTTGGAAGTAGCAAGGCGTTGTCATTTAGCCAATATTGATGGCGTGCGTGGCGATATTGTTTGGATTCGAGCGGCGATGACTCATGCCGCTTGGCGTGGTGCAAAAGCCGTCGTCTTGGACGATATTCAAGCTGTGGAAGAGTTGGTATTGAGACATAGACGCCAAGTTAAAACACATAATCAGTCATCGCCTCCAAGCCCACCGCCGTCTCGTCGTCCTGATAGTTCGCGTTCGTCTTCGCAAAACAAAGGTAATCAGCCACAAGGTCAAGAAAGTTCTCAAGATAATCAGACAAATGAGCACAATGGTTCCGGTGAATGGGGAAGTATGGAGCCGCACGCGCTTGCTAGTAGTGCACCGATTAACGTGGGGGTGCAAATCGAGTCAAACGGACAAAGCTCAACACTTGCTCGTGTTGATGGGGTGGCGCCAGGAAAGCGCAAAGGCAAGCAGCTGAGTGGTTATCGTCCTGATGTTGCGCACCCTGTAGAGAGTTCGTCAGCCGATGGCATTGATTGGTTTCGTAGTATTATCAGTCAGCCACAAGCTTGGCCGCCGAAAGAGCTGATTCATAAACCGGCTAAAACAGGGCAGGCCGTTTTGCACTTGGTGTTGTTAGATACCTCGGCGTCAACTTTGAGCCAAGGCGTGTTTGCTCAAGCCAAGGGGGTAATTTTAGACATTGCCAACCGTGCCTATTTGGCCCGAGAACAGATCGCTATTTTAGGTTTTGGGCAAGACGGTGTGGCGTCGATTTTGCCCAAAGTTCGTGCTCCCAAAGAAATTGCCGATTTATTGGAAGATTTGGGCGCGGGTGGTGGTACGCCGTTTCGTGTTGCCATAGAAAATGCCAGTCAGTATTTGGCCCAACAACACAAGGCAACGACGGGTTTAAACAGCCAAACTTACATATTGACCGATGGCCGCACCCAAGCGGATGTGTCAGATCTTGTTTTACAGGGCAATACGGTGTTGATCGATACTGAAAATGCGCCAGTTAAGCGTGGTCGAGGTCAAGATATTGCCCAGCATTTGGGTGCGCAATACGTATTATTGAGTTCTTTATTAGAGAACTATTAAAAAACTTTTAGAGAACTGTTAGACACTTTTAGAGACTGTTTTATGACCACTTCTGTCGTTCATTGTCCCGCGCTATTTTTGACGGCGCCCGCGTCGAATCAAGGGAAAACTACCATTACCGCGGCCTTAGCACGTTATTTTACCAATAAGGGCAAAGTGGTTCGCGTCTTCAAAACGGGCCCAGATTACCTTGATCCACAAATTTTAGCGCAAGCTTCTAAGCAGCCAGTTGAACAGCTTGATATTTGGATGGCAGGGGAAGACTACTGCCAAGACAAACTGTACCAAGCGGCACAAATAGCGGATTTGATCTTGATAGAAGGCGCCATGGGCATGTTTGATGGCGAACCCTCTAGTGCCGATTTGGCGGCGCGTTTTGGTATTCCCATGGCGATTGTTATGGACGTTAAAGGCATGGCGCAAACCGCAGCAGCAGTAGCGACAGGCTTGGCAAATTTTCGTGATGACGTGCAAGTGGCCGGCTTGATTGCTAACCGATGTGGCAGCGAACGTCATGCTGAATTGATTCGCGATGCACTGCCTGCAAGCCTGCCTTTGCTTGCGACGTTAAAGCGTGATGACGAGATTACCTTGCCTGAACGCCATTTGGGTTTGGTGCAAGCGGACGAAGTGAAAGATGAACTAGAAATTCGCTTTGAAGCCGCTGTGGAATGGTTACAAAAAACGCAAGATACCGGTTTGTTAAGCTTGCCAAATGCGGTGCCTTTTTACTCTGCAAACCAAGTAGACGCTGAACAAACCATCGAGCAACACTTGTTAGGCAAAACCATCGCGGTGGCCAAAGACGCGGCCTTCAGCTTTATCTATGATGCTAACCTAATTGCGTTGAAAAGCTTAGGCGCGGAACTGGTGTTTTTCTCTCCCTTGCATGATCAAGCTTTGCCTAAGGCCGATGCCCTTTGGTTGCCGGGTGGTTATCCTGAGTTGCACAGCAAAACTCTGTCTGAGAACACCGCCATGCGTCAAGCCATTCAAGATTTTTATCAGGCAGGCAAAGGCATCTTGGCGGAATGTGGTGGCATGCTTTATAGCTTAGAGACGCTCACAGATTTAGAGGAAAACGAATACCCTATGTTGGGAATTTTAGCAGGCCAAGGCGCGATGCGGGGGAAACGTGGTTGCCAAGGTATGCAAACGGCCGTGACGCCGCAAGGGGACATTCGCGGGCACGCTCACCATAGATCTCGCAGCGCCAATACGCCTGTACCGGTCGGCTATGGTCGTCGACAAAGACACCCAGCCCCAGGGGAAGCGATTTATCAGCAGAAAGGTTTAACCGCCAGTTACTTGCATCTGTTTTTCCCGTCTAACCTTGATGCGACCGCTAAGCTCTTTTTAGCGAATTCGCAGGACTAGCGAGTTATGTGGCCAGAAAGTGCAGAATCCCCCGCGCCGCTGCGTACGGGTTTAACCACTGGAACGTGCGCGACAGCCTGTTGTGTTGCCGCCGCACAAGCACTTTTTGCGCAACAACAAGAGGCCAGCGTGAGTGTCACTTTACCCAAAGGCAAAGTGGTTGATTTGCCTATTATTGAATACCAAAAAATAGACGGTGGCATCAAAACCGCCACCATCAAAGACGCTGGAGACGACCCAGACGCGACTCATGGCGCGACCTTGTTTGTCGAACTGAGATTATCGTCAGAGCAAGGTGTGCGTTTTCATGCGGCGCAAGGCGTTGGCACAGTGACGCGAACCGGATTGCTGCTTGATGTGGGCGAAGCCGCGATCAATCCTGTGCCGCGTAAGATGATGACCGAACACTTAGAAGGCTTTGCGCAAACCTACCAATATGTTGGCGGTTTCGATGTGTCCGTTGGTGTGGTCAATGGGGAACAAATCGCGCAAAAAACCATGAATCCACGTTTAGGGATTGTAGGCGGCTTATCGATTTTAGGCACCACAGGCATAGTACGGCCTTTTTCCTGTGCGGCTTACATTGCTTCTATTCATCAAGGCATCGATGTAGCGCGAGCGAATCAATTGACACACATTGCGGCCACGACCGGTAACGCCAGTGAAGACGCGATAAAAAGCCATTATCAGCTGGATGACATGGCTTTGATTGAAATGGGTGACTTTGTCGGCGCTGTGTTAAAGCACATTAAAAAAGTCGAAGCCACCGCACCCGCTCAACTGACTAAGTTAAGTATTTGTGGGGGCTTTGGTAAAATCAGTAAGTTGGCTCAGCATCATATGGATTTAAACAGTCGAGTATCCAGCATCGACCTTGGTGCCTTGGCACAATTGGCCGCCAGTTTGGGCGCCGATGACACCTTACAAGAACGCATGGCAAACGCCAATACCAGTGTAGAGGCCTTGTCATTTGCCATGTCAGAAGGTTTGCCACTGGCTGATGCTATTTGTCAGCAAGCCTTAGACTTTGCCAGAAAATACATTCCTGTCCACATAGAACTGGAAGTCTGGGCGATTGACCGCAAAGGCCAATTTGTTGGCAAAGCGTTGGATTCCACTAGGAAAAAAGGCACGAGCCATGAAGATTTTATTATTAGGCGGTACTGCCGATGCACGCCACTTGGCTGACGCATTACACAAAGAGGGTTTAAGCGTCATTTACAGCTTGGCGGGGTTGGTTCGCGTGCCCAAGGTGGACTGCCAATTGGTGGTCGGCGGATTTACCCAATTTGGTGGTTTGGCTCAGTATTTAACAGACCATAACATTGGCGCGATATTAGATGTGACCCATCCTTACGCGCAAACCATGAGCAGTAAAGCCGTAATAGCAGCCAAAGAAGTCGGCATTCCTTGCTGGCGTTTTCATCGTCCTGCTTGGCAACAAGAAGAGGGCGATCGTTGGCAAGATTATCAGGACGAAGCCGATTTATTGGCTCAGTTAGCGGGCTGTCGTCGGCCATTGTTAAGCGCTGGACAAATGAGCGAAGCCTTACTTGAGTGTATTTTGCAATTGCCCAGTGTCGAACGCATTGTTTGGCGAACAGCGGTTGAACCCAAGTTTTCTTTGCCAGACAACATCCATTGGATAAAAGCCATTGGGCCATTTGCCTTAGAAGACGAGCGTCAATTATTAGTGGATCATGGCATCGACGTCATCGTCAGTAAAAACAGCGGCGGTGCGGCGACCTATTCAAAGCTCGAAGCAGCGCGCGAATTATCCATTCCCGTTTTATTGCATGCTCGCCCCCTCTTGTCAGAAGCCGAGCGTGAATTTAATGACACAGAAGCATGCCTGCAAGCTTGTCTAGCTGCTTGGGGCAAGGCTTCTACCCATTTTAAGCATCAACAAAAAAGCAGCCAACAGTGACGCCTTCAGACGACTATCAATACAACTATCAATACGAAAATAACCCTCAAGCCATTGAGAGTGAGAGCTTTCGTCAGATCCGTGAGTTAACGGATTTGTCTGGCTTGAGCCAAGATCAGCAACAAGTGGTGATGCGCGTGGTGCACAGTTTGGGTTTGCCAGATGTGGCTGAGCAAGTACGCTTCAGTGCCAATGCCACTCAAGCCGGACGTGAAGCGTTAGCCAATCATTGTGCGATTTTGTGCGACGTGGAAATGGTCAAGCAAGGCGTGACCAAACGCATGATAACGCGAGAACCCTTGTGTTTTTTGAACGATGCACGTACAGCAGAATTGGCGAAAAGCAAAGGTGAAACCCGTTCTATGGCCGCGTTGAGTTTGTGGCAAAATGACCTTGCTGGCAGCGTGGTATTGATCGGTAACGCACCAACCGCCTTGTTTCGCTTGTTGGAAATGATCGAGCAAGGCGCGCCAAAACCGGCTTTGATTATTGGCATGCCGGTGGGGTTTGTCGGTGCGGCGGAATCGAAAGAGGCGCTTTGGCAGGCACACGAAAAGCTCGGTATTGAATGTATCACCTTGCTCGGGCGCATGGGCGGCAGTGCGGTCACCTCGGCCAGTTGCAATGCTTTGTTGCGTTGTAATATTGGCGAGTATTATTAATGCATTCCATGAGCCTTGGTATTCAATGCACTTGCGCCTGTTTCGCAAGCTCAACGCGTCAGCGTGAATCAAATACCAAGGTTCTTGTTATCCGTTTTTTACTCTCGTTAATCCACCTAGCTTAATTGAATGGCATTGAATGGAAGTAGGTTTATGAAACACACACAAATGCCAATCCATGTTATCGGTTTGGGCGTTAATCAAGTAGCGCATTTGGATGATGCGGCGCAAGCTGTCTTAGCGAGCTTGTCGGTGAATGATGTTGTTTTAGGTTCCCCACGTCAGCATGAAACCATTTCACACTATTCTCATCTGGCTCGTCGTGAAGATCTGCCCAAACTCAGCATGTTGAAAGACGCGTTTGCCGCTTGGCAATCTGAAGGCGTAGAACAAGTGGTCGTATTGGCCTCTGGCGATCCTTTGTATTACGGTATAGGCGCTTGGTTAATGCGCACTTTTTCTCTTGAGTCTTTGCGCTTTTACCCGAATGTTTCGAGCATTCAAATGGCGTGTCATCGTCTCGGTTTATCCTTGCAAGACGTGCAAGTGGTGAGCTTACACGGTCGTCCATTGGTGTCTTTGCGTCGTCATTTGCAGTCGAATAAAACCTTAGTATTGCTGACCGATCAATACAGCCAGCCGAAACATATCGCCGAAGAGTGCATAAAAGCAGGGCTGGATCAAAGCGAGATTACCGTGTGTGAAGCCTTGGGTTATGCGCAAGAACAAGTCCGTACTTTTGTTGCAGAATCTTTGATGGAAACCGCGTTAGAATGTGATCCGCTCAATGTGATTGTTTTAAAAACCAGCCAGCAAGCCTCACTTTATCCTAGCGCGGTTGGTATTCCCGATGCGTCTTTTGTGACAGATAAGGGCGATGGCAAAGGCATGATTACCAAGCGGGAAGTGCGCTTGGCGATTTTGTCTTACATGAATATCGAGCAAGGCGATACGGTGTGGGACATTGGCGCGGGTTGTGGTGGCGTGAGTGTGGAAATGGCCTATTGGCATCCGCGCAGTCAGATCATTGCCATTGAACATCACCCAGACCGTTTGGCCTGTTTAACGGCTAACCAAGCGCGTTTTGGTGTGGTGCAGAACTTGTCTATTATCGCAGGGAGAGCACCGGATGCGCTGGTGGATTTACTTGCTGGCAATTTGCTTGCTGGTAACAACGCACAACACGGCAAACCCAATAAAGTATTTATTGGCGGCAGCGATGGCGAGTTGAGAGGCTCTGATGGCTCAAGTGTGGGAGTTGTTGCCTGTTGACGGCAGTTTAATGGTCAGCGCTGTCACCGAAGAAACTAAATACCAAGTTATGCAATTCGCCAAACAGCGTGACGACGCGCAAGATGCAGACGAACAAAGCTTGCAAGTGTCCGTTGCCAAAGGCGAACGATTGGCAGGACAGCGATTATTTCGTCCCAGTTTACCAGTCATGCTTTATCATTTTAGAAAAATGACGGCCACCACATCGGCCATCAATAGCAATCATAAGGAAAACGTACAATGAGTGCCTTGGAAGTATCGCAAAAAACAGGCCGATTCATTGGTGTGGGCGTCGGCCCCGGTGATCCAGAATTGATCACTTTAAAAGCCTTGCGCCTGATTCAGCGCGCTAGTGTGGTGAGTTATCTTGCTAACGACGAAGGCGGCTCTCAGGCGAAAACCATCGCCAGCGAAGCCTTTGCAGGCGTTACTCATGCGCAGAACGAAATTGCTATTGTGATGCCGATGTCGACGGATCGATCATTGGCAAACGAAGCGTACGATAATGGCGCAAAAGCCATTGCCAATGAATTATTACAAGGTAAAGACGTGGTTTTCTTGTGTGAAGGCGATCCGTTGTTTTTTGGCTCTTTTGCGTATTTACTAGAGCGTCTAGAAGGCGATTTCCAATGCCAAGTCGTGCCCGGTGTGTCATCTATCAACGCCGCATCGTCCGCCTTGAATCATCCGCTAACCGTGCTAAAAGAATCTTTTGCCGTCGTTAGTGGGCGCCATACTGCTGAGCAAATTGATATGGCCTTAGCACAGCACGACAGTGTGGTTATCATGAAAGCTGGGCGTGCGCGCCCGCGTATTCTCATGGCGCTGCGCAAAACCAACCGCATGCAAGATGCGAAATATCTGGAATACATTGGCCGTGAAAACGAACGTATTGTGCGCGATGTATCCACCTTAGAAGACAAGGCTGGGCCGTATTTTTCCTTGTTCGTGGTGACCAAAAGCGAGCGGGGCACAAGGTGATACGCTTTATTGCATTAACGCCCGCAGGCGAACGTCTAGCGAATGCGCTTTTGTCTAATCGTCAGCGCAATCATTGGCCCGATGCGGTCGTCAACTACAAGCCAAAACCCTTTGCTGAGTTTGTTCAAACAGCATTTAAAAACGGTGACTGGCTGGTATTTATTTGCGCCACAGGCATTGTTATGCGCACCCTCGCGCCCGTGCTGCAAGACAAGTATCAAGACCCGCCAGTGTTGGTATTGGACGAGGAAGGTAAGTTTGTCATTCCGTTGTTATCGGGTCATGAAGGTGGTGCGAACGAGTGGGGCGCGCAAGTGGCAAACTCCCTTGGCGCACAGCTGGTGATGACCACAGCGAAACCTTACTTGAATCCTATTTATACCTTGGGAATGGGCTGCGAACGCCATTGCCCTTTGGAATTTCTCGAAAGCCTCATGCTCGACTCTCTAGCGCAAAAAGGCTTAACGCCAAACCAAATCCACTCTTTAAACAGCATCGACATCAAAGCCGACGAGACCAACCTCATCGCCCTCGCAGCAAAATACCACTGGGACTTCAACACCTACAGCGCCCAACAACTCGCCCCCATGGAACCACTGCTCAGCACCAAATCTGACTATATTTTCAACACCGTCGGCGTCTATGGCGTCGCCGAATCCTCCGCGTTGTTAGCGGCTCAAATGGCAACGGGTACAGAGCCAGAGCTTATCTTAAATAAAATCAAAAACGCCAAAGCGACCTGCGCGGTGGCGAGAGGGTTTGATTCAAGGGGGAGAAAATCAAAATAGTATAAAAAACAACCATTTTGATTCCTTGAATCCCCCTTGAACTCTTGACCCTTTTAATACTTACCAGCGATATTTTGTACTGAGTACGATGGATCTTGATTGACCGTAGTAACAGTAATAATCACAAGCAGAAATATATTCTTTATCTATTGCGTTGTTGATGTTGAGCTGTGCACTCCATTTATCATTAATAGTGTAGGAGGCCATTATATCCAGTAAGGTAACACTAGGGACAGTGAGGTTGCTGTTTTCTGGGTTATCTTTTGATTCGCCAACATAACGTATACCGCTACCAAAAGACCACGCTGGCATGTTAAATGCGGCGCCCTTTACACTCAACCAAGCGGATGCCATGTGTCTTGGAATCATCCCTGCTTGTTTTTTCTGATTATCTGCTGTTTTGTTCGTTTGGGCATCGGTGTAGGTGTAAGTAAGACTGAGTTTGGTATTGCTTGTAATAGCCGCCGTACCTTCTAACTCAATGCCTTGAGAGGTCACTTTACCTGCTTGTGTTGTCACATTGTTTTGAGTGACTAGTGCATTTTTTTGTGTCAAGTCGAACAATGCTAGGTTTATATAGCCATCAATGCTCTCTGGGGTATATTTTACACCAAGTTCAACTTGCTTACCTTCTAGGGGTTTATAAAGTTGGTTGGTGGTAGTGTCTATTGTTGTGAGTACGTCGAATGACTCTGCATAACTTAAATAGGGTGATAAACCATTGTCCGCTATGAACATCACGCCCGCATTGGTTGAAAATTCTTTGTCGCTACGAGATTCTTCCTTATTGCTCGTTTTGTTGTGGTTTGTGGTCTTTATGTCATCGTATCGTCCGCCAATCAGACCTATCCACTGTTGGTCGAGTTTGATTTGATATTGAGAATAGAGACTGGCTTGGGATTTTTCGATATTACGGTCAATGTTGTTCGCTGAGTTGAGCGGATTGTAATTTCCATATACAGGGTTGTAAGGGTTGATACTCCCAAAGCTATAGTTATCTTGCTCAATACCATCTGTCTCATGACGCTGAAGGTCTAAACCAATTAAGAGGGTGTTTTCAATTCGGTCTGAAGACCATTCGGCAACGGCTTGGTTGTCAAATGTTAAGCTTTCGTTGGTGCCATCGCGAAAAACAATCCCTCGACCAATAGAGGTAGTATTTACATCCGCGTTTGGAAAAGCGTAGGAGCTACGAAGGTACAAATCGTTGTAACCGTAATTGAGCTTTTGAGACAGTGTCCAAGTCTCGTTTACATCGTGTTCAAGGAGATACCCTAAAGAAGCTTGCTTGCGTTTGTATTTATCGTAATCAGGTTCACCTAAGTTGGTAGATGGCGAAATTGCGCCATTTGAAGAGCGTATAATGGTTCCCGCTGCGGGGAAGAAAGGGTTGGTTGGTGTGCCGTCATCTTCTAAAAACGTCGCTAGAATTGTAAGGCGCGTTTGCTCTGAAAGCGCTAACGTTACGCTAGGTGCTAAGTAATGGCGCGTATTTTCAGTCCCATTCAGTTGGCCGTCATTTTCCTTAAAAGCCCCTACTATTCTGTATTTCACCTTATTACCAGATTGTAATGAATCAGAAATATCAAAGGTAACAGCATGATAGTTGTTATTACCTACCTCGAGTTGGAGTTCTTTCTGAGTTACGTCTGTTGGTTTTTTCTGTACGGCATTCACAAGGCCACCTGGAGGTGCTTCGCCATATAGAATAGAGGATGGGCCTTTTAGTACTTCTATTTTTTCTAGTCCGTATGGCTCTAACAGCCAAGTGTAGTAACCATCTCGGAAGAGCCGGCTGCCGTCCAAATACGTTGCGGCATCAAACCCTCTGACTTTAAACCAATCTGTATCATTATCAGCCCCGTATGGTTGTGATAAAACGCCTGATGTATAGCGTAAAGCTTCGTCCAATTTTTGAGGCGCGTGCGTTACTAGGTCTTCTTGATTAACCACAGACAATGATTTGGGGGGTTCTTGTGCGGGGCTATCGACTTTTAATACAGAAGTGCTGACTTCTATTGTGTCAAAAGTATAACCGCTATCTGAATTTTCTTCTGCAGAAAATGCGCCACTGCTTGTGACGATTAGGATGGAGGGTAGAAATGTATTTCTAATTTGTCTATTCAGTGATGTTCTTGAGGTGTGTGACATGGTGATGGTATTCCCAGTGATTCTTTTATCGTGCTTTAGAATGTTATATAAGATTAATGCTAGTAATGCTAATGGTTTTCATTATCTCATTATTTTGATGTAGTAGTTTGTATTTTTATGCTGATATTAAATATCTTTATGCGCTTCAAAGAGGGTTTGTGCGTGGGGAGGTTTGAAAATAGAGTAGGTATTGCTGGCAAAACAGCGGAGAGGAACCGGAAATAAAAACAGATAAAAATCAATGAGTCTTACAGCTTGCTTCCCTTAAATGACATGCCTAACTTGATTATTGAAAGGGTGTGTACTTTCTTTAAAGTGTTGATTTCTTAGTGTCTGGTGCTTGTATAACATCTTGTTTTCGATGATGGTTTAATTTGATGGTTGTCCTACTGTTGGAAGAACTGTTTTCGTTTTTCGGTGTCGAATAATAATAACAATATGAGTCTGTTGATGAATCAGGACTCTGCAAAGAGAGGGCTTTCATGTCAAACGATCATATTTATGACAGCGCACCTTGGACTCCGTTTTATAGTATGGCGACCAGCGCTGACCATGTCACGGATCAACCCCAAGAAAAGCATTTTTCCAGTATCCCTGCGATGGTTGTGGCAGCGGCACAAAATTATAAAGAGCAGAAAGCGTTTACTACCTGTATGCCCAATGGCATGAATGGCCATCTTACTTACTCACAAGTCGATGAAATGTCAGATGCCTTTGCTGTTTACCTGCGTGAAACGCTGGGTCTAAAAGCGGGCGATCGGGTGGCGGTACAAATGCCAAACTGTTTGGCTTTGCCTGCTGCTGCCTTTGGTATTCTCAAGGCGGGTTGCGTGTTGGTCAATGTGAACCCTCTGTACACACGACGAGAAATGACACATCAGTTTAATGATTCTGGCGCAACCGCTCTGGTTATTATTGATATGTTTGCTGATAAGTTAGAAGATATCTTGGCGAACACCGGAGTTAAACATGTTGTCTTAACTTCTATCTCCCAATGGTTTTCGCCACTTATTCGTGGTGTTTTAAACCTGGTGCTGAAGTATTGGAATAAGGCCATTCCAAGGCATAATCTTAATGCGCAATGGTTGGACGCTGCCATTGAGGCAGGTCGCAAAACTCAGAAAGAACAAAACCTTGATGTTTCTGCTTATTGGCAAGGTCTGCAACGGGAAGAAACGGCCTTGTTGCAATACACTGGCGGCACGACAGGCGTGAGCAAAGGTGCTGTGTTAACGCACGGGAATTTACTGAGTAATCTTGAACAGGTTAACTCGGTGGCAGGCAGTCACATTGAGGCGGGTAAAGAGTGTATTTTAACCGCTTTGCCTATGTATCATATTTTCGCTTTTACGGTGAATTTATTGGCCTTTTATCACAAAGGCGCTCACAACATATTAGTTCCTAGTCCTCGTCCTATTCAAAACTGCCAACGAGCATTTGATAATTACCCCATTACTTGGATATCAGGTGTTAATACACTGTTTAACGCCTTGTTAAACGAAGAATGGTTCACGGTTTATCCTCCTAAAACGATGAAGGTCGCTTTGGCTGGTGGGGCGGCATTGCATAAATCTGTCGCAGCACGTTGGCGCTCTGTAGTGGGGACACCCATCGCAGAAGGGTATGGATTAACCGAAAGCTCTCCTGTTATTTGTTTTAATCCGATTGGTCATGAACGAGAGAACAGTATTGGTATTCCTGCGCCTTTAACTGAGGTGCGTATAGTCGATAACAACGGCGCCACGGTAGGTTTGGGAGACGCTGGGGAAATTATTGCCCGTGGTCCTCAGATCATGAAGGGCTATTGGAATCGTCCAGAGGAAACGGCACAGGTCTTAAAAGACGGTTGGTTATATACGGGGGATATCGGCACCATGTCCGAAGACGGTCATTTTCATATCGTGGATCGTAAAAAGGACATGATTTTAGTGAGCGGTTTTAATGTGTATCCCAATGAAGTCGAGGACGCGATAGCACGATTATCTCAGGTGCAAGAATCCGCCGTCATTGGTGTACCTGATGACCTAACGGGTGAAGCGGTTCATGCTTATGTGGTGTTGAGGGAATCGGGTCTGAGTGCTCAAGATATTATCAAGCACTGCAAAACAGAATTAGCGGCGTATAAAGTGCCCAAAAAAATTGTTTTCAGGGAGGATTTGCCAAAAACACCGGTTGGTAAAGTATTGCGTAAAGACGTTCGTGCCTTGGCTGTTAAAAGTGAAAAAGCAGCTTAACAATAATGATAAAAATCTGGTATCGGAGATAGGGCGATATGTTAAGTCCATTTGAAGAAAGTTTATTATCCATCATGATGGTGATCATTATGTTTGGTATGGGGGCGTCGCTAACGTTTAAAGACTTCAAGTTATCCATGCGTCATCCACAAGCGATTGGTATCGGTTTTTTATCGCAATATTTGCTTATGCCCTTTATCGCGTTTGCCCTTGCTTGGCTCCTCAATTTGTCGACGGAGCAGACGGTAGGATTGGTGCTGATGGGATGCATGCCAGGTGGCACTACATCGAATATTTTTGCGTACTTTTCCAAGAGTTTACTGAGTTTGAGTATCATGATGACGATTTGCTCAACACTGGCAGGATTCATTTTAGTGCCTATATGGATGGCGCTCTACACGCAGGGTATCGATGATGCCTTTAGGATTCCGCCGGATCAAATCGCGCGGCTGTTATTTTTACTACTTATTCCCACTTTATTAGGTATGTGGTTAAGGCGGAAAAATGCGAACGTTGGCGCGATTATTGAGCTTATGGGCGGCTTACTCGGGGCGGTAGTGATACTCTTTCTAGTGGTGACTTGGGCGCCACGTAATTGGCGATTACTGATGGAAACCAGTTGGCAAGTTTACGCCGCTGTGATTTTACTTGGCTTGGTTGGCTTTTTATTTGGTTATCTATTTTCGAGAGTGATGAAGTTGAGTACACAAAAAGCACGCACCGTTTCTTTGGAAACAGGCATTCAAAATGGACCTTTAGCCGCCCTTATTGTCATCATGACGTTTGCAGGTGAAACACAGCAGCTCATTTTGTTGATACCGGTAATGTATTCGCTTTTTATTGTATTGAATTCTACTTGGGTAACGGTTCTTTATCGCAAAATTACTTATCGTGAAGAGCAGGCAAGAGATCAAGCGAAAGTAGAACCTTCTTAATATTTTATAGATAAAGAGACAGTGTCAATCGACACTGTCTCTTTATCTTGATTGCTGCAATTTTTCCATTGTCTACCTATTCTTGTAGACAATTCACTGATCCGCAGGCTTGGTCACAGGCGGTGTGCACTTGTTCGAATCGTTGGTAGTCATTGCAAGAATATGCGGTGGCAAAGTCTATCATCGCGGTACGGCACTGTTGGGTTTTGTAGCGTAAGGGGATGTCGTTGCTTACGCCTGAGGGGCAGCTTACACGGTAACTTTCTGTTTGAAAACTGGCAGATGTGATGGAAGGTACTGTGTTATTTTGTGTGGCGGTATTTGCTTGAGCCTGTTGGCGTTGTTGCGCTTGTTGAATACCGCCAGCACGTCCATCCGTCATTATATCGGCAATGCCACCGCCGACAATGTCCACCACGGAACTTGAGTCAACGCCAGTATTGCTGGCGGCTGCCCCCACTGCGGTGAGTCCCGTTATGGCGATTACCTTACCAAAGACATTGCCTGAATCTGTTTGTTCTTGCTGTTTTGCTTGGGCGGTTTGTTGTTCTTGTTGACGGCGACGTTGATCGTCTAAAGCAACAATTTGCTGTTGGGTTCGTTCCATTAACCCCGTCACTTGTGCTGGAGTTTGCGCCGTGCTGGTTAGTGCTTGAGGGTTTGCGCCTTTAGTAATCAGAAAGTTGACCAGTTCTGGATTTCCGTATGTGTGATTTAAGTGCATGTGATAGGTATGTAAGGGCGTCCAGCCTGCGATGGGCTGATCATTCTGTATACTATAGCTGAAGGTGGCTGTGGTATTAACATTCGCACCAGCATCGATGAGTACCTTCGCCATTTCTATGGCACGTTGTCGGCTGCTGTCATCTGGTGTGTAGGTTGGCAAAAAGTAAAGAGGCGTAGCGTCCAGTAAATAGCTGTAAAATGGTGGTCCTCCGGCTAGATTGTAATAGCGGCGATTCGCCGGTGTGCTAAAACGGCTGTTAGGATCGGTCCCTTGTGCCAATAGCCATTGCATCATTTGTGGCTTTCCTTGACTGGCAAGTGAAATGATGAGGGGAGGAATGTCTGTATTCAAGTCGGCCTGCAAATTTCCACCCATAGCCAATAAATGCTCTGCCAGTTGAGGGCTTTCACCGTAGATGGTGGCGATTTTTAAAGCGATGTTCAGTGTCGTTGGGTTGTAGTCTGCGCCAGCGCCAGCGCTTACCAAGCGTTCAAACGATGTCATGTTGCGTACCAACATGGCAGGGGTGATTTGGGCACGATTATCAATCGTCGATCCTATCGGTGGCAATGGCATTAAAGCGTAGGCGGCAGACAAGGGTGACGGTTTGGTGAAGTCGCTTTGTGGGTAGCTAATAAACAGACGATTAGGTATCGGTTGGTTGGGTTGAAACCCCTTTGCTAATGCGGCATTCAGTAACGCAGGACGTTGATCCCAGAGACCAATGATACCACCTAAAGTGATTTGCTCTGAGTTGCTTGTTGTATTAATGATCTTTACGGCTTGAGTGTCTGTGGCATCTTTAAAGGGCTCACCCAGTTGATAGATGGCGACGTATTGGCGAGTTTGGGCATCTAGCCCTGACATGGCACAGCCAGACAGGAATAGCATGACAAATAGCAGTATGGCCGAACTATTTATAAGACGATAGACCATATCGAGCCCCTCAGTTTTTGATATAAAAATCATAAACCAGAGGGGCTGAAAATACCACTTATCGGCTTGGCTTAATCGAAAGGGTGTTGGCTTCCAACAGGCCTTTTTGATTCGTAGTGTTATTTAGCTGCGTTGGCTTTACGAGCTTGGTGTAGTTTTTTATAGCTTTCGATTAGGCGTAGGTGCGGTTCAATACCTTCGAGTTGCATGCTGGTTTTGCTCAAACCGTAAAAACGTACCTCGCCTGTGACGGAACCCACGACGTTTTCCATTACTTCTTTGCCGAACATACGGGTAAAGTTATGCATAAAGTCGTCCAGTTCTAGGTCTTCATCTAGGGTGACTTCCAATACACAATTCATCGCTTGATAGAAGAGACCGCGTTTTGCAGTGTTGTCGTTAAACTGTAGAAATTCGCTAACCAACTCGAGAGCTTCTTCGTGTTCACCAAGCGCCAAATAGATGAGGATTTTCAGCTCCATGATGGTCAGCTGCCCCCAGACGGTATTGTCATCGAATACGATGCCAATCAGAGTGGCAATGTCTGTGTAGTTGTCCAGTTGGCTTTCTTCAAGACGATTTACTAATTTAGCGAGCTGTTTATCACTGAGTATATGCAGGTTTAAAATGTCTTCGCGATAATCCAGCGCTTTGTTGGTGTTGTCCCACACTAGGTCTTCTACTGGGTAGACTTCGGAATAATCGGGCACCAGAATCCGACACGCTGAGGCGCCTAAATCACTAAGTTCGGCCACATACACTTCTTTGCCTAGGTCCTCTAAGATGCCAAATAGGGCGTCAGCCTCTTCTTGGCTGGAGCCAGAAAAATCCCATTCACAGAAGTCGTAGTCGTGTTTGCTGCTAAAGAAGCGCCAAGAAATGACGCCTGTTGAGTCAATAAAGTGCTCGACAAAGTTTTCTGGCTCGGTCACGGCCAGACTGTTAAATGTCGGCTTGGGTATGTCGTTTAAGCCTTCAAAGCTGCGTCCTTGTAATAATTCCGTGAGGCAGCGTTCTAGGGCCACTTCCAAGCTTGGATGGGCACCAAATGAGGCAAACACGCCGCCCGTTTTTGGGTTCATCAGGGTGACATTCATCACAGGGAATTGGCCACCAAGCGAAGCGTCTTTTACCACAATAGGAAAGCCTTGTTCTTCCAATTCTTTGATGCCCGCAAGGATGCTCGGGTATTTTTCTAACACAGCCATGGGGACATCTGGCAAGACAATTTCGTCTTCAATTATTTGGCGTTTTACCGCACGCTCTAGAATTTCCGACAAGCATTGAACTTGCGCTTCTTGCTGGTTGTTGCCCGCGCTCATACCGTTACTGAGGAAGAGGTTTTCGATCAGGTTGGATGGGAAATAAACCGTTTCACCATCGGATTTACGTGTATATGGAATGGTGCAAATTCCGCGTTTTTTATTGCCAGAATTTGTGTCGATTAAGTGCGAGCCGCGAAGCTCATCGTCTGGGTTATAAATAGCCAAGCAGTAGTCATCTAAGATGCCTTCTGGTAAGGAGTCGTCTTTGGTGAGGGCAAACCATTTTTCATTTGGATAATGCACGAATTCGCTGTTAGCGACGTCGGTGCCAAAGAATTGATCATTATAGAAAAAATTGTTGTTCAAACGCTCAATGAACTCACCCAGAGCGGAACACAGCGCACTTTCTTTGGAGGCGCCTTTGCCATTGGTAAAGCACATAGGCGATGCGGCGTCACGAATATGCAAAGACCAAACATTCGGCACTATGTTGCGCCAAGAGGAAATTTCAATCTTCATGCCGAGGTCGGCGAGCATGGCGGTCATATTGGCAATGGTTTGTTCAAGCGGTAAGTCTTTACCAAGAATCACCGTGCTTGCCGTAGCGTCGAAGTTGCCCATCAACATAGCGTTAGCGTCTGCGTCTAGGTTGTCAACGGTTTCAATTTTAAACTCAGGCCCAGTCTGTACCACTTTTTTTACGGTACAACGATCAATAGAGCGCAAAATGCCTTCGCGATCTTTATCAGAAATGTCGTCTGGTAACTCGACTTGAATTTGGAAAATCTGGTTGTAGCGATCTTCTGGATCCACAATGTTATTTTGTGACAAACGGATATTATCCGTTGAGATGTCACGTGCTTTGCAGTAGACCTTGACAAAATACGCTGCACACAATGCGGAAGACGCTAAAAAATAATCAAATGGACTTGGCGCAGAGCCATCGCCTTTGTAGCGAATCGGCTGGTCGGTGATCACAGTAAAATCGTCAAACTTGGCTTCAAGTCGTAGATTGTCGAGAAAATTAACTTTGATTTCCATTGAATTGGGTGTCCGTTGAATAGGAGATGTGTGTGCAGCTGGCTGACCAGATGTTATTGAAGAATTATCGGTGATAAGTAAGGTAGAGTAAAATTAAATCGTGCAAAACTACATTGATTTAGCTTCTGACACCGGCAATTTGTTATGTCTTTAGAGTAGTGATTTCGTGATCTATCACTGGTTGAGCTAGAGCTTCTAATAGACTAAATGTGTTATATAAAAAAGCCTTATCGATGCGTGATCGATAAGGCTTTTTTACGGTAACCAATATGTAGGATACATTAACGACAGTGCTAGATGTCACATAGCAGCTTTAAAAATAGCCATCACGTCATCATGGCTTGGTTGGATTGGGTTAGTAAATCCACAAGCGTCTTTCATGGCGTTGCTGGCTAAGGTGGCGAAGTCTGCTTCTTTTGCCCCCAACTCTTGTAAGCCAGCTGGGATATTCACGCTTTGAGACAGCTTGACGATCGCCGCAATGGCTGCATCGGCACCGTCTTTATCACTCAATCCTTGCACATCGACGCCCAATGCTTTGCCGACATCTTTTAGGCGCGGCGCGGCCACTTGACTGTTATAGCGCTGCACATGAGGTAATAACACAGCATTACAAACGCCGTGTGGTAAGTCGTAGAAGCCACCCAATTGATGTGCCATAGCATGCACATAACCCAGTGATGCGTTATTAAATGCCATGCCAGCTAAAAATTGAGCATAAGCCATTTGTGTGCGAGCTTGCATATTACTGCCGTTATGAACGGCTTCGTGTAAGTTATCACGGATCAGTTCAATGGCTTTAATAGCACAAGCGTCGGTGATTGGATCGGCCGCTGTTGATACATAAGCTTCGATGGCGTGAGTAAGTGCGTCCATGCCCGTTGCGGCGGTGAGAGCGGCCGGCATACCGGCCATTAATCGTGGATCGTTTACCGACAAAATGGGCGTTACGTTGCGATCAACAATAGCCATTTTGATGTGACGCTCTTGGTCGGTAATAATACAGAAACGTGTCATTTCAGACGCTGTGCCTGCGGTAGTGTTAATGCTGATCAAGGGGAGTTGAGGTTTTTTAGAAACGTCCACTCCTTCATAGTCGCTAATGTGACCGCCGTTCGTGGCAACCAACGCAATACCTTTAGCGCAATCGTGAGCCGAACCACCTCCGAGAGAAATCACACAATCACATTGGTGAGTTTGCAGTGCCGCTAAACCAGCGTTAACGTTTTCTACCGTTGGGTTAGGTTGTACGCCATCGTACACTAAGCTTTCGATTCCATGGTCTTGTAGCAAGGCTTTGACTTCTGCGGTCACACCTAGCTGGGTCATACCCGGATCCGTCACGATCAGCGCCTGTTTAAAACCAAGACTTTCGATTTGTTCAACCGCGTCATTCAGCGCCTTTTCTCCCATGATGTTTACGGCAGGAATGTAAAATGTGCTGCTCATGGTGTTCCCCTTTTTTAAGTGTATCGGAAGTATGTTCAAACTGTCTACGACACTATTGTGGAGCTGAATGCTATGAATTGATTTGATCTAGAACACGTTATTGGCTAATTGAGCTAAATTTGTAGCCAGAGAGATTTTTTAGCTTATATTTTATGAGCACCAATGAGGTGCGATGTTATGCTAAAAAAATCAATTTCCACTGGATTTTGGGTTAAACCCTTATGTCTTGAGCTTTTCGATATATTGCTATTTTGGTGCAATAAAATGTCTATTTATTCCATTTTTGTGCAATAAAATTTAATTTTAAACCGTATTTAAATTATATTGCGTCACCTTCAAAAGTCTGTAATATGCATATTTCTGACCAATTGGTCATAATATATTCACATTAATCACACAGTATTGAATGGGGCGAAACAAATGCGTAAAACACTTTTAGGCTTGTCTACCATGGTGCTCGCTAGTACCGGTTTTGCGGCAGATTATTCTGATGATATTCATAAGAACGATTATTCTTGGCGTCAATTTAACTTGATGTATGCCTTTGATGAGCTACCTGGTGAATCAAGTCATGACTATCTAGAAATAGAGTTTGGCGGCCGTTCTGGTATTGTTGATCTTTATGGTTATCTAGATATATTCAACGTGACGTCAAGCGACAGCAGTGATAAAGCAGATGACGATAAGATGTTTCTTAAGTTGGCGCCGCGCTTTTCTTTGGATGGTATGACAGGAAAGGATTTATCTTTCGGTGCCGTACAAGAACTTTATGTCTCAACGTTGTTTAGTTTAGACGGTGGACAAGATGGAACCAACAATTCTTTTATTGGTTTGGGGGCAGATGTGAACGTGCCTTGGTTAGGCAAAGTAGGCATGAACATTTACTCTTTGTATGATAAAAGTTTTGGTAACCGCAATGGTTGGAATGGCTATCAGTTTTCAGCAAATTGGTTTAAGCCTATTGTAAACTTTGATAATGGTTCATTTTTAGCTTACCAAGGTTATGTAGATTATCAGTTTGGTATGGACAGCGATTACGTAACAGCGACTGATGGTGGTGCAACTTTCCAAGGTTTGTACTGGCACTCTAAGCAATACGCATTGGGTTATGGCTTAAAAATTTACAAAGATGTTTACGGTATTGAAGACAGTTCTGGATTCAAATCTTCTGGTGTATCACATTACATCTCAGCGACGTATAAATTCTAATACCGCATTAGTGGTAATAAAGGGATAACGCATAAAAACCAATTATCGATTTTAAATATCGATGGTTGGTTTTTTTGTCTATTTTTTAATCTTTTTTATGTCGCGTTTTAGTGATGAAATGATTGTGTTTCATACGCTAAATTCCGTGAAATGGCAGATAAAAAGCGTTTAAAATCTTTTAATTTGCCGTCAAGTGTCTTTTTTTGTCACAAATTCGTCACTTATGATTTCTATACTTCGCTGCATCTAAGGTTGTCGCAGAAGGTGAGTTGTCATGAACATTAAAGATGTCGCTGCATTAGCAGGGGTTTCTCCCGCGACAGTCTCACGGTGCCTAAACAAGACCGCACCCTTAAGTGACGTCGTTCGGGCACGTATTGAAAAAGTGATCGAGTTGACTGGATACGATGCCAATCATTCTTCTAAGCAAGTGGATTGGAATCATAATCCAACCATAGGGGTGATGATTCCCAGTTTGCTGAATCCGGTCTTTTCGGAAATTGTGGCAGGTATTCAGCAACGAGCCCGGCATTTTGGCTACTCTGTCGTTGTGGTCGATACCCAATATGAGCGCAGCCGTGAAAAACAGGCCATTATTGATCTGATTCGCCAACGTGTTATAGGGGTGATTTTGACAACGACGTCAGTAGAAGACAACGAGGCCTTATCTTTACTGCGAGAGTTCCGCTTTCCTTTCTGCTTGGTTCATAACCAATCCTCAGATGAACCGTGTGTTTATGTTGACAACTATCAGGCTGGTTGCGATGTGGCAGAGCACCTGCTGTCTTTGGGGCATCGCAAGATTGGTATGGTCGCGGGGCGTTTTCAATCGTCCGATAGAGCAAAACAGCGCTATTTAGGATTCACTGAGCGGCTCAACAAAGAAGCCGCACTATCCTCAGCACTGTTGATGGAAGTCGATCAATATGCGTTAACCCCTTTCAATCAAACCCAATGGTCATTTTTTGATTCGCCTAGTGCTCCTACTGCGTGGTTTTGCAGTAACGATTTGTTGGCATTGAAGCTAGTAAACCATCTCAAATCCAAAGGTGTCTCTGTACCAGAGTCTGTTTCTGTGATCGGTTTTGATGGCATGGCGTTGGGGCAAATTTTGTATCCACCATTAGCCACGATCCAGGTACCGCATCATGACATGGGACTGTGTGCGGTGGACCTGTTGTTTAACGCTAAGCATAACGCGGCGTTGTCTTTAGCAAGAAAGTTAGATTACCAAACCCACTTTGTGGGGACTGTGGCTGAATGTCAGCCATCCATAATGTGAAGCGTTCTTTAAATAGAGGAGAAAGTTGGATGAGTATCTTTAAAAAAGTGTCGACATTAGCGGTTCTATCGTTGGGACTGACAACAGGAGCGTCCTACGCAGCGGATGCGATTTGTTACAACTGTCCACCGGAATGGGCGAATTGGGGTGGACAGCTTGAATTGATCAAAAAAGAGCTAGGTATTTCTATCCCAATGGATAATAAAAACTCGGGCCAGTCTTTGTCGCAATTAGTCGCAGAGGAAAACAGTCCGGTAGCGGATGTTGTTTATTATGGTGTGTCTTTTGGGATCAAAGCGGCAGAAAAGGGTGTTGTTGCATCCTATAAACCGAAAAACTGGGACAAAATTCCTCAAGGCTTGAAGGACCCTCAAGGTCGCTGGTTTGCGATCCATTCTGGCACCATTGGTTTTTTTGTTAATAAAGACGCGCTTGATGGTAGACCCGTTCCACAATCATGGAACGATCTTTTAAAGCCAGAATATAAGGGAATGGTCGCTTATCTTGATCCGACTAGTGCCTTCGTTGGTTATGCTGGTGCGGTGGCGATTAACCAGTCGTTCGGTGGCGACATGAGTAACTTTACCCCTGCGATTGATTATTTCAAAAAACTGGCTAAGAACCACCCCATCGTGCCAAAACAAACCGCCTATGCGCGTGTTATTTCGGGAGAGATTCCTATTTTGCTTGATTACGACTTCAACGCATACCGTGCCAAATACAAGGATGGCGCAAATATTCAGTTTGTCATTCCTCAAGAAGGTTCTGTTGTTGTGCCTTATGTGATGAGTGCGGTGAAGAACTCACCGCAGCCAGACAATGGCCACAAAGTATTGGATTTTGTTTTATCCGATAAAGGTCAGCAAGTCTGGGCTGAAGCTTATCTTCGCCCCGTTATCGCTTCTGCGATGACGCCTGATATTGAAGCGAAGTTCCTTCCGGCATCAGACTATGAGCGCGCGAAAACCGTCGATTTTGCCCAAATGGCAGAGGCTCAAGGTGATTTTTCTCAGCGCTATTTAAACGAAGTTCGTTAATTCCATGATGGAAAGAGCGGTACGTAGACCGCTCTTTTTTGCACTGGATCCTGTTTAAGTCACCTGGTAATGACATGTTTTTATGAAGCAAAATAAGCAATATCTTCTACTCATTATTCCCGCGCTGATTGTCAGTCTGGCATTTTTTCTATTGCCAATGGCGAAGCTGGTATGGCTTTCATTGGCTGAGCAGCATGGCATTAGCTATTGGTACATCTTGACCAAGCCGATGTATTTAAAAAGCCTTTGGTCGACCTTTCTGCTGTCTGCTGTGGTGACCATTGCTAGTTTGGTGATTGCTACTATTGTGGGGTTGTTTTTGACTCGCTATGAGTTCAAAGGCAAATCGATATTGGTCGCCATGTTGAGTTTTCCGTTGGTGTTTCCCGGTGTGGTGATTGGTTTTTTTGTCATTATGTTGGCGGGGCGACAAGGTTTATTTGCTGAACTTGGCCTTGCTTTGACGGGCGAACGCTGGACGCTTGCCTATTCTATTTCAGGTCTTTTTATTGGCTATTTGTACTTCTCCATTCCTCGTGTCGTGCTTACCGTAATGGGTGCGGCGGAGAAACTGGATCATAACTTGATTGAAGCGGGTCGCTCGTTAGGTGCCAATCGCTGGCAGTTATTGCGAGATGTGACTTTGCCTGCATTAACGCCAGGGTTGATTTCCTCTGGCTCAATTTGTTTTGCCACTTCTATGGGTGCGTTTGGTACAGCGTTTACTTTGGCGACCAACTTAAATGTATTGCCGATGACGATTTATACCGAGTTTACATTGAATGCGAACTTTGCCATGGCGGCGGCGCTGAGCTTGATCCTAGGTTTTATCACGTGGCTGTGTTTGACCATCGCGCGTCGCCAAGGTGGTTCGTCATTAGGAATGGGAGGCTGATATGAAAAAGGGTGTGTATTTTTATCTGCAGCTTACTTTCACCTTGCTTGTTTGTGCTTTCTTGATTGTGCCGATTTTTATGTCGATTACGGCAGGCCTGACCAATAACTATTTTGTTGGAATCAAGAGCGGTTTGACCTTTCGTTGGGTTGAGCAGGTGTGGGCACTGTATTCCGATACCATTTGGTTAACCATGGGAATTGCCTTGGTGACTACTTTGGTGAATCTCTGCGTAGGCGTGCCTTGTGCCTATTATTTAGCCCGAACACGCAGCAAATTATCAGCGTTTTTGGATGAATGTTTGACGCTACCCATCGCCATTCCTGGTATGGCTATTGCGCTTGGTTTGATTTCTGTTTATGGCGGTATCAGTGAGTTTCGTATGAGCTGGCTCTTTATCTTAGTTGGGCATGTGATTTTTACGTTGCCGTTCATGGTGAAGTCGGTATTGGCGGTTTTACAAAGTATCAATTTTCGCGTTTTGGAAGAAGGTGCTGCTAGTTTGGGAGCAAGCTTCTGGCAGCGTTTTTTTCATGTCATCGTGCCCAATTGCAAAACAGGTATTGTCAGTGGCGTCTTAATGACACTGACCTTGTCCGCTGGGGAATTTAACCTGACGTGGATGTTGCATACACCACTGACTAAGACCTTGCCAGTTGGTTTGGCGGATTCATATGCCTCCATGCGGTTGGAAGTCAGTTCAGCCTATACGTTGATTTTTCTAGGAATGATTTTGCCTTTATTGATCGCGGCGCAATGGCTGAATCGCAAACCTAAACGCACGGCTTAATACGAATTTAGCCGCATCTACGAATAAACAAGATGAGTAACATAATGAAAAATGTATCAACAAGTGTGGCGATCACCTTAAAGCAGGTTCAGAAAACTTTTCCAGATGGCACGCTGGCCCTGCAACCCTTGGATCTACACATTGAAAAGGGTGAAATTTTAGTTTTACTTGGGCCTTCTGGTTGTGGCAAAACCACGACGTTGCGCCTTATCGCTGGCTTAGAGTTTTGTGATCAAGGCGGCCAAATTTTGTTTGGTGAAAGAGATGTGACCAATATTGCCATCGAACAACGTCGAGTCGGCATGGTGTTTCAATCCTATGCCTTGTTTCCCAATATGAATGTGAGCGAGAACATCGCTTATGGTTTACGAGTACGCGGTGAAAGCAAAGTGTTAAAAGAGAGAAAAGTCCAAGAAATGCTGACTCTCTTTGATTTGGAGCCTTATGCCGAGCGTGGTATTGATCAACTGTCTGGGGGGCAGCGTCAGCGAGTCGCTTTGGCGCGAGCCATTATTACCGAACCTGAAGTGCTCTTGCTCGATGAGCCTTTGTCTGCCTTGGATGCCTTACTGAAAAAACGCTTAAGAACGGACATTAATGCCTTGTTGAAACGTTTAGGCATCACGGCCGTCTATGTAACTCATGATCAAGAAGAAGCCATGGCGATGGGAGATCGTATTGCTATTTTGGATCACGGTGACATTGCGCAAATTGGCACAGCTGAGGAAATTTATTTGTCGCCTAAAAGCGAATTTGTCGCCAACTTTATTGGTCAGATGAATCATTTCGATGGTCTGTTGCATGGCCAAGCTCTGTCGTTTAAATCAAATTTCATTGCGTTACCTGAAGCCTTGTATTCCCCCCATAAAGAGGGCGAACGGCTGCGTTGTATGACTCGTCCTGAAGACATGCGTTTAATAGCATTTGAAGACGCTACCCTAAAAGGTGCGGTCTTTCATAGTGTGTTTTTAGGAGACAGAACACGTGTATTGGTAAGTGTTGAAGGTGTGACCGAATTGCTGCATGTAGATTGTTTTGAACGAAAACGTTACAGCAGAGGAGATCGAGTCGGTTTATTGGTTCCGCCTTTGCGCGTGGTTCTGTTGCCAACAAAGGAAACGGAGGATATGTCATGTTGATCGCACAATTGACAGATTTACATATCAAAAAAAATGGCAAAATAGCCTATCAAAAAGTGGATACCTTACAGTGCTTAAAAAATGCCGTGAGCCATATCAATGCTTTAATACCTCAACCTGATTGGGTGGTAGTAACCGGTGACTTAGGCGATTTTGGTACCCCTGAAGAATACGATGTCTTAGTGCCTGAGCTGAAAAAGCTCAAGGCGCCTGTCAAAGTGATTCCAGGGAACCATGACCACAGAGATCACCTTCGTGCTGCCTTTGAAGGATTTGCAAGTTTTGATCACCCTGAATACTGCCATTTTTCCCAATTAGTCGATGGCTACCATTTAATTGGTCTAGATTCCTCTGTTTTGGGTAAACCTTATGGGAAACTGGCGCCAGAATCGTTAGCTTGGTTGGATGCCAAGCTTTGTGAACAAAACGCATTGCCGACAATGATTTTTCTTCATCATCCGCCGATGAAGGTAGGCATTGATCATATGGATGTGCAAAAACTTCTCAATGACGATGATCTATGGCAGGTGCTTCAACATCATGAGCAAGTCAAAGGCTTGGTAGCTGGGCATTTACACCGTGCTATATACGCCACATGGAATGGCTTGCCGGTTTGGGTTGGACCATCTCATAGTCATGCCGTGACCTTGGACTTAAACCCCAATGCGCCATCGAGGTTTTCCCTTGAACCGCCTGCTATTCAGTTGTTCAAGCTTGAACTAGACAGCGTGGTTAGTCATATCAGTTACATTGAATCAGCAGAAAAGTCAGCAGGACCGTTTCCTTTTTTCGACGAGAACAACAAGCTGATTGATTGAGATCGTATCAGCTTTATTAGTTTGAGAGCTTGTCATATTGAATGACAGGCTCTCGCTTTATGACAGGTGAGTTTTTGGATTAGATATTATCTTCTCCCCACGCTGGGTAATCACTGTATCCTATTTCAGAACCGCTAAACAGCGTCGATCCGTCAAAGGAGGCAAGTGGTAGGTTTTGCTCTAAACGTCTGGGTAAATCTGGATTCGCTATAAAGTCTCTCCCAAAAGCAACTAGGTCAGCATAGCCATTTGAGATGACCCATTCCGCGCTAGGAAGGTCGTATTTACCAGCAACTATTATTAGACCACTGAAATTTTGGCGTATTGTTTGTCTAAACGATTCAGTGAACGTTGGTGCATCGTCCCAATCAGCCTCGACAAGGTGTAGATAGGCAATGCCTAGACAATTTAAGAACTCAGTGGCGTCGCTAATTGTTGGTAAAATATCTGGGCAATTCATACCTCGTGCGGTTAAAAACGGCGCTAAGCGGATGGCTGTGCGCTGTGGACCTATTTGGTCGGCCACTGCAATAACTACTTCTTTTAGGAGACGCAGACGGTTTTCTCGTGAGCCGCCATATTCGTCGTGTCGAATGTTGGAGGTGGTGCGAAGAAATTGATCGATCAAATAACCGTTTGCTCCGTGAATTTCAACACCGTCGAAACCTGCATCCATGGCATTTTGTGCCGCATGTCGAAAATCCTTGATGATGGCTGCAATTTCTTTTTTGCTTAATGCTCTAGGAGTTGGGCAATCGACCATGATTCCTCTATTGGTGGTAGGGTCTACTTTCCATATTTGTCCTTCGAATGGCACTGCGGATGGCGCCACAGGCAAATCTCCTTGGTGAAAATCTGGGTGAGACATACGGCCAACGTGCCAAAGTTGTAGAAATATTTTACCGCCTTTGGCATGAACCGCTTTCGTCACTAAGCGCCATCCTTCCACTTGTTCTGCACTGTGAATTCCAGGGTAAAAGAGTAGCCTTTTCCTTGCGGTGATATTTGTGTTGCTTCGCTAATAATAAGCGCTGCTGATGCGCGTTGTGCGTAATAGATCGCATTCATTTGATTCGGTACATCTCCAGGTTGAGTGCTTCTAGCGCGAGTCATTGGCGCCATAACAACACGATGTGGTCGTTCTTGTCCTAAAAATGTTAGCGGTGAAAAAAGTGTTGTCTGAGTGGTATTGTTCGTTGGCATTTTGGTTATCTCCTAATGAATAAATGACTATCTAAGGGAATATTATTCATCTGTTTTATATTTTTGATAATTGGTCTATTGTTTGAGCTATTATCAAATTATTTGGAATAATGATGCAGAATATTGGTGATATTAGACTGTTTGTCGAAGCGGCAAACTTAGGAGTTATCTCGGCGGCGGGTCGCAAGTTGGGATTGTCGCCAGCCGCTGCGAGTGCGCGGCTTAATAATCTTGAAACGCAATTAAAGTCTCGATTGTTTGAGCGGACAACGCGCAGCCTTCGTCTTACTGATGAAGGCAAAGCTTTTCTGTTGTATTGCCAACAAGGCTTGCAGGCGCTTGATGATGGTTTTGCTTTTCTAGAAAATCGCACTCAGGCTGTTAGTGGTCGAATTCGTATATCAGCCACATCAGACTTTGGCCGACATATGCTTACTGGCTGGCTGGATGAATTTAATGCGATTTATCCTGATGTGCAGTTCACTTTGTTACTGTCTGATTCTTTATCCAGCTTGCATCGAGAGGATATTGATTTAGCCATTCGTTTTGGCGAGCCTCAGGATAGTTTGTTTATTACCCGTAAATTAGCGAAAAATAGACGTGTATTGTGTGCCTCTCCTGATTACCTTAAAAGATTTGGCTATCCCCAATCCCCTGAGGACCTTGTTCGGTTCCCTTGTATTGTCTTAAGTTCGAATAATGGCCCGATCATTGATTGGCGCTTCACTAGCTCAGAGGAAGTAGAAAGTGTCCGGGTTTCGATGGACAATGCACGAGAAACGAATGATGGCGCGGTAGCTCGTCAGTGGGCGATGGATGGTCATGGAATTGTCCTAAAATCTATTTGGGATGTGGCGAAGGATATTCATGAAAAGCGTTTGGAAATAGTATTACCAGAATGGACCTCTGCTGAGGTTCCTGCTCATGCTTTGTATCATCGTAATCGCTATATGCCAGCGAGAGTCCGAGCGTTTCTTGATTTTCTACTTAAGCGTTTTGATGAAGAATCACAGCGTTTATTGCCTATTTAATCGTGGTGGTGTTCATGGCGAACATCTTCTGTATTGGATTCTAGCGCTTCGAGTATGGTGCAATGTTCGGCGCTTTCTGTGCCGCCACAGCACGCATCGGACAGGCGTTGTAACGATGTTTGGAAACGTATCAGTTCAGCGAGTTTTTTTCTACTTCTGAGAGTTTTGTATCCACCAGCACTTTTACATCGGCGCAGGCATTGTTGGCTTTGTCGATTTCAATCGATAACAACTCTCGGATTTCGGCAAGAGTAAAGCCAACCGATTTTGCTCGTAAGATAAACTGCAGAATCTCTTTGTCTTTTTCTGTGTAAAGACGATAGCCAGATTCAGAACGATGGGAAGGCGTCAGTAAGGCGTTTTTTTCATAGAATCGTAATGTGTCATGGTTGATTCCACAGGCTTTAGCCAGTTCACCAATTTGGTACATTTTCGTTTCTCCTGTCATTTTTCTCCTTGAGTATAACGCCTTGTCGCGCTAAAGCACGACATCACAAAAAGAGGTCGCGCCTTTAGGCTTGCTTGATGCTTATTGTCTTAGGCTGATTATGGGCCAGTTTTTGGCTTGTGCGGTGGCTGCCAAAATAGGATCAGGGTCTACTGCTACGGGGTAAAGGGCTTTTTCCAGCAGTGGGATATCATTATGGGAGTCGCTGTAGAAGTAGGTGTCTGTCATCTCGTAGCCCTGTTCTTGATGCCCATTGTAGCGCACGGGTGACTTTGCCTTCTCGAAAGGTGGGAACGCCCGTTAATTCACCAGTAATGTGACCATTTTTGATTTCAATATCAACGCCTAACGCATGTTTTACGCCTAGGTAGCGGGCAATAGGTGCCACGAGGTGAATGCCTGTGGCAGAAATAATGACCACCTCGTCGCCAGCGTCTTGGTGTTGTTGAATTAACGCTTGGGCTTTGGGCAGCGTCATAGACACCACAACATCCTGAATGAAGCGCTCAATAAAAGCCGCTATTGTTTCTGCGTTTAAGCCAAATAAAGGCGACAAGGTATAACGCATGTAATCTGCAAGGTTTAAATTGCCTGCATCATAGTCTGCCATGTAAGCATGATTGACAGCCAAAAAGTCGCTCGGAGTGGGCAGTTCATTCGCGGCCATGTATTCCGCAAACGCTTGGGCGGTATCGCCTGCGACCAGTGTGTTATCAAGGTCAAAAAATGCCAGTGCCATTGTGCTTCCTTATTGATGTGTTAAGTAAATAGGTCAGTGTGAAACGAAATTTGCTAGCCCAGTGCTACGGCGATTAGACCAATAAACGTAATGGCAACGCCGATTATTTTGGGGCCTTTTAGTGACTCTCCAAAGCCAATCACCGCGAAGAGTACACCTAGTGGAATGCTTAATTGCCGAAACGCCACCACGTAGCTGACGTTATCCACAAAGGCCATGCTTAAAATCACCAGAGAGTAGGTTCCTAACATGAGCGCCCCAGTAAACAGCGCTGCGCGCCATTGGGTTCGACTCAGAAAGGACAATTCCGTACGCTGTTTTTGCGTGCTTAATACAATGGTTATCATCCAAATAACGGAAAACGCACTTTGCAAGGCGACATAGACCAAAGCCACTTCACTGGCGCTGGCGATCGTATCGCCTGCGTCGTTGGTTAAGCCTCGCATTAGTTGTGTCGCACGATTGTCTACTAAAGAGTACCCAGCGGTCGCAAATGCCGCGACCAGGGCAAAAGCCGTCGTGCGGTTTTGATAGTTGGAGAGTTTTAAGGCTCGAAAGCTTGGTAAGGGGATAAACAAACAGCCAATTACGATGAATACGATTCCAGCTACCGCTTGCGCGGAAACGTTTTGCTGTTGACCAAGAAAAAGCTGGAAATGCACACGACGATTAAGGGTGAGGAACGAGCGATAGGGTAAGCAATCGACATATCGCCAGCTTTATACGCTTCAGCCAATCCCCATAAATAGAAAGACTGAAATAACCCTGTTAACAGCAGCAAGATCAAAATGTCGTTATTGAGGGCCAGTATCAGTGACCAGTGGTAAAACACCACTGGGGAAAAAACCACGGTGCCCGCCACCATAGTGAGAAAAAAGAATCCCAAGGTGGGGCTGGTTTTTTTCCGAAGAAATTCCAGCCCGCGTGCATAAAGGTGGAAATAAGCACCAAGATAATGGCGGTTATCGTCATGTAAAGCGACTCCTAGCGTCGGCGCCAATGCTGCGTATGTTTGAGCAATACGCTGCCTAATAGCCAATGAATCAAGCGGGCGACCATACAGGTCAGCATAATCATGACCGCCATGGCCGCCGCCGGAGCGATATCACCCGCTTCGTCCATGTTTAACACGGCCACAGAGGCCAAATTGGTATTGTATGAGTATAAAAACACCAAGGCTGATACCGTCGTCATGGCATTCACAAAAAGGTAACTGGCTATGTCGAGTACTGCGGGCATACACACCGGCAAGGAGACGCGCCAAAAAGTGAGGATTTGCGGCACTTTAAGGGATGCGGACACGGCTTCAAATTCTGTGTCGATCTGTTTGAGCGCGGTGGTCGCGGTTAAATGACAGACGGTGTAAAAGTGGCTGATAGTGCATACCACTAGAATGGTCATAGTGCCATAAATACCATTGAGCGGGTTGTCTGGTGCGTTGAAAAAGAAGATATAGGCTAGGCCTAAAACCAAACCAGGTACTGCCAACGGCAGAATGGCGAACAGATGGAAAAGCCATTTAAGCACAGCAAAACCGGCCAGTTTTGCGACTAGGTAAGATTGGAAAAAGATAAAAATGGTACCAATAATCGCCGTATAGGATGCCATTTGGATGGAGTTCCAATAGGCTGCCCAACCGCCACCGTCCATAAGGTCAAAGTTATAATTTTTCAGTGATAAGCTTAAATTATAAGGCCAAAAAGTCACCAAAGAGGCGTAAACGGCCATAGCGATAATGCTCACTATAAAGGCCGATATGAAGCACATAAGCCCGAGAAACACCTTATCAACCAAGGGACGAGCGGGTGGTGTCCACGGCACGGCTTTGGAGGTAAGCAGTGCAGACTGACGGCGTTGTAGCCAACGGTCCGTTGCAAAAGTGAGTATCGCAGGTAACAAGAGTATGACACTGACAGCGGCACCCATTTCAAAATTTTGTTGGCCAATGACTTGTTTATATATGTCGGTGGCGAGCACGTTGAATTGACCGCCAATGACTTTGGGCACACCAAAATCGGTAATCACCAGAGTAAAAATAACAAAAGCCACACTGATGATGCCGTATTTAGCAGCGGGCAGGGTGACAGTGAAAAAAGTGCGCATGGGCGATGCGCCCAGTGCTTCTGCGGATTCGTATAACCTCGCGTCGGTGTTAGCGAGGGCGGTTAACATGATCATCAAGGCGTGAGGAAAGGTCCAAAAACAGGAGCCGATAATGATACCGATGGGGCCGTAAATGCTTTCTCCCATCAGTAATTCTTTGAGAATCCCTTGGTTACCAAATAAATACACCAAGCTAATCGCAGGCAGCAAAGACGGCGCTAAGATTGGCAAAACCAACAGGGTGCGAAAGGTGTTTTTTAGCGGAATGCGGGTACGACTAATGGCGTACGCAGCTAAAAAAGACAGACTGGTTACAATGATGGTCGATATTAAAGCAATCGATAACGAGTTACTGACGGAATTAAATAAGCTAGGAGTGGACACAAATTGGGCAAAGTTGGCTAAGCCGACAAATTGTCCGTCGCTGTTTTGCACACTTTTAGACAGCAGAGTATAAAGCGGCAAGACCACACAAATAAATAACCCAAGTACGCCAATGATCAATACACCGCCAAGCGACCATTCATCTAGGCTACGACGTCCAAGCCAAGGTCGTTTGGTTGTCGTGAAGGTGGCTTTATTGGTCATGGTTTGACTCATGCCGCACCCCCAAACACATGCAGACGATCCTGTGGTAACTGACACTGAACGGTTTGGCCTTGTTTTAACTGTAAGTTAGCCATTTCATTCATAGAAATATCGGCCAATATTGGGCGCTTGTGGTTGTCCAGTTTTAATAATGAACGGACCCGTGAGTCCCAAGAATTCTAGATGAATGACCTGAGCGCTGAGCGTATTGTTGTCATGTTGATTGGTTGAGAAACGCACGTCTTCTGGGCGAATTGCTAACTGCGCTTTGTCTCCTAGCATAAGGTGAGTGGATTGATCGCAATGCAGTGTTAATTGACCGGATTGCATCTGTCCCGCGCCTGTGACTTCGGCACTGAGAAAATTCATTTCACCAACAAACTCGGCGACAAAAGGGGAGTGTGGGTGGGCATAAACATTTTGTGGCGAGCCAATTTGTTCGATCACGCCTTGGTTCATCACGACGATTTGATCGGCCATGGTTAGGGCTTCTTCTTGGTCATGAGTCACCATGATGGTTGTGACGCCCAATTTTTCTTGCAGTTGTTTGATTTCTTGACGCAGATGCGCACGTACTCTGGCGTCTAAAGCAGAAAGTGGTTCGTCGAGGAGCAATAATCCGGGGGACGTGGCGAGCGCTCGGGCAAGCGCCACGCGTTGTTGTTGACCACCTGATAGTTGCGCTGGGTATTTGCTTTCGCTTCCTGACAGGCCGACGGTAGCCAATAACTCTTTGACACGAGGCTCGGCGGTCATTAACGGACACCTTTTGGGATACAAGGCCATAGGCGATGTTGTCAGCGACGGTTAAGTTGGGAAAAAGCGCATAGGACTGAAAGACAATACCGAAGTCTCGGTGTTTGATTGGGGCGTGGGTTATGTCCTTACCCGCTTGTAAGAGAACACCTGAGGTTGGCGTGTCTAAGCCAGCAATGATACGCAATAAGCTGGTTTTGCCACACCCTGAAGGACCTAAGAAACAGACAAATTCCCCTTCGGCAATATGTAATGAAACATCTTTCAATGCTTGATGAGAGCCAAAGGATTGATGAATGTTATGAAGTTCCAAATAGGCGTTACTGGATACTTTGCTAGACATAGGTCGCCCTCTATTATAATCCTTGTAAAATACGGTTGATCAAAAAAACGTCAGACCCACATGGTACCGTGCGTCTGACGGGGCTTTCTTGATCCCACTTGTTTCACTCTGTGATTGGCGTGTGGGAATTATTTTGGCTCACTTTTACTGTCATAACGCTGTTGCCATTTTGTTAAAATCGCATCGCGGTTGGCCGCTGACCAGGCAAAGTCGTTTTCAATCATTAGTGCTTCGGCATTGGCTGGGAAGTATTCGACAGGTTGTGCAATGCCTGGCATGGCCACCACAGCATAGCCTTCGTTGTACATTTCATTGGCTTTTTGAGAGGCGGCCCAATCCGCTAGAATTTTGGCTGCTTCAAGCTTGTCAGTACCTTTGATGATGGCCGTAGCTTCCATGTCCCAGCCTAGACCTTCGGTTGGAAAAACGATGTCCAGTGGTGCGCCTTCTTTTTTGGATTTGGCTGCACGAAAAGCAAACGAAATACCAATCGCGGTTTCTCCTGATGCCGCTAACTTACAAGGTTTAGATCCTGAATGCGTATAGGTGCCAATGTTGTTGTGAAGCGCATCCATGTATTCCCAGCCTTTGTCTTCACCAAACAGTTGTAACCAGCTGCTGACGTCTAGATAGCCTGTGCCCGATGAACTAGGGTTTGGCATAACGATGTGACCTTTATAGACAGGGTTTGTGAGATCTTGCCATGAAGTCGGTTTAGGTAAGCCAAGCTTTTCTGCTTCGATTGTGTTGTAGCAGATGGCGGCCATCCATGCGTCCATGCCCGTCCACATAGGATTGTCTGATGTGTCTTTAAATTTAGGGGACAGTTGATCGTAGTTTTTTGGCTTGTAACTTTCGAGCATATTTTCGTTTTTGAGCAGCATTAAGCTAGTCGCCGCTAAGCCCCAAACGACATCGGCTTGAGGGTTGGCTTTTTCTGCTAGTAGTTTAGCCGTAACTATGCCTGTTGAGTCACGTACCCAATTGATTTTGATGTCTGGATAGTCTTGATTGAAGCGAGCCGCATATTTTTTCAAATCTTCCGCTTCTACGGCAGAGTAGACAGTGAGTTCTGTTGTTGCTGCGTGAGCGGCTATGGAAACCATACCGATACCGGCGATAGCACTAAGACTTTTAATTAAGGGCTTAATAGTCATCTTCACTTCTCCATCTTTCATCATTTGACATTGACTTAAACTGGTATATACCAGATTGAGTAAGCAAAATATCAGCCAAATATGTCAAATCGATGACATAAGGGTGAATTTATTTGGCTGTGGCAAGAGAAGAAAGGCCCTTTCCATGGAAAAGGCGCTGGAAGTAGGGTGCTACAAGGTCATTCAGTCTCGGATGGCGATGTTGATCGTAACGGCATCATGCCGCCAAAACTCGTAATCCACCTCGAGTACTTGTTTGTCTGCTGTGTAGTTAATACGTTCGATATGTAGTCCTGGCTGCCCCGCTGAAATGCCCAAATCATTGGCGGCGCTGCTTGGTAACGATGTGGATTTAAAGACCAAATCCATGTCTCGATATTCCCGCTGATAGTTGTTTTTCAATAGCTGACTTAAAGACTGAGTAAGGTCTTCTTTTTCGATGTCGGGTAATAATCTTGTGTTGATGTACATTTTTTCAATCAATACGGGGCGTTGATTGATATAGCGACGGCGATGAAGATATAGAACAGGTGCGTTCTCAGGAATGTTCATTAATTGGGCAATATAGCCGTTGGCGGGTTCAATTTGTTGCATTAATTTTTCTGTATGCGGCACGAACCCTTGTTCAGTGACGTACAAATTAAAACTAAGATGACTGGATGGGTTGTATACCACAGCAGGTGGCGTTACAAACCAGCCTTTACGATTCTGTCGATAAATAAGACCTTCTGCTTCCAGATTTTGTAGCGCTTGTCGAACAGTGATGCGGGTAAGTTTGAATTGTTCCCCTATCTCTCTCTCCGATGGTAACTTGCTGCCTGATTTTAGGGTTTTTAGCTCAATCAGTTCGCGAAAGTAGCTTTGCAGTTGATAGTAGTGATGGGTGGACATGGGGCGTTCCTATGAGAAAACAGCTTTGTACGGCAGGGGTGGAAAAAGCACCGTACAAAATAGCGTTTTGATGATCATAGGTCAAAACAAAGATAATGTTTTCGGGTGAAGCCATGTTGCTCGACTTTTTACTTTTCTTTCACATTTCTTTGTCTATAGTGTTGCCCTTTCAATCTGGCCCATTTCAAAAAAAGCCAAGCATTTTTTACACTTGTTCGAGGAATAACGTAGGTCAACAACGATGGATATATTACAGAGTGGTATTTTAGGTTTGGTGGAAGGGGTAACGGAGTTTTTGCCTATCTCTTCAACGGGTCATTTGATTGTGGTCAGTCAGTGGCTGGGTATGGAGCAAACAGAGGGCAATAAAGCATTTGAGGTGATTATTCAATTGGCGGCGATTTTGGCTGTTATTGCCAATTATAAAGCGCGTTTTACACCTCGGCATTTTCGTTTGTGGTGTCAAGTTTTTGTGGCATTTTTACCGGTTGCTATGGTGGGTTTTTTGTTTCGTCACCAAATAAAAGCCCTGTTTTCCGTGTCGGTTGTGGCCACCATGTTTATTGTGGGTGGTATTGTTTTTTTAATGGTGGAAAGATGGCTTAAGCATCAATCTCCCAGTGTTGAAAACTTAGATAACTTGAGCTTTAAACAAGCTTTGTGGGTTGGTTTTGCGCAACTATTAGCGCTTATTCCTGGTACTAGTCGTGCCGGTTCTACCATAGTGGGGGCTTTATTGGTGGGTTTAAGTCGTAAAGCCAGTGCTGAGTTTTCTTTTTTACTAGCCTTACCGGTGATGATGGCGGCCTCAGGTTATGATTTACTGTCAAACTATCAGGAGTTTGCCGGCGAGCAATGGCAACCTTTGGTTTTTGGTTTTGTAGTTGCCTTTTTTAGTGCGTTTGTGGTGATGAAGTTACTTATGGCATTTTTAGAAAAGTTCACCTTTGTCGCATTTGGTTGGTATCGAATTTTGTTTGGCGTGCTGCTCTTGTTTCTTGCCCAGTGATTATATCACTCCTTACTTTGAATCAATTGGATGTGGTTTAAGATAAACATCGAACAGTGGTTTACACAGAGGCAGAGATGTTTTGTAATGCTTTAAAGTGTTTACCTTATTGAGCCTGTAAGCTGTTGGGAATGTGTGTTATGCATCGTTGTTTACCATGTGGTCTGTTGGTTTCTTTGTTGCTGAGTGGATGTGCGTCTTCCGATAACACGCCAGTTTTGCGTTCATTGGATTCGTTCAAAGGAGAATCCGCTTGTTATGACAGACAAACTGAACCCTACACCGCTGTGGTGGATACGCACTTGCATTATCGTCCGTTTGATGGCCGGGCGATTCCGTTTAATGAGGTGAATGACTACTTATCGCAGACCAGTGTTCGATTTGCTAACGTGTATGGCATCGGGCAAATGTTGCCGTCAGATTCTCTTTGTTCTAATTATTTAAAATGCCCTGGCACGCCCGTGTCGCCTACCACGCGCAATGATTTTGTCAATGCCGCCAATATGCTGGAATACAAACCAGATGATCTTCATCTGACGTTGTCTATGACCTTTACCGATTTGTCAGACCCCGAGTCTCACCGTTGCCCTGATGACGCTTTATGAAAAGGAGTACCCAGGGTTATTTCATTGGATGGGGGAGGTGAATTTGGTGAAGCAAGCGCAATTCAATAATCGTCATAAACCCGCTACTGCACAAAATATCACCCAATGGGCCGGTTTTATGGCGGAGTTAAGAGCGAGAGATTATCCAATCACCATTCATTCAGACATTGGTAATGATGCCTCACCTACCTTATATTTGCCTTTAATGGAGCGGGCGTTAGCCTTGTACCCACATAACAAAATAGTTTGGGCGCATATGGGCTTGTCTTATGAGCAGACAGACATGAAGGCTTCTGAACACATTGCTATTTTATCGCGTTTATTGGACCAATATCCGAATTTGATGATCGACATATCATGGCGAATTTTAGAGGATTATTATTTTAGTAAGGCGGCCAATCAGCCTTTGTATGTGGCTTTTCTTAATCGTTATGCAGAGCGTATTTTGCCAGGCTCAGATTTTGTTGCCTTCCGAGGCAATAATTTTAAGGTTTACCAACAAGAATTAGAGGTCACGAGTCGCATACTTCAATATTTGGATGATAATGCATTTCGCAATATTGCGCTGGGAGAGAATTATTTCAAATTATTGAATCTTGATTATCAGGCTCCTATGGTGTGTAAACGCTAAAAAGTATTGCCGATGGTTTCTTCTGATTTGCTTTATTTATTCAATGTCTTTCGTTGTTAAATACGCTTATTTGTTTCATGCTTTTATTTCTTCACTTAGGAGGCGTTGAGTATGAAAAAGTTTTTTTCTGCGGTCCCCAATCGAGGGCAGTCATTAGGCGAAGAAGTTGCTAATAGTATCAGTCATGGACTGGGGCTAGTAGCGGCGATTGTAGGTACGCCGTTTCTTATTTTAAGTGCTATTGATTACGCTGATCTGAGTTTTCTAGTTGGCGTCAGTATTTTTTCTGGCACGATGATTTTGCTCTATTTGGCATCAACACTTTATCATGCAATGCCAAAAGGTAAGGCGAAATATGTGTTTCGTGTGATAGATCATTCTGCGGTGTATTTACTGATTGCAGGCACTTATACACCGTTTACCTTGGGGGTGTTACAAGGCGTATGGGGATGGTCGCTGCTGGCAGCGGTTTGGACCTTGGCACTGGTTGGTGTGGCTCTAAAAGCCTTTGGAAAGGCATCCCATCCTGCCATTTCTACAACCTTATACGTTATTTTAGGTTGGCTTATCCTTATCGCAATTAAGCCTCTCGTTTTACTAATGGAGCCAAATGGCTTGATTTTGTTGGTACTGGGCGGTGTTCTTTATACTTTGGGTGTGGTGTTTTTTGTGATCGATTCAAAATTACATTACGGTCATTTAGTGTGGCATTTGTTTGTGGTCGCTGGAACGGTTTGTCATTATTTTGCGATTTTTTATTATGGTGCCTAGGCGCATGTTTGGCAAAGACAGGATAGCGTCTTGTTATTGATCCATTTTCGTTTGCCATCTGTGCAATGTTTTCAGTTGTTCGAGCAACAAGGATTTGTTGTTTGGTGTCAGTTCATTAAATAAGCTCAACATCATTCTTGCTTCATAAGTGAAATGAAGGTCGATTGGGTTCCCCGCATGTTTTTCCTTATCATCTTCTTGCTGTAAAAAATTGACTATGTCTTCGGGAGAATGCTCGCTGGCAGCGTATAAAATCGATGGTTTAGTATCTAACGCTATGGCCAGCTTTTGTAAGACTTTTTGTGAGGGCTGCCTTTGACCTTTTTCAATGCGTGAGACATTGCTGGTGGCCATGTCAGCCTCCAGTGCGACTTGTTCTTGAGTCATTTTACGATGGATACGCAAAATTTTAATAACGTGGCCAATATTCATGGCAAGATTATCCGTTTAATTTTGCCTATATGGCAAAACCTGACAGGCAATTTGCTTGACACTTTTTGCCATATAGGCAATATTGGTGACAATTTGTGTCTTAAAGACAAATAAAAGACGGTATTTTGTGTTAATCGAAGCATGCAGTAGAAGGATTGACTTGTGAAAACAGAGAGGATGAATACTGGGCATGATTGGCAGGAGTTACAAGAAACGAATCATGGCTTTATTGTGTTAGACAGTAATGATTTGATTGTTTCTTGTAACGATAAAGCGCAAAAAATGCTGTCTTCTTCCCGTTTTTTTTCAAAAAATGATTCTCTATTGCCTCAGGGGTGCTTTTGGTCTGAAGCCGAACTGCGCACTTATTCTGCTGCTGAATTTAAAAGTATGGCAGGAAAAAGCATCACGCTTTTGTTTACGCCTGCTCACAGCGAAACTTATGAAATAAAGGTTCAAGTGGAAGCTTTTCAATTGCTTGGTCAGCATTTTTGTAGCTTGCTTATTCAGGACGCTTGTCTTACTTCCGATGACTACGCAGGCTCCTACTTAAGTGATGGCCGTCAGCCCTTAAGTATGGCTCAGATGTTAAAAACAGATTTGCAACTGAACAAATTAGTCTTGCATTATCAGCCTCAAATTAATGTGTCGAATAATTGGCTTTATGGTGTTGAGGTGTTGGCTAGATGGCATCATGAAGAGCTTGGTCATGTTTCCCCTGACGATTTTATTGCTTTAGCAGAAAATTTTGGGTTAATTGCTGAGCTGGATTTATGGGTACTTCGTGAAGCATGCCGGCAACTGGCGTCATGGCGTAAAAACAATATACAAGTTCCTCTCATTGCAGTTAACTTTTCCCCTTATAGTTTTAACTCTCCAAATCTTGTCGATACTATTCAAAGTATTTTACAAAAAAATGGTCTTTTTTCTTCTGACCTTGTTTTAGAAATCACCGAAAGTAGAAAAATAACATTGTCTGACTCCTTTATTAATGTGATCGATGACCTTCATTCAATGGGAATTGCAATATCGTTAGATGATTTTGGTACGGGTTATTCCAACCTAAAACGATTACTGAAGTTTCCCGTATCACAGCTTAAGTTAGATAGAGCATTTGTTAGTAAGCTTCCTAGTAAATTATCTAAAGAGTTAAGTGACGTTGTCTTTTCCATTGGTCAAAAAATTGGAGCCGTATCCATTGCTGAGGGTGTTGAAACCTTACAACAATTATCTTATTTAAAAGCAATAGGATACGAAGTCATTCAGGGGTATTTATTCTCTCCGCCGTTATCTGTGTTTAATTTTGAAGAGTGGTATTTAAAAACATACTAGTTTTCAAGACTTCATAAAAAAATACAGTTTTTGTTGTTTTTTTATGTTTTTTTGGTTGTATTTAAACTTGATGAAAAAATTATAGAGGGTGAAAAATGTTAAGGAATACAAATATTCGATCGCGGTTGCTGGTGAGCTTTTCATCGGCAATCATTCTGATGATTATTCTAGGTGGCGTCGGCATCTCTACGATGAATAAGATTCGATCGAATTCAGAATTGATTGAAACAAATATTCTTCCGGCCATTACAAGCTTGGGGGATATGAGTACGGATCTGATGCGAGTAAGGATCTTTACACTAAGACTGTTAACTGCAACAAGCGGAGAAAGTAAAAATGAAATATTGGCAACTATAGAAGCTATAAAAAATAATGTCGCTAAGTCTCGTACTGAATATGAGTCAACGATATTTTTAGATAGTGAAAGACGTTTGTTTGATCGATTTAAAGTCGTAGAGTCTAATTACTATAAACTTCAGTCTGAAGTTGCGAGCTTGTCTGTACAAAATAATAAAGAGGCATATATGGCTCTTGTGCCGGATATGAATCATGCTGCAGATGATATGGTGAAATTGTTACGAGAGATTGTGTCCGCTAATCAGAAAGGGGCTGATGAAGCAAGTATAGACTCGTTAAAAGCATACAATGAAGGGTTTGTTTTAATAAATATCGTTATCGTTATTTCTGTGGCTTTGGGGGTTGCGATTGCTATGGTGTTATCAAGAAGTATTAATAAACCACTTCTAGAAGCGGTAAATTCTGCCGAGATCATTGCTAAAGGGGATTTGACTCAGGCCATTGTACCAGAAGGTAAGGATGAATTGACTCGTTTAACCAATGCACTTAAAGCAATGCAGGGCAATCTACGAGAAGCCATTGTTCACATTGGTGATTCTTCTAGTCAGTTGGCTTCGGCGGCTGAAGAATTAAGCTCTGTTACGGAAAGTTCGTCGAATAGCCTGATGTTGCAAAATAACGAGATTCAATCCGCAGCGTCTGCTATAGCGCAAATGAGCCTCAGCGGTGGATGAAGTGGCTCGAACAGCACAGCAAACCTCAGAAGCTTCTGCTGATTCAGCCACATTAGCGGCAGAAGGTAAAGCACGAGTTGGTGAGACAACGGCTGTAATTCTTGATATGAATAAAGAGATGACAAACAGCACTCGAGTGATTAATCAATTGGCTGAGCAAGTGGCGTCAATTGGTCAGATTTTGGATGTGATTCGAGCTGTGGCAGAGCAGACCAACTTATTGGCCTTAAACGCGGCAATAGAAGCGGCTCGTGCGGGGGAAACGGGCCGAGGTTTCGCGGTTGTCGCCGATGAAGTCAGAAATCTTGCCCATCGTACCCAAGAGTCTACAGGTGAAATAGAGACCATGGTACGTCAGGTTCAGCTTTCGGCCAATGAGGCGGTTACGTCTATGGAAAGCACAAGCCAAAAAACTAATCAAGCACAAACCGTTGCCGCTGAAGCGTCTAAGGCATTAGAGCAAATTACCGCACGCATTATTGCTATCAGTGACAGTAACCACGTGATTGCCAGTGCGGCAGAAGAGCAGTCTAACGTGGCAAAAGAAATAGACGGTAATATCACAACCATTAGTGACTTAGCCGCTCAAACGGTTGTCGGAGCGAATCAGACCAGCGCCAGTACGGCAGAACTGACTCGACTAGCGATAGAGCTTAATGAGCTGGTGGTGAAGTTTAAAGTATAGGTTTTGTTTGTTAAGTAAGGAGGCTCTCGTTGACGAGAGCTTTTTGTTGCCTATACAGATCGACTGTTTGGTTTTTCTTGATATTGGCTGGGTTAATATCTTCTCATTGAAATCCGGTGTATATTGGTTTTTCTTACCAATTTGCAGCCACTTATGACCATTGCTCTTAAAAATATAACCGACTCCGATGTGACATGTTCGCAGTGTCAAGCATGCTGTTGTCGCATGGAGGTGATGATCATCAGTGACACTGGCGTACCTGATAGGCACATATCGGTCGATGAGTGGGGTGGTGAGACCATGCTGAAGTTGGAAGATGGTTGGTGCTCAGCGGTCGACAGAAACACGTTTCTTTGTACGATTTATGAGAATCGTCCATGGATTTGCCGCGAGTTTGAAATGGGCTCTGATGAATGTCGAGAAGAGTTTAATATCATCAAGCAATGACAGACGGTCACTGCTTGATGATAAGTTGCGACCTTAAAGTCTATACATGGCGCAAAGTTTATTACCTGATGGGTCTCTTAAATACGCCAAATACAATTTCATGGTTCCTAATGAGCGAATCCCTGGCGCGTCTTCACAGCTTACTCCGCCATTTGCTATCCCTGCCGCATGCCAAGCATTTACCGTTTCTTCAGATGTGGCTGAAAAACCAATCGTACTACCATTGCCGTGACTGGCCGCTTCGCCATTTATTGGTTTCGTAATCGCAAAGGTACCAGTATCTGTGCGATAAAAGCATCGGCCTTTGGGATCAACAAAGCCTTCGCCATAGCCAAGTGCTTTAAACGTAGCATCATAAAATGCTTTTGACGCTTGTACATCATTGGCGCCTAACATAATGTGGCTGAACATGGTGTTTTATCCTTATTTTATGACTGTTGTTCGATGATGCTTTATCTCACAGCAGTGCGTCTTATTCAAATGCTGAAAAGAGGATTTTTGATGCAGGCAATGACCATAGGTTTTAATTCAGAGTATGCAGAAGAGGCCCCCAGTCTTGAAGAAATTAATGCTTTAAGGGGATATGTTCTGTTGGAGTTTGGTGCGCCTTGGTGCGGACACTGTCAAGCGGCTCGTGACGCCATAGAAGACACAATGAAGTCAAATGCCGAGATGGCTCATATCAAGGTGTTTGATGGTAAAGGGAAACGACTTGGACGGCAATTTGGTGTTAAGCTTTGGCCCACTTTAATCCTGTTGCAGGATGGGCAAGAAGTGAAGCGCATTGTACGTTTTACGTCAAAAGATGAGGTGCGCGAGTTAATGGCGTCTTGCTTCGTTTTGTCTAAACCTTAATGTCAATGAGTCGGCCGATGGTTTTATCGGAGGCGTCGATGACTCTAGCATTGGCTTTTGCTTCTAGCTCACTGCTTTTGGCTTCCAGTAAGCCATCTTGAATGGCGGAGCCATATCTAGAGTTAGCTTGGGTGTTATTTTGACCAAGTGTTTGAGTTGATGCGTTGGCTACTTTTTGGCTGGCGAGGTCTAATCTCTCTTGGCTGCGTTGTAAGCCTTGTTGACCATAGGGGAATGAGGTGTTGTTGATTTGCATAAATAGCCTTTTTATACCTGCAGCATCATTTTTTAACTTGCACTAAATACTAGCATATAAAGAGAGTGTTTTTTAACCAGTGATTGTTTTTTTATGTGTGTGATGGATATCAGTTGTAATGGGGAGGTGTATATGGGTCATAGTATGAAAAGAGCGTTGATGGTTGGCTCATTGGTTTTAGGTATTTTATCTCCGGAAGTGGTATCAGCAAGAGCAACGGATTCTGTGTCGGTTAATGTGATTGATGCGGCCAATAAAGCACTTTTTTTCAGGCTCTAGACAATTATCAAGTTAAACCACATTCCCTGTCTTATGCCGATAAAATGGACGTCTTGAGTCAGGTGTTACTAGGGGCTGTATACGTCGGCGGCAGTGTTGGTGAAGGGAAGCAAGGGAAATATGACCAAGATCCTTTGGTTCGTTTTGATGTATTTGATTGTACTACTTATGTTGAAACTTTGTTGGCAGGCGTTATGTCGACGTCTTCGGCTGAGTTTGATGCTAATCTCATGGCACTGCGCTACAAGGATGGCGAGGTTTCTTTTGTGTCACGTAACCATTTTCCTAGTTTGGATTGGTTTCACAACAATCAAGACAAATTACTGGATATCACGCCAGAAGTGGCAGGAGGCACCGCCCGAGTGGCGCAAACTGTTATTGATAAAGCCACTTGGTATCAGCATCTTACTGGTGAGACTTTAGGCTGTGATGCCACATCTTCTAATAAGTGCGCAACGCTGTTGGGTCAGCTAAAAGCTGAGGGCAGCGCTTTTTCACCAGAACCTGCTTACCTACCTTATGTGCCTTTGACCGCCTTGTTTGTTGGTGCTGAGAGGAGAGTAGACCAAGCTTTACTAGATCGTATTCCTTCAGGCAGTGTGATTAGTATGGTGCGTCCTGATTGGTCATTAAAACAATGGATTGGTACTAATATGAATGTATCCCATCAGGGAATTGCTATTCGTAAGCAGGGTGAGCTTTTCCTTCGACATGCCAGTTTGACACACAAAAAAGTCATGGATGAAAATTTCGCGGAGTATTTTTCTCATTACACAAGTGGGGCCTCTTCACTAAAAGGCTTTAATGTTCACGTATTACGTTATTAACATTATTTTTTGCGATTTTGCTGTTTAAAGTTGGTACTAAAGTATTTCAAATGCAGCTCTAAAGCGTCACATGAGATGGTGATCTCTCTAACCGATAAATACAGAGAGTACATGAGACAAACCAAGCTGGCACCAAAAATATAGCTCCCAGCTTGTTGGTATTCCAAATAGATCGCCATCATCGACAATACGCAAAGAAAGAAACTGATTACCCCTGCTTCCTGCATGCGACGTATCAAATAAATACGTTTACGTAGGTTAGCAATTTGCTCTTTGATATTTTCATCTTCCAGTTTGGGATCAAAGTTACGAATAATGGAGGCCAAGGTGACAAAGCGATTGGTGTAAGCCAGTAGTAATAATGAAACTGCAGGGAATAGCATGGCGGGAGTGGTTAGTGTGATAATCATGATCTACCTTCATGGGAGAGTTAAAAATATCTTATTGCATTATTTTACGGTGTCATCCGTATGTTTAGTATCGTCCATAACCCTTCTGAAAGTATAGAAAATAAGCATTGTATCGATTTAACTACCTTCTATAATGCTGCATTAATAATGTCGGAATGGCTATTTGATAGTTGGTTCCGTCTTTCTAGCAACAAGAGAGATCAAAATGAGTGATATGCTAAGTATTGGCTTGCTGATTATAGCCAGTGCCCTGTTTGCTATGTCTGAAATAGGCATGGCCGCCGCGAGGAAAATCAAACTGCGAGTGCTCGCAGATGAAGGCAACATAAAAGCCCAGGCGGTGATAAAATTACAGCAAAAGCCTGGTGCGTTTTTCGCGATGATTCAGATAGCCTTGAATGCTATTGCTATTTTAGGCGGTATTATTGGTGAGCAAACGTTAACGCCTTATATCAGGCAAGTCGTGAACTTGATTTATTCTGGGCCATTATTAGATCAAATCAGCTTTGTCTTTTCGTTTCTTTGTCTTACATCCTTGTTCATCTTATTCGCTGATTTATTGCCAAAACGTTTGGCGATTATCATGCCAGAAGCAGTGGCTATCCGCATGGTAACGCCCATGCTGTGGGTGACGTTTATACTAACGCCAGTTGTTTTTCTGTTTAACGGCTTAACCAATACCATTTTGCGTATCTTAAATGTACCGATTGAGCGCGAAGAAATCGTTACCACGGAAGACATTGTTGCCATGATGGACGCTGGGGCGGAAGATGGCAGTCTACAGCGACAAGAATATCAGTTAATCGGTAATGTGTTTGAATTAGAAACACGAAGCATTTCCAGTACCATGACGCCAAGAGATCAGATTATTTATTTTGATATTGATGACAGCAGTGAAGAGATTAGTCAGAAAATCATTGATCATCCCCATAATGATTTTTTAGTGTGTGATGGCAGTTTGGATAAAATCCAAGGCATTATAGAATCAAAAGAAATTTTACGTTTGGTATTAAAGGGTGAACCTGCGCATATTAAACCAGAAAAAATTGACAAAGATGTGTTCTATTTGCCTGAAACACTGACTCTTTCAGAGGCTCTAAATGCCTTTAAAGTCGCGCCACAAGCGTTTGCCGTTATTGTTAACGAGTACGCCACAATCGTTGGCATTGTGACAGTAAAAGATTTGCTAGGCGGCTTTATGGGTGGCTTATTAACACCTCATGACGAAGAGCAAATCGTGCAGCGTGACGCGAACTCTTGGTTAATAGAAGGGCTTACACCGATCAATGATGTGATGCGCAGTTTGGGCATTGAAGAGTTTCCAGATCGCACCCAATATGAAACCTTGGGAGGGTTCATTACTTATAGCTTGAAGCGTTTGCCTAAGCGTACTGATTTTTTTGTTCATGAAGGCTATAAGTTTGAAGTATTGGATTTGGAAGGCGTTAGGGTTGAGCAACTTTTAGTCACCAAGCTGAAATAGATCGGATTATTTTTTTGAAATATAACAAGGAAATGTCGTATGCAGTTAGTTGTGGGAACCTTATCTACTTGGTCACTTCGTGCTTTTATATGTGCTCGATTGGCCAACATTCAACCAGATCTTATATTGATAGATTTAGATAAACCTGGTTATAAAGCTGAAGTACTTAAATATTCACCAACAGGCTTGGTGCCTGCGTTGCTGGTTGATGATTTTGTTGTGTGCGATTCTTTGGCGATTGTGGAGTATTTTAATGAATGCTCAGATGGGGCATTGTATCCAAGGGAGCAATCAGAAAGAGCGCAAGCTAGAAGTCTTTGCCTGGAAATGCACTCTGGTTTTGTTAGTTTACGTTCTCACTGCCCGTTTACGCTCGAAGAAATCGAACCTTTGGCTGATTTTAATGGGGTAATACGAGAAGATATTGAGCGCATAAAGGTTATTTTTACGCAGGCTAAGGGTCCCTTTATGTTTGATAAAGCTGGAGCCGTTGATGCTTTTTTTGCGATTTTAGCTTTTCGATTAGATATTTATGGTATTTGTCTTGATGGTAAAGCTGGTGATTATCAACGTAGCTTATTGGATTGGCCTTTATTAAAAAATACAGTGGCTTCAGCTCGTCACTGGTCTAGTTGATCTCATATTAAAGCGTCTGTTTTATGCCTTTTATTGGTTAAAAAAGCCACTTTTCCTCGCTATAAGCATTCTATGTCAAGAACGTGGATCCTTATTCATCGAATGGGGAAAGAGACTTTCTTTAGCTGTTTCTGACGTATCTTTGAATTTTTCAATGCTAGCCTAATGCTTCCCAAATCATCTAAGGATAAGGAGAAGCATTATGTCTCGTTTAATTAAAAAGTTCATCAATGTGCAGGTGTTTAAACGTCATCCCACTAGACATGAGAGCGTGGAAGTAAACAGTGATTTTGATCTGGATGAATGGAAAGGCTGGGATGCTTGGGTCGATGTGAACAAATAGTGTTTCTTACAGGATATACTGATGGGCGGTCAATCTGTAGCAAACAAATAAGTATCTTTATGAGTTCATCCTAAAAAGGCAAACTGTGTAGATGGCACGAGTTTGCCTTTTTTTATTTAAAGGTCTTATCTTGAACATTAATACACTTATTTTAAAGATTGATTATAAAAAAAGGAAAGAAGAGGTGTTTTAGTGAGTGCATTTGACCATGGCTAATTAACCACGTAGTGTAAATAAGGAAAGGTAAGTGAATGTTTTTTTGTCGAGTTTCTTAACTAGAGGCAAAACAAAGAACCTCCCTTTGATCTTTTTAGACTGTTTATTCAGTCAGAAAGAGCGGTCCGTTTTTCGTCGCTATATTGGCGTTGGAAAGAAAATTTTAATTCTAAAGGAGAATGAAAAATGGCTACAACTACCAAAAGCACGACCCAAGCAAAAGCTCATGAAAAAGTAGATAACGCGGCCGAAGCAGCCCATAAAGGGGTTGATAGTGCGGCTGAGATGAAAGCGCAAAGCCAAGAGCGCATTGAAGAAGTGGCTCATCAAATCAGTGAACAAGCTCACAAAATTGCAGATACAGCTAAAAATCAATCGGAAAAAATTTCTTCTGCCGTGGGGGAGTATGCCAAAGAGCATCCTGTTAAGACCATAGGTATTGCCTTTTTAGCGGGTGCTCTAGCCGCTAGTTTGTTATGCAAACGTAAATAAGTATTAGGAAAGCACACATGGAAGCACCTCACTCTGAACCACAGCAAGCTTCATCGGATCTTGATGCGGTGGCTGAAGCCCATACAAGCTGGCTAAAGAGTGTGTTAGGGCTAGGAGCGTTAGAAGCGAAATTATGGGTGGCGTCGAGCGCCCAGCTCCTTGCCTTAATGTGTGGTGTGATTTTTTTGTTGTTAACGACTTGGCTGCTCATTATTGCAAGCAGTGCCGCATTGGCTTGGAGCTATGGTTTTTCTCTTGTCGGTATTTTGTTAACGGCTACCTTGGTGACGTTTTTAAGCTCCCTAGTATTGTTATATTTGGTAAAACGCACACTCAAAAATATGGATTTTACTCGTACTTTGGATGCTATTATCCCGACGGATGAGGACTGATTATGTTTGGTATTAACCGTATGTATAAACAGCGAGATCGGCTGTATTTGCGTACTCAGATCTTGGAAAAACGCGCTAAAGTATCCCGTGATAAGGCCATCGATAATTTGCTTGGCAAAGCCACCAGCCCGGCTGGATTGTTGGCTAGTTTTGTTTTGGGGGCTACAACTCAATTGGACATTACTCGAAACGCCAGAAAAAATCTGCTTAACGGTGCCAGTAAAGAAGTATTAAGCTTTGTGATCGCGCAGCTCACAGCCTATTTAACGCTTGATACCAATAAAGCCGCCACGGAACCGCATAAGTCTGAAGCATCATCAACGACTGTTGAGGATTTTCGAACCATGTCAGAGACAGGAACAGCGTCTTCTTCTGATCAAGGTAAATAAGAAACAGTGGTGTCAAACGTTCAAAAAAACATCACTTAATCCTCGACTTTAGCTGACGAAATCTCTATATTCGCCCATCTTTGTGTTTGTCTTTTGACCCTAATTTAGTGGTCTATATAAACGTTTTTCTTTTCTCTTTGTTTAGGGCTTTTTCCTTTGATCTCCACGGCTAATATCACCATGCAATTTGGCGCAACGCCATTGTTTGAAAACATCTCGGCAAAATTCGGTAACGGTAATCGTTATGGCCTAATTGGCGCGAACGGCTGCGGTAAGTCTACATTTATGAAAATCCTCAGCGGAGCGCTAATACCGACTTCTGGTAACGTCTCTATTACCCCTGGTGAAAAAGTGGGTACCTTAAGTCAGGATCAGTTCGCTTTTGAAGAATACACGGTTGTTGACGCCGTTATTATGGGCGATGTTGCACTTTGGAAAGTCAAACAAGAGCGTGACGCGATTTATGCCAAGCCGGAAATGAGTGAAGAAGACGGCATGCGTGCGGGGGAGTTGGAAGCTGAATTTGCTGAAATGGATGGTTACAGTGCGGAAAGTCGTGCAGGTGATATTCTGTTGGAAGCAGGCATTGCGGAAGAGTTTCATTTTGGTTTAATGAGCCAAGTAGCACCAGGTTGGAAATTACGTGTCTTATTAGCGCAGGCTTTGTTCGCCAACCCCGATATTTTGCTCTTGGACGAACCAACCAACAACTTGGACATTCATACTATTAACTGGTTGGCAGGTGTATTGAATCAACGTAAATGCACCATGATTATTATTTCCCACGATCGTCACTTTTTGAACTCTGTGTGTACGCACATGGCAGACATCGATTTTGGTGAGTTGCGCATTTATCCGGGTAACTACGAATATTTCATGGAAGCGTCGTCTTTGATTCGCGAACAGTTACTAACCGAAAACGCGAAGAAAAGTGCTGAAATGGATGATTTGCAGGCTTTCGTAAACCGTTTTTCTGCGAACGCCTCGAAAGCTAAACAGGCCAGCTCTCGTGCCAAAAAGTTGGAAAAAATTGAATTAGCGGAAGTCAAACAATCCAGTCGTATGACGCCTTCTTTGAGCTTCAAACAAGACAAGAAACTCCACCGTCATGCATTGATTTTAGAAAACCTTGGTCATGGTTATGATGAGTTGCTGTTTACCGGCGGCAATATGATTTTAGAAGCTGGCTCAAGACTGGCAATTATTGGTGAAAACGGCGCGGGTAAAACCACTTTTTTACGTTGTTTGATGAATGAATTACAAGCCAAGCAAGGTGAAATTAAATGGGCCGAAAACGCGGTGATTGGGTATTGTCCACAAGACAGTACTGAGGATTTTGACTGTGACTTAACCTTGTTTGATTGGATGTCAAAATGGCGTACCGCCAAGCATGATGATCTAAAAGTGCGTGCTATGTTGGGACGTTTGTTGTTTACCGCTGATGACTTCAATAAAAAAGTCCGTGTCTGCTCTGGTGGCGAAAAAAACCGTCTGTTGTTTGGTAAGTTGATGATGATGGACTTAAATGTCTTGGTCATGGACGAACCTACGAACCACATGGATATGGAAGCTATCGAAGCGTTAAATAACGCTTTGTTAGAGTTTGATGGTACTTTGATTTTTGTTAGCCATGACAGGGCTTTTGTGTCCTCCTTGGCAAACAGAGTGATCGAAATCAAAGGGAAAAAAGTGATTGATTTCCAAGGCACCTATGATGAGTATCTTGCTCACCAAGAGTAAATGTCTTCACTGTTATTTTTAATAGAAGCCGCTTATCGAGTCATCAGTAAGCGGCTTTTTATTTATACTGCTTGAAAGTTTGTTGAGCGAAGTTTATTTATTCATTAAGAATGTTTTGTAACATGTTAGATAGGATGCTGTCGGTGAATAGTTTAGCGATAAAAAAGTACCTGTTATCAAAACCTGAATCGATTGAAGATTATCCCTTTGATGATCATACCCCTGTATTTAAAGTTCAAGGCAAAATGTTTGCTTTATTAAGTAAGTATCAGGGACGGCTATTGCTCAATCTAAAATGTGATCCTGATCATGCCATTGAGTTGCGCGATGTCTTCAGTGATGTTATTCCCGCTTATCATATGAATAAACGCCATTGGAATTCGCTTATCTTAAATGGCGATTTACCAATAGGGGAAGTTCAACGCCAGATTGATCATTCCTATGCTTTGGTGGTGAAAGGCTTGAAAAAATCAATTCGAGAAGGCTTGGAAGTGCGCCATGGTACATTGGCTTTATACCGCTGCTCTCAGCATTAAAATGGCATGGCTAACATGTTTAAGCGAGCTTTATCATTATAATGTCGTTTAATTGTCATCGTAATGTCATGTTTTGTTTATAGATTTAAGACAACTTCTCTTGCAGGGGAGAAGGCTTTTTTGTGTCAATCTACTAGACAGTATAGGGCAGTATTATGATTATTGAGCAGAAACAGAACTTAAGCTTTGATGAATTAGATGAGCTAGTGCGTCCAGCGCCAGAAGTGGTTGAGTTTGAAGAAGTGGCACATAGAATGGTGTCTCGTCGCGGCTTTTTGAGTGGTGGCGCAGCGGTTGGAGCGAGTGCATTTGTGATGGGCTTCAACAACATTGGCTGCAGGTAAAGCGTTTGCTGCAGCAGAAGCCTCTGAATCTCGCTTAGCGTTCAGTATGGTCAAAGCCAATACGCTTGATACTATTACTGTGCCAGAAGGTTATAAATGGGAGGTTGTAGCATCTTGGGGAGATCCGCTGTTCAGCAATGCGCCCGCCTTTGATCCAATGACTGGTGGCACTGGTGCGTCTCAAGAATTGGCTTTTGGCGACCACAATGATGGCATGGCTTTCTTTGCAAAAGATGGCAAACAAATTATGGCCATCAACAATGAATATACCAATGAAAAAACACTTCATGCGAACCGCGCAGATGGTATGCCAATCAATGCCGATGACGTGCGTAAAAATAAAGCCGCGCATGGTGTATCAATCGTTGAAGTTGATCAACGTGGTGGAAAATGGGGCATTGTTCAAGATTCTCCTTATAACCGCCGTATCACCGCTGACACTGAAATGGATATTACGGGTCCAGCCCGCGGCCATAAGTGGCTGCAAACTTCTGAAGATCCAAAAGGTGTGGTAGCAAAAGGTACTTGGAACAACTGTGGTAATGGACAAACGCCATGGGGTACATACCTTACTTGTGAGGAAAACTTTAACGGTTACTTCTCTGCCAGCAAAGATTTCAACATGCCAGAAGCTTTTAAACGCTACGGTGTGAGTACAGAAGGCCGTTATAACTGGGCTTTGTCAGATGATCGTTTTAACTTAGACAAAGAGCCAAACGAGCCAAACCGCTTTGGTTATATTGTTGAGATTGATCCTTTAGATCCGACTTCTCGTCCTAAAAAACGTACCGCACTAGGCCGTTTCAAGCATGAGAATGCTGAGTTAACCATTGCGGCAAATGGTCACGTAGTCGTCTACCTTGGTGATGATGAGCGTGGTGAGTTCTTGTATCGTTTCGTTTCTAAACACAAATATTTAGCTGGCGGTAATAACCGTGATCTATTGGAAGAAGGTACACTGTATGTTGCCAAATTCCATGACAATAATCGCGGTGAGTGGTTGGCTCTTACGCCAAAAACAACGGGCATGACCGACGCTGAAATTGCTATTCATACGCGTATGGCGGCCTCTAAAGTCGGTGCAACGACGATGGATCGTCCTGAGTGGGTTGCCGCTCATCCGCATAAGGCAGAAGTGTACTGTTCTTTAACGAACAATAAAAACCGCGGCGTGAAACCCAATGCGGGTGGCGATGAGACGCCTGCTACTGGACCTAACCCACGCGTTAAAAATGATTTTGGTCAAATCGTGCGTTGGATGCCTATGAATGAAGACCACACCAGTGTGGAATTTAAGTGGGACTTGTTTGTCTTAGCGGGTAACCCAGCGGTATATACTGACGCGAATGCGGGTTCTAAAAACATTAATCAAGACAACATGTTTAACTCGCCAGATGGCTTGAAATTTGACTCGAAAGGTTTGTTGTGGATTCAAACAGACGGTAATTACTCAAATGAGAAAGGCTTTCAAGGTCAAGGCAATAATCAAATGTTAGTTGGTGATCCTGAGACGGGCGAGATTCGCCGTTTCCTAGTAGGGCCAAAAGAGTGTGAAATCACTGGTATTGCCTGGAATGCGAGTAAAACCACCATGTTTATTAGTGTTCAGCATCCTGGTGAAGATGGTAATTCGAATTGGCCAAATGGCGGGCAATCGGTTCCTCGTTCAAGTGTGGTTGCTATCTCCCGTGAAGATGGCGCTGTCATCGGCTAACCTTTTTTAGTGGCCTACTTGGCCACATTATCCTAGGTTTATAAACCAGCATGTGAACGCATGCTGGTTTTTTATTTGCTCGAAAGAAATCATGATATATATCAGAAAGTGCATAAATTTTTCTTATACTTTGCTTTTTCGTTAGGAATAATCTAGCAATCTTGGTAATGTGCATACTAAGTGCAAGTGTCTTTGTGTGAATATTGTTATGCGATGGTCGTGACGCATAGAAAGCTAAGTGAGTGATAATGGGTGTTGTTCTTTCTAGATCATTATTTATAAAACAAGCAATTTTAACGTTAGCCTTAGCCATCGTTCTGAGCTTGCTAAGCAGCGGTATTCAGTTTCTTGAGGGAATTCGACACCAGAAGACGCAGATTGATCAGAATTTTGATGAGCTGCTTGCTGTGGTTGAAAAGCCATTAGCAGAAGCTGTGTTTCGATTGGATGTTGATTTTGCTCAGCAGCAAATAAATAGCTTGCTGTTGACCCCTTCTATTGCCCATGTAGAAGTCAGAGACGAGCTTGGAGAATTATTTGTAGGCGCGACAGCAGCAGAGCGTCATTTTTCAATATCTCACAGCATAGCGGATTATTTTTTATCTGATTTACAGGCGTACTCGCGAAAGTTACGTCTAGAAAAACCGATTTTTCAAGCTGGACATTTAGTAGTATTGCCTGAAAAACGCTACTTGCTTGCTAAAATATTTCAAGAACACCTGTCGACACTTATTTACAATTTGTTTAAAGACGTACTATTAGCTTCTTTCATTTCATTGTTTTTCTATTTTTTGGTGACACATCCTTTAATGCGCTTAACTGAGTCATTAACGGCGCTTGAACATAACCAGAAGTTACCTTTGTCTAAGGCATTTTATCGTCATCATAGATCCGATGAGCTGGGCCATCTGCATGCCACCTTTGCGCGTTTGTGGAGCAAATTAAGTATGGCTCTGAGTGATTTAGAACGCAGCAATAGTCATACCAAGGCTATGATTGAACACGCTGCGGATGGTATTTTGCTGTTGGATGAGAACAATAACATTACCCTAGTGAACACTGCTGCAGAGTATATGCTCAAACGTAAAAGTGCGGATTTACATTCTCAGTCGCTAGAGTCATTGCATACGTCTGCTTCTTGGGCACCATTTGTTGAGATTTTGATGTCCTTGAAAGTGAACACGCCTATTACAATTGAAACGTTTTACCAGATACAACATGTTGAACTGCCTGTCGAAATACGTCTGGCAAAGTATAAGATACAAAATCAGGTCGAAACTTTACTGCTTATTCGTGATGTTTCCGAACGCAAAGAAACTGAAGCACATATTCACCATCTCGCTTATTATGATCCGATTACGAATTTGCCCAACCGTCAATATTTAGCCGATAAACTTCATGAAGTGCTACAACGTCAACAATCGAGTGTGAACTATTCGGCTGTGGTGTTCATGGATTTAGATCGTTTCAAAACGATTAATGACTCTTTGGGGCATAATGTTGGTGATCAATTGCTGTGTTGTGTTGCTGCTCAACTTTCATTCTTGAAAGAAGACAATATTGTTTTTGCTCGGATGGGGGGAGATGAGTTTGCTTTTTTACTGAATAAGATTGGCGATGATAAAGAGCAAGTAGAAAAAGCCATAAATGGCTTTGCTGATAGTGTGATGTACGCGTGTCAGCAGGTTAAAAAAGCGGGTCATCATGAGGTGCATATTACGGCCAGTCTGGGCGCCACTATTTTTGATGGCAACGAAGGCTCGGCTGAGGTGATTTTAAAGCAAGCGGATACGGCTTTATATCGGGCAAAAGAATCTGGGCGTAACACATTTGCTTTGTACAAACCTGAAATGCAGGCGATTTCAGATGCGCGGCTTGACATGGAAAAAGCCCTACATCATGCGACAGAATTTAAGTTGTTTGATTTATATTATCAGCCTCAAACCAATGATAAGAATGAGTTGATTGGTGCCGAAGCGTTGATACGTTGGAAAGATGAGAAAAAAGGCTTTATTTCCCCTGCTGAGTTTATTCCGGTGGCCGAAGAGATAGGCCTCATTGTCGAAATAGGCCATTGGGTGCTTAATGAGGCATTATCCCAAGTCGCGACTTGGTTGAAAGAGGGAAAATGGCAGCTGTCTTGGCGAATGTCGATTAATGTCAGTCCAATTCAATTCCAACAGGCAGGCTTTTTGCCAATGCTAAAAGCTCAGCTAGAAAAGCACGATGTACCAGCCAGCTGTGTGGATCTTGAAATTACTGAGAACATGTTGTTGAACGATTTGTCTTCTTGTTTGGAGAAAATGAATGCGATCAAAGCGCTCGGTGTTCATCTTTCGATTGATGATTTTGGAACGGGTTACTCGTCTCTTAAATATTTAAAATCTTTACCCATTGATCGATTAAAAATAGATCAATCCTTTGTACGTGATTTGCTGACGGATAAAAGCGATGAAGCCATTGTTCACGCTGTGATTGCCATGGCGAAAGCGCTGAATATTAGCGTGCTTGCTGAAGGAGTGGAAACCTTGCCACACTATGACAGGTTACGTGAGATTCATTGCTTTTTTTATCAAGGGTACTATTTTGGTCATCCTTTGCCACCAAGTGAATTCATTGCTGCGTTTGTTCATGATTTACCCAAACCTCCACTCTCATGACAATGGCAAAAGAGACGCATTTTTTGCCTTAATGCTAAATATATGAAGCGGCAGTAACGCTTCGTGTTTACTTTTGCTGTGTGTGCTGTATTTTCTAACCTCATATCTTGTTGTTAGGAGTACCTATGTCAGCTTTATTTCATTACGCCTTTCACGTCACTTCTTTGGAAGAAACGCGTTCTTTTTACACGCAAGTTTTAGGTTGTACAGAAGGCCGTAGCACAGACACTTGGGTAGATTTTGATTTTTATGGTCATCAGTTATCGCTGCATCTGGGTGAACCCAGCCCAACAACGAATACTGGGAAAGTAGGAGATCATCTTGTTCCTATGCCGCATTTTGGTTTGATTCTGCCATTAGATGAGTGGCAAAAACTCGCCAAACGTCTCACAGAAAGCAATGTCGCATTTGATCTGGCACCCAGCGTTCGTTTTGAAGGTTTGCCAGGTGAGCAGTGGACCATGTTTTTTAAAGATCCAAGTGGCAACGCGATTGAGTTGAAAGGATTTAAAGACTTGGCTCAGGTATACGACAAATGATCCCGTTTGTCAGTCGTATTGACTCAGCCGAGCAGGCCGTGTGGATTAATCAACTTTCAGCGGCTATGCCTGATGAGGTGATTCTGCCATTTTCAGCCTTAACATTAGAACAAAAGCAGCAGTGTGACGTTGCGATTGTTGCCAATCCTAACCCTGATGATTTGCTGGCTCTTCCTTCTTTAAAATGGGTTCACAGTGTTTGGGCGGGGGTTGAGCGCATGATCAATGAGCAGGTCTCTCCAACATTTTCTATTGTGCGCTTGGTCGATCCTACGCTGTCAAAAACAATGTCGGAAGCGGTATTGGCTTGGACATTGTTCCTTCATCGAGATATGCCAGCCTACGCAAAGCAGCAAAGCGAAGGTCTTTGGTGCCCGCGTCCTATGGTGGAGGCAAAAAATCGTCGTTTGGGGGTTCTTGGTCTGGGAGAATTAGGGCGAATGAGTGCACTGCGTCTGGTTCAGAATGGCTTTACTGTGCGAGGCTGGAGTCGCCAGCCGAAGCAAATTGAAGGAATCGAATGTTTTTCTGGTGAGGCGGGGCTAATCCATTTGTTGCAGCAAACGGATATACTGATCTGCTTGTTGCCTCTGACAACACTGACCAAAGGTTTATTGAATCAAAAACGCTTATCCAGTTTACCTGTAGGGGCGAGCATTATTAACTTTGCTCGTGGTGCCATTGTTGATGATAAGGCTTTGCTCACTCTGCTTGATCAAGGGCATTTATCCCATGCGGTTTTAGATGTTTTTATGCAAGAACCATTGCCTTTAGAGCACTCTTACTGGGGACATAAATCCGTCACTGTACTGCCACACATATCAGCACCGACTCATCCTGTTAGTGCCAGTCAGATAGTGGCTTCCAATATACAGCACTATCGTTTAACCGATTGCATTCCATCCGCGGTAGATCCAATGCGTGGATATTAGTTAGCAGGGTGGTTAAAATAAATCTAAATAGGAGCCTTTATGCCACATTGTATTCTTGAGTACAGTCAAAATTTAGAACAAGAAGTGCCGCCTGTCGACCTGCTCGAGGCTGTAAAAGCCGCCTGTATTGCATCGACGCTTTTTACAGCAGAAAACATAAAATTACGCAGTGTTCCGTATAAGAGTTTTTTGACGGCTGGACAAGAAGATGCCTTCATTCACGTCATATTAAGAATGTTATCAGGTCGGACGTTGGAACAACGCAAACAACTTTCCCATTTGGTTCTTGAAGCGTTAACACAATTTTCATTAAAAGATGTTAGCTTTTCCGTTGAAGTGTGTGAAATGGAACGCGATACCTACGCAAAAAAGGTTGTTCTGTCCCAATAACTATGGCGAGTCTGATCGCTAAAAAAGGTTTTAAAGATAATGAAAGCCATTGTGTGTTCAATGATGCTTCTACCAAGTTTACTTTGGGACTCAAGCAGATGCTCAGGAGATGGATAATAGGTCCATTATTCCATCGGACGGCAGTGTTGTAGAAGGGGCGAGTGAGGGGGATGTGCCTTATTCCCCAGAAGAGCCTGCGGTACCTGAATCTATTTCTCAACGCGCGCGAGAAGCAAATGGTCTTTTTCAGCAGCGTGAAAACAGAGAAACAGCAACCTTGAATAATCCGTTTGTTTTAACGCCACATCGGCCAAATTATTTTTTGCCCTTTGCCTATACTTCGAATCCCAATGATCGTTCTTTTTTAGGAGATGAGACGGACGAGAGTTTGGAGAGTGTGGAATTTAAGTTTCAACTCAGTGTGAAGTTTCCTGTCGTTTATGACGTGGTAGGACGCGATACCAGTTTATGGTTTGCATATACACAACAAGCCTATTGGCAAGCTTACAATAGCCATATTTCAGCGCCTTTTCGGGACACCAATCATGAGCCTGAAGCTTTTATTGTTACCAAGCCCAAGCATGGCTTTTTAGGCATCAAGCCTAGCTATATTTCATACGGTTTCAATCATCAGTCGAACGGTCAATCGGGTGATCTCTCTCGTTCGTGGAATCGTTTTTATGTGGACTTTTTATTTGAAACAGGCGATACGGCATTTTCGATTAAGCCTTGGTATCGAATTCCGGAAAGTGCTGACATTGACGACAATCCCAACATAGAAAACTATTATGGCTACGGTGAACTCAATATTATCCATGTGATTGACGATTATAGTATTGATGTTATGTTGAGGAATAACCTTAAATCCTCTGATAACAGAGGCGCGTTACAAGTGGGTTTCACGTTTCCTTTGTGGGGCAAATCCAGAGGTTATATCCAATACTTTAATGGTTATGGACAATCGCTCTTGGATTATAACCATCAGACGCAATCGATCGGTGTTGGCATTATGTTGACCAATTGGTTGTGATGTATGACCTAATGATGATTGTTTTTTAATAATCAATAGACATAAAAGACCTCGCTTTGTCGGGGTATTTTTTTGTCTATTGGTTGTAAATAGGCGCTGTCATGAAGTTGTCATCTTAATGCCACAGAACGGACATTTTACTGGTCTATGTTGAAAGTAAGAGAAACCAGTGAGGGTGATTAGCATGAACATACTTCAAAATATCCACGCATTTGATGTCCAGACGTTTTCCTGGTGTATGGCGCGTAAACACAGAGCGAAGCTGACGACCATCGGGAGAGCTATTTCGTTTTCGGCTGACGGTCCGTTATACGCTCTCGGGGCATTGTTGCTCTGGTGGGCAGGATACGATGTTTTAGTGGCCGTGTTAGCCTTAGGTTTTGTCGTTGAGCGTTTGGTGTATTTTGTACTAAAGCGAGGCTTTAAGCGCAATCGGCCAGCGGATGCTCTGGATAATTTCAGCAGCTTTATTATTCCCTCAGATCAATTTTCCTTTCCATCTGGTCATACCTCTGGTGCATTTTTTATCGCTTTCTGTTTGAGTGAGTGGTTTCCTAGTTTAAATATGATGTTGTACTTTTGGGCGGCAAATGTGGGGTTATCACGTATTTTTCTGGGTGTGCATTTTCCTACAGATACGGTGATTGGCGCTTTGTTAGGCAGCGCTTGTGCTGCGCTAGCAATAGGAGTGTTAGTATGAAAATTCTGTACGGCGTGCAAGGTACAGGGAATGGTCATATCACTCGGGCAAGAGCCATGGCAGCGGAAATGCATGCTGCTGGAATCGAGGTGGATTTTGTGTTTTCAGGACGCGCGCCAGAAGATTATTTTGATATGGCCGTATTTGGCAATTACCGGACATTTCAGGGGCTTAGCTTTGTGGCACGTAATGGGCAACTAGATCTGTATGCTACCTGTCGGAATGCCAATTTTTTAACGCTGTTTCGAGACATTCGTTCTTTGGATACTCGTGGTTATGATTTAGTGATCACGGATTTTGAACCCATTGTGGCTTGGGCGGCTAAGCGTCAGGGTGTTCCTTGTGTGGGGTTTGGTCATCAATATGCCTTCAAATACGATATTCCTCGTTATAAAAAGAACGCTATTGCACAATGGATTATGTCGAATTTTGCGCCTGCCGTCACGCAGTTAGGCGCCCATTGGCATCATTTTGGTCATCCTATTTTACCACCGCTCATTCACGCACAAGCCATGGCGAATAGAGCGCATTCTGATCAAGTTTTAGTGTATCTACCCTTTGAAAACAGTGAAGCGGTTTTAGACTGGCTTGAAGGCGTACCCAATTATCAGTTTCGCTTACACTGCAAAGATATAGAGCCTGGTGTTTATGGAAACGTTGAGGTCTTTCCTTTTGGTCGAGACTTATTTCAAAAAAATTTAAGTGAATGCGAATCTGTGTTGTGTAATGCGGGGTTTGAATTGAATTCAGAGGCGTTACAGCTAGGACGACGCATTTTAGCGAAACCGTTAAAAGGACAGATAGAGCAGCATTCAAATGCGATTGCGTTGGATTTGTTAGGCATTGCTAAGACCAGCAATGTATTAAGCTCTGAGATTATTAAAGAGTGGCTAGAGACAAGTCGAGTGGTGCAAATCTCTTACCCCAATGTCGCCAAAGCAGTCGTTGCTTGGTTGCAGTCTAGCAATGATATTAGTGTTTCTGACTTGTGTGAGTCATTATGGCGGCAAACACCCAATGTACGTGGTATTGATTTTAAGTATGATAAAGACACGCAACCTATTGATGTTAAAAGCGTTACAGCCTGTCACTAATGACAGGCTGTAATTTCATCCCATTTTATTCAGTGTTTAACTGTCTTTTGTTTGCCGTCAAGCTGGCTCATTCTTTAAGCGCGAAGGTTTTGTTCAAAGAAACTGATGGTACGTTGCCACGCCAATTCTGCGTTTTTCTCATCATAGCGAGCCGTTGAATCATTATGAAAGCCATGGTTTGTTTTAGGGTAAACGTAGGCAGTGTAATTTACATTGTTGGCTTTTAACGCTTTCTCATAGTCAGGCCAGGTGTCATTCACTCGCTGATCTAATTCTGCGAAGTGAATTTGCAAAGCGGCTTTAATTTTATCTATATTGCCCTTGGCAGGCGTTCCGTAATAAGGCGCACCTGCCTGAATGGTATCCGGCATGGCCGCCGCCAATGTGTTAGTTAAATAACCACCGTAACAGAATCCGACCATACCCACTTTACCTGTGCCAAATTCGTGCTTCTTCAGTAGAGTGGCTGCGTCCATGAAATCGCCTTCAATCTTGCTACCATCTAAGGTTTTTTGCATTTCGCGGCCCGCGTCATCGTTGCCAGGATAGCCACCGAGAGGAAACAGAGCGTCAGGAGCAAAAGCAATGAAGCCAGCCTTCGCTAAGCGTCTTGCCACATCTTCGATATAAGGATTAAGACCACGATTTTCATGGGCTACTAATACAGTAGGGGCTTTATTATCGGCATTGACATTTTTGGGCATCACTAAATAGCCGCGACCTTTGCCGTGTCCATTAGGCGTATCAAATTCGACATAACTGGCGCGGATCTCAGGATCATTAAAGGACACTTGTTCCGCTAGCGCATAGTTTGGTGTCAACGCACCAGCGACAACAGAAAGGGTTAGCCCAGTCACACTGAGCGTCCCTAAGCGAGATAAGAAGGTGCGGCGGTCTATGTCGCCATGGGCGTATTCGTCGTACCAGTCAAAGGCTTCTTGCGGAATGCTGTTGCTTGATATTGGCCTAGGTGTGTTTTTTTCTGATGATAACGTCATTGCTATGTCTTCCTTACAGGTTGATGAAACTAAGCAGAACATTGTTATAGATTATTGCTGGACTAGATTACAAAAGTAGACACGGTATAGCTGTACTAATGTCTTCTTTAGAAGTGAACAAACAAAAATGGTTCAATAGACATACGTATAAAAAAAGAATCGGATGATGAAGATTGATCTTTTTTTAAAAGTATGCGTAATTAGAGTTTAGTACTCAGTAAATAGTATTTACCAATCTTCTTAATGAAGATAACTCAGTAGGAACGGATACTTATGATGCGTAAAATGCCTATTATTATTACAGGCGGCGGGCAACGTCTAGGTTTAGCCTGTGCGAAGGCGTTACTTGCGCAGGGATATGACGTCATTATTACCTATCGAAAAGTACGAGAAAGTATTGTGGCGTTAGAAGAACAGGGGGTGACTTGTATTCAAGCCGATTTTTCAACCGCATCTGGCGTTGATGAATTTGTGGCGAACATACTCAGTCGCTACTCAGCATTAGGTGGCATTATTCACAATGCGTCTGAATGGGCACCGGAGGAAGGGTGTGCAGACACTGCCTTATTAATGGAAAAAATGTGGCAAGTGCATGTATTTGCACCTTATCGTATAAATCTGGCCTTTGAAGCATTATTATGTGCAGGTTCTGAGCAAGATGGGCAAGCAGACATCATTCATATGACGGATTATGTGGTAGAGAAAGGCAGTGATAAACATATTGCCTATGCAGCGAGTAAAGCGGGTTTGGCTAATTTAACTTGCTCTTTTGCTAAACGCTTTGCGCCTAAAGTAAAAGTGAATGCGATTGCACCATCATTGTTGATGTTTAATGAAAGCGATGATGACGAATACCGTAATAAAGCATTGAATAAGTCACTGCTTCGCAAAGCGCCAGGAGAACAAGAAGGCGTCATGGCTGTGCAGTATATATTAGGCAGTCGCTATATGACAGGTCGAACCTTGTCACTTGATGGGGGACGTCATTTGGTCTAATTAACCAAATAGCACCTCTTTTTTGAACGCCTCCATGTCATGTGACAGGGTTAAGCAACTTAGGACAAATATATGAAAGCTAATACAGCTGAACAAACCAATTTACATCGTCCCGTCTTGTCTGATGCGGCGATAAAAGTACGTGATGCTCTTATCAATAGCGGTTTAGAAACCCCGATGATTGATAATGGTTTAACCAATGAAGAAAAATACCAGCGTATTAAACACTCGTTTGAAGATATTGTGACAACGCTCGGCTTAGATCTGAGTGATGATAGTTTGGCAGAAACACCACACCGAATTGCTAAAATGTATGTAAAAGAGATTTTTTCAGGTCTGGATTATGCATTGTTTCCCAAGATCACCGTCATTGAAAACAAGATGCAAGTGGATGAAATGGTCAAGGTGAGTGATATTAGTTTTACCAGCACCTGTGAACATCATTTTGTTACTATCGATGGGTTGGCGAAAGTCGCTTATTTGCCGAAAACGAAGATTATCGGTTTGTCGAAGATCAACCGTATCGTGCGCTTTTTGCACAGCGTCCACAAGTTCAAGAACGTCTGACTCAGCAAATTTTGGTAACGTTACAAACTTTACTAGAGACCGACAATGTTGCTGTCAGTATCAGTGCTGTACATTATTGTGTAAAAGCGCGTGGTGTTATGGATGCTAGCTCTTCGACACAAACCACCGCTTTGGGTGGATTGTTCAAACGCAGTGATAAAACCCGTGGGGAGTTCCTTGCCAGATAGGTTGGCAAGATACGCTGCTAAGGCAACCGGATTCACTGAAAAGCATCATAAGTACTCAAACGAAAAGAGTCTGTTTAATACAGGCTCTTTTTTTATGTCATAAATTCAGGCAAAGTGACGCAGCACAGATAGGATAAACCTTTACATTTGAGGCTTTAAGGCATGACAGATAAGAAAACAGTGTGGTTTCCAGCGAAAGATAATGGCTGGGGGTGGGGAAAACCTAACACTTGGCAAGGTTGGCTGGTATTGGTGTTGTATATTGTTAGCGTGGCCATCGTCAGTTTCGCCGTTGATCCTAAAGAAGCGCTTCTTAAATGGGCTGTGCTGGTTGCCAGTATGACTTTCGTTCTATTGTTGGTGTATCTCTGGAAAGGGGAAGCCCCAAATTGGAAGTGGAAACCGATCGAGAAAGATAAGCGCCGATGGTACAAGTAGCAGATCTTTATCTTAAGTCAATTTAAGTGAATTTAAAGATTTTATTGAAAACACGAATCGGTTCAAATAAGCAAAAACAAATTTAAGGATAAGTTAGTGCGCACATCAGGCGTGTTATTGTTTATTGCTTACTTAGGATTTATCAGTTTAGGATTGCCGGATGCGGCCCATGGGATTAACTGGCCCTTTGTGCGAACGGCTTTTGCTGTCCCAATGGGGTGGTTAGGCTTGGTGATTGCCGCTGGAGGTATCGGTTATCTGATATCGAGTTTTTCGGTTGGTTATCTAATGAACCGCTTTGGTGTCGGTTGGTTGCTGGTGGTGAGCAGCTTGCTGGTGAGCAGTGGTTTATGCGGGTTTTATTTCAGCCCTGCTTTTTGGGTTTTTGCTTTGTTTTCTGTGGTGATTGGCATGGGGTCCGGTGCCATTGACGCAGGATTAAATGCCTATGCCGCAGAGCATTTCTCTACAAAACATATGAACTGGTTACACGCCGCATTTGGCGTAGGGGCGACCGCAGGCCCGGTTATTGTTACCAGTGTTTTAGTGAGTTTTTCGCAAAATTGGCGTCTCGGTTATGCTGTGATCGCTATCATCTTATTTACCATGACGCTGGTGTTTTTGTTTAGTCGCCACCTGTGGGAAAGTGACAAGCATGCGCCTAAAAAAGCCGAGGTTTCTTCAGAAGCTCTTGTACCTGTGACGCAACTCCAGGCTTTAAAACACCCAGTGATTCGCTTCCAGATTGTCTTTTTCTTTCTGTACTCAGGGGTAGAGGTCGGAGTGGGGCAATGGGCATTCACTGTGATGACAGAGTCTCGTGGTATTTCCCTTGCCAGCGCGGGTACTTGGGTGGCGGTATATTGGGGGGCTTTGGCATTTGGCCGCGCTATTTTTGGTTTCTTGGTTGAGCGTTTTTCGGTTGATCAGTTATTACGTCTTTGTTTGGCTGGTATGGCGTTCGGTGCGCTCTTCTTTACCTTCAGTATGACACCTTACGCTAGCTATTTGGGATTAGCGCTTATGGGATTTTGTGCCGCCCCCATCTTTCCTTGTATGATTTCGCAAACAGCTGCACGGGTTGGTAAACATTACTCAGTACACGCCATCGGTTTTCAGATGAGTGCCGCTGTCTTGGGGGCAATGACGCTACCATTTTTGAGTGGGCTAATAGGTGGACAGTTTGGGCTGACGTCATTGAGTATCAGCTTTTTAGCTTACGCTCTGGCTTTATTTGGTCTTTTTCATAGTATTTTGAAGCGTTCGCTTTCATCGTCAGTGTAGCAAGGTTACTCATTTGCTTTGTCTAAGGTGTGGCGCTTTAGCAAATCTGGAAACAGATACATCCACAGACCAACCACGGCAATCGTTCCGGCTCCACCAATAACAATGGCTGGAACCACGCCAAACCAAGCCGCTGTCACACCAGATTCGAATTCTCCTAATTGGTTTGAACTGCCAATAAACACAGAGTTGGCTGCGCTGACGCGCCCACGCATATCATCAGGTGTTTCTAATTGTACTAACGTGGAACGAATGACCACGCTGATCATGTCTGAAGCGCCTAAAAGGACCAGTGCTAGCATAGAGAGAATAAGGTTTTCAGATAAGCCAAAGATGATGGTCGCGACACCAAAGATTGCGACGGCAGCGAACATGATTTTTCCCACACTATGAGTCAAAGGGTGGCGTGCTAAATAGACGGACATTAATAACGCACCTAAAGCCGGAGCGCAGCGTAGTAAACCTAAGCCCCAAGGTCCTGTATGAAGAATGTCTTTTGCGACGATTGGCAACAATGCCGTGGCGCCACCCAGTAGCACAGCAAACATATCCAATGAGACTGATCCCAAGATGACTTTATTGCCACGTATAAAGGTTAATCCACCAAACAGATGTTCGATACTAATAGGGGATTTGCTTTTTACCGTAAAGTTATAACGTAAGAAAAACATGATAATGCAGGAGATGAGAAAACAACTCATGCTGGATAAATACAGTGTAGTCGGTCCTAAAAGATAAATGAGCTCCACCCAGTGCTGGACCCGCTATAACGGATATCTCGCGTGCTGAAGCCATGGCGCTAACAGCACGTGAAAGCAGAACATTTGGGATCAGGTTGGGTAAGATCGCTTGATTTGCAGGCATTTCGAAGGCCCTTGCGGTGCCAAGAAGCGCAGCACAGGCGTAAATCATATTGGCCGAAATCGTGGCTGTAATATTGCCATACGCTAGGATGGCCACCGTCATTGCCATCGTTAAGCGTGTGCAAACACAGATAAGCCTTCGATTATAGCGATCTGCAACGTGCCCTACGACTAAGGTCAATAATAATTGCGGGAGAAATTGACACAGTCCTACTAAGCCTAGTGCCATCGGACTGTTGGTTAAGTCGTACATTTGCCAGCCAATACCGACACTCAACATTTGGAAGGCGAAAGAAGAGGCTATTTGGCCGATCCAGAAATGAAGAAAATTCGGGTGTTGAAAGAGTGACGGCATGGTGTTTGGTCGATTTTGAGTAAAAATAAAATTTAAGCATTTTTATTTCTTTCTTGATAGTCATTATTTTTATCTAAATCGTCGTTTAGCTCTAAGCGTAACCAGAAAAATAGAGAGAACTATGTTAGATTATTGGCCTATTTGTCAGGATGATAACTAGCCTCCTAATACCGATTCCCCCGACGGTTTTTTGTCAGCCTGTTTACTGCATAAGCATAAGGCTATTTGATGATAAGGATTCACATTGACTTTTTCTGATACATATTCTTTGTTTCATGAGCGTTTGTCTCGCTGGCTATTGTTGTCTTGTTTAATGGCAGTGGGAATTGGGCAATCGTTTATTTTTACCTCTTTACCCCCTATCGGTCGTGAGATTGGTCTGGCGGATGTGCGAATTAGCACACTGATTACCGCTGGGGCGGCAACCTTTGTGGTGGCGGCATTTCTATGGGGAGGAATCATTAATCGAATTGGCCGCGTACGTTCGGTGATTATTGGCATGAGTAGCTATGCCATGACTATTGGGCTGACAGGCTTTGTACTGCAAGAAGCCTTGGTTAAGCATTTATCAGCAGAGCAAACCTATTATTTAGTATTTACTTTGCGCATTGTTTTTTCGCTTGGGATTGCTGGTGTTTTACCTTCTATTCAGACCTATTTAATCGCACACACCGACGTTAAGCATCGTAGTTCTACTATTGCGATGATCGGCGCTTCTTTTAGTATTGGTATGATTTTAGGTCCAGCTTTCGCGTCTTTATTGAGTAGTTTAGGATTGACTGCGCCTTTCTATATCATTGCTTTCTTGGCGGGTAGCATCGCTTTACTGGTGGTATTTTTTGTAAAAGATACTAAGCATGTGCGTCAATTTGTGAAACCACCTAAGATCAATTGGCTTACTCAGCCTGTGATGCCATTTTTATGTATGTCTTCGTTGTCGATTCTATCGATGACGGGGGTGCAACAAATTATGAGCTTTCTGATCCAAGATAGGTTTCAGCTAGATGTGGCGCAGACGACCCATCAGTTAGGCTTTGCCATGATGACCATGTCTTGTTTTAGTATTTTGGTGCAAATGATCTTGGTGCCTAGGTTTCAGTTGGGCGTGGTGACTTTAATCTTCAGCGGTGTTGGGGTAGGAGTGCTCGCTCAGTTTGCGTTTATTTTCTTAGATTCCTACGCAGGGGTGTTGTTGGCAATGGGGTTATTTGGGGCTGGATTTGGCTTTTTATTCCCTGGGATAGTGACGGCACAAACCTTATTGGTCAAAGACAGTCAGCAAAGCCGCTTAGCCAGTATCAATGCTTCTATGCAAGGGGTTGGTGCTGCAGTAGGGCCGGTGATTTTGGCGTCACTTTATCAACTTGGTCAATTGGTTCCATTCTTTGCTTTGATGTGCAGTTTGATTTTTATGCAGGGGGTGTTCATCTACTGCCACTCTAAATTAAGGCACGTGTTTTAGATCGTGATGAGTCGGCCTTTTTATGAATGGAGTTTGCTTTGAGCGATCTGACGAGGCGACACGCCAAAGTGTTGGTGAAAGCGTCGGCTAAAATGGCTCAAACTTAAATATCCCAGCTCGTAACTCACTTCGGTGACTGAGCATTTTTCTTGTAAACGTTGGTAGGCACGACTCATTCGACGTTGATGTTGATATTCCACCGGCGTACAGCCTAGCTGGCGTTTGAAGCTTTCAAAGAAACGGCTGCGGCTCATGCAAGCCATTTTAGCCAGCTGGCAGATGTCTAGTGGTTGCGCGAGATTGTGTTCTATCCATTGAATAACGCAAGTGAGGCCATTTGCATCGGGCGAATGTTGTGTAAAACGTAATAGGGCGTCTCGACCATGATGTCTTAGAATGCGCGTGACCAGTTCACTGACTCCAAAGTCAACCAGCAAGTCTCGATCTGGATCATTACGCAGAAAATCACTGGTGAGCCGATCTATGACTTGCTGTGTTGCCTGCGTATGCAAGGTGTGAAGGTGTTGATTTGGGTCCAGTACGACGCCTGAAGGCAAAGACTCGATCATAATATCATTCATGCGATCACAAATTTGCGCGACCCTTTCTTGCGAAATGGCAATGGTTAGACACGTCGTTGGATTGTGAAACTGAGCTTCAGGGAAGTCGATAAATACTTCTTCTTTGGGAGCCAATATAAAAGATTCATGTGGAAGAAAAGGGATGTTGTCATGATGTTTAGTGTGCATGACTTTGGCACCCGTTACCATACCGCAATACAGCAGTGAATCGGCTTTCAAACTGACTTTTTGGGCTTGTTCATAGGTATCGTAAATACTGAGGCTCAGAATTTGGGCCTGCAAAGCACACGCGATTTTCGACCAACTGAATGGGCGCGCGCTTATGTTTTAATAACGCTTTTTCTGTCGAGATTGAGCGACTCATTAACACACCTCTTTTGTTTTAATATTTTTATTTCAATAGTGTGGCGTGGTGAATTTTCTTTTCTCATCATCGCTCTTGCTTTACTACGGGTCAATATAAAAGCAAAACAGAAATGGATCGCGAGACAAGTTTCATGGACTCACAGGCAAGTTTTCTTCTCGCTTTCTTTCTACTCTTAATATCAATGTTAAAACCTGACATAAAAACAACAAGAATGGAGAAGCTTTATGATCTACGCTCAACCTGGTACGAACGGTAGTCTTATTACATTTGAGGCTCAGTATGGTAATTTCATTGGTGGTAAATGGGTTGCTCCAGTAAAGGGGCAATACTTTGATAACATTAGCCCTGTAAATGGCGAAGTTTTTTGCCAAATTCCTCGCTCTACTGAAGAAGATATCAACCTTGCTCTAGATGCAGCGCATGCTGCCCGCGCGGCTTGGGGTAAAACATCTGTCACTAATCGTTCCAACATATTGCTAAAAATTGCTGATCGCATTGAGCAAAACTTAGAAGCTCTTGCCGTGGCCGAAACTTGGGACAATGGTAAAGCGGTTCGTGAAACCTTAAATGCTGATATTCCTCTGGCTGCTGATCATTTTCGTTACTTTGCGGGCTGTTTGCGAGCGCAAGAAGGCAGTACCGCTGAGCTAGATGAGCATACTGTAGCTTATCATTTTCATGAGCCATTAGGGGTAGTTGGTCAAATCATTCCTTGGAACTTCCCCATCTTGATGGCAGCATGGAAACTCGCGCCAGCACTTGCTGCGGGCAACTGTGTGGTACTCAAACCGGCAGAACAAACGCCAGCGTCGATTCTAGAATTGGTTAAAGTGATTCAAGATCTGTTACCTCCAGGTGTACTGAATATTGTTAACGGCTACGGCAAAGAAGCCGGTGAAGCGCTGGCAACCAGTAAGCGCATTGCTAAGATTGCTTTTACTGGATCAACGCCAGTTGGCTCGCATATTTTAAAATGCGCGGCTGAGAACATTATTCCTTCAACTGTCGAATTAGGTGGCAAATCGCCCAATATTTATTTTGCTGACGTCATGCAGCAAGAAGACGCTTTTATCAGCAAATGTGTGGAAGGTTTGGTATTGGCTTTCTTCAACCAAGGTGAAGTCTGTACTTGTCCATCTCGGGCCTTGATTCACGAATCCATCTATGACGATTTTATGGCCTTGGTGATCGAGCGAACGAAGACCATTAAACGTGGTAATCCTTTGGATACAGATGTGCAAGTGGGAGCTCAAGCATCAAAACAACAGTTCGACAAAATTATGAGCTACATTGATATTGGTAAGAAAGAGGGCGCAGAGTTATTAATTGGAGGGGGGATTGAATCGGTTGATGGTTTAGGTAAAGGGTTTTATGTGCAGCCGACCTTATTCAAAGGCTCTAACGAAATGCGTATCTTCCAAGAAGAAATTTTTGGACCAGTCGTGAGTGTGACGACCTTTAAAGACGAAGCCGAAGCACTGGCGATTGCCAATGACAGTGAGTTTGGTTTGGGCGCTGGGGTTTGGACAAGGGATACGAACCTTGCTTATCGTATGGGGCGTAATCTTGAAGCAGGTCGTGTTTGGATGAACTGTTATCACCAGTATCCTGCCCACTCCGCTTTTGGTGGTTATAAAAAATCCGGTGTTGGTCGTGAGACGCATAAAATTGCGTTAGAGCACTATCAGCAAACGAAAAACATGTTAGTCAGCTATGATATTAATCCGCTCGGGTTCTTTTGATCTAACCTAAGACGCCGGTATAAAAGGGAAAAGCCAAAAGATACTATATGTCTTTTGGCTTTGTTTTATTGTGTAACTTGTTTAGATCTCAGCTTGGTACCAGCTGATTTGTAATGGTCCTGAAGCGCCAAAAAATTGCCTTTTTTCCGAAATTACGTACAAATATCTGCTTTCCTTCTTGTTTCCTATTGGAAACTTTGTCTCATAAGTGATAATTTCACTTTATAGAGATCTTGCGTTATATATTGTCAGGATCAATGGTCTTATCAGTATTCGTCACATAGGAAACGGTTATGGCAATCAGTTTATTTGACCTTTTTAAGGTAGGGATTGGACCTTCCAGTTCACACACTGTTGGTCCTATGGTCGCGGCCAACCAATTTGCTCATCAATTGCAAGATCGTCATTTATTATCCAAGGTCAAGCGTTTAAAGATTGATTTATATGGTTCCCTTGGCGCAACTGGAAAAGGGCACGGTACAGGAACGGCTGTGCTAATGGGGCTTGAAGGTGAGTTGCCAGACAGTATTGATCCCAGTAGTGTCAAAGAGCGAATTGAGCACATAGAAGCCTCATCTGAGCTGAATTTATTGTCAAAGCAGCCGCTTCACATTGAGGTTGCTACCGATTTAATTTATCACCGTATTGATCGTTTAGATTTTCATGCCAATGGCATGGTGTTGGTGGCGTTTGATGCCGATGAGCAGAGAGTTCATCAGGCGACCTTTTATTCGGTTGGCGGTGGTTTTATTGTGCAAGAGGACGAACAAGGGAACGTTTCGATAGTAGAAGACACAACGGAGCTTCCTTATGTCTTTCATAATGCCGAAACCCTCATTCAGCTTTGCCGCGAGCACGACAAGAGCATTGCGCAAATCATGATGGAAAACGAAAAGACATGGCGCACAGAAGAAGAAATTAAACAGGGTATTCTTTCTATTTGGGCTGTGATGCGGGCGTGTGTTCAGCAAGGTATTCGTAATGAAGGCATATTACCTGGTGGCTTAAAAGTAAAACGCAGAGCCGCCAGTTTGTATCGAGATCTTACCAGTAAAACGCGCATGGATATGATCACGCCGTCTTTAGGTGCGATGGACTGGGTTAATTTGTATGCGCTTGCAGTGAATGAAGAAAATGCCGCAGGCGGAAGAGTTGTGACGGCACCAACCAATGGTGCAGCAGGGATCATTCCAGCGGTATTACATTATTACTGGGAGTTTTGCCCTCGTTCTTGTGAGGAAGGAGTGATTAATTTTTTCCTTACAGCGGCGGCGATAGGCTTATTATTTAAAGAGAATGCGTCTATTTCTGGGGCCGAAGTGGGTTGTCAAGGTGAAGTCGGGTCAGCGTGTGCGATGGCGGCTGCTGGATTAGCCGCAGCGACAGGGGGAACGCCTGAGCAAATAGAAAATGCCGCAGAAATTGGTATGGAGCATAATTTAGGTTTGACCTGTGACCCGATTGGTGGCTTGGTTCAAGTGCCTTGTATTGAACGTAATGCAATGGCATCCATTAAAGCAATTAACTCTGCGAGTATGGCCCTACGTGGTGATGGCACCCACTATGTGTCTCTCGATAAGGTGATTCGCACTATGCGAGATACTGGGAGAGACATGAACGATAAGTACAAAGAAACATCTCGCGGTGGTTTGGCTGTTAATGTCATCGAGTGCTAATAAATAGCGGGTGTGAAAAAAACATCTTGTAATAAAACGGTCATATTTATGTAGTATTTTTGTCATCAGTGCCTTTTGGGGCACTTTTTTTAGCCTTGTCTAAGCAAAAGACACAGGGGTTTTTATCTGCACAAACCCAGTGTAGAATGGCGCCGATTTGATAGTTTACAGATATATGACAGGCATACCGTATTTGCCTTCATAAACAAGATGTTCGATAGGATGAATTGAGAGCCGAATTTATAACTGTGCTGGGAAGGCACCTTGTTGAATAACGTAAGGTTTACCTTAGTTTATCAAGAGTTTGGCATAGATTAATCATAAATGAAGAGCCCCATATGGATCTTACAAATAACCCGAAAGAAGAATCCACTTTATTGAGTGGTCATGAGTTTATTCGAGTATTGATCGCTTTAGCTTTTGTTTTAGCGTCTGGTTTTTATGCAACCAATAATGGTGTTGGTGTTTCTAACTTGTCAATATTAGCCATTGCTGCTGCAATAGGTGCCTACATGGCTGTCAATATTGGTGCCAACGATGTGGCGAACAACGTTGGTCCTGCGGTCGGGTCAAAAGCTCTGTCTATGACTGGTGCGATTTTGATCGCCGCTGTGTTTGAGGCCGCGGGGGCGCTAATTGCTGGTGGAACCGTGGTGGGGACCATTAAGAATGGCATCATTAATCCCAATGCCATCGGCAATGCAGAAACCTTTATATGGGTCATGATGGCGGCTTTGCTTGCAGGAGCTATTTGGCTTAATTTAGCGACATACCTTGGTGCGCCAGTATCAACGACGCATTCTATTGTTGGTGGTGTGCTTGGTGCCGGTATTGCGGCTGGTGGTTGGGATATTGCTAACTGGGATAAAATGATTGCCATTGTTGCCAGCTGGGTGATTTCTCCTCTTATGGGCGGCATAATTGCTGCGCTTTTCCTTATGTATATCAAACGCTCTATTACTTATAAAAGTGATATGATTGATGCTGCAAGAAAAGTGGTTCCTTTGTTAGTCGGTATCATGGTGTGGTCTTTTTCGACCTACTTAATTCTGAAAGGTCTTAGCAAACTTTGGAAACTCGATTTTATTACGGCGGCTATGATCGCTTTGGCGATTGCTTTAACCGTGTATTTTATCGTTCGTCCTATCGTAGATAAAGCAGCTGTAGCCTTAGCCAATGACAAAGATGCGGTAAACAGTTTGTTTACTATTCCGTTAATTGTTTCGGCTGCTTTATTAAGCTTTGCTCATGGTGCCAATGATGTCGCCAATGCCATTGGGCCTTTGGCAGCGATAAATGATGCTTTGTTGACGGGAGCTGTGTCAGGTTCTGCTGCTATTCCTTTGTGGATCATGATGGTTGGCGGTATTGGTATTGCAGTTGGTTTAGCGTTGTTTGGTCCTAAATTGATTAAAACGGTGGGCTCTGAAATCACCGAGCTGGATAAGACTAGAGCTTTTTGTGTCGCTATGGCGGCGGCTATTACGGTGATTATTGCTTCTCAACTTGGTTTGCCTGTTAGTTCTACTCATATTGCCGTAGGTGGTATTTTTGGTGTCGGGTTCTTGCGTGAATACCTGAAACAATCTTATGAGAAAAAGTTAGCTTCTATTATTTCTCACTCTGCGTCAGCGGGCCATAATGGTGAACAAACGAAAGAGTTTGTTAAGCGTTTCAAATTGGCGGATGTAGAAGAAAAGCGTATGATTCTAAAAGAGCTAAAAGCGGCACAGGCCTCTTCTCCAATCTCTTCTGAAGAGCGTAAAGGATTGAAGAAAGCGACGAAAAAAGAATTGGTCAAGCGTTCTGCTTTGTTACGTATTGCCGCGGCATGGGTTATAACTGTTCCTGCTTCAGCTTTACTCTCTGCATTGATTTTTTATATGTTACTTGGTTTTTCTATCTCCCGATAATGGAAGTGGCAACGCAACAAAAAAGATCAGTCTATCTGGTCTTTTTTTGTTTTTAATGTGCGGTCTGTGTTATATAGATAGGTTATGTGTATTTAGTGTTTTAATCTCTCGGGTAACTATTAACAAATGAAATCAAGTATGTTGGTCTTAGTGGCTGTTACCCTAATTGTTGTGTGCTGCTCTTTGCCGGCTTTGTTTCGATGGCGAAAACAGCAACGCGAGTTAAGAGAAAAACAGCTTGCTTCTTTATCTAATCGTAGTGATCGCTTACTTTATGCGTTAGAGACGCTTTCCGACCGTTACTTAGCGAAAGAAACGAAAGTATTTATCTTAGAGTATTTATTATCAGCGATAGAACAGCTCATCACAGCCAATTTTCAATCAAGTTTTGTGACTAAAAAAACGTATTTAATACGGTTATTAACAGAAGTGAAGCTTGGAAAGAGCGTTATGGTTAAAGATAGAGTGGCCAGTCAGCAGCAACTTGAACAAATCCAAAATGCGCTACAGGTAATGCTTAGGGAGTTGAGACACCTGACAGAGCAATATGGTGTGAGTCGAACCATAATTCGGCATCATATTGTACTCATACGATACGCACACGCTTTGGCTCATCGTGATTTGCTGGTTCGTCAAGCTAGGCACGATTTAGATAATGATAAAAAAGGCCGTGCACTTGAGAAATATCGTGCTGCACTGTCGGTAATTGAAAAAAATGCCACTGTTAGTGGGGCGCAAAGAGAGGCAGTTCGTCTACGAAATATGATACAAGATGTTGAAAAAGTTTTATTTGCTAAAAGAAATAAAACGGAATCCGAGCTAAAGTAAGTTGATGTATTTTACCGCTTACTTTACGAGAAAAACGGCTATTCAGCTACAACACGACTAAGGTAAATAACCTATTATATGACCGCTGTTACCATCACTGTGCTTTTGCTTGTTATCGGTGGATTTATCGCGTTTGCTATTTTTCTACAGTTGAAAGAGCAAGCTCGTATAGAAAAATTACGTAAAGTGGCCACACTGAATAATCAGTTGCGCCAAGTGCGTCGTTATTTAGATGATATGCCGCCACAATATCAACCTAAAGATATGCGTTTGTGGTTATTTTCTCGAATGATCGCTATTTATGACCAGTTACTATTACTACAACCAGACCCTAACTTATCTCGCCGACGAAATCATTTAGCTGAAGAAATGTCAGAGTTTCAGACGAGTAAACAAAATAGACGTGCTAAGCCAATAAATGATGAGTTATTGATCATTGAGGTAAAACGCTTGTTTGATTCTCTCAAATCCTTTTTGATTCAGTCTCAGAAAGAAAAAACAATCGATCAAGACAATGTTCATCGTTACAGTAAATTGTTGAACTTTTATCACTACAAGGTCAACGCGGACTACCATGGATACCTTGCCCGTAAAGCGTTTTTAAGTGGACAAATGCAATCTGCTATTGATATGTACAAGGAAGCTTTAACGCAACTCACTCCCATAAAAGATATGATAGAGGCACAGTCTACAGTACAAAAATATCAAGAGTTGTTGCAAGAGATTGAAGACGATATGGCATTGCAGAAAGCCGAAGAAGAAATTAACAAAAATATGTCTAGTGAGGCCGAAGAAGAGTTAGATGATGAATGGAGTAAATTTATAGAAGAATCCACATTTAAAAGCAAAAAGCGCTTTTAAATATTCTTTTTTAGATCTTCGTTGTGATAGATCGTGTATATCACGGTTGTTCATTTGTTCTTTTCGGCACATAAACATTTTTATTATATTCTCTTGCTAGTTATGATAAATAATGCGATTTTTCTCCTCCTCCATGCCATGTTTAATAAGGACTTTTTGTGAATTTAGCGCTGCTTTCGGCATTTGTGCCGACTTTCTTTTTTGTTTCTATTACACCAGGTATGTGCATGACATTAGCCATGACGCTGGGCATGACCATTGGTGTCAAACGAGCGCTCTGGATGATGTTGGGTGAACTTGTTGGCGTGGCAACGGTGGCTATTTTGTCAGCCATTGGGGTGGCGGCTTTGTTGCTGAACTATCCTAGTGTTTTTATGGCATTAAAGTACATTGGTGGTGCTTATTTGGCTTTTATTGGTCTGCAAATGTGGCTTTCTAAAGGCAAGATGGCGATCAAAATGGACGCTGTTGGGAGCAAGCCAGCATCACAGTTAGATTTAATATCACAAGGTTTTGTGACGGCTATTGCAAACCCGAAAGGATGGGCTTTTTTTGTCGCCTTGTTACCACCATTCTTGGATGCAAGTCGTCCATTAGCCAGTCAGCTGGCAGTGTTAATCGCCATTATTTTGACGCTTGAATTTATCTGTTTGTTAATTTATGCCGCTGGCGGTAGAACTCTAAAAGCCATACTTATGCAGAGTGGAAATGTGCGAATTATGAATCGTATTGCTGGTTCTTTGATGATTGGTGTCGGCGTTTGGCTTGCTATTGGCTAATACTGCTAATGGTTGATATCGCAAATGATTAGAGAGCTGATTGCGCCATTGTTATGATGAAGACGCCTTAGGGCGTCTTTTTGTTTGTGAGTGCGTTGTGTCTGATCCTTGGGATTTTCTTGCTCCTGTTGATTTTCTTGTCCCTGTACTTCTGCGTTTTGCAAAAGGCTTTTTGGTTGGTGCGGGTAAATGTTGTAGTGCGGAAATTGGCATTTCCCGTGATGCACTAAGCAGTTGATTTAAATTCACTTCTAAATTTGCCATAAATTCCTGATAGCTGGCTTCCCCTACGCTAATGCTATTCAGAGCTGATTCCCATTGGGCTGTCATATCAGGAGTGACCAGTTGCGCTGGTAGGCAGTCAATAAAGGCGCGTCCTGTCTGGCTAGCATGGATCTGCTTGCCTTGTCTTATCAAGAAATTTCTTTTGAAGAGTAGCTCAATGATACTTGCTCGAGTGGCTTCAGTTCCTACCCCATCGGTTTCTTTTAAAATCGCACGAATGTCTTTATTGGTAACAAAGCGACTAATGCCCGTCATGGCGGACAATAAAGTGGCGTCGGTAAATGCGGCCGGTGGTGTCGTCACTTTTGCTTGAACTTGACCTTGTGAACACCATAATTCGTCGCCTTTGGTCAGTTTGGGCAGTTCATTTTGGTTCTCATCATCAGGATCTTTTGTTCTGTTATGACTGGGCAACAATGTTTTCCAACCCAAAGCAATAGGTGTGTTGCCTTTGGCTTCAAATTGGCCTCCGGCAATGTCTAATTTGATGTAGGACGATAGGTAATCGTATTCTGGGTAAAATTGCATTAAGTATTGGCGAGCAATCAGGTTGAATACCAAAGCTTCCGTTTTCGAAAGAGATGATGCTTTATAAGCCAGAGTGGTTGGAATAATCGCATGATGAGCCGTGACTTGCTTGTCATTCCAAGCTTTGCTTTTTCGTGTCGCATCGGCTTTTTGGGCACCATCTTGCAGATCTCCTTCTGATCGTGCCAAGGCCGCAATAATAACAGGTGCATCTTTGTGCTGTTGAGTTGGCAAGTACCGACAATCTGATCGTGGATAAGTGATCATTTGATGGCGTTCATAAAGTGTTTGGCAAGTATCTAACACTTGTTGGGCGGACAATGAAAAAGCTTTTGCCGCGTCTATTTGTAGTGCTGACAGGCTGTAGGGGAGCGGTGCTGCTTGTTTTTTCTGCTTGTATTGAGCGTCTACAACAATAGCCGGTTTATTGGTAATGCGCTGGGCGACATTTTGTGCCAGAGGTAAACTGAGTACACGATTTTCTTCATCCATATAAGGCTGGCAAGCTTCGCTGGGCAGCCATTTTGCTTGGAACATAACGTTTTGCGGTGTTTGTATGCTGGCCCACACTTGATAGAAGTCTTTTGGGATGAAAGCTTCTCGCTCTTTATCTCTGGCGACAACAAGGCCCAACACAGGGGTTTGTACTCGTCCAATAGACAATACGCCTTGGTAGCCCGCTTGACGCCCCCTAATGGTGTAGGCTCGTGTTAAGTTCAAACCAAATAGCCAGTCTGCGCGTGCTCGTCCCAGCGCGGAGCGAGATAAGGCCGCGAACTCATTATTTAGGCGTAAATTATTCAATGCTTTTTTGATAGCTGAGGGCGTTAAGTCATTCACTAAAAGTCGTTGTGTGTTTTTAAGCTTTTGTGCGGGCACCTTGGTGTAGTGAAGCACTTCGTCGACGAGCAACTGTCCCTCGCGGTCAGGATCGCCAGCGTGAACTAGAGTGGTGGCTTTTTTGATTAGCTTTTTGAGTATACCAAGCTGCTTTTTAGTGTTGGTTTTTTCTTGCCACTGCCAGTCTGTGGGAATAATGGGTAAATGATCTAAATTCCATGTTTTATAAGCAGGATCATATTGGTGTGGTTCCGCTTGTTCAAGTAAATGTCCGATACACCAACTAATGCAGTCACCATTTGGTAGCCAAATACAGCCTTCTTCTTTTTTCTGCGGCGAAGGAAGGGCGGCGGCAATAGCGCGGGCAAGACTGGGTTTTTCGGCAATATAAAGGATCATAAATACACTTACTGTTTATATATACAGTAAGTGTATCGAACCGAGTTAAATGTGGCTAGAGCGAAACGATATTTTATCGTTCAAACGGTTATTTTATTGGTACAACAAGCACAGGTATTGAGCTGGTGTGAATAACCTTGTTCGCGGTTGAGCCAATGATCATTTGACTTAGGCGGCCATGTGTTCGGCTATTCATGACGATTAAGTCGGCATTTTTTTCTTTAGCAATACGCTGTATCGATTCGGCAGGAATGCCATTTACTATCATCGTTTCAGGTTTTTGCTCTAAGCTAGACAGTTCTTGTGAATATTTTTCCATAAACTCAGAAAGCAGTCTTTCCATACGCGTATCGATGTCTTTGATGGCGTCTTTGCGCATCGTGGCTCTTACTTCTTCAGACATGTAGTTATTAATCATATTGGCTGCTTGTGCATTAAGTGGTTCTACCGCGTGCATTAATATGACTTTTGCGCCATGAGTATTGGCTAAGCTTAATACGAGGCTCCATGGCCGCTTGTGTTTTGCCTTCTAGATCGCAAGCATAAATAATAGTGTTTATTTTAGGTAACATGGCAAGATCCTCTTTTTATGTACCTATAAGCTTAATCCTTTTAACTTTTGTTGCTCTGATCTGTGTCAATGATCGTGTTGCTTATTTTGTGGGCTGAATCCGACAAGCGGTTGGCTGCGTGTCGATCACTATGATTTGCAAATAAGAAACAGCTCATTGACGATAGAAATATAAAACCAATAAACAGCATTCCCCAATAATCCGTAGTTTTTTTACTGTTGGGACATTGTTTAGGGGATGGGATAAAGTTTTTGGATTTCATAACACGCTCCTCGTGAATCGCGATTTATTAGATGATAATGAATATCATTTAATAAATCTATGGGGATGATTAATAAATTTCTAAAGTGATGTTTTTGGTAGGTGATTGGTTTGAAAAACAAGCCCATGAGATCTGCTTATGTTATGATGTGCGTCCAATTTTTTAGTTAATTAATAAGAGAGAGTAAACATGTCAGAACTGTCGTTCGACTCTAACGAAGCTAAAATCGCTTACGGTATTGGTCGTCAAATTGGTGATCAACTCCGTGGTAGTGATCTTGGTGAATTGTCTCTAGCACATCTTTTCGCTGCGATTGAGGATGCCCTAAACGGCGCTGAAATGCGTGTTCCTGGTGCTGAGCTAGAAGCGGCTTTTGCTGAGTTACAGCAAAAAATGGAAGAAAAAAGCCGTGCAGCATCTGAAGAAAACGTAAAGGCCGGTGAAGACTTCCTTGCATCAAACAAGGCCAAAGACGGTGTTCAAACGACAGAGAGTGGTTTGCAATTTGAAGTACTTGAAGAAGGTACGGGGGCAACACCAAGCCGTGAATCAACTGTTCGTGTCCATTACGAAGGTCGTTTGATTGACGGACAAGTATTTGATAGTTCTATTGCTCGTGGAGAACCTATTGAGTTCCCTCTAACGGGTGTTATTGCAGGTTGGACCGAAGGTCTTCAGTTGATGAAAGAAGGCGCGAAGTACCGTCTTACTATTCCTGCTGAATTGGCTTACGGTGCTCAAGGCGCGGGCGCCATGATTCAACCTTTCTCTGTGTTGCAATTTGATGTTGAGCTGATTGCGGTTGTTTAATAAAACAGTTTAATAAAATGTAGGCCGGATGAGTCGAGGTACGAGGCGCTTACCTGTAAAAAATAGCGGCGAATGGTCTGAATCCAATGCCTGATTACGGTCGTTCCTCCCTCATCAGGCCTACAATTTAATGAATCACAACTAAATGTCGCGCTCCATGCGAATGTGCATTTTGCCGGCTTCTAAAAACACTTTGCCATCACTATGGAAATTTTGTTTTTCATAGAAGGTTTGTACATCAACTTGGGCATGCAAAAACACCTTACGAATGCCCATTTCTCTTGCCACTTTCACCGCTCGGGTTAATAGCATCTCGCCATATCCTTGGTGTCGATAGGCGGGCAATACTGCTAGTCGACCAATTTGACCATTCTCTGTTAAGCGACACGTTCCTGTGGGAACAGCGGTTGTACCAAAAGACACAAAGTGCACTGCGTCTTCATCAAGTTCGTCCCATTCATCCTTTGGCTCTATGCCTTGCTCGATGATAAAGACTTGTTTGCGTACAAAGGTGAGTTGATCTTTGCTACTGTTCCAGTCTGATGTTAAAACCTTCATGTGATTCCCTTAATAAATGTCCTTTTATTCTTCCGTCGCTGCTAATTCGATAAGTCCTTGCTGACGAATTAGAAAGCGTATAAGAGGCTCTAGATCTGTGTTTTGTGTCAAATCTAGCCCAGAAAAATCGAATTCAACTTGATGGCAAACCGCTTCAACAAAGCCTGTTAGTGCTGCGTCAACGAGTAGGTGTTCACCATTACAAAATACACGAATTTTGCCCTTATCTTCAGAGCCTTGTTGAACATAGTAGCAAAGGCGTGCATCGCCAGGGCGAATGAAAGCTTGGCCCTTTTTTGCACTATTAAAGGCGTTGTTTAGTTCTTTTTGATTCAGCGGCTCAAGGTATTCAGGGTATTTGCTCTCGCTCATGGTCTCACCAAGCCATTCCGCCAATACGTCTGGTTGATTAATCAGGCGTGCTAGCTGTGCTTGCAAATACTCAATATCGTCTTCGCTAATGTGCGCACTGTGCTGACGTTTTGGTGTTTCTGGTGCAGCGAAGCGGTCTTTGACGTTGTCGTTTTCACACAATTTATCACGCACACCCGTGAGAATGTCTTGCATGCTAGGTGCACGGAAGCCAATCGAGTAGGTCATACACTCATCGTCGAGGGCGCGTCCATTGTGAGCAAAGTTCGGTGGCAAATACAAAATATCGCCAGCTTCTAGTTCCCAATCCATGTCTGGATTAACCGGAAAGTTATCTAAAATATGTAATTTGATGTTCGGGATCGCCGAATCTTGGTATTCATTTGGCGCGAGAACTTGCCAGCGACGTTTGCCTGATACTTGCACTAAAAACACATCATATTGATCGTAATGAGGACCAACACTGCCGCCTTCAGTGGCGTAGCTGATCATGACATCGTCTAGGCGCCAGCTTGGTAAAAACTCAAATTGTTCTTTTAATGCTTGGACTTCAGGTACCCAATGATCCACGGCTTGAACCAGTAGCGTCCATTCTTTTTCAGGTAGGGTCGCAAAAGTATCTTCGGTAAAAGGACCTTGGCGCATTTCCCAAGGTCTGATTCCATTTTCGATGACAATACGAGATTCAATTTCTTCTTCCATTGCCATACCTGCGAGTTCATCTGCTTCTAATGGCAGAGTGAAATCAACAAGACCACCACGAATTAATAACGGTTTTTTTTGCCAATATTCGTCGATAAAGGTTTGGGCAGTCATGCCGCCAAGAATAGTCAATGGGGTGTTTAGGTCTGTCATAAATCGCTCATTAAAAGAACAAAAGAAGTGGTGATGATCTTAGAAGCTAATGGCTTAAAAGGCAAAAAGAGCCGATAAATCGGCCCTTTTAAATTTACTCATTAAATGTCTCAATGCTCGATTGAGATGTTTAACAGAGAAAATCAGTTACGAATCGCTTTTGCTTGTGCAACGGCATTACCGATATAAGTCGCAGGGGTTAGTTTTTTAAGGTCTGCTTTTGCTTGCTCAGGCATGTCTAGGGTGTCAACAAAGGCTTCAATTGTTGCTTGATCAATCGTTCGGCCACGAGTCAACTCTTTTAGCTTTTCGTATGGCGATTCAATGCCATAGCGGCGCATCACAGTTTGAATTGGCTCAGCCAATACTTCCCAAGCGGCATTCAAGTCTGCTTCAAGGCGAGGCGCGTTGATTTCTAACTTGCTGATGCCTTTTAGCGTAGCTTGGTAAGCGATTAAGCTGTGTGCTAGACCCACCCCTAGATTACGTAAAACGGTAGAGTCCGTTAGGTCACGTTGCCAGCGCGAGATAGGCAATTTAGCGCTCAAGTGCCCCATAATCGCATTGGCAATGCCCAAGTTACCTTCGGAGTTCTCGAAGTCGATTGGGTTAACCTTGTGCGGCATGGTGGAAGAGCCGATTTCGCCAGCAATGGTTTTTTGCTTAAAGAAGCCCATGGAAATGTAGCCCCACACATCACGGTCGAAGTCGATCAAAATGGTGTTGAAACGACAGATCGCATCGTACAACTCGGCAATGTAATCGTGTGGCTCAATTTGTGTTGTGTATGGGTTCCAAGTTAGACCCAAAGACGTCACAAAGGCTTCTGCGTGAGCTTGCCAGTCTACATCTGGGTAAGCCGAAAGGTGGGCATTGTAGTTACCCACTGCACCGTTGATTTTGCCTAAAAATTCAACGTTTTCGATTTGCTTTAATTGGCGCTTCAAACGTGCTGCCACGTTGGCCATTTCTTTACCAACGGTCGTAGGAGACGCTGTTTGGCCGTGCGTACGAGACAGCATGGACTGTTCAGCGTGCTCGATAGCTAAGTCTTCAATCGCCTTGATGACGTTTTTCAACTTTGGAGTAATGCCTTCTTCCAGCGCTTCACGCAACATCAAAGCATGAGATAAGTTGTTGATGTCCTCTGATGTACAAGCAAAGTGTACAAACTCAGAAATAGCGGCTAATTCAGCATTGTCGGCCATTTTGTTTTTAATGAAGTATTCAACGGCTTTGACATCGTGGTTCGTAGTTTTCTCAATGTCTTTAATCGCTTGAGCGTCAGCTTCACTGAAGTTGTCTGCTAACTGATCTAGAAAGGCGCTGGCGCCTTGGCTCAATGCGGGTACTTCAGTAATTTGTGGGTGCTTGGCAAGCGCCTGTAGCCAGCGAATTTCAACTATGACTCGCATACGCAGCAAACCATACTCGCTCACAGAGCGACGCAGTACGTTTGTTTTCGATCCGTAACGACCGTCGATAGGGGAAATTGCATTTAAGCTAGTTAATTCCATTGAGATAACGCCTCGGACATGGTTTTCAGGGAGCGCCTATTATAGGCAAAAGGGGGGCGTACTTCTATGGCGGTCTGAACATTTGCGAGTATTAGATAATTTTTATTAGTGTGGATGAGTTTGTGTTGATTGCAATGTAGGGGCATACACTTTCGTGTTTTTTTGTTAACCGGTCCGTTTATTTGTTAATTGGCAATGTTTTTATATTTTTTCATTTGTATGATGGTGGCCGGTGATGGGAATAGTCTTTTAATAAACTGTTTAGGAAAGTGCTGCACATGAAGATCAGTCGTATCATGAATTTGGTTATTGCAATTGTATTGATAGCGTTATCCGTTCTGTATTTTATTACCCAGAGAAGTTTGAGCCTTAATAAAGAGGTAATAAGTCATCAGGTTGTTATGTCAGGTGCTGTGTCTGTGATGAAAGATGCTCGCTATCATGTTGTACAAGTTCAGCAGTTTTTAACAGATATGGGAGCAACTCGTAGTAATGAGGCCTTACCTGAGGCGGAAGAAAGCCTCAATCAGGCGATGGAAAAACTTAAAGAGTTAGCCATTATCGTTCCAGCTTATAAAGATCGAGTGCTTCAGCTGGAAAGACAGTTAAAGCAGGTATATAAAGTCGGCCGAGAGATGGCTTCTTCCTATATAAATAGTGGTACAGAAGCGGGAAATGCGTTAATGAAAGGCGCTGGAGGGTTAGATGAGGAATCAGCGAATTTAGCTGCTTCATTAGAGAAAATAGCGGATGAGTTAACGACTGAGTTTGATAATAGTGCCAGCAGTTCAATTAAAACTCTTGAAGAGTCAGAGTTTTTATCGCTTATTAGTAGTTTGATATCAGGTGTTGTTATTGTCGGAGCAATCCTGATTTTGCGTCGACGTATACTTCCAGATTTAAATTCATTGCAGTCATCTTTGCATAATATATCTGTTGGCGCCCGTGATTTGACTGTTCGTCTTGATGCAGATGGTAAAGATGAACTTGCTTCCGTGGCACACAGCTTCAACGTATTTATTAAGGGAATTCAAGATCTTGTTATTACACAGCAAGGTCAGTCTTCACTATTATCCGTTGCTGGAGAACAAATGTTAGTGGCTTCGCATAAGACGAGTACAGGTATGCAGGAGTTACAGCGTGAGACTTCTGGTATTGCTGATGTCGTTGCTGAGATGCAAGAAACGGTTCGTCATGTTGCTAGTAGCGCTGATGCGGCAGCACAAGCGGCAAAACAGTCTGATAGTGTAGCGAAAGAGGTAGATGTTGTTGTTAACAATAGTGTTATGTCGATTCAGCAATTATCAGACGGTGTCGAAAAAACCTCAATGGTACTTCAGGCATTAGAAAAAGAAACATCGGATGTGGGAAGTATCTTAGACTCGATTCGTGGTATTGCAGACCAAACTAATTTACTTGCATTAAATGCGGCGATCGAGGCAGCACGAGCCGGAGAGCAAGGACGTGGTTTTGCCGTGGTGGCTGATGAAGTACGGACTCTTGCGCAGCGAACTCAAGACTCAACTGAACAGATTCAGGTAATGATTACACAGTTACAAAAAGGCTCTCATGATGCGGTACAAGTAATGGCGGCGAGCAAACAGCAAGCTGAGCAAAGTGTGATGCAATCATTAAAGGCAAAAGAAGCTTTGAACACCATTACTTCATCTATGGGAAGGATTTCTTCTATGGCGACTGAGATAGCTTCAGCGATGGAGTTGCAAACAGCGGCTGCCGAAAATATTGATATGCGTATTCGTTCTATTCGTGATGAGGCTGAGCTAACGAATGAAAATGCAGGGCAGTCGAATGTGGCTGCTAAGCAAGTTTTGGGACAATCGAAGGCGTTGTCTGATCTTATCTCTAGCTTTAAGGTTTAGTTTTAAGACTGGGTATGATTTGATGAAGAAATATGAGGGTTTATAAATAGGAGATAAGTCGCAATTAGGCAGTAAAGCAAATCAAATCAAATTGACAAAGAAAAGCCCGAGTAACTAAGTTACTCGGGCTTTTCTATCATTTACTTGGCTTTAACAAATAGATTTAAAGCGACGCTAACGCTTGGTTGAAGGTAGCGCTAGGACGCATGATCTTAGCGACTTCTTCTAGGTTAATGTGGTAATAACCTGTCAGACCTGCTGGTTTACCTTGAACCGCTGTCAGTTCCGCAACGATCGTCGCTTCTTTCTCAGTCAGTTCTTTCGCCAATGGCGCAAACTTCGCCGCCATTTCCGCATTGTCTGTTTGCACAGCAAGTTCTTGAGTCCCAGTACATTGCTAGGTAGAAGTGACTACCACGGTTATCGATTTCGCCAACTTTACGAGAAGGGGACTTGTTGGTGTCGAGCAATTTGCCAGTGGCTTTGTCTAGACATTTAGCAAGAGTTTTTGCTTTCTCGTTGTTTTGCTTGATGCCAAGCTCTTCGAAAGATACCGCTACTGCCAAGAATTCACCTAGAGAGTCCCAGCGAAGGTAGTTTTCTTCCATAAGCTGTTGAACGTGTTTAGGAGCAGAACCACCCGCGCCAGTTTCATACATGCCACCGCCATTTAGCATTGGGACGATGGACAACATTTTTGCAGATGTCCCCAATTCTAAGATGGGGAACAAGTCAGTTAGGTAATCACGTAAAATATTACCAGTAACAGAAATTGTATCTTTACCGCGAATAATGCGTTCCATAGAGAAACGGATCGCTTCGTTGTAAGACATAATGCGAATATCTAAACCGCTTGTGTCGTGATCTTTTAGGTAAGTTTCTACTTTTTTACGAAGCTCGTTATCGTGCGGACGAGCATCTTCTAACCAGAATACCGCTGGAGTATCAGATTGACGAGCACGAGTCACGCCTAGTTTTACCCAATCTTTAATAGCCGCGTCTTTGGTTTGACAAGCGCGCCAGATGTCGCCTTTCTCAACGTTGTGTTGCATTAGGATGTTGCCGTTTGCATCCACAACGCGCATCACGCCATCCGCTTTCATTTCGTATGTTTTGTCATGAGAGCCGTATTCTTCTGCTTTCTGAGCCATTAGGCCAACGTTTGGTACAGTACCCATTGTTACTGGGTTAAATGCACCATTGGTTTTGCAGAAGTTGATCGTTTCTTGGTAAATGCGAGCGTAAGTGCTGTCTGGAATAACGGCTTTTGCGTCGTGCGCTTTGCCATCACGGCCCCACATTTTGCCAGAGTTACGGATCATTGCAGGCATAGAAGCATCAACGATAACGTCGCTTGGCACGTGTAGGTTAGTGATACCTTTATCGGAGTCAACCATCGCTAATTCAGGACGAGTTTTGTAAACGTCTTGGATGGCTTGTTTGATTTCTTCTTGTTTCGCTTCAGGAAGGCTTTGGATCTTGTCGTATACGCTACCTAAACCGTTGTTTGGGTTAACGCCAATTTCTTTGAAAAGTTCGCCGTATTTTTCGAAAACGTCTTTATAGAAAACGGTTACTGCGTGACCAAATACGATTGGGTGAGAGACTTTCATCATGGTGGCTTTTAAATGCACAGACCACATGATGTTGTCTTCTTTCGCTTCTTGTAATGTTGCTTCAAAGAAAGCGCGAAGCTTTTTAGTGCTGATATTCATGCTGTCGATGATCTCGCCAGCAAGAAGCGGAAGTGATTTTTTCACTTCGACAGAACCGTCTTGACCAACAAACTCAATTTTAACGGTTTGAGCGGAATCCATAGTAACGGACTGCTCGGAAGAGTAAAAATCGCCTTCACGCATGTAATCAACGTGAGAAACAGAGGTCTTGCTCCATTTGCCCATTGAGTGAGGGTTTTTGCGAGCGAAGCCTTTAACAGCCGCTGGTGCTCGACGGTCAGAGTTGCCTTGACGTAGAACAGGGTTTACTGCGCTACCAAGTACTTTTGAGTAGCGTGCTTGAATGTCTTTTTCTTCGTCGGTTTGTGGGTTTTCAGGGTATTCTGGAAGACCGTAGCCTTCAGCGTTAAGTTCTTTGATTGCGGCGTTAAGTTGTGGCAAAGACGCACTAATGTTAGGCAGTTTTACGATGTTCGCTTGTGGGTCGGCGGTGAGATCCCCTAAAAACTTTAGGCCGTCTTCTGCTTGTTTGTCTGCAGGCAAACGATCCGAAAACGCAGAAATAATGCGGCTTGCTAAAGAAATATCGGTAAGTTTTAGTTCAATATCCGCTTCTTTTGCAAACGCGCCAAAGATTGGCAGCAAAGATGCTGTCGCAAGTGCTGGTGCTTCATCGGTCAACGTGTAATAGATGGTTTGTTTCGACATATAATTCCCCTAACATTTAAGGCTAGTTGCCTATTTGAATCGAAGATGACTTTTCGCCGCCATTCCCTTATTTAAATCTTCTCAACAGAAAACTGGTTTACAGATTTAAAAATTTGTGCCGTATAGTAACTTAAAAAACCACTTTTAAGATATTGGCCTTGAGATATACTCAAAATTGATTTCAGTTATCCTATGTTTGACTAAGATTTCCAATGTCTTGTCGGCCTAAAGGTGCGATCGACAAAACCAAAGAAAATCTATTGTGTATTCTGCGAAGGTTAATTCCGTGCGTCTAAGGCGTTTAATAAGGCTTTTCTCTTAAAGATTAAATGCCAGCGTTTGCCGCCCAGTTGTCGCCATAGCATGGCGGCACGGATGCCTGCCATGAGGATGGCTCGAACTTGATTGGCCACATGCGGCTGCTGCAAAAATCGACTGTCGCCTTGCACTTGGATTCGAAAAGGCAGTTTGCTTAATGTGTCTTGGTATAGGCCTGATATGGAGGCCAGCATATTTTCGTGTAAAACGCTTTCGTAGTGAGTTTTCTTTTGTTCTATCTGGGGGATACGTTGACCAATGATAGAGAGCATCTCAGGGGCTTTAGAAAGCTTGTTTTCAAGATGAATGAGGCTAAGAGCGTACCGTAGCGTATCTGGATTAACGCTGCTGCGTTCTTTTCCTAGCGCCTGTCGGGTAATTTTCCGGCCTAGTCCAAGGTTGCTTGAGCAATCCCATTGCCCACCATATATGTCTTCTGTAGAGGCAGCGCTAACCATTAAAATGCTGTCTAGTAATGGTTGTAAACTGGCGTTATCGACTTGCCCGGTTCTTGCTAAAATGGACACCAATTCCGCTGCCTGAAACACAGCGGACAGGGCGATGGTTTGCTCTTTTTCTCTACTACTCACGTTTTTTCTCTCAATAGTTACTTGTTAAAAGCGACATTGATGATGCCACCACCAAGACACACATCATTTAGGTAAAACACCACAGACTGACCTGGTGTGATGGCGCGTTGCGGCTCGACAAACGACACTTCAACACGACCATCGGCAAGCTCGGTGATGGTACAATCTTGGTCTGATTGGCGATAGCGGCACTTGGCTTTACAGGTGAGAGGGAAGGTGGGTTTTACCCTTGCAACCCAATCAAAATTATCGGCAATTAAGTGTGTTTTAAACAAGGATTCGTGTTGTCCACCTTGTGTCACTTTCAACACATTGCGCTCCAAGTCTTTTTCCACCACATACCAAGGATCGTCAGAATACTTCGCGAGACCACCAATACCCAAGCCTTGACGTTGTCCAATAGTGTGATACATCAAACCATGATGGCGGCCAATTTTATCCCCATCGAGGGTTTCTATATCACCAGGTTGAGCAGGCAGATATTGCTCTAGGAAGTCTTTGAAGCGGCGCTCGCCAATAAAACAAATGCCAGTACTGTCTTTTTTGTTGTGAGTCACTAGACCAAATTCTTCGGCTAAACGACGCACTTCAGGTTTTTCAAGTTCACCAACGGGAAAGAGGGTTTTGGCAATTTCATCTTTCCCAACAGCGTATAAAAAGTAGCTTTGATCTTTATTGCCATCTAAGCCCTTTAATAATAAAGGTTCGCCGTTTTTTTCGCCGCGGCGAACATAGTGGCCTGTGGCTATGTAGTCAGCGCCCAATGCTAAGGCGTATTCTAAAAAGGCTTTAAATTTAATTTCTTTGTTGCATAAAATATCTGGATTGGGTGTACGGCCAGCTTTGTACTCAGCAAGAAAGTGCTCGAAAACATTGTCCCAATATTCTGCGGCAAAGTTGGCCGTGTGCAGTTTGATGCCTAATTTATCCGATACCGCTTGTGCATCTGCAAGATCGTCTTTTGCGGTGCAATATTCTGTACCATCGTCTTCGTCCCAGTTCTTCATGAACAGACCTTCAACCTGATAGCCCTGCTGCATCAAGATAAGTGCAGACACAGAGGAATCAACACCGCCAGACATACCGACGATGACTTTTTTTGAATGGTTTGCGATGTTCGCAGTAGGGCTCTCTTTCATGCGTTGTTGTGTCTCGACTGTAATTTCGTAAGGCGAAGAGGCGTTGCCTCAAATGAATATAATATTTGCTATTGTATCACTTTCTTTGTGTCGGCATAGGCCGAAGAAACTGATCGGACAAAAAGCTTAAAGGAATAATGGGGTTATTCAATGAATCTTCAATGCAGGCGCGAATTAACGGACTACGATGAGGTAACTCGAGTATTTCTTCATAGCTGAACCAGTGGCTGGAAACGATGTCTTCATCAAGCGGCTCATTGCTTTCACTTACGGCTTCACAGACAAAGCACAGGCGATGAAAAGTGTCGGCCCCTTCATAAGGGGTGAAGGCATAAATACCCAGTAAGCCGATGGGTTTTACTAGCCAGCCAGACTCTTCTTTTGTCTCACGAATCACGGCGTCGATGACGCTCTCATTATTTTCGACGTGGCCCGCTGGTTGGTTTAGGACGAGTTGACCGTCTTGCCACTCTTTCACCATGAGAAAACGCTGGTCTTTTTTCACTAAGGCGGCGACGGTTAGATGAGGCAGCCTTTCTCTTTCTTTGTTCTTCAAAATGAGTCACCTCTTTCAATAAACTATCGGTTGGTGCTATGTAATTCCATTGGCCTACGGGAGTGTTTTCTAGGGTATAAGGACCAATAGCATAGCGAATGAGTCTAAGTGTAGGAAAGCCGACAGCGGCTGTCATTCGGCGGACTTGTCGGTTTTTTCCTTCGCGAATTTGCAATGACAACCAGCTAGTGGGAATGTTTTCCCTGTGTCTGACTGCTGGTATTCTTTCCCAAACATTAGGTTCCGCTATGCGTTCAGCATGAGCTGGTTTCGTCAGCCCATCTTTCAGTTCGACACCTTGTTTTAGTTTGTCTAACGCGTCGTCTGATATTTCTCCTTCCACTTGAACCCAGTAAGTTTTGGGCAGTTTGAAGTCTGGGGAGGCGATAATATGCTGCAGTGTCCCTTGATTCGTGAGCAGTAATAATCCTTCCGAGTCAAAGTCTAGCCGCCCAGCAGGGTAAAACTCTGGTATGTCGATATAGTCGGCTAGGGTAGATTTATCGCCTTCAGCAGAAAACTGGCTGAGTACTCGAAAGGGTTTGTTAAATAAAATTAAGTTGGAAGACATGGGTTCTATGTGTGTTTAAGGCGAACGGAAAGCGTAAAAAAAACGCGAAAAAACACGTATCTTACTCCTCAGGGTTAAGGAGTAAGATAGCAAATCCGTACGAGGATAGCGATGACGTTTTGTTTTAAGCTGGCTGCGCTTTTTTGTCGATGGAATGAGTATCCTCTTGTTTCGTTGTGATGGGATTAATCTCTATAGCGTGCAGACCCCTTTCTCCAGGCTCAACATTAAACGTTACTGTCTGTCCTGCTTTGAGGGTTTTATAGCCTTCGACATTGATTGCCGAATAATGAATAAATAAATCTTCATTAAAATCCTCTGAGACAATAAATCCGTAGCCTTTTGCGTTGTTAAACCACTTCACTGATCCGTGATGCATGAGTTACTCCTTACGACTCTGATCGTTGTAAAACGTCTAACCATATAGTTGCCTGCATCATCAAAAATGCGCCATGATGTTGCTGGACACCTTAAAAATTCAACTCGAATAGCGTAGATTTCTAAATAGGTGCAACTTGTTTGTGTTGGATCAATGCTAGAATTTTACCCATAAACATTGATTACACATTTAGTTACCCCAATAAAGAGCGTAGAAGCCCTTTTAGGATTTGTAAAATCCAAGTAGCTAAGTGTTGCGTATATAAGTCGTAATGCGTCAAGTTTGGCAAATTACGTAAAAAATTGTAGCCTCAGAGGCATGGGATGATTGTAGATCAACAAATTAGACTAATATCAGAAGACGAGCAGCACGGACACTCCAATATCGCGATTGCTCCTGAAGAAACAGAATTAAAACCGCCTTCCATGTATCAGGTGGTGTTGTTTAATGATGACTATACGCCAATGGATTTTGTCGTGTTTGTATTACAACGTTTTTTTCTATGGATGGGGAGAAGGCCAAGCAGGTAATGTTAGAAGTGCATACAAAAGGCAAGGGTGTTTGTGGTATTTACCCTTTTGATATTGCCGAAACTAAAGTCGCAATGGTACAACAGTTCGTGGAACAAAATGAGCACCCCTTAATGTGTGACCTACAAAAGGTCGACTGATTCAGAGTGAGGGAATAGCAATGTTAGATAAAGAACTAGAACAAACCCTGAATATGGCTTTTAAAGCGGCGCGTGACAAACGCCATGAATTTATGACGGTGGAGCATTTATTACTCGCTCTTATTCACAACGGCGCTGCTTCAAGCGTCCTAAAAGCGTGCGGTGTTAATTTAGAGACTTTAAGTCGGGAGCTTGAGGAATTTGTCAACAGTACAACACCTCTGATTCCAGAAAATGATGAAGAGCGTGAAGTACAGCCTACGCTAGGCTTTCAGCGTGTATTGCAGCGTGCCGTTTTTCATGTTCAATCATCAGGCAAACGAGAAGTCACTGGTGCTAACGTATTAGTGGCTATTTTTAGTGAACAAGAAAGCCAAACGGTTTATTTATTAAAACGCCACGGTGTGGCGCGTATTGATGTGGTTAACTACGTTGCTCATGGTATTTCTAAGTTAGGTGATTCTTCCTCGCATGAAGCGGAGCACGATGATGAAGCAGACGATTCTGTCGCGGCGCCGTTGCAAAAATTTGCGACCAACCTAAACGAAGAGGCGAAAGCAGGTAAAATCGATAAGCTAATTGGTCGAGAATATGAAGTCGAGCGGGTGATACAAACCCTTTCACGTCGCCGTAAAAATAACCCCTTGCTTGTTGGCGAATCCGGAGTCGGTAAAACAGCCATTGCTGAGGGGCTAGCAAAACGAATTGTAGATGGACAGGTTCCTGATGTGATTGCAGATGGCGTTGTTTATTCGCTTGATTTAGGCGCTTTACTCGCTGGCACAAAATATCGCGGAGATTTTGAAAAGCGTCTAAAGCAATTGCTAGGCGATTTGAAAAAACTGCCCAACGCTATTTTGTTTATCGACGAAATTCACACCATTATTGGTGCGGGGGCAGCCTCTGGTGGCGTGATGGATGCCTCCAATTTGCTTAAACCCGTGCTCAGCTCCGGTGGTTTGCGCTGTATTGGTTCCACCACTTTCCAAGAGTTTCGCGGTGTGTTTGAAAAAGATCACGCTTTGGCTCGTCGTTTTCAGAAAATCGATGTCAATGAGCCAAGCGTAGACGATACCTATCAAATTTTGAAAGGCATTATTGGGGCCTTTGAAGAGCATCATAAGGTGAAATATGAAGAGCCTGCTTTGTTGGCGGCGGCTGAATTGGCGCAGCGTTATGTGACAGATCGCCACATGCCAGACAAAGCCATTGATGTTATTGATGAGGCTGGGGCTTATCAGCGTTTGCAACCAGAAGGCAAGCGTAAGGCCATTATCACGGTTGCCGATATTGAAGACATTGTTTCTAAGATTGCTCGGGTGCCTGTAAGGGCGGTTAACTCTGATGATAGACAAGTATTGTCTAATTTAGAGCGTAACTTGAAAATGGTGGTGTTTGGACAAGATAAAGCCATTGATTCTTTGTCTTCAGCGATCAAGTTGTCGCGTGCGGGATTGAAAGCAGAGCAAAAACCAATTGGTTCTTTCCTTATGGCCGGGCCTACGGGTGTCGGTAAAACCGAAGTCACCAAGCAACTTGCTAAGCAGTTGGGCTTGGAGTTAATTCGTTTTGATATGTCGGAGTACATGGAGCGACATGCGGTGTCTCGATTGATTGGCGCGCCTCCAGGTTATGTGGGGTTTGATCAAGGCGGTTTGTTAACGGAAGCCGTAACTAAGAACCCACACAGTGTTGTGCTGTTGGATGAAATCGAAAAAGCGCATCCAGAAGTCTTTAACTTGCTATTGCAGGTAATGGATCACGGTACTTTGACCGACAATAATGGGCGTAAGGCGGATTTCCGCAATGTGATCTTGGTGATGACATCGAATGCGGGAGCAGAAGAATTAGCCCGACGTTCGATAGGCTTCTCTAGTCAAGATAACTCTACTGATGGTATGGAAGTGATTAATCGTACTTTTACGCCAGAATTTAGAAACCGTCTTGATGCGGTGATTCAGTTCCAGCAGTTAGATGAACGCATTATCTTTAATGTCGTGGATAAGTTCTTGGTGGAGCTACAGGCTCAGTTGGACCCTAAAGGTGTCTTGTTGGAGGTCTCAGACACCGCCAGAGGCTGGTTGGCAAACAAAGGCTACGATCGTCAAATGGGCGCACGTCCAATGGCTAGGGTCATTCAAGAGCATCTGAAAAAGCCGTTAGCGGATAAGATACTGTTTGGTGACCTACATGACGGCGGTCATGTTAAAGTGGCTCTGGATGAGAAAAGTGATGAACTGAAATTCGAAGTGATCAAAGAGGAAGTGGTTCATTAAACGGTCACAAAACGAATTCTGTTGATCTTGTAGATACCATCTCTCCTGACCAGCCTCAAGTTTTTATTTAACTAACTTGAGGCTGATATTCTGTTTGATTCTTAACAACGCCAAAACATATTTGTGACAGCTTTCTCATCGCTGCACCTAGCGCCTGCATTTTTGTTTTGCCTTGCTTTAGTAGTCTCGTCTTCTGCGCTTTTATATCGGTATTGTGTTGACCAGCTACGATTGCGGCCATATACAATTTCGCTCTGATATAGCCTGGCCCTTCCTTACTCAAGGTTGTTTTTCCTGCCCGTTTACCAGATTCGTTGTGCTTGGGGATCAAGCCTAAATAAGAAGCCAGCTGTTTCGCGCTCTTAAACCGCTTACACGCCAGCAAACAAACCATTATTCGGGATGTTACTTCACCAACACCATTTATGCTTTCAAGTAATTGGCGGTTCTTCTTCAATTGAGGATGCCTGTCAATATGCTCATCGATTTCATTTTTGAGTTTATCAATTTCAGCCTTTAACACTGCTATCATATCTTTGAGAGATTGAGCGACCCGAGCGGATGCGCCTGAAAATCCTACCGCTTCATAACGGTTTTCTTCACGCTGTAAATCTTGCTCTAGCGCTTCAAGTCTACGCATCATTGCCTTTAGTTCTCTTGCTTCTACCGGCTCTGGCTGCCAGCTTGAAAGTGAATGTTGTTGGTCATGACCATAGCGAGCTAGCATTGTGGCGTCTGATTTATCAGTCTTATGAACTAGCCCTAATGATTTTGCATATTGTTTTGCTTTTCCAGGGTTTACATGTAAAAGAGTAAATCCTTGAACATATAAAAAATACATCAAAGGTTCGCTATAAATACCAGTAGGCTCTGTCGTAATAACAATATTCTGAGCTTCTAGCCCTGTATTCTTTAGCACCCAGTCAACTAATTCTTGATAGCCTTGTTTTGTGTTCTTTAAGACCTTGGTTTTCTGCTTATTTTTGACCAAGTCGCGTAACCAACTAACATCTAACTTTTCTTTACCAACATCAATGCCAATAAAAGCCTTCATCTCTATCTACTCCCCTTGTACATGCAGCATCACCCTTACTTGGGGTGCTAGGATACCATTCAGTTTAATGGAGGTTAGGAAATCAGGACTCAATCTACAAAACAGCATCTTTGTGCTCAGGTCGCGCACGAGCCTCACCGATTTCCCGATGCGATAAGTGCTAGCTAAACACTCATCAAGAAGAGATACAAGGTCGTGCTTTAGCGCGTCAAGGTTTTTGGTTTGGTGTTATCGGGCTTTTGGCGGCCTAAAGGCCGACCTACAGGTATTAGAGACATAAAAAAACCGGACTCAGTCCGGTTTTTTTATGTCATCGATTTAAGTAGACCGATTGAGGGTTACTTAACATTAACGAGCGCGGTACACGATACGGCCTTTTGAAAGATCGTATGGTGTTAACTCAACTTTTACCTTATCGCCAGTTAAAATACGGATATAGTTTTTACGCATTTTTCCAGAGATATGAGCAATTACAACGTGTCCGTTTTCTAATTCGACACGGAACATGGTATTAGGCAACGTATCAATGATAGTGCCCTCCATTTCTAAGCCTTCTTCTTTTGCCACAATAAGTGTCCTATGGTGTTAATACTTACATTTAGAGAGCTTTGCACGACTTAACGTCCTGCAAAGCTCTCATTTAGTAGGCGCTGCTGTTACAGTGTGTCGCGCTACTTTTGTCAGTTTAGTGCTGCTCTATATCGGTTAGGCACTAATTATCACGTGCATTAAGCAACGCCTGAATTTTGATCGAGCGTATTTTGCCTAAAAACACAGCGTAAGGCAAACCTAGTTGTGCGCTTATCGCCTCTATTTTTAGTGATTCTCTTACTTAAATGCGTTGTTTTTGTGTTTTTTGCCCCAGTTGAATGAGTACCGGGTTGGTTGTTGTGGCGGGTATGAGTTGCTCTAATTGTTTTGAAAACACTTCTCGCTCGGTTAATTTTGCACCCAGTGAAAGCAAATGCTTCGATTCGACTTGGCAATCGATGAGTTCGATATGGCATTTTTGTGCGAGTTCGCAAAAGAGCTGTAGTGCCACTTTTGATGCGTTGGGAGCCAGCGAAAACATAGATTCGCCAAAGAACATATTCCCCATCGCGATGCCGTAAAAACCACCGATAAGTGTTTCATTTTGCCATATTTCAATGGAGTGGGCGTAACCCAATTTATGCAACTTTTGATATGCTGTTTTGATATCTTTTGATATCCACGTTCCTTCTTTGTTGACCCTTAACCCCGCGCAGTTGTTGATCACGGCAGAGAAATCTTGGTTTATTGAAAAAAACCATTGCGCATCTTTTGGCTCGGCTTGTTTTATTTTTTTAAGGGCTTTTTTGAGTGATTTTGAAAGATGGAAATCGGCTGGTTTTAGCACGCATCGTTGTTTAGGATGCCACCATAAAATAGGGTCTGGATCACTGAACCATGGGAAAAAACCTTTGCTGTATAAATGGATTAGTCTCGTCGTGGATAGGTCTCCCCCAATAGCTGATAAGCCCTCAGGGTCCTGTAATGCTTTGCTTGGGTTTGGTGTGTCGTAGGGGGATTCGGTGAGTAAAACGAGCCTCTTGTGTGTCATCGGTATCTGAATCGGTGGTAGCGGTTTGCATAGGGGGAGTATTGTCCTGATGAATCTCATTTTACAACATTGCGTTATGAGTATTTATTAAAACGACCGATGAAAAAAATGTCTATGAAAAAAAACTTGAAAGCGCATAAAAAAAATTAAAGAAATAGCTTTTCGATCCGTTAAATAGTTTAAGCGAGTCGAATTAAGTAAAAAAAAATATTAGACTTGCGACTTGCTGACACAATCTCATGCTCAATTGATTGAACTGTGCATGAATAAACGAAAAAAATTGTTCGTCATTGTCTTTGTTGACTGTTTTTTGTTCAAAAAAGGCTTCAAGATGAAAAAAAAAGAAAAAAGTGCAAGGAATGCTTGACCGATAATGGAAAACTTGGTTTTAATCAATGCAGTCCAGAACGGTAATTCGAAAGCATAATCGAATGCAGTGTTGGGAAATAAGATAACTTGCTTTTTTGGCAATTGTCACAAAAGTGAAATCGATCGGTTTTAAGATACATGAGTCGTTGATTTAGCAACGTTTCTTGGTTTGACGAAAATCTATCAATGGGTCTACAAGGCCACACAATATAATATAAAGGGGAATCTTGAATGAAAGCGATTAAACTTGCTTCTGTGTTTGCAGTATCTGCTGTTGCGGCTGCTGTTTCTACTGCCACTTTCGCTGCTGATGCTATCATTACTGGTGAAGCTGGTGTTGAATATACCACATACAATGGTGAATCTAAGGACACTCCAGACCTAGCTGATGGTACAGATCTTGGTGAGCTAGAGCTTCATGTTGATACAGGTATTGTGTACGCTGAGCTTGAATTTGCTACTACAGGAGCTAATGAAGCGACTAAAATCGGCATGGAAAAACTGTATGTGAAACAAGGTGCCGTATCTTTTGGTCGCTTTGACGGTACAGTAGCGACTGGTTCTTTCATGGGTATGGACGAGCTTTTCGGTGGTGTTGATTTGGTTACTGCAGCTAGCGATACTGATAACACTGGCGTTCGTTACAAGGTAACTCCTGAGTTGACAGTTGCATTAGAAGCGACTGAATCTACTGATGATGAAGATTCTGATATCGGTTTCGCTCTTTCTTACGTTAAAGACTTCGGATTTATCAAAGCGGGTATTTCTGGTGGTTCTGTAGGCGATGCTAACGCAGTAAACGTTGGTTTCCAAACTGTGTCTGGTCCTATCACTGTGTCTTTGAACTACGGTGTGGGTGAGAAAGGTACTGGTACAACTACTGACCGTGAGCAAATGACGTCTTCTATCGCTTTTGCAGCGACTGATGCTTTGACTTTGACTCTTGAATACTCTAATGAGCTAGAAAAAGAAATGGATGGTACTTACTTCATCGGTGAGTATGTATCTGGTGACTTGACTTACTACGTGAAAAACTACGCTGGTGACCTAGCTGCTGATTCTTCTACAAATGGCGCAGAGCAAACTACTGTTGGTGTAAAAACTTTCTTCTAAGATTTTTCTTTATAAAGAAAGCCTTTCTTAGTAAAAGCGAAAGCCAGCCCTTTGGGTTGGCTTTTTTTATGGTAAGCTTAGCCAACTTGTGGCTCCGCTGGATGGAGTGTGGTTTGTTTTGATTAACATAAGATAGGAAGGCACGTTTTGTCAGAAGAAATGAGTGAGTCGGTACGATCACCAATTTGGGAATTGTTTGCCAAGCAAGCAGCGTTTATTGCCGCTTTGCTAATGTTGTTTTTTTTCGCTTTGGCAACGTATTCTTATAGCCCTGAAGATGCTGGTTGGTTTTATTCTGGTAGTGGTGGTGCTATTCAAAATTCGATGGGGCCAATCGGCGCTATTATTGCGGATTTGGCGTCGGGGTTTTTTGGTTCTTTGTTTTATTCTTTACCACCGTTATTTTTTTGGGTGGCCATTATTTTATGGCGTAACCCCCATTCCTTGTTGCCGTTAAATAATGCGTTGCTTTGCACTATTGGTAGTATTCTGTATTTATCCTTTGGTTCTGTATTGTGTTTTTTGCACACGGTGGGGGAATACTCATTGCAATATGGACCGGGTGGTATATTGGGGCGCGGGCTAGGGACATTGCTCTATGGTTTTATAGGTTACGACGGCGCCACGTTGGTAAGTTTAGCCTTAGTCGTTTTATCTTTTACCCTGTTGGCTCAATTGCATTGGTTGCATTTAATGGATAGCCTTGGTGAGCGTGCTTATAAATTTGTGATGTTTGTTCGCCATAAATGGGCTGACCGTCAAGAGGCAAAGTCGACTCAACGTACCGAAATGGCCGATTTGTTTGTCGATGAGACTGAAGCTGAAGAGCCTGCTATTGTTCGTAAACGAAGAAAGGCGGCGACAGAACCGTCAAAAAATACTGTACCGTCCGATGGGCATGCCAAAACGGATCCCTTGTTTGAGGATGCTCGTATTGAGAACGAGCATTATGACGATGGCGGGCAAGATAAAAAATTCAAGTTTCGTCTGCCTGCGTTGTTTTCGCGCTCAAAAGCCGCTAATACAGAAGATGCCCCAAGTGATGCGGTGACCGTTCATGAAGAGCCAGAATTTAGTGGGCTAGATGATTTATCTATTCATGACGATGATATTCAGTTTGGTGACACGCTGTATATTGAGGAGTCGTGGGAGGATCCTAGAGAAAGTACAGCGCAACACAAGGCAATGGCTCCCAAGCAGCCAGCCGTGAGCAAGCCAGTTGCATGGGAAGATGAACAAGATGAGATGACGTTTGGTATTTCGAAAGAACAAGCTGATGCCAAGTTGTTTCAGCACGATAGTGAAGACATGATTCCGCCAGCCCATAAACCAGCGTTTCGTACGCTATCTGAAGCTAAGCAGCTGGACTCGCTGGGTGGGCCTTATGCGGATGAAGTGGAAAACAAAAGAAAGGTGGAAACCTATTCGTTGCCAGATCGTTCGGTATTGACTACGCCTAAGCCCAAGCAGGGTGGTTACTCAGAAGATGAGCTGTTGGCTTTGTCCGAACTGTTGGAGCAGCGCCTTCAGGACTTTGGGGTGAAAGCTGATGTGGTTGAAGTGAACCCAGGCCCGGTGATTACACGTTTTGAAATCCAGCCTGCACCGGGTGTAAAGGTTTCTCGTATCACCAATTTAGCGAAAGATCTTGCTCGTTCTCTGAGTGTGATGAGTGTGCGCGTGGTTGAAGTGATTGCGGGTAAATCCACCATAGGCATAGAGATTCCGAATCAGGTTCGCGACACCGTTTATTTTTCAGAGGTGATTAATTGTGAGGCCTATGATAGATCCTCCTCGCCCCTGACATTGTCATTAGGTCACGATATTTCTGGTGAAGCTCGTTGTGGTGGATCTTGCCAAAATGCCCCATGTGCTGGTTGCTGGTACGACAGGGTCAGGTAAATCGGTTGGTGTGAACGCCATGATTCTGAGTATGCTACTCAAATCCACTCCGGATGAAGTGCGTATGATCATGGTGGATCCGAAAATGTTGGAATTGTCCATTTACGAAGGCATTCCTCATCTTTTGACCCCTGTTATCACAGACATGAAAGACGCCGCTAATGGGTTGCGCTGGTCTGTCGATGAGATGGAGCGTCGTTATAAGCTGATGTCCAAGTTAGGGGTGCGAAATATTGCGGGTTATAACAAGAAGGTCCGTGATGCGATTGAAGCGGGTAAACCCATTCAAGACCCATTATGGCAGCCTGAGATGGCCATGTTTTCAGAAGACGGTGTAGCGCGTACCGTGCCCCATTTAGAGCCTTTGCCTTACATTGTTATCATCGTTGATGAGTTTGCTGACATGATGATGATAGTGGGCAAAAAAGTGGAAGAGTTGATTGCGCGGATTGCTCAAAAAGCCCGTGCGGCAGGTATTCATTTAATCTTGGCGACTCAGCGCCCTTCGGTAGATGTTATTACTGGTTTGATTAAAGCCAACATTCCAACTCGTATGGCGTTTCAGGTGTCGTCAAAAATAGACTCACGAACCATTCTTGATCAGGGTGGGGCGGATCAGCTGCTGGGTATGGGTGATATGTTGTATCTTCCTGCTGGCTTGCCAACGCCAATTCGAGTGCATGGTGCCTTTGTTTCCGATGACGAGGTGCATGCGGTTGTTGAAGAGTGGAAACAGCGAGGGGAGCCAGACTACATTCAAGATGTGGTGGTGAACCCAGAAGATCTGATGTCAGGAGAGGATAGTGAAGATAAAGACGCACTTTATGACGAAGCCGTGAAAATTGTCATTGAAACGCGTAAAGCCTCTATTTCCTCTATTCAACGTCGTCTTAAAATAGGGTACAACAGAGCGGCTAATTTGGTTGAGTCCATGGAGGCGGCGGGCTTAGTTGGACCAATGGGAACCAATGGTCAGCGTGATATTTTGATTCCAGAATAAAAGCGTCAATTTGGTGTTCTTGTATTGCGGGGTATTACCTTTTTAATGTGTTAGTGGAGAGTCATTTTGTTAAATAAAATCGTCACTGTGATTATGTTTGTTGTCATCATCGCAGCTCAAGTGGCAAGCGCTCAAGCGGAAGAGGTTGGCTCAATAGAAAGTTTGTTAGAGTCAAATCGAAACATTGAGGGTGAGTTTCGACAGGTTACTTATGATGAGAAAGGCAAGCAATTACAAGTAAGTGAAGGTGTCTTCCTGCTTGCGCAACCTAATCAATTTGTTTGGGACAGTGTCACGCCTTTTGCACAGCGTATCATCTCTGACGGTAAAACAGTTACGGTTTGGGATGTGGATTTAGAGCAGGCAACCAAGAAACCGCTATCGGGTACTGTAGGGAATTCTCCTGCAGCGCTGCTAGGACAGCCCGCAGCAGATGTTCTTCCTCATTACAATGTGACGGCGTTGGGGGATGAAAAGTTTCGTTTAACGCCAAAAGAGAATCAGGATCTCTTTCAGACACTGACTTTATCTTTTCGAAATAAAGTCATTAGTGCCATGAGTATTTTGGATTCCTTGGGTCAGACAACGGTGATTGAGTTTAAAAATGTTGAGACTCATGAAGGCGTTGCAAAAGAGAATTTCATTTTAGATTTGCCTGACAATGTGGATGTGATAGTAGAAGGCCAGTAATGAAAGATCTTTTTTCGGACATACCTGCCGAGGCATATCAGCCTTTGGCAGCGAGAATGCGACCTGTCAGTCTTGATGATTACATTGGCCAGTCGCATTTGGTCGGTCCGGGAAAGCCATTGCGAAGAATGGTTGAAACAGGTCATTGCCATTCTTTTATTCTATGGGGACCGCCTGGGGTGGGGAAAACCACCTTTGCTCAGTTGTTGTCCCACGCCCTTGATGCTCAGTTTATTGAGATTTCAGCGGTCATGTCTGGGGTCAAAGACATTCGTGCGGCGGTAGATCAGGCGAAGCAACTGCGCATGATGAACGGCACTCAAACGGTTTTATTTGTTGACGAAGTGCACCGTTTTAATAAATCCCAACAAGACGCTTTTTTGCCTTTTATTGAAGATGGCACCTTTTTGTTTATTGGTGCCACCACGGAAAATCCCGCTTTTGAATTAAATTCAGCGTTATTGTCGAGAGCACGAGTGTATCGTTTAAAAACGCCGAGTGTCGACGAAGTCAAGTGCGCTCTCCTGCGGGCGTTACAAGATCATCAGAAAGGTCTGGCTGCCAATGCTTTCTCTGGTGGCTTGCAAATAGACGATTACTTTCTGTCTGTGTTGGCTCAAGCGGCGGATGGGGATATTCGACGTGGGCTGAATTTCTTAGAGATATTGTCTGATCTTGTGGAGCTCGGAAGCAAGGTCACTCAAGAGCAGCTAGAAGATGTATTAGGCGGCAGTGTGCGTCGTTTTGATCGTAAAGGGGATGTGTTTTACGATCAAATTTCTGCTTTTCATAAGTCGGTTCGTGGCTCTTCACCAGATGGTGCTTTATATTGGATGGCACGCATGCTGGATGGCGGCTGTGACCCTTTGTATATCGCACGGCGTTTATTGGCGATCGCCTCAGAAGATATTGGCAATGCGGATCCTCGAGCCTTGCAAATTGGTTTAAATGCTTGGGCTGTTTTTGAGCGTGTGGGACCGGGTGAGGGGAATCGTGCCATTGCCCAAGCGGCGGTGTATATGGCTTGTGCTCCTAAAAGTAATGCTGTTTATAAAGCCTTTAATCAGGCCATGGCGGACGTCGCTGCGCAACCCAGTTACGAGGTGCCTGTGCATTTGCGTAATGCGCCGACCTCATTGGCAAAAAGCATGGGGCATGGTGATGAATATCGCTATGCCCATAACGAAGAGCATGCGTATGCGGCGGGTGAGAATTATTTGCCAGAGGAGTTGGCCGAGATGCGTTATTATCAACCAACTGACCGTGGTTTGGAGAAAAAAATCTCTGATAAATTGACTTGGTTGGAGGATCTAGACGCTCAAAGCCCACTGCGACGTTACGAATCTTAAGGTTTGTAGTGATCTGATTTGTTCTGATAAAAGACACGCGAGAGAGATGCACATGATGTATTTTATGATTGCTTTTGGTGGTGCTTTTGGTGCCTTGAGCCGTTATGGTATGACAAAATGGGTGAATACCTATTGGCATCATCATTTTCCCTTTGCCACCATGCTGATTAATGTATTGGGCAGTGTGCTAATGGGTGTGGCGTTTGTTCTGATAAGCGAGCGCATGCCATCACTTGAACCTTATCGACCGCTTGTTATGGTCGGATTTTTAGGGGCGTTTACGACTTTTTCGACTTTTTCGTTGGAAATTGTGTCACTTATTAATATGCAGGCTTGGCTAAGTGCCGTAAGCTATTTATTATTAAGCTGCATTTTAGGTGTGGCTGGTTTGGCGATTGGAATGACGTTAACTCGTGCATTCTGATTTCTATGGTAGATTGAAGACACCCTAATTTATTTTTATAGACTGTTTGAAGGATATTGTTGCCGAGATGTTAGACATTAAAGCCTTGCGCATTGACCCAGATGCCATTGCGGCTCAACTTAAAAAGAAAGGCTACGAGTTGGACGTGGCGACCTTTTCTTCCCTAGAGGAGCGTCGTAAAGCCATTCAAGTAGAAACGGAACAGCTGCAGCAAGCTCGCAACTCGGTATCCAAAGAAATTGGTCAGGCGATGAAGTCTGGCGACAAAGATAAGGCCGCAGAGCTAAAAGCACAAACCGCTACCTTAGGTGATGACCTTGAAGCGGCTAAGATTCAGCTGACACAGATACAAGATGCGATGGAAAGCTTCCTAGAAGGCATTCCGAATATTCCTCATGCTTCTGTGCCAGAAGGTAAGTCTGAAGACGACAACGTAGAGATTCGTCGTTGGGGTGAGCCGAAGCAGTTTGAGTTTGAGCCTAAGGATCATGTGGATCTTGGCGAAGCTATGGAAATGTTAGATTTCGAAGCGGCTGTAAAAATTACCGGTTCTCGTTTTGCTGTGATGCATTCTGATTTGGCGCGTCTACATCGTGCCTTAACACAATTCATGATCAATACTCATGTTGATCTTCATGGGTATTCAGAAGTGTATGTGCCTTATTTGGTAAATGCAGCGTCGCTAAAAGGAACAGGGCAACTGCCTAAGTTTGAAGCCGATCTGTTTAAGGTGCCCGTGGATAAAGACAGTGGGAACAATGATTTTTATTTGATCCCAACGGCAGAAGTGCCGGTCACCAATTTGGTGCGTGATGAAATTCTTAATGATGCGGATTTACACAAAAAATTTGTCGCCCATACGCCTTGTTTCCGTAGTGAGGCTGGCAGCTATGGTCGTGACACGCGTGGCATGATTCGTCAACATCAGTTTGAAAAAGTAGAGTTGGTGCACGTTTGCCGTCCAGATATGTCCGAGCAGGTGCTTGAAGAGTTGGTGGGGCATGCGGAAGTGATTTTGAAGAAGCTGGAGCTTCCTTATCGTACCGTGATTTTGTGCGGTGGTGACCTTGGTTTCTCTGCACATAAAACCTATGACATTGAAGTGTGGTTGCCCGGTCAGGGCAAGTACCGTGAAATTTCTTCTTGCTCTAATATGTGGGATTTCCAAGCACGTCGCATGCAAGCGCGCTGGCGTAACCCTGAAACCGGTAAGCCAGAATTGGCACATACCTTGAATGGTTCAGGTTTGGCGGTGGGTCGTACACTGGTTGCCGTGCTTGAAAATTACCAAAATGCCGACGGTAGCGTGCGTGTTCCTGATGTATTGGTGCCATATATGGGCGGAAAAACACTGTTAAAGAAAGCCTAATGCTTTTGTTTTAAAGTGTTTTTGTGCAGACGTGCGATCGGTTTTAAATGAAAAAGCCTCTTAGAGGCTTTTTTTATATGAAGTGGAAAACAGAAAACTATGACGGGCAAGGTCTATTTGATTGGTGCGGGTCCAGGCGATCCAGAGTTATTGACGCTGAAAGCGTATCGATTATTAAAACAAGCGGACGTGGTGCTATATGATCGCTTGGTTGGTAAAGAAATTATCGAGCCTCATTCCTGAATCTGCAGAAAAAATGTATGTTGGAAAGGCCAAGTCTTTGCACAGTCTTCCGCAAGAAGAAATTAATAGCCTACTTGCTGCTAAGGCGAAAGAAGGCCACATGGTAGTGCGTCTCAAAGGGGGTGACCCTTTTATATTTGGGCGTGGTGGTGAGGAGCTTGAGGAGTTAATTGAAGAGGGTGTGCCTTTTGAGGTAGTGCCAGGTGTGACTGCTGCGGCCGGATGCGCGGCTTACGCAGGTATTCCTTTGACTCATCGTGACTACGCGCAATCTGTGCGTTTTTTAACGGGGCATTTAAAAGACGGTACAACGGATTTGCCTTGGGAAGAATTGGTTCACCCTGCACAGACCTTGGTTATTTACATGGGCTTAACGGGCTTAAAAGACATCAGTCAATCATTGATTCGTTTTGGTATGAGTCCATCGATGCCAGTCGCGATTGTTGAGAAAGGCACGACGAGTGAGCAGCGTGTTTTTACTTCCACGATCCAAGATGTGTATGACGTATCTATAGAGAATGAAGCCAAATCTCCCGCTTTGTTGATTATCGGTGAGGTGGTGACCTTGCAGAAAAAATTAGAGTGGTACGGAAAATATTAATAGTGGCTTGATGGATTGTTGTGGGTTTTTGTAGATACCATCTCTCCTGACCAGCCTCAAGTTTTTATTTAACTAACTTGAGGCTGATATTCTGTTTGATTCTTAACAACGCCAAAACATATTTGTGACAGCTTTCTCATCGCTGCACCTAGCGCCTGCATTTTTGTTTTGCCTTGCTTTAGTAGTCTCGTCTTCTGCGCTTTTATATCGGTATTGTGTTGACCAGCTACGATTGCGGCCATATACAATTTCGCTCTGATATAGCCTGGCCCTTCCTTACTCAAGGTTGTTTTTCCTGCCCGTTTACCAGATTCGTTGTGCTTGGGGATCAAGCCTAAATAAGAAGCCAGCTGTTTCGCGCTCTTAAACCGCTTACACGCCAGTAAACAAACCATTATTCGGGATGTTACTTCACCAACACCATTTATACTTTCAAGTAACTGGCGGTTCTTCTTCAATTGAGGATGCCTGTCAATATGCTCATCGATTTCATTTTTGAGTTTATCAATTTCAGCCTTTAACACTGCTATCATATCTTTGAGAGATTGAGCGACCCGAGCGGATGCGCCTGAAAATCCTACCGCTTCATAACGGTTTTCTTCACGCTGTAAATCTTGCTCTAGCGCTTCAAGTCTACGCATCATTGCCTTTAGTTCTCTTGCTTCTACCGGCTCTGGCTGCCAGCTTGAAAGTGAATGTTGTTGGTCATGACCATAGCGAGCTAGCATTGTGGCGTCTGATTTATCAGTCTTATGAACTAGCCCTAATGATTTTGCATATTGTTTTGCTTTTCCAGGGTTTACATGTAAAAGAGTAAATCCTTGGGCATATAAAAAATACATCAACGGTTCGCTATAAATACCAGTAGGCTCTGTCGTAATAACAATATTCTGAGCTTCTAACCCTGTATTCTTTAGTACCCAATCAACTAATTCTTGATAGCCTTGTTTTGTGTTCTTTAAGACCTTGGTTTTCTGCTTATTTTTGACCACGTCGCGTAACCAACTAACATCTAACTTTTCTTTACCAACATCAATGCCAATAAAAGCCTTCATCTCTATTTACTCCCCTTGTACATGCAGCATCACCCTTACTTGGGGTGCTAGGATACCATTCAGTTTAATGGAGGTTAGGAAATCAGAGCCTCAATCTACAAAACAGCATCTTTGTGCTCAGGTCGCGCACGAGCCTCACCGATTTCCCGATGCGATAAGTGCTAGCTAAACACTCATCAAGAAGAGATACAAGGTCGTGCTTTAGCGCGTCAAGGTTTTTGGTTTGATGTCATCCGGCTTTTGACGGCCTAAAGGCTAACCTACATGGTTTTTTGTCGGCATAAATGCGGATCTACAAGCAATTCGCAGGTTTTGGGAGACCGGCAATTTTGGCGGCTAGCTTAGGAGGGCTGCCGGGAAATAAGGTCATTAGATAAATGCTTCGACCTTTTTCGGCCCCAAGTTTTTTGCTCACGGCTTTGACCAATGGGCGCATAGCTGGTGATACTTCATATTCTTGGTAAAAATCACGTAATACGTGAATGATTTCCCAATGGGCTTCCGTTAGTGCAATGTCAACGTCTTGTGCTAATTGATGAGCAAGTTCTGGCGTCCAATCTTGTAGATTGAGCAAGTAACCTTCTTCATCTAAAACAGCGGTTGTGTCTGTCATATTGGTTACCAACTAATGTTTGCTTCGGAGGCAAAGGTTAAATCTACCCATTCTTGATCCGATAACCCAATGCCAATCTTTGGCGATATTCCATACGCCACAGCATCACTTTGCAAATAGTAGAGTTGAGTGTTTTTTGTTTCAATGAGTGTTTGTAGGGTTGCGGTATTCTGGACAGTACGCAAAATCCCACTCTCTATTAGTAATACCTGATCATTGGCCTGTAAGCTGTTTTGCCATGTGCTTTCCAGTGGTTCAGGGTAGGTAAGTTGATTGATTTGGTGAAGTCGCATGATTAAAACCGGAAAACTTGTTGATAGTGGGAGAACATTGCTTGCCATTCTGCGTGATTAAGTGGCTGAACGCCTTGCCAAGTCTTGGTGTTGTCGGTTCTCGAATTGGCCTCGATGAAGACGTTTTCGATGTCGTAAAACTCTAGTCCTGCCAGTAGTTTGTGAAGGTTTTTGCCATGCTCTGCGGTCGGTTGTTGGTTGTCTGTTAAGAGGGCTAAAGCGGCGCCAGATAGACACAAGTCGACAGGTTGTTCAAAGGTGGCCAATACCAAGGCGAGATCAAGGCCTTCTTTGCACGCTAAGCTAGAATAAGGGCTGGTATTTAGGTGAATCAGAGTGTGTTTCATAGGTTTACCTAAATTGGATGACTTTATTGGTGGTGTTCATCAGGTCAACGAATGTGCCCAAGCCTTCCAGCTGGAAACCTTTGGCTAGGGTGTGCTGCTCTAGTTCATAACGACGGCTTTCAGTGTCGTTAATTATGCCGCGTCTTACCGCCGCGGCGATGCATAAATACAGCGGAATGTTGTGTTGCTGTGCGATGTCTTGCCAAGCTTGAGTGATATTGATTTCGTCCCTTGGTGGCTGTGCTATTTGGTTGCCAATGAGTACGGCATCTTCATAAAAAAATACACCCTTAATGCTGTTGGGATATTCTAACAAGGCGGCTTTTATAAAGCGCAGAGCGCTATGGCACGCTTTAGTTTGATAGGGGGAGCCTGTGATAAGCAGGGTGTATTGCATTAAAAAATGACCTTTTGAGTAAACTGTAAAAGCGAATTAACAGATTTTACACAGAAAAAAGGCCGCAGTCAGCGGCCTTTTCGAATGGCTCAATAGAATTACTCGTCGCGAGCCATACCAAGTAGCGACAGAATACTTAAGAACATGTTGTATAAAGACACATACAAGTTCACTGTTGCCATGATGTAGTTGGTTTCACCGCCGCGAACAATTTGGCTAGTTTGCAGCAAAATAACCGCCGCTGAGAAAAGTGCGAAACCCGCAGAAATGAAGATCTGCAGAGCAGGCATTTTTACAAAGATACCGGCGATAACAGCAAACAAGAGAACAAAGAAACCAACAGTAATGAATCCATTTAGGAAGCTAAAATCTTTCTTTGACACCAGTGCATAAGCAGATAGGCCAAGGAATGATAGTCCTGTGATGCCCAATGCACTCATGATTAAGCTAGCGCCATTAGACAAACTCAGGTAAGCGCTTAATATTGGGCCAAGAGTAAGGCCCATAAAACCAGTCAAAGCGAACACACAAAGAATACCAGCAGAGCTGTTCTTAAATTTATGTGTTAGGAAAAGCAAACCATAAAAGCCTACAAGTGTGATAATGAGGCCTGGATGGGGTAAGTTGAAAGCCATGCTCATGCCCGCAGTGAAGGCGCTGAACAAAAGGGTAAGCGACAACAGTCCGTAAGTATTGCGGAGCGTTTTGTTGGCCGCTTGTGACGAGTGTGTCGAAAGGGCTTCAGTATAACGCATGGAATTACTCCTTTAGGGTTTAAGACAATCAATAGACTTAATATGCAGCCGAAAGTTCCAAACTTCAAGCGTGATTGTTTTTTTAGAGGGTAAATACCAAAAAACACCGCAACATGGCGGTGTTTTCCAGTATTTAAAGTGACAAAGCACTTAAATGAGTATTAACAGGTCGTGTCTTACCGTATTAGTGCGTTATTGGCATTTTGTGAGTAATGCTTGATTGCTTGGTTTTGTGTTTATCAATTTGTTTTGCCAATTTATCGACCATTTCGTCTATGGCGTAAAATAATCTCTCTTCAGAAGAGGCGGCAGCAAAAATTTCTTTGCCAGGAATGTGTACTCTCGCTTCCGCTTTTTGACTCTTACTGTCTTTAAGTAAGGTAACATTAACCGAGGTTATTTGGTCGGTAAGCTTTGAGATTTTACTGAGCTTGTCATGAATATGCTCTTTTATTGCAGGGGTTACATCAACGTGGTGACCAGAAATTTTGGTAGTGTGCATACTACATTCCTCCTGAGTAACATTTGCAAAACAAATAACAGATAGGATCTAGAACGCGTGCTCTAGAACAGGTATAGCATGGTTTAATTGCTAATCTGTTATTGTCAGCATAGGCTTGCTTTTAGTTTGTGTCAAAGCTTTTCAATAGGCTGATAATGGCAATATATTAGAGTTAAGCCTAATCATTTTTAGGGATGCTTGATCACAGTTCATTGAAGGTTCTCGTGCTTATGGGAACGGCTTTTGATAGACTGTTGCGTTAGGTATGTAAAGCAAAGCGCAAAGCGAGATTTATGTTGGATAACGACTATTCATTACCGATATCATTTTCAATTGCAGCCAAGATCGGCTTAGAGGAAACGGTATTGCTGACTTTTTTGAATCAGCAAGCGTACCTAGTCAGTTCCCATGTTCTACGAATTGAAATGAGTCGACTTAGTGCCCAGTTGTCATTTTGGACTGTGCCAATGCTGATGCGTTTGCTGACTAATTTACAAATCAGTCAGCTGTTAAGTTTTCAGCGACAAGAGGAAATATTGGAAATTCATTTATCCTCGCCTCAAAAAGCCGCTCAAACGATTAAGCCAGCAGAGCCAATGGTAGAAAAAGACGATTCATTGATGAATAAAATGGACCGTTTGCACAGAGCGGCTCGAGAAAAAAGCGAAGAGTTTACACCGCAGCCTAAGAGCTATCCACCGAAGCAGCCAGTTCGGCAATATGATGCTCCATCTTCTCCGCCAGTGGTGAATGATCGTCGAGGTGTGACGGATTTTGATTTGTATTTGGAGCAGAAAGAGCGTGCTCGGCAACCAGATCAATGGCAACCTGAAGAAGCAACGTTAGAGCAAATCGGGCAGGCCGGTATTGCTCGTGAGTTTGCGCTGTCTCTGCAAACAGAGTTTTTGTTAAGGATCAAAGAGCAGCGAAAAAACGTTAGAACTTGGAACAGTGAATTTTTTAAATACGTAAAACGTCAGTGGCAATACAAACAATCGGATCGGTCTTCATATGAAGGAACCTCAGGCAGTTCAGCATTTACTAAAACCTCTCGAGAACAAGTTAGCGACGCCCTCAACAACATCCACGACACAGACTGGTGAGTACGGCTCAAGCGCCTATGCTAATAGTGGTCAAACGGCCCGCGAACCAGGTCCAACCGAGGCAGATCAGCAAACGCGAGTGTTAGTAAACATGTTGTTTGCACGCTTTAAAGCAATTTACACTCATAAATTTGCCTCTGCTTATAGCACTACAGATGAAGTGAAGTTGGCAAAGCGTGAATGGGCTATTGCCTTAAAAGGCTTTCAAGAGCCCTTGTTGGCGTATGCGGTAGAACGAACGAAAGAAGTTCACTCTTGGCCACCGACCATTGCGGATTTTTTAAAGCTGATTAATACAGCCTATAAAGCCTATGGTTTGGTTGATCCTCGTTCTGCGTACCTTGAAGCATGTGCTTGTCGTACCGATCCTTTACAGTATAAATGGAGCCATCCTGCGGTTTTTTTTGCTGGTTCAGAGGTGGGCTGGTACAAAATCAAATCTGAAGAAGAGCGCATTAGTTGGCCGCTCTTTGAGCAAAGTTATTTGAAGGTGGTTGATCGTGTGATTGCTGGGGAGCGCCTAGTGGTGCCAAAAGTCATTATGATTGAAAATCAGCAACCACTTGCAGTGAAGGATTTGGCCAGTAAAATTGCTAAGGTTTTGTCTGTCGATGAAGCGCAAATCGCGCCGTTACTGTATTACACTCAAAAAACGTATGGATCTGGTGTGCGCAATCGTTATCGTGACATCAGTCAGAAAAAGCTGTTAGAAATGGGCTATACAGAAAAGTTGCCAGAATAACGGTGCGTTTTTTCTATTTCTTATATAACATAATTTTTTATTAGCAGGATGCTATAGGCGGTTTCATTCTCGGTAAGATGGAAATCGACACAAGGCGTAGGAAAGTTTGGTGAGGTTGTTATGTTGAAGGTATTGATTGTTGACGACCATGATGTGGTGAGCCAAGGCATTAGTCGTGTATTACAGGATGTAAAGGGTGTTGAAGTGGTTGGTGTGGTGCATTGTGGTGAAGAGGCCATTATTCATGCCAAAAAATGGTTGCCAGACATCGTCTTAATGGACGTGCATATGCCGGGAATTGGCGGCTTAGGGGCGACAAAAGAGATAAAGCGTCTTCTGCCTAAAACCAAGATCATTGCGTTGTCCGCATTGGATGACAACTTATACCCCGTAAAATTACTTGAAGCTGGGGCCTCTGGCTATTTAACGAAAGGTACCAACACCTCCGAGTTGCTCGAAGCCATTCAAATTGTGTCCAGAGGTGAGCACTATATTTCCAAGGGTATCGCCCAAAAAATGGCGTTGTCTAAATTCTCGATCGATGGTCAAGGGTCTCCTTTGGGGCAGCTATCAGACAGAGAGTTGCAGGTGGCGCAAATGATTGTGGATTGCAAAAAATCCAATGAAATCGCTGAGCATTTAAACGTGAGTCCTAAAACCGTAAGTACCTACCGTACTCGTATTTTTGCAAAGCTGAATATTGAAAGCGATGTTGAACTGATTCATTTAGCAGTACGTTATAATGTGCTTGGTATGGGCTAGGCGAAAACGAGGTTTGTTTGAGCCATTCAGAATTTGATCCTAAACACTTTGTCAGCAATTTAACCACTCGGCCAGGCGTGTATCGCATGTACGATGTAAAAGGTGAGTTGCTTTATGTTGGCAAAGCTAAAAATCTTAAGAACCGTGTGGCGAGCTATTTTCGCGTGACGGGGTTAACCACCAAAACCATGGCTCTGGTGAGTCGTATCCACACCATTGAGATAGCGGTTACCAAAAGCGAAACGGAAGCGTTGTTGCTTGAGCAAACGCTGATTAAACAGCATCGTCCACCGTACAACATTTTACTCCGTGACGATAAATCTTATCCCTATATTCTGCTATCCAATCATCCTCATCCGGCGTTGTTGTTTCGGCGCGGCGATAAAACGGATAAAGGAACGTTATTTGGTCCCTTTCCGAGCGGCAGTGCGGTAAAAGAAAGTTTGATCACCATGCAAAAGGTGTTCAAGGTGCGTCAGTGCGAGGACAGTACTTACTCGAATCGATCTCGGCCATGTCTACAGTATCAAATTAAGCGTTGCTCCGGACCTTGTGTTGGGTTAATCAGTGATGAAGAGTATGAGCTGGACGTGCGTCACGCTCGCATGTTTTTGCAGGGAAAAGACCAAGAGTTAACGGCAGAAATTTCTACCCAGATGAGTGCGGCTGCAGCCGACATGGAGTTCGAACGCGCCGCTGAGCTACGTGACCAAATCATTCAGCTTAAACACATTCAAGAGCAGCAGCATGTCTATGGACAAACGGGCGAGGCTGACGTGATTGCTTCGATTATTCAGCCGGGTGGTTTGTGTGTTCATGTGATGATGGTGCGCAAAGGTAAAGTGGTTGGGAGTAAAAGTTATTACCCCAAAATGCCCATTGAAATCACCGAAGGCGAATTATTGTCGTCTTTTATTGCACAATTTTATCTTGGTGGTATTCAAGAGTTACCGAAGACGCTTATCATAAGCCATGAGTTAGAGGATGGTGATGCGTTGGTAGAAGGCATTTTTGAAACCACGCAGAAAAAAATCGAAGTGTTAAGCAATGTCAGAGGGCAGCGTGCTCGTTGGTTGGATTTGGCGAAGCTGAATGCCGAGCAAGGCTTGCAAGCTCGATTGTCGGATAAGCGTAATCATTTTAGCCGTATTACGGCGTTGCAAAAGCTATTGGGCTTTTCCGAACCGCCAAAACACATGGAATGCTTTGATATTAGTCACTCTAGTGGTGAGGCAACGGTGGCATCTTGTGTCGTGTTTGGGCCAGATGGGCCGGACAAAAAGCGATATCGCTCCTTTAACATCGAAGGGGTTGAGCCAGGTGATGATTATGGCGCGATGAAACAAGCCTTAACTCGTCGTTACAAACGAGTGAAGACTGGTGAGCTTGAAGCGCCAGATGTCTTGCTTATCGACGGTGGTAAAGGTCAGTTGACGCAAGCAGAAAATGTATTGAAAGAGTTGGGTTTGGTGAACATATTTTTGTTGGGTGTCGCCAAAGGAGACACTCGCAAGCCAGGCCTTGAAACCTTGTATATTGGTTCAAAAGAGGATGAGGTGGTTTTGCCGCCTGATTCAGCGGCGCTGCATTTGATTCAGCATATACGTGATGAAGCGCATCGGTTTGCTGTAAAAAGTCATCGTCGTAGGCGAGATAAGAAACGTCGTCACTCGGTGTTGGAGGATATTCCTGGTATTGGGCCAAATCGCCGTAAAGAGCTGCTGACGGCGTTTGGGGGGTATCAAGAATTGTTATCGGCAAGTCAGGAAGATATTGCTAAGGTGAAAGGGATTAGTGTCAAAAAAGCAGAAGAAATTTACCTCCATCTTCATAAAAGTTAGGGGGTGCTAAAATAATTAGGAATAAGATGAACATACCGAATATATTAACGTCCGTGCGGATCTTTATGATTCCGATTCTTGTGGTAATTTATTATTTGCCGTGGGAAGGGCGCTATTACACCTGCGCGATGATTTTTGCCTTGGCAGCTATTACGGATTGGTTAGACGGTTACCTAGCAAGAAAACTGGATCAAACCACCGCGTTTGGCGCTTTTTTTGACCCCGTTGCCGATAAACTTATGGTATCCATTGCCTTAGTTCTGCTGGTGGCAAGCTATTCTAATCCCTTATTAACCTTAGCCAGTGCTGTCATTGTTGGTCGTGAGATTGTGATCTCGGCACTGCGTGAATGGATGGCGGAAATGGGTAAGCGTGCCAGTGTCGCCGTGTCGTATATCGGTAAGCTAAAAACCACCATGCAAATGTTGGCCATTTTCATTTTATTGGGCAGCAGGCCAGATACACTAGAAGCCCACGTAGGGGAGGCGGTCTTAATTGCGGCTGCGTTATTAACGCTTTGGTCTATGTATGTCTACTTAAAAGCCGCTTGGCCTGAGCTAATGTCTAAAGAGTCGAACAAAAACTAAACAGATTTAAAAAAAGTGCCTAAGTTAGCTATTTATTTGGATTTTTTCCTTGACGTGAAAGCTCAAATACATAGAATAGGCACCGTCTTTTGAGACGCGGGAATAGCTCAGTGGTAGAGCACAACCTTGCCAAGGTTGGGGTCGCGAGTTCGAGCCTCGTTTCCCGCTCCAATCAAAAGATGTATCTGATATGAGGCCGGATGGCAGAGTGGTCATGCAGCGGACTGCAACTCCGTGTACGCCGGTTCGATTCCGACTCCGGCCTCCAAAATCAGATATGCCCGGGTGGTGAAATAGGTAGACACACAAGACTTAAAATCTTGCGATAGAAATATCGTACCGGTTCGATTCCGGTCCCGGGCACCATTTATGGTGCCTTTTTTTATGCCTGCACTTTATTATCTTGCTCAATCCCTTTAAATATCTACTCTCCAGCATTTTCTTAGTGTTACTTCAAATTGTAAGCTTTTCCGCTTATATGCTATCTTTTCTGAAATTCTGCACCGAAACTGCACCGCACATTGCACCGGAGAATATTCAGTGGCGTTTATTTTTAAAACTGCGCTCAGGTGAATTTGAACAACCAATGATCGCCACGCAATACAACATAGACGTACCGCCAGAATCAAAAAGCGAACGAATTGGTGCGGCCATAGTCTTTGCTATTGAAACCGCTATGCGAGCTGGTGAGATTTGCGGCATTACTTGGGAAGACGTGAATTTAGAAAGACGAACCGTTTATCTACCCAAAACAAATAACGGTAACCCTCGAACTGTGCCATTATCTACCGCTGCAGTGAAAGTATTGGAAAAACTCAAGACACTGGTTGATTGCAAGCTAAAGGCCTTTAACCTAAAGTTAGGCATCCCTTGATGTGAATTTCAGGAAGATTCGTAACAAGTGCCTAATAGACGATCTGCACTTTCATGATCTCAGGCGGGGAGCACTCACGCGACTAGCCACCAAAGTGGACGTACTGAACCTAGCGAAAATATCAGGTCATACAGACCTAAGAATCCTGCAGCGGGTTTACTGCGCACCAGATATGGGTGATATTGCTTTGATGCTAGATTAGACTCATTTGGGGTGAGTCATCTTTTGGGCTGTCTATATCTTCTTTCGTGTAGTTTTCTGCTTTGAATGGCCTAGCAGATATAATTTGATCCAATCTTATGTAAGTAGGTAACTCTTCTCTAATGTGTTTAGGGTAAATTTTGTTTAATCTGTTTTTGAGTGTTTTTTGGCAAATATACCCGCTAGCAATTGGAAAAATTGTAATTTCTGGGCCTAGTCCATCTTTTTCATTTGGTTCTCCAATCGATAGAACACCGCCAATGAAAATCGTATTAGAGTTGGTTGTGATCTCTACAGGTTCGGTTTTTGTGTATGCATTATAGAAAAAGCTATCTAGAGGGTTTCCTAAAACGATTCTTTTAACTTCATATATTCGTGTTAGCTCTTTGATTTCTTCTTTATTTTGTTTGGCTATACGTAGATTTGATTTAAAAGAGCCTGAAAAGATATCGACAGTACACTCCAATATTTGGTCTATGGACTTATTGTAGGCATCTTTGTTATCTCCAAATAAGTACATGCCTAAATTGCTTAGTATTGCTAGTAGCCAAGAAACAAAAGGAATAAGTATGGACGTTGTGTATGTGAAGAGAGGGAGCTGACTTATATTTTGCTCTGTAATGTCTGGAAATGCTTTATTGATGATATTTTCTAATGACCACCTAATGAAATTGGGATATGACTGAGTAACCAAGAATAGTAATAAAAATGCTAACAGAAAGGAAATCAGTAAAGGTAGTAGTCCGCAAAGGGCAGCTTGAAGATAAAGGTGTTGATCGTTATATCTATGAAATTTTATAAACTGGCGATAGGAGACTTTACAATATAGGAAGCCTCCTAAAAGTGTAATAGGTATTAAAATTGCTAATTCCATTTAAATACCCATGAATTATTTACTTAAGAAAACGAGAAAAGAGCCTCGACTTTTTCTGTAGTTGTCTGGATTTTTTTAGATTTAGCTAAGTCGTTAGGGACTCATGGATAGACCACCGGCTCCTATAACGTTCATTCTAATGCCATTTTTTCTAGCTCTGTGTAGTGCAACTAGAGTTTTTTTGTCATCTCGTTTAGTTGTTGATTCAAAGTTAGACATGTTTGCCTCCTACCCGATGTACTTTGACGGCCTAGTCAAATTCATAATAATATTAATGTATAGAGAGCGATGTAACTAATCGGAAAAAACTATCAGCTGGTGGTAAAAGATAGGAAGAATTAGAAAGAGATAGAAAGAGAAGTTTTTGTTCTGCATTTTTTCAGTCCTAGCCCGTCTATTCTAAAGATTTTACAACTGTAACAGCTAGGAATGCCTTATTTTGCTTCTTCTAGCACAAGCGGCCTTGATATTAGATAGTCACCCCATCGTCACTAATCAACCGCCCAAGTGGCGGTTTTTTGGTATCTAAACTATTCTTATTTTTCTAACTAGGGTCGCAAAAATAAGGAAAATTGATGGCTAAGAAGCGTAAAGTGGTTGACGCAAAACGTGATAAAAATGGCAATATTACTGATGTATTGCTGGAAGGTAACAAAAACTTTACTTCCACTGAAAAAGCTCTTGGGATGACTAAAAGTGGATTGATAGATTTGGTTGTAGTGAAGAGGAAGGATAAGGAACATTTAAGGACACGGCCGGACGGTAAGAAAGGTAATAACTTAGATGAAATGGCTGATGACTAAGGGTAGGACATTAACTCAATGCGTCATTTTCTGAGCCAGTGCCCAGGACATTACGTCGCTTGCGACCCAACGCCAGTTGGTACGGTTTTCTGACCCTCTGACGTTTCTTGCTTGTGGGAAGGTGTGTTTGCACGCTACGTCACCCATGGATTTCTTCAATCAATACGTCTCATTTTCCGAGTAGACGGAAACCGAGGTGGAGCCGTCGAAGGCGGTGTCGATGTTGAAGGTGATGGGGCGGCAGCAGACTTGACAATCTTCTATGTATTCTTGGCTTTCATCTAATACTTCGATTACGACGTCGATGTTTTCGCCGCAGTAAGGGCATGAAATGTCGGTTTCCATTAGCTCGCTCATTTTTACCTCTCATGTTACTTTCTGTGCTTGTTGTTTTTATGATAGGCGATAATCGGCTTGCTCGCTTGCAGGATATTGTGTTTGTTTGTATCTCCTCGGTAGTCGAAAATTCACAGTTTTGTCGATCTGCTTTCACGCTCTTTGTGCAACACTGTTATGATTTAGCGTTTCAATGTAAGAGGTTGGTGTGATGATGACGTATCTAAAGTGCTTATTTGTTTTGGCGTTACCTGCTTTGCTGTTTGGTTGTGCTTCTGGTTCCCATGTGGTGACAGGGCAGCAGATGCCAGAGCTTGAGGTGGATCAAGTGACGGTATTTGATCAGGCGCCTACGTTTGCCTACGAGGTGGTTGGGACTGTCTATGCGTCAAGTGACAATGGTTTTACCGAGGCGTCTCGAAAAGAGAAAGCGACTCTAGAGTTAAAAGAGCAGGCAGCGAAAATTGGCGCTAACGGTGTCATTTTGGATGAGGTAACACAGTTGTCGTTTAGACGCTTGGGTACGGGGGTTGGCGTTAGTGCTGGCAGTGGTGGCGGGATAGGTACTTCGATTGGTTCGAGTTTTTCGTTCCCAACAACAGAGGCCAAAGGAACCGCTATTTATTATGAAGCAGACTCAATCAAGTAAGCTTGGGTTTGTGTGTGTCGTTATGCGTTTTTAAAATGTCTGAGATATTATTTTGTTGTTACTCTCTGTCTGTATAAACGGATACACTTGCGCTTAGTGAGTGGGAAAAACTGATTGAGAGAGCGTTATGTCAGAGTTTGAAGAAAAGGCAAAAGGTCGTCTTACGACAAGAACCGTGGCTATGCCTGGCGACACGAATCCAGCGGGTGATATTTTTGGTGGTTGGGTGGTATCGCAAATGGATATCGCGGCGGGCATATGTGCAGGTCAGCGTGCTCAGTCTCGGGTAGTGACGGTCGCGCTGGATGGTATGAGTTTTATTCGCCCAGTAAAAGTGGGGGATATTTTAGGGGTGTATACCCGAGTAGAGTCGGTTGGCCGTACATCAATGAATATTCTTGTGGAGGCTTGGGTTCGCCGTGGGCGCATTGGACGACGAGAAAAAGTCACAGAAGGGATGTTTAAGTTTGTGGCGATAGACGAAACTGGGCGGTCGACGCCGATTCCAAAAGAAGAAGATCTACCCGATTACGTATTGCATGGTTTTGACGATCATTGATTGTTCTGACTCTTTGAAGGCACTTGTTTAGTCGAGTGCTGTTCTTTGGTGGCAAGTTGAATGCAAAAAAAGCGCTTACCGAAGTAAGCGCTTTTTTTATGTTGGTACCAGTAGGCGGACTCGAACCGCCACACCCGAAGGCAACGGATTTTGAATCCGTCGTGTCTACCAATTCCACCACACTGGCCTTGAAAAAGGTGAAGCGTATTCTATGGTTTTTTATTGGGGTGTCAATCATTTAACGTAAAAAAATACATTTATTTTGTATTTAATTAATTTATTGATCGGACGACGTCATCAGCCCATAGCATGGCGTCTAAAAAGGCTCTGTTGAGTGTTGTTCTTTCGGCCGGTGTCATTGACTGGATTTTGTTCCAGTCTTGCTCTTCACAGCTTAATGTTTGTTTCAGATAACCGCCAAGTTCTCCCGATTGTTTGAGGATGGCAGCGAGTAAGCTTTTATCTAAAGCAATCTGTTCTAACACAATGGATTTTTCTAAGTTGAACACGGCGTCTATGCCAGACATCATTCCAACCATAAAAGCAGAATCAGCAAGAGTTGATTGTTTGCTTTCTGCTAATAATTGGCAGCAACGCCCGCGGGTTAATAGGATTTTGAGCAGTGATTGCGGTTGTTTTGTTGATGAGGTGATGGTGATCAGTAGTGCCCATTTTTTTAACTGTACCAAGCCCAAAAAGATAATGGCTTCTTTGATGGAGGTGACGGTTTTAGATACGCCGCAAACCGGGCTGTTAAGAATGCGCAGCAATTGATAGGACAGCTTGGGATTTTTAGCGACTAGGTCGGTCAATGCTTCAATGCTGATGTCTTTGTTTTGCAAGGCGTTAACCAACTCGATTGCGCCGTGCGTGGCCGAATCGATTCTTTTGCCTTTGATAAGCTCGGGGCGTTGTAAAAAATAGCCTTGGAACAAATCAAAACCGAGCTGCTTGCAGAGCCTCAAACATGGCGGCATTTTCTACTTTTTCCGCCAGTAAAATAAGGCCTCTCGATTTTAACTCTTTAATTTGTTCTATGTGCTCGCTGGGTGGTGTAAGAAGCACATCTATTTTTACGATGGATACCCAGGGGAGCAGTGCCTGATAGTTTTCATCAAATTGGTAATCGTCGAGGGCGAATCGATAGCCCGCTGCTCGCCAATTTTTTAAAGCGGTAAAGAATTCTGGTGTCAGTTTTTGGCTTTCAAGAATCTCAATATAGACCGTATCTGGGTCGATAGGAAAGAAAGCGTCCGACAACATGAGTTCGGTTGTCATATTGATAAAAAAAGGTTTTCTGAGCTGAGATTCCAGTTTAGTGATGCCAATGCAAAGATTGACCAACACTTGGCTTGTTGCCGCTTCACCGTCAGAGATGTTGGCGTTTAGGGAGTCTTTTCCACGGAATAGCAGTTCATACCCAAAAATTTCTTTTGTTCTTTTGAGTATCGGCTGTTGGGCCATCATTAAATCGTCTAAGACCGTTGGAAATTCGATCATTGCGCTTCTCTTTTTATTGAAGTTGAGTTTGAAACGGTTGCTCTCATGCTGTTAGAACAAGGAGTTATAAAAACACAAAAAGGCGGATCATCACAATGATGAAAGTGTTCGATTTTGTGTTGATTTGGTAAAAATATCCGATTAGAGCTTGGTAAAAAGGTTGACAGTATTAGCAAGCGCCCATAAAATCCTCGCCAGTTTTTAGGGGCTATAGCTCAGCTGGGAGAGCGCTTGCATGGCATGCAAGAGGTCAGCGGTTCGATCCCGCTTAGCTCCACCATTTATTGCTAAATAAGTGGTCTATAAAAACATCACCCAGGACACACTGTCCACTTACGCTACGCGTTTTGTGGGGCTATAGCTCAGCTGGGAGAGCGCTTGCATGGCATGCAAGAGGTCAGCGGTTCGATCCCGCTTAGCTCCACCATATATTCATTTTAGTTTTTTCCTCATACGTGCATCTAGCTTGGCATTGGCCATTGATCGCAATTAAACTAGCAAAGTGATTTACACGAGACCTATACCGATACCCCGCCCACAATGAAATCTATATTTTTAGGGCTACTAATACTTAATAGCGACAGAGTATGAAGGGTAATGTCCATATTTGATAAATATAGACATGGAGTGATAGCTTGAAATGAAAAGATCATGAGGATTAATAGCATGAATATCAGTTTTACCGATAAACAAGAAGCTTACATTTCTGCGCAAATTCAAAGCGGTGATTTTCAAAATGCCAGCGAAGTGGTGTGCGATGCATTGCGTCTGCATCAAATCTACCGTCATCGCATAATAGAAGAACTACGCGCAGAAATAGCCAAAGGTTGGGATGGTGAAGCGAGTCCGAATAAAGTGCAGGATATTCTTAATTCCAAGTTGGAAGAAAGACGCGCTTAATGGCTTCTTCTATTGCAAGCTATGAACTGTCGCCAGAAGCGGCGTAAGACTTGAGTGATATTTTTGATTATAGCGATACTGAGTTTGGACTCGATCAGGTCGTTCGGTATTTAAAAAATCTAGAACACTGCTTTATCCAGCTCTGTAACAACCCCAGCATCGGGCGTGAACGCAGCGAAATCCGAGAAGCGCTTTATAGCTTTGTCAGCCAATCCCATGTGGTGTTTTATCGTATTCTCAATGATCGCTTAAGAGTTGTTCGCGTTCTGCATGGTAGCCGTGATCTACCTAGGCATTTTTGAGTCAAGCTTTTCAGTAAAGTGTCCTTTAGTATCTTTTCCCACTGTGTTAACGCTTGGAATAATTAGTATTCGTCTTTTCGGTCACCTCTAACACCTAATCTGTCGTCTCTTCACTTTTTAAATTATTCAGTCCTTCTTTTTTATCGCTTCCAAGGTTAGGCTTATTCATTGTTTAAACGGCTGTTTGCATTACAGTTCAAATAACAAAACGGAAGTGTGTTTACTTTCTCTTTGATTTTATTGATTCTTTTTTTGAAGCCTAGGATTCGTGCATGTTTCAACTTTACACAAGTAACCGTCTAGAGGATTTGGCCGTGTTGCTTGCGAAGATTTTGGCTGTTTCGCCGCCAGAAAATCCGTTTGATGATGAGCATATATTGGTACAAAACCCTGGTATGGCGCAGTGGCTGAAGATGTTTTTGGCCGAATCTCATTCTATTGCGGCGGGTTTGGTGTTTCCTTTGCCTTCTACCTTTGTTTGGCAAACCTTTGCACAAACGTTAGACGATATTCCGGCGCAAAGTGAATTTAATAAGTCTTTCTTGGTATGGCGTTTAATGCGCTTGCTGGACACACGCTTACACGAACCCGAATTCCAAGCGCTGAGTTGGTATTTGGAAGAAGACGACACACAAATCCGCCGCTTCCAGTTATGCAGCAGCATTGCCGATATTTATGACCAATATCTGGTGTATCGTCCTGATTGGATCAAGAGTTGGGAGGGGGCGAAGCGCAAGACCCCAAGCTGAAAGCCATCTTTGAGCAGCAACCTTGGCAAGCGATTCTATGGCGAGATCTGGTGGCCGATGTCAGTCAACAAGGAACTTCCTTGTATCATCGGGGGAATCTTATTGAAGCTTTACATGACGCGACGCTATCGTCTGCGCGCCCAGCGGGTGTTCCTGAGCGAATTTTTATTTTTGGCGTATCTTCCTTGCCGCCAAATACGCTGGAATCTCTGCGCGTGTTGGCTGCTTCTGGCTGGATTGATGTGCATCTGTTTTTGCAGAACCCTTGTCGCTTTTATTGGGGCGATGTGGTCGATAAACATTATTTGGGCCGAGAAATAAAACGCCAAACCCTCAAGCCAGGTTTGAGCGCGGATACCTTGCATCTGGATGCCAATCCGCTGTTGGCAAGTTGGGGGCGTTTGGGGCGAGACTACATTGCTCAGCTGCAAGAGATGGCCGACAACGAGCTGGAAGTGTTCGAAGATTATCGTAGTGAGCAATCGACTGGGTTACTGCAATGGGTTCAGCAAGATGTATTGACCCTAGAAAACCATGGCTCGAAACAAGAAAGAGACGCCAGTATTGCCAATGCGGAATATCGTCACGCTATCGCAGTGGATGATCAAAGTATTCGTGTGCATCGTTGTCACAGTCCATTGCGGGAAGTGGAAGTCTTGCATGATCAGCTGTTGCAAATGTTCGAGAGCGATCCGAGCTTAACGCCAAAAGACATCATCGTCATGTTACCGGACGTCAACACCTACAGCCCGTTTGTGAAGGCGATTTTTGGGGGTGAAAAAAAGAGCGGTGCTGTTAAAGGCAGTGTTCAGGTCAGAAAACAGATTCCCTTTGCCTTGATTGACCAATCTGGCGGCATGGAAAACCCGATTGTCGATGCCTATTTGTATTTGCTTGGTTTGGGCGAAAGTCGTTTCACCTTGTCAGAATTGATCAGCGTATTAGAAGTGCCTGCGGTGTTGGCGCGTTTTGAATTAACCGCTGACGAGTTAGAGCGTATTCGACAATGGTCGACAGAAGTTGGCATTCGTTGGGGGTTGGATGGCAAAACCGCTCAGCAGCACGATTTACCGATGCAAGAATCTCATACTTGGCTGAATGGCGTGCGTCGAATGTTATTGGGTTATGCCATGGGACATGACCATATTTGGCAAGACACATTAAGTTACGGTGATGTGGAAGGTTTAGAAGCCTCTGTGGCCGGTAAACTCGCTGAGTTTTTGGTTGCCATTAACGATGCACAAGCCAAGTTAATGGAATCCCTTACGCCGAAAGAATGGATTTCGACCTTGTATTACTTAGCGGAACGCTTCTTTTTGGTGGACGAAGACGATGCCTTTCAGGTGCTGCTGAGTAAGCAGCTTGATGCGTTAACGCTGCAGTGGCAGCAAGCGTATTTTGATGCGCCATTGGATCAGCAAGTAATCCGTCAGTTGCTCTCGCCATTGTTGCAAGAGTCCCAAGGCGGACAGCGTTTCCTAGCGGGGCGCGTCAACTTTTGCACCTTGATGCCCATGCGCTCGGTGCCGTTTAAAGTCATTTGTGTATTGGGCTTAAACGAGGGGGATTATCCTCGAAGCGTCGCACCAATGGGCTTTGATTTGATGGTCGGGCAATATCGCAGCGGCGATCGAAGCCGACGAGAAGACGACAAATACTTGTTTCTCGAAGCCTTAATGTCGGCACGAGATTGTTTCTATATCAGTTATGTTGGTCGCAGTATTCAAGATAACAGCGAAAAGAATGCGTCTATTTTAGTCAGTGAGTTGTTGGAATACATAGGTCAAAGTTGTGTGTTTGACGGTGACCAAACATTGGCGCCAGACGAGGCGCAGAAAGCCTTGTTAGAGCGACTGATTCTTGAGCATCCGTTGCAGCCTTTTAATGCCGCTTATTACGTTCAATCGCAACAATCGGCCGTTCAATTTGATAAACGCTTATACAGCTATGACGATCAATGGTTGCCGGCGTTATTAAGTGTTCCGGTGGATAATGAGCCACAAGCGTTTCTTCCACTGGATGGTTTAGAGCAGCCAAGATTGGAGCTGGCTCTTGATGAGTTGTCGCGTTTTATTGGGCATCCGGCGCGTTACTTTACTCAGCGCCGATTAAAAGCCTATTTGAGCTTGCCAGAAGAGGAAGAAAAAGAGGACGAACCATTCGCATTAGATGGCTTGGCGGGCTATCAATTGCGTGAAGGCTTGCTACAAGCCATGCTAAAAGACGATGAAGATTCGTTTGTTGAGCGTTTGTCCTTAACGGGTGCCTTGCCTTACGGCGCGTTAGGGCGTTTGTCTTTGCAGCAGAGTCGTGGTCAATGTCGTCAGTTGCTGTCTGTGTTACAGGGCTATGCCTTGGAGGAATGCGCGCCCATTGAAGTAAATTTAACCCTTGGCAGTCTTGTTTTGCAGGCGTGGTTGGATTTACCAACGGCGACGACGCGTTTGTCTTATCGCATTGGCGATTTATCCGCTCATCAAAAAATGCAGGCGTGGATCGAGCATTTGGCCTTGTGCGCCCAAGGTACGCCAAAGCAGCATCATCTTATTAATTTGAGTAAAACTGGCAAGTTGCTTCAGCACAGTTTTATTATCATTCCGCCAAACGATGCCCAAGACTATCTAAACAAGATGTTGGCGTTGTTACAGCAAGGCTTGTGTCAGCCAATTGCCTTGCCCGCGAAAAGTGCTGACGCATGGTGCAAAAGTTATTGTGCGAGCAAAACGCAAGAAGACCCTGATATCGCTTGGGAGCAAGCGTTGAAACAGTATCAAGACAACAGCAGTGCCTTTACTCGTAGCGAGGTCGACGATGCTTATTGGCAGCGTTATTTCCCCGATTTACAGTCGCAAAAAGCTCAGTTTGTCGCTTTGTGTGAGCAAATTTGGTTGCCCATGCATCGTCATTTGGAGGAGATGGAATGAGTCTTTCTAACGAGTCCGTTTCTGCTAATGCAGACGCCTTGAACATGATTCCTGAACCGCTTAATGCCTTAACCTTCCCGTTGTTTGGCAAACGCTTAATCGAAGCCAGCGCAGGCACAGGGAAAACCTACACCATTGCCAACTTGTATCTGCGTTTGCTGGTGCCGAGTGGGCCGTCTTTATCTGGGAATAACGGTGATTTAGATAAACCGCTCACAGTGGATCAGATCTTGGTAGTGACCTTTACCGAGGCCGCCACCGCCGAGTTAAAAGCACGGATTCGTGGGCGCATACGAGCCGCGCGAAAAGCCTTATTGCAAGGCGAAAGTCGCGATGTCTTTCTGGCGGACTGGCTGGCGCAAATGTCAGACGATCAGCGCGCGGGCGCCATTGAAAAACTGCTGTACGCCGAAAAGCAAATGGACGAAGCCGCGGTGTTTACCATTCATGGTTTTTGTCAGCGTATGCTAAGTCAAAACGCCTTTGAAAGTCGCATGCTGTTCCAGCAAACCATTGAAACCGACGAATTGGCGCCCTTGTCTATGGCGGTGAAGGACGTTTGGCGTAGCGTGTTTTATCCAATGGACGACACCAAGGCGGCCTTGATTCAGCCGATTTGGTCGAATCCAGATGCTTTGTTGAAAGATTTATATTTATTGAATAACCAGCCTGACGCCAAAATCGCCGTGCCAGATTACGATTGGGAAAGTGCGCTAAGTCAGGCTCAACAAACCATGGCAGCGGTTCGCTCCATGTGGCTAGCTCAATCGCAAGACATCATTGATGCCCTTGAGCGCAGTGGTATAAAACGCACGTTTTGGCGCAAAGATCCGTCGAAAGATATTCAAGCCATCACGCAATGGGCACATTCAACCCGTTTCGAGCTAGACAAGAGCCTCGAAAAATTTGATAGCAATGAACACGCCAGCCGATTGAGCAAAGGCGGGGATCTGCCTGCTCATGAATTCTTTGGTTTGGTGCAAGCCTTGCGCGAAAGCTTTCCGGATGCAGGGCGATTAAAAGCCGTCTTGTTGACTCAGCTTTGGCAGCAAACCCAAGAGCGCATGAAACGCTGGAAGCGCAGTACGCAGTCGCTGACTTTTACGGATTTGCTAACCTCTCTCGATGTGGCGCTAACGAAAGACGAAGCGGGCAAGTTGGCAGAGCGCATTCGCCATCTTTATCCGATCGCTCTAATCGACGAATTTCAAGATACAGATGCGGTGCAATATCGGATTTTCTCCACCATTTATGCCCCAGCGACGGTAGATCAAAATACGCTTGGCTTGATCATGATCGGTGATCCAAAACAGGCGATATATGCCTTTCGTGGCGCGGATATTTACACCTATTTGGCGGCTAAAAAACGTGTCGACAGTGTGTATTCCTTGGCAACGAATTACCGTTCCTCTGCAGCTATGATTCAGGCAGTCAATGGACTTTTTACTACCCAAGCGGAACCCTTTCGCGTCACCGGATTCCTTTTATTGAGGTGCAAGATCGTGGTGTTGCCAGTGGCTTTACTCGACAAGGGCAAACGCAAGCGGCGCTGCAGTTTTTATATCAACGCAGTGACGAACCCGTATCGGCAAAAGAGTATCGTCAGACCATGGCGGAGTCCTGCGCGGCGCACCTTCATGAGTTGTTGCTAGAAGGGCAGCAAGGCTCTGCGCTTATTGATGGCAAAGGCGTGCGACCAAAAGATATTGCCTTGTTGGTGACCAATTTTAGTCAAGCCAATGCCTTGAAAGACGCCTTACGTCAGCGCGGTATCGCCAGTGTATATTTGAGTGACAAAGGCTCGGTGTTTGAAACCGTTGAGGCGCGCGAGCTACTGATTGTGCTGACAGCGATATTATCCAATGGGCAAGAAAGCAAATTGCGTTCGGCCTTGGCAACCAGCTTAGTGGATTGGTCGTTGGAAGATTTGGATACGCTCAATCACGATGATGTGGTGTATGAAAAATGGGGGCAGGCGTTCCGCGACTATTTAGCTATTTGGGACAAGCAAGGCTTGCTGCCTATGTTACGTGAGTTTATGCAAGACGTGTCACTGGCGGCGAATATGCTCAGCCATACTGGTGGTGAACGTCGCTTAACCGACTTTCTGCATTTGACCGAAAAGCTACAGCAAAAGTCCCTTGAGTTGGATTCCAAAGAAGGCGTTTTGCGTTATCTCAGGTTGGCGATTCAAACGCCGAATGGCAATAGTGATGAGCAAAAGATTCGCCTTGAAACCGATGCGGAGTTGGTGCGGATTGTCACCATTCACAAAAGTAAGGGCTTGGAATATCCGATAGTGTATTTGCCGTTTGCGTTTACGCCGTATCGAGATCAAGACAAATCGGCTTTATACCACGATGCGCAACAGCAATTGTGGATCGCCATTGACCCTGATGAAGCGCAAACCGAGCAGCACAAAGAAGAGTTGTATGCGGCCGAAATTCGTTTGGCTTATGTGGCGTTAACCCGCTCCAAAGAAGCGTGTTTTATCGGTGCCATGGAGGTAGGAAAAGGGGCGAATAAAACTCGTGGCGCGATATCAGAGGTGCATCTTAGTGGTGTAGGTGCCTTGATTGGCGAAGGCGAGCCGCTTGAGGCTGGTGATTTGTACCCAAGTATCGAACGCCTTTGTGGGCGTTATCAGCATGGTCAAATGCAGTTGTTGGATTTACCTAATGAGCCTCCGAGCCTACCACGATTCAAAATGGCGCAAGCCGACTTAGTTGAACCCCGTGCGCGAGATTTTACTGGGCGTGTAGAGCGAGACTGGTGGGTGGGGAGTTATTCTTCTCTTGTAGTGGAAGACAAAGAATACCACGATGAAAGCGTGCCAGGCTTGGATGAGATGGCGCGTTTTGTCGATCCTTTATTGGATGAAACGGATCTGTCTGACCCCGTGCTTGAGCCGCAAAAGAGTCGCTTTACTTTTCCCAAAGGCGCCAAACCTGGTACTTTCTTGCATGATACGCTGGAAGGCAAAGCCCTGCATGATGTGTCTGCTAATCCGAGCTTTAACGACTTATTAAAAACCAGTCACCGTAAGCGCATGATCGATTTTTACGAGCGTCAGGGCTTTGGCGAATGGCAAGACGTATTGAGCGAATGGTTGCCCGATATTATTAATACCGAGTTAATGACGGAAATGAGCTTGGGGCGTTTGGCACCCTCGGCTTGTCGCAAAGAAATGGAGTTTTTTATTCCGGTGACCGGCATGAATGCCTTGCAGCTGGACCGCATTTCTCGTGAACACGATAAGGTATCGCGTATTGCGCCGATGATTCAAGATCGTCCATTAAAAGGCATGTTAAAAGGCTTTATCGATTTATTGTTCGAATACCAAGGCCGTTATTATGTGCTGGATTATAAGTCCAATTACTTGGGGGATAACCTGGCTGATTACGAGCCAGAGAGATTAGTTCATGCTATTGCCGAGCACAGATACGATTTGCAATACCAGCTTTATACCTTGGCCTTACATCGCTTGTTGAAGCAGCGTTTGCCGAATTATGACTATGAAAAACACATGGGCGGCGTGGTGTATTTGTTTTTGCGTGGCATGCGAGTAGGGCAGCAAACGGGTGTTTTTCAAAACCGTTTAACGCTTGAGCATGTGACTGCGCTCGATAAGCTGTTTAGTGGCAAGGCTCAGAGTGATAAATCCATGGATAGCAAATCGAATGATGAGGTAGTGCAATATGGACTTTTCTAATCAGCTAGGTTTGCTCGACTCTCTTGATGAAAAAGCGCGCGAAGAAAATCCATCTGCTACGACGTCATTTAGTTTGTCTGCTTGGCAAGCTAAAGGGGTTTTACGAGCGATTGATCGTCAGTGGATTGAGCAGCTGGCGCAACATGCCAAAGAAGGCAATTCAGAGGTAAATAAGAGTGCTGTGCATATCGCCGGAGCCTTATGCAGCGCGTACCTTGGGGCTGGCCATATTTGTATCGATCTAGCGAATATTTGGCAAAGACCACCAGAAGGCATTGATCTAGAAGAATTAAGAGCGGCATTGGAAAAGAGCGGTGTGAAGAGCGTGTCGGCTTGGTGCCAAGTCTTGCTGGCAAGTTGTCTGGTTTCGTCGGCAGACAGTGTGGTTGAACGCCCTATGGTGTTGGCGGGCACGCGTTTGTATTTGTATCGTTATTTCCAATATGAGCAACAAGTGCTGACGTATCTCAAGGGGCAATTTACTGTGGCGCCTTTTGCTGTGGATGCGGCGTTATTGGCAACGCTGTTTCCCAATAAAGCCGACGCGGTAGATTGGCAAAAAGTGGCCGTCGCCAATGCGGCAAGTTTACCTTTTTCGGTGATCAGTGGCGGCCCGGGAACGGGAAAGACAACCACTGTGACTCGTCTTTTGGCGTTGCTAGTGGCTCAGTCGCTGGCTGAAGGTAAGGTGTTGCGTATTGAGTTAGCCGCGCCAACCGGCAAAGCCGCGGCGCGTCTAACGGAATCCATTTCAAAAGCCAAAGCGGGTTTGCCATTAAGTGATGAGGTTAAGCTTGCCATTCCAGAGCAAGCTAGTACTTTGCATCGCTTGTTAGGAAGCGATTTTGGCCGCAGTCGTTTTAAGCATAATAAAGCAAACCCCTTACATTTGGATGTGTTGCTGGTGGATGAAGTGTCTATGGTGGATTTGCCAATGATGGCGAAATTGATTGATGCTATGCCGCCTCAGGCACGACTGATTTTGCTGGGTGACAAAGATCAACTGGCTTCGGTAGAAGCGGGCAGTGTACTGGGGGATTTATCCTATGGCATCGAAGAGGTTTACTTTCAACCAGAATGGGCTGAGCGACTGAGCCGTCTTACTGGAGAAAACCTTGCGCCGTTTGGTAATGCGTCAGCGCCGCCAATTAGTCGAGCCTTGACCTTGCTAAGAACCAGCTATCGCTTTGATGCCAATAGTGGCATTGGATACTTGGCAAAAGCCATGAACGCTGGGGACAGCCAAGCGGTATTACGTTGCTTGCAGTCTAATAACACGGATGTTGAATGGCGAACGCCAGAAGAAGGACAGACCAAGGCCGATATTGCGACTCTCGCCAAAGGGTATGATGATTATTGGGAAGCGGTGCGTCAGAACCTTGATATTGCCAAACTTTATGAGGTGTTTTCACGTTACCAGATTCTGACGGCGGTTCGCCAAGGGGAGTTTGGTGTCGAGAAGGTGAACGCTCAGCTGGAGCAGTATTTCTATCAGCGAGGACGAGTAAAAGATCCCCATGTTTGGTATCCGGGGAAAGCCGTGATGCTAACCCGAAATGATGCGGCATTGGGCTTGTTTAATGGCGATATTGGTCTTTGTATGCCTGATGAGTTTCAGCGTCTTCGAGTGTGGTTTATGCAGCCTGATGGTTGTTTTACAGGCTTGCTGCCGAGTCGTTTGAGTGAGTTTGAAGTGGTCTTTGCCATGACTGTGCATAAATCTCAAGGGTCAGAGTTTGATCATGTGGCTCTGTTATTGCCTATCACTCCTTCGCCAGTATTAACCAAAGAGTTACTTTATACTGGTATTACTCGAGCGAAGAGATCCTTTGCGTTATGGGGATCGAGCGGCTTAATTCGGAGTGCAACGAGTGCTCGTATTGAACGTTATTCAGGCCTTATTGACGAGCTTTGGCATTGATATTTTACTATTCGGCGCCACTATCTGCTGAAGATGTAAAAAAGCTTGTAAAACATCAGATTAAATAATCGTAATGCGTGATTCTTGCGGTCGTTTTTTTATGGTAGGGTAAGCAACATTTCAACATTGTGTAAAGTAGGAAAGAGTAGCAACAATGGCAAAAGAAATTGTTTTAACCGGTGTCACCACCACAGGAACTCCTCACTTAGGTAACTATGTGGGAGCCATTCGTCCAGCGATCGAAGCGAGCCGTCAAGACAATACGGAATCTTACTTCTTTCTTGCAGACTATCATGCCTTGATCAAGTGTCAGGATCCAGAGCGTGTGAAACAGTCTCGTTTAGAAATTGCGGCGACCTGGCTAGCGTGTGGCTTGGACACGGATAAAGCAACTTTTTACCGTCAATCTGATATTCCTGAGATTGCTGAATTGAATTGGCTACTGACCTGCGTCACCGCAAAAGGCTTGATGAATCGCGCCCATGCTTACAAAGGCGCGGTAGATGACAATCTTGCTAATGGCCAAGATCCAGATTTTGGTATCACTATGGGCTTGTTTTGCTACCCAGTGTTAATGGCGGCGGATATTTTGGCCTTTAACGCCCATAAAGTGCCGGTTGGTCGTGATCAAATACAGCATATTGAAATGGCGCGCGACATTGCTGGTCGTTTTAACCATTTATTTGGTGAACATTTCGTATTACCGGAAGCGGTGGTGGGTGAAGAAGGCTCCATTCTTAAAGGCTTAGACGGTCGTAAGATGAGCAAGAGTTACAACAATACGATTCCATTATTTGATACTGAGAAAAAGCTACAAAAAGGCATCAATAAAATCAAAACCAACCTGTTAGAACCGGGGGAAGCGAAAGACCCTGATGACTCTACTGTGTTTGATATTTATAAAGCGTTTGCGACACCAGAACAAACTCAGCAAATGCGTCAGAATTTTGCAGAGGGTATTGCTTGGGGCGAAGCAAAGAAGGAACTTTTTACCCTGATCAATGGTCAACTGAGTGAGCCGCGTGAAAAGTATCTAGAATTGATAGCAAATCCTGTTCATGTCGAGGAAATACTACAATCGGGTGCGGAAAAAGCGCGAGCGCGAGCAAGGCAAATGATTTCAGACCTACGCAATGCCGTAGGTCTAGTGAATTTTAAATAATAGGAGAAATACCGTGAAAACATCTGTGTATGCCATGCTGTTGGCGTTTGTGTTGGCAATTGGGGCGGGGGGCTATAGTGCCGATGTCCATGCTAAAAAGCTTGGTGGTGGTAAGAGTTTTGGTAAAAGCTTTTCTGTGTCTAAGCCTAAAGCGGCGCCAGCGAGTGCGACCAATTCTACGGCTGCGGCGGCTGGTGCTAAAAAACCTGGTTTCTTGGGTGGTCTAGGCGGTGGTCTGTTAGGCGGTCTATTAGCAGGTGGTATTTTTGCAGCCTTGCTAGGTAGTGGTGCATTTGATGGTATTTCATTTGGCGATATCTTGTTATTCGCTGTGATTGGTTTCTTGATCTACAAGTTTTTCATCGCGCCAAAACGTCGCGCTGCAGCAGCGGCTCAACAAGCTGGCACAAATGGTATGTTCCGTGAAATGCCTGAATCAACTCGCGACAGCGTTCAGCCTTCACCAATGGCTGGAATGAGTGGTTTCGGTGCTACTCCAGACATTCAATTGCCACCTGGTTTTAATGAGCAGGCCTTTGTTGCAGAAGCGAAAAATCATTACATCACACTGCAAAAAGCATGGGATGATAATAATTTTAATGAAATTTTAGATTATGTTAGCCCAGAGCTTTACAACTTGTTGGTTGAAGAGCGTGCTAAGCATGGCGACAACAAGCCTCGTACTGAAGTGATCTCTTTGATGGTTGACTTGGTTCGTGGTGAGTTTATCGGTTCGACAGCGTCTATTTCTTTACAGTTCTCAGGCTGGATCAAAGAAGGCGATGAAACATCGGAAACCGCTGAAATTTGGCACTTAGAAAAGAACATGTCTGACGCAAATGGAAATTGGACAATAGTTGGGATACAACAAGACAACTAATTGTTACTTAACTTTGCTCGTAGACTCGTTACTCTTTGTTTACACTAGACAAAAGCAGTAACGAGTTCTACAGTACTTTAATCAAATTGAATATGGATGTGAGCCATGTCTGAATTAGCACCTATTAAAGAAAAAGGGAAAGCCTTATCTGAAAATAAGAAAGGCGAGTTGTTGCAGTATCTGACTTTTAAGCTGATTGACGAAACTTATGGTATCAACGTCATGCAGATTAAAGAGGTGCTACGCTATAGCGAAATAGCTCCCGTTCCAGGTGCGCCTTCTTATGTACTAGGCATCGTAAACTTACGCGGTAACGTTGTGACGGTAGTGGACACACGCGTCCGTTTTAGTTTGCCAGAGTGCACTATTACCGATGACACGCGCATTATCATCATCGAGCATGATGGTGAACAAGTGGGTCTGTTGGTCGATGCGGTACAAGAAGTATTCTATTTGTATCAAGGTGAAATAGAGCAAAGTCCAAGCGTAGGTAATGACGATGCCTTGAAATTTATTCAAGGTGTTTACCAAAAAGAAGATGAGTTGGTTATTTTGTTGGAACTCAATCGTATGTTTGAGCGCAACGATGCACTTGGCATCGAAGCGATGAATTAAGAGCCAATCCATTCTTTTTAGAGCGATCTAGAGTTTAGAACGACATAAAAAAACCATGCTTATGCATGGTTTTTTTATGTCGCTAAGAAAGCTTGAACGGTTATCTTTCCCAGTAAGCTTCTTCTAGGCTGTCTTCTCTTTCTGGTAAGCCACGGGATAATCGAGACGCGTTTTGCGCTAATATCTCATAACTTACGCGGTTCGAGTATTTACAGATTTGGGCAAAAGAGGAATAGGCCAAAAAGGGCGCCAAGTGTTTGCTGGAGTTTGGAATGGCTTCTTTGTGAAAGTGGTTCGCAGAAATATCATGCAGCAATGCTGATAAGGCGCCGTCACCCGCGCCATTGGTGTTGCGAATTTTTTCGGGGCCGCCCATGTAAGGATCGATATGAGAGAAGACTTTTACGGGGTGTTTGCAAGCTTCACGCAGCATAGGGCGACTGAATTCCCAACGATTAAAATCGGCCAAGCTGCCCGATTTAATAGGGTGTGTGGTTTCCCGTTTTAGCTCATCATCGGTATAGCCGCATAGATACATGCCGTCTGGCCCTGCGGTTAATAACACAAGATCAACGTAATCAAGAATGGCACTGGCCGCCTGTAATGGATCTGATAATCCCGTTAACGCTTCGGCTTCTAATTCATTCATGGCGAGTACGTTGACGTAGTTTTTGATTAATTCGAGCAGTTCTTCACGATTATCTTCTACAAGGTGTTTGGTGCCTAATGTAAGAGCGGTTGGAACATGATGTTGATGGGCATATTGTAGGGCGGTTAGCATGGCCTGTTTGATGGGTTTACCCTGATGGCGTAAAGGGTAAGCACAAGTTACCAGGGCAGCCGCACCGGCGATAATATTTTCCGGAATGTGTTCCGTATTGAGGCTCGTCCATGTCCCCAGGGGCGATCGCAAAAGTGCGCTCACCGTCAGGTGTGATTAAGGTAATGCCACGGCCGATGTCCCCAGCAACGCCTTGAAGGTGATTCATATCGACTTTACTGCTGGTATGGCAGATATAATGGTAAGCTGGTGAACCTAGGGTAATATTGGCAGACATGACGCCAAGTAGCACAGATTTGTCATCAGCTAGCACGGAATAATTGTGTATGGTGTTGCCAATAGTGCCGCCAGCAAAATGATCTGAGATGCTGTTTTGTGCAGTGAGTTCATCATATATCGCAGAGGCTGTGTCGGCATCGACAAGATTCGACAATCCTTTTTGGATGCTAAATGTGTTTAAAAATTGATCCGAGACATTAGCGACCACATCGACGATAGTTTCATCCAAACCAACGATGTAAGTGTCTTTATCTGGACGGACTTCTGATTTAGGCAGAGCTGGTTTAGGTTGAGAAACTGGGAAGTAATGTTTGAGTTTGCGTTGACCGGGAAACTTCATATCGATGCTCATGGATAAAATAATAGAGTGAGTTTAGCAAAGAATTGACCAGTCGGGCAGGATTAGCAAGAAGAAAGTAAGGTGAAAATGAACGAATCAGAGTTAGATCGTTATAGTAGACAGTTATTACTGCCAAATTTTGATATACAGGGGCAATTGAATCTTGCCCAAGCTAAAATATTGATTATTGGCTTAGGTGGATTAGGGAATATTGCGGCGACTTATTTGGCTACGTCAGGCGTGGGAACATTAGTGTTAGCGGACGGCGACCAACTAGAGTGCAGCAATTTACCACGCCAAGTCCTTTATGCTGAACATCAGCTTGGCCTGAATAAAGTCGATGCGGCGGCGGCGCAGATTGCGCTTAAAAATTCAGCCGTTCAAATCGAAGTGATTGCTCAAAAACTGGCAGACAATTCTTTGCTTCGTGCTGTAGAACAGGCAGATGTGGTGTTGGACTGTACGGATAACTTTACGGCAAGAAAAGCCATCAACCGTGCTTGTCTGTTGTTGAGAAAACCACTGGTCAGCGCGGCAGCGATTCGCTGGGAAGGGCAGTTGGTGAGTTTCTTGTATCATCAACAATCAACGCCTTGTTATGAGTGCTTATATCCTTCTTTGTCGGATCAGCAATTAAGCTGTAACGAAAGTGGTATTGTCGCTCCTGTTGTTGGCTTACTTGGTGTTTATCAGGCGCTAGAAGCATTAAAGCTGGCAAGTGGTTGTGGAAAGGTTAAGCATGGCGTATTGAGGCTATTTGACGGTTTTGAAGGCAGCTGGCGTGAAATACGTCTAAGTCAAGATCCAGAATGCTCTGCTTGCTCACTTGAAAACTCATAGAAAGTCCCTATTTTAGTAATTAGTATTTTTCTCTAAGAATTTCAGCCGATTTTCGTTAGAATTTGTCACAGTATTTTAGCCGACCGCATTGTTGAGTCTGGCAAACATTCATTTACAGGAGCAATGACATGAGCGATGTGAAACACGCTAAATTAATGATTTTAGGTTCTGGTCCAGCTGGCTACACCGCAGCGGTTTATGCTGCCCGTGCGAACCTGAATCCTGTGATGATTACCGGTATGCAAATGGGTGGTCAGTTGACCACGACTACCGAGGTTGATAATTGGCCAGGTGATGATCAAGGCGTACAAGGTCCAGAGCTGATGGAGCGTATGCGTAAGCACGCTGAGCGTTTTGAAACGGAAATTATTTTTGATCATGTTAATAAAGTGGATTTGCAAAACCGTCCATTCCGTTTGGAAGGTGACAGTGGTGTTTATACTTGTGATGCTTTGATTATTTCCACTGGTGCGAGTGCTCAGTATTTGGGTCTTGAGAGCGAAACAAAATTCATGGGGCAAGGTGTATCTGCTTGCGCGACCTGTGATGGTTTCTTCTACCGCAATCAAGATGTTGCTGTGATTGGTGGTGGTAATACGGCTGTTGAAGAAGCACTTTACCTTTCTAACATAGCGAAAACAGTTACCGTTATTCACCGTCGTGACAAATTCCGTTCTGAGAAAATCCTAGCGGATAAGTTGATGGAAAAAGCGAAAAACGGCAATGTGAAAATCGAATGGCATTCTGAGTTAGAAGAGGTGTTGGGCGATGACGCTGGCGTAACGGGTATTCGTATCAAGAATAACGAAACAGGCGAGAAGAAAGACATCGCGGTTGCGGGCTTATTTGTGGCCATTGGTCATAAGCCAAACACGGATATTTTCAAAGGTCAGCTTGAGATGCACGATGGTTACCTAAAAGTTCAATCTGGTACCCACGGTAATGCCACTCAAACCAGCATTGAAGGTGTTTTTGCTGCTGGGGATGTGTCTGATCATATTTACCGCCAAGCAATCACCTCCGCCGGTACAGGTTGTATGGCTGCGCTGGATGCAGAGCGTTACTTGGATTCTTTAGAGTAAGATGTACACACGCCTCAGACTTTGCTGAATGAAAGTCTGAGGCACAAAAAAACCGATCCTAGGATCGGTTTTTTTGTGCCTAAAGTAAATCGCTTGAACGAATTACTGAGCGTTGTAAGCTTCGATGCCTTCAACAATCGCTTTTCTTGCTTCGTCAGCGTTTGCCCAGCCTTCTACTTTTACCCATTTGCCTTTTTCAAGGGTTTTGTAGTTTTCGAAGAAATGTTCAATCTGATCGCGTAGCAGTTGTGGAATATCGTTTACATCTTGGATGTGACCGTATTCTTTGCTTAGTTTCTCGTGTGGAACAGCAACCAATTTTGCGTCCATACCGGCTTCGTCAGACATATTCAATACGCCAACTGGGCGGCAGCGGATAACGGAACCTGGAACCACTGGGTAAGGCGTAATCACCAAAACATCAACTGGGTCACCATCATCTGCTAACGTATGGTTAACATAGCCGTAGTTGGCAGGATAGAACATGGGAGCGGTCATGAAGCGGTCAACGACAAGCGCGTCCATATCCTTATCAACTTCGTATTTTACTGGGTTTGCTTGTGCTGGGATCTCGATGATCACGTTGATATCATTTGGTGCATCTTTGCCAGCAGGGATTTTGCTATAGCTCATTATAATTTCTTCCAATGTGTTAAATATGGGCAATATTATAAAAGCTAGACAGCATCTATGCTAGTTGTGTAATGCATCCATTCGTAATATTCTCTATTTCACTAGAATAAAACATGTAAAAAGCATTCTAAATAGCGTTAACTTATTGCTTTCTTTCTAAATTTAGCTAGTCTTACACAGTGATCAAATTATAGTCGCGAGGACAGTAATGACAAAATCTGAGCTGATAGAGCTGCTAATCGATCAGCAATCCCATTTGCCGGTGAAAGATGTAGAGCAAGCAATCAAAGCAATGCTGGAGCATATGTCTGATTCCTTAGCGAATGGTGAGCGCATAGAGATAAGAGGCTTCGGTAGTTTTTCTCTGCATTACAGAGCACCCAGAATTGGCCGAAATCCTAAAACGGGAGAGTCTGTTGAACTGGGAGCCAAGTACGTGCCGCACTTTAAACCGGGCAAAGAATTGAGAGAATTGGTTAATTTGCCTGAAGACAGTGAGATTAACGAACTTAACTAATTTACGTCTTATGCCTCGAATTTTTTTAGCTACCACGGCATAATAACGCCATTATATTTTTTGGTAGGTTGTTTTATGCTTAAATGGCTGAAAAGAGTTACTTACACAGTACTCATTGTTTTTTTCTTGCCGTGGGTGTGTTTTTTGCCATCCGCAATCCACAACTAATCCCATTAGATCTTGTTTTTTGGCAAGGGCCAGAACTTAGCGTCGCCCTCTATGTCATTATATCTTTTACTGTTGGAGCCTGTGTTGCCTTGTTGGTTAGCTCAGTTACCTATTTACGCAGTGAGCGTCAGATCAAGGTATTAACTCGTAAATACGAAAAAGCACGAGATGAAGTAGATTCTTTGCGTAAGGCTTCTATTGCGAAAGAGCTTTCTGTTGAGAAGGAGTGAGTGAGTTGACCGAAATTGGGTTGTTTTTGGTTCTGTTTGTCGCGCTCTTTGTTGGCTGGGCAATGGGGCGTAAAAATCCGACCAAGAAAAATAAGCAAACCAAAAAAAGCATTCCGACTGATTATTTTCGTGGTCTTAACCATCTACTGAACGATCAACATTCTGAGGCCATTGACGCTTTTGTTGATTCTCTCGAAGTCAATTCTGATACCTTTGATATCCACCTTACACTAGGTAATTTATTTCGTAAAAAAGGTGAAATACAAAAGGCCATCAACATACACCAAAACTTGCTCGCTCGTCCTGAGATATCCCAGCGTGAAATGCGTATGGTGCAGTTAGAGCTTGCCAGTGATTTCATGTCGGCTGGTTTGCTAGATAGAGCAGGGCGCTTATTATTGAATATGGCGTCAACGTCACGCAAAACGGAATTTCAGCCTAAAATACTCACTTTGCTTGTCGATCTTTATGAATTTGAGCAGAGTTGGGACAAGGCCATACAAATTGGCTCTGAGTTGATCAAAGAAGCGCCGACCAAAAAAGAGATTAAGCGCTTGGCGCATTTTCATTGTGAGATGGCTCAAGAGTTGCAGAAAAAAGAGCAATGGAAGCAATCTTTTCAGTATTATAAACAAGCTTTAGAGGTGGACTCTAGCTGCGTTCGAGCGAGTATTGGCGCGGCCGATGTATTAAATAGCCAAGGGCGTTATCGTGACGCCATTAAAGAGCTAAAGCACGCAGCAGAACAAGACCCAGAATTTATTTCCATCATTATCCCTAAGTTAAAAGAGTGTTATCAAAAAGTGTGGGGCAGTGGTGGTTACATTAAGTTTTTGCAAGAACAGAATCAGAAGAAGCCTTCTACGGCTTTAATCATGGCGCTGGTTCAGCATTACATGGAAACAGATAAAGACTACGCCGAGATGTTTCTGGTTGAACAATTAAGATTACACCCCACGATTAAAGGTTTTAAAGAGCTGATTAGTTTGCAGCTCGCCGATTCTCAAGGTTACAACCAACAACATTTGGTGGTGTTATTCGAGCTGATTGATCAACTCGTACAGGCAAAACACAAATATCAATGTCGCCAGTGTGGTTTTCCTGGACATCAATTGCATTGGCAGTGTCCTAGTTGTAAAAATTGGGGCGTGGTAAAGCCAATTCATGGTTTGGAAGGTGAATAAAGCAAAGCGTGTATTTGTGATACTTATAAACGATAGAAACCGAAAGAAAAGAGGACACTGAATGAGCTGCCAATCCCCTATAGTGGTTGCCCTAGATTACCCAACCATGGCGCAATCCGTTGAGATGGCGAAACGACTAGACCCTAGCCAGTGTCGAGTCAAAGTCGGCAAAGAGTTGTTTACGACAGCAGGTCCTGTGATTTTGGATGAGTTGCATAAGCTAGGCTTCGACATTTTTCTCGATCTTAAATTTCATGATATTCCAAATACAGTGGCGAACGCGGTGACTGTGGCGGCTAAAGCGGGCGTGTGGATGGTAAACGTTCATGCGACTGGTGGCCGTCGTATGATGGAAGCGTCTGCGAATGCGTTGCAGCAATTACCCGATAACAAGACCTTATTGATTGCGGTAACGGTTCTGACCAGCATGGATCAAGCGGATCTTTTAGAAATTGGTATTGACGCGACGCCTGAGCAGCACGTTAAACGTTTGGCGGCGTTGGCGAAATCTTCTGGCATGGATGGGGTGGTCTGTTCTGCGCAAGAGTCCAGTATGTTGTCTGCGGACTTGGGACGAGATTTTGTGTTAGTGACACCTGGTATTCGTCCTACTGGTTCGGATCAGGGCGACCAGAAGCGTATTATGACACCAGCGGAGGCTATGGCGGCAGGCAGTCATTACCTAGTCATGGGGCGTCCGATAACTCAGGCTAGTGATCCTATTGCCGTGTTGACTCAAGCAAATCGTGATCTAGGTGTGTTGTCGTAATCTCTCTTGTGGCATTTTGATATCAGACAAAAAAGACCCTTGAAGTCTGACTAAAAAGCTTTTACTCTAAAACCACTTACTTGTGTTGACCTTATGTCGACATAGTAAGTGGTTTTTTATTGGCAAGATGCCATCTTTTGTTAAGACTTTGAAAAGGATTTTTCTATGACCAATCTCTCTCGTATTTTTCGTACTTACATTTCTCGTTCACTTTTTGTTGCTGCACTGTCTCTTGTGCCTTTCTCACTTTTTGCTGCCACGCCTTTGGATATTAACACTGCCACGGCGGCGGAGTTTGCTGCGGTTATGTCCGGTGTTGGCGCAAAAAAAGCCGAAGCCATTATTGCTTATAGAGACGCCAATGGTCGTTTTGAATCGATTGATCAGTTGTCTGAGGTAAAAGGTATTGGTGACGCGTTATTGTCTCGTAACAAAGATCTGTTAAGAGTATCGGCGGCAGGCGATAATGCCTCGGTCAATTAACATGGCTTTTTGAGCCTCAATTGCAGCAGGCAGATCATATTTCTGCTTGCTGCTTGGTTAAAGCCTTCATAGCTTGATGTTGGGTTAAAAAGATCTGACCGCTCAGATTTGTGACTAAGCTCGACTCTTTTAATTTATCCATTACAGGCCCTTTAATTTCAGAGAAATGCAGCATGACACCTGCGGATTTCAATCTGTCGTCAATGGTCTCCAAACTGTCTAATGCGCTAGCATCTATCATATTGACTGCATTACACATGAGAATGAGATGTTTCATGTCTTTATGTTGAGAGACCAATGTTAAGACATAATCTTCAAGGACTCTCGCGTTAGCAAAGAAAAGATTTTCATCAATTCGAATGGTGATAACTTCTGGGTCTGTTTCTACGTCGAAACGTTTTACGTTACGAAAGTGCTCTGTTCCAGGGAGTCGGCCAACCACAGCAATATGTGGATGGCTAGTGTGCCAAAGGAAGAATAAAAGCGATAACGAGACGCCGACGATTATTCCTGTTTCCATGCCGACAAACAACACGACAAAAAAAGTCGCTAATAAGCCCAGTGCTTCTTGTTTCGAAAAGCGATAAAGCCTCAACAGGTTGTTGAATTCAATAAGTTGTAAAATCGAGATAATAATACTGCACGCTAGTACCGCGGTTGGCAGGTAATAAAAAAGCGGCGTGAAAAAGAGCAAAGTTACTAGCATTAACAACCCCGTGAGTATGCCTGTCATTGGGGTTTTTGCCCCTGCGCTGACGTTGACAACCGACCGCGAAAAGCCGCCAGTTACGGGAAAAGAAGCACTGAATGCCGCGCCTAAGTTGGCTAAGCCTAATCCAACCAGCTCTTGGTTTGGGTTGATATTTTGCTTGCGTTTCGCAGCGAAGGATTGAGCCACAGAAACAGACCCAACAAAGCCCACAATACTGATCAGAAATGCTCCCGGTAATAGATCAATCATGGCATCGACTGTAAATTGTTGGAAAGGAATGGAGGGTAAGCTTGTGTTTATATCGCCAACAATTTTAATTCCGAGAGTGTCTAGGGAAAACAAAGCCACACTGCTGGTGGTGGCTACCACAACAATAACCGGCCCCGCTTTTCCAAGCATTTGAGCGTAATGCTCTGACAGGCCAAGTTTGCTCAAAATGGGGGTGAGATAACGTTTGAGTAATATTAAAGATAGGATGGAAATGGTACTTAAAAGCACAGTAGGCAAATTAATGTCTTGGATATGCCGCATCATGCTTTGCGTCAGCTCGATAAGATTATTGCCATGAGCCTGGACGCCAATTAAATGTTTGAACTGTCCTACTGCGATTAATATAGCGGAAGCACTAATGAAACCAGAAATAACAGGATGGCTGAGTAGATTAGACAGAAAGCCCATTTTTAATAGGCTCATCAATATTAAGAATACCCCCGATAAAAACGCCAACATCATGGCAATGGCGGCATATTGTTCGCTTCCTGGTAGTGCGAATGGCATCAGAATGGTCGCTGTCATCATGGAGGTGACAGCAACAGGGCCGACAGCCAGTGTGCGGCTTGTACCAAAAAAAGCATATAAGATAGAAGGAATAATGCCAGCGTAGAGGCCTGTTACAGCGGGTAATCCTGCCAATAAAGCGTAACCCATACTTTGCGGTATCAATAAAATAGTGGCAATGAAACTGGCTACAGTATCGGTTTGCAGATCAGCGCGTGAGTAACCTTTAAGCCAACTCAGAGCAGGGAAATATCTTTCCAATTTTTTCATGTGACTCGCTTAAAATTTTACCCTTCTAGGTCGCTGGGTGAACGCTCAGGGCAGACTTTGATTGTTGCCAATCGTAGTGATGTCTGTGTTTTATATGAAGCGTTATAAGAATATGTCTTTATGTTATATTTGATAGTGAAATTAATAAAGTCTAACGGGGAAGTTTTTCCGACTCTTCCTTAAAGTCGTCTAGATGAATACTCTAAATACCAGACCTTTTCTGCAAAATTTGTTAATCTATGGAGTCAATTGTATAGCTTGGGGAAAAATCCGTGTCGCAAGAGTTTCAAGTTGTTTCACCTTACTCACCCGCGGGCGATCAGCCAAAAGCCATAGAAAAACTCGTGCGTGGTGTTGAAGCGGGCTTAGCCCATCAAACCTTACTTGGGGTAACAGGCTCGGGGAAAACCTACACCATTGCCAATGTGATTTCGCAAGTGAAGCGTCCCACTATTGTCATGGCGCATAATAAAACACTGGCGGCACAGCTTTACGGAGAATTCAAAGAGTTTTTTCCCAACAATGCCGTAGAGTATTTCGTTTCGTATTACGATTACTACCAACCAGAAGCCTATGTGGCCGCATCGGATACCTTTATTGAAAAAGACGCATCAGTCAACGAACACATAGAGCAAATGCGATTGTCTGCGACTAAAGCGTTACTGGAACGACAAGACGTCATTATCGTTGCCACTGTTTCAGCGATTTATGGTTTGGGCGATCCACAATCTTATTTAAAAATGATGTTGCACCTTGACCGAGGTGATCGCATTGATCAGCGTGATGTGTTACGACGTTTGGCAGAGCTGCAATACAGCCGCAACGATTTGGTATTAGAGCGTGGTAACTTTCGTGTGCGTGGAGATGTGATTGAAGTGTTTCCTGCGGACTCTGAAGACACCGCGATTCGTATCGAGCTGTTTGATGACGAAGTTGAAACCTTATCGATGATTGACCCGTTAACCAATAAAACACTTCGTAAAGTGCCGCGTGTCACCATTTATCCGAAAACTCACTATGTGACTCCAAAAGAAACTGTGCAAGCCGCCATTGAGCGCATTAAGGTAGAGTTAGATCAACGCCTTGAGCAGCTAAAGTCGCTGAATAAATTGGTCGAAATGCAGCGCCTTGATCAGCGTACACGATACGATTTAGAAATGATGCAAGAGCTGGGCTACTGCAACGGCATAGAAAACTATTCGCGTTATTTATCGGGTAGGGAAGAGGCTTCGCCACCGCCCACTTTGTTTGACTATTTACCAGCCAATGCTTTGTTGGTTATCGACGAATCCCACGTGACCGTGTCACAGATCGGTGCCATGTACAAAGGCGATCGATCTCGTAAAGAGAACCTAGTCGAATACGGCTTCCGTTTGCCCTCAGCTCTTGATAATCGCCCAATGCGATTTGAAGAGTGGGAACAGATTAAACCGCAAACGATTTTTGTCTCAGCCACACCGGGCAAATACGAGGAAGAGCATCAAGATTGGGTGGTCGAACAGATTGTACGCCCGACTGGCTTGATTGACCCTATTTTAGAAGTGCGCCCCGTAGCGACGCAAGTTGACGATTTGTTATCTGAAATTAATCTGCGTACGCCAATCGGCGAGCGGGTTTTGGTGACCACCTTGACCAAGCGCATGGCGGAAGATTTAAGTGATTATCTGAGTGATCATGGCGTTCGAGTGCGTTATTTGCATTCAGACATCGATACCGTAGAGCGAGTGGAGATCATTCGTGATTTACGTTTGGGTGAGTTTGATGTCTTGGTTGGTATAAACTTGCTACGAGAAGGCTTGGATATCCCAGAAGTGAGTCTGGTGGCCATTCTTGATGCTGACAAAGAAGGGTTCTTGCGTTCGGAAAAATCGCTGATTCAGACCATAGGTCGAGCCGCCCGTAACGTGAATGGTAAAGCCATTTTGTACGCGGATCGCATCACAGGTTCTATGGAGCGAGCCATTAATGAAACCGATCGTCGTCGTGAAAAACAGCAGGCCTACAACGAGGAACATGGTATCACGCCAGTTGGTATCACCAAATCGGTTGAAGATATCATGGAGGGCGCTTATAACCCAGGTGCGGGCAAACGCGGCAGCAAAACTAAGAAAGTCGCTGAGACGGCAAAAGATTACCAAGTGGAAAGCATGGAAGACGTGGCTCAAGTTCGTAAAGCCATGATCCAACTGCAAAAAGAAATGATGTTAGCCTCAGAAGAACTGAAATTCGAACTGGCAGCCGGTTATCGAGACCAGATTCGTCAGTTGCAGAAAAAATTAAAAGACGTAGGTGAATCCTAAAAGCGGGAAACAAACATGGCTATTACGTTAAGAAATTACAACATCATTCGGGTTATCGACAAGGGTGTCATCGTCAACTGCACCGTGATCGAAATGTGCTACGACTATGTACTGGTTAGGTTCAAAGACAAAAAATACAAAGTACCTTACGGTCTAATTGACGAAGTTATTGGTCATGAACTGCTCGTTCCATTCGACGAATAAACAGTTTTAAAACAAAGACTTCAAAAAGTGTGTTCTAGGGCTTGTCAAAAGCAAACCTCTGCGTATAATAGCCAACACTTTTTAGGACTATAGCTCAGTTGGTTAGAGCGCTACCTTGACATGGTAGAGGTCGGCGATTCGAGTTCGCCTAGTCCTACCACCTAATTAAGTAATAAAATCAAGGGCTTACGTTAATTCGTAGGCCCTTTTTTTGTTTTTAATTTCCTTAAAATTTCCGAAAAATTTCCTAACGATGCCTGTTTCTAAGCATTTTTCATGGTGTTTTTTTGCTGTTTAGTGGACGCGGATTAGGCTTTCTATGCTGATGTTTTCGTTCAGGCCAAAAAAAGAGGGCTGTTTAGCCCTCTTCATCGATTAATTTTGCCAGTTCTGGCGGAAGTTTGTTTTGCCGCCAATCTATGTCTTCTATTGCGATGCTGCTGATGTCTAATTCTGCCGCGACTCGAAGTGGCTTAGGTTTTTCATGCCCTTCTATGTAGTGGTCTGTTGTGCTTTCTTTTGCATGGCCAGCTAATGCCATGATGTACTCTTTCGGGTAACCGGCTTTGTGATAAAGCATAATGCCTAGTGCTCGTATGTCATGAAACATGGGGCGCTCTTTTGGTGCTAGGTGATCATAGGCGCCGCTTTTGTCTCGCCATTTACGAAACTGCTTTGTTAAATAATCCGGCATAACATAAAAAGGGTGGGGTTTGGCTGCCATGTCGCGTTTGTCCATTCGTAGAGGGCGGCAATGTATTAAGTAAGGGCAATGCGTTTTGCTTGATATGGCGTCTTGAACTGAATTCCATAAAATATCGCCCATGGCTATATCGATAAAAACAGGGTGTTTGTATCGTTGGGTTTTGCGTTGCAGTATTCGAATGGTCCGCTCTTGTAGATTGATGTCTTTTAAAAACTGAATCTCTACTAGGTCGCCTCGACGTTGAAGGCTGTACATGGCAATGTCCATGGCGCGTTTTAGCCAATCTGGAGCGGCTTCTCTGACTTTCATATAGCCACTGAGTGTATGTCGTTCGCGTTGTCTTGGTTCTGGCGTGGCGGCTTTGAGTTCGTTGGCTGGGTTGTCGTCTCGATAGCCTGTGGTGACGGCATAGCGAAAAAGCTCTCGCAATAATGGGACATGCTTTGCCTGGGCGTGCGGTGTTTTTGTTTTGACTAGATTGGCGAGGTCAAAGGTGCGGATTTCTTGCACTCGAATTTTGGCCCAGTTGGCCATGTACTCGTCTAGCTTGTATTTTTTGCTTTCAATGGTTTCTTTACTTTGTTTGCCTTGTTCAAGTGCGGCATCAAGGTTGGTGACTTTAAATTCGTCTATGACTTGCGACATGGGCGGGTTTTGTGGGTTGTAGTTGCGCAGTTCTTCGGCGCGTTTTGATATGCGGTTGATGAGTGATTCTTGGTTGTTAAGAGCAATGTTAAGCGCCATAGCGGCATCTTCAGCAACTTTGCTAGGGATGTCTCGACCTAGTGACTCCATAGTGCCATCGGGCATTTTGTAGTAATAGTATTTACTGCCGTTCGGGCGAGTGATGACTTTAAGGTTGGCGCATAACTTGTTCTTACGAGGCTTCATCTTAGCTCAATCCCTTTGTCCATTACGTAGTTTGAAAGAATAGCATCAGCAATGGCATTGCCTGTTTTAGGTCGATCCATTTTTGCCTGCTTCTGTACTGGTTTGTCTTCTGAATAGCCGTAAGCGGCTGATCCATCGGGTAGAACCCATATAAACCAGATGTTCCCTTCTTTTGTTGCAGGAAGCTCACCTTGACGACATTGGCGACATAGGTTTGCTCGTTCTGCTTTGGGGTCAACGAAGTTATTTTTTGCGTATTCGCTTAGGCGTTGTTTGCGTGGCCACTTGGGTTTGATTTGGCTCATCATCCTTCTCCTTAATATTTCATTGGCATCAGTACAATTTTGGCGGCAAATTCACTTGATGGAATGTTAATTTCAATCGGATCGCCGTCATTGAATTTCATTATGATTGGGCCTTTTTTAAAGCCTAAGATGCTCCGTGCTTTTGCGATTTCTTTCATGTAGCTTGGATCTACCTGAATTTCTTTTGCTGGGCTTGGCGGTAGAGTTCTCATAACCTTGTTCATATCTGGAAACTTATGATCTATAACACTAAAAGACCTAACTTCATCTGATGCGCCATTCATTAGGATGACGCCATGCTTACTACTCATACTTACCAAATCTAATTTGGTCGCTTTTTTAGGGATTTTTCTGCCCTTAATGTCGATGATCATTTGCTTCGAAAGACGCTTACATTCTTCACATTCAATGCGAATGGCTATGTGTCCATTTGTAGCCGAAATATACCCTTGAGGATCAAGAAGGATGCCCTTTAAGTAAAAACGGACATCTTTTTTAGCTCTAAATAATTGTGCAGCTCGAATGATTTTTGCTGGAATACTTAGTCTTTCGAACTCTGGTTGCTCGATGGTGATGTCTTTGTAGTTTTCAGGTTTAATTGGAATTAGCATGATTACTCTCCCTGTTTTTTAAGCCGCTTGTTGTTTGTCTTTCAGCACTGACATGGCCAGTTCAAAGCCGTGGTAGCCTTTGGCAAAGACGCTTTGTTGTTGCGCGTCCAGCTCTCCATGCTGGTTGTATGGGTTGCGCCAGTGTTTTGGGTTGGCGTAGATGGCTAAGATTTCTAGTGCTTTGCTGTTGTCTATTTCTGCACGTTCTGCGAGTAGGTCGCTGATTCGTGAGAAAGAGGTGTTGAGCTGGCTTTCTAGCTCTTTCACCGTGCGTTCTAGCTGTTCATTTTTGCTTTTAACGCGGTAGTTTTCGGCAGCGGCGCGGGCTAGGTTGTCACGCATGCTGTCTGGCATGGAGGCGATGCAGACAAGCAGTTCGTATCCTTCTATGGCAGCGACCAATTCCCCCACGGTAATTGGATTGCTGTTGGCGTCGTGTCCTGCGATTTGGTCGCTGTTCCAGTTTATTGATTCTGTGTTCATTCAATTCACCTATGTTGTGACAGGTCACAAAGAAAGTTTTCGTGCTTCTCGTGTGTGAAAGCAATCTTTATGGCCTTTGTGTAATCGTTCGCATCCTTGAGGAAGAGGGCGGTTGCAGTACTGGCAATCGCCTAATGTCTTCTTGATCTCTTGAATGCGCTCGTAATCTCTTCGTATGAGAGTGGCGATGTATTCTGATGCGGTGTAACCGCCTCGAAACTCGCACCCTTCTGCTAGCATTTGCCGCTCTGTTGCTGATAAAGGCACTTCGACACGCTTGATGTCGAAGGCTTTTTCTCTTTCTCGTTGGGCTTGCTTGCGTTGTGTGCTGGTGCTCATAGTTGAAAATGACGCTTATTAATCCCAGTTTGACCAAGAGGTTTCGTAATCGTCAGCATCATCACCTTGATCAAGTTTTATCTGGCCTTTCATGGCGTAGATGTTGAAGAGAATCTTGTCGGTGTTGTATAAATTCCCAATACTTAGTTGTGCGCCAGCCTCTCGACCATCAACTCGAAGTCCTATTATTTCCCACTTCGATGTCTCCTTGTTCTGGTGCAAGTGAAGGTCATAATCACATTCTCTTTTTTCTTTGCCAGCTTCTTTATCTAAATAGATATTGATGAAACTGCCATATCTACGTTCTTCAATAATTAGAGTAATTTCACCCTCTGGCTCGTCTTCATACTCTTGTGCTTCTTTAACTATCTGTTCAACAAGCCAAGATAGAGTGATTTCTTCAGGTAGTTCACTCATGATCTCTTTTAGCTCTGCATCCATTACTTCCGTTAAACGATTGTCGTAGAAGTTTTGCGCTGCAAGCTTAAGGCGATTAGAGACAAATTCGTGATAGGTTGGTAAATCTCCCATGCTTTCAAGCGTGGGCATGATTGCCTTACTGAATTGTTCTTTAAGTGCTTTTCCTACGTCTCCATAACTTCTAAACACATCACTTGCTACATCTTCAATTAATGCGTCAACTTTCTTGGTTATAGCCTGTTCAAGCACACCAGATTGAAGACGCTGATTAAGAACAGTGGCAAAGATATCTTGCGCTGTATCGGTCATTGGGTTGGTGCTTGGTGTAAATTCTTGATTTTGATTTGGCATGGTAACTCTCCTTATTAGTTGGCTGTGGCTTCTTGAGTTACCCCAGCCTGAATGCGTTCGTAGATCTCTTCGCGGTGGACGCTGATGTCTTTTGGCGCTTCGATGCCCAAACGCACTTGCATGCCTTTAATGCTTAAGGGCGTCACTCTGATGTCTTTGCCAATGTTGATGGATTCACCCACTTTACGAGTGACGACAAGCAGCTCTGGTGAGGCTGTGCGAACACGGATTAGGTTGCCCTTGATGCTAGAAATGGTGACTTTGATGGTGTCGCCAATGTAGATGGCTTCTTGCGGTCTGCGAGTTAGAATTAACATGATTCCTGTCCTTTGGTTTGGTTATTTAAGTTTGCTTAAGTCGTAACTTAGTAAAACTTAAACGGTATGTCAAACAAAATTTAGGAAAACTTAATATTTTGTCGAAGAAAAACCCGCATTGGCAGGTTTAGTGTATGAGAGAGGTGAGCTTAAAACTTATATTTTGATTCGGTCACTACACCTACGATTCTGCAATTGCCATTGATCTGCAGTGGGTTGTAGCTTTGATTTAAAGGTTTTAGATATTTTTGCCCTGCATCAATCACTAGTTTTTTGAAAGTGACTTCATCGGTACCATCCAATTTAGCAACTACTAGGCTCCCATTTTCTGCAGGTATGTTGGGGTTTACTAGTATCAAACTACCTTCAGGAACACTAATGCCACTTTGAGCCGTCATGCTATCACCAATGACTTTAAGCCAAAAAGCATTTTCCTCTACAGAGGATGGGGCTTCTTCCCATTGAATGTCGTCACCTAGAGCCATGTAATCTATAGCTTCTGTCCAAGCCCCAGCTTGCACATGGCTTATAACAGGTAGTTTTTTGGTCTTGGGTGCCAATGGTGCGACGACAACATTACTTTCATGCTGAGAGTCAATTCCTGATATCAACCAGTTGGCTTGTGTTTTTAGTATCTGAGCAAGCTTGTATAAGTTTTCTCCCTTTGGCGCGGTTGTATCACTTTCCCATTGAGAGACAGTCACGTGAGAAACCCCCACTAATTTTGAGAGCTGCAATTGCGTGATGTTCTGCTCATTACGCTTTTGACGAATACGTAATCCTAAAGTCTTCATTTAAGGAATCCTAAAAAAAATTATGTAAGTAATCTTAAGTTATCTTGACTTAAGTTTTCCTAAGACATTAATATTAGGAAAACTTAAATTGCAGATTGGACGAGACATGCTCAAACAACGATTGATTGATCACTTTGGTAGCGCGACAAGGATTGCAGAGTTTTTAAAAATTTCACAAAGCTCTGTTTCTCAATGGGGTGTTGTAATCCCTGAGAAGCAAGCCCTCCGAATCGAGAAGCTGACCAACGGCGCGTTGAGGTACGACCCAGCGCTTTATACCAAATCAGCTTAGCGAACGATTTTTAATCAGAACACGTTTAGTTATTTCAGGAGAAAACAATGAGTGAGCACAAAAGTAGAGCACGAAAAATCCTTCCAGCACCTGATATCACCAGTGTGATTGGCGATATCAGTGATCTTAAAAAGGCTTGTGATGCCGCTTTAGCGTCACTTGAATATTCAAACTTACAAGGCACGCATTTTTATCAGCACCTTGTGAGTACTAAAGAGGCAACAGAATTAGTTCTCAACGGGCTTTCTTTTCAATACATAACGCCTCGTGTCTTCGACCACATCTGGGATGGAATCCTCACCAAGAAAGACATTGCAATGAACCGTAGGGATTAGCTCGTTATCTATCAGGAGAAAACAATGAGTAAGCATAAGTGCAGTTTAGGCGAAGTGCAGGAGTCTCTTTCTAAGTTACGAGTGCAGCTATGGGGAACCACTGGCCAGTTGCGTAATGCTGGTTTAAGTGAAACAGACGCATTTCACCAGTTAAACGCTACTGGTGAAATGCTGGATCAGCTCCTTAAACAGTTATCAAGGGTTCCCATTCCAACCGAAGTCTTCAATAACGAAGGCTCGGGAATGGCGGCCAAAGTAAGGAACGCATCTGATGATGGGGCTTAGTTCATTGTTTTTTAAAACGTATTCGACCTCTTTGACGATGAATTCATCAACGTCTTCCACTAAGTCGGGATCTTGCTTTAGAGACAGAATTTCACCTGTGCGTGGAATAGGACCTTTTACATTTTCGATGGTTTTCACTCGGGCATCAGTTTTTGTGTAGATCTCAATATTCATGCGCTTTCCTTGCTTTCTGAGTAATGGAATACCGAATGTAAAACATTAAAAACGTGGCTTCAAGGTTTGCACACGTTTGTATTTATCAGGAGAAAACAATGGATCACATCGACCAAGCCATTTACGACACGGTGCACAACTCGGAGCTGTCCGCGAAGCAAATCGCGCCGCTGATGGGCGTAGGGCATCAAGTCTTGATCAACAAGGCAAACCCGCAAACGGAAACGCACAAGATGTCTTTGCGTGAGGCCGTGGCGTTGCAGTTGATTACGGGCAACCACGCTATCTACCGCGCTATGGGCATGGAGCTAAGCATTAAGGCGAAGCAAGCCGCACCGCTGGGCATTCTGGAATCTGTGCTGAAAGCCGGCAAAGAACACGGCGATGTGTTGGCGATGATCCATAAATCCATGGAAGACGGCGAGCTGACCATGCGTGAACAAGAGCAATGCCAGCGCGAAATCACCGAAGCCATCGAGGCGCTTATGCAGCTTCGTGAATCGGTATTACAGCACAGCATGAAGCAGATTAAGGGGTAGGGCATGAGATACAGCCTATACATCAACCAAGTTAGAGCACTGGAATGGGGGCTTAATTTGCCCCAATGCGCTGTGCTGTCGGTTGTGTGTGAAGCGTCTTCTTGGGCGGATGGTACCTTAATGGATGGTGAAATCTATTACTGGTTTGCCAAGTCTAAGCTGCTGTCTGAGTTGCCTATGGTGACAGATAAGGAAGACACCATCGTTCGCCATTTGAAGAGCCTAGAGAGGCTTGGAATCATTAAGCTGAAGGTCGTTATAAAAGACAAGATGCATTACCAATACATCGCGCTAACAACGAAAGGTAAGCTTTGGAATGCTATTGACCAAAACGCCCCAATCCCAGATAACACGGGCACTTCCGAAGGTCGGAAAAATATCCGAGAACCTGAAAGTAACGAAGCGGAAATTTATCCAGAGGACGGAAATATTTCCGAAGAACCTCGGAAAATTATCCGAGAAACCTCGGAAAAAAATCCGACTAATTATATTACTAGTAATACAAAAACCAATGATCCTAATTCTTTGGTCGTTCCGCCCAAACCCAAAAAACCAAAACGTGCTTCTGGCGTTCCGGATGAGTTCTTGGTCGATCAGCGAATGCTCGATTGGCTCGCACAAAACCAAATCACGAATGACTGGCGGGTCGAGACGAATAAGTTTTTAGATTATCACCAAGCGAAGGTGCTCGAAGATGCTTGATTGGATCGCGGCTTGGAGGTTGTGGATGCGTAATTCCATGAAGTTTGCCGCACAGCGACCGACGCCGCCAGCCGTGGCCAAGCAGCAAGTTAGCGACAGTTTGACAGACATTCACGACACCGATTGGTAGGAGCGAACCATGTACGATTTGTTTGATGAATTCCCAGCAACCGACGCGGCGTATTTCGAAGCCGCCAACAACGCCCACGACCTAGCGCACTGGAAACCCAGCCACGACACGGTCTACGAAGCAGGGCGACGAGTTGGTTTCAGCAAGCTACGCCGCCGCGACACAGGGGCAGGCCAAAGAGCCTTTGCCAAGGTTTACAAGGACGTGTGCAAGGCGTGGATGCGTGGCGAGCGATTCAAACGAGACGTTATTCAACCCAAGCAATACGGCGAGAAAATCAGCGAAAGCGAGCTATTACGTCGTCGAGTGTTTGGCCGTGAGCGGGTTGGGGATCTTAAAGCATTGTTGGGGAGAGGGTAGATGGCTTTATCAAAAAGAGAAAGACAAGCCGTTTGGAATAAGTCAGGAGGATATTGTTGGTATTGCGGAATAGAACTACCGAAAAAAGGGTGGCATGCAGATCATATTGAGCCAATACAGCGTCTTACCGAGGCTGTGCCACGAGAAGAAAGAAAAAATAAATATGTATTTGAGGTGCGTCAGACGGGCGAATGCCATAAACCCCATCTTGATCATATTAATAATATGGTGCCTGCGTGCGCTCCGTGCAATTTGTTCAAAGGCTGTTTTTCTGTCGAACAGTTCAGAAATGAGATAGCACAACAGATTGATAGGGCTAGAAGGTCTTCTGTCAATTTTAGAACTGGAGAGCGTTTCGGATTGATCGAAACGAATGACAACCCTGTCGTTTTTTGGTTTGAAAAGAATGCGCTACTGGACAGAGGGGAGTGTGTCAGTTGAAAGATTTATTAAGGGGGATGACATGAGTCTAGAAAACTTAATCCGCTATCATTTTGGCGATGGCTCTGAGGTTACTGCTAGCTGGAGTGAGGCGCCACGTGACTGTAATTACATTTATTTTTTTAAAGGAGCCTACGTCTTTCTAAAAGTGAAGGATGAGGGGTTATGGGAATTAGTGAATATTGAGTTTCATGATTGGGATCAAATCACGAACCCCATTCGAATCTCAGAAATCATGAAAAACGCATACCCACGACCTGTGGGTGTTTGAGAAATAGTAACAAGGTTTCAAACCAACCGACCACGTTTTATATAGGAATCAATAAACAATGCGCTGGCTAAATCGAGACAAACCCAACACATTAGGAGCGCTAGGATGGCGGATCGTGAACGATCAAGTAACGTACCTCATATCCAGTTCAGCCGACGCGGGTTGGTCTGGCGTGGGCAACACAGGGCGAATTTGTGAGTCCGCTCAACTGGGCATCACGCCCACCTTTGGCGGTGGTGGCGACAGCAACGCCGCGATGATCAAACAAATCCGCGCCTTATCCGTCAAAGACAAAGGCTTTGATTGGCTCTTTTGTGACCTGTCACAAATGCAAAAGCTTTGCTTATTTGCTGCGGTGCTGGCAGAAGGGCGCAAGACCATCAAAGGCAAACCGCTTACCAATGCCCGAATTGCCGCCACCTTGCCTACCTTCGCTGCCGAACTACGCCTTGGCCCCGCCCATGCCACACCAAGCGAAAAGACCTTTGCCAACAACATAGCAGAAGGGCGCAAACGCTTCTTGCTCAAGCTGCAAACCGAACTGGCCGCAAGACTCACAGAGGAACAGCTAAGGGCCATTGCATGACCAAAGGCACCACCAAGATCACCGACACCACCATCAAAGCCGCCCTGAAAACAGACAAGCGTTCCCTCTACGATGCGCGCCGTGTTGAATTTCACATCAACGCGGCGCGGACGGGTGGCACCTTTTACGATGTCGTCTACAAAGGCAAAAAGCGCCAGCGCACCAAGCTTGCCAAATGGCCAGCCGTCACCGCCAAAACCCTCTTTGCCGAACTTCCCGCCATACGTGCCAACGCCTTGGCCGATCGGGAAGCCAGCCTCACCGTGTCCGCTTTCCAAACAGGCGGTGAAGTCTTAATGTGGTACATGCAGCACATCGACGCCGACAAAACCTACTCGTCGGATTACGTGTCCACCTCGTCCAGCTACATAGGCAACCATCTACTCAGCCAGCTCGACCAAGTGCGACTCAACGACATCGACAAGCCCTTATTGTACAAACAGCTCTACATGCCCATGCAAAGCGATTACGCACTATCCACCATAAAAGGCGTGCTTGGCACCCTGAAAACCGCCTTCACCCGCGCCCATGAGACTCGGCCTCATTGCCAGCAACCCCACCAAAAACATTACGCTTAGCAGCTTCACCACCTCCCAGCCCGACAGCCAACCAGGGCGACTCAAGCCCCACGACTTACCCGCGTTACTCGCTGCTATTAATAAGCAACCAAAACAGCGCCGCGTCTTCTTCATGACGCAATTGCTACACGCCACCCGCGAAGGCGAAACCAGCCTTGCCGAATGGAAACACTTTTCGCCCACCCAATTAGAATGGTATCTACCGCCAGAGAACACCAAAAACGGCACCGAGCACCGCTTGCCCATCACCCAACACGCCATGGACCTGATCAACAGCCTGCCCAAGCGTGGCACCTATATATTCAGCGTCAAAGGCATCAAACCCATCACCACACGCACCATAGAGCGTTGGTATCAAAGCCTCAGCGACGACGTCGGCATCAAGTTCACCAGCCACGACATACGCAAACTCGCCCGCGACAGCTGGCAAGACATGGGCATCGACTGGGTGATTGGGGAAATGCTACTCAACCACGAACGGGACGGACTGGACAAACGCTACATGCACACCCATTCGAGAGAACAGATGCGCAAAGCGTTGGGGGAGTGGGGGAAGAATATAATTTTAAGAAAATAGATTAATGGATTGATATTAAAGGTAATAGATTAATATTAAAGGGAATAGATTAATATTAAAGGTAATAGATTAATATTAAAGGCAATAGATTAATGTTAAAGGTAATGGGTTAATATTAAAGGCAATTAATTTATGGATTGGTGATATCGAAAAAAGCTATTAAAATCAATTGTTTAAATTTTTGTCTTTTTGTCTGTGAAGAGGTTGGTTTGCTATTTATTTAATTTAATACTTTTTTGTTTAATATGCTTGAAGATTTTTTGTTTTGAATATATTATTCGAAAAATGACATTTTAGATTTATATTGAGTGAGGTCGGGAATTTGAAATCTTTTGATTTTATTAACGAAGCAGCAAAAAGAGAGTTCAAAAAGTTACCTAAAGAAATTCAAGTGGAGTTTGGTGCCAGTATCAATGCAGTACAACAAGGAGAGGATCCACTTACCGATTTTGAGCACATAGGTAAAAGTGTTGGTAAAGGCGCGATAGAGCTAAAAATAAATGGCAGTCCTGCATTTAGATCTATCTACTGTGCGAAATATAACGACACCGTATACATATTACATTCCTTCTCAAAAACCACTAATGGAGTAGATAAAAAGGCTATGAATACGGCCAAAGAGCGTTACAAGCTAATTAAGTAAGCGCTGCTTATGCAGCGCTTAAGTCTTTGGTTGTACATTTGAATGTAACAGTTTTATCTTTCTTGATTTTCATGGAAGGCTTGATTTGGTAGCCAACTTTAGCCAAAAATCGAATCAGTTTGTCTGCCGAAAATTTAGATACCTTCCCACTGGTAAGCTCACTGACTCTTGGTTGTGGTATATCAAGTGCTTGCATAATATCAGCCGTAGTCCACTCTTGAGCCTTGAAGTAGTTTCTGAGTACAAGCACCATATCTGCACGAAACTCAAGGTCTGCCGCTTCAGCTTGATCGTCTGCTATTGCTTCGAATATGTTGGAGTAATGTAATTTTTCCATAATGCTAACCTACTATTCATGAGATAAAAATATACAAAATTTCGTATAAAATTAATCTTAGTTTTTTTTGACAGGTAAGTCAACATATGCAATTCAGCATCCTTATTTTCTTGTATTGACCTCCCTGTCTTCCTGATCTACTATTTCCCTGCACTGGCAAAATCCAGTGTCGGGATTGGAACCTCGTTTTTACCAAAGCGGCCTAAAACACGCACCGCGTGTTTTTTTGTGGCCGAGATTCGCCTGTTATGGTGGGTCTTTGTTAGGCCAGCTTCGGCTGGGCCGTACCTTTGGGCGGTAGTTCCAACCTGATTTAGACCCACCACCTTTACTAAGATTGGAACCTTGTTTGGGTGGTTTATCCAAACCAAAGGAGGCCACTGATGGCTCATATTACTATTTCTTCAAAAGACATCCGCACACTCGACGGATTGTATTCCCTTAATGATCTTCATAAAGCGGCTGGCAGTGATAAAAAACACGCACCTTTTCGCTTCATGCGTAATGCTCAAACTCAAGAATTAATTGCAGAAATTGAGCAAGCACCAAATTTGGTGCTTGGAGTAAATACGGTTCATGGAGGAGTAAATAGAGGAACCTATGTTTGCAAAGAATTGGTGTACGCCTACGCCATGTGGATCAGCCCGAAGTTCAACCTAGAAGTCATCCGCGCCTTCGACCAAGCCCAACAGCCAGAACCCGAACCGATGCAACAAACCTTACCCAGCCCGATCCAAGACGACGAAAAACTCAAACTCATTAACGATGTCGCCAAATCCTTAGGCATCACAGAAAGCATCGCCGTCGTATCCGCCACCGACATCATGGCCATGATCCAAACCATCCGAAACTACCAACAACAACTCGCCAGAATCCAAACCAACCCCGCATGGGTCGACCAAACCATCGAACGCGTCAAAAACGCCACAGGCCGACACTTTGGAGAAGGTTAGAACAGGGAAGGACAAGGGGCGAAAGCCCCTTGTGTTTAAAATGCTATTTTGTGAAACAAGTGAGAGGATTTGTCACAGCCTTAGGCCCGTTTCCTGATATTGCTGAATCTACTAAGTATTTGGTCTCTGACTTAGAGGCAGCCCAGTTGTTATTTGCTTTTTGTTGAGATATTTCATTTCTTGAGTTGAGAAGAGGAGGGTTGTGAGTTAAGTCTTTGCTTTCACAATAGTTTGTAATATAGGCTTGCTCATTTAGATCTGTTTCTAGTGCCGTCCATCCATCAATGTCATTTGAAGATTGGATATAGTATTGCCAGCTTTTTGCGCCACTATTTTTCAATGCATCTATAAATTTTTGTTCACCCATGTGGGCTGATACACGATTCCAAACCATTTGATCGATAGTCAACCCTTTTTGTCTTGCTTGACCGACATAGAAAGGTTGATTGAGCATATCTTCATTTTTTGCATTTATAAGAGTCATTATATAAATAGCAGCATGCTCTCTGTTGGGGGAGTCGAGATTGTCTGCATAGCTGTATGGCGCCATCAATATTAGTGCGGTAAGCATAAATAAATTTATCTTTTGAGTTAAATTAAGTGTGCTTTTCATGATGTATCCTTATCTGAATGGGGATTGTATTTTGATTTTTGATGCGGGAACGGTCGATTACATGGTGTTACACTAAACGTTTGTGTTAAAAACTTTTCGGCTATGTGAAAACTTTGACTTACTTATGGCGTAGTCGACATCATGGCCATGATCCAAATCATCCGAAACTACCAACAACAACTCGCCAGAATCCAAACCAACCCCGCATGGGTTGACCAAACCATCGAACGCGTCAAAAACGCCACAGGCCGACACTTTGGGGAGGGTTAGAACAGGGAAGGAAAACAAGGGGCGAAAGCCCCTTGGCACTGTTTAGCGGCAGAGTGGTCCACTGTTGCTCGCCATTGCCTCAAATGCGGTATGGTTTTTATAACAGTGGTCATTTATCCAATGTAAACCATCAAATTTTATAAATAGTACAGTTGCAGTGCATGCTATGACGATTAGACAAATTTTTAGATATCGCATTATTTATTTTCCTCATGGTAATTTTGTGAGGAACCTATTGTAGGGACAAAATTGAGGCAAGTTTCCACGTTTTAGTAGCAAAAAATGGCGCTTAATTCGACCTAAGGAAAAAAAATGACCTAATTAGCGTGTTTGATCGATCATTTCTGGCCGAAAAATCGGAAATCAATCTGCTGGGCAAACAACACTATCAAACGAGTGAAAAGCGCCACAGGCCGACACTTCGGAGAAGGATAGCATTCTTAAGTTGTTGCAATATGTTTATAGGGGCGCTAAGATTAATTCATTGACAGAGATGTCATATGGATGCAGCAGAGTGAGTCACATCACACATCCGGCTACCGTAAAAGGTCGAGGGCAACCCGGTAAAGGCTTTCTGAATATCGGGCATAGGCTCAAAATTTGGATCAATGCTCGACGGAACCCGCTTTTAGGCGGGTTTTGTTATTTCTGGGGTTTGGGAAGCGGTTTTCCTAACCTAAGATTCTTCGCAATGTTGAAAAAGTTCACCTTATCCAGCTTGGGCATCACGTCCTCAGGATAAGCACTGGTAATGTGTATCCTCATTAACTTTTTCTCTCGGTACATCTTAAAGGGCACGAAATAGATGATTTGCCCTTCTTCCTCTGTGTTGATAGTGACAGAGGCATAGCTTCCATAACCTGCGTGTCCTATGCGGGTTTTTTTGTCTCCAAAGGCATCAACAATTTGTCTCAAATACTTTTTTGATAATTCATATCGAACAAAGCAAAACGGCCTGCTTTCTTTTAGGGTGTGGTACATCAGATCCGCTTTTTCCGCTTCTGTTTGATGAGGGTAGTCCTTTGCAAAGCAGTGGAACGAGTAGGAAACTACAAAGGTATAGGTTTCTTTTTTCCCGTTTATGATATCGGAGTAGGTCGCTTCATGGGCGTCTAGGTGACTAAGATCGTATACTTGGCCGTTTGCATCGGTAAACGGCCTCCACTTAGCTACCTCGTCTATCTTTCTCCGCATTCCTCGTCCCAATTTATCAAGAGTAAAGCCGAGTAATATACCTTTGAACAGTTATGAATTCCATGTTGGCGAAGGAGGGTTGTATTTCATATCGCCTCATTTCTGGTCGAAAAATCGGAAACTATGTTAATTCGCATAGTTCAAAATAGTGTGAGCATCTATCGCCGCCATGCTAAATGACTAGGTAGGATTAATTAGTTGAAGCGCCTTGAAAATAAAAATACTGCATATATAAACTGTATGGATATCCAGTTGTTTGTGATATTCATATAATTACTTTTTAAAATAGGAATGTTTATGTTGAAAAAAATAACATTGGTTGCCGTTTGTATTATGTCTCTAAATGTACCTGTTCAGGCCGAAACGATTAAGTTGTCACCGAAACCGACGGTAACAACCTCTAACGATTCATCAGATCAGCGTTGTGTCCACAATGGTATGCAGTATAGCGTTGGCATGGTGGTTACGACTGATGAAGGGTCATTTAGATGTTCCCCTCCGGTATTATCAGTACATTGGCAATCTGTTGAAAAATAAGATTCGATAATGATCTTCGAACCACCTTCGGGTGGTTTTTTTGTGCCTGAACAAAACATATTTATCAAAAAACACCTGTGATTTGCCGCCAACATGCCGCCATTGAGTTGTGAAGCCGCTTTGCTGTAGCTCAATAAATACAAGGCTTTAACCATAAAATGTCGCTTTCATAAGAAGAGAACGACATTTTGCTTTTGCGCGCGCAAGGCTTGCGAGGCAGGGAATTAGGCGCTAAAGTATCTCCACGCTGTTAGTTTTGTATCTGACAGCAACACAACTTATCAGGCCTCGCCAAGTGCGGGGCTTTGTCATTTCTGGGCCTCGCTTTTTGCGGGGCTTTTTCGTTTCTGGACTGGACGCACCATATGAAATTCCTACCGGATGAGCCTCCTACAAACAGCGGCATTCGTCATGGTCGGTGTGCTAGGTGGGGCTGTGAAATATCTTCGTGACTTTCAGCAAAATTCTAAAAAATTCTCATTAATTCATATGCTTATCGCGGTTTTTACTGGCGGTTTCTTGGGCATGTTGACGTTCTTTTTGTGCACGTCGATGAACATGCCGCCAGCGATGACAGGCTTTATGTCGGGTGTAGCGGGGCTGATGGGTGATGAAGCAATCAAACTATTTATCAATCGATTCAAGCGGAGCCTGTCATGAGTTTAAACCTATCTCAATTACGTGAATACGTTGTGGTGCCTGCGTTACAGCAGCTGGGAATGTATTCATTAGCCGCTGAACAGCTTGTGTTAGGGACGATTGCCCAGGAGTCCCACGGTTCGTATCTGAAGCAATTAGGGAAAGGCCCAGCACTTGGCTTGATTCAGATGGAGCCAGCTACGCACAAAGATCTTTGGTTGAACTTCATCAAGTATAAGAGACCAATCCGACACGCTTTGTTGATGATGACGTCTGATAGTGTTGATGAATCCTATGATGTGAACGGTTGGCCTGATCATGTTGCGCTTATTTGGAACCTCAGATATGCCATTGCGATGTGTCGTGTCCACTACTATCGAAGACCAGAGAAACTGCCAGAAGCCAATGATATCAAGGCTTTAGGGGCATACTGGAAAGATCACTACAACACAATTCATGGCGCTGGAACGGTGCATGAGTTCGTCAATAACTTTCCGTTTGAGCTGTACGGAATCGATAAGGAGCAATACGTATGAGCACGATTTTACTAGCCATTTTGAAGACATTACTGACTAAATTGGTCACTGAAAAGGTGTTAATTGCCGTATTCCTACATGTGGCCGAATTCCTGACAAAAAAGAGCAGCAATACTCTGGATGATAAGCTTGTTGAGGAAGTAAAAAAGGCCCTGAACGAATCTTGAATTTCCCCTCAATTTGGCTCGTTTTTGTTAGCTGTTGATAGAGCTGTTTTCCGTGACAAAAACAGCCAATGTGTATTTTGAGAAAAAACGCTCAAAAAAGGCTGTTTTTACGTCATTCCTGACCGTTAGGTTAATGTCTTTAATTTTGTTTAAGTTGTTGATTTGTATAGAAAAGGTACTCTGTATGGGGGCCTTTTTTCTGCGGGTCTAAGACTCGCGGGGTCACAGAAATTTTTCAGAAAATAACTTGTTATTCCTATTCCGGTTTTATCCACTTTTTCGATTAAATGAGAATATTTTGTAATGAGGCTCAATAACTGTACTTGCAAGTGCGCTTGGCATTGTTGATCGCACAATTCGAAACCATGTTAAAGATGGCTATGAATTGATTTACCTAGCTTCGGGGAAAATTGATGTTGAGAAATCTGTTCATTCTTATGTGAAATATCAATCTGAAAAGATACGTCACATGAAGGCTAATAGAGGTAGGGAATCGGGGGGAACTAGAAGAAATACACAACAGCCAAAAACCCTCGAAGATTGGAAAAAAGAGAAGGAAAAGCAGGCGGCAATAAAACTCCATCTACAAAATGGCCGTGAAAGCGGTGAATTAGTGCCATATGACGCCTTGTTGGAGTTGGTAAATGGCCCACTTTCTATGTTTAGAAGGCAGCTTTTAGACGTGCCGAATCAGTTACAAAAACGCTTAAAGCTTACACCAAAAGAGGTGAAATCCATTGAGCAGGTGGTTGAAGGTGCTTTTGACAGTTTGAACGAGCTTGGAAATGATGAATTACCGTCGCTTATCGAGAGCATTCTCGAAAAATATTCTAAGCATTACGTCCCCGCCGAAGAAGATACCGTTAATACCGTGGAGTAAGGAAAACTATAATTCCGATGCTCAGATATACCCGCCAAAGTCATTTCAAAAGGCTTGGTTGCTTGCGCTTGAATCGCCTTATATTGAAAAAATCGTTCTGTCTAAAAGTGCGCGTGTTGGTTACGCCATATTCATAAACACGTCGGTGGCGTGGCTGGTATCGAATGATCCTGGCAACATCATGATTGTTCAGAACACGCAAGGCGATGCGGAAAAGTTCGCTACGAAAGAGATAGGTAAGGTGTTTAATCACTGCTCATCAGTGATGTCTAAGTTGTACGGCAAAAACACCTCAACCGAGAAGAGCTTTTTTGGTGGTGATTTGTCCGTTGTTTGGGCCACGTCTGCCAGTAGCTTCAGGATGGTGACGATAAAATATCTCTTTATGGATGAGATATCGGGTTATCCAGATAACGTTGACAAAGAAGGTGATTCGATTGATCTGGCTATTACGCGTACTGAGAGTGAAGGACAACGCAAGATTGTTCTTGGCTCCACACCAAAAGAAGCAGGCACTTGTAAGATCACCCGCGAGTTTTTGCGAACCGATCAGCGTTATTTGTATGTGCCTTGTCCTCATTGCGATTTCAAGCAGCGCTTAAAGTTAGAGAATTTCCGATACTCGCCAAAGAATTACAAAGACGCGCATTTCGTCTGCATTCATTGCAGCGGCAAGATTGAAGAGCACCATAAATTCAACATGGTGGAGGCGGGGGAATGGCGCGCCACGCGAGAGTTTGAATGCTGTGGCGTTCATCAAACGCCAGAACGATGGGACGAAACCGGCTCCGCTTTGTGCTGCAAATGTGGCGAACCGGGCGACACCAACGAGCGCGGCAAAATAGACGCGGGCTTTCATATTTGGTCGGCCTACAACGACAACCCGAACACATCGTTGCCTTCGATTGCCGCCGAATACGACAAGGCGAAAAAAGACCCACGCAAAATGCAAACCTTCATGAATACGAAGGTGGGCGTGGAGTACTCGGACGCATCACGGGCGCACAAGCTTAACAACTTCGAAGAGTTGTATAAGCGGCGAGAATACTACTCGCCAATGGAGTCTTTGCCTGAACAAGTGCGCTGTGTTTTGGCGACGATCGATACCCAAAAGAATCGCTTTGATTATCACTTTTGGGCGGTTGGTGAGCGTGGCGAAATGTGGGCAATTCACTATGGCAAAATCCATGGTGACCCTGAAGATGTTTCGACCCAGCAAAACCTCATCCGCGAATTAGAAACCGAATTCACCTTATCCGATGGGCGAACCATTGGCGTGTTTGCGGCGGCCATGGACTGTAACGGCCATGCGTGGAAAGCCATGCTGGAATTTTGCGCCCCATATCAAGGTTGGATTTTTGCCATTCGTGGGGAAGGGAATGCAAAAACCAAATTCAAACCTGAATTCACACTCACCTACAAGGTTCACCCAGAAGCACGATGTGAGTATCGCAGCCTTAACGTTCATCAACTTAAAAACCGCGCGGCAGAACGTTTAAACAACGAAATGCCGGGTAAGAACTTTATCCATTTCCCCGTAAACGATGTGTTCGATTTGGTCTATTTCCAAATGCTGACTGCCGAGGAATTGAAAGGCAGTGGCAGCAATGTGAAGTGGGACAAAAAGCCCGATCAAAAGCGCAACGAGCCTTGGGATTTGCTCGTTTACGTGCTGTGGCTTTACGACTTCTTACGACCCGAAATACAAGACGCGTCACCCCAAGAGCCGCTTGGCTTGATTGATCCAAACGCCCACAAAATCACAGACGATATTATCGAAACTGACTACGGCGATTATTACGAAACGTCAGATTATGGAGACTACTGATGACGATCTATTCTACTGATGACAACTTAAAAATCGTCCAGCAAGCGATAACCGACCTAGTGCAAGGTAAGCGCAAAGTGCGCGTGGAATACACCAATCCGCAAGGTGGGCGTACTTCCATGCAATACACAGACGTGAGCTTGTCCGAGTTACGTTCGTTAGAGCGTCAAATGATCAGTGATTTGCAGTCTGTTCCCTTGATGGAAAGCGTCGATGTTGAGGTGGTATTTTGAGTTATTCCAGTGTTGCTAAATCGCCCTTATTCAAAGGCGCTGAGCTGCATGATAACGAGAAAAGCGAAAACGTTCTTTTAAAAGAAATCACCGCTAGCCATCACCTTATTCGCAATAATCCCTTGTTGCGAGTGGGGGCGTCTCGCTTTCGTGCAAGCTGTATCGGTGGCGGTGCAAAGCCGGTTTTCGATCCTAAATTGTTCAGTGAATCCTTCATTCAAAGTTATGAGGAATGGACGCTTTATTGTGACTTTTACGAAAACACCAATTTTGCAGGCGTACAAGCCTTAGCCGTTATCACCATGCTACTGGATGGCAGCGCGTTCATTGTGCGTCGTCGAACCTTGCACCGCATACCTTTGCAAATACAGGTCGTTAGCCCGTTAAGTCTGGCGATTGGTTTAGAGCGAACAGGGTCAGGGAGTTACGTTCGTGGCGGCATCATGTACGCCAAAAACGGCAAAGTGAAAAAGTACGCTTTTTACAAACTGCCACGAGATCACCCAGACTTTGACGAAGACTCGGTGAATTGGATACCCGCTGAAGACGTGATCCATCTTCGTGATGTGGTGCATGTTTCGCAAAGCACGGCACAGCCTTGGATTTCTCCTGGTGCAGACTTCGCCAAGCAATACCAAGACAACCAAACCGTCGAGATTAAGTCTCGGATGAAGCGCGTTGGCCAACAAGTCTTTGCCTTGAAAGAAAACGAAGTCAGCCAAACCGCAAGCGGCCCAGCGAGCCAAAGAACGCCTCAACGCCTTGTGCATAATGCCGGTGGTGTGACCTTCTTGAATGGTGTGAAAGAGATTAAAACCGCGTCACCCGCTGAGATTGCAGGCAACTATCAAGAGCATAACAACCAAGTGTTGCGAATGATTGCGGGGCTGTTGGGCATCACATACGAAATGTTAACGGGGGATTTAACGCAAGTTAACTACTCCAGTATTCGTGCGGGCATGATCAACCATCGCCGCTTAGTTGGGCAATTACGAGACATCGTTTTAGGCCCTGCGTTTAACCGGATTTTAGGCTGGTTTATTGATGCACTCCATCTAGGTACATCCGAGAGTTTGCCAAACTATTTTGAGAACCCTTACACCTATCTCAACCCCACATGGATTTGGCCAGAATGGGAAGAAATTGACCCACTCAAAGCCGCTAAGGCGCTGGTGTTAGAAGTTCAAAACGACATCACATCATTGGAAGAAGTCTCGAACAGTCGCGGCAAAACACTCGACAAACATTTGGATGGCGTTCAACGAAGCCAAGAAGCGAAACAATCAAGAGGAATAAACGATGCGGCATCTTCTGCAGTTGATGACGAACTCCCCGATGATGATGACGATTGACGCTCATCAAGCCAACTTTGAGTTACTCAAACAGTTTTACCAGAACCCAAGCCTGTTTTTAGGCGGCGAAAAAAGCGGACGAGTCGACACCTTTTGTCACTTGTCGGTCTTTGGTCCCACCTCGCACCGCTTCAATGGCTTAGACGCGCATTGTAATGAAATACTGTCTTACCGAGACTTGCGGCAAAGCTTCAACGCCCTGGTTCAAGATGATTCGGTGAAGAGTATTTTCGTCGAATTCGACGGCCCCGGTGGTGAAGCGTCGGGTTGTTTTGATCTGGCTAACTTGATCAAAGAAATTGGCGCGATTAAGCCAGTGATTGGCTTCATCAATGGTGGTTCTTATTCTGCCAATTATGCCTTGGCCTGCGCTTGTACTGAGCTATATGCCAGCCCACACAGCATGGCGGGTTCCATTGGTGTGATCTTTGGCCGTCGTGAAATCCATAACGACAAAGAGACCATTACTTACTTCACCACAGGCGAAGCCAAAGCCGACGGTTCACCGCATTTGGCATTGAGTGAGGCAGAGCGCGAACGTCACCAAGTCATGGTGAACCAGTTGGGCGATGCCTTTTTTCAATTGGTGGCGCAAAACCGAGGCGTTGACGCCACTCAAGTTCAAGCATTGCAAGCCAAGATTTTTAGCGCTCGCGATTTACTCACTCACGGCCTAATTGATGGCATCAAAACAGAGGACGAGATTCATACCATGATGACAGATGCAAAACACAAACGAATAGTCGCACAAATCAACGCGGCCCACGAAGCGGAAACCAGCGACCTAAAAGCGCAAATCGTTGCGTTACAGCAATCGTCCCTTGCCCAAGCGAACAATCAAACAGAGCTGGCGAAAAAGATTAACCATCTTGCCAAAGCTGCTGGTGTTCCAGAAATGGCAGGTCAGCTTATTCAAGACAACGCCAGTGAAGAGGCCGCGGCAAAAGCATTGAAGGAAGCCGCCGCGAAAAAAGACGAAGACATTTCATTAACCAGCGGTTTGGAGTCTCACAAGGAAGAGAGCTACGACATGCTGCAACTGATTGAGGAAGCGTAATGCAAGAGATTAAAAATAAGGTCTCCGACTCGTTAATTCTTCTCTGGACCCACGAGCGTGGCGAGCTGTGCATCAAGCAAATCGATGCTGCTAAGGATCAGCCAGAGTGGGCCATTGTCACCAAAGAGGGTGAGGCACTAGATGTTTCAGCGGAAGGCTACGATGGTAGCGACGCTTACGGCATTCATGCTGGCGGCGGCAAGGTTTACTGGGCGAATTCGGTATTCAATACGCTGTACATCGCATGGCCAGACGGGGTGACGGAGCCGATCAAAGCGGCCATCACAGAACAGCTTGAAAAAGCATTCATTGTTATCAAAAAAGGGTCACAGTAATGGAAGATTTATTCGATCACGAGGCGTTTTCACTTGTCTCACTGACAGCGGGTTTTAATGCATCGGTTCACATCGATACTGACGTTTTAAACATGTTTAAAGTGGAAAATGTCGAAAACCGTACTGTTATGATTGTGAAGTCTGGTAAACAACTTCAAGTCTTGATGCCCGGTGAAATCGGCCAAAATCCAAACATTGACGAACACGATGCTGAGAACGCAGTACCAGTGCATTTGATTCGTTATCCATTTGATACGCGAATTGTTCCTAGTGACCTGTCACGCATTGGTTCACTTCGTGATAAGAAGATTAAAGCGCAAGAATTAGCGGCTTTGGTCAAGAGCCATATGGGTAAGCACAAAAGCAACCATCGTTATACTGCCGCATTTACTGCCTATTCTGCATTGAAAGGCAAAGTGAAAAACAAAAAAGGCGCGGTTCTGATTGATTTGCATAAAGTGCTGGGTGTGGAAGAACGTAAGCTGGACTTGAAGCTAGGTACTGCCACAACGGATGTGCCTACTTTGTTAAAAGCACTTCGTAAGCAGACGGTCGATAATGCCAAAAAGCATGGTCATTTAACGCTGCAAGGTGTTGAGTGCCGAATTGGTCAGGAACTGATTGAAAAGATCCTCAACCACGACAGCATCAAAAAATTCTACAGTGATGAAATTCATGCAAAACGCGTGGTGGCTTTCGCTGATGATCCAAGTCAAATCAACATTTGTGGTATTAAGTTTATTGCCGACGAAGCGGATGAAGTGGCTACAAAGGGCGCTTCTTACCCAGTTGGAGTCAATGACTTATGGTGCATGTTGCGCGCGCCAGCGGATGTGTTGCATGCCAGCTCCGCCAAAGCCCGTGAGTGTCATATCACGACCAAAGAACTGGACCATGACGAAGGCTTGGAAATCCGCTCCCGCGCGATTTACTTGCCAATCGCTCGTGATCCATCTTTGTTAGCTGAAATCTACAGCTCTAACTAACAGAGCTTTTTCTTTCCCAACTCCTTATCTTTTGACCTATGAGGCGCTTATGAATCTCAGTCATCGTGCTGTCTTAGACGCACTCAAAAGCGACATTGATAAAGAGTTTGGGCAAGACGTGATATGGATATCGCAAACTGGTACTACAGGCACCATAACAGGGACGTTCTCATTCATTGAACGCGACGTGAACACCACGTCGAAATCAAAAACAGCAGGGCAATTGCATGTTGATGTGGTCACCGCGACCTTTTGCGTATCACCCCACCATTGCCCCTGCGAAGAGGGGGATCGCCTCGAAATAGACGGCGTTCCCTATCTGATTTTACCCTTTCAACAGGGTGAATATGAAATCGTGCTTCCCCTAAAAGTGACGCAAAACAAAGACCACAACTGGCGGTAATGTATGAACCTACAAATCGATTTAGGGGAAGGTGTTGCCGAGTTAGAAGATCAATTAGAACTGTCTATCCGTCAGCTTCAGACAGCCGTGACGCGAACGCTTAAGAAAGTGGCGCGCTGGCTAGAGACCCAAACCAAACGTGAGTTAGGAGTGGCTTTGTCGGTTCCTCAGCGAGTGTTAGCAGCACGTTATTACAAAACCTTTTACATCAAAAACGGCCAACGCACGGTGAATGTTTGGTTTGGATTAGCGCCCATATCCGTAGCGGCCTTGGGCAAACCCAAGCAAACAGACATTGGCGTAAGAGTGGGAAAGCATCATTTTGTTGGCGCCTTTATCGCCACCATGAAAAATGGTCACAGCGGCGTATTCAAACGCAAAAATGACTCAGGTGGTAAGCGTTCAAAGCGAGCCGATGGGCAATGGACAGAACTGCCCATCGAAGAAGAGCGTTTCCTTATTAATGACATCGCTCAACCAATCATAGAACGCTATCACGTGCGAGCCGAAGCGCGCTTTCGCCAAATCTTAAAGCAAGAAATCAACTTTGCGATGAACGTCGAGGGGCAATGAGTGCTAACCAATATCAATTTAAGCGATGTACACCAAGCCATTATCGATGCTTTAAAAGGTCGTTTCCCTAAAGTCACCATTGACAGCTACGACCCAAGCGAAAACCTTGAGTCTCTCGCTCCAGCTTGCCTGCTCAACATTGAAGAGCTGCCCAAAGCGCCAGATGTTGGCGATGGTCGTTATCCCGTCGTGGCGCAGTTTGCCATTCATTGTGTGTTGGGCCGTGAAGTCCCAAATCTACAAATGGAACTCCAAGAGTTTGCCGTGGCTGTATCCCAGTTCGTTTATGAAAAGGGCATTTGGTTAAAAGGTTCCGTGTTAGAGAAGCCATTTAACGTCGAGGCGTACCCTGGCAATTTTCGCAAAGACACCTGTGGCGGTTTCGATTCGTGGGTGGTGAATTGGGAACAAAAGCTCTATCTCGGTGCATCCACTTGGCAACCTGAAGCCGTTAAAAGCGGCATTCGCATTGCGACCAACCCAACCAATGAAAACGACCAAGACGAATACCGGAGCCTCTAATGCGCCAACTGATTGAAGCTATGGTTCGGGATATGTTGCAACCGTATCTTGATCGAATCGAAGAGCTAAGTGAAGAAACCGAAGACCTAAGGCGACGCCTACAAAGCATCATTCGCCTTGGCCGAGTGATAGCCGTTCACGAATCTGGCAACTTGATTAAGGTGCAGCACGGCCAACTTAAAACGCCTTTTATTCGTTGGTTTGCTTACGCCGCTGGCGAGACGTCAGATTATCGATGTCCATCCGTGGGCGAACAGGCGGTATTACTTAACTACGGCGCAGGCAATAACGGCACCCAAACCGTCGCGTTGATTGGGTTATTTAGCGATGATTTCCCCGCGCCCAGTAACGACCCAAACGAGATTGTCCGCTTTTATCCAGACGGTTCGCTCGTTTCCTATCATGCGAAAAATCACCTTCTCAAAGTCGAGGTGAAAGGTGATGTGGTCGTCAATGTCGATAAAACTGCCAAGGTCAAAGCAGGTGGTGAAGTCACGGTCGACGGCAGCATGATCAAACTGAACAAAGGCACTGGCGTAGTCACCGGCGCGCACAAATGCATGGTAACAGGCTTACCCCACGCTGATTGTTCATCCACCGTCACTGCTGGCAAATAAGCGCTGGTAAAGAGGTATTCAACATGGCACTCAATCCCGAACAACTCGCTAAAGACATAGAATCCGCCATGCAAGCCAGAGGTTTTCAACCGCTAGCAGACAAAGCCGCAGGGCATGCTTGGTGGTTGGCGTTTGCGGAAGGCATTGTGAATCACATCACTCAAAATGCAGAGGTGCCGGTTAAAGGTGGATCTTCTGCAGGTACATACAAGGTGACTTAATGGTTGGTATCGACCGCAAAACAGGCCGCAAGATAGATGGCTTCGATCAACTTGTGAGCCGTATTACCCAAGTCATGACTACGCCCAAAGTAGGGCGAGCAAAACGCCCCACCTTTGGGAGTGAGGTTCGTCAATACATGGGCGCAAACATGGCCGACAGTATGCTTATTCGTCTGCAAGCGGCTGCGATTGGCGCCTTTTACGAACCAATCAACGGCCTAACGGACTTTGTGCCGTCGCGCTGTGTCGCCAAGCGATTAACCAATGGATTGGCCTTATATTTCGAAGGTCAGTGGAATGGACAGACTATTAAATTTGAGGTGCCGTTAGATGTTTCCCCATCAAAATCCACTGCCTAAACCGGAGATCATCACCACCCCAAATTTTGATGATCTATTCAAAACGGTTAAACAAAGCGTGCTGGCGTACTTGTCAGAAAACGCACCGGACGATGTGGCAGGTGTGAGTGAGACCTTTGAAAACGAAGCGGAGTTGTTAACCAAGTTCACCGAGGCATTCACCGTCATATTGCAAAGCCAATTTAGGCAAATGAACGCCCAGGCGTTACAGATGTTTGGCATGTATGCGACCGACGATGCCATGGTGGATTTGATCGCCAGCCAACTTGGGGTAGAGCGGCAAATAATCGATGAAGGCGACCCAAACGCCTTTCCCCCAGTGCCACCGACCGTCGAAAGCAACGAAGCGTTACTGACACGTTACTACCTAGCCGCCTATGCATTAGCAACAACTGGCACACGGTCGGGTTATCGATTTAACGCCATGACCTTAGGCGGACGCCCTAAAGTCACCGTGGAGAGCCCAAGTAAAAGCAAAGTCGTGGTGACATATGAATTCGAACCGCACGAGATGGCAGGACAAACAAAAGATGCTCAAGCACGACGCGTTGCACCAGGGGAAGTGGATTGCTTCATCTTGGCTCATGCAAATAACGGTGTCCCTGCTGAGGCATTGATTGCGGCAACACAGCAATACATGCAGCGGGACGACATCGCCCAAGAGACCGATTTACTCACCGTCAAAGCGCCAACCATCAAGCCTTGGTCTTGTGAAGCCGTGCTTTATATCCGAACGGGCTCCGATGCCGATATGGTCAAAGCCGCCGCAGAAAAAGCCGTGCGAGAGTATGCCGAGCAACAACACAGACTGGGCGGCAGTATCGAGCTGTCTATGTTGTATAGCGTGCTCCTAAAAACAACCGGATCCCATCGAGGCGACATACTGCAACCCACAGAGCCATTGCGTTGCCAATTCAACGAGGCGCCTTACCTTGAGTCAGTCCAAATTACCGTCAACACTGAAAACCTATAGTGTTTTACCGGATAACCGCAGCCCGCTCGAGCGAGCATTAGAGCTTGCCTTGAGCGAAGCCCTGTACTCGATTGATCATCCATACCCAGAATTGCTGGATGCACAGAAAACACCAATTAAAGCAATTGCCACACTAGGAATTGATCGACAAGTACCCGTGTGGGACTCGACAGACACCGAACAAGTCAAGAGAGATCGTACACAACAGGCATGGCGAAACAGGCAGCTAAGCGGTACGCGAGCAGGGTTTATTAAAGCACTTGGGCAAATGGGTTTTGGGGCTGATGTTACGCCATGGTTTAAAAAGCCCAATGAGTTAGAACCGTATTACTTTCAAATTTGGGTTTATGCTTCCGATCGTGTATTGACGCCAGAGATCAATGCTCGAATAGATCAGCTTCTTACAGAAATGAAGTCAGAGCGAGATTCCTATGTTATGGATCTGGCGCGTGAGTCGATTGCCTCGCCGCGCATTGCCGTCGCCGCCGAGATCGGAGTCACCATCACCTCCGCGCCCTTTGTGCCAAGTGGTGGCGGGTCTAACGCATTAACGCATACGGGCATTGCCCAACACCTACGAATCATTTCCACATCGGAGCCAGCAAGAAATGAGCGACTATAGAACCTATGTGACGCAAACAGGCTTTGGCCTTGAGCGTGATGCAAAATTTAATAACAGCCACGTTGATTTAGCTGTTTTGGTCATTGGGGATGGTGCGTTAGCCGATTCCGCTTCGCCTGCCGAAAGAACCGACTTGATACATCAAGTTCGCGAATATGGATTAACCATAGAAAAAGATGAAAAAGACTCTAATGTCTGGATTGCCCGAGCAGAAATTCCAGCCAGCGATGGTGGTTTTTTTATTAAAGAAGCGGGTGTTAAAACCAAAGATGGCTATCTATATGCCTATGCTCGACAGGCGGGGGATTACAAGCCTCTGCTAGAAGAAGGGCAGGGCAAAAGCTACACCATCCGACTCAAGTTTATTCCAGGTAATGCAGATTCAATTCAAATAAAAATTGATCCTTCTGTGCAGTTTGCTACACCTACGGACCTAGAAAATCTAAAAAAAGAGCACTCCGAAGACAGAGATCCTCACCCGCAATACGAAACGGACGAAGGTGCCGCAGCTAAAGCAAATAGTGCACTAAGTAGTGCAAAAAACTACACGGATAGTAAGACTGCAGAAATGTTAAGTTCTGCTAAATCCGATGCAACGACAAAATCAAATAATGCTATATCTAGTGCGAAAAGCTACACGGATAGCAAAGCCACTGAAACATTAAATTCAGCCAAAGCCGATGCAACGACGAAATCAAATAATGCTTTATCTAGTGCGAAGAACTACACAGATAGCACAGCAACTGAAACATTAAATTTAGCCAAAGCCGATGCAACGACGAAATCAAATAATGCTTTATCTAGTGCGAAAAGCTACACGGATAGCAAAGCCACTGAAACATTAAACTCAGCCAAAGCCGATGCAACGACGAAATCAAATAATGCTTTATCTAGTGCGAAAAGCTACACGGATAGCAAAGCCACTGAAACATTAAACTCAGCCAAAGCAGATGCAACGACGAAATCAAATAACACCTTATCTAGTGCGAAGAACTACACGGATAGTAAATCGGCTGAAGTGTTAAACTCTGCTAAAGTCGATGCATCTACAAAAGCAAATAGCACATTAAATAGTGCGAAGAACTACACGGATAGCAAAGCAAGTGAAACGCTAAGTACGGCTAAATCAGATGCTACATCAAAAGCAAATACCGCTTTGTCTAGTGCAAAAAGATACGTAGATAGGTTGCGGGGGCAAAAGCTGTTTTTCAGTGTATTAGGAGATGAAAACCATATTATTTTAATAAGCAAAGAAGGCGTAACTCCAATCACAGAGCTAAACGATTATGACGAATTTAGTTTTATCGTATCAGCAACAAATACAGCACCCACAGTAACCATCAAATTTGATGGTTTAGATCCTATAGCTGTTGCAAGTATAACAAGCGATACACAGCTAATAGAAACAGCATTAGCGACCGTGTGTTATATCGATGGATCATTACACCTGACAGGACAGATCAATCCAAAAACTGGAAATCCGGTTTCTTTAATTGGTCGATTGATTACGTCCCCATTTTCATTTCGGGTGCATGTAAAATGCAATATGACGGTGGTGAATTGCGTCGTGATTTACATCCTATTTTATTTGCGTTGGCGCGGAAAGATGGTCTAGTCAATCAGGCCACAAAAGATGCTGATTTAAAAAAGTATGGCGCACGGTTTGGTGATGGTGATGGTGTTACGACATTTACCATTTTAACGTTTGGAGGGGCATTTATTCGTTTTGGGAATGGCGATTTAACTGGGCTTGATAACGTTCGTGAAATTGGTAGCTACCAAGAACATGCTATAGAAAAAGGATCTTTTACTATTAGAAGTGACGCTGGAGGATCGAGTTTGGTTTCATTGTCTACTGGCTCTATTAGCATTACCTCATCATCTGGAAACATTTCGCTACTTGGACATTCAGGAGCGGCGACTCAAAACCTTGTGACTATAGGCTCTGAAATTGAAACACGTCCATCAAACTACTCCCAAAACGCTGAGTTTTTAATTTAAGGAGCAGGTCTAATTATGTCGGAACTAAATGTATTTGATAGATCAAAAATGATATGGCCATATGTCGGAAAGGTTCGACAGCAAATCGATCCGTTCGATCCAGAACAGAAGCCTGTCCCGCTTCGTAATGCAACAGATAAAAAACTGTTGCCGGAAAAGAAAGGCTTCGTTCAAGGCTTTGTTTCTGGCAACTGGGAATATTACCCAGCAAGCCAGGAATACTGGTTATCGGATGGTTCAAAACATAAAACGGAAGATGGCGAAGAGCTTCCCGAGGGCGCTTTATTGAAAGAACCCCCCAAGCCAGAACCAACTTTTGACGAACGTCTGGCGTTAGCAATAGCTCAACGCGAAGCCACGTATAAAGCCGAATCCGACCCGCTCTACATGGAATGGCAATACGACAAAACGGACGAAGCAGAACAAAAGTGGCGCGATAAAGTCGCCGAGATCAAAGAGCGCTATCCCTTGCCAACGGAATAAAATCCTTACCAACCCCACTAAATAGCCGCGAAAGCGGTTTTTTTACGTCTGGAGAAAGCCCATGACCACGAAACAGCCGCCTAATCCTCGGCAAAAATACACCGTTCTCTCGCCTTACCAATGCCCGAACAAGAAGCATTGGCATGAAAAAGGCGCCACGGTCGATTTGCTTCCTTGCGAAGCAGAATACTTAATCCTCAGCGGTAAAGTCGCCCTTGCGACAACGACCGCTAAACCAAAAGGAGAGGCGTAATGCCAGAAATTGCATCCTTTGTACATAACGGAATCAGCGTCGAAACTCACTCCGCGCCGCCACCAATGGGGCCGTTGGGCAGTGTGGTCGTCGGTGTGGTTGGCACCGCGCCAGACGCCGATCCACAATGGCCAAAAAACAGCCCAATCCGCATTGCCAATATGGCCGCGGTTGCCAAGCTAGACATGGCAGGCACAGAACGCGGCACGCTTTACCGTACTTGTTACGAGCTGCTCCGCATTGTTTCCGTGCCGGTGTACGTCGTCATCGTGGAAGAGGGTACAGATACAGCCGACACCATCAACAAGGTAATAGGTAAAATCGATCCCGCCACAGGCCAACGAACCGGCATCCAAGCCTTAAGCGATTGCCAAGAAGTGCCAACCCACATTGCCGCACCGGGCTTCAATACCAAACCCGTAGCGGATGCACTCGCAGCAATGGGCAAACGCCTTTACGCGATCCCCGTTGGCGATGGTCCAAACACCAACGACAACGCCGCCATCGAATACTCAAAGTCATTAGGTGGCGAAGGCACGGGCTACGACGCATTCTATGTGGTCGATCCGTTCGTATCGGTTTACAGCCAAGCGGCCAAAGGCAATGTGTACTTTTCAGGCGCAGCCATTGCCTTGTCTTGCTTTGCACGAGTCAAACCATGGGAAAGCCCCGCCAAAGGCGGCATGGGCGCCTTGATCCAAGGCACAGCGCGAACAATCGACTACAACATCATGGACAAAGCCACCAACGGCGACCTGATGAACCGCTTCGGTATCTCGTATTTTGCGCGTACCTCCATGGGCGGCTTCTCGTTGATTGGTAACCGTTGCGTCATGGGGCGATTCGTCTCACAAGTGGGCTTGGAATACGCCATCATCCGCAAGCTAGCGAAAACCGCCCAGCGAGCCATGGCGCGCAACCTAAGCGAATCTTTCATGAACCAAGAGATTGAAAAGCTCAACTTCTGGCTCAAATCTCTTCAAGCCGACGAAACTATCATGGGCGCGCAAGTCTATCTGCACCCCACGCTCAACAACGTCGAAAACTACACCAACGGCGAATGGCACATTGCCATCAAATACCACGGTTACGCGCCAAACGAACACATGGTGTATCACCTAATTGAAGACGTTGGCATCGTCGAATCGTTCTTAGAAGGAGTTTTATAATGGCCGGACAACGTACCCGCATTACCCGCATGGCCATCATCAACGGTGAGCCACTAATCAAAGAGCCTCGACGAGTTCACCCCGCCCGAAGTCAAAAAGACCATGCAAGACACCCGTGGCGGTTCCTTCATCCCTGGTGAAGTCATGGTGGGGCTAGAAAAGCTCACAGCAAAGTTCAAAATCAAAGGCGCGAGCCAAACCTTGCTGTCTGCGTTTGGGCTAGCCAATGGCGAAATGTGCCAAATCAACGTCAACGAATCCCACCAAGACGAAGACGGCAACAAATTCGCCATCAAATACAGCGTCACAGGCGAGATCACCAGCGTTACCGAATCCGCCAGTAAAATGGGCGAGCTACCCGACAACGAAATGGAAATGGCCGTCAGCGCCTACAAGAAAACCGAGTCCGGTAAAACCATTTACGAGATCGACCGCAACGCGCAAATCCTCGACCTCGGCAATGGCGACATCCTCGCCGAACACCGCCGCAACGTTGGTTTGCCGTAACGCTTAATAGTCAAAAAGCTTGAAGCCCCTTTGCCCGCTCCATCAAACGAGCGGGCTTTTTTATCTAATTGAAGAGAATCCAAATGTTTGAACCCAAAAAGCACACACTCGTCTGGCCTATCCAAAGCGACAAAAGCGAGCCAATCCAAACCGTCACCATCCACACCATCACCATGGGGCAACACCGTGACTTTTCCCAGCAAAACAAAAGTGAAAAACACAAAGCGAACAACGACACCAAGCTACTTCGCGCTTGTATTAGCGAAAGCACGGGCCTCACAGAAAAAGAACTAAAAACCCTCGTCACACCCGACTACACCAGCATTCAAAACCACGTGCTAGAGCTGATGAACGCCACCGCCAGCCAGCTAATCGAAGGCGAGTTCGACAAAGCCGCGCCGACGTTGCTCATCCCCATTCAAGGTGACGATGGCCAACAAAAAACCAGCTACAAACTCCGTCCGCCCACCGTCGCCACCACCGACCTAATGGACACCCACGAAGACGAATGGGAACGCACCATCTTCATTAGCTCAAGCTGTTCAGGTTTCACCAAAGCCGAACTAGCGCGCCTCAGCCTGCCAGATTGGAACCAGCTACAAGAGCGCCTTATCGATTTTTTGGAACAACCGGCGGACTACTTTCGCCCAAAGACGTAGAAGTCCTAACCGACATCATCCCGCTGGTTTACCACGTTCCACCGTCTGAAATACTAAACTGGCGCATCGACGAAGCCATGCGCCGCTACCACCTAGCCGCCGCCAAACTGGGTATTAAAAAGGGGTAAGCCATGGCCGACAAAAAAATATCCATCGCCCTGTCAGCGGTCGACAAATTCAGCAAACCGTTCCACAACGCCATGCAGACCGCTGGCAAACTCGAACAGAAAATCGTAGAAACAGACAACAGCCTAAAAAAGCTCGGTGACCAACAAAAAACCATTACCCGTTTCAAAACCCTAAGCACCCGCCTAGACGAAACGCGCAACGCCATGGCAAAGGCAACCCAAGAGACAAACCGCCTAAAACAAAGCGAGCAAAGCGCCAAAGTCGCCCTAAAGCAACACGCCACCGAACTGGCCAATGCCCAAAAAAACGCCCTAAAAGCGGCTGAAGCCTACGGTGTGCAATCGCAACAAGTCAGTGACGCTAAGGCCAAAGTACAAGCACTCACCAAAGCCAAATCGGCCGCCACAAAGCAACACGCGGCGGAACTGGCAAACGCGCAAACACAAGCCTTAAAAGCCGCCAAAGCCTACGGTGCCGAGTCTAAGCAAGCCAAAGCCGCCACGGCCAAAGTACAAGAACTTACCAGCGCAAAAGCCATTGCCGCTAAGCAACATGCCACCGCACTGGCCAACGCCCAAAAGAACGCCCAAAAAGCGGCAGAAGCCTACGGTGCGCAATCGCAGCAAGTCAAAGCCGCCACCGCCAAGGTGCAAGAACTCACCAAAGCCAAAAAAGCCGCCGAACAAAGCTACAAAAAAGAAAAAGTTGCCGCCAAAAATGCCGAAATCGCATCGAACCAACTAAAAACGTCTTACAGCAAACAAGCCCGTGAACTAGGTGGCTTACGCAAAGACATGAGCGCCGCAGGCTTAAAAGTCAACTCACTCGGTGCCCAAGAACTCAAACTCGCGCGCCAAACCGACCAAGCCAGCCAAGCCCTAGACCGCCAGCAAGCCAAGCTAAAAAAGATCCAAACGCTAAAAGGGCGCATTGCCGATCGTAACGCCCAAAAAGGCGAACTCGTCGGGCAAGCGGTCGGCCTAGCCGTTAAAACCGCGCCACTCATCATGGCCGGTAAACGGGCCGTCGAATACGAAAGCACCTTTGCCGACGTCAAAAAGGTTGTCGACTTTTCCGACAAAAAGGAAGAAGCCCAATACCGCACCGACATGATGAAACTCGCTGGCCGCCTTGGCGTACAGCAAGAAGGCATTGCCGACATCGTCACCGCTGCAGGGCAATCGGGCATAGAAAAAGACCAGCTCTTACAGTTTGCCGAAGCCGCCACAAAAATGAGCGTCGCGTGGGACGTATCCGCAGAAGAAGCCGGTTCAACCCTCGCGACATTCCGTGCGGCCATGGGCTTAACACAAAAGAACGCCCTAGACCTGGCAGACAGCACCAACTACCTAAGCAACAACATGAACGCCAAGGCAAAGGACATTGCCGCCGTCATGGTACGCCAAGGCTCCACCGCCATGGGCGCAGGGCTTAGCTACAACCAAACCGCTGCACTGTCTGCCAGCCTCATCGCAGGCGGTGCCACGGAAGAGGTGGCCTCGACCGCGTTGAAAAACATCACCGGAAGGCTCACCGCAGGCTTTGCCGCCACAAAAAGCCAACAAAGCGCCATGGGGCGCATTGGCTTCGATGCGGAAGAGCCTCGCGGAACTGATGCAGCAAGACGCCCAAGGCACCCTTGTGGAAGTCATGCGCGGCCTACAAAACGTAGACGCCACAGACCGAGGCGCGGTGATATCGCAACTCTTTGGGGAAGAAGTAAAAGGCGCGGTCGCCAAACTCGTCACCACACTGGACGATGACAAAAACGGCCTTGTTTCCGCCTTTGCCAAAGTCGCCAACCAAGCCGACCGAGCCAACAGCGTCAACGACGAATACGCCAACCGCGCCGCCACTCGTGGCCATATGCTTGGTCAACTGAGCGCCAAATTCGACCGCATGACCATAGTGTTAGGCGATCGCCTTTTGCCCGTGCTCGATGCCGCCTTACCACCACTAATGACCGCCATTGATTACGTGGCTGATTTAGCAGAAAGCAGTCCAGAACTGGCCACAGGCTTAATGGGCGTTGCCGCGGCGATTGCTGTCGTAAAAGCCGGAGCTATCGCCTTCAAACTCGCCAAACTCACCCTTGGCAACGGGCGCGATCGCTTCAATCTTGGCAAAACCAAACTCACCAATTCCACCGACCAAACCACCCAAAGCGCCAACCGAGCATCACGCTCCCTCGACCGACTCAACCGCAAACTAAACGGACTCGGAGCAGGCGCACGACAAAGCCCCACGTCTTACGGTGGCGAACGACTCAGCAAAGAGGAACGCAAACGACGCAAAAAAGACTACCTGCAAGGCCGCACAACACAACGCGCCACACCCACAAGACCATCCCGACTAAGCGGACGCTTTCGTCTTGGCAAATACGGTCGACTCGCTGGCTTACTCGGCAGCGGCGCGGCCTTGTCCATGTTCTCAGGGTCAGCCAATGCGGGTGGCTTATCTAACGTAGCCGACCTTGCCATGACAGGGGCAGACCTAGCGGGCGCCGCAGGGGGATTGTCTTCTATGCTTCCCATGGGCGGCATGGCGGGTGGTGTACTAAAAGGCGCAGGGAAACTATTCAGACCATTAGACATCGCCCTACAAGGCGCAGGCCTTGCCTCCGCCATATCCCAAGGCAACAGCACCGAAATAGGCGCCACCGCAGGCGACATGGCAGGGGGCTTGGGTGGCGCGGCGGCGGGCGGCTTAGCCGGTGCCGCCATTGGTTCCGTCGTGCCCATAATCGGCACCGCCATTGGGGGAATCGTCGGCTCCATCGCAGGCGGCATGGGCGGTGGCTCTTTGGGCGAATGGATCGGCGGCAAAATTGGGGGATGGTTTGAAGACGACAAAACCGACCAACCCGCACCCGACGCCATCGCAAAGCAAAGCCAACAGCTACAAAACAACAACAAAAGCATGACCTTCGCGCCAACCATCCACCTAACACCGACAGGCAATCCAAGCTATGATCAACAAGTCAGCGACCAAGTGATAGAGAGACTCAAGGCCGAATTTGCACAGGGCATGATGGGCAACATGGACGTCGCCACAAGGGCAGATGGGAGCTTGACGGATAAGAGGGGGAGTTAGGCGTAGGTGAAAAATATGATTCACTTACGCCTAAGTTTATCTCTTTTAAAAATGATTAAACATCATACCAGTAAATCTAGGAGTGTTTGCCTTACATAGGATGGCGTATTGTTTCTTGAAAGAGGTGCCAATAAGTGTCTATCTATTACTTCATTTATTGGCGTTTGTGTCGTCTGAGCAATCAAGTCATTATATGAAATAAAGGTAATGTTGAATGTTACTCCATCAATATTGATTTCTGCAGGAGGCTGTACATTGAACCTATGCGCCACAAAAATAATATTTACGTGCCAATCTGAAGCATTAGAAAAAGTCTTCCACTCATCTATTCTCGGCTGTGCAGACTTAGGTAGTGTTCTTAAATGTTCGTTCAGGTAGGTTTGGGTTAGCTCTCCACCATGAGCCTCATAAGCAACAGCTCTTCTATTTGCAATATGTTGAAAGTCGCAATCACCTAGTTTCTTTTTACTCAAATTAGAGGCATTTACAGAGTCACCGATGCCTCTTCCAACCCATCCATCACGTCCTAAATGCATTATCCCAGCTAAAGAGTCAACCAAGCGTTGTTCAATTATGCCTCTAGTTGATGTGTTTTCTCTCGCTATATTGTTGATAAGTGGAGAGTACAAATTGGCATCAAGGGTGTTAGGTAGGGGAGTATCAAGTGGTTCAGCAGTAACCATAAATTTATGAATAAAACATCTTATCCATAATGCTAATTCTTGTCTTGCTGCATAGCCCATCTCATCCAGTCCATCCAATATAGAGAATAGGGCTGAGGCGCCAGGGAACTCGTTATTTTTTTTGGCGGCTGCCCATGGAAAATTAATTTGCCCCACAGACTTTGCATTGTTAAGAAAAGGATTTCCTGCTTTTAGCATTGCGCTGGGGTAAGAGCTGAATAATCGTGCAGCGGCTTGCCCTCTTGGAGAAAACTCATAAAAGTCTTTCACGTTATGATCGTAGTATTCTAAAATTGAACATTGGTAGTGTAGAATTTGAACGTAAGGAGTAAATTTATCTAACTCTTCTTCAGTAAGTAAAGAAGACATGTATTCATTTAACTCACCTTTGAAGCCTAGATTATAAGCTACTCTACTTATAGTGATTGCACATTCATCTAATGTCGCATCACCAAAAAACTCAGAAATTAAGCTTTTATCGGTCTCAAAAAGATCGGTGATATTTGCAGTTGTTATTGATGGTGCCATCTTCATTTTTTTCAGAATGGCTTCAACAGAGCGACGTCCAAAGCCTGCTGATGGGTTCATTGCATCTAGGATTTTTGAGATTTGAGCACAGGACATCTTCTCTTCATCAGCAAGCCTAGTTATAAGTAGTAAATGACTTAAAAAGGACCTTGCTAACTTCGATGGTACAAGTTGATTGCTTACTAATTCTGTATGAGCATTAAAATAACTTTCACTTATTTTAGTAGCGTAATCTTGATTTCCATTTTCTAGTAAATTGTTTATTAATTCTTTTAATTGGATCGATGCGTTGCCTGTTTCATCCCAACTATTAACTTGACCATCTAGCCATACTGTATGATCATCGCTTGATGTTCCTGCAACTTGATTGAAGTATTGAGTCATCGTTTCAATGCAGTTTTGCTCTAATCTTAGATCGATAGGTAGTAATAATGTTCTTAGTAGACGTCTATATATCATTTTTGATTAATCCTCTTCCTTAAAGAGCAGCTCAGGTGAAACCTCAAGTGCTATGGCTAGTTTGTAGATGTTCTCAAGTCCAATGTTCCTGAGTCCTCTTTCACACCCACTGACATATGTCCGGTCTAAGCCAGCAGTTAACGCAAGACTTTCTTGTGAAACTCCCTTTTCTTGGCGGAGTTTTTTAAGACGCTTGCCGAATAGAATTTTATGGTTACATTTGATATTTTCACTCATGTGATGCATCATATGTTTGTGTTGACTATGAGACTACGGACTATGAGTCACATGTCTGGAAAGTCTATTTAATAAACTGAGGGTGTTAAGTGAGAGAAGTGTATTCAGCAGTTTCTTTATTTAGTGGCGCTGGTGGTATGGATGTTGGGTTTGCTAATGCTGGATTTGATGTTGTGTTTGCAAATGATATTAATAAAGCCGCTTGTGACACGTACAACCTGAATCACAGTATAACAAGCCTTTGCGGAGACCTTCGTGATTATAAAGATCACTTGTCTAAGTTTAGAAATGTGGATTTAGTCTTTGGTGGCCCACCATGCCAAGGTTTTTCTGTTGCTGGAAAAATGAACCCAGAGGATGAAAGAAGCCAGCTAATCTGGAGTTTTTTTGATAAAATACAACTTCTAAAACCAAGAGCTTTCGTTTGTGAAAATGTTAAAGCTTTGGCCGTTAACAAACGATGGAGTTTGGTTCGCGATGGTTTGATCGAGAAGTCTAATTCATTAGGTTATATAACAGCACTTATAGTATTAAATGCCTCTGACTATGGCGTTTCTCAAGCTCGTGAGCGTATGTTTCTCGTAGGTGTTGAGAAAGGAAAGGCAAAAGTGTCTTCATTAGAGTTTCAAGCTGCATTGATGGCTTCTCTTGATCTAAAAAAAGAATCTCCTATTGTTGTTTCAGACCTTATCAGAAGTTTGGGACCAGCTGGAAGTTTAAATAATAGCAGAACGTGCTCTGCTATTATTACATACGCTAAAAATCCAGTTCTAAGGAAGAGTCCTTATGCTGGAATGCTTTTTAATGGTGCAGGTAGACCAATAAATCCTAATGGAGTTGCTTTGACTTTAGCTGCATCTATGGGAGGAAATAAAACCCCTATTATTGATGAAGCTGAAATATTTAATGGTGAACCAAGTTATGTAGTTAATTATCATGGGCAGCTGCTAAAAGGCTTAGCTCCAAGAACAGGTATTGCTCCATCTAGATTGCGAAGAATTACCGTTGATGAAGCGCTAGCTATACAATCATTTCCACATGACTATAAAATGGCAGGAAGCCAGAGTGCCATGTACAGACAGATAGGTAATGCAGTGCCATGTCGTCTTGCCGAAGTAGTGGCTAAAACTGTTAGCGATGTATTAAGTGTTGGACTAAAGGGTTTTATAGGTAAAAAATTAGTCGCTTAATTTTGTGTTTTAATTTTATATATTTGTAATAACTTCATTAATTTCCAGTTATTTATACTCAGAAATCATGTCAATCTGATGTCTAACATTGACCCCACTCCAATCTTGATCTAACATTCTCCTTGCACTGGCAAAATCCAGTGCCGGGATTAGTACCCCGTTTACACAGCGGCCTAAAACACGCAGAGCGTGTTTTTTTGTGGCCGAGATTTGCCTGTTATGGTGGGTCTTTGTTGGGCTAGCTTCGGCTAGGCCGTTCCTGTGGCGGTAGTACTAACCTGATTTAGATCCACCACCTTACTGAGATTAGTACCTCACAAGGTGGTCAACTTCATACACAGGAGGCCAAACATGGCTACGGACATTATCTCAAGCATCGACGCACCCGTTGTACAAATCACCAACGATCAAATTACCACCACTTCAACTGATCTCGCCAAATTCTTTGGCAAACATCACAGAAACGTTTTACGCAAAATAGAAAGCCTTGAATGCAGTGCGGAATTTAGCGCGCTCAATTTTGAGCTGGCTGAATACAAAGATGAACAAGACAAGACTCGGCCTATGTATCGCATCACCCGCGACGGCTTCGTCTTCTTGGGCATGGGCTTCACCGGCACCAAAGCCGCCCAGTTCAAAGAAGCCTACATCAACGCCTTCAACCAAATGGAAAAACAGCTCAACGAGCAAAAACACCTTCCCGCCACCACAGACAACCTAGCCATAGCGGAAACCGACAAGTATCAACTGCTCAACAACATCGTCAAATCCATGCAGATACAAAGCGACCCCGTCGTCGTTCCATCAAAAGAACTCATCGACCTAATCCAAGCCGTCCGCATGTACCAACAGCAAATAGCACGACTACAAACACCAGACTGGGTAAACGACAACATCACCCGCGTCAAAGACTACGCCCAACGTAGCTTTGTAGACTTCTAAGCCGCAAGCAACTAAAGCTCACTAAGTTGGCTTTAGTTGTTGTTTTTATTGGGGTAAAGGGATAAGTTGAAAACAATTAACTTTTTTGATTAAGGACATGTTTTAAATGAGTTATGGCATTAGATCAAAAGATTACCTATTTCGTGCTAATCAGCTTTTAGCTGAAAATACTATTCCTTCTCTTTTCTATGCTGCATTTGAGATTCGTTGTGGTATAGAAATGCGTATGAGCGAATATTTAGAAGCTCAAACTCATATATCTGAAAAAAAGAAGAGTGGCTGGCAAGTAGCAAAACTAGCCAAAAATTTAGAGCAAGCTTTTAGGCTTGGTGAAAAAACTGCGGTAATTGAAATTATAGATCCAAACTCAAATGAACTGATTTTGAAAACTATATATACACCAGTAAGAAAAAAAGGGAGAGACGTAGCGCAAAAGCTTGGTGATTATCTGCATAAAGCAAAAAAATATCATCCTGATGATGATCAATATTGGAGTGAATTTAGGCGTTTGTTGAATGATGGTATTGCTGAATTAGAGTTTTCTAATTCAGGAGATCTACTAGGACCGCCAATACAAAAACTAAAAACTAATCAATATTCTATGTCTATGGAGGGTGGAGAAGAGATTCTTGAGTTATTAAATGGTGCGAGTGAGATACTTATGTCCGTACATTATGAGTAGACAACTAAAGCCCCAGTGTGGGCTTTAGTTGTTTTTTAGACTGGTAGGAAACGATAAAGTCTTTTAGTATCAAGGAATAGGAATTTACAAAGCTGAGATAACGCTTTGTGGGTAATTTTGTAAGCGCACTATCAAACTTTTAGCTTTCAAGGATGTACTACAATAATGATTTATGTTTTTCTTTTAGGTTTTATGAGTCCAACATTGTTTTTGGCAGCTTTTCTCAAGAAAGGATCAAATAAAAATAAAGTTATTAGAAGCTTTAATTGGCTTTACTTTGGTATATCAATAGCATCTTTTTTGATTATGCTGATATTTATGATCATTTACAGTGTGGAAGAAGCTAATAAAATAAGCACTTTATACCCTTTATTTGTCTGGTTATGGATGGTTTTTCTACTATCAAGGTGTTTTGAGATATTTTATGCTTTTCTGAGAGATGCTCTTGATAAAATCACAGGCAAAAGTTCTGTCGGGCGTGTAAATTTTCCAACTATCACCAAGTATTATATACTCTGGATAAAATTATCCTCTGATAAGGGTGAAGTAAGTAAGTTAGATTCCTTCCTCCGGTATTTATTAAATTTGAAAATTAGATTTTTGAGTTGGTTACCGTTCAAGGATAAAGTAAATGGAGCTGATCTTCGAAATCATGATCGGTTAATTCTTTCATTTCGAAGTTACTTTGAATTGATTTTGAATTTCGCTTTGATTTATAGTTTACTGCCAGCAGATAATTGGTCTGGTGAGAAAATTTTAAATATCATTCAAGCTACATACTTTAGTGGAGTCACAATTACAACTTTAGGGTATGGTGACATATATCCAAAGCAATGGTTCTCACAATTTTTGTCAATTTTTGAGGTGCTTTGTGGGTTCACTTTGATAGTTGTATGTTTAGCTATATATCTGAAAGACGATCCAGATCAGCAAAAAAAGGATTCATTAACGAGTCTGGAGCCAGATAAAAATCAACCCTGAACCTTTTTAAATAACCAAACCCAAACCCAAACACCCCAAGCCCACCCTTCGATGGGCTTTTTCGTTTCTGTTCTTCCATTTTTATCTAAGGAGTAATCATGCGTCAGATGATGTCGCTCGGTGGTTTTGTGTTTTCGCTGAGCGAAGGCACGCCATACGAGGGTTTGCAGCGCACTAGCGACGGCGGTTGGGTCGCGGTGGCGCGTTACGGTCAAAAGCCCATGAGCCAAAACACGGGCCAACAATTGGAAAACATCACGGTCACAGGCACGTGGTTTCAAGGCGATGGCATGGCGAATCTCAACGCCTTACGCGCCTTACAAAACCAGCGAGCGCCGTTGGTGCTGGCCGATGGCTACGGCAATAACTTAGGCCAGTGGACCATCAAACGCTTGCAAGAGAAGCAAGACAAGATAATCGACGACGGCACCGCCTTCGTCCTCGCTTTCACCCTAGAGCTAGAAGAGTACGCCAATGACAACCATCCGTAGCCGCGACGGCGACACCATTTCCAACATTCTGTGGATCGCCCTAAAACGCAACGACGACCAAGCGGAAGAAGCCTTGTTTGAACTCAACCCCGGCTTAGAAGCCTACGGGCCAGTGCTTCCCGCTGGCGTTGTTATTGAAATCCCCACCTTGCCAAACAAAGCAGCCGAGACGGTAACCAACATATGGGACTAGACAAACCATCCAACTACTTGCCAAGAGTCCGCGTGAGCGGAGCAGGCGAGCGCATCATCAACAACCGCTTGACCTCGTGGGAGCGCATCGACGCCGCAGGCACCCAAAGCGACCAACTCACCTTGCATATCGATACCACAGGGCAAACAGGCTTGCCGAAAGAGGGCGCGGTGCTCACGTGGCTAGAAGGCTACGGTGATAATCTGATCGATAAAGGCCAGTTCAAAATCACCCGTATCGTGCCGAAACTGTTTCCGCCCAGCGTGACGATCGTGGCCACCGCCGCGCCGTTTCAGGTGGAAGATAAGACGGGCTTTAAAGAGCGTCGCACACGCACCTTCGAAAACGTCAGCCTTGCCGACCTGTTCCGCCAAGTCGTCACGCCCCACGGATTCAGCCCACGGGTGGCCAAAGAGTTTGAAAGCGTCGTCCTCGAGCACATGGACCAAACCGACGAAACCGACAGCGCCTTTTTAACCCGCATCGCACGGGAACGGGACGCCATCGCCAAACCCGTCAACGACCTGTACGTGCTCGCCAAACGCGGCCAAGTAAACACCATCACAGGGCAAGCCATCCCGCCCGTTGTCGTCGGCGTACCGAGCCAGAACAAACCGAGCGAAGGCCAATTCATCAACTGCCAACTCGACCGACCCAGCCGCAGCGCCATCACCGGCGTTAAAGCCAACTGGACAAACAACAACACAGGGGAAGAACACACCGTACACGTCGGCACCGCACCTTATAAGAAACTCCGCCAAAGCTACGACAACCCAACCACCGCCCAACAAGCCTGCCAAGACGACCTCATCAAAAGCCAACGGCAAGGCACCAGCGTTACACTCGACTTACCAGGCAACCCCAAACTCGTCGCAGAAGGCATCCTCACCCTAAACGACACCTTCCCACCCGAAATGAAAGGCAACTGGAGCATAGACAAAGTCACCGCACGAGGCGACAGCAAAGCAGGGTACAGGTGTACCGTGGTGGCGAGTGAGGTGGTTTAGCGGTAAGTCTTAGTGGTTTTTTTCTTTGGTTTTATCCTAAAAGGTGTTAATTTCTCTTATATTCTCATATGTTTTAATAAGGATGTGGTAAATGTTTAGAAAAGTTTTAAATGATATTTATAATGCGAAAAATTTAGATTCATATATTCTTTTTATTACTGTCATTGTTTATGCTTTTTTTAAAGTAATCGATTTTTTCGAATTTATTGATATCGACATTGATTTTTCTAAATACGATTCAAATTTGATTCTTTCTTTGTTTGGTGTTATGGCTATATCTACTCTTAAAACACGACGGGCTGATGAAAAAATTCTAGATAGAATTAATTGCAATGATGAAATTTTTGTTCATTCATTTTCCCCGTATTTTAGAGAGAATATTAAAAAATCTGATAAAATACGAATAGTCTCAGTGACGTTAGATTTAATTAATCTTGATGAATTTGAATCGATCTTCAATGATAAACTCAAACTTGGTCATAAAATTGAGGTTTTACTTGTAAATCCTTTTAATGAATCCGCTTTGGATATGGCGTCAAAGAGAGCAAGGTGGGAGTCACAGGAAGCTCTTAAAAATCGAATTATAAGTAATCTTGATATATTGTCTGCAATTAACGAAGAAAATGAAGTTAAAATTTCCATAAAAGTGGTTGATTTTCCATTGTCATATTCTGCAATACTTGTTGAGCCTTCAAAGAGAAAAATTTCTAATTTAATATATATGGCTCATTATCCATACAAAACTGAAAAAGTAAGAGAACCAAAGCATACTCTACAAGAAGGATTTGATTCTTATTTTAATCTTTTTAACGAAGAGCTGAATAATCTTTGGGAGTCAGGAATGATATGGGAGGGTGCTAAGTAATAATTTTTGAGAGTTTGAGATTGATGAAAAATAACACTGAATCTTCATTGATCTCAAATAACTACGCTAACCCAACAAGCCTGCCAAGACGACTTCATCAAAAGCCAACGCCAAGGATCCAGCGTCACCCTAGACACACTTATTGGAAGGTACGTGCAACCTAAACTCGTCGCAGAAGGCATCCTCACCCTAAACGACACCTTCCCACCCGAAATGAAAGGCAACTGGTGCATAGACAAAGTCACCGCACGAGGCGACAGCAAAGCAGGGTATCGGTGTTCTGTGGTGGCTAGTGAGGTGGTATGAGTTGAGCGCTCTGTATTTAATTAGAGCGCTCAGGTTTGAGTGGGGTTGGGACTAAATCATTACAGAGCGAGATCGAGATCTAATTCGAGTTAGCATGTCCTCGATGTTATTTGATGTGTAGGCAAATGTTAGACCCATAATGAATATATAGACAGAAAGTTTAATATATTGAACGCTGATATTTTCATTGAGAAGGAAAAAAGGAGAAAATATAAAAACTAAAGCAGTAGTTTTAAATATATTAAGGGAAATTGTCGTGCACATTTCAGGTATTTTCAAAAAATCAGATGTCAAGAAAATATTCTTTTTCTCTGGTGATATTCTCCACTCACAATATAATAGTAATAATCCGTAAATAAACATTCCTGAGAACATTGTATATAAAAATCTCTCGCTATATGATAATAAATTTTTTATATCCTGTAGGAAGTCCGAATAACTTAGAATGTAGTAGAGCACAAAGTTTGAAAAGAGCGTCAGCCGATTTTTTGATAGGAAATCCATTAAAAAAATTTTCATTATTTCACTCCAGAGTGTTAGACCAATTTTAGTATACAAATGATACTAGCCGATTTTGATAGGAGGTTTCATGCGTTTAACAGGAAAAAATGGGGGTTAAGTGGATGTTAAGTAAAAAAACAACAGAATTTGGGGGCTGATGAAAAATAACCCTTAAACTTCATCGACCCCAAAAACTACGCCAAAGCTACGACAACCCAACAGGCCTGCCAAGACAACCTCATCAAAAGCCAACGCCAAGGCACCAGCGTCACACTCGACTTACCAGGCAACCCCAAACTCGTCGCAGAAGGCATCCTCACCCTAAACGACACCTTCCCACCCGAAATGAAAGGCAACTGGAGCATAGACAAAGTCACCGCACGAGGCGACAGCAAAGCAGGGTATCGGTGTACCGTGGTGGCTAGTGAGGTTGTTTGAGGTGGTACTTGGAAAATGTGTGCGCTTTGTACTGGTAGTAAATAAGAAAGTCTTTTAGTATCAAGGGATAAGGATCAACAATGCGGAAGTAAAGCGTATGCGCACTATTATAATACCATGTGTTTTTTTGGAGGTTGAGTGGAAATATTTGATGCTTTGTTGCAGTGGTTAAATATTAATTGGCGGGCAGTGATAGCCACTATAAGTCTAATTTTATCTGGGTACTTTGCTTATCAGAAAATAGGAAACAAAATTGGCTTAACATATCAAGTCACCATTGGTGGCTATTCCGACGAGCAAATTAGTAACTTAGTTATATCTAATAGAAAAGACAAGACAATATCTATTTGGTCAATTTATGCCGTTTTAGAAAACGACATAAAGTTTGAAGTATATAAACCTGTAGCACCCCTAATCTTGAAGTCTGGAGAGTCTGTCAGTGTTTCACCTGAAAAATACTCATATCTACACCTAGACGGCGATAGGTTTCTCCCTAAATTCTTATTCGGGAGAATTGATTTCTATGCAAACCTTGGTAATAAGATGGTTAAGTGTATAGACGAGAAAATCTCGGATAAACGAAATAGCTTATATCGAGTTGCTACTAAGTCCAAGGTTTCTCTTGATGGACATCTATATAATGAAAACGTACGTTTTGTCTTAATCTACTTCTTTGAAGGTGAGAAACAATTTGCTTTCTTCGAGACTAACGGTTTTATTGGCCATGAATGGGGGAAAACCCCAAATCATATGGGTGTAGATAACTATGATGCTAATAGCATCAAAGTAATGTTGGAGCATTACGGTTACGACCAAATGTTTTCTAATTATGTATGTCTTGAGAACTGTGGTCCTAAAGATGGCTTTAAAGTAGTATTCCGAAAAAGAAATACATAACAAGCTAGTTCATTTGACGCAGTTAAACGGTGCGGTCGCAGTTTAGAGTTTTCCACACATTTTATTTTCCATCGCTCTGCGCAATTGGCTGGAGCGTTAATTCTTCCCATTCCTCAAATAACTCATGTTTTGTTTTCTCCATTGACCCCACCTCAATCTTGATCTAGTATTTCTCTTGCACTGGCAAAATCCAGTGTCGGGATTAGCACCTCGTTTGAACCGAAGCGGCCTAAAACACGCACCGCGTGTTTTTTTGTGGCTGGAGTCCGCCTGTTATGGTGGGTCTTTGTTGGGCAACCCTCGGGTTGGCCGTTCCTTCGGGCGGTAGTGCTAACCTGATTTAGACCCACCACCTTAATAGGATTAGCACCTTAATAGGGTGGTCAATACATTGACCGAAGGAGGCCATAGATGGCTACTCAACTTATTACACTTCACACTCGCTCTATCAACGAGCAAACCCTCGATACCGTAAACGCCCGTGAACTTCATGCTTTCCTAGAAGTAGGCCGCGACTTTTCCAATTGGATAAAAGCTCGTATTAACCGATATGGTTTTATTGAAGGTGAAGACTTTATGTGCGTTGAAAATTTGAGCCTCGCCAAAACGGGCGAGCCTCAAAATCTAGGACGCAAAAAGTAATCGAATATTTCGTCACCCTAGACATGGCAAAAGAACTGGCCATGGTCGAACGCAACGACAAGGGCAAACAAGCCCGCCGCTACTTCATCGACTGCGAAAAACAACTCCACGAGCAAAAACAACTTCCCGCCACCATGCCCAACACGGCCCCCCTCAATACCAGCTTCCAAGAAACAGAAAAGTACCAAGTCCTCAATGACATGATCAAATCCCTGAAACTGGAAAGTGACCCTGTGGTTATCCCTTCAAAAGAGATTGTAGACATGGTTCATGCCATCCGCATGTATCAAACCCAAATCGCCCAACTCCGCACACCAGACTGGGTAAACGACAACATCACCCGCGTCAAAGACCTCGCCAAACGCAACTTCACAGATTTCTAATTGATAGATCGTTTTTAAGTGGTTGAATTATCATCTCCTCATTTTTGAGGGGGCGGTAATAGTCATTAAAGTGCCATAAGCTCAATTTTGAGCCTATGGCACTTTAGTAAACGTCACCACAATATTTTACGCAAGATAGAAAACCTTGATGCAGCGCGAATTCCATGCCCTCAATTTTGAGGTGATGGCGCATTAAGCCCACAAAGGTGGGCTTTGTATTGATTGTTGATGCGCACCACGCTACACTTCTTTTATGATCAAAACATTCAAACACAAAGGCCTTAAGAAATACTTCGAAACAGGAAGCGTTTCCGGTATTCAAGCAAAGCATCAGCGTAAAATACGTATGCAACTTGCTGCCATTGATACTGCCCATGAGATTGATGATATCAATTTACCTGGCTTCAACTTGCACCCTTTGAAGGGCAATCGAGATGGTATTTGGTCTATTACCGTGAACGGGAATTGGCGTATTACTTTCGAATTTATTGATGGTAATGCTTACATTCTCAACTATGAGGATTATCACTAATGAATATGCACAACCCTCCGCACCCAGGCGAATTTATTTACGATGTTTATCTTGAGCCAGCGGGTTTGAGTTGCCGCTTTTTGGCTAAGCAATTGGATGTCGCCTCGTCCACGTTAAATCGTGTCCTGAAAGGGCAGAGCGCGGTGTCGCCTGAAATGGCATTGCGTTTGTCTAAAGCGCTTGGTAGAACACCAGAAAGCTGGCTGGCCATGCAAGATGCCTACGACCTTTGGCAAGCCAAACAGCATCTAAATTTAGCGAATGTTCATCCTGTTAACTTTGCAGTGGCCTAGACCATTAATTCAGATCAAGTTTTTTGACTGGCCTAATGGTCTACCACCTAATCTAAATATCGCCTTTCTCTAGTACCGCTTTCAGCTCATCTTGAAGCTGCTCTAAATACTCGGCAATAACGTGCTGATTGGCCTCTGGTATCGCTGAGATATCAGCAAGGGAAATGCATTCTAGATCGGTGAGAAGTTGTTGTAAGTGTTCCATTTGAGAAAGTCCTTTTCTTTAATGTGGTTAATCTGATCGATTATAGTGACATAGACACTCAGGTGAATCAATCCGAAAAACCATGGCAAAGCCACTCAAAAAAAGATGCGTTATTCGCATTAAAAAGCTAAAATTTGATTTCCTTAAAGCTTGTAAGTTATTGATTTATATAGAAGTGAATCGATTGGAAAAACATTTATTTCACGTAATTATTTTGTTTTAAATCATATGGTTAGGCGTGCAATATATGGACTTTGACATGGTAGAGGTCAGCAGTTCGAATCTGCTTAGTCCTACCACCTAATTAAGTAATAAAATCAAGGGCTTACGTTAATTCGTAAGCCCTTTTTTTGTGTCTGTTTATCCTTACTTTATCCATTTCTTATCCTTTGTTATCCGTTTTTTGGTAGTGTTTTGCGGCTTTTGGGTGTGTTTTGTGTGCTTGAAAAGTTGTCGTTATTGCTGTCATTTTCGTGCAGGCATAAAAAAAGAGAGCGGTTAGCTCTCTTCTTCGTCTATTAGTACTAAATTGCAATTAGTTTAGAAGATACTTTTTAGTCAGATTTTCTAGCCGGTTTTTAGCACTAATTAGGATATATATATCATTTGGTCAGTTCTGTAGCTATATTAGGGAGGACTGTTTGCAATGTTCATGAATGCATTGCAAACAGATAGTTTGAGTTTATTTGAGACTAAGCCTTAAGCTCTGTAATATTGAGTGTTTGACCACATTTGATTATTGATCGCTTTTGCGTATTAGCGTAAAGAGCTAGCTCGTTAAGTACTTCTGCTCCAAGAAAATTTTGAAATTCTGTCTGATTGGATGAAATTTTGTAGTCTGTTTGAGCGTTATCTCCGAGATTTGACTGGAAGATTCCGGCAGCACTAACTGGTAAGAAGTCTTCATATACTAACGGTTCATACTCGATGTAGCCGGCATCAATTAAGTCCTTTAAGTTAGTTGGAAAAGTCGTATTGTTTAATGCTTCATAGCATTTATCCGTTACAAAATAGCGGAAGTAGGCGAGGTTCTGATCGTGCATTTCCTTAAGATTATCGGGAAACTGAGAGAAGTGTTTTTCTAGTATTTCTGTGTAGCGTTGTGCGTTTTCCTCATTAGGAAACTCTTTTAATTCAGACCGACTAGCATTCAGCAATTCATCATATAGCATTCTTCCCTTTGGAGTTAAAGCCGCACCACGTTGTTCAATCTCACCGAAACGTGCAGTGTGGCTGCCAGCTTCACTGTCTTGATCGCTGAACGCTACTTTTTCTTGTAAGGCTTTGAAGCTAGTTTGGCGTAGTAAAATAGGGCAATTACGACGTGGTGGGCCTTCAACAACAGCTTTCGGCGTAATGCTTCGAGTTGGCATTTGAGTTTGAACTTGGTCGATATCTAGTGTGCGGGGAGTCAGGTGGTTGATGTGAGGTCCCTTGAAGGCAACCACATCCGCAATTAATCTGTGCTGATCATGCAGTTTTATATATTCATCACTTGTGACGGTTGCGGTCTTGTGCCAGCGAAACGTTTCTAACGCTTCATTAATGAAAGTCTCAGAATCAACTTGGCTCAGTCCACCATTGAGTTCACACTGCTCGATTAGTTCTAATACTCTCGGAGTGAATATTTGTCGTTTAGCCAAAGTGTTTGCTGCGAATTTTTGTGTCTCTGCGTTATCTATCAATTCGAGTCTAAGTAACGATGTGAACACTCGAAAAGGACTGATTTGTAAGTCTTCCTCATGAACTGCGCGAAACGCTGTGGAGTGCACAGGTACACCCGCAGGTGTTAAATCGTAGTATCCAACTGGTTCCATTCCCATGACAGCAAAAAGACGACGAATCGTTGAAAGCTCAGATGGCGTGCCTACACGAATAGCACCATGACGTTCCATGGATAGGCGTTTCAACTCGCCTGTTCGTTCTAAATGAGCTTTAATATTTGGTGATTTTTCTAGTACTTCTTGATTGATGTCCTCCACCAAAGAGAGTAGGTCACCATAAAGAGGTACTTCTTCTCGATACATATCAGACATGTGCTTAGAAAACTGTGCACGGATTTCAGATGGGTTAACAAAACTCTCATTTTTTGGCTGCATGGTTAAAAACCTTTTGGAATTATGTAACTGGATTTTTTTAATCTGCGGACGAGTACGCTCATTTAAACCTTTAACACGAATCAGTTTGATTTAGGTCAGCTTAAAACATAAAGCGATTTATATGCATAACATCATTCCAAATTTGAATGGAAGGCTTAGAGTTCAAAATTTTTTATTACGATAAGGGCATTGATCCTGAAGTTGTTTAAGTTTGGATAAGAGACTTTTTTGGTGAGATTTTTGTTTTTATTGATTTTTTTAATTTTTCTAAATGTATTTTTTTAGATGAGAGTAACGCATATAAAAATTATGCATTCATAAAACGAATGAAAGGTGTTCATATTTTGATGTTGTCTTGTGCTTTTCTTTTTAAGAGTATGTGTATGCGTATTGAACATACAAATAAAAACCCAAAGCCGAAATAAAAATAAAAGAGGCAAGAAATGAAGATTAAAAATGCAGTTATCGCGATTTCCCTTGTTACTTCAAGTGTTGTGATGGGGTTGGGGGCAAGTTCTGTTTATGCTGATTGGCCAACCAAGGACATCCACTTAGTAGTGCCGTATTCTGCGGGCGGCAATACGGATGTACTGTCGCGTCAGGTGGCGGATTTACTGCAAAAAGAACTGGACGTAAACATCATAGTAGAGAACCGACCAGGTGCCGGTTCAACAGTAGCGACGGGGCGACTTGCTCGTGGTGGTCGCGATGCTGATCACACTATTTTGATGGCATCCCCTGGGCATGTAATTGGAGCCTCCATCTATCCTAACCTTCCTTATGACGCTGTAAACGATTTTAAATTTATAGAAAAACTGCTTGATGCTCCAAATATTATGGTTGTGCCTTCTAGTAGTCCGTACAACACCGTTGCTGAATTTATTACAGCGGCTAAATCTAAGCCTATGACCTTCAGTCATCCAGGCGTTGGCAGTTCCATACATATGTCTGGGGAGTTATTTAAAACACTGACTAAAACAAAACTCACTGCTGTTCCATTCCCTGGCAGTGGTGCAGCACTTCCTGCTCTTTTAAGTGGTGATGTTGATGTTTCATTTGAAAACGCTTCTACCGTTCTTCCTCATATTCAGTCTGGTGGATTAAAAGCTCTTGCTGTCACTACAAAAAATCGTTTCAAGGCATTACCTAATGTGCCAACGGTTATAGAAACTGAAGGTTACGATTTAGGTGGATTTGTGACAACGGTGTGGAATGGCGTAATTGCGGGAAATAACTTCCCGGATGAAGGCGTTGAGGTATTGCAAGCGGCATTGCAGCGCGTGAAAGAAAGAAAAGAGTTTACTGAATTCATCGACAAAATGGGCGCTGAGACGAGGCTCTATTTCTGGTGAGGAGTTTAAGTCGTTCATCGCCTCAGAAGTTGAACGTTGGAAAATGGTTGCTGAAGAAGCTGGTGTTCGTCAGAACTAATATGGCTACCGAGCGAGAGAGGTAGGTTTTTTCTTACCTCTCTAAATATTAATAAGCTTAATAAGGTACCTAAAATGTTCAAAGGTTTTAAGCAATCATCTGCTGATATTTCGACAGTCTTGGTTGGCAGTGTGATGCTGGCCTTCGCTTGTCTGTTACTGTTTTATCTTGTCCCTCAATATGTGACTGAGCCGGCCATGGTTCAGAATCCTATGATGTCTCCAAGCTGGCTACCTCGTTATATGGGGTGGTTGATTTTTCTAATAGCGATTTTGCTCATTATCCAAGGTTTATTCCGTAATGATAAAGACAATAAGGAATCCGCTGGTTCTGAACGAGGCCCCGTTTTACGGTTTTTGTTAATGGCTCTGGCGTTGGTAGTCTATTTGTCTTTTTTGAGTTAATTGGCGCCATATTTAGTGGCGTCCTAGCTACTCTTATACTTTTTGCTGCTCACCCAATTCGAAAAAAATGGGTATACAGCCTCGCATTTATTATTCCTGTTGTTATCACTTTATTGTTTACCAAGGTTCTAGGTGTGCCATTACCTGTAATGCCTTATTAAATAAGATTCTTGAGTATATTTAGGATTGTTTTATGGAAAATTTTTCAGAAGTTTTGTCACTCTTTTTAGTTTGGGATAACTTCATTGCAATTGCTATCGGTGTCTTTTTAGGTGTTGTAATTGGTGCTATCCCTGGGCTTACAACAACCATGGCTGTGGCGTTAGCGTTGCCTTTTACATTCTCTATGGAGCCTGTCTCAGCGATACTGCTACTAGTGGGGATATATAAAGGTGGTATGTATGGAGGGTCGATAACAGCAATATTGATCCGTACACCAGGCACACCGGCTTCAGCTTGTACGCTACTTGATGGCTATCCTATGGCGCAAAATGGCGAGGCGAAGAAAGCGCTAAAAATGTCCCTATATTCTTCAGTGATAGCCGATATTATATCTAATATTTCATTAATATTTTTTGCGGCGTATCTTGCGAAAATCGCTTTAAATTTTGGTGCTCCGGAATTTTTTGGCTTATCTGTTTTTCCCTGACCATCATCGTGTCTTTATCAGGAGCTTCTGTTCTCAAAGGCTTTTTAGCGGCTGCATTAGGAACCATGATTTCCTTAGTAGGTTTAGACCCTGTTTATGGATCTCAAAGACTCACTTTTGATGACTACAATTTGATGGATGGGATTTCGTTCATACCCTTGCTAATTGGTCTTTTTGCTATCCCTGAAGTAATTGATTTTTACCAACGAAAAGTTGCATCAAAAATTGTTATCAATGCAAACGGTAAAGAGGTTTCTTGGAGTGAGTTCAAAAGATGTTTTAAAACGATTGTTCGAGGTAGCTTCATTGGTGTCATCATTGGTGCTATTCCAGGTAGTGGTGCGACCGCAGCAGCCTTTATTTCTTACAGTGAGGCGAGAAGAAAATCTCCAAATAGAGAAAATTTTGGTAAAGGTGAAATAGAGGGTGTTGCAGCAGCCGAAGCAGGAAACAATGGTGTAGCAGGGGCGACTATGATTCCTTTGCTTTCTCTTGGGATTCCTGGCGATGTGGTGACGGCGATTATTCTAGGGGCATTCATGATTCATGGACTGACACCTGGTCCTTTAATGTTCCAAGATAATCTCTCACTCATTTACGCGCTCTTCATAGGAATCATGGTCAGCTCCTTATTTTTATTAGTAGTTGGGCTTGGCGCTATAAAGTATTTCTCAAAAATCGCAGATGTTTCAAAGGAAATATTATTCCCAATTATTGTGATGTTTTGTGTCTATGGCGCCTATGCCGTCAATAACAACACGTTTGATATTTGGTTAATGATGGGCTTTGGTGTTCTCGGTTATATATTCAATAAAACTGGGATCGCTTCTGCTCCTTTTTTAATCGGATTCATATTAGGCCCTATGTTCGAAGATAATCTTAGGAGATCATTGTTAATTGGTAATTATGATATGTCTATTTTCTTTAGAGGGCCGATTACATGGTTCTTTATCGTGCTGACACTCGGGTCAATCTTCTTTTCTTTTAAACGATGTCTTGCTTATAGGAATAAATAGAAAGCTATTATTCTGATTTAAAGACTTAATTCAAAATTTAAAAAATATTTATTTCCTTCATTAGGCAAGGGTTAACTTTGTCTATTGATAAAGATTTTTACATTCAAACTTATTATAAGGTTGAGGGTTCATATGGATACTTTGTTGGATTTCATAGAAAAAGTGGTGGGTGCAAAAAATATCCTTCGTGGTGAGGATGTCCGTGCTCGATCTACAGATTGGATTACAAAAGAGCCGTGTTTGGCGTTAGCGCTTGTTAGACCAGCTAGTGCTGATCAGTTATCGCAAGTAATGGCTTTGTGTTACGAAGCGGATCAGCCAGTTGTGACACATGGTGGTTTGACTGGGTTGGTGCGCGGTGCTGTAGCAGCATCGAATGAGTTAGTTATCTCGCTTGAGCGTATGGCTGAAATTGAATCGGTCGATCCTGTGGGCGGCACTTTAACCGTTCAGGCTGGGGTGCCACTTCAAATCGTTCAAGAGGCTGCGGAGCAAATCGGTATGCAGTTTGCGTTGGATTTAGGGGCTCGAGGGTCTTGTACTATCGGTGGCAATATTGCGACGAATGCAGGTGGTATAAGAGTTATCCGCTACGGCATGATGCGTGATCAAGTGCTCGGCCTTGAAGTGGTTCTGGCTGACGGTTCAGTGGTCAGCTCAATGAACAATATGCTGAAGAATAACGCAGGTTATGATTTAAAACATATATTCATTGGGAGTGAGGGAACACTTGGAATAGTTACCCGTGCGGTTCTTAAATTGCAACCACAGCAGTCTGCGTCACAAACGGCCCTAGTTGCTTGCGACAGCTTTGAAAGTCTTGTTGGGTTACTGCAGCACATGAGACAAACATTAGGAGGAGAGCCTCGGCGCATTTGAAGTGATGTGGCGCAGTTATTATGCATTATTGACGAAAGAAAGCGGTCGTCATAATGCCCCTCTAGATACGGATGCGCCTTTTTATGTATTGATAGAGAGTTTGGGTAATGATCAAGCTGAGACAGCGCAACGATTTGAGCAGGCGATTACATCGGCTTTTGAAAAAGAGCTTTTAAGTGATGCCGTAGTAGCAAACTCCGATACACAACGTGATCGTCTTTGGGCTATTCGGGAGGATATCGAAGGGCTTTCTGAATTAATTGCTCCACGCTTTGTTTTTGATATTAGCTTACCGATTGTAGACATGCATACCTATGTTAATGAATTAGAAGTGTCGGTAAGAGAAATCTGGCCAGATGCCAAAGTCGTTGTATTTGGGCATTTAGGTGATGGTAATTTGCATGTCTCAATTTCGACAGGGGATTCCAATGAAGAAACGCGTATTAAAATTGAGGGTTTAGTTTATAAGCCACTGCAGGAAATAGGTGGATCTATTTCAGCAGAACATGGAATAGGATTAAAGAAAAAAGATCATCTAAGCATATCTAGAAACCATGGTGAAATAGCACTAATGATGAGGCTAAAAGAAGCGATGGACCCAAAGGGTTTATTGAATCGTGGAAAAGTTTTGCCGAACAAAAACTAAATTACTTAATAAATAATATCGAGACCTATTTATGAAAATAATTGTTAGCGTCAAGCGCGTTATTGATTACAACGTAAAAGTACGTGTGAAGTCTGATAATTCAGACGTAGATTTGAGCAATGTGAAAATGGCTCTTAATCCCTTTTGTGAAATTGCCGTTGAAGAGGCAATACGTCTAAAAGAAGCTGGTATAGCTTCTGAAATAGTGGTGGTTTCAATTGGTCCTAATGTCGTTCAGGAACAGCTACGTACTGCCATGGCGCTTGGTGCGGATCGCGCTATTCATATCGAAACTGACAGCCAACCTGAGCCACTAAATGTCGCTAAGCTGCTTGCCAAAGTGATGGAAGCTGAGGAGCCTGGGCTGGTGATCCTAGGCAAGCAATCGATAGACTCCGATAATAATCAAGTTGGCCAGATGCTTGCCGCTTTAACTCGTCGTCCTCAGGGCACTTTTGCCTCGAAAGTAACTGTTGAAGGAGACAAAGCCCTAGTTACCCGCGAAGTAGATGGTGGTCTACGTACCTTATCAATGACACTACCAGCGATTGTTACGACAGACCTTCGTCTGAATGAACCACGTTATGCCAAATTACCAGACATTATGAAAGCTAAGCGAAAGCCTCTAGAAGTGAAGACTCCAGCTGATTTTGGTGTGGAGTTCAAGCAGCATATTTCACAATTAAAAGTGGAAACACCAGCTCAGCGACAAGCAGGTACTAAGCTGGACAGTGTAGATGCGTTGATCGATAAGTTGAAAAACGAAGCCAAAGTTATTTAAGGAGAATGGGATGAGTATTTTACTGATTGCTGAACATGATAATAGCACACTCAATCCAGCGACTCTTAGTGCTGTGACGGCCGCGAGTCAGCTTGGCGGTGATATTTCAATACTGGTCGCAGGTAGCGGTTGCCAGAGTGTTGCTGATGAAGCTGCACAAGTTATGGGTATTAGTAAGGTTTTGTTGGCTGATAATGCTTGTTATGAGAAGGGGATGGCTGAAAATCTAAGTGTCTTGATTGTTGAGCTGGCGGCTGATTATAACCATATTATTGCAGCAGCGAGCAGTACCATTAAGGATACGATGCCACGCGTTGCAGCCCTACTTGACGTAGGTCAGCTCACAGAGATTGTTGCTGTGGAATCAGCAGATACATTTAAGCGCCCGATTTACGCGGGTAATGCTATTGCAACAGTGCAATCTTTAGATACGGTCAAGGTTATAACCGTTCGGGCTTCAGCTTTTGAGAAGGCTAAGGCGGAGGGTGGAAATGCAAACACTGAGGTTGTAGATGTTGTCTTCGATATAGGGGGCTCGCGTTTCGTTAGTGAAGAGTTGGTTAAGTCAGGCCGCCCAGAGTTGACCGCAGCAAGTACAGTAATTTCCGGCGGACGGGGGCTGGGACTCTGCTGAGAACTTTAGCTTGCTTGAAAAGGTTGCTGACAAACTAGGAGCCGCGGTCGGTGCGTCCCGTGCAGCGGTGGATGCAGATTTTGTAAGCAATGATCTGCAAGTTGGTCAGACCGGAAAAATAGTGGCGCCAGAGTTATATATTGCAGTGGGAATTTCTGGTGCGATCCAGCATTTAGCTGGAATGAAAGAATCTAAGGTGATTGTAGCTATCAATAAGGATGGAGAAGCGCCAATTTTCCAAGTGGCTGATTATGGTTTGGTAGGTGATCTGTTTGAGGTTCTACCTGAACTAGAAGCAAAGCTCTAAAACTGCCGTCAGAATTTCTAATCATACGTTTTAGAATCAATGTGGCCTACGGTGCTCGAGCTATAATTAAGGGTAGGTTTAATTTTCTACCAAGTATGATATTTCCTAGTGGCTTATTGATCGGTTGCAACGCCGGCACTCTCAATTTCAGTAAGATTAAAGGGACCCATACAGCCATGAAATCGGGCATGTTGGCTGGTGAAGCTGTGTTTGAAGCAATTGCTGAGGGGGAATGAAGGCGGCTCTGAACTGAATAGCTTCAGTGGCAAATTTAAGCCTAGTTGGGCTTATGATGAACTGTTTCGCTCTCGCAATTTTGGAGTATCGATGCATAAATTCGGACTGGCTCTCGGAGGCGCTTTTTATTTTGTTGGCCAGTACAACTGATGGGATTAATTATTGGGTCGACAGTTCTAGAAGCCACTCCCGTAAAGCCGACACAGTAGGAGATTGGTCTTGGTGAGGGGTGATGTGTAGAGAGTAATCATATTTCAGTGTATCTACTTTTGACGGACTGAAAGGCATAATTAATGATCCGTCTGTAAGCTCATCTTCAACAAGACAAGAAGGCACCAATGCAATTCCAATTCCAGCGATAGCGGCTTGGAGTACATGAGAAGTCATTTCGAATTGAGGGCCAAGACGTATATTGGTAGTTGAAAGGTCGTGGACAGAAAACCATTGGAACCAATCGTCAGGCCTTGTTGATACTTGTAAAAGCGTATGTAATCCGGCATCAGATGGTGTGTTAAAAGGCACTCTTTCATGCAATGCTGGGCTAATTACTGGAACTAGGTAGCCCTTGACTAGAGGGTAAGATGCCATTCCAGGCCAAGCTCGTCCACCACCACTTATAGCACAGTCCATTCCCTCTAATTCCATATTAAATTGGCGAACTTTTGCATGTATGTGTACTAGAATATTGGGATGTTTAACATAGAAATCGGCCAAACGCGGCATTAACCATTTTGCGGCGAAAGTTGGTAAGCAGGCGAGGTTAATTGATGTGGCCGTGGATTTATATGTGTTTAAATTTTGTGATGCATTACGTATTCGCTGAAGTCCGCTGCTCACTTCTCGCATGTACATCGCGCCAGCTTCGTTCAATTGTAACTGCTTGCCATTTCGGTGAAAGAGTTCAACTTCCAGTAAGTCTTCCAAAGATTGTATGTGCCTGCTTATAACGCTTTGTGTGAGAGAAAGCTCTTTGGCTGCTAATGTAAAGCTAAGATTTCTTGCTGCAGATTCAAAAGCTAATAGCCAAGGCATAGATGGAGTAAGTCGGCGTGGGTTTGTTGATTTATTAGTCATATATTTACTCTACAGAACTCTGTTCCATTTCCTAACGAATCTTGGGGAAGTTCAAATGTAATGGATTCCCCAGAGTTTATTAACTATTTTCTAACTCGAAAGTCCTCATTAAGCCTTTGCAAATGCGCTCTTAGCTGTTATTTGTGCACTTGTTGCATTGGTAGGTTACTCAAAGCATTAGGCTAAAAGCTTTTGGTTTTTTTTCCATAGTATCATCCAATAAAACTTTATTTTTCGGCATGAGATATCGGCTTTAGTTGTCCAATACATGAGACATCGTACCATGCTTTTGCTTTTGCCTTTGCAAGGTTAGGATGAAAGTGTTGTTTAAACGGTAAGCGCCCTTAAATCAGCATTATTGTAGCTTAACCTATTTTGTGTAAGTGCAATGAATAAGTCACACTTTTACCTTGGGAAATGAGCCATTATGACCCGTTTCCTGATACCAAAAAAGGAATGGCAGGACGGCATTAGGCAACTCGTTCAGCAGCTAGAACACGGAGCCTATTTATGAGTAAGTTTGTGGGGATACCTCAGAGTTTGATTAGAATGTTGTGAGTAATAATCTTATCACCACCTTTATGAAGACTAAGTTAGTGAAAGTCGTTACAGGGGGAATTGAGCGTGAATAGGGGCGTTTCCAGCAAATTATTTCGTGACGTGGTCTACAAAATATTACTTTTAAAGTGTTTTTTTGTAGACCTCTTATGATAGCAAAATCAGATTAATCCTATGGTTGTAATTAGAGTGATCTGCATATGCTCTCTGGTCCGTAACTGTCCATGCTGTATAAGATAAATTATCGCTGGAGTAAAACATGTTACCCATCTCTGTTGCTGTCGTGGATTATCATCCGTTTTTACGTTTGGCAGTAAAAGCTGTGCTGGAGCGGTATAACTTTGTGGTACTGGCTGAAGCGGATAACGGCATAGACGCCATTCAATTACTCAAAAACACCTCTTGCCAGCTGATGATTTTGGATTTGGATATTCCACAGATGAGTGGCTTGGAAGTGATTCGCCGCGTCAAGCAGCGTTACCCTGATACCCGTATTTTAGTGCTGACGGCTCAGGATCCATCGATGTATGCCGTGCGCTGCATTGAAGCTGGGGCCTATGGCATTATCTCTAAAGCGCAGCCGTTGGAAGAATTAGCAGAAGCAGCACGTTTGGTGCTGAAAGGCAAAAAAGTATTCCCACAATCAGAGTTCTATGGTGAACAACTGGCAGGCTCTGAGAGCGTATTATTAGCCAGTTTAAGCAACAGAGAGCTGCAAATCGTTGAGTTCTTATGTAAAGGTCATGCCAATAAAGATATTGCAGAAACGATGGCCATTAGCCATAAAACGGTAAGTACCCACAAAACCAATATTCTTGCCAAACTAAACTTAGGCTCGTCTATGGAGCTGTTTGATTTTGCCAAAAGGCATAATTTGTTATGAGACACTGTGATACCTGAGTTTGCCATGGTTATTGTGACGGCCGCTGATGACATAGTGGTTGAAGCGACAGCGGATTCACGAATCGCGCTGATCGGTGGTGAAAAAATCGGTAAACGCCTTATTGAGTGGAATTTTATCTCTAGCCGTAAAGAGCGCGTCGAGCAAGCAAAACGAGACTGGCAGGCTGGGGCCTTTCCGAAAGTCATTGATGACGAAGAGGAATTTATTCCGTTACCTTAAACGCTAAGTTTCGTTATTTTAGCAGGCTTTTGGGGTTTTCATCGCCACTTAAGGTATTGGAATCAACCCGTACAAACCTCAGTGTCACAGGATAGCCAGCGGTTATCCTGTCTCATTGAGAATCCATATCATATGGTTGAAAATGGTTGTTACTTCATCGTTTTTTTTAAGGTTTTTATAGGGCAATTTGTGGTCTAGTTGCACATGGTTCTTATCTGGGTTAAATCAATGAATTATTTCTATATTTAGTATGATGATAGCCATGTAACATTTGTATATCTTCTATTATGATAGGCGCGGCTGGCCTAGTTGAGCGACGATCGAGTAGTGTGAAACCTCTTCAAACACAATTTCTCCTTAGTTTTTATGAATTCCTCCGACTTTGCTGCCTTAATCTCACGCAAGTTTGATTATATGATAAGTGTCAAATTTATGACGTCATCCCTATGTTGGGGCTTGGTTAAGTCCAATTAAGCAACGAGAGAGCTTCTTTTGAAATTATTTACTTCTTTATCTCACATGCCTACCCATTCACTTTTTCTGATAAAATTGCCGTTGTTAACCTCGCTGTTAATCAACTTTATTGGATATGCGCAGGCGGAAGAACCCAATGTTAAGGTGGATGCTGTTCCTACGGTGGAAAACGTTCAGCCAGATCAAGAGGCAAAAGGTTATGCTTTTACTAACCAGACAGTGATTGAATTAGCCAGGACGTTGGCACAATCGCCTATGACGCCAGCGGAAAAGGCGCCTCAAGCGTTAACAACGATGGACTATCCAACCTACCAGCAAATTAACTTTCAGCAAAATCAGGCCGTGTGGGGAAATTCGCCAACCAAATTTTCCGTACAGCTATTTGCTCCAGGATTTATTTTTAAAGATCTCGTGTCTATCGATGTGGTGGAAAGCGGCCGAGCTTTTCCGTTGACCGTGTCAGCAGACTCTTTCAAAACGCCTAACCCAGAAATAAGCGCGTTGATTTCTCAGGTTGGCAAATACGCTGGATTGCGTTTGCATTACCCAATAAACAAAGCCGATGTGAGTGATGAGTTTGCTGTTTTTCAAGGCGCCAGTTATTTTCGCGCAGTTTCCAAAGAGCAGACTTATGGTTTGTCTGCCCGAGGGCTTGCGGTTGATGTGGCACAGCCTAAAGGTGAAGAGTTTCCAATGTTTAAGCACTTTTGGATTGAGCGCCCTTCATCTAGTCAAGACGCCATTGTGGTTCATGCTTTGTTAGACAGTAAAAGGATTACAGGCGCTTACCGTTTTGGTATTTATCCAGGAAAACCAACCCGTATCGATGTGAAAGCAACGTTGTTTCCAAGGGCTGATCTGAAAAATGTGGGTATTGCCCCGTTGACGTCCATGTTTATGCATAATAGTTCTCTTGATGTATCGGACGTGCCGGATTACCGTCCCGCGGTGCATGACTCGGATGGACTTCAGATTCTAACAGGCAATGACGAAATGATTTGGCGTCCATTAAACAACCCCAATTCATTACAGGTGAGCGCTTTTAGTGATACCTCTCCAAAAGGGTTTGGTTTAATTCAGCGGAAGCGTAAATTTGAAGATTATCAGGACTTAGAAGCCAATTATCACACGCGGCCTTCTGCTTGGATTAAGCCAACGAATGATTGGGGTGAGGGCCATGTTGAACTGGTGGAAATACCATCAAAGTCAGAGACCAACGACAATATTGTTGCTTATTGGCAGCCCAAAGACGGCCTTAAAAAAGATCAATCTTATACTTATCAGTATTTGATAACCTGGTCTAATGATACGCCCGTATCCTTGGAGTCTCCTCGTGTTGTTCGTAGCGCTAAGGGCGTGAAACTGTTTAAGACTAACCCAGAGGTGGTGATCGATTTTAATAAAATGCCGGATGTAAATGTCAATGATTTAAGCGTTGATGCCAGCATCAGTAATGGGGAAATACTCGAGACTATCGTGGTGAAAAATCCTCATAAAAACGGTGTGCGTGTTTACCTCTCTTTTGACCCACAAGACGCCGACTTGGCAGAGTTACGGGTTCAACTTAAACAGGGAGATACTGCCGTTGCTCCTACTTGGCTATATCGTTGGATTAAGGAATAACCATGTTATTAAAGGATAGTGCTACTCAGTTCGCATTGCCGCAAACGTCCCCTTTGAATATGCCGCGTCATGCGGTTAATGAAGCGTCTCAACCGCGTAAGAAGAGGCAACAAAACTTTGCACTAACGACGTTTTTTGCACGTTTGTTTGTTCTATTTGGTACCGCTGGTTTGTCTTGGTACGGCGCGACAGAAATGTACAGCGTACTGAATACCAATGCCATTGCGGGTTTGCAGTGGGCATTTTTGGTTTTATTCTGTATCAATTTTACTTGGATCTCTTTTGCCTTTTCGCAAGCAACACTGGGTTTATTGTTTCAGTTATGGCCATTTTCACGTCGCCGCAAAGAGCAAGATGTTGAGGGTGTAACAGCGATTTTGTTGCCTGTCTATAACGAAGATCCGTTGCGTATTCGCGCGAATATCCAAGCCATGCGCGAAGATTTGTTGGCGCGTGCGCCGGGCAAATTTGCTTTTTTCATTCTCAGCGATACTAATAAAGCCGATGCTTGGATTGCTGAGGAGCAGGCTTTTTATCCACTGTTAAATGATGACGCTCAAGCGTGCCCAATTTATTATCGCCGCCGTTATAAAAACGCTGAACGTAAGGCGGGTAATATTGCTGAGTGGGTCACCGGTTATGGTGGCGATTATGAGTGCATGATTGTGTTAGACGCCGATAGTTTGATGGGTGCAGATTGCTTGGTTTCTCTCACTCGTCGGATGGCGGCTGAGCCAGGTTTAGGGTTGATTCAAACCTTGCCGACGATTATTCGTGCTAATACTTTGTACAGCCGTATTCAGCAATTTGCTAACCATTGCTTTGGCCCTATATACGCTTCTGGCTTAGCCGCATGGCATGGTTATTCTTCGAACTTCTGGGGGCATAACGCTATTATTCGGACTAAGGCCTTTGCTGATGCCTGTGGTTTACCTATGCTAGAAGGGAAAGCGCCTTTTGGTGGTCATGTCATGAGTCATGACTTTATGGAAGCCGCGTTATTGCGTCGAGCAGGTTGGGGGGTGCGTTTTGATACCGATTTAAAAGCCTCTTATGAAGAGGCACCTCCATCGTTGGTGGACGTGATTGTTCGTGATCGTCGTTGGTGCCAAGGTAACTTGCAGCATAAGGCGTTTGTGTTTGCCAAAGGTTTTCATTTTGCGACTCGCTTGCATTTGATGTCTGGCATTATGTCGTATCTCAGTGCTGTGTTTTGGTTGATGTTGATCGTCGTGGGTTTTGCTTTGGCGGTTCAGGCCTATTTTGTGCGTCCTGAATATTTTGCCAATCCATCGCTGTTTCCAACCTGGCCAGTGTTTGATTTTGAAAAGGCGCGTTCGTTGTTTATCGTGTCGATGGCTCTGGTATTAGCGCCAAAAGTTTATGGGTGGTTGGCGGCGATGCTGAACATTCGTCGCTGTATGCAATTTGGTGGGCCGATCTTACTGACGTTAAGCACTTTAGTGGAGACAGTGTTGTCGGCCTTGTATGCACCGATTTTAATGCTGTCCCAATTTCAAGTGGTCTATGATGTGTTTAAAGGGCGCGATAGTGGTTGGAAGCCTCAATCTCGTGACGACGGCGCTACCTCTTGGAAGGTGGCAGCTCGTGCTCATTGTAGTCACACAGTCTTGGGGGTCGTGTTAGCGTCAGGAGGCTCTGTTCTTAAGTCGAGAGTTGTTTTATTGGTCGTTGCCAATTAGCTTTGGTTTGATTCTGTCTATTCCATTGTCTTGGTTGAGTGGTGGTGCTAAACGTGGCAATGTGATTCGCTACTTGGGATTGATGCGTGCTCCTGAAGAGAAAAGACCTCATGCGATCGTTGCGATGCAGCATAAGCATAGTGTTGAGCAAAAATCTTTACAGTTTGATGCTTCTCTGTCATCCCTTAAACGTTTAGTGTCCGATTCCAAACTTTTCTATTGGCACCTAGCGCAGATGCGAAAAGATCAGCCTAATAAAGAGTTTTGTCGTGCATGGATTTGTGCTGAGTGGCAAATTCTTAACAGTGACAATATTCAAAACTTGCTTGATCATCTCAATGAAAAAGAATGTCTGGCGATTTTGGAACACCGTGAATTGATGAGTATCATGCAGAAGTATCTGCCTAAAAACGAGCGTGTTAGTGAACCTGGTGAAGCCTTGATGGGGGCTTAGTTAGACGCTTGCTTTGAGCAGATATTGAGCCAGAATCATCGTGATTCTGGCTCAATGGGGTATGTTGAGACGAGTTTTTACTTACCAGCTATGGTCCAGCTTCAGGCTGATATTGCGACCAGGGTTGTAATAGTTTGCGGTCCCTGAACCAACAACATACTGTTTGTCTAGAAGGTTGCTGATGTTCAGTGACAGCGTAGTCTGTTGTGTTAAGTCATAGCCGTAGGACGCATCAAAAAGAACCACCGCCTCGCTTTTTGCCGTGTTAGCGGCGTCAAAGTAATAAGAACCGAGATAACGGGCACCCAGTCCAACCGTCATGTCTTGTCTTGGTAGCGTATAGTGGCTCCATAACGACGCGGTATGAGTGGGCGCTGCAACAAAGTCATTCCCTTCGTAGTTGTCGTCTTCTACGACTTTTGAATCCATATAGGAATAGCCGCCAGTGATGCTTAGGCTGTCTGTTAATTCGGCTTTTACTTCCAAATCAACCCCTTTAGTGCGGTTTTCGCCAATAATTTCTCGTTCGATAGAGCCATTAGTTTGTACTATCGCAACGTCGACATTGTTTTTCGTTAGGTCATACACAGCGACAGAGAAGATGGCGTTCATATTGTTTGGTGAATATTTTGCACCCACTTCCAGTTGTTCGCCACGCACAATTTCTGTCCCAGAAGACGGTGGGGAAACCGATTCAACTTGGCTGATATAGGCTGAAACTTCGTCGTTAAATTTGTACGTGAAGGCCGAACGGAAGGAGTTTTCTGAAAAATCGTTACGCGTGGTTGTATTGGTTAGATAATTGACTTCAGTCAATTCTATATCATCATTACGAGCGCCTAGAGTCACAATGTATTTATCGTCGAATGAGAAATTTTGCTGTAAAAAAGCTGCTCTTGTTAGAGAGTCTGTTTTCTTATTACTATAAATATTAAGACTACTTGGAGCGCCACTATAAACAACATTATTGATATTAATGCTGGATGTTGAGCCGTAAGCGCTGGCCGCTGTAGAAGAGGCGTTTTGATATTCGACGCCAACTAATGTGCTGCTATCAAAGCGATTAAAGCTGGCATCGTACTGCCCAACAATATTACCTACAAATTGCTCAGCGTTCGTTTTACTAGCAAAGTAATAACGGTTTACATCTGTTCCTGTACGATTGGCGTTGTCTGAAAGGTAGACATAGCCAAAGTCGTCCGTTGCGTCACTGTATCTTAGGTTGCCTCGAAGCTTGAAGCCATTATTGAGGTCATGACTGACTTGGGCTGTGATATTGGTCCGTTCGACATCATGGTTGTTATAGTCAGGTTCGCCAAAGAAATCACTACGATCGTATTCTTTGTCGAGTGGATAGCCACCGCTATTGGGGGTGGAATCTGTTTTCAGATAATCGACAATGAGTGTGGCGCTGGTGTCATCAGTAGGCTCCCATGTGAGACCTCCCATCAAAAGTTGTGAGTCATCTTTTGAATAATCGTATTCGCGATCACTGTCTTTGATTTTGCTGGTAAAGCGGTAGGCGAGAGTTTTGTCTTCATCCAGTGTATCGCCAGTGTCAACACCGACTTCTTTGTGGTCATTGGAACCATAAGTCACATAAGCATTGCCAAACTCTTCAAATTTAGGGCGTTTGCTGACAAAGTTAATGGAACCGCCAGGCTCAGCGGGACCGAACAGAGTGGAGTTTGCGCCGCGAATGACTTCGACACGCTCAAAGGCGTAAGCGTCTTCTCGTACACCGCGCATTGATCCAAGTGTCAATCCATCACGGTAGGTTGTGGCATCAAAGCCACGAATTTTAAAATAATCATTACGGTCATCTGTGCCGTAGTAATCGGTTATTAAGCCAGGCGAATATTGAAGGACTTCTTCTGTGGTGCTGGCGTTGCGTTCGGTGATTTCTTTTTCAGTAATGACGGAAACAGAAGCCGGTGTATCTTGAATACTGGTGGCCACTTTGCCACCTACCCACAATTCTTTGGCGACCACTGATTCGGCATCATTGTCTACTTCTACGTAATCATTGACGAGAATAGGGGAAAGACGAAAGGTTTCGCTTTCTTTTGTCTCTTCTGTTTCTGCATTTGCCATGATAGGTGTCATGATTGAGCAGCAGAAAAGGGCCGTAGTGGCGTAGTGGTGTGGTTTTAAGGTTGACGAAAGAGTGCTTTTTTTCTTCATTTTGGGTTCCTCTAATGAATTATCGCATGAATCTATTTAAAAACGCTGTTGTTAATGATTATTAATAAAAAATTTGATTAAACTGTTCCAATGGCCTTAAGCTTATTAAGGTGTGCTTCTTTTGTGACGTCCAATTGGTAACACCATGGGCGTCTCTGATATTGGGTCCGTTATTACTTGGTTGTTTAAGCCAAACACTGTATGAATTGTCGCTTCAGTGATGACCTCTGTTGCCGTGCCATAGGTAAAGACGCGCCCTTGTTGCATGGCAATAAGCTGGTCTGAATATCGGGCCGCGAGGTTGAGATCATGTAAGACCAGAACAATGGTCGTGCCTCGACTTTTGTTTAAATCAACGAGCAGGTCTAATACCTCAATCTGATGCGCCACATCTAAAAATGTCGTGGGTTCATCAAGCAGTAAAATCTCGGTTTCTTGTGCCAACGCCATGGCGATCCATACGCGTTGTCTTTGTCCGCCAGAGAGTTCATCAACATCTTTCTCCAGTAGCTCCGTGGTTTGGGTGGTTTCGAGCGCCTTGGCGACGGCTTCATCATCCGCTTTACTCCAGCGCGACATGAGTCTCTGATGTGGATAGCGTCCTCGGCTTACCAGATCGCCCACCGTAATGCCTTCAGGCGCGGTAGGCGATTGTGGCAACAGACCAAGTGTCTGTGCCAATTGTCGCGTTGGGCTTTTGTGTATGGATTTTCCGTCTAGTAATACCTGACCTTTGCTGGGCGTCAGTAAGCGTGACATGGTGCGCAGCAAAGTGGATTTTCCACAGGCGTTGGCACCGATGATCGAGGTGATTTGGCCAGGGGCAATCTTTAGCGTTATATCTTCTAGAATGGTTTTATCACCGTAACCTGCTGACAGCGAGTCCACAACCAGTTGATGTTTTTGTGTCATAGCGCGTTTCCTTTTTGATTCACGCGAATAATCAGATAAATAAGATAGGGCGCGCCTAAAGCTCCGGTAATGACGCCAACGGGATAACGACTTGGCAGAAGAAACTGTCCAATATAGTCGCCCACCATAACGAGGCAGGCGCCAACCAGACCGGCTGGAATAATCAGAGAACCATTATTTTTGATGAGGCGCATGGCAATAGGTCCGGACAAAAAGGCGACAAAAGCAATTGGTCCGGTGATGGCAACACTGACGGCGATGAGTCCAACGGCGGCGACCATGACGGTTATACGTGTCATGCCAGTGCGTACCCCAAGCGCTTGGGCGGTATCATCGCCCATTCGCAAAGCGTCGATCTCCCGTGCGCGGCTCAATAGCAGTCCCCCAAAAATGCATAAAGAAACCAGTAATGGATAAGCTTGATCCAATTGCGCTGAATTGACGCTGCCTGTTAACCAGCGCATGGCTTCTTGTCTATCCCAGGATTGAGCTTGGGAGAGCAAATACACAATAACGCTTTCAATCATAGCGGAGACACCGATACCGACCAAAATAAGTCGTGTTCCTGTGACGCCACCATGGCGGAATGCTAAAACGTATACAACAAGCGCGATTAATAGACCGCTGATAATGGAGAAAAAAGCCACGCTGCTGCCGCTCATATTGAGCATAATAATGGCAAAAACAGCCGCCGCAGAAGCGCCAGAGCTGACTCCGATAATATCTGGGCTAGCAAGCGGGTTTCTCAGCATAATTTGAAACGCGACGCCAGCCATGCCAAAACTCATGCCAACCAGCATGGAAATGACGGCACGCGGTAAGCGAAGGTGGCCAACGGTAAAAGAGGCACCCGGTACCGTTTCTCCTAGTAGTACCCGCAAAACCTCACTTGGTGGCGTAACGGATTGACCAATACTTAGCGTGATCGTAAAAACTGTCATGGCCAAAACACATAGGATGGTAACAATGCTGGTCCACTGTTTTGATCGTCGTTGGCGTCCTGTTCTGACTCGATTAACGGTGTGGTCTAGGTGATTTGTCATAGTTCTTTCACCCGTTGGCGTCGCACAATCCAGATGAAAAAGGGTGCGCCAACAAAGGCGGTCACCACACCAACCGATAATTCACTGGGTCTGGATATAATGCGGCCAAGGACATCGGCGATTAATAATAAGCTGGCTCCGCCCAACGCGGAAAACACCAACAACCAACGATTATCAACGCCTACCAAGAGTCTACATAAGTGGGGAATAACCAAGCCAACAAAGCCTATAGGCCCGCAGATAGCGGTGGTTGCACCACACAGTATAACCGCGGACAACCACGCCATAGATCGAGTCAAGACTACTTTTTCTCCCAAGCCTGCAGCGATATCTTCACCTAGTGCTAAGACATTGAGTTTTCTTGCCACAATGACACTCATGAAATAGCCCACGAACAGAAATGGCAGTATGAGCTGTATGCTGTCAAACGTGGCACCGCCAACACCACCGATTTGCCATGATTGTGCGCCACCTGCGATGTCATTTCTGGGTAAAATCACCGCCATGGTAAAAGATGACAGAGCGACAGAAGTGGCGGCTCCCGCCAGTGCATACTTCAGTGGTGTCGATTTTCCTCGGCCTAAGGAACTGATGAGATAAACAAAGAGTGCGGTGCTTCCAGCGCCTAGAATGGCCAGCCAGATATAGCTGTTGAGTTGATCGATACCGAACCATGCAAGCCCGATGACCACAAAAAATGCGGCCCCTATATTGACGCCCAAAATACCTGGGTCAGCCAAAGGATTACGGGTAACGCTTTGCATAATCGCACCTGATAAGCCTAAAGCGCTGCCAGCTAATACGGCTAACACAGTACGAGGAATACGCATGGTCACCGAGGCTTCCCCCATGGTGTCCATCTTACCTTGCAGAGCCTACAACTATCTCTTGCCAAGACACGTCTCTGGTGCCAATGGCAATCGAAAGAAAACATAAGGCAGCTAATACGGCTGCAGCGACAACCAGAGCAAAGAGGTTTTGTCGGAATAGCGCGTCTGAGTTGATAGTAGGGTATTTATTCATTGTGATTTTCGTGCGGCTGCCGCGAGCGCTTTTAGGTAATCATTGAGCACCCAAGATATCGATAAGGGGGTTGGGTTAGCGGCGGTCGCCAGCGGACTGTTGCCAAGCATAACAATGGCGCCGTTTTTAATGGCGCGCATTTTTGACATGAGTGGATTTGCGTTCAGCGGTGTTAGTAGATTGTCATTGCCGTAGGTGACAAAAATATCAACATCATTAAATTCGTCTATTTGTTCAATGCTGCTTTCACCAGAATATTGCCCATTGCGGCTAATTTTTTTGACACTATCAGGAGAGTGCAGACCTAGATCATCAAAAAAGCTAACGCGTGCGTCATGGGTGCTGTAAAAGCGTATGACGCTTAAATCGGTGGGATCAAGGTGGGTGATAAACATGGCGGATTTATTATGAAGTTCTGGATAGCGCGCCACTTGTTCGGCAATGTCTTTTTCAATCTTCTTGATCAGTGCGTCGCCTTCTTTTTTCATTCCTAGACCAGCGCTGTTAATACGAATCATACTGCGCCAGTTTGTTGACCAAGGCGCATCTTGAAAAGCAACGACAGGCGCTATCATGCTGAGGGTGTCGTAGTCTGATTGGCTTAGGCCAGAGTAGGCCGCAAGAATCACGTCTGGCTGTGTGGCGGCGACCGCTTCAAAATCGATCCCGTCTCCCTCATCAAATAAGACCGGTGTTTTGGCGTTTAACTCTCTCAGTCTCGCGGCGACCCAAGGCAACACGCCATCACCGTCATCGTCGCCAAACTTGGCCGCAGCAAAACCAACGGGCACGATTCCTAACGCCAATGGCACTTCATGGTTTGCCCAAGCGACAGTAGCAACACGTTTAGGTTGTTGTTTAATAATCGATGTGCCAAAAGCATGCTGAATGGTGATGGGAAACTGAGACTCTTCTTGCGCTAAAGAGACACTAGAAAAGATAAAGGTAATGGTAATAATGATAATCGATACTAAATTCATTTTTTCACCAAACATTCAATAGGTTCATTATTGGGTGCAATGGGATGTATTTGATTGTAAAACAAGGCTTTGATGTCGCGACAACGGGAGCGTTAGAAGCTAATCATTTTATGCAGCGATCAATGATAGAGGGATTATTTAGAGGATAATTGTACAAATCGGTCGTTTTTGTCTTGGGCTATTTGCTTAGGCGTGAGGCTAGAGTATTTTTTGACTAGCTTAATAAAATGCGATTGGTCGTTGAAGCCATTTTCAGGAAACAGCTGACCCACTTCTAAAAATTCGAAACTGCTACGAAACCGCAAAATATCACAGTAGCTCTTCAGCGGCAGACCAAGCCATTTATTGAAATAGCGATTCATTTGACGACTACTCCAATTTGCCGCCGCGGCGATATCGGTTACTGATATGTCGCCCTTAGATTGATAAATTAATTCAGACATGATTTTTTTGCGCGGGTCCATTGGTGTTGTCATCTGCGCTGTAAAATATTGGCTTAGTTTGTCACAAAAAAGAGGGAACTCTAGTAGATCATTGATTTCTATGCCCGCAAAACCGTTTGCTAGAGTAACGCGATCATTGATTATGTCCGCTACCGGCCTATGCAACAAATATTCTGCGGCGAGAAGTTTTAGTCGAACCCCAAAGAGGACGGAGTTGGCTGGCATGTACCCTTTTTGCGAATGGGTTTCCAGCCCTACCAAAGAAACATGGAGCGGATACTGCTCGCTGTGAAAAAAGTATAAATCGATCCCCCCGTCAGGAAAGGTGACAAGCTCCTCGTCCTTATTCGTTGGATTTTTGATCATCCAGTAGCTTTCGATAAAGGGCGATAACTCATCATTTGGCGCCAACGACGCAAGTTTAATCGTCGATTTCATTGTTCAACTTTCACTGCTTAAACCACACCATGGATGATAAATTGTTAGCACAATAGAGTAACTAACAAACGGTCATATCTCTACAGTAAAAGCATTTTTATTGCGATTTTCTGAACGCGACGTCATTTCTATAAAATGGTGTCACGTTATACCTGCATCTCCCATGTTTGTTGGTAAAAGCGTTCAATTGTGCCTTTTTCATCCCAGCGTAGTAGGTAGAGCCATTCGTTGTCGATCAAATAACGCACGTTATCGTGTTTTGCGGTGACCTGTTCGATGGCCTCTCTTGGCGCGGCGATATACACAGTCAGTCGTTGTGGCTGGTGCATCCATTTTTCGCCATTGTGTAAAGATTGCAATGAAAGGCCAATGCGCAGGTCGCCACCATTGCCTTCAAATACGCCTATGTTTCCTCCAACGGCATTGTGTAATACCTTGTTGCCGCTGCCGTATTTTAAGGGATCAGTGACAGAAGCGTTGTATTGCATATTAATCCAATTGGTGACGATCATCGGGGCCGTCATGATGAGTTCGAGCACGTTAAACCCTGTATCGTTTTGCCATTGGTAATCGTGAAGAAAGCTGCGACCTTGTAGGTCTACTTGGCGAGTCCAGTTTCTTGGTGCAACAATAAACGCAGCGTTATTGGCTAATCCCCATTCGGGGCGTACTTGCGACCAGTCTTGGCTGCGTTTTAGATACGCTTTATTGAGTTTGTCATCATTAGCGTTGAGTAGCGTTGGATCTATTTGTAAGATGCGTTCTCGTTGGGCTTTTTTGGTGGCCGCGTTGAGCCAGTGACACACGTTTTCCTCTACATTATCATCAAAGCAGCTTATGTGATCTGTGGTGGTGTTGTGTAGCGCCGCAACAAATCGGCTGCTGTCTGGGATGTCAACACCAGATGTTCGTAGCTCCGCTCGAACCGCTTGGTCGTTGAGTAGTTGAGCGAGCACTCGTACATTAATTTCCCCCGTCTGTCCGCCACAGGCACCGCAATCTAGCCCAGCCGCATGGAGATTATTCGTCGAGTGGCTACCGTGTCCAACCAATAAAATAGTCTTCGCAAAATGCGTTAAGCCCATGGCGTGCAAGATGCCTTTTGCCAAGCCCGCTTTTTCTTCTAAGGTTAAGAGTTTGTCTTCTTTTGTCAGTGTCCATTTGTGATGATGACTGAGACGGTTCAGTGGATTTTCTCCACTGCTGGAGAAAAACGACTTTTTCAGCATTTTGAACGCGTACAGCCAACCCATGGATTCCACCATGGAGAAGGTGGACGGTGCCGCTTGCGACCAGCCGTGCCAACGAGCGCGTTTATTGAGTCCAACCGCCGTCTTTATGACGGATGAAGAGTTGAACGACTGGTTGTCTGATGCGATGGCTTCGGTGGCGCGAATCGCCGGTTTTAACAGCCCTGGTAATTGTGGGCGAGAGAGGGCGCTTGCTTGGGGTTGGTATTCCAATGGCAGGCCAAAAAATCCCGCGAATCCTAGCGTTTGAATATGATCACTTTGCGCCTCCAACGCACGACGCATGACTTCAGAACGCACATCAATACAAAACGCCGCTTGAAGTATGGGTGTTTGAACGGCAGGCTGCGGTTTTGCTGTCAGTAAAGTGTGATTGAGCCGTTGTTGATAGCTTATTTCCGCGGCTTTGGCCCACACCCATAACAGACGTTGTGCGTTTTGTTGTTGGCGAATTAGGTCAGGCAGCTGATGCTTTTCTCGTGTCCATAGAACTTTTAACAGTTCGGCGGTATCTGGATCTTTTGCCTGATAGTAACGCCAGATGACCAGCTCCCACGCCATACGAATGGCTAAGAGCGCCAACATGTCGTCATGTGGCTGATCATAAAGTTCACCTTGCCAACGCAAGTAAGCCACCCACGACCCCCAACCATTAATATCGAGCAATAATGCATGGGCATAATGGCTGAGTAGATCGTCACTGAGTGTTAAGGTCTCTATGGCTTGGGCGATGACTTGCTCAGGTGTGTCGGGCAGTTGTTGAAACAAGGCCTGTAACCCTGGCTCGTCTAAGATAATACTGAGGCCTTTGTCCCGACGAGTAACATCTAGCCAGTGTTGATATAGGTCGGGCTGATGGGCGGTGTCCTGACGTCCTAGAATAGGACGTAACTGTTGATAATGCGCTGCGCAAAACTGGCTAATTTGATGCGTGATTTCATCGCGCCAAGCCATTTTGTGCGGATCGCGTTGATTGTCTAACAAGTCTGAAATGTTGTGCCAGTTTGCGGTGGCTGTGTCTTCTTGTAAAAAGGCGACCAGTGCTTCTTCTTTTAAAGGCGTACCTTGTGCCTGTGCCGCCTGTATTAAGGCACTGGATGAAATTTCACCGGATTGATAACCCTGCAAATAATAGGATGATGGCATCAATAATTGCGCACCGCCTAGCGTGCTTAGTATTGCACTGACGCGCTCAATTGGCTGATGACGCATTGGCCAAAAAGGGTTCACGGCAATCATCTGATCCAATGGCCAAGTTGGCGCAATATGTTGTCCAGCTGACTGTAATATCGCCATTTGTTTCTCTGTTAACATCGAGCTTTGAGTGGCGCTGATGGCAGCATTCATCTGGTAATTCCTTCTTAGAAACGTTTGTATGACGTGTTTACTTAATGGACGTTTGTTGTGTTAAGGTTTTGCTGTTAACGCGCGTGGGTAAACGCAATGGCCACACTTTTAATGTCAGGCGAGTTAACCATTCATCAAGGTACAAACCCGCAAACAGCGCCATCGATAAATGTTGCACTGACGGTCGTTGTGCTTGATAACGCAGCAACCAACTCAAGATAAATAAACTGATAAATAGCCCCATAACCCAGAAATCAGCCAAGCTTAACGCAGGCATACGCAACATTGAGTTGATTGGCAATACAAGGCCAAAGAAGGCTTTCATGGTGCTGTAAATGGTCAACAGTATTAGGGTTAAGCCGATAGCAGACATTAGGCTGGCTTTGCGTTGCTGGCTATGACGTTGGGCGATTAACATGGTCAACGCTAACCCAAATAATACCCAAGCACTCCAAACGCCTTGGTAATGAATCACGTACGCCGCACCAGCTACAAGACAAGCTGAGAGCATGGCCGCGACTAACCAATCCCCAGCGGATGGGGCTTTTGCCGGAGCAAGACGACGCTGAAGGTCGTCATGGATGGCATTACCTGAGTTTAAGAAAGCGTGCGCTTTGTAAACTGAGTGAGTCAGCAAATGCAGTAGGGCCAGTTCAAACAATCCTAGTGCGCATTCCAATAACATTAAGCCCATTTGTGCACTGGTCGACCATGCCAAACGCACTTTTAAGCTGATTCTGGTGGTCATAATAAGGGCGCTGATGACTGTTGTTAGTCCCGCGACAATGAGCACTAACCACTGCGCCGTGGCGACTTGGAGTAGTAAGGTACCAAAGAGTATTAATAAGAAGCCGCCTAGGTTAATCACACCTGCGTGTAATAACGCGCTTACCGGCGTAGGCGCTTCAACCACCTGGATTAACCAACCGTGGACAGGCAGTTGCGCACACTTAATTAGTGCCACGATGGCGATTAAGACAGCGGCGACGTGTTCATTCGTGCTTAGCGACAGAGCGGTATTACTTGCTTGGAGGTTAAAAGTGTCCACCAATTCATGGATGAAAAAGGTGTTGTGGGCTTGATATAGACAAATAAAAGCGACCAATAAACACAATTCAGCTGTTCGAGCTAATAAGAACTTTTTATGTGCCGCCAGCGCGGCCCGTGGGCGTTCTGGATAAAAGGTGAGCAGCTTGTGCAGCGCCAGACTGATGCACACCCAACCCAACCAGAAGAGTATTAAATGGTTACTCATCACCACCAAAGAAACCGCAGCTAACGTGAGCAATAACCAGCGCCAATACACGTTTAATCTTGGTTCCGTCGCCATGTAGTTGCGTGAAAAGGTCATTAATATGGTGCCCATAAAGAGCACCAGCGCCAGCATAATCAGGCTAAGGTTTGAAGTACTAAGGTATTGCTGGGTTGGCAGGGGTGATGGCAATAGCCAATGGGCCAGTACACCAGCCGCAAAAAGCCCTATGATAAGAATATTCAAAAAAATAAGACGACGACCTTGGCTTTGGGTTGGTTTGCGACCGACTAACCAGCCTGCCAATACCAAGCTGATGGGTATACAGATGAAAAAAATGGAAGATAACAACGTGCTCATAGCTGGCCCCTTAATTAACTGGTGGCAAGTATGTCAGAACTGGATTGATTAAAAAAATATATATAAAATAACTAAACGTTCACTTTTACAGAATGATTATGAGCCGACTCAATTACCACCATTTGTATTATTTTTGGCGCATCGCCGTCGCGGGCAATCTTACTCAGGTTGCTAAGGAGCTGCACATTTCGCAATCGGCGCTTTCACTGCAGATTAAACAACTTGAGCATAATATGGATGTCGCCTTATTTGAACGCAGTGGCCGTCGCCTTATTTTGACCGACATGGGGCGACGGGTTTTGGCTTATGCTGATGATATTTTTAATAAAGGGGAAGAGCTGGAATCTTTCTTAAACAAAGGCATCCTTGCTGAAACTCAGCATTTGTCCATTGGGGTATTGCCAACGTTATCGAGAAACTTCGTTGAGCACTTTGTCAGCCCACTGCTGGCCAAACCTGAGGTGAGCTTTTCATTGACCGCTCGTGGCATGAGTGACCTGCTAAATGGCCTAACCAATCATGAATTGGACCTTGTACTGACCAATCGTCCTGTTAGTGCCGAAACAAAAGACGCGCCTTGGATTGTGCAACAAGTTTCCCGTCAGCCGCTCGCTATTGTTGGCCCGAAAGAAAGTAAGATACACACACCGTTTCCGCAAGGGTATGAATCGGCTCATTGGATACTACCAGGGAAAAACACCGAAATCCGAACGGCGTTTAACCTGCTTTGTGCCACATGGCAGTATCAGCCTGATGTCAAAGCTGAAGCCGATGACATGGCGATGCTGCGTCTTCTCGCGAGGGACAGCGGTGCCTTAGCCGTGCTACCACCGGTCGTTGTGAAAGACGAAATTCGACAAGGATTGCTGGAAGAATATCAACGCCTACCCGATGCTTACGAACACTTTTACGCCATCACCACACAACGCAAATTTGTGCCACAAGTTTTAATAGAATTGTTGCAAATGAGTCAAAATATTTAGTTTTTGAACGACAACTGTAATTTTTACTATCCTATTTGCTACATACAGTTAGCTCAATCAAATTATTAATGAGTAAGTTAGCCCCAATTTCTTTCAGGTTTGTATTGGTGTGATAGCTATACGTTACTAGGGAAGGTACGAATAAGCCTATCACATTCGGTAATCGCCTCGAATAACAGGTTTTGTCTACATGCTGAGACAAAAAGGTTTGTTCACGCCTTCTCTAGAGTGCATTCACGCCAAATAACCACTGCGTACCACTTACTTTCATAGTCGTTTTTCAAAGACATCTAAAGCGTTCGTGTAACGATGTGTAATATAACTTTTTTGTTTAAGCCAGTACTTTATTTTTTATAGCTAAAAATGATGAAGCCTCAGAAGAGCCTTTATATTACAGGTATCTATTTTAAAAATTTATTTATTGTTCTTAGTTCTTAAAAAACACCTGAAAATTGATAATAGAATACAGACAGGTATGAAGTTGGAGATATACTATGAATGAAGACCCAAAAAAAGTGAAATTTGATCTCTCTATTTTTAATGCAATAAATCATGGCCCCTTGAGACAGGGTAAATATAATACAACTATTGAATTAGAGTTAACCACTGGTAAGCATTTGTTTACGAGTGTGCCTGCGGTAATTGGTTCGTTTTTTCACTATAAAGTATATGGTCATATATCCATTCCATATAGTTATGACTCATCAACTGGGTATATTACTATTTGTGGGCCTGATGCAACTAGTGGAGAGCAACTGGTTATTCATACTTGCCTTGAACAACATACTAAGATGACCAGTCAGTATAATAGCAAGCGTTTTGATACCACCGAAGCTACTCCTAACATGTGGACGAACTTTATCGATAGCAATCCTACGGTTAAGCAAATGTATCAAACAACTATTCGACAAGTTATTGATACACTTGTAAATCAGTTGTTGGATGCAGGGGTGCAAGGAGTGATTCAAACCGGTTCTGCTCCTGTTGTGAATCCCTATAACTTCCAAGATTATAAAGCCATGTTTGCACCTGAAAAAGCAGATGTGGAACAACCTTCATTGGATGATCTGTTAGAAGTACAAAGTATTGTAGAATCAACCTATTACGGTACTATTACCTGGTCTCTGAATTATGCCTTTGCTAATATCATTGGCTCCACTAGCGATCCTAAGCCCCAAGGATATAGTAGCTGGATTAGACTATGGGCCGATGCCTGCAATAATGGATATGGCACAACTCACTGTTCTTCATTTAATTATGCAGACGGTCATACACCGTTCAATTGTAATACGACGGACTTTGTCGGTGGCCATGTTATTCCTGGGCAGAGCGCCAAAAGTGTTGCAAAAGGTGGTACAGCCTATATTTTTCCTATATGCAAGAGTCATAATAATAATGACAATGTTTACATGTCTAGTCGTTATAACCCAGTTGGTGTCGTGCTTCACAATTATAATCAGTAAATTTCAAATAAGGTGAAACCATGATTAACTACGTTTACAATGGCGTTTATCAGCAGGGCATGTCTGTTAGTGGAATGTTGCAATTGGGGATAACGAAAGGTGGAGGGCCAATTCCTAGGCTTACAGGTGGCGGTCTTTCTACGACGATTCCCCAAGCAACAGGGTTATTCGTTCCTTTCGACGGGACTGCGAATCACAGCATTGCGATTCCGTTACTAGCTTGTGCAGCGGTATTATTTTCCAGTACGGATCCTGATGCTCATTTAGGAACTTATGTTTATCATGCCTTGTCTGGTACGGTGAGTAATAACGCGATTAATACGGCCGTTGCAGCGCTCGGTAATCCACCGCTTGCTTCAATTCTCGTAGTATACACATTTCCAAATCCATCCGATGCCAATTACGTGGCTGCTGCCCAGAGTATTGTCAATTTTGGTATTCCCGCTGGACAAGTATTATTTGCCCCTAATTTAACTACTAGTGATTTCGGAGCAAGTGGTAATACCTTTATTGGGATCTGAGAATAGGTTTTTTTAATACGATTTAAATGATGTTTAAAATCGTATAGTATTGTTTTTTTATAGGTACTTATCAGAAATCTATTTCGTTTTATATCTAAGTGAATGTCCGCCATTGATGAGTTGATATATCATATTTCAGCTTACTTTATAAATTACACTATATTGTGTGAAGTTTTTAATTTTCATTCATTATGCTTAATAAAGCTATATCAATAATTAGTAAAGTCTTTGAGGGTTTGTTATTTTAAAGAAATATAATTATTGAAAGTATCTTCTATATTAAGGTTAATAGGTGAAGGTAGTGTAACTAGGTGTAATTGCTTATTGGATATCTGTTTTCTATAACGGTAGTCAGTGTGTCATTTCTCGCTAGGCTATGAGATCTGTAGTGCTTAAAGAAATGGCAGAATTCATGCTACGGATATAAGAGTTTGTAAAAATATGGATAATGCAACCTACAACTTATCTTCCATGATATTAACCAGACTCAAAAGTGGGGGAGAAAAAGTTGCATTTACTTTTATCTCCGACAATAATGAATCTACAGCGATTAGTTATGATCAGCTAAATAAATTAGTGCTACAAAAAGCTTCTATTTTACACAGTGAGATCGGCAGTAATCGGATAGCCTTGTTAGTGTTTCCAACTTGCCTTGAGTTTGTCACAAGTTTTCTTGCATGCATTGTGTCTAATGTCATTGCGGTTCCACTTCCCCTTCCTAAAAGCACCAAAGATAGAGTGAGTTTTGAGCGTGTACTAGGAGCATTAGATGTCACTGGAGCGAAGACGTTATTGTTGCGTTCATCAGACTTTTCTTTGTTTGCTAATCTCGATTTCAACGTACAGTTATTGGATTTGGATAGTACAAACAGTGGCAATTCGCCCACTTTTATAGCTCCCAATATTGAAGCAAAAGATACCGCTTATCTGCAATTTACATCGGGTTCTAGCGGTGCACCACGAGGTGTTGTTTTATCACATCGAAATGTTCTGGAAAATCTAGCTTCTATTAAGCGGGCATTTAATCATTCTGAGTCAACGGTTACGTTAAGTTGGCTTCCACTGCACCATGATATGGGACTAGTTGGGCATGTGCTACAACCCTTATTTGAGGGAGGGAGTAGTGTCCTTATTCCCCCTTCTAAATTTTTACGTGATCCGCTTTTGTGGCTTCGCTCAATCGATAAATACAAAGCCAATACGAGTGGTGGGCCTGCGTTTGCCTACCAGTTGTGTGCTTCTAAGCTAAAAGAAAATACTGACCTGGATTTAAGCAGTTGGAAAAATGCCTATGTTGGCTCGGATCATATACCTGCAGAAGTATTAAACAATGCATCTGAGTGTTTTAGTCGACATGGTTTTGATTCAGCCAGTTGGTTGCCTTGTTATGGACTGGCTGAAGTCACCTTGTTTGTCGGAGGCACAAACGAGCGTAATGTATTAATGCTGGATGTTGATGCATTAGCAAAAAATCAAGTTTCTGTATTGAACGAAGAGCTGCGCGGTAAACCCATATTTGGATATTGGATTAACTCATCAGATTTTGATGTCAAAATTGTCAATCCAGAAACGCTTATCGAATGTACAGAGGATGCGATTGGTGAAATCTGGCTAAGGGGGCGGTCAATAGGTGATGGGTATTATCAAAATGACGTTGCGAGTCATCAAACATTTAACCGTAAGCTACGTGGCGCTGAAAACGAGGGCTACCTATGTACTGGTGACTTAGGTTTTTTTAAAGATAATCGTTTGTATCTCACTGGAAGAAGTAAAGATTTGATCATTATTCGTGGTGTGAACCACTACCCTCAGGATATTGAGAAGACGGTTTTGATGGCGGATCCAGGCCCTGTTCATCATGAAGTAGCCTGTTTTTCGGTTGAGCGAAAAGGGCATGAGCAGCTTGTGGTGATCCGTGAAAGTCGTAATAGAGGTACAACGAGCGACGAGCAGACAATACGGCGTGAGTTAATAGCGTCAAAAATCGCTGACAATCATGCCATACAGGTCAGTCATGTGGTGTTCGTTAACCCTGGAACTATTGCCCGAACCACGAGTGGAAAAATATCCAGAAGCCAATGTAAGAAAGATTTTTTAGCCAATAAATACCATGATGCTCTTGCGGAGCAATCGAATAGTCAGCAAAGAAAAATACCAAACATGAACAATCGAGTGCCTATTGTGGGTATGGCATGTCGGTTTCCCGGATCCGCTAATAGTCTGGATGAATTTTGGGCGTTGTTAAGTGAAGGTCGGGATGCGATTAGTGAAGTGCCAGCGGATCGTTGGGACGTTGATCAATATTATAGTGAAGTTGCTCAAGCGGGAAAAATGAATACTCGTTGGGGAGGGTTTATAGACGATGTGGATCAGTTCGACCCTCAGTTCTTTTCGATTTCCCCACATGAAGCCGCGGAAATGGATCCTCAACAGAGAATACTATTAGAAACATCATGGCGAGCATTTGAACATGCTGGCATTACGAAAGAGCAATTAAAAGGCAGTAATACGGGCGTATTTGTCGGTATATCCAATGGCGATTATTTACGTTTAAAGTGTAAAAAAGACCCAGACTTTATCGACTTCAACGCCTATTCTGGTTTAGGGAATGCCTATAGCATTGCGGCTAATAGAATCAGTTATGTGTTTGATTTGAGAGGGCCAAGTGTGGCCGTGGATACGGCGTGCTCTTCTTCTTTAACGGCCATTCATGCCGCCGTTAAAAGTATTTTAGATGGCGAATGCGAGACTGCGATTGCAGGCGGTATAAACTTAATGTTGGCACCAGATGCAACCATTCTTTTATCGCAATTTGGCATGATGGCGGATGATGGACGCTGTAAAACGTTTGATAACTCTGCAAACGGTTATGTTCGATCTGAAGGTTGCGGTATGGTCGTGCTTCGACGATCCGAACTGGCTTTGGAAAATAGAGATTCTATCCTCGCTTGGATTTTAGGATCATGGCAAGGGCAAGATGGCCGTAGTAATGGTATTACCTCGCCAAATCCAGATGCTCAAAAGCAGTTGCTATTAAATACTTTAAAAAAAGCACAGGTAGACCCTTCTGATGTGACTTATATTGAGGCACATGGAACGGGTACCAAGGTAGGTGATCCGGTCGAGATGGAACAGCTCAATGCTGTTTACGGTCTTGATACTAAAAAAAGGTGTTATGTTGGATCAGTAAAAGCAAACATTGGCCATTTAGAGGCGGCGGCAGGTGTTGCTGGTTTGATCAAACTGATCTTAGCCATGCAGCATAAAAAGATTCCAAAACAAATTCATCTTAATGAGCTGAATTCTGATATCGACTTATCACAAAGTCGTTTTTATATCCCGACCACTGAAACCGATTGGCAAAAAGCTGATTCCGCGAGGTTGGCGGCCATTAGTTCTTTTGGTTTTGGTGGTGCTCTTGTGCACATGCTTTTGGAGGAAGGGAGCACTTGCCATGAGCCAAGTTCTCATGGGCAAGAGAGTGGCAATTATCATTGTATTTTGCCCATTTCAGCCAACACATTGGAAGCGATGGATAGCGTCACAAATCAGTGGAAAACGCTGTTAGCTGAGCGAAGATTTTTCTCGTTAAAACAGCTATGTCAGGTAGCGGCGACTCGTCGTTCCCATTTCCGATATCGTGCTTCTGTCGTAGCATCGTCCCAATTTGAATTTAGACAAGCATTATCCAACCTTGATATTAAAGACACAGCAGTAAGTCATCTTGCTGCTATGTCACCAGAAGCCGTATTTTTATTTAGTGGGCAGTCTGGTCATTTTGCAAGTATGGGAAAGTACTTATACCGCAACTTTTCGGTTTTTAAAGACGCATTTGATTTATGTGCGGATGCTTTTGAACGGAAACAACAAAGGTCACTGGTGGAGTTAGTCTTTTGCGACGAACAGGAGCCGGGTAGCAATGGCCTCACAGAGCTCGATGAATATGCGCAACCGGCTTTGTTTGCGGTTGAATACGCATTGGCACAACTGTGGATATCGTGGGGAATCATACCCAAAGTGTTGTTAGGGCACAGTTTGGGAGAAATAACAGCCGCCTGTCTGGCGGGCTGTATGACAGTTGAAGAAACCATGTCTCTTGTTATCGTCCGAGGGCGACTTATGATGCATGCCCCTGGACATGGCGGCATGCTGAGTGTGCTTGCTGGATACGAGGATCTTCGCACAAGTGTTGATTTGGATGCTTTAGAATTGGACATTGCTGCCATAAATGGAGAGTCCATAACCATAGTGTCAGGCCCAATGACATCAATATACGCATTGGAAGAGATACTGAAAACAAGACATATCAATAGTGGCAGGCTAAACGTTGTTCACGCATTTCATAGCCGAATGATGGATCCTATTTTGGATGAGTTCGAACAGGTTGCCGCAGAAATAGACTACAAAGCCCCAGTGTTACCTCTTATTTCAAGCGTCACGGGTAAGTCAATGCTTATGGCTCCGAGTGCTTCTTACTGGCGGCAACATTTAAGAGAATGTGTGCAATTTGATACCGCAATAGATCAAATACTCAAGGATACGTCATCAGCTATTTTTATTGAGATAGGCCCCGGAAAAACACTCACAACCTGTGTTAAACATAACCGGAATGTCTCGAAACATACCGTATTGTGTCAGTCACTTAATGATGATTCTTTAGGTCTTTCAACCATTCTGCAAGCGCTTGGTCAATTATATTTGGCAGGTGTGTCATTAGATTGGAATCGAATTTACGAGGCGACTGAATCTTCTCCATGTGATCTCCCCGAGCATCCGTTTAACCGAAAACGTTACTGGTTTGATGACGTTCCGGAAAACGAAATCGCAACGATTGAAGCCAGTGTTGAAAATACTTTACCAGATATCTATGACATAGTTTGGCAACCACGGCCGCTTGCAGAAATGGTTAAACCTGCGACTAAATCAACTGGTTGGATTATTATCGGACATGGTCGAGGTTATGCAAGGCGTTTACAAAGGCTCCTTGAATCTCAAAATAAGCCTGTGTTTTGTATCGTAGCGGGTAAAGAAAATAGCTTATGGCGAGACATACTGTGGTTTTTAAACTGGGGTAGTGCTTCAACTATATCGATGTGGGATCTTTGTGATTCGGAGGAATATGCAAAAACCTTAAATCGAATTATTAATAAACTGGCACGCTACAATGTCACAAATTGGCGCGTCGTTTACTTAGGAGCAATGGATTTAACAATCAGCACACAAACCTCTACTAACAGTTTAGAACAGGATCATGCGGGCGTTGGCGTATCTGGCTTGCTTGCGCTGATCAAAGGAATCAACAAAGTAGCTTTAAGAACCTCTTTATGGGTTGTGACACAAAATGCGGTTGCCGTGAATGAGTCTACAACCGAAGTTGAATGTGCAGACGTGTCAGTGGCACAAGCGCCTATTTGGGGGTTAATGAAAACCGCTTACTTGGAACACCCAGAATTAAGAGGTGGCTTGATAGATATCGAGGAAAAATTGGCGGATGAACAGCAACTTACCCTGTTGATCGAGCAAATGGAGGGTGGGATTGACGAGGCTCAGGTCGCCTTTAGGAAGGGGATTCGTTATGTGCAAGTACTTGAAACACTGCCATTAAACAACCATTTGCCTTACGTTGCTGATAGTGAATCAGCCTATATTATCACCGGTGGGCTGGGAGGGATTGGTTTAGCTTGTGCTGCTTGGTTGGTTGAAAAGGGTGCAAAACACATTTATCTATTAGGACGTCGTTCACTGCTTGATATAGAAGATCACATTAGCTTTGTTTCAGGCACATATGAGGCCGATTTGAATGTGTTGGATAAGGTTGAGCAATTAAGACAGGCAGGCGCGAATGTAGAATCGATCGCTTGCGATATTCGGGATCATCAAAAGGTATCCGAGGTTATACAGCAAATCAGAAGTGTTAGACCGATAAAAGGGGTGCTTCACGCGGCAGGGGTGAATTGGGTAGCGAAGACCATTGACGTTGATCGACAAAAGCTACTCGACTCGATGGCCATTAAAGTATCAGCAGCATGGAATCTTCACCAGTTGACGATAAAAGATGATGTTGATCTATTTGTTTTATTTTCATCCGTCTCGGCGCTCTGGGGGTCTGTTAACCTTGCTCACTATACGGCTTCGAATTACTTTCTTGATGCTTTGGCTCAGCTAAGGCATCAGCAAGGAAGAAAAGCGGTGTGTATTGATTGGGGACCTTGGTCTGATGTGGGGATGAGTGCGAAAGAAGAAGAAACGAAATTACTTGAAATGTTGGGACTCAACCTAATAGCACCTGATCAAGCACTCGCGTTTATGGAACGTTTAATTGTCAATAACCAGCCTCAGGCTGTGGTGGCGAGCTTCAACTGGAAACGTTTTCAGTCTTTTGCTAATTTTTCACTTTCTCCTTCCATGTTTGAAAAGATTACTGTGGAAAGTGCCTTAGTATCATCTTTACCTAACCTAGCAAATTTCTCTAATCTTACTAAAGAACAAGCGCGGGAAGAGCTGCTTAAGATCATTAAAACGCATCTCAGTTCGGTATTGCATCATGCCTCTGATAAGCAATTTGATGACAACACGCGTTTTAATTTTATGGGAATGGACTCGTTAACGGCGATGGCATTGTGCGCGCGTTTAGAAACCCACTTGGGAATCGATATTTCAGCGATGGCCGTCTATAACTACCCAACGATAGGCAAATTAGCGGACTATCTGTATTCGTTAATGGATTGTGGCTCTGAAACGACAGAAGGAGAAGCTGAACAGATTTTGTCTTCTCGTTTTTTTAATGTGCCAAATGTAAACGACAAGGGCTTTAGGTTGTTTTGTTTTCCTTACGCAGGCGGTGGTGCATCGGTTTTTGCTGAATGGCGATCCATGATGAACGCTGAGGTAGATATTATCCCATTGGAATTACCAGGACGCGAAAATCGGATATCTGAGCCATCAATGACGCAAATGCCAGATATAGTGGATGCGATTGTTGAAGAGTTAAAACCTTATATTGGCAAACCATTTGGCTTTTTTGGACATAGTTTAGGTGGGTTGTTGTGTTTTGAGGTCGCTAGAAAGCTGCAAAGCTTGGGGCTGCCACTTCCTGAACCAATTGTGATATCTGGCAGTGTACCCTCTCAGTATCGGAAAAGCGAAGGTCTGCATAGGCTACCTGATAATGAATTACTTGAGGCATTGTCTAATCGGTTCGGTATTGTACCACGGGGCGGTTGGAGTGAAGATTTACAAAAAGCGCTCATTCCCACTTTGAGGGCTGATATGCAGCTCTCCGAAAGCGTGGAAATCTTAGATCATAGCCCACTTAATGAACGTATTCATTTATTTGTTGGACGCGATGATGAGTGGGCACCACCTGAATCCATGAAACATTGGCGGGAGATGACGACAAAATTGCCAGTTATTGAGTTATTTGAAGGGGATCATATGTTCATTCGAGGTGAGGCGAAAAATGATGTGATCCAATGTGTTAAACAGTTGATATCCGAGCGTCGAGAGGAAACCCATATATGAGCAAAGCAAATCAGGCAATTTGGTATGAAATATATGGCGGTCGATATATAAGTGATGATCCCTTTTTCTTTGACGAAAAGGATTTTGAGTGGACGCAAACACTGAAGGATAATTGGCACATTATTCGAGATGAAATGTTAGCATTACTCCAAGAACATCCAGAAAAACTTAAACCGTATTTTAGTAAAAATCTTGTTTTTCCGCCAAAACATTGGAAAACAACGGGCTTCTTTTTTTGGAATTGGCGTATTCATAAAAATTGTCGTAGGTGCCCAAAAACCACAGCAATATTAGAATCCATACCAAATTTAACGGGTGGGAATTTGAGTATTCTTGAACCAGGGGCGAACATTAACCCGCACCAGGGGGATACGAATGCTCATGTAAAAGTTCATATCGGATTATCGATTCCAAAAGGTTTACCTGATTGTGGTTTTCAAGTAGGTGATGAAATTCGTGGTTGGAAGGAGGGGGAATTACTCTTATTTTGCGACGCACATCGCCATACAGCGTGGAATCATTCAGATGAAAGACGGCTGGTGTTTATTATTGATGTTATTCGTCCAGAGTTTGCGCATAAAAAGCAGTCTATCTGTGTCAATGTGTTGGCAACCTCTATGCTACAGTTGCTTTATCAAAATGTTTCTTGGCTTAATCGGCTGCCAGGAAAAACCCATCACGTACTTCATTTTTTGATTCGTAATGTACTGAGGCTTGTGTTACCGATCCAAAATAAGCTTCGGTTGTTATAGTTTATCGGCCTATATATTTTTGAATTAGAATGAAACCGCCTCCCTGAATAACGCATAGGGAGGCGTTTGATTGATTAATGGTTAGCAGATTGTTACTTGGTTAGATAATCACATACAAAATACTTTGTACTTTGGTGCCATCACTCGCGGCTCCTACCAGCGTGTAGGTACCGGCAGAAGGTGCTTCGTACTGCCCATGGTCTATGGCACTCATGTCTTTCCCGTTTAACGTGAGAGAGACAAGGTTTGCAGTAACCCAGCTGATGGTTGACGTGTTTTTTTGCTGTCCGAAGTATTGAATCTGAGGATGAGATGTATCGGCTCCTCCCAAATAGTAAATACTATTATTGCCACCGGGTTGATAAATGGTTAATACGGCAGAACCATCATGTTCGAAAACATATTGAGAACCTAGCCAGTTGTCGGGAATGGTTTTGTGTATGATGCCTGATAGTTGTCCATCGTCATTATTGGCGTATTTGAAGTAAGCGAGTTGAACTTCTTGGATATCAAGTGTTATGGATGTACTGAAGCTATGGCCTTTATTCGTCGGGTCGTAACCTGTCAAGGTTAGGCTGTATTCAGCTGTTCCAGGAAGCTTACTCTTATCATTTGCTGCGTTATATACATCTAGACCAGGGGTGATTGATGGGAACTGAGATTTGGTTGGATTGGTATACCATTGTGAGCGACCTAAAGGACCAGTCCAATAAGCTGCTGTGGCGAACAGGCTGGTCCAAGCTAAATTGTTTGATTCTGTTGGGCCAATGTTCATGCCTCCTTCTTGAGTTTCTTCAGCTAACTCGAAAGAGGTAATGGCAGGAATATGCTTTGTCAAGGTCGCCGTCGCTTTCTGCGGTGCTTTACCAGTTGCGAATACTTGCAAAGTATAGGTTGTCTGAGCGTTCTGGCCTATGGGAGCGTCAATGGTATAGCTTTCGGTATGGGGTGGTTTACCGGATACCGGAAAACTGTCTGGAAATGGTTGTGATGAAGAGCCTGCCACGGTAACCGTTTCGCCTCCGGTCGTCTGCCACCATAGTGTGCTAGTGGCACTTTCTCCGATTGTTAGGGGATCAATCCATGCATAAATACCGAGTTCCTCTTTTACTTTATTCACCGGAATGGATGTGCTTGCTGATAATGAGGTAATGAATTCTTCAATCTCAATCGATGTTGATGCAGCCGTACCTGAGACACTGACATTCGTAAAGGTGACAAGAATACTTTGACCTGGGTTCAGTGTTGTTCCCGACGCAACACTCGATGTAACCTGATATTTACCACTGATTTTTGAAACACTAAACCCAGTTGTATTGGTTGATGCCGTAAAGGTATCCGCCGTTGTCAAATCGTTATCGTTTTGACCTACGGGGATGGTAATTTCTATAGAAGAGGGATCTCTTCCCCCTTCGAATAACAAAGCAGGAGAAGTAATCGGATTGCTAATGGTCAGTGTTAGGTTTGTCGTGGTTGCGATAAAAACCTGTTGTGGTTCAATTAGGTACGTCAGTAAAGTGTTCATTGTTTGATTCCTTTTTAATGGAGACTAATTGGAGTTACCACCAAGATTCTTCGGAGATAAAGTAAGCCAGCCTTCACTTAATGTCGGAGGCAAATCAGATAGAGTGGCAATGCCATTTTGGCTTCCCACATTGTCAGATGTTGTCCATTCGGTGACGTCTGTACGTGCAGCCCATCCCCACTTGCCACGAATTTCTGCCGGTAATGGCATTTGAATCGAAGCCGGATTTGTTAAAATAGGGCCTACCCTGAAACTTGCTTCCATCCTATTGAGTGCACTGATGTATTGACTTGATGACAGTCCGATAGTAATTGCAGGTTGACTTCCCATAATGAGAGGGATTTCTTTGGTTGGATCAACCAGCAGCGTAATGTACAAATCTTCGGCATCCGGTGCTATTTCGATCAAATAATTGGTGGTGACGTATGCTGAATCTGGCGTAGAGGTCATATCCAGAATTTTAGGAATACTTTGCCCAGACATCGGGTGTACTCTTAGTCCCGCTCTAATACCGCTAGTCGGAGTGTAAGCATGGGCTGAATATATAGTGTCGTATTGATTGCCAATAAAATAGCCGATGACACCGTTGGTCTGAAAACCTAGATCTCCAATACGGATATTGAAGTTAAATTGATTGATTGGCGTTTGTTGAGGGTCGTAAATTGGGGTGTTTCCATTACTTCCGACATAATATTGCCCAGTGTTTGCCCAGGATTGATTGTATAAAGGTCTGCCATGTAGGCTGAATTGCACTTTGGCGCGGACAAGAGCGAGGGGTTTACCTAGTAAAACAGATAGATTGCCCGTAGTGGAAACACTGCCTACAGCGTCGTTTGCCCATAATGCCGAGTCGATAATATTAAGTAAATCTCCGTAAGCTGAGCTACTGACAGTTCCAAAGTTTAATAGACTGGTCACGAAACCTTGTAAATGGGAGTTGGATAAGGCAGGCGAGGAACCTAAGGGAGCATCAGATCCAACGGGCTGATCCCACCTTAACCCCGTTGTATTGTTCGATCCTTCAATAGCAATGATGGATCCTTGGTTTATCCCTTCGGCATCAAAGACAATAAGCGAGTCATCAAGATGATTTGGCATAATCCAGCCGCAGATTGGCGAGGTAAGTACAGATGAGTTAGTCAGTTCTCCATCGTTCTTTGCGTTAACGAAGTTGAGGCTCTGTGCGTGTGGGCTGAATAATTCGTGGTGGTAACTGTGCAACGCTTTCATTTCCAGAACCTTTTGTAACCATGCTCTGAGAGACGAGCATGTCAATAGGATCTGGTTCTTTTTGTGGATTTTGCCCAACGAGTATTTGGCCGTAGGAGTCGACTACCCACAGTTTCATTAATTGAATATGGCCTGCGCGAACAGGAAAGAAAGGTAAAGACCCTGCATCAGAAATGGGTTTGGTATTGGGTGCGGTTCCTGTGTTGGGCTGGAAGTTCCAAGGTCCAGAACCGATTAAATCGATTTGTTCCTGTGTAACCGGAAGCTTAGAAGAAGCAAGTGCATAGGGTTGCATCATATTCATCAGTCGGGTTGTTAGTTGTTCACTAAACCCGCTCAAAGATTGTGCGACCATATCAATGCCACCCACTAAATCAGCGACTAACTCCAGATCGTCACGAATGTAATCAGGTAAATCATCATAGTCTGGGTTGTCTTTAAAGCTTGAAAATTGTGCTTGCAGAGTTTGCGCCGCCTCGGCATTTATAATTGAACGACCGACGAAATTTAAGGCGTTATTCGAAGGATTATCTAACTCAAATGTGTCCTTATATAAATAATCAATTTCGCTCAGCTCCCAGCCTTCTAACTGGTCAGATAAGGGGAAGTGCTTGAAGCGTTTGGTATCCAGCGGACTTGCCAGTCGACGAAAACCGGAGTCCAAGGTTGTGCGCTTCTTAAACTGACCGCTGCGGCGGAAGGAACAATGCCTTCGAATCCGGTTGTGGTTTGTACTAAAAGCTCATTTAATCCACCTGGCTCTGACCAGAGAGACGTTTGCATTGATTTTATGTCATTCGTTAGTTTATTCAGTTCGTCTTGTGAGGGTGTATGGTTTACTTTTTGAAACCAAAGTGTTGCTAGAAACAAGGCACTTGAGGGATCGAGTAAAATACCTTCCAGAATAAAACTACTTATTTCCTTTGGTAAACCAGCTAATACCGAAGTGGGTGAGCCACTGTCTTTTAGTGGTAATATTACTTGGTTGATGGCGAAAATATCGCTGGCTTCTAATGTTGCTGTGTTTTCTTCTGAATTGATCGTGAAAGTCAATTCCAGCCCCGTTATGGTTTGGCCTGTTACTCTCACTCGTAGCGTGTCTTCGCCACCGTAGGTGCCCGGAGCGGACCATTTTGTATCGATATCAGCGCCAGCCACGAGAACCACAGGATTATTAGGTTGAAAAAAGGGCGATTCGGATACGGGTTTAAGAATAAAGTCGCCTCCAAGTTCAGAGACTAACGAATCCTTTTGAAGCTTTATTTTATCGGTAAGGTCAGATAGATCCAATGCAGATGATGACACCGCCTGAGCCATAACATCCAGTGCGGCAGAAATGTCAGGTGTTAGCCAATTTGGTGAGCTTCGGTCTAGGTGGTTGGCTTTGAAAATAACCGCTCCCAGTTCTCCCCGTTGAGACTCAAGAATTCGGTTCTTTTCGTTATATTCTTGCTGTAGTGTATTGAGTTGCGTAAGCGATTCCGTTTGTGATTCCGTTAATACCACTACTTGGGTGTCCGAACTACTGAGTCCATCGCTGTTTGATTCTGAAACCACAGTCCATACTGAACCGCCAGAGACGCTATTAAATCTTGCTTGTTGCAATAGGGCTTCTGTTCCAACCACATCTGTCGTGAGTTGGTTTAGGATGCCGAGTTGGAACGCTTCAATTGCTTTTTCAATAATAGGAATATTGTCTGGCTGTTGCTGATAGGTATTTACAACCAGATTCGCCATATAGGCAGCAATGGCCTCAGCTCCGGTATTACCCATAGCAATAGTAGGGTATTTGATTCCTCCCCGAAGTCCCCTGTACCGTATGCAATGTCTTTTCCTTGCCAATTAATGGTTGCGATCAGGGAATGACAGATTAGTTGCTTCGCTAAATTTGGTTGTGCTTCGCTGATACCGTTTGTGTTGCGCCAAGTGGCCCAAGCTTTGGCGGCATTTTGCAATTGCTCTGGAAGGCTAGAGCTAGGCGTCCCAGAGTTGATTCCCCACACATTGGCAAACTCAGACCATGCTTGTATGGCATCAGTGACCTCATTGAGACCAGTACCGATACTCCAATCTAGTTTGTCTAATGCGTCTTGCCAGTCATCCTCATTGTCGGTTGGTAAGGCGTAGGCTGGATCAGAGGTAGGGGCTGAGTACCAACCTGCGACAACATACGCATAGTTTCCGGCCTGATTTGGTAGGTCGTCGTGAAAAGAAAAAACGTTCTTTATGTTATCGTAGCCCGCTGACCAGCTTATATTTCCGGTACCAGTGCCTTGAGGAAATCTCCGCCGCTATTGAGTGGTGCTGTCCAAGCTTCCAAACTCTGAAATTGGCCAATTGTAGATGGAGCCGCGCCTGACCCGTCTGGGTACTGAGACAAATTAGGGTCAAATGTACTAAGCACGTCCGAATTGATAACGGCAGCGGTTAGAGTAGGTGCAGAAGCGTTATTGGGGTAGGCAATACGCATGACCAACCAACGGTTTGGTGCTAGTGGAAAATCCACCTCTCCAGTGATAGTACTTTGTGTACCATGGCGGAGTGTACTGGGGAGCGTCCACATTAAGTGAGCGCCTGGCGCAGGGCGGTTCGTTGTACTAAAAGGTAGTGGCGCCGCATCGGCTCCCATATATAGGTTTTGATAGTTCGTCTGAGTATTTGCCCAATCTCCTACGGATTGTTGATCGGGGAGACCAAATAACAACACATCGCATGCCATTGGAACTAACAGCCTAGGGCCTGGCCAAACAGGTGCTACATTACTCATAATTAGAATCTCCTTTAACTATTCGTTATCCTGCTGATGTGCGGAATGTGGTGTTTGATAGTCCATGAGCTCCAGCACCTCGAACCAACTGAACGGCTATTGCGGCTGGTGTTACGGTGCCATCGTCTGGTAACGCGCTCAGCCCAGGCTGATAACCATCAGGAGTGGTATAAGTGCTGAACGCTGTTCTGATGGCATTTTGTAAATCCAGTACGTTGACAATACCTTCCTGTCCATTGTTGTTATTGCGAAACGTGGCTGGTGCCGTTAAATAGTCGTCTGAACTGCCGCTTGTTTTAAGCTGCTCCCCACCTTTTAATGGTTTGTCTTCAGGCAGTCCTAGACCTCTTACCAGTACCTTGCTTGTTTCTTTTCCATGGTCATCTAGCAGTCCAAAGTGGAGTCCCTTCACCGAGCTCTATAAACTGTACGTCATCAGGAACACCTGCAAATAAGCACAGTAATACACCGCTGGAGAGGCGATCCATACGCAAAATAGGTAGGGGAATTCCGTCCTTGGTGCCGATGATTTCAATCCCCGGCCAAGCTTCGACGACGATAGATCTAAAAAGAAAACCGGAAATTATCGAATCCGCTTCTTTTAACGCGGATTGATTGCGCATGTCGGTTCGTATCTTAAGGCGTTGAGCTTGGACCTCTGCATAAAGCGCTTCGTACCATGCCGCATTGAACATATTATCCTGAGTTGAAGACACCCCGACACTGATTGCGCCATCTACCAGCCTATCCTGCCAGTTTTCATCAATGTAGAAAAAACGAATGGATTCATGGGGCAGTAAAGCGCTGTAAGGTACCAGATACTCAAATGGTACACCTTGAAGTAACGTCAGTTGTGCTAGCCAATCGACTAGGTCTTTTGGTGGGGCATTTTCTAATGATGAATTATTTGTATCTGAACGCACTTTACTCGTATTAAGTTGACGCAATGCAGAAGTCTGAATGGAAGGTTTAGGCATCGCCAGAGAAAATATAGACTGTCTGTCTTTCCAGGATTTCATGGTTTAGTTCCTGTCTTCATTTTGTTGTTTGGCGAGTGCCACCAGAGGGTCAGAGCTTTCTTTACGGTTTGATTCGCTAACCGTATTAGCTTTTAGTTTTCCTGTGGATTTTATCGGTTTACGCACATTCACTTTCGGGAAAATAGTGGTCTCTGGATGTGCAACAAAATGCATAAAATGATGAAGTTGAGTGATGACGTTATCGTTTGTGTTGTTTAATTCAGCAGGTTTCGAAACGACGTTTAAAGCAGGTGCTATTTTGGATTTAATGCTTGTTTGTTCTGCCGTGGATTGCATTTTTCCGAGATACGTTCGTCGCCAATTAGATAAAGATTGCGAAAAAGCGCCATCGGACAGTGCTAAAAGTCTACCTACCTGCCAGGCTGCGGCATAGGATAAATCGAATATCCCGGTTTTGGGGTCGTACTGTATGGCGTGATCTGAATAATGATAAGGCGCATAATCTGTGACTTGTTTGGTCGGCGCGGGAACACATGGGCCTCTATACCAAGAGGTACTTTGTTCGCCGATACGCAAGTCATTATTGAGCGCTACATAGCCAATTTCAACCGCCTCTTTAGCCGTTTCATTGATCGCATCGTTAGGGTTCCCTGGTGCTTGTAGCAGCTTGACACCACCTTTGCTTGCGACACCCAGCATTAGCTCTCGAAAGCTTCCTGGCATTTTTGATGCTGTAAATTCCCAACCACCCAAAACGACGACTCGAATAGATTGATCGGCATTGGCGGATTTAGGTGGCGCGTAAGTGGGTAAATGATCTTGATGACCTTCTAAGGAAATCAGAAACGCCGTGCATTTTCCTCCTGCTGCAGGAGGCACTCGATTACTGACCACCACAGAAAACAAACCGTCAGCATCCATACCTAACATGATTTTGTTATCAGTATCTACTTCTCTCGCATGAGATAGCAGCGGAAGCTCTTCTAGAGTAGGGGCTATGTCCAAGAAGAATTGATATTTCATCTCCATAATTTGTGCTGAGGTGTCTGGTCCATTTTCGATGTCTGCATGGCTAATAGCAGGAACAATGACATTGGTTTTGGCCGCGATCACATCCTCTGCTGGCACTGTGGTTGGACCTACCCACTTTCCGCTTGTTGTATCGTAACGACCTATATTAGGTGTTTCGCCCAGCATGTCACTTTCATAAGCCAAAAGAATGGTCATCCATGGAGGCGAGGTGTCGGTCTGAGCCGCGCCAGGTGTCAGTGTTCGAGTCCCAAGGAAGAGCAAAGCGGTTAAACACAATAAAGGGCATTTGCTTATAATAATTCCCCGTTTGACCTTTTGGTGGATAAACGGAATGAATACTGGACGGGTCTATTGTAAATTGTGGTGCGGTAACAAAAAAACTTTGGTTTGAGATGTAAGGATCAACACCTCCTTGTTCAAGATTGTTAATCTGTTGTGTTCCTTTTACCGTATAGCTTCCAGATGCGAGTGGTGGGTGCACGGCGCTAAGAAACCGAATATTGCCTGGGCTTACGGAGCTATTCGATGTTTTAATGGTCATATCGATATCCTTTTCTGGCATTTAACTGACGACACGTTTTGTTAATGACACCTCGGATTGCATAATATGAGGTGCTTTAGGATTGATGGCGGAGCTCATAAGTAGACTGCTCGAATGGCTTGTTTTTAATGTAGAAACTGGATCAAATACGCTGGCTTGCATGCCTATTACCTCAGCTTGATTATGAAGAGGGCGAACCACAACTTCTGTATAGAGTGAGACTTCCGTCAGCTTATAAATCAAAACGGTATGGTTATTGACTGTTTCAGAGTACACGGACTCTATCGTGACCGAAGTGCCCTGATTAGGTTGAATATCGTGATTAATTGACACGACTATTTGGTCCTGAGGATCCGAAACAATGGCGTTAAGCGTTACTGCAATGTATTGAATCTGATTGCTGAAAATGGTTTTAATCCATCCGGAATGTTCCGTATTATCGGGAGACAGGTACTTGTTCTGTTTTAGTAATCTACTAACGCTGACTAAACCACGGGCGATGTTTTTTCCTCTGATTTTTAGACGGCTTCCATTTTGAGTCTGGACGGCGATATTAGGCGCAATATAGAGTCCACCACTTACTTTCCCTAATACGGTATTCGCATCCCAGCCAACGAGAGAATCAACGCCTTGATTGGCAGCTATACCTTCTAGCGCCACGGAGTTTACATTGCTGTCCAATGCTGCAGTCGCACCAGCTTTTGTTATGGAATCGCTAACCAGATTGCCGTACTTGTCCATACAGACGACCCTGAGGTCGACCGAGCCATCATTGGAGAGCCTCATACGGTTCATTATTTTTTAACGCCCAAAGCAACATTGTCCCTTCATGAACGTTTTGAACCGTATCTCTGTTGCTATGTTGTGCCAATGTACTGTCTTTCGAGTCAACCCAACAATGTTGAATACACTGTTGTGAAACATGGCTACCATAACCCGTTTTGTGGTATTGGCGCCGAATGGCCAGTAGCTTCGGCTTGGCTGGCGCTGTCACCTTGGTTGTCGACGTATTTTTGATTTCAGAAAGCATTATGGTATTCGTGCTAGTGACGCCTCCATTCTGATACAAGCCTATTGGCGCTAGTACAGGAGGCGCTTGCATAACCAAAGCCGCAGACGTTGCCATAACGGAAAGGTTTGGATTTGCTGGTGCTTGCATGCCTAACAAGCGTAATGATTCGAAGACCGTATTTCTTGAAGCAATCACGTCGCTATTCATAATGCTGGCTTGTAATATTTCCAGCGCCTGATCTTGCATTGTTTTGTCGTAGGGTGTGGACGCTGTGTATTGTGGTGTTAAGTAATAGGGAAGAATGCCCTTCGCAAGGTCATATTTAAGATTATCAATCGCAAATTCAGCAATAGCCTGAATCTGAATATAATCGTTAGCGAGTAACTGTATGCCAACAAGAACATCGGAAATAATCATCTCTGATGCATTGGGTGCGTATTGTTTTTCGAGCGATTTACGGGACCATAGAGCCGCTGGAACCCCATTGTTTATCGGTGCAATACTAAGATTGTGTGCCTTCAGGTCAATGGGGGTGTCATCGCCTTCTCGGGTAATGATTATGCTTAATGGCGCATCTAAGGGTGTGGTTTTCCCCATGGGTCTCACGCCAATTTCCGTACTACCTATAGTGTCTTGGAAACCAGTTACTGTTAGTTTGCTAACGGGAATAGCACTCGAAATATTAAAGCTAAATGGCACATTGCGGATTTTCCATAAGCCTGTTTCCGCTCCAGCCTCTGAGCCTGGACCTTGCAGCAATCCATTTTCAACCGTAATTTTGATAACCTGTTGCGTCTTATCGCTAGCCGCATTGGTTAACGTCATAGAGGTGAATGAGCTATTCGCTCCTTGAATGTTTGTCTGGGTTCCGTTATCTGTACTACTAGGCAACAATTTATCAGCGAAGGCTTGCCAGTCTAGGTTATTGTTACTGGTGGCATTTGTTTCATCACCAATTGGAATGGTAAACGAGATAACGTACCAAGATACTTTTGCATGGCCGTGAGTCGGTGGGCCACTAAGATAAAGTGCAGCGCCAAGTTCTGCGCTGATCGTGATGGAAACCCCCGCGATTTCGGTATGGAAAGCCGCACCGATGCTGACACTGATTTCAACGTCAAAGTAGAAAGGTTGCCATTCAATTAAAAAGTTGGCCTGTGCCATTAACCAGGCGCGAAGAGGGCCAGCGGTGAAGACAACATTTAACGCGCCGCCAGCCATAATGGCGGTTGGTACGATGGCGAAGTAAGCGCCACCATTTATGTCTACTCGACCAATATCGCCGACATCCAACAACCATTGGAAGCCGAGTCTAGGCACAACAGGATAGTAGCTTGGGGCAACAAACGCGGGGTGATAACCCCCAAGACTGATGACAAAATCCCCCGCAGAAATAGGCGTACCATCTTCGGCTTGAATGTTCTTCATCCAAAGATAGAAGGCAAATCCGCCGGTTAACTTACAATCTTTCGCAATAATGTATGAATTGGGGGTTAATTGAGCTTCTGCCGATACAACGCCTTGTTCTGGGTTAATACTCACCTTGATCGCAAGCTCAACATAGGCAAGCGCGAGCGATTTAGGTACTTCTGGTGGCAATAAAGCAGAGGAAAGTGCCAGTAAGTCGATTTCAAATACTCGACCAAATTTCAGTATCATAAGCGCTTGAGAGTTGAGCAGTTTATAGGTTGTAAAGCTCAACCCGGCGGCTAGCCAGTAGTCGCCAACGCATGGCGCTATGACGTTGTTGAGTACTTCTAAAGCACTTTCCGGATTCTGTCCTTCACTAAATGAGCCATCATTGACGCCAGAAACCAAGGGAAAATTCTGTACTTCACCGACGGAAGGAATGTCCAAGGAGCGGTTGTAGCCAAATCCAGCCGCTAAACCGGTTACAAAGAAGGCTGGAATACCACCCAGTGGGGCATTTAAGGCACCAAATATGAATAGGGAAGGGGACGTTGCCCCTGTCTTTCCATCGGTGAGCAAGGTGTAGGAACCCATCGCCGAGATAGAGAAAGAGGCCGCCTTGACCAAGGCGGCACCCGTATACATGAGTTGTGGTGTGGTAGTTTTTAACAGCCCACCGCTGATTTCAACCGACCCACCGTTAAAGGTGACATCTAAGCCTTGTAAATCCAGTTTGTAAGACGATAAATCCGCTAATGTTTTGACTGGGATACCAACCGTCAATCCGGTCATGTCGGCTTTTAGACCCGCCAGCGAGACATTGCCCGTAAAGAGGACGTCCAACAAGTAGTCTGCTTGCTCCCATCCCAGACCGACAGAGCCGATAAAGAGTGGTCCAAAGGTTCTGTCTACTTTAACAACAACCGCATTTTCTCCAGCTTTACTGCCAACCAGATTGACGTATAAACCGCCATTATCGTTTTGATCCTGAATATAGCCTGTGCTTAAGCTAAAACTAGGATTGGCTGGTGGGTTTTGTGTGTTGTCTGAGGTGCCCGAGCCGAGTAAGTTTTGTGCGACAGGGTTGCCGCCTCCAGCTTCAGTTAGTGTATTCGGTGCTAAGCTAAGCATCATGTCTTTTAATGATAGCTCTCCACCGTAGGCGGTCACCTTATTATCTTTACCAAGGTCAAAAGTGATCAATCCTCTTGGAGAGACGGAACCTAACTGAAAACGAGAGAGCGACACGAGTGGTGCGCTGGATTTGCCGATGAAATCCAGTCCCGTATTGACCAAATTTAATTCGACGTGATCAAAATCGGGCTTGATGTCTGCACCGCTGCCTGTCACAGGTATATAAACAGAAAGTCCTTTTGCGTTTGCCAGTGCGCCAAGATCACCATTGGCCTGTTTAATCCATTTTGTATCCTCTGCACCGAGTTGAAGGCGGATATAGGGCAGGCTGCTAAACGCCATATCAGCCACTTGTATACGTGCACCAAATGCGTCTGGGTTGGTAGGGCTTGGGCCAACTGTAATTTCACCTTTACCACCATTAAAAGTGATGACGGTAATTTGCGTGCTCAGCATGGCTTTGATCAAGTTACCTATGAAGGCGGAAACGGTGATGCTTTCTAGAGTGTCCAGACTAGATAAAATATATGTCTGATCAGGGGCTTCTCCTTTGACCTGTATTAACTCAGTTTGAGCCAAAATACTGGCGGGAGTCGGTTCGGGTGAACTGCTAAACAGAGGTTGTTCCAGCCATTTTTTGACTGTGTCTTGGTTGAGTAGAACCACAGAAATATAACGAGGCAGAACCTTGGTAACCACCTGTACAACCCAAGATTCTATTCGCGCGGAAAGGTCATTACTTTGTCCGTCTGTTTTCGGGAAAAACTCTGGGAACAACTCTCGATAAAGGCTCGATTTTAGGCTGAGATCCGAGCAATCGCCAAGGGGATCCAACCCCATTACAAGTTGGCCTGATTCGAATTCAAGGGTAATTTGAGGCCCACATCGCCATCCACAGGTAAGGTCAATGCGATACCAAAACTAAATTCTGGATCAAAGCTTCCTGTTAACGGTATGCCGATCCCCGTTGGTGAAATGGCCGTTTTGATGGGCAAATTATCTGGCAATTCGAGAGCGGCCCATAGGCCCAGAAGATTATTTGAGTTTGCTCCCAGCTCAATGGTGACGGGGATTTTGTCACTGGGCTTATATTTAACCAGACCTTCACTACTGGAAATGGCATTTTTTATTGGCGTAATTTCTGAGAACAAGAGGACGAGCGCGTTAGCCGTGGCGTCTTTATTTGTGCTGTCAAAGCGTTGTAGCAACCAGTTTAACGCCTGTTGTTCAATGTTTTCCGCCGTGAATGGTGACGCCTGTACTAGGTTGTCGATTAATCCCGCTAAATTTAGGTCTGTACCAAACTGTTGCAATTTTTCCGCGAATGCTTTTGTGGCGTCTTTTTGCTTGAGACCATCAAGTACTTTAGGCACCACCATTTTGACAACGGTGGGCGCGAGCATTTTAGTGGCTTGTTCAGCAAGGTTTCCCCAACCCAAAAATGGCAGGATATCCAATTGTAAACCGGATGGAGAATCAACAGCGCCTTGACCGATAGCTAGGGTAAACACATTTTTGTCAAAGCCTGTGTTAACGAACCAGCCGTCAGCCGCAGAGGTACTGACGATAGTATTTCCTACTATGGCTGGTTGGAAGTTTGCATTGAGCGTTAAACCTACAGACAGTGTATTTAATGTCGCCGTTTCTCCTGCAATAGAGAAGCCGCCAGTGGAAGCCTGTATCAGAACCAGATCGTTATTGTCATTGATACTGAAACTCAACGAAAAGTGATAAGGCAGACCCGAAACCGTTAAAGCCGTGTTGGTCGGTGTAACACAGATGTTATTTGTCGATTGCCAACCATCAGGAGCAGCGCTGGTTAAACGTGTGAGAATTTTACCAAACGAAGGAATACTGAATTGTCCATTGGTTCCCAAAACCGAGTCGGATAATAACCAACCTAGAGGGTCGCGTAGTAATCCTGCTAAGGCAGGTACGCGGTAATGTCCAGGGTCTGTTTCGACCACCATACCAAGGCCCTGCAAGACAATTCTGGGCAGAGGGTATTGATTTACTAACTCAGATTCTATGACTGCACCTGTTAATACGTCGAGAGCATAGACAGGAGCCAGTTGTGTGACCTGATTAACAAATTGATCTGCGTCGAATGGATACACTGTTAAGGGAATAGCGGATGGTAGACTTCTATCTCCCCATACTAAATCACAAGCAAAGTTTGCTGCTGGCGCATTTGCAGTGAAGAAAACTTGTAATGCGGTGTCGAGTGACACCGAGACAGGGATCATATCCAGACAAATGTCAGTGGTTAAAGACAAGTTTGGTATATCGAAACTTATTGATCCGTTTATGCCTATTACGTCACCAAGGATAAAAGCATTAGGCAAGGTGCGGACCTGAATACTGGCTCCTTGAACCAATGACATTTCGAAACAAGGTGATGCTTCTGGGAATTGAATACTGGTCTTTCCGGCTAGTGCAGCAACCAGTGTTTGCAGCTTCGCTGTATCCTTGGCTAATAGTTGGGCCTGTTGTTTAACCGTCGATATGGGGTTATTGAAAAACGGTAGAAGAATCGTTGGATTTAACGGATAACCTTCTAACTCATCACCAATAAAGTCCAGAGCTTGGAACAAAGCAAGCACTGGCGTTGGTGGCGTTGTAATTGAGATGCCCAATGCTTTCTGGAGGAGATCATATAGTTGGGAACGTAAAGTGGGATCCACCAATAAGTTAAGAAGACGTGTTTTTGAAAATTCCGTTGGGTTCGCAAATAAGGCTGTCCAGCCTGTCGGATTGATACCATAGAGAGAATCCGCATTTGGTCTTGGGACCGCCATACCAAGAGAAACTAAAAGATTGTACGCTGTTTGGAAAGATGCATTATCAACGGCCGAGCCAGCAAGTGTCGTTATCCCTGCGTTGAGTAGTGTTAAAAAAGATTGCTGGAGTTGAGCGTTGTATTCTTCAAACTCGTCCAGTGTGATGAGCGCTTGAAGCGCCTCGTCAGGAAACTTGACATTTATTAAATTTACAATAGGCGTGACTTGAACCTGATTATTGGAAAAATCACAACTCAGTCCAATGTCAAACGCGCCCAGCTGAACCCCGTGCTGATTTGGAATCAAGTCACCATTCTTGTTATAGACTCTCATTACCAGCGAAGCTGATGGTGTCTCGGCACCCAAAATCACACTGCCATTGGCCATATCAAAAGCAACGGCATTAACCCGACTGGTAATGGTGACTGAAATGTCGTTGTTATAATCAATGTCTAGGCATTTACCTAGGCCTATTCCTAGTGTTTTCTGTTGTGCGACAAACCAATTGAGCAATATTAACCCCGTTTCACCAATCGGAACTTGGAGCGGAGAGTCAAAGGTCATGTCCCCCTTGATATTGGGTGCGGTACTCAAACTGGGTGTAAGCGCCCAACTGAGTAAAGACATAGTTTGGGAGCCTGTTGCTTTATCTGCATACAGTTCGCAAACACGGTCTCTCAACGCTTGTCTTGGATCGGTGAACAGATTCGTCAACTGCAAGGGTGCCAGCGTTGGCCAATTCAACCCTGATGGATAATTGGGTGCTGATGAAACATCCGGTAAAAGACCAGCAAGTGCGGTAAAGGCTAATCCGGGTCGTGTATTGGTATTAATGAGAGCGGCACCCATTAGTCCGGTAAGCATAGGTGCGAATGTATCTGCAGCGGTGGTGACCAGATCATCAAGGCTAGATTTATCGCTGAAATTAATATCTTGTCCTAACACGATTGGCTGATCATTACCAATTGTCAAAGTAGGTTTGCCTGCCAGCAGAGACCAACTCCATCCGTTTGCCCGAGTCCCAACAGGCTGACAGTTTCGCGTTTGTGACTGAAAAGGAAGCATCCGCAATACTTGGCGAGGTATAACCGTCTGGAAGCGAAATCTCAGCATAGGCTTTTGGTAGCCAAACGCCATTCACCTTTGAGTCAGCAAAATTCATGTCTAGAATCTGCAAAACAATGGAAGGATTAACATTGAGATCCGCAACATTGACTTTAGGAGTGAGAGAGACGGCTAGAGACAGTGTTTGTACGTTTCCGCTTTCTGGTGTTTTCCAGATCAATAAATGAGCGGGTAGGGTTGCGTCACCAGTGTCTAGGGACACTGTCCATGGATTGTTTTCAGCACCTTCGCCTGTGACAGAGATGGTTTGCGACGAAGTGGCTGCCGTGAGTAGCCCAGCTAACGCTTGCAATATAAAAGTGAAAGGTGCCGAGTTGTTGACCGTTGTTGAAGAATTGGCGATGTTTTGATAATAATTTCCCATTGCTGCAACGGGGTTCGCCAAACTATTGACGATCTCTGTACTAGATAAAGGCGGTGCAAGATTTTCAGGCCAGCCAGACTCAATAGGGGGAGAATACCAAGCAGTCTGGCGGCATTATCACTGGCTTCATTGCCATTGTTTAAGTTCAGCAGTGTGGTTAACGATTGCGTTAAAACACTGCCTAGCGTCGCTGACGCTGCATTCGAAAAAGAGGAGGGGGATAATAAATCGACGGTTCCCAAATCGTTATCTGGAATGCTAACTCCCGTAAGTTGCAAAGAGGGAACGACCTTGATGGTTCCTCCTGCCCACGCAAGTGCTAAGCCACCCTTTAACATATCGCAACGATAGCCTTCGTAACTGGCCAGTGGACCAGATGCATTTTGCAGACTGATGCTAATATCGAATTGTAAATTAGAGGGTACGAAGTTTGTGCGACCAACGCTGAGCATAAAGGTCGCAAGTTCCAGATCTGCTGCTACACATAGACTAATATCATCGTCAAAGGCATAAGGTGTGGCGTTAAATGATATTCCTGGATACACAATACGCGTTCCATCAGAATTCACATTTGAGCCAATACAAAATGATAACGCGCCAATATTATCGATTGATACGATAGGCGCTTTTAATGGATCTTCCCGTGTACCGCTGCCGTTTATGTTAGCGGTAAGGTTTCCTGTAAACCCAACGACGGCGGCTAACCACGCTTTCAATAGTTCCGTGTTAGCGGTAAGTTCCCTAAACCAGTTTCTAAAAGGTGCTGAGACATCACCAGCTTGCTCGGATGAAAATAAAGTATCCCAGCGAAGAATAGGTAGATCAGGTAAATCAGGGTGATTTGGGATAGTGCTAGAAAGGCCAAAAATTGGTAGTAAATACTGTAATGGTCCTTCTTCTTCGGTGCCTAGTATTTCCGTTAAGGCGGTAACAAAAAGGCTAGCGGTGGTCTGAATGATTTCTGAACCACTAATGGCCGCTAAATCAGCAAGAGAGCGATTACTAGCAACTTTTTCTCCCGGTAGTTTTAAAGAAAGTACATCAATGGACAGCTGGAAAGGATCATCCGAGTTTGCAATATCTAGAGCAGCACTAATTTTGGCACCATTGAAAGACAGATCTCCTGCTTTTATCAGCGGAATACCTTTATCCATAGTGGCCCCAGCACCCGTTAATCCGACCGTAATAGGGTAACCCTTTTCACCTAAAACAGCCGATAAGTTGCCATTTCCGAGCTGTAAAAGAGGAATTAACCCATATCCACTAATGGCTATCTTTTGTTCGTCAGCCGTTAATTCCCACCCGTGCATTACACCTATGCTGAAGGTATAGACGCCTTTCTCGAGGTCATCTTCCATTGTGACAAGGTAAAGACCTGTCGGCTTCTCCGATTCTGGGTTAGGTATGGCGTGCCAATTGCCTAGTAGTCCAGGTGTTTTTGCAGGTATGCCTAATGCATGACCAGAAACCTCACCTAGCAAGGTTGCTAGTAACTCTGCAAACGCTTGAGGATTTTGTTTAATACCATCGGAACTCTTTTCAATCGGGTTTTCAAACCAGTCACCCTGAAGAAGTAACTCATCTGGGTCACCTTGGCTGGCTTTTAATAGCCCCACCATTTCAGCTAACTGAGTGAGGGCAGGGTCTAACCCCGAGATGCTAATGAAATTAGAGTTCGTGGACATGATGCCTACTCCTTAGGATCAAGCAGATTGGAATATGACTTAATGGAATGGTATGGATAACAGTCATTTACCGGAATGCCGGTGACGCTAACTTGCGTATCAAGGCTTGCATAGCCAATCAGCACGTTTGAGAGTTTGGCAAACGGGTCGATGGAACGGTTTACTTGAAAGCATGCCTGGCTAAAAGTATTTGCCATTAAGTTTTTGAGATCAGGGCCTCCGGTTGGTGTCGCACCAAAGGTATAAACTGATGTAATTGATAGTGAGTTGGAGCTTTCAAAATCCAATGCTGCTAGGTTAGCAACCGCTCCGCCTATGTCATGACCCGTAAAGTAGAGATTGGTGCGATCACCAAGTGCTGCTTGAATTTCGCTAAGCAGCTTTTCTTTAAAGGTAGTCGAGTCACCTGTATCACTCGGTCCATAAAATAGATTGGCGGTGCCAGTGTGAACACTGACATTGGTACCACTTATGGTGATGGTTTTGGTTTGGGAGTTGGATACGTAGTCTGCAAATTCTTGCCAAGTACAGGCACCACGAAAGGCAACCGCTAAACTATCCACACTGGTATAAATAGTGGCAAAGTTTATACCATTTGCGGTGATGCTTTTTCCAACGCTATAGGGTGAGATGTTCATGGTTTGCGCATTCGGATGTTGAAAGCGCTGATAACTCACGGCGCATAAATTGGCAAATTGAAAAGCAAGCTGACGACTAAAGCCTGGAACTTGCTCAACGGCACCTGATTGAGAAGGTGGTGGATTTGGGGCGCCATTCATGGCTTTTAGATAGAAGTCTGCAGAGCGTTCTATCCAAGGTACGTCAAACTCTGGCAATGAAGAAGAGAGCCTCGATTAATTCGCCAAGTTCGCTATTTAATTCACTGTTATTATTGAGCGGAAAGAAGTCAATTTTGTTGTCTTCCGTTCCCGCTATTATGGCGTAGCTATTTGGCACCTCGTTTTTTAGATAGGCGGCAAACACTGAATTGGCAATGGCACCTGTTGAAAAGGCATAGCTTTCTACGTTACCTGGCGCGCTCTGTTGAGTGGGGCCTTTGTTGCCAGACCTTAGATCCAGCGCCGCCATTTGCGCCAAAGGGCCAGATAAACTCACCCCTGTGACTCTTAGTTTTTTACCAGAAAGAAACTTGAGACTGTCCCACAACGACGCTCGTACTGCATTATACATGGCGTTATAGGTAAAAGAGATCAGGGAACCAGACGGTGCGCCTGTCCATGAAGAGACAGGCGTGCCTTGAATTGAACCATTCATGTAATACTGCATCCAGCTTGACCAGTCGATACCCAACGCCAAGACGGCGGATGTGCTGGTATCGTTCCCCACGCGACCGGACGCTAAAAAGCCTTTAACACCAGGATACTGAAATGGCTGCGGGGCACAGTTTACAATGGCTAATTTATTCCAACCCGGTGGCAGGAATACATTAGTCAGGTCACTTGAGGTCATTGCCAATTGCGCCAGTGGTAGTAAATCAACCGCGATGGCAGAATCAAAAACTGAATCACTGTCGTCTGAAGTACGGTATCTATCGTTTAAAGGATACATATTAATTACCCGTTAGTTGGTCAGTATTAACGGTTAACCCCAGCATAGGGGAGAGAGAAATATCACCAGTTGATATTGTTTCTGTGATGAGAAGAACTAGATTAGGCCCATCTTCCGACGTCGTGATTGTCAGCCCACCTGCTGGAATCTCAACGTTCTTAATGGCAAAAATAGCGATCTGTTTTTGAGCCATCGTATCGTCCAGTAGGGGTTTAACCGCTGCCACTTTTTGCGTATCTCCCAGTAAATAACTCATCGTCGGAGCTAGCAATTGGTGGAACTCACTTCGGTCGAGGTCTTTTCTAGACTTAGTCGATAACTCTTGTAAGCACGAATGATCATACATATGAGTAATATTGACAGATTTGGAGCCAATCATTTCACGCATTGAGTCCATATCACCTGCAATCGTTAGGAAGGGCACAATGCCTGATGTGGCTGAGGCATCTAAGGTGGTGGCGCCATTTAATCCGGTGTACTGATTTGATGCAGGAACAGCATATTGACTAACGAGTTGAGCGTAAGAATCGATCTCAGCTGCAGTGACACTCTGTTGTCCATTGCTGCCTACTTGGCCTGGGCTACCGCCACCGCCGTTGAGTCCATTTTGTCCAGGCGTTCCTGCATTACCCGTTTTACTTCCATTCGTGCCCGCTGCACCACCAAGTCCTCCTTGCCCACCTTGACCGCTAGCACCACCAGCACCACCAGCACCGCCTAAGGTATTCACTGACACATTAAGAGGTAAGCTATTACCCGTTTGATATTGAACGAGTGCTACGCCGCCGTTACCACCAGCACCACCGTTTCCGCCTGTGCCACCATTATTGCCGTTACCGCCATTACCACCATTCGCCGGTGTCTCGCCTTTACAGGCTGATCCGCTGGTAGTGCCCCCCGCACCGCCATTGCCACCCGTACCACCAGTGCCGCCAGTGCCACCAGCTCCGCCATTGCCACCTGCTAACTCAATATTGACGGTAAGGTTTTGGCTGTAGCTTTTGGCTCGAAAGGTCACCATTTTTGCGCTGGTGCCAGCTTCGCCATTTTGCGCTTCTCCGCCTTTACCGCCTGGAGCCCCTTCACCGCCTTTTGTGGCGGGTACACAACTGCTACCACTGCAGCTACTTTTTGAAGAGCTGTCATGGCCGTTTTCACCTGTCGCGCCTACAGAGCCAATCGCTCCAGGTTTGCCATCGACACCATTTATTCCATTCGCGATTATGTTTAACAGATTACTCATACTTGTTCCCTCTGTAAGTAGTAGCAAGCACGTGCCTCTTGTATATCAGAACGACAATGTGACGCGTGCTTGCTATTAGAAATGTATGTTTAATTGTTGATTTGATAAGCCAAATCAACGTGTTCAATTAAGCGGTGGTTACATACACCTTGCCGACGGTGCCGTTTTGACCATTGCTTCCAACGGAACCGCTACCGTTATTCCCTGTTCCCTGGCCGGGAGCACCGCCAGTACCACCTGTTCCGGCAAGACCTGTCGAGTAAGTTATGCTTACTTGCGCATTGTTTGAGGCCGTCACATATAAATCTGCCGAGTTGCCACCATTGCCGCCTGTGCCGCCATTGCCGCCAGCACCACCGACACCTTGAACGCCATTACTTGCAGGGGTGCATAAATCTGTGCAATTGCCTGCTTTGCCGCCTTGACCACCAGCACCGCCATTACCACCAGCACCACCAGCACCACCATTGCCTGCTCCGTATAAAATAGTAATTGCACCCGTAACACTGCCCAGTGACACTGATCCACCGCCATAATTTAGGCCATTTGTACCGTCGCCACCTTTTCCCCCAACCCCGCCAGTTCCACCTTGAGAACCATTGGTAGGTTGTTGTGTGCACTTTGCGCCTTTACCTCCCGACTGAGTACTTGTGTTGCCATCTGAACCAGGGCCGCCAGTGCTACCCACACCACCTGGTTGTCCGTTAGAGCCATTGTCTGCGCCAAATCTGAAAGTTGTAGTCATGATCTTGTCCCTTTGAAAAGTAAAAAATGGTTATGAGTTAAAACAGTTGCTCATGCTATTTTTGGGTAAAGACTTGAGAGGTCCATTGTGTGGAGCCACCAATAATCTGGATCTCACCACCTTGTTCTACAGTGACAGTGCCAAAATTCACCACAATTGGTTTGTTATCTTCGCTTTTTAGTATTAAGGGGTTACCCGGAGAAACAGTGACATTTTCCGCCGCAAAAACTGGAATCGTCATTGGTTTAGGGAAGCTGACTTTGTTGATGGCGTCTTCGTATTTTTTTACTTTTTGGGAGTGTCCCATGACGTAGGCAAGTGTGGCGTTGGCAAGGTGATGGGCATCCTGCTTATAGCTTTCGTGTAGATTGCGTTCAAATGAACAGCCATCAGGGGAATCTTTATGCAACTTTAATAAAGTTGAGGAAGGTTCTGGTGGGTAGTTGATGTGATGATCAGATTTAGTACCAGCATCGATTTCATCGTCTTTAACCCCAAGCTTGTCTTTGAGGTCCTTGATACTGGTCGCCATTACCCAACCAGAAGGGGCATAGTGTGATTCGTTGACATTCGACGATAATACAACGCCATTACCGGATCCTGATGTGTTGATTTCAGGAATAATGTCAGCTTGCACAATATTATGTTTTGCAAGTTCGGTTAGTTGATTTTTTTTATGTTCTGCCGTTAATGTGTTACTCATTTTTTAATCCTCTCTATTATGTTTCCATATTGTCTGCCTTGACGATTTACCCTCCCTTATAAAGCATTAAAAAGTAAATAGCGTTCGACAGGTCTTTTAAAAAAATGATCTTGTATTGCTCTTTATTTTCTAAAATTTCAGTATTGTCTTTTTATTATATTTGGACGACTTATAGTTATACTTAAAAGTAAATAAGTAAATTACACAATGTTACACGGATTTTTTGGAGGGCTATCGCATACGAAGAGAGACAAAAAGGCTAATATTTATCAATTACTTGAGTTGTGTTAGATGAAAATTAGCCTGATGAAAGAAGACTAAATTGAAGCGTATTACAGTTTTACCCAGCGGTCAGGTGAGGGCATCAGGAACTCTGGAGTCCCGCCGTCGGTTTGTTTTTTAGCGGTAATCACTAGGTCATATGAAATCGACACCCTTGGGTCATCGCATTGATTTGTTGTTACATCATGGGGTTGTTTGGATGGGAAAATCACAATTCGACCTTCTTTCGGTGCGTAATCAACCTGTTCAAAATTCAGTGCATTAAAATCACAATAGGCTTCAGTCATGCTAGAACTAAGGCTTCCAGAGAGTTCATTATATTTATTGACGTTAAAAAAACGTGTTGCTCCTGGTCGGCTCCAGTTCCTACCGAGACATAGTACACAACACTTAAGTTAGCATTAGGGTGAGTGTGTCTGGATACGCTTTGTCCTTTTTCGGCGATGATGGGCCAGGAACGCTGGGCATAAATATCAATCTTGCTCAGATCCAATCCAAGCGTTTTAAGGTATATCATTGCGTGTTTTTTAACTTCTGTTGTGAGCCAAGAAAAATCTACGTCATTGTGTAGCTGATCTATATCGTGTACATCTCCCGTCCAACTGGATTGATCGTTGGTTCTTTTTGTCACTACTTTGTTTTTAAGTGAGTAGATCTTATCCAGCATGCTGTTTTTATAATCTGCAGAGTTTGCAATATCTTCATAGTATATTGCGAGTGGGAACCAAATATCGATAGCCATTTTTAATTCCTTTTTGATTTATTTTGTAATCGTTGATTTAACATTAATGTTTCACCACTTATGTTTTTACAGTGATTAATCTATTTAATTAGGTTAAAGTGTCGAAATTATTTTTACAACTTTATTTTGTTGTTTTATTTAAATGGAAGAGGTTGAAAGGAATACTGACATGAATGGTTTTAAGACACCCATTGCTGAATTAACCGATTTGTACTCTGAAAAAGATGATATTTCTTTACCCGATATTGAGCAGCATGTCCTATGGCGAAATGCGTATTTTCAGCACTTTTCGAGTCGGGCCGCATGGCAGCAATATCGAGCTGTAATCGATGATCCGCAGTTAAAGCATTGGTGCGAAAAAGAAAGTGGAAATGCTCAATCACTTATCGACTGTCGTGGCTGGAAAGTTTTTAAGGATGCAATAGAGAGAGTCTATAGATACCTTATGAGCGAGGGTGTTGCGCTTGAAAGAGCCACCGTGACATTACCAGTGATTTTAAGTATCGAACAGCATGCCAAGGAAGAGTTCGCCCGCGGCGAGGCATCATTGTGTATTTATATCAGAATTGATTTCAATACGGGCGCACAAATGTGTTTGCAGTCAAAAGAGCGAATGGCTGTAGAAATAGAATGCGGTGCTATGCATATTGTCAGTGGCTATCAACGGCATCGTCTTGCTGGAAAGGGGGTTGTGATGGCTTTTCAGATTGATCTCCCGTCGATTTCAAGACCAGACGTGTTGAATACGACATATGAGTCACAGGATAGCTTAAACGACGAATGGATATTTTACGCGGCGGTTGCTCAACCGATTCATCATCCTCTTGTTAGTTTTGAATGCATCAAAGAGAAAATTGATTGGCTAGAACATCGGGCATACAAGCGTTATCGTCGTCTTGAATGCCCTGTTATAAAAAAATATCTGTTGGAAAACGCTAACCCACAGTTTGCCACCCAAGCAGAAAAAGATGTTGTGAGAGGCTATGGCAATCAGACAAATACAGTTGAGTCGAATCGTTTTCATCTAAAAGAACATATTCTGGTGCTGACGGAGCTTCAGTGCTCAGCATTAGTTCAGTTTATTGATGACAATATCTCTTCCGCCGTCATTGATAGTGTTGATGATTTTCCTGAATATCAGGTCGATGTGTCTTTCGAATTGCTTTCCCAATTGGTTGGAAAGGAAACTTGTCAGACCATTCTTGACCTTCCTAACGTGCTTGATAACTCGCTTTCTCATAAGCTATCGTCTCAGCTCGGGTATTCGCTATTTCTTCGCCTTTATTCGGAAGAAACAAGGCCATTAATACCTTTTCATCACGATATTTGTGCTTACACCTGTGTCATTGCCTTGAACGATCAATCCGATTTTTCCGGTGGCTATTTTGTGATGTTAAATGGCGATAATCTAGAAAGGGCAGCTTGGAAGCAAGGAGAGGCCTTGCTTCATTCGGGTAATCTTGTTCACGGAGTGAGCAAAATGAACGCGGGAAAACGTTACTCACTGGTAATGTTTACCAACTACCTTGACTAAAAATGCTTGAACCTGTAGTAAGTCGTGCCTTTAGGCCGACAAAAAAACCACCACGACAAGTTACGTCTTAATGCTTGATTGAAGACGCTAGGGTTAATAAATCATCGGTGATGCCTCCTTCGCACCTATTTGAATAGATATTTGAACAGCGCTTTAAATAGCGGTTCGAATGAGGCTTTCATCTAAGATGTGTTCTGCTTGAATGGCTATTTGGTCGGCGTAGGCCATCAGCAGCGCCTCGCGTTCTATCCATTGGTCAAATTGTTGGGTGGTGAGTGTTAAGGCCTGAATTTTTTGGCTCATCTTCTCAAACTCTACTCTGTTATCTTCTGAGATACATTGCCAAGCTAAAGCTACTTTATGAAAGGCAGGGCGAATCCAAGGTTTCACGTCTATACCAAGCTCCTGAGCGCGTTCTAAGGCAAGGACTCTTAGCTTTGCTGGTAGCTTGTCTTCTTCCAAGTGCTTAATTGGTTCTGTTGGGCTGGGCAAGTTAATGTCAATTTTGGGTTGGCGTTGTTTAACCACATCATTGATCAGGGTGTACCAAGCATCATTTTCTTGCAGTACATAACTGACGGTTTTTGCTGCTAGAGTGTTGAGGTCTATCTTGGCAATGTCTTTGAGCAAGTGAATAGCGTCTAGTTCTTTCAAAGATTGGCTGTGTTGTTTTAAAAATAGGCGCAATGCTTCTAGCTTATCAGAGGCTATGCCTTGGGTAGAGTGCTGGGTGGAGAGCAGGTCTTGGGCAAAAGAGCATAATTGCGTGTGTGTGCGTTCTGGATACCAGAGGGATTTGAGTTGTTTTTCAAGTATCTCTGCCTGTGCATGGGTAAGTATTCCTTCGTTGCAGGCGCCAGCAAGGTCGTGGCGTAAATCCACCATGGCTCTTGATACCAACATATAGTTCAGCTCGGCGGGACCGTGAGTAAGCGCCACTTCATCATCGTCTTCGTATTCACCGCTGGCATAGCGCTCATATATTTGCCCTGAGCCGACCATGCCAAACACATTTAACTCAGCGGCTCTTAACGCCCCCATACTAGAGCTGCCGTAGACATGAATACCAATGGACATGGCGTGAAGAATTTCTTTATGCCAGACTGCTGGCACCGATTCGAAAAAACCATCAATCAAGACGATGATTTGCGGCTTGTCTAAGGTGGCAAGGTAAAGATCGCCTTGTTTCGCTGGTGGGCGAACATCGGCATTGGGCAGGATCTCTAGGGCTTTTTTTCGGCTAAGAGAAGGGCCTGCAAAGACAATCACGCTTTCCTTACTTTGGCTATTAACGATTTGTTCTCGGCGTTTCTGATGTTCTTGTCGCTCTTGGTTTTCTTGTTTTAAAGAGAAGTTCAGCGCCCGTTGCCCAAAAACATAACCCAATACATCGTGTATGCCTTCCAAACCGGGAGCGATAACGCGCACAACGGGAATATCAAATTCGGGCTTGGTGAGGTCGATCATAATAGGCGCAGGCAGATTGTGTTTTTTCAGTTGAGCAACCAGCAAAGCCAAATCTTCTTCTATGGTGTCATGCAGCCAAGAGTCTATGTGGTTGAAATCAATATAAGAAGGGGTATCCATTAGCTCTGAACGGACTAACTCTTGGTACGCCATGTTTTGACGAGATTTATAGTCTTTTAAACTGGCATCGTCACGGGAGCCAGAGATCAGGGTTAAGCGAGTTTGCACCGCTTCTGTGATGGCGCGCATTATGGCCACATGTTTATCAAGATGAGTGCCAGAGCCAGACATAGGGTAAAGAGGGCGATGCTGGCTTTCTTGTCGATTAATAATGGTGCAAAAGAAAGTCGGAATATTCAGGTCCGAGGTGACATTCCACACACTCACCATGACATCCGCGTCTTCAATTTGCTTGATCAGCGCTTGAATCGTTGCATCAGTAATGCTGGACAAATCCACCTTTTGCTTGGCCTGTTGGTGTTTGGGTAGCAAGGACCAGAGCGTCATGGCATCCCGTTCAATTAATTCGCATAAGGCGTGGCTGGTGGCTTCTTCGCGAGTATTGCCCGATGCCAAACCATTGGTACTTAACTGAAAGCAACCACTACCGGGGGCAGGGGTACGGTAAAGTCACAGTGCACCAGATCATAAGGCACATACACCTCTGCTCCGGATTCTAACTCTTTTCCTGCAACCCAAGGACGTTTTGTCTCGGGTGAAAAGGGCATCACATTCATTCTGGGGACTTGAGCCACATCCACCACAGTATGAGATTTGGACAACTCGGTGAAGTTGGTAAATCGCATCGGCAGGTCGATGTGTTCCGCATGATAGGTTTCGATGGCCTCCATCGCGGCCGAGGCCTTGGCTGCCGCCACGGATATGCCCTTGCCTTGGGAAACGGCGACCGCTTTTGCATTAGGGCGACACGCGGTAATCACAGGAATACCAATATCATCCAGCCCAGTGACATTGGCGAGACGGGTAATGCCCATGGCCGCCAAGTGAGGCTGTATTTTATTAAGTGTTTCTTCAGGGGAAACTGTACGATGGGTGCCAGTACGATAGGTTTTCATAGCCTGTGTCCTTGCGTAGAAAGCTTTTTAGACGTTTGTCCTTTCCCTAGATTATTTTGGAAATGGTATAGCCTTGCTAGATCTTGAGGAGAATAACCTTGCCTAAGGTCTAGAGGAATGGGGGGAATCTGTAGGCTTGCTTGTTGCTGGCGGTTTATTATTTTGATATGAGGCATTTGTAATGGATTATCCTTTATCATTATCTTTCTATTTGCTTATCGCTGATTCTATTTACAACGGGCCAGACTTTTTTATTAAATTTAGGCGGATTCGTTAAATGGAGTCCGCCTTTGGTGCTTGATATTAAGTTAAGATTTGAATGTTCTTAAGTTAGCTACATAACATGTGGCGGGGATTGCTCCAACTGAACCAAATTCAATATTATGTTTGGTAGTGGAACCTGACCCAAGATCCTTTGGATTAATTGCTCCTGCCTGTACTTGAGCATCGCCATAATAGGTTTTTAGGTGTTCAATGGAGATGTCTTGATGAGTTGGTGGCGTTTTAGGCACGACTATATACTGATTAATTTCTTCTGCACGAATGTAACTGACGCAATAACTATAGCATTCAGTGCTAGAGCGCGTGTTGTCCGGCTTTTGAAAGAAGGCTACATATAAATTCGCCTCTTTTGGCACAGCTTTTAGTTGGCTTTGCTTGTCTTTAGGTACAGGAAGAAAGGTGTTAGTGGCTATTGGCAGAGCGCCATTGGGGATGGGCGTATCAGCGACGGCTGGAGCGGTGTCGGCGATTTGTATCATATTAAGACGACTCATTTTCAGCTGGCGTAAATCGAGAAAATAACCCGGTTGATAGGTGTCTGCCGGATTGATTCCTGAATTTCCCGCGGCTTGTTCTATATTCCATGGAATCACTTTGGTGACTGCAGGCCCCATTAGATTAGCAGGATAAACCCCTTCCTTGTTTAAAAAGAAGCGTTGAGCAAAGGTGCCATCGACATTGACTTTTTCGATAATGCGGGATTCGTCTGAGTAAAGCTCATAGGGCAGGTACGCAATGCTGTCTTCTGCTAGCATGACATAAATGTCATTCATGGAAGCAATGGCTTCATCGCTAAGGTTTTGTAAGTCTGACATAGCCTTTTCCTTTTTTAGGTCCATTAAAGAAGCCGATGTTCGGCCGCGGTTTCGGTGAGCTTCTCGATGAGAGAAGTTCGTTGAGAAATATTATTAATATCAGACAGCAGCAAGAGTAGCTGTTCGATAGTCTGTGGAAAGGGAACTTGTCTCGGGTCAAGTAATATTGTCGCAAAATTGGGAACTTGATGAATGTGTTTATCCGCAAAGTCATTATTTACACCGCATAGCGCGATAGCCTGTAAATGAGATAACCATAAAAATGGGTATTCTAAGCGTGTTGTCACATCATTCCATTGGATTAAGCATTGTGCCAAATAGGTTGCTGCTTGTTTGTATTTTTTTTGTAAAATAGCTCCAGGCTAGATTAGCTAACGCGACGGCAACATAATCATCCATTTTAGTTTCATGGGCTAGTATTAATGCTTTCTGTGCAAAATCTTGTGTTGAATTTATATTATTCAGTAACCGATAAGAAACTGAAAGGTATGTGTAGCAACGTGTTTGAAGAACTTTATCCTGATTCGCTTTAGAAAAATCAAGAGCAGTATGTAATATTTTTTCAGCTTCAAAATACTCATTGCAAAGATTTAAACTAAAACCAAGAACAAAAAGAGCATTGGATAGTATTCCTTTATCATTGCATTTTTTTGCATATTTTACAGAGTTTCTAGCAATATCTAAATCGTCTGATGTAAGTCTATAGCGTTTATCTCTAAACTGTATATGTAACTTGTCATCATAATATTTGGCAATTTGCTTATTGTCCCCAATGATTTGAATAACAGGTTCAACTTCTGAAAAAATCAACTTCATTTCATCAGTATTTCCTAGCCAATAATGCACATACAAGATGGCGCTTTGTATCTCTAGCCAAATTTTCCACCAGTCGGATTTTTCCGGCGTGTCTGAATGGGGCGCTTTTAATAGTGAAACATGAGCCGCTTGGTAGTGCTTGAGTGCATCATCATGTTGATGAACCACTTCGTAGGTTTTGCCGAGGGCGATTTGTGCCGAGGCTAAGGCTTGGTAGTTGTTTGCTTGTTCTAGAAGGCCGATGAATTCTTGCAGTATTTGTCTGGCATTGTCGTGTTGTCCGTCCCGAGCGAGGCAGTTGGCAAGGCCTTTTAGTATGGCTTTGAGTTGCTCTTGTTGCGTTTTTTTCTGCTGTTGCTCTGGGGCCATCTTTCGATGAGCATTTAAGGCACTTTGGTATAGGTGTATGGCATCGTTGACGGCAAAGGTGGTTTCGGCTTCGCTGGCAGCTTGGTAGTAGTAGGCGCTGGCTTTGTCATGTTGCTGGGCTTTTTCATAGTGTTGTGCGAGGTCGGTGGCGACAAAGCGGTCAATGTTTTCTGTGGTATTGATAATGGATTCAGCAATACGTGCATGTAGCTCTAGTCGTGCCTTTCGCTCAATACTGTCATAGCCTGCGTCTCGTACCAAGGCGTGTTTGAACAGGTAACGGTCACCATCGACGTGACGTTGCTGGATAATGAGTTGGTTGTCGATCAGTTCTGCTAAGTCGTTTTGAACTTGCCGTTCGCTAAAGTGAGACGCGGCGATCAATAGATTGTAATCAAATTGGCGACCAATAGCGGCTGCTAGTTGTAAGGTGTCTTTGGCATAGATAAGGCCGTCGATTTTGTTTTGTATAGACTCGCGCAAGCTGCTGGGAATGTCATCGATTTTTTGTGGATCAATAAAGTCGATAGTACCCTTTGTTAGCTGAACCAATTGACGACGCTTGAGCATGGAAACCAGTTCTTCAATGAAAAGCGGAATGCCATCAGTGCGAGCCACCAGTAGCGTCATTACTCGGCTGGCAATATTGGCCCCTTCAAACAGAGTATGAATGAATTCTTCTGTGGCAGTCTCTGTTAGTTGTTCGAGTGGAATATGGGTCAACGGATTATTTGCAAAGACGGCAGGGGCCGACTGGCGCGAGGTGGTGATAATGCCTTGTATCTTGTCTTGCTTTGCTAAATAAGCAATGAATTCTACAGTGGTAGCGTCTGCCCAGTGAATGTCTTCAAAAATATAAACATGTTCTGCGGACTTGCTGGATTGAGCCGTTTGCTGCTGATAGCAGGTAAGAATATAAGTCAATCCTTCAAATAAGAGGGATTTTTGTACAGTGGGTTCAAGACTGGATAACTGACGGTTTTCAATGTCATTAATGTTTAACCATGCAGCTAAAAGAGTGATGATTTCCGCTGTTGGTCCAGATAAATTCCCCTTTTCTATCAACTGAGTGAGTTGCTTGCCTTGGCTTTGTGGCTGCTCTGTTTGTTGCTGGTCTGTTTTTTTCTGGGCTATTCTTTCCTTGGCTATTTGTTTTTGGTTAAAGAGCGACGTTAGTAGGCGTTTTATAACGGATAGAATAGGAAAAAGAGCATTGTTTTGGTGTTCTGGTAGTGCTTGGAAAATATGATGCGTTCGCTTGGATTCTAGCTGCCGGAACTCATGGATGAGACGTGATTTACCGATTCCCGCTTCACCGTGTAAATGAATGATTCTGCTGTGGTTTGTGGTGTTTTCCAGGGCGCTGCGTAAAATGTCTAGCTCTGTGGCGCGTCCGATCAGTGGGTGGTTGTTGCGCACGCCACGCATAAAGCCAAATGCTTCTATGACGCGTTCGGCGATGAGTTGAGTGTAGTTTTGCTGTGCGCTTTTGTGTTCGGAAAATTGACGCTCGGAAAACTGATAGTAGTTGTCCAGTATGGTTTTGGTGTCAAGGGAGCACAGAATGCTTTGTCCTTGTGCCTGTAATGCTAGATCACTGGCGTGATGGCTGGCAAAACCATCGGGTACAGTATTGCCGCGTTTTAATAAGATGCCAGTGTGAATACCGATATTAAGCTCAAATTCGCAGCCGTGGCGGGCACTCATATAGGACTGTTGTTTTTTGGTTAAGCTGATGATTTCCAATGCGGTGCGTGCGGCTAAACGGGCATCGTGATCAGTGGCAACTGGGTAGCCAAAGTAAAACACAGAAAACCCCGTTAAATTGCCCACATGAAAGCCACCATAGCGCTGGGCGACATCGACGCATTGGCTGCGAGTGGCTTGAAATAGGGTTTCAACCACATCTGTGTCGGCGGTGTCTGTGTTAGCGATATCTTCTTCAAGGTTTTTGACGCGAATACGCAAGGCGAGGGTGGTAATTTGCTTGCGTTCTGTGGCTTGAGTGGCGTTGACGGCTAAATGGTTTGGGTCGTCTTGACGTAATACTAGAGTGTCATCGAGGCCGTGGTTTTGTGATGTGACGGGTAGAAAACGACCTTCTAAGTTGTGGGTAATCAGTTCATTTAATTCATTGTAAAGGGCTTGGGCACTATTGATGCGTTCACTGGCATTTTTGCGTAAGCTTCTTTGCAGTAGTTGGCCCAGTGGATGTGAATGAAGGGCCGCCGGTATCGGCACTGGAATGTCGTTGAGGTGTTTATGATAAATTTCTGCGATGCTGGCACCATTGATGGCTGGGGCACCGGTTAAACATTCAATAAAGACCAGACCCCACATGTAGAGGTCCGCACTGAAAGTAGTGAGGCTCACCGCGTAGCTGTTCTGGGGCGCAATAAGTTGGCGTGCCGATGGACTCTTGGGTGATGGTGAGGGCCTTATAGTCTTCTGCCCTTTGTCCTAGCGTGAGTGTACTGATGCCAAAATCCAATAGTTTTATATGATGCTTTGCCCCAGTCTGCAAGATCATGATGTTAGAGGGTTTGATGTCGCGATGAATGATGCCTTGCTGGTGGGCGTGTACTAGGGCGTCCAGAACTTGCAGCATAATGGCGTGTGTTTCTGCCACACTTAGGGCGCCATGTTGTTTGAGGTAATCGCTGAGTGAAATACCATCCACGTACTCAAAAACACTATAGAGAGTGTTGTCGTCAATGCGGCCTTTATCCAGTAAGCGAACAATATGTGGATGGGACAGCTGGCAAACGAAATTACTTTCTCGTTCAAAGCGAGCCAATTGTTGCTGCCTGTGTTTCTGAGTGGATTGTGTTGCAAATTGGAGGAATTTTATGGCAACGGTTTGTTTGGTTTTTTTATGAATAGCCTTAAATACCGAACCAAAGCCGCCTTGACCGATTTTATGTTGTAGGTCATATTCTTCAGAGTCAAACTGAAGATGGACAAACTCATTCTGTATGGCAACCACCGACATAGTCAGTGTGCTCCTAACATTGTTTCTGACAGAGTTCCTTTGATTACTTCTACTTTAGATGTATTCAGCCTTACTTCCCCATCTTGAAGTTGCAATAACTGACAAGCATCTACACCGCTAAAATTGACGGTGTCACGAATTCTTGTACGTAGGCGATGAAGTCGAATGCGAGTGTTGTCGGGTTCGATGCCAAGTGCTTTAGAGAGATCATCTAGGTTAATCCAGCCGCAATGGCATTCCGAATAGCCTTGGTTTTTATCAGCGATGGATTTGCGAGCCAAACAAAGCAATAAATATAATTGGCTCTGAATACGGTGACCTTCGATCACAGAAGCGCTTTTACTATCCTTTATGTGGAGTTGGATTTCTTCTTCATTATCAGAAACATGTAAACTTAATTCGAGATCATCAAGCGATTTAGCGGTTGGCTTATTTTCAAAGGTTTGGTACTCGATTCGATTGCTTTGTAGGCGATAAAGCGAGTCGTTAATGCAAATACAGTGGCCATCTTGGATGGCCTTGCTTTCTTCTCTTTCATCATCATAAATAATGTACCAACCTTCATTTTCATAAAAAAGATTAAGCGTTTTTTCTACCGATGTGACAGGTCTTTCAAGGTAGATTGCTGCTTTATTTCGTTCCATGCTGACTAATACATCACAGGGTTTAAGGTCATTTACCATGATGAAAGCATCACCCGTTTTAGAAGATAGAATAATTTTGTCTGATTCGTGTAGTAGATGTGGTTGCTCTTTGAGGATTTTGTTGTTGTTGAGCCAGACGCCATTCTTACTTCTGTCCTCTATATACCAGTTGTTGTCTTGCCAATAAATAATGGCATGAATACGCGAAATATCAGCGCCAGCCAGATTAGTGTGGCATTCAGTTGAACGGCCAAAGGTATGGTAAGGGCGTAAATGAATGCATTGGCCAGTGGAGGAAAGCAGAGTGCCGCTTTTAATAGAGGAAATTGAGGAGCCTGACATTTGGGGCAGGTTGGTTACGGAACAAGAAGCGCTAAAAACTTTATTGATATTAGACATGGTCATTAATCCGTTAAATGCGATAGCTAGGAGTTAGTATTAATTATTTTTTTCTCAATACAACTTTAAGTTGTATCTGTACTCTGATGAAAAAAGAAACAGTTTCAAGTGGTAACATTGCTGCAAAAAAGAAAGTGTTTTAATAATATGTGGGTCCAATTTCGGCGGATCTTAAACACAGTGTCTGGTTTTTTAGTACTGAGCAAATGTTAACGCTATACTTAGATCTATAAGTTACTTGGAGTCGGCCGTATCATTTTAATAATGTAATGGTGCTCGCTAAACTAGATGAGTAATCTCATTTATGATTCGGAATAAGTTGACTACTACATCATGATTAATGCGTTAAACCCAAACACTCAATTACTTCTAACCGCAAGCGAAATGACTGAGGCAGACAAAGCCGCAGTGGTGGCGGGTGTGCCTGCGATAGATTTAATGGCCGCAGCGGGGAAAACCGTAGTGGATGCGTTGATGCAGCGTTGGTCTAAGTGTTCTGTTTTAGTGCTTTGTGGGCCGGGTAATAATGGTGGCAATGGTTTTGTTGTCGCTCAGTTACTAGGATCCGTTGGCTGGCCTGTGCGGTTGGCTTTTATGGGGGCTGTTGAAAAATTATCGCCTGAAGCCAAATATTTCTATCAGGCTTGGCAAGGTGAGGTTGAAGCCTTAAGGATCCCCACATTTATTTCTAGCACTTGGTTTCCAATAGAAGAAGGTCTAACGCCTCAAATAACATTTTTTCTGTTATTTCATAACGGGAGGTTTTCAGGATCCTTTTGGCTAAATAGCAATAAGACAATACTCGCCTCGTTGTTATCGTATTTGATTGGAAATGACGATGATAACCTTGCATCTCTGCCGCTTTCCCAATGACGTAAAGGCACCATTGAGCAAGTAAGGCAATTAACAGAAGGGTTTGTAATCGCTCAATAGATTGGCTTCGGCTACGTTTTAGTCCTAGCCCATAATATTCGTTCTTCGTGTCTCGGAATGCTTCTTCGATGGTCATTCTGCGCTTATAAATATTGACTAGAGCAAGAGGAGGAAACTCGCCTTTTGGCAAGTTACTGACTAGAAACCAAGGCTCTCTGTTTGCTTTAGAGCACTTCTTATAATTGTTACAGTTTGGTCTTTTAACGGGTTTGCTTTTTTCTTTGTAGGGCGTGGACTTTTATACAAAACACCACGACAAGGCCATTGTTGTTGTTTTGATAGACGCAAGCCGGACAACTCCATTGGTTTTGTGGTGGCTTGATGATGATAACCGTCAACGAGAGTCCATTGTGGTCGTTTATCCGTTTGGCATTTTACCGTTCCACGTGTACGTGCAAGCCAATACCAATCTAATTGCTCTATTGCTTTGAACCACGGAACCTTAAATCCTGCGTCCGTGCAGATAATAGGGGTACAGTCAGAGGGAAGTATTTGCTTTAAATTATTTAAGAAGTCGACATGTCTTTTATGATTATTCATAGCTCCTTCAGGGTGTACTTCTTCATATAAGGTGAAAGCTCTTCCCTGAAAGGCCACTGAGGCGCGCAGTAAAACAAAGCTAAAATCATAAACACTTGACCAATCAACAATGATGGGCAAGAACTCTTGTGAAGAAAAGTGAGAGGCAAGGGTCTTATAAAATTGATTTCGGCATTGGTGTAATTGGATGTTTCCTAACAGTCGATCAACTCGTTTAATGCAATATTTTTCAATGACGTTAGCGTCTTCTCCTAGTTTTCTACCAATTGCCGTTAGGCTTAATCTGGCGCCTTCTTTAACGGAGGATACTGCATCTGATAAAGCTGTATAGGTTCGCTTATCAATGGAGATTGAATTGTCAGGAAGTAAACTCGATAATAACAATGTGATGCCCCTTGTCTGGCTTATTTTTTGGCGAAAATAGTTTAACCAACAAGTGGGCATCACTCTATATTTGTGGGGATCCTTAAGGTTGAAGCCTATTCTGTTGATTTATTAGAGCAAACTGATCTGGTTATTGATGCCATGTTTGGTGCGGTTTTGACTCGTCCTTTAGAAGGCAAATCTCGCGATATGGTTGACGCTATAATCGCACGAAAAGTGCCCGTTTGTGCGGTGGATGTGCCCAGTGGCGTGGATGGCACAACAGGTGCGGCGCTTGGAGCTGTAGCACCCGCTGAATTAACTGTGACATTCTTCCGCAAAAAACCGGGACATTTGCTGCTCCCTGGTCGTGCATTATGTGGTGAGCTGGTGGTTGCGGACATCGGTATTCCTGAAATGGTGTTGAATGAGTTAAACCTTCAAGCATGGGAAAATAGTCCTGAGCTTTGGTATCGAAATTACCCTTGGCCGCGGACGGATGGACATAAATTCCACCGTGGTCATGCGCTGATTTACGGCGGGGAGAGCATGACAGGCGCCAGTCGTTTAACGGCTCGTGGCGCTATGCGAATCGGGGCTGGGTTAGTGACTTTGGCGGTGCCGATTAAAGCGTGGCCTGTTTATGCGACTGCGATGACGAGCGTGATGGTAGCGAAGCTAGAGGTGAGTCAAGAACAAGAAGATTTTGAAGAGTTGCTATTAGATCCGCGATATAACGCCATTGCCGTTGGGCCTGGGGCCGGATTGGCGGGATTTGAACGGATTCGCACGCGAAAAATCGTGGTCACAGCACTGGAAACGAATCGTGCCACCGTGTTGGATGCGGATGCGCTCAGTGCATTTGCAGAAGACCCACAAACTCTGTTTGACGCCATTAATGGTCCTTGCGTGATGACCCCCCACGAAGGCGAGTTTGCGCGACTGTTTCCTGAAGTTAATAAAAGCCATCCTGACGACAAATTAACGCGAGCGCGTATGGCTGCCAAATTAAGCGGTGCTGTCGTGGTGTTAAAGGGCGCAGATACGGTGATTGTCTCGCCAGATGGCCGAGCAATTATCAATGCCAATGCGCCAGCGTATCTTGCCACGGGAGGATCCGGGGATGTATTGGCTGGCTTTATCGTCGGCTTACTTGCACAAGGCATGTCACCATTTGATGCGGCTTCCATAGCGGTATGGTTGCATGGTGAGGTAGGTAATAATGTTGGCATTGGCTTAATCGCCGAAGATTTACCAGAACATCTTCCCAAGGTGCTCTCGGCTTTTCAGAAACACTGTCTTGGACGTTTTAAAAATAATTAAATACAACAGATATTGTTTTAGTTTTGTTGAGCACGTCGGAGTGTCCGTTTTGGAATATACAGAGCGAATGCTCTCTAGCGATAAAATGTCCATCAAGCAGACTTACAATAGTTAACAAGAAGTGACAATAAAGTGGTAAAAAATATTGAAAAAATAAGGATATTTTAAAGAGGCTTAAGCTAATCTATGTGAATCTCAAACATTACACAAGATTTTATTTTCATCTGACCCTGAGGTATCTTTCTTAAACAAAGGCATCCTTGCTGAAACTCAGCATTTGTCCATTGGGGTATTGCCAACGTTATCGAGAAACTTCGTTGAGCACTTTGTCAGCCCACTGCTGGCCAAACCTGAGGTGAGCTTTTCATTGACCGCTCGTGGCATGAGCGACCTATTAAATGGTTTAACCAATCATGAATTGGACCTTGTACTGACCAATCGTCCTGTTAGTGTCGAAACAAAAGACGCGCCTTGGATTGTGCAACAAGTTTCCCGTCAGCCGCTCGCTATTGTTGGCCCGAAAGAAAGTAAGATACACACACCGTTTTCGCAAGGGTATGAATCGGCTCATTGGATACTACCAGGGAAAAACACCGAAATCCGAACGGCGTTTAACCTGCTTTGTGCCACATGGCAGTATCAGCCTGATGTCAAAGCTGAAGCCGATGACATGGCGATGCTGCGTCTTCTCGCGAGGGACAGCGGCGCCTTAGCCGTGCTACCACCCGTCGTTGTGAAAGACGAAATTCGACAAGGATTGCTGGAAGAATATCAACGCCTACCCGACGCTTACGAACACTTTTACGCCATCACCACACAACGCAAATTTGTGCAACAAGTTTTAATAGAATTGTTGCAGAAGAGCCAAAATATTTAGGCGAGCATTCCCCATAAAGAACGTATTAACATACGGCCACAAGGTCTTTTTAAATTAAATGTGGGAGGGCTGCCCATCTTTGCTAAGGGAGTCAAGTATAAATCTAGCATACAGTTAATGACCGCCTGAGAGCTTCTATATTTATGTAGGACACTACACCACACTTTTCGCGCCTTGATTGATACATTTTCAAACAGCAACAGCTTCATGTATCGTATTTTGATACGTAAATTGAAGTAAGTTGCTAGTTAGGAAACGCCTGTTAGTGATTCCTGATTGCCCATTTTTATAATGGGAGAGAATTTCACCCAGACATCTCCTGTTTCAATATCAAACACAATTCTACGATGACCAAATTCACCAACATGGGCGACCAAAATAGGAACTTCATGTTTGCTAAGTAATTCAAATGCAGCAGCGACATTTTTCTCCCCAACAGGACGTCTGTTGGGATCAGATTGATCAGTACGATATTGTTTTTCATACATATTGCCGCCTCCAAATATTTTCGCCTGATAGTCTCGTAATTGTGTGTGGTTTCGCTTCGCAGAGCGTGCGAACAACGTCATACAATCATCTGCGAATCTAGGGTTTAATCGTTGGTCATTACGTTCAAATCGGTAGGGAAGTGCAAAATGGCACATGCCTCCAATACGTTTTTCTGGATGCCATAGAGCAATGGATATACATGAGCCTAATAGGGTATGTACTTGGGCTTGTTCATTACCAAAATAATAGTCGCCAGCATGTAAAATAATACGCTGCTTTGTAATTTCCATGCTTAAAATGCTTTTAACAAACTGTCGGCGATTTTATCTAGAGGTAATTCATGCTGAGCCTCCTCCTCGTAAAACGGCTTCTTTGGGCATGCCATAGACAACACAGCTATTTTCGTCTTGAGCACACGTCCAAGCACCTGCTTGGTGTAGTTCCAGCATTCCATTTGCACCGTCATCTCCCATTCCAGTTAAAATTGCAGAGACAATATTGCTACCACCGTATTTAGCTGCCGATCGGAATAAAACGTCTACAGAAGGGCGGTGTCTTGAAACAAGTGGTCCTTCTTTTACTTCTACGTAGTAACGCGCCCCACTGCGTTTTAGAAGAGTGTGCTTATTGCCCGGTGCTATTAGAGCTTGTCCTCGTAAGACGGCATCGCCATTCTCGGCTTCTTTAACATGAATTTGGCACAGTCCATCTAAACGTTGTGCGAACGAACGAGTAAAGCCTTCTGGCATATGCTGAACAATAACGATACCAGGGCAACCAAGTGGCATGCCCATTAACACTTCTTTTATAGCTTCTGTGCCTCCTGTCGAAGCACCAATGACAATGACTTTCTCCGTTGTTTCCTCCATTGCTTTTAGTGTTGGTAGACGTTTCGATAATACTGCGTCTGCACTTAGTTTTTGTTCGGGAGTATTAGGGCGCTGCAATTTGGAAACACGAGCATGAGATGCTGCTTTGATAGCATCTCTTATCATCTCTTTCGATTCCTCAATAAATCTTTGTGTACCTAAAGTGGGTTTTAAAATAATATCAACCGCACCAGCCTCTAGGGCTTTGGTGGTTGTTAGTGAACCATCTGCGACTAAAGAAGAGCATATTACTACTGGAATAGGGTGTTGCTTCATTAGTTTGGTTAAAAAGGTAATACCATCCATTCGCGGCATTTCTACATCGAGAGTGATGACATCCGGTTTGACTTTTTTTAGTTTTTCCGCGGCCACAAATGGGTCCTGCGCTGTAGCCACTACCTCTATGTCTGGGTCATCGTTCAGAATGGTTTGTAAAGCTTGTCTAACTAAGGCTGAGTCATCAATAATTAAGACTTTGATTTTTGATTTGTTCATAAACAGTCGCCTTATAATTTACGATATATCGTAGGTTGTAAGCGTTCGAACAGGCCTGTGTTATCAATAAGAGATTCTGAATGGCCAATCATCAGAATGCCTCCCTGTTTTAATGCATGGCAAAATCGCTCAGTTAAAAGGCTTCGATCTAGGTTATTGAAATAAATCATCACGTTACGACAAAAAATCACGTCGAAATGCGCTTGCCAATTATGCCAATCGCCAGTGATTAAATTAAAGTAATCAAACTTAACGGGGGCTCTAGCTTCAGGGGCGATTTTTACAATGTTTTTACGTGGGTCTTTACTTCGAAGCAGATAGCGTTGCCTTAACGCCAACTCAATGGGTTCTACTTTCTCGTGTGGATAGATAGCAGTGCGTGCTTTATCTAAGCACTTGGAAGATATATCTGTGGCAGTAATTCGGAAATCAAAACTTGGGTATTGACGCTGAATTTCTAGCATCTCAATGGATAATGTGTAAGGTTCTTCACCACTAGAACACCCTGCGCTCCAGATCTTAAGGGGGTCTTTTGAGTGATAACGATGCTTATCCAAATACGCTTTTAGAAACAAAAAATGGGCATCTTCACGATAAAAATCGGTTTTATTGGTTGTTAGGGCATCCAATAAATTTTGACGCTCTGAGGCTCCTTCGAAATCTTTTAAGGCAAAGTGGATGTAATCCCTTAAATTGCTAAACCCCAGAATCCTTTGGCGCTTACGTAGTCGTGTTTCAATCAAAGTGCGTTTAGACGCAGGCATTTGAATGCCTGCAGTACTTTCTACAAATTCTGAAACAAGACGATGTTCTACCTCACTAATTGGATCAGCTTTTAATGAAGGAAGCGCATAAGTGTCTGACATATTGTTATAGCCTTTCTTATTAGGAATGGTCTGAATCCGCATCGGACATTGTTTCAATTGCTTGATTTAAGTCGTCATCAGCAAGAACTTTTGGAAGGTCTAAAATAATAATGAAGTCATCATTATGTTTTCCCATCCCACTAATAAAATGCGCATTAATGCGGCTACCGATTCTTGGTGGCGCACAAATATTGTTGCCTTCTAGTTCTATGACTTCTTTGACTGCATCGGCAAGCAACCCAAGCGCAACGCTTTCACCTTCTAATTGCACATCAACAATAACAATGCATGTATTGACTGTGATGTCCATGACGTCCATGCCAAACTGTCTTCTAAGATCAACAACTGCTACTACTTGTCCGCGTAAGTTGATAACGCCTAAAAGGAATTCAGGCATCCTTGGCACAGGTGTGACCTTGCGATATTCAAGTACTTCTTGTACTTGAATAATGTCCGCACCATATACTTCACCATCTAATAAAAACGTCAGTAACTGGACATTTCGATAATTAACGGCTTCCGCATGCTTAGACGAAATCGAGGTGTTTTTTTCTGTTGTCATAGTGTGCCCCCCAATTTTCTAGGCTTAGTACCGAACAAATTCAGAGTTGTCATCGCCTAGGTCTAAGTCGATGCCGGAGGACTCATGCTGAATCTGTGTCTCTTTTCGAGCCGATAACATGCGTGTTGATTTCGCTGATTTCCCCCGTATGATTTGTAAGCTTACCTTTAGGTGCTTTGCCACTAACGTGTTTGAGTTTGAAGAATTTCATTGTTTCAGTGAGCTGATCAGCTTGAGCAGATAATTCTTCAGAGGTGGATGCCATTTCTTCAGCGGCGGCTGCGGATTGCTGTACAACTTGATCTAATTGTTGTAACGCTTTATTCACTTCGACTGCACCCGCATCTTGTTCTCGTGCTGAAGCGCTAATTTCTTGCACTAAGTCTGATGTTTTTCGGATGTCGGGAAGTAATTGTGCCAACATGGTTCCTGCTTGTTCAGATACTTCTAAACTGCCTTTTGCAAGAGCGACTATTTCCCCCGCTGCTGTTTGGCTGCGCTCTGCTAATTTGCGAACTTCGGCAGCAACGACAGTGAAGCCTTTTCCATGTTCACCTGCTCTAGCGGCTTCAATGGCCGCATTCAATGCTAGTAGGTTAGTTTGACGAGATATCTCTTCAATAATACCGATTTTGTCGGCGATTTCTTTCATGGCTTCAACCGCTTCATTTACGGCTTTACCTGTCGCTTCTGCATCGACGGCAGCTTTGCGAGCAATTTGCTCTGTCTGTTGTGCATTGTCAGCGCTGTGAGCAATATTGGACGCCATTTCTTCCATTGAAGATGAAATTTCTTCCAATGATGCTGCTTGTTCTGTTGAACCTTGTGCAATCTGTTGTCCTGTTGCACTGAGCTGACCACTGCCTGCGGCGACATTGCTGGCTGCTTCAGATACCTCACCTACGATCTGGCTTAAACTCGTGTTCATCGAGCGAAGCACGCCATAAATGTCCGAGTCGCTAGCTTTCGGGTCAAATTCTGAAGTCAGATCGCCTTTGCCAATAAGGTCGGTAATACGACTTACAAGGTTAACACGGCGGATAACTACCCACGCAATTAGTACTGCTAGTATTACTGATATTCCAAAAGCACTCATCAATTCCAGACGCGCGTTTGCGTAGGCCGTATCGCTGAACTCTTTGTCTTGGTTCATGTTGTTTGTATTTATTTGGATAATACCAGCAAGATACTGCTCTGCTTGTTCAAGCTGTTCTCTAGCCGTAGTGGTTGATAGTGCAAATGCTTTAGCATTGCCATTTTCGCGGCTGATGTCTTTAACTTGATTATGCAAGGCCAAGTAGCTGGTGACTGCATTACGTAGTACGGTTAATTGTTGCGAATCATCACTTTGAATCAAAGAATCCATGCGCTTTAAAGAGATATTTAGCTTCTCTATCAGTTGTTTAGCTTCAGTGTCATAATCATTCATTTCATCTTCAGATAGCGACATGATTAGGTTTTTTTCGGCACGCTGAATTTGCAGTAACATAATATTGATATGCAATAGCTCGCGTTGAAGCTCAAGATCTGACTCTCGTTTATCACTAGCTATGTATACCTTAGTACGCATTTCTATATCTGATGCCATATCAGTAATTGCAGTTTGTAATAAATCGAACTGATGGCGGGCATCAAGTTTGCTTAACTGTTCTGCTCGCACATTTGAGTTTAAGCGCGCGAGTCGACGAATTTCTGCATTGATATCTAAATATTTTTGCCAAGATAACTCAAACTGATCCAGCTTCTGTTTGCCTTCATCGTTGGCAATAAAGCGAATCTCTTCAAAATAACCCAGAAGCTCAGCTTGTTTCTTTTGGGCTTCAGCAGCGAATACGTCCATTTCTTCCGCGGTATTTGACAAAATGATATTTTTCTCAGCACGGGAAATGTAAAGCAAGTCTTGGCGCATTTCTTCTGCTAGAGTTACTTTTCGAGCGGAAAAATCGACGATGTTGTTAAGCTTTTCATTTATCCCCGAGAGTGAAAATATTCCAAGGTAGTTGGTTATACCCATTAATGTAAGTAGTAAGATAAACGCTGAGACAATTAATGTTTTTAATGAAACTCGATTCATGTTGAACCTCTTATTTCGCAATCTTTAAATGAATTTGTTTAGATGAATAGTCCCGACCAGCAGCTTCCAGCAAAGCAGCAGGGTCAAGGATCATAGCGACACTTCCATCGCCTAATATGGTGGCACCACTAAATCCTTCTGCCCCTTGGTATAACTTTCCTAATCGTTTGATAACGGTTTGGTACTGACCAACCACCTCATCAACGCAAAAACCAAATCTTTCCTCACCAATGTGGGTTATCACAATTTGTTCATACATAGGCTTTGGTGCATTAACGCCAAACCAATCTCGTAGAATTAAAAAGGGAATTTGCTCACCTCGTACTTCAATGATTTGGCGTGTGCGAACATGTGCACGTAAATTGGCAGGCATTTCTATGCACTCTTCAACATTACTAAGAGGGAGTACATAATATTCATCACCAACTTTCACCATTAGTCCTTCAATGATCGCAAGAGTCATGGGTAGCCGAACGGAGAATTCTGTTCCTTCTCCTTCTTTGGAGTGAATGGAAATTGTACCGCCGAGTTCCAGTATGGAGCGTTTAACAACGTCCATTCCAACCCCACGACCAGAAATATCAGAAATGGCTTTGGCTGTTGAAAAACCAGGTTCAAAAATCAATTGGTGAACCTCTGCTGTGCTCAGTTCAGCATCATGTGTGATTAAATGCCTTTCAATAGCCAATTCGTGAATTCGTTTTGTGTCTAGACCTTTACCATCATCTTGTATGGTAATGACAACATGAGAATCTGCATGTCGAGCAGTTAACGTAATACTACCTGTTGCAGGTTTACCTTCTGATAGACGTACATCACTGCTTTCAATTCCATGATCAATACTATTGCGAATAAGATGAATTAACGGGTCGGACAACTTGTCTAACACCATTTTGTCTAGTTCGGTTTCACCACCTATGGTGATGAGTTCAATCTGTTTATTAAGCTCTTTAGACAAGTCTCGGACTAGTCGGCGAAATTTTCCGAATGTGGTGCCGATTGGCAACATGCGAATACTAAATGTCTGATCACGCATCTGAGTTGTCAGTTGATCCAGCTCTTCGGCGATCGATAAAAGGTCTTCATTATATTCAGATGCGGCAACTTGATTTAATCGTGCTTGTACAATCACCAGCTCCCCAACCAGGTTCATAAGCTTATCTAAGCGAGATGATGGGACTCTGATTGTTGGGTCGTTCATCTCTGATGTAGTGATATTGCGTATGGATTTTTGATTCTCGAGATTATTGCTATGACATCCATCTTGCTTATTTGAAGAGATTGTCTCGATATGAATTTTCGCTGGGGTTTCTACAAAGTGTGTTTTGAGGCTCATTGGGTAATTCATCAGAAGATATAGCTTCAATCGAAATTTGCCAATCATCAGCAACGAACATGAAGGTGTCTTCAATAGAGGGTAGAGGTTCATGGGTAATTAAGATAACTTTCCAGCTTAGTACACATTCTTCTGGCTCAAATTGCTCGAATTCCGTTAAACGGCTTATGTCTGTTTCAACATAACATGGGCCAAAACTGTGTAACTCGCGGAGAATTGGTGCGATGTCTAAACCTGATTTAAATGAGTTTAAATCAGGTTTAAAAGAGATTTGAAAACAGCTTTGTGAAAGGGAATCATTTTTTTCAAGTGTATTAATGCTTTGATCTAAAACTTTAGGGCGATCGTTTGAGTTGATTTTGTCATATAATTTGTCTAGATGAATTTGACTAGCCGTAATTTGCGCTTCGGAAAAATCAGTATCTTCTAATAAGCCTGCAATGAAATCTCCTACATCTAAAAACACTCCAATTAAATCAGAATTAAATGACAGCTCACCTTTTCTGATTTGATCTAATACGGTTTCAAGGTGATGTGTAAAACTGGTTAGTTGGTGGTAACCAAACATTCCGCCAGCACCCTTAATAGTGTGTATAGAGCGAAAAGCTGTATTAATCAGTTCTTGATTTTTAGGCGTTATTTCGAGTTCTAGTAACACGGCTTCCAAAGAAGCTAGATGCTCTAATACCTCTGTTTTAAACGTATCGACTGGACCAATCATGATGTCACCAGGTGCGTTAGTGCAGCAGAAAAGTTGGTATGCTCAAGTAGCCTGAGTGTATCTGGTGAACCACCTTGTATTTCAACGGCAATGCCTTGAAGTGCCAAATGATGAGAAAACGCCAACAAAAGCTGAATACCAGCGCCATCCATTTCTTCAATGGGGTCTAAATCTAGAATGATGACGTGTGCGGGATCACATGGCAGCAGTTTAAATGCATTATAAATATTTTTAGTATTAAAAATTGTCATGTCTTTTGGCAGTTGTAGAACACCATTTTTAAGTACTAATTCAGCATTTGGCATATTAGTGATCCATCAAGTCAACTTTGAAATGGCTGATAAAAATACAGGTGGCTGAAATGGTTTTACTAACCATGCTTTAATACCTTGTGCTTTCCCTCTATCTTTTAGCTCTTGATCCGTTTCAGTTGTCAGCATTAAAATGGGAGTAAATTTATAAGTCTCTATTTTTCTGGCATTTTCAATGAAAGTTAGCCCATCCATTTCTGGCATATTGACGTCACTAATAATCAAATGTATTTTTTGGCCATCAAGTTTAGCCAATGCTTGTTTTCCATTTTCTGCTTCGATCACTGTGTAGCCGCTACTTTTCAATACCATGGACACTATTTGTCTGACAGACGCTGAATCATCAGCAACTAGAACAGTTTTAGACATAAAAAATCCTTAATAAACATTTATATTAAAAAAGCCTATCGACTGATTTTTTCAGTTTTGAGGTGATGAGCAACAGCTCAGCGTCATTTTTTAGGCTTTTTTCGTAAGATTCAAAAATCTTTTCTGAATACTTTCCGATAATCGCTAGTAATATTTTTTCTTGTTCTTCGGTTAGGCCATATGTAAAAAACTCGCTTTGAATTTCATCATGCATCTCATCCATAATTGCTACATTTTTCTGCTTTTGTATGGATTGACTTTCACTAAGCTTTTGAATGTGTTCATTACTTTCAAGGATAAGTTCTTTAATGTCTCCAGCAAGAATTAAAGATTGAAGGCGGCTATTAGCGGCTTCTAGTATGAGAGCAAGGTGATCTCTTAGTCGTCCACATTTATCGGGATTTTCTTCTGGCATATTTTTTATAAATTGAGAAATGTCGCCAAAATTTAAAATAAGTCGTTTACCTCTCTGGGTAATTTTTCCAATATTTTGTAAGGCTGTTAGCAGTTCGATTTCTAATGGGGATGTAGAACCATTGGATGAAGAGTGTATTTTTTTCCAAGGTGTACGTAATTCAACTGTATTGGTTAGGCCAAAACTGGAAACAGAACTACTAACCAAAGTCACTAGCTCCTCAACTGAAGGGCAAATTAAACACTGGCGCATAAAATGTATTACAGTAGCTTGCTCCCCTGCATCCATGATGGCAGACATAGCCGTTTCCATTGCGTATTTTGATTGCATTTCAAAATTTTCTTTTTGATCAAATCGAGCGACTGCAAGTTTTATTTTTTCGATTAATTCAAGTGGTTGAAAAGGTTTAGTCAAATAGCCGCTGGCACCTGCATCATAGCCCTGTAGCTTTTCTGCGATTGAACTGTGACCACTTAAAAAGATAATCTCTGTATTATTGGCTTGATCGAGTTTCTTAATTTCTTTACAAGTGGTATAGCCATCCATTTCAGGCATGGAAGCATCCATAAGAACCACTTTTGGAATATTCTCAGAATGGATGAAGTGATTTATAGCTTGAGATCCTGATTTTGCTTTAATAATAGCGAAATTACTTTCTAGTATTGCACTTGTTAGCGAAAGATCAGAAGGTGAATCGTCAACAATCATTATAGTTGATAAGCTATTACTCATATTTTATCTTCTTAAAAATCACTCAATAAAAATTAATTACAGTAAATGTACTTGTAGATAATAAAATAAGAAATATGAAAACTGTTTGGAAATGGTTACTAAAGGTTTCTCGTTCGTTTTTTATTGTAATTCTTGATTTTTATGGTTTTTATTGAGAAGGAGCGCGTAATTTAGGGTCAGATGAGTCTGCCAAAGTGTGGTTCGTTGAGCCTGTCACCCTCCCAAAATCGCCTGCATTTTCTATAACTTCATTGACTTTTATTTGTTCTTTATATAGAACGTTCTTTATATAGAACAAATTTGAGAGATATGATGAATAGACCGATTCTCGGCTCGTTGGGCCGAAATATACAAAAGTTGCGTATGGCAAAGAGCTTGTCTTTGTCTCAGTTGGCGCAGGATGCGGGGCTGGCTAAGTCGAACTTATCTCGCATTGAGCAGGGTGACGGTAATCCGACTTTAGAAACGATTTGGCGGTTGGCGGTGCAGTTGGATGTCCCGTTTGGGGATTTGGTTGCCAGTGTGGAATCACCGTTGGGAGAAAACGGTGTGCAGGTTAGGCTGATTGACCAAGGCAACGACAACCCGAGGGTGGATGTGTATTGGATGTCTTGTGCGCCCAATACCATTAAGCAATCTGAGCCGCATATTGCTGGCACGACAGAAGCCATCACCTTAATCAGTGGGAAATTGCTGGCGGGTGAAAATGATAACTTGCGCTATTTAGACATTGGTAAAACGCATACGTTTGCCGCCGATGTGCCGCATCGTTATCAAACAGACGATTCATGGGCGACCTTAATGATGGTCATTACCTATGCTAAACAGGCTGATGTTAAACAGGACGACACTAAACAGGATCTTTTATCATGAATACAACAACTCAAACTCTTGCCGGAACACCTTGGAAACAAGGGGTAAAAGATGCGATTCCGCTGCTTGGCGGTTACATTCCGGTGGCTATTTCTTTTGGTCTGATTTCCATTCAATCGGGCTTTAGTGTGTTAGAGACGATTCTTATCTCTGCCTTTATTTACGCTGGCGCATCACAGTTTTTGTTTGTTGCTATGGCAGCATCTGGCGCTCCGCTTTGGCTGGTGGTCATCATGACTTTGTTGATCAATGCAAGGCATGTTGTTTATGGTCCAAATCTGTCTCCCTTTTTAAATCAAGACAAGAAGTGGTTGCCATTAATGCATGGTTTGACAGATCAAATTTTTGCGCTGGCTCATGCCCGTCTGCCTCAGCTTCCAGATCAGGCGCGCATAGGTTGGTACGCAGGCGCAGCGGTGTTGGCTTGGCTAAGTTGGGTTTTAGGTACTGCATTGGGGGCGATTGCAGGGGGAGAATTGACGCAACGCTGGCCATTAATCAATGATGTTTTGCCGTTTGCATTGCCCGCTTTGTTTTTCGTTTTAATTGTGCCTCGTTGCAATAATCGCTTGTGGTCACTCACGATTGCGATGTCTGCTGTGACCGCTGTTATTCTGAAGGTGCTAGGTTACCCGAATCTCGCTATTCCATTAGCGGCTATGAGCGGTGCAGTGCTGTTTTACGCACTTAAAAACCAACGTATTTTGGGAGGGCAGTAAGCATGGGTATGTCTATGTGGCTGGCGCTGGTCAGCATTGCTATTGGCACGTATTTAATTCGTCTTTTACCGTACATTTGGATGAAGCGAAGCTTGGCGAAAAGACAAACAGAGGATGGCATCGGATCCATGCCGACGTGGTTAACCATTTTAGGCCCAACGATGATTGCTGCCATGTTTGGTACTTCTTTAGTGCCGGCTCACCCTGACATTTTGGCTTGGTTAGCGACAGGCGTTGGAGTACTGGTTACCTATGGCGTGTGGACGCGTACTCACTCTATGGGCTTGCCTATTTTATGTGGCGTCGTGGCATTTGGTGTGATGACCTTGGTGTTTTAGTTCTTCGGTCAATGAGTGAAAGTCATACTAAGTTCTGCATAATACCTCTGAAATTAGCTTTAATTTTTATTGGTATGGAAATAGAGTTGCTTATCAAAGTTAGCCTAATACGAAGAAGGATTATAAAATGATTACGTTTAGAGGTGGTTGCCTGTGTCAGGCGGTTCGATATGAGACAACAGCGGAGCCGTTGAATCAGAGAGTGTGTCATTGTCATGAATGTCAAAAAGCTATCGGTGCGGCTTTTAATGCACGCGTGTTAATGCGTATTGATGATGTGTCTATCACTGGGCCGATAAATACCTATTATTCTTCTGAGACACTTGAACGGGGGCTTGTTCACATTGTGGTTCAAGTGTGTTTTCTCGACGTTCTTCCGCTGGTGTTATTGGCTTGACGGTGGGCAGTCTGGATGATTCATCACTGTTTACACCTGACATGCATTTTTGGGTGTCTTCTAAGCAGCCGTGGTTAGCGTTGGCCGATGGTCTTCCACAGTATCAGGAAGCTCCGCCATCTAAAGGGTATTAATTTTTTAAATAGACATGCGAACTTACGGTCAGATAAAGAATAGAATGCTTTTATCTGACCTGATAAGTTGTGACATGATGGCTACCCAATTATCTAATAGTTGAACAAAACTCAGCATTTTCGTGAAAAAGCATCGTTTGTTTGGTGGCTTTCCTCTGATTAAAATGGCTCAAGTAATAGAATTATATCTATTTATGCCCTGTTATTCGGAGTGATTATTATGAGCGCAGTCGACAGCAAACCTTTATCTTCTAACGTATTAGACACGCTAAAAGTCACCGGTGTAAACGGTTTGTTCGATAAACTGACGAGCCTTTTTAAACGCCGTGAAAAAGTGGTTAAAGCACCAGTCGATATGGAAGTAGATAACTTGGATTGGTATCGTACTTTTCCTATCAAAAAGTAATTTTCTTGTTGGCGATAACCAGTAGGATAAAGACAGTGTTCTCTGGTTTAGCCCTTTGTTGTTAATTATTCTTTCGTTTTTTAAAGCCCCTGCGCAGCGGCATTAAGCTTGCCACTTAGTCTCTTATCTTGCTCATGTGTTTTTGTGTGGCATTTCTTTTTTCTGTGAAATCCCTTTCTAAAACATTTCTTTCTATGGATAGCATGTTGCTTCCACTCAGGGTACATTGGTAACTCGGTCTGTTTTTTTTATAAGATCATCATGGGCTATTTATAAAGCCTTTTAGCGTTATTTTCTGCAATGTTGGCGTTCATATAGGAGTGCTCGATGCAAGCTAAGTTTACCGTTCAAATCGATTCCTTTAAGAAGATTAGTAAGATTTCAAATGCGTGGTCTGGTGAGGATTATAAAGCGCTTCTGACGCTGATGGATTTTGATGACGATGTTGATGCGATGGACGCGGCCGAGCGGCGCGAAATGTGCTTGATGTCGCTAAGTGATCTAAAGCCGGAAGACGCTGCTGTGGTGGTGTTGACGCACTTATTTCCTAAGTTGTCTCGTGGCAAGGTTGAGCAAATGAGTCGTGATATGTTGAATGAATCCTCATGGGAAGAATACCCCGATTGCCTGTATCATGAGCGTTTTTTTAATGCTTATGGACTCTTGCGTGAAGCCTTTAATGGTAAATTCGCCAAGCCAACGGGGGCTGAAATGACGCTGGCCGTCAGCGCAGCGCATGCAGAAGATATGGCTATTTTTGATATCTCTATGCATTCGGCTATTGTGCGATTATTGGCGAGTGGGCAAGGTGATGACGCGCTCATTAATCGTTTATATGAAGACCAAATCAAAGGTAAGCACTTTCCTGAGTCGAAAGGCATTGTGTGGCAGTTAAAACAGATAGCCGATAATGGCGTGGCTCGTCAATTTAGCTTGGTGAGTTCGTCTTTTTGGTTGGAAAACTTTGAGCAAATGGACGCCTTTGAAGCGGTGTCTCATGCGGATGCAGAAGAGTAGCACCACGATGTGAGTGGAGTGGTGTGTACTATCAAAAGCGGATCAAGTGATTCGCTTTTTTCGTTTTCGAGGTTGGCAAACATGAAGTATTTCGATTTAATTCCGACCTGTTTATGAATGCAAGCACTTAATTACGAGGCTCAAAATGACCAATTCACCGATACAAATAGTTTGTCAAAGTTGTACGACAAAGAACCGTGTACCGAAAGACAAGCTGGGCAATAAGCCTCTTTGTGGCAAGTGTAAGAACCCCGTTCTTTCTACCAGTCCTGTCAAAGGCAGTGACCAAAATTTTAGACGTTATATTACAGACAATGATTTACCCGTAGTTGTCGATTTTTGGGCGTCTTGGTGTGGGCCGTGTCAGCAATTTGCGCCTGTTTTTGAACAGGTAGCCGGTGAGATGTCGACAAAAGCGTGTTTTGTGAAGCTGGATACCGAGCAGAACCAAACGACGGCAGGCGGCTTTAATATTCGCTCCATCCCGACTCTGATGATCTTTCATCATGGCAAAGAAGTGGCACGTCTATCCGGCGCTTTACCGAAAGCACAATTCCAGCAATGGTTAGCTCAAAACTTGCCAGCAATCTAAGATGCGTTTGATATTGGCAGGGCGTTAAATGCTGGTGTCAAAGTACATCTCTACAAACTTTTCGTATAACGCTTCTTCTGTTTCACGTCTGTCTGGATCGGGTTTTACACAGTCGATCGGGCAGACAGCAACGCAGGTAGGTTGGTCGTAGTGACCAACACACTCGGTGCATTTATCGGGATTGATGACGTATATTTTTGGCCCCATGCTGATAGCGTCATTGGGGCACTCGGGTTCGCACATATCGCAGTTTATACAACGGTTGTTGATGAGTAGTGCCATGACGGTCTCTTACGCGCTTGCTTTACTATGTGGCTGACGTGTGGTTTGGCCTTGGGATAAGTTGCGCAGCAAAATCCCCATGTTGGCGTCGATACCAGATGGACAAGGTAGGTTCACTATGTGGCCGCTGCCTTTGGCAACGTCGATAGGACGACCTTGTTTGTCGTTTAGCTCGTTCAATGCAAAGGTGACGTTGCCCTTTGGTGTCATCAGCTCTAATGAATCGCCAAGACTAAAGCGGTTTTTCACTTCAATGGTGAGGGCATTGTCGTTGCTGGCGATCACTTCACCAACAAACTGCTGTTGTTCGCTGATGGAATTGCCAGTTTCGTAGTTTTGCAAGTCTACGTGACGATGGCGCTGTAAAAAGCCGTCTGTGTAACCACGGTTAGCAAGGTTTTCTAAGCTGTTCATCAGTGAGGTGTCGAAAGGACGACCCGCTACAGCATCGTCAATGGCTCTGCGGTAGATTTGTGCGGTTCTGGCACAGTAGTAGAAGGATTTTGTGCGGCCTTCTACTTTCAATGAATGCACGCCCATTTTGACCAATCGCTCTACGTGCTGAATGGCGCGCAGGTCTTTTGAGTTCATGATGTAGGTGCCGTGCTCGTCTTCAAAGGCTGGCATGTATTCGTCTGGGCGGCCATGCTCTTGTAGCAAAAACAGTTGGTCGGTGGGTTCCTGAATTTGCACCGCCGACGTTTGCGTTGACAAAGGGGCAGCGCTGCTGGCAATGATTTGGCCTACGTCGTCTTGCTTGGCTTCATGGGCGTTGTATTGCCAGCGACAGGCGTTGGTGCAGGCACCTTGGTTCGGATCACGTTTGTTCATGTAACCAGACAGTAAGCAACGACCAGAGTAGGCCATGCAGAGTGCACCATGTACAAACACTTCCAGTTCCATGTCTGGCACTTTTAGACGAATTTCTTCGATCTCATCCAATGACAGTTCTCGCGACAAAATTACGCGGGAAATGCCTTGCTGTTGCCAAAATTTCACGGTCGCCCAGTTCACCGCGTTGGCTTGTACTGAAAGGTGAATTTGCTGATCGGGGAAGGCTTCGCGAACCATCATAATGAGTCCTCGGATCGGACATAATGAGGGCGTCTGGTTTGAGGTCAATCACTGGCGCCAAGTCTTGCAAGTAGGTTTTCAGTTTTGCGTTGTGTGGTGCGATATTGCTGACCACATAGAGCTTTTTGCCTAGCTCGTGTGCTTCATTAATACCAATGCCAAGTTTTTCCAAATCAAACTCGTTATTGCGTACTCTTAATGAGTAGCGTGGCTGTCCTGCGTACACGGCATCGGCACCGTAGGCGAAGGCGTAATGTAGATTTTTTAATGAACCTGCGGGGGACAATAATTCTGGACGCTGTAACATGGTATTCACCGATCTATCAAAACGGGCGGAGTTTACCTGCGTGTTGATTGAACTCAAGCGTTGAAGGTGGGATTAGTGATCTAAATAAGGTCCGTTTGATCTAGGTCAAAAGTTGAGTAAGTGAAAGGGGAGAGATAAAGACATCTGCCCCCCTTTATAGATTGATTACGTTAGAAGTCGTAGGCAGCAGTGACGTAAACGCGACGGCGTTCGCCAACAAATGAGCCTATGGTTTCTGTAAAGCCGCTGACGGCGTATTCTTTATCGAACAAGTTTTTGATGTTTAGCTGGAACTTCCAATCTTCATAGCGTGTTTGCCAAGACAAGTCGTAAACCGTATAAGGCTTGACGGTTTGTCCCTGACGATTGATTTGATCGCTAACATAGTCTGCTCCTAACGCTATGGAGGAGTCTATGCTTGGGAAGTCGTAGCGTGTCCAAGCACCAAATTGATTGTAGGGCGTATTGGCAAAGCGGTCGCCACTGGCATATTGAATGCCATCGGTGGCTTCTTTAACGACAGTATCATTATAGGCATAACTCACGTTGGCGACCCAGCGAGGAGTGATGTCTGCCATGATGTCCAGCTCTACGCCTTGACTGCGAACTTTGCCAAATGAAACCAATAAGTTGCTGTCATTTGGGGCTTCTTGCAATATGTTTTCACGAATGATGTGGTATGCGGCGAGGTTGATATTGAGCTTGTTGTTAAACCAATAGCTACGTACACCCACTTCGACTTGTCGGCTTTCTTCTGGGTCAAACAAACTACCATCGGCTGATTTCTGTTGGTCTGCCGCGTCTTGTGGTACAAATCCAGTGGAAAAAGAAGTGTAAGGTTTCCAGTTGTCATTGATTTTATAGGTCGCACCAATGCGGCTGGAATAACCTGTGTCGTGGTAGTCTAGTTTGCCAGCGCTGGAAGTATGATCTTGATATTCTTCTTCGAAACGATCAACCCGTATGCCAGTCAATAAATCTAAACGTTCGGTTAACTTCCATTGATCTTGAGCATAAAGTCCTAGGCGATCGGTTATGGTGGTTTCATCCGTTTTTAAATGCATAGTATAGCTATTAACATTATCTTGGCCGTAGATAGGATCAGTTAGGCTAAGGTTAGAGACGCCATCGGCTTTGTTTGCATAACTATAGAGAAAACTATTTTTTTGATGGAAATAGTCGCTGCCCACAAGCACTGTATGATCACCTAATTCGGCAATTAAATTGCCAGCCAGCGTAATGCCTTTACGAGTGCGGACTTGGTCACGGTACTGACGCTGAGTGGTATCCACTGTGCCGTCTTTGTCGCTGTCTATTAGCTTGCTAATTTCATGGTATTTCTGAGTCTCTGTATTTTCAAAATAACGCACAGACACATTGCTGTCTAGCCATGAGTTGATACTGTGATCCAAGCGCGCTTGAAAAACTTGCGCGTCTAGTTCTTGGTAATCGCTTTTTTCGTTATTGTTCCATGAGGTATCAGCCAAGAAATTACCGTCGTCATCGGTGGGAATACCGCGTAAGCGCGCACCAGAAATGTATTGGTGAATGTCGGTATACTGAACCGTCAATGTATTATTACTGTCGATGTCCCAAGCGTAACCTAGATCAATAATCTGGTTTTCTTCTTCCACATTGTTGCGGTAAGAGTCTTGGCCGTCGGAATAAATACCAACACGGTAACGTTGCGATGCGTCTTCGTTGGCAGGACCAGAAGACTCAATGCTACCGCTTAGGAAGTCTTTATTCCCCGCGCTGACTTTTAGCGTGTTTTTCTGTTCATACGCCGGTTTTTTCGTCACATAGTTAATGACGCCACCCGGTTCGCCTGCGCCATAGACTGCGCCAGATGGGCCTTTGAGGACTTGTATTTGTTCTATGGTAAACAACTGAGGAATGGAAAAGTCGCCAAAAGGATCGCCTTTTAAACCGTCATAGAGTACTTCGTCTTGGCTAAAACCTCGTAATGTCACTGTGGACACGTTGTTTTGCGACATACCGGAAATAGAACGATACAAGTCGGTGATTTGTCTTGCTGCTTGATCTTCAATGAGTGCTTCGGTTACCACCTGAACTGATTGCGGTGTTTCATCTATGGGGGTTGAGGTGCGAGTGGCTAGGGCGGCTTCATCTTCTTTGTAATGGGATAGAGCGCGGCCTTGTACTTGAAGTGTTTGCAGTTCGATGTCGGATCCTTCCTTAATTTTTGTATCCCAGTCATTGAGATAATCATCATAGGTAATGCTGCTTGAAGTTTCTGCGAAAAGCACACTGGAGAACACAAGTACTCCACAAGCCTGCATCATCATTAAGGAGGTTCTTAACGTCATAATTTAAACCAGATAGAAGATGAAAAGGATGTGTATAGTAATTGTTATGATAGTCATTATCAAATGTGAATGGGCTTACATTACTTACGATAGGTCTATTTAGGTGTGGTTATGGAGTGGATGTGGTTATGTGTTGGATGCGCTTAGGAGTGCTTGCTAAATAAAGCCACCACAGACTCAGATTTAGTCTTGTAGTGGCTTTTGGAAATTAGGCTTTTTCTGCCGCCAGTCTGGAGGCTTTGATGTAGCCTTGCAGCGTATCTTTTAATTGCAGGCGTTGTTTTTTGAGTTTTTCTTCTTCCAGGGTGGTTGAAGGGATAATTTCTTGTTCCATTTTTTCCACTTCTTTTGTTAAGTGGTGGTATTCGTCATAGAGTTTTTTAAAGTGTGCATCGTCCATTTTAAGCTGGTGGATGTCGTCTTTGAATTCAGGAAATTCGTTCACTAAACTATGGTCTTCAATTGGCATAATTGCCTCCTATATTGATTCTATCTTGATTAAGATTAACCTAGTTGTGCTGATTTTCTCTTGATGCTAGTCAGGCTTTGTTCACTCTATAAAAATTTAACCTGCTATTTTTGCATCCGTTTCGGCATCTGTTTTTTTCATGCCTCATCTACTGTTATGGCCTGTTTATTTTGTTTTTCAATGGTGGGTGTAAAGTCTAGGGAAGGTTGCACTTTTGCCTGAGATTCTTTGCCTTTTTTTGACATAAAAAAAGCCGCGGGCTATCGCGGCTTTGCTGTGTGGAATGCTAGTAAGTTGAACTTTAAAAGTTCAACTCCACCCTTGGTTTGCTGCTCTTGGAAAGGTCAATTTCAGGTGAACAAAGAAAAATTCGTGATGAAGCGATACCTTCATTAACCAAATAGTCTTTTAAGTGATCGGCGCGCTTTTGCGCCAGCACTCTGGCCTTTTCTTTGCTCTCATCATCGATCGACACAGGGGGGCTGGGAAGACCCAAGTCAAGATAACTGGCGATGCCACATGCTTTAAGCTGACTGTCTTTTTTGTCTTTCATCAATGCGCTAAGCTGCTGCAAGAAAACGGCTTGAGACTCATTTAAGTTACTGTCTTCGGCAGTAAATATCAGCGGTTCTACACGAATTCTCAGGAGCTGGTCTCCTGCAAATTGAGCAATGCTGATGACGTTTGCGTAGGGCACGAAGGTTTGCATTAAATAAGTGCTCGATGCGCTAAACAGTGCTTTTCGAACGGGCAAGAGCAAGAAGTCTTGCCAACCAAATGCAGGGTTTTCGATATCACCAGAAAGTGGAATATCCAAGCCAATATTATTGTCACTGTCTTTTAGGACGCTAACAGCAATATTAAGCGGTACGGCACCCGCCTTGATAACAGTGCTGCTGTCTTGGCGGCCACCCAAATCAAATTCCCTTAATAAAACATGCGATGTTCCATCCAGTATACCATTTTTAGATTTGAGCTTTAGATCTAGGTCTAACTGTCCTGAGTCAATTTGATAACCCAAAATAGTGGCAAGATAAGAGGAATAAGGTGGCAGTTCGGCTTCCTTTATAACGAGCCTCGCTGTCCATGGTTAGTTTGTCGGCAAGCGGCCAAATGGTTACGTCACCTTGTAAGGTGGCATATTTGCCGTTGCGAGCTTTCAAGGCCAGAACAGTGGCTTGATCTTTCTTTTGCGTATTGAGGTTTCGTAAAGACAATGTTTCGATTTCTAATGTGCGCTGTAAGGCTGGCGAAATACTGTTATCTTGCACATAAATACTGGATGAACCTGTCGTGTCATAAGCGTCTAAAATCACATAGTAGGGCGCTTTGAAGGCTGGATTTTGTTCTGCTTGTTGTGTGTTTTTAATGACATTTTTAGCGTCTTCTTCCCTAGGAGACGTTCGGTTTTTTATTGACGTTTGCGGCGCTTTCTGTTGTTCAGTGTCGACAAATACAAGGTTTTTAATACGTTTTTGCGCATCTAATATCAGGTTTACCTTGGCGGAGTCGACAGTGACCTGCTTGATTTTGGCACCGTCTTGAGTTGCGTTTACCTGTTCGATTTTGATGTTGCCAATTTTGCTTAATGCCGGTTGTGCTTGATTGGTATTAGGTTCGGAAATTGGTTCTGAGACGGTTAGGTTGGCAATGTTTAATTGCGCTAGGGAAGCGTCAAAATCTTTGTCTTGTTGGGTAAAAGTCAGACCCGTGATGTCCGCGTTGCGCCAAGAGGCGAGGCGTTTAGTATCACTAAGCAGACTATCTACTGACTCGCTTGTAATATTGATATTGCTGCCTTTTATAGCAGGTGGTTGTTGATTAACTTGCTCTATATTTAATTCGTCTGCAGTCAGGTTGGCAGACCCTAATGAAAATTGTTTTTCATCACTTTGTTTAGCTTTTAAGCCTTTAATACCTATTACTAATTGGTTGTTTTGCACGGCAAGCGTGTCGCCGTTTTTTTGTAGCGAAAGCGTGTTTGTTAAATTAAAAGTGTCGTAGTCTGCTGTGTTACCTGCTTGTTGTACGGATAAGCCATTGCTTTGGATATCCCCAAGTAGTGAGGCAGTCAGTGTGTCAGTGTGATCCATTGTAAAAGCGATGTCGTTTAGTGCAATGTGTAGCTGTTTGTTTTGCACCGCAAGACTTTCTGAGGAAAGGGAAAACTCGCTCATGTCTAATATAGAAGAGGCAAGTTTGGCGCTAAGTCCAGATTGTTCTTCCTGTTTTACATCAAAGGGCGCTCTTAATGCTAAGTCGTCGAATTGTACCTTTTGCTCGGTTTGAGCAAACATAGATTTTCCTAGCTGTAAATCAAGGTCGCCAGTCGCGGTTAATCCCATTTTATTCCGTGCTATATCCAATGGTGTTTTAAGTACTAGGCTGTCAAATTGTGCATTTTTTTCGGACTGAGCAAAGAAAGATTTGTCTAATTGCAAATCAAGGTCACCAGTCGCAGTCAGCCCAAATTCATCATTTTGCTTTATGTCGAATGGCATTTTCAGCACAAGTGTATCAAGTTGTGCTTTTTGTTCTGCTTGAGTAATTAGAGACTGCTCTAGCTGCAAATCAAGGTTGCCGTTTGCCGTTAAGCCCTGTTTATCTCGCATAATAGTGAAAGGCGTATTTAGGGTTAATTCTTCAAATAGTGCAACGAGATCTGTTTGCTCAAAGTGTGTCTGCGTAGATTGTAAACTAAGCGTTCCTGCCGCTGTCAGCTGATCCGCTGAGGTAACATGAATATTGGCTTCTGAAAGTGCGAGCGATGTTGATTTTGATGTGACTTTGTCTTGCTCACCTAAAGGTAAATCTAGACCTTCAACTTGAGTGTTTAGCATGAGGCTTTTGATATCAAAAACAGGAGCGCCATCAACTTGTGTTTGAGCAAACTGAAAACCTCCTGTTAAGTCTACTTGTCCCTTGCTTTCATGATAGGGGGAGGGAAGAAAATGGCGAATACTCTGAATGGGTAAATGTATCTTGGTAATTTGGAGGTCGGCATTAGCTTTTTCTGGAGAATAGTCAAATTGGCTATTTAAGGACAATGTGGCGTTGTTTATTTGAGCGGCCAAAGAAACATTGCCTTGCCAAGACAATCCCTGGCCTGATAAGTCGTTTACTGCAAAGTTGTTTAGGCTGATGGTGTCTATTTTTGCCGGTAGGCTGGGGTCCGGCTGACGAGATAGGTTTACTTGGCTGTTGGTAAATGAAAAATAGGGCAGCGTTATCGCCCACGGCGCTGTTGTTTCAGGCTCAGGCTCGGATTCTTGTTGATCTTCAGGGGCAATGAATTGGGCCGTGTTAATCCCAGCGATGATCCAGTCTTTTCCTTGTTGGACAACTTTTAGATGCAAGTCTTCAATGCTGGCTTCTGATAGATGCACGGTTTTGGTAAAAAGAGGCCATATTTCTACTTTGACAATGGCGCGTTTGAGTGTGAGCGTATCTTGCGTTTTATCTTGAACCACAATGTCTTTTACATCGATTTTAGGCGGGAAAAAATCGACGTCCAGCTTGCCAATCGATAGTGCTTGTCCTTGTTTCTGAATGTAAGACGTTAAATAGTGTTCTGCAATAAAAGGCGTTGCCAACCATAAACTGGTAATAAGTGCGGTTAGGGCAGCAAATGGATAGAAGATAAAATGTCGAAAGTGTCGGCGTGTCATCATAAAGCTTGTCAAAATACCTGTAAAAATTAGCGAGTTTTGTCGTTGTCTTCTGAACGAATTGGCATGCGCAGTAAGTAAGTCATGACACATAAGCCGATTATAAGTAGTCCAAGGGTCGCCCAGAAACGCGATACAACAATCATAGATATGGCCATACCGATCCACATGAAAATAATGGCGCGATTTCGTGCGCGTCGTGGAATGCCGTCAGAAGACTGCCAATCATTCACAATAGGACCAAAAAATTTGTGATTGAGCAACCATGCATGAAATCGCTTGGATGATTTAGAAAAGCACCATGCCGCCAGCAATACGAATGGAGTCGTGGGGAGTAAGGGTAAAAAAATACCAATAATGCCAGATATGAGAGAGAACCATCCCAATAGCAGATACAGAATTCGCTTTCCTTGCATAGATAGGCCCATCTTAGTGAGAAGAAAAACGGGCTTTCACAATATCGCCCGTTTTTATTATGGCGCTATTTTCCTGAATGGAAAATAGCTTCCATGCTCTCTTCTTCTGCATTTTCGACAAGTGGCCAGCCACCAAGACGTTTTAAACGATTGACCATTTCACAGAAAAGCTCTGCGGTTTTTTCGGTATCGTATTTTGCTGAATGGGCTTCTGAGTTGCTAAACGGAATAGATGCTGCTTCACAAGCTTTTGCTAATACGGTTTGTCCAAATACCAAACCCGCTAAACTGGCCGTGTCAAAGCTAGAAAAAGGGTGGAATGGATTGCGCTTAATATCAGCACGTTCAATCGCCGCATTTAAAAAACCGTGATCAAACGCTGCATTATGGCCAACTAATATTGCTCTTTTACAACCCACGGATTTCAGCTCTTTGCGAACTTTGGCAAACATTAGGTTGATGGCTTCGCTTTCTGGCATGTCTTGACGACCAGGAGCAAAGGGATCAATGCCAGTAAAGTCGAGTGCGGCTTTTTCAAGGTTAGCACCTTCAAATGGCTTGATTAAAAACTCTAAGGTTTCATGGATATACATGTCGCCATTTTCATCCATTCGTAGAATGCTGGCGGCCATTTCTAATAAAGCATCGGTTTTTTGATTAAAGCCTGCGGTTTCTACGTCGATAACAACAGGTAGGAAGCCGCGGAATCTATCTTTGATTTCATGGTTTGACAAAAGAAGGTCCTTAATTCTGCCGCTTGATCAACAGTAACGGTATACAATAGGATCGGATCATAACACATTTGATAATGCTTGAACGAGATGTCTAAATGGGAATTCCCCAACAACTTCTAATTCGCACCACATTTTTGCTCACTATGGCCATGCCATTTGCGCAGGCTAATGCCATTATTCATTACCAATCCGGTATTTCGGACTCTGAGTGGCTTCTTTCCGGCGATATATTTTCGTGCAGTTTAACGCATCCGGTGCCGAATTATGGGGAAGGTCACTTTATTAAAGAAGCGGGTGAACCAATGAAATTTATTTTGCAGCCGCAAAATGAAAAATTAGTACCGGCCAAGTGTACATTATTTCTCAAGCACCAGATTGGTCTCCTGGAGTGAAGCCCGAGACCCTAGATATTTTGTCTTACCCAGGCTACGGTTTGACCGTAGAAGTAGGGGGGATGGTTGCTGAAAGAATGTTGACGAGCCTAGATCGTGGGCGTCACCCTGTGGTGGCGGGAACGGCGTGGGAAAATAGCCGTGAGACTATCGAAGTGGGGTTGTCGAACATTAATTTTGCGCCAGCTTACACCGAATTTAGGCGCTGTTTAGCCAGTTTGTTGCCGGTAAATTACGATCAAATTGCGAGAACGGCGGCGTTATTTCCGACCAATGGGGTGAACCTGACAGATCGGATTAAGGCGCGTTTGGATCTAGTCGCCTTGTATGTTTCTTCAGACCCTAGTGTGGAATATATTTATATTGATGGTCATACTGATTCGATTGGTTCGCGTCGAGATAACCGCGAGCTATCAAAAGAGCGTGCTGAAAGAGTGACGTCTTATCTTTTGGAGAAAGGGGTGCCTGCTGAAAAAATTATTTCCCGTTATCATGGTGATCGATATCCAGCGATGACAAACAATACTGCTTCAGGTCGAGAGCGTAACCGACGCGTAACGATTCGTTTAGAAAAAATAGATGCGAATTGATTTTCTAACTTTTTACGTGTTTTGAAACCGCGTTAAAGCCCTTCTTTACTGATTTATCTGAGCAAAGAAGGGCTTTTTGCTTGCTAAGCAAGAATCGAGATCTTACACTTACAGCCCCTTTTTTAAATTATTAGCGCCGCCATGTACTGGTGTGGGAGCGCGAGGCTCGTTGAGGAGAATAGAGATAATGTCTGACGTGAAGAAGGTAGTGCTTGCCTATTCTGGCGGCCTGGATACTTCCGTAATCGCGAAGTGGCTTCAAGAAGAGTATAACTGTGAAGTGGTTACCTTTACCGCTGATTTGGGTCAGGGTGAGGAAGTTGAACCAGCTCGTGCTAAAGCTCAAGCGTTGGGTATTAAGGAAATCTACATTGAAGATTTGCGTGAAGAATTTGTTCGCGACTTCGTTTTCCCTATGTTCCGTGCTAATACGATTTACGAAGGTGAATACCTGTTAGGTACATCTATTGCGCGTCCTTTGATCGCAAAACGCTTGATCGAAATCGCCAATGAAACTGGCGCTGATGCGATTGCTCATGGCGCGACTGGTAAAGGTAACGACCAAGTGCGTTTTGAACTAGGTGCTTACGCTCTGAAACCTGGCGTAAAAGTGATTGCACCTTGGCGTGAATGGGATCTAACGTCCCGTGAAACCCTAATGGCGTACTGTGAAAAACACAATATCCCAGTGGATTTCTCAACGAAGAAGAAGAAATCTCCTTATTCTATGGACGCTAACCTACTGCACATTTCTTTTGAAGGTGATCAGTTGGAAGATCCATGGACAGAGCCAGAAGACGATATGTGGCGCTGGTCTGTTTCTCCTGAAGAGGCGCCTAATGAAGCGACTTACATTGAGATTGGCTATGAAAAAGGCGACCCAGTGTCTATCAATGGTGAGGCTATGTCTCCAGCGACTATTTTGGCGACATTGAACAAAATTGGCGGTGCAAACGGTATTGGTCGTGTTGACATCGTAGAAAACCGTTTCGTAGGCATGAAAGCGCGTGGTTGCTATGAAACACCTGGTGGCACCATCATGATGAAGGCACACCGTGCGATTGAGTCTATTACGTTAGACCGTGAAGCAATGCACCTAAAAGATGAGATGATGCCGCGTTATGCGAAGTTGATTTACAATGGCTTCTGGTGGTCGGAAGAGCGCCGTATGATTCAAGCTTTGATCGATACGTCACAAAAATACGTGAGCGGTACTGTGCGTCTTAAACTGTACAAAGGCAACGTAAGTGTGGTTGGTCGTCAATCAGCAAACAGCTTGTTTGACAGCAAAATTGCGACATTTGAAGATGATGCAGGTGCATACGATCAAAAAGACGCAGCGGGCTTTATTAAGCTAAACGCACTACGTATGCGTATTGCCGCTCAAAAAGGCCGTGGTTTTCTAGATTCTGATAAGTAATCGTTTGTTACGTTAAAAGTAGCGATTTAGAAAAATAAGCTTTCAAAAAACGCTCCATTCTTGCAGAATTGGAGCGTTTTTTATTTTTGTACACTTGGTCAGTATTCGCTGGTGAATTGACATAGCATGTCGCTTTGCAGAATGAACAGTAGAATGAAATGTGCCGATACGTAAAGCACGCTGATCTGAAGGAAGAGAATTATGACAATTTATAACTTTGGTTCGATTAACCTCGACCACCTTTATCAGCTAGATCATTTTGTTCGCCCTGGCGAAACCATGGCGTCCAATAGCTACCAATGTTTATTGGGTGGCAAAGGAGCAAACCAATCTGTTGCGCTTGCTAAAGCGGGTGCTGATGTAAAGCACGTGGGTGCGATTCATCACAGTGATCAAAGTATTATCGACCAGTTAGAGTCGCTGGGCGTCAATACGGATCTTATTCGTCGTATTGATGTGCCAACAGGGCACGCGATTATTCAGCTGACCAAAGAAGCGGAAAACTCCATCATTTTGTATCAAGGTGCGAATCATGCTTTAACTCAAGAGCAAGTTGATCAAGTCTTGTCGAGTGCTAATGAAGGCGATTGGGTGTTACTACAAAACGAAACCAACCTAATTGAATACATCATGCGTAAAGCGCAAGAAAACAAACTGAACGTGGCATTTAACCCCGCACCGATGGACGTGGAATTGACCAAAAAGGTTCTGGAATTCGTGGACTTGTTGATCGTCAACGAAGTGGAAGCGATGGACTTAATTGGTACGAAAGACATCGATAGCACGATTGAGGCTTTCCCGAAAGCTTACCCTGACTTAGCGGTGTTAATGACGTTAGGCAAAGCGGGCGTTTGTTATTTCAGTGATAATAAAACTTTATCGGTAGAGGCGTTTTCTGTTGACGCGGTAGATACCACAGCGGCGGGTGATACCTTCATTGGTTTTTGTTTATCATCGTTAATGAAGGGTGACGAAATCAAGCAAGCCATGACGCGTGCTTGCGCTGCTTCTGCTATTTGTGTCACGCGTTTAGGTGCAGCATCTGCCATACCTACACAAGAAGAAGTAACGGCTTTTCTTGCTAAACACTAGTAAGCCAAAACGCTTAGAGAATAAAGAGGACGTGAAATATGGCTCGTAAAATTATTATTGATACGGATCCGGGCATCGATGATGCGATGGCGATTTTCTTTGCCTTCCAAGCACCGCAATTGGAAGTGCTCGGTTTAACAACGACCTATGGAAACGTGTCTGTAGATTTGGCAACGCAAAATGCCATTACTTTGACAGAAATCGCTAAGGTCGATGTGCCTGTCGCAAGAGGGGTTGCGGTGCCAAGTGTTATTGCACCACGCCCACACCCTGACTTTGTTCATGGTAAAGACGGCTTCGGTAACATCAATTGGTCGGCCCCAAAAGGCAAAGCCATCGACAAAGATGCAGCGCAATTTATTGTGGATACGGTTCGCCAATACCCTGGTGAAGTGACGATTATCGCACTTGGTCCATTGGGCAACCTAGCGAAAGCCCTTGAGCTTGACCCAGAAGTAGCCAGCCTAGTAGACGAAGTGGTTTTGATGGGGGGAACGGCGATTGAGTACGGTAACGTATCACCCGTGGCAGAAGCCAACATCATGAACGACCCTCACGCAGCGGATAAAGTGTTCACTGCGCCTTGGCAAGTCACCATGATTGGTTTGGATGTAACCCATCAGGTGCTGTTGGATAACACTGTTTTAGATCGTATTAGACAAGCGAACCCAACCGAAGGTGGTTTCTTGTATGACTGTGCCCAGCATTACATTAATTTTTACAGTGATCGTTTTGACATCGGAGGCTGCTATTTCCACGATGCCTCTACCATCGCTTACGTTATTGACCCTAGTATCTTCGGTGTTGAGCTTGGTGCCGTGCGCGTTGCTTGCGAAGGCATAGGCATTGGTCAAACGATTTTTGCGCCACAAGGCATGAGCTTTCCTGAGCCGCATTGGAACGATGTGCCTATGACACAAGTCTGTATGGAAGTGGATAGCGAGAAATTGCTCAAACTGTTTGAGACAACCTTGTCTTAACGGGTTAGAATGGCGCAATCTAACGCAAAGGCATGGCAGTATTGTCCATGCCTTTTTTATTTATGAAGAGAAAAATATGAAACTATTAGTCAGAAACCTTGCCCGCAACACCACAGAAGAAGAATTGAGAAGCTTGTTTGCCGTTCACGGTACGTTGCAGTCTTGTACTATTGTGATGGACAAAGAGACAGGTGAATCGAAAGGCTTTGCCTTCGTTGAAATGCCAAAAGTGGGTGAGGCAAAAGTCGCCATCAAAACGCTCAATGGCATGGACGTAGATGGCTCTAAAATTCGTGTGAAGAAAGCGGAAGACACGGTGAAAAAAGACGACAGCGACGCAGAATAAGCTCGATGAGCTTGCCTGTTACCTAAGAATGGGCGTCGGCAAACTCTTTGATAAACTGTCTGTCCTTATCAGAAATGGTGTGGTAAGACAGTTTTATGTAGTGCTTATTATGCTCGTTAAAGACATCCAGTTGTGGGTCGCACAATATTTTGATTGTGGCTGTTTTTCCTTCATGAATCGCTTTTAGCTCTAGCTTTACCATTTTTGATCCTTGTAAACCTTCTGGCGCTTCCACTTCTATCATTTGAGTTGATATGTGTGTGCAATGGATCGGCATAATTTTACCGTTGGTTAAAAACAGTGTCCCTGTCCAAAAACAACGAACATAAGGGGAATGTGAAATAGACATTGCTTTACCTTTTGTAAAATGAAGACTCAGGCCAAAAATGACGCTTTTGGAAGTGCCATTATAGTGCAAGATTGCAAAGATGTGATAGCTAGATAAAATTGATATGGATCAAGATGTTGCGCCATGTCTATGAGCAACATCTTGATTATTGGGGATACATTAGTCTTGTTTAGCTTTGTTTTTGTAGTGTTTCGCCCAGTGCGTTGATCAAGCTGTCTATTTCAGATGGTTCGGTGGTGAAGGGCGGTGCTAATTGAATGGTATCGGCACCATAACGAACGTAATAGCCTTTGTCCCACATGGCCATGGCAATTTGGAACGGACGTTTGGCGGGTTCGCCATTGATGGGTGCAATGGTGATTCCTGCCGCGAAACCGTAATTACGGATATCCGTAATGAGTGGGCTGGCGTCTTTTAGCTGATGCACGCTGTTTTCCCAAGTCGCGCTCATACTATTGACTCGTTCTATCAAGCCTTGTTTTTTAATTTCACTAAGCGATGCTAAACCCGCAGCGCAAGCAATAGGGTGAGCCGAATAAGTGTAGCCATGCGGGATTTCTAACATGTATTCTGGACCGCCATTGTCCATGAAGGTGTCGTAGATCTCCTGCTTGAAAGCCACAACGCCCATTGGAATAACGCCGTTGGTGACTTGTTTTGCCATGGTAATGATGTCGGGCGTCACACCGAAAGCCTCAGCACCTGTTTTTGCGCCCATGCGACCAAATGCGGTAATCACTTCATCAAAGATAAGCAAAATATTGTGTTGATCACAGATCTCGCGCAAACGTTGTAAATACCCTTGTGGTGGCACAATCACTCCAGCAGAGCCTGACATAGGTTCCACAATGACGGCAGCAATATTCGATGCATCGTGCATCATGATTAGATTAAGCAGATCTTCAGCACGCTCTTTACCTTGCTCTGCCATCCCTTTGGAAAACTCACTGCCTGGCACTTGGGTGTGAGGCAAGTGATAGGATTCTAAGCCTTGACCATAAAGTGTGCGGTTCGCAGGAATGCCGCCAACGCTGAAGCCTGAAATGCCTGCGCCATGGTAACCTTTAGCGCGGCCAATGAACTTGGTTTTTGTGCCCATGCCTTTTTTACGCCAATAAGCACGAGCGACTTTTAAAGCCGTATCAACCGACTCTGAGCCAGAGCCCGTGAAGAAAATCCGGTTTAGTCCTGTGGGCATGAACTCGGTAATTTGCTCAGCCAGCAAAAAAGACTTCTCATGACCGAATTGAAAAGCAGGGGAGTAATCAAGCGTTTTGACTTGTTGTGCGACGGCCTCGTTGATAGCCGCAACGCTATGACCCAAGCCGCATGTCCACAAGCCAGATAAGCCGTCGAAAATCTTTCTGCCATCGGAATCGGTGTAATATTTTCCTGCGGCCGAGGCGATGATACGAGGGTCTTTTTTAAATTGACGATTGCCTGTATAGGCCATCCAATGGGCGTCAAGTTGGGCTTGGGTTAGATTGTGACTCATAGCATCCTCTCTCTATAAAGTGAAATATCAATAGAGTAAGCATGCCGAGCTAGAAAGGTTTAATAAATACGATGTTATTTAAATTTAGGTTAGTCTTTAGTTAACTAAAGAGAGTTGATTAAAAGATTAGGTTGAGGTCTTATCTTTAAATTCGCACAAGTCTTCAATCACGCATGCGTCGCACTTAGGCTTGCGCGCCACGCAGATATAACGACCGTGAAGTATCATCCAATGGTGTGCATCCAAAAGAAACTCTTTCGGGACAAACTTCAGCAGTTTCATTTCAACTTCTAGGACGTTTTTACCTGGAGCAACTTTAGTGCGGTTGCTAAAACGAAAGATGTGCGTGTCGACAGCCATAGCGACTTGGCGAAAGGCGGTGTTAAGGACCACATTGGCGGTTTTGCGGCCAACACCTGGTAGCGCTTCGAGCCTCTTCACGAGTTTCAGGGACGATACTGTTGTGCTTTTCGATGAGGATTTGGCAAGTTTTGATGGCATTTTCGGCCTTAGCGTTAAATAGGCCAATGGTTTTGATGTAGCTTTTTAAGCCATCTACACCAAGCGCCAGCATTTTTTCTGGTGTGTTCGCGACAGGAAAAAGCTTGCGCGTGGCTTTGTTAACACTCACGTCTGTGGCTTGCGCAGAAAATAACACCGCAATCAAAAGCTCAAAAGGTGAGTTGTATTCCAGCTCGGTTACGGGATTTGGGTTTTCAGCTCGTAAGCGAGAAAAAATCTCGTAGCGTTTGTCTTTGTTCACGTTTGACTGCCTTTATGACGCTTAAAATTCCCTCCCCTTATCTCTTCCAAGGGGAGGGTTAAAGTGGGGTTTTAAATAGGTTAACTAACTTGTCCAGTCACACGAACCCGTTTTGACGCACTTGGGCCGTCTTTGGCTTTTTGTGTGGCGATACGTTGCTTTTCCCGTTCATCAAGGTAGTTTTTGCCTGCGATTAACAAACCTAAGCCAATAAATGCGCCCGGTGGTAAGACAGCAAACAACACATTAGGATAGTTTTCGAATACCACCCATTTCCACCCAATGGCGACATCACCAAACAATAATTGCATATCAGAAAATAGCGTACCTTGGCCAATCAGTTCGCGCATCGCGCCTAGAGTCACTAGGATAAACATGAAGCCTAAGCCCATCATAAAGCCATCTATAGCCGATGGCAGAACAGGGTTGCGACTCGCAAAGGCATCGGCACGACCGAGAATGGCGCAGTTTGTTACGATCAGTGGAATGAAAATACCTAGAATTTGATAGAGCTCATAAGTATAAGCCTGCATCACCAATTCGATACAGGTCGTGAATGAGGCGATGATCATCACGAAGGCTGGCAGACGAACCGCATCAGCAACATAATTACGGATGATGGAAACGGCAATATTGGAGTCCCATCAACACAACCATGGTGGCTAAGCCAAGGCCTAAGGCGTTGACCACGGTACTGGTGACCGCCAGCATAGGACACAAGCCAAGCAATTGAACAAGGGCTGGGTTGTTTTTCCAAATGCCGTTATAAATGATTTCTGCGTAATTGGCGCTTGGTTTACTCTCTTCTTGAGTAGCGTCACTGGTTGCTGTTTCTGCGCTCATTTTCATTTGGCTATCCTAATACGCTAACAGCGTATCTTTGTGTTGATCAAAATAAATAAGAGTGTTCTTTACGGCGCGCACCACGGCGCGAGGCGTGATGGTTGCCCCTGTGAATTGGTCAAAATCTCCGCCGTCTTTTTTCACGCCCCAGCCTTTAAGGTCTGGATTGTCTAACGATTTGTTAGAGAAGCTGAGTATCCATTTGGATTTTTTAAGCTCCACCTTGTCGCCCAGCCCAGGTGTTTCTTTGTGACTGATGACTCGGCTACCGGTGACAATACCGTTTTTGTCAATGGCAACCAGCATGTCTAAATTACCGTTATAGCCACGCGGTGCGATGGTCTCGAAAATAATGGCAGTGACTTCGCCGTTTTTACGAGCGATGTGAATTTTAATGCCTTCTTCACTCCCCAATAACGGATCGGCAGGAAGAAAGGCTACGTCTTTGGTTAAATCGTTATCGTACAAATTGGCTGGCAAAATTTCGTTAAAGGCAGAAATTTGCGCTTCCAAAATATTGTCCTTAATGGTGTGATCGGTCAATTGATGCGTGATCGCGATGAGACCTGCAGTCAGCACGGCAAAGATAGCCAGACCTAGACTGTTGCGACGAATAGAGGCCAACAATTCCATTAGTTATCCTCCCCAACTTTTAAGCCTGTTTTGGCTTTTTTGTGGCCGTAGGTTCTGGGCTGAGTGTAGTAATCGATTAAAGGCGCGGCGAAGTTCATCAGTAACACGCCAAATGCCACACCATCAGGGTAGCCGCCCCAAGAGCGAATAATATAAATCAAGATGCCAATGCCGGCACCGTAGATCAGTTTGCCGCGATTACTGGTGCAAGAAGACACAGGGTCGGTGGCAATAAAGAAAGCACCAAACATCGCCGCGCCAGTGGTGAGGTGGAAAAACGGTGTTGCGGTGTTCGTTGGGTCCAATAAATGAAAGGCGCCAGACATGACCAACAAAGCACCCAATAGTGCCACTGGCGTGTGCCAAGTAATAATGCGCAACCCAATCAGAGCAAGACCACCCACAAGATACGCTAGGTTGACCCAAAGCCAGCTATTTAGACTTGGGCCTTGCAGCGCGGCAATGCTGCTAAAGGCCGCTTGGCTATCTAGTAAATCCTTGTGTTTAAAGCCATCTAAGGGCGTTGCCATGGTGTAGCTATCAATCACTGGCAGCTGATGGAAAATCGCCTGCAGGCTTTGCATGAAAGACATTGTTTCACCAGCTGACACCATGCTATGCACGCCTAGCCATTGACTCATTGGCACAGGAAAAGACACCAGTACGATGGCGTAGCCGACCATGGCTGGATTGAATGGGTTATTCCCTAAGCCGCCATAAAGCTGTTTGGCAAAGATAATCGCAAAAGCGACCGCTGTGACCGTTACCCACCAAGGCACAATGGGAGGAAGCGCAACGCCCAATAACACAGCGGTTAATAGTGCGCTGTAATCTTTCAAGAAAAAACCAACCTGACGGCGACGAATCGCCAGAATAGCCGCTTCACTTAATAATGCCGTGATGCAGGCAATCATTAGGTTGACTAACGTGCCCCAGCCAAATAACCAAGTTTGTACCACGATGCCAGGAATGGTCGCTAAAATGACCATCTGCATCACCCAAGCGGTGCGACGTCCTGCACGTTGTGTGTGGGGGAGGTGATCCTCAATAATGCCATCTAACGATTCTCTTGCAGGTTGGTTTGCGAATGAATAAGTTTTTCTAATAGTGCTTCGGCGCTTTGTAGGCGTTGCTCTGTTGTTGCTATCTCTTGCTTAATGTTGTCTGCGTCTTCCGGTGAACTTTCTAGGCGCTTATTCAGTTTATTGATTTGCGCTTTAGCCAAAGCCACGGCGATTTTTTCTTTTTTGATCTGGGTTGCTAAATCCATTTCTGGTTCGGCTTTGGCTTCGCTTCTTGCAACTGCATCCGCTGTTTTTTCTGCTGGAGTAGCAACTGGAGCTGCAGTTTGTGTGCTTTCTTCCGCTTCAAGAACGGTAAGTTTTTCTTGCGCTTCTATCAATTTCTTAGGCCATTCTGACGCTTCTATTTCGCTTTCATCTTTGCCTTGTTCTTTCAAAAGCTGGATGTTTTTCTCGGCTTTTTTCACGCCTGCCTTGGCGATGGCAAGATCAATTTTACGTTTCTTAGCGGCATCGGCATCCACACTGTTTGGTGCCACTTCGGCAATTGTTTCTGTCTTTGGCGTCGTGGTTGCTGGATTGGCTAAGGCGTTTTCCAGTTCGTCCGCTCGCTGTTGCGCTTCTTTTAGCTGTTGGCGAATGGCGTCGATTTCGGGGGCTTGAATCTCTTCTGCTTTTTTCAAGGCTTTTTCGACTTTCTTCACCGCCGCTTTGGCAATGGCTGCGTCGATTTTGAGCTTTTTCAGTTCATCGCTGATGGCCGGTTTGCTGTCTGCTTTGTTGTCATTGGCAGGTGCCGCTGCTGGAGCGTCGCTTAGCTTGGCGGCTTTATCTTGTGCTGCTTTTAGGTCTGCCTCAAAAGCGGTAACCTTGTCTTGCAGCTCTTGATCGGCGGGATTGTCTGCTAACTGTGCTTTTAGCTTTTTCAGTTTGACGCCAATGAGTGCCACATCCACTTTGGCCTTTTTCAATTCGTCATTAACCGGCGCAGGGGCAGGTTTAGTCACGTTGGCTTCAGCCGCAATGGGTGCAGCTTCAACTGTTTTGGCGAGCTGATCTTCAAGTAAAGCGACGGCTTTTTCTTGTTCAGTCACTTGTAGCTGCAGGTTGCTGATTTCCTCAACATGTTCGTTTTCTTGTGCTTCAAGCAGCTGTTTTTGTAGCTTTTTCAATTTGGATTTGCTGATGGCGATGTCCACTTTGAGTTTTTTCGATTCGTCAGTCGTTGCAGGCGCAGCAGTGATCGTTGGAGCTGCGTTTGTCGGTGCGGCTTTTTTCTCTTCCGCGGCTTTGCTTGGTGTCGCTTTTTGACGAGCAAGGCGCTTGGCTTCTTTTTCAGCGGCTTCGGCGTCTTGACGAGCTTTGCGTGCCTCAAAGCGTTGCTTAGCCAAATCAGATTTCACGGTGGCTTCACGGGCTTCGCGTATGCTGCTTTTGGTATGGCGATAATACTGCACCAATGGAATGCTACTTGGGCATACATAAGAACAAGCACCGCATTCGATGCAATCAAATAGATTATGGTGTTCGGCTTTTTCGAATTCTTGGCTTTTGCTAAACCACAACAACTGCTGAGGTAACAAGCTGGCAGGGCAGGCTTGTTCGCACATGCCGCAGCGGATGCAGGCTTGCTCAGGTGCGGGTGGTGGAAGCTCTTTTTTACTGGCGGCCAAAATGCAGTTACTGGTTTTGACAATCGGTACAGCGGCGGAATTTAATGTGTAACCCATCATTGGGCCACCCATGATCAAGCGGTTGAGTTTTTTCGGTTCAGATTCCGCGTAATCCAATAAGTGCGCAACTGGTGTGCCAAGCAACACTTCGACGTTTTGCGGTGCTTTTAAGGCATCGCCTGTTAGCGTGGTAAAGCGTGAGATCAGAGGCTTTCCAAACGTAATGGCATCGTGAACTGCCACGCAGGTTCCAACGTTTTGACATAATATGCCGATATCCGCTGGATACTGTCCGCTTGGTACTTCTTTTCCTGTTAATAACTGAATTAACTGTTTTTCACCACCAGAAGGGTATTTGGTTGGCACCACGGCAATTTGAATCTTGCTGTTGCGCTTGCCTAATACGGCTTGTAAGGCCGCAATAGCGGTGGGTTTATTGTCTTCGATGCCAATAACAACGTGATCCGCCTGCACAAGGTGTTGCAGTATCTCGATGCCGAGCACCAATTCTAGGGTTTTTTCACGAATTAGCATGTCATCGGCCGTGATGTAAGGTTCACATTCTGCGGCATTGATAATGAAATGCGTGAGTGGGTTCTTATAGGCGCCTTGAAGTTTCACTTGTGTCGGAAAGCCCGCACCGCCCATCCCGATAATGCCCATTTCAGACAAATACGCCAACACATCGGTTTTACTGATGTCTTGCCAATGATTTAAAGGCTCAAGTGTGGTCCAAGTATCGTGGCCGTCTGGCGTGATAATAATACAAAGGTCGCTTAATCCAGAAGGATGGGCAATCAGGCGTTCTTCAATAGCGGTAATCGTACCAGAAGTCGGTGCGTGTAAAAAACTGCTTAAAAAGCCATTGTTGATGGCGATGGTTTCGCCTTTTAACACCTTATCGCCTACCTTGACTAAAGGGCGAGAGCTTTGGCCTATGTGTTGTCCAAGTGGCAAAATAAGCTCGCTTGGTAGACTCGGTCGACCTAAAGGCAATTGTAAGGATTGAGCTTTGTTTTCCGCTGGGTGAATACCGCCATGGAAAGAAAAAATCTTGGCTGCTTGCATTAGTGTGCAACCTCCGTTTGGCGATCGGTGGCAATAATATTTAATGAGGTTGCGGCAATACCTTGTGGTTTGTCCCAAGACCAAGTTTTCGCTGTCACGCCTACTTCTACCATATCAATACAATCTACAGGGCAGGCTTCGACACAAAGGTCGCAACCTGTGCATTCATCTGCAATGACGGTGTGCATTTGTTTCGCCGCACCTAAAATCGCATCCACAGGACAAGCCTGAATGCACTTAGTGCAACCAATGCACTCGTCTTCACGAATCACCGCAACGCGTTTGGCTGTTTCGGTGCCGTGATCGCCGTCTAAAGGAATGGCTTCCACATCTAATAAATCGGCTAACGCTTGGATCGTCGCTTGTCCCCCAGGAGGGCAGTGATTAATGGCTTCGCCGTTGGCAATGGCTTCCGCATAGGGACGACAACCTGGGTGGCCACATTGACCGCATTGTGTTTGCGGCAACAGAGCATCAATTTGGTCAACAATTGGGTCGCCTTCCACATGGAAGCGCACATTGGCGTAACCTAGGATGGCACCAAAAATAAGTGATAAAAGGACTAAAACTCCAATAGCGAGTAGAACGGTTAGCATCGTCGACTCCTAAATCTGTACAAGGGCGGTGAAGCCCATGAAAGCCAAAGCCATCAGACCGGCGGTAATCATACCAATCGCTGAACCTTTAAAAACCGTTGGCACATCGGCCACGTTAATGCGCTCGCGCATAGCAGAAAACAGAACCAATACAAAAGAGAAACCGACCGCAGCACCAAAGCCGTAAAGAATCGATTCGACAAAGCCATTTTGTTTGCTGATGTTCTGTAGCGCCACACCTAATACCGCACAGTTGGTGGTGATTAAAGGCAAGAAAATACCTAATACGCGATAAAGCAGAGGACTGGTTTTATGCACTACCATTTCGGTGAACTGCACAACAACAGCAATCACTAAAATAAAGGAAATGGTCTGTAAGTACTCCAGTCCAAATGGCTGCAAAATATAGGTGTAAGTGAGATAGCTGCATAGACTCGACAATGTCAAAACAAAGGTCGTGGCCATGGCCATACCAATAGAGGTTTCTAATTTGCCAGATACGCCCATAAAAGGGCAAAGTCCCAAAAACTGTACCAATACAAAGTTGTTAACCAAGATGGTACTGACCAGTATCAAGAGATATTCAGTCATCTCACTTCCAAAAATATAGGAGACCTATGCACAATGTTGTGTAAAGGTTTCATTAGGTGAATATGGTGATTTTAGATGCTTTTGCTGAAAAGTATCTTTGAGCGTAACTATACCAATCTGCTTATAACTAACAAGACTAAAGCTTTTGTATTTCTAGTCCGATTTAGTATATAGATAATAAGTTATGCTTATATAAGTTCGGTTTATGTTTCTTTATTAATGCTAATGCCCACCTTATTAAGAATGTTTCTTATTCACTAAGGTGGGCATGGTTATTTATCGCATTATTGAGAACAACACGGATGTTTTCTGTCTTACATCACTCGTTGACCGGGTTTGGCACCAGTATGTGGTTCAAGCAAATAAATCTCTTCCCCACCTGGGCCTGCAGCCAGTACCATGCCTTCTGACATACCAAACTTCATTTTGCGTGGCGCAAGGTTAGCGACCATCACAGTGTGTTTGCCTTCTAGATCTTCTGGCTTATAAGCTGACTTAATACCAGAGAACACAGTGCGAGTCTCTCCGCCGATATCCAACGTCAGTTTTAATAGCTTGTTGGCTTTTTCAACGTGCTCGGCTTTGACGATCAAGGCAATGCGCAAATCCACTTTGGCGAAATCATCAAAATTGATTTCCTCTGCGATGGGGTCTTTGCTTAGCTCTGTTTCAGCAGGCAGTGCAGCGGCTTTTTCGGCGGCGTCGGCTTGAGCTTCTTCTTTGCCTTCTTCAATCATGGCATCGATTTGTGTTTGCTCAATACGACCCATTAAAGGTTTAAAGGTATTGACCGTACGACCAAACAGCAATTCACTGCGATTGTCCCAAGTCAGTTCTTTACCAAGGAAGGTTTCCGCATCGGCGACCATGTTTGGCATCACAGGCTTCAAGTACGTGGCTAAGATGCTGAATAGGTTCAACGCAACCGTACACACGTCTTGTACTTTCGGTAAGGTGGCTTCGTCTTTTGCCAATACCCAAGGCGCTTGAACGGCAATGTATTCGTTTGCCACATCAGCTAAACGCATCACTTCACGAATCGCTTTACCGTATTCGCGGCTTTCAAAATGCTGAGCGATGATGTCGCCAGAATTGATGAAAGATTGAATCATCTCGCCTTCACTTTCAGTGCTGGCCAATTGACCATCGAACTTTTTGCTAATGAAACTGGCGGTACGGCTTGCAATATTGACCACCTTGCCGACCACATCCGAATTGACGCGCTGAATGAAGTCTTGCAGGTTTAAATCAATGTCATCCACGCTGGCGTTTAGCTTCGCAGCAAAGTAGTAACGCAAATACTGTGGATCCAAGTGGTTCAAGTAAGTACGGGCTTTAATAAAGGTACCGCGTGACTTGGACATCTTAGTTCCATTGACTGTCACATAACCATGGGCATTAACTTTGGTTGGTGTGCGGTAACCCGCACAATCCAACATGGCTGGCCAGAATAGCGCGTGGAAGTTGATGATGTCTTTACCGATAAAATGGTATAGCTCGGCATCAGAATCTTTTGCCCAATAATCATCAAAGTTCAAGCCTTCCGTGCGGTCACATAGGTTTTTAAAGCTCGCCATGTAACCAATCGGTGCATCTAGCCAAACATAGAAATATTTGCCTGGTGCATCGGGAATTTCAAAACCAAAGTACGGCGCATCGCGGCTGATGTCCCATTCTTGCAAGCCAGAACCTAGCCATTCGGACAGCTTATTAGCGACTTGATCTTGCAAGGTTCCACTGCGCGTCCATTTTGTTAAAAAGTCTTGGAAGTCCGGTAACTTAAAGAAATAATGCTCAGACTCTTTTTCAATCGGTGTGGCGCCCGAGTAGACCGAGCGTGGATTGATCATTTCCATCGGTGTGTAAGTGGCTGAGCAGACTTCACAGTTGTCGCCGTATTGATCTTCTGCTTTACACTTAGGACAGGTTCCTTTGATGAAACGGTCTGCAAGGAACATCTCTTTTTCAGGGTCGTAAGCTTGTACGATAGAGCGAACCGCTATTTTTCCGTTATCACGTAGCGCTGTGTAAATGCGGTTTGAAATCTCACGATTTTCGTCAGAATGGGTAGAATAATAGTTATCGTAACCGATCAAGAAGTCGTTAAAATCGGCCATATGTTCTTGACGAACGCCATCGATCAATTCTTCTGAGGTTATGCCCTGTTGATCGGCTTTAATCATAATTGCTGTGCCGTGAGCGTCATCCGCACACACTGCAGTACAAAGGTGGCCGCGCATTTTTTGAAAACGCACCCAGATGTCGGTTTGGATGTGTTCCAGCATATGCCCTAGATGGATAGAACCATTGGCATAAGGAAGGGCGCTGGTGACTAAAATTTTGCGTTGCGTTTGTGCCATTTTTGATAAGCCTGCTGGATTAAAAAAGGTCGGGTATTCTAGCAATAAATAGGCACCAATGACGAATAAATAACGTGCCTAGGCTATGGATAGAATGTAGAGAGCGTCATTATAAGACCCAGCTCCCTCTGTGCAAGTCTTCACACTTGCTTTTCCGTAATTTGCCCCCACATTTGGCACAAGTCCCAAAAATTAAATACTATTCGATATTACCGCCTCACTAGGAGTTCCCATGTTAACTGATGCCCAATTACAGGCGAGATTAGAAGCCCTTATTGATGACAACACAGGGCAAGCGTACGGCCCTGTATGGAAAGTCCTCGCGGACAATCATCGTGTTCATGTCACCTTGACCCTAGGCTATCCAACACAAACACAACAAACGGCTTTAGAGACCAAGATAAAAGCCATCATGGCAGATCCCCGTGAATTGGTACTAGACATTGAGTGCCAAATCACAAGCCATGCCACGCAGGGCAACATCGCCGGGCTAAAAGGTGTGAAGAACATCATCGCCGTGGCGTCTGGTAAAGGTGGCGTGGGCAAATCTACCACCACAGTAAACCTTGCCCTTGCCATGGCAAAAGAGGGCGCGCGCGTTGGTATTTTGGATGCTGACATCTATGGCCCAAGCCAAGGCATGTTGCTTGGTTTCGCCGAAGGCACACGTCCACAAGTACGCGAAGACAAATTTTTTGTGCCGCCTACCGCGTTTGGCGTGCAAGTGATGTCCATGGCATTTTTAACCACGAAAGACACCCCTGTAGCGTGGCGTGGCCCCATGGTAACGGGTGCCTTGATGCAGATCTTGACGCAAACTGACTGGAATGATCTCGACTACTTATTCATCGACATGCCACCGGGCACAGGGGACATCCAATTAACCCTAGCGCAAAAAGTGCCAGTGGCGGGTTCCGTTATCGTGACCACACCACAAGACATCGCCTTACTGGATGCTCGTCGTGGTATCGAAATGTTTAACAAGGTGAAAATTCCTGTGTTGGGCGTGGTGGAAAATATGTCGACGCACATCTGTTCCAACTGCGGCCACCACGAAGCCATCTTCGGTGACGAAGGCGGTGCCAGCCTAGCAAAAGAATATAATGTCAATGTATTGGGCAAATTGCCACTTAGCCTCGCCATTCGAGAACAAAGCGACGCAGGTCGCCCCATCGTCGTTAATGCGCCAGAAAGTGATACGGCAGGCATTTATCAGTCGATTGCGCGCAAGCTTGGTGCTACCCTTGCATCCCAACAGAATGAACAAATAGCCATGCCGACCATTGGCATGAGCGACGACTGAGGAAAAGTAATGCGTTTGTGTGACCGAGATATTATAAAAGCCCTAGATGAAGGTTCTATTGTGATTGAACCTCGCCCTGATAACAGCGTCATCAGCGGTGTGTCTGTGGATTTGCGATTGGGTAACTCGTTTCGAGTCTTCCAAGGTCACCCAGCGCCATACCTCGACCTAAGCAGCTCAAAAGCCGACTTAAGCAAAGTCATCGAATCCGTCATGAGCGACGAAATCCTCGTTGAAGACGGCAAGCCTTTCTTCATCCATCCGGGCGAATTGGTGCTTGGCGTGACCAAAGAATCTGTCACTCTTCCTGACAACCTAGTCGGCTGGCTCGATGGTCGCTCCTCCTTAGCGCGCCTCGGCTTAATGGTTCATGTCACCGCGCACCGCATCGACCCAGGTTGGAGCGGCGGCATCGTGCTTGAATTCCTCAACGGCGGCAAACTGCCCATCGCCCTAAGCCCAGGTATGACCATTGGAGCCATCAACTTCGAGACCATGTCTGGCTCGGCGGATCGCCCTTATAACAAACGCGCCAACGCCAAGTACAAAGACCAAACCTCCGCGGTTGGCAGCCGGATCTCCGGCGAGAACTAGTTTTTCATTGCAAATTTTTTTAAGAAAGAGGCTCCGGCCTCTTTTTTTGTGTCTAAATTCCCTCCCCTTATGTCTTCCAAGGGGAGGGTTAGGGTGGGGTTATTTCTTTGGGCTTTAAAGGATATTTGTTTCTTCTCAATTGCTTTTAGCTGCAGGTTTATTCCGCTCTGCTGAGCGGGTAACTTTTTGCTAGCGCCCAAAAAGTAACCAAAAATTCGCTTTAAGATCTTTAATGCCTGATTTTCTTCGTAGGTGCATGATTACTTCCTACGCTCTAGGGTAGTAAGGCATAGATTGCTTATTTAGTCAGAGATAGATCATCAAACAATGACCCTGAAACTCCATAAAGTCGCGCAACTTCGTCGCGTCGAACTGATTTCTTCGTAGCTAATCGTTTGCAATTTTTTACTTGATATCGCAATGCCAATCGTAGGGCGTGATGAGGGAGGTACGACCGCTTTTCTGTAATATAAGAGCGCCGTTGAAAGCGAAGCTTTCACATGTAGGTCGTCCTTCAGGGCGACGCGGAATTTAGATTCCATTCAAACGCTTTTTATCCCCAACCTTTTTTCCGCTCTGCTGAGCGGGTAACTTTTTGCTAGCGCCCAAAAAGTAACCAAAAATTCGCTTTAAGATCTTTAATGCCTGATTTTCTTCGTAGGTGCATGATTACTTCCTACGCTCTAGGGCAGTAAGGCATAGATTGTTTTTGATGATTTTAGAAATGGTATTTTTAACTGACCCTGAAACGCCATAGGGTCGCGCAACTTCGTCGCGTCGAATTGACTGCTTCATAGAGGCAGATTTTCGTAGGGCGGATGAGGGAGGCACGACCGTGATCCGCCGTTTTCTTCGTACCAGATGCAAGTCATTTTCCACAAGGGGACAAGTGCCCGCGAAGGCAGGAATCAATCATTGACGGTCAATGATGGTGTGTTTATTTAGGCTTGGTTCGGTATATCTTTTAGGTTGATAAATGTACAGTTGGTTGACATCATTATCCAAGATAGCGATACTAAGGGTGTAGATGACGTGGCGGTAGAGGCATCCCCACATGAAAAACACCAACCTCATTTGAAGTCGCGGCGGTAGAGGCATCCCCGCAATAAATAGCATCAACCTCAATGGAAGTTCTACTCGAAAAGCCCTTATTTTATAAGGGCTTTTTGTTTTTTATAACAAGGATAGTTATGAAGATCAGGCTGTTAACAGAAGCTGCTTACAATCGAATAATTACACTAAAAGAAACCATGAGTAAAAAAGATCGTGGTTATGGTGTGATTCCAGTCAAGATTCAAAATATCACCTTTGCGATTCCATTCAGAAGCAATATGGCTCATAAACATGGGTTTAAAACCGTATTCCACAATGGTGTATGGAATGGTGTTGACTACTCCAAAGCCATCATCATCACAGAAGACGACCTACAGCCCAAAGCATTCAAACTTCGTAGCGAAGCGGAATACCAAAAAGTAAAAAATAACAGAGACAAAATTCAACGGCAATTTGAAAAATACGTAAACGACTATGTCTCACAGGCCAAAATGGGAAAGCTCCCGAATCTTCAGCGCTTTGGTTATACCACGTTGATAAATTACCATGACGAGCTTGGGTTGTAGATCGTGGCTTCAGTTCCATACGGAATTTAGGTTGCATTCAAACGCTTTGTATTCCCAACCTTTTTTCATTTTCTCATGCAGTTGTTCTTCAGGACTACAAAAAACTAAATGCACATGCGCACTATTAATTTTTGAGCTAAGCCGCTTCACGGAGCGACAGAGAAGAGTAAGTTCTAAAAAACTGATCAGGTCATAAGGACTGAGGGAATCTCTTGCCTCTCGGGTGAAATCGCGCTAAAAAAGAGCAAATTAAGAATCAATGTAGCGGCGATCAAAGGCGATGTGAAGCGACATAGTCCAGACAGACGCTGGTATTTAGCGAGTTATATAACAGGGAAGTCCTACCATGAAAAAAGCAATCCCCCTATATAGACAACGTAGCCGTTCAACAGTGGGTTATAGCCGCAGCTATGCTGCCGTATAACCCTTAATTATTACAAAATAGGGTTGTCTGATGCCGAAAATTACTACCGAAAAAGACAAGCAAATAAATGAGATTATTGACGCTCCTTGCGGTGTTTGTAAGAGAAGCACCAAGCATAAGATCTTAGCGGATATTGAGTTGGCTGGAAGAGAAGAAACTGATCACGCGCTGCTTTACGGCTGGGATAACGAGTACCAGATAATTCAGTGTCAGGGGTGTGAGACAGTCATGTTTCGGCAGACACATACCAACTCGGAAGACATAGAGCATTCTGCCGATCCAGATGGTTGGGAGGCTGAGTATGTAAAATTCGAAGATTACTACCCAAACCCAGAAAAGAATCGAACTGGGTTGTCTGACGACCATCTTTTTCCCGATAAGCTTCAGAGAATCTACACTGAAACATTAAACGCTTTGAATAGAAACAGCCCAGTACTTACAGGTATTGGCCTGCGAGCAATAATAGAGGCTGCGTGCAAAGACCAAGCTGCGACTGGAAAAGACCTATATGCTAAGATAAATAGCTTGGTCGAACAAAGAGTTCTAACTAAAGAGGGTGCAGAAATACTTCATAAGCTTAGAGTGCTCGGAAATGACGCAGCGCATGAGGTAAAGCCACATTCTAACGTTCAATTAGGGTTAGCTTTTGATGTGGTTGAGCATCTTCTTCAAGGCGTATACATCCTTCCATACCATGCCAAAAGAAAGTTTAAATAGTATAACAATCGGCTGCATAGCGACCGATTTTCCGCCGCTTCGCGGCTCCAAATCAGCGCGTGAGCCTCAGCGTTATGTGGAAAGGAGGTAAAGAATGTCATTCATTTCAGGAATCAATGAACCCAAAGATATGCTGCTAAAGCTGGTGAGAGAAGGCAATAGAGTTAATTTTGAAGATAATCCAGAGAATCTGATGGATCACTTTTTTAACTTTTCTGTTACGGCTCATTCTCTGCGAGACTGGTGCATCAATTATCTTTCTCTGCAAGAAAATAAAAAGCAGCTCAACGAAGCATGGGACAACGAAAAGTATTTAGTTATAGCAAAGGATATAGCTAATTCAGTGAAACATTTCAAAATTACAATGTATACCCCTGATGTAAAAGGAACTTCATCTTCAATAATCCAAGGCGTTGTTTTTTACTCTACTGAAAACATACCAGCAAAAATGGAAAAAGCTCGGCAAAGCGCGGAGTATCGAGAGTCTCGAACTGAAGAAAGTCCAAGTTTTATTGTCACATTTACTGATGGCACAACTGAAAACTTAACTGACTATGTTTTTAAAACAGTAAAATATTGGGTTGGCTACTTTGACAGTCATGGCATTCCGAGGCACGTAGTTGATCATCACAGTATTTTTTTAAATAGGCTCTGCTGGAATTTAATCACGTAACAAACTGCAGTTGAGCAAGGTGTTAAACACCCTTCGACGCAATCCCGATTGCGCGACTCTATGGAGTTTCCGAGTCATTAACGGAAAGATTCTCTCCAGCAGCAGAACCAATCTATGCCTTACGATAAAAGTCGTGTTGCTAGACGAGATGTTAAACAATGTAAATGAGACGTTTGGGCGAAAGCCCGAGAAGAGACCTTTTGGTTACTTTTGCGGATCTGGGCAAAAGTTACCCGCCCAGCGGGGCGGAATAAAGGTTGGGAATCCAAAACGTTTGAATGGAACCAAAGAACAACCCCATCCTCCGCCTTCCCCTTGGAAGACAAAAGGGGACGGAACTAAGCTCTCGCCCAGCGGGGCGGAATAAAGGTCGGGAATCCAAAGCGTTTGAATGGAACCAAAGAACAACCCCATCCTCCGCCTTCCCCTTGGAAGACAAAAGGGGAAGGTACTAAGCTCTCGTCCAGCAGGCCGGAATAAAAGTCGGGAATCCAAAGTGTTTTAATGGAACCCAGTTTGCTCACTTCCCCACCAATCGTTATTATCCAGCCCATCTAAATTCACGAAGTGTACCAATCTATGCGTTTGTTAATGTCATCCGTTCATTGAAGTATTGAATCTCTCGATTAAACCTCTTTGTTACGCTATGCAGTCTGTGGGACTCTTTTAAACAGAGAGGATATTTTGATGCTGTATACCCAGTGTTGCGATGGTTGCATCTTGCAGGCTCATAGCCTTAGTGAAGGTGGGGGGGCAAGTGTAAGCCTTGATATTGAGTTGGGGTCTGTTTTAAGTTTTCTTAGTAAAAAAGGCTGAGCGTGATATTTTAGAATGAGCAATACTGCTTAATATGTTTAAAATATTTAAAAGAGTAGAGTATGGCAAAGCCAATTGAGCCGGATCAGATTTTATTGAAAATGCCATCCCTTAGGGCGGTAAAATCCTTTGTTGCTGCTGCGAAGTATTTAAATTTTACTCGTGCTGCCGAAGCACTTTGTGTTACTCAAGCTGCAATCAGTCGTCAAATTAGAGAGTTAGAAGCCGTGTTAGGGGTTTCTCTTTTTAAGCGAACGGGACGAGCGGTAGAGCTGACAGAGGCAGGACAGATATTTTATGATGCGGCATATTTGTCTTTTGTCAATATCGCTCAAGCTGCTCAGCGTATACAGTCGTCAGCAAATAAAAAGAAGGAGTTGAGTATTTGTTGTACGCCTGCATTTTCTTCATTTTGGTTAACGAATCGATTGCCTGATTTTGTTAAAAGGTATCCTGATATTGACATAAATGTCATTTCGACCAGCAGTATGCTGCATACAGAGCCAGGGGTATATCCTGATATTTTTATTAGTAAGTTGAGTGATCCTAGAGAGGGGTATCATTCAGAACCGCTATTTCATGACTTAATTTATCCTGTTTGTTCGGCTTTATATTTGGAGGAACACCCAGAGCTGATTAGTTTTATCAGTATAGATGATGTGACTTTGTTGAATCTGACGCCTTATGGTCGCTCGCAAGTAGCTGAGCATGTGGATTGGGATGTTTGGCTCAATAGCTTGGGGATAGGCTCGGAAGTTACTGGGCAAGTACATTACTTTAATACCAATGATTACAATATGTTAATCCAGTTAGCTGTGTCAGGGCATGGCGTTTGTCTGGGGTGGCATCATCTTGTTGCGCCATTAATTGAACAAGGAATATTAGTGAAAGTGGGTGAGAAAGAAATTACCTACCGAGAGAAAAAACACTATCTATCTTACGCAGAGCGGAATGAAAGTAAGGAGGCTTTACAGGTGTTTCGTAAGTGGTTTATTGCAGATATAGAGAAAAACTTATCGAACTTATTCAAAAAGCGATGTTAGTTGCTTCAGGTGACTTATCCCCCGGCTTTTGCTGGGGCAGGGAATTATATTAGCCTTATCTTCCTCCTAACCCTCGCTACCTACCTTTTTATAGACTTTTCTATCTCACCCAAACATTACATGTGATGGGTTTTACCGATTTCTGTTTGGTCGTATAGCGATGTTTCTATGGACTCGCTTGGCTGATTAGAATGCTTGAGTTGTAGTGACGATAGTCTTCTCTTGATGTGGTTTTAAATATGAATGGTTTTATCGGAGATCAAATTAGTATTGTTGTTCGTGGTTTTTATTAACCATAACCTAGCCTTATCAATTGATCGGAGAAATGGTTGATTGTGACAGTTTCGATGCGCTCGGTAATATCAATCTAGGCGTGGTGACTTAGTTCACTATGATATTAGCATACTTCGAAATAAGGTAATTAAAATGAAATTTGCAGGGATCTACACTCCGGTTATCACCCCTTTCTTTGAAGATGGTTCCATCAATTTTGATGCTTTCTTAGAGCATGTTCAGTATTTAAAAGACTCCGGTGTTCATGGTTTGATGATTGGTGGTACGACTGGCGAATACTATGTGGAAACCCTTGAGGAACGTCTTGATCTCCTAATAAAAGCTCGCAAAGTGGTTGGCGCAGATTTGACTATCATTTTTGGTACGGGCTCTGTGAATCCTCAAGATTCTCTATGGTTAGCTGCACGAGCGAAAGATGCCGGTGCCGATTGCCTTCTCCTTGCAACACCGCCGTACTCTCTGCCAACTCAGAAAGAATTAGCGACATTAGCGTTAGAAATCGACCGTATCGCTGATATGCCGATCATGCTTTATAACTACCCAGATCGTATGGGTATCAATATGGAGCCAGAGTTTTTTGAGCTTGTTAAGGGGGCAAAAAATATCTGCGGTATCAAGGAAAGCTCAGGGGACATCAATCGTTTACATATGCTGATGAATGATTACCCAAATATTCAAGTGACGTGTGGCATGGACGATCAAGCATTGGAATTTTTTGCTTGGGGAGCGAAAGGTTGGGTATGTGCTGGTTCTAATTTTTTGCCGAAAGAACATATTGCACTTTATAACGCATGCATCATTGAAAACGACTTTAACAAGGGTCGTAAAATAATGGCTGCGATGATGCCACTTATGAGTGTTTTGGAGCAAGGTGGCAAGTTTATTCAAAGTGTTAAGCATGGTGTGGCATTTGATGGTCGCGATGCCGGAGTGGTTCGTTCGCCTTTGATGGGGTTGGATCAAGTTGAAAAAGATGCTCTTGAGAAAGTGATTGGTATTTTGAAAAAAGAAATTTCTGAAATCATCGCGTAGCGCTTTTATCGCATTTTGGGGTACTCAATATATAAAAAAAGAGGAAAGGAACATGTCAGATTTTTTAACAACATCAGGCTATCAAAAAATTGCCAAAAATTTAGTATTGCCTACTCGCTGCTTCATTAATGGTAAATCTTATCAAGCGCTCGGTGGTGAAACGTTTACCTCAAAGAACCCAGCAACCGGCGAAGTACTGGCGCATATTACTGCCTGCCAATCTGTTGATGTGGATTATGCTGTCGCATCCGCTAAAAATGCATTTGATTCCGGTGTTTGGAGTGAAATGCATCCAAGTGAGCGCAAAGGCATTTTATTAGCTTTGTGTGACCTGGTTGAGAAAAATCAACACGAACTTGCGGTTATGGAAAGTTTAGATTCAGGTAAGCCGATTTGTGATTGCGAATCAATTGACATACCTGAGTTCGTACACACGGTACGTTGGCATGCGGAGTTGATCGATAAAATTTACGATCAAACCGCTCCTGTTGGGGCGGGGGCAATGTCGATGGTGGTACGCGAAGCGGTTGGTGTTGTTGGTGCTGTTCTTCCATGGAATTTTCCATTGCTCATGTTGGCATGGAAGATTGCCCCTGCGTTAGCTGCTGGCTGCTCTATGGTTGTGAAGCCGGCTGAACAGACCTCGTTGACGGCTATTCGAATAGCAGAATTGGCGTCTGAAGCGGGCTTCCCTGCCGGAGTTTTAAATGTCATTACTGGCGGAGGCGTTGCGGTAGGTGAATCTATTGGTCGTCATATGGATGTGGACATGGTGACCTTTACTGGATCAACTGTAACGGGTCGTCGTTTTTTACAGTATTCCGCTGAATCCAATTTGAAAAAAGTAGTATTAGAGCTGGGTGGTAAAAACCCATGTGTGGTGCTAGATGATGCTGAAGACCTTGATTACGTTGCACAACAAGTTTGTGCGGCCGCCTTTTGGAATATGGGAGAGAACTGTTCTGCAGGGTCTCGTTTGATTGTCCAAGAAGGAATCAAAGATTCATTACTTGAACACATTAAAAAGCGCTCTGCTGATTGGCGTTTAGGGGATCCACTGAACCCTGAAAACAATCTTGGTCCTATGATTGATCAAGGCCATTTTAAAAAGGTGTGTGACTATTTGGAGCTGGGTAAAACAGAAGGTTATGACGTTGTTATTGGTGGTAATTCGGTAGACGGTCGGTTTATAGAGCCAACTATTTTTGCAGGTGTTAAGAATGGTGATCGTATGGCACAAGAAGAGATTTTTGGCCCCATTCTCTCTGTCATTACGGTATCCAGCTTCGAAGAAGCAATGGCCGTTGCAAATGATACTGAATATGGCCTTGCCGCGTCTGTTTTTACGGCAAATTCTAAGCGCGCTATCAAAGCGGCTCGTGCTATTAAGGCCGGAACAGTGACGGTTAACTGCTTTGGTGAAGGTGATATTTCAACGCCATTTGGTGGGTATAAGTTGTCTGGATTTGGTGGTCGGGATAATTCGATTCATGCACATGATCAATATACCGAGCTAAAAACTATTTGGATTGATTTAAACGATCACTCTAAATAGAGCATTGCCTACAGGTACCCGATGCCGTGGTGCTTGATTTATGTCGGCCGTGCGTTGGCACGGCTTATGGCTTTTGTGATGTGGTATTCATTATGGTCAAAACAATAAAGACAAAGCGTCTACCTAAAGATCCTGGACCTGCAGGCTGGAATGAAATTTACAAAGATAAATCCTCATTTCCTGCTGTAGATACGGATATCGAGGTCGATTGGGTTGTGATTGGTGGTGGTTTTGCGGGTCTTGGTGCGGCAAAACGGTTATTGCAGTTATTAGGGAGCAAAGAGCGTATAGCCGTTATTGAGGCGCGAGGTATTGCTCAAGGCCCAGCAGGGCGAAATAGCGGTTTTATGTTGGACCTGCCTCATGAGTTGAATTCTGATACGTACGTAGGCTCTAAAGAACAAGATCTTCGCCAGATCCGTTTGAATCGAGAAGCGATAACGATGGCTGAAAGCATTGCTCATCAATACGGTATGGATAAAGCGTTATTTAGCCGATCGGGAAAAATTACAGCGTCTGCGACAGAGCGTGGCTATCGCAGTATTGAAACTTACGCGAAACATTTGACAGCTTTAGATGAACCTTATGAATTGTTGGGGGCTGATGAGCTTTATTCACTGTTGGGTACTCAGTTTTACACCAAAGGATTGAGAACGGCTAAAACGGCAATGATTCAGCCAGCAGGGTATATACACTCGGCATATAAAGGCTTGGCTTTAGAAGGTGTTCAGGTGTATGAGTGCTCGCCTGTTGTTGAAATGAAACTTAACGACAGTGTGCATACTTTGATTTGTGCGAATGGGTCTGTGAGGGCTAAAAATGTGATTATGGCAGTTAATGGTCACATACAATCTTTCGGTTTTTTTAAACAGTCTTTGCTGCATATTTTTACCTATTCGTCTATGACCCGAGGCTCTTAAAAATCATGAGTTAAAAGCGTTAGGTGGTATCGAAAATTGGGGCGTATTACCTGCCGACCCTATGGGCAGTACAATTCGTAAAATATCAGATCATGCCGGATCTGGGCATCGTATTGTGGTGCGTAATCACGCAACATTGAATCAATCAATGGAGGCGTCAGAAGGTAATTTGAAAGACGCTGCAAGGTTGCAAGACAGGTCTTTCGCACGGCGTTTTCCGATGCTTAAAGGGGTAGATATGGAATACCGCTGGGGAGGACGGCTGTGTTTAACTTATAACTCAGTACCTGCCTTTGGTGAAATAGAAAATAGGGTTTGGTCTGCTTGTTGTCAGAATGGACTGGGTACGGTGAAAGGCATGTTGTCTGGCATGATGGCTGTTGATAAAGCCGTGCTTGGGAAAACCGAGCTACTGGATGAATTTTTAATTTACCAAGAGCCTAAACGCTTACCACCAGAACCATTTTTATCGCTGGGAGCGAATGCCACGCTCAAGTGGAAAGAATGGCTTTCTGGGATTGAACTGTAATTAATTTTTCTACAAGCAGTTTTTGTACAAGCAGTTAGCTGTCACTTGTTGTGACGGCTTTTTTTGTTTTAGGGGGTGGTGGCGATGTTATCGATGACTTCAAGTTATGGTTTTATGGCCGAATATATTATTGGACGCGTCAGGAGTGCAAACCATATTCTGTAAATCCAGAATAAGTTTAACAATAAAGCGTGAAAGCAAGACTTGAACGTTTAAAAATAAAGGAACTGGATAATATGAAAAATGCACTAAATATAGGTTTAAAATATGCAAAATTGATTGCCATGACAACCTCATTGGCCGTGAGCACGATGGGGTCAGCATTTGCGAGCAATGATTCTTATAAATTCAATTTGGCTTTAGAGTCTGGTGACAGAGATTCAGCATCTGGGAAATCCATGCAGATGTGGGCTGATTTGATTAGTGAGAAATCTGATGGCCGAATGAAAGTAAATATTTTCTATCAAGGCGAATTAGGTGGTCAACAAGAATTGTTTGATCAGCTAGTAAAAGGCAACATCGACATGATGTTGACTCGGCCACAAACATCTTACGATGAGCGTTTAGGTGTTAATTACATTCCGTATCTAACGTTAGGTTGGGATGATGCGCTGAAAGCTTATGGCGAAGGTGGCTGGTTAAAAGCTATTTTTGGCCCACTATATAAAGATATTGGTTTGAAATACTTTGGACCTTATCCAGAAGGCTTTGGTGGTGTTGCGACTAAAGGTAAATATGCGACAAGTTATGCCCAAGCCGTAGAGCAAGGATTGAAAGTTCGCTCAGCCCCAGTGTTCCCTCTGCCTCAAACTATCCAAGCTATGGGGTTTCAAGCTGTTCCAATTGACTGGAATGAAGTATACACATCCATTCAAACTGGGGTGGTTGATGGCGATTCCAGTAACGTTATTTACTGGGATTACGAGTATTTTCGTGATCAATTAGACTACTATGTGCACACAAAACACAACTTTTCATCTTATGCCATGTTAATGAATGACGCGACATGGGAAAAGCTTGATGCTTTCGATCAGGCCATTATCGAAAACTCGGCAGCGGAAGTTATTAACAAGCAATTTATTGATGCCAAGATGGAAGATGACAAGTGGATCAAAAAGGCAAAAGAAGATGGCATGAAATACATCGAGCCAAGTGTTGATGATATGCGCATATGGGTGAAGAAGGTACGTGAAGAAGTTTGGCCAATCGCAGAAGAATCATTGGGTAAAGACATCATGGACAAAATTCGCGCTAACGCATCTGTTCCTCAGTAATCCCGTTTAGCAAATCTTGTTCGCGCGTTAAGACAACTAAACAGAGAGCCTCTGTTTAGTTGTCTCCTACCTGATGTATCCGAGGTTTTTTATGTTTTCTCTAAACAGTCTTATTGTGCTGATCGATAAATTAATCACAATGGTAGTCACTCCTATTGTTGTTGGTTTAAGTGCCGCTGTTGCTTTTATCTTGGCTTGGGGAGTATTTAGTCGCTCCATTCTTGACATCCCAGTATTTGGGCTGGAAGAGCCTCGTGCTGATTTCTGCTATGTGGTTGTATCTAATGGGGGCTGTATTAGCCGCCAAAGATCGCTCTCATCTAACTGCTGATTTTGTTTCCGTTATATTTAAGAATAAAAAGCTCATTGCTGGCATGAGTGTTTTAGCAACTGTCATATCACTAATTATGGCGTTGTACTTTGTGTCATGGAGTTACGAACTTTTATCATGGTCTATCAAAAAGTCCCAAACTACACCAGTGTTTAAACTTCCTTGGTATCTATCACAAAGCAGTTTGTTTGTTGGTAGTGTTGCGCTAGTTTTTTATCTGATTCGTGACTTTGTCAAAGACTACCAGAAATTTATTAACGCTTAATAACGCTTGGGGAAAATTATGGGTGCTCTATTAGCCATAGCCGCGGTAATTGTATTAATGATGATCGGCGTTCCGGTTGTTTATTCGTTTGCTGCAATGACACTTGTTTTATCGATTGTGTATGATGTTGATGTCTCATCTCTCATGACAACCGGCTTTTGGTCGGTAAATTCTATTATTCTTTTGGCGTTACCTTTGTTTGTTATGACAGGCTATTTGATGCAGGCTGGTGGTATGGCCTCTCGTTTGGTGCATTTTGTTGAGTCTTTGGTTGGAAAGTCTAGAACGGGGATGGGATCCTCTATGGTCGTGGCATGTGGCGTATTTGGTGCCATTTCTGGTACGGCTTCTGCTGCAGTCGCATCCATTGGAACGATTATGATCGATCCAATGGAGAAACATGGTTATAAGCGAGAATACACAAGTGCATTATTGGGGATTTCTTCTTTATTAGGTTTGTTAATTCCACCAAGCCTTACGATGATTCTATATGCGGTTGTGACTCGCCAATCTGTTGCTGCCTGCTTTTTAGCAACCATTGGCCCGGGTATTTTACTGATCATTTTATTGTGTTTTTTAAACTGGATCAAAATGCGAAATGCACCAGGTGAGGCGGTGACATTAACCTTTAGAGAGCGTTCTGAATTAATCAATAAAAGTTTTTGGAAGGCTATACCGGCTTTGATGCTACCTGTGATTATTTTGGGAGGCATTTATGGCGGTGTTTTTACGCCAACTGAAGCGGCAGCAATTGCTGTGGTATATGCTATTCCTGTTGGCTTGTTTGTGTATCGTGAATTGAGCTTGAAAACATTAGTTAAGTGCTTGGTTAGTGCAGCGGCAACTACTGGTGTGATCATGGTTATTTTGTTGTTCTCGTTTGTTTCGAGCCGCATTTTAACATTTGAACGTGTACCACAAGAGTTGACGGAATTTATGATGGACGTGTTTCAAAATAAATTGTTGATCCTATTAATCGTAAATGTTTTCTTGATATTGCTCGGCATGATTATGGATGATGTGAGTGTGGTGGCGATAATTAGTCCCTTATTGCTTCCAGTTATGGTGAGTATTGGTGTTGATCCAATACAGTTTGCCGCCATCGTTGGTACTAGTGTGGTAATTGGCTGTAATAGTCCTCCTATGGCCCCCATCTTATTTATGACCTGTCGGATTGGTAAGGTTGGCATGAGTCAAGTAATGAAACCTGCCTTGTTTTTTATGTTTTTTGCTGCCTTGCCAGTGATGCTGGTAACAACATATTGGCCACCTTTAGCGCTATATCTTCCTAAATTATTCGGGTATTTATAATATTAGCTACGCCCATGTTTTTGTTTTATATAAATAAAATCTGGGCGTAATAGTTTATGGAGGGTCACGATGAGTCAATTAAGTAGTCGCCGCTTTTGTAGCAGTTTAGAAAAAAGTCATTATTATCATTTGGGTGGTCAAAAGGCGAAATTGAATAGGGTACGAGTTGGTTTTTTGTTGTTAGATCACTTTTCTATGGCTAACTTTACTGTTGCTGTAGATGTTTTGGTGACAAGCAATTTGATTCATGAAAATCAAGCGTTTGAGTACATTACAATTGGCTTAGATAAGCCAATTGTAAAAAGCGACTTAGGAATTGAAATCAATACAACATTACTCCTATCGGAAGAAAAGAACGATGAATTACTGTCATTAGATATTGTGATAATTTGCGGTGGATTCCGTAGTGATTTGAGTTACTCCCAGCGTATTGTTAAATTTATCCGACAACAACACTCAAAAGGTGCTTATTTAATCGGCTTGTGGAATGGTAGCGTTTTTTTTGCTCAGGCGGGTTTGGTTGACCATCAGAGCATTGCTATTCATCCAGATAATCATCCTTTTATAAAAGAATGTTTTAAGACTGTGTCGGTCTCTCCGGATTCATATGCTATTTATGAAAACTGTTTAAGCAGTACAGGAGTAATTAGTACATTGCGTTTATTGCTGCACGTATTAGAACTTCTACACGGTGAGTCGTTGGCAAAAGCGGTTGGTGAAATCCTACATTTTGAGCAATTAAAAAATGTTCAGAGTGCTTCGATAGTTAAGCCAAAGCGGGAGAGTGTGTCTTCAGAAGTATTAGAAAACATCTTGATACTGATGGAAAACAATATAGAGGAACCATTAAGTATGCAGGAATTGGTGAAATATGCTCAGCTTTCTCGAAGGAAGATTGAGCGCTTATTTCAGCAGTACTTGAATACAAGTCCTGTACGATATTACATTGAATTGAGAGTTGGATACGCAAAATGCTTGCTACAACAAACCCAAAAATCCATAACTGAGATTGCTTTAGCTAGTGGCTTTGTCAGTGCTAGTCATTTTAGTCGTTGTTATAAAAGCTACTTTGGAGTGTCTCCAATTCAATTTCGTAACTTATTGGCATGAGGGAAGTCGTACTTACAAAACTACAGCCGCATTTGTTCGTATTGCCAAGGGTTCTCTGACATCAGATGAGGCAATGATACAATGACAAGAAATTTTAGAAAGTACACCTTCTCAATTATCGTTGCCCATTGAAAAAATTGAAATTAACTCTTTTATTCTTAAGGCGTTTGCATGTAGCTCACTTCATATTCAATGTTTTGACGCAGTTCAGTGGGTAGGCGTAAGGCGTCTCCGAGACGATCTAGGTAGCGTCGTTCTTCTTCTGTGTCGATATCCACTGCGAGCATGGAGACGAGGTAAATTTCTGTGGCTTGTTCTTCGCTTTCCGATAGGCGTGCGATGGTAATCGGGTCGCTGGTGGCGCTCAGTTGTTCGATTAAGAATGTTTGCTCTTCTTTTGTAATGCCGAGGTCGCTGATTTGTTGTTCGATGCGTGCGCGTTCGGTTGCATCGATATGCCCATCCGCCTTGGCTGCGCTGATCATGGCGCGTATAAGGATCAGATGTATATTTTTGGTGGGTTTGTTTGTGTCTTCTTCTGCGAGGTCGAAGATGCTACCAGCAGGCACGGTGGGTAAGACATTGGAATTTGAGTGCACGTTATGATGCTGAGTTGCCTGTGACGTGTGTGCTGAGTCTTGGCTTGCTTTGTGATCACGCCACGCTTTGTACGCCATTCCGCCGATGGCTGCCATGCCACCATATTTAATCGCTTTGCCACCCATTTTTCGGGCTTTTTTGTTGGTCAGTAGCATCGCTGCCAATCCGCCTGCCGCGGCACCGCCCATCAAGCCACCTGGCATAGAGCCTGATTTTGCTTTAGTGACGGCCTTGTCAATGCCCGAGCCTGCGTTGCCCATAATGCTGTTTAACAATGAGTTAATATTCACAATCGAAAACCTCTTGTTGATATATCTATTCTTTATTCAGACCCAAGAAGCTCGGCAGAGTTCATTTTTCATCGATTGTGCTGCGCCTATTAAGAGCAGTGCTGTCAGCGTGGTAGGAAGTGCGTGCTTGAGAAGCGTGCTAAAATGCCTCTTTTAAGTTGTCGAATGGTGTTTATGTCATTGGAATACCTTGTGTTATTGAGTGGTTATGGTTTGTTGAGTCTGATTACTTTTTGCTTTTATGGTGTCGATAAGTCCGCAGCCAGGCGAGGAAGGCAAAGAGTTCGAGAGTCGACTCTGCATGTTTTGTCGTTAATAGGTGGTTGGCCTGGCGCTTTTTTAGGGCAGAAAGTATTTCGTCATAAAACAAAGAAGTTGCGCTTTATGGTGGTATTTTGGGCGACGATGATAGCGAATATTTTTATGTTGGGGGTTTTTAGCCTTTTTGGTTTTTTCTCTTGTTCTTATTTTGTCTAATCTCGTTATGTTATGTAGTTATCATAGGTTTTTTATCCAAACACCATGGATAATAAGCATTTAGGTAAGCTACGCTTTATTTAAGCTGGCTTTCAGTGTCACCATTATGTTGCCATTTTTTTTATGTTTGGGCGTATCCGTTTATGAATAACAATGAACTTGCAATTAGTCTTGCTGATTTGATGGAGCTGATGTTAGACGCTGTTTGCGTTGTTGATCGTTCTGGCCATTTTGTGTTTGTCAGTGCAGCGTTTGAGAATATGTTCGGTTATGCGCCGCAGGAAGTGATAGGTAAGCCCATGGTAGATTTTGTTTACCATGAAGATAGGGGGAAAACACTGAATACGGTCGATCATATCCTAGCTGGTGTGCCATCACCGCGTTTTGAAAATCGTTGGGTAAGGAAAGACGGTAAAGTGGTTTATGTGTTGTGGTCAGCTCGCTGGTCTGAAGAGCATCAAGTAAGAATTGCGGTGGCGCACGATATCACGGAGCGTAAGGAAATGGAGGCTCAGCTTCTTTATGCTGCGGGCCATGATGATTTGACGGATTTGCCTAATCGAACCTTGCTGCTAGATCGCTTACAGGCTGCTTTGGCGTTGGCTGACAGAGAAAGAGAGGGCTTGTCTGTTCTGTTTGTTGATATCGATGGCTTTAAAGAAATTAATGACAATTATGGTCATGCGGTGGGGGATGTGTTGTTGCAAAAAATCGCTCAGCGGTTGGTTGATTGTGTGCGTAAATCGGATACGGTTGGACGTTTGGGGGGGATGAGTTTTTGATTATTATGAATAAGACTAAGTCGACGGAGTCTGTTTTAGCGGTGGCAGAGAAGATTCGCGCTAAGTTGGCTCAAGTCTTTGTGGCCGACGGTTTGTCATTGCAAGTGTTCGCTAGTATCGGTGTGGCGTGTTATCCAGAGTGCGGCAAAGATTCTCTGGAGGTTGTTCAGGCCGCTGACCATGCGATGTATAAGGCAAAAAACAGTGGTGGTGATAAGGTAATTTTAGCGTCTTCTTGGTGATTTCTACATTCGGTTATTGAGCCCCATCTTGGCGAGAAGGTAATATCTTCTTGTATCTCGTCACACTTCTGTCAGTCTATTTTCTGGTTCAAATTGGCAAATATACTGGAAATACACAGTCAGTTTGATCCGTGGTTTACGATTTGCTTTCTTCAAGCGGTTTTCCGTTTTACTATCGGGTAATTGGGCGATAAGCAAATTTTAGAGTCCTTATAATGTCAGTCTGGTGGCTGATGTTGCGGTAATCATTTAATTATATAGGAAACAATAATGGCGGCTTTTGGTAGCGTGTTTATGCCTAAGATGGCATTGGCAACATTCGAAAATAATCAATGGAGTGAAGCAAGTATTGTTGCGTCGGATAGTATTCAACTACATCCAGGTGCGCATGTTTTGCATTACTCAAGTACGTGTTTTGAAGGTTTGAAGGCGTTTCGTCATGCTGATGGCAGCGTACATGTGTTTCGTATGGACCAGAACATTAAACGTTTAGCACAAAGTAGCCGTCTATTGTCTTTGCCTGTTATCGATGAAGCGCAAGTGTCTAAAATGATTCTCGATGCGGTTGCTGAATTTGCGACAGATGTGCCTGAGCCACCAGGGTCTATGTATATTCGTCCTACTCACATTGGCACTGAGGCTGCGGTTGGTAAAGCCGCGGCGCCAACGTTGACGTCTATGCTGTATGTTTTGTTATCGCCAGTAGGGGACTACTTCACTGGTGGTGCTAAAGCACTTCGTCTTCTATTGGATGAAACCGGCATGCGTTGTGCTCCTCACATGGGGATGATCAAAAGTGGTGGGAACTACGCGAGTGCTTTGGGGCCAATTTCTAGAGCCAAAGCAGAGGTTCAGGCTGATCAAATTTTGTTCTGTCCTAATGGTGATGTTCAAGAAACGGGTGCGGCAAACTTTTTGTTGATCGATGGTAACGAGATTATTACCAAAGGCTTGGATTCTACCTTCCTACATGGTGTGACACGTTCTTCGATCCTAACGCTTGCTGCGGATTTAGGTATGACAGTGACCGAGCGTGATTTGACGGTGGCTGAATTGCTTGAGCGTTCGGCGAAGCCTCAAGTAGAAGCGGTTTTGTCTGGTACCGCTGCGGTATTAACCTCTGTTGGTACCTTTATTCATAATGACAAAGAATACAAAGTTGGTAGCGGTGAGCCTGGACCTATTGCTCAGAAACTGCGTCAAGCATTGAATGATATTCAGTGGGGTAAAGCGGAAGACAAACATAACTGGCTAACCAAAGTCTGCTAAGTTATTAGAGTGCCTCTACTAATGGAAAAAACGGATTAACTTGTGTTAATCCGTTTTTTTTGTGTTTCTTCGTATTATAAGCTGAGTCTTAGTGAAGCAAACATCGCATTTTGGTCGTTGTTGTTTATTTCAGCGACGTCGTAGTTGGCGGCAATGGAAAAGTTTCTCGTGACGTAGAATCTAAGACCCAAAGCGAAACTAGAATCGGTTTCTGAAAAAACGTCGTCGTATTTGAGTTTTCCTTCCACTTCTAAGCGATCTGCTATAGAGCTACGTAGTCCAGCCGTGAACCTGTAGCCTGTTTCATCATCACTATTATTGTTCCAATCAATATCAACGAATTGTAATATGCCAAACAAGCTAGACGCTCCTCCAATAGGTGTGTATACACCAGCACCAATAGCCATTAAATCAATAGAACCGTATTCTGTTGATTCTGCAGCAATAAAGGCTCCCTTGCCAAACTCAAAGGCACCGGAGAGAGAAGAGAAATCGTCGTTTGCAACGGTGTAATCTGGGTCTATGCTGCCAAACCCATAGTCTATGTATGTGAATGTGTCAGCTTGAGCTGTCATCGATAAGGTGAATGCGGTAGCGGCTAGGCTTGAAAGTAGTATTTTTTTCATTTCTTTCTCCATTTATTCGATAAGAGAAATTCGTTGTTGAAACGAATTTGCACATTTTAGTCCCTCTATGCCATCGGCGGTTGCTGTGCAAAGTTTAGTCGTATTAAAGGGAGTATTTTCTAATAAAACCTTATTTTTGTTTAACTTAATGATATAAAAGGTATTCTTTTTTTAAACACAATATGAATTTACACTGTGAAGGCGATTGCTGATGAAAAAAATGCTAACCAAGCTTTGCTCTCCGATACTAGGAATGTTTGAATCCGAGGAGGGAGAATACGATTATAAACCATCGCATCGAACCATTTTAATTGTCTTGGGAGGGCTTTGTTTGCTGATCGCAAGTGTTTCCTTGATCATGACGCTAAAGACTGGTGAGGTGGCTGGTTTTATACCGATTATGCTATTTTTTCTAACGGGCTTGGTGTGTGAAGTGGTTGGCTGGTTAGGCAGTGATAGAGCGGTGGCAAGAATTTGGAAACGCCGTTAAATGAGCGCTGTATCTTGCTAAGATTTTTGCCGTGTTGAGTTCGAAAAAAGCGACCTTCTGGTCGCTTTTTTGATTTTTGTATTAGTTTCGATCTTTACCGTGGTGGCGCGGCATGTCGTCAGCGCAGTCTTCCATACGTTCTTTTTGCAGTTCAATGAATTTTGCTTTTTGTTCAGGGGTTAAGATACTGAGCATTTTATGCTGTTTGCTCAACATATCTACTTGGCGCTCTACCTGTTTATTTGCCATTTCTTGAGCCAATGCTGTGGCTTTTGCAGGGTCGAATTTGTCAGCCAAAAGTAAGTCGTTTAGTTTGTCAAAATGCGCATCACGCATTGCGTCATCTGCCTGTGGTTTGTCTTTAAATCTTTCTTTCATTGCTTCTTTGTTGGCCTGACGAAGTTCTTTGAATTGTTCTTTCTGGCTATCGGAAAGGTTCAATTCTTGCATCATTTCGCGGTCTAAGCCTGGTCGGCATTCGTCACCAGGCCCATGATGGTCTTTTCCGCCGTAGGCAAATGCGCTACTTGTACTTAATATGAGTGGTAGAACAACAGAAGCTAAAATTAATTTTTTTACCGTTTTCATATTTTCTTCCTTTTATCGGGTATGAGACTTTGATATGTAATTAACAATGCGCTTTTTGCGCATGGGAGTAGAATACAGATTGCTAGGTAAAGAGACGTATTACGAAAGTAAAGTAGGGTAAAGGCAGCATCACTTTGTTTTTTTCGACGTAAAATATCGTCATAGCATGGAGAGTGATTGGCGATTCAAGGCGTATGCGCTCCTTATGTCTCATTGCTTTGCAGGAACCGTTTTTTATATAGGAAAAATGAATGCCACACATTTTGATAATTGATGATGATGTTGAATTAAGCGATTTACTAAAAGAAGTGCTGTCGTTTGAAAACTGTACCGTCTGTACGGCTTACGATGGCGTGGCGGGCTTGGAGTTGATGGATCGCCGTGTTGATTTGGTTTTGCTTGATGTCATGATGCCTAAATTAAACGGTTTTGAAACCTTGAAGCAGTTGCGTGAAAAGTGGGATGTGCCTGTTTTAATGTTGACGGCAAAAGGAGATGAGATTGATCGTGTGGTGGGTCTTGAGCTGGGCGCTGATGATTATTTACCAAAGCCGTTTAGTGAGCGTGAACTGCTGGCAAGGATTCGCGCTATTTTGCGTCGAACTCAAAACAATAAGGAGCCATTGCAAAGTGATGCGATTGTGTATCGCGATATTACGCTGTATCCCGGTAAGCTAGAGGCGTATTGCAATGCTCATTTATTGGATTTGACCAGCACCGAGTTTGCTTTGTTGCATTATTTTTTACTTCATCCTGGCCAAGTATTAACCAAAGAAATGTTAAGCCTTGATGTGCTGGGTAAGCGCTTGGCGGCATTTGATCGAGCCATTGACATGCATGTATCGAATTTGCGTAAAAAGCTACCTGATTGGCCAAATGGTAAACCGAGAATCAAAACCTTGCGCGGGCGTGGTTATTTATTGGTGGAGGGGGATTGATGCGTTTGCCAAAGATCACCAGTTTGTATGGTCGTATTTTTGCGATTTTTTGGTTTACTATCTTTTTGGTGATTTTGGCCGTTTTAGCCTTACCGCATTTTGATCCTCGCAAGAGTAGGGACATCGCGCCGCCGCATTATGAGCAGATGTTGGAGATAAGAAATCGAGTAGAACACGCTTTTTCGTCTGTTCCGGATTTAGCTGTGGTTTTGGAGCATTTAGAGGGACGTTCGCACCGAGGCCCTGGGCCTGATGATAGGTTACGGCTTTTTATTACGGATCGTGATGGCAATATTCAAACCTCAGACCGACGTCCTGATTTTATTTTTAAAGCGTTGCGGAATTTTGTGACCACCATCGATAACCCTCAAAATCCTCAGCAGAAACTCTACGGTAAGACGATGATTTCGGGGCCGCTGCCGATTCGTTTAGCCAATGGTGACTATTATCTTTATATCGGTACTCGATGGAGTGAGCCGCCACATTTTTTATTGCAACTGTTCGATCACCCATTGCGTTTGTTGCTCGCGGTAATGCTGGTGAGTACGCCCTTATTACTCTGGTTGGCTTGGGCCTTAAGTCAGCCTGCTCGTCGATTGGAAAAGGCGGCTCAGCGAGTCGCGCAAGGGATTTTTGAAATTGATCCTGAGTTGGAAAGAGGCACCTCAGAGTTTCGTCAAGCCGGAGCCAGTTTTAACCAAATGGTGGAGGCGGTGAATGTGATGATTTCCCGTCAGCAGCGTTTATTATCGGATATTTCCCATGAGTTGCGTTCCCCTTTGACGCGCCTACGGATGGCGCAAGCGTTAGCCAGAAGAAAGATGGGAGAAAGTCCAGATTTAGCGCGCATAGACATTGAGGCTCAGCGTCTGGAGCAAATGATTGGTAAATTGCTCGAATTGTCGAGTGTACAGGTAGACAGTCATCTTAATCGAGAAGTACAGCCGTTTTCGAGCTTGTGTGAAGCGCTACTAGCAGACTGTCAATTTGAAGCGGAGCAAATGGGCAAGACCCTCTCGGTATCTGAGATTCCTGATCGAATGATAACGTGCCACCCTCAACTGCTGATGAGCGCGCTGGAGAATATTGTTCGTAATGCCATTTATTATGGCAATCAGCAAATTCGAGTCGCTTTGACCGTTGACTCCAATCGTTTGGTTATTCGAGTGGAAGACGATGGTGAAGGCGTTCCAGAAGATGAGTTGGACTCTATCTTTCGACCTTTTTACCGTGTTTCAACGGCGCGGGATCGGCACAGTGGTGGGGCTGGGTTGGGGTTAGCCATTGCCGAAAATGCGATTCGTCAGCATAACGGCACTGTTCGAGCGGCGCGCAGTGAGCTTGGCGGTTTATTGGTTGAAATCATTTTGCCATTGTGAAATTGCGTCCAAATAGAGTGGCGTAATGGAGGAATTTTCAGATTATTTGCTTTTTATGGAAAGGATTAGTGGACAAAGCCATGGATTCAGCTCATATTGGTGTGGTACGTCGTGCTTAGAGAAGGCACGGCTTAGTCTTTTCGTTTGCGCATATGGATACGAAACCGTATTCGAGGCGAATTCTGAATTTCTTCAAGTACTCTGCCCATTACTTATCCTAAAAGTAACATATAAATCTGCTCTTCTGCTTTTATTTGAAATGACGCTTTAATTTAGTAATAAGAACGAAGGGGGAGTCACGTAATTTTTTTACATCATAGGAACCATATGATAAATAGCGCTAAAGAGTTTGTACTACAACGTATTTGTGTGTTTGCTAGCCAAGTGTTCGATCCTAATTCAGATTCACAGGTTGTGAATATACTAAAAAGTAAATTCAATATACGTTTACCGCAAAGACGTTCAATGAACGAGTCTTTATCTTCTACCGTTAGTGACCATGAAATCATTGCCTTGATATTAAAATATCGCTCTATGAACGAATCTTAAGATCGTCACTTGCCTGCTTTTATTTTTTTACGCACAAAAAAATAGCGTTGCCTGATTGTTTGTTCCATGCAATGATTTTGTCGTGTTCATGCTCAAAAACATGAACGTCAAAATAGGGCGTTAATAATTCTTGTAACTGGTTAAAGTTCAACGCCACCATAGGATGTTCGTCAGACCAGACCTGTTTTTTTTCAGCGTTTGTTTTTTCTATGCTTAGCTTGAGCGTTTGTGTCTCCCCTTCGCCACTGTAGTGCCAAGAGGATGCAAAAGAAAACTGGCTGTCTCCCTCTACAACGCTGTGTTTTGCCGATATAGCATTATTTATCTGGTCCTTATCGACAGCGTTAAAGCAAAATACACCACCGACGTTAAGGGCTTTATGAACGCTTTCGATACAGTTTGTTAAACGTCCAATATCGCCGCTGTAATGAATTGAGTACAAAAAACAGGTAATGAAGTCATAGGGAATGGCCACGTTAAATTCACACATGTTACCTAATTCGAATTGCGCCTGAGGGCAACGTTGCTTAGCAATATCGAGCATGGGCTGATTAATGTCCAATCCGCTGCATTGATAGTTTTCTTGACTAAGATAGTGAATGTGAGGGCCAGTGCCACACGCCAAATCCAAATGCCGTTTCCCGCCGTTGCCGAAAATTTGATGAAGACGATGGGCGTTATTGCTTTGAGCGTGATAATTAATATCGGCACACATTAAATCGTAGTAACCAGATAAGTCCGTATAGAGCGCATTGTCAGACATGTTTGCTTCGCTTGGCGGGTAAAAAAAGATGGCGAATCATATAGTAGATACAGTTATACGACTACTGTATTCAGTCGTGCTTTATTGAAAATAGAGGGTAACTGGAGTTTTGCTTCTTAGAGGAGGGTAAAAAAGGGGAGAGTAAAAAAACAGAAGTAAAGTGAGACTTTACTTCTGTTTGTTGGTTTTTCCGCTCTTGTTAAACGAAAATAAAGAATTTGGCAATAAACAAGGCTGCTAAAATATAGACAGCAAGACTGACTTTTTTACCTTGACCAGACAATAGTTTGATAACAGCGTAGCTGATAAAAGACAACGCGATGCCATCTGCTATGGAGTAGGTAAGCGGCATAGTGAATGCTGCAATGAGTACCGGTGCGGCTTCGGTAATATCGTCCCAATCCACATGAGCGAGACTGCTTGTCATCAAAACCGCCACGTACATAAGTGCACCAGCTGTTGCATACGCAGGAATGGAGCCAGCTAACGGTGCAAAGAAAAGGCTTAATAAAAATAACAAGGCTACTACGACAGCTGTTAATCCTGTGCGTCCGCCTGCAGCAACGCCAGAGGCACTTTCGATATAGCTGGTGGTTGATGAAGTACCCAAGGCTGCACCAACAACAGTGGCACTTGAATCAGCAAGCAGCGCTTTTTTCAAACGTGGTAAGTTACCGTCTTTGTCTAATAACTTACCACGTTGACCCACACCAATCAGTGTTCCAGATGTATCGAATAGATCCACAAAGAAAAAGGCAAAAATCACGCTTAGCATACTGATTTGGAAGGCACCTTCAATGTCCATGGCAAGAAAGGTCGGTGCAATGGACGGTGGTGCAGACACCAAACCACCAAATTCATTTTGACCGAATAGCATAGAGAGAACAGTGACCAGTAGTATGCCAATCATAACGGCACCGGTGACGTTTAGATAAGACAAGGCACAGATCACGAAGAAACCAAGCAAGCCATAGATGGCTGAAGGTGATGATAGGTCTCCTAAGGACACCATTGTCGCTGGATTTTTAACAATGATGCCCGAGTTTTGTAGCGCGATCATGGCAAGGAAAAGACCAATGCCCGCCGCAATCCCTAGCTTTAAAGATGACGGGATGGCGTTAATAACCCATTCGCGGATGCGAAAGATACTGATAAAGATGAATAGAATACCAGATAAAAACACCGCCCCTAGAGCTTGTTCCCAGGAATAGCCCATGCCTAGGACAACACCGTAGGTGAAAAAAGCGTTTAAGCCCATACCAGGCGCTAGTGCGATTGGGTAATTGGCATAAAGGCCCATTATCAAGCAGCCAATCGCGGCGGCAAGACAGGTGGCAACAAATACCGCGCCTTGATCCATGCCAGCTTGTGCCAGTATTGAAGGGTTAACAAAGATGATATAAGCCATGGTCAGGAAGGTGGTGATACCACCAACGACTTCATTACGTACCGACGTGTTATGAGCTTTAAGTTGAAAATAACGTTCGAGCATAGGGGAGCCTTTTGCTAGTGGGCCGACGATATTCATTTTATTGTGAGTCCACATGCTAGAATGAAAGCTCACAATACAATGCGCCGAGTAAGTTTTGTCACTGATCATTTGGTCAGTTAACTATTTCGGCGCCAAGTATAAAAAATTCGTGGTGATTTGGGGAGAAAAATTGCAATAAATAATCGTTTTCTTTAAAGCTTGGTGACTTGATAACCGTTAGCTTTGAGTTTTTCTAATAAACTGTCAGGGCCAGCAAGGTGCATAGCGCCTACCATGATAAATTCAACACCAGAGTTTTCTAACATCTGCTCAATTTGGGGGAGCCAAAGATTGTTACGATTAACCAATAGCGACTGATAGACTTCTGGATAATCTTTTTTGAAATCTTTTAATTCTATGTCTGCCATGGCCTCCATATCACCGCTGCGCCAGCTTTGTCTTAGCTTTTCCATGTTGTTCGGCATGTCTTTTATGTCTGTTAGGGCATAATTGATAACATCGTCACTGTCTTTTGTATTAACATCACTGAGTATCTCAACCTGTTTTTCAGGTTCTTCAAGCCAGCCACTTGGCTTTTTATCCTGCTTCGCTTTTTCAGCGTAAAAATAATCCACGCCCTCACTGGTAAATCCTAGATGTTTGAGTTCAATCATACTGAGAGAAATCGCTAAGGCGCTGGGTTTTAAATTTTGTACAGCGGTAAAGGGAATTTGTCGAGCATCGAGGTAAATCTTTAATGACTGGTAGGTGTCAGGAGAGATGATTTTATCAATGGTGGTGCCGTCAGAATAAGAGAGTTCTTTTTTCATTTGCTGCTTAAAAGCATGATTATTAATGACGTCCATATTGGTTTCAAATACAACTTTATCTGCCGCTTGATAGGCTTTTTCGTATGCTAAGGGCAAGGGATAATCTTGCGGGGTTAATAAATGAATGGTACCGCCAATGTAGATGGTATTGGTGCCAGAGGTGACTTTCCAAACAGATGCCGCTTGTGTTTCAAAAGTCGCAGCGGCTAGCAGGGTTAAACCAAGTTTTTTAAGGCGGTTCATAGTTGTCCTAAATAGGGTCGAGATGCTTTTAATTCCTTCAGTGTACTCATCTTATTGGTCAGCGGAAGGGATCGGCGGTGGATGTATTTGTTTTTTCTTATTTTTTGCTCAGCTTATAACAGTGTTCTAGCGTCTTATCAGTGCTTAAATAATGCTATTATCCTGATTCTTTTCCTTGTGAGTGATGTGAGTCTGTAATGAAAAAAGAATGCATTTCTATTGGTTTAATCAACCCTAAAAGCGCATCCAACGTAGGGGCTGTGATGCGAGCTGCGGGTTGTTATCAGGCTGATCAAGTACTGTACTCTGGCCATCGTTATGACCGGGCTGTAAAAATGTCCACGGATACTAAAAAAGTCAGCGCAACCATTCCATTAATAAATATAGAGTCATTGGGAGTGGATACCTTAATTGACGCTGTGACTCCAGATACAAAGATTGTCTGTGTCGATTTGATTCAAGGAGCAACACCGTTACCTGCTTTTTCGCATCCAGATAATGCCCTCTATATATTCGGTCCTGAAGACGGAACGATTGACCAAAAACTGGTAGATAGAGCTGATTTTGTTGTGTTCGTTCCAACAATTGGCTGTATGAATCTTGCTGCATCCGTCAATGTCTTGTTGTATGACAGATTGGCAAAATCCGCCCGTGCTTTAGCAGGCGATGACCTCATTTATCAGAGTAAAGATGTAAATAATAACGTTAAAGTGCGTGTTTGAGTTGTTGTGTAAGGCTTCCTTCCTTTTTATCTATTACTTTTCATATAGTTAACGGAATTTTGACTGTGATATTTCGAGATCAATGTAAGAATGGCTCTAAGCCTGATGGTCATTAAGGAAGGGGGACTAGTATTGGCATTGTGTTAGTTTTCCGTTTTTTGTATCCCCCCTTTTTCCTTTTAGCCACTTCGGAGTTTGTTTGATGAGATAAAAGGAAGACATTCCAATGAAACCGCTTCTGCTATCGATATTGACCGGTTTGGCTTGTTCAGTTTCATCGCTTCATGCGGTCGAGCCTGAGCAGTTAGAAGTACCTTTAGAGCCACTAAGTGCCGAGGTTGAGCTTGGTGTGATTGCGACAACAGGAAATACGGAGAGCCTCAGCCTTAAAAGGGAAGGCCGTTATTAAACAAGATTTTAGAGAGTGGAAAAATAAATACCAGTTAGACGCTTTGTACAAGCGCAACACTTACGAGGGAAAGGATGAGGCGACGGCTCAAAGGGTTTTTTTGTCGGCGCAAAGTGATTATAAACTAAGCCCTGAGAACTCGTCTGTCTTTGTTTTTGGGTCTTACACTGACGATCGTTTTAGTGGCTATGAATACCAGAATACCATTGCGGTTGGTTATTCAAAAAGGTTGTTCGCTAATCAAGATTCATTCTTAGACTACAACATAGGCCCTGGTTATTCCTTTAATCGAACAGACGAAGGGGCGTTGGATGATACCGTCATTGTGCATTTGCAAGTAGAGTACGAATACAACTTTAGTCCAGAGGTGAAATTCACTCAAACATTGGGCAGTGATGTCGCGTTAGAGAGTAATAAAAATACCATTTCAAAATCAGAATCGGCCATTACGTCAAAATTAAGAGACAATCTGAGTATGAAGGCCTCGTATAATATGACCCACAACAGTGAAGCGTTGGATTTGAAGGCAAAAACAGACACGACGACTAGCATTACCATGATCTATTCATTTTAATAGAACGGATTGTTTTTATGCCTTTAAGCTGTCATGTTTGACACTTTTGTTATGTATTGAGCATGTATTCTTATGCGTTATCAAGGGATAAAAGTTACGTTAATTACGGGGTTTTTAGGGGCGGGTAAAACGACCTTAATTCGGCAGCTGTTAACACAAGCGCCTCCTCATGAACGTTGGGCTGTGCTGGTGAACGAGTTTGGTGATATTGGCCTTGATGGCGCCTTCTATGCAGATCTAGGTGTGGCGATTCGTGAGGTGCCGGGTGGGTGTGTTTGCTGTACCACGTCGGCTGCATTCCAGTTGGGTTTGAATCAATTAATTCGTCAACATAACCCTGATCGCATTTTTATAGAGCCTTCGGGCCTTGGTCACCCGCAACAAATCATTGCTAAATTACGCAGTGATTCATATCAAGACGTTTTGCTATTCACGGGGGCATTTTGTGTGCTGGATGCTCGACATTTAAAAGACGAACGTTATACAAAACACGACATTTTTCATGACCAGATCGAGTCAGCTGATGGTATTGTTTTTAGTCATGTGGATCGTTATCAGCAAGAAGATATACAGCGTTTAAAAGCTCGTTTTGGGCCGATTTCACTGACATCAAAGCCGGCTCTTTACCTGTCTGATCCTATGCATCTTGATCTTGATGCCTTGGATATAGGTTTGGCTGATTTATCGCATCCAGACTCTATATCGGTTGCTCATAATATCTCTAATTCAGCGTCTGCACAAAAACACCAACATGAACACGAGCATGAACAAGGATCCGGTGAAAATCGTTATTGGTATTATCAAAAAAGCAGGATTCGATGCAGGTCTTGGGTTGGAAGTGGCCGAAAGAAGAACGGTTTGACAAAGAAGAGGTGATGAAAAGTATCAAATCAATGGCCAATTTGCAGGGCGTTTATCGAATCAAAGGCGTATTTGTCATGCACTTGGGAGACGCGCTTTTTGTCAATGTATCGCGGGGGAGATCACCTTATCGGCATCCCCTTGGTGCGAATCAAGCCGTTTGGAAATCATAGGTAGCGAAGAAGGGACATGGCCATTTTTTTGTAAGGAGACGCTGTCAATTGCGAGTCATTCTTAGTGTCAGGGAATTTATGCACTCGTAGAGAGTATTTTTAAAATCGGTTGCTTGATGGTCTAGTTTCACTGGAAAAAATCACATCTTGGTCTATTTTGTCATTAACTTTGGCATCTTTTGTTATTGAGAGAAAGCCTCTGATAGAGGAACCTTTCTGATATTAAAGGTTCCTATGAAACATATGGAATAAAAACAATAAGAGGTCACAAGTCATGCCAGAATATAAAGCGCCCTTGCGCGACATCAAGTTCGTAACGGAAGAAGTACTCGATCTTCATGGACACTACGCTAAGTTGCCAGGTGCCGAAGAAGCCACACCAGACATGGTAGCGGCTATTCTAGAAGAAGGCGCCAAATTTGCTGAGCGTGTCCTCTCTCCTCTAAACCGTATTGGCGACCAACAGGGTTGTCAGTTCAAAGATGGCGTGGTCACAACGCCAGATGGTTTCAAAGAAGCTTATAAGCAATATGTGGAGGGTGGCTGGCCATCCTTATCGCATCCTGAAGACATGGGTGGACAAGGTTTACCCGATTCATTGGGTATGTTGGTTACTGAAATGATTGCCACGTCTAACTGGTCATGGGGAATGTACCCAGGCTTAAGTCATGGTGCCATGAACACCATTGAATTACATGGAACGGATGAGCAAAAGCAAACCTATTTGACCAAGTTGGTGTCCGGTGAGTGGACGGGGACCATGTGTCTCACCGAGTCCCATTGTGGTACCGACCTAGGTATGTTGAAAACGAAGGCTGAGCCGCAGGCGGATGGCAGTTACGCCGTGACTGGGACGAAGATCTTTATCTCTGCAGGCGAACACGATATGGCGGATAACATTGTTCACATCGTATTGGCTCGTTTGCCAGATGCACCTGCGGGTACCAAAGGTATCTCATTGTTTATTGTGCCTAAGCACAACGTTAATAGCGGTGGCGAAATCGCTGACCGAAATCAAGTTTCTTGCGGGTCCATTGAGCACAAAATGGGCATTCATGGTAATGCGACTTGTGTGATGAATTTTGATGGCGCGAAAGGTTTTCTTATTGGAGAGCCAAACCGTGGTTTAAACTGCATGTTTACTTTTATGAACGCTGCTCGTTTGGGGACCGCATTGCAAGGTTTAGCGCACGCTGAATGGGCATTACAAAATTCTGTGGCGTATGCAAAAGACCGTTTGCAGATGCGTGCCTTATCTGGGCCTAAAGCACCTGACAAAGCCGCTGACCCTATTATAGTGCATCCAGATGTTCGCCGTATGTTATTGACTCAAAAAGCGTTTGCTGAAGGTGGACGAGGCTCTAATTCATTATTGTTCTATGCTGGTTGATACCATGAAGCGAGGTACCGCAGAAGAAAAAGCAGAAGCAGATGAATTAATGTCGTTGCTGACTCCGATTGCTAAAGCTTTTTTAACAGAGACAGGTTTTGAAGCGGCAAACCAAGGGTTACAAGTGTTTGGTGGTCATGGTTTTATCGCAGAGTGGGGGATGGAGCAAAACGTACGAGATTGCCGTATTTCTATGTTGTATGAGGGTACAACGGGCATTCAGGCGCTGGATTTACTAGGACGAAAAGTATTGATGACCCAAGGCGCCACATTACGACGCTTTACCAAAATCATTCATAAGTTCTGTAAAGAGCACAAGGGTGATAAGCGCCTTAAATCTTATATCACCGTTCTCGATAAATTGAATGGTGAGTGGGGCGATGTGACGATGAAAATTGGTATGAAAGCGATGCGCAATAAAGATGAAGTCGGTGCGGCGTCGGTGGATTACTTGATGTTCTCAGGCTATGTTGTTTTAGCGTACTTCTGGGCGCGTATGGCCGTCACGGCGCAAGCCAAATTAGATGCAGGCACAGATGAAGTGGGCTTCTATACCGCCAAATTACAGACAGCTACCTTTTATTATGAGCGTTTGTTGCCACGTACGCATGCCCATGTTGAGGCGATGTTGTCAGGCGCTGATAACTTATTGGCAATGGACGAAGAAAACTTCGTTTTCTTAAATGCATAATATGTAGCAAATTACGCCTCGCTCAGCTTTGCTTCAGTAGGAAGTTGGCTGAGCGAGACTCAATATTTTTGACGGGTTGAAAAGGGGAATATGATGAGCGAAGCAAAAGCAGTATTTGAATCTATGTTAGGTCGATTTGATGCCGATGAAGCCGATGACATGGAGGCGACATTTCAATTTGACTTAGACGATGCGGACAGCTATCACTTAACTATCGCGGATGGCGAATGTGAAATGGGAGAAGGGGAACATGATGATCCTACGGTGACTCTAAGTATGGATTTAGATACCCTAAAAGCTGTCATGAGTGGTGAACTAGACGGTATGGCGGCTTTTATGCAAGGTAAAATTAGAGCCGATGGTGACATTATGTTAGCAACCAAGTTGACGCAAATCTTTCCTATTTAGGTTTGATTGGATGCGCTTGAATGCTCTGAAGCTCAACGGCAGTTTGCACAGTTGAGCTTTTGCGTTTACTTATTCTCCTAAATAAAAAAACAAATGGAGCGTTTATTATGTCAATGGATACTACTCGTCATAGCACGGCCGATGTTGGAAAAGTACCTGGAAGTTACTTGCCAACGTCGCTTAATCCTAATGGCTATCAGTCGTTAACGGATGTCCTTGCTGCGGCTGTCAGCAAATATGCTGACCTACCTGCTTTTACGAGCGTTGGTAGAACATTAACGTATCGTGAGTTGAATGAAAAATCCGATCAGTTTGCCGCATATCTTCAACACGAAACGGATTTGATGCCGGGGGATCGCATTGCGATTCAATTGCCTAACGTAATTCAATATCCAGTCGTTCTTTTTGGAGCGATGAAAGCAGGGCTGATCGTGGTGAATACGAACCCTTTGTATACTCCAAAGGAGCTTGAACACCAATTTAATGATTCTGGCGTTAAAGCCTTGGTCGTGTTTGCAAACATGGCACATAACGTCGAAAAAATCTTAGCCAAAACCTCGATCAAACATGTCATTATTACTGAAATTGCTGATTTTCACTCGCCGTTAAAACGTTTGTTGGTCAACTCAGTTGTTAAATATGTTAAAAAAATGGTGCCAGCGTACCATCTTCCTAATGCGCTTGCGTTAAATGACGTACTGGCAAAAGGTAAAGATAAGCAGGTTGCTAAAGTCGCTTGTAAACCAGAGCAAATTGCGGTGTTGCAATATACTGGAGGGACGACAGGCGTTGCTAAGGGCGCCATGCTGACGCATGCTAATTTGATCGCTAATATGAACCAATTAAGCTCGCGTTTAAGTTCGATTGTTGAGCCTAAAGTTGAGCTCTATATTGCACCGCTTCCGCTGTACCATATCTATGCCTTCTTAATCCATGGTTTGACATTGTTAGAAAATGGAGCGCACAGCGTATTAATCCCAAATCCACGAGACTTGCCCGGTTTTATTAAAGAACTAAAAAAATGGCCATTTACAGGCTTTGTTGGTTTAAATACTTTGTTTGTCGGGCTTTGTAATAAAGCCGATTTTCGTGCGTTGGATTTTTCACACTTAAAACTTACCTGTTCAGGCGGTATGCCGCTCACCCATGCGGCAGCCGATGAATGGCAAAAAGTGACTGGATGCAAAGTGGTAGAAGGGTATGGTTTAACAGAAACCTCTCCTGTTGTGTCTTTTAATCCTATTGGTAAAGAACGTATTGGTACGATTGGTGTGCCAGTGGCTGAAACAGAAATCAAAATTCAAGATCAAAACGGTGAAGCATTACCGCAAGGAGAAGCGGGCATGCTGTGCGTGCGTGGTCCACAGGTGATGAAAGGCTATTGGAATCGCGAAGAAGCGACGCGCGATGTCATGACTGAGGATGGCTTTTTAATTACAGGTGACATTGCGGTGCAGCATCCAGATGGCTATTTGCAAATTGTGGATCGAGCTAAAGATATGATCATTGTCTCAGGTTTCAATGTGTACCCAACAGAAGTAGAAGATTGCCTTTCTTCTCACCCATCCATTCTTGAGTCGGCAGCGATTGGCGTGCCAGACGATAAAACGGGTGAAGCGGTTAAAGCTTTTGTGGTGTTAAGAGCCAATGTTGATTCATTGGACGAAAAAGCACTACGGGCATACTGTAAAGAGAACTTAGCTGCTTACAAAGTGCCTAAGTTTGTTGAAGTGCGTAAAGAGTTACCTAAGACGAACGTTGGGAAAGTGTTGCGTCGTGCCTTGCGTGAAGAAAAGCAAGTCTAAGGCTTGCTCAAATACAGGTCAGGAGGGCAATAATGACACAAATGAAGCGCAAGCTAATGCATAGACGTTGTATCGAATCCTATGGTTTTTTGCGCGAGGATGGACTGTGGGATATTGAAGCAACTATGCAGGATTTGAAGACTTACGATGTCAATCGTGAATTTGATGATAGCTTGGTCCCAGAGGGCAGTCCTTTTCACGACATTAGTGTGTGTTTGACATTGGATGACACCTTTTTAATCAAGGAGGTGTCGGTTTCCATGGAGGCTTTCCCTTTTCCAAACTGCGCAGGTGCGATGCCAAGCTTTTCTGTTTTAAAGGGCACACGCATTGGGCCTGGTTGGAATCGTTGGCTCAAGCAAACCTTTAGTGGAAAAGTGGGTTGTACTCATGTGTTGGAGTTGTTTCCCGTGATTGCAACGACTGCTTTTCAAACTATGTGGCAACCTCTAGGAGAGAAGTACCCACAGCACGTCCCTGAAGCCTTGATTAAATTAGTGAATTCTTGTCATGGCTGGTCTGAAGACGGGCCTATGGTGCGTAAATTGGTTGAGGAACAGGTGCTTGATTTACCATCAGAGGAGCGCCAGTAATGAGTGATTTTGTTACTGAAAGTATTGAGTCAGGTATACAAGTTTTGTGTTTGAACCGAACCGATAAAAAAAACGCCATTACCTTAGACATGTACCAAGCATTGACGAATGCATTGCGTAGCGCAGAACACAACGATCAAGTAAAAGTTACCTTGTTATATGGCCTTGGAGGGGATTTCTCTTCGGGGAATGATATTAATGAATTTGTACAAATCGCCCAAACACCTGAAAAAATGGAAGCGATTATGGCTTTCTTACAGGTATTGAGTAGCTATAAAAAACCCCTTATTGCAGGTGTGGAAGGTCGTGCGGTTGGTGTGGGGGCGACCATGCTGTTGCATTGTGATTTGGTACTGGCCTCCCGCGAAGCGCGGTTACAGTTTCCATTTGTGCAGTTAGGCTTGGTGCCAGAAGCCGCATCCAGTCATCTGTTGCCTCAGTTGGTTGGCTATCAAAAAGCTTTTGAAATACTTGTGTTAGGAGATGTGGTTGGTGCAACACAGGCCCATGAAATGAGGCTAGTAAATCACTTATGCGAAGAAGGAGAAGCCTACAAGTTGGCTTTATTCTATGCTCAAAGAATCGCCGCTTTACCTGTTGAAGCGGTGGCTTTAAGTAAAGATTTACTGAAATTTAGAGGGCAAAATGATGTGCAGATGGCATTGATGCGAGAAGGGCGTATTTTCAAGGATCGATTACGATCTACTGAGGCACATCAAGCCTTTGCCGCATTTTTATCGCGCAATAAATAAGTGGCGTGTAGCGTATGACAGAAAGCTTCACTTTTTAGTGGGGCTTTTTTTTATCTTAGGCGCTAGACTGAAAGATCTAGAGGAGGGAGGAAAATCAGTCTTTTTTGTTAGCTAAAAATATTGTGAGGTTTATGTCTGAATATTTTTGTCAGTTAACTGGCGCTTTTTTGTTATTGATGAAAAGCATTCCCAAACTACTATAGAGGGTAAGTAAAGCGTTCTATTGATAGGGAATGTTTGCATGATATGGATCTGGCAATATGGGTCAGTCTAATGCATGAAAGAAAGCTTAATAATAAATACGAGGGGCTTATGAAAATCTTAGTATCTGTAAAGCGAGTGATAGATTACAACGTCAAAGTTCGCGTCAAAGCCGATCATACGGCGGTCGATCTTACCAATGTCAAAATGTCCATGAACCCTTTTTGTGAAATCGCTGTGGAAGAGGCCATTCGTCTAAAAGAGAAAGGCGTCGCCTCTGACGTTGTGGTGGTCTCTGTGGGGTCGAAATCTTGCCAAGAAACCTTACGCACGGCATTGGCTTTGGGGGCTGACCGCGCGATTCAAGTAGAAACTGAAGACGGTTTAGACTCTTTATCGGTTGCCAAGTTAATTGCTAAGGTGGCCCAAGAAGAAGCCGCTGATTTAGTGATTATGGGTAAACAATCTATCGATTCGGATAATAATCAAACAGGCCAAATGCTGGCGGCTTTATTGGATTACCCGCAAGCAACGTTTGCCTCCGAAGTGGTGATTGAAAACGGTGAAGCGCAAGTAACTCGTGAAATTGACGGTGGTTTGCAGACATTGGCGATTACTTTACCTGCGGTGATTACTACGGATCTGCGTTTGAATGAACCACGTTTTGCTTCTTTGCCTAATATTATGAAAGCGAAGAAAAAGCCATTGGATGTCAAAACTCCTGCCGATCTTGGTATAGAAGTTGGCTCTAATGTCAGCATCGTATCGGTTACGCCTCCGCCACAACGTGCTGGTGGTATCAAAGTGGCTTCTGTAGCGGAATTGGTAGACAAACTTAAAAATGAAGCGAAGGTGGTGTCATGAGCATTTTAATCCTTGCCGAACACGATAATAAATCTTTAAAACCTGCGACATTAAATACCGTGACCGCAGCCACTCAGATTGGTGCCGATGTGCATTTATTGGTGGTTGGTTTCGAATGCCAAACCGTTGTTGAGCAAGCGTCGCAAGTGGCTGGTGTCAGTAAAGTATTGGTGGCTGATAATGCCGTTTATGAGCATCAATTGGCTGAAAATGTCTCCAAATTAGTCGTTGATATAGCCAGTGGCTACGGTCATATCTTAGCGCCTGCAACCACGACAGGGAAAAATACCTTGCCACGTGTGGCTGCGCTTTTAAACGTGGCGCAGTTGTCTGACGTTATTAAAGTCGAATCCGCAGACACCTTTGTTCGTCCAATTTACGCAGGTAACGCCATTGCTACGGTAAAAACTACGGATACGGTAAAAGTATTGACGGTTCGTTCAACCGGTTTTGATGCGGCAGCAAGCACAGGTGGCAACGCTGAGCGTGAAGTACTTTCGCAAGTGATTGCCTCTGATCGCAGTCGCTTTGTGAAGGAACAGCTAGCCGAATCTGACCGACCTGAATTGACGGCCGCCAGTGTGATTATTTCAGGTGGTCGTGGTATGGGGAATGGTGAAAACTTCAAATTATTGGAAGGCGTCGCAGACAAACTTGGCGCTGCCATTGGTGCATCACGTGCTGCTGTGGATGCTGGTTTTGTACCTAACGATTTACAAGTTGGCCAAACAGGTAAAACCGTTGCGCCGGATCTTTATATTGCCGTTGGTATATCTGGTGCGATTCAGCATTTGGCGGGCATGAAAGATTCCAAGGTGATTGTTGCCATCAACAAAGACGAAGACGCGCCCATTTTTCAAGTAGCGGATTATGGCTTAGTAGCGGATTTGTTTGATGCTGTGCCTGAGCTTGAAAAAAGCTTGTGATTTTTAGAAAACAGTCAGTTTAGCTGAGTCATCTTACGTCTAAACTGCCTTTAAACACCGGATGACGGTGAACGAAAATACCATCGTCATCAAAATAAAAATAATGGGAGACCAGCATGATTTTCGAAGGACAAGCAATCAAGGTTGCAGTCGATGATGCCGGCGTGGCAACTGTCACTCTGGATTTGGTCGGTGAATCGGTCAATAAGTTCAATAGTCTTACCTTGAATGAATTGGCCGAAGCCGTTACTGCACTCAAACACATTGATGATTTGCAAGGCGTTATTTTTGCCAGTGCGAAAGACGTTTTTGTCGTAGGAGCAGACATAACTGAGTTTACTACTTGGTTTGAACTCGAAGAGGATGAATTGTCCGATAAACTTCGCCTTGCTCATACTATTTTCAACGACATTTCGAATCTATGTTGCCCAACGGTTGCTGCCATTAATGGTATTGCGCTTGGCGGTGGTATGGAGTTGGTGTTGGCCTGTGATTATCGAGTGATGGCGGATTCTGCGAAAATTGGTTTGCCAGAAACACAATTGGGTATCTACCCAGGTTGGGGTGGGACGGTTCGTTTGCCTCGTTTAATCGGCGCGGATAATGCTTGCGAATGGATTTGTGGTGGCGCTCAAAAACGCAGCGAAGAGGCGTTCAAAGATGGTGCGGTTGATGCAGTAGTCCCGGCAGCAAAAGTCAATGAGTCGGCACGTCATCTTATCCAACAAGTGCTCGATGGTAAGTTGGATTACCATGCACGTCGTGATGAATTGCGTGCTCCTATGGTGTTTTCACCTATTGAAAAAATGATGATCTTCGAGTCCGTTCGTGGTGTGGTTGGGGCTAAGGCGGGTAAACATTATCCTGCGCCTATGGCTGCCATCAAGACTATCGAAAAGGGCATTAGTCAGGATATGGAAAAAGCCATAGAGACAGAGATAAAAGGCTTTGTTAAATTGGCCAAAGGCCCTGTGGCTAAAGCGCTTGTGAATCTTTTCTTAAGTGATCAACAGATTAAGAAAACCGCAGGTAAGTACGCAAAAAATGCCACGCCAGTCAAACAAGCTGCTGTTCTGGGAGCTGGGATTATGGGGGGTGGCTTATCAGTCCGCCTCTAAAGGCACGTCAATCATCATGAAAGATATTCGCCCTGAAGCCTTAGAGTTAGGTTTGAGTGAAGCGAATAAACTGTTTAATGGTCAGGTAGAACGCGGACGTTTAACAACAGATCAAGCCTTTAAAGCCATGAATGGTATTATTCCAGCGTTAAGTTATGGTGAATTTGAGCACGTTGATTTGGTCGTCGAAGCCGTTGTTGAAAACGTTAAAATCAAAAAATCAGTATTGGCGGAAGTTGAGACCAAAATTTCGGATGACGCCATTTTAACATCGAATACTTCAACCATTTCTATTACAGAATTGGCGAAAGATTTAAAACGTCCAGAAAACTTCTGTGGTATGCATTTCTTTAACCCTGTACATCGTATGCCATTGGTAGAAGTGATTCGAGGTGAAAAAACCAGCGATGCGGCCATTGCGAAAACCGTAGCCTATGCTCAAGCCATGGGCAAAACACCTGTCGTAGTCAATGACTGCCCAGGTTTCCTTGTAAACCGTGTATTGTTCCCTTACTTCGCTGGTTTTTCCTTGATGATGCAAGAAGGCGCTGATTTCCAAGTAGTAGATAAAACCATGGAGAAATTCGGTTGGCCAATGGGTCCGGCTTATTTGCTTGATGTGGTGGGAATTGACACGGCGTATCATGCCGATCAAGTGATGGCAGAAGGCTTCCCTGATCGTATGAAGCATGAAGGCACCAATGCCGTAGATCGTCTATTTGAATTGAAGCGTTTTGGTCAAAAGAATGGTCATGGCTTCTATCGTTACGAGGCAGATCGTAAAGGTAAGCCGAAGAAAGTTTTTAACGATGAAATTAATGACTTGCTTGCGCCTGTAGTGAGCTCTCATGCTGAATTGACAGAAGACGATATTGTGGCTCGTATGATGATTCCACTTTGTATCGAAACGGTGCGTTGTCTAGAAGAAAACATAGTCGCGTCAGCTGCAGAAGCGGATATGGGGTTAATTTATGGTATTGGTTTCCCTCCATACCTTGGTGGTGCCTTGCATTACCTAGACCAAATGGGACTGCAGGCTTTTTGTGATCTTGCAGACAAATACAGCCACTTAGGTAAGTTGTACGAGCCAACCGCGAAGATGCGTGACATGGCCAGTAACAACGACACTTTTTACGGCGCATAACTTCCCATAGGTTAGAGGAGAATTTTCATGAAACTGAATCCAAATGATGTCGTTATTATCGACGCCGTTCGCTCACCAATGGGTAAAACGAAAAATGGCGTATTCCGTAATGTACGAGCAGAAAATTTATCGGCAGCGTTAGTCAAAGCTTTGTTTAAGCGCAATCCAACGGTAGATCAAAAAGATGTGGAGGATCTTATCTGGGGGTGTGTGAACCAAACTCTAGAACAAGGCTTTAATATGGCTCGTGCCGTGTCTTTGTTGGCTGGATTGCCGATTACGAGCGCCGCTCAGACGGTGAACCGCTTATGTGGTTCGTCTATGTCTGCCATTCATACGGCGGCTCAAGCGATCATGACAGGCCAAGGTGATGTGTTTGTTGTTGGGGGTGTCGAGCACATGGGCCACGTGGGGATGATGCACGGCGTGGACGTTAACCCCGCACTGTCCAAACATATGGCAAAAGCCTCGATGATGATGGGGGTAACGGCGGAAATGTTAGGGAAAATGCACGGTGTGAGCCGTGAGGCGCAAGATGCTTTTGCCGTGCGCTCCCATCGTTTAGCCCATGAAGCGACGCTACAAGGTCGTTTTGCCAATGAGATTGTTTCTATAGAGGGTCATGATGCGGAAGGGAATAAGATCCTAGTGGAAGTGGATGAAGTTATTCGCCCAGAAACTTCGCTGGAATCTTTAGCAAGTTTGGCTCCTGTATTTATGCCAAAAGTCGGTACTGTGACCGCGGGTACTTCTTCTGCTTTGTCTGACGGTGCATCAGCTATGTTGATGATGTCGGCGAAGAAAGCACAAGAGTTAGGTTTAACGCCGATTGCCAAAGTACGTAGCATGGCGGTAGCGGGTTGTGATCCGGCGATTATGGGTTATGGTCCTGTTCCAGCAACGAAAAAAGCGCTAAAACGCGCGGGTTTGACGATTGCCGATATTGATATTGTCGAGCTAAACGAAGCCTTCGCTGCCCAGTCTATTCCAGTATTAAAAGATCTTGGTTTGCTGGATCTTGTTGATGATAAGGTGAATTTGAACGGTGGCGCGATTGCGTTGGGTCATCCACTTGGCTGCTCTGGGACGCGTATCTCAACAACTCTGCTCAATGTGATGCGCGAGAAAGACGCGACGATTGGCCTTGCGACCATGTGTATTGGTATGGGGCAAGGTATAGCAACGGTATTTGAGCGTGTGTAAGCCGTTTATTTTTACTTGCTTCGTGATGTCGTAAAAGGCTGCGATTAATCCTTAATGGTAATGTCTGTCTTTAGCCCCACCTAAATGTGGGGCTTTTTTTGCTCTGGCGTTTTGTATTAAGTTGACGGATGATAAGCGCAATTTATTAGGTGACAGCAATAGGATCGGAAGAGGGCTTTCTCGTGAAAATAGCGGTATTAGATGATTATCAAGATGCAGTCAAAGATCTTTCATGTTTTCGCATTTTGCAAGGCCATGATGTGCATGTGTTTAATGAAACCTTTAGCAAGACGGATGATTTAATCGATAAGTTAAAGGATTTTGAGGCACTTGTTCTGATACGGGAACGCACGGTGATTACGGAAGCTTTATTGGCCAGCTTGCCTAATTTGAAATTGATTAGTCAAACGGGAAAAATCAGTAATCACATTGATGCCAAACTTTGTCATAAGTACGGTGTGGCGGTGGCTGAGGGGGTGGGTTCGCCTGTTGCCCCTTCTGAGTTATGTTGGGGGTTAATTATGTCAGCCTGTCGACACATTCCTGAGTATGTTGCGCAATTTTCGCAAGGGAACTGGCAACAGTCTGGCTCTTTGGGGTTAGGACGAGTGTTGAATGGTTCTGTCCTAGGGATTTGGGGCTACGGAAAAATTGGACAGCGAATCGCACAATATGCCAAGGCTTTTGGTATGAAGGTGTTGGTTTGGGGTAGTGAAAGTTCTAGATCGTTAGCGCAACAACATGGATTTACTGCGGCAGCATCCAAAGCCGAATTTTTCCAAAGTGCAGATATTGTCACGCTGCATTTACGACTTAACGATGCGACCAAAGCGATTGTGACTCAGAAGGATTTGGCATTAATGAAGCCAGACTCTTTATTGGTAAACACCAGTCGAGCTGAGTTGATTGAAAGCGATGCCTTGTATCGTGAAATGTTGTCTAACCCGAGCAAACGTGCTGCAGTGGATGTTTTTGAAATAGAGCCTGCGACGGCTGCTAATCAACTGTTGTTATCTCTACCAAATGTGCTTTGTACACCGCACATAGGATACGTTGAAAAGGCCAGCTACGAATTATATTTTAATATAGCCTTTGAAAATGTCGTAGCTTTTGCCAATGGGAAGCCACAAAATATAGTATTGGTGTGAAACGTGAAATCGTTTCTTTTTTTGGTGATTTTTTAAACGCATAGGATAGAAATTATGAAATCTTGTTTGTCTGCATTGGTTGCGATAGTGCCTCTTATGGTTTCTTCTACGCAATTGGCGGCAGAGGACACCACCGAGTTACCCGTTTGTGAAAGTAAGGACATCACATCTTTTTCTTACATGGAAAACCTTCAGCCTAATTCTGATGTGGATGTGGGAGCGATTTATAAATCCAAAACACAAGAAGTGATCACTTTTGGTAAAAAGAACAAACTAGAAGAATTCCAAATAATAAGCCAAGACGCATCGTTTACGCCCAATAATTTTGGCGCTCAAATCAATATGAATTACACGGTGAGCTACAAGCCTAATTATGATGCATTCAATGCTTTTCGTAAGTTTGCCGACATGAGTACCGTTTCCACTTATCGCGTTGGCATGGAGAACTGCCCAACAGATAAGCCATAATGAATAAAATGACCTTGCTCTTTAACTGCGGTTAAAGAGCAAGGCTGTCTTTTTTAAGACGGTTCGTTTCTTACTCTCAGTAAAACATTACACTTTAAAATTTCCGACTTCGTTATTGAGTGTTTTATATAAATCCGTTATTTGTTTTGACTGTTTATTGATAAGGCTTGAGACGTCTTTTACGCCATCGGTCTGTTCTTTTAACAGCATGAGACTTTGATTGATATTATTAGACAATGCGGCTTGTTCATCGGTGGCTTGGGCTGTTTGGGATGCCAGCTGTTGTACTTTTTCAAATGAATGGTTCAAAGCATCAAATATGTTGATGACGTTATCAAAATTTGATGCTGTATTATCGGCATTGTTACGGCTGTTCTGAGTGGAAGTAGAGGATTCTCTGACATTACGTTTAAGCTGTTCTATGATGGTTTCTATTTCATCTGTGCTGTTTTGTGTTCGGGTCGCGAGCGTTCTCACTTCGTCTGCAACAACGGCAAATCCTCGACCTTGTTCACCTGCGCGTGCGGCTTCAATCGCAGCATTTAAAGCCAGTAAGTTAGTTTGCTCGGCAATATTTCGAATCACTTCGAGGACGGAAGATATATTTTCAGAGCTTTTCTCTAACTCTTGTGCTCTTTGTAATGACTTTTCAATATCATCAATTAAGCTAGAAATGGCTTTATGGGATGTGTTTACGGCTTGAATTCCTTGATTGGTTAATTGGCTAGACGTCGTTGCTTCCGTCGCGGTATCTCTTGCTACTTGCGCCATTTGTTGATTTGATAGATTCATTTCTTGGCCAGCGCTGATCATGGAGGTCGAAGCATTTACCAATGCTTGAGTGATATCGCTTGTCGTTTCAGAGGCATTTTTTAACTCGGCGGTCATGTTGCCTAGTGACGATGATTGTTTGTGTATATTGCTGATAATAGACCTAAGTTGCTCAACAAAATTATCGAACTCTTTGGCTAGATCCCCAAGTTCGTCTTTTGCACTTGAGTTTATTCGCTGAGTTAAATCACCGTCTCCTTCGGCAATCTCTTTAATTCGACGTCCCATGTTTTCCACATTGTTGGTGATTTTAAGTGGAATAAAATAACCAAAAATGAGCGCAAGAATAAAGGCGATTGATGTCACTATCATGGCTATTTTTTGGTTACGAGCAATGTTTTGTTTGGTTTGATCTTCAATGTGTCTTGAGTGGTTTCTGACCGATTCTCCCGCTTTGTCCAAAAGTGTGCGAATGGCGGCAAATTTCTCATCCGCTACTATGATTTCTTGAGGAAGTTTCTGTGAGGTTTGAATATTGGGGGAGTTTAGTTGAATTAGACTCTCTTGATACCATTCATCAAAAAGTACATCAAATTTACTATAGGGTTTCGTTAGTTCTGATTCATTAATAAGGTGACCACGATAAGCTCTGAACCTTTCTAAGGTTTGAGCCGCATTGAGTTTAAACTCTTCTTTGTTTTTTTCTTTATCCCCAACCCCATTAATGATTTTTTGTTGCGCTAGTCGTGCTTGATATAGGTCTCTGTCTGCATTTAATACCTCAGTGATGGCTTCTACGTAGTTATTAAGCTCCGAAGCTGAGTTTATTTGATCTTTTACATTGTTGGTGTGTGTGTGCAGATTTTCTCCCGCTTCATCAAGCATATTACGGATAGTATGGAATTTCTGATCTAGCTCTATCATTGCCTGTGAAAATTGAATGCTGCCTTTTGATGTGGCAAGTAGACTTTTGCTGGATGAAACCCATTCATCATAAAGTGAATTGAAAGATTCGAACGGTGTTAGCAGATCTTTTGGCTCATCGGCAAGGTACTGTCGATAAAGTTGGAAACGATCAAAAACTTGTTGGGCATTTTCGTTAAAGTCTGCTTCATTCTCTTGCTTTGGTCCTTCCCCATCGAGCATTTTCTCTTGTGCAAGTCGTGCTTGATAAATATCACGATCTGCATTGAGTACTTCTGAAATTGCCTCAAAATAGTGTTCTGCCTGTAATTTCATACTGCTCTTTTGCATGGTGCTCATGAGCATCATAAAAATAAACAGCGCGATTAAAATGACGGAGAGAAAGATGATGGGAAGCATCATCTTGATTCGAATAGAATGGATGCGCATTTATATAGTCCCTTACAATCTGATAAGTTCTTTACAGTCTAGGAAAGGATATTTGCAAGCGCAAAAATATAAATGAAGATTTTTTGTTATAGAGCAAAATTTATCGCGGGATGTCGTATTTGATACTGAAAATCCAGGGTAGATGAACAGAGAATAGGCTCATATTATCTACCCTGAAAGATTTTTCTACTCCATTTCATCAGTAATCCAAGGTGGAGAAATGATCTTAGAGGGCTGACGTTGCATGATGATTTTACCTTGACGAACGGACAGTAATACATCGCCTTGCTGACGTAAAACGCTGTAATCATCGTGCCCATCCAGCATTATAAAGTTTGCGGCATTGCCAACTTCTATTCCGTAACCTTGTAAGCACAAGGTACGAGCACTGTTGTCAGTGATCATGTCTAATGCCCGAGCGTAGTCTTGATATCCCATCATTTGGCAGATATGCATGGCGTAATCTAAGGTGCGAAGCAACTTACCATTGCCTAATGAATACCAAGGATCAAAGATAGAGTCCTGTCCTAGGCAGACGTTGATATTGGCTTCTCTAAGTTCTTTGACTCTCGTGACGCCACGGCGTTTTGGGTAGCTGTCAAAACGACCTTGCAAGTGAATGCTTTCCGTCGGGCAGGATATAAAGTTAATACCGGCGTTTTTTAATAAACGGAATAGCTTCGAGCAATAGGCGTTATCATAAGAATGCATCGCGGTGGTGTGGCTTGCAGTGACTTTGGATCCCATATCATGGAATAACGCTTCACAGGCAAGGAATTCTAAAAAACGAGAATTGGGATCATCGATTTCGTCGCAATGCACATCGATTAATCGATCGTACTTTTTGGCCAATTCTATAATCAGTTTGACAGATTTTTCACCCAATTCTCGAGTGTATTCGAAGTGCGGAATGCCACCAACCACATCGGCGCCAATGTCCAACGCTTCTTCCATCAGTTTTAAGCCATTGGGGTAAGACAACATGCCGTCTTGGGGAAAGGCTACCACCTGTAAATCAATTTTGTCTTTTAGCTCATCACGAAGCGCGCAAAGCGTGCGAACACCGACTAGGGTCGGGTCAGTGGTATCCGCATGAGTTCGAATAGCCTGTACGCCGTTTTGTACCAAAAGCTCTATGGTGGATAAGGCGCGACGTCGAATATCCGCTTCATTCAACATTGGCTTACGCTGACTCCAGCGTTCGATGCCTTCGAATAAGGTGCCGCTTTGGTTCCATTCTGGTTCACCAGCGGTTAACGCTGCGTCCAGATGAATATGTGGCTCGACGAAAGGAGCGCAAACGAGTTTTCCATTTGCATCAATATGGTTTTCTACTGAGACTAACCTATCGTTCTGAGGTGTTATCTTGCTGAAAATACCCTTTTCAATCTGAATAGAGAAAAGCTCTGAGCGGTGACGTAAACGAGCATTGATAATATGCATGATGCTTTCCTAAATCGTGAGTTAAGTCATGTTTATCTTAGTAAAGCATGCTTTATGTTGAATGAGTACTACTGCGTTTTCGTCATGTCGTGACATGGGAAATTAAGTCTTTTCTGTCTTAGCCTATTGGAATATTAGGTTTTATTTATTAGCAACTTGATCTATGAAGGGCTATAACTATTAGGACAAGAGAGAAGGGGCTGTGATTTTTCGTTATAAAGCTCACATAAAATGCAAAGAAAGTCAGTCAGGATAACAGGAGAATAATATGTCTAGTGAAGGTAAGTGTCCTTTTAACCACGGTGCAACGAGCGCAACAAGCGCCGGGCAATTTGCAGGTCGTGGGACCTCTAATAAAGATTGGTGGCCTAACCAGCTAAACCTAAAGATTTTGCATCAGCACTCAGCGAAATCTAATCCTATGGGTGAGGATTTTGATTACGCTAAAGAATTTAACAGTTTGGATTTAGACGCTGTGCGTCAGGATTTGTATGCTTTGATGACGGACTCACAAGATTGGTGGCCAGCAGATTATGGTCATTATGGTCCATTCTTCATCCGTATGGCATGGCATAGCGCGGGTACTTATCGTACAGCGGATGGCCGCGGTGGTGCGTCATCTGGTACACAACGTTTTGCGCCATTAAACAGCTGGCCTGATAACGTCAATTTAGACAAAGCTCGCCGGTTGCTTTGGCCTATCAAGCAAAAATATGGCCGTAAGATTTCTTGGGCAGATTTAATGATTTTAGCGGGCAACTGTGCATTGGAATCCATGGGATTTGAAACCTTTGGTTTTGCTGGTGGCCGTGTTGATGTGTGGGAGCCAGAAGATGATATTTACTGGGGCGCCGAAAAAGAGTGGTTAGAATTAAGTGGCGGTGAAAAAAGTCGTTACTCAGGTGACCGAGAGCTTGAAAACCCATTAGCAGCGGTACAAATGGGTTTAATTTACGTTAACCCAGAAGGTCCAGATGGTAAGCCTGATCCGTTAGCGTCAGCGCGTGATATTCGTGATACGTTTGCGCGTATGGCGATGAATGATGAGGAGACTGTTGCCTTAGTCGCGGGTGGTCATACATTTGGTAAAACTCATGGTGCAGGTGATGCTGCTCAAGTTGGGGTAGATCCTGAAGCCGCTGATATTACTGAGCAAGGTTTTGGCTGGCGTAACAGTCAGGGTCAAGGTAACGGCGTAGATACCATTTCAAGTGGCTTAGAAGGCGCGTGGACACCTAACCCAATTCAGTGGGATAACGGCTACTTTGACACCTTGCTTGGTTACGATTGGGAGCTGACTAAGAGCCCTGCCGGTGCCACGCAGTGGAAACCTAAAAATGGTGCCTTAGCGGATGCTGTGCCGGATGCTCATGATGCATCGAAACGTCATGCTCCGATGATGTCTACAGCGGATATGGCATTAAAAGTAGATCCGATTTACGCGGAAATTTCTAAGCGTTTCCACGAAAATCCAGATCAGCTTGCGGATGCGTTTGCACGTGCATGGTTTAAGTTAACACACCGTGATATGGGACCAGTGTCTCGTTATTTAGGGCCTTTGGTTCCTCAAGAAGAGTTGATTTGGCAAGATCCGATTCCAGCAGTCAGCCATGAATTGGTCAATGAGCAAGATATTGCAGGTTTGAAGGCGAAAATATTAGCGTCAGGTTTGAGTGTCTCTCAGCTGGTGTCAACAGCGTGGGCGTCAGCGTCTACTTATCGTGGTTCGGATATGCGTGGTGGTGCAAACGGTGCTCGTATTCGTTTAGCACCGCAAAAAGACTGGGCTGTCAATCAGCCTGAGCAACTTGCTAATGTCTTGGCAACATTAGAAGCCATTCAAGTTGAGTTTAATAAAGCGCAGTCTGGCAATAAGCAAATTTCTCTTGCAGATCTTATTGTGTTGGCAGGTTCTGTTGGTATCGAGAAAGCGGCGAAAGCCGCAGATTTGGACGTGACAGTGCCGTTTACTCCTGGTCGTGGTGATGCCACTCAAGAGCAAACGGATGTGGACTCTTTTGCTGTTCTTGAGCCTATTGCGGATGGTTTCCGTAACTACCAAAAAGGCCGCTACACAGTGTCAACGGAAGAGTTGTTGTTAGACAAAGCGCAGCTGCTCACACTATCAGCACCAGAATTAACGGTGTTAGTAGGCGGATTGCGAGTACTAGGGGCTAATGTCGCACAATCCTCTCATGGGGTGTTGACACAGCAGCCAGAAACGTTAAGCAATGATTTCTTTGTGAATCTATTGGATATGGGAACGAAATGGTTCGCCACTTCTGAAAAAGAAGATGAGTTCCAAGGCCGTGATCGTAAAACGGGGAAAATTAAATGGACAGCCACGCGCGCCGATTTGGTGTTTGGTTCCAATTCTCAACTTCGTGCTATCGCTGAAGTATACGCTTGCTCCGATTCACAAGAACGCTTTGTGAAAGACTTTGTTGCTGCATGGACGAAAGTAATGGAGCTGGATCGTTTTGATCTAGTGTAATTTCTTGAGGGTATTTTGCCCTCTGGTTTAGTGTTGCCAACAGCCAGCCTCCGCTTTCTTTAGGATTGCGGGGGCTTTTTATTATTGGTTTAAACTTTAGTGACTACAAAAAACAACGGTTAAAAGGTGGTGCTTTGTAGAGCATTAAGATAAATTCCCTCAAATGCAATAATTATGGCGATTGTGTCGTTACTAAAGCTGACTAAACTTTGCAGGAAGCAGGATGTCGCTTGCTTAAATTTTTATTTGATAGGTAGAGCTTATGAAGGTATCCCATAAAGTTGTTTTATGTGCTTCCGTTGTCGTTGTGTTGGCGTTCTCGATTTACTCTTGGTTGCAATACTCAAGTCTTCGCGCCGCACTGTTTGAAAAAACCATGACCAGCACGCAAGAAAGTAGTAAAGCGTTGGCGTTACAGGTGGATAATTGGCTTAAAAATAAAATGGATTTAATCGAGTCAATCTCACAAACAATCGATGCCGATTTCAGTCCTGAGACCATTCAAAAAGCCTTTGATTTACCCATTTACCAAAAAGAATTTTTATTACTATTTGGTGGTTTGGACAGTGGTGGCCCTCGTTTTACGAACGATCCTAATTGGAACCCACCTGGTTGGGATGCTCGCAAGCGTCCTTGGTATGATATGGGGAAAAATCACAAGCAAGCTGTGTTGACCGAGCCTTATGTTTCTACAGAAGGGGATATTCTAATTTCTGTGATAGCCGATTTTTCGGACCAGGGGCAATTTAAAGGGGCATTTGGCGGAGATCTGAGTCTCAAAACTGTATCAGATGCGGTGAACACCCTGAATTTCAACGAGACCGGTTATGCCTTTTTGCTAAATAAATCTGGCAAGATCATCAGTCATCCCAATGCTGATTTGAATGGCAAATCTATAGCGGACTTATTGCAAGGAGGCGTGCCAGCCTTGAGTAATGGGTTGTTGCCAAATACGCTAGCAGATGGCACATCGGTTTATGTGTCGTTTAGTCCATTACCGAATTTATACGGGGCTGATTGGTACATTGGCGTGGTACTGGATGAGGCTAAATTATTTGCTGACGTGCGCTCCTTTGGCTGGATAGCCTTATGGAGTACCTTGATTGCCGGTTTGCTAGTTTCGATTATCTTGTATGTTGTGGTTACTCGTCTGTTGGAACCTTTGCGAGCTTTGCGTGAGTCTCTACAGGAGATCAATGGCGGAGAAGGGGATTTAACCAAGCGATTAGACATTATCAGCAATGATGAATTTGGTGCCGTATCGAGTGAGTTTAATAAGTTTGTTGATTATTTACAGCAAATGATACGTGAGGTAAAAGGGCGGTCTTTACGTGTCCGTGAAAATACTGATAAAACGGCGGCTTCCTCTGCACGTTCATCCTCAGAGCTTTATACTCAGTTAAACGAACTGGATCAATTAGCGACGGCGATGCATGAAATGTCAGCCACGGCTCATGATGTGGCGGATAACGCTCAAACGGCAGCCAGTCGCGCTAATCATGCCGATGCAGCAGCGAAAGAAGGCTCTCTTGTGGTGGAACGTACGACGGCTTCGATTTCACAGTTGACCGATAAAATGGGCGGTGTAGTCACGACCATCAATGAGTTAGTCGTATACAGCAATAATATCGAATCTATTTTGACGGTGATAACCGATATTGCTGATCAAACGAACTTATTGGCTTTGAACGCCGCGATTGAAGCGGCCAGAGCGGGCGAGCAAGGTCGAGGGTTTGCCGTTGTTGCGGATGAGGTGAGAACATTAGCATCGAAAACACAAGAATCGACCGAACAAATTCAGAAAATGATTCAGCAACTTCAAAATGGCGTGAGAGGGGCTGAGAAAGTCATTCTTGAAAGTCGAGAAAGTGCCAACGCTACTCAGCACATTGCGAATCAGGCGAAAGCATCGTTAGAAGCCATTCGTGCCAGTATTAACGAAATTAATGAAATGACGGTACAAATAGCGGCAGCAGCGGAAGAGCAAAGTGCAACGTCGAACGAAATTAATCGTAACACGACGAATATTCGTGACATCAGTCAGTCAGTTTCTGATGCGGCGACTGAACAATCTGCTTTGTGTGAAACCATGGTAGAAATTACTATTGAGCAAGCAAAATCCTTGGATAAGTTTAGGGTGTAACGCGAGTTCGATCTGTTTAAGGTGGGTTGGGCTTTTGTCCCCAGCCTGCCTTTTTTATTGCGCTTTCGTTGATGTTTCTATCGCTCTTTACTCTTTTACACTTCCTTTGCTATATCATTTTACTTAATAATTAATCCTGAACACCTTTTTGTCATCTTGTTTTCTTATACTGGGTTTTGTATCTGAAGTTATTTTTAATACCATATTGACGAGCACAATAGTCGTGAAAAAGTTTCATTATGAAGTTTGAAGGTCTTAACGCCATCGCCCTTTTGGAGGGGATAAAAGGCGTATTGGCGTTATTTCTTGTGGTTAGTGTGAATGTTTTGGCAGGACGGGATCTTCATCAATTGGCTGAGCAGTTGATGGCTCAGTGGTCTATTTCCACGACCAATCATTATGTGTCTTTAGTCCTTAGTATGATCGAAAGTGTTACTCACAAGAGCCTAGTGTTGGTGACAGCAATCGCGCTGCTGTATGCCTGTTTTCGTTTTGTCATGGCCTATGGGCTTTGGCATCGACTACGCTGGACCGAATGGTTCGCTTTTATTAGTGGCTCACTTTACATTCCCTTTGAACTGTACGCCCTCTACCAGACTCCCAGTTTTATTCACGTCTCAATACTCTTGTTTAACCTCGTTGTGGTTATGTATTTGTATTGGGTTCTAAAGCGTGGTGCCAAGTCACCTAAAAAGACCTAACTAGGTCTGCACGAGATTTATTGGAATAAATATTTCAATAATTTAAGGTTCTATCTTTAAATTCATATCCCCTATCTTTTTGTTTTTAATGGGTTTGTTTGTTGTTGTCGTTGATGTTTTTTTATTTTTAACGAAGACTTTTAATAATTTCCCACAAAAATACACTTTATCTATTGAATTAAATGAAATAAATATTCTATTATGGTTTCATTGTTGGAATATCACAGACGATAGTGAGACGATCATGACGGTAAAGAAAATGCGTGTGGGGTTGGTGGGGTCTGGCTATATGGGCAAAGCCCATGCGATAGCCTACCGCAATGCGATAGCAGCATTTGCTATTCCACAAGGTCAATTACAGTGTGAGATGCTAGCGGACGCGACATCAGAGTTGGCAGAAATGAAGGCGCTGGAATTGGGCTTCAATCGCTCTACAGGGGATTGGAAGTGCTTGATTAATGATCCCGATGTTGACGTTGTGGATATTTGTGCACCGAATTTTTTACATAAGGAAATAGCGTTAGCCGCTATTGCCGCAGGTAAGCATGTTTACAGTGAAAAACCGTTAGCATTGAACGCGGATGACGCCAAGGAAATGACTGAAGCGGCCGAGCGTGCTGGTGTTAAAACACTAGTGGGCTTTAATTATATCAAGAACCCAACGGTGCAATTTGCTAAGCAATTAATCGCTCGTGGTGATATTGGTGAGGTGGTGCATTTTCGCGGTGTGTTTAATGAAGATTATCTTGCCGATGCTAATTTGCCATTTAGCTGGCGTTTGCAGAAGCGGTTTGCAGGAACCGGTGCGTTGAATGACTTGGCCTCGCATCTTGTGCAACTGGCGACACATTTGGTGGCTCCCATCATATCGTTGTGTGCCGATCTCAAAGTGGTTCATCAATATCGTCCTATATATCAAGCGTCAAACGATGACAAAGCAAGCGTTGGTGAAGTAGAAAACGACGATCAGGCTCATATGATGGTGCGCTTTGCTAATGGTGCTCAAGGTACGTTAGAAGCATCACGAATCGCATGGGGAAGAAAAAATGGTTTGTCATTTGAAGTCACAGGAACCAAGGGAAGCTTGATTTTTGATCAAGAAACCTTATCAGAGTTGTCTTTGTATATTGCTGAAGGCCATCCTCAAACTCAAGGTTTTAAGCGTATTTTAGTGGGACCTGAGCACCCTGATTATCAGGCATTTTGTGTGTCTGCAGGTCATGGCCTGGGCTTCAATGACATGAAAGCCGTTGAAATTCGAGACTTATTTCAAGGTATGGTTAACGACGCACCCCTATGGCCAGATTTTCGAGCCGCCACTCAGGTCAATATTATTCTCGACAGCGTGGTGGAGTCTTTTGAAAAAAGAGCCTGGGTTGACGTAGAGCAATACGATGTCAGGGCGCAGCCTTAACCATAGGTTCAGCAAGATTAAGCGACAATAATCATTATTGAGGTTTTTATGTCACATTTACTGAGTAAAAACAGACTAAGCAAAAAACACCATGTTAATGGTGAAACACAAACCCAGTTAGTGACGCCAGAAAGTGCCCATTGGCGTTATGTGGGATTTGAAGCGCACCAGCTTAAAGCTGGTGGGTCGGTTGTTATTCAAACCGGAACCGATGAAGTATGCGCGGTGATTTTGTCTGGTAAAGTCAACGCGAGCACTCAAAAAGAAGCATGGGAAAATATTGGCGACCGCATGAGTGTGTTTGAACAGAAAGCCCCTTATTCTGTGTATTCCCCAGCACACGATGAAATTCGGATCGAAGCCATTACCGATGTGGAAGTGGCATTTTGTAAGGCGCCAGGTAAGGGCGGCTTTCAAGCTAAGTTGATCACGCCTGAGCAATGCCAATACGAAACGCGAGGCGTAGCCAGCAACACTCGTCATGTGTGCAATATCTTATTTGGCAACGAACCCGCTGACAGCTTGCTGGTGTGTGAAGTGATTACACCAAGTGGCGGCTGGTCGAGTTATCCACCTCATAAGCATGATACCGATGCGGCGCCTGCGGAAACACAATTGGAAGAAACCTATTACCATAAGATTGATCCACCACAAGGCTTTGTCTTTCAACGAGTTTATACCGATGACAGAAGCATCGATGAAACCATGGCGGTGGAAAATGGTGATCTGGTCATGGTGCCAAAAGGCTATCATCCGGTTGGCGTACCCCATGGATATCAGTCCTATTATTTGAATGTCATGGCGGGGCCAAGTCGGAACTGGATTTTTCATAATGATCCGGATCATGCTTGGATTATTGAACGAGATAAAAAATTATAAATGATTTTAATTTTTGGGCGACTACTGTGCTCGCCAATACTTTGTTAACAATATCTACAAGTCTAATAGTCGCCTTGTATAAAAAAAATAAACCTAAGGATAAAACTATGCTTAATTTTGCGTTATTCGGTGCGGGTCGAATCGGAAAGATGCACGCTCAAAATATTCAGGCGTTTGCTCAATCTAACTTAAAATATGTCTTTGATGTCTATGCGCCGGCGGCAGAGTCCGTTGCGAAAGCCACTGGTGCCAAGGTGGCTGACAGTGTAGAAGTCGCTTTGGCTGATCCTGATGTGCATGCGGTATTGATTGCCACCAGTACGGATACCCATGTGGAGCTGATTATTAAAGCCGCCAAAGCGGGTAAAGCCATTTTATGTGAAAAGCCGATAGATCTAGACACGGCTACAGTAAACGCTTGTTTAGAACAAATTAAAGATTGTCACGTGCCTATTCAGATTGGTTTTAATCGACGTTACGATCCAAGCCATGCAGCTGTTGTCAAAGCCGCGCAAGATGGCAGTATTGGCAAGTTAGAGCAGATCATCATTACTAGTCGAGATCCGGGTATGGCGCCAGTAGAATACCTCAAATCGTCCGGTGGTATTTTCCGTGACATGATCATTCATGATTTTGATATGGCGCGTTTTGTCTTGGGTGAAGAGGTTGTGGAGCTGCAAGCGTTTGGCAGCGCCATGGTGGATGAAAAAATCACCGAGATTGGCGATGTGGATAGCGTGATGGTGATTATGAAAAGCCAATCTGGCCGCTTGATTCATATCAATGGTTCACGTCGCGCGATATATGGTTACGATCAACGGGTTGAAGCGTTTGGCTCAGAAGGCATGGTGATTTCTAATAACCAAACACCAACCTCGGTTACCCGCTACACTAAAGACACAACGCAAGTAAAAGATCCGCTTTATAACTTCTTTATTGATCGTTATGTGGATGCTTATAATTTGCAACTCACGTCTTTCATTGAAAACGTCTTGGCGAAGAAACCTGTTTCTCCAAGTTTCGAAGATGGGCGTCGTGCACAAATACTTGCTGATGCAGCACAGAAATCTCTGGAAACAGGGCAGAAAGTGACCTTGAGCTGGTAATTTCTAAACCGTGATCATTAGAATGTAAAAGGGCGAATAGCCCTTTTTTATTGTCAGTTTTAACGTCATGTTGTTGAGTTTATTCAAATTCGGCAATAGACTGTTCGACTTTTTGTCTGAAGTCATCAGGAAAAGGAATGGCGGCTTTGGCGGCTTTGGAGAAGCATACATAGGTGACATCGGCTTCAACGACGGTGGTGTTCGTTTCTACATTGATGATGGTCTGTTGCATGGTGACGCTACGATTGCCGATTTTAGCGTAGCGGGTTTGTACTTCGAGCAGGTCTCCAAAATTCGCTTCGGATTTAAAGTTGATATTTATATTCACCACAGGCCAGACCAGATCTTGCTGCATCCAGTCGTCTTTATCGAAAAACTCATCAAAAAACGCCCAACGGCCTTCTTCAATAAATTCTAAATACCGAGCGTTGTTGACGTGTTGGAACAGATCTAGGTGATAACCACGTACTTTGATTCTTATTTTATTGAGCATGTTGTTTTTTCCCACATAAAATTATCAGTCAAGAAGGTTACGATTCTTCAAAAGGGAAACAAATAACAAAATCGCTCGATTTTACTAACAGGGACTTTTATGAGTGGTGATGTATTTTGGCGTATGGTGTGATGAAGTGGCAGCGAAACCTTGTATTGATGATGTCTTAGGTATTGAATTGATCGTATAAGCGCAGGATGACATTACAAAAAAAGAGGAGCGTAAAATGTTAAGAAAAGACAAAACGGGTTTGGTGGTGATCGATGCTCAAGGAAAGCTAGCGACGATCGTTCATGACAGTGAGGTGTTTATCGTCAATTTAGTGAAGCTGGTAAAAGCCGCCAAACTATTGGGTTTACCCATTTTGTGGCTGGAGCAAAACCCAGAAAAATTGGGCGCAACGGTGCCTGAGTTACGCGAAGCGTTGGATAGGGTTGGTTCCATTGCTAAGTATTCCTTTAGTGCCTGTGGTGAACCTGCTTTTGTCGAGGCAGTGAAAAAAGCCAAGATGAATTCGTGGCTTATTACTGGTATTGAAACGCATATTTGTGTGTATCAAACCGCGTTAGGCTTGCTGGATTTAGGTTATGACGTGGAGCTGGTCAGCGATTGCGTGTCATCTCGAACTAGAGAGAATAAAGACATGGCGCTTGCCAAATTAGCCCGCAAAGGCGCGGAAGTGACCAGCCTTGAAATGTGCTTGTTTGAACTGATTGGTGATTGTCGAGCGGATGAGTTTAGAGGGGCGCTTAGTCTAATTAAGTGATTGACCCCTCCTGTAGGGTGGGGTTATTTTGTGTTTAATTTACCTTGATTGGTCTGCTTTGTGGTTTAATCCAAAGATTCGTTTTCCTTGTAATTACCTTTTCCCTTTAGGCAGGCCGCATGAACATAGATAAATCGAAAAAACGTATCGCAAAGAAAGTCAAAATGGGTTTTAAAGGTTATCCGCAACTTTCCATTGCTTATTTCGGTGACACAAAAGAGATCGCTACAGAAGTCGTGGTGACTTTTACTGCAGAAGAGGGCGCAGAGCCGCAAGCACAGCGTTTTGCAGGACAAAGTGATGTACGCGAAGACGAAGTGATTCAATCGGCCTTAGTGAAAATCATGGAACGCACCGATGCAAAAACGGTATTAGAAGTAGAAGGTGTTTCAATTAAGAGCTAAGACTCTTTTTATTTTTTAAATAATAGGCAGTAGATGCTTGACCTTGGAGTATGCTCCAAGGTCTACACTCTTGTTATAGACTCATAACAGGAGAGATTTATGCGTCACTCATCAGGTAAACATACAGAAAATTGCCAATCTCATTCTTCATGTCAGTGTCACCTTTCTAGTCAATCACAAGCTCATGTTCATCGAGGCTCATTATCATCAAGAGACGAGCGGATCTTGTTGTACAGCGCCAAGTGACGTTTCCTCTTGTTGCGCAAGCGATGATAGTGGCTCAAAAGAAAATCAGTGTTGTTCTTCCAGTGAGGAAGACGACAGTTGCTCTGCCTCTACTAATACAAATGACGATGCCTCTGTAGCGCAAGAAGCCGGAAAGCAAATGTATAGTTGGCGTGTCAGCGGTATGGATTGCGCCAGTTGTGCGCGCTCTATTGAGAAAGCGGTTTCTTCCGTAGAAGGTGTAGTAAGTGCCAATGTGGTTTTCTCTACTGAAAAACTTCGAGTGTCGGTGAATGCTGATGTGTCAGACAAAATTCAAAACGCTGTAAAAGGCATTGGCTTTGACTTAGTTTCTTTGGGTGACAGTGCTGCCAAGCAGCAGAGCCAAAAGTCTACCCACTCTGAACAACAAATGACGTCATGGTTTTCTCGCCAAAAATTAACCGAATACGGTCCGATCGTCGCTTTGGCTGTGCTGATGTTATTGAGCTGGGGGATAGCCCAGTTTAACTCTGTGTTTGGCGAAACGGCTTTTATTGTCACGACCTTGGTTGGCTTAGTCCCCATCATGAAAAAGTCATGGCGCATGATGCGCAGCGGTTCGCCTTTCGCCATTGAAACCCTAATGAGCGTGGCGGCAATCGGCGCGTTATTCATTGGTGCTACGGCAGAAGCGGCCATGGTGTTGTTGCTGTTTATGATTGGCGAGAGCTTGGAATCCTTTGCGGCGAATCGTGCGCGTAAAGGCGTGAGCGCTTTAATGGCTTTGTTGCCGGAGGAAGCGTTGATTATCAAAGATGGCGAGCGCCAAAAAATCGCTATTGTGGATTTACGTCCAGGTGATGAAATTGAAGTATCACCGGGTGAACGCTTGCCGGCGGATGCTGAGCTGTTGTCCGGTATGGCAAGCTTTGATGAAAGCGCTTTGACGGGGGAATCTGTTCCTGTTGAGCGTTCATCTGGTGAAAAAGTGCCAGCAGGGAGTCTGTTGGTCGATAAGGTGGTGCGGCTCAAGGTAGTGTCAAAGCCGGGTAAAAACGCCATAGATCGAATTTTACAGCTTATTGAAGAAGCGGAAGAGCGCCGAGCACCACTTGAGCGCTTCTTAGATAAATTCAGTCGTATTTATACGCCCGTGATCATGCTGATTTCTGTCTTGGTGATCTTGATTCCGCCTTTGGCTTTCGCTCAATCTTGGGATACGTGGATTTATCGCGGTTTGGCTTTGTTACTGATTGGCTGTCCTTGTGCCTTGGTGATTTCGACACCAGCAGCGATAACCTCTGGGTTGGCAGCGGCAACTCGTCGAGGCGCTTTGATTAAAGGGGGCTTGGCGTTAGAGCAGCTTGGTCGAATCAAAACCATCGCTTTCGATAAAACGGGTACGTTAACCGAAGGTAAGCCAAGCGTGACAGATGTGGTGACTTTTCATAACGTTAATGTGAATGATGTATTGGCGGCAGCAGCGTCCGTTGAGATGGGATCGCACCATCCTTTGGCGAAAGCCATTGTGCATTACACCGAACAGCAAGGCGTTGCTTTCGTTCACGCTGATAATCGTAAAACCTTGGCGGGCGTTGGTGTGGAAGGGGATTTTGCGGAAAAGAAAATCAAGATCAGTTCCCCCAGTAAGCTGGATCAGGCTTTAGACGATTCGATTCAACAGCAAGTGATGGGCCTTGAAGAAGAGGGCAAAACAGTCGTTATTGTACTGGAAGACGGTGAGCTAACGGGTTTGATCGCATTACGAGACAGATTGCGTGATGATGCGAAGGCGGCATTGAAAGACTTGGCGGATCTGGGGATTAATGGCGTGATGCTAACGGGGGATAATCCCCGTGCCGCGGCGGCCATTGCCGCAGAGCTGAACATAGATTTTCGTGCGGGTTTATTACCAGAGGACAAGGTCACTGCAGTCACTGAGCTTAACCAACGACAAGCCACCGCCATGGTGGGCGATGGCATCAATGATGCGCCCGCGATGAAAGCGTCTACGATAGGTATTGCCATGGGGAGCGGTACAGACGTGGCGTTAGAAACCGCCGATGCCGCCTTGACCCACAATCGTTTACAAGGCTTGGCTGAGATGATTCGTTTATCCCGCGCGACGAACGTGAATATTCGTCAAAATATTACCATCGCCTTAGGCTTAAAAGCGGTGTTTTTAGTGACAACTTTGTTAGGTATAACGGGGTTGTGGTTGGCGGTGTTGGCGGATTCTGGTGCGACAGCATTGGTGACAGCGAATGCTTTACGCTTGTTGAGAAAGCGCTGAGTAAGGCGTGGTGGTAGTGCCCTAAATGAACCGCCAGTCATAATTATTTCATTTATGTTAATGAAATGGGTAAGAAAAGATTAATAAGCAGCATTGGCGATTTAGTTTTGCGTTGCAGGCTCATTTTTATAGAAAGTTGGTGATAGGATTTCGCACCTTGTGTTTGATGTTGGTCGTAGATAAGGCGATTTGTGCTGGTTTCAATGCATCACAATGCAGTCTTTTTCTGCGGTTAGCCTATATCAATGTCTGATGCTGGTGAAGTGCTTTCAGCCTGTCTTTTTGAAGACAGCCGGTACGTCCTATCATCCAACTATAAAATAATAGATGTTGTTTGCTTTATGAAAAATCAAAATACAGCTCCTGAGAAATCCCTGTCTGCTCCGTTCGTTTATCCGAACATGAAAATTGCGTTTATCCTATTGATTACCTGTTTTGCTGCATGGGGTGTTGCGGCCAACATGACCGATCCATTGGTAAAAGTGTTTAGCAAGATCTTCACCATGAGTACCTTTGAATCCGCTTTAGTGCAGTTTGCCTACTACGGCGCGTATTTTTGTTTAGCGATTCCAGCCGCGTTTATCAATGCGCGTTACTCCTATAAAGCAGGTGTATTGACAGGGTTAGGTTTGGCTATTTTAGGTGCCTTGGCGTTTTATCCTGCCAGCGTGTCGATGACCTATGGTTTCTTTTTGGCGGCCTTATTTATTTTGGCGGCAGGCTTGTCTATTTTAGAAACCTCGGCGAACCCTTTTGTGATGACCATGGGGCCAGAAGGCAGCGCAGCACGTCGTTTGAACTTGGCTCAGGCGTTTAACCCTGTTGGTACTAATATCGGTGTCTTTCTTGCGGCGACCTTGATTCTTCCTAATCTAAACACAGCGTCCGCTGAAGAAAGAGCCAGCATGGCACCAGAAATGCTGTTGAGCATTCGCGCAGATGAATTAAACAGCGTGATGACACCTTATGTTGGTATGGCGTTCGTGTTGATGATTATCTGGGTACTTATCTATTTCATGCGTATCCCTAAATCAGAGAACAAGGTCAATGTTGACGAGGTTCAGACGATTGATTTCATGGCGACTTTAGGTCGGTTGCTGGCAAGAAAGCAATACCGCTGGGGTGTCGTGGCGCAGTTTTTTAATGTGGCCGCGCAAACCTGTACTTGGACTTTTACGATTCAATACGTGCAAGAAACACTGGGCGGTACGGAAGCCAGTGCGTCTGATTACCTACAGTACAGTTTGATTATTTTCTTGATATCGCGTTTTGTGATGACCTGGTTGATGGGCTTTTTCCGTCCCGCTGTGTTGTTGAGCATTTTGGCGCTATTGGGTACGGCTTTGTGTTTGTACGCTGTGATGGTGCCAGACATTTCAGGTGTTTGGGCAATTGTGTCTATTTCGGCTTGTTTGTCTTTGATGTTCCCAACTATTTACAGTATCGCATTGGATGGTCTTGGTAGTGATACTAAGTTTGGTTCAGCTGGTTTAGTCATGGCGATCCTAGGTGGTGCGGTGATGCCACTAGTCCAAGGTGCAACCATTGATGAGTTCGGTGCGATTATTTCTTATGTTGTGCCTGCAGTCTGTTTCTTAGTGGTGGCAGCGTACGGCATGTTCTCAGTGAAAAATACCACGGTTTAATCACTGATAAAAATATCTATAAAGAGCCTCGCTAATGCGGGGCTTTTTTTTGCCTGTGACTTTGTGCCTTAACTTCCTTATCATCCGTTAAGCTGTTGAGGGAGTAGGTTTGTTATGTATTTGTCGAACAGAGCGGAAATATTAGAAGAAGAAAGCCGAGTATTTGCCCATTCTGTGACGCAGTGCGAGTTGCATCATCACGATGCACATGAGTGTTTGTGGGTAGTGAAAGGCCGTATTCGCGTGCAAGTCATGGATGAGATATTTGCTTTACAGGAAGGCGATGTTTTATTTATCAATAAAGCACTGCCTCACGCCACGCAATCTACCGAAGAAGATAATTTGGTGCTCTGCCTGCAACATCATTTTGTTGGCGTGGCTTTGGATAGTCGGCCGGTGAAGGCATGGAGTTTGGTTCAGCAAAATATGTTTCCAAAGATTAAGCAGCTGATGGCGCATCTTTGGTGGGAGCAGCACTATAAAACAGATTATTGGCAACAGGCGCAAACGAGCTTACTTGCTCAGCTTGGTTTGCTGTTTTCTCGTTATTTTCCTGTAACGAGTGTCAATAAAATAGACTCTATGGAATCCACTTTATTAATCAATGATTTGTTACGTCAGATTACTTTGCGCTATCAAGAGCACATTTCTCTGTCTTTACTTGCCGAAGAGCGAGGTCTGTCGGAAGCCTATTTAAGTCGCTATTTTAAAGCCAAAGTAGGCGAAACATTTTTGCGTTATCTGACACTTTATCGGTTAGAAAAGAGCTTGTCAGATCTTGCTCAAAAACCGAAAAAAACCATTTCAGATATCGCTTTAGATCATGGTTTCCCATCTGTTAAAGCCTTTAATATGGCGTTTCGTCGAGAATATGATTGTACGCCAACCGCGTTTCGACTTAAGCGCGAATCGGTGAATTTAGTGGATATTGGTCAAGCCTATGCGGGGGTCGATGTCGTGCTTTTGAAACAGCGAATAATGCCGTGGTTGGATAAGCAATTCTTGTATCTTTAGCGGTCTCTTTTAAAGACTGCTAGTTTGAGAGGACTGGTAAGGTCAAAAAACGGCTAACGAGTAGGTCAAAAATCGGATAGCACCTTTAAGATTAATTCCCATAATGAAACCAAACAATAAATACAAAAAAAGGATTCGTTATGAAGAAGTTGTCGTTTTTCGATAAGGTTAGCTATGGCTTTGGTGACTTAGCCAGTAATGTGGTGTTTACTGCGGTTGGCACCTATTTGATGTTTTTCTACACCGATGTATTTGGTATTTCTGCGGCTTTGGTTGGGACATTATTCTTTGTTACCCGAATGTGGGACGCCATATCCGATCCCATTATGGGTATGATAGGCGATAGAACCCAAACTCGGTTTGGTAAGTTTCGACCTTATTTACTCTATGTGCCTATTCCTTTAGCGATTGTCGCTGTACTCACGTTTACGACACCTGATCTGGATGAATCCGGCAAGATCATCTGGGCGTTTGTCACCTATATTCTATTGATGACACTGTACACAGCCATCAATATTCCTTATTCCTCCTTACCAGCCACCATATCGGATAGCCCAGTTGAGCGTGGTCAAATGGCGTCATTTCGAATGGTATTGGCGTTTACTGGAGCTTTGTTGGTCAACGCAGGCACCCTACCATTGGTGGAGTTTTTTGGTGGCGGTAATAAACAGCAGGGCTTTCAATACACCATGATGTTGCTAAGTGTCATTATGGTGGTGATGTTTTGGCTATGCTTTTCTCGTGTTAAAGAGCGCGTTCCCATGATTAAGCAAAACGCTTCGTTGAAAGACGATTTTGCCGTGGTGATTCAAAATCGAGCTTGGTGGGTGACTATTTTAATGGGCATTCCGCTGTTTACTTTTACCATCATGCCCTTTGCTGTGGGCATGTATTATTTCACCTATATTGTGGGCGATGTTAGCAAGGCGGGTCTGTTTTTTACCATGGCAAGCTTGGGCATGATTGCTGGATCTGCCCTGATGTCGCAATTGGTGAAACGTTATTCAAAGCGCAACTTGGTGATAGCGGGTGCGCTGTTGAGTATGGGGTTGATTAGTCATGTGTACTGGGTTGATCCAGCGGATGTGTATGTAATCTACGCCATTATCTTTTTTAACCAATTAGCGAAAGGCATTGCCGCATCGTCTATCTGGGGATTGGTTGCAGATACCGCAGACTATGTAGAGTGGAAATCGGGCCGTCGTGTGGTGGGGTTGTCGACCAGTTCTGCGACCTTTTCCCATAAATTCGGTATGGGGTTAAGCGGAGCCTTGGTGGGTATCGGTTTGAGTTTTGCTGGTTATCAAGCAGGTGTTGAGCAAACGGCTGAGTCTGCTCAGATGATTTTACTTTTCATGAGTTTGATACCGGCGTTCGGTGCGGGCTGTATTGCATTTATAGCGTATTTTTATCCGATAACGCGAGACATAGAAGACACCATGCAGTCTGAGTTACGAGTGACTCGTGAAGCCAACCAAGCAAATTAAGAAATATGGAGGTTTTTTTATGAATGAATCATTCCGTAACGCACCGTTTTTTCTAGATGACGAAGAGCTTGCTTGGGTGGATGAAACATATTCAGAGCTGACGTTAGAGCAAAAAGTAGGGCAGCTATTTAACCTTATTGTGAGGGCAAATTCGGCGGAGGAGTTGTCTCTTATTGACACCATTCAACCCGGTGCCATTACCAAGTTTGTTGGTCGAGATCTTGATACCGAAGTAAAGATGATGAATCAGCTGCGCAGTCATTCTTTCATTCCGCTTTTGGTGAGTGGTGACCTTGAAGGCGGTGGCATGAGCTTTCCTTTCGGTGCTCAAGTACCAAACCAGCTTGGTCTTGCTGGGTTAAAAGATGAGAGTGCGGTGGAGTATTGTACTAAAGTGATTGCGCAAGAAGCGAAACTGCTTGGCGTTAACTGGTCATTTACTCCTGTTGTCGATATTAATGCTAAGTTTCGTAGCGCAGTCGTAGGAACTCGATCTTACGGTAGCGATGTTGATGTTATCGAAAGTATGAGCCGCTCGAATATTACTACTTTCCAAAAAAACGGTATTGCAGCAACGGCAAAGCATTGGCCGGGAGAAGGCTTTGACGATCGTGATCAGCATTTAGTCACGACAGTAAACCCATTAACTATGTCTGAATGGGAAGAGCGTTATGGACGACTTTATCGTAGTGCGATTGACAGCAATGTGATGTCGATTATGTCGGCGCACATTGCGTTGCCTGAGTACGTAAAATCCCATGATGACAACCCTGAAGAATGGTGGCGACCAGCCAGTGTAAGCAAATTACTTAATGAAAAACTGCTGCGTGGTGAGTTGGGCTTTAATGGCTTAATTGTGTCAGATGCGTCTGTGATGGCTGGTTTGAGTAGCTGGGCGAAACGTGAAAACGTGGTGGCTGAGGTTATTGAAAACGGTTGTGACATGTTGTTGTTTTGCAAGGATCCAGTCGAGGATTATGCGTTTCTGTTAAAAGCGGTTCGTGACGGTCGAGTATCGGAAGCTCGTTTAGAGCAAGCTGTGATGCGTATTTTGGCGATGAAGGCGGCGTTGGGTTTGCATGAAAAACAACAAGAGGTCAGTGTCAGCCAATTTAATGATCTTCTTGCATCGAATTACGCAGATCGTATTCCTGAGCTAAATCGTCGCACGGTGCATTTAGTGAAAAATCGCCATGGTATTTTGCCGATTAATTTAGAACGTCACAAACGTGTGTTGATTATTTCTACAGGTATACGGCATGTTTTTAGTCCTGAGCCTGCACCATTGAATGTGGCTAGCATGCTGAAAAGTGAGGGCTTTGATGTCACAGAGTTTCAAGCAGGAATGGCATTAAATGTGAAAGAGTATGATTTGTTACTCTATCTTAACGCCGATGAGTCCATGTTGGTGAAGTCGCATATTTATATTGATTGGATGGCATTACATAATGGTTTTGGTAATGCCATGTATCGTCCTTGGGTGGATATTCCAACGGTGATGGTGTCCTTTGGTCATCCGTATCTTTTGTATGATGCACCTAAAGTACCTGTCTACATTAATGCTTATAGTCCTTTATTGGAGGTTCAGAAGGCCGTCGTGGAAGGCTTGTTGGGACGATTAAGATTTAATACTGATGCCGCTATTGATCCGTTTTGTGGGTTAGAGCAACTGCGTTATTGATCGATGGGTGTTTTGATGAAAAGAGCTTGTGTGTTTTATGCATACAGGCTCTTTTTGTTTGCTGACTTTGTGTTTCAACTCGCTTATGATGATCCATTGTGGTGCAAAGCCACCGCTCTGATTGGAAGAGTGAGCGCTATAAACACAAGGAAGGTTTCTTGCCGGAGCAAATTCTCCTTCCATTATACTTTTTACACACTGGAAAAATCTCTGAATCAAGTCGTAGGTGACTCGCTTACTTACGGCTTTTTTCTATTTTAAGTAATGGGTTAAGCTAAGATAAAGAAAAGGTAGATTATGATGCAAAGACCACAAATAACCATTTCATCATTAGATGCTGTGAGACTTGAGAAAATACTGGATTCGCTCAGCTATGCGCAATTTCCTAACAAAGATGATTTGCAGGAGGAAATTAACCGTGCCGACATTGTTGAGCCACAAGAAATGCCAGACAATATTGTGACGATGAATTCGACTGTGACCTTTAAAGTCTTATCTTCAGGCAAGGCGTTTTCAAAGACTTTGGTTTACCCAAAAGACGCTAATGGCGCTGAAGATACTGTGTCGGTTTTAGCGCCTGTTGGCAGTGCCTTACTGGGTTTAAAAGAGGGCGATCAAATCGACTGGCCAAAGCCAAATGGTGATCTCCTGTCGGTTGCTATTATCAAAGTGGAGTATCAGCCTGAACGTGATGGTGAGTTCCAGCGGTAGGAATTTGTGCTTGTAGTATTGTTATTTTGACAATAAAAAATAACCCCTTACAATGCGTTGGGGTTATTTTTTAGGGTTGCTTGATATTGTTAGTTAACCTTAATTTTATGCTTTTCAGCCGATTGCTGAAGGCGCTCTTTAATGATGGGGGCAATGCTTTCAAGAGGCGCTGAATCAAGCATATCTTGGTGTCTACAAGGAATGCTATGTGTTTCTATCTTGCCCGTTATTCTTGAAGACCAAGCATTGGCTTGATGCTCTAGAATATTGCCCATTGAGCCATTCACACTTTCTTCTGCGATGAAGAAGAGTAGATCCCCATCGACTTTGCCTGGTTTAAAGCGGCCAGCTAGCTCAAGGTTGTTTTCAATGATGGCTTGTACTCTGTCCATAATGTCAGCTTGGCTCTTCTGCATGTCTTGTACAACAGACATAGAAGAGTCATCGTAGTCGCGCCATAACAGAGAGGCCAGCTCTTCTTTATTAATTGGCAGATTATCCAATGTGCTGATGTCGTAACCTAGGAACAGTAGGGCAGCTCTAACGATATCGGCTTCATTCTTAGGTTGCTGATAGTCAAGTTTATATGGGTAGCTGTCCATCATGCACAAGAAGGATACGCTTTCACCTTCGGCTTGTAGCTGTTCGGCAATAGAGTGTGCAACAAGACCACCAAAAGACCAGCCAAGAAGTCGGTAAGGCCCTTCTGGTTGTACTTGTTTGATTTGTTGTAAGTACTCTGCTGCCATTTCTTCAACGGAATTAGGTAAGCGTATTGCGTGTCGCAACCCTTTTGCCTGAAGACCATAAAGTGGCGTGGTTTTAGGCAAATGACGTAGAAGGCCAGCATAACCCCAAGATAATCCTAGAGCAGGGTGAATACAGAATAGAGCTGCATCGGTGCCGCTTGATTTAATTGGCAATGTGCTAATCATAGGATCCCAGTCGTCGCTTTGACTTAGGTGCTCTGATAAATCGGCAATAGTGGATGCTTTAAATAGCACGCCTAAAGGCACTTCAATTTGTAGGTTTTTTTGAATGTGATTTAAAATTCGTGTTGCAGATATGGAGTCTCCGCCGATTTCAAAGAAATTATCGCGAATCCCCACAAGTGTTAAGCCAAGTGTTTCGGCCCAGAGATTGGTTAGCATTTCTTCTAATTGGTTACGAGGTGGTTCGTAGCTGTTTGTTGCCTGCCAACTTGGTTGCGGTAGCGCCTTACGATCCACTTTGCCATTAGGTGTTAATGGCATTTCATTCAATAATATGAAGTGAGGTGGTACCATGTAATCTGGCAAGACATTGATCAGTTGTCGACGCAGTTCGCTGGTGTCTAAATTACTATCAACCGGCACAATATAAGCGACCAATTGCTTATCATCATTTGGTGACGCTTGGGCAATCACAATGGCTTGGATGACTTCACGGCACGCAAGCAAAGCGGATTCAATATCCCCAATTTCAATGCGGAAACCGCGGATTTTTATCTGATGATCATCACGGCCTTGATATTCTAGGACGCCATCTTGGCGCCAGCGTGCTTTGTCGCCCGTTACATACAGTCGGCTACCTTCTTCACCAAAAGGGTTTGCAATGAAACGTTCATTAGTAATATCTGGGCGTTTATAATAACCGCGAGCTAAGCCTTTACCTGCAATATATAAATCTCCTGTGACACCCACAGGAACGGGTTCTAATGCATGGTCTAAAACATACATCTGAGTGTTTAGTAGAGGGCGGCCAATGGGGGGTGTCGTAGGTCTTTTGTTTCAACAAGCGGCATGATACTTGACCATATCGTCGTTTCAGTTGGGCCATAGACGTTGAGTACTGGATGTCCTAACTGAGACATAGCTTGTGCAAGTTGTCCAGGTAAGGCTTCTCCGCCGACCAAAGAGCGAATGCCTTTTAGTTCCTTGCTGTGAGCGGGTAATAAGGCTTGCCAAAGAGATGGTGTGGCTTGAAGTAATGTGACGCCTTCTTGAACTGCAAGTGTTGTTAATGCTTGTGGGTCTCGAACGGTTTTTCTATCTGCTATCACAACAGATGTACCAACAGTAAGAGGTAGGAATAGTTCAAGGATAGAAATATCGAATGAAATGGTCGTAACAGCCAAGAATTTATCTTTACTTGTAAGGTTGAGCCTCTTTTTGCATGGCGTATAAGAAATTTATCAAAGCACTATGCGGAATTTCTACACCTTTTGGTCGTCCAGTAGAGCCCGATGTATAGATGACATAAGCGGGGCTGTTTCCGGAAATGGTTAGCTCAGTAGGATGACAAGCATTATTGTTTAATGAAATATCTGAATGTGGGTCGTCGATGAGCATTATTGGTGGTGAGACGTTAGGTAAATGTTCGATGGCCTCATGACAACTGAGTATTAATTTGGGCTGGGCGTCTTCGAGTATGCTGCGAAGGCGCTCCTCTGGAAAATCTGGATCCAGTGGTAAATAGGCAGCTCCGGCTTTTAGTGTGCCCAGTAACGCCACTAGCATGTTGCTATTACGAGTGAGCGCAATCGCTACCAAATCACCTGAACCTATGTGCTCACTGATCAGTTTGTTTGCCCACGCATTAGACAAAGCATCCAGTTCTGAATAGGTAAATTTACTTTGTTCAGAAGAGACCGCGATGGCAGTTGGCGTGCGAAGTACTTGGTCTCTAAAGGCTTCAACTATGGACTGTTGTGGAATCGAATAAGCGGTATTGTTCCAAGTATGCAGAATTTTATGGCGCTCATCCTCTGATAGTAATGTGGCTTTACTGATTGCGTCGTTTGGTGCAGCAAGCATTCCGTTGATCAGACGTTCAAATTGTGCAAGATGGTTTTCTAGTTCATGCTCTGTGTAGCGGTTAGGATTCGCATCGAATTCTACTTTTAGACCATTGTTGTCATGTCGATCGAAGATAAACACCGTTAAATCATCAATTAAAGCATTGCTTAAGTTATGCAAAGACGTTTTGCAATCGCCAAAGGTCAAATCGTAATCAAAAGGTTCAATGTTGACCCCTAAAGAGGCTATTTGTTGTCCTGCAGAAATGAGTTCTCAAGTTCGCGCTTGAGATCTTCATAGCGATACTGTTGGTGTCTTAGAGCATTCAGTACAACCTTAGACACTTGTTTGATGAGCTGTTCCAGTGTTATCTCTGTGGTTAAATGTAGGCGAATTGGTACGGCATTGGCCATCATTCCTGGAATACTGCGTTGCAAGCGATTGGTTCTTGCCGTTACAGGCATAGCAAAAACTAAGTCATCAGCTCCTGTCACACGATAAAAATACGCCGCCACTAAAGCGATAAGGGTTTGCGGTAAACTGGCACCTACATGTTGTGCAAGCGTCGATAATGTATTAGTTAATGCCTGTGATAAATGCACATTTTTGCGCAGCTGTTTTTGATCGGATGGTGTGATTCTTTGTGAGAGCGAAGTGGTTTCTGGTAAGTTGATTAGATTTCCTAGCCAGTATTGCCGGTCTTTTTTGTAACGCTTAGAGGATTTATACTCATACTCACTTTCTATAAGTGCTTTTAAAGAGCCAAACGGGTTTTCTTCCTCGTTATGGTTGGTGAGTTTCGCTTGGTATATGTCAGTAAGTCTTTTGGTCAGTAAATTTCCTCCAAAGCCATCTAATGCAACATGGTGACAGCGGTGGTACCAGTAATAATGTTGTTCGCTGATTTTTATCAAAGCACTCAACCATAACCTATCATTAGGTTGGGTGAGTGGTTGTTGCATGTCATCTTTCATCCATTGCATGGCTGTCTGATGGGGATTGTTAGTAGAACTGACGTCAAAGACACAGAAGTAGTTATCGTCTGCTTCGTCGATGATTTGCATCAGTTGATCGTCCTTTTCGACGATACGAGTACGAATACACTCCGCTTCTTTAATTAATTGCTGAATGGCATCGGTAAAGCAATCGACATTAAGAGCGCCTTGTATCTCTATGTATTCAGCGATATTAAAGGCTGCATTTTTAGAAGAGAGTTTTTGAGCAATCCATTGTCCGCGCTGTGCGGTGGAAAGAGGTAAGGTTAGTGATTGTTTTAACGCAGTATTTTTTGAATCATAGGGGGGATTTTGGGTGTTAATCATCACTTGCTCCTGCAAAAAACATAATCCGTGTAAAGTACGTGATTAATTTGTACTTAATTTTTACATAACTTAACATGAATCAATTCATTGGTTAAGTGTATCTGAGATAATTTACATATATATGAATTTAATAAGTATGGGAAAATTTACCTACACAAGTTTATAACAGGTGGACTCGCTCTAAGATGAAAGAGCGATATTCTGTTCTTTTGTCTGGTTTGAGACCTGTATAAATAACAACATACCTGACAACGCACCAGCACAGGCTAAGCCAAGCCAAATCCAGTTATGATTAACCTCAGTAGAAGACAGTAGCCAACCTGTGCTGATATTGCCAGCAAAGGCATACAATCCGCCAATACAGGAATAGAGGCCATAGTGACTGCCTAATTCCTTTGGGGAACAGAACGTAGGCACATAAGCGCCTAATAGTGGAAACACTAGCATGGAGCCAACACTAAAAAAGATGGCGCAAATGATAAAAGGTAAGGCGGGAAGCCATGACACACTGCCCATCAGCCACAGATAGCCTGACCCCATTATCGTCATGCCCAATCCCATTCCTCGAGCGGTGCCTAAATGGGATTCTACAAAGCGGCTGACCGGCATTTGCATTAATACGCCCATGATTGACGACGTGGCAAAGACCCAGGTGATGATACTGACATCTTGGGTCACGACACGAATCTCATGAGGAATGGCAATGTAGAGCTGATGAAATAATAACTGATACATTGAGCCGCATAATACGAACTGCATGAAAGCTTTGTGCGTTAGCATTCGCCCCCACTGCTGCCAAAATGGTTGATTAGGTATGGTAGAAAGTGCTTTTTGAGAAGCAAGCTCAGGCAAGAATCGCCATTGAATGATCAGCAGTATGGTAAATAATCCGGCTGACATTAAACCGACTAAAGCAAAATCGATGTACAGTAAGGATAATCCTAGTAATGGCCCTAATAGCATGCCAGCTTCAGAGGTAAGGTTCTGCAATGCGAACACTTTACTTCGGGCTTTTTGTTCGGGATATTCTGAGGCCAAATACGCTTGGCTACTGGGAGTAAAGAGTGCACCAGCAAAGCCAGAACAAAATGCACCTAACAGTAATACAGGGATACTTTGACCGACACCCAACAATGCAAAACCAATAATGCGAACGGCGCAACCGAGAAGAATTAAGCGCTTGTAGCCTAATCGGTCGCCCAGTGTCCCTCCGACTAAAAACAGACCCTGTTGGCTTAATACTCTAAGTCCAATGATCACACCAACATACCAGCCATTGATACCTAGATTATGCTCTAGATGGTCGGCTAGGTAAGGTAACAACATATAAAAACCAAGGTTAAAAGTAAAACCATTGATAACCAAGACTTGACCCGCAGGTGACAGCAAGCGCCAGTCTTTTAAAAAGTGTCTTAAAGGCATATGGTACGTTTAGATTGTAAGTTGTGTGGTTGCAAGGTGGGCTTCTGTGGTGTGAAACCAGGTCGAATGGTTCTAATAAAGGGAATGCCATAACTGTCTTTGGTGACTTCGGCATTGACATCATAAACCTCTTTCACCAAGGCAGGCGTTAGAATATCGCTTGGATGACCACTGGCCACCACATGACCATTTTTTAACACTAATAAGTTGTCGGCGTATTGGGCGGCTAGGTTAAGGTCATGGAGCACCATTAATGTGACCCAGCTCTGTTGTTTGGTTTGTGTGTCCAAATGGTCTAATAAGACATGCTGAAAATGCAGGTCTAATGCACTGACAGGCTCATCCAACATCAGGATTTTAGGGTTTCTCATCAAGGCTTGAGCGAACAAAATCATCTGGCATTGTCCGCCACTCAGTTTATTCACTGGGCGGTTAGCAAGGTGTAATAAGCCAATTTTTTCTAGCGCTGTTAGAGCCTGTTTGATCAGCGAATTGTCTAATCGTAAGCCTAAAGCGTTTAATTGCCCCAATAACACAACTTCAAGCACACTGAGGCTCTATATCAAGCCGAATGTCTTGCGGCATGTAACCAAATTGCTCACGCCAGCGCGAAATTTGTTTACGTTTCAGCGAAGTATCACGGAAAGAAATGTCACCAGAGGTTGGTTGAATATCACCAAAGAGGGTTTTTAATAAGGTGCTCTTACCTGTACCGTTGGGCCCAATAATAACGTGTACTTTTCCAGGTTCGAGTGAAAAAGACATGTCTTTAGCAAGGATTAGAGTATCCAACGTCACATTAAGCTTGTTGACTTGAAGCATGGGTTAGCGCCTCTTTCCTAGAATCAGCCAAAAGAAGAAAGGCACACCTATAATTGCGGTGACAATACCGATAGGGAATAGCGCGCCAGGGACGATGATTTTTGACAAAACAGAGGCGCTAGATAAAAGAAAAGCACCAATTAAAAACGACAAGGGTAAGAAAAAACGCTGATCTTCACCCACTAAAATCTTGGCAATATTGGGAGCGACAATACCGATAAAGCCAATGATACCGACAAAGCTGGTTACCGTGGCGGTCATTAAAGCGACAATGAAAAGGGTTTTTAGGCGTAATCGGCTCACGTTTACTCCTAAGCTCTTAGCTCTTTCTTCCCCTAATCGCAATGCGGTCAATTTCCATGCATCACGAATCAAGAAAAATATACAGACAGAAGTGATGCCAGCAATAATCGATAAGTTTGACCAAGATGCTTTGGATAAACTGCCGAACAGCCAGAATAAAATCTGCTGGCTTAATTCTGGGGAAGAGACAAATTGCACCAAGGATAACAAAGATTGAAATAGGAACAGTAAGGCGATCCCAGCAAGAATTAGCTGACCTGAGCTAATGTGCCTCATGGTGGCTAAAGCAAATAAAAAGGCAGCAGCCAGCATACAGCAGACAAAAGCGCCTAAAGGAACCGCCACATTTGCATTCAGTCCCAATGAACCAAAATAGAGAGTAAGTGCCGCGCCAAACCCAGCAGCGGCCGCCATGCCAAGCGTATACGGGCTGGCCATAGGGTTGTTTAATAGAGTTTGCATTTCGGCACCGCCAACGCCTAGTACTCCACCGACAATGACTGCCATTATGGCAATGGGTAAACGTAGACTGGAGACAATGACTTTGGTTGTGGGGTCGACTTCGACAGGGAAGCCAATTAAATGCAGTAGAGCATTGGCAACCTCTTTGACATTCAGTAAGGATGGTCCTGTCGCAATATCCAATACAAAAGAAGTGACTAACACAATGAGCAGAATGCCAATAACAGACCAGCGACGCTTTTCGCTTCGTCGCTGGTTTGAAATAGCATCAGAAAGTAGGTCTGATTGCATAAATTATCTATCTGTTGGAACGTATCCTGACAGATTTTACTCCGTAATGTTGACGGTGAAAGTACCCATTGGGGTAACCGGAAGGTATTTCTTATAAAAATCCAAATAGTTTTGTTCTGGGTTCACGTCTTTAAACAAGCTTGGGTACATGGATTTTGCCATGAACTGAACCATAGAAGCATCAAGAATAGTACGAGAAGCTCCATGATACAGTCCAAAAACCCTGTTGTTTTCCACGGCTGGCATATGAGTCCAACCAGGGCGTTGCGTAAATCCTTTTAAGCGTGAAATAGCGAGTTTTCGATCAATTCCCTGTCCCATAGGAAGTGCATTACCCTCTATGCCAGATTCGGTGCCACTAAGGAAAACCACCTCAGGCTTTGAGGCCAAGACTTGCTCTGGATTCATAGGTCCCCACCATTCAACAAAGGGCGCGGCAATATTATCACCACTTAACATGGTAATCAGCGCTCCCCACATGTTTTTGCCAAAGGTAAAGCTGTATTGCTCTGGTCCCTTATTGGCAAACTCGACGTAAGTGCGAGGTTTTGGTAAATTTGAAGCTTGTATTGTTTCTAGGGTGGATTCAATAGTTTGCTGGTAATCATCGGCTATTTCTTTAGCGCGTTTTTCTTGTCCTGTTAACTGGCCAATGAGCTGAGTACTTTTGATATGGCGATCCAGCGTTTGCGCATTGTAATCCACAACCACAATTGGAATACCGGCTTCTTCAAGACGATCCACATCCGTTCCTAACCCCTGATATTGCCAATCCGCTAATAGAATGACGGTAGGTTTAAGGCTCAATATTTTTTCAATGGAAAAGGTTTGCGCCTCTATTTCACCTATGTCAGGTATATCTTTTAAAGATGGACGATACTCCGTGTAAAGATTCCAACTCGCTGGGCGCCATCCTTCCCAAGTATCTCGAGACAGACCTACTACATGGTCAAAGGCTTTTTCTGTACCGATTGCCATATAATCTTCAGCGTAGAAACCTAATATCACGCGCTTAGCAGGTAGATCTACCTCCACTTGCCTATCCAATACATCATTAATAACCGTTACTTTTGCTTCCAGTGAACCTGCAAAAGTAGATAAGCCTAATACCAGTGTAAGCAGCGAACGTAGAGCCATCAACCGTATCCTTTTATTGAGAATGATTTTTGTTTGGCATCTTACTGATAGGCCAGAAATTATCAAGAACTTTAATTAAGATTTGAGGTGTATTTAAGAATCATTACTTAATGGTAGATGGGGATGTCATCATGAATGGGTATTAAAGTCACATTTATTGATCGATGACAAAAAATTTACACCCTTTCAATGATGCTATTAATTGCAAGTGATTATCATTAGCTCTAATATATTGCATGATAATGGTTATCATTTGTGGAGGCTCTTATGGACATCACTTTCCCAGACTATGCTGATTCGTTAGTAACAAATCAATCTCAAAATGATGTATTTCTATTTAATTCAAATAGCAATCTTGTGCGGGGCAACGGTGTTAGCCAACGGCTTAGTGTTCCTATTTTATCCCCCAGTTTTCACCAAGAAGTACAGGCTCTTTTTAAAAGGGAACGTAACAGGGGGATAGTTAATCCTATTTTGGTTGGGGCAATCCCTTTTGACATGACGCAGCCAACTCAATTAATGGCACCGGACTGGTCGGAGCGAATAACCGCTTTAGGCTATAGCTTGTCGCCGTTTATAGATGAGGCGTTTTCTCACCGGGTAATGGAGCAAAATTTTACGCCAAGTCACGGTAATTTTGTGGCAATGGTTGAGCAGGCTTTGTCTATTTTTGACAGCAGCCCTTTGAAAAAAGTGGTGTTGTCAAAAATATTGACATTAACCTTAGATCGGGCCATTGATATCCCGCGTTTGTTGTCAAATATCATGGCACAAAACCCTAATGCTTATCATTTTAGCGTGCCACTTGAGCGGGAGGTATTAGTTGGTGCGAGTACCTGAACTGTTACTTCGCAAGCAGGGTAACAGAATTTTTTCCAATCCTCTTGCTGGTTCTGCTAGGCGTCTAGACTGTCCAGATAGAGACCGTCAGGCGGCCGAGACGCTTCTTAAATCTTCAAAAGATCAGTATGAGCATCGCCTAGTGGTAGAGGCCATTCGATCATCGCTCTCACCATTGATTGATCAGTTATCTGTACCGGAACACCCCAGCCTTATATCAACGCCAACGATGTGGCATTTATCAACACAGATAGAAGGCACATTGTCTGATACTAATCCGCCTTCCATGTTTGATTTAATAAAACATGTCCACCCAACACCGGCAATGTGTGGCACACCAACATTTGATGCGCAACATTACATTAGGTGTTTGGAGCCACACCAGCGTGGTTGTTTCAGCGGTTTGGTTGGCTGGTGTGATTTTCAAGGAAATGGCGAATGGGCCATAGCGATTCGTTGTGCGCAAGTGGCAGGCAATAAGGCCACTTTGTTTGCTGGAGCTGGTGTTGTGCCTGATTCAGACCCTGAAAGTGAGTGGTTAGAAACCAGCGCAAAAATGCGCACCATGCTGAATGCATTTGGAATAAAGGAAGATGTTATATGAGTATTGCATATACCCCTTGGCCTGAATCGTTTGCCAAACTGTATCGAGAAAAAGGTTATTGGACTGATCGGCCTTTGATTGACCTAATTGATAATGCACTACAAGACAACATCGCGGTCATTTGTGGAGAAAGATCACTGAGCTATCAAGAGCTTTGTTATCAATCTAAGCTATTAGCGGTTTATTTACAGGATCTTGGTTTGCGAACAGGCGATACGGCTTTGGTACAGCTGCCTAATATTGCGGAGTTTTATGTGGTATTTTTTGCGTTAATTCGCCTCGGGGTAGCGCCGGTTAATGCACTGTTTAGCCATAACCGAAATGAATTAACCGCCTACGCCGAACAAATAGCGCCAAAGATCCTCATCGCAAGTAACGAACACGCCTTATTTCAAGACAGTACCTTTTTTAAAGCGCTGACGATGTCTGCAAATGCATTGCAGCATGTTCTGCTCGTTGGTCAATCTGAATGGGCAGAATCCCTAGACGCTATTCTTCACTCATCCGCAAGTCGAGTATTAACACCATCACCCAGCGCGGCAGACGAGGTTGCATTTTTTCAATTATCCGGTGGTAGTACTGGGACGCCAAAGCTCATTCCCAGAACTCATAATGATTACTTTTTTAGTGTGCGTCGTAGTGCGGAAATCTGCCATTTAACGGCGGATACAAAGTATTTATGCGCCTTGCCTTGTGCGCATAATTTTCCAATGAGGCTCTCCAGGTGCGTTTGGCGTTTTTCATGTGGGTGGCTGCGTGGTTATGTCGCCAAGTCCTGATGCCAACACGTGTTTTGAGCTAATCGCCCGTCATCAAGTCACGGTTGCCGCTTTGGTTCCTCCAGCGTTGGCTTTGTGGTTACAGGCAGCACCGTCCAATAAAGCGGCTTTGTCTTCATTGCAGCTAATGCAGGTTGGTGGGGCTAAATTAAGTGAAAGTCTGGCTCGACAAGTGCCAGACGTACTTGGCTGCCAATTGCAACAGGTCCTCGGTATGGCAGAAGGGTTAGTGAATTACACGCGATTGGATGATGACCTCGACACAATAGTGACCACGCAAGGCCGTCCAATGTGTTCGCTTGACGAGGTGAAAGTGCTGAATGCAGAAGGTGAGGAGGTGGCGAATGGTGAGGTTGGTGAGTTAGCGACTCGTGGCCCGTATACCATCCGTGGTTATTACAATGCGCCAGAACATAATGCCAAGGTGTTTGATGATGACGGTTTTTATCATTCTGGTGACTTAGTATGTCGAAATGACAACGGTTATTTGACCGTTGTTGGGCGCGATAAAGATCAAATCAATCGTGGTGGTGAAAAAATTGCGGCAGAAGAAATTGAAAATCTGCTGTTGAAGCATGAGCTGATTATGCACAGTGCTCTGGTCTCGATGCCAGACACCATGATGGGAGAAAAAAGCTGCGCTTTTATTGTGCCGAAAACCGCGAGTCACGGCATGAAAAGTCTCACGCTACGCAAATATTTAAGAGGGCTAGGTGTCGCCGACTATAAAGTGCCGGATCGCTTTGAGTTTATTGATTCCCTTCCTCTTACACCCGTTGGCAAACCAAACAAGGTCGCATTGCGCGAGGTGATTCGTCAGCGTCTACAACTTGCTCCTCAACAAGATAACACTTTATAAAAAAGGACCATTATGAGCATTCCAACAATATCTTCTTACCCTATGCCAACCTCTGATTCGTTTCCCAGTCAAAAAGTGAATTGGGTATTAGAACCAAAGCGTGCAGTATTTTTGATTCATGATATGCAGGCTTATTTTTTGCGTTTTTATGATGCCGAGTCAGACTTAATAAAAACATTGAAACAGAACCTTGCTGCTATCAAGGCTTACTGCCGTGCGAATGGCATTCCTGTTGTGTATACCGCGCAACCCAACAATCAAAAGCCTGAGGACAGGGCGTTGCTGAACGATATGTGGGGAAGTGGGTTAAACGATTTTCCTGAGTTACAACAAGTTGTCGAAGAATTGACGCCAGATGCACAAGATACGGTATTGGTGAAGTGGCGTTACAGTGCTTTTCATCGTTCTAATCTTCAAGAGCTGATGCAGTCTTGGGGCCGTGATCAGCTATTGATTGGTGGTGTTTATGCGCATATCGGCTGCATGATGACGGCCGCTGATGCGTTTATGCGTGATATTCAACCTTTTATGATAGGGGATGCACTTGCTGACTTTAGTGAGGAGGAGCATCGACAGGCATTGGTCTATACCGGCGGTCGAACGGGTCGAGTGATAGCCACTAAAGACGTGCTTATTGCCACTGATCTAGCCAATAATCTACTGCATTATGAGCAGTTTAAAGCGCAAATTTTTGCTTTTTTGGACGAAGAGGATCTACAAGATTTTGATGCTGACGAAGAGCCTCATTGACTATGGGCTGGACTCTATTCAAATCATGTCTCTGGTGTCTAAATGGAAGGAGCAAGGGATTCATGTCTCTTTTCAAGAGCTTGCAGCGTCAGCAACACTTAATGGTTGGTGGAAGCTCATTCAAAGTAAAAGTGAGAGTGCCGCATGATCAATCCGCTCGATTTTTCTGGAAAGACAGTTTGGGTAACGGGTGCTGGCAGAGGAATAGGGTTAGAAGTTGCTAATCAATTTGTTTCTCTGGGTGCCAAGGTGATGGGTTTTGACTTGTCATTTGATAACGCCTTTTATGATTTTGATTGTGTAACGCTTGATATTAGTGATGAGGATGCGGTTTCACATGCGGTTAAAAACGTACTGTTAGATTTTCCCACACTCGATGTGTTGGTAAATGGAGCGGGAATATTGCGTTTGGGGAGCTTAGAAGAGACCAGCTTTGCAGATTTCAAAGCGTGTTTTAACGTCAATGCTGGTGGCGCGTTTTTAATGATAAAACATACCATGCCGACGTTTAAACGTCAGCAGGGTGGGGTGATTGTTACCATTAGCTCGAATGCTGCAAAAGTGCCGCGTCAAAATATGGCGGCTTATTGTGCATCAAAAGCCGCGTTATCTGCGTTAAGTCATACGGCTGGACTAGAGCTAGCGCCTTATGGTGTACGGTGTAATTTAGTCTGTCCAGGTTCTACCGATACGCCTATGCAGCGCATGTTGTGGACCCATGAGGATGCCGAGCAAAACACCATTAAAGGCTTTCCTGAACAATATAAGCTTGGTATTCCATTGGGAAAAATCGCTCAGCCCACCGATATTGCTCAGGTCGTTCTATTCTTTGCCTCAGATATGTCTAACCATATCACCATGCAAGATGTAGTGGTTGATGGTGGAGCGACGTTGAATGCTTAATCCTAGTCTTATATCTGGTAATAATGACATTAATTTTATTACAACCTTCCTTGATAAATGAACATTTTTACAAATTAATATAAAATGTATTGATAATGAAAATGATTCGCAATAACATTGCATTGTTGTGAGCTATTAAATTATATTAGGAGTGATACAGTTTTATGTTTGCCAAGAAAAAACTAATAGTCAGTATGCTGGCTGCTATTCCAATGATGAGCTTTGCGGTAAGTGAAGATAATGAAGTTAATTTGTCTGAAGATACTGAGCAGCTAGATACACTGGTTGTTACAGCAACAATGGAAGCTAAAAAAATTGAGGATATTCCTGCTTTTGCAACAGTAGTAACGAAAGATGATATTGCCAAATCTACTGTAAGCAGTGTTGCTGATTTACTCCGAGACACAGTAGGCGTTAATAATTTTAGCGACGAAACTGGTCGTGACTCCATCCGGATTCGAGGTTTGGATGGCGGATACACCGTTTTATTGGTAAATGGCAAACGTGTTTCCGCTGGCAGTGCTTTTGATAAAGGCAGTGATACTGATTTCAACAGTGTGCCGTTGAATTCTATAGAGCGAATTGAAATTATCCGTGGCCCAATGTCAGTATTGTATGGTGCGGATGCTATTGGTGGCGTGGTAAACATTATTACTAAAAGACCGCAAGATGATGCTGGTTGGACAGGAACTGCCAGTGCGGAAATGCGTAAAATTGAGTCTGGTGAAGGCGGTGACCAATATCGGTTAGGTGTGTCTGGAATGGGAGCTATCAGTGATAAGATGGCTCTTTCTGTGAGTGTCGAAGATTTAAGACAGAAGGCTTGGTTTGCCAATGACGAAGATGTCTCACCGTTACGTGAAAAGAAAAATGCACAAAACTTGGTTTCTACTTTGACTTGGAATGTTGCAGACAACCAAGAAGTTGATGTGGATTTTGGTTATAACCATGATGAACGCCCTTACCAAACTTTTAATACAAAAGGTGCTACACGTGAGCAAGAAATTACACGTAAGGATTTAGCTATAACTCATAAAGGACAATGGGATTGGGCAAATACTACTGCTTATATTAAACGTGAAGAAAGTGATATATATGACTATAACTCTCAATATGACGAGCCAGAAGCCCACTCTGGTATAGAGGCAAATAACACTTATGCAAAAGGTTATGCGAACAAACTAATTGGTGCGCATGCTCTTATGGCTGGTGTGGATTACCAAAATGAACAGTTAAAAAATAGTTATACGCTTTTGGATTCAGGTGAATATAACGTAGATCAGTACGGTGTTTTTGCTCAAGATGAAATATCGTTGACCGATAAGCTCGTTTTCACTTTAGGTGGGCGTGTAGATAATCATGATATTTATGGAAATAACTTTTCGCCAAAAGCTTACCTTGTGTATGACGTGACCAATTCACTGACTTTAAAAGGTGGAGTTACCAAAGCCTTTAAAGCCCCTGAGGTGAGTAAACTAAGCGAAGAATATCGAACTGTAAGTTGCGGCGGAGCCTGTACTTTGTCAGGTAACTCAGATTTAGAAGCTGAAACTAGTGTGAGTTATGAATTTGGTGCTGACTATCATTCGAAAAAATTCAATGCAACGGCGACGGTTTTTCGAAATGATATCGATAATTTGATTGAACGTGAAGTTGGCTATGATAGTAATGGCGATGCCAATTCTGCAAAATGGATTAATGTCGCAACAGCCATGACACAGGGCCTTGAATTAAGTGCATCAACGCCACTTACTGATGATCTTCTTTTAAAGGCTAATTATACTTATCTAGATACTGAAGCCGAAGATTCTGCTGGGGTAAAAACCGAATTGACTGGCCGTCCAGAGCATCAAGCAAGTTTGTCATTTGATTATCAAGCGACCGATATATTGGCAACCTATATTTCGGTTAGTTACATATCTGGTATGCAGTATTCTACTTGGGTTTCTGGTGTGGGTGATGTTTACAGTACGTTGCCTTCGTATTACCGTACTGATATTGGTTTGACCGCTGATGTTGCTGAAAACCTAACACTTCGAGCTGGTATTAAGAATATTGGTGATGTTCGTTTAGACGAAGAAGATACTGGTTATACGACTTATGAGTTAGGTCGTAATTACTTTGTTAGTGCTGCATACAACTTTTAAAAAGTTTAAATGATTAAAAAGGTATAAATGATTAAAAAAGCGTATATGTTTTGGCATGTACGCTTTTTTTGTTTGCCTAGCGAAGCTGGCAAACCCGTCAGGTTGAAAGAAACCTGTCTCACCCCGACTGGGGGGAGAGAGTCCGAATCGCGAGGACGTTGCTGGCCAACGGCAGGGCTGAAGGAAGCCATAGGAGGTGAACGGTACACTACGAAAGTGAACCTGATTCGGCAATGTATGGGTAGGTGAGTGTGCAAAATGGCGTGAAGTCTAATGTTCAGTCAGATCTATTTTTTGCTTGAGAGCAGGATAGTTAACAGTGAGCCAGCACAATAAAATGTGCATGAGCCTCGTAAGTACGGCTCTAGTAGAGATTTTTATTAGTAAAAAAGCCTCCACATAGGAAGGCTTATATACATTCGTTTAATAAGACTACTTAACTTTCCTCAATTATGTTGGGGTCATTCAGAGGGCTAGTTCTTAGTGTTTTTAAGCAAGCTAATAATATTACTCCTAATCCCATAGCGACGGCACCAAAAGTAAAAATACTCCCTAATGACGAGAGTAGTTTTCCTAATGCACCGATAGAAAGTGTTCCTATAGAATCACCAGAGGCATCTTGAGCCGTCCATATGCCATTTATGCGACCTAAATAATGGTCAGGAGTATGGCCTTGTACAAAGCTATATTGTAGTAATGAGGCAATAGATACAAGGTAACCAAAGGTTACCAGAAGGATGAGTGCAAGAGGAAAATAGGTCGTACTGCCAATTCCCATTAAACAGAGAAAAGCTGCGAGGCTGATAAGCATCATTACCAAACCTGGTTTTGCAATATGATTTGCCCAGCCACTAATGATAGCACCCATAGTTGCGCCCAATGGAACCGCTGAATACATTAAGCCTACTGTCCAAGCACCACCACCATATACTGTGTCGGCAAGAGCGGGGAAGAGTACACGGATTGCCGTTGTTAAGGTAACGAGTGTTCCCATGATGACAACGCTGGCAACAATTTTATTGGTAAATAGGTAAGAAAAACCATCCCATAATGATTTCAGCGGATTGTGAGTTGTTACTTCTTTCGGCGGCATCGTTGGTAAAGATAGAAGCGCTATTAAGGTTATGCCAGTTCCGATGGCTGCAATCATATAGTTCCAAGCTACATCAGAAACAGCAATAATAATACCGCCGACAGCAGGAGAGATAACTGTTGCTAAACGTACACTTACCATACTAATGGCGCGAGCTTGCATGAGGTTTTCTCTGCCAACAATAAAAGGCATACAAGCCATTAATGCCGTCACACCTAGAGACTCCGAAAAAACCATCCCAGATAGAAAGAACGTAAATCGCCCATAAAGAAGGATCAGGTAACCAAGCGTTGATTGCCATGGCGACAAAGCCTAAACCACACGTTCCACGAGCTAAAAGAATGAGTTTTTTGCGTTCATATATGTCCGCTAAAACCCCACCTAATAAAAGTCCTACGAACATTCCGATACCCTCTAAAGCCATGACAATGCCAACCTGTAGGCTATCATTGGTTAAAGAGTAAACTTGTACTGGGATGGCGACTGATAGCATGCCTAATCCTAGAATGGATATTGTACGAGCAATAAAAACATTGCGAAAATTCTGGTGTGTTGCCAATAGGCTAAAGTCCACGAACATTGATTTTTTTGGGTGTCGCTCACGTTTTTCTCTCTTTTATTTAAGGTTATTAGACAAACTCTGCAGATGAATTTGATTGGTTATTTGGTGTGTCTTTGGATGAATTATTGAGCAGTCTGTCTAATAATGGGCCTAACGATTTTAAGTGCCCAGGCGACAGAATGTCTTCATGACTGCAGTTTGGTAAAGGATAGAAATAAGAGTGCTTAGCATATGTTAGCCAATTTTCTTTAGGGTTGATGTAATCCGGTAAGGACTTTTCGGCAATAAAAATGCTTAATTTGTCATCATAAAATGGCGTTGATGCTTTTTTGAGTAAGCGAACGGCATCTTTGTAGTTGGCAAAGATTTGTTCTAACATCTGGTCTTGCTCTTGCTGAGCCGAATGATCAAGTTTTTCTTCCGTTCCACCAATTGCGTTACTTAATAATTGTGCTTGCTCCCGCTCTGCTCCCATTGCTGCTTCCTCTCCTTTCGGATCATCCCAGTCATGTACTTCGGCTGGGTAGGTGTCTAATAGGCCGAGAAAATTAACCTGTTCTCCATACTCTCTTAGTTTTGCTGCAACACCATACGCGACGGTGCCACCGAGTGAATAACCTAGTAGATAATAGGGGCCATGTTCTTGCTCACGACGAATAATAGTGAGTTGTTTTTCAATTAATTCTTCTAAACTCGTACTGCTAGCTATAAGTCCGTTGGGTCTTGGTGATTGCAGGCCAATGATAGGTTGAGTGCCCGTTAAGTACCGTGATAAAGCACTGTATTGCCAAGCAAAACCAGATCCCGGATAAAAACAGAATAATGGTGCACCTTGTCCCTCGCGAAGATAAATTAAATCGCTAAAGCCACTATTGGTATCCATTAAATTTTGGTTGCCCTCAGCCAGAATTTCCGCCAATTTTTCTCGGCCGTGCTGTAGTGCATTTTTCTCTAAAAGGTGAGCAAGCTTGGTAACAGTAGGAGTTACCATGATTTGCCCAACAGTGATGGAGTGTTTCAGTTCGCGACGGATATCAGCAGCCAACCGCATCGCAAGTAAGGAATGCCCGCCAAGAGCAAAAAAATCGTCTTCAGCGCTAATGTTTTTGACACCTAAAAGTCGTTCAAAAATAGCGGCTAAGTGACTTTCCAATCCAATGGAGGGGGAACGTAAAGACGTATTTCTTGCGCTATTTTCTAGTAGGTTTGGTTCTGGTAAAGCATTTCGGTCCAGCTTGCCATTGGCGCTTAGTGGTAATGACTCTATACACACATAAGCCACTGGTAACATGTGACTTGGAAGTTCGTCTGATAAGGCAGATTTAATGCTTGTTTCATCGTATTGCTTTATAGGATCTAATACCAAGTAGGCCACTAACTGTCGATTATCCTGCCCTGTGGTATTCTCATTACTGCTTGTTAGTGTTTTGGCAACGACAACCGCTTGTGACACACTGTCTTGTTGTAAAAGAAGTGTTTCTATTTCACCAAGTTCAATGCGCTGTCCACGGATTTTGATTTGGTTATCGACTCTTCCTAAATATTCCACATCACCATTTTCTAACCAACGAACAATATCTCCAGTACGATACATTCGATCACCCGGTTGCCCAAATGGATCGGCAATAAAGCGCGTGCAATTTAATTCTGGACGATCTAAATAGCCAATGGCTAATTGCACGCCACAAAGATAAAGTTCACCAGTGCTACCTATTGGTACAGGACGTAAATATTGATCGAGAATACGAAGTTGGGTGTTCCATACAGGTTTACCAATCGCGACTCCTTGCCCCTTAGAAAGTATGTCTTCATAAGCGGATTTATAGGTCACATCAACAGCGACTTCAGTCGGGCCATAAAGGTTATGCAGTTTTGCACCAAAGTTTGCTTTGAAAGCGAGAGCTTGAACTTTTAACAAGGCTTCACCACTGCAAAAGACGTGTTTTAAGCTTGAGCAGGTTTTTGTGTTACGTCTGTTACTCTGTTTGCTATCGGTGAAAATAGCGAGCATTGAGGGGACGAAGTGCAAAGTGGTAACAGAGAATTTATCGATTGTTTCCATGAGCAGTTCAGGATCACGATGTGCTTCTGGCGGAGCCATTACTAAGGAGGCACCAATCATTGGAGCCTCAGAAAAACTCCCAAACCGATACATCAAAGCTGCAAGGGGTTTTTTGCAATATGACGTCTTCAATAGAGAGCTTATATTCATCCTGCATCCATAAAATACGATTGATGATGGCTTGATGGGAAACGAGAACGCCTTTTGGCCGGCCTGTAGTACCCGATGTATAAATCAGATAGGCAGGATGCTTACCAGTGATAAGTTCAGTAGCTATGGGGGATGTGTCTGTGTTGTGGTCGTCTATGAATAATTCATCAAATAGCAGATATTTAACGTCATAGTTTGGCCCTTCAAAGCGTATTTTTTGCTCACTTTGAGTAATGAGTAAAACAGGCTTTGCGTCGTTAAGCATGTAAGCAAGTCGATCATCTGGGTAGCCGATGTCTAATGGTAGATAGGCCGCTCCAGCATCAATGATTGCCCAAATTGCTAAACTAAGATTGCAGCTTCTTGGTAAGGCAACAGCGACAATATCGCCTGCTTTCACGCCTTGGTTACGTAAACTACGTGACAGTTGTAGGACTTGCTGGCGGGCTTCTTGATAGTTTAATTGATGGCTTTCGTCAGCAAGACATGGTGCCATTGGTGTCGCTTTGGCCTGTTGTGCTAGGGCCTGTTGTAACGTTAAGTCTGGGATGGAATGCTCTGTAGTATTGATGGACTCAATGAACTGTGATTCTTGAATACTAATACTTGGGTATTGGCATAATGGGCGTTCTGGCTCTTGAAGTGCCGTTTCTAGTGTTTGCTGTATTCTATTCGCAAGGTTCTTTACTTCCGAATCGCTCAGAGCGCCACGATTTTCAATTAGAAATGAAATTTTATCGCCGGGTAAAACCAATAGTGCTAAAGGATAATGGCTATAGCCACGGTTATGAATATTGCACACATTGAGTGGTTTACCATCTTTACCTTCTAATTGGGTGTCGAGATACTCATTATCTGGGTAGTTTTCAACGACGAGAAGAGTGTCAAATAATGTTTGATTGCCAGTGATCTGTTGAATGTCAGCAAGGCCAAGGGTGTCGTGTTCCAAAAGTTCAATATGACGCTCTTGCATAACAGGTAACTGTGCCCATAAGGATTTGGTTGGATCCAATGTTACCCGTATCGGTAAAGTATTTAGGAACAAGCCTACTTGATTTTCAATATCAGCCACATCGCTGCTTCGTCCTGAAACCGGAGAGCCAAAAATAATATCTTCTCTACTTGATAATAGGCTCAAAGATTGTGCCCAAAGAGCTTGCATGAACACATTCAGTGTTACGCCGCGTTCTTTTAGTTGAGTCGTAAGTTGACTACTTGTTTGATGATCTAATGAGAACTCAAATTCGCTAACCTCATCCTGTTCTTGCTCAAACAATATGCAGGGGTGAGACTGATACATCACCTGTTGCCATTTATGCAAGCTGGCTTGTTGATCTCGATTATATAACTGCTTAATAACTTCTGCATAAGAGGTTTTACAAGGGGGAGACGTTGAGTGTTTTGTTGGTAAGCTTCTAACAGGCTTTGTAAGAGCAGCGGCGTTGACCAACCATCAATGACAAGATGATGAACAATTAAAATAAGCGCTGATTCTGATGCTTGTGTATGAGTTGGACCTTCCGAGATGAGGTCATTTTTCTCTTTTCCTAAATATACAAGAGCTGCATGAATCATTCCCGCAAAGATATCTGTTTTGCGTGGTACTTGAAGTAGTTCTTGTTCTAGCTGAATTAAGGCTTGTGTTTGGTTTTCATTAGATAAATGACTGAGGTCATGGGTGCTCAGAGGCCAATTTAATTGTTTTGTATTAGGAATAACAAAAACAGGCTCAGTTAACAGCTCATGATTGAATGCGCCAGCTAACTGTGGATAACGAATTAATAGAGAGTTTAGTGCATTTTGTAATCTAATATGATCAACTTCGCCTTTAAAGTTTAATCTTGTAAACGCGTTATAATTGCCCGAACTAGAATCCATCAAGGTCTCAAATAACATGCCTTTTTGTAGTGGTAAAAGTGGTGCAACGTCGGCAATGTTTGCAATGGTCTCATAGTTATTGGCTAGTAGCTTATGCTGTTCCTCTGAAATGTCCCAATGAACTTGCAATGGTGTGTTGGTTGGTTTTTGATGGTGTATTGTTTGATTTATTTCTGTTGCTAAGGCTTTTGGAGTTCGCAGCTTGAACACTTGGCTAGGACGAAGTGTGTAACCCATTTGTCTCAGCTCTGTACAGAGCATAATGGCGCTAATGCTGTCGCCACCCAAGGTGAAAAAATCATCAATTGCGCTAACCTGGCTAATTTTTAATACTTTCGAAAAGGTTTCGCAGAGGCAATTTTCATTGTCATTTTCGGGCTCTATGAACAAGGACGACGATGTTTTAGCGTCTATTTTAGGTAAGGCTTTTTTATCAACTTTGCCACTGACGTTGCGAGGAAAGGCTGTCATGACATGTATTGCAGACGGCACCATGTAGTCAGGGAGGGAGCTTCGTAATTCTGATAGCAGTGTTTGTCCGAAAGACGATTGCTTATCGAAAGATATGCTAGGTGCGGCACAATAAGCGAGTAGCCGATGACTATTGTTTGCAGCTTCTGCAATAACGATGGCACTTTCTACACCATCAAGTAGAGATAACGCATTTTCTACCTCGCCTATCTCAACTCTGTAGCCTCGAATTTTTACCTGATCATCACCCCGCCCCACAAATTCTATATGGCCGGTTTGGCTCCAACGAACGAGGTCTCCAGTGCGATACATACGAGATTCAGTGTTACTGAAAGGATTAGCAATAAAGCGAGTAGCACTCAGTTCGGCTCGTGCTAAATATCCTTGTGCCAAGCCAGCACCAGAAATATATAACTCACCGACAACACCTATGGGGACTGGCTGAAGATAGGTATCGAGAACATAAGTTTGGGTGTTGGATATTGGTCGTCCAATGACTGGTCTGTCGTGTTGTGCTAAGTCTGCTCGTAATGTGTCGACAGTATATTCTGTCGGCCCATATAAATTATGAGCGGTTAGAAGAGGGAAGCTTTTTAGCTGTTGCCAAAGAGCTGTAGGACAGGCTTCACCACCTATGAGTATCAAACTTGGCTGGTGTTGAGAAAGGCGAGAGGTTGGGTTCATCAGGCCGTTATTTAGTAGTTGAGCTAATAATGAAGGCGGTAAATCCATTGCATCAATTTGAATATCGTGGACTTCTTCTACAATTGCATAGGCATCACGGCGTGTTTCTTCATCGAAAATATAGAGTTCTTCGCCTTGGATGAGCCAAAAAATCTGTAACCAGGATGAGTCGAAAGAGAATGAATGAGTATGTGCCGCTCGAAGAGCGCGATTTGGGTAGCGTTCTTTTACGATCTGTTGTGCTGGTTTGTAAATAGACTCTTGATGAGAGAGTAATAAGTTCAACATGGCGCCATGGGTATTCATCACGCCTTTTGGCCTTCCCGTACTACCTGACGTAAAAATAACATAAGCAATGTCATTCCCGGATGGCGTTGGACGGTCTGTTTTGGTAAGCGGTTGTTCGGACTGTTGTTTCAACTCTTCGATAAACGTTATATCGTCAATCAAGATGGTTGGGATATTAAGTGATAGTTGAACGCTGGAGTGACTCAATAATAAAACGGGTTGCGTATCTTCGCACATCATGTCCATGCGTTCTTTTGGATAATCTAGATCCAATGGCAGATAAGTTGCTCCAATATTGAAAATCGACATCATGACGATGACAGTATCTGCGCTACGAGGCATAGCACTGGCAATAACGGCATTTTTGCTAGTAAACGATTGATTTAATAAAAAATGACTAAGACGGTTTATTGCCCGCCCCAACTCCTCAAAGGTCAAGCGAGTTTCTTGTTGTTGATCGGGATTGCGGCAGACGAGAGCGGTTGCATGGGGTTTTTGTGCAACCTGTTGCCAGAAAATATCTAAAATATTGTTGGTGTTTTTCGGTGTAAGTTCACGACCTCGCCCCCATGCAATTACGGTTTGGTACTCATCTGTTGGTAGTATTGAAAGTTTGGCCAGTTCTGTTTCTGGGGCTGATAACCAATTTTCTAACATGCTGATCAATCGATGAGAGTGTTGCTCCAATGTTGTTTGATCATATCGTTCGTCATTGGCCCTTAATTCAAAATACGTTCTGTCAGCTTCAACTATGATACTAAATTCAAAGTCATCCACTGGGCCTGTTGCTAGATGATGAGTGATACCTTTCATTCCAGCAAAATCGAGTTCATAGTCGAATTGTTTGTAATTGATAAGAGTGTTGTAAAGTCCTGAGGATGTAACTTTTTTTAAATCTCGCTGAATTTGTTCTGCGCTGTAGTGCTGGTGACGACGAATTGTTTTTAGGGATTGCTTGAATTTTTTTGTTAACTGAGGCCATGTTAGGTTGTTATCTACAGTAATGAGCATTGGCAACACATTGACCATAGGCGCGACGGAAGAAATAGCGACAGAGCCTAAGCGACGCATAAATGGCATACCAATAACTTGTTCTGATTGTCCTGTGAATCGATAGAGATATGCTACAACAAGACTCATTAACAATTCGGCAGTGCTAGTGTTTTTTTGTTGAGCGAATGCGTTTAGTTTTAGCAAATTGTCAGAGGATATAGGTGCGATGGAATGAAGCAAGTTCGACGAGCGCTTTTCATTGGTAACAGCCTTGTTTGTTAGGCTGACCGGAGAAGGTAACGCAGCGCAGTAATCTGACCAAAAACTTTTGTCGTTCAGATAGTTTTTGGAAGCTTGATAAGCTTGCTCCTCTTCAATCACTTTGGATACTGAAATAAAAAATGAGCTATCAAATGTTTGCTCTGAACATAAAGCTTGGTAAATATCGGCAACACGTTTAGTTAATGCGGTAAAACTGAATCCATCCAACATAATGTGATGGTAGCGCTGATACCAAAGCCAAATTATTTTTTCTTCTTCTTGAATACATATCAAAATTTGCCTTTGTAAAGTTAAATTGTCGTTGTTCTTAAGAGGAAGATCGTTATTCGTGTCTTCTTGCATAAGTGCAAACGCTTTTTTACGCCCATCTTTCGATTGGGTAAAATCCAGCTTTTCTACTTTTAGGGGAAGTGTCGCAACAGTATACGTTGTAATGGATTGCTGAAGGTTTTCAAGGTAATGAGCGTGGACAGTATCTGCGTCAGAAATAGCTGTACGAATTGCCTGCTCAAGGTAGTCAATATTGATGTCACCTTTTATTTCTATGCAGTGAGAAATGGTGTAAATGTTTTTGTCTTCAGATACTTGATCAGCTAGCCAAATACCTTGCTGTGTCTTGGTCAGTGGGAAAGTTTTAGGTTGCATAGTGAAAATCCTTATCAGCCTTCTAGCACTGAGTGTTTAAAGGGGTTAATTGCTGTCCAATGTTGCTCTACATAGTCAATGCATTCGGCTCGCGACATTGGGCCAATAATTGTTTGCCAACCATTTGGAATGGCAGCGAATTCAGGCCATAAACTGTATTGTCCATGTTGATTTTGCAGTACAAGAAAATTGAACGCTTCATTATCGAACGGGTTGAGGTGTTGAGTGCTTTTCATATATTTCTTTCCTTGTATTACTCGATAAGCAATTTTTATAGAGTGGATAAATTATTAGGTGCTGAATGCGAAACTGAGGCTTTGCAGTAAGCTTTGTCGCCAGCATAGCCAGTCATGCCCGCCCCGAAATTCTTCGAAACGAACATGATGGCCTGTGTTTTTTAAGGTGTTTGTCATTACTTTGCTGACTTCTAACATGTCCTGTTCATAGCAGCCTGCTGCTATTACAAATCGTATAGGCGTTGAGCACTTACCTTGTGCTATGAGGCTCTTGAATAAGCTCACCTTGGCCTGGTGTAGAATCTACGTTTGGCCACCAAAAAGAGCCAGACTGGCTGATGGCACATGCAAACCGATGGGGACGTTTTAATGCACCATAAACAGCACACAGACCGCCGAGGCTTTGTCCTGTAACGATTGTTTTGTGTGGGTCATCGGTAATTAAAAATTGTGTACTTACCCAAGGTAGTAACTCTTGCTCAATGGCTTCCCAAAAGTCGGTATTGCAACCAAGTTCTTGGTAGCGAGATGACGAGTTGATCGAGTCAATAAACACATACAAGGCTGGAGGTAATTCACCGGTTGCAGTAAGAGTGTTTAAATCAGAACAAATTGGCATCTGTGTTGCCCAATATTGACCATCAAAGAGCAATACTACGGGCAGGTTATTTTTTGTATTAGTGCCAGTTTTATGTAGCCAAATCCGACGCGAGTTATTTAATATTTCACTATGCCATAGGCTAGTGTGTGTGGGAGCTTGTTGTATTTCCTTAGCATTTCGCTGAGTGTTGTCTTGTTTGCCATTTTTTAAAGAAATGGCAGACAAGCTAATATTGTTTCCATTGCTATGAGGCGGTATTGGATTTAAAGCGTCGGCTTGCGCACTTATTCCCATTAACTTAATCCACCATTGACGAATAGCCTGTGGATCCTTGTTGTCTGGTGGCGTTTGTTCTTTGCTTGCTGGCATGAGAAAGTAACTGCCTAGCCAATCTTTTGGTAATGATGTTTCCCAATACCAAACGTCCGTTCCCTTGATATGTGAAAAACATGTTAGTTGTTTCGTGGGGTGTGGTGTTTTTGAATAAAGATCGATATATACCGCTTCAATATTGGAATTTGGTCCAGCACTATCTTTCCATAGGAATGTAGCCAAGCAGTCTTGATCGCTTACATTCGGCTGTAGTAAGGGAGTACCTATTTTTTGAATATGTTCCCACCATAACGTAGAGCCTACGTCTTGAGTTTGTAGTAGCGAGTTCATGGGGTGATTAGTATTTGTCATGATTCTCTTCGGCATGGAAAAGTGACGTTATCTATCGTCTTTAGCGAATAACTTTGTTAGACGTTTTATCAAGTTGCTGGAGCTATAATAATCAAGACGAAAGGTGTCATTACCAACAGCATAAATAGAGTTAAGACGTACTGGTGAGGTTTCAGCTAGATAAGTGTTTTCTTTAACAACGCTTTCTTGAGGGGGTTCTGCTGCGAATAATAATAAGGTGTTCCCCGTTATCGCATCGGGAAAGCGCTCGCCACTGGCAATAACAATATCATTGCGTTTGCCCATACTGATGTCGCCACGAACTGAATCTGGAATAGTTGCTAAACTAAAGCCAAGTTTTGTTAGGAGTTGCCCTTGGGCTGATTCTGGCGTCCAGATATTTGCTCCTGTTCCGTCTTGGTAATAGACTACGGCCGTTGTTGGTTGAGGAGGTAGCAATGCGTTTGCTTTGAACTGCTCAATTTGTTTATCAAATTCATTTACCAAACTACTGGCATTACTTTCTAGACCAATAAAATTACCTAACTCCTGAGCGAGTTCCATCCAGCTTTTGTCACCATAGTTAATGACCGCAGTTGGTGCTATATCTTTTAGTTGATCGTATAGCTTAAGTGCGGAATCGCCACCCGTTGCTGAGATGATTATTAAATCAGGGTTGGCTTGAATAACTGCTTCCGCATTATGCTCTGTTTGATAAAGTGATTTTACGCCACGGCTTCTTGCTAATTCGCCCCATTGAGTGAAAAAACCATCGTCATCGGATATGTTGGTGTTCGGGATGGTTGCTCCTGTTCCTACAAGAGGGGCTCCGATTGCCAATAAAGTTCCGGTAATGCTGATACTGGTGGAAACAATGCGTTTAGGTGGTTTGTCTAACGTCACAGGACCTTTGCTCGTCATCAAAGTTCTTGGCCACCCGGAAGCTTCTTTATGTACTTCATCTATCTTTAATTGCGTTCTTAAATCAGTATGTTGATCATTTTCTGCTTTGTCATTGCAGGCTGATAGTAACGAGCATACTGCAATTAAACAGAGTGAAAGAAAGGTTTGTGCTGTCTTCTGTAGCATTTGGAAATCCTAAGTGAAAAAGATGGCAAAGTGGGAAAAATAATAACACATATGATAATCATTATCATATGTGTTATTTTATATTTACATTTTTCTTAATCTTCTATCGTTTGAATTATTAGAAGGTTAGTGATGTTGTATTTTTAAATTTTTGTGAGCAGAGGATAAGACGAAAAATGCTGGCTGACATGATAGAGATTAGATCACTGTTGCAGTCTAGAGGAGTGGCCTATGATGGTATTGGTACCGCTGAATGGTGGGAAAAAATCGCCAATTTAGGAACTCCATTGTTTTTAGAGGATGGCGGTTTAACTAGAAAAGTGCTGTTTTTGTGGCGAGACCCGCAAGGCGATGAAATCGCATCAACTGCAGCGAGTGTATTGCTTGATGTCAATTCCATCACGGATCATCACAGTTGGACGCCTGTTTGTTTGCAGCGGCACTCAGGCACAGATGTATGGTTTGGTGTATTGGAGGTACATTCGCAATGGCGCGGAAGTTATTCATTTATTCCTATTGAAAGACACCAGTTGCCCGATGTAGTACGAGATCGTGGTGATGGCTCTTTGATAGCACAGCGCTCTTGGTGGATTGATGTTGCAAAGCAGCAAACTTTTGATCCATTCAATCGATTGCCTCACGTCAAATCTGGTTGGGGATTGAGCCTCGCCGCTACATATGCCTAACGCCCCCTTAGAGTTGGGGTGGCAAGAGTGGGAGCAGGGAAGTCTTAGTATGGTTAACAAAGATCGACTTAGTGTTATTGACTGGGACTCTTCAGATTTGACCAATCGAAGATCTTGTTGGTTGTTTTCTACATCCATCGGTCATGCGCCATTGGTTATTCTACTTGATGGCGAAAATTGGGGAGAGGCGAGTGGTACCTTGTCTGTATTGCAGTATTTAACCGATATAAGGCAAATCGCTCCAGCGCATTATTTACTGATCGCTTCCATCGATTCGAAAACTCGTTGGCAAGAGCTAGGGTGCTCACATTTATTTTGGTCTGCTGTGGTGTTTGATTTATTGCCTAAGGTTTCAGCATTAATGGAAGTAGATGGTCGTGGTATCTCTGATCGGCTGGTGGCGGGACAAAGTTTAGGTGGGGCTCTCTTCTTTATATGCGAGTGCTTATTTTCCTATGTTTTTTTCAAAAGTTATTAGCCTGTCAGGCTCATTTTGGTGGCCTAACAAAGCCTTGATGCTAGATGCTGCCGCCGTGCCATTTAATCCTGTACCTGCTAATAGTATTACCGAGCAGATTTTGCAGGATAAAGTTGATGTCTCGCACCTGAAAATCTATCAAAATGTAGGTTCAGGAGAGAGGGGAATGTGCCATCTTAACAACGCTACATATCAAGCGATTCATCAAAAAGGTGGAAACGTTAAGTTCGAGCTAGTTCATGGAGGTCATGACTGGTTATCTTGGCGCTCAGGTTTAATAAAAGGCTTGTTATTTTTAATGCCAGCACCCCTCCAACATTAGCCACGTCCTTTGGGAATGACTAATGGCGTGCCCGAAACAGGGTCTTCAAGAATAAGGCAAGGAAGTCCAAAGACTTCGTGGATGAGAGTCTCATTGATAATATCATTTGGGGCGCCAGTTGCGACGATCTTGCCCGCTTTCATAGCGATTAGATTATCTGCGTATCGACAAGCATGATTTAGGTCGTGTAGAACGGCGACCATAGTGTGTCCCTGTTTGCGGTTTAAGTCTTGAAATAAATCCAGTAGTTCAATTTGATGGGCAATATCCAAATACGTTGTTGGTTCGTCTAATAGGAGTAATGGTGTTTCCTGTGCCAGCGCCATGGCTACCCAAACTCGTTGCTTTTGTCCGCCAGACAATTGATCAACATTTTGCTGAGCCAATTCAGAAATGTTTGTGGCTCGCATGGCGGCATCCACGGCTTTTTGGTCTTCTTCTCGCCAAGGTTGAAACCATTTTTGATGTGGAAAGCGCCCACGAGCGACTAGGTCAACGACTTTGATACCATCTGGAGCAATCGCACTTTGTGGTAATAGCCCCAGTACTTTTGCCACATCACGGGTCGGTAGTTGATGAATATTTTGGCTGTTGAGTAATACTTGTCCTGATTTGGGTGGCAACAGTCGACTTAGCGCTCTTAATAAGGTGGATTTTCCACAACCATTTGGGCCGACAATAATGCTGAATTTTCCCTCAGGTATATCGATTGATAGATTTTCGGTGATAATGTTTTGGTCGTAACTTAGCGTGATCGATTGGGTTGATAATGACAGTGCAGACAAAGCTTGAGAAGCCGTAGTGTCTTGCTTTATTTGTTTACGTGCCATGGTTGTCGTCGTCATTATTTTCCTTCCCGAATAATCAAATATACTAGATAAATGCCACCCAAACTGACCGTGATGAGTCCCACCGGTAAGGTTGAGTCTTCCCAAATATGCTGCGCGATAAAATCAGCGCTTAATAGTAGTAAGCTCCCAACTAGAGCAGATGAGCCTAACGAAACCCCAGCGCTGTTTTCTAGTCGTCTTGCTATCTGAGGGGCGGCTAAAGCGATGAAGGCTATCGGTCCTGTTATCGCGGTGGCCACCGCTGTTAGGGCAACACCAACAAACATCAGCATAAGGCGGGTTTTATTCACTGAAATCCCTAATGCCGCCGCGGTATCGTCTCCCATTTCAAGTAGCTTCATACGCGTGTTGAGTAAAAACGCACAAAAGATAAAGGCCGTAATCAACATGGCTGCTGGTAAAATGCGTGACCAAGTCATGCCGTTCAGTGTGCCTGCACTCCATAATGCCGCGGTCATTGCCGTTTCCAGCGATACGCTGAGTATTAGCCATTGGTTAAAGGCTGAGAGAGTGGCGCTAATAGCGATACCCACAATGATTAATCTAAAACCAGAATGCCCTCCTTTATAGGCAAAAATATAGACGAGAAGAGCAGAAAAAAGACCGCCAAGAATAGCGCCAAACACACTTAACCAATAAAGATTGCCGAATAAAGCAATAGACAGTAAAACCCCTGTAAAGGCACCCACATTAAAGCCTGTTATGTCAGGGCTGCCCAAAGGATTGCGAACCAAGGATTGAAATACAGCGCCGCTAATGCCTAGCGCAGCGCCGAGGATTAAAGCGGTAAACAATCGTGACGCTCGCCATTGCCAGACAACAATGGATTGATAAGTGTCTGCTTGCCCCGTGAGAAGTAACCAAATGTCGTGGGTGCTTTCGGTAATGTGTTTACCAAAAAATAGTGTGGCGAACACCATGGCAAGCGTAAAAATACAAATCATGTGTTTTGGATGATGGCTGACAAAATGGCTAATGTTTAGGGGCGGTATTCGATCGATTCTCATAATCCTGAGGCTCCTTTTCTACGCACTAAATAAATAAGAATAGGAGCACCGATAAACGCCGTGACAATAGAGACTCTTAATTCACCAGCGATTAATACTCGTCCAATAATATCAGCGAATAACAGCAAGGTGGGCGTTAAAATACAGCAAAATGGCACAATCCAGCGTTGATCTGGTCCCACCATCCAGCGAGCAATGTGTGGCATCATCAGGCTAACAAAACCGATAGGGCCAGCGGCAGCGGTTGCCGCACCACAGAGTAAAGTAACGGCAACTAGGCCGAGTAACTGAATCCGTGCTGGTTTGCTGCCAAGGGCCGTGGCTAAAGAATCACCCAGACCAAATGCATTGAGGGCAGGGGTAATTGACATAGCCAATAAACAACCACCCATGACAATAGGCGCTATAAACAACGGCACAGATAGCGAACGAATATCTAAACTACCAATAGCCCAAAAACGCATCTGATCAAATGCACTAGGGTTAAAGAGTGTCAGACCAGAACTAATGCCACCAAATACGGCACCAATGGCAACACCGGCTAATGTGAGTTTTAGTGGATCTGATTTTCCGCCCCCCATACTACCAACAAAATACACGAATAAGCTGGCTAAAAAAGCGCCAAGGGCCGCGTAGCCAAAAAACTCAGTGAGTTGAGTCGCCCCCAAAAAGACGATGGCAATCGCAATGGCTAAACTGGCGCCTAAATTTACCCCTAGAATGCCAGGGTCCGCCAAAGGGTTTCGGGTAATTGCCTGAATCAGTGCGCCAGATGTGCCAAGCGCCATGCCGACAAACAGCCCATTTAATGTACGCGGTAAGCGCCCTTCAATGATGATGGTTTTCGCCAGCCCATGCTCTTTGCCTGTAAAAATGCCCCATAGCGTGTCGATGCTAATGGGTTTTGCTCCAATGCATAGGCTGGCAACCATGATAATAAGCAAAAATAATAGCGAGACGAGTAGCCAAGCATATCGCCTGTTCTTTGATGCTGGTGTTGTATTATTGGTCATGGTGATTATGTCCAAACAAGGCCTGTAATCGTTTTAGTAAGTTGGTGGCACTGTAATAGTCCAAACGAAAAGTATCTTCCCCAACAGCGAAAACTTGCTTTAAGTGAGTCATAACGTGAACCATGTCTAAAATCCTGTAGACCAAAAAGAACGCGTTATTATATAGATGAGAACGAGTTGTTTATACTATTGATAACCATTTCTATTTATTTTTTGAATATTTTACACGTTAAAACACCAAAAATTAATGCTGTAAGGGCTAACGAGGTTGAGCTTAGATAGTTTAGGGAAGTCGCTCAATTTTACTTTGCCATTTTTAAATTTAGGTCTGATGCCGTTAATACGGATTTTTTTTGATGTCAGCGAATCGGCGGTGATTTCAAAGCGCTTCTTTTTTGAGCCAAAGCCGTTGCAGTGAAGGATTTTGGGCTGAGCAGACATGTTGATGATGAGGAGGGTGCATTTGCCTTCTTTTTTTGCGCTATGGCAATAGATTTGCACAAAGGGATCGTTGCTTTGCACATCGAAAACGTTTTCTCCCATAAGCTTCCCCCACAACCAACTAACCCAATAATCAGGGTTGGGTTTCAGGGTTTGCCGATTGATAAGAGCGTAGTCACCCCCAATGAGGCTTTGTCTTACCATGACTTTTTGCCCGATTTTCGCCCCTCTTCCTAATTGATCCGCCCACCAAAAAGAAGACACAAAACGATCGGATAGCTTGGCTTGTCCACCACATTGAGCAGAACCTGTTTCCCTGGTCCAGAGTTGTGCGCTTGGTTGATACTTATTGCGCAATTGTTCTAATTGTCGAGAGTATTTTTCATAGTCCATAAGAGAGTTGGGCGACAAAATATTATTGACCGTGGCAGCGCGGGTCTTGACCGGTGACCGGCTGCTTTGGAATGGATAATAATGCCAATCAACGATATCAAGGGTTTCTGTTAGATATTCTAAAAAAGGAGCGGAGAGGTTACTCAGGGGTTTGATGGCCTCTCCAATTCTCGGCCAAAAGGCGCTGCCTGGGCCGGATATTTTACTGGTTGGGCTGTGCTGTCGCACACATTGAATGAAGGTATCGTAATCTTTCGCTAGGTTTTTTGCGCTTGGCTGTGAGGTGAAACCATGAAATGCCCAATAGGCATTGAGCCTCATTACCCAGTTCGCAAATGTCGATTTGTTGTTGGTGAGCTTGGCTGTATTTTAATAGATCAATGACTTCCGTTGCGTCCCAACGTCCTTGTTTACGGCGTTCAAAAAGACCGTATTTTAGCGTGAATATCAGGGCTAAATCATGGCGTTGGCAAAAATGATGAAGGTTATTCCACATGGTTTGGCTAAGTAATAGGCCATCATGTTGCTTTTCAGAAAGAGGTTTTTGGCTGGTGAAATATTCCACCTTGTCTGCTTCCGACCCACCAACTCGAATGTAGGCGAGCTCCGAGTGCATCCACGAGTAAATCTAATTTAGATTGATTCAAGTCCAGAGGCGCGACACGTTTGGTTCCTAATCCTTGCTGTGTGCCTGTGCTGCCTTCCCACCAAAATCCCCCAGCTAAGACCGAGATATCGATTGAAAAAGACAGATATCTTGTGTCAATTTTAGTAATAGGATGAGTGCTGGTTAAGTTGACGACAAGAGATTTATTTTGGCGATTACTGTATTGTCCTCGATTCCAAGGGCGAATTAGTCTATTACTAAACAAGGTGTGTTTTCCCTCATAAACCGTTTTGGGGGCGATTTTAATAGACTGCGATAAAAGTATGACATTTGTGTGATGGTAATAACGATCACACCGTTTTAGATTCTGTATAAAGGTATTCGTATGAAGTTGTTCGTTTGGGGAGTTGTGTTTCTGTTGGTGGGTTGTACTAGTGCTCCAAAGGACATCGATCCTGTGACACAGTTTCAAGTTGAACGTTACTTAGGGACTTGGTATGAAATCGTGCGCCAAGACCATGCTTTTGAGGAAGGCTTATCTAACGTAACGGCAAGCTATTCCATGCGAGAGGATGGCGGTGTTGCGGTGTTGAATCGTGGCTATTCTGCAGAGGATAAAGAGTGGCGAGAAGCAGAAGGCCGCGCATACTTTGTTAATTCTTCCGATGTGGGTCATTTGAAAGTCTCGTTTTTTGGCCCCTTTTACGGCGCATATGTCATTTTTGAATTGGATAAAAAAGACTATCAATACGCCATGATTTCGGGTCCAAGCCGAGACTATTTTTGGTTATTGTCACGCACGCCAACTATGCCGGCGGCGGTTAAAAATCGATTGTTAGCGCAAGCCCAAGCTTTGGGGTTTCCAATGGATAAGTTGATTATGGTCACGCATTCAAAATAACGAGCAAGTAATGGTTTGTTTGGCGTCTTCACTGGAACAAACGGCAGCGTAAGCAGCGGGACTTTGAATAAGGGCATAATGTGCGTCAGAATTTCGACAATAGGCGACAAAAGCCTCGTACTGCTGATTAAAATCAGCTCTTGTTAGGTCAAAATCGATGAAGGCGTCATTGTCCTCCCTGTTTTCTTCTATTGAGTCTACTCTTGCTCGTTGAATCAAATAATTTAGTTCATTGTATCGATGGCGTATTTGATGGCAATAAGCGCTATTAGGTAAGGTTTCTGCACACTCAGTTATCGCGATTTCTAATTCTGTTTTTTCTTCTTCATAGCGGCTTACGTCATTCAGTGTCTGATTGGATTGCCGTTGTGTTCTTTGTGTATTAAGGGATAGAGCATCCAGTCTATCTTTTGCTTGATTCAAACGCTCCTCTTTCACTAAGCATGCCTTACCGAAGGCGATCAGATCACTGCTATGGGCTAAGCTTATGGTGGTTAACCCTATCAAAACAATGCCAACACGAAGAACTGGGCGACACATAGGACTTTTCTGCTTGTTTTTCATATGTCATTAAATCTTTAGATCAAGTATAAGTGAATGAAAGGTTTTTTATTTTACAGTGTTGTTTTGGCCGATTTTTTAGTTCTGTTTTTGTCGTAAGACAAGCTGAGTATACACGTGCTTATTGGGGGAAATATGAAAAAATCCGTATTAGTGAATGATAATGCAACAGGCCTTTCCATCTCGCTTGATCGCGGTCCTTTTCAGAATAATGGTGCGTCACCTTGGTATGCGTATGTTGGGGTTGGCACCTCCGCGCAAGCGTTGAAGTTCTCTTTTGATACGGGCAGTAACTTTATGTGGGTGACCTCAAGTCTGTGCAAAGCCGATACTTGCCATCATTATGGCGATCAACAATTTGTCTACCAATTATCGTCCAGCTTTTCATGGGTAGATCAACAGACGATGGCAGTGGACTTTGGCCCGTGGGGCAGCATGGCGGTTAAAACAGGCAAAGATATATTGACATTAACGCCTGATGCACTGGGGCAAATCGATAGTGGGCCGATATCTTTGACCTCCGACCTGTATTTAGCGCAAGCGTATCAAGGTGTGCAGTTTTATGAGTTAGATTGGGACGGTGGTATTGGCATTCCCAGTACAACAGAAGTATCGGATGCACCTTTTGCTGCTTTTGCTTACCGTGGGATAGAGACGCAACAGGCGAGTGAGCCGACTTCATTTCATTTTTTTCAAAGTCTGGTTGAGCAAGGAATCGTCAGCACTGAGTGCCCTTATGTGGCATTTTTAACTGACATGGATGAGGGGCATGGGCAGGTTGAATTTGGACACTTAAATCAAGATTACCGATACAGTAGAGAATATTTATTTTTGCCATGGGACAAATACAGTGTGCCCTATCTGTGGACTAGCAAAATAACATCTCTTGCCTTGGGGGAAACACAAATTATTGCTCCAGAGTCCACGACTAATCCACCTTATTTTTTGGCACTAGACTCTGGGTCTTCTCAATTTAAAGGAGACTTTGATGTCATGACAAGGCTTTATAATCTTGCTTCTCATACCAAAGACAACCTCATTATTGAGATTGGTCAAACGGATTTGGGTGAAGTTGGTAAATTAGTGGTGACCTCAGAAATGTATGATGTCCTGATTGAAGCAGGCCAGCAAAAGGGCAAAGTGGTCACGCAATTCCAGCCAATGGAGGGCGCTGATTACATTGCTTTAGTTGGCTCAGTACTCATGGATTATCTTTATACCGTGTATGAATTTAATGTGGTGGAAGCGGCGGGCAACGTCTCCTTGCTTCCTGTCGGTATGTGGGTTTTTAACAAATCTACTGGGCCTAAAGTTATTACGACAACGCAAAGTAAACCGGCACGAATTTTTCACTCTTAGCGTAAGGAGAAAGTAATGGCATTGGTATTGAATGGAACATGGGAAAACAGTTATGGCTCCACTATGGTGTTAGACGTTGATGAAGAGGGATTCATTTTTGGTGAATATCGTTCTCATACGGGGTCAACGGGCACGTATTTGGTGATCGGACATTGTTCTCCAAGTGATCCAACGAGCGATGTTGGGCAGCCGCTTGTATTGTCTATTTATTGGCGCTCCATTGGCGGCGAAGAACCGGATGATGGTTCACATTGGGTATCTACCTATTGCGGTCAGCTTGATAACAATGGCCATATGACGGTCATTAATTCTTTGGTAACAACAACAAGCTTCCAAGCCTTTTCCCCAGGCGATTATATTGACAAGCTTATATTCACTAAGCAATCCAGTTTGAACCGACCATCAGCAAAAAATATCGCTTTACTGGCTCAACCTAAAGTGCCAATTGCGAATCCGATTAACGGCGTGTGGTCAGATAAAGAGCAGGGTATTGAATTATTCTTGTTTTTACAGGATCAAGAATACGGCGTGGTGAATGGTTGGCTTTCTTATAACAACGAGATAATGAGTATGCTGGGCTTCACGGATATATTAGTTGATAACAATATATTACAGAGTATTAGCGTAAGTGGTTATATGCTGAATACGAATCAGCCTATATCACTTATTGGTCGTATTAGCCAAAATGGTAAGGCGTTAGTGCTTTCTCGTTGGTTATCGAATTCAACTACAGCCGAAGAGGCGTATTTTCAAGCCAGTTCGATGAATTGGGAACTCACTAAAAACTAATTCTTAGGTTTCTGTTTAAATGTGAGGGAGAACAAATGAATCTAAGTCATGTTTATAATAAAGAAGAGCATGATCAAACGATAATTGACTGCTTTTTGCAGATGTGGCGCTATTCTGCCGATTTGATGTTTATCATGGCGGTAGAAGAGGGTGATGAGTTCTCTCTATACGATAATAATCCAGCCTCTAAAGCCGTTATGGGCCTAGAAAAGGGGGCGGAAATACACAGACTTAATTTGCGTGTTCAGTTTGGTGATGAGATGGCTGAGCAAGTGTATGCAACGTACCGTGAAGTCATCATTAATCGAACTCCTGTGTCCATCGAGCAAGCGGGAATGCGAGGCGATGGTAGTCGTATTTATTTTGATACCTTGTTTGTGCCGATATTTGATTCAAACGGGAAAGCCGTTTTTGTCTGTGGTGTAAGTCGCGATATCACTAAAATTAAAGACGCCGAAACGGTGGCATTACAGGCCAATGAAAAATTACTTGAATACAGTGTTGCACTTGAAAGTATTAATCAAGACTTAGATCGCAAGGTGCAAGAGCGGACAAAGGAATTAGAAGACGCAAAACGTGCTGTAGAAGAGGCATTGGAAGCAAAGTCTTCTTTTGTTGCTCGAATGAGCCATGAAATACGTACACCGATCAATGCTGTGATTGGGGCTCAGTCACCTGAGTTTGAAAACGCCTTTAAATATGGAACAGCAGGATTACATTAATAAAATACTCACTTCCGGTGAGGTATTGTTAAGTTTGGTTAACGACGTACTGGATTTTTCGAAAATTGAAGCGGGGAAAATGGGCATAGAAGAAGTACTATTTTCACCTCGTTTGATTGTCGAGCATGCAATCAATATGAGTGCACTCAAAGCGAAAGAGAAGAAGCTCACATTAACCGTGGATATCTCTCCTACCTTACCGACCATGTTGCTGGGAGACCCATTACGTATTCAGCAGATTTTGGTCAATTTGGTGAGCAATGCAGTTAAGTTTACCGAGCGAGGAGGAGTTTGTGTTCGTTTGTATGCTGATATTGATAGTCGCCGTTTTTCACTGCGCAGTGATGTCATTGATACGGGCATTGGTATTGCCAAGACATTTTCTGATCAGTTGTTTCAATCTTTTCAACAAGCCGACGACAGCATTACTCGAGAATTTGGAGGAACAGGTCTAGGGCTAGCGATTTCTCGTCAGTTATGTGAGCTGATGGGCGGAAAAATTTGGGTGAATAGCACCGTAGGACAAGGTTCAACGTTTAGTTTTACGGTCCCACTTTCTGTGCCTACTAACAAATTGACTCATGATGAAAATGGCATCGTTGAAGGTCACACTGCGCCGAATTTATCCCAATACCATATTCTGTTAGTCGAAGATAATATCATTAATCAAAAAGTTATTCTGGGGTATTTAGGAGATACTGGTATACAGGTTGATGTAGCGGAAAATGGCGAAGAAGCGATTCGTATGGTTAACAACAAAGATTATAATCTTGTCTTCATGGACATTCAGATGCCCGTGATGGATGGTCTTACAGCGACTCGTAAAATCAGAAAGCTTTCTCACTCTAAATATAGTTATCTTCCAATTGTTGCTATGACGGCTCATGTATCTCAAGAAGCAAAAAAACAGTCTGCCAGTGCAGGAATGAATGCACATTTGGATAAACCAATAAAAAAAGCGGATTTATACAAAATTTTACAAAAACATCTAAATGTAAAGGAACCGCATGGAGCCTCACAAGTGGCTAGCTTAGAGCTTGGTAATGAGGCAGACGCTCATCCTGACCTATTGTCTAATTTATCTGCAATCGATACATTAGATGTATATGAAGCCGTCAAAAATTTAGGTGGTAAGAAAGATCTATATATTGATTTAGTGACGGCCTTTCATAAAAAATATCAAGATGTTTGTTTAGAAAAAAGATCGAGGGATGAATTTTTTTCTACATTACATTCCTTGAAGTCTAATTCCGCTTATATTGGTGCTTTTACACTGTCTTCGTACTGTTTGGCATTAGAGAATGAGCTTCATAATGAAGTAGTTCACTCTAAAATATTCCCATTGTTGGTGGGAACATTTCGAGAGTTACTTGATCAATTGGGAGTTGTGTTAATACCTTATGCTTCTTTTATTGCTGCTAATGTTAAACACGTGGTTTTTTCTGAAGCTGAGCTTTTAAAGAAATTAGAAGAGATTATTCCTTTTCTGAAAAACTCTGATTTTTTGGTGGAAAGTCATTTTAGTGTCCTACGTCAGATGGTCAGAGGGACGAAATATGCTTTCGACATAGAGCACGTAATTTCTGATGTACAAAATGTCGAGTTCGAGGACGCGGAAGTAAAAGTCTCTCAACTCATTTTAGCGCTTCAAGGTGATTAAAGGCGATGGCAAAAGAACAAAGAGTTTTAGTCATTGATGATGAAAAAATCAATCTAAAAATAATTGGCGATATGCTTAACGATGATGTCCATGTTATGTTGGCTAAAAGTGGTGAGCAAGGGATCAGAAAAGCCATTCAATATCAACCAGATTTGATTTTGCTAGATGTTGTCATGCCAGAGATGGATGGTTTTGAAACCATGAATCGCCTTCGTCATAATGTACACACAAGCGCCATACCTGTGATTTTTATTACGGCTTTGAACGATGCGAGTCATGAAGAAAAAGCACTATTAATGGGCGCAAGCGATTATATTCAAAAGCCATTGCATACAAATATTGTACAAGCTCGGGTACGATTACATTTAGAGTTGGTTAAGCAGCGTAAATTACTAGAAAAATTGGCCAACATCGATCCATTAACTGCGTTAGCCAATCGTCGTAAATACCAAGATGTTATTGCTCATGAATGGCAAAAAGCCATTTATAACCAAGATTGTATTTCTTTATTGGTCATCGATATTGATAATTTTAAGCAATACAATGATTGCTATGGTCATGCAACCGGTGACACAGTATTAAAACAAGTGGCAGCAGCATTGGCTAATCAAGTTACTGATAAAGGGCTTGTGGCACGCTACGGTGGAGAAGAGTTTGTTATTGTTTTGCCTGGTTATTCGCAGGAAGCCTCTGTCGAAATCGCGCGTTATTGTATGCAAGATGTTGAATCATTAAATTTAGTTTACAGTCATGAAGAGTTCAGTGGCAAAGTGACTGTGAGTGTTGGGGGCGCCACAAAAAAACCAACGGATAAGTGCGACATCGACGTTTTTTTCAACATGGCTGATGAGATGCTTGGTTTGGCTAAGAAAAGCGGTAAAAATAAAATATTATGGAAATTACCTGGTGATCTACATCTTATTGCTAGATGATCGTAACAAAAAATCGGTTAAATATAATGAATAACTCCTACGGGTTAGAGATGCACCCGTTGCGTGATACGCTGTATGCGGAACTACATTCACGTCCTTTTCAGGTGCTGCCCAGTCCAGCCAGAATTAGTTACCTTGCTGTTATTGTTAGGTCAGATCAAAAGCAAGCAGAGTTTGAACACTTTTGTTCACTGTATGATTATTTTAATGGCACACCACCAGAAAATGACAGTGTATGTTTTGAGGTAGATTTTGGTCCTTTTAAGGTTCGTCGTGACAAGCACCTTGAATTTATTTCTTATATGGTCATCCACACTGAAGTCGATGCGCAGCTAGGCTTTTTTGATCAAAATGCCTTGGCTTATTTGCCGCTTGAGTGGTTATCAAGTATGCCAGGCACCACCATTGCTGCTTTTCATGTGTCTGTTGAGGATGCCCGAACCATTCCTGAACCAGATCTGGCTCTTGTTAAAAGCCACTTTGAAGGTATGCGTTTAGTTGGTAGTCGACCTCAAAATGGTGATGCCCAAGTCTGGACAACGTTTCAATTGCACAGTGATGGCTGTGGGCGCTTCTTGATTTACAACAAGCGCATGAGTGATAGCCAGCTGGGTCGTATGGTTCAACGTGTTGTTGAAATAGAAACCTACCGTTTGATGGCGCTATTAGCCTTGCCCATGGCACGTAAATATAACGCAGAATTGGTCGTCATGGACGAAGAGTTAGCTCAGACTACCGCCAGCTTGTCAGATGCGACAGAACCACTAGATGAGCAAGCCCTGTTGAGTGAGCTAATAGACATGGCGGCTTGGGTTGAAGCGACACGATCAAAAACCTCTTTCCGATTCAGTGCCACGAGGGCGTATCACGAGTTGGTTTTAAAGCGTTTAGCTGAGTTAAAAGAAGACGAAGTCTCGGGGCATTTAACCATTACCGAATTCATGACCCGTCGTTTAACACCAGCAGTGAGAACCTGTAATACGGCAGGCAATCATTTAGAAAGCCTTTCTACTCGCATTGATAGAGTGTCAGATATGATGCGCACCCAAGTAGAAATGTCGATTCAATCTCAAAACCAACAACTGCTCACTTCCATGGACCGTCGTTCAAAAATTCAACTTGCCATGCAGCATACGGTTGAAGGTTTGTCTGTTGCTGCCATCAGTTATTACAGTGTAGGGTTGTTGAAGTTTTTGATCGAAGCCGTGTATGACAAAGGCGTGAGTTTTGATAAAAGCCTAGTGGTTGGTTTGTCGGTGCCTCTTGTTGTCGGCAGTGTGTGGTTAGCGACGCGAAAAATACATAAACGCTTTTTGTTGTTGGCTAAGGTCAAAGAAGAAAAGTAGCCGCTGTTTCGTTTTTTTATTAAACACACATAAAAAAGGTTTTCTATTGTTACCGTAGAAAGCCTTTTTTTGTGATTAAATATTTGTCTTCATCAAAGTTTTTATCAAACCGTATTATGAATCTCTGCAACGAAGTCGTAAGAATCTCCCGGAAACCATGAGCGAGTAAATTCAATCGGTGTGCCGTCTTGCGTCACGGCGGTACGTTCAATGTAAAGCACCGCACTGAGTTCAGGAATATCCAATAAATGCGCTCTTTGTCCATCAATGCTAATGGCTCGTAATCGTTGGAAAGCGCGAACAGGGCGGCAGCCCTGTTGTTCTAATAAGTCATAAAGCGACCCTTCCATGGCAAAGGGGTTCACAATGTAACGGCTGGGAATGGTAGCCAGTTCAAGCGCCATAGGTTTTCCGTCGGCATAACGCAAACGATAAAAACGCACCACTTCTTGTTCAGCCGAAAGGCCCAATGCTTTGCATTCATCTTCGTGCGGCATGCCTAAAGAACGATCTAGCCATTTAGACGTGATGGTTTTGCCTCGTGCTTTCATAACCTCGGTAAAGCTTCTAAGGTGGTTGAGGGGTTGTTCGACCCGCTCACTCACAAAAGTGCCAGCGCCTTGACGTTGCGTCAATACATCTTCTTTTACCAACTCATCGATGGCTCGTCGTACCGTCACTCTTGATACATCTAAGTATTTGGCAAGATCTCGCTCTGGTGGCAGTGTATCGCCACCAAGCACTCGGCCTGCAGAAATAGACGCCAGAATGGCTTTTTTTAGCTGAACATAGAGAGGAATGCCTTTTTCTCTCAATGCTTCAGCCTTGCCAAATAACTCATTAACCCGATTGTGGTTCATAGTTCCTGTCCTAAACGGGAAGGGGTTCCCGTATTCGTACTCGTTCTTGCTAAGTAAGGGCAAAGTATATTTCCGCGTTAAAGTGGTATCGACGCCGTAGAGTGGGCGTTGACCCTCGTTAATGCCTTGCCTTGGTGATCAAATAAATACAAGCGATTGGGTTGAATGCCAAAGGTTATTTTGTCACCGGCTTGGTGTTGGTTGTCGCCATCCACTTTAAGTACCATTTCGCCTTCCTGACCGATGTCGACATATAAATAAGACAACTCGCCAAGGTGTTCTATTAAAGTCACTGTGCCTTCAACGGTATTATTTTCACAGTGGAGAGCAATATGTTCTGGGCGCAAACCTAGCTTTACTATATCGCCTTTATTCAAAGACGACGAATCGATCGAGGCTTGAATAACGCGGCCAGATTCTAGCATAATTTGCGTGTTTTCTGGGTCGGAGTGATGAATTTTTGCGTTTAAAAAGTTCATTTTAGGCGAACCGATGAAACCGGCAACAAACTGTGTTTTAGGATGGTGATACAAATCTAATGGTGCGCCGACTTGTTCGACACGTCCTTTGTTCATGACGACGATTTTATCGCCCAGTGTCATGGCCTCCACTTGATCATGGGTGACGTATACGACAGTGGCTTTCAGTTCCTGATGAAGCTTGCCAAGCTCGACACGGGTTTGCACACGTAACGACGCGTCTAGATTAGACAAAGGCTCATCAAATAAGAAGACTTTTGGGTCACGGACAATGGCACGGCCGATGGCAACACGTTGACGCTGACCACCAGACAATTCTCTCGGTAATCGCTCCAATAAGTGATCAATCTTCAGCTTCTTCGCGGCTTCCATAACCTTGTTGTTCACAAACGCTTTGTCTTTTCCTGAGATTTTTAAGCCAAATGCCATGTTTTTAAACACGTTCATATGAGGGTACAAAGCATAAGATTGAAACACCATAGCGATGCCGCGCTTGGCGGGAGAGCGTCCATTAACGCGCTCGTTATCTATGTATAAATCGCCTTCGGTGATGTCTTCCAGTCCAGACAGTAAACGTAACAGAGTCGATTTACCGCAACCCGATTCGCCAATCAGCACGACGAATTCGCCATCTTTAATATCTAAGTCGATGCCATGCAGAACATCCACATCACCAAAGCGCTTTTTAATATTATTCAGTTTTACACTAGCCATAATTCTATATCTCCAACGGAGGTCTTTGCACAATCATTAATGTGCAAAGCTATTTCATAAATATTATTTAACCGCTCCGCTGGTTAAGCCGCGGATCAATTGTCTTGAGAAAATGGTGTATAGGATCAGTACAGGAACGATCGCCAAGGTTAGCGCTGACAAAACCGAGTTCCAGTCCGTCACGTATTGACCAACAAACTGCTGTACGCCAAGGGTTATAGTGCGAGTCTCTTCACCCGGCGCGAGTATCAGTGGGAACCATAAATCATTCCAAATGGGGATCATGGTAAAGACCGCGACGGTGGCCATCGCAGGTTTCAGTAGTGGTAAGATGACACAAAAGAAAATCTTGTACTCGCTAACGGAATCACAGCGTGCGGCTTCCGTGAGCCTCTTTTGGAATAGTGCGCACAAACTCCGAGAGGATGTACACAGCCAGCGGCAAGCCTTGGGCGATGTACACAAGTACCAAGGCAGTGAGCGTATTCACCAGATTCAGGTTAACCATTAGGCTTAAAATACTCACTGTCCCAAGACGGATAGGAATCATGATACCCATGGCAAACAAAAAGGTGATGAGTAAATTGCCCTTAAATTTGTATTCTGTTAGCGCCCAAGCGGCCATTGCACCTAATAAAAGCACCAAGCCGACCGCTACAATAGTGACAATCAAACTATTCCATGAATACAGCCCGAAATCTGATCGGAGTAGTACTTGCTCAAAACCCACCAGAGTGAAGGAGCTGCTGTCTGGTAACCCCAGCGGATCACGGAAAATAGCTCGGCGTTCCTTAAAGGCATTGATCACAACGACAACAATGGGGAAGAGCGCAATCACGGTATAGGCTAATAATACGGCATGTATGGTAATGCTTTTAGGTACGTATCCTATTCCTGAGGAAGGTATGAAACGACTTAATAATTTCATTATGGCCTCCTTAGAACTGGAATCGCTGAATGCGACGTTGAATGAAGAAGAGGAACAACATAACCCCCACCAAAATGATCAAAAACATCAGTGTTGCTACCGCGGCCCCCATGGAAGCGCTGCCTTGTTGAAGCTGGAAGCCAAAGAAGGTTCGGTAGAAGAAAGTCCCCATTAGATCGGTCGAAAAGTTGGGGCCAGCAAGAGCGCCTTTGACAGCATATATCAGCTCAAATGCATTGAAGTTCGCCACAAACGTCAGGATAGATACCATGGCAATAGTGGGCAAAATAAGGGGAAGTTTAATATGCCAAAAAGTCTGGAATGAATTGGCACCATCCACCACACTGGCATCGACAATGTCATCAGGAATATTGAGTAAGGTGGCATAAATCAACATCATCGGAATACCGACAAACTGCCACACTGAGATAAAAGCCAAAGTAATCAGCGCACTGCTTTCTTTGCCTAGCCATGCATCGAAATATTGACCTAAGCCAATAGTATAGAGAAAGTCTTCGGAAATACCCCAAATAGGGCTTAACAAAAGCTGCCAAACGAAACCAATGATGACCACAGACAGCATAGTCGGCATAAAGATAAGTGTTCGATAAGTGCCGGATAAACGCAATTTAGGCGTACTTAACAAAACCGCTAAAATCAGACCAATGGGGTTTTGTACCAGCATATGAATCGCGAAAAAGGTGAAGTTGTTACCGAGTGCGTTCCAAAAAGCTTGCGACCAAGTATCGTCAGTGATCAAGGTAATAAAATTCTGTAAACCGACAAAGTGGCTTTGCCCTTGTTGCTCGTTGTATAAGCTTAAGACGAGCGTATCGAGCAAAGGGTAAACGCTAAAAACAACGTAAATAAGCAACCCAGGTCCAAGGAAAAAGACCAAATGCCACGGAAAAGGTTTCTTTTCGTCATGTTGGTTGGATGGATTCATAGTTCATCTCAATATAATGTGCCGTTTAGATAAAAGCCTCTTAGTTAAAAGGTCGCCCAAGTGGACGACCTTTTACGGAGTTATTTTATTGCTGAGGTTTGTACCATTGGGCTAAACCGTCTTGCACTTCTTTGGCGGCCGCTTCTGGTGTCATGGTGCCATTGATGACTTGAGCGCTGACGTTCCAAAGTTGGTTTTCTAGGTTTGGTGTGCCACGAGACAAGATCTGGTAGGAGTTGCGAATGGTTGATTCGCACTGCTGACGCCAGCTCATAAATTCTTGTGCCACAGGGTCTTTAATGTCGATTTGATGGTTAGACAGTGGGAAAAAACCTGGTACTTCATTAGCATACAGCGTGGCGAATTCTTTGCTGGCCATCCAATTTAAGAAGACTGTTGCGGCTTCTTTGTTGGTGGAATTTGCATTGATCGCAATGCCCATATCTGTGTGGTCACTGATGTAGCAAGTGTCTCCCGCTTTCGCCACTGGAGGTGGAAACGCACCAAATTCAAAATCCGCTTGATTGTTGAACGTCTGAATATCCCAAGACCCTGCTGGGTAAATAGCCGCACGACCTAAGGTGAACAGGTTCTGTGAGTCGGAATATTTTTGTGCTTCAAAACCTCGACCTAGATACGGTTTCCACTGGGCAAGTTCTTTCCAAGTATCGACGTAGGCTTGGTCGGTTAATTTTTCTTTACCGCTTAATAGCGCTTTGCGGCCTTTTTCACCTTTCCAATGGTTTGGTCCTATATTTTGGAAACCCATTGTCGCCGCTTCCCACTGATCGGCCGTTCCCATGGCTAAGGGGGTATAACGACTTTCGGACTTAATCGTCTCCAGTGTTTTGAAGAATTCATCCCGAGTGTTGGGAATAGACAGATTCAGTTCCTTGAATATTTCTTTGTTATAAACAAAACCGTGAATAACCGAGGCAACTGGCATACAGAACTGGTCTTTACCATCGTCCGTGACCCATGCGCTTTTTGCTACGTCAGAGAATTGCTTTAGACCTTCTAGGTCATTTAGGTTGGCGAGATAACCGTCTTTATAAAGGTCTAATGCCGTATCGAACGGACGACAAGTGATTAAATCGCCAGCAGAGCCAGCTTTCAATTTTGCTTGTAAGGCCGAGTTGTATTCGGTTGGTGGGGTAGGAGCAAAGTTAATTTGTGTATCCGGATGGCTTTTATTGAAAGCGGGAATGATGACATCAGACCAGATGTTAGCGTCATCGCTGCGCCAGCTTTCGATCGACAAGCTGCTAGCGGCCTGAACAGCACTTGTGCTACTCATTAGTATAGCGGCTAGGCAGGTTAACTTTGATACTGTTTTTGTGGGTGTTTTTGTTGCGGTTCTTGTTTTAAGTGAAGCGTAACGAACATTAAACATGAGTACTCTCCGATTGTTATTTCCAATTGTGCTGAGGTTGCTTTTTTTATTAGGTTTTTGCTGACCTCTGTACGACGACTGAGCTTCTATCATCGTAAAGTGGCCTGTCTAAAAAATAACATTGGTATTTTTTAGGTATTGCTAAGTTTTGAAAATTAGCACCAATTTCCCCCTCAAGCAAATAAATATGACAATTTTATGGAAAATAATGTCATGTTAGGTTTTAATTGGTTTTATATTGGTTCTATTTTGGTTTGTTTTGAAGAGTAAAGAGGGGTTCTATGCAGGTCATTATTCTCCCGTCCACGCACGATGTTGCTTTATATGCGGCTGATCGTGTTGTCGATGTGATTAATACTAAGACAAACCCTGTTTTAGGGTTGGCGACAGGATCAACGCCCATTGCTTTGTACGAGGAGCTGGTAGCACGTTATCAAGCTAAGCAAGTATCGTTTCGACAGGTGATCAGTTTTAATCTGGATGAGTACATTGGTATCACTGACAGTCATGAGCAGAGTTATCGTACGTTTATGAACCAGCATTTGTTTGATCACATTGATATTGCCAAGTCGAACACGCATGTGCCTTTGGCAGAGAGCAAAGATGCGATTGTCTTAAAGAAAAGTGCACAGGATTATGAAGCAAGTATTCAACAGGCTGGTGGTATCGATTTGCAGATTTTAGGAATTGGCTTGAATGGTCACATTGGCTTTAACGAGCCGACTTCTAGCTTTGCTTCTCGAACGCGTATTAAAACATTGTCAGAATCAACCGTTGCAGCAAATAAGCGGTTTTTTAAAGCGGGTGAATACCAACCGCAATTAGCTTTAACCATGGGGATTGGGTCCATTTTGGACAGTCGAGCGGTGCTGTTAATGGCAACGGGAAAGGCAAAGGCTGAGGCGGTAAAGGCCATGATTGAAGGGCCACTTTCTGCTATGTGTCCGGCGTCGGCACTGCAACTGCATGAGGCAACGACCATCGTATTGGACGAAGACGCCGCGAGTTTGTTAGCGCTAAAAGACTACTACCAATGGTGTGAGCTAAAACGCCAGCAATTGTATGAAGGAAGTTTGACATGAGCGGTTTATATATAGGAGTGGACGGAGGAGGCACATTCTGTCGAGTCCCGCTTGGTGGATAGCGATGACCATATATTGGGTGAAGCGGTTGGTGGTTCCGGTAATCCTCGAATTGGCATTGAGGCGGCATGGCAAAATATTATCAATGCCTGTCTTGAGGCCTGTCGTCAAGGCAATATTCCACCTCAGGCGTATGCAAAAATTACCCTTGGCTTAGGCTTGGCGGGTGCCAATCAGCCGTTAGAGCAAGAGCTGGTTATTGCCCAAAAGTCTCCATTTGGGCAGCGCTATTTATTAACCGATGCGCACGCGGCTTGTCTGGGGGCGTTTAATGGTGAAGACGGCGCGTTATTGATATTGGGCACGGGTAGTTGCGGTGTGGTGTATCAAAACGAAAGATTCAGTATCGTGGGTGGCTGGGGCTTTCCATTATCTGACCAAGGAAGCGGAGCCCGTATTGGCTTGTCCGCATTGGAATATTCGTTAGCAGCGTTAGATGGTATTTCTCCTTCGACACCCTTTACCGACAGCATTAACGCTGAATTTTCGTTGTCAGCAGAAGAGTACGTTTTGTATCAGAACCGTGCGCCATTGCCGAAAGAATACGGCGCTTTTGCTGTTCAGGTGTTTCAATTTGCTCAACAAAAAGACCCCATTGCGCTGAAAATTATTCAACAGCAAGTAGAGTGGGTAAGTCAGTATTTAGACGCTTTAATAGCGAAAGGCGCCCAGAAGATTGTTTTAGTGGGTGGTGTCTCAGAAGCCATTTTAAGTTATTTGCCAGAGCGCTTTTTAACGTATTTTTGTCCTCCGCAAGGGGATGCCATGGCGGGTGCGATTTTGATGGCTAAGGCTCAGATAGGAAGGAAGGCAATATGACGGAGCATACAGTGACAAGGGTATTTGCAAAGCGTCTGTTTGATGGCGAGCACTGGCTCACGAATCAGCTGGTGACCTTCAAAGGGCAGATGATTGAATCCGTTGAGTCGGCCACGATGTCAACCAATGGGGAGATAGAGATGCTTGATGTATTGGTACCTGGCTTTATTGATGTCCATGTAAACGGCGGAGGCGGTGCATTGTTTAACCATACGCCGACGATAGAAGCATTAGAGCGTATGGTGGCGGTGCATGCTCAATTTGGCACGGTTGCCATGATGCCGACCTTAATATCGGATGATTATGACGTTATGTCACAAGCTCATCATGCGGTTTGCCAAGCGTTAGAGCAAAACATGGCGGGGATTTTAGGGATGCATTATGAGGCACTCTACCTCAATCCCATTCGCAAGGGGGTTCATAATGAATCTAAGTTACGCAAGCCGACCGAAGGTACGTTATCGACTTTATTAAATGTCAGCCGTAGTGGAAAACTTATGGTGACATTGGCGCCAGAGCAGGTGCCAGAAGGTTTTATCGAATGGTTGGTTTCCGAAGGGGCGATTGTGTGTATTGGTCATTCTGCGGCAAGCTATGATCAAGCAAGGCAAGCCGTGATGAGTGGTGCTCGCGGTTTTACGCATTTGTTTAATGCCATGACGCCGTTAGTAAGTCGTGGTCTCGGTGTGGTGGGTGCCGCTTTACAAACAGATTTACCGACTTGGTGCGGCCTCATTGCCGATGGACATCATGTCCATCCTGCCTCGATGCGTGTCGCCATTGCGGCGAAAGGGTCTGAACACATGCTTTTGGTCACCGATGCCATTCAAAGTGTGGGGTCAGATGAAAAAGAAATGCCATTTTTGGGTAAGAGAGTACTGCGCAGTGAAGGCAAAGTGACCACCGAAGACGGCACGCTTGCAGGGTCGGATTTAGACATGGCAACGGCGGTACGCAATGCGATTTCTTTAATTGGGCGAACACCAGCGGAAGCCTTACAGATGGCGTCGTTAAGACCCGCAGAATTTCTCGGTCTTGAACATCAGTTTGGTCGCATTAAACCGGGTTACCGAGCGAGCCTTGTTGCCTTAAATGAAGACTTCGTTGTGAAAGCGACATGGATAGATGGGCAGAAGGTATGGGGATCGGTCATGGCGTAATTTAAATAAATTGCAATAAAGCTATCTATCTTAGAGTTATGTCTATACTATGGCTTTTCCAGCTAGAAAGAAGTCTATAATTATTAACTCTGCAATACGTTGTTTTATTCATAAAATCCTCGTCCTGAAAGTTTCTAAGTACCAGTCTATTTTTTTTGCAAAATCGGTCTATAAAAGACCATTCAAACTTCAGGAAAATATTTATGTCTAATACAGTGAAAGGAACCGTTAAGTGGTTCAACGAAATTAAAGGTTTTGGTTTTATTGAGCAAGAGTCTGGCCCAGATGTGTTCGCACATTTTAGCGCCATTGCTAGCTCAGGATTCAAAACTTTGGCTGAAGGCCAACAAGTAGAATTCGTTGTGACTGCTGGCCAAAAAGGTCCTCAAGCAGAAAATATTACAGTACTTTAATTAGCTACTAAGCCTATTTAAAAAAGGGTAAGTTCCTCGGAGCTTACCCTTTTTTTTGTGCTTGGCATAATGGATTCTCTCTAATTGATCTTATTCAGTGTATTTGTTTCTCTTATTTTCAAGCTTAGGTTTACTGATTTTTTAAAAAAGTGAAACCTTTTTGAATTCACACCGTATCTCCTTATGACCATGGCGAATTGTTATGGATAATTAGATCGGAGAAAAACAATGAAATTATTAAGTCTTGTTTCTATTGCGACAATTGTGACGCTTGCTGGCTGTTCTGCTGGTGGTATGAAAAGTGCCGATGAGAACACTAACCCAATGGTGGGTGGTGCTTCGATGTATGCGAGCAAAAATATCATAGAAAATGCCGTGAACTCAAAAGACCATACGACGCTTGTTGCGGCAGTTAAGGCTGCCGGCTTGGTTGAAACTCTACAAGGCCCTGGACCCTTTACCGTCTTTGCGCCAACGAATGCAGCGTTTGATCAATTGCCCGAAGGCGCGGTGGAAAATCTCCTAAAGCCAGAAAATAAAGCCGATTTGGCTAAAGTCTTAGCGTGCCATGTTGTCAAAGCGGATACTTTATCTGGCGCGATCAAAACGATGATTGATGACGACAAGGGCAAACATCCAGTGCCTACCATCGGTGGATGTACATTAATGGCGACTTACATGGGCGATAAAATCATGCTTGAAGACGAAAATGGTCGAGTGGCCCACGTGACGATTGCCGATGTTAAGCAGTCTAATGGTGTCATTCACGTGGTTGATGCGGTACTTTTGCCTAAGCAATAAAATGTTGATAGTACTTAATCGGCAGCGATTATTGTGTCGCACCCAAACCATGCTTGATCTCTATATCAGATAGAGATCAAGCATGGTTTGTTATAGTGGTGTGTTTTTTTGTGTTGAAGCCATTAGGGTTGCTAATAAAATACAACCGCCACCAATCATTTGAATGGTATTTAAGGATTCTCCTAGCCAAACAAAGGCAAATAAAGCACCAAAGGCGGGTTCAGATCCAGTGAGCAGGGCGACTCGTGATGGGGTGGTGTGTTTCACGCCAAAGTTTTGTGCAAACAAGGCGAAGACGGTGCAGAAGAGTGCGAGATAGAAGGCCGCTAGCCAAAAAGCTATGTTGGTTGGAAAGAGTTGCTCTATCGAATGACCGTTGCTTAAAAAAATCATTAAAGCACCAAGGGTAACCACACTGGCCTGAATGCTTGTGGTGCTTAGTGCCGAGAGTGCTTTTCCTTTCAATAGCGTTTTTGTTGTGACGACCATGCAAGCACGCAAAAACGCAGCGAGTAAAATACAGTAATCGCCCTTATTGAGGCTCTAGAGAAAGAATGTCAAAAGCGTTTGAGCTTGAGTTTTGTGTGGTCAGTAAAAAGACGCCGAACAATGATAGTAGGGCAAACAAGATGATATTTGCACTGGGTAACTTTCTCTCAGTGATAGCTTCGACAAATGGCGTGATTAGTACACATAAACTGATTAAAAATGCGGCTTTTGATGCTGTTGTGTGAAAGACGCCATAGATTTCCGCTAGGAAAATACACAATAAAATCCCCCCTGTCGGTATGGCGTATTTCCAGTCTTTTGCTAACCCTGCCCGCCATTCTTTTATGAAAACAGGAGCCAGTAGCATTGAGGTTAAAGCAAACCGAATGACGATAAAAGCAAGCACACCAGTGTAGAGCAAGGCTTCTTTGGTGATGCCATAACTGGTTCCCCAAAAGAAAGCGGTTAATAAAAGTGATAATTCCGCCATAGGAAGTTTTGCTAAAATGAGTGGCATGTTAAATGTTTTTGATAGCATGTTATTCTCGATAAGAGGATGAGTGACGTTAGAAAGTATGCTAGCTTGTGCCTGTGTAAAACATAATTGGCCAAATAATCAAAAGACTTATGACTCATGGACACAAATAAACTGATTGCCCTATTACCTGATATGGCGGCTTTTGTAGCTGTGGTTGAAACGGGCAGCTTTACTAAAGCGGCGCTGAAGCTTGGTGTGACACCATCAGGTGTTAGTCGACAAGTATCTCGAATGGAAACAGCCTTATCGGCCGTGTTGATAGAGCGCACCACCCGACAACAAGCCATTACCTTGGTGGGTAGAGCTGTATACGAGCAGTGTCGCCAAATGTTAGACAGTGCAAAAGAAGCTGTCATTGCCTCTGAAAATAATGCCAACGAGGCTGTGGGGCGTTTGCGTATTGCTGCGCCAGACTCATTGGCAAGGCAAGTATTAGAACCCTTGTTAGTGGAATTTATGGCCCTGTATCCAGCGATTTCTCTGCAAGTCCAGGTGACGGATTTGCGCGTTGATCCAGCGTATCAGAATGTGGATTTGGTGTTTTATGTAGCCGAAAAGCCCTATGAGCATTTGGTGTGTAAAACCTTGGGTGGGGTTCGCTCTATTCTTTGTGCAAGTTCACAATATTTGGCAGAGTACGGCATACCAGACTCGCCAGAGGACTTAGTAGATCACCTGTGTTTGCCGCTTGGTTTGTTTGATGGTGATAATATTTGGTCGTTTACGCAAGGCGACCACAAAGTCGTGGTGACAGTGGATGGACGTTATATCAATAACGATGCCGAAATGCGATTAAAGGGAGTAAAGCAAGGCTTCGGCATTGCCCCTTTTCCGGATTTTGTTGTCTGGGAATCGCTAGAAAAAGGCGAAGTTGTTCAGGTGCTTGCCGATTGGCAGTTGAACAGCGATTTTCAAGGGGGCATTCACATGCAGTTTCCTGCGATGCGGTTTATGCCCAATAAACTGCGAGTGTTTATCGATTTTATGGAAAAACGCTGGGCAGCCTCCATTTAAATCTACCCTTATTTTAAGATTTCTTCGTTTCTTAAAGTCAGTACTTCATAACCTGTCGATGTTACTAAGATGGTATGTTCCCACTGCGCAGATAATTTCTTATCAGCGGTCACAACCGTCCAGTCGTCTTTTTTTGTCTTGGTTTTGGCTTTACCTTGGTTGATCATGGGTTCAATGGTAAAGGTCATGCCTTCTTCCAATGTCATGCCTGTTCCTGCTTTACCGTAATGCAATATTTGTGGCTCTTCGTGCATGTCGCGGCCAATGCCATGACCACAATATTCTTTGACCACCGAATAGCCTTTGCTTTCTGCTAAGCTTTGAATCGCGGCTCCTATGTCGCCTAAAGTTGCGCCAGGTTTTACTTTTTTGATTCCAACCCACATCGCTTCATAGGTGGTTTTGACTAATCGTTTAGCAATAGGGTTCGCATCGCTCATGACATACATTTTGCTGGAATCGGCGATAAAGCCGTTCTTTTCTAGGGTGATGTCCAAATTGACGATGTCTTTTGCTTTGAGCCTTTGGTTGTCACTTGGAACGCCGTGACAAACGACTTCATTGATTGACGAGTTAAGCACAAATTCATAGCCGTATTGACCTAGACTCGCCGGTCTGGCATTGAGTTCATGACGAATGAAGTCTTCAACTTTGTTGTTAATTTCTAAGGTTGAAACGCCTTCTTTGACAAAATCATCGAGCATATGAAATACGCGGGCTAATAATTTGCCAGACTCACGCATGAAGTCGATTTCAGCTGGGGTTTTGATCTGTACTTGCATGTTATTTGACGGCTTTCAATGGTGTTTCTGTGTTGGCATTAGCCAGTTCATTGGCGATCAATTCAGAAAAGGTGAGGGTTGGGTTAAGCTCGGCTAAGCGTCCCATTTTTATCCAAAATTCGGCTTGCGCATTGATAGAGCGAGACATGACATGGCAGCTTTTGCGGATGTCATCGTGAAGTTCGTCGGAGATTTTAATAATGCCCATGAATATATGATCCATATATGAATTGTATGTAAATCATATATTCATGGGTGTGGCTTTTCAAGTGCTATTTATGGATTCGCTTTTAGTGGAACAAGTCTTTTATCAGCTTGATGCCTTGGTCTTGGCCGCCTTTGTTGTACGCATCTAATAACGCAGAACCCAAGATGGCAATATCGGCTTTGCCGGTTAGCTGTTCTATCTGTTCACGGTGACGTAAGCCAAATCCTACGCCCATGGGGGCGCTAGCATGAGTTTTAATTTCTGCTAGATAATCGTCCAGTACGTTCACCTTGCTCTTGCCTTCATGGACAGAGTGTCCAGTCACGCCAGATCGTGCAACACAATACAGGAAGCCACTTGCTTGGCCTGCCAGCATGGCTAAACGATCTTTTGGTGTCGCAGGCGTTACCAGCCAAACGGGATCGATGCCGTTGGCTTTACAAGCCGCTTGATAGGTTGCTGCTTGTTCAATTGGCAGGTCCGGTAGGATTAAGCCTAGAATATTTTCCTCTGCTGCGCGTTTGGCTAGCTTGTCTAAACCAAAGCGATACATGGGGTTTAGGTAGCTCATCAACACAATGCGGCTGTCAGGGAAGTTCTTTGCTAACTTGCCAAGCTGAGACAAGCACGTTTCTACATCCAATTTATGTTCTAGCGCTTTATGGCAGGCGGCAACAATGCTTGGGCCGTCGGCAACGGGATCGGAAAAAGGAAATTGCACTTCAATGAAATCGACGCCTTCCTGCATCAGTCTTTTCATCCAATCTAAGCTTTCCTCAACACTTGGGTAACCGTAAACCACATGCGTCATCGACAAAATAGGCTTTTGTTGGCGTTTCTGATGAATAAAATCCGCTAACTGGCTCATGCGTTTTGCTCCTTATGGTCAGCGTGGTTGGTTGGGTAAGAAGCAAGATAATCGGTCAAAAACTGCGGGAAGGTTTCGTCTTGCACCGCTTTTGCTACGTTAAAGATGTCTTTGTCACCGCGACCTGAAAGGTTGATGACAATCTTTGAGTCTTTTGGCAAGTTCGGTGCGTCTTTAAAAGCACCTGCTAATGCATGGGACGATTCTAGCGCAGGAATGATGCCTTCTTTTTTCAGTAGAAGAGTGCAAGCGGCAATCACGTCATCGTCCATGGCGTAGGTCATCTTGATGCGACCAATTTCCGCCAAATGGGCGATGATAGGGGAGACTCCAACATAGTCTAAACCCGCTGCGATAGAGTGTGTTTCTTGCAGCTGTCCAGCGTCATCTTGCAAAAACATGGTCGCAAAACCTTGTGCGATACCAGGCTGTCCAAGATTGTGAGATAAGCGAATAGAGTGCTCGCCAAGCTCCAAACCTTTGCCGCCCGCTTCGACGCCGACCATTTCCACGTCTTTGTCATCGAGGAAAGGCAGGAACAAACCACAAGCGTTTGAACCTCCACCAACACAAGCGTATAGGCGATCCAGGAATTGACCGAATTGTGTGATACTTTGCTCGCGCACTTCGTTGCCAATCACAGATTGAAAATAGGCCACCATTTCAGGGAAAGGCGCGCAACCACAGGAGGTGCCAATTAGGTAATGACTTTCTTCGTGGCTAGAAGACCAGTCACGTAGCGCTTCATCTAATGCATCCCGTAGAGTTTGTGCGCCAGTAGTGACGGGCACCACGGTTGCGCCAAGTTGTTTCATCCAGAAAACGTTTGGATACTGACGCTCAATGTCTTTTGCGCCCATGTAAATCGTACATTCAAGGCCCAAGCGTGCCGCGACAAGGGCAGTAGCGATACCATGCTGACCCGCGCCTGTTTCGGCAATCACGCGCTTTTTACCCATACGCTTAACCAACAAACCTTGGCCAATCACGTTGTTCATCTTGTGTGCGCCACTGTGGTTTAAATCTTCACGTTTAAGGTAAATTTGTGCGCCGCCAAAGTGTTCGGTCAAATTCGCACAAAACGTCAGTGGCGTAGGGCGGCCAGAAAACTGCTGCCATTGTTTATTCAGCTCAGCGAGAAACTCTGAGTCGTTTTTGGCTTCTTCGAACGCATGTAAAATTTGCTGTTGGCTCGAATAAAGGATTTCAGGAATATAGCTACCGCCGTATTGCCCGTAGAAACCGTTCTCGCTTTGCATGACTTGCTCCTAAATCTCTATTTATTTAACTATACCGTTTAGTTAATTTAATGCGATCATGAGTGTTCGTCAAGTGCTGTCGAACTTCTTTTTTATGTATAATCTACGAGTCGGGTTTGTGTTGGGTAAAGTGCTTGGTGGTTTTTGTAGGGCATTAGTGAAGCGTAATGTGCCGATTTTTGGTTTCTATACGGTAATTATTGTAAGACTAAGATTTTTAAGGGGTGACTCCCTTTAATTATTTGAGAGGACGTTATGGCAAGAGGAAGACCCAGTAAAAAAGCCCACATAGTAACCGTGGCATCAAGCTTGTTTACTGAGCAGGGTTATCAAAGTACCAGTATTGACCAAGTGGTATTGGCTGCCGCGGTGTCGAAACCGACGGTCTACAGTAATTTTCCAACCAAGCTTGTGTTGTGGGAAACCGTATTGATGTCACTCACCGAGCAAGCGCAAGTCAAAATGCAGGCACGTTTAGAAAAGTTGCAGACGAAAAAAGACGCGACTCTGATTTCTGGGTGGATTGTATTATGGGAGCTATGGATCAATAAACCAGAGCACCTTGCCGTGTATCGTATTTTACTGGGCGAGCAACATAAAATGGCAGCCTCTACCTTTGCTTTGTTTGCCGAATTTGAAGCGGTATTAGAGTCTACATTGCAGGTATGGGTTGCCCAATATTCTCTTTCGACGATGAATTTTTTTGCATTAAAAGCGGTAAGTAGAGAAGCGTTATTAATGCCTGCATTGATGAATCAGTCAATGATGAATAAGACGGACTTGATGCGTCAGCTTGATAGTTTGATGAAATAGCTGAACTTGATGTCGCCCTTTGTTCACCGAGCAATATCGTAGCACGACCTACACAAAACCATGTAGGTCGCGCCTTTAGGCCGACAAAAAGCCGATTACACAAACCAAGCCCTCGTCGCGCTAAAGGCGCGACCTTGTATCTCTTCTTGATGAGTGTTTAGCTAGCACTTATCGCATCGGGAAATCGGTGAGCCTCGTGCGCGACAAAACATATCCCTCATTAAACCGCTGCGCTTTGCTCTTCAATGACTTCTTCTACACGTCCTTTTTCTGCCCAGTACATAAGGCATATTGCTAGTGAACCCATAATTACGAAGCCGCCAGAGATTGGCATTAGGGTGTTGTTGTACATTTGGCCTATGACGGTGCCGATACTCATGGACATAATGGACGACACTGAACCAATAACAGCAGAGGCAATGCCTGCCACATGTCCCATGGGTTCCATTGCAAGAGAGTTGACATTACCGAACAACAAGCCAAAGCAGAAAAACAACACGGATGCGTAGACTAAGAACATCCATAAGCTGATGGTGACGAAAGCGTGTAAAGCAAAGAAGGCAATAGATGCAATAACAACAACGCAAATAGCACGGAAGGCGATGTATTTCGCACCGTGTTTTTCGACAATCCGTGAGTTAATCAGTGAAGAAAACCCAAGCACCAGAGCCAGCACGCCAAAGTAAAAAGCGAATAGGTTGCCCGTTTCAAATTGCACTTGGAAAATTTGCTGCGAGGAATTCAAATAGCCAATAAAGCTACCGAAGAACAATCCCATGCAAATGGTATAACTGGCGGTAATTCGATTCGTCACCACCTCTTTAAAGCCCTCGTAGAAACCTGTTCTTGTAAAAGGGATACGGTTGGATTTGGGTAAGGTTTCTTTTAAACGAAACGCAATCCAAACTATTAGACATACAGCGTAAACCAGATACATCTCGAAAATACCACGCCAGTCATCGACAAACATAATGGCTTGTCCAAGTGTGGGGGCAATGGCAGGAACCAAAACGAAAATCATCATTACTAATGACATGATACGAGCCATTTGCGCGCCGTGGTACAAGTCACGAACCAAAGAAATGGCGGAGATATATGGGCCTGCTACACCTAAACCTTGGATAAAGCGACCTAACATGAGCACTTCTAAACTGTCGGCTTGATAACAGACCACAGTGCCTACTAGGTACAAAGCAAAGCCGCTAAAGAGAATAGGGCGTCGACCTAAGGCGTCGGACAGTGGGCCACAAATCAGCTGGCCCATTGCTAAACCTAAAAACAACATGCTAATGAGCAATTGTGGTTGGTTTGCTGTCGCCGCGCCGAGCCTCGTCGCCAATAATGCCTAAAGCGGGCAGCAAAGCATCAATAGAGATGGCCGTGATAGACATTAACAAGGCAACTAGAAGGGTAAACTCCTTCGATCCCATGCCGGATGAAGAGGTATCGTTATGAGCATTTTCCATATGGTGTTCCTAAGAAAACATGACATTGTTGAGGTGGTGACTAAACGCACTCCTCAAATAATAGTCGAGCATTATACTCAGGCTTTGTGATAGCGAGTTTTCTGTTGTGTGCACAAAATGAGGAAATGTGTGCTTTCCCAAGGGAGGGGCAAAATAGACGCGTTTTGATAAAAATTCCGATATGTCTTTGTCTTGGTTAAAGCCATCTTTTAAAGCGTTTGTCGTGTAATTTTGTGTAATTGACATTTGTTTAACTTCGACTAACTTTAGTAAGGATTTTGTCAGTTTTTGATAGGGATTGAGAAAGCCAGCATTAAAAATAACGATGTAATTTATGGATACAAGGAATTTATCATGAAAAAAGAAGCGGCAGCATTATCACTTTCTGCGTTATCGACGGCACTGTTGGTGACCGTATTTGTTGCAACTCCCCAAAAAGCCTTGGCGTGTGCTACGGAACCTTATATCGGCTCTGTTTGTGTGATGGCAACCGATTACTGTCCGAGAGGATACAGTGTGGCGGCTGGACAAACAACTCTCATTTCTAATAACCAAGTGTTGTTTGCATTACTTGGTTATAATTTTGGTGGCGATAATAGAACTACTTTTGGTTACCCTGATTTGCGCGGTCGAGCGCCGATTGGCACAGGTCAAGGAGTAGGATTATCCGATTTTTATCTCGCTGACATGGTAGGTCAGGAGACGCGCTCATTAACTATTTCTCAAATGCCCAGACATAATCATTCCGCAACCTTTGTGCCTAGTGGTGGTGCCAATGCGGGATCAGCATCTGGAACCATCTCTTTACCCGTGACAGGGTCGGCAAAAATCGCGACCTCTGCTTCGGGTACAGGCTCAATAACGCCATTTGATCATGCTGTGTTGGGAAAAGCGGCACAGGGTTTGGGAGGCGTGACACTTTATAGCCCAGCGGGTACCACGGCAGATCTTCATATTGGGCCTGAGGGTGGGGTGACCGGAACAGCGACTGGGCCGGTATCTCTTCCTGTTAATTTAGCGGCTGGCGTAAATGGTACGGTCAATGTCGCTACTGCAGGTGGAAGCCAAGCCTTTTCTGTTGTCGCCCCTCGAATCGCCCTGACCTTCTGCATCGCTACGACAGGCATATACCCTTCTCGCCCATAATACCTTGAAGCAGTTTTGTTAAATTATTCGAATATTTTTGGTGTCAGAAATGACATTTTTTATGGTCTTATAAGGAACTTACCATGAAGAAAAAGACAGAAGCGTTATCCCTTTTTTCGTTATCTGGTGCATTGTTAGTGACCGCCTTTGCTGCTACATCACAAACAGCAGTTGCCTGCCCTACGGATCCATATCTTGGTTCTGTTTGTGTGACTGCCGCCTCTTATTGCCCTATAGGTTATGTTGCGGCGGCTGGGCAAACGAGTGCAATTAATGACAATCAAGCATTGTACTCCTTGCTAGGAACCAGATATGGCGGTGATGGTAGGAATACTTATGGTATTCCTGACTTACGTGGTAGAGCGCCGATTGGCACAGGTCAAGGACCAGGACTAACGAATTTCAATATCGCTGCTATGGTGGGGCAAGAAATACATACATTGGCTATTTCTCAAATGCCCAGGCATAACCATGCCGCAACCTTTGTTCCCAGTGGTGGTGCGAGCGCAGGGGTCGCATCTGGCACCATCTCCTTGCCTGTGAATGGGGCGGCAAAAATCGCGACCTCTTCTTCGAGTGCTGGTTCAATAACACCATCTGATCATGCTGTGCTGGGTAAAGCGGCACAGGGATTGGGAGGCGTGACACTTTATAGCCCAGCGGGTACCACGGCAGATCTTAATATTGGGCCTGAGGGCGGTGTGACTGGAACGGCCAGTGGGTCAGTGTCATTGGATGTTAATTTAGCGGCAGGCGTAAATGGTACGGTTGATCTAGGGTATACGGGGGGAATCCTATAGGAGGGCAAACCATCCCCTTTGCCGTTGTCGCTCCTCGGATCGCTTTGACTTTTTGCATTGCCACTGAGGGCTTGTATCCACAACGTCCATAGTGTTTGCAGCGGGGGGATTCAATCGAGTTGTCCCGCTTTTTGAGTCTTAAACTCTTACTCAGGGGTCTTAGGTATATAGGGGGCGGTGTGGCTTTTTAACTGGATGGTTGCCGAATATAAGTTTATGAATATTTTTTACTTACTTACTATCATCTTTGAACACACTTGATCTAAAATGGGTAAAGAAATTGCAAATTTTGAAAAGTGTTTTGCTTTTTAATATTGAGGCTGAAGGTTAGGGATATGGATGTTGTTTTCACTATTTCTTGTACAAAGGTAGGTTTCACACTTCTTTCGCTGAGCCGTTCGGTTCTGCTTATTTTTTCAATTCTGTATTTTCAAATTTTAGTGCTTTTTCATTAATTACATATTTAACCTGTTTCAGGAGTCGCTATGTTGTCTAGTGTGTTCTGTGTTCGTGTAACATTTGTTGTACTGATGGCCGCTGCTATCTCAGGTTGTGGCAAGTTTGCTTCTCAATCGTCTAGTGCAACGTTGGACTGCGATGATCGTTACACTCGTTGTGCAGTGCTTTCTGAACAACAGAATAAAGTAGAAAAGACCGTGCAAAATGAAGAGGTTCCCAGTGTTGCTTCCCCATTAATTATCTTGCCGCCTACTGTTGCCCCCATTTTATTTGATTTTGATCGTGCCACAGCAAGTCGTCTTGTGCTTGATGAAGCGGCGGCATTTTTGATTATGTATCCTGAGTCTCATCTTACCTTGCATGGTTATACCGATCCGATAGGGCAAGAGGCTTACAATCAGGCGTTGTCTTATCAGCGTGCGGCGTATGTTCGCGAGCGTTTATTAATGCTGGGGGTATCGGCTGCACAAATAAGCGTACAAGCGCATGGGGAAAGTGGCCTACTGGTGAAAGAAATACCGAATACTCAAGTCGTCTCTAAGGATGATTTGGTGAAGCAATATGCCGCAAATCGTCGCGTTGAGTTTGAATTTAGTCTGCCAAACACGACGACATTATCTAACTGATTTTAAATACATTATTCTAAGGAGAAATCATGGCTGTTCATCCTGTGTTTACTAAGACCATGTTTGCTAAAACAGCAGTGGCCATTCTTGTTGCGACTGCGGTAGCAGGTTGTTCGGTCTCTCCCTCGCGCTTGAGTGACAATGATGTCATGGCGAATGCGGTTGAGAACCAAACCTTGTTAGCAGAGGATTTTGCACCGGTTACTCAGGCTATTGATCTTAATGAAGCCTTCGCTCGCACCATTAAGCATAATCGTGATGCACGCTTAAAGGCGTTTGAAGCGGTTGTGTCACAGGGACAGTTAGCAGTCGATCAGTTTGATATGTTGCCTGATTTGGCGGTTCGAGCGGGTTACGCCTATCGCAATAACTATGCGGCGTCAGCGTCAGTGAGTTTTATCGGTGATAAGCCTGCGGCTTTAGGCTCTAACCCAAGTTATTCTGTGTCCTCGGACAAAAGTACCTTTACTGGCAGTGTGGGTGCCACATGGGATGTACTGGATTTTGGTTTGTCGTATTTTAGAGCTAAGCAGCAGGCCGACCGTTTCCTGATTTCTAAAGAGCGGGAACGCAAAGTAGTGCAGACCATTATGCAGCAGACGCGTAATGCCTATTACCGTGCGGTGTCAGCTGAGCGTTTGCTGGCTAAAATTGATCCCCTTATTATCCAGTCTCGCGCCGCGTTAGCGGACTCGGCTCGTATCGAACAAATGCGCGCTCAGTCGCCTATGGAAGCGTTAACCTACCAAAGAGCGTTATTAGAATCGCTTCGCACCTTGCAGGACTTGCGCAAAGACTTAATGCCAGCAAAGGCAGAATTGGCGACGTTAATGGGTCTAAATCCAGCAGAAAGTTTTGAGTTGGCCGATGTTGGTACACCGGATTTCCAAGTGCCTGAATTAGATTTGGATATCAGCACGATGGAGCGCACGGCTTTGGTTCGTCGTCCTGAATTGATTGAAGCTCAATATCAAGAACGTATCACTAAAGAAGAAGTGAGTTCCGCCTTTTTGACCTTGTTTCCAAGTCTAAGTTTAAGTGCAGGTCTAAACTACGACGGTTCCGACTACCTAAAAAACAATGATTGGGCGAGTGCCGGTGTCGGCGTGAACTGGAATTTAATGAATGTTTTTCGTTACGGCAAAATTGATCAGCTTAATAACTTAAAAATGGCCGCGACAAAGCAGCAAGCGTTAGCGGTTTCTATGGCGGTCATATCTCAGGTGCATATTGCCAATATTGAGTACGCCGAAGCGCAGAACTCCTATGATTTAGCAACTAACTATTTAGACGTGGCGAATCGTATTCAAGATCAAATTCAGTCAAGTCGTGTCGCCCAGAATGTCGGTGAGTTGACGGTTATTAGTGAACAAGTGAATGCCTTGTTGGCGGAGTTGCGCCGTGATGTGGCTTATGCTGATTTGCAGAATAGCTTTGGTAAAATTTTAGTGTCTATGGGCTTAGACCCTCTACCGAATGGTTTTGGCGGCATGAAATTAGAAGAGCTTGCGAATGCGTTTGATTCTATGTTCGGTCGTTGGTCACAAGGTGATATAGAAGCCGTGAGTGAAGAACAAATGCAAGCCGCTTATTTGGCTAAACAAGCAGCTGAGAAAGAGGGCTAGGTTATGTTGTGTAAAGTGGGCGTCGTTGCTGTGGCCATGCTGTTAGCGAATCCGCTGATGGCAGAGACGCTCAATGCCCGAGGTCTGCTTGTGGCAACACACAGTGCGACGTTATCCAGTGAATTAGCGGCCTTAGTGGTGGGGTTGCCTAAAAGAATGGGTGAATCTTTTAAACAAGGTGAAACACTGGTGGCGTTAGACTGTCGTTTGTTTGATGCCCAACAAGAGAAAGTCTCTGCTGAGGTCAAGGTTGCACAAATTCGTTTGGAAAACACCAAACAACTGAATCAGTTACGCTCAATCGGTACCCTTGAGGTGGCGATTGCTGAGTCGGAATTGCAAAAGGTAATGGCTGAGCAACGCATAGCGCAGCTTAATGTGGAACGTTGCAATATTAAAGCGCCATTTGATGGTGTCGTTGAGCAGGTTGACATTCATCGTTTTGAAGTTGTGCAGCAACAGCAAGCCCTGCTTAAAGTGGTGGGGCGCGCCCAGTTGGAAGCCGATATTATCGTGCCAGCTGAATGGATGGCTTGGTTAAAAGTGGGTAGAAAACTGCAGTTACAGGCTGAAGAAACACAGCATACCTTACAGGCGTTTGTTAGCCATATTGGTCCCAGTGTGGATCCAACCAGCCAAACGGTGCAAATACGCGCGACGATAAAGAGTGTACCGTCCAGTGTGTTACCTGGTATGAGTGTGTTGGCCATGTTTGATGAGGTTGCTTTTGGCAAATAGAAAAACAGAGTAATTAGTGTTTGCAGCGTTTCAATAATTAAATGGTTTTTTAGTCATAAAAGCCTATGGATGAATAGGCCACTAGGAAAATATACCCTTAGAGGTGGTGATCATGAAGAAGCAATATACCAACCAGTCAAGTAAGCAATCTACCAAAAAATCGTCACCCATTAATAAAAAGCAAGCGCGTAAACCGCTTATTTCGGCCCTAGAGCCTCGACTTTTACTGGATGGTGCCGCGGTTGCTACGGCGGTGGATATATTGACCGACTCTCAACTTCATGATGCGTTTCAAACCGACGCAAATCAGCAAGATACAGATACTTCTGTGGTGATGGCTCCCACTGAAGTCAGAGCGGCTGATCCCACCTTGAATAATGGTAAAAAAGAAGTGGTCTTTATTGAAGACAACGTGGCGGATTACCAGACACTGATAGACGGTATTGGTGCTGGAGTCGAAGTGGTATTGCTTGATTCCACTCAAGATGGCCTCGCGCAAATGGTACTATGGGCCGAGAGCAATAGTGACTTCGATGCGATTCACATCATCAGCCATGGTGCCGAAGGTCAGGTTAACCTAGGGGGATTTAGTCTAGACAATATTACCGTCAATACCCGTTCTGCTGATTTAGCCCAACTGGGCGCGGCATTAAATAAAGACGGTGATTTGCTGCTTTACGGCTGTGAGGTTGCGAGCGGTGAAGGGCAAGAATTTATTACTGCTTTAGCCCAAGCCACCCAAGCGGATGTGGCGGCGTCTGATGATTTGACTGGTGCGGCTGCGTTAGGCGGGGATTGGGATCTTGAAGCTTTTAGAGGTTCAGTAACGACTGAATCTGTCGTGAATGCGGTTAGTGCGACCAATTTTTCTGGCATTCTGGCGGATGCTACCCTTACATTTGAATCGGGCACAGGAAGCATCTCGGGGCAAAACACCACAGCGATGACTTTTACTGAATCCACAACCAGCACAGCATTCACTTTTACAGCCAAGCTGGTTGACGGCACCGACGACATCGTAACGTTGGGCAGCGTCTCTGGGCAAGCTCACAACGGGGAGGAGAGTGTTTACTTTGGCGTCAACGATCGGGTTGATACTGCAACCATGACCATCCAGAGTGGGGGAGTGTTTGATCTGATTTCGTTTAATCTGAGCAATCAGGGTTCAGGCTCCAGTAATGGTGACGATACATTCGATATCACCACCAGCAAAGGTGGGTCATTTACCACGGAGAGCATCTCTGTAGACTCATCTAATCTTACTTTGATTACGATGCCAACGACAGCAGATTTTCAGGGAATCACTTGGTTTACGATTTCCCCGCATACGGGCAATGCAGCCTATATGGAAATCGATGATATTGTATTAACTAATATTATTTCCTCTGTGAACACTGCCCCCACCATCACTGGTGCACCTTCAGATATTACCGTCACCGAAGACACTGCTTCCAATGTAGATTTGTCCGGCGTGACTGTTGCCGATAGCGATGGCGATAATCTTACTGTCACCTTGACCGCATCGGCTGGTACGTTAGCCGCTTCATCTGGTGGCAGTGTAACCGTGAGCGGTTCCGGCACAGGCATACTGACTCTCGCTGGCACAGCCGCTAACATCAATAGCTATTTAGATACCACGTCAAATGTCCAGTACACAGGTGCGAGCAACGCCAGTGGTGACAATGCGGCTACCTTAACAATTAAGGCAAATGACGGCACTGTGGATTCTAGTACGGCCACTGTGAATATTGATATTACCGCAGTTAACGATGCGCCGACTCTTTCCATCGCCGATGCCTCACAGGTTGAGGGCAATAATTCGTACAACTATATGACTTTCACGGTCACGCTCAGCGCTGCGTCGGATCAGACTGTGACAGTGAACTGGAGCACAGGCGATGGTACGGCCACTTCGGGCATAGATTATGCTAACAATGGCGACGTTCTGACCTTCGCTCCTGGTGAGACCAGTAAGACCTTCGACATCCTCCTCGGTTATGACACAGATTTTGATCCCAATGAGACCTTCACTATTACTCTGTCCGATGCGAGCAATGCCACCATTGCTGATGACACGGCAATTGGCACTATCATCAATGATGACCCAAATCCGAATCCGCCCGTCATCAATAATCTGGATGGCGATACACATGTCTGGTCTAATGGTACCTACACTTTTCTGGATGATTTTAATGGTTCAACCGGCATTGCTACAGTCACAAGTGTAGATAATAACTGGGACGGTGGTTCGTTGGTTATACAGCGTACTGCCACAGGCAGTACTGCAAGTGGTGCTTGGGATGGTGATAAATTTGACTTTAACAGTATTTATTATACCGCCACAGCAACAGATGCGACCAGCGGTACGCTGAAATTTTACAGTCAATCCGCAGGGCAGAGCTTTGCCAGTTACACCAATGTGAATGGTGTAATGACTATCACCTTTAACGCCAATGCCACCTCAGAAATGGTGGGCTGGATTTTCAGTGGTGTTACCTATCAAAACGATACACCAGCGGGCGATGTAAGTATTGGTTTTACTTTGACGGATGGCTCAGGTGGCACCACCACGGCGACGACAACAGTCACCAGCGATACTATCTACGTGACTAATACCGAAGACACCGCAACGATTGATGTGTCTGATGGCATTAGCTTCAGTGAAGCGGTGGCTATAGCAGCAGCTGACACTACTGGTACACAGACACTGGTGTTAAGCAGCGCGTTTAGTGGTACCACACTGGCGGATGATTTAGCGATTAATGAAAGCTTGATCATTGACGCGGATGCAACCAGCAACGTCAGTATCTCCGGCAGCACCATAACGTTGGCAGCAGATACAACCTTGACCTTAACGAACGGCAGCAATGATAATCTCAATATTTCCAGCGACGTTTATGGATCAGGAAATATAGCCAAAACTGGCGACGGTAAGCTGACGTTATCAGGTAGTAACTCCTATGAGGGTGCAACTACAGTAACGGGTGGTACCTTGTCTATTTCCAGTGATAGCAACCTAGGCAGCGGTCAATTAACCCTTAATGGCGGTACGTTAAACTTAGCTACATTTAACGGTACCCTGGATAATGACATCGTTCTGGGAGCGTCTGGCGGAACTGTCAGTGTTACCAATGGCGGTACGGCGGTGATATCCGGTGTCATTAGTGGCGATGGTAATCTGAGTAAAACGGGTGGCGTAAAACTCACCTTATCTGGCAACAATACGTATACAGGCACAACTTCAATTGCTGGCGTTGGTGGTTTGAGTATTACCGGTGACAGTAACCTCGGTAGTGGTCAGGTGATTCTGCAAACGGCAAACACTGTACTGACGATTACGGGTGAGACTACGATTGATAATGCGATCAACGTCAATGAGGATGCCACTATTTCGGCTCCAAATTGGAATCCGGTCACGTTATCTGGCGCGGTATCTGGCTCAGGCGCGATAACCAAAGTGGGTAACGGAACACTGACATTATCAGGAAGCAATACCCATACTGGTGCAGTGACAGTTGCTGAGGGAACGTTAGCTTTATCAGGCGGCAGTTCTATTGGCGATGACAGTGCAGTAACAGTCAATAGTGGCGCTACTTTGAGTCTGATCGGTGGTAACGAGACTATAGGATCCTTGTCAGGATCGGGTGCGGTTTCACTGACCTATGGACTAACAGTGGGCAATGCCAGCAGTACAACGTTCTCTGGTGTGATTTCCTCAACGAACACCAGCGGTATCACTAAGGTCGGTTCAGGCACACTGACCCTCGGTGGCGCCAATACCTATACCGGTAGCACAACGGTAGCGGCAGGTACCTTGTCTATTTCCAGTGATAATAATCTGGGTACGGGCGACGTTATCCTGAGTGGCGGTGCCACTTTTGACACAGCGAATTCAATACTCACTATTGATAATGATTTTAAGATTGAAACCGGCGGTGTCACTTTTAACCAGACTGGCAGTGGGCACCTCACGCTTTCTGGTGATATAGCAGGTGATGGGAAGTTGATTAAGGCAGGATTGGGTACTATGACCCTATCTGCTAACTACGATTCCTTTGGGGGTGGTGTACAAATCAATAATGGTACCCTTAACGCTAAGGCATCGACTGATGGCCTGGGTTACGGAGCTGTGACCTTGGCTGGTGGAACACTTGCGTTTAGCGATGCTGGCACCGTTGGTAACGATATAACAGTCAGTAATGATGCGACGATTTCTAATAGCACGGATGTCACGTTATCTGGCATGGTGTCTGGCACAGGTACGTTAACTAAATCGGCCAACGGCACCTTGACGCTCAGCAACAGTAACAACTCCGGCGCGACAGGTGGTTTGACTGTAAGTGCCGGCGTGGTCGATGTAGCTACCGACGGCATGCTGCTAGGCGGCACGGTAACATTGAGCGGCGGTAAACTTCAGGTGACTGGTAACCAGACATACGACAACAATATTGTTCTGGTTGGGACCGCTGAGATTACGACGCTTAGCGGAAGTGGCGGCGTAGAAGCATTCTTAACTGGTATCATCAGTGGAACTGGTGATCTGATTAAAAGCGGTAGTACCACATTAGTGCTATCAGGTGATAACACCTACAGCGGAACGACAACAATAGCCCAAGGCGGCCTTCAAGCGAATCATGCCAATGCTCTTGGCAGCACCGTGGGCGGCACAGTGGTGAGTAGCGGCGCATCTTTAGCTCTTTCTGATGTATCTATTGCCGAGAATGTAAGTATTATCGGGACTGGAGTTGGCAACCTTGGAGCCTTACTGAGCGTAGGGACTAGCAGCAGCAGCGGTACTGTCACACTTGCAGGCAATTCGTCGATCGGCGTACTGTCGGGCAGTTTAACTATCAGCGGAACTATAAGTGACGGCTCTTCCAGTTTCAGCCTAACCAAGGTTCGAACAGGTTCTTTAGTGCTGAGTGGCGACAACAGCTATGACGGTGGCACTGTGGTATCGGGTGGTGAATTATCCGTTACCGGTGATTCGAATCTTGGGACAGGTGCGCTGACACTAAATTCAGGTACGTTATTTGTAACGGGCGATGGCGCGAATATTGATAATGCCATTTCTATATTGTCTAACGGAGGCGTTGTCAAAGTTGATACTGGCGTCGCCGCCACTTTATCAGGCATTGTTTCAGGTACGGGAGCCTTGACGAAAGCAGGTGCAGGCGTTTTAACCTTGAGTGCAACCAACACCTATGACGGAGCTACCAGTATTACTTCGGGAACTTTAAGCATAACCGGTGATAGCAATCTGGGTTCAGATACGGTAATGCTGAATGGCGGCACTCTGTCGGTGACAGGTAGCGGCGTGACTATTGACAATGCGTTCGCCATTGGCAGCAACGGAGGTACAGTCAACTTTGCCAATGCCGCCACTTTATCTGGTGCTGTTTCTGGCACAGGTGTGTTAACCAAAGCGGGTACAGGTGTGCTTACCTTATCCGGCGATAATGCCAACTACTCCGGTAATATTGCCCTCGATGAGGGTGTCATTATCGCCGCTCACAATAATGCCTTGGGTAACACTACAGGCTCGACAACAGTGGCTAGCGGTAGCACGTTGCGCGTTGGGAACGGCTTAACTATTGCCGAGAATCTTACTATTAGTGGTGTAGGTATCAATTCTGCCTATGGTGCTCTAAAAATCAATGAAGGGACTGGTTCAGCCACTGTGACCGGTGATATTACCCTGGCTGCTGACAGTCTGATAGGCGCATTTAATGCGGGTGATAGTCTGACGTTAAGCGGGGTTATTTCAGGTGATTTTGACTTGACCAAAGTGGGCGCGGGTACGTTATCTCTTTCTGGTACAAACACCTATACAGGGACGACGAATGTCAACGCTGGCAAATTAGCTATTTCCGCAGCCAGTAACCTGAGCCGTGCGGATATTACTTTGACAACTTCAACATTGGTGTCTACAGCCGATATTACTTTATCGAATAATATTGTCTTAGCGGGTACTTCTGGCTCTGTCGATGTGGCTTCAGGTAAAACATTGGCCCTAACAGGGACGATTTCAGGCACAGTCGGACTCAATAAAAGCGGAACGGGTACGCTGACGTTATCTGGTAATAACAGCTACCAAGGCATGACGAATATTCTTGGTGGTACCGTTGTCGCGGCCCATGATAATGCTTTAGGTTCCACGGCGGGTATGGGTATGACATTGTTGTATTCAGGTAACTCTTTGGTGTTGAGCGATGGCGTCACACTGGCTGAAAACCTGACTATCATGGGTACTGGCGTTGATGGTAATGGCGCTCTACAGTTGCTTAGTGGAACAGCTGCTTTGACGGGGAGTGTAGCGCTGAGCAATGCCTCAATTAATGTCTCCGGCACTAACTTAACTATCGATGGCGTCGTAAGTGGTTCTAATAGCATTACCAAAACTGGGACAGGTGTTTTAACCTTGTCTGGTACCAATACCTACACAGGTTCAACGACTATTAATGGCGGTACTTTAACTGTCACGGGTATCATGAATGGTTCAGGTGCTGGGGTTGTCACCGTAAACGCTGGCACACTTGAGGGTACAGGCACAATTAACAGCGCTGTTGTGGTGAATGAAGGAGCTACATTGTCGGCTGGCGTTGCTGCGAATACAGGAACACTGACGATTAATGGTAATGTGACATTTGATGACGGGGCTTTGTCAGCCACTATTAACAGCGCCAATGACTACGATAAGGTAGTGGTAAACGGTGCAGTTGATCTGCTTAATAACTCGACTTTATCGCTTTCTGGTGATTATGTTGTACCAGCGGCTGCAGAAGCTCAGAGTTTTGAACTGCTTAGTAATGATGGTTCAGATGCGATTATTGGCAGTTTCTCTAGCCTCACTGAAGGTACCGCTAAGACATTCAACGGTGTCGATTTAGCGACATCTTACGTCGGTAGCACAGGTAATGATTTCCTATTGACGGGTCCAACCATCGCGAGTGTGATAGGCGTCTCGGCAACGACCGACGATGGCCACTACAAAGTAGGTGATGAAATTGAGATTACCGTTACCTTTAGCAAGGCGGTGACGGTTGATATCACTAACGGTACCCCCCAACTTACCTTGGAAACGGGCACGATAGATCGTGCTGTGAGTTATACCTCTGGTTCTGGTACCAATATTCTGACCTTTGTTTATACCATCCAAGAAGGAGATACCAGCTCAGATCTGGATTATATCAGTACAGCGGCTTTATCTTTGAATGGTGGTACCATTAAAGATGGCACTAACAGCGCCATTTTGACTTTGCCAACACCTAATACCAGTAGCTCGTTGGCCGCTAATAAGGCGATTGTCATCGATACTACCGCACCAGATGCGCCAGGGGCGCCAGACCTGAAAGCATCAGATGATACTGGTTCTTCAAACAGCGATAACGTTACAAAAAATACATCAGGTTCATTCCGAGTGGCTGGTAGTGATGGCGACACTATTACTTTGTATGACACGGATGGTACAACAGTATTAGGAACTGGGACAGTAAGTTCTGGCTATGTAGACATTAGCGTGACCGATTTAACTTCTGGTACCCATATCTTAACCGCTAAAGCAACGGATGCGGCGGGTAACGTGAGCGTAGCCTCGTCTGGTTTAACGATCACGATTGATACCGCAGGTCCGATATTGTCTAGCTCGTCTCCTGCTGATGACGCAGTGCAAGTGACACAAAGCGGCGACATTATCCTGACTTTTGATGAAGACATTACTAAAGGCTACGACACGATTACGTTAGTCAATGTCACCACTGGTGAAACGGTTGAGACGTTTGATGTTCTGAATGGAGGCAATCTAACGTACTCCGGTAATACCTTGACGCTAAACCCGACCAATGATTTGGAGGAGGCCACTACTTACGCCATTCGAGTGGACGGCAATGCGGTACGTGACATCGCTGGTAATACGTATGCTGGTATCAGCGACGATACCACACTGAACTTCACCACTGGCGTGACCGACTCTGTGGCACCAACGTTCTTGTCGATTCAGCGCACCAGCGATGCGGTGATTACTGGCTCGACAACAAGTTTTACCTTAACGTTCAACGAAGCGGTGAATGTCACCGCAGCGGACTTTGTACTGGCGACAACGGGTTCCGTAGCTGGCACCATCGGTTCTATCTCGGGATCGGGTACGAATAGCATTACGGTGAATGTCACGGGCGTATCTGGTGTGGGATCACTTGGTTTGAATCTGGCCTCTGACCATGCCGTCAAAGACCTAGCGGGTAACATTTTAGCCACAGTGGAACCGGCGGACGATGAGGTCTACACCGTTGATACGGTAGCACCGACGTTAATCTCAATAAACCGCGTAGACAGTGCCATGACGAGATGCCGACTCCGTACAGTTTATCGCGGTGTTTAGCGAAACCGTAACAGATTTGGGTATTGATGATTTCGAATTAACCGGAACGGCAACCAACGGTGCAAGCATTAGTAGCGTCACGGGTACCGGCAATGGTTTTGTGATTACCGTTTCTGGTGTGACAGGCGATGGCACTTTGGGCGTGCAACTGAAATCTGCCGCGACCGTTACCGATATCGCTACAAATGCCTTAACGGCAACCACAGCCAGCGCCGTCACTGAGCAATATACGATAGACAACTCTGCACCGATGGCTACCGCGATTATCACGACAAATGCCGCCTTAAGTACGGCCGATTCGGTGACTTTTAACGTAACTTTTAGCGAAGCCGTTACCAATGTCAGCATGGATGATTTTGAAATTTCTGGTGATGTAACCGGCACTATTTCAGCCGTATCGGGTTCGGGTTCTTCTTATACCGTCACTGTTAGTAATATTGTCGGTGATGGTGCCCTTGGCTTGAACTTTAAGTCTGGCCAAAACATTACAGACATCGCTGGTAATGCGTTGGCTGGGACAGAACCGACAACGGACGAATCTTATACTATCGACAATACCTTACCGACTGTAACGTCTATCGGTCGTGGCATGGTCAATCAGGTAGCCGCTGGTACGGCAACGGATGTGGTCTTTACCGTGGTCTTTAATGAAACCGTGTCTGGCTTAGCAACGGGTGATTTTGCCGTCACGGGTAATGCGGCCAATACAGGTGTGAGCAGCGTTTCCAGTGCCGATGGTAAAGTGTTCACAGTTACGGTGAGTGGTGTCAATGGCAGCATTGGCCAAACGGTCGGATTGAGTTTCACTGGCTCCGTAAATGATACAGTTAATCAAGCTTCTGCAGCGCAATTTACCGCTGGCGAAAATTATACTATTGCAGGCACCTTACTAAATGAAGGCGCGTTAAGCCAAGCGCAGCTTGATGCCATTGTCGATCTAAACCGCGAAGGCACCTTGCTTGAGCAATCCGTTGCCGATGCCAAACAAGTGGTTATCATTGACTCCCGTGTGCCAGGCTTAGTCGAGCTAACCAAACAAGCGAATCCAGAAGCGGATATTTGGTTGTTGGATGGTTCACGCTCTGCCACCGAGCAAATTACCGAAATCCTTTCTAATTACAGTGACTTGGATGCGTTACACATTCTGTCCCACGGCGGTGTAGGCGAAATCTATCTTGGCGCAGAAACGGTTTCAGCGCAGGCTATCAACCAAAACAGCACTACTTACGCCGCCTGGGGCAACGCCCTAAGCGACAGTGGCGACATCTTACTCTACGGCTGTAACGTCGCCCAAGGCGACACGGGTATGGCTTTTATCAATCAACTTGCCCAAGTGACAGGTGCGGATATCGCGGCGTCTGATGATTTGACTGGTTCTGCGGTGCTTGGTGGGGATTGGGAATTGGAGAGGTCGGCTGGGAGTGTCGAAACGGCAACACTTGACGCCTCAGATTATTCTGGTGTGTTGACCACAGTGGGATCAAGTGTGGCTATTTCGGTGGGAGGTAGTGAGGTTATAGCAGCTAATCCTGTCAGTGCAGACGTTGAACATGATTTAAGTGGAGGAAATAACAATGCCCTTTTTGATGTAGACGCTGCGAACAGCACTATTACTATTACATATAGCAACTCTTTCGCAATGAGTATCAGCAGTTTTGATGCTGTGTTTTCTGGTGGTACCTTGGATCAGTTTACTAGTATAACTAGGACAGGGGGGACATCTCCTATTGCTGCTGATATTAGTGCTACCGTTAACGGCAAAACAATTACCTTTAACGTTCCAGTCGATCAACCAGGTGACGGTACTATTATTTTTACCTTTACCTCAACTGCGATTGGGGGTAATAACGCCCCCACCATCACTGGCGCACCTGCAGACATTACTGTCACTGAAGATACCGCTTCTAATGTAGATTTGTCTGGCGTGGTCTTTGCCGACAGCGATGGCGATAACCTTACGGTCACCTTGACCGCTTCGGCTGGCTCGTTAGCCGCTTCTTCTGGTGATAACGTGACAGTGAGCGGTTCCGGCACGGGAGTATTGACACTTTCTGGCTCCGCAGCCGATATTAATAGCTATTTAGATACCACGTCAAATGTCCAGTATACAGGTGCGAGCAACGCCAGTGGCGATAATGCCGTTACGCTCACTATTAAGGCGAATGACGGCACTGTGGATTCCAGTACGGCTATCGTCAATATTGATATTACGGCGGTTAACGATGCCCCGACCGATATTGCGTTGAGTGATACGACATACAGCCATTCAGAAGGCGCCACCAATATTGTGGTGGGTAGCTTCTCGGCTACCGATGCGGATACAGGTGAAAGCTTCACTTATGCTTTGGTATCGGGTTCAGGCGATACGAATAATGGGCTGTTCAATATCAACGGGGCTGATTTACGCGTGACTGATCGTGCGAATGTACCTGCGGGTACTTACAGCATTCGTGTACAGGTGAGTGATGGCGATGCCACATTTGAGAAATCGTTCAGCATTACGGTAAGTGATGATATTGCACCGACTATTAGCGAGGTGGTACCTGCTGACGATTCTACAGGGGTGTCGGTCGCGGACTCGATTCAGATCACTTTTGATGAGGGAGTGCAGTTAGGTAATACTGGTACCATTACCCTTTATGACATTACAGGCAATGGTGCGAATAGTTTGACCATTGACGTGGGCAACCACAATGGGCAGCTTTCTATTGTGGGTAATAAATTGACCATCAACCCAACGAATAATCTGATGGCGACCAATCAGTACGCCATTCAGATAACGGCGGGTGCGTTAACAGACAGTTCAAATAATGCTCTGGCGGCAGTAAGCGATACAACAAGTTATAACTTTACCACGGGTACGGTAGACACTACCGCGCCAACCGTGGCTATTGTTGATGTAACTTCACCAACTCAGCCTAATGCGAGCACAGTGGCGATTAATTTTAGTGAGCAAGTGGTTAATGTCGACATTAGCGATTTTAGCTTAACGAAAGATGGCGCGGCTGTTGACATCAGTGGTTTAGTGGTCGCTGGCAGTGGCAGTGCTTATTCCATAGATTTATCCAGTGTTACCGCCGTTGCTGGTATTTATGTGCTTACATTGAATACCTCTGATATCACTGATACTTCGGGAAATGCCTTGTCCGCTGGTGACAGCGAAACCTTTATCATCGACACCACGGCACCAACGGGCGTAGCGATTGTTCGTGCGGGCGCAGAGACTCAAAACGGCAGTGCAGCCACCTTTACCGCGGTATTCAGTGAAGCCGTGAGTGGGGTGGATGCGGCTGACTTTACGTTAACTGGCACTGCCGCTGGAGGCTCTATCACGAGTGTGACACAAGTTTCTGATTCGGTTTATACCATTACGGTGAATGGCGTTAGTAGTGATGGTACTTTGGGGGTAAATTTAAAAGACTCTGGAACAGGGATCACTGATACGGCGGGCAATGCGATAAGCGCTGGTGTGACAGGACAACAGGTTACTATAGATAATACAGGTCCAAGTGTTGTTGCGATTAACCGAGATGGTGCCGTGTTAACCACTGCAGACAGTGCAACCTATACGGTGACCTTTAATGAGGCCGTAACCGGTGTCGATGTTAGCGACTTTAGCTTGTCTGGTGGTGCAACGGGTACGGTTGCTTCGATAACAGGCTCAGGTCGTACTTATCAGGTCACCGTGAATAACATCAGTGGTGATGGTAGTCTTCGTCTTGACCTTAACGCTTCTGGTACGGGCATTACTGATACAGTGAGTAACGCCATCGGGGCTGGATTTACCTCTGGTGATACATTAACGATTGATAATACCGCCCCTGTTGTGACGGTCTCTCAAGCTTTTAATCTTGATGAAGGCATGGTGGCTGATACCGTTATCGGCCAAGTTAAAGCCACAGATACGAACGGAGTAAGTCAGTTCTCGATTCAATCGGGTAATGACAATGGCTACTTTGCGATTGACAATAATGGTGTCGTGACGCTTACCAGCGCGGGTGCGGCAGCGATTGATTATGAAACCGCGACCTCTTATACATTGAATATCGTGGCGACCGATGCCGTAGGGCAAGGATCCAGTGCAGCGGCAGTTACTATCTCTATTAACGATGTCAACGACAATGCGCCTGTGTTTAGCTCTGCTGCAACAGCGACTTTGGCTGAAAATACGGCGACGACAACCGTTGTTTATGATGCCAATGCCACCGATGCCGATAGCACTTCCGCCCATAACAGCGTGACTTATAGCTTAAAAGCGACGGATGATCACAGCGCCTTCACTATTGATTCAACGACTGGCGAAGTGAAACTGAAAGCCGCGGCTGACTACGAAACTAAGTCTTCTTACAGCTTTACGGTAATCGCCTCTGACGGTATGCGCACTACAGAAAAAACCGTGACTTTATCAATCACCGACGTGAATGAGTCGCCATCAGTCACTTCTGGGGCTACAGGCAGTGTGAATGAAAATGCCGCAATTGACACGGTGATTTACACCGCGACGGCCACGGATGTGGACGCGAATGACAGCTTGACTTACAGCCTAACGGGCGATGATGCGGCCTTGTTGGACATTAATGCGACAACGGGCGAAGTGACGTTGAAAGCGTCAGCCGATTACGAAACGAAAGCCAGCTATAGTTTTAATGTGGTCGCGACGGACAACGGCACAGGTAATCTGACCGATACGCAAGCGGTGGTTGTGAGCATCAATGATGTGAATGAAGCACCAGTGATGACGTCTGGAGCAACGGGCAGTGTGAATGAAAATGCCGCCATTAACACGGTGATTTACACGGCGACGGCCACGGATGTGGACGCGAATGACAGCTTGACTTACAGCCTCACGGGCGATGATGCGGCCTTGTTGGACATTAATGCGACAACGGGTGAAGTGACGTTGAAAGCGTCTGCGAACTATGAAACTAAAGCTAGCTACAGTTTCACTGTCGTGGCGACGGACAACGGCACTGGTAATCTGACCGATACGCAAGCGGTGGTTGTAAGCATCAATGATGTGAATGAAGCGCCATCAGTCACTTCTGGGGCTACGGGCAGTGTGAATGAAAATGCCGCAATTGACACGGTGATTTACACGGCGACGGCCACGGATGTGGACGCGAATGACAGTGTGACCTACAGCCTCACGGGCGATGATGCGGCCTTGTTGGACATTAATGCGACAACGGGCGAAGTGACGTTGAAAGCGTCTGCGAACTATGAAACTAAAGCTAGCTACAGTTTCACTGTCGTGGCGACGGACAACGGCACTGGTAATCTGACCGATACGCAAGCGGTGGTTGTAAGCATCAATGATGTGAATGAAGCACCGGTGATGACGTCTGGAGCAACGGGCAGTGTGAATGAAAATGCAGACGTGGCAACGGTGATTTACACCGCGACGGCCACGGATGTGGACGCGAATGACAGCTTGACTTACAGCCTAACGGGCGACGATGCGGCCTTGTTGGACATTAATGCGACAACGGGCGAAGTGACGTTGAAAGCGTCTGCGAACTATGAAACTAAAGCTAGCTACAGTTTCACTGTCGTGGCGACGGACAACGGCACTGGTAATCTGACCGATACGCAAGCGGTGGTTGTAAGCATCAATGATGTGAATGAAGCGCCATCAGTCACTTCTGGGGCTACGGGCAGTGTGAATGAAAATGCCGCAATTGACACGGTGATTTACACCGCGACGGCCACGGATGTGGACGCGAATGACAGCTTGACTTACAGCCTAACGGGCGACGATGCGGCCTTGTTGGACATTAATGCGACAACGGGCGAAGTGACGTTGAAAGCGTCTGCGAACTATGAAACTAAAGCCAGCTACAGTTTCACTGTCGTGGCGACGGACAATGGCACAGGTAATCTGACCGATACGCAAGCTGTGGTTGTGAGCATCAACGATGTGAATGAAGCGCCATCAGTCACTTCTGGAGCTACGGGCAGTGTGAATGAAAATGCCGCCATTAACACGGTGATTTACACGGCGACGGCCACGGATGTGGACGCGAATGACAGTGTGACCTACAGCCTAACGGGCGATGATGCGGCCTTGTTGGATATTAATGCGACAACGGGCGAAGTGACGTTGAAAGCGTCTGCGAACTATGAAACTAAAGCCAGCTACAGTTTCACTGTTGTGGCGACGGACAACGGCACAGGTAATCTGACCGATACGCAAGCGGTGGTTGTGAGCATCAATGATGTGAATGAAGCACCGGTGATGACGTCTGGAGCAACGGGCAGTGTGAATGAAAATGCCGCCATTAACACGGTGATTTACACGGCGACGGCCACGGATGTGGACGCGAATGACAGCTTGACTTACAGCCTCACGGGCGATGATGCGGCCTTGTTGGATATTAATGCGACAACGGGCGAAGTGACGTTGAAAGCGTCAGCCGATTACGAAACGAAAGCCAGCTATAGTTTTAATGTGGTCGCGACGGACAATGGAGCTAGTAACTTTAATTCAGGTAATTTAAGTGTTAGCCAAGCCGTTGTTGTGAGCATTAATGATTTGAATGATAACGCGCCAACGGTGAGTGCAGGTGTAGCGACAGCGACGCTTGTGGAAGCGGGCGGTGTCAATAATACCAATGCCGGTACGAATAGTGCGACCATAACGCTGACAAAGGGCGATGTCGATACGGTTGGTGTGGTTCGTTATGATGCTCAGTTTCTAGCGAATAGTGGCTGGACAACCACTGACAATGGACAAACTTATTCCAGAACGGGGACTTATGGTACTGCGACAATAACGACTTCTACAGACATTATTCGCTATGTTCTGAACAATAATGCGACTAGTACGCAAAGTTTGACGAGTGGGCAATCTGTTACAGATAGTTTTACGATTCAAATAACGGATGGCAATGCGACAGCAATAACCGCGGCGGTGTTTAACATCACGGGCGCCAACGATGCGCCAATCGTATCGGGTACTGTGGCGAATATGTCAGGAACGTCGGGTCAGATATTTACTCCTGTTACCTTACCAGCGAATTTATTTAGCGACCTTGACGCCAATGACCAGTTGGTATGGAGTATTGAGAATCTACCAACAGGCCTGGTGTTTAACGCCGCGACTCGCACTATATCTGGAACACCTCAGGGTGGTTTTGAAGGTATCAATACATTGCAGATTGTCGTTACTGATATCAATGGCGCTCAGGTTAAAGTACCGGTAACACTGACTTTGAATCCTGCGCCAGTGGTGGCAACTGCCAGTCCAGTGGTTGACGCGGCGCCAGCCGTACCTGTTCAAAACACCGGTTTTACGGCGCCTGATATCGTGACATCGTCTAGTGCTTTGCCAACGGGTGTGGTGGAAACGTCTGGAGGCTCAAGGGGCTTTACTGAGGTGACGGCATCGGCTGGCGCCAGTCCAGCTCAGTCTGTCGCTGAAGCGTCAGTAAACACACCAAATGTAGGACAAGCTACTGGCACAAATACGGTCGTGGTGTCTGAATCCCGAGTGGCTGTAAATGTGGGCGCCGATGGTCAGGTTCAGGTTACAGAAACCAGTGGTGCATCGACCAATACAACAGGCTTAACCGTGGCAACCATTGTTCCGCAAGGGGAGCGAGTTTCTATTACCATTGCGGATACGTCTACCGTTGCTCGATACAGTGGTACCTTGGCAGACGGGACACAGCTACCAGATTGGATTGAAATCAACCCAACAACGGGTGAAGTCACAATGACACCACCACCAGGGCAAGGTACGATTACGTTAAAAGTGAACGCGGTGGATGCTGATGGCAATGTGCGGATATTGGAGATAGAGGTGGATTTGGAACGTTTACCTCAAACAGCACCAGCGGACACAGTGACTAATGTAAGCCCTGTATTCATGTCGTTGGATGATCAATTGGCCGTTGCTGCGGAGCAGTACGATGATTACGGGAGCGGCTTGATGAAGCTGTTGGCTTCTTAACTTATGTCTGACAATGCAATTGCTCAATTGTTACAAATAGAGCAGCAAGTCCGTTGTTGTGAAACAGCGACGGACTTGGGTTTTATTTTAGTTAACATAACTCGACATTTAGTACCTTATCAACAAGCTGTGTATTTGTCCGGGACGGAACTAGAATCTTTAAAAACAAATGCGATCAGTGATATCGCTTTGGTGGATCGAACCACGCCATTTAGTGCGTGGTTGGAACAGGTGTCAGCGGTGGTGAATGCCTCCGATCAGGTGAATAAAGTTCACACGATAGAGACAAAAAAATTGCCAGCAGCACTGTTGAACGATTTGAACGATTTTACGGTTCCGTATATGTTGTGGCTGCCTTTGCTGATTCCTTCTAAACCCAATCAAAGGGTAGGGGTGCTTTGGCTCGCAAAGTCTCAGCCATGGACAGAAAAAGAGATAGGTCTATTACAGCATTTGGCTTCCAGCTATGCCCATGCTATGCAGGTATTTGTCCAACGCTCTGGATGGGGAGTCTGGCGACGTCGCTTATTGTCTAAGAAAGTGAGCTTAGTAACAGCGGCTGTGGTGATCTTGCTGGGTTTTGTTCCAGTGCGTTTAACAGTGCTAGCCCCTGCCGAGATTATTGCAAAAGAGGCTCTGCTCGTGACGTCTGCTATTGCAGGTGCGGTAAGTGAGGTAAGGGTTAAGCCTGGAGATTTGGTTAGCATGGGACAGCCTATTGTCATCATGGATAAAACGGAGTTCCAAGGGCGCTTTGACGTTGCACAGCGTGAATTAGAAAGGGCGATGGCGGAGCTTAGAACCACAGAACAGGCAGGCTATGTTGATCGTCGAAAAAAAGCGGAATTGGCTGAGTTGGAATCTCAGGTCGCTCTAAAAACTATTGAGCGAGATTATTTACAAACTAAGCTTGATCAGACTCAAATTTTAGCCGATAAAGCGGGGGTTGTGGTGCTAGATGACCCAGAAAAATGGAAAGGTCGTCCTGTCGTTGTCGGCGAGCGTATCATGTCGATTGCAGACCCCAATAACATACAGTTAGAAATTAGGCTGCCAGTTACTGACGCTATATCGTTAAATCATGGTAACGAGGTCACACTATTTCTTGATACGGATCCTTTAAATCCTCTCCCATTTTTGGTGAATTATTCGTCTTTTGAGCCGAGTTTGACCCAAGATCAGATCATTGCCTATCGGATAGTGGCGGATATACATGGTGATATTAAGCCACCAAGAATTGGTTTACGTGGCACGGCGAAACTGTATGGTGATGAGGTGTCTTTAGCATATTATTTGTTGCGTCGCCCCCTTACCTTTATTCGTCAATTTTTGGGTTTTTAGGTGTCTGTCCAAATGGAAGCGAACGCACTGCCTAAATTACGTCAAAACCTGTCTTTACTGACGGCTCCGCCAGACGAAGATGGCGAGCCGCGTTGGCAGATTTTTGATCCGCTTAGCAATAAATTTTACTATTTATCCAGAACCGCTTTTTATATTTTTCGGGAGTGGCGTTATGCGAGCCACGATAATGAGTTATTGTCTCGGCTTGCTCAAAAAGGCATTGACGTGGATGAGAAGGAGTTTGATTATTTCTTGCGTTTCTTGGAGTCGAATCATTTTTTGGAGGCTCGCACAGAAAAAGATTTAACGCGCTTACGAACGGAAGTTAGTCAACATAAAAAACATTTTTTATCATGGCTTTTACACAATTACTTATTTATCAAAATCCCACTTTTCCGCCCTGATTTGTTCTTAAATCGTTTCTATCCACTGGCTAGGTATCTTTTTAAATGGCGTATAGACAGAATCGCCTTAGTACTTGGTGCCCTTGGCTTAGCGATGGTGTTAAGGCAATGGGAGACGTTTACTCATACCTTTCAAGACTTATTTAATTTATCCGCCATTGTTTATTACATTTTAGCCTTGGTATTAGTGAAAACGGCCCATGAGTTAGGGCATGCTTTGGTGGCTAAGCGTTACGGTTGTCGAGTGAGTTCTATGGGCGTCGCGTTCTTATTGATGACGCCCATTTTATATACCGATACGACTGACGCGTGGCGTTTGCGCTCACGTTTTCAGCGGTTAAGTATTGTGACCGCTGGGGTGAAAGTTGAAATTTACATTGCTTGTGTGGCGACATTTTTATGGGGGATCGTGCCTGATGGTGGTCTTCGTGGTGTGTTGTTCTTTGTTGCTACCACCAGTTGGATTTCGTCTTTATTGATTAATATTAGTCCGTTTATGCGCTTTGATGGCTATTATGCGTTGTCAGACTTTCTTGGTATGGAAAACTTGCAGCCACGTTCTTTTTTAGTCGGAAAGTGGTTCTTGCGAGAGCGACTATTTGGTTTTGGTTTTTTACCGCCAGAGCCTCTTAATCGAAAGAAATGTGCATTGATGGTGAGTTATGCGTGGTGCACTTGGGTTTACCGGTTTTTCTTATTTTTAGGCATTGCCGCTTTGGTGTACTACTTCGCTTTTAAAGTATTAGGTATTGTTCTTTTTTTGGTAGAAATTATTTGGTTTGTGTTGCTACCGATTGTGAAAGAAGTAAAGGTATGGATCAGTTTGAGAAAAAATATGTCGTTTAATCGCGCCACCACAATGACGGTATTGTTTTGTGTTTTAGGGTTGTTTGTTCTTGTTGTGCCATGGAAAACTCACATTAGTGTACCTGCGGTAGTTACTTTTGAACGTCATCAAACTCTTTATCCCAGTGAAGCTGGTAGGGTGGTTGCTTGGCAGGTGGCGCCAAATGAAAAGGTAAAGCAAGGGCAGTTACTGATATTGCTAGAGTCTCCCGATGTTGAACAGCAAATTGTGTTGACTCAGTCTAGGCTGAACGCGTTGCAAATAAGTTGGCAGCGAGCGGGATCCGGTGCGGGTATATTGGATGCCTTTTCTAGTCTACAAGTACAGATAGCAAGGGAGCAAGCTCGTCTACAATCCTTGCTTGACCAAAGAGAAAGGCTTGCGATCAGAGCGCCCTATGATGGTTATATAGGTGAGTGGCTATCTTTAAACGTTGGTGATTATGTCAATGAGCATTCAGCATTGGCAACACTGTATGATGATGAAAGCCTGATTGTTAAAGCCTATATAGATGGTCGTTTTATTCCATTGTTGAAACATGATGAAACGGCTTCATTTATAGGTAATGATGGTAATCCGTTGGCGGCAAGCCTGCTTATTGATAAGGTTATCCCCATCGCTATAAAACGTTTGCAGTACTCAGGGCTTGCTTCAACCCACGGTGGTGCAATAGCAACGCAAAAGTTAAACGATGAGTTGATCCCTGAAACAGCCACCTATGAAGTGCATTTAGTATTGCAAAGAAGCACGCAACTTAATCGTCAACAATTTGGTATGGTGAGTTTAGCTATTGAGCCAACCAGTTTTCTGGTCGATGGGTTGCGTTATCTTTATGGGGTGTTTATTCGAGAGTCTGGTTTTTAAATCAGGCCTGATGTCGATATTACAATGAAAATGATGATATGAAAAAGCAGAACCGTTTAGCCATTGATTGGACGCCTGAACAAATTGACGCAGTAGTAAAAGATTTAGCTACTTTGCGTTTGACGGTGGATCTGGATCTGGTGCCTCGTTACCCTTATTTTGGCGATAAAATTTATCCATTAGGACGTTGCAAAGAAATACGTGACGCTGTTTTTACCGCTTTGCAAACTCAGCTTCAACAGCCAAAAGGAGAAGGCATCACCTTAATAAGAGACGCGCTTGATAAAGGGGCGGTGTTAAAGAAAATATGGGGAGATTTGCGCGGTGTGTATTTTCAAAATGCGATGACGTTGGGAAACTGGTATTTGGATGTTTCTAACGACACCGTCAATCCTAATAAACCAAGAGTGGAAGTTTTGCCTTTAGCTGACTCGGGGTTTGCTGATATATCCAGTTTTGAGCAATTTATTAAGGTTGCCCAGTTTTATTGGGGGGTTGACGTGTATCGTAATGATGTTTGCCCAGCATTAGCGCCTTTTATGCCGTTGATCTATATACGTGAAGATGGGGTGAGTTGGATGGGAGAGGCGAACGACGATATGTTAGCCATGACCATGAGTAACGAATTTTCAGCCGCTGAGCGTATTTTGTCTGCGTTACCTTCTCCACCTGAAACATTGATGCAAAAGTGGCGTAATGTCATATCAAACTTGGCACCTAATGATTTTTTGCACGCCAAAGGCGATGCTATAGAATATTGTCGACACTATAGAGCGCAGCAATATTATTTGGGATCTCGTGTTCGTGACAGTGCCGTGATGGCGTATTTGGCGTTGCCAAAAGGTATTTGATATGCACAGTAGTCAGCAAGAAAAAATAGCGCTGGAACACCAAGCTGCGAAACTTTTTATGCGTTGTTATGAGCGTAATACGGGCAAACCTATCCGTCATATCTGGCACAATGATCCCATTCGCCCCGATGTCTCCTGCATGTTAGAAGGTGAACGCCTAGATCTGGAAATTGCGCACCTTTATGGTTCGGAAGAGGAGGCCATGGAAATACTGGGTCGTGACCTAAGTGATGCAACCCGTAACGTGCTACGTGCCTTAAAAGCAGAGCCTGTAGATGAGCGTTTATTGCAGGCTTTGAATCGAATTTTAGAAAATAAAGCCGGTAAGCGTTACGATACTAAGCGTGTTTGGCTGGTGATTCGAAATGCGCATCCTGCTTGGAGTAAAGAAGACATCAAGGCGTTGGAGCATCTTATTACTATTCCTATTCCTCATGCCTTTGAGAAGGTGTGGATTCTTGGCGATATGGAAGGTAAAAGCGGGATTGTGCGCCTTTACCCCTAAATTGAAAAACGTTACTTGTTTTTTTGTTTCTCTTCTAGGCGACTCTTTGCTAATTCATTGATTCGTATTTGTTCTGCTTTGTATTTTTTTAGAATAACCAGACCAACAATTAACGCGGCGCAGAAGAAAATAATAGCAAAGGCACCAAGGGCAACGGTGGCAAGTGAGTTCATGGTATTTGACCTTATAAAGTGATGCACGGATTATATAAAAAAATGGCCACACTGAAAGAAAGTGACATAGCTTTTTTGTTTTACCGCATCATTTTACCTTGTTGGTCTTGTAATAATCCGTCAATGACGTATATTTGTCATTATGTTTACTATTATTGAAACGCCTACATTTGAAGCGGATGCTAGAAAAATTTGGACAGAGGAAGAACGAAGTTCTTTTTTTGCTTGGTTGGCTGCGAATCCGGAAATTGGTGACCCCATTGTCGGTAGTGGTGGATGTAGGAAGGTTCGTTGGTCGGTTGCGGGTTCAGGGAAAAGTGGAGGAGTAAGAGTTATCTACTTCACTAGGTTAGCAAATGGTGAGATTTGGTTATTAGTGATTTACAAAAAAGCCGTCAGGGAAAGTATACCCGCGCATATCTTAAAGTCGATTCGTGAGGTATTAGAAAATGAGTAATGAGATTTTGAGTGCAGAGGAGCTTGGTAACAAGCTGCTTCAGTCTGTTAAAGAAATGAAAGCGGGCAAAGCCGCACGATTGAGTTATGCAAAGCCTAACATGGTGACAGAGGCTCGTGGTAAAACGGGTTTAACCCAAAAAGAATTTGCTAAAGTGCTGCATATTTCTTCGCGTACTTTACAGGAATGGGAACAGGGGCGTCGTCAGCCTTCTGGACCTGCTAAGGCGCTCATCGAGATTGCCTTTCGCCATCCAGAAGTGATCCGAGAAGACTTTAGTCTCAGAGGTTGATGGTATTCTAGCGTTGGTGAACGCATTTGCCAGCAGAGTAGGTGGCTTGGATAGCTCGGTCATCACCAATGGTCATAAAGACAAAAAGTGTCTCTTCGATGCCTTTTGATAAGGCCAAGCGTGATGTGAGTAGAGGCGTGGCTTTTTTGTCTAAGATGATGAAATCTGCTTCACTACCAACCGTCAGGTTACCAATTTTATCGTCTAAACGAAGTGCTCTGGCACCACCTAGAGTAGACAAATATAGAGATTTGATTGGGTTTAGGTTCTCGTTCTGTAGCTGAATCACCTTGTAGGCTTCGTTCATGGTTTGCAGCATGGAAAAGCTGGTTCCACCGCCGACATCTGTGCCAAGGCCAACATTCACTTTATGCTCTTCCGCTTTATTAAGTTTGAATAAACCGCTACCAATAAACAGGTTAGAGGTTGGACAGAAAGAAATCGCTGAGCCGGTTTCGTGCAATCTATGGTATTCGTTATCACAAAGGTGAATGCCGTGAGCAAATACAGAACGCTCGCTCAACAGTTTGTGCTGGTCATACACGTCTAGGTAGTTGGTACTTGCAGGGAAAAGGTCTTGTACCCACGCACATTCATCTTTGTTTTCAGATAGGTGAGTGTGAAGATAAACATCTTTGTATTCACTTAGCAGCTTACCTGCTAATTGCAGCTGCTCGTCTGAACTGGTCGGTGCGAAACGCGGTGTGATGGCGTAATGCAAGCGACCTTTGTTGTGCCAAGTTTCAATAAGCTCTTTGCTTTCTTGATAGCTCGTTTCCGGTGTGTCTGTTAGATAATCTGGTGCGTTGCGGTCCATCATGACCTTGCCGCAAATCATACGCAAATTATGGACTTCGCTGGCTTCAAAAAAAGCTTCAACAGACACTTTATGTACCGTGCCAAATACCAGTGCGGTGGTTGTGCCGTTGCGTAAAAGTTCTTTTAGGAAGCGGTCTGCAACATTGCGAGCATGAGTTTTGTCACTAAACTTACTTTCTTCTGGGAAGGTGTAGGTGTTTAACCAAGTTAGTAATTGTTCGCCGTATGAGCCGATCATATCGGTTTGTGGGTAATGGATATGTGTATCAATGAAGCCAGGTGTGATAAGCGCGTCTGGATGATGCTCAACTAGGGTGTTATCTGGTAGTGTTGGTAGTAGATCGACTGCGTTACCAAGGGCGTAAATCTTATCGTCTTGAATGACTAGCAAGCCATCTTCAAAGTATTCATAGGCGGCATCAATGCCGACGTCTTTGGGATCTGCGATGCAGTGAATAATGGCGGAGCGCCACGCTTTCAAATGGCTCATATGTTTCTCGTGGGTGTCTTCTAAAATGATTTGAAATATAAAGTTTGACCGAATGGTTATACTTTATCAGGTCTTTTTCGTACTTTCATCAAACCTTATATTGTGATTTAAGAAATAATCCAATTATTAGTCTTGCTAGTATCACCAAAATAACGCCGAAAGCATCCGCGTAGAAATCTAACCATTCCGCATAGCGGTTTACATAAGGCTGAATCAGTTCAATGGCGCCACCTAAAAATATGATGAATAAAGACAGCAAGAGAAAGCGTTTCATTGGGCCAAAAGCACATAAAAGTGCCCATCCACCAAAGCCAATAACATGATGCGTTTTATCAGTACCTGGCACTGATGGAAGGACATCTGCAGGCGTTAATGTAGCTAGGCAGATGATGAATGCGCCTAAAACAAAACCGACAGCTTGTGCTGTCGGAGAGGTGAGCTTGTTGATCATCGTAAAATGCGCGCTCGAATATTTTTGCCTTTGATCTTTTTGTTTTCGAACTCTTTGACTACCGTTTTAGCCACTTCGTTGTCGACAGAGACATAAGCATGAAAGTCAAAAATATCGATTTTACCAACTTGCGATTTATCCAGTCCTAGCCCCGCTGTTAATGCGCCTAATATGTCGCCTGGACGAAGCTTGTTTTTACGACCCGCATCAAAAGAGATGGTGGTTTTTTGTGGAATCAAACGATAGTGCGGATCAATACTATCCAGTTCGATGAAGTTTGCCGTAGTGTTAAAGCGTGTTTCAATATCACGCACCTTGTAATCGTCTTTGGATGTAACAAGGTTGACGGCAATACCTGCTGCGCCGGCACGGCCGGTACGACCGATGCGATGGGTATGAACATCGGTATCACGGGTGGTATCGTAGTTAACGACTAGATCAATTTCTTTTACGTCAATGCCACGAGCAGCGACATCAGTAGCCACTAAGACACAGCTACTTTGGTTGCTAAAACGAACCAATACTTGGTCGCGTTGTCTTTGTTCAAGGTCGCCATGAATTGCCTGAGCAGCGACTTTATGCTCTGCTAGCCAATCAGCAACCACTTGTGACTCAGCCTTTGTGTTGCAGAACACAATAGCTTGACGTGGTTCAAAGTGCTGTAATGTGGCAAGCAGTGTTTCACATTTGTCTTTGTTTTCACTGCGCACAAAAAATTGTTCGATATTCGGTTTAAGGTCTTCTTGTGCTTCGACTTTAATGCTGATGGGATGGTTTTGGAATTCAGCACTGATGGCTTCAATTCCGTCGCCATAAGTGGCTGAAAAAAGCAGAGTTTGGCGGTTGCTTGGCGTTAATTCTACGACTTCACGTATGCTGTCGATGAATCCCATATCCAGCATTCGGTCTGCTTCATCCAATACGAGTGTGTTTAAGGCATTGAGTTTCAGTGAGCCCTTGCGTAGGTGCTCCATCAAGCGACCAGGTGTGCCCACAACGATATGCGCGCCATGCTCCAAAGAACCAATCTGTGGACCAAACGGCATACCTCCACATAGGCTCAGAACTTTAATGTTGTCCTGAAAACGAGCCATTTTACGTATTTCTTTTGATACTTGATCAGCCAATTCACGTGTCGGACACATAACCAAAGCTTGAACGCCAAAGAAGCGTGGGTTGATTTTTAGCAACAGACCAATGGCAAAAGCAATGGTTTTACCACTGCCTGTTTGTGCTTGGGCAAGAATGTCTTTGCCATCAATCATAGGGGGTAAGCTTTGTTCTTGAATCGGAGTAAAAGTGGTGAACCCCATGTCTGAAAGTAAAGCGGTTAGTTTGGTCGGTAAAAGATTGTTTAGTGCATGCTGGAATTGGATCACAAGAGACTCGTTCGATGGAATAAATAATGGGCAAAGGATACCAGAAAACAACGCTGAATACTTTTCTTAACTATTTATTCCGTGTTGATTTTATGATTTTTAGGTAAAGTAGGCGTAAGTATAGATATAGTTGTATTGGCGCGGGTTTTGTTTACGGATTGGCAACGAGTGGATGATGGCTTCTTCAAGGAATAATGTGAAAAATAAAAACACACACTACATTGTCTTTTTTATTGTTTTTGCATGTGGTGTTGTGGCCAATTTTATGCCGTGGGAATGGAGTCCTCTATGGGTGTTTAGTGTATTGGCTTTGGTTTTGTCTTTTTATACAAAAAAATTCTTATCGAAATACTACTCTGTCCTTGATTCTGTCAAGAAACGGATCGAAATAGATGAACTTACTGGTTTATATAGTCGTTATCAGATTCAACAAGAGTTAAGTCAATTAATTCTTAATTGTCATGCGCAAGACAAAAAATTAGCGGCTTTAGTGTTGGATTTAGATCATTTTAAAACCATTAATGATGCGTTTGGTCATGAAATTGGCGATAAGCTACTGGCTAGTGTCGCTCAGCGTCTTGTTTTTGTTTGTCCGCCACAGGCTGTGGCAGGGTATTTGGGCGGGGATACCTTTCTGGTTTTGTTGGCGCTGAACAGTGATCAGGGTAAATCGGATTTGGTGACTTTATCCAAAAGTATCATAGATCATGTTAGTCAGAGTTACCTTGTCGATGCGTTGACGCTTAATATTGGCTGTTCGATTGGTGTTGCTATGTACCCAGAGTTTGGTTTGGATGCGGCAGCATTAATGAAAAACGCCGATATGGCTGTGTATCGCGCCAAGTCCGCGGGTCGAGCCACGTATTATTTTTACGATGGTGAAATGGGGAAACAGTTTGCGCGGAATGTCAGAATAGAGACTCGTTTGCGACAGGCTTTACAAAATGAGCGTTTAGAATTGCACTTTCAGCCCAAGGTGGATCTCATCACTGAGCACTGTGTGGGGATGGAGGCGCTATTACGCTGGAATGATGAGGAACTGGGGCGTGTATCTCCGGCAGAGTTTATTCCGATTGCTGAGCAGACTGGCGTGATTTTGCCTTTGGGTGAGTGGGTGTTTGAACAAACGTTTCGACATATTTTGGAATGGCAAAAGCAGGGCATTACCGTCCCTCCAATCGCGATTAACTGTTCGGCAGCGCAGCTCAAAAGAGTGGATTTTTTACCTAAACTATTAATGTTGTTGGATAAATATAAGATTGATCCCAGTTTATTAGAGATTGAAGTGACGGAATCCATTTTGATTGAAGACGCAAAAAGTTGCGCGGAGCTTTTGCGTCAAATGAGTCATCTTGGTATTAAGCTGGCCATTGATGATTTTGGCACGGGATATTCGAGCTTGAGTTATTTGAAAGATCTTCCTTTTCATTATGTGAAAATAGATCAGGTATTCATCCGAAATATTGTTGATGATAAAAGTCATGCGGCCTTAACGAACGCCATTATCAGTCTCAGCCACAGTTTGAACTTGAAAGTCATTGCTGAGGGTATTACAAGTCTAGAACAACTTACCTTGTTACGTGAATATGGCTGCGATATAGGCCAGGGCTATCTGTTCAGTAAAGCGCTTGGTGCGGATTCTTTAGCGAGTGATCCTATGATTGTCGCACTGAATGAACAGGCACTATAGTCTGGCAACAAGTATTGCTGTCCAACTATGCGCTTAGCGATGCCATTACAGCGTGCCGTCTTTACGTACTTTTTCTTTTAACGTATCCCAGAATTGTGTGAGATTAGGGTTCTGATTAAACCTTGAACGGTATAGTCGTATTTCCAGCGGAATATTCCAGTTGGCCTCTCCTGCCAACGCTACTTTTCCATAGTTCAGCGTGTCTAGCATCAGGCGTTTAGGAATCCAACCTATGCCGTAGCCCTCTTTTACCATGGCTTTGATACTGACCGAATGGTAGTTCTCGGACAGTGTCTGCAGCTGCGGGATGTCTCTTTGACGCTGTAGATGGTGATGTATCACAGGCTGTAAAAAAGAGTTTTCATAGTAGCCAATATAAGGCAGCGGTTTTCTTTTTACTCCGGGCAGGGTGAATTTGGGTTGCCCTGTGTTGTCTGTGGCACTACATGGAATAAGTGTCTCTTCGGCAATAACCAAATGCTCGTATTGTTCATCATCGAGGGCACGGATAAAGTTGATCGCAGGATGCCAGTAGCACAACATGATGTCGCATTGTTGGTCCATAAGCGCATTGACAAAATCAATCCCTAACCATGAGCTTGATTTCATGTTGATGTCTAAATCAACATTGATACTTTGACAAAACGGTTCAATGACGTCTTTGTAAAAACTCAGAAATAATGTTTGTGTTGTTACAAAGCGTATTTGAGACTCTTCCTGTTTGCGAATTTCTTGGCAGCGCTCTTTGGCGTCTCGTAATTGTCTTGTAATCAGCTCTGCGCTTTGAAGAAAGACTTCTCCTGCTGGCGTTAAAGATAAAGGCAGGGTGTTTCTGTCTATCAGGGTGACGCGCATTTCCTCTTCGAGCAGTTTAATGCGTCGGCTAAAAGTTGGTTGTGTAACGTTTTGCTCATCCGCTGCACGAGAAAAATGACGTGTTTTCGCGAGCGCAATAAAGTCTTCAAGCCATCTTATTTCCATACAACCTCCCAAGAGAACGAAGGTATGTGTTTGAGTAATAGTGAGAGAATCATAATCTTCTCTCCTCAATTGCATGGCAAGCCACGCTACTGCCATCACTTTGTAGCACCATCGCAGGGGATTGTTCATAACAACGCTGATTTGCGTAAGGGCAGCGAGCCTGAAAAACACAGCCAATAGGTTTTTCTGTTGGGGTTGGTACTTCACCAATTAAACGAATAGGTTGCGCAATGTTGCTGTCCAAGCGCGGGATCGCTGATAACAAGGCTCTGGTATAAGGGTGCTTAGGCGCGCTGAATAATGTGCGTGTCGGAGCTAATTCACATACGCGCCCTAAATACATAACCGCCACACGTGTGGCGAAATGTTCCACTACAGCGAGGTCGTGAGTGATAAACAAGTAGCTTAGATTGCGTTCTTCTTGTTTATCCATCATCAAGTTAAGCACTTGAGCTTGTACTGATACGTCTAATGCGGATAAAGGCTCGTCGGCGACAATAAAGTCTGGTTCCACAGAAAGCGCACGAGCAAGACTTATACGTTGTCGTTGTCCACCTGAAAACTCATGGGGATAACGGTCTGAACTTGATGCAGAAATGCCCACGGATTCGAGTAATTCGTCAATTTTCTCATCCACTTGAGTCTGTGAAAGCTGTGGGTTATGGAAAGAAATGGGCTTCGCTAAGAGTTTGGTAAACCGTCATTCTAGGGTTCAAAGACGCATAAGGGTTCTGAAATACCATTTGCATACGGCGACGAAAAAACATGCGTTGGCGATTGTTTAACTGGTCAATACGCTGATCAAGGTAATGTATTTCCCCCGCACTTGGTTTGGTTAACCCCATAATAACGCGTGCTAATGTGGATTTGCCACAACCTGTTTCACCGACGACACATAAGGTTTCACCTTGATTGATCGTGAGATTAACGCCATTAAGAGCATGAACACTGTCTTTGTGTCGTTTAAATTTACCTTCATGGAGGCGCCATTGACTGAGCCAGCTTTCATTGGTTGAGAAGGCTTTTTCTAAACCACTAATCTGAATAAGAGGGGTGACCATCAGTTTGCCTCCTGATCTTGTTCAGCAAACTCATTGAGCATGTCTTCTACTAAAAAACAGGCCACACTAGATACGCCACTGTAAATAAAACGAGGTTGTTCCTCTCGGCACTTTTGCGTTGCGTAAGGGCATCTCGGGTGGAAGGCGCAACCGGAAGGGCGCTCAGCCAGTGATGGCATGCTGCCCTGAATTTGGTTCAATCTTTGTCCTGGTAACGTCATTTGGGGTAAGGCATTCAGTAAGCCCTGTGTATAAGGATGTTGCGGATCATTAATGATTTCCAGTGTGGGTCCTTCTTCGACAATATGACCGGCATACATGACAATAGTCCGCTCAGCCACTTTAGACACTACGCCAAGGTCATGACTAATCAGCACTAACGCCACGCCATTGTCTCTGCAGATTGCCAGTAGCAGCTGTAGAATTTCCGCTTGAATGGTGACGTCCAGTGCTGTTGTCGGTTCATCTGCAATAATAATATCTGGGTTTAGCAACAAAACCGAAGCAATGATGACCCTTTGTCTCATGCCGCCAGATAATTCGTGTGGGTATTGGTTAAAGCGTTTTTCAGGCGAGGCTATTTGGACGTGGTGCAGTTTTTCGATGGCAATATTGCGCGCGTCTTTGTAAGAGATTTTAGTATGGCTGCGGATGGTTTCGACCAGCTGATCGCCAATGGTTAAAACGGGGTTAAGCGTCATCATAGGGTCTTGAAATATCATCGCAATGCGTTTGCCACGAATTTCCTGAAGTTGACGCAGGTTCATTTTGGTCAGTTCTTTGTTTTCTAATTTAATGGAACCGGATTCGATATACCCAGGTTTGCCAATCAAGTTCACAATAGAGAAGCCCAATACCGATTTTCCCGCACCAGATTCCCCTACAATCGCGATGCGCTCTCCACGGTTTAGCGTGAAGCTGACGTCAATGAGGGCGGCGAGTTCGCGCTCTTTAGTGTGAAAGTTGACGTGGAGGTTGCTGACGCTTAGTAAATTCATTTTAGTCTTTGTAGGTCCTAGGGTTAAGGTGGTCGCGTAGCCAATCACCAAGAAGATTCATGACGAGAATCAAGAGTATTAGGGTGAGGCTTGGTATCACACAGATCCACCAAGATCCAGCAAACATGTAAGCAAATCCTGCGGATATCAAGGAGCCAAGAGAGGGTTCAGTGGCTGGCATGCCTAAGCCTAAAAAAGACAAGGCGGCTTCAGCGACAATGGCATTGGCGATTTGCACGGTAAAAATGACCAAAATTGGGGACAAGGTGTTAGGTAGGATATGGCGAAACATGATGCGTTTAGAGCTGATGCCCATGACACGAGCTGCATCGACGTATTCTTTCTGCTTTTCGGCCAATACCGAAGCACGAATCGTACGTGCGAAAAGTGGCCACTCAGTCAAACCAATTACTAAAATCAGAATAACCATCGCCAGTTGTTGATATAACGCAATGCCAAATAAAGATTGAAAAATAGCAAGAAAAACAATGGCCACCATCATGTTTGAGAAAGACAGTTGGATGTCCGCACAACGCATTAAAAAGTTATCGATGCGTCCACCCAAATATCCTGCGATGAGGCCGATACAGATGCCTAATGTCGCTTGTATTAATACGGCACAAATACCTATTGTTAAGGAAAGTCGCGTGCCGTACAGGATGACTGACAATAAATCACGCCCTTGAGCATCTGTGCCGAATAAAAACCGTTCGTCACCACTGATCCAGCTCGGCGCGATCTCGGCGTTCATGAGATCCATAAAGGCCGGATCTGCTATATCAAATGGCGCTACCAATGGTGCTAACAGGGCAACAAGGCAGTAAAAAAGAAAAACAATCAAGGCTAGGATAGCCAGTTTGTCACCGACAAAGCCAGACCAAACATGGTGCCAGCGGCTGCTTGGGATAGGATGAATAAGGTCTTTTTTCGAGTACTTCATAATCCGTGACTCGCTAAGCGTACGGTGGGATTGACCAATCCGTAAATTAAGTCCACTAAGGTATTAGTGATAACAAATATGCCTCCAACGACGATTAAATACGCAGAGACAAGCGGTGTGTCTACTCGGTTAACCGCATCCATAAACAAAAAACCCATGCCGGGCCACTGGAAAATAGTTTCTGTCAATATGGTATAAGCCACCAAAGTCCCTGCTTGAATACCGCCAACGGTTATAACAGGCAGCATGGTGTTCTTTAGGGCGTGTTTAAAATAAATGCGTGGTGCAGATAGCCCTTTTGACCAAGCAAAGCGAATGTATTCTGACTGTAAAACCTCCATCATTTCAGCTCGTATTAAGCGAACAAAAATTGGCATCAAGGCAATGGCTAGGGAGAAACTAGGAAGGAGCAGGTGTTTTAAGCCGTCTTTAGTAAATAGTCCGCTTTCCCATAAGCCAAAAATCTCGGTCGTCTGTCCTCTACCAAAACTGGGGGCCATATTCAATTCAATCGAAAAGATATAGACCATAAGAATGGCGACAATAAAGATAGGCACAGAGAGGCCAATCGAGCTGACGATCATTAATAGGCGGGAGAGTATGTGTTTAGGCTTAATCGCTGCTAACACCCCGCAAGGTGTTGCCACAAGGACAATGATTAAAATGGCGCAAAATGCCAGCTCTAATGTGGCGGGTAATTTGTTAAGAATCACATCTAAAGCTGGCTCTTTATAATAATAAGATGTGCCTAAGTCGCCGTGCAGTACGCCCTTTGCAAAGCGCCAATATTGACTGAAAAAACCATCGTTTAAGCCTAATTCGTTGCGAAGTTGATTACGCTCTTCTGGTGATACTGTCATACCAACCATTTGTTGCACTGGATCACCTAGTTTGTCTTGTATGGCAAAGCTGATGATGCTGATAATGATCATAACAAAACAAGCCTGCATTAAGCGGCGGAGTAAGAATATCAACATGGAATGAGACCTTTCACGACTACTGCGCTCTCCAATACTTTGTTAAAAACAGACTCAAAATGCTCATTTATACCCCATAGACTCGGCTTTGGCTCTCTGCGTCGCTCTAACACCTGCATCCATGTAGGTGTCCGCTTTTTCGTCTGTTTTTGCCTCGTCTTGGCTTCGCTCGTGACATCGTGCAAAGTTCTCATGGAATAATTTTATTCCTTTTGGCCTTTGCTAGAGTTATTTTAGTCATTGCCTTTTGAACAAATGTGCCCGCAACACACTTGGGATTTTTACTGTTTTTCAATGAATAAATCTCCTAGATGCGGGTAGTTTTGATCATTGACTATGTCTTGTATTTTGACATTGTCCTTTGCTGCCCAAATCAGCGATTGCCAGTAGAGAGGGACAACGGCTGCATCATTGTAAAGTGTTCTTTCTATCTGTTGCAAAAGGCGTAAACGTCTTTCTGGGTTCATTTCTCTATTGGCTTGACGAATATCGTTATCAATACTAGGTTGGCAATATTCGCTGGCATTATAAGCACCTAAGCCCGTTTTGGCATCCGCGCAGGCGATAATAAATTCAAATAAGTTGTTCGAGTCCATGGTGTCTGACTGCCAACCCAGCATCATCATATCGGCACTGCGGTTATCAAACTCTTTAAAATATTGCGCTTTAGGTAAGGTTTTTAAATCAACCGTGATATTGATTCGGGCCAACATGGCGGTAATAGCTTGAGCGACTTTTTCATCGTTCATATAACGGTTGTTTGGTGCCATCATACTAATGCGAAAGCCTTTTTCGTAGCCGGCCTGTTTCATCAAATCTAGAGCCTTTGATACATTGTATTCGGGTTCTAGGCCATTAATGTGGCCTAAAAAACGATCAGGACTTAATTGGCTTGCGGGTGTGGCATAGCCTTTTAATATTTTCTCCACAATGAGCGGTTTGTTGATGGCTAAGTTAATGGCCCTTCTTACCCTGACATCCTGAAATTCGACACGACGTTTTTGATTCATATGTAGCAATAAAATACGCGTGCTGGGTAGAGTAACTAGTTGTATTCCGTGTATTTTTTTTGTTCGTTCTATGTCTATCGGGGAAACAGGGAAAATAAAATCCACATCGCCAGAGAGTAGCGCCGCCAGTCGAGTCGAGTCCGCGTGAATGGGTGTTAGGATAATCTGATCGACGTTGCCAACGGTATCTTTATCCCAGTAATTGGGGTTGCGTTTAAGTTCCATGCGGCTGCCCAGTTCACGGTTCGTGAGTATGAACGGACCAGTTCCGGAGACATGGCTAGAAGCAAAGGTTTCGCCGTATTTAATGATTTCGTCGTGACCTTGGTAAAATGCCTCATCGAGTGGAAAAACATAGGTCATTATGTTGAGTAACAGAGGATTGGTATAGGTCGTATGAACGTCGATGGTGTAATTGTCAACCATAGAGACAGCATCAATTGTGTCGAACATCGCGCGAAAATCTGGAGACCTTTTTAGACGCTGGATGGTATACACCACATCTTTTGCGGAAAACGGATTGCCATTGCTGAAGGTAACATCTTGGCGTAAATAAAAGCGCATGGTCTGAGCATCAAGACGCTGCCACTTTGTAGCCAAACGGGGCTCAAATTGGCCATTTTGTTTCCATCGTATAAGAGGGTCGAAAACTAGGTGAGAAAATTGTAATGTGCTTTCTGACAGCTGTTCGTGTGGATCCAATGAAACAGGGTCAGCGTCGAATGCCATTCTCAGGGTTGTTGCTGCCGCTTGATTCCATAAAGTGAGAGCCAAGCAGCAGGCTAGAATAACCTTTATTTTCATTATCTCTGTCTCTTTATTAGATGTGGCTTACACGCGATGATGGTGTGCTTTATCGAATGGCGTGAACACGATTTAGAAAGCATGACGATAATCCTGACCATGTAGACGACCCAGCATTTTTGCAAAAAAATAAGTAAAAAGACAGCAAGAGTATCTTGTTTTGTCATATTAAGATGGAATTGTGTTTTATTTAAAGTATTTCGCCAGCTGGGTAGGTAAATATGAATTATTTTGCACATCTACACATTGCCTTTATTACAAATACTTCTTGGGTTGGCAATTTATTGGGGGATTTTCCAGTTGAGCCAGCCAACTTAGATGCAGATTTGCTGGTGGGTTGGCGTATGCATCAAAAAGTTGATGTTATGGTTGATCAGCACGAAGCTAGCGTGTTGTTTCGGTCTATGGCACGCAAAGGGCGTCGCCGATTTGCAGGGATTGTTCAAGATATAGTCATGGATTACTGGTTAATTCATTATTGGTCAGATTTTAGCTCGCAACCTTTGTCCGTGTTTTGTGAGCAAGCGGTATCAGGCTTGGTGCAGGATAAAGAGAGAAGCCCTGCACGCTTAAAAAGCATGATCTATTCATTAGAGCGTGAAAACTGGTTGTCTAACTTGGGGACGTTAGACGGGGTTGAAAAAGCGATTCGCTCAATCATGCATCGTTGGCAACATGGTGCTCATTTACAAGGCTTTGTCGAGGAGCTGCCGAGTGTGATTGCTCAAGCAGAGGGGCCATTTTTACATTTATATCCAGATTTACTGGCGTATGTGCGAGAAGAAATAAAAAAAACCGAGGCCACACACAGCCTCGGTTCAACGGATCCTTTAACGATGTAAATCGCCGTGATCCGATCGAGAGAACAACCATATAAACGCTATAAGCTCAGTGCAGATTCTTTGCTTTCGTTTACATGGCGCAAATGAGTATAGAGCGTTTACGCCATACGTTGCTTTGATTTGGATCAGATTAGAGCTGGTTACTTAAATTAAAGACCCTCTAGCAGTATTTCCTCTATATTGAGAAGAACTTATGGTAGAATTCGCCACCGAAAAAGACTTGGTTAGAATAGGAGTGTTAGGTTGAGCGTTCAGTGGTATCCAGGGCACATGAATAAAGCGCGTCGAGAGATCGAAGAGGTCATGACGCAAGTAGATATCGTGATTGAAGTGTTGGATGCCCGCATTCCTGATTCAAGTCAAAACCCTATGCTTAATACGTTGCGTGGGGATGTCCCTGTGCTGCGTTTGTTGAATAAAAAAGACTTGGCAGATAAATCTCGTCTAGACTTATGGTTAGAGCACTGGCGTGGTAATGAGTCCATCTTGGCGCATCCGTTTTCTACTCTTGATAAAGCCGACATTGCCAAAATAAGTCAATGGGTGGGACAGATGGTGCCTCACAGAGGAAGTGCAGAGAAGCCTATTCGGGCCATGATTGCTGGCATTCCTAACGTGGGTAAATCCAGTTTAATGAATGCGTTATTAGGACGTCGAGTAGCGAAAGTGGGGGATGAACCCGCCGTGACGAAGTCACAGCAAAAATTGAAAGTCACGAATGGCTTCCAGATATTAGATACCCCTGGTATTTTGTGGCCGAAAATTGAAAACCCGGATGCCAGTTATCGCTTGGCTGTTACGGGTGCCGTTCGTGCCACTGCTATTGATTATGAAGATGTTGCCTTGGTGGGTTTGAAGTTTTTTATTGCAGACTATTTAGACTCTCTTGTGGCGCGTTACAAGTTAAAAGATCTTTCACCAGATCCTTACGAGGTGTTGAAAGTGATTGGCTCGAAACGGGGAGCGTTGCGCGCAGGTGGTAACGTTGACATGCACAAAGCGGCAGAAGTCTTCTTGAATGATGTGAGAACGGGGGCTATAGGGCCTTATGTCATGGAAACGCCAGAAATGATTGCTCACGAAGAGCGTTTGGTCGAGGAGGCCAAGGCGAAAAAAGAAGCCGAAAGGCAAGCAAGATTGGCTGCCGCTGTACCACAACGCCAGCAAGCGAATAATCGTGCTTATCGTCATGCTCAAGCGACAGATCAAGTAGAATCAACAGAACAAGTTCACACTATTCAGCAAGATGAGAACACAGATGACAAGCAGTGAGGTTCACGGTCATGGATTATGAAATTGCCTTTGATCAGGACGAAAATGTTTATCGCATTTACACCGGATACGAGTTTGCCGCTATTGGTGAATGGGTTTCCGAATACGTGCGCGATTTAGAAAGTATTCAGCGGGTATTAATGGCGGCACGTTTGGCGGAAACGGCAAAAGAAGTGACGGAATTTAAACATGGTCCTTTTGATGTTGTGCTAAGTGAAGAAGGGGTTTCTGTTTCTAGGCAAATCGATTTAGATTCGGCGGAAGAAGAGATAAAAGCGATGTTTGATAGCCAAGAAAGCTTCTATCAGACCTCGACCGACGGTATACAAGCAGAATGTGGCTTAGACGATTTAATTGATTTGATTGAAAATTGGCACGAAGTACTGCAATAACCTTAACGTGTTAGGGTAGTTGTTCCTTGCGCTGGCTGGGTTTACACTAGTGCTTGTTTATTTTTTACGTTTTTAGGGAGCCGATATGCTCATCGAATTGGAAAAAGCCCGCACTCGAAACAATGTTGTTCGCATTTTTCGTGAAGAATTGGATGGACCAGATAGCTGGACTGACGGTTTTGTTGTGGATGCCAACGAAGAAATGGTTTTGCTCCAATTGGTGGATGACAGTGTTCGTCTTAATGGTTATCAAATTCTCTTTTTAGAGGATATTAGCGACTTTGCTCACCCAGCGCCGTTTAATGACTTTCAGAAGAAAGTCCTAGAACTTCGTGGCGAGGAAGTAACGGATCCTGAAGTGGATCTGGATGACTTGGCGGTATTGTTGATTGATATCAGTGAAGAATTTGGACTTGTAACGCTGCATCGTGAAGAGGTTGAGCCTGACAGTTGCGAAATCGGACGCGTTGTTCGTGCCGATGCGGTGACCTATGAGTTAGAAGAAATTGGCTCTGACGCGCGCTGGTTTGATGATACTTTTGAGTACGATTTGTACGATATCACGCGTATTGAGTTTGGTGGCGCCTACGAGGATGCGTTGTTACTAGCAAACGAGGCAATGGGCGATGACGCCTATGAACGCTCGGATGAATACCCTGATGACGGTATTGTAGACGAAGATTAGTGAGAGACTCTTTTTCTTATTCAACATAAAAACGCCTTAACGGGCGTTTTTTTATTTATATTATCGTATTTATGTTGTTTTATTGGACGATCTTGGCGGTTTTTAGATGATGTGTTTTACGAATAAAACGAAATAAAAAAATAGGAAGCTTTTTTATGTCTCGGTGGATAACCCTTTTTCTGACATTGGTGCTTGTTTCTGGCTGTGCGGCGTACGCTACTCATCAGTTTGATTCTGTGTTTGGCTCGCAAGATACAGCGAACCGAACTGGCGATATCAATGACGAGGAAGCGGCCTTTTATAATGAACAAGTTAAGCCTATTTTAGACAGTCGTTGTGTCTCTTGTCATGCCTGTTACGATGCACCATGTCAGTTGAAATTGACCGCTACAGGCGGGATTGAGCGAGGCGGCTCAAAAGAGCTAGTTTATGATGGCACTCGCTTATTGGCATCCTCTCCGACGCGTTTGTTCATTGATGCTAAAAGTACCGATGAATGGCGGACAAAAGGTTTTCATCCGGTTTTAAACGAACGTGAGCAATCGCCTTCCGCAAATTTGCAAGGTAGCTTGTTATATCGTGCTGTTGCACTGCGCAAAAAACAGGGCGATTTTACTCAGCCGATTTTGCCTGATAGCTATGATTTCTCGCTCGCTCGTGATCAGCAATGCGTCAGTATCGAGGAGTATCAGCAGTTTGAAAGAGATTACCCTAATTGGGGGATGCCTTATGGTCTTCCCGCGTTAAGTGACAATGAATATGATGTGTTAACTCGGTGGTTGGCGAAAGGTGGCAAGATGCCAGAAGCCAAGCCTTTGCCTGTTAAGCTACAACAACAGGTGGCGTTATGGGAATCACGATTAAACGGCAATGATCTTAAAGGCCGATTGGTTTCTCGTTACATATATGAACATCTTTACTTATATAGTCTTTACTTAGGTGATGATGGTAGTGAAGATTTTCGCTTTCAGTTAGTGCGCTCTAAGACGCCTCCCGGAGAGCCAATTGATCGAATTGCTACGCGTCGTCCTTATGATCCACCGGGTGTTGATCGTGTGTATTACCGACTTTGGGCTGATCCAGAAGTAAAGGTTCAAAAAAATCATATTCCTATGCAGCTCGACGACGCGAGGTATGCTCGCTGGCAGTCCTATTTTTATGGCAATGATTACGAGGTAACGAGAGACCCAGGATATGCGCCGGAAGTGGCGACAAATCCCTTCAAAGCCTTCCGTGAAATTCCGGCTTATGGGCGTTATCGCTTTTTGTTGGATCACTCTCAGAAAACCATCATGTCATTTATTAAGGGTCCAGTGTGTCGTGGGCAAGTTGCGGTGAATGTGATTAATGAGCAATTTTGGGTGTATTTTCTCGATCCAGAAATTGCGTATAACAAAGGCTCAGCAGATTATTTAGAAGATCAAGTGCAAAATTTAGATCTGCCTGCTATTGGATCAAGTAACACACTATCACCCACTTCTTGGGTGACGTTTTCTGAGCAGCAAAAGTCATATTTATCAGCCAAAGCCGCATTGATTGAATCGGAAGTAGGTAAGACCATTCCTTTGGACTTAAGCGTTATCTGGGACGGTGACGGAAATAATAAAAATGCGGCATTAACGGTTTTTCGTCACTTTGATAATGCCTCTGTTGTAAAGGGGATGGTTGGTCAGCATCCTAAAACGTCGTGGGTGATTGATTACCCTTTATTAGAGCGCATTCATTATCTGTTAGTGGCGGGCTTTGATGTGTACGGTAATGTGGGTCATCAATTGGTCACACGTTTGTATATGGACTTTTTGCGCATGGAAGGAGAAATGAACTTCCTACTTTTATTGCCTAAGGAAGATCGAGAATCGATTCGACAGTATTGGTATCGAGACGCTGATCAAACCATCAAAAATTATATATTTAGTGATTACATAAAAGTGGATAGCCAGTCTCAAATCGAATACAGCACAGACGATCATCAGTCTGAACTGTATGAAAAGCTTAGGCATAAGCTGGCTGCTGTATTGGATCATAGTCATGACTTAGAGCAGAGTAAGTTGTCTGCGAATCAAATTGAAGCCTTGTATAAGCTTCAGTCTGTACGTGGTGGCGGTTTGGTGTATTTGCCTAATGTAGCGACAGTATTAGTGACTCAGCAAGGCGTGCCTTTGGAAGTGATTAGTCTGATCCATAATAAAGCTCACGCTAATATATCGAGCTTATTGGATGAAGAAGCGGCTCGCTTGCCAGAAGAGGATGGTGTGACCATTGCGAAAGGCGTATTAGGCGATTATCCAAATGTATTAATGCAAGTGGAAGAAAGTGAATTGGTTGCTTGGGCAGATCAAGTCGCTAATCTTAAAACACAGGCAGATTATGCCGCTCTTCTTGATAGTTTTGGTATACGCCGGACCCATCCAAATTTCTGGTTTGTGAGCGATGCAATCAGTAACTTAAACAGACTTGATCGTCCAAGAGAGAGTGGCATATTGGATTACAATCGCCTAGAAAATAAATAGCATAGTGTTTTTTTGAAAAAGTAGTGCGTCGTCTGTAGATGAAAATTCAAACAGGGCGACGCTTCTGCATTTTCTGCATGATTGTTGGCTTGTCCTCTCTCTAAAAGGACCCAAATAAAAGGTATATTCTTTATCACCTTATGATTGGGTAAGTATTATGATTCCTTTTTCAATTCTTGATTTGGCGCCAGTTGCTGCTGGTTGTTCCGTTGCCGACTCATTGGCGATGAGCCGCAGAATGGCAATTGCAGCAGAGGAGAACGGTTATGCGCGCTTTTGGTTGGCGGAGCATCATGGTATGGCTGGCGTAGCCAGTTCGGCAACGTCGGTTGTATTGTCTTACATAGGCGCTGCGACATCCACTATTCGCATTGGTTCTGGTGGTGTTATGTTGCCGAATCATTCGCCTTTAGTGATCGCAGAGCAGTTTGGTACTCTGGCTGAGCTTTATCCGGGGCGAGTTGACTTAGGCCTAGGTCGAGCGCCGGGGACGGACATGCAGACAGCACGCGCTCTGCGCCGTAATATGGATGCTTCGGTGGACAGCTACCCAGATGATGTTCTAGAGTTGCAGCGTTTACTTGGTCAGGGTACTCAAGGTGTAATGGCGGTACCTGGGCACAATACCCATGTGCCCCTTTGGATGTTGGGGTCGAGTCTGTATAGCGCTCAAGTGGCGGCAGAGTTTGGTTTACCTTATTCTTTTGCGTCGCATTTTGCGCCAGACCAACTGATTCAAGCGTTGACGGTTTATCGTCGAAATTTCAAGGCGTCTGAACAGCTTGCCAAGCCTCACACCATGGCAGGTGTTATGGCGGTTGTGGCGGAGACGGATGAAGAGGCAAAATACTTATTTACGTCGGCTCAGCAACAATTTGTCAATTTGCGTCGTAACCGCAATTTACCTTTTGCAAGACCGGTCGATAATATGGATGAGATCTGGTCGCCGAGTGAAAAGCACATGGTCGAGCACATGTTGCAGTATGCCATGGTGGGATCTAAAGAAAGCGTTGCATTTCAATTGACAAGTTTTCTAGAGTTGACAAAGGTGGATGAACTGATTGTTTCTATGCCGATTCATGACTCGGAAGCGAGATTGAAATCGCTGCGCCTAATGGCCGAGATCCGAGATGGTCTTTAATGTTAAGTAATATGGCGGTTTAAAAAAACTAGCCGTTAAAAAAGCCACTGGAAATTTGATGCTCTCCAGTGGCTTTTTTTTATTTGTCGTAAGGCGATGGATCGCCCGCAACAGGTTGTGTCTTAAAGCGTCGATGCGACCAATAATATTGCTCTTTTTTGGGTTCTATAACGGACTGCATTAATTCATTGATTCTCGTCGCGTTTTCAACATCATCTTGGCTTGGATAGTTTTCCACTTCAGTCAAACTTAGATGATAGCCCTTTTCGGTTCTACCATAATCATAAAGCACCACTGGCGCATTGGTCATGTTGGCGATACGTCCAATATGAGCGATGGTGGCACATTGGCGACCATAGAATGGGGCGAAGACAGAGTTTCTTCGTCCGTAATCTTGATCGACCGCGTACCAAACGGCTTTGTTCTGTTTGAGTGATTTCAGTACTTCTCGCATGTTGGTGCGTTCTATGGTTTTAGAAAAAATGGCTTGGCGTTGGCGCTCCATAACCCAGTTCATAACCGGATTAGTTTGTAGCTTGTAAATTGGGTGAACGTCAATAAAGCGTGGCATTTGGCTGCCGCAGATATCAAGAGGCGAAAAATGCCCGCTGATTAATATGCAGCCACGGCCTTTGGCTAACACCTTGTCTATTACTTCTTGTCCTTCAAAGGTAATACGATTTTGGCATTTTTTGGGGCCTTGAAACCAAGAGGAAAACGTCTCGATTGTGCCTTTTCCCATGCTTTCAAAGTGGGCTTTAGTGAGTGCTTTTCTGTCTTCGTCGCACATGTCGGGGTAGCAGATTTTTAAGTTTACATCGCAAATATGTCTACGTCTTTTCGCGATGACATGCAGTGTACGACCAAGGTATTTGCCAAGTTTTTGTTGTAATGGCCAAGGTAAAAAACTCAATATGTAGGCAATTCCCATAGCGAACCAGCTTAACCAGTGTTTTGGGCCAAGATAGTGAGTGATACTTTTGTCCAGTGTTGATGTCTTTTTAGCCATGATAGCCTTCTAAAAAAGTGCGCCATTGCGCATCCGAAACAGTGAAATGAGAGTGGAGATTAGATTCCTTATCCAAAGAGCGTTTTAATCGGTCAATGTTGGCTTGTTTCCATTGTGTATCCTGAGTTCTTAGTTCGCACTTATCAAAATCAATCAGCCAAACTTTACCGTTCTGATCAACCATGATGTTATGGCAGTTTAAGTCTGAATGATAAATACCTTCATTGTGGAAGCGTTTTACGACTTTTCCAATCTCGTACCAGTTTAGTGTATGGCTGTTGCCTGCTTTAATAATATCAAAAAGATCGATCGCGTTTTCAATAGTCTGAGTCAATAGCTCCCCTCGGTAGAAGCCTTTGTTGAGGACATATAAGCCGCCGATAGGTCGAGGAACCGGTAATCCTATTGAGCACATATGCTCTAATAAGCTCAGTTCAAGCCATGGGCGTGTGTGTTTTTGACCTGTAAACAAGAAATGACTCTTATTAAATTTTGCAATAAGTCCACCTCGACGGTAGCGTCTTATGACAAATTTTCCAAACTGACTATTGATAAACCAGACAGCGCCTCGGCCATGGCCTGTACCAGTCAAAGCGTGTTGTGACTGCCAGAATTCTGGGTCGAACCAAGTGCTTGATAGTGGTAATGTCTGGTCGCTTTTTAATAGTGTCGTACTAGGCGATATTGTGATGGCTTCTGGCATTTTGCTCGCTTTACATAGGATGGTCTTTATCGCGTCTATAAATTTGGACACATTCAAAGAGGACTATTCTATAATACTTGCCACGTTTAAGCAGCCCTAGAGGAACACATGCAGCAAGAGTCAATACAGGAAAAGCGAGTGCAGCACGTGGCTGTCGTTAGATTGTCGGCGCTGGGCGATGTGTGTCATGCCATGGCAGTGGTGCAAGCCATTATAAAATCCAATCCATCTGTGCAGGTGACATGGGTAACGTCTCCGCTAGAAGCAAATTTAGTGCGTTTGCTAGAGGGAGTACGCGTGGTGGTTTATGACAAGAAAAGTGGTTTGTCTGGATTATTGGCGCTGCGCGCGTTACTGCGTGATCAAACATTTGATGTGTTACTGCATTTACAGTGGTCTCTCAGAGCAAGTCTAGTGTCCCGCATGATAACCGCAAAAAGACGTATCGGTTTTGCACTGTCTCATTCTCGCGAAAAGCAGCACTGGTTTGTCAATGAGTATGCACCTGAGCCGAAAGGTGAGCATGTTTTAGATTCCTTTTTATCTATCGCTAGTGTGTTGGGTGTGACGTCGCCTGTATTACCATGTGAGCTGGCGTTGCCTGATGTGGGTTTTCACTTGCCTGAGCGTTATGTAGTGATTAATCCTTCAGCTTCTAAGGCGGAGAGAAACTGGACGATAGAAGGATATCAGGCAGTCATAGACTGTCTCTTGCTGAAAGGTATTTGTCCCGTTATAACGGGTGGGCCTTCTACTGAGGAGGCGGCATTTGCTCGTACTATTATTGCCGATCGACCAGATCAAGTGATTAACCTAGTTGGCAAAACGCCACTGGCGATGATGATGTCTGTATTAAAAGGTGCGTCATTAGTGGTGAGTCCTGACACTGGGCCTGCGCACATGGCGACGTTAGTGGGGACACCAGTGATTGGTTTGTATGCGCACTCTAATCCTAAACGAACAGGGCCTTATCGAGATTTAGACAAGGTCGTAAGTGTCTATGAGGTGTTGGTCGTAAAAGAATATCAAAAGCCCGTGTCTGAACTACCATGGTCGACACGCGTGCATGACCCTAAGGCCATGCAGCATATTTCTATCGATCAGGTGCTTGCTGCGCTAGAAGCGGTTATCTAGCTAGCGCTTGCTCAGCCAGTTTAAGATCTAAAGTCGCTTTAAGTAGCTTATACAGCTTGATTGAAGCGTCTATTTCTTCTTTGCGGTTGGTTAAACTTTCTATGTTTAAGCCGAGTGGAACTCCAAGAGGGAGGGCCGTTTCAATAATTTGCTCCAAAGCATTGCGACAAATTTTAATGGACTCTTCCAATGGTGCTTGAGCGTCCAAAATGCGATGCTTAGTTGCATCGGGAACGGAAATCCCCAGCCACTCCATGAACTCAAGTGTTTTGGCGCTGCCGCAGGGTGTGAAAGTTAAAATGATACGCTTTGGCGTTTCGCCTCTTTTTTTGCAGGTTCTTGCGTAGCGGCTAATTAGATCTGCGGTCGCTTGGTGGTTATAAACGGCTTGTGAGATGAAGAATTCGCATCCAGATTCTGTTTTTTTCAACAGGCGTAAGTGTTCGTCGCCTTTTTTTGCATGTCGTTCTGCAATGGTAACACCGCCTAAGTTAAAAGCATGCGGTGATGCTTTTAATGTGTCATAGGCCTGCGGTAAAGGTAGTTTGATATCGCCCGTTGAAGAGGGTGACCCAACCAAAACGAGGTCACGAATACCATATTCTTCCCATGCTTGTGTTAACCAGCCAGAAAACTCTTCAGAACTACGTGAAGAGACGGATTTGTAAGTAATAACAGGTTTGCCAGATTGTTGATGAAGGCGTTTTGACCAAGCGCGTGGGTCGTGGGTTTCCATGAAAGGAAAAGGGCGCGGCTTGTCAATGCGGCTGGTTTCATCTTGAATGTCATAGACAATCAAACCGTCCACATCGATATTATCAAGACGCTCAAGTAATTTATGGCTTACTTGCTCTAGTTGCTCTTCTTCCATAGAAGACTTAGGTGGTGTTGTACCAATGAAGTATACGCCTCGACTCGGATCTTGAAATTTTGTTGCTAATGCCGATTTCATAATGTCACACTCTAAATAGACGAGGCAGCTATGTGGTTCTGCGGCTCGATAAGTTTGTTTGTTGTGGTTATTCTAACAGTGAAATGAATTCAAGGCTTTGACTGTAAGTTGAATAATATTATTGATGAAGTGAAGGTCTCTAATCTTAATTTGGGGATTGGCTGGGTTGCACGTCATTATAAGTGAGAAAGCGCATGTCAAATATAGATTTGAAAGGTTTTTCTGAAGTGACCTCTTCGGGTTTGCCGCCGGTGCATACTTGGACGCCGCCGTTTTGTGGTGACATGGACATGGTGATTAAAGCAAATGGTGATTGGTGTCATGAAGGCAGCAAAATTAAGCGTTCTGCTATGGTGACAATGTTTAGCCGAATATTGTGGTTCGAAAATGGCGAGTATTTCTTAATGACGCCTGTCGAAAAGGTACGAATTAAAGTAGAAGATGCGCCTTTTCACGTTAATCGTTGGCAATGGATAGAAACCGTGCACGGTCGAGCGATAGAGTTTCGAACTCAGACTGAGGATGTTCTGGTGCTCGGAGTTGACTGTGATATTTGGATGGGTTTTTACCATGAAGAAGAGCGTCCTTACATTTCTATGCGCTATGGCATGAAGGCTCTAGTGGGGCGAAATGTGTTTTATGGTCTCGCTGAAGGTCTTACTGAGGTTGAAACGTCACAGGGCCGAGGTGTGGGTGTAATAAGTGCGGGTAAAAGCTATCTTTTAATGCAAGATGCATAACGAATTTTAGATTGTCTAGGTTATAATGCGTGCATTAGACGCGACGTTTTGGTTACGCGGTATTGTTTAGTTTTGAAGGGGTATTTGTTTGTTATTCGAAGAATTTGGTTTTGATAATCGTATTTTAAAGTCTATTGGTCATCTAGGATTTGATGAGGCAACGGAAATACAAGCTCGCGCTATTCCAGAAGCCATGGCTGGAAGAGACTTATTGGCGTCATCAAAAACGGGTTCTGGAAAAACGCTCGCCTATCTTTTGCCTGCGTTGCATCGAGTTTATAAGAAAAAAGCGCTGTCAAAACGCGACCCTCGTGTTGTGGTTTTAGTGCCGACTCGAGAATTGGCTAAGCAAGTGTTTGGTCAGCTAAGGTTGTTATTAGCAGGCAGCCGCTTTACGTCTATTCTCATTCAAGGTGGTGAAAACTTTAACGATCAGCACAAATCCTTGCAAAAAGACCCGCATTTTATTGTGGCGACACCTGGTCGTTTGGTGGACCATTTAAAACAGCGTCATGTTTTTCTAGAAGGGCTTGAGTTGCTCATTTTAGATGAAGCAGATCGTATGCTGGATTTGGGTTTTGCCGACGCGATGCGCGCGATTAATGCGGCCGCCAGCCATCGTCAACGTCAGACATTGTTCTTCTCAGCGACATTGGATAATACGGAAGTTAGTATTATTGCTGGCGAGTTATTACGGGAGCCTTCGCGTGTTGCTGTTGGTCAAGGTTTTGACGAGCACACGGATATTTCTCAGCACGTTTTGTTGTGTGATCATTTGGATCATAAAGAAGCTTTACTTAAGCATCTATTGTTGGGCCAAACGATCAAGCAAGCAATTATTTTTACGGCAACGAAAAGCGATACTGTACGCTTGTCTGAGATCATCGCAGGGTGGGGGTTAAGTACGCAGGCTTTGAATGGCAATTTATCGCAAAGCGCGCGCAATAAAACCATGGAAAGCTTTGCCAAAGGGCAGTTTGATGTCCTTGTGAGCACAGATGTGGCTTCTCGTGGTTTGGATATTGCCAGCGTGTCTCATGTTTTCAACTTTGATTTGCCCAAGCAAGCTGAAGAGTTTGTTCACAGAACGGGACGTACAGGTCGTGCTGGTTTTAAGGGCGACGCTTATTCTTTGGTTGGTCCGAAGGATTGGTTGAATTTCAAAGCAATAGAGGCTTTTTTGCAAAAAACATTTGCTATTGAGTCTATTGAAGGGCTTGAGCCAACGTTTAAAGGGTTGTTGCCACCTAAACCTGCCCGTAAAGAATTGAAAAAAGACTCTGTTAAAACTCCGGCTAAAGCGCCTAAAAAAACAAATAAAAAGCCTGCAAGTAAAGCCCGCTTTCATGATAATCAACAGGACGGCTTTGACGCATTTAAATTACCACCTAAGCGTTTTATCACGTCGGAAGTGACCAGTGATGAAGATGAGTAATCCGATTCGTATTGTGTAAAATTATTGTGTGTGTAGGGCTATAATAATTGACAGGTGAGCCATTTTCACGCTATTGATTAGATAAAGTGTAGAAATCTTTCTTTACCTTTCTTATCTATTGGAGATGAGCTTATTAATCGTTTGCCCCCTTTAAATTCATTGAAGTGTTTTGAATCTGCTGCTCGCCATGGCAGTTTCAATAAAGCAGCCAAGGAATTGTCTGTAACGCCTTCTGCGATTAGTCATCAAATCAAGGGTTTGGAAAGTTTTCTAGGCCTTGAGCTTTTTCGCCGTACAAAACGTAAAGTGATTTTAACGGAAGCGGGTGAATCGTATTTAAAACCCATAAAGAGTATTTTTGAGCAGTTAGAAAACGCGACATCTGAACTGAAGAGCAAGCAAAAGTCTGGATCGTTGCGATTAGCGGTTGCCCCAGCTTTCCTTACTCGCTGGCTTATGCCAAGAATGGAACGATTTCAAGAGCGTTATCCTGATATTCAGATCGAAATTAGTTCTTCTACAGGGTTAATTGATTTCTCTGCCAACGACATAGATATGGCGGTGTACTTTGGTAGTGGCGATTGGGAGGATGTTGAGGCGCATTATTTACGCCCAGCACGCTTGGCTCCAGTTTGTAATCCTCGGTTGATAAAGCCTGAACAGCCTATCGTTAAACCAGAGGATATGCGTTTTTATCCGCTCTTACACGTTACTAAACGAAAAGACGAATGGCATGATTGGTTACAACAACATGATCTTGATCCTAAGTTATTTCGTCGTGGTTTGATGTTTTCTAGTGGGTCTTTAACCGCTGGTGCGGCGGCTCAAGGTTTGGGTATATCATTGACAGACCCAGAATTGATTATGCCAGAAATAGAGGCTGGGACGCTAAAAGTGTTGTTTAATCAGCATTTGATTACCAATCGGTCTTTTTATTTAGTGTATGAGAAACGTCGTTCAGTTACCTCTGCTATGTCGGCTTTCAAAGAATGGATAATTGAAGAGATGGTGGGAAATAAAAACACATAAGTGCACTTTGAATCGTGGCTAAAAAAACATATTTTTAAAACGGAAATGAGAACTTGTATATGAGCACAGCGTTAAAAGTAAATAGCTATTTTAATGATCAAGTAAAATCCATTGCATTGGATAACGCGGAAGGAACATCAACGGTTGGTGTAATGGCAATTGGTGACTATGAGTTTGGCACGAGTCAACGAGAATATATGACGGTTGTATCAGGTGCACTAACGGTAAAATTACCGGGACAAGACGATTGGACAACCTTTGCGAAAGGTGACACTTTTATTGTAGAAGCGAATCAAACCTTCCAATTAAAAGTGACCGAGATGACTGCTTATCTTTGTCGATATGAGTGATACGACTTTTTTAAAAGTAGTATAATAAAAAAAGGGCTGATCAAATCAGCCCTTTTTGTTGATTGTTTAGCCACCGACCACGTTTACAAGAAGAGTGACTTTGTCGCCCGGTTGAACGTACTTTTTGCTGCTGACTTTGGGGTTCCATTCACGAATGTCATTGATGGACACCTTAAATTTGTTGGCAACAACAGCCAATGACTCACCCGATCTTATAGTGTAAACCACTTTCTTGATTACACTGCGAGTACTGTCACTGTTTTTTGATTGATCAGGTTCTAGCCAAAGTACCAGTTTTTTGCCAGGCATTAGCGGATCGCCAAGCCCCATATTGTTCCAACGGGCAAGCGTTTTTGTATCTGTTTTATATTTATTGGCAATTGACCATAAGCTATCACCAGAATTGACGGTGTAGTTTATTTTAATGCGATTGCGGTTTGGTGCCTTAGATTGCTTGGCTAGTAAGCGTTGGTGAGAGCTTAATGTGTAGCTTTCAATGTTGTTTCCGGCTACTGGGATCATGAGCCTCTTGCCCAACGCGGATCATAGAGGAAGACATTTTATTAACGTCTTGCAGGACGTTGACTGTTGTGTTGTGTTGTTTTGCCACTAAGAGTAAATTGTCACCAGCTTTTACCGAATAGCGAACCCAAGTTACTCGCTCTTTGCTGGGGATTTCTGCCAGCTTTGCTCTGAATTTTTTAGCCTTGGAAATAGGCATTAACAGTCGGTGGGGGCCATCAGGGGAGGTTGCCCACTGGTTAAAGCCAGGGTTTAATAAGTAAACCTCATCAATACTAACGTTCGCCATCTCCGCCGCTTGAGCTAAATCTATTTGACCGCCAATGTTGACAATATCAAAATAGGGTTTGTTCGGGATGGAATACGTTGAGTAATTGTATTTTTCTGGATCTTTGATGATTTTAGCAAGGGCTATTAACTTGGGGACATAAGCACGAGTCTCTCGCGGCAGGTCTAGGGACCAGAAATCAGTAGGTTTCCCCGCTTTTTTGTTTTTTCTGATCGCTCTCATAACAGTGCCTTCACCTGAGTTATAAGACGCCAGTGCATGGAGCCAGTTACCATCAAACATTTTATGCAGTCGAGTCAGGTAGGCAATGGCTGCCTGAGTCGAGCCTATAATATCGCGTCGACCGTCGTACCACCATGTTTGATCCAACCCATACATTTGACCTGTAGATGGGATAAATTGCCAAGGACCAGAAGCGCGTCCATGACTGTATCCGAATGGATCGAAGCCACTTTCTACGATGGGTAATAGGGCGATTTCTGTAGGAATACCTGCTTTTTCTAATTCTTCAACGATGTAGTACAAGTAACGTTCACCACGCTTTGATACTCTATCTAAATATGAAGGATGAGAGCTGAACCAGCGTAGCTGAGAGGATAGGCGAGGGCGATCTATATCAAGATCAAGCTGGTATCCGGCGCGAATTCTTTCCCATATGTCAGCGTGTTCTTGTGGTTTTATCGTTGTGACCAATTGCTCATCGGTTGCTTCTTCACTGTCTTCTGTAGTCGATTCGACTGGTGGTACAGTGTCAATAAAACCTAATTGTTCGGTATCTGCTTCGGCAATATCTCCATCTTCTAAAGACTCTGTGAGGCTCATTCGAAGCGTTATCTTGATCTATTTTTGAGGCGGTTTGGCAGGCGCTCAGTGTTAGGCTGACAAGGCAAATCCAGAATATTTTATATATCATGTAAGTCACAAAATTGAATAAAGTTTGGACATTTTAAGGGAGTATCGCGATAGGTCAACTAAAACTATCCTTGGCTCGTCTAACTTGACTGAATGCCGCCACAGAATTATCGGCTGGTTTTTCGTTAAGTTGTTGTGCTGCTTTAACTTTTAAGGACTTAATGTGGGTTCGTAAAAAGGGGTTAGTTTTTTTCTCTACGCTGAGTTTTGTTGGTAAAGTGGGCTTCATTATTGGCCCTTTTTGCTTGGCTTATTCGGTTTGAGCGTAAAAGTGATTTGTTGTTGGGTTCTAAAGAAAGAGCAAAACGGTAGTTTGCTAATGTATATTCGTGGGTGCCGTAGATGAGTGCGTTGTCGGGTAAATGGAAAATTTTTGTCATCGCGTCTAACATCTGCTCTGGTGTTCCTTCCATTATTCGACCACAGCCGCCCCTGAATAAGGTATCGCCACTGAATAAAGTGTTTGCCCCCTCGGGACAAAAGTAACACAAATGATCAAGCGTGTGCCCTGGGGTAGCGATAACATGAAAGGTGTGTTTGAAAATGGCTACTTGATCACCTTCGTACATGGGCGTAGTAATGAGATCCGTAAGATGCGCAGGACCATAAACATGGCAAGCAAAATATTGTTTTAGTCTACTGACGCCCCCAGTATGATCTTTGTGGTGGTGGGTAATTAAAATGCCTGTTAAGGTTTTGTTCTCTTTGTGGCAATAATCTAATACGACGTCGGCATCTCCCGGATCTACAGCCCAGATGGCTGAACTATCTTTATCTTGGATGATCCAGATATAATTGTCCTGAAAAGCGGGAAGCGGAAAAATAGTCATAAGTTGTCTGCTTTATAGAGGCGGTTGTTGTTTATATGGCGTGTCTATAAAAAAATAAATACAGCGTCATACCGTTTAAAAAGAGAATTCATTGTATGTTGGATGATCAATCAAGACAATTTTTTCAAAATTGGTACAAGAGTAATTTAGGCGATAGTGTCTTGCAGTTGGAGCGCGATGAAGTCGCAGCTGAACTCGATTCCGCAGTCGGCTATTATCTTGTCACGCAATCTCCTCTCAAAGACTTCTCTGTGCGAGAGCATCGTTTACGTGAGAGTATTTTAATCGCGCCTATTTTGGAATTTGGTGCGCCATCGAATACGGTTGTTGCCAGGGCAAGTGAACTGCCTTTTGAGGCGGATGGCATCGATGTCCATGTTTTTCACCATACGTTGGATATTTCCGCAACGCCACACGATGATTTACGTGAAGCGGCAAGAACCCTGTTACCAAGTGGCAAGTTGATCATTATCGGCTTTAATCCTTGGAGTGTTTGGGGGTTTTGTCGTTTGTTTTCTAAAAAGGTGAAAGCGCCATGGTGCGGTCATTTTATTGCTCATCAACGCTTGGAGGATTGGCTAAAAGTAGCGGGCCTCACCTTGGAAACAAAGCGTTTTGTGTATTATCAACCCCCTCTGCAAAATGGCAAATGGCGATCGCGTTTTGCTTGGGTTGATAGAATGTTTAAGCCGCTTAAGCTGCCTTTTAGTGGTATTTATGTCATGGTGGCAACAAAGCAGGTAAAGCGCTTTATTCCGCTAAAACCTCGTTGGTCTGGGGCTAGAGTCCGAGTGCCTCCTTTAACGAAACCAACAGTGAAAGAGATGAAAGAGTGAAAAAGGTTGTAATGTATACAGACGGTGCTTGTAAGGGAAACCCTGGTATTGGTGGTTGGGGAGCTTGGTTAACCTTTGGTGAGCATGAAAAACATTTATGTGGTGGTGAGCAGGATACGACGAATAATCGTATGGAGCTTATGGGAGCAATAGAAGGACTGCGGGCATTAAAAGAAAAGTGTGCAGTGACTTTATATACAGACTCTTCATATGTACAAAAAGGCATCACTGAATGGCTGGCTGGCTGGAAACGAAAGGGGTGGATGACGGCGTCCAAACAACCAGTAAAAAATAAAGATCTTTGGCAGGCTTTAGATGAGTTGTGTCAGTATCATGACGTGACGTGGAAATGGGTAAAAGGTCATGCTGGTATTGAAGGGAATGAAATTGCGGATCAATTGGCAAACAAAGGTATTGAGGAGTTAAGGGCGCTATCATGAGACAGGTTGTGCTGGATACAGAGACAACGGGTATCGATCCAAAACAAGGGCATCGAATTATCGAAATTGGTTGTGTGGAAATGATTGGTCGTAAGTTAACCAATCGGCATTTTCATGTATATATTAACCCAGACAGAGAGGTGGAAGAAGAAGCCTTTAAGGTTCACGGGATAAGCAACGAGTTTCTTGCTGATAAGCCTCGTTTTCATGAAATTGCGCAAGAGTTTTTCGATTTTATCAAAGGTGCTGAACTGATCATCCACAATGCACCATTTGATATTGGCTTTATGGACCATGAGTTTGCTCGTATTGGTGGCTATCCGAAAACAGCTGAGGTATGTGGTGTCTTTGATAGCTTAGTTTATGCTCGTAAGAAACACCCAGGACAGAAGAATAACCTCGATATTTTATGTAAACGTTATGGCATTGATAACTCTCACCGAGAATTGCATGGCGCTCTTTTAGACTCGGAAATATTGGCCGATGTCTATTTGTTGATGACGGGTGGGCAGACTAGTTTGGGGCTTGCTAATCATGCGGACTCAGACAGTAAAGAAGAGGGTGGAGTGGAAGCTATTCGTCGTTTTTCTGCCAATCGCCCTGCGCTAAAAATTATCCGAGCCAGTGAGAGCGAGTTAGAAATGCATGAAGCGCGTTTAGATTTGATCGACAAAAAATCCGGTCAGTCTCTCTGGCGTATTAAGCATTAATAAGCAGTAAAAAGCAGTAAAAAGCATAGATATACAAGCTTCCAAATAAATATCCCCCCAATCCTTGATTAAACAGATTGGGGGGATATTTATTTTTATGTAGCTTATTGGTTAATTAAACACATATTACAATAGGTAAACAACACATAGCCCGCCAACGATGCTCAACACTATCGTATAAGGAAGGGCCATCCACACCATTTTGCCGTAAGACAAACGTAAGAGTGGCGCAATGGCAGAAGTCAATAAAAATAAGAAAGCGGCTTGACCGTTTGGTGTGGCAACACTTGGTAAGTTAGTGCCTGTATTAACAGCCACAGCTAAGGTGTCAAAATGTTCTCGAGTAATGGTGCCAGCATCCAGTGCGGCTTTGATTTCATTGATGTATACAGTAGCAACAAAAACGTTGTCACTGATAGCAGATAGTAAGCCATTAGCAATAAACAGCATAATTGGCTGGCTATCTGTGGGCATCTGTAGCACTACATCAATGACAGGTTGAAATAGATGTTGCGAATGGATAACGGAAACCACAGTAAAAAATACCACCAATAATGCCGTAAAGGGTAATGACTCCTCAAATGCATGGCCAATCTGACGCTCTTCAACGATACCGTTGAATGACGTTAGCAGTACAATGACCATTAAGCCAACCAGTCCAACTTCCGCAACATGGAAAGCAAGAGATAGTACGAGAATAATAGCGACAATGCCTTGCACAATCAGTTGAGCTTTGGTTTTGCTTGTGTGTTTTTTGCTTTCTTCTTGTTCAAAATTATTAAGAATATCTCGAACGGTATCTGGTAATTGAGCGCCGTAATCAAACCAAGCGGTCTTTTCTAAAACGATCACCGTTAATAAGCCACAAATTAAGACAGGCATTGAGACGGGGGCAACATTCATGAAGAATTCGCCAAAATTCCAGCCTGCAACCTTAGCAATCAGTAAGTTTTGTGGTTCGCCTACTAGCGTTGCGACGCCACCAAGCGCGGTACCCACCGCACCGTGCATTAATAAATCGCGTAGAAACGAGCGAAATTCGTTTAAGTCTTCTGTGTTGACTGGCAATATTGAATCGTCTTTACCATGGTCGTGATTTTTATTAGAGCTTTGGCCTGAAGCCGCCTTGTGGTAGACCGAATAAAAGCCAACGCCAACACTGATTAGAACGGCTGTCACCGTTAAGGCATCTAAAAAAGCCGAAAGCAATGCAGCAGAAAAACTAAAAATTAATGAGATGACGATTTTTGATTTTACTTTGACTAGAAGCTTGTTAAAAATAAACAGCAGCATGTCTTTCATAAAGTAAATGCCAGCCACCATAAACATGAGCAGCAGAATAACTTCCATGTTGTGAGATACTTCAGTGTATACACCCTCAGGGGAAGTAAGCCCAAGGACTACGGCCTCAATGGCAAGCAAGCCCCCAGGTTGTAATGGGTAGCATTTTAGCGCCATCGCCAGTGTAAATATGAACTCAATAATTAATAGCCAGCCTGCAACAAATGGCCCTAATACCACTAAGACAATTGGGTTGATAATCAGAAACGCTAAGATGACTTGCTTGTACCACAGTGGTGATGCACCGAGGAAATTTCTTCCTAGTGCTTGGGACAGAGAGGCTTTCATTGATGACTCCTTTTGGGAAAACACTGAAAATGTGCAAAAAATTAACAGGATTTTTCTGTTTTTGTATAGCAGATCAAAAAAATCTTGTTAGTTTTCTGGGGTTTTCAGGCTTTAAAATGCTCAGACTCTATCAAAGTGTGCAGATAATAAGGCATATGCTTGACAGTATCTATAGTGAAATATCAGTAAATATGATTGTTATTTGTAAAAATATCCCCAATATGCCAAGAACTTATGACTATTTAGAGGAAATAAACGTTGGAATTTTTAACTGACTATGCTGGTTTTTTGCTGAAGTTAATCAGTGTTGCTGTGGTGATTGGTTTATTGTTGGCAATAGTGGCAAGCGGAAAGCGTAAATCGCAACCTGGTAGCTTATCTATCACTAAATTGAACGAGACATATGATGCGATGAAGGCGGAGTTGGATCGTCAGCTAATGGATAAGAAAGCTCTAAAAAACATCGAAAAAGAGAAGAAGAAAAAAGACAAGCTTGAGAAAAAAGCTCAGAAAAAAGTCTCTAAAGTTGCTGATGCGAAAGAAGAGACCAAGAGGCGAGTGTATGTATTGGATTTTGATGGAGATATTAAGGCGTCCGCGGTAGAGACAATGAGAGAAGAGATAACTGCGATTCTAAGTATCGCCAAGCCGCAGGATGAAGTTGTTGTTCGTTTGGAAAGTGGTGGCGGTGTGGTTCACGGGTATGGTTTGGCTGCGTCCCAATTACAGCGAATTCGAGAGGCGAATATCCCATTAACGATTTGCGTTGATAAAGTAGCAGCTAGTGGGGGTTATATGATGGCGTGTGTGGCAGATAAAATTATCGCAGCGCCTTTTGCTATTTTGGGTTCCATTGGCGTGGTCGCCCAAATTCCAAACCTTCATCGCTTGTTGGATAAAAGTCTCATTGATGTTGAGTTGCATACAGCAGGGCGATACAAGCGTACGTTGACCATGTTGGGGGAAAACACAGATGAGGGCCGAGAAAAGTTTAAGCAAGATTTAGAAGATACTCATGATCTTTTTAAACGATTTGTCTCAAGCCAGCGTCCGCAGTTAGACATCGAAAGCATTGCCACCGGTGAGACTTGGTACGGTTCGGAGGCATTAGGCAACAAATTGGTTGATGTCGTGATGACCAGCGATGCCTATTTGGTGTCTAATTACAGTACGGCGGAAGTAATTCGTTTAGCGTACAAACAACCGAAAGGCATGGCTGAACGCTTAGGGTTGTCATTTTTTTCAGTGATTGAGCAAAAAGCCATTGCCTGGGTGGGGAAGTTGGCCCAGTCCCGCGGCTATTAGTCTGTTTTTTTGGTCAGTAAAAAGGAGCTTTTGTAAGCTCCTTTTTATTTAAGCGCTCGTTGCGGGAAAGAAGGGTTATACTTTATTTACTGCCCAAGTCGCTTTCTGGTGTCACTGCTGTTGCGAGATGGCCTGTTCCAATTCAATCGGTTCAAAGTATATTAAAGTGCCTATGGTTGGATGGTCTAAATAGTTGACCTTTTTGCTAGCGGTTCTATTGTTTTGGCGTAATTTAAGTACCGATGTAGGCGTTACTTCTGCCGAGCTGGCTGTTGTGGGTGCGATTGGTTGCGGCGTACTGTTTTTGTCCTGAGGTGTAGAAGCTGTTTGTTGAGCGCGGCCAAACAAATAATGCTGATAGCGTATGTCAGACTCCAAATATCGCCCTAGAGTGATAGCGATATTGCCAGTTAACACTGGGTAACCATTTACGTTTTGTTGGCTGACGAAACTTTTGTTGATGGTGTCACCTGGCTGCTTAAAGATAAGCGTCCATTTTTGGTTAGCAAGTATCTTTACCTGACGACCCAGTCTATTGCCAAATGGCGATGCCTGGTTGCTGTTAAGTGTGTTTCCTGCGACGTCATTGGGTGCTGGAAAACGAACAAGTCGGTCAGTTGGTAAGATGTTTTTGTAACTCACTTGTTCACTTGACTGGCCTTCAGGCCACATAAAGGTAACCACATAGGCCTCATAGGCCTTGGCAGTATTCGGATCGAAGCGGTTGTCAGCCGCATAAACGCCACTGGTTAACAGCGTTAAGGATAATAAATTACAAATTAAGGCTCTCAATGTAATAATTCCAAAGTCATTGTTGTGTGCTGGAAGCGCTCTTCTGCGCTGTTCATTGATACTAAAAACTTCAAGGTGTCAGAGCCTGCGAGTTTATAAACATCTGGCTTTGTTTGAATGAGTTTAATCAATTTCATCGGATCAACTGGCGTTTTGCTGTTGAAGATGATTTTACCTTCTTTTGCGTTGACTTCAATTTTATTAATGCCAAGGCTTTCTGCCTTGAGTTTCAGCTCAGTTTGGCGGAATAGGTTTTTGGTAGCATCAGGCAGTAGCCCAAAGCGGTCAATCATTTCCACTTGTAGGTCTTTCAGTTCGTCACTGGCTTTCGCGCTGGCAATGCGTTTATACAGAATCAGGCGTGAATGTACATCGCCTAAGTAATCTTCTGGTATCAGCGCGGGGACCCGCAAATTCACATCGGTTTGAGCGGGTGAGGTAATATCAATATCAGGCGATTCGCCATTTTTTAATGATTTGACGGCTCTGTCTAGCATGTCCATAAAGAGTGAGAAGCCAACATGTTCAATGTGACCGCTCTGGCCGTCACCTAATAGCTCCCCTGTGCCCCTAATTTCTAGATCGTGAGTGGCCAAAGTGAAGCCAGCTCCTAGCTTGTCGGCGAGCATAATGGCCTCTAAGCGTTTTTCGGCATCACTGGTGACCCTGCGATCATTGGGGGTAAGTAGGTAAGCATAAGCTTGGTGGTGTGATCGACCAACGCGTCCGCGTAATTGATGTAGTTGTGCTAAACCAAATTTATCTGCGCGTTCAATAATGATGGTATTTGCATTCGGTATGTCGATACCCGTTTCTATGATGGTCGAGCAGACGAGTACGTTGGCGCGTTTGTGATAAAAGTCAGACATCACTTGTTCCAGTTCTCTTTCACGCATTTGCCCATGGCCCACAATGACACGAGCTTCTGGAATGAGTGCTTCTAATTCTTCCGCCGCTTTCTGAATAGTTTGCACTTCATTGTGTAAATAATAAACCTGCCCGCCGCGATGCAATTCACGCAATATGGCTTCTTTGATTTGGTGCTCGTCTTTCTGTTTGACAAAGGTTTTTACAGATAAGCGTTTTGCTGGAGGTGTGGCGATGATGGATAAATCGCGAATACCCGATAAAGACATATTTAATGTTCGGGGAATGGGGGTCGCTGTGAGAGTCAGTATGTCAACTTCCGCTCTTAAGGCTTTAAATTGTTCTTTCTGTTTGACACCAAAGCGGTGCTCTTCGTCAATAATAACCAAGCCCAAATTGGCAAACTTAATATCACTTTGAATCAGTTTATGCGTGCCGACAACAATATCGGCTTTGCCTGATTCTAGTCGATCAATTGAGGTATTGGATTGCTTGCCAGACCGAAAACGAGATAGAAATTCGATTTCTACCGGCCAATCAGCAAATCGGTCACAAAAGTTTTCATAGTGCTGTTGGGCGAGTAGGGTGGTTGGTACGAGGACAGCCACTTGTTTGCCATCTTGCACTGCAAGAAAGGCTGCTCTCATAGCGACTTCTGTTTTGCCAAAACCAACATCGCCGCATACCAAGCGGTCCATCGGTTTTTTTGTTGACATGTCACGCATAACGGCATCAATGGCCATTTGTTGATCTGGGGTTTCTTCAAATGGGAAGCCCGCAGCAAATAGCTCATACTGATCGTCTGGTTTGGCAAAGGCATGACCTACTCTGGCTTCGCGCTTGGCGTATATTTCTAGCAATTCTGCTGCGGTATCGCGTGCTTTTTCGGCGGCTTTTTGCTTTGCAATGCTCCATTTGTCAGTACCGAGTTTATGCAATGGCGCGGTGTCTTCGTCTGCGCCTGTGTAGCGCGAAATCAACTGCAATGAGGAGACGGGAACATAGAGTTTTGCGTCATTGGCATAGCCAAGAGTGAGTAGTTCTGTTTCTTGCCCATCGATCTCTAAGTTGGTTAATCCAAGATAGCGACCTACGCCATGGTCGATATGAACTACGGGTGCGTTTAATCTCAATTCAGTGAGATTGCGAATAATAGCGTCTTCGCTAATAGTGTTTTGTTTATTGCGTCGACGATGCTGAGAAACGCGCTCGCCTAGTATTTCGCTTTCAGGAATGAGTGCTAATTCATTGTTGATGATGAAGCCGCGACCAATGTTGCCCTCTGTGATGGCAAGCGATTTGGTCGATTTTGTGAAGGCTTCCCAACTTTCAACCTGTTTAGGTTTAATGTTGTACTTTTTGAGTAAGTCGAGTAGAGCCTCTCGCCGACCGGCAGACTCAGCCACTATGAGCACTCTTGCTGTAGTGTTGGCAAGAAAATGCTGTAATTTGCTTAGTGGTTGCTCGGCTCGGGAGTCAATTTTTACCACATCAAGCGCGCTGTAGGCGGGGTGCTCACCGTCGGCAGAAAAAATAATGTTGGCATATTGGTTGAGTTTCGCAAACAGCTCGTCTTCTCTTAAGCAAATTTCATCGGGCTTTAAAATGGGGCGTTCAATATTGTAATTGAGTGACTCGTGACGGCTGCGGAAGTCGAGTTTAATACTGGCAAATTGATCATTAAAATTATCTGAGCGTATGATGAGTGTCTCATCGGGCAGATAGTCGAATACGCTGGCCGTTTGTTCAAAAAACAAAGGTAGATAGTATTCTACACCTGCAGGGATAATGCCGCTGGAAATGTCTTGGTAAATAGGGCTAGAAAGCGGGTTGGTGTCAAAACGCTCTCTAAACGCTTGGCGAAATTGCTGGATACCTTGGGCTGTGGTTGGAAATTCTTTTGCGGGCAGCATTTTTATTTCTGTTACTTTATTGATGCTGCGCTGAGTTTCTGGGTCGAACCAGCGTATAGAGTCGATGTCGTTATCAAACCAGTCTATACGAATAGGGTTGTCCGCCCCCATTGGGTACACATCCATTAATGCCCCGCGAATGGCATATTCGCCATGCTCGTGGACATTTTCTACGTTTAGGTAGCCTGCGTTCGTGAGTTTGCGAGATAAGTCTTCAAGAGGCAGTTCTTGCCCTTCTTTTAAATGAAAGCGCTGTGCATCTAAGTGTTGCTTAGGGCATAAGCGAGTTAAGCAAGACGCCACGGTTGTCAGGACTATTGGGTTCTTGGTTTCAGTCAGCTTCGCTAATGTTTCTAGACGTTGGGAAATGATGTCTTGGTGTGGCGAAAAGGCGTCATATGGCAGGGTTTCCCAGTCACTGAATCGGAGTATTTCGTGTTTATTTTGATTCAGAAACAGTATTTCATCTTCAAGCTCATTTAGTTCGGCAACCGTATTGGCCATAAAGAGAATAGGGCGTTTATGTTGAGCGGCAATGGCTAGCAACTGCAGGGCTTTACGACTGCCATCTAAACCATTAATTAAGTTTTTGAAGCCGGGCTTTAGGGTGATTGAAACGGTTTCTGACATGTTAGGCTTATTGATCTCTAGTGGCGGACAGTGTTAATGAAACAGAGTCGGCGAAACGCAATGCATGTGGTTTTGCCACTTCCACTTTCGCAAAAGTAACATGGTTTGAAGACATACACAGTTCCAGTAGGTCTGCGGTTAATTTTTCAAGCAGTAAAAAACGATTGTTTTCAGTATGGGCAATCATTTCTTTGCAAATGGTTCGGTAGTTTACCGCATTTTCTACGTTGTCTGTGTCATAGGCTTGGGAGGCTGGGTAGTGTATCCAAGCATTAATGACAACGTCCTGTTTGTTCTGTTTTTCCGATTCATTGAATCCAATATAGGTTCTTAAACGTAAGTTTTTAATATGAATTTGAGCTTCTGGTTTGATCATAGGTTTGCTTCCGTGTTTTGAGCCTATTCATTTGTTAGGCGATATTGTGTCGTTTTCAATAAGATATGGCAACCGACTAAAGTACGGCTGATCTTCCTATTTGGATTGCCTAGCTTTGATTTAATTTGCCAAGGCGGTTTGAGTGAGCTGGATTGTCACTCATCATGTAATAAAATAACAAAAAAAGTATTTTTTATGGCTGCACGTCAATGAATAAGGAGCAAGTTGTGCTTTTAAGTAAAAGTTGGTGCTTAAAGTCCGCTTCATGAGCTGGTCAATGGGGGGAATGATCTTTATAATACGTCGGTTTTTTGGTGAAGTGAGTTTGTGTTTTACAATTATCTTAAGATTGATTGTTCGCTCGTGCATGTTTTCCCGGAGGGGGTGTGAGCATTACACATTACGCTTTTTGTGTTCAATTTATTGTTGGGCAGAACATATGTATAAAATTACAAAAGGCCTAGATCTACCGATCTCAGGTGCTCCCAATCAAGTGATTGAGACGGCCGCTGCGGTGAAAGCAGTGGCTGTGATTGGTCCAGACTATCATGGAATGAAACCCACCATGTTGGTCAAGGAAGGGGATAAGGTCAAGAAAGGTCAAGTCATCTTTACGGATAAGAAGACGGAAGGCGTGAAGTACACGGCTCCTGCCTCTGGAACCGTTGCTGCGATCAATCGTGGTGAAAGACGTGTCTTTCAATCATTAATTATTAATGTTGAGGGCGATGAGTCTGAAACTTTCGCCTCTTACTCTGGTTCTGAATTGAAGTCTTTAGAGCGTAGTAAGGTGGTTGATAATTTGGTCGAATCGGGTTTGTGGACTGCGTTCCGTACTCGTCCATTTTCAAAAGTGCCCGAAGTGGCGTCCGTTCCGAACTCTATTTTTGTGACGGCGATGGATACCAATCCATTGGCTGCTTCTCCTGAAGTCGTTTTGGCTGATCAAGCTGAAGCCTTTGCTGATGGTCTTACTGTGCTAACGCGTTTAACGGAAGGTAAGGTCTTTGTTTGTAAAGCAGCGGGTGCAAAGATTCCAACAACATCTGATGTGACGGTTGAAGAGTTTGCTGGTATACACCCAGCAGGTCTTGCTGGTACTCACATACATTTCCTTGATCCAGTTAGTGATAAAAAGACGGTTTGGTCTATTAACTATCAAGACGTTGTAGCGGTTGGTAAGTTATTCGTTACGGGTGAGTTAAGTGTTGAGCGAGTGGTTTCTTTAGCGGGTCCACAAGTTAAAAAGCCTCGTTTGGTTCGTACTCAAGTTGGCGCAAGCCTCGATAACTTGTTGTCGGGTGAGTTGGCTGATGGCGAGAATCGAGTGGTTTCTGGATCTGTGCTTTCTGGTCGTGCCGCGAAAGGGCCTTACGCCTTTTTAGGTCGTTACCATAATCAGGTGTCTGTGCTGTTGGAAGGTCGTGAGCGTCAAATGATGCATTATCTTCGTGCTGGCGTAGAAAAGCATTCTATTATGAATGTGTTCTTATCTAAGCTGACAGGAAAGAAATCTTTCGATATGACCACCACGACAAATGGTAGTGATCGTACTATGTTGCCGCTTGGTAACTTTGAACGCGTAATGCCACTGGATATCCTTCCTACACAATTGCTACGTGCTTTGGTTGTGAACGATACAGAACAAGCTCAGAAGCTTGGTGCGCTTGAATTGGACGAAGAAGATTTGGCTTTGTGTACTTACAGTTGCTCAGGTAAGTTCGAATATGGCCCGATCCTTCGGGATTGCCTAACTCTAATAGAGAAAGAGGGTTGATTCATGGGGCTTAGAAAAGTACTTGATAAAATCGAGCCTGAATTTCATTCAGGTGGAAAATATGAAAAGTGGTACGCGCTTTACGAAGCGGTAGATACTATTTTTTACCGTCCAAGCTCAGTAACTAAAAATGGTTCCCATGTTCGTGATGCGGTGGATATGAAGCGCATTATGATTTTGGTTTGGATGTGTACATTTCCAGCCATGTTTTTTGGTATGTACAACATTGGTTTTCAAGCCAATACCGCTATGGATGCCATGGGCGTTACAGCGGGAGATTCTTGGCGCCACGGCATCATTGGTAGTTTAACTAATTATGATGCTTCCAGCATATGGGATAACATGATTTACGGCGCAATGTACTTTTTGCCTGTTTATCTTGTGACTTTCGTTGTAGGTGGTTTCTGGGAAGTATTGTTTGCGTCTGTACGTAAACATGAAGTTAACGAAGGTTTCTTTGTTACCTCAATCTTGTTCTCCTTATCTTTGCCTGCGACTGTACCTTTATGGCAAGTCGCTTTGGGTATCACCTTTGGTGTGGTATTGGCGAAAGAGGTGTTCGGTGGAACGGGTAAAAACTTCCTCAACCCAGCGTTGGCTGGCCGTGCCTTTTTGTTCTTTGCGTACCCAGCCTCTATGTCTGGTGATGCAGTTTGGACAGCGGTTGATGGTTTTTCTGGTGCAACAGCGCTTAGCCAATTGGCTGCGGATGGTGTTCCTGGTCTAACGGTTGCTTGGTCTGATGCGTTTTTTGGATTTATCCAAGGCTCAATGGGTGAGACATCGACACTGGCTATCTTGATTGGCGGTGGTGCTTTACTGATCATGCGAATTGCCGCATGGCGTATTGTGGCTGGTGTTATGTTAGGTATGGTTTTGACTTCTGGATTGTTGAACTTCATTGGCTCCGATACCAATCCTATGTTTGCAACGCCGTGGTACTGGCATCTTGTCTTGGGTGGTTTTGCCTTTGGTATGATGTACATGGCAACCGACCCAGTGTCTGCATCAATGACGAATCGAGGTAAATGGTTCTACGGAGCATTGATTGGTTTGATGGTTGTGTTGATTCGTGTTGTTAACCCTGCTTACCCTGAGGGTATGATGTTGGCAATTTTGTTCGCGAATTTGTTTGCGCCATTTATTGACCACTTTGTTGTTCAGGCGAACATTAAACGGAGGATTGCACGCAATGGCTAGCAGTAACGATAGTATTAAAAAGACCATTATAGTTGCTTTATCTTTGTGTTTGGTTTGTTCTATTTTTGTTGCTGCTGCAGCGGTAGGTCTTAAGCCTATACAGAACACCAATAAAGATTTAGACCGTAAACGTAACATTCTGTCGGCGGCTGGCATGCTTGAGCCAGGCAAGTCTGTGGACGAGATTTTCGAGACGGTTGAAACGCGTATTGTTAACTTGCAAACAGGTACATTCGCTACGCAAGAGGAATTGAAAGAGGCTAATATCAATGTAGCGACTTTCAATCAGCAGGCTGCTGCTAAAGATCCTAACTTGTCTATTGCTCTAAAAGCTGAGGAAGATCCAGCGAGTATCAAGCGCCGTGCAAATTTTTCGGCGGTTTATCTTGTTAAATCGGGCGATACGATTGAACGTATCATTCTTCCAGTTCATGGATATGGCCTATGGTCAACCATGTATGGTTTTATGGCTTTGCAGAGCGACTTTAATACAGTGCTAGGCTTTGGTTTTTACGACCAAGGTGAAACTCCAGGGTTGGGTGGCGAAGTAGATAACCCTAACTGGAAGGCTTTGTGGAAAGGTAAGAAAGTATACAACGACGAAGGTGAAGCGGTTATTCAACTTGCTAAAGGTGGTGTAGACAGTTCTGATCCTAAGGCAATGTATAAAGTAGATGGCCTATCTGGTGCAACATTGACAAGTCGTGGGGTGACTCATCTTGTTCAATACTGGTTGGGCGAAGAAGGTTTTGGACCATTCTTGTCACAGCTACGTAGTGAAGGAGTTCAATAATGTCTGATGTGAAAAAAGTCCTCTTTGGGCCGATTCTTGCGAACAACCCAATAGCCTTGCAGATATTGGGTATTTGTTCCGCATTGGCGGTGACGAGTAGTTTGAGTGTTAGTTTGGTTATGGCGATCGCTTTGACCTTAGTAACGGCTTTCTCTAGCTTCTTTATTGCGATTATTCGTAATCATATACCGAACAGTATTCGTATTATCGTACAGATGATCATTATCGCTTCATTGGTAATTGTGGTTGATCAGATTCTGAAGGCGTTTGCTTTCGAAATCAGTAAGCAGTTATCAGTGTTTGTAGGTCTTATCATTACAAACTGTATCGTTATGGGACGTGCTGAAGCATTTGCCATGAAAAACGGACCTGTAATGAGTTTTGTTGACGGTATTGGTAACGGTTTAGGCTACAGTGCGATGTTGATCGTCGTGGCGTTTTTCCGTGAGCTGTTTGGTGCTGGTAAATTGTTTGGTGTTGAGATTTTTGCGACGGTTCAAAATGGCGGTTGGTATCAACCGAATGGTTTGATGTTGCTTCCACCGAGTGCATTCTTCGTAATTGGCTTGGTTATATGGGCTTTACGCGCTTATAAGAAAGAGCAGGTTGAAGCGCCAGAGTTTAAAATTGCGGCAAATTCTCGTTCTCAGGAGGCGCTATAAATGGAACATTTAATCAGTCTGTTTATTAAGGCCGTTTTTGTTGAAAACATGGCATTGGCATTCTTCCTAGGTATGTGTACTTTTTTAGCATTGTCTAAAAAAGTAGAGACAGCAATAGGTTTGGGTATTGCCGTTGTGGTTGTTTTGGCGATTACCGTGCCACTGAACAACTTGTTGTATCAAAATCTTTTGGCAGATGGTGCTCTTGAGTGGGCCGGTTTGGGTGGTGTTGATTTAAGCTTTCTAGGTTTGTTGAGCTACATTGGTGTTATCGCTGCTGTGGTTCAGATACTAGAGATGACACTAGACAAGTACATGCCTGCTTTGTACAACGCACTGGGCGTTTTCTTGCCGTTGATTACAGTAAACTGTGCCATCATGGGGGCTTCTTTATTCATGGTGGAACGAGACTATAACTTCAGTGAAAGTCTTGTTTACGGTGTGGGTGCTGGTGTTGGTTGGGCGCTCGCTATCGCTGCCCTAGCTGGTATTCGGGAGAAACTTAAATATTCAGACGTTCCTGCAGGGTTGCGTGGTCTTGGTATCACTTTTATCACTGTTGGTCTGATGAGTTTAGGTTTTATGTCATTTTCGGGTGTGCAGCTTTAATCGGCCGCACATTTAGACAACCAAGAATAAGGTTTAACTAACATGGTCAACTTAGAAATTATTCTAGGTGTGGTGATGTTCACGGCTATCGTGCTTGCGTTAGTGGCAATTATCCTTGCTGCTCGTGCACGCTTGGTAAGTACTGGTGACGTTACAATCCGCATCAATGGTGAAAAAGAAGTGACTGCGCCCGCAGGTGGTAAGTTGCTTCAAACATTAGCAAATAGTGGCATCTTCCTATCGTCCGCATGCGGTGGTGGTGGTACTTGTGCTCAGTGTAAATGTAAGGTTATGAGTGGTGGTGGCTCTATGCTTTCCACTGAGCAATCTCACTTCACGCGTCGTGATGAAAAAGAAGGTTACCGTCTATCTTGTCAGGTTTCTGTGAAACAGGATATGGATGTGGAGGTGCCTGAAGAGGTGTTTGGTGTTAAAGCATGGGAATGTACAGTTGAGTCTAACCCTAACGTAGCGACCTTTATCAAAGAGTTGACGTTAAGATTGCCTGAAGGCGAAAACGTAAACTTCCGTGCTGGTGGTTATGTTCAATTGGAAGCGCCTGCCCACACTGTGCATTATAAAGATTTTGATATCGAAGAAGAATATCGCGGAGATTGGGATAAGTTTAATCTTTGGAAGTTTGTTTCTAAGGTGGATGAAACTGTTATTCGTGCTTATTCGATGGCTAACTACCCTGAAGAAAGGGGCATTGTTAAGTTCAATATTCGTATTGCTTCTCCGCCTCCAGGTAAAGATGATTTACCTCCAGGTCAAATGTCATCTTATGTGTTCAGCCTTAAGCCAGGCGATAAGATCAAAGTATACGGTCCTTTTGGTGAGTTCTTCGCTAAAGACACAGACGCTGAAATGGTGTTTGTAGGGGGTGGTGCGGGTATGGCGCCAATGCGCTCTCATATTTTCGATCAGCTTAAGCGTTTGAATTCTAAGCGTAAAATTTCTTTCTGGTATGGGTACTCGTAGTGTTCGAGAAGCATTCTATGTGGAAGAATATGATAAGCTTCAGGAAGAAAATGAAAACTTTGAATGGCATTTGGCTCTCTCAGATCCTCAACCTGAAGATAACTGGGAAGGCAAAACTGGGTTTATTCATAATGTTCTTTATGAAAGTTATCTAAAAGATCACCCAGCGCCAGAAGATTGTGAGTTCTACATGTGTGGACCTCCAATGATGAACGCATCTGTAATCAAGATGTTAGAAGACCTAGGCGTCGAAAAAGAAAACATTTTGCTTGATGATTTCGGTGGCTAGCACCTGATAAAGACCCACCCTCTGGTGGGTCTTTGTTTTATTGGCTATAACAAAGACTCTTTATGCGTAAAAAAATACTGTTCCCAGTTTTCCTGCTTATTATTGTTGCCGTTTTTTATAGACTTTCTGTGTTTACCCCAGAATTGGTGAGTTTCTCTGGTCCTACAATGGGGACAACTTATACGGTTAAATTTTATACCACGGAAGAGGTGAAAAACCCTTGGGATCTAAAAGATGACGTTGATGCCGTGTTGGTGAGAGTGAATAAGCTCATGTCAACCTATGACCCAAATTCTGAACTGTCTGAATTTAATGCGTTATCGGCAGGACAGTCATTTACGGTGAGCGAGGAGATGGCTTACGTTATTGATAAAGCTTTGCTTTTAAGTCGTATGACCGATGGTGAGTATGATGTGACTATTGGTCCTTTGGTGAATCTCTGGGGATTTGGTCCTGGAAAGCGAGAAGATAAGGTACCAACGGACGTTGAGATAGAAGCGGCTAAATCGAGAGTGGGTTATCAATTTTTAACGCTTGATGGTCTTCGTTTGAGCAAAGAAAAAGATATTTATGTGGATTTGTCATCCATTGCAAAAGGATATGGCGTGGATGCTGTAGCTAAAGTTTTGCAAGACAAAGGAATTGAAAGCTACTTGGTTGAAGTGGGTGGTGAAATTTCGTCAAAAGGGGTTAAGCCGGATGGTTCGCCTTGGCGCGTGGGTATTGAAAGTCCAGCTGGCGGTCATAACATTGCTGAGAGAATTATAGATGTAACCAATATAGCGTTGGCGACATCGGGGGATTATCGAAATTATTTTGAACAAAATGGTGTGCGTTATTCCCATACTATAAGTCCGCTTACTGGAAGGCCGATTACACACCGTTTGGTATCTGTTACTGTAGTGGATACAACCACAACGATGGCTGATGGATTGGCAACGGCCATTACGGTGCTTGGGCCAGAAAAAGGCTATGAATTTGCACAAGAGAACGGTATTGCCGCTTATTTGCTGGTGAAAACGGATTTTGGTTTTGAAGAGCGTCCGTCTGATGCCTTTAAGTCCTACTTAAAGTAGGCGAGCTATTTTTTGTATTTTTTATAGGAGAAAAGTCATGTTGACGATTGTTTTAGCATTTGTCCTTATGCTTTTGTTGGTTACTGCTATGTCTGTTGGTGTTTTGATGGGAAGAAAGCCCATTTCTGGCTCGTGCGGTGGTATGAGCGCATTGGGTATGGAAGTGGCTTGTGATATTTGTGGTGGCGATAAAGGTAAGTGTGAAAAAGAGACAAAAAAGAATGCAGCCGAGAAAGTCTCTGATGACACATTTTATGACGCAACGAAATAATTGAACAGTGAAGAGGGTGTTATGACAACAAGACATTATGATGTTGTGGTTTTGGGTACGGGCCCTGCGGGAGAAGGCGCAGCAATGAGTGCCGCAAAGGCAGGCAAAAAAGTGGCGGTTATTGAAGCCAGTTCACAAGTCGGCGGAAGTTGTACGCATTTAGGGACTATTCCATCAAAAGCATTGCGTCATGCTGTTAAAGAGATTATTGCCTTTAACACCAATCCTATGTTTCGTGATATTGGTGAGCCTCGTTGGTTTTCGTTCCCGAAAGTTTTAGACCGAGCGAACCGAGTTATTGATAAACAGGTTATGGGGCGTACTGAGTATTATGCACGCAATCGAATTGATATTTATTTTGGACGCGGTAAGTTCAAAGATGTGAACACCATCGAAGTAAATACTTATGAAAAAGGGCCTGAATTACTAGTGGCCAAAAAAGTGGTGATCGCTACGGGTTCTCGTCCATATCGACCAGCAAATATTGATTTTTCCCATCCTCGTATATACTGCTCAGATACTATTTTAAGTTTAAGTCATACTCCTCGTTCTTTGATTATTTATGGTGCGGGCGTCATTGGCTGTGAATACGCGTCGATTTTTTGTGGATTGGGCGTTAGAGTTGAACTGATTAACCTGGCGAAAAAATTATTGAGTTTCTTAGATGACGAGATTACTGATGCCTTGAGTTATCACCTTCGTGATGGTGGTGTGCTGATTCGTCATAATGAAACTTATGATTCTGTTGAGACAACTGAGCGTGGCGTTGTGATGCATATGGCGTCAGGTAAGAAGATACGTGCTGATGCATTGCTATTTTGTAACGGACGTTCTGGTAATACCGACAATTTGGGCTTAGAGGCTATCGGCTTAGAGGCCAATGCACGCGGTCAGTTAGCGGTAAATGACACTTATCAAACTCAAGTTGAGAGTGTTTATGCGGCTGGTGATGTCATTGGTTGGCCAAGTTTGGCAAGTGCTGCTTACGATCAAGGGCGTGCAGCGGCAGCTAATATGTTTGGTCTTGCGGGTGGCGAGTTCATTAGTGAAGTGCCGACAGGTATCTACACTATTCCTGAGATCAGTTCTGTTGGTAAAACAGAGTCTGAATTGACGGCTGAAAAAGTGCCTTATGAAGTGGGTCGGGCTTTCTTTAAAAACACCGCTCGTGCACAAATCACGGGCGAAGCAGTAGGGATGTTGAAAATACTGTTTCATCGTGAGTCGCTAGAGTTATTAGGGATTCATTGTTTTGGTGACCAAGCATCAGAGATTGTTCATATCGGACAAGCTATTATGAAGCAGCCAGGCAAGCAGAATACTTTGAAGTATTTTTTGAATACTACGTTTAACTATCCGACCATGGCTGAGGCTTATCGTGTCGCGGCGTTAAATGGCTTCAACCGAGTGTTCTAAGTGCACAGAGTCTGTTAGACAGAGTGTGAAATAAAAATGCCCACTTCAAAGGTGGGCATTTTTTTATCTATGATTTATCGTTTAATTAGCATGTGATGTAAGGATGTCTTGATAGGCTTAGCTGTCTTTGATGGCGTAAATACCTTTAAGGTTTCTGAAAAAACCTTTGTAATCCATGCCATAACCAAATAAAAATCTATCTGCTACCTCTGTACCAATATAATCGGGTGTCATATTTGTTTTGCGGTCGTGCAGTTTGTTGATCACGGTGGCTGTGTATACGCTGCTGCTTCCCTGTTGTTCCAGCCATTCTACGATAGCTTGGAGCGTATGACCTTGGTCGAAAATATCGTCAATGACCAATATGTGTCTATTTTTCAGGCTGGTTTGCGGGTAGCTTAGCCAGTTTAGAGAAGCGCCTTCGGTTTCCATTCCGTACCTTGTCGCATGGATATAGTCTAATTCTAATGGAAAATGCAAACGTTCTATTAAAGCAGCTGTTGGGATTAATCCGCCGTTCATCACACACAGAACAAGGGGCATTTTATCCGCGAGATCGGCAGAAATCTGAGATGCCATTTTATCAAGGGCTTCATTGAGTTTTACTTCGTCGACTAAGCAATCCGCTTCATCTAAAATTTTGTTTAGGTCGTTGATTGTATTTGTCATGGTAAGCCCTGTTGTGAAAAAATTTTGCGGGATTTTACATTAATCCTGACCAGATGCTAAGTTTTTCTGTTGAGAAGTGTGCTTTATGTTATGTAGCGTGGCACATAGGCAGATTGAGGCGAGTACAATAAGCCACGAGCTTTGCAGCCACACAAGAAAAATAGGTATGGCCGCAAAAGCACCGTAAACAACTTGATAGCCTGCAAAAAACTGCGCGAACGAGCCGAACAGGGTATTTAATAAGTATAGGCCCACGCTGCCAGCCAAAGCCGAGATGGCTGCCCATTTTGCGGATACTTCAGCATTCGGTGTTAAAAAATTCAGTGTAAACAGCATGAAGAAATAGAGAATGATGCTGCCAAGTTCCAATAAATTATCAAGCCAAGCATTTGTTTGTACTCCATATATCTGCATGGATATAAGTGTGCCGTATAGACTTAATGACGAGGCAAAAATAATGGGACCCAGTGTGAGAATAGCCCAGTAAGTAAGTAGTCTTTCCCTGATTTTCCGGGCTTTTTTAATTTCCCAGATCGATTGAACACTGCTTTCAAAGCTGTTGAGCAATAATAGGGCGGTGACAAATAGGGCGATTAGGCCTGCCAATGGGAGGTTTTTCGTTTGCGCTGAAAACTTAATGAGATAAGGCATCATGATGTCACTGGAGCCTGGTGCAAGATGCTGCTCAATTAATTTAAATAATTGTGTTTGCATTGACTCAAGGGCAGGTGTGAAGCTCAGTATTCCTACAATGATGGTGATGATAGGGACAGCTGCTAATAGACTCGATAGCGTGAGTTGCGCCGCCTTTTGTGACAGGTTGCTGTTTTTGAACCTTGCAATGGTCAAATATCCATAACGTTTGAAGACAAGGAAAAAATACATAAGGCGTTCAGACATGGTGGTGAAACTCTTTTGATTGAAGTGTTACGATATCATAGCCTGAGATTTTTTCACGGCTTCCAAGCGATTGGATGGTTTTTAGCGCCAAAATTTTTTATTTTTGTCTGACTTATCTTTTGTTTTTTTGCGTCATCTCTTTCACTGTTTGAAATCTGTTCTGCTTATTAGTGTGGTAGTAGGCGAATTTTAAAAAAGATCGATAATCTTCTTTTTAATGCACATTGCACAAACACAGTGCAAGGTGATTCCTTTTGGCGCACTTAGCTTGTTTTTTATCGGGTCTGCTTGTAATATTTAACTCGTTCCTTTTGTGATATTTGTGCTGCGGAGTAGTGAATTTTAACTATTCTCGGTTCCTTGGTTGCAAATAGTCATTTTTAGCCCAGTTTTACTGGGCTTTTTTATGTCTATTGGTTGACGATTGCTATTCCATCCCTATAATAGCCCACCACATGAAATGTAATGAGCATAGTTCCGTTAGCTCAGTTGGATAGAGCAACCGCCTTCTAAGCGGTAGGTCACTGGTTCGAATCCAGTACGGAGCACCATTTCAGTCCATTACTTTAATTAATTTTTATTTAGGTTTTGTTGGCTGGTAATTGAATGTATGTCTTGTTAATGACGAGATTGCCAACAAATTAAAGCAAGTTCCCGAGAGGAAGTTTTATGCAAGTTTCTGTAGAGACAACGTCTCCAATTGAGCGCGTTCTGACAATCAGTGTTCCCGCTGCTCGTGTGGACGAAAAAGTAAATTCTGAAGTGGCTAAAACAGCGAAGACAATTCGCATTGACGGTTTTCGTAAAGGTAAAGTGCCGGTTAGCGTTGTTAAGAAACGTTACGGCCAAGGCATTCGTATAGATGCTGTTGAACAAATCATGCGTGATGCTTACGTTGAAGCGATTCAAAAAGAATCTATTCAACCTGCTGGCATGCCTTCAATTGAACCTAAGAACTTTGCTGAAGGCGCCGACCTTGAGTTTGTTGTTAAGGTAGAAGTATACCCAGAAGTAACATTGGCTGATAACTCTGCGATTAAAGTAGATCGCGTGGTATCAGAAGTGACTGAAGCTGATGTTGATGTCATGCTAGAGACACTACGTAAGCAAAATGCAGAGTGGTCTGCTGTTGAGCGTGAATCTGCTGACGGCGATCAAGTGACGATTGACTTCGTAGGTTACCTAGGTGACGAAGCGTTTGAAGGCGGTGCTGCTCAAGGTCACAAATTGGTATTGGGCTTCTAACACTATGATCCCTGGTTTCGAATCAGGTATTTTGGGTGCTAAAGCAGGTGAAGAACGCACTATCGCTGTGACTTTCCCTGAAGATTACCAAGCAGAGAATTTGAAAGGTAAAGAAGCGACGTTCAAAATTACGGTTTCTGCTGTAGCTGAACAAATTCTTCCTGAGCTTAACGATGCTTTCGTAGAGAAATTTGGTCTAGAAGAAGCGACAGTGGCTGCATTGCGTGCTGAAGTACGCAAAAATATGGAGCGTGAGCTGAATCAAGCGATCAAAGCTAAATTGAAAAATGCCTTGTTCGAAGGTCTAGCTTCAATCAACGAAGTGGAAGTACCTTCTGCTCTTATTGATCAAGAAGTGGATGCACTTCGTAAGCAAGCTGCTCAGCAGTTTGGTGGTCAAGGTTTTGATGCTTCTCAGTTGCCAGCTGAGTTATTCCAAGAAGAAGCCAAAAAACGCGCTAAACTTGGTTTGCTTATCTCTGAAGTAATCAAAAAAGATAACTTGAAAGTGGATAACGACCGTGTTCGTTCTTTCTTAGAAGATATGGCTCAGGCTTATCAAGAGCCACAACAAGTGATTGATTTTTACTTAAAGAACAAAGAACAATTGGCGCAAGTGCAATCTGCTGTACTTGAGGAGCAAGTTGTTGATAAACTGTTGGAATCTGCCCAAGTTACTGAAGTAACATTGGGATATGAAGACGCTATCAAGCCAAATGCCCGAGCTGAAGAGGCTGGGGAAGAAGCATAAGACGAGTCTTATCTTTTTTAATAAGGTCGACATAGCATTTGTTATGTCGACTTTTTTGTTTTAAGGAATGCGATATGAATTTGATGAACCCAACTACCGGTCCTGTTGCTATTACAAGTAATGGCCTTGTTCCAATGGTTATTGAACAGACTGCTCGTGGAGAAAGGTCATTTGATATTTACTCGCGCTTACTTAAGGAGCGAGTGATATTTTTAGTTGGTCAAGTTGAAGATCACATGGCTAACTTGGTTGTCGCTCAGTTGTTGTTTTTAGAATCAGAAAACCCAGATAAAGACATTCATTTGTATATTAATTCGCCTGGCGGCTCTGTAACAGCTGGTATGTCCATTTATGATACTATGCAGTTTATCAAGCCAGACGTAAGTACTATGTGTATTGGTCAGGCTGCCAGCATGGGGGCGTTGTTGTTAACAGCGGGCGCAGCAGGAAAACGTTATTGCTTACCAAATTCACGAGTGATGATCCATCAGCCATTGGGTGGTTATCAAGGTCAGGCCTCTGATATTGAAATCCATACTCGCGAGATTCTAAGCATCAAGCATAAACTAAATGAAATCATTTCCTTTCATACAGGCAAGCCGATTGAGCAAGTTGCCATGGATACGGACCGTGACAATTTCATGAATCCGCAAATGGCAAAAGAGTACGGCTTGATTGATGAAATTTTGCAGAAACGAAAAGTTTAACAAAAGGGTGGAATAGATGTCGGATGATAAGTTTAGCCGTGGCGACCACTCTGATCGGTTATTATATTGCTCTTTTTGCGGAAAGAGCCAAGACGAAGTAAAAAAACTCATTGCAGGACCGTCTGTTTATATCTGCAATGAGTGCGTGGATTTGTGTAACAACATTATTACGCAAGAGTTGTCTCAAATTGCGGATGACAGCAGCGCTGGTGATGAGTTGCCAACGCCAGCAAAATTGAGCGCCGCACTTGATGATTATGTTATCGGGCAAGACAAGGCGAAGCGTGTCTTAGCGGTTGCCGTTTATAACCATTACAAACGTTTGCGTCACCAAGGTAAAACAGACACCAGTATTGAGGCTCGGTAAGAGTAATATTTTGCTAATTGGCCCAACAGGTAGCGGTAAAACCTTGCTTGCTCAAACGCTTGCACGCGTTCTGGATGTGCCTTTTACTATTGCGGATGCAACAACCTTGACCGAAGCGGGTTATGTTGGCGAAGACGTAGAAAATATTATTCAGAAATTGCTGCAAAATTGTGATTATGATGTTGAAAAAGCACAGCGCGGCATTGTTTATATTGATGAAATAGACAAGATTTCTAGAAAATCAGATAACCCTTCCATTACCCGTGATGTATCTGGTGAAGGTGTTCAGCAGGCTTTGCTAAAATTAATCGAAGGAACGGTTGCTTCTGTGCCTCCGCAAGGTGGTCGTAAACATCCTCAGCAAGAATTTTTGCAAGTAGACACATCCAATATTTTGTTTATTTGTGGTGGTGCGTTTGCGGGCTTAGAGCGCGTGATTAGTGATAGAACCGAAAAGAGCAGTATCGGCTTTTCTGCCACAGTGAAAAGCAAAGAAGAAGGGCGTTCTTTTTCTGAAGCGGTTCACCGTGTGGAAACTGAAGATTTGGTTAAATTTGGTTTGATTCCAGAATTCGTAGGTCGTTTGCCAGTGGTTGCGACATTGTCTGAGTTGGATGAAGAAGCATTGATGACCATTTTGAGTCAGCCTAAAAATGCGCTAGTTAAACAGTACCAGCATCTTTTTGAACTGGAAGGTGTAGAGCTTGAGTTTTCTCCCGAATCCTTGCGTGAAGCCGCCAAGTTGGCTTTGGAGCGTAAAACGGGTGCTCGTGGTTTGCGTAGTATATTAGAATCTGCACTGTTGGATTGTATGTATGAGCTTCCAACTCGTAATGATGTTGTGAAAGTGGTTATGGATGCAACTTCCATTCGCGGTGAGTCAGCGCCATTGATGGTGTTGGAAAAAGAAGAGTTGGCTAAAAACGCCTAACTCTTCAAAGCCTGATAGCGACATCTAAAGCCGAATTTAAGTATTATTGCTTGAATTCGGCTTTTTTTATGATGTTTCCTGTCAAAACACTGTGTAGACTAAATTCAAATGGTGATAGTGCTTGTAATTTTGGGCTTCGCCCCTATCTCTTTCCTAATCAATGTTGAAATATAAAAGTGCGCGTTTTTCTTATGTGCCCAGATTGGAAAAAAATATGACAGATTCTTTACTCCTTCCAATGTTGCCACTGCGTGATGTGGTTGTGTATCCCCATATGGTGCTGCCGCTTTTTGTAGGTCGTGCTAAATCCATCGCGGCTTTAGAGTCGGCTATGGAAAATGATAAATATGTGTTTTTGGTTGCCCAGCAAGATGCGTCTAAAGATGATCCTGCCATGGCGGATCTTTATTCAATTGGTACCACTGCAAAAGTAATGCAATTGTTGCGTCTGCCGGATGGCACGGTAAAAGTGCTGGTCGAAGGTAGTAAGCGTGCACGCCTTGAAAAGATGGAAGAGGCAGATGGTTTTGTTTTGGGTCGTATTGTTGAATTGGATTTGAAAGAGGAAGACAAAACTGAGCATGGCGTGATTCGTCATGCCCTGCTTAAGCAGTTGGACGAGTATGTGGCTGGTAGTAAGCGTATTCCGGCTGAAGTGGTTGCGTCACTAAAATCCATAGATGATTTGGCAAAATTGATCGACAACATCACCGGCCACATGAGCTTAAAGCTTGAAGATAAGCAAAAAGTGTTGGAAATAGATTCTCTGACAGGGCGTGGTGAGTACCTTATTGGTTTGATGGATGGCGAACTTGATATTGCTCACTTAGAAAAGAGCATTCGCAGCCGTGTTAAGAAGCAAATGGAAAAAAGCCAGCGTGAGTACTATTTGAATGAGCAAATGAAGGCGATTCAAAAAGAGTTGGGGGACATGGAAGATGGCAGTAATGAACTGGATTTGCTGCAGGAAAAAATTGCTCAAGTTGGTATGTCTGATGAGGCAAAGGAAAAGGCGGAAGGGGAGTTGAAGAAACTTCGCATGATGTCACCTATGTCGGCAGAAGCCGCTGTGGTTCGTGGTTACATTGATTGGCTAACGTCCTTGCCTTGGAAAAAACGCAGTAAAGTGCGTAATGACTTGGCGTATGCTGAAAAAGTATTGAACCAAGATCATTATGGTCTTCAAGATGTTAAAGAGCGAATTCTCGAATTCCTTGCTGTGCAGCAGCGTGTGAAGAAAGTAAAAGGCCCTGTTTTGTGTTTGGTTGGGCCTCCAGGTGTGGGTAAAACGTCTCTTGGTCAATCCATCGCGAAAGCGGTGAATCGTCAATACGTTCGCATGGCGCTGGGTGGGGTGCGTGATGAAGCTGAGATACGCGGTCATCGCCGTACTTACATTGGCTCAATGCCGGGTAAGTTGTTACAGAAACTGTCTAAAGTAAAAGTGAAGAACCCGCTCTTTCTGTTGGATGAAATCGACAAAATGGGGATGGATCAGCGTGGTGATCCAGCGTCTGCGCTTTTGGAGGTGCTTGATCCGGAACAAAATCATACTTTCAATGACCATTATCTTGAAGTGGATTTTGATCTGTCAGATGTGATGTTTATTTGTACGTCAAACAGCATGAATATACCAGGGCCTCTTCTTGACAGGATGGAAGTGATTCGAATTCCTGGTTATACCGAGGATGAGAAGCTGAACATTGCTAAGCGTTACTTACTGCCTAAACAAGTTAAATTGGCAGGTTTGAAAGAACGCGAGATTAATGTAACCGATGCGGCTTTGATGGATGTGATTCGTTATTACACCAAAGAAGCGGGTGTTCGTGGTCTAGAGCGTGAATTGAGTAAAATTTGCCGCCGAGTTGTGAAAAAGCAAGCCTTGAGCAAAGAAAAAGAGTCTGCCGCTGTGGAAGTGACAAGCGACAATTTAGAAGATTTTTCTGGGGTGCATAAATTTAGTTACGGCAAAGCAGAAGAAAAAAATCAAATTGGTCAAGTAACCGGACTGGCATGGACCTCTGTAGGTGGTGAATTATTGACCATCGAGGCGGCAGGAGTGCCAGGTAAAGGTCGCCATGTGAAAACTGGATCCCTCGGAGATGTCATGCAGGAGTCCATTCAAGCGGCGTTAACCGTGGTGAGAAGTCGTGCCGTTGGTCTTGGAATTGACGATGATTTTCATGAGAAAACAGATTTGCATTTGCACGTGCCGGAAGGGGCGACTCCGAAGGATGGGCCAAGTGCCGGTGTGGCAATGTGTACGGCGATTGTGTCTGTGTTAACTAAGATCCCTGTTAAAGCCTCTGTGGCGATGACTGGCGAGATTACGTTGCGCGGGGAAGTGCTACCCATAGGTGGACTCAAAGAGAAGCTTCTAGCGGCTCACAGAGGTGGTATAAAAACCGTTATTATTCCACAAGAAAATGCTCGTGATTTGAAGGAAATTCCTGATAATATCAAGGCAGACATTGACGTCATACCTGTTAAATGGATTGATGAGGTGCTTGATATCGCTTTGGAGTACATTCCTTCGCCAAAAAAGGTAGAAACCTTGCCTTCGAGTGAAAAAACTGTTGATGAACAAGAAACTGTAAGTCATCATTAGAAGCATATCCTGTGTTGACAGGGAGTAGGTCGGGCTTGTATAACTTCTCGCTCGGCCTTTTTGGTAGGTTATATTGCGCCGAAAAAAATACTAAGGAACCACGAAAATACTGAAGGGGTACAACGTGAACAAATCTGAATTGATTGATGCTATTGCAGCGTCTGCTGATTTATCTAAAGCTTCTGCTAGCAATGCTCTTGACGCTACTCTAAAAGCAATTGAAGCGGCTTTGGCAAAAGGTGACCAGGTTACACTAGTTGGTTTTGGTACTTTTGCAGTGAAAGAACGTGCGGCGCGTACAGGCCGTAATCCTCAAACTGGTGAGGAAATCCAAATTAAAGCAGCGAAAGTTCCTGGTTTTAAAGCCGGTAAAGGTCTAAAAGACGCTGTAAACTAATGTTTTTGGAGCAGTAGTTCAGTTGGTTAGAATACCTGCCTGTCACGCAGGGGGTCGCGGGTTCGAGTCCCGTCTGTTCCGCCATTAGACACAAAAGGTGTATTCCAAGCGGAATGCACCTTTTTTATTTGTCATTTAATTCATTCATTCGGAGGCAGTAATGCTCCAGGATATAAGAGATAAGTCACAAGGCATTGTGGTAAAGATCATTGTTGGTTTTATCGTTGTGACTTTTGCTCTATTTGGCGTAGACGCCTTGGTTCAAAGTTTTAACTCATCCGATACGGTTGCCGAAGTGGATGGGGTCGATATTTCTCGAACACAAATGTTGCAAGGCGCAGAAACTCAGCGTCGTCAGTTGATTTCTATGATGGGCGGTCAAGTTAACCCTGCATTGTTGGAAGATAACCTATTACAGCGTCGTGCATTGGAAGAGCTTATTCAGCGTGTCGTACTAACGAATCAGGCTAAAGAGTTAGGCTTGGGAGTGTCTGATGCTCAAGTTAATGCTTACTTGTTGCAAGCTGAACAATTTCAAACGGATGGACAATTTGATCAAAACAAATATTTGAACTTTATACGATCACTTGGCTTTACGCCTTTAGCTTTTAAAGAGCGAATTAAGCAGGATGTTTTGATTCAGCAGCCACGTAATGCGATTGCAGGTTCTGAGTTTGTTTTGCCTTATCAGGTTGATAGTGTTGCGAAGCTGCAATCTCAGCAGCGTTCTTATGATTATGTTTCTTTCTCGTTAGCAAGCGAGTCAGAAAATACGAATGTGTCAGAAGAAGAATTACAAGCTTACTACGAGGCAAACAAAGACAATTTCAAGACACCAGAACAGGTGAAAGTGAATTATGTGGTTGTTTCAAGCGCCGATTTTTATAGCAAAGTAAACGTCACGGATGCTGAATTACAAGAAGCATATCAAGCTTCTATTTCAGGTTTGACGCAAGAAGAAAGATCAGCATCGCATATTTTGATAGAAACATCGGATCGCAGTGATGCTGACGCGCAAAAACGTGTTGATGAGATTCAAGAGAAGTTGAAATCTGGTGAGGCATTTGCCGATTTAGCGGCAACCTATTCAGATGATATTGGTTCTAAAGACGATGGTGGTAATTTAGGTTACGTTGAAAAAGGCACCATAGATCAGGCTTTTGATGATGCGTTATTCTCAATGCAGAAAGACGAAGTGAGAACAGTAAAAACACAGTTTGGTTACCATGTTATCAAGTTAGATGATATCACTAAGCCAGATGTGCCTAGCTTTGCTTCACTAGAAGCGGATCTAAAGCAAAAGCTATTAGATGAGAAAGCCAGAGACGCTTTGTTGACTGCGCACGAGGATATTACGGATTTGGCGTATGCAAGTGATAAATTAGACGCAATCGCTAAAGAGTACGGCGTCGATGTCTTGCAAAGTGCCTACTTTGGGCGCGATGGCGGCTCTGATGAGATATCAAGCAACCCTGCGGTGATTGCAGCGGCGTTTGATGTGCCGGTATTGGAAGACGGTCAAAACAGTAATTTGATTGAATTGAACGAAGACCAAGTGGTTGTGATTCATTTAAATGATCATAAGCCAGAATCTTTCCAATCTTATGAAGAAACAAAAGAGCAAGTGGCTTCGATTGTTGTGCAAAACAAAGCAGTAGAATCGCTTAGAGCGAAAGCAGAAGCGGCGAAAGACGCGGAAGGTACTGCTTGGTCTTCTGTGAGCGATGCACAGCGTGGTCAGGACGAAATGACATCATTGGCTTTCTCTATGCCGCACCCAGATGATAAGCCTGTTGTGGCAATCAAGGGGTTGTCTAATGGGGATTTGGCTTTGATTCGTCTGAATAAGGTCGATGTGGGTAATGACGTTGCACCTGATGATCAAAAGTTAGCTTATGAGCGTTACTTGAGTCAGACTCAAGCGACTCTTAGCACGCAAGGTCAGCAAGACTTCTTGAAAAATAATGCAAAAATAGAAAGATAAATTACTATTACGCGTAACAAAAAAGCCACTTCTATCATGAAGTGGCTTTTTTTTGTTTGACGGTTCTTGTGGATCAATGAGCTGAGGTGATGTTTGTTTTGTTGAAATCAAACTAAAGACATTAGCCAGTGGTTCGAGGGCACAAAAAAGCCTGGCCTGTTGTGGCGCGAGTGTATTTCATAAGGTGATCTGTATTACCCTGTTCATCGCCTTTTACCATACTTTCGAGCATTTGATTAAAAATGACAGGGGTTTTGCTGTAGCTTGCAAACATGAGGCCTTTTTCTGTTAAAGAGGCGAAAGGCATGCTGTGACGCAAGATTTCCAAAGAGCGACCTTGCTCATCTTTTAATGAGGTTCGCTTGGTATGAGCATGAACAGATTTTTCTGCAGAAGGATACTCTTGGTTGCTGTGTTTGGTTCGACCGTAAATATCCTCTTGGGTTTTTAAGTCTTCTTTTTCCCATTTGGCTAGGTCGTGGACAAAGCGCATTAAATTAAAATACGAGCCATTTTTGAAGTCTGGATCCTCGTCATCAACGAGTGCCACCGCTTTGCGTTTTTCTCCTTCAGGATTTTCTGTGCCGTCCACAAACCCTGTCAAATCACGGTTATCTAGATATTTAAAGCAATTGACTTCTTCTACCAGCGTAACGCTTTTGCCAAAGGCGGCAAACAATGTGGTGCCTAACTGGTAGGTCACATCTCGACGAGAAGAGCGAATATGTAGCACAAGGTCCACGTCCGTCGGCAAGATTTCTGTTTCTTGGCCTACAATGTGGGGGAAAGGAGACAGCAGTTGTGGGCGCTTAGTGTCTAGCGTGTCCCATATTTGGCTGCTAAGGCCGATACTGGCATGCAGCGCCGCATCAGGAAATTGTTGTTGCATTCCTTCGATTAGCCGAGGGGCGGCCGCTAACGTGTCTTTAAACGTTTTGATTTCGGATTTATTGACATTAAGTGTGATAAAGAGAGCGTCACTAGATGCTTCGGCAATAATACCGGATTGAAAAGGTGTCATTATGGTCGTCCTTACTGACGCTAAAGGTCATTAGAAATTGGGGTAGAGTGTTTTCAGTTGACTAGCCTGAGACGGCTTGGCTTGGCCGCTGGTGTACTCTTCTAGCGCTTCGGCAAGAGGGTGTCCTTGCCATTCATGAGCTGGGTTATTTGAGTACAGCATCAATTCAGCTTCCATTAGTAATTGTGTAACCTGAACAGTTGTGAGGCGTTTGATATCATCGACGCTGCGAATTTCATTGTCGCCCCAGCGATGACGTGCCCATTCTAACAAACTCGGTCTTAGGGAAGGTAGATCGTTTTGGTTGCAGCATTCCATTAAGGCTTTAAACGCGCTCTGCTCATCGTAAGTGCTGAGTGGCGCAAAGTCCTGCAACGTAGGAACTTGGTAAGTATTTTCTGGCTCTGTTTTCTTGCGTTTGAACCACAGCACAGCCCAACTGGCCGTCATAACCGCTGCCAGTAGAAGCAACCCAGCGATGAGGTACTGGCGAACCGTATAACCGTCATGTGCGGGTGTGATTTTCACCGCCAAAGGCTTGGGTTGGTTTTGGGTATTAGGTTCGGCCACTTGTTGCGGTGGTTGCGAAGGCTCTACAGGTTTTTTTGCCAGAGAGATGGGAGCCATAGAACGCGTTGGCTCTGGTGATGCTTCGCTTACAACGGGCGGTGTTGGTGTTGAATCGCTGGCTTTGTTTGTGCTGCTGGGTAGTGGCGCAATCTCGATGCTTTGCGTGGTCGCACTGGCCACGCTGATGGCTTGTTTTTCTGTGTCCCAGTAAGGGATATTAATGTCGGGCAATACCAGTGTGCCTTCTTGAGTTGGAACAACTTCAATCGTTATGCTCTGGCTGCCTATGACCCCCGCAGCGGTTTTTTGAGTATCAAATTTCGGTGGTTGAGGATACAGTTTGTAGAGGCGTGTGCTATTAAAGTCTACCGCTGGAATTTGTTCTGGCAATGCGCCTTTCGCTTTTATATCAATGGTCCAAACCAGTGTATCGCCCACTCTTGGTGAAGCGTCTGATTTTGTGAGCGAAGTGGATACGGTGACGGCTTCGCTTGGCAACCAAGCATCTGCTGTGTAGCTTGCAGGAATAGGAATAACTTGAAGGTTCAAAGGTTCACTTTGCACCTTGATCATTCGGCGTCCAGTGGAGGTGTTGACCATGGCTTGGATGCTTTGTGGTGGTATAGTGACTTGGCCACTACGCTGTGGAAACACCATATACTCTCGTGTGATGACTTGGTACTGGGTGCCATTGATCGTCTGATAACTCATCTGGTCATCTATCAGTCTTTCAATGATCAAGTCAGGATGAGAGGGTATTGCTCGATTGGCATTCTGCAGCGCGACAGATGTATAAAGCTTCACGCTGAGCGTGATTTCTTGTTGAAGGTATGGCTCTGTTTCAGATACTTCTGCTTTTAGCATTACTGGCGGATTGCCATTACTGTCCAGTAGCTGAGGAGAGCTTTTGACCGTGAGTCTAACGGGTTGCGATTGAAGGTCGCCTATTTGTATCGGCGGGATTTCAACGGTACCAACCGATTTTGGCATTAAGCTAACAACCCAAAAGTTCAACGCAGTGCTGGTGCCGAGATTAAAACTAAACTGGCTGTTTTGGCTTTTGCCTAAGATGTTGAAATCGCGCTCAAGGGGAGTGAGATCTGGACCGTTTCCGGTATTGGAAAAATCAGCGCGCAGCGTAAGTTGGACCACTTCATTTTCGGTGACGACATTTTTATTAAGCGTCGCGGTAACACTGGCGGCTTGAAGAGAGCTTGAAAGCACAATAAAAAGCACAGCCATCATTAGTGAGAAAAACAGGCGCTTCAGCGTGTTTTGCGAAATTAATGAAAGGGAATATTGCTTTGTTACCATGGGTTTTGCCCATCCTCTTGCGAAAATCGAGTGTCATTGCGTTTTTCTTGGTGTAAGTACCAAAGTTTGCGCTGCAGCAATAATCCAGGGTCGTCTTGGATTTGCCTTAGCCACTGGTTTAATGCCTGTTGTTTTTCTTTATTCAGCGGTATTTTTTCCGCTTCGTCTTGGTTTTCATTGTCTGAGTGTTCATTTTGCTTATTATCCTCAGGTGTTTTGTTCTTGTCTTGTTTTTCGTTCTTTTTATTGTCATTTTTTGAGTCAGATGACTCTTTGGCGTCATTTTGGTCGCTAGAACGGGAAGCGTCGTCCTGGTTTTGTTCTTGTTTTTGCTCTTGTTCTTGATTTTGTTGGTTTTTGTTTTCGTTATCTTTTTGTTCTTGTTGCTGGTTTTGTTGTGATTGTTGTTGCTTTAAGTAGTCCAGATTCTCTTTGGCCGCCTTGAAAGAAGGGTCCTGTTCCAAGGCTTTTCCATAGGCTTGGATGGCTTTTTCAATGTCGCCAGACAAGGCCAATGCGTTGCCCAAATTATAATTCTCCGCAGCGTTTCTACTGAGGTTATCAAGTTGCTGAATGGTGTCTGGATAATTTTCTAACGCGTAAGCGGAGGCCGCTTTCCAATCAGGGCGTTGGAAATATTGATCGGCCGTTTGCCAATCGCCTTTATCTACCGCCTGCTGACCTTTTTGATCTGGTGTTAAAAACCAATCCAGTGGTGAGGCGTATGACTTCTCTGCAGGAAAAGACAATACGCCAAGTAACAGCATAAAAAGCATGCCTTTTCTAAACTGGATCCCTAGCCACAGTAAAAAGGGCAAAGCAAACCAGTGGCCTTGCTCTATCCAATGAATGCTTTTGTTTTGAGCTTTTTGAGTCTGTTGATTGTCCATTGAAGTATTGGTGATTTGTGTGATTTCTTGCGGCGTCAAACGACCCTGATAAAACTGCCCGCCAAGGGCAGTTGTCATATTCTTGAGTTCGTCTATCGGGGTAATGGGTGTAACGTTTTTTCCATTTTTTCTGAGCACTTGCCCATCGGGTAATTGGATGAAAGTGGTATTGGTTGTGCCAACCGCAATGAGGCTTAATTGTATGTTTTTATCTTTAAACAATGCTGGAATGGCGGTTTTATCTTGTTCGCTAATGTCGTCCGTTAAGACAATAAGGCGCAGTGGCAAGGTATCATCCGTACTGAGCGAAAGTGCTGCTTCGAGGCCACTGGTTAGATTGCTGCCGTACGTTGGCATGATGATCGGATCTAATGCCAGCAAAAAATGGGTAATGGTTTCTCTATCTTGGCTAAAAGGGCTAATAACAAAACCCTCGCCAGCAAATGCCACCAGCGCAATGTCGCCTTCTTTGCTTTGCTCTAGTATATCTCGTATCGTCTGTTTTAATTGAGTTTGTCGATTGGGCTTGATATCGGTCGCGTACATGGATAAAGATTGATCGACAACCAAAACGGTTTTTTGGGTGTTTTCGAACATGGTAGTGGGTGCTTTTGTCCAGCTGATGCCCGCCAAGCCAATCCAACACAGTGATATTGCGATTAAACCAAGCCACTTGTTCGTATTGCTGGCGCTATTTTGATAGACCAAATGCGGCATTAAACGTGGGTCGACCACTTTATTGAGTGTGCTTTTGTTCGCGCTTTTTGCCGTAATAAACAAAGCCAATAGCAGGGTAATAGGGAGTAAAATTAGCCAGTAAGGCCGTTCAAAATGCACCGCATCAAACAGCATCATGCTTTGTCTCCTTTACGCCAAATTTCTCGGTTCCATGACAAGGAGTTGCTGGTCAGTAGGGCCAAACCAAAAAACAGCATGGAGGCTAACCCTAGCCAATGGAATAAGCTGGTTAGTGGGCGTTGCCATACCTCTTCGGCGGGGGTGGGTTCCAAGGCGTCAAGCGTTTGATAGATAGCGTGCAGGTCTTCCGTGCTTTTAGCGCGGAAATATTCGCCACCGGTTTGCGCGGCGATATTCTTCAATAGCGTTTCATCTAGGTCAGTGGATGGATTAATCGCTTTTGGTCCGAAGAAGCTTTGTACAATCATGCTATCGGCACCAATACCAATGGTATGTATTTTGACATTCTGCGACGCCGCAAAGGTGGCTGCCTGTTGCGGCTGGACGCGGCCAGCGGTATTCGCGCCATCCGTCATTAGGATAAGGACTTTTTTATCGGATGGTTTGTCTTCCAAGCGTTTAATACCTAAACCTATGGCATCACCAATGGCAGTCTGTTCGCCAGCAAAACCAATTTGTGTTTCTTGCACCAGCTGATTAATGGTTTTGGTATCAAAACTTAACGGGGCTTGCAGATAGGCTTTAGAGCCAAACACGATAATACCAATCCGATCACCACGACGTTGTTGGATAAAATCAGAGAGAACCGATTTTGCGGCTTCTAGTCGGTTTGCCGATTGATTATTGAGCGTCATATCGGTGACTTGCATGCTACCAGATAAATCCAAAGCAATAAGCAAATCGCGTCCAGAGGGCGTGACTTTTGTTGGCTCGCCAAACCAAACAGGTCGTGTCATAGCAAAGATTAACAGCACCCAAGACAAGAGCAGGAGTAGGTAGCGCCATGATAGACCTTTGGACGTTGCTTTACGGTCTTGATGATGGATTAACTGTCCTGTATTTCCCCACCAAATACCGTCGCCTTTGGGTTTGGCTTTGGGGAGGAAATACATAAAAAAAGGCAAAGGTAAAAGAAGGAGAAACCAAGGCCAAGATAGCTCAAGCATGGTGTTTCCTTATCCAATAACAGGTTGTTTTTAGCATGGCAGTACGTTGTTGTTTGGTGAGTTCAATCTGACTTCTATAAGGGCCATCGATAAATTCGTTGCCAATGACTGAAAATTGTCGTTTTGTGGGCAAGGTTTTGTCTAATATTTCAAACAGCGTTTTGCTTGGTAGCGCCGCGGTTTCTATTTTTCCTTCACTCATCAAGCAGCGGCGAACCATTTCGTGACACAGTAAAATGCAGTCTTTGTCGTTAAGTTTGCCCGCTTTTTGGGTAATGCCGGCTAAGGCTTCGCGTCGGTAAGTGCGCTTCTTGTATCGTCGATAGTAAAAGATCAGTGCGCCGATTAATAACAAAACAATCGCAGCAACTATTAGCCAAGTCCACCACACGGGTGGCCACATAGGGACGGATTGCGGCAGCATGTAGGCTTTGTTTGGTAAGTCAATGACCTGTGACGGAGCTTGAACTGGCGTGAGCGCGGCAGACATTAGTGCAGTGCTCCTTGTGACAATAGATAACGGGCGATTTTTTCGGGAGATTCTGTGATATCAAATATTTGATGGCGAACACCAAAAGACATTAGTTTGTTACGCATTAAGGTGTTTTGTGAGAGAAAATCGGCTTTTGCCTGTTGCATACTGTTTTTGCTGATAGAGACCGATTGAATGCCGCTGTTGTCTGCTATTTGGTATTGTCCAGCGGGTAAATTAAAGACGTTACTATCAATGATTTGTATCCAGTGAACAGTATTGTGCTCGGCTAGCTTTATCAATGCGCTTTCTTCGTCATCATTCCAGCTTTGTTTGTCCGTCAGGATGATCACATCTTTATTATGAGTTTTGCGGGTCAGTGGGGTATTGGACCAAATACTGACCGTGTTATGGTCACAGGATCGATGCACTAGTTTAGAGGCGTCTTTTAGGGTGCTTAGCAGGGTCGACAATGTGGCCACTTTATTGCTGGCATGCTCTTGATCGCCATAGGTCATGCGATAAGACAGTGTGTCGCCTTGTTGTTTTGAGCGCCATGCGATAATCCCAGCGAGCTGAATAAAGCGTGTGGAAATAAAGGTATGGCGAGTACCAAAATAGGCGCTACTAGACAGGTCTAACAAGAGAAGTCGCTGGTGGTCATTTTCTTGGGCATACAATCGAGTATGAGCGTGGCCAGTGCGAGCGGTTACCCGCCAATCTATGTGGCGCAAATCGTCGCTGGCTTGATAGGCCCGCAGCTCAAGCATTTCCATGCCGTGGCCTTTTTGTCGCGAGCGACGTTCACCAGATTGAGTGGCAAAACGAATGGCTTTTGGCGCTCGTCCTAAATGTTTGGCATAGTTTGCCAGCAGCGAAAAGTGGGCGTCATCCAGCTCTGGCGATTCAGGTGATAATAATGGAGCTCATTGTGCTATTGCCTTTTACTACTATGCTATGAGTGACTATGCTTTGAGTTACAGTGCTGGCACATGACTGATCAATCGCTTCAATAAATCATCAACCGATAATCCAGCGGCTTGTGCTTCAAACGTGGTAATGATGCGATGGCGCAATACTGGCAAGGCAACTTGGCGAACATCATCTGGTGTCACAAAGTCTCTGCCGTTTAATAATGCATTGGCTCGAGCGCAACGATCCAGCGCAAGCGTACCCCGTGGACTCGCTCCAAACTCAATCAAATTAGTGCCTTTGCCCGCTTCGCCCAAGTAACGTTCAGGTTGGCGAGTGGCCATAACAAGCTGCACTATGTATTGCTCAACGCTTTCTGACATATATAAGGATAAAGCTTTATGTTGAAGTTCAAGAATATCATGGGGCTTGCAAATGGGTTGTGGTTTGCTTGCTGAAGTCTTGTGTAAGTCTTGTTGGCGAACCAGTCTTAGTACATCTAATTCGCTGGCTGCACTCGGATAACCAAGATTGATCTTCATCATAAAACGATCAAGCTGCGCCTCTGGCAAAGGATAAGTTCCTTCTTGCTCTATTGGGTTTTGTGTGGCGATAACAAAAAACAGCGCTGACAGTGGGTAGCTGTGATTGCCCACCGTGACTTGTCTTTCCCCCATGGCTTCCAGTAATGCTGATTGCACCTTGGCAGGCGCTCGGTTGATCTCATCCGCCAGCACGATATCATTCATAATGGGGCCAGGGACGAAACTAAATTTCCCTGTTTCTTGCTGGTAAATATCAGAGCCCGTCACATCGCCGGGTAATAAATCTGGTGTGAACTGAATACGCTGGAAACGACTGTCGATTGCGCCAGCTAGGGCTTTTGCCGCGGTGGTTTTGGCGATGCCAGGAGGCCCTTCAAGCAGCACATGGCCATTAGCGATTAAAGCGACGAGTAATTCATGAGTTAAATCTGGCTGACCAACGACGGCATGATTTAGGTGATCTTTTAATTGCTCAATTACAGTTACCATCGAACCTAGGTTCCTTATACTTCTATCAAAAAAAGTGTCAACGCAATATAATAGACTTCATCTTATCGGATTCAAATCTTTACGCACAGAGCGTTTTCTGTAAGGGTAGCGTAAGCACAGGACGAACAAAATGGCAAAAATTGTATTAAATGTGGCCCTGCCTGCGTTTAAATATGAAGCTATGTATGCTGGAGCGGCAAAAAACCTCGTCGCAAACAGTCTAGATGGGCGTAAAGTCCAGCTGCCTTTGTCGGCTTTTCAGCGGTTTGTGACCCATCAAGGGATTTACGGTTTTTTTGAAGTAGAATTTGATGACACGAATAAGCTGATTGCCGTCACTAAAGTTAGATAGCACGAATTAGAAGACCACATAAATTAGACAGCACAGATCGGATAAGGCATTTATCTGATCTTAATCGCCTAGGAGCCTTAACAATGTACCAACTTGCCCGCTCGTTACTTTTTAAATTGGACGCTGAAGTGTCCCATGAATTGTCATTGGATCTTCTTGCAGCAGGCAGTCGGTTGGGGTTGAACAAATTTCTAGGCGGATTACCGTCTACCAGACCGGTTGATGTAATGGGGCTACGTTTCCCCAATGCGGTGGGTTTGGCAGCGGGGCTGGATAAAAATGCCGATGCCTTTGAAGCGTTAGGCGCGTTAGGTTTTGGTTTTGTCGAAGTGGGCACCGTGACACCGAAAGGCCAAGCGGGGAATCCTAAGCCACGTTTGTTCCGTTTGCCCGAACACGAAGCCATCATCAACCGCATGGGCTTTAATAACAAAGGCGTGGATCATCTCGTGTCGCGTATTAAATCTCATCGCTATCCAGGCGTGTTGGGTGTCAATATTGGCAAAAACTTAACCACCTCGGTAGAAGACGCTGCAGCAGATTATTTGGCGTGTTTAGAGTCGGTTATTCCTTACGCGGATTACATCACCGCCAACATCAGCTCGCCAAATACGCCTGGTCTTCGCAGCTTGCAATTTGGTGAAAGCTTGGCGCAATTAATCGCGCCATTGGTTGCGGCGCGTGACCGTTATGAGGCGGAACAGGGGAAACGTGTTCCATTAGCGGTAAAAATCGCCCCAGATATGACAGACGATGAAATTAAAATGGTCGCTGATACCCTCGTAGCACAGGGCGTTGATGGTATTATTGCCACCAACACGACACTATCCCGCGATGCGGTTGTCGGTCATGCCTTTGAAAAAGAAGCAGGTGGTTTGAGTGGGGCACCGGTTCGTGACGCCTCAACCCATGTGGTAAAAGTACTGGCTGAACACTTGAAAGACACACTGCCTATTATTGGCGTGGGGGGTATTTCCAGTGGTGCAGATGCGGTAGAGAAGCTGCAAGCAGGGGCACGCCTAGTACAAATTTATTCAGGTTTTATTTATCACGGACCAGAGTTAATCAAGGAAGCCATAGCCAGCACTGATGCTTATTACCGTGAGCTTGATCTCGGTATCTAAAGATCGAATAGAAAACAAGGCGCTGCGTATTTTTGCACCTTGTTTTATAAGAGGGCGGGACACGATCTCGCCTTTCTGCGTTTCGAAACCTTCATTGAAATTTAAAAAAGTATTTTATAAATGAGCACGATATTACAGACAACTGATTCAGCAAGTCAGGTTTACGCATTAGAAATAACCTGTCCTCTTGGGTTAGAAAATGTCTTAGAAAAAGAGTTGCATGGCGAAGGCCTAACGCAAACCCGATTGGGTGAAGCTCAGGTGAAGCTAACCACAGATCTAGAAGGCATGTACAAAGCCTGCCTTTGGTCACGTGTTGCGACTCGCGTTATGTTGCCAATTGCTAACTTTAAAATGGAATCGGCCGACGATCTATACAATGGTGTAAAAGCGATTCAGTGGTCTGATCACATGAGCGCTACCAATACCATGGCGATTGACTGTCACGGTACCAACCACCATATTCGCAACACACAATTTGGTGCCGTGCGCGCCAAAGATGCGATAGCCGATTACTTTGTGGCCTTGTCTGGCGAACGTCCTAACGTTGAAAAAGAACAGCCAGAAGTCCGCATTGCCTTGCGTATCAAACGTGACGTCGTGACGGTGAGTATCGATTTATCTGGCGAAAGTATGCACCGCCGTGGCTACCGTCAACAAGGCGGCATGGCACCGCTTAAAGAAAACCTAGCCGCCGGTCTTTTGCTGCGTGCAGGTTGGGGAACCGATTGCGGCTTGACGCAACTTATCGACCCTATGTGCGGTTCTGGTACATTTTTAGTGGAAGCCGCGATGATGTCTTTGGACATTGCACCAGGTTTACGTCGCTCCTATTGGGGATTCAAGGGCTGGAAGCAGCACGACCATCGTATGTGGCAACAGCTAATGGACTTCGCGAAGAACCGCAAAAAGATCCAGCCACATTGGGTATTCGTTTCCAAGGCACAGATCGTGAGCAAAAAGCCATCGCGGCCGCCCGTGAAAACATCAAGCGTGCAGGGCTGACAGGCGTTATTGATGTCACCATGTCGTCGTTTCAAGAGCATGAATTCGATATCAACCCTGATGCGCTGGGTCTATTAATTACCAACCCTCCTTATGGCGAGCGTATTGGCGATGAAATGGCCTTGATTGCGTTGTATCGTCAATTGGGCGAATGGGTTGTCAACCATGTGCGTGGCTGGCAGTTTATGATGCTCACCAGCAACGATCATTTGGCGCGTCAAATTCCCGCTCGACCTGAAAAAAGCACCCGAGTGATTAACGGTGGTATCGAGTGTCGTGCTTATCAGTTCCCCTTATTGGCAGGCAACATAAAAGAAGACGTGGTCGCGCAATCGGTGATGACGCCGGGCGCGCAAATGTTTGCCAATCGTCTGCAAAAGAATGCCAAAAAGCTGAAAAAATGGGTCGAGAAAAACAAGATTCAATGTTACCGCCTGTATGACGCTGACATGCCAGAATACTCAGTGGCCATTGATATTTACCAAGATTGGGCGCACGTTCAAGAGTATCAAGCGCCCAAGAGCGTTGACCCTGAAAAAGCCAAACAGCGTTTGTTCGACGTGATGTCTGCGATTCCTAGTGCCTTGAATATTTCAGAGGCCAAGGTCATCTTGAAGCAGCGTCAAAGACAGACAGGCAAAGAGCAATACGAAAAATTCGATCAGACAAAACACGAAATGATTGTAGAAGAGTATGGCTGTGACTTCATCGTCAACTTGAAAGATTACTTGGATACTGGCTTATTCCTTGATCACCGTCCTGTTCGTAAATTGATTCAAGACAAAGCCAACGGCAAGCGATTCTTGAACCTCTTTTGCTATACCGCAACAGCATCCGTGCACGCGGGTCAGGGTGGGGCGCACAGTTCATTGAGTGTTGACATGTCGAACACCTATACCGAGTGGGCGCGTCGTAATATCGAACTGAATGAATTTTCGGATCGATATCATCAAGTAGAACGTGCAGACTGCATCGAATGGCTAAAACAAAGCCGCGACACCTTTGATCTAATTTTTATGGACCCACCCACGTTTTCGAACTCGAAAAAAATGGCCGATGTGTTGGATATCCAACGCGACCATGGCGAGCTAGTGCGTTTGGCCATGGCAAGATTGGCGAAAGGAGGCGAATTAATCTTCTCCAATAACTACCGTCGCTTTGTGTTGGATGAAGCGTTAGAGCACGAGTTTGAGGTGAAGAACATCACTCGTGAAACGCTAGATCCGGACTTTGATCGTAATGACAAAATTCATCAGTGCTATATCATTAAACACAAATCATAACTGACTAAGCACACGTGAGTTTATTCGGTATAATTCGCAAACATATCAAGGGCTAAACACCTGATTTAGCCCTGTTTTTTTAGGTTTAATACGTTTTAAGGTTTATAAGTTTTTAGTATGAAAAAAACATTTCGACTTGTGATTAGTTGCCCCGACAGAGTGGGCATTGTAGCGGCCGTGAGTCAGTTTTTGAACGAGCGCCAAGGCTCCATTATGGAAGCCAGCCACCACACAGATTTAGAGCAAAAATGGTTCTTCATGCGTCATGACATCGACGCAGAAAGCTTGTCCATCGATGTTGAGACATTCCGCAAAGAATTCGCCCCCATCGCAGAAGAATTCAACATGCGCTGGTACGTAAAAGACAGTGAAGATCGTCCTAAAGTGGTACTCCTTGCCACCAAAGAATCTCACTGCTTAAACGACATCATGCATCGCTGGCACACAGGCGAGCTGAACTGCGAAATCGTCGGCGTCATTGCCAACCACGAAGACCTTCGCTCCATGGTCGAATGGTACAAGATTCCATACTTCTGCATTCCCGTGCCAAAAGAAAACAAAATGCCCGCTTTCCAAGAAATTGAAGCCTGCATTGATGCGTCTGGCGCCGACACCATAGTATTGGCTCGCTACATGCAGATTTTCCCTGAATACTTGTGCGAGAAATACCGCCACAAAGTCATCAACATACACCACAGCTTCTTGCCGTCTTTCATTGGTGCGAAACCCTACCACCAAGCCGCGGTTCGTGGCGTGAAATTGATCGGCGCCACTTGCCACTATGTGACAGCAGACCTAGATGCCGGCCCGATTATCGAACAAGACGTGATTCGCGTTCGCCACAGCCACGCGGCAGAAGACATGGTTCGCCTAGGTAAAGACATCGAAAAACTCGTACTGTCACGTGGCCTACGCTACCACCTAGAAGACCGCGTACTCGTACATGGCAATAAAACCGTCGTGTTTGCAGAATAACGCCACTACTACAAGGTTAAGCAAAAAAAGGAAGGCCACGGCCTTCCCTTTTTTATTTTGTCATCTTAGTACGATAAAATTTTTTCTTGAAAAAAGTGTCTATAGTCTATAGTTAATAAAACAATTCATTAAGAGACGGCTAGTGAGGTGACGAATGAAACTCAAATTAACGCCAACTCAGAACCTATGTGTTGGCTATTTAGAATCTGGTTTTAAATTGATCCAAATGGGCGAACAATTCTACTTTATCAAAGGCGAACGCCGACAAAAGGTATTACCCAAAACCCTAGACGCACTCGTCAACCGAGGGGCACTAGACTATACCGAACAAGGCGACTACATGCTGAGTGACGAATTTATCGAACACCGCAAACGCATGCGCGAAATGAACGATCCCAAACAGACTCGTCATTAACAAAAGACCAACGACCAACTTGGCCCCATTTTTCTCGTTAGGAATGGGGCCTTTTTTATGACAAGTATTCAGCGCCCAGATGAAACCAAACGGCGTTTATCTTCGAAACTATCGCCTACCTCATCAAAACGCCGTTTGCTTTCATCGTAAATCCTCATAAATCAACATTCCACGTAGGTCTGCATGAGGGAGGCACGACCGTAATCAGACATAAAAGCCTCGTAGCCACAACCTATCTTATCGAAGCACCAAACAACGTTCAGCACCCAAAATGCTGCGCATTTATGCCGACAACGTAATTATTCCCTCCCCTTATGTCTTCCAAGGGGAGGGCTAGGGTGGGGTTATTTCTTAGATTTTCAAGTCTGTTCGCTACTTCTCAGCGTTTCCTAGTTTGCAAGCTTGGTTCCGCTCTGCTGAGCGGGTAACTTTTGCCCAGATCCGCAAAAGTAACCAAAAAGTCTCTTTAAGATCTTTAATGCCTGATTTTCATCATAGGCACATAACTGTTCCCCTACGCTCGTTATATCGTAAGGCATAGATTGTTTTTGCTGGTAGGGGGAAGGGAGTTTTAACTGACTCTGAAACGCCATAAAGTCGCGCAACTTCGTCGCGTCGAACTGGCTTCATCTGTGATGCTGGTTTTTCGTAGGGCGTGATGAGGGAAGTACGACCGCTTTTCCATAACAAAAAAGCCGCTGAAAGCGAAGCTTTCATTGTCGCGCCTTCAGGCCGACAACGTAATTATTGTCTTCTAATTAAGCTAGGGTGGTGTTATTGCTTTGCTGCGTATCACCACAATCTAAGTACTAAAAAAACACACAAAATTTATATGGTTTTCGCTTTTCGCTTCTTGTATTCTGTAAAGAAATGGTCAGGGAAGACGAACAGATAACTCATATCAAATGAACACGTCCTTCTCCCTTTCCCTGGCTAACGTTAAATTTAACACACGCATTTTTGCTTAGCTAAAAAAATAAATGACAAGTCAACGACAAGCCTGATTGGGACATTCTGGGACTAACATCGTTTCGTTGAAAACGCTAAAATGATTAGAACCAAGTAAGCGCTGTTTGCTCGTTGAAAACGCCAAAATGATTAGAACCAAGTAAGCGCTGTTTGCTCGTTGCAATAGCATCAGGGATAAAAGCTAAAAAAGCTTTACGAAAAATCCGAATAGATGGCTGCAAAACTGTTCTTGTTAGATCTTGATTTTACTTGCAAAAATCGGGGTGTCCATAGATGTTAGCACTACTAATTTTACCATCGTGAATAATTCGCGAATTTAGGAAAGAGCATGAAAGATTATGTAAATCAGTTAGACCAGGAAACACGAAAGGTAGATTTCGACTCGTTTGATATATCTGTTAAAGAGTTAGTTTCAATGTCAGATGAGGGAATAGTCGACATTGCGCCTGAATACCAAAGACAGTTTAGGTGGCCTCATGAAAATCAATCAAGACTAATTGAATCAGTTCTTTTAGGAATTCCTGTGCCAAGTCTATTTATGGCAGCAAACAAGGATGGATCTTGGGAGTTAATAGATGGTGTGCAAAGATTAAACTCGTTAATCCATTTTGTTGGAACTGATGAACAGTTAAAAAAATTTGGTTTTGATTCCAATTTAGTGTTAAACGGCTTGGATGTACTAACCGAGTTCAATGGCTCGAGTTTTAAAGATCTCCCCCAAACTTTGAAACTAAAATTCAGCTTGAGACCACTGAAAGTTACTACTTTAAGCGACAAGAGTGATTTAAAAGTTCGCTTCGATCTTTTTGAAAGATTAAATACTGGTGGTATCAAATTAACAGATCAAGAAATTCGCGCTTGTGTATTTAGGGGACAATTTAATGACTTCCTTACTGAGTTATCAGAAAATGAACATTTCAACACCGTAGTAAACCTTCCTAAAGCAAAAAGTAATGATGGCACTAAGAGCGAGTTAATCTTAAAGTTCTTTGCATATAAAAATAATAGAGACAAATTCGACCATAGTGTTGTCGGCTTTCTTAATGATTATATGGCAGAGGCGTCGACCTCATTCAATTACAAGAAGAATCGTTCTATATTTGAGAAAACATTTGAGGCTCTAGCAAACGAATTGCCGGATGGAATAAAAAGGGGAAATAGGAGCACAACACCCTATAACCTTTTTGAAGCTGTAGCTATTGGTGCGGCAGATGCTATTGAGGAAGGACTAAATATTCTTGGCAAAGATGTTGCGAATTGGATTAACGATGAAGAACTTACAAAGTTAACATCTTCCGCAACTAACTCGAGGCCTAAATTACAAGCACGGATTACGTACGCGTACGATAGGTTTAAATAGAATGTATCAAACTATCGAGTTAGAGATAAGAGATAGGCTAAATCAATCAAAAGAGTTGATCAGCCATATTTCTAGTTTGGAAACGGTTGAACAAAGCTCCGATTTATTGAAAATCCAAAAAGGTTTCTTGTTTATCTCTATGTATTCCTCCATTGAGTACACGATAACAAGTGTTGTTTCTAGGTTTTTAGAACTCATAAAACAAGAAGAACTAAAGCCAATGGAGTTCAAAAAATATTTATTATGTACAGTATTGGATAGTAAATTTAATGCATTGTTGGGCAGCAGCAAAAAAATGGTCTGGCATAAGAAAAAAGAGCTTTTCGATGCTTTATTTTCTTCAGAACCCGCAGTTATAGATGATTCTGTTTTTCCAACAGATGGCATTAATATCTCTCAGCAACAGATTGAAGACATTTGGCAAATATTTCATTTGTCAGGTGAAGCTATTCCAACGGGTGTAAACACTTGGATTTTGAAAGAAATAAAAGATCATCGCAATGCTATTGCACATGGCAGAGAGAAAGCCGTAACTATTGGAGGACGGTATACCGCACAAACTCTTATGCAAAGGGTAGCGGATGTAGAGACTCTTTGTTTTCATATTGTTGCTGGATTCGAGAGTTTAACCGTCAGCAAAGCCTATAAATATTCAGGGGTAGCCTAGTGCTAACAAGCACTTTCAGTCTTACGCCAAAACCTCCGGGTTCGGCGCAGCTGAAGTGAGTGTTATAGCAACGAATGCTCGGGCCAAACTAATGAGTAGAGAAAAGGAAATTAAAGTAGCATTTTGGCGGGGAATTCTTGTTGGCCCGTTGGCTATATTTCCGGCTACCTTTCTTTTAGCTTTGGCTTCAATAGCAAGTGAATTTTCGCTGAGAAAGCTGTTTGAATCTTTATTTGTAGGTCTTTATGGGGCGTGCATTGCCTATATAGTCATAATCATTTACGGCAGTATTATTTGGTATTTCTTGCGCCTGCTTAACAAGCTGGCATTAGCAACTCTATTGCTAGCCGCACTTGCTCCAGCTCTAACAGTGGCGCTACTCACGCGAGAGTTTGTATTTTCATTACTAATAGCTTATTACTCTCTTGTGGTCGCATTTACGGCTTGGTTTTTTGGTTTGCGCCAAGTTAAAAAGCTATAACAAAGCGGTCAAACATCGTTCCGCTTCGCTCCACTGGACAGAATTCAAGGATAGAGCTGAGTAAGTAATTTAAAGTGGGTGGCGATATCAATCATTGTCCCATCACTAATAGTAGTATTGGGTGTTCAGTGCTCTTATTGGTTTTCAAGACTAACAAGACACCCACATAAACTTGGTAGCTAAAAATAATAATTATCCGTTAAAAACACACGCACCTCAGAAAGCCAGCATTTACAAGGTTTTTAACATGCGCGTGGACTAACAAGACACCCACACAAATTTGACAGCTAAAAACAATACTGTATATTTAGCCAGTATTGTTTTTTCTCATGGAAGAGAGGTTTCGTCATGCCAAGAGCCAGAAGTCAGCAAGTTAGTTTACAAGATACGCCTTACTATCACTGTGTTTCACGCTGTGTTCGTAGGGCGTTTTTGTGTGGAGAAGATCCTGTCTCTGGTGCAAGCTTTGAGCACCGTCGTGGCTGGGTTGAAAAGCGTTTGTTATTTTTAGCCGGTGTCTTTGCTATCGATGTTTGTGCCTATGCGGTAATGAGTAACCATCTTCATGTGGTGTTGCATATCAATACAGAAAAAGCCGCGAAGTGGTCTACATTAGAGGTTCTGCAAAGGTGGCATAAGTTACATAAAGGCACCGTGTTTACTCAGCAATTTGTACGAGGTGAGTCATTGCCTGACTATGCTATGACGTTGGTGGAATCGTCTGCCGAAACCTTTAGAAATCGTCTTACAGACATTAGCTGGTTTATGAGGGAATTGAATGAACCTATTGCTCGCCAAGCGAATTTTGAAGACCAATGTACAGGTCGGTTCTGGGAGGGGCGATTTAAGTCTCAGGCTCTTCTAGATGAATCGGCATTAGTGGCTTGTATGGCCTATGTTGATCTTAACCCATTGAGAGCAAAAATAAGCCAGACACCAGAAACCTCAGAATTCACCAGTGTTAAAAAACGTGTGACCGCTGCAAGGCATCAAAAGCAACCAAAGTTGCTTTATCCTTTTGTTGGTAACCCCAGAGAAAGCATGCCAGATGGTCTACCTTTTGAATTGTCAGATTACCTTGAGTTGGTTGATATGACTGGGCGAATCATCCGAGAAGATAAACGAGGTGCGATAGACGCTTCATTGTTACCGATTCTTCAACGACTCAACATATCCTCAGAAAATTGGCTGTGTATTGCAACAGAATTTGGCGCAAGAACGGGTGCTGTGGTTGGTGCTGAACATTCCATTGCTCATTATTGTGATTCAAACAAACTAAATAGAAAACCAAGATCCAGTCATAACCGACTACTCGCCTAGCTTCATTCCATCCACCATCCACCATTCATCGTCTTTCTTTACTAATCATATATTAGTAAATTTACTCGCCTAACAACCTAATAACTAGCCTTTTAGTAGTGAATTGCTCCTTACCAAAACGATAAAAGATGAACTCCATATAAGTACTATCTCTTGAGAAGGTGGTTTTGTATGATAAATATCAGTGTTTAACGTGGGTGTCTTGGTAAGCCCCTTATAAATACTCATTCCTCAGTATTTGTGGCTGACGAGCATCTACATCAAAAAATCTATAAAGTTGAGAAGGAAGATAGTATTACTCACTTTAGGTACGTTGATCAATTGGATAAGCCCTATGTTGTATTTGAATTATTAGGTCAGTGTTTAACGTGGGTGTCTTGGTAAGCCCCTTTTCGACTTGATGCATTGTAATTATATAGTATCAATTTTCAGGAAGAGAGGTGGGCAGTTATGCCGCGGCCAAGAAGTTAACAAATCAGTGTAAGCGATACGCCTTATTATCATCTAATAAAAATCAGCGGTAGTTGGGAGTATCAGGCTTTAATAGGAGACATTATGAGACTCGAAGGAAAGGTGGCTTTAGTCACTGGGGCTGCTAAAGGGATTGGTGAGTCAATTGTTCGACATTTTGCTCAGGAAGGTGCCTTTGTTTATGTCACGGATATTGATCAGGACAATGGGCTGCAAGTAGCGCTATCCATTGGTCAATCTGCCCAGTTTGCTTTGTTAGATGTTCGCGACGAAGGAGCGTGGCAGAAGCTTATTGGGAAAATAATCGATGTACATGGTCGGCTTGATATTGTCGTTAACAATGCTGGCATTACTGGCTTCGAAGAGGGCTTCGTCCCGCATGATCCAGAGAATGCAACCTTAGACGCTTGGCGCAAAGTACATGAGACAAACCTTGATGGGGTATTTTTAGGATGTAAGTATGCCATTAAAGCCATGCGTGCCACACAGAAAGGGTCCATTATTAATATATCCTCACGCTCTGGCATCGTCGGTATTCCAACGGCCGCGGCCTATGCTTCCAGTAAAGCGGCAGTGCGAAATCATACAAAAAGTGTCGCCTTGTACTGCGCACAGCAAGGCTTAAAAGTGCGGTGTAATTCCATTCACCCTGCTGCAATTCTGACGCCTATGTGGGAACCGATGCTGGGTGATGGGCCTGAACGTGAAGCGAATATGGCCGCTTTTGTTCAAGATACACCGCTTAGGCGTTTTGGTTTACCTGAGGAAGTCGCTTGTGTTGCTGTCATGTTGGCTTCAGATGAATCTGGCTATTTGACAGGAACAGAGATAAATATTGACGGTGGCATTCTTGCAGGTTCAGCCGGAACGCCTGCAAAATAATGTTTAACAACGTTGATCTCACTATTTACATAGATAGATTTTATACAGGGGAGTAACGCATAAAATTTGTCGTTCGTTTTACGGTCTGTCGGCTGTCGTCACTTACAGGGATGCTCGTATTCGTCTAATTTCAGTCAGGCGTTCCCGCAATAAGGAGATTGAGCTTTATGAAAGCTAAAGACTTCGATAAAAAATTTGAGGAAGGCCAGGAAGACATGGTTGATGACCTAGATCTTTCTTCTGCTCGCCGCGTAAATCAGGAACAGAAGCTGATGGTGGAACGTATGAAGATCTTGGAAGGTATTGCGAAGGGCGAGCAGGCCATCCGTGAAGGTCGAACAATGGATATGTCGCAAGCCAAAGATAAAATGAGTAAATGGCTCAAATAATTTGGACTGAGCCAGCACTGAATAGTCTGAACGATATTGCTGAGTATATTGCCGTTAATAAGTCACGCACTTTAGAAAGCCAGCATTTAAAAGGTTTTTAACATGCGTGTGCTTATCAAATCGATTTTTCAAAAAAGCCGTTATCAATTGAAGTACGTTAAGGAGAGATGTTGAAAACAAGTATCCGTATCAGTTTGGCTCAGGTTCCTGTTGTTAAAGGTGATGTGACAGAAAATCTCGCACAGCATATTAAGATGATTGAGCAGTCTTCATCATGCAAAGCTGATGTGGTGGTGTTTCCTGAGTTATCTTTGACGGGCTATGAGCTTGAACTTGCTCAAGAACTGGCTTTATCTGAAACATCACATGTGTTCGAAGCGTTATCTCAAGCGGCAGTAGATCACAACATTATTGTTCTCGCAGGGTGCCCTCTTAAAGTCACTCTTACATCGGGAAGGGACGCCAAACCAACCATCGGAGCGGTTATTTGTTTTCCTGATGGGGCACGAGAGTTCTATGCTAAGCAGTATTTGCATGAAGGCGAGGGTAAGCATTGTTCGAGCGGTGCAGCTGACTACGTTTTCACTGTAAATGGTTATCGAATTGCATTGGCGATATGCGCGGATTTTGCGTCGCCAGAACACGCTCAAAAAGCACGCGAACTGGGTGCTGATATATACATTGCCAGCGCTTTAATATCTGAACGTGGCTTTGAAGCGGACGCCAAAATGTTGTCCTCCATCGCAGCGATACATGGTTTTCCTGTGCTTTTGAGCAACCATATATCTACAACGGGCGGTTGGTCCTCATGCGGTAATAACTCAATTTGGAATGCAAGTGGAGAGCGTGTTTTCAGTTCGGAGTCGAAAGAGCCTTGCCTCGTTTTATGTGCAATGGCCGACCACAAGATAGACGCTATCAAAATATGATATTGAGACAAAAAGATCAGCATGTAGTTGGTGAATATTTGCATACTGGCGTTGTGCGCAAAAGGAGCGGCTGTGATTAGTCCCATTATACAAGAAGAAACCACAGGATGCGGGATTGCTTCTGTGGCTAATGTTGTTGGTAAAAGTTACGCGGAGATGAAGGCATTAGCGAATTCAATGGGTATTTATGCTTCTGATACATCGCTGTGGTCGGATACGCAATATGTTCGACATATGTTGTCTCGTGTTGGTGTTGAGGCTACTGAGAATGAAATTCTATTTGAATCTTGGGGCGCATTGCCTGATCTGGCGTTGTTGGCTATTAAACATCATCAGGAAGAGGGGAGAGATTTTTGGCACTGGGTTGTTTTTAAACGTGTGGATGGGCGAGACCTTGTTCTCGATTCTGCTAGTTATTTGACCTCTAACATTCGAACCGATTTTAATGCCATGCAGCCCAAGTGGTATATTGGACTCAAAACTATCAAACGTTAAGAAGACACGCACTTTAGAAAGTCAGTATTTACAAGGTTTTTAACATGCGTGTCCTAATAAAATTTACATGATCTGTTGGGTGAATGTTTGTCAGGTCACATTCTATCAAGGAGGCTTAGAGTTACTAATGAGTCGTACCATTAAACAATTATTCAAGGGCTACTTATTACAGTTGGAGACGATTGTTAATAAAGTGCCCCCTGAACTGTTCTCTGAGTCTTTAGCGGATGATATGTTTTCGCTTGAAATGAACGCAAAAATTGCAGCCAATTTTGTGTTAAGAGGGTATTACCCGCTGCTGGGGAAAGAGGCTGTTTCATTAATGTCGGATGAGGTAGGGAAAGCCGCCGTTGTTCGTCAAATCATTGAAACGAGAGAACTGTTAGAAAAGCTTCCTGATATTTGTTTTTTTGATGATAGTAAAGTTTTGAATGATAAAGCGGGTTTTTCAGAAGTTCAGCTGTGCCAGTCAGATTTTATTCATCAATACATAGTGCCTAATTACTTCTTTCATATGGGGATGGTTTACGCTATCGCTAAAAGCAAGGGCGTAGCGGTGAGTAAAGGCGATTTTGATGGTCTTCATTCTTACCCTGTAGGCTTTAGTTTTGTAAGTAGTTAAGCATGGCTGCTTGGTGTTATACATTGAGTATTAAATTAGGCTATTAGAAAGATTTAAATTTTATGATTACTTGCTATGTCAGGTACGTGATTGACCCGAAAAAGGTTAAAGAATTTGAAGAATACGCAAGAATGTGGATTCCACTTGTTGAGAAGTTCGGTGGTCAACACAATGGCTATTTCCTACCGTCAGAAGGTGCGAATAATATAGCTCTAGCTTTGTTCACATTTGAAAGCTTATCTGTATATGAAGAGTATCGTCTTAAATCTTTAAATGATCCCGAGTGTATTGAGGTTTTTAAGTTTGCAGATAAAGTCGACTGTATTATTAGCTACGAACGTAGTTTTTTCAGACCAGTGCTTGGGCAGGGAAGCAACGTATAACAAACCTTTCAAGTCGGATTCTCAACACTTGGTGGTTTTGGGTTTATTTGGCTCCTGCGTTTATAGGATAACAGTTGAGTGTTGGGATAGTGTTGTTCACCATTTGAGCGGGCGTTATGTGTCAGGGAGAGTTCACTAATTGGAAATATTGATATTCGCAGGAATCATCGCTTTATTAGCATGTCTTTCGGCAGGGCCATGTTTGCTGATCTGGTCATTGTCGGCTAAATGGCTTCCTGAAAAGTATTACTTCCCACCTATTAAAATGACTTTTTTATGTGTGGTGTTGTCTTTGGTTACCGCATACGCCATTAATTTTGAGCTTGAGGGAGGCGGCATATCCATACTCATCGCAATCCTATTTCTATCAACTATTTGGTCAGTTGTTTTGTTGCCGATACTTTTAGTATTTAAATTGTTTGCAAAAGATTCTTGCAGTAAGAGAAACACATAATAAATCGCTCATATACGGAGATCTAAATGAATAAGAAGGAAGCTGAAGAACTAAGTGTTCTACTAATGCAAGTGTCAGGAAAGCTTGACCAAAGCGTGCGTTTCGTTATGGATAAGGATACAAAAGAAAATTTTGAATCTTATAGATCAAGCGCAGGGAAAGTTATGGGAGAGCTGTTCTTAGAGATGCTACAGCCTTTATGGGAACGTTATCCTGAGCTTAGGCCAAAAGAAATGGATGGAATTTACGAGGTAAACCCTCAAATACACGAACCACATTTTTACAAGCCAGATGACAATACATAACAAGCACATGAAAAATCGCCAACAAAAAGCGTGGGCTGGACTCGCTACTGTTCGTCTTTTATGTGGGCATTAGTTCTTTTTAAATTGGAGTGATACTATAGTGATACATTTTAATCTGAGGTGTCGCTATGAGAACCGAAGTCGTTACTACATTAAAGAGGCAGGCAACGAAGCTGCTTGCTGACTTGCGTGAGTCAAAAGAGCCTATTCTCATAACCGAGCATGGTCAGCCATCAGCTTATTTGCTTGATGTTGCTGATTACGAGTTGATGGTGGAACGGATGAATATCTTGGAAGGTATTGCGAAGGGCGAACAGGCCATCCGTGAAGGTAGAACAATGGATATGTCGCAAGCCAAAGAGAAAATGAGTAAATGGCTCAAATAATTTGGACTGAGCCAGCACTGAATAATCTGAACGATATTGCTGAGTATATTGCAGTGAGTAATCCGTACGCTGCGAGGCAATTAGTAGAAAATGTTTTCAGTAAGGTGCAGAGACTCGAACAATTTCCTGACTCCGGTAGAATCCCTGAAGAAATTTCGACTCTAAATTATCGAGAAGTGGTAGTGAATCCTTGCCGTGTTTTCTACAAAGTTGATAACGATTCAGTCTATATCCTTCATCTGTTGAGGCAAGAAAGAGATTTACGCAAGTATTTATTGTCTACTACGGATGAGAACTAGAGGATTATCGCTATGCGTGATCATTATGATTTTTCAAATTCAGTCAAAAACCCTTACGCTAAAAAGCTTAAGAAGCAGGTTACGATAAGGCTTGATGAAGATACTGTTGAGTATTTTAAGGCTTTGGCAGATGATAAGGGCATTCCTTATCAAAGCTTAATTAACCTGTATTTAAGGGGATTGTGCGCAGTCACGCCGTGACTTGAAGATAGCATGGCAGTAAGCCATTTCACTCATTTCAAAAAACCAAAGTCTGAAGCGTTTTTTTCTATGTAAAACGCCACAGACTCTATTCTTTTCGTTACTAACTATTTCTCATCACTGTACCGATGTGGGCGTTTGTGTGAATAAATAACTTACCGCTTGGGCCAGTTTCGGGCTGACGTGGCCGCTGCGTAACAAGCTCCAAAGGGGTTGTTTGGCTTCAGGGTGTTGGCTCAGTTCGGCGGCGATTTGTCTGAAAGCGATGTAGCCGTCTTCTCGGTGCGCCAGTTTTTCCATGATAATACGCAGTAGCTGTGGGTTTTGACCCAGCCAATGGGGGCATTTTGCGGCGAGAGCAGCAATGGGGTGAAGGTCGTTGTCTTGGCATTCTGTTAGACTGCCGAGCAAACCAAACAGTGGTAATAACAATGTATTGTTTAACTCTGCTCTGGATAAGGCGCGTAGGTAGCTTGCTTGCATGAGTGCGTCTTGCTCCGTTTGCAGTTGCGCAATCAGCGTTTCTTGTAGCTGACTTGACAGCGTTTCGTGCTCAAGAGCATGGCATAGGGCGCTGACAACGGGCTTGGCGGCGTGTTGAATGGCTTTTTGTATGAGCACTTGGTATGTGTCTTCGTCTACTCTGGCGGCGAGTTCGGCAATGCCTTGCAGCCCGAGTGTTTGCCAGCTGTCGTCTTGTTTGTTTACGTCCGATGACAGGTGTTTAACCACGTCGTCAAAGTAGTGCGAAGGGGCTTTGTGAAGATCTTTGCCAAGAATAGCGTGAAAACTGGCCATGCGTTCTTGATCTGGCTTGAAGACATAAGGGTTGTCTTCGAGGGCTTCGGATAAGCCAGCTTCTTCGCCTTTGTGCAGTATTTTATCGACAATACTTTTGATGAAGTGATCTCGCGTACCAAGATTTAGGCAACCTGCTTCGTCGAGCGGCAGTTTAACAAACCAAATGACGCCAGCATTGGCACTGTCTTTTTTGGCTGTGTCTTTTGATGTTAACAGGCAAGCTAGCCAAGCGTGTTGGCGAAAGGGAAAAGGGTAGGCTTGCTGTTTGCGATCGAACTGTATGGCTTGCTGCGGAGTGATTTTGGTGATGTTGCGTCCTAGGTCGTAGTAGCTCACATCACATCCGACCATATCAAATAAGTCAGAAAGCGATTCTATTTTGTTCATGATAAAGTATGGATTCGTTTTGCAAGTAAGGGCGCAGTGGGCGCCCTTTGTTGAATAAAAGACAGTTATATAAAGAGAAAGTTACATAAAAAGATGCGTTATCTTACCGTTTTTTAGAGGAGAAATCAGGTTGAAAAAAGCCTTTTCTGACCATCATGTGTTGGCGGATTTGTTGATGGACTTGCAAATGGCGATGCAAGATTGTGGTGTTTGGGAATGTGGTACGCCAAGTAACGAGGCCTTACAGAGTACAGAGCCTTTTTGTATTGATACGATGCGGTTTGAGCAGTGGTTGCGATTTGTGATGATAGAGCGTTTTAAAACCTTGTTAGCCACTGGGAGTGATTTGCCTGTGCGCTGTCATATTTCTCCCATGGCGGAAGAGGCGTTTAAACATAAGCCTTCAGCCAACGTTGCGCATCTTGTCAATTGTTTGAATCGCATCGATCAACATTTAAGTGGCGCATTGTGATTTCTGATCAGCTTCATCATCCTTTGGTAAAAGACCTTGCTTGGTTGGTGGAAGGGCATTATATCGAGCGAGATTTTTACCTCGAAGCCTATTGGGTGGCCGATGTTGAAGCGCGGTTATTGGCACTGGATCAGATGCCTGCGCCATTGATTAATGCCCTTGCTGAATGTAAGTCACATTTTTTGGGCAGCTACTTTGAAAGTCTGTTTTCGTATGCGATAGAACATTTGTCTTGTTTAACGGTTATTCGCGAACATTTTCAAATAACGGCGTCAGGAAAGACGCTGGGCGAAGTGGATATGTTGGTGGAGACACCTGACGGAGTGCTCCATCAATTTGAAATCGCCGTTAAATTTTATTTAGAGCGTCCCGATCTTTTTCCCCATGATTGGATTGGGCCAAATAAAAATGATAGCTTATTAAAAAAGGTCACCAGAGCCAGAGAGCATCAGTTACAGATTTTACAAACGCAAGAAGGTTTTTCTGCCATTGCCGAGTTTGCTAGAGATCGTGTGCCGCAGACCAGTTTGTTGATATTTGGGCGTTTGTATCTTGCTCTTAATCATCAGCAGGATGTGGAGAAGTGGTTGAGTCAAACTGAGCATGGTGGCTGGATACGGGTGTCCCAAATGGCGTTGCTAACGCCGTATTTTTCTTATTTTTCTATCTTACAAAAGCCTCATTGGTTGGCGAATCAAAATATAACTGATAATTTCACTTTCAATTCTCTACAATCTGCCTACAATCTTGTAAGCGAATTCCTACATGACAGTCGCCCCAAACATGTACTTTTATGGCGAGCTGTGCGTCATGCTGAAAATAATAGAAATGTATTTATTGTGCCAGATTCATGGTGAAACAGAGTCCAATATTAAGATGCACTTTAGTTGCTTTACAAACTAGTAGTATTAAAAAGTAGATGACCGATTTATCAAAGTTACTGCAGGCTAAAATGCCATTAGCCGCGTGGATTATAGACGTAGAGCAATCAAGTGTACCGTGCTGTAATGAAGCGGCTGAAGCCTTGTTAATTGGCTCTCTGAAGGACATTAAATTGGGGCAACGTGCTATTCCGAGTGGATTAAGAGAACGTTTGTCACTTCATTTAGCGTCGCTTGATATTGGTGAAAGCTTACCCTTTAAGTGGCCATTTACGTCCAAGGATGGGGTTGAGTATCAGGTTCGTGGCTCGGTCATTGCTCTAGAGGACGCGCGAAAAGGGTTGTTTGTTGAGGCACACCCGGTCTCGCATTACGATGCTGTTTCTGTTGTTCAGGATGACTCTATTATTGTTCATCATGCCGGTTTGTTGGCGCAGTTTCGAAGTTTGTCTTTCGCTATTTTTGATCAATATGGTCAGTATCTTGAAGCCAGTGAGCATTTTATTGCGCATTTTGGTGTCATTCAGCACGTTCGAGATTTGTTTGCTGTGTCTGGTGCGGCTAATAGTTTTATTCGTCGTCTTGCTCATCAAGAAAATTTATTCCAAGAAATTCGGCTGGCGACACAAAATGGAATACGCTGGCATAAGATAGAAGTGTCTTATCATCCCTCAACGAACATGATTTATCTGTTAACTCATGATATTCAAGAAGAGCGAGATCATGAGGTGGCGCTTTATCGTCTTAATAATTACGATGGTTTAACCAATTTGCCCAATCGTAATTTGCTTTATCATCAGTTAGAAAGTGCGCTGATTAATGCCCGTAAGCGTCATCGACAGTTTGGTCTTTTGTATTTGGATTTAGATGGTTTTAAAGTCATTAATGACAATTTTGGTCATCGGGTCGGTGACGAGCTGATTCAACGCGTGGCGGAACGTATCAAAGACAGTATCCCTTCTGGAGCGTGTTTATATCGTTTGGGCGGCGATGAATTTGTTGTGGTGCTTGAGAATACGAATTCTATTGCAGAATTAGAAAGCATTGCTGAAAGTATTATGCAGAATGCCAGCAATACTTACCCTGTGGCCAAAATGGAAATGATGATCACCGCCAGTATTGGTATTGCCAGTTACCCTCAACATGCTGACAACGTGGATCATCTACTGAAAAATGCCGATGCTGCTATGTATCGTGCAAAATCCATGGGCCATAATATGTGTTTTGTCTATCAAAATAGCATGGCAGAGAATATTGATGCGTATTTAACATTGGGCGGTGGGTTGCGAAAAGCGATAGAAGAAGAGCAATTTATTTTGCACTATCAGCCTAAAATTCGCCTTCCAGATGAGACGGTAGTGGGCGCCGAAGCCCTTATTCGTTGGATTCATCCTGAGCTTGGCATGATTAGCCCAGATCAATTTATTCCTTTAGCAGAAGAGAGTGGTCTTATTCTGCCTTTAGGGGAATGGGTCATTCGCAGGGCGTGTCGTCAGTTACAGGAATGGCGCAAAGCGGGTTATCCTGATATCAAATTGTCGGTCAATTTATCCAGTCGGCAATTTATGCAGGCAGATTTGGTTGATATGGTTGAGCGAGTCCTTGAAGAAACGGGCGTTGATTCGAAATATTTCGAACTTGAGGCTCACTGAAAGCATGTTGATGGTCGATGCACAGCAATCGATTGAAAAACTGCACAGCTTTCGTAAGCTCGGCTTAACCTTATCAATTGACGATTTTGGTACGGGCTATTCTTCATTGGCTTATTTGAAAAAATTCCCTATTCAAACGTTAAAAATCGATCGTTCTTTTATTCATGATTTGGGGTTGGACAGTGATAATGACGCCATTGTTAAAGCCACCATTGCTATGGCAAATAGCCTGAATCTAAAAGTGATTGCAGAAGGCGTCGAAAACCGCGGCCAGGTAGATGTGTTGAATAAATATCATTGTCAAGAAGTGCAGGGGTATTTGTTTTCTAAACCCTTGAGTAGTGATGATTTTCTTGTCTATCTTGATAGCCATAATGTTGTCGCTTAGCAAGGGCTGGTTAGAATGAATGGCCGAAATAAGAAAGCATTATGGCAGCGCTTTTTTTCGTGTTCAGTATCCCACTAATAGGTTATCCTTATCGTTAATAGCGCTTATTAATCAACTATGGATACATTGTGTCGACGCTTGAAAATCTTTCTTGTCCGATAGATTCTGCGCCCTTGCAAAGACGCGAGCGCAGCTTAATTTGTCAACACGGACACACTTATGATTTGGCCAAAACTGGCTATGTCAATCTTCTTCCAGTACAAAACAAACGTTCTAAAGACCCAGGCGACAGCAAGGAAATGGTGGCTTCACGCCATGCTTTTCTCAATCAACACCACTATCTGCCTATCGTTCAGGCAATTCTCTCGTCTTGGCCAAAAGAAAACTTACACAGCGGTGTTCGTATTCTTGACGCTGGGTGTGGGGAGGGCTATTACCTTAGTGAGCTCGGCCGTGCCTTGTCAGGCCAAGGTATCTATGCTGAACGTATGGGGTTGGATATTTCCAAATGGGCGGTCACGGCCGCTAGTAAACGCGATAAAGATATCAGCTGGCTGGTAGCCAGTAATGCCGGTTTGCCGATGCCAAAGGAACGCTTTGATGCGGTGCTGTGCTTGTTTGGCTTTCCCGTATTTACAGAGTTTTCTCGGGTATTAAGTGATCATGGTGTGTTATTGCTGGTGGAGTCTGGTGCCGATCACTTGATTGAGTTACGTAAATTACTTTATCCATCCATTTATGAGTATAAAGCCACATTTGCGTCGGGTGTGTCGGGCTTTGAGTTGCTACATGAGCAGGCTGAACGCTTTACTTTTACTCTGGATTCCCAGTTGCACATTCAACAATTGTTGAGCATGACGCCTCACATTCATAAGGCTTCCTATGATGGCCGCGAGGCGGTAAAGCAGCTTAACTCTATTACACTGACGGCGGACATTAAGCTGCGTTGGTATCGAAAGGAAATAAAGGAAGTGAATTATGTCTAGTCATTTAGATGAGCTGTTTAATAAAAATAGAGAATGGGCGGCCAAGGTGACGGCAGAGGACCCAGAATTTTTTTCTACCTTATCGAAACAACAAAAGCCGGAATATCTTTGGATTGGTTGTGCCGATAGCCGCGTTCCTGCCAATCAAATAGTGGATCTTTTACCTGGCGAAGTCTTTGTTCATCGTAATATTGCCAATGTAGTGGTGCATACAGACTTAAATTGTCTGTCTGTTATTCAGTTCGCTGTGGATGTGTTAAAAGTGAAACACATCATGGTGGTGGGGCATTATGGTTGCGGTGGTATCAAAGCGGCCATGGGGACGGAAGAGCACGGTATGATAGACAACTGGCTGCGTCATATTAAAGATGTTTATCGCTTGCATCGTGACGAGTTGGATAGCATTGAAGATGAGCACGCGCGTTTTGATCGTATGTGTGAGTTAAATGTGGTAGAGCAAGTGGCGAACGTTTGCCAGAGCAGTATCGTGCAAAACGCTTGGAAAATCGGTCAAGAATTGCATGTGCATGGTTGGTGTTACAGTATAGATAATGGGCATATTACGGATTTGAAAAGAACCGTTTCTAATGCAGAAGAGTCGATACAGCAGTTGAACAATATGTCATAGATGTGGCGTATTGCAGCGAGATAAAAAAACGAGCCAAGAGCCTCGTTTTTTTATGAATCAGACGTAAGACGGTCGATTATAAATTGTTGTTTTCAGCAATAGTGCGGGCGCATCCTGCAATAGTGGAGCGCAGCCAAATGTGTCCTGGATCATGTTGTAATAATGGGCTCCATAGCATTTTCAATTCCACTGGTGGAATGTCAAACGGTGGCGGTAGCACCACAACACTTTGATTGCCTTTCATAAGGCGTGTGGCCAACGATGGCAGTGTGGCAATGAGTCCCAGTTGTTCTGTAGCGCGCATGGCGACATTATAGTTGCGTGTGAATAGACGGATATTGCGTTTAAAGCCTAAGTCCGCCAAGGTGCCATCGACCCAACCCAGTTTTTGCACTTCTTCTGGCTGAATGCCAACACCGACACCAAAGCCTGTTTTACTGACCCAAACATGCGGGGAAGCAAGGTACATTTCTAAGGAGAAATTTTTGGCAATATCAGAATTGGCCGGTACTAGACAAGAGAAATGATCCACCCAAACGGACTTTTGGTGGAAAGATTGTGGCAGGGTATCAAAGCGATTGATAACCAAATCTACTTTACCCTTTTCTACATCGTGAAAGCTGACATCACTTGGGTTCATGACATCGAGTATGACATTGGGTGCTTCATCCTGTAGCTTTTTCATCAGCGGTGGAATGAGCGTGGCTTCTGCGTAGTCACTGGCCATAATACGAAACACTCGAGAGCTTGATTCCGCTTCAAAGTTTTGGCCTAGGTGCAGCACTTCATCGACCGCTTGTAAAATGTTTTGCACACGAGGTTGCAGTTGTATGGCGAGTGCGGTTGGCATCATGCCATCACTGGTTCTTACTAGAAGTGGGTCGTGGAATAGATCTCTTAAACGTCTTAGTCCATTGCTCATCGCTGGCTGAGTGATGCCCAACTGATTGGCGGCGTGGGTGACATTCTGCTCCCGAAGTAAGGAGTCCAAATATCGAAGTAAGTTGAGATCTATTTTGTCTAACTGCATAAGGGAAGAGGCTCATGTCCACTGACGTTGGGGCTGCATGATACTGTATTTTGCCACTAAATAGAATGAGACCTTTGCTTGTGACATTGTGCAAAGGTCTCATAATGATTGCCCTCTAGTGAGTAAGGGGGATTATTTCACCTTGGTTAGCTGGTCTATTACCTCATAACAAGCGCCCATGGTGTGGTAGTCGGTTTTTCCGGCTGGACTTTTGCAGTCATCGTAGGCTTGGTTGTCTTGGGTAAGAATGCGAAACCAAGCACCGTATTGGTGATCAATCATGTGGGACCAGCTGTATTGCCAAAGTTGCTGATATTTATCCCAGTAGTGTGTTTCTTTGGTTAGGATCGCAAGCATGGCGGCAGCGGCAAACGATTCGGCTTGAACCCAAAAATATTTATCCCCATCGCAAATATTACCTTCTGGATCATAGCCATAACAAAGGCCACCATTGGTTTCATCCCAAGATTTTTTCCACGCTGAGTCAAACAGTGTCTGAGCTGTTGGAATCAACCAATCAAGTGGTGAGCGTTGATGAATCAATAGCAGCAGTTTGGCCCATTCCGTCTGGTGACCGGGCTGAAATCCCCATGGGCGGAATAAATGTTTAGGGTTGTCTTTGTTGTAATCCCAGTCCACTTGCCAATCTGGCGTGTAGTGTTCCCAAATCTCACCACCTGCTAACGCCGCTTGGCGTTGGCAAATGTGCTTGGCGAGTAGAGTAGCGCGTTCTAAATAACGATGTTCATGTGTTGCATCATAGGCGGCAAGCAGTGCTTCACAGCTGTGCATGTTGGCGTTTTGGCCACGGTAAGGGGAAACGTTTTGCCAATCGCTGGAAATTTCATCTTTGTATAATCCGAATTCAGCGTCCCAGAAATGTTCTTCCATGGTATGAAAGGTTTCTTCAATCCACGGTTTAGCTTCTGCTACACCCGCTTTGTAGGCCGTTGCATAAGCCAGCATAACAAAGGCAAACCCATAACAATGATTGGTTTCGTCGAGGTTTTGATTCTTGCTGAGTAGCCAGACATAGCCGCCATTTTCTCGACGGTGGCGATCACGCAAATACCTCAGTCCATGGCGAGTGGCATTTAAATAAGCCTGCTTACCTTCGGCTTGATAGGCTTTGGCGTAGTTAAAAATAAAACGCGTGCTGCTGACGAGATGACGCGTATCGGTATCGTAAATGTTACCGTTGTCTTTGAAAAATTGAAAAAAGCCACCCTCAGAGTCGATGCATTTAGGATGATAGAAATTCATGGTGGATTGGATGTGTTCTGTTAAAAAACCAATTGAAGTAAATTCAGGAAAAGAAGACATGATGTTGTCCTTTACTTTGGCTCTGCTTTTAAAAGCCAGCCGTGTTATTTTTGTTGGATAGGTTGTTTAACTCTATTGCTGATTTTCCATATTAATGGGTTATGTGATTAAATCAATTAGATTTATTAAATGTTAGCGATTAGTTTGCGGGCTTAACGTGAGAGTAAGATTATATGAAGTCGTCAGGCAGTACCTCAGAACAAAGCCGTATATACAACGAGCGAATTATTTTGCATTTGGTGCGTCAGCATCCTGAGATATCCCGAGTCACTATTGCAGAGCGAACTGGCTTAAGCGCTCAAACGATCTCGGTGATTACCTCGTCTTTGCTTGAGCGGCAGCTATTACAGATTGACGGCAAGGTAAAAGGCCGTCGTGGGCAGCCTTCGGTCAAATTAAGCATCAACAAACAAGGCGCTTATGGATTGGGTATTAACGTTGACCGAGACCATATCAGTGCTGCGCTGTTGGATTTTAGTGGTCGCTGTATTTTGTTGTTAGAGCGCGTGGTGTCTTTTCCTTCAGAAATGCTTGCGAAAAAAATCGCTGAAGACTTGATTGAAGAGGTCAAGGCGACCTTAGGGACAAATTGGAGTAAGGTGCAGGGCGTTGGTCTGGCCAGACCCGATTATATGGATTCGTGGCTGGAGACTTTAGTAACGGATACCGACCAGCGGGCGGACTTAGACAGGCTAAAAGAAGCACTAGCTTACTGGCAGTCTGATGCATTTGAATCCTGGCTAACCCAATTAACGGGGTTGCCATGTTTTTGTGAGAACGATGCCGTGGCCGCTGCAACCAGTGAATTATTATTGGCATCAGAGGTGCCACAACGGCATTTCTTTTACCTGTTTGTGAGTACGGCCTGTGGTGGCAGTTTTGTTGCCAACGGCGAGTGTTATTTTGGTGCGCATGGCAAAGCTGGCAGTTTTGGTTTGATTCCTTCCGCCACGGGAAAGCATGGTAAGTGGATTCTTGAAGCCTTGTCTTTGTCGTCATTGCGACGTTTTTTTATGGAACAGCAAGTCTTATGGCCAACATCGGCGGACGCTTGGCATGATAGGCAATACCATCAACTTATCGATCGATGGGCAGAAGAGGTGGCATTCGAAGTCACACCGGCTTTGGCTTCGGTGATTGCGTTGTATGATCCGGAAGCGATTCTCATTGGTGGGCGTTTACCGACTTGCGTATTGAACGCTTTAATAGCAAGCATGGAGCGCTCTTTGATGGCTCATAGTATGTTGCCATTACCTATGATACGCATCGCCCAAACAGGCCATACGGCAGGAGTGTTGGGGGCGGCGGTATTGCCCTTGTATGAAACCTTTGCGCCGCAGCAAAATTTGTTGCTTTTAAGTTCAAAAGAAAAGTAGCTCAAAAGAAAAGTAGCTCAAAGGAAAAATAATGCTTCGCTCTGAAGCAAGAGAATGACCATGAGATTAGCAATGCCATGAGATTAGAAATTCAGTGTGAAGACAGAATTGGTATGGTGCGTGAAGCCCTTGATCTGTTTATCCCTCATCAAATTGACATGCGTTTGGTTGAAGTGGATACCAAGCGACGTTGTATTTATTGCGGTTTCTCCGACATTCCTTTTCCTAAATTACAGCGCTTATTGGCGGATATTCGTCGTTTAGACAGTGTGGAAGATGTTAAAACGGTGATGTTTACACCATCGGAAAGAGAGCATAACGCGCTTTATACGCTACTTGAGGCTTTGCCTGATGGTGTGATTTCTGTCGACTTGAAAGGCCATATTACCATGGTGACGGAGGCTCGCGGCGGAAGATTTACAAGTGCCCATTTCGGAGCTGTTACACAAACCTTTGCAGCAATTTATAAAAGGGATTCACTTCTCTAAGGACACTTGGGCCAATCCTAAAGAGGGTATCAGTAAACGCATACGCATTCGTCACAAAACCTTGTTGCTGGAAATGAAGCCTATTTTTGTGTCTGATGATGAAGGGGTTGCCAATCCTGCCGGAACGGTGATTTATGTAAAATCGAAAGTGCGTTTAGATCGCCAAGCAGAAAGTCTTAAGCAAGCGCCAGACGCAGAGAACCCCCTTGAAAGCTATTTTCAACCTGCGGTACGCAAAAGTCCTAGCATGAGGCAAACTTTGAACCAAGCCAAAGCCTTTGTCGACGTTCCTCAGCCGTTATTGGTGCAAGGAGAAACGGGAACCGGCAAACGCAGCTTGATTGATGCCTTGTTTCAGTATTGGCATAAACGGCATGGCGAGCGTGATGCTAGCTTGATCGTTCGTCATGCTAGAGACTTGACCAAGGCAGACATCGAAGCGTTCGATAACCTATCTGGTTGGATTGTCATTGAGGAGATCGAATACCTCAGTGAATCAATGCAAATTGAGATAATGAACTGGCTAACTCGGCAACCCAGTATGCGTTTGGTGAGTGTGTCTTCTTTGAGCCAAGCTCAGTTGGCTGATGGAACGAGGTTAAATAAAGCGCTGTATTTCGCTTTAGCGACGCTGGTTTTGTCTATGCCGCCATTGCGAGAGCGAAAAGAAGACATAGAAGGTTTAGTTCAGCAAATAGTGGTTGCTCAATCTGAGCGTCATCGACAAACGGTGCCATCAATAGCAAAAAATGCGATAGTGAAGTTGGCCCTGTATGATTGGCCGGGAAACCTGAAAGAGTTACAGAATATTTGCTTGCAAACCTTGCTGACGCAAAAAACATTATGGCTCGCGGAAGACATTCATGTGCCTCAATTAAATGCGTTTGCTGAGATGGCATTGGTAAACGATTCATTAGAGCAAACCGTAAAACAATGGGAAGCAGAGTTGCTAAAAAGGTTGTATCCAAACTTTCCTAGCACTAGACGTTTGGCCAAAGCGGTTGGCATGAGCCACAGTGCGATTGCTAATAAACTAAAAGAGTATGGTATTAAGACGTAAATGCCAGATCGAATGAATCAATCTGGCAAGCAGAGAATGGAAAAATGTCTTATTAAAGCACACTCACTCAGTAACGAGGTCTTTGGCGAGGTACTGGGCGACGTGTTTCTTCGCGTTCAATTTTGATAGGTTGCAGCTTTGTTTTTGGTTGCATAGTCTGTTTCTGGATGTTGGCAACCAAGAAAGCAATTGCCGCGCAGGCAACGATGAATAGCAAAAATTCAAACATGGCATTTCTCCAAACTAATTATTCTTTTAACAATCATGGTTCAAAATGATCGCTGGGTAAAGGCATTTATGTTGTCTTTTGGTAACTTAAAAGCACTTACAGACTACAAGTCGTACCTTTTTCTTAAGTATCTTGCAACGCCATCTTCGTCATGATGACCAATCACATCGGTGGCTGCATCTTTAACGTGCAGCAAAGCATTTTCAGTGGCAAAGGCTTCATCTGAAACAGAGAACATTGATAAATCGTTGTCACCGTCACCGAAGACTAGCATTCTTTTGGCACCAATTTCTGCCTTTAGTTCCATTAATGCGGAACCTTTACACACATCACTGTGGTGGATATCCAGCCAGAACGCATCAGGGTTATAGATGCCACCGCCAGAATACGCTGTCAGATGGCGGTGTTTTTGTGTGTCTTGCACAATATTTTCAATAAACTCAGGGCGTCCCATGGCACTGATATTGGTGATTCTGGCGGTATGAGAAAGCTCAGCCAAAGGGTGAAGGCTCATGTTCTTATGGTTGCCTAGTTCATTGGCAATGTGGTCGCTTAGATGACCACTCAAGGGGGAATGATACACGCGGTGAGAACCATCGTCTTCTAAACAAAAAACAAACGGCGTGACTTGGTTTTCTTCAAAAGAGCTTAGCAGTTCTGAAATGTGGCTCTGAGACAGTAAATTGCGGTGACGATACAGATTTTGTTGAGGATTCCACCATTCAACACCATTTTTAAAAATCTGCCAGTTAGGAAAGTCATGTCCCTCAATGCAAGGCATGGCTGCAAAACGTGTGCGGCCCGTTGCAATTGTATAAAAAACACCAGCAGACTTTAAGCGCTTAAGCGTCTCGAGAGTGTATTCAGAAAGACGCTGGTGCCGATTTAATAGCGTGCCGTCTAGATCAAATGCCACTAATTCCATAATCACCTCATGTTCAAGGGTATCGACTATCGCACTGATTTAACGAGGTGTTCAAGTGTCTTTTTCATTTTCCTCATGGTTTTCTTTCATATTTTTTAGCCGTTTACTGAGTGCAGGTTGTGAAATGCCGAGCATTCTTGCGGCGAGTGATTGGTTGTTGCTGGCTCTCTTCATGGCTTCATCGACTAATAAATCGGCCATATTGCTCAGCGTCGGCAACGGCATATTGGCAGCAAAGAGAATGCTGCTTTCCGTTAAGACGACGGGCTTTTCTCGATTGAACAGTGGCTCAAAAGGTGCGCAGTTTAGTTCATTCGATGTGCTTTGGCTTACCGCATCGTAAACCAGGGCCTTTAGCTCTCGTGCATTGCCAGGGAAAGAGTACTGGGACAAGTTCACAGACAAGTTTTTGGGGACGGTTAAACTTGGTTTATTCATCTCTTTGCAAGCTAACGTCATAAAGTGGTCGATTAGCAAGGGAAGGTCCGCTAATCGTTCTCGTAACGGTGGAATCGTCACCATATGCGTTTTTAGGCGGAAAAATAAATCTTTGCGAAATTTACCTTCCGCTTGGAGCTGTGCTAGTTGTTGATGTGTTGCGACAACGATTCTAGCTTCCAGTCTCTTGGGTTTATCGCTGCCAACAGGGTAGTACTCGCCTTCTTGCAAAAGGCGTAACAGTTTAATTTGAGACGCCAGACTGAGATCACCAATTTCATCGAGAAATAATGTCCCTCCAGCCGCTTTTTCCACTAAACCTAGTCGTGTTTTGTCTGCGCCAGTGAAAGCGCCTCGAGCGTGTCCAAAGAGTGTGTCTGCGAAGACATTGTCATCGACGCCCGCTACATTGACGCTGACAAGTGGTCCTGGGCAACGACTTAATTCATGGATAACATTGGCGATTAGCTCTTTGCCAACGCCACTTTCACCAGATATTAAAACAGGTTGGCGTGTACTGGCGATTGACTCAATATAGCGAAAAGCAGACCACATGGCTTTGTCTGAGGTAATAATGTTTGCAAAGGCATCTGGTTTTTCTAGCTCGTTTGACAAAATTTGCGCGCGTAAAGCTTGGTTTTCTAGAGTGAGTTCTTGGGTATGAATGGCGCGCTTTAAACCGTCTAGGATTTGATTCTGGTCTGAGGTTTTTACAAAGTAGTCAAAAGCGCCTTGTTTGACGCACTCCACAGCGGTGTTGACTTGATTGACACCACTAATAATGATGACGCACACATTGGGGTATTCTTCTTTTAACCAAGACAATACTTTTTGGCCCGATACTTTTGGCATGGTGAGGTCTAATAAGACCAATCCTATGTCTTCACTTTCCATTAATGACGGGATGAGACTTGGATCAGAGCAGGTTATTAGGTTGTTAAAACCTTGTATTTCCAATGTTAACGACATGCTTCTAAGAAAGGCGATTTCATCATCAACCAATAAAATCTTAAATTGAGGGTAGAGATTATGTTTCATGAAAAGGCTCTTATTTTTTGGTAGGGAGTTCAAAAAGATCAGTATTGCTCAATGTGCCTTCCATTGCCGTGTTTGGCTTATAGACTGGGAAAGACACGGTTACACAAGTCCCTTTGCCTACTTCAGAATCAAAGGCCAATTTCCCTTGATGTGTATTAATAATGGCCGAAGAAACAGACAGCCCCAATCCTGTTCCACCTTGCTCCCTTTTGGTGGTAAAAAAGGGATCGGTTAAGCGAATTAGGTTGGCAGGATCAATGCCTTTTCCTTGATCCTCAATGACAATAAGGACCTCTTTCTCATCCAAGCTTAAAGTCGTTGTGACACGAATGCTATCTTGGCGTTTTTCTATGGCGTCACAAGCGTTGATAATTAAGTTAATCATCACTTGTTCTACTCGTTGAGCGCTACCGATGATGATTGGATCGCGTTTGTCTACATAAAGTTCAAAGTCATCGGTGGCATTCCGAATTGAGGTGTCCACGAGTCTTATGGCGGTGGAGACCACTTCATTTATATTGACTTCTTGGGTGATTTCATTGGGTTCTTCACGGGCAAAATCTTTTAAATCATTGACTATGTTGCGGATGCGCAATGTACTTTGATCCATTTCGTCTAGTAAATACGGTAACTCCTGACGTAAACGATCAAACTTAAGGCCCGCGAGTGAAAAACTAGGGTCATTTTGGGCGTGTTTTGCTAAATAGGGGAGCGCGTCTTCCCAAGCGGCTTTCAAAATGGGGAGATTCAGCATTAATAAGCCAGTTGGGTTGTTGATTTCATGGGCAACACCGGAAACGAGTATACCCAACGAGGCCATTTTATCCGCTTGAATGAGTTGTTCTTGCTGAGACTTGAGTTGATTAGAGCGCTTTTCTACTTCTTTTCTCAGCATTGCGTTCCATATGCTTATGGCGCCGATGGCGAGCAACAAAGCGATAATGATAGAAGCTGCATACAGCCCCAGTTTTTTCCAAGGAAAAGGTGGTGGTTCTAGTGCACCAAACCATTTCTCATAAATTTGTTGTTGCTTGCCAGTGTTTTTAAGAATAGCGAGGCCTTCATTGAAAAGGGCGATGATGTCTTCATTTTTGGGCAAGGCGCCATAACCCAAGCGTTGACCCGATATTGGGCTGGCGATGGCATGAATATTATTAAGCTGCATTTCCTTGCTTAAATAAAGGCTAGGGGAGTTGGCTGTTAAGGCGTAATCATGTTTTCCCGACGCCAATAAACGCAGTGCTTCAGCGTGGGTTTGAACGGGAATGATGATGGCTTGGATGTTATTGTCGATTAGGTATTCGTGCATGATGCTGGCGTTTTGGATCATGACTTCTTTGTTTTTGAGTTGTGAGACATCGTCAATAACGGGCGAGTCTTTACGAGCAAAAACAGAGTAATTGACAATCGAATGTGCGGATGAGAAGCGAATACTCTGGGCACGCTCATCGGAATACGCAATGCCTTGAAGAACGTCTAAACGACCAGAATGTAGGCCTTCAAATACGGTTTGCCAATCGGCCATTTCTATTTGGACATGAACTCCCATTACTTCTGCAATAGCGTTTGTGAGTTCAACCGTGTAGCCCGTAGGCTCACCGTCGTCTCCCGCAAATTCGTAAGGTGGAAAATTATAATCCGCACCTACGGATATGACTCTTTTTCCAGCCAGTATGGCCGAATTGCTGTCTCTTGCCGATAGCGGACCAGATAAGGACGCCAAGCCTAAAAATAGACAAAACAACGAGGCTAAAGTGCGTATTTTTAATGAGCTTAGCATGTACGGAAGGTCTTTTTTATTGATGTTATTGGGGCGAATACTAACGGTATAAGCCCAATAAAAAAAGCGTGGGAAATGAAATAGAGGTGAGCAATGAGTTTATTTATTGGTGCAATATAACAAAAGTTATAATTATAGCTTTTGTTATTAAGTGTATAGAGTGTGCATGTTTCGTAGGCTCTGGCTGACAGTTTCTTTGCAAAGCGATTTTTCTATAACTTAAGTTATAATTTTGATCACGAATAAATGTGTGTTTTTATTTTGTTATTTTTATAAATATCAATTGGTTAGAGAGTTTTATGGAGTTGGCACTTAATTTGCCATATAGCCCTGGTCACATGACATTAATTTAAATACCGGAATGCTTGAGGATTCTATGACAATTAAAAAAACACTATTTAAAGCTTTGTTTGTACCTGCTCTTGCGGGCGCTTCTATGTTGTCTATGGCTGACACGCAGTTTGTTTCGATTGGTACAGGTGGTGTAACAGGGGTTTACTACCCAGCTGGTGGTTCAATTTGCCGTATGTTAAACAAAGATCGCAAAGAACATGGTATTCGTTGTTCTGCCGAGTCCACAGGTGGTTCAGGTTATAACGTCAACAGTATTCGTGCTGGTGAATTAGAGTTTGGTGTTGCTCAGTCCGATGTTCAAACAGCCGCCCTAGCAGGTACAGGACCATTTGAAGGGAATCCTTTCCCTGAGTTGCGTTCGGTTTTTTCGTTGCATCCAGAGCCTATTCATCTAATGGCGCGTGCTGATTCTGGTATTAAAACATTTGATGATCTTGCTGGTAAGCGAGTCAATATCGGTAACCCAGGTTCTGGTAACCGTTCGATGATGGAGCTATTAATGGCGGAAAAAGGCTGGACCACAGCAGACTTCGCTATAGCCGCTGAGCTAAAAGCATCGGAGCAAGCACAAGGTATTTGTGATGATAAATTTGATGTGACCATCTACGTGTCAGGTCTTCCAAATGGCGTTGCCCAAGAAGCAACGACGACTTGTGATATTAAATTGATTCCAATGAATGGATCTGCCTCTCTTGCGGTAATGCAAAAAAATAGCGCTTTCTCACAAGCGATTATTCCAGCCGGAATGTACACAGGAAATAATCAAGATATTGCGACATTTGGACCCAAAGCGACCATAGTGACGTCTGCTAATGTCTCTGATGAGGTGGTTTATCAACTGACAAAATCTGTTTTCGAAAATTTAGATTCTTTTAAACGTCTGCATCCTGCCTTCGATCGTCTTGAGCCACTTGAAATGGTTCACACTTCCCTTGTGGCACCATTGCACCCAGGTGCTGTGCGTTACTACCAAGAAAAAGGTTATATCAAGTAAGTACTCTGTTGCATGACGTTTCATGCACTTTGAATCAAGCACCTATCTTTTGATGGGTGCTTTTTGAGTTTTGCAATGCGCTGCCACTGTGAAGTGGTGGATTAGGAGTCTGTATGTCGACCAACACAAGCACCACAGTTTCACCCGATAAGTTAGATGAACTTGTCGCGGAAGCCGATATCGGTAAGCGTAGCCCGACAGGTAAAATCTCTATCGGTTTACTTTTTTTGGTACCACTGATGTGGTCTTTGTTTCAGCTATGGACAGGCTCACCGTTGCCATCACAATTTGGCATTGGTTTTTTAAATGATACCCAATCTCGTGCCCTTCATTTGGCTTTTGCGGTTTTTTTGGCATTTTTAGCGTTTCCCGCTTTTAGTAACAGTCCTACACGTTATATTCCATGGTTTGATTATGGTTTGGCTATTCTGGCAGCGGCTTGCGCTTCCTATTTGTTTCTCTTTAATGATCAGTTAGCCATGCGTCCTGGTCTGCCAACGACTATGGATCTTGTGGTGTCTGCGATTGGTTTGGCCTTAACTTTAGAGGCGGCAAGACGCTCTCTTGGGCCGGCATTGATGTTGATTGCCTTATTTTTCCTGCTGTATGTCTTTTTTGGCGACAGCGCTGTGTTACCAGAAATATTACGCTGGAAGGGGGCCTCTTTCGAAAAAGCCATGAATCATATGTGGCTCACAACGGAAGGTGTATTTGGTATTGCCTTGGGCGTGTCTTCTGGTTTTGTTTTCTTATTTGTTTTGTTCGGAGCCTTGTTAAATCAAGCGGGAGCGGGGAATTATTTTATTAAAGTGGCGTTTGCTTTACTGGGTCACATGCGTGGCGGTCCAGCAAAAGCCGCGGTTCTTTCCTCTGCCATGACGGGCTTGATTTCGGGATCTTCTATTGCCAATGTGGTGACGACGGGAACCTTTACTATTCCACTAATGAAGAAGGTGGGGTTTAGCGCCGAGAAAGCGGGTGCGGTAGAAGTGTCGTCATCGGTAAATGGTGTCATCATGCCACCGGTTATGGGGGCGGTGGCTTTTTTGATGGTGGAATACGTTGGTATTTCATACATTGAGGTGGTCAAGCATGCTTTTTTACCAGCCACTATCTCTTACATTGCCTTGCTATACATTGTGCATTTAGAGGCGCTTAAAGCGGATATGCAAGGTTTACCTCGCTCTACGCCAGCACGCACGTGGACTGCACAGTTGATTCGTACCGGTATTCTTGTCACCAGTATGTTGATATTGGCGGGCCTTTTTTACTACATCGTTGTGGCGGTTAAGTGGTTACTCGGTGACTATGCCAACGCCGGGTTATTGGCACTGGTGGTGCTGGGTTATTTTGGTTTGTTGTATGTGTCTTCAAAGTCCGATGATTTAGAAATAGAGGCGAGTGATGAGGCGATTATTAAGCTGCCTATTTTCTCGGAAGTTTACAAAGCCGGTTTGTATTACCTTGTACCACTTCTTGTCTTGGTGTGGTTTTTAATGGTTGAGCGCAAGTCTCCGGGGTTATCGGCTTTTTGGGCTTGTATGTTGATGGCTTTCATTTTGTTAACACAGAAGCCTTTAAAAGCTTGGTTTCGTCAACAAAAGCACATTGTGCAGCAGGCAAAGTCGGGGGTTGTTGATTTGGTTGACGGGACTCAATACAGGCGCTCGTAATATGATCGGTATTGGTGTGGCAACCGCAACGGCGGGGATTATCGTCGGCACGGTTACCTTGACGGGGATTGGTCAAGTCATGGCCGAGTTCGTCGAGCTGGTCTCTGGCGGTGTGTTGATCATTATGCTACTGATGGTGGCGTTGATCTCCTTAGTACTTGGAATGGGATTGCCAACGACAGCGAACTACATTGTTGTGTCTTCACTGATGGCAAGCGTTGTGGTGGAGCTTGGTGCTCAGTCAGGTTTGATTGTTCCTTTAATTGCCATCCATATGTTTGTGTTCTATTTTGGCATTATGGCCGATGTGACTCCCCCTGTCGGTTTGGCTTCCTTTGCCGCTGCCGCTGTGTCGGGTGGGGATCCGATTAAAACGGGCTTTACTGCGTTTTTTTACTCGATGCGCACCGCTTTGTTGCCATTCTTGTTTATTTTCAACACGGATTTATTGTTAATCGATGTAACCTTTATTGAAGGGGTGGTGGTTTTTATTGTGTCTTTAGCGGCCATGTTGATTTTTGCGGCTGGTACTCAAGGGTACTTTATGGCACGCAGCAAATGGTATGAAAGTGCAGCATTGTTATTGATCGCCTTTACGCTTTTCCGCCCTGGTTTTTGGTTGGATATGGTCGAGGCTCCATACCAAGCGCAGTCAACTCAAGAGATGTATCGCTACATTGATCAGCATCCTAGTTTAGACACACTAAGAATGTCGGTGGAAGGCGAGAATTTAGACGGTCGTTGGATATCGAAAACGGTGCATATGCCGTTATCAGGTCAAGGTGATGCCATCGATAGGTTAGCCAAAGGTTCGGGTATTGAGTTGCGCGAAGAAGACGGAAAATTTCTAATTGATAATTTGGCGTTCGGGAGTTTCGCAGAACAACAAAAATTAGATTTTGACTGGGAAATAACACAATTTGAAGTTGAGTCAGATAGGCCTGCGAAAGAATGGTTTTTTATCCCAGCCTTTTTATTGGCTGTGTTCGTTGCTTGGTGTCAGAGTAAACGTAAAGCGAACGCTCTATAGGGTGGTCACAGATGACCTGTTGCTCAGAGTAAACTAAAAAAGGGCCGGTTGCGATAACCGGCCTTTTTGTTTAAGCGCTTTTTTTCACCAAAGCCGAGGTTTCTAAGTGTATTCCAGACCAGCCATTCTCGATAAATTGGCGAATGTTTTGATGGTCTGTTCCTGCTGGATTATCTAAAACGTCTACTCGATAGAAGTCGCCAAATAAATGCAAGGTTTCCACTTCGTTAAGCTGATGGATCGATGCAAAAGAGAAAATTTTGCAAGAGCCATTGTTTTCATTGACGCCATTTTTTTGTTTGCCGTTGCTAAAGGCCATTGGTGTGAAATCGTACTCTTGCTCAATCACTTCAATGACTTCTTTGAACTGAACCTGTTCAGGCGTGGTTTTGATTTTTTCAATGAGTGTTTGTGTGCTTAGCATGGTTACTCCATGTAGTGAGTTGGTTTTATAGTATATGGATCAGTACTAACGTTCGGTTAGGGTTATCTTGTTGGTGTATCTTACGGTGGCTTTGAAGCAGACAAAAGCAATAATACCGCATGCGGCTATGGTGCCAAGCATTGGTATGGAAGTACCGTTATGAAGAATACTAACGACCGCGCCGCCCAGTGCTCCCATTGCGAACCGCGATGTTCCTGCAAGGGCTGTCACGCTGCCGTTATGATTACCTGCGTTTTTCAGTGCTCCAGCCATAAAACCACTGCCAAGGATGCCCATCGGTCCCATGAATAACATGCTTGAAACTATGATTAACCAAAGGGGGGATGGTTAAAAAGGCTAAGGACAATCATGAGTATTGAAGCGACTAACGGAATATAGATGGCGTATTTAGACAAAACTTCGGTGCCCAGTTTTTCTACATAGCGCCCGTTAATAGTGGAAGCAAACATCATGGAAATGACATTGAGACCGACTAAAAATCCAAAATGAGCTGGGTTAACATGATAAATTTCAATATAGACAAACGAACAGCCAGTAATAAAACTCATCATGCCAGCAAAGTAAAAAGCGGAGGCAATGATATAGCCCATGACTGAATGATTTTTAAGTAAGGTAATATAGTTTCGTATGGCATTTAAAAAAGAAAAAGGGGTGCGTTTTTCAACGGGTAATGTTTCTGGAATTGTTCGTAAAAAAAGCAACACAGCGACGATAGCTAATACACCTAAGAGGACAAAAATATAGTGCCAACTTAATACCGTCAGGATAGCGCCACCAATAATGGGCGCAGCCAAAGGGGCCAACGCCATGACCAACATGATCATCGACATGGCTTTAGCAAACTGATTAATGGACAAGCCATCTTTCACCAAAGCCGGAACACAAACCGCTACCGCTGCGCCACCAAAGGCCTGAATAGCTCGTCCTACCAACAGCACTTCATAACTTTGCGCCAACGCGCACAAAAAACTACCTATAGCAAAAATACCCAATCCGCCAACCACAACTTTACGACGGCCAATCGCATCGGAAATAGGACCAAACAAAATTTGCATAAACGCAAACACCAGTAAGTAGATACTTAGCGTCATTTGAACGAGGCCGATGTCTGTGTTTAGACTTTTGGAAATCGTTGGAATGCTAGGTAGGTATGCATCAATTGCTAAGGGTGTTAGCCCAGATAAAAGACCAAGTACAAGAATGATTGGGAAGGTGAGTTTCATAGGGTGACTCAATGAGTAGGTTGGTCGCTAATCGACATAGGGTAAGCCAATAACAGAACGAGCTAAATTATAATCGGTTTAGGCGCAATGAAGCAGATTAATTGTGCAAGTAATAAGTAAAGCTGGGTAATCATGTGGGAGGAGGGTCTATCTGGTGAGGTTTAGCCGAATAAAAAAAGAGACAACCCAATGACTGAATTGTCTCCAAATACCCTATCTAATAAAATCTATTGCCGTACTGTGTTGCATACGACTATTTCATGACGCTGCGGTTTTGTTTCTTTTGCCTAATAATTTGCTAATTAGTGGCATAAGCAACAATATTACTGCAATGATCATGATGGTTAAGGTTAGCGGACGCTCCCAAAGGAAAGACAAACTGCCATCCGACAATACCATAGAGCGGCTGAGGTTTTGTTCCATAATGTCACCAAGAATATAGCCCAATAGCATCGGTGCCATAGGGAAGTCCAACATCTTAAGAAAGATGGCAATCACGGTAATGAATACCATCATCTGAATATCAAACGTATTGAAGCTGACCAAATACACGCCCGTGACTGAGAAGAACAAAATCAGCGGAATCAGTATGGGACGAGGAATGGCTAACAAACGTGAAATATAGGGAATCAAGGGTAGATTCAAAATCAACAGTACCAAGTTACCAAAGTACATTGAAATGATCACCGACCAAAACACATCAGGATTATCGACAAACAAACGTGGACCAGGTTGCACACCTGCGGCAATCAGCGCGCCCAGCATGATGGCAGTGGTACCTGACCCTGGAATCCCCAAGGTTAACAATGGCACAAAAGACCCTGTAGACGCCGCATTGTTAGCTGTTTCAGGGGCGGCAAGACCGCGCAAAGCCCCTTTACCAAATTTTAGCTTTTCTTTTGCTGAAGCAAAGTTACGCTCCATGCCGTAGGCCAAGAAGGACGCAATGGTGGCACCTGCGCCTGGTAGTACACCAATGATAAAACCAAACACAGAAGAACGTGCAACCGTAGGCGCCACTTCTTTTACTTCTTCTTTGCTAAGCTTCATGCTGCCCAGCGCGGCCATGTTGATTTCAGGGTCTTTTTCAAGATGCTGTCCCTTCATGACGGACATGATGACTTCAGTTAGCGCAAACGTCGCCATCGCCAATAACAGGAAGCTAACGCCATCCAGCAAATCGAGACTGCCAAAGGTAAAGCGTGGTACGCCTGTCATGACATCGGCGCCCATCGTAGCAATCATCAGACCGAAAACCGTCATGATCATGGCTTTAATGACTTGGCCTTTACCAGAAAACGCCGCCACCGCAGTGAGGCCCAGTACCATCAAGGCAAAATAGTCACCAGACTGAAAGCTTAAAGAAACGGTCGCCAGCGCAGGCGCCGCAAACAATAAGATAATCGCGCCCACTGTACCGCCAGTGAAAGAGCAATAAGCTGCCAATGCCAACGCTTTACCGGCTTGGCCGCGTTGCGCGATAGGATAACCATCAAACGAGGTTACCACGGTACTAGAGCAGCCCGGCGCATTAATCAAAATAGAAGAGGTCGAGCCACCAAATACTGCGCCATAATAGACGCCGGCCATTAAAATAATGCCAGAAGAAGGGTCGAGGCCGTAAGTGATAGGAATCATCAAGGCCACTGCCGATATTGGCCCAAGGCCTGGCAGCATACCGATGAAGGTACCCGCAAAACAACCCACGACAACCATCATGATGTTGAAGGGCATGATCGCGGTGCTAAGACCAACAAATATTCCGTCTAACATGTTCTTAACCTCCAAACAGCATGGTTATTAAACGCCCAGGAGCAAGATAAATATCCAGCAGTTGGGACAGAGAGAACCAAATAAAGACGCTAAAAGGAAGCGAGGCAATTAACAGCACTTTCCAGCGACGTTCCCCTAAAACCCAATAGCCGCCAATGAGAAATAACATGGTAGAAAGCAAAAATCCGACCCACTCTAGTGCAAGACCAAACAGTATCACCAACACTAATAGCTTAATAACAATAGCAAAATCATAGCCTTGCAAAGAAAGGCGCTCGCCGCCATTTTTACTGGCATTGATGATGAGAGCGATGGATAAAATTCCGCCCATATAAGCCAGCACAGTCGGCAAGGTTTGTGCGTTGAAGGGTTCGTATTCATCACCTGGCAACATAGGTATGTCGCCTGTGTAGTAGCCATAAGCGGCGGAAAGGCACAGGAACGCCAAACCACCAATATGATCTTTTGTAATCACCATAGGGTTCACCTTTGACGGTACAAATGCCGTCCATCTCATAATAAAAGGGTAGGATAAGAAAGAGCTTCAAGGACATGAATTGTCGTTGAAGCTCTAAGAGCGTTGGGATACCGGTGCCGTTATCTTAAGAAGCCTAGTTCACGCATCAGGTCACCAATCACGGCTTCTTGGTTCTCTAAGAAGGCAACAAAGTCTGCGCGAGGTTTGAATACTTCAGTCCAACCATTACGGTCACGAACGACTTCCCATTCGGCCGTGTCGTACATTTTAGACAGTAAGTTAGCGTATTCATCGGCTTCAGCATCGGATAGCGTTGGTGCTCCGAAGAAGCCGCGCCAGTTTAAAAAGCTTGCGTCATAGCCCAGTTCTTTTAGCGTAGGTACATTCGGCGCAGCAGCGGAGCGTTCATCCCCAGTAATGGCTAGGATACGCACTTCACCCGCATTGGCTAACACCAAGGCTTCACTGAAACCGGTTGACAATATGTTGGCTTCACCAGATAAAATGCCTGCCATAGCGGTACCGCCGGCATCATAAGCCACGTATTTTAGACGACGAGCATCACCACCCGCCGCTTTGAATGCCATGGCGGCAACTAGGTGATCCATGCTGCCACGGGCTGAACCGCCGGCGATAGAGACTGAACGAGGGTCATTGTTAAAATCGCTGACCACTTCGGTAAACGTCATATATTTTGAGCTGGTTGGCACGACAAAAGCACCATAATCACCAACCACAGCGGCAATGGGTTTTAAATCACGGAAAGATTGTGGAAACACTTTAGACAAAGAACTGATCACAATAGGCGTAGAGTTCACCATCAAGGTGCCATGGCTCTGATCGGCTTTTTCAATCAAGTTTGCGATGGCTTTGCCGCCGCCGCCACCCGATAGGTTTTCAAAAGACACTCTTTCTATTAAGCCTGACTTAGTCAGTGCTTCACCGACACCGCGAGCGGTACTGTCCCAGCCACCGCCTGCGCCGCCTGGAACCAAGAAATGAATCTGATCGTTCGCGGCTTGTGCCATGCCTGCAGTCAATGTAGATGCGAAAACGGCTGCCAATAGCGTTGAACGTTGACGAGTAAGAAATCGAGATAGCATAGAAGTATCCTCAGTTGTTTTTATATTTTTAGTGATTTCTTTACTATATTCGGACGCTTCCTGTTTAAAAATATATTGCACTTAAAGGCTATATCATCCTTTAAAATCATTTTGTGCATTTTGTTCACAGGCAGTTTGATTAGATATTCGCTACCATAGAATAAAAAAGAGCCACACACCCTATGACAAACCCTTTACGTAACCTTAAACTCAAGACTCGCATGACCTTGGTTTTGGGGCTGATGGCCCTATTGCAAACGGGCTTTTTGGGCGTCTTTGCCCTCAATCACCTCAATGAATCACTGGAAGAGCAGGTGGCGGAACGTGCGCTGCAGGTCGCTAAAACTATTGCTGTTATGCCGGAGATTATTGCCGCGGTTAAAGCGTCGGACACATCCTTTTTACAGCCTTTAAGTCTACATTTAGCAGACACTACCCATGCACGTTTTGTCGTCATTGGCGATAAAAATGGCCTACGTTTATCTCATCCTACGCCAGAGCGAATCGGTAAACCGATGAACGATGACGATGAAGATGGCATGGGAGGTGAGTACAACAATCCCGCCTTATTGGATGGTAAGGCTTATGTGCAAAAAGCCACCGGGAGTTTGGGCGTTTCCATTCGAGGAAAAACCCCCATTATTGATCAAGATGGTGACATTGTTGGCATTGTTTCGGTTGGCTTTATTTTGGATACGGTAGAAAGCATTCTGGCGCGTTATCGCACCACCTTGTTGATCGCTATTTTATCGGCTTTTGTGCTCAGTGTGTTGATTGCACTCTGGTTTGCCCGTCATTTTAAGAAAGCCATTTTTGGGCTTGAGCCAGAGCAAATAGGGCTGTTGTTTGAAGAGCGTAATGCCACATTAGAGTCGATTCGTGAGGGTATTATTGCGATTAACGCAGAAGGGATTATCACTACCTTTAACCGTGCTGCATTAAATACCTTGAATTTGTCAAACAAGGACGGTTTGTTGGGGCAGCCTATTCAACAAGTGCTGCCTGATAGTCAAATGATCAGTGTACTGGAAAATGGACAGCCGCAATTCGATCAAGAAGTGTGGTTGGGGGAGGCGTGTTTTATTACAAACCGTCTGCCTGTGCGTCAAGATGACCGCATTATTGGTGTGGTGTCCAGTTTTCGGCCAAAAGATGAGCTGGACATGGTCAGTCGCAAGCTGACGCGTATTCGCCAGTATGCGGATAGTCTGCGCAGCCAAACCCATGAGTATTCCAATAAATTGCACACCATTGCGGGTTTAATCCAAATTGGCGCCGCTAAAGAAGCGTTGGCTTTGATTGGTCAAGAAACCGAGAATCATCAAGCGTTAATTGATCTGTTGGTGGTGGCCATTCCTGATCCGGTATTAGCAGGGTGTCTATTGGGTAAATACAACCGAGCGCGTGAACTTGGTTTGCGTCTCATCATCGACTCAGAAAGCCATATGACAGATATTCCTGCAAACATTCCCCGCGAGTTATTAGTCAGTGTGATTGGGAATCTATTAGACAATGCGTTTGAAGCCACACTGTCTCATACGGGGGCGGGAGGTGAGGTCAGCTTGACCATGACAGACTTAGGCAACGATCTGATTTTTGAGATAGAAGATCAAGGTGCTGGCATTCCGCTTGAAGAGCAGGCGCGTATTTTTGAACGTGGTGTCTCTACAAAGGGGGAGCCAAATCGAGGCATAGGTCTGCACTTAGTGAATCAACTGCTGACACGCATGGGGGCGACCATTATTATTGAGCCAGCCGATTTATGCGGTAGTCGCTTTACTGTTTATATCCCCAAAAAGAAACTTTCTATTGATCCTAAATCGACTCAGGAGTGACGTTATGAGTGCCAATATACGTGTCGTAATTGCCGAAGATGATTTGCAGATTGCGGAAATTCAGAAACGCTTTTTGGAGCGCATAGAAGGTTTCGAATTGGTTGGTTTAGCCCATGGTCTTGAAGAGGCTCGAGATCTAGTTGACATATTAAAGCCTGAGCTTTTGCTTTTAGATGTACAGTTTCCCAAAGGCAATGGGCTGGAATTACTGCGCGACCTTCGTGCTAATCATTGTGCGACAGATGTGATCTTGATTACCGCTGCACGCGAAATTGATACCCTTCGTGCGGCTTTGCATGGCGGTATCTTTGATTATATTTTAAAGCCCTTAGTGTTCGAGCGACTCAAAGAAGCCCTTGCGAATTATGCGCTGCACCTGGAAAAACTCCACGGGATGAGCACTTTGGTTCAGACCGAGGTAGATCGTCTGCTGCCACGTGGTCAACACACTTCCTCTGCGCCAGTGGCTTCGCCATTACCAAAAGGTGTCGATGCGCTTACTTTGGCCAAGGTTATTGAGGTTATTCATGAGACAAATACGTCTCTTAATGCTGAAGAAGTAGGTAAACAAATCAACGCCAGTCGAACCACCGCAAGACGCTATTTAGAGCACTTGGTGAGCCGAGGGGAGCTGACCGCAGAAGTCAGTTATGGCACGGTTGGTCGCCCAGAAAGACGCTATCAAAAAATAAGATAACTGTCAGGCTCAGTCTAAACAGGTATAATGAAAAGGATTATCTTTTCTGGTTTTATATAATGGAACGTGGTTCAATTTCGTCTCCATTTCATGTCGATAATCATATTGCTTTTATGTCCCGCCTAGCACTTTTTTATAAAGTGCTGCTTTTTTGTCGGCCAAAGTTCGGTTTACTAAGGAATATCCATGTTACGTTTTTTTGAAAAGTGGGTGTCTGCTTACCCAGACACAGATGCGATAAAAGCGCCTAAAACCTTATTTGCGTTCTGCCGCTATTACTCAAAAGGAGTAGAGATTCCGCTTTTGATTATGTCGTTATTAACCGCGACCATTGCCATTTTAGAAGTGACCTTGTTCAGCTTTATGGGGCAATTGGTGGACTGGTTGATCAACAAAGATCCAGAGACCTTTTTTGCCGAAGAGGGCACACACTTATTATTGATGTCCTTGATGATTTTAGTGGTGATGCCATTAGTGGCTTTTTTGCACTCGACCATTATTCATCAAACCTTATTGGGTAATTACCCAATGCGTATTCGTTGGTTGTCACACCATTATATTTTGCGTCAAAGCATGTCTTTCTTTCAGGACGAATTTGCTGGGCGTATCTCCACTAAGGTGATGCAAACTTCCCTTGCGGTTCGTGAAACCGTGATGAAGTTGTTGGATGTCTTGGTTTACATTGGGGTTTATTTCATCTCCATGGTGGTATTGATCGCTAAGGCCGATTATCGCCTAATGATTCCCATGTTGGGATGGTTAGTCTGTTATGTGCTATTGCAACTGTATTTTGTGCCGAAGCTTAAAAAGGTCTCTGCCGAGCAGGCGGATGCGCGTTCCACTATGACAGGACGAGTGGTAGACAGCTACAGTAATATTTCGACGGTAAAACTGTTTTCGCATCATCAGCGTGAAGCTGACTATGCCAAAGAAGGCATGGATGGTTTTTTACAAACGGTTTATAAGCAAATGCGCTTGGTTACCCTGCTCAGCGTGGGCGTGCAAACCTGTAACTATGTGTTGGCATTTTCCGTGGCGGCTTTGTCTATTTGGTTGTGGACGGGCAGTATTATCAGTGTGGGCGCGATTGCCATTGCGGTCAGTTTGGCGCTGAGGTTGAATGGTATGTCGCAATGGATTATGTGGGAAATCAGCGCCTTATTTGAAAATATTGGTATGGTTAACGACGGCATGAAAACCTTGTCTCGAGCCATTGAAATAGAGGATAAGCCCAATGCACCGGCGTTATCTGTGCCAAACGGCATGATTGAGTACGATGCTGTGAATTTTCATTATGGTAAGCAAGACAGTAAGGTCATTGAAAACCTGACGTTATCGATTAAAGCAGGCGAAAAAGTCGGTCTGGTTGGACGTTCTGGTGCGGGTAAATCGACCATTGTGAACTTGCTGATGCGGTTTCATGATATCGAATCCGGTCAAATTCGCATTGACGGGCAAGACATCAGCGCGGTTAAACAAGACTCTTTACGTGCGCAAATTGGTATGGTGACTCAAGATACTTCCTTGTTACACAGAACGGTGCGGGAAAACCTACTATACGGCCGTCCCGATGCTACGGAAGAAGAGATGATTGCGGCGGCGAAAAAAGCCGAAGCTCATGAGTTTATTCAGGGACTAACCGACCCATTTGGTAATTCTGGCTACGATGCCATGGTAGGCGAGCGTGGGATCAAATTGTCTGGTGGTCAGCGTCAGCGTATTGCCATTGCTCGTGTCTTGTTAAAAGATGCGCCTTTATTGGTATTGGATGAAGCAACGTCGGCATTGGATTCTGAAGTGGAAGCTGCTATTCAGGACAGCTTGTACAAATTGATGCAGGGCAAAACGGTTATCGCCATTGCTCATCGCTTGTCGACCATTGCAGCCATGGATCGCTTAATTGTGTTGGACAAAGGCAACATTGTAGAGCAGGGCAGTCATGAAGAGTTGATTCAACATGCGGGGATTTATGCGTCACTGTGGGCGCATCAGACCGGCGGCTTCTTAGCAGAGGATATTGATTTAGACGAGGTTGATCTGGATGCGATTAAGCAAGAAGAGCCAATCAAATAGCCGTATTCGTTGAAAATCTAAGGCAGAGAAAGGTCATGACGTATTTAATTTTGTTTCTGGCGATATTGGCGGAAGTCATTGCAACCACGGCTTTAAAGGCGTCTGATTCTTTTACTAAATTAGGCCCTAGCATCGTTCTGGTTGTTGGTTATGGTGTGTCATTTTATCTATTAACCATTGTGATGCGCTCCATGCCAACGGGTGTGACTTACGCGATTTGGTCAGGTTTAGGGATTGTGTTGATTTCGGTATTTGGTTATCTATTTAATCATGAAAAACTCGACTTGGCGGCTTGCCTTGGCATGTCCCTGATTGTCGCTGGTGTGGTAGTGATTAATGTCTTCTCTAAAACGGTAAGCCATTAAAATACGGCCAAGCCGTTGCTGAGCTAATGTGATTTTAAAAGCACGACTGTACTTTGACATAAAAAGAACCCCCAATGTTGTTTGTCCAACAATTGGGGGTCACTTCATTGATCTTGGTCAGCGAGGGATTTTTTACATCGTTTGAGGTGGTTAAACGCGTAATTACAATGCGTCGGTGATTTCTTTGATTTGCATGTTAAGGCTTTGCAAGCCATTGCCTGACAAGTACCAAAGTTTCGGTGATAAATACGCGACCTTGATGGATTGACCACCTTGAGCGGCTAAGTCTGCTTTGAATTTTTCAATATCGAGCGCCTCTTTTGTGTTGCCAATGGCGGCACTGCGATCAATGATGAACAAAGTGGTGAGTGTCATTTCAGCCATATCGCTTACGGTAAGCGAGGTAAAGGTCCGAGTGCCACGTTGTTGAGGCTTCACTTGGGCCGGAAGGGGGGACGTTGTTAAGCCCAATAGCTGGGTTGCAATGGGTTCATCGCGTAATCCAAAAGAACCATTATTATGGGTGACAAACAGTACAGTGGGTGCCCCTTCTATCGCCATTTTGCTGGTTTCTATGCTTGTGTTCAACGCAGCAAGGGCCGTGTCTGCTGAGGCTTTTGCATCAAATAAGGCTGCCAGTGAGGTCACGTTGTTACGTAAGCTTTGCCAGTAATCATCACTAGAAGCGTCCACTTGTTTCACCGTACTAACGGTTGCCAGTTCGGCTTTGCTGGCGGCTTGGCGACCGGTGATCACAACAATATCTGGGCTTAAGGCTTTTAGGGTCTCCATGTCTGGCGTCTTTAAGCCGCCAACATCAGTATAGCGTGCGTCTTTAAATTGCGTTAAATAATCCGGCAGTGTTTGTTTCGGGACGCCAACCACATGAGCCTCTAATCCAAGCGCCGCCATGGTGTCTAAGCTGCCAAGATCGAAGATGGCTGCCGTTGGTGAAGACGTTGCGGCTGTATTGAGTTGGCTGAAAGCCAGCAAGGTGCCAACAGCGAGTATTTTCCGTAAATTCATCATGTTCACAATTACCTATGTCCTGAAATAAAAATAACCATTATCAAGTTATGATAATGGTTATCATTGTCTCATCTTTAATGCTGAGTTTCTTGACCATAAGCTGGCACGATGTGTTGCTCAATGTGAAACAAAATTAATTGTCTTTGATTTTTCCCTTTTTATTGGCAAGCCAAACGAATTGGTAAGGCATGAGCGTTACCTTGCCTAAATGATCTTCGTATACTTGTTCTGAGACGAGATCTGTCCAATCATCGGTGGCAATGAGATTGAGTTCTGATAGATTAAAGCTTTGCGGCTGGTCAGTCATGTTATACACGGCAAACAGGCTTTGTCTTCGGTCCAAACTTTGGCGCCAGAAAGCGAATAGGTTTTCTCCCATGTGTAATACATATTGAGTGGCATTGGGGTGAAAAGCTGGTTGAGCACGGCGAATTTTGGTTAACTTAGTGACATTCTGGAAGACTTTTTGATGATGCGTTGGCGTGTTTAACACATGTTCTAAATCTTCCATATCCCAAATATGTCGATTAATGGAGCGGAATTGTCCTGTATTTTCGACACGTTCTACATCGTTTTCGGTGCCAAACAAGCTGTGAATGTAAAAGGCGGGGACGCCTTCTAACGCCATCATCACACCAGCGGCACACAGAAAACGGGCAAACTGCCATTGATCAGGTCCTTGTTGTGCTGAACCTGACAACGCATTCCATAGACTGATATTAATTTCATAGGGTTTGGCTTCCCCTTGTGGCGTGGTACGAGAGCTAATTTTGCCACCAAAACGCTTCATGGTATTGATCAGCGTTTCTAGTTCCCATTCAGTCAGCAAACCTTCCGTTGGGCGCAGGCCAATACCGTCGTGGGAAGCAATAAAGTTGAGGTACGTTGTGCCTTGTTGGGCTGGGGTCATGCTCATTAGCCATTGTTTTAAATGGCGGCAATTGCCTGTCACCAAGCTATTGATTAACAGCGGAGGTAAAGAAAAGTTGTAGATCAAATGGGCTTCGTTGGCGTTGCCGAAGTAGGTTAAGTTTTCCTGATTCGGTATGTTGGTTTCGGTGATGATAACGGCTTCTGGTGCATAATGTTCAATCAGTAAGCGCAACAGACGAATCATTTCGTGAGTCTGCGGTAAGTTGATGCAGCTGGTACCGGGAATCTTCCATAAGAAAGCCACAGCGTCTAAACGAAACCAACGGATGCCTTTCTCAAGGTACAAATGAATAATGCGCAAAAACTCCAACAGCACGTCTGGGTTTTCGAAATTCAAATCTATTTGATCATGACTAAAGGTACACCAAACATGCTTGGTGCCATTTTTAGTTTGCACTTCTCTCAGCAGTGGCGAAGTTCTGGGTCGAACAACGGCACTTAAGTCCGCATTCGGGTCGGCCTCATAAAAAAAGCGTGAGCCAGGATCAACACCCGCTTTGTAATTTTCAAACCACATGCTTCGGCTGGAGCAGTGGTTAATCACCAGATCTCCCATTACCTTAAAGTCTTTTGATAAGTTGACAATATTGGCCCAGCGTCCACAGGATGGGTTAACGGTGGTGTAGTCCATCACACTAAAACCATCGTCTGAGCTGTAGGGGAAAAAGGCAATAAATGCACCGCAGAAATACAATCCGATAACGTGCTTTTTACGAACTGGTGCAGTGTTTCCAGTGGTGCTTCTTCTTTTCTTCGTAAGGTATCCGCGTAGGTAATCAGCATGATGTCTGACTGATCCCACAGGTTTCTATGGGGGCGAGGGGATTCCGTCGCGGGATCGAGTTGAAAGGTGGTTAGGCATTTCTGAGCGAGGCTCTTTGTGATCTAAGTTCGGGTAAATGACGTGTAAATGAGCAATGATTCGCTGCTCTAAGGGCGATAAAGGCGCATTTTCCATGGTTACCTACTTATGTCTCGTTGAGTGAAAACCACGTAAAGGCGTCGACAAGGACGACGCTTTACGTTGACTGGGCGAATTTTTTTAGAGCCACCGTTTTGCAGGGGCTATTTTTATAGTGCGTTATTTTTTCGGCCCGTATTGGGCCATATCCAATTCAACTGCTTGGGCGAGTTGGCTCATCACACCCGGAAACGCACTGACAACACGGTTCCAGCTTGGAATAAAGGGCGTTTCCATTGGGTTATCTAAATATTGGTTGCCCGCTTTCATGATATTACTGGCAAACAATTCAACCGCTTGTTCTTCGGTATGAACATCTAATTTTAGACCATTTATTTCCGCATCGTTTTTATAGGTTTCAATGAAATCCAGCGCAACACGATAATAGGTGGCCTTGATGGTACGGAAGGTTTCTTGATTGAAAATAGTGCCATTGGTCGCGAGCTTTCTGAAAATGGCTTTGGTAATGTCGATGGACATTTTTGATAAACCGCCATCGTCGTTGTCGGCCGATAGGTCTTGGTGTTTATGATCGTAAATGTCGGCAATATCGACCTGACATAAACGGTTGGTCGAGTAGTTGCGGTACATTTCACTGAGTACACCAATTTCCAAACCCCAATCACTCGGAATGCGAAGGTCTGTCATCACATCACGACGGAACGAAAACTCCCCCGCTAGTGGATAACGGTAGCTGTCTAAGTAATCCAGATAATCTAGATGGCCGAAGACTTTTTGAGGGAGCATAGCAGTGGTGTAACCAGTAAACGGCTGACGCGGCCGTTCATCTTGCCATTGGCGGCACGAGCATAAAAACCCTTGCAGAATTCGTAGTTAAAATTTGGATTGGCAACGGGGTAAATCAGTCGCGCCAGCAGTTCTCTGTCGTAAGTGACAATATCACAGTCGTGCATGGCGATGGATTCAGCTTGACCAGCGGCTAGGTTATAACCCATACAAAACCAGACATTGCGGCCTTTGCCCGGATCCGAAGGAGAAAGATGTTCGCCCTTTAAGACGTTATCGATTTCTCTTAAACGTGGGCCATCGTTCCATAGTACCTTGACGTTTTGCGGTAACACACTGAAAAACTCAAGCGCATGTCGGTATTGTTCTTCCGTGGCGCGGTCCAATCCGATCACGATTTCAGACAAATAAGGCACTTGCTGTAAATGCTTGAGAATATTCGGCATGGCGTCTGTTTCCAGCTCGGAATACAGACACGGTAGGATAAGTGACATGGGCCGCGTTTTTGCGAACTCACACAGTTCTTTTTCCATTTCTTCTAACGGGCGGTGTGCCAGATTGTGAAGTGTGGTGATGATACCGTTTTGGTGAAAATCGCCCATGTTATTTCTCCTAGTTTCAAAATGACTATTGGTATTATTTTTGTGTCTGGATCTACAAAATACCTTGCTTAGTTAATGCTAAATTGATGGCTTGCGCCCATCCTTCTGGACCGTAGGCATCGCTCAACCACGCATCGCTGCGGTTGGGGATTTCTGGCGGAGCATGAACTGGTGAGCGAATCACCACAGGGATATCGGCTTTACTCAACATGCCGACATCGTTCTCGCCATCGCCTAGCGCCATGGTCGTAATCTCTTCATCGCTTTGCTCGGCGTATACAGTTTTTAGCCATTGCATGGCGTTGGCTTTGTCGCAGTTTTTTCCCATTAAATGCGCAAAACGGCCACCTTTTTGCACTTGCACATCAAACTTGGCAAGATCGTCGCGGAAAATACGCAACGCAAGATTGGAATCTGTCCACACCATCGGCTCAGTAAATTCACGCTGCATGGCAAGTTTGGCGTTGGTTTCGTTTAATCCGGTCAGAGCAACCAGCTCTTGCCACGTCATGTCACTAAAACGTTTAAAGGTGTATTGATCTTGCTTATCGTTCGTCAACGCGATGAGCCTCGGCTCGTGTTGGTCCAAATGACTTGCGCCAGTAATCGCCACAATCTTCTAACGTCTCGTTCACCGTGAGCGTTAAATGCTTCGGGATGTATACGGCAGCCCCGTTTTCTACGATAAACGGGTCTTGGTGATTGAGTGCTTTTCTCAGTGCCACAAGCTCCATAAACGTCTTGCTGGTATTGATCACACAGGGAATAGAAAAGGTCTTTAAAGACTGCATAGCCGCTTGCGCAGGCTGAAAACTGTAGGTGTGATGATCGAGTAAGGTGCCATCCAAATCGGTAAAAATTAAAAGCGTTGTCATATCGATTCCTTCTTGGGTCCATCAAGATACCACTGGTGGACGTTAGTCATAGTCTTGCAAATCTGGTGCCAGTGCGTAACAGTGGTGCTTTACTTAGGAGGTACATGCCCAAGACTAACTGGGCTAATAAACAACTATATGACAAGTTTGCTACGGTTATGTGTCTTGGTGATTCTGGCTTTGTTGGCCTTCGCTGCCAACTCGGTATTGTGCCGTCTTGCGCTTAACGGCGGTCTGATCGATCCGACGCAATTCACCGCTTGGCGCCTGCTGAGTGGTGCTGTGACCTTGGTCTTACTCTGTGTCTTGTCGTCGCTAACAAAGCCGCGTGGTGATTTGAAAACCGCCTGGCTAGAGGGGAGTTGGTTATCGGCGCTTGCGCTGTTTATTTACGCGTTAGGGTTTTCCTATGCCTACGTTACTTTATCGACTGGAATGGGCGCTTTGATCCTCTTTGGTGCTGTGCAACTGACTTTGATCTCATTGGCTATTAGGGCAGGGCAGCAGCTGGTTTGGTTAGAATGGTTAGGGCTGATGATCGCCTTTGCAGGCTTTATTTATTTAGTGCTTCCGACCTTGTCGTCACCTTCTGTATTGGGCTTTGTTTTAATGACGTTAGCGGGCATAGCATGGGGGGTGTACACATGGCGAGGCAAGGTATCAACTAAGCCGCTGTTTGCCACCACGTCAAACTTCGTTCGAACCCTTCCTATGTTGCTGGTTAACTTGCTGATTGTGTATATCAGCACTGAACCTGCGCAAAGTGCCCAACTTAAAGGCATTATCCTCGCCATCACCTCGGGCGCGATCATGTCTGGACTCGGCTATGCCATTTGGTACGCTGTCTTGCCTTATCTTAGTGCTTCTAGTGCTGCTGTTTTACAACTCTTAGTCCCCATCATCGCCACTATTGGCGGCGTATTTTTTGCCAATGAATCCATCACCTTACACTTAATCATCGCCACATTAGGCGTCCTAGGTGGCGTGTTATTAGTCATCCTTGCCAGAAACAGAGTACGCAGAAATGCCTAGTTTTGGTGCGTTTTTTCTGCGGCGCGCCATAATCGACAGGCTTGTGTTTGAAAATTGATCGCTTTTTTATAGTGTCGTTTGACTTCGTCCTAGGCGCGTTCGCTTTGCTCCTTACAGCTGCCGCCATCACCCGTTGGGCATGATAAGATAATTGGACTCCCCCAACTTATGGAGCAGGGTTAATATTTTAGCTCTCCCAAAAAATGGATAAAAACGCCGCTTTGGCTGTTGCTCAGGCTTCCAACTTTTAGGCGTTTGATTTATTAACGGCAAATCAAAAGAACAGAAAGAACTGCATCAAGAAAGCCCAAGTTTTATTGTTACTTTTACAGATGGAACAACTGAGAAATTAACTGACTATGTTTTTAAGGCAATTAAATATTGGGTTGACTATTCATCCACCTCTAGCACCTCTAGAAGGCAGTCGTATCAAGGAAATAACGTAGTTGGCAATGCCGTCAGTGTGGTGTTAAATTTCTAAAGATTATTTGATGTCTGTTGAGGGTAGAGTGGTGCAAGAACGAGAAGTGATCCAAAAAATAAAGCTTGTCACAGCTGAGCCGAGCAGTCTCACCGAGTTTAAATTGGCGTTGCAGGATTCTTTCCGTGTGGCGGCAGAAGCTGATTTTGGGCATCCGCTTGAAGAGCCGATTCCCTCTGATGACGATATTGAAAAGTCATTCAACGCCACGGGGGCCGTGACTTACTGGATCATGGAAGACGAGCAACGTGTTGGTGGCGCTGTTTTGGTAATAGACCCCATCAGCGGTCGGAATAACTTATCACTTTTCTTCATTGCGACCAGCCAACAAAGTCGAGGTTTGGGGTTGAAGGCTTGGAAAGCAATTGAACAAGAATTTCCGTTTACCAAAGTCTGGGAAACGGTGACTCCCTACTTTGAGAAAAGAAATATTCATTTTTACGTAAACCGATGCGGTTTCAAGATTGTCGATTTTTATAACCGATACCATCCAGACCCTCATCAGGATTCACGCCAAATTCCTGATGAGGAAGATGATGAGATGTTTCGGTTTGAGAAGATAATGAAAAACGTGGATGAGTAATATCGGTGAGGTTGACTCGTTTTCCGTATTTAATAAGCCACTCATCTTTAGAAGGCAGTCATATCAAGGGAACAGCGTAGTTGGCAATGAAAATAACTGTGGTGATAAATTCCCCGAGCGTGGAGTCAGATAAAAAATAGTATTTTTCGTCTGACTCCACAAGAGCACTGTTTTCTCTATTTTAATTCGTTGGCAAAGCGGCCTACCGCGTGTACCACCTGTTTGGCACCTTCTTGAATCTCTACAATGACAGTACCTGACTGGTTTGCTAGTTCTAAACCTTCTTGGGCTCTTTCTTGAGAGTTGAGCATTTGGCGCATGACGTCATCTGATAGCCCTTGGTTTTTCTTCACTACGCCCACAATCTCTTCGGTAGCGGAACTGGTACGTGCCGCCAATTTTCGTACTTCATCAGCCACAACTGCGAATCCTCGACCCTGCTCTCCGGCTCTGGCGGCCTCAATAGCCGCGTTTAGTGCCAGCAAGTTTGTCTGCTCTGCAATGCCCCCGATGGTTTGCACGATGGCGTTGATTTGTAAGGACTGCTTGCCCAGAGCCTCAATGCTTTCGGTCGCTGTCTGCATTTGTGCAGCTATCTGTTGCATGGTTTCGACAGTTTGTTGTACGACGATCGCACCTTTTTTGGCACTTATGTCCGTTTGTTGTGACACATCATAGGCAACGCTTGCGCCTTCTCTTACCTGCGTTTCTCGTGCCACTTGATCGGTGATGACGCTCGCAAATTTTACGATTTTAGTGAGGTTGCCCTCGGCGTCATAGACGGGGTTATACGTTGCCTCTAGCCACACATCGGCGCCTTTACTATCGATGCGTTTAAAACGGTCCGCCACATAAACGCCGTTATTTAATTTTTTCCAAAAGTTAGCGTATTCTGGCGAAGCACTTTCTTCAGTGGTGCAAAATATACGGTGGTGTTTACCGATGAGTTGATCTAACCGGTACCCCATAGCCTGTAGAAACTGCTCGTTTGCAGTGATGACAGTGCCATCTAGGTTGAATTGGATAACCGCGGTCGAACGGATCAATGCATTAATGAAAGACTCGCTTTCTTTTGCGCTGACTATTTCTTGTGTTACATCGCGACCATAACCCTTTATGAAGGCGAGCGTGCCATCTTCTCCTCGTACCGGAATCCACTGAATATTTATCCAAGCAAGAGTGCTGTCTACTCGACAGTAGCGGTAATTGTCACTGACGGGTTTGAACTTTGCTACGGCGTCATTAAAGTTTCGAAAACAGGGTAGTTTCGAAACGTAAGGCGGCACAATTTCTGATAATAATTTTCCTACGAGCTGCTCTTGCTTGAAGCCGAGTGCGTTCGCAAAGTCTTGATTGACGGCCGTGATTCGGAAGTCGGCATTTAAGGTAATGCACAGCATCCCCTGATCCATCTGGTTAGCTAGCTGGCGCAGAATCGCCAACTCTTTAAGTTGTGCTTCGTGTTCTTTTTTGAGGTGACCATTAAACATTAAGAAACTCCAATCAAACTCAACAATAGGCAGGCTGAACCGGATGTTGAATCTTTATTTAACTATTTAAGTTAAGGTGTATAAAAATACCCTTACGGTGCAAAGGTATCGCTCGGTTCTCATGTCGTCAGATCCTTAAAAAAACAATATCATCTGCAGAAAATAATTCCCCCTTCCAACGCAACTTTATGCTTGCTGTTTTTAAGGGGGAATTTGAGATAGCCAAAGTAAGAAAGTGTGACATGGCTGCAGCGATAAAGCGACAGGTAAGTTTGATGTTACCAATAGGGCTGTTAACAAGGGCAAGTATTACCAAGCCACTCACCTCTATAAGGCTGTCGTGTCAAGGAAGTAGCGTAGTTGGCAATAAAAATTATAGTGGTGATAAATTTTCCGAGTGTAGAGCCATGAAAAAATAGTATTTATATTTGGTCGTTTTTTTAGTCTGACGATGCCACAACTTCCTCCTAATGGTGATATACGTCATCACTCTCAAGGTAATGAATGCATTCAATTAGCGCTGTCCGCTCAACGACTAAAATACGAATCAGCATTGGTAAGTGAGTCTGAACATAAAACGATTCATCTAGAGATAGATGAGTCGTTTTATTTTACCAAAATTCAGATTTTTTTAGATACTAACGGCAATGTTATTCAATTTGGTAATGGCTTCACTTGGTAAGATCAATTCCGCTGCGGCTAAGTTTTGTTGTAGATGCTTAGCTGAAGATGTTCCAGGATTAATAAAATATTCGCTGAACGCTGAAGCAACCAAGCCAAAGCGACTTGCATTACTGTGGCATTTAGCGATGTGGCAACCTCTTCTAAAATGGAAGATTGTAGCGGCGTGAAGCCGCCAAGTGGAAAGAAAGGTACATAGGCAATACCTTCTTTTGCAAGCAGATCAATAAGTGTATCGTCTCTTCTATGAACCAAATTGTATTGGTTCTGTACACAAACAATAGGAGTAATACGGCGCGCTTCCTCGATTTGTGTGGCGGTAACATTACTGACGCCTAAGTGATTTATTAAGCCTTCTTTTTGCAACTCGGCCAGTATGGATAATGGTTCTGCTATCGAGCCTTCAGCTGGGCCATGTACATCAAACATAGCTCGCAGGTTGACTACCTCGATTTGTTCTATGCCAAGGTTGGTTAGATTATCATGCACGGCTTGAATCAGTTCAGGCTTTGAAAAAGCTGGCAACCAATCCCCTTTTTCATTGCGACGAGCACCAACTTTAGTCACTAATGATAGTTCTTTAGCATAAGGGTGTAATGCCTCACGAATGATTTGGTTCGTAATATGTGGGCCGTAAAAATCGGAGGTGTCGATATGGTTAACACCACTTTCTATGGCGGCTTGAAGGACAGCAATGGCTTCTTTTTTATCTTTAGGTGGACCAAAAACGCCGGCGCCTGCCAATTGCATAGCGCCGTAACCCATTCGGTTGATTGCTTTATTACCAAGTTTAAATGTACCAGCTTGTTGAATGTTAACCATGATGATTTTCCTGTGTGAGCTGTTGGATAGGTGATCTATTCTAGGTCCCATTAATTTGTGCGACAATCATGTTTAATTTGTACATATTGTGCGAGATTTAGAACAATGAAATCATCTATGAATGACATTACGGCATTTGTTGCTGTCGCCAGAGCCGGCGGTTTTCGAGAGGCTGCGAGAGTAGAAAATATAAGTGCTTCACGTTTAAGTGATGCCATACGACGCTTAGAAGGGGAATTGGGGGTAAGATTGTTTCATCGCAATACTCGCAGTGTTGTTCTTACTGAAGTGGGTATGGTGTTGTTAGAACGTATGAACCCTATTATGAGTGAATTTGATTCTGCGTTAGATATGGTCAACCTATATCGAGATAAACCTGCAGGTAAACTTCGTCTTAACGTACCTGTTAGTGCCGTAAAATTAATATTACCAGCTATTGTCCCTGCATTTTTGGAGGCCTATCCTGATATTGAACTGGAAGTGACAGCGGAGAGTAACGTTGTCAATATTATTGATGCAGGTTTCGATGCCGGTATTCGTTATGACGAGCGACTCGAGCAGGATATGATCGCCGTACCTATCGGCCCACGTCAACAACGGTATGCGTTAGCAGCTTCACCTAAATTGCTAGATAGATTAGGCCGACCAACTCATCCTCGTGACCTATTAAATTATCCTTGTTTAACCGGTCGGTTTCGATCAGGGGTAGCCAACACTTGGGAATTTGAGAAAGATAATGACACGATAGACATAAAGGTGTCAGGTCCTTTAGTGGTTAATATAGGTAGTGCTGTTGATCTTGCTGTCGATGCTGCGGTTGCTGGCACGGGGGTTATTTATTTGTTTGAGGAATGGCTGCAACCTTATTTTGATTCAGGGCAACTTGAACCTATTCTTGAAACGTGGTGGTTGTCTTTTAGTGGGCCGTATTTGTATTACTCTGGTCGAAGATTGGTGCCTACACCCTTACGAACTTTTATTGATTTTATAAAAGATATGAATAAAGAATGAGTTATAAGCAGCCCCGAGTTGTGGCTCTATTGTGTCTTTGCTTTAAGCATTGGAATATTAAAAAACGGACGCCATTCATGGCGTCAGTTTTTTTATTGCGAAATCTAACGACTTACGCTTCAGGAATGTGCTCTGAAAGTGCGGCATAAGCTACGGTGAAAGCGCTTTCTTGAAATGCACGTAATCCCGTTGCTTTAAAAGGAATAGGCATCGGGTTGTGTTGCAAGATGTCCTTCACTTTGGCTCCGCTGAATAAATCCACTTGAACGGTGTCGATCAGTTGAATTATTGCTTCGATTTTAAAGCCCACCGAGCCGCCAGCAAATTTGCCTTTGGTTGGGCGTTCGCGAATCACGGCTCTTTTTACTTTGTAATCTTCAAATAGCTTTTTCAGTAAAAACTGAAATTTACGCACGCTTTCGCTGTCGTTTGGGTTGTTCAGTGTGTGTCGAGTTTGGCGACAGTCGGCGATTTGAAACAATCCGTCTTGTTTAGACAGAAGGCAAAGAATCACTTCGCTGCCTTTGATTTCGATACCACAAGTAATCATAACGAGATCCTGAATAGGGAATTTCGCGCATTATCGCATACTTTATTCTCTTCTCGCAGAGTAAAAAATACTGCTTGTTGAAAAGGAAACACGTCAGATGTAAGGCGAAAGTGAAAGCTTGTGGTTTATTACACTCTTTTCATTTTGCCGTCTCTTATTATCACAATGAATAATGTACTATTTCAAAATATTATTTTGTAAAAATCATTTTCTCGACATTTTCTACTGTAAAAACGTGAAAACAGGCTTTTTACTCTAGATGTGTTTTTTTCAACTTTGATCAATTAGGCTGCATAAAATGACTGCTTCATCGCCAATGGGTATTCCTCGTCCCCAGGTGAAATCTTTAGACGAAATTCTTCCTCATGAACCTTTGTTAATGATGGGCGCAGGCCCTGTGCCTATTCCTGAACGTGTCGCCAAGGCCAACTCGGTGGTCATTAACCACCTAGGCAGTGTGATGGCACAGGTGATTGGCCAAGTTAAAACAATGGCGCGTTATGTGTTTCAAACTGAGTCTAAATGGGTGCTTGGCGTCGCGGGGCCAGCGTCAGCGGCGATGGAGATGGCGGTGGCCAATTTGTTGCAACCAGGCGAGCGTATTTTATGCATTAATAATGGCTTCTTTAGTCATCGCATGGCAGAAATGGCAACACGTATTGGTGCTGACGTGCATGAGTTGCATGTAGGGGCTCATGAAGCGGCGGACCCAGAGCGTGTTCGTAAAGCCATTGAGGAAACACGTCCAAAAGTATTAACGCTGGTGCAAGGCGAAACGTCGAATACGGTGTTTAACCATACATTAGAAGACATCACTAAGATCGCTAAATCTTATGGTTGTTTGGTGGTGGTAGACGCTGTTTGTACACTCAGCACTATGCCGTTAAAAATGGATGCATGGCAAGTGGATGTGGTGATTACGGGTGGCCAAAAAGGCTTGTCGTCTATCCCTGGTGTGTCCTTGTTGGTGTTTTCTAATGAAGCTTGGGCCGCAGTAAAAAGTCGTACCAAACCCACTGCACAATGGTGTTTTGATGCGCAGTTAGCCGAGAATTTTTGGCACAACGATGGCTATCATTATACGGCACCCGTATCTGGCATCATGGCGTTGCATGAGGCATTAAAATTGGTGTGCGATGAAACATTAGAGCATCGTTTTTCGCGTCATTTGCGTTGTTCAAAAGCCTTGCAAGCAGGCATTGAAGGCATGGGATTAGAGTTGTTTATTCCGCCAGCATCGCGTTTGAATTCTGTGGTGGGTATTAACATACCGCAAGGGTTAACAGCCCCTAAAATTTGTCGACACATATCCGAAATGTACCGCGTTGAAATCGCGGGCTCTTTTGGCCAGCCTATCGTGCGTATTGGGCAGATGGGTGAGCAATGTCGCGAGCATAACTTGTTCCGCACCTTGCATGCGTTGGGCAGTACCATGCGTGATTTGGGTGTAAAAGTTGATCAACCCAATGGCATGGCGGAAATGGAGGCGTACTTGCAAAAGATTCCACGTAACGCTTATCAGGTTCACGTTGCTTAGTGAAAAAAGTGGTAAAAACATCAGGCGCTTTATAATAAAAAGCGCCTTTTATTCAGATGCCTTTGGCTTCCTTTTCAGGGACCAAGGGCATTTTTTTGTTTGGCATTAAGCTGGCAAATAATGCCCCTGCGGTAATGAATAGGCAGGCGATGATTTGTCCTGTGGTGAGTTGTGCTTCGGTGAAAAGCCCAAGCCAAGCAGTGGATAGGGCAGGAGCGGTATAAGACAAGACGCCAAGCAAGGATAAGTTGCCTTTTTTTACCCCAAAATCCCAACAAAAAACGCGATACCAACAGGGCCAAAGCCGAGTCCTAAAATGGCAATCCATGTGGAGGCTGGAAAAGAGGCTGCGGTGGTCCAGTTGTGTGTTTCTATTGCAAGATGGGATGCGCTTGCTAATAGTGTGGTGATGAGGCAATACCAGAGTACAGCGCTGGAAGGAACATCTTGATAGCGTCGATTCGCAACGGAATAGCTCGACCAAATAAACGCACAGGCGAAGGCGGCAGCGTATCCTGTCCAATGGTAAGCTGTGCTGTTGTCTGTGGTTAAGACTTGTGCCTTTGATTGTAACATGATGCCGGTACCAATAAACGCGACCACTGCACCGACTAAGTGTGTCCATGACAGAATATTGCCTTTTGTCATGCCTGCCATTAAGACAATCAGCAACGGCCAAAGGTAAGCAATGAGTCCCGCCTCTACTGGAGGTGCGTGTTGAAATGCGTAAAAATAGCAAAAATGGTAAAAATAAAAGCCGAGTCCCCCCATTAATATGGCGTTTTTCGGTGTTTGCCTCCAAGAACTTTTTATTTCACCTTTAAATAGATACACGATAAAAAAGAGTAAGCTGGCAACACCAAATGTAAGGGCCAACAACAATAGTGGCGGCACTGAGTTGGCTTGCGTGGTGAAGAGCGCAAGGCTGCTCCATAGCATGATGGCGATGCTGCCAATGAGAGTGGCTTGTGTATTATGTGCGGTCATCTTGTTGTTTCCTGAAACCTGTCCTAGTCTAATAAACAACAGATTACCGTGTCAGGGCGTTAAAAACATTGTCAAAAATGCGCAATGTGTTTTGTCAAAAATGCGCAATGTGTTTTGTCAAAAATGCGTTTTTAATCACAATTCTGTCAGAAATGTGTTTTCTGACAGGGTGGTGACAGGTTTGACAGGTAATGTTTGTTCATCGAGTTTTCTAAAATAAGCGTTTCAGGAACTCGAATAGCTAACAACAAAAAAAATAACAAGCAGGAGATAACCATGCTTAATACCCTTTCTTTGAAGTCTATCCTAATTTCTGGTGCTGTCGCACTAACCATCGCTGGACAAGCTCACGCTTATGAACCCGCTCGTAGTGCAGAATGTATTGCGCCAGCAAACCCTGGTGGTGGCTGGGATTTTACTTGCCGTAGTGTTGGTCGAGTATTGGTTGACCAAGGATACTTTAAAGGCAATGTTCAAACCGTCAACATGACAGGTGCTGGTGGCGGTGTGGCTTACGCTCATACCATCAGTAAACGCGATAAAGATGATAATCTTATTGTAGCGGCTAGTACGGCCACGACGACTCGCCTTGCACAAGGTCAGTTCCCAGGTATGGATTCCAAACAAGTTAAATGGATTGGAACCTTGGGCGCAGACTACGGCATCATTGCAGTAGGCAAAGATTCAAAATACACCACACTGACTCAACTGTTAGATGCGTTGAAAAGCGATCCAACATCAGTGAAGTTTGCCGGTGGTAGTGCTTCTGGTGGTTGGGACCATTTAAAAGTCTTGATGACTGCTCAAAAAGCAAACGTAGGCGATTTGCCTAAAGTGCGTTATTTGGCTTTCAGCGGCGGCTCCGAAGCCCTAGTTCAAGTGGTTGGCGGACACGTTGATGCCTTTACTGGTGATATCTCTGAAGTAAAAGGCTTTATGGATTCCGGTGATTTACGTGTGTTGGCGGTGCTTTCTGAAGAGCGTTTACCAGAACCATTTGCTGCGATTCCAACAGCAATGGAGCAAGGTATTGATTCCGTTGCACCAAACTGGCGCGGTTTTTATATGCCAGGAAATTCCAGTGCGGAATCTTACGATTGGTGGGTTAAAACCATGGACGAACTTTACAAAACAGAAGAATGGAAAGACATCATGGTGAAAAACGGTGTGATGCCATTCCATAAATCTGGTGAAGAGTTCACACAATTCGTTAACAACCAAATTCTAGATATTCAAATCTTATCTAAAGACATCGGTTTGATTAAATAATTTAGAACCGCTATTTGGAGGGGGATTTGTTTTGACACAATGACCCCTCCTGTTTTTACTTATTACTCACCCTTTGATTTACTGACACGGAGCAGAGACATGCGTATTAATGATCGTGTGTTTGGCATGCTGATGCTGATTCTTGCCGTTGCTTACGGCTGGGAAGCAACGCAATTTCCCATTCCATTTGGTGGACACGAAAGTGTCGGGCCTGAAACCTTTCCTATTATGCTATCAATCATCTTAGGTATTAGTTCTATCTACATGATTGTTCGTCCTGATCCGGATGAGAAATGGGCGCCATCTGCTATGTTGATTGAGCTTACTATCGTTGTGCTTTCTATGCTTGCTTTTGCATGGGCGATTGAACCAATCGGTTTTATGCCAGCCGCTGCGCTTGTGGTGAGTTTTTTAAGTTGGCGCATGGGGGCGAATATAACTAAGAGTATTATTACGGGTGTGGCAAGCTCTGTGGTTATCTTCTTCCTTTTCAATACTGTGCTAGAACTAGCACTGCCTCTAGGTCTATTGGAGTTTTAATATGGAGACTATGAGCTTATTAATGCAAGGCTTTGCCGTCGCATTAACGCCAGAGAGTATTATGTTTGCGGTCATTGGTGCCATATTGGGTACTTTGATTGGTGCTTTACCGGGTCTTGGTCCTGCAAACGGTGTGGCTATTTTAATTCCGTTGGCATTTAGTTTGGGTTTGTCTGCTACATCTTCTCTTATTTTGTTGACGTCGGTGTATGCCGGTGCCATGTATGGCGGTCGTATTTCGTCTATCCTGCTGAATATTCCAGGTGATGAGCCTGCCATGATGACCTGTTTAGATGGGTATCCAATGGCGGTAAAAGGTAAAGCGGCTGAGGCTTTGGCGATTTCTGCGATTGCTTCTTTTATCGGTAGCTTTATTGCAACTGTTGGTTTGGTTATTTTGGCGCCTATTTTAGCGAAATTCGCCTTGAGATTCGGCCCGTCTGAATACTTTGCCTTGTTTGCTTTGGCCTTTGCAACGTTAGGTGGCATTACTGGTAAAAACCAATTTAAGACGCTCATGGCGGCGGCTATTGGTTTGATGATTGCGTCTGTGGGGATTGATATCTCTACTGGTGTTCAGCGTTTTACTTTTAATTCGCTTGAGTTGTTTGAAGGTGTTGATTTCATTATCGCGATCGTGGGGTTGTTTGCGATTAGTGAGTTGTTGTTTTTCTTGGAGCGTCATGCTGGTGATGGTCTCAAGCAAGTAGCAGTTAACAAATTAAAACTTACTGCAAAAGATATTATTCAAGTATTACCTGCTTCCTTGAGAGGTGCGGTATTAGGCTTTATTGCTGGTGTTTTGCCTGGCGCAGGTGCGTCTTTGGGTAGCTTTGTTAGTTACACCTTGGAGAAACGTTTTTCCGATAAAGGTGAGTTTGGTAAAGGTGATCCACGTGGTGTAGCGGCTCCTGAAGCGGGTAACAATGGCGCGGCGTCTGGTGCACTTGTGCCTATGCTAACGCTTGGTGTGCCAGGTAGTGGTACGACAGCGGTGTTGTTGGCGATGTTGATTTCATTAAACATCTCTCCTGGCCCGATGTTATTTCAACAAAACGCAGACCTTGTTTGGGGCGTTATCGCTGCCATGTTCGTGGGCAACCTTGTGTTGTTGTTGCTAAACATTCCAATGGTAGGCATTTTCGTCAAACTGTTGAGTATTCCACCTAAATACTTGATGCCGATTGTGACTCTTGTGGCATCTGTGGGTATTTATTCTGTTAGTCACAGTGCGTTGGATTTGTATTTCATGGTTGGTTTTGGCGTATTGGGTTATATTTTCCGTAAGGTGGATATCCCATTAGTTCCTATCATTTTAGGCATGTTGCTTGGGCCTGAAATGGAGAAAAGTCTTCGTCATGCCCTTGTACTTTCTGATGGCGATTGGTCTGTGTTGTTTAATAGTGGATTAAGCATTGGTCTTTGGACTGTAGCGATACTTGGTTTGATTTTGCCTATGATCGTAGGTCCCATGGTACGTGCTAAAATGGCAAGAGCAAAAGTGTCTGAAAAGGACGACTAGGTCGACATACTATTCGGTACTATTGTCTGCGCTAAGCGGTTACTATTAATACGTAAAAATGGAATTCGAACAGTTTAGGCTGTTCGAATTTTTTGCTTTTTATTATTTAAGGTTTTTAATATTTTATAAAAAAATAATAACGATATGGCTGACGTGTTATGCGAATTTTAGTGGTAGAAGATACTCAGGTTTTAGGGCAGGCGATCTGTGAACGATTAACTAGTCTAGGACACGGCGTGGATTTGATGGGCGATGGCAAAAAAGCGGATGAGTTATTAAGGTATCAATCGGTCGATTTGATTTTATTGGACCTGAATTTGCCTGGTTTGTCTGGTTTACAACTGCTGCAGAAACTGCGCCAGCGTGACGACGATACCCTGGTTCTTATTATGACAGCCCGAGATCAGATAGAGGACCGTATCCGTCTTTTGGATGAAGGTGCAGACGACTATCTTACGAAACCGTTTGATTTTGGTGAGCTTGAAGCGCGTTGTCGTGCGCTGTTGCGTCGCAAACAGGGCTACGCTGCCAATGTCACTGAGCATGGCAATATTGTGGTAAACAGGGACAGTCGACAAGTATTTATTGAAGGTGAGCTGACGGCGATTACTAACCGTGAATTTCGCTTATTGGAAATATTTCTCGGGCATCTAGGCCGAGTGTTAAGTAAAGATGAGATCACCGATCACTTATTTAATTTTAATGAAACCCCAGGCCCTAATGCGATTGAATTGTATGTTGGGCGTTTGCGAAAAAAATGGTTAAAGGGGATTTGGCGATTAGTACTCTAAGGGGCATTGGTTATGTGGCAGAAATCGCTCGACCACCAAAACCTGAGTGAGGAAGAGGAAAAGCGGGCGTTAGCTAAGGCGCCTTCGTTACGCTTTCGTTTCATCTTAGCGGGTGTTCTAGTGATTGGTATTATCGCTGGTTTGGCGATTAATTTGATTTTTGATTACAGTCAGAAGCTTGCCGATTTGTCTTATGATCGTCTGCTGCGCAGTGCTTTATTGCAGATAGATGAAAATGTCAGTTTAATTCGCAACGAAGTCAGTATCGATATCCCTTGGTCAGCTTTTGCGACATTGGCGCAAGCAGATGAAGATCGTGTCTTTTACAAGGTGGAAAGTTTGGAGCAAGGCTTTATAACAGGCTACCAAGATCTAAACAGTACGCCGCCTAAGCCACCAGAGTTGGATCAAATACAGTTTTATAATCAAGAGTATTCCGGTGAGATGGTGCGATTTGCGTGGTTAGAACGCAGTTTGACTGATCCTGAGACGTCGCAAACCGTTCGTATTGTATTGGGACAAACTCGATTATCACGGGAAGCCATGTCGACGGCGGTGACGCAGCGAGCGGTTGAGGTGGTTGTGTTTATTGCTTTGGTCGCCATTACTTTGATTGCTATTGGCAGTCATTTAGTCCTTCGGCCTTTGCACCGTATCGAAAGGGCATTAGAAGAAAGGGCAATGGGAGACCTCACGCCATTAGATATCAATACACCAAAAGAAACGCATCACCTCAAAGTGGCGATTAACCACTTTATGGCTCGACTACAGACCAACTTAGAGCAACTGGAGAATTATACGGCTGATGCGGCTCATCAATTGCGCACACCTTTAGCCAGTTTAAAAGCTTTAGCCGAAAATGCACGAGACAATACCTCGGGTGACAGTGGCTCGCCACAAGCACAGCAGCAAGCTCTAGAAAACATTGTCAAGCAATGTGACGCGTTGAGTCAGACAGTGACTTTGTTGCTTAATCAGGCGGTTGTCTCTCATCGTTTACAGACCCATCGCTTGGAACCCACGAGTCTACTGGAACCAATTAGGGCTTCATGCCGCGCACAAGCGGTCACCGCGTTGCATCAGGGTGTTCAGCTTTCGCTTGATTGTGAGTTAAACAATGCTTTTGTATTGGGCGACAGTTTTTCGATTCAACAGATGATGCAGAACCTTATTGAAAATGCTGTGCGTTATAGCTCATTGGGTATGAACAATGCTACTGAGGTCATCGTGCAAGTGAGTGAGTTTGAACGCTTTTATCGGATAAAAGTCATAGATTATGGCAATGGTATTCCTGAGATAGAAAAGGCGCGTGTCTTTGAGCGTTTTTATCGCGGCCGATACGACATTGCAGGCAGTGGGGTGGGTTTGGCGATGGTGAAAGATATCGTTGATCATCATTCGGCCAGAATTGAGATCTTAGATACACATCCCAAAGGCACCACTTTTCAGGTGGATTTTGCCAAATTTATTTTTGATGAGGGGACTGTATGAGATCCGTAATCGCTTTTCTTTTTTATATCTTAATCATGATGTCTTCTAAACTCTGGGCAGCCGAGCCTGTATGGTTTGGTAATACGAACGCGCCAAGGGTTTTGGCTATTGATTCTGCTATGGATTTGGCGTCGTTTGAGCCTATTCTGAAGGCTTTTGTCGCACTTCATCCGGATGTACGAGTGGCATATCGTGATGTGAATACGCTGGAATTGTATTACCTAATTATCCAAGAACAGAAGCATCCTGTTGCGAGTTTGGCTATTAGCAGTGCCATGGATTTGCATTTGAAACTGGTCAATGACGGTTATGCACAGACCTATCAGTCTGATTTTACGGATAATTTGCCGGATAATTTTAAGTGGCGTAATCAGTTGTTTGCTTTCTCTATTGAGCCGATTGTGATGTTAGTGAACAAAAATGCTTTTCCTGGCGAGTTGCCTGATGATCGTCAGTCGTTACTGCAGACTATTCGACAAAATGAGAAAAGCATGACCAAGCGAATCGGTACTTATGACATTCGAGAGAGTGGTGTCGGATACTTGTTGGCAAGCCAAGATGCTCGTCAGGCGGATGTGACCTGGGGACGTTTGTTGGAGGCATTTGGTAGTCATGATGTGCAAACTTACTGTTGTACACACGACATTATTGATGATGTTGCTTCAGGTAAATTGGTGTTAGGTTACAACTTGTTGGGTTCTTATGCGTCACAAAGAGCCTCGTGATGATAATCGATTGAAAATGATCCTTCCAAAAGATTACACATTAATGCTGATGCGTGCGGCTCTGATTCCTAAAGGTGCACCTAATGCGGCGGATGCGGGTGTTTTTTTAGACTTTTTGCTGTCGGACAAAGCGCAAAAAATGATGCAGACTCAAGGCTTGTTGTTCCCCATTCGACCAGATATGAATAATGCGAACGACCCTTACGTAGTGAGTGCCCCAGGACCAACAGGGGTCATTGAATTGGATCAGCAGTTATTGGTAGGGCGAGATTACGCTAAGCAAAAACGTTTTATTCGTAACTGGGAGATGGCGCTCGAAATCAGTTCAGAAGATTAGTTTTTCTTGTCTTGGTGACTTTTTCTGATGCTTCCTGGTGTGGCGTTGAAGTGTTTCGTAAACAAGCGAACAAGACTGCTGGCGTCGTTTATTCCAACTTTTTGTGCAATGCAGTCTAAGTTTTTATTGCTTGATATTAGCCATCGTTTGGCTTCTGTCAGGCGACGTTGCTGAAGGTATTGTTTAGGTGTCATGCCGAGATGACGTTTGAACAAAATGCTAAGTTGGCTTGGACTTAAGTGCACTTCTGTTGCCAGTTCGCTCAAGCTCCATGGTTCCTGAAAGGCATGATCGAGCCGTTGTTTTGCCTTAGCTAAGCGAGCGTCTGCTTGGATAATTTTCTCTTGTGGAATGGGCAATAAGTGTTCCAGTAAATTTAACGCCTGATGTGTTTTTATCTCGCTGGGGTCGCTGATCAAGCTAGATAAAAAAGGCAAATAGGTTTTAGCTTGATCGCTTAGGGTGATAAAAATCGACGAACTTTGTAGTTGGCTGTTCCATGCCGGTAAAGAGTTCAATACCAAACAACGGTTCTCTTCTCTGGCTAAATGGGAATGTGGTTGGCTGGTAGAAATAAGGCAGGCTTGACCAAATTCCACCGCTTGCTGGTGGTTATCCACATCAAGTATTAGACGTCCTGAAAGCGGCAAGACAATTTGCGTGTGGTGATGTGAATGGGCATGAGCTGTGTCTTGGTAGGTAATGACTTCGATCAGATCACGCATTTTTTCCTTCCTTCTAAATCGCTTTTACTTGAATGGTGAATAATATTACAGAAAGCATAATGATCTGCTAAATACTTTAAAGTAATCATAGTAATACTTAAACGAATTAAACAAAGGCGACTGTTCCTAAGGAAAAATGATGCGTTATCTAATTGTACTGATGTTTGGTTGTTTTTTGTCTAGTGTTTGGGCTGAAATGACCTTGAGTGTTGTCGATCAAGATAATCTACCTGTTTCAGACGCAGTTGTGACAGTTTCCAAAAATGTTGTGGGCACACCGAGTATGGTCGCTGTTATGGATCAGGTTGATGAGTCCTTCTTGCCACGCGTGCTTGTGGTGCAAAAAGGTCAATATGTTAACTTTCCTAACAGTGATGATATTCGACATCACGTTTACAGTTTTTCTGAGCCTAAAACGTTTGAAATTAAATTGTATAAGGGCACAGACGTTGAGTCCATATTGTTTGATACCCCTGGTCTGGTTGTGCTCGGATGTAACATACATGATGACATGATTGGTTACATTATCGTGGCAGACAATATGCTTACCTTGAAAACAGATAAAAATGGTCAAGTTCGGTTACCAGTAAAACAAGGTGACAAGGTGTCAGTGTGGAGCGAAAGATTGATTGATGGTGTGAATGCACTAGAGTCTATTGATATTACGAGTGACGCAGAACAAACCGTGGTATTGGAACTATTACCACCGATTGAAGTCATGGATCATAGTTCGCATACCAGATTCGGTAAAAAGAAATGGTGAAAGCCAATATACTTGTAACGAAAGAAGGACATGATGAATAAAAGACAAATCAAAATACTCATCGCTAGTGGCACTTTGTTGTGTGCTATACCTACCATGGCAGCTGATGGTAAATTGCTGGCCACCGCAGGGCTTTCGCAATTAGAGGGTAGTGGTGGTGGCGGTCTTGTGCCTTGGGCTACGTTGTCTGGATACGATAGCCGTGACGAGACTGCAGCGTCGTTATTTATGACGGATGTGAATATTACGGATTATCGATTGTCATCGATCGGTGTGGCGACGAGTTTCTACGACAGAGTTGAATTAAGCTATGCTCAACAAACGTTTGATTTGCCTGTTGGTTTGGTGAAGCAACTAAGTGTTGGCGAGATCAAACAAAACATTATTGGTGCAAAAGTTCGTTTATATGGTGACGTTGTTTATTCAACTTTTCCTCAGCTGAGTATAGGTTTACAGCATAAGCAATTAGATGACGACTCTGTGGCGACAGCCCTTGGTGCAAAAGACGATAGTGGCACGGATTTTTATGTGGCTGCGACTAAGGTGCATTTAGGGGCGATTGCGGGTTACAACCTGGTTTGGAACGTAACTGCTCGTGCTACCAAGGCCAATGAGATGGGGTTGTTAGGTTATGGTGGACCGGACAATAATGGTTATCAAATGATGATGGAGGGCAGTGTCGGCTTACTTCTATCACCTAATTGGGTAGTTGGCATGGAGTATCGTCAAAAACCAAATAATCTATCCAGCGTCAAAGAAGACGATTGGAAAGATCTGTTTGTGAGCTATATGCCAAACAAACATGTTAATGTTACCGCGGCTTATGCTGACTTGGGTACGGTTGCTACGCAGAAAAATCAAAAAGGCTTTTATTTATCTATGACGGGGTATTTATGGTAAACCTTGTAAAAAACGCATGTATTACGTTGAGCTTTTTTCTTGTTGCTTGTGCCTCACTAAATAAAGCGCCGCAAAGTTTGTACGATGAAATTGGCGGTCAGCCAACCATAGAAGCGATTACCGATAACTTTATTGATGAGATTAGTTTTAATAAAGACATCTATCGCTATTTTGAAAAAACCAACATTAAACGCTTTCGAGAAAAATTCATTGAACATCTTTGCGTTGACACTGGCGGTCCTTGTACTTACACCGGTGATACTATGTTGAAAGTCCATCAAGGGCAGAAGATTAACGAAGCCGATTTCAACTTGACGGTCGACTTATTAGTGAATGCTATGAAAAAGGCTGGGTTAACGTACCCGCAGCAAAACCGTGTATTGAAGGTGCTTGCGCCGATGCGTGGTGAGATGCTGTATAAGTGATCGAAGTGTTTGAATAGACATTATTCAGTAATGGATGTTGTATTTCGTTTTATTGTAACTTACATCATAGGTCAGGGAAGACGAGTGATTGAACAAACTGGATTGCTCCTGCTTTTCTCGGCTGAATTATCAAGCTAGCTACGAAAATAGGCGTCTCTTATGATCCCCAAAATAACTAAAATGCGTGTCGCAAGACCAACGGATAACCTAGGTAAAATAACGGATATGTACATTCATGGTCTGGGTTTTAAACTGCTTGGTCGCTTTGAAGGACACAATGGCTTTGATGGCTCGATTATCGGTCATGAACAACATAATTATCATTTAGAATTCACCCACCATAAAGGCACTACCGTCGGTAAAGCCCCAACCCAAGATAACTTACTTATTTTCTATGTTACGGACGCACAAGTGTGGCGACTATGTTGCGAGAAAATGTTGTCTGCGGGTTTTGTTCATGTGTCATCCTATAATGACTACTGGGATGTTGTGGGGAAAACTTTCGAAGACATAGATGGTTATCGAGTGGTACTGCAAAACCGAGAATGGACCGCTTAGTGGCGACAGAGTCATTCTTTTAACCTTGCTGTAGATCAGCCTTTGTTCGAAAGCTGCTTCTTTCTTTTGGCTTTTTATTTTAAATTAGCTTTATCTAATGTTTTGTCTAATCATAAAGGTGAGCTATGAAAAGTTATAAAGATATTAACAAAGAACAAAACGCTTTCGCTCGAGAGTATCGTAAAGCCTCTCCCGGAATATTGGACGGCTTCATGGCCATGCATAAAGCCGCGATGGAAGAGGGGGCGCTAACCTTAAAAGTAAAAGAAATGATGGCCTTGAGCATAGGTATTGCCGCCCGTTGCGATGGTTGCATCGCTTCCCACGCTAAAGCCGCACTTCGCGCTGGCGCCACTCGGGAAGAACTTATTGAAACCATAAATGTCGCACTCATGATGGGCGGTGGTCCTGCCGTAATCTACGGTACACAAGCTCTCGCCGCAGTAGATGAATTTTTGGCAGAGTGATTTACACTCATATCATCACTGAGCATTGTTTCTTTTCGACACTATCGTCTACCTCATCGACATGCTGCTTAATATTGACATGTTATTTGGTGGTGACTGCTTCATTATTTTCAATAATCCATATTGGAAACCTGAATTCTATCGGGGTGAAAAGAGGTTTTACCCCTTGGCGCTGAAAAACAAAAAAGGCGACTCATCGTCGCCTTCCATATTTCTAGATCACTAATTTGCCCTTAGGCTTGGTGGTCGCCTCGTTTTACCTGCATGCGGCGTAAGAATTCTGACATGATTTGCATGTAGAGTTCGTCGCCGATGTATTTGTCTTCTACACCACGGTCGATGCTTGGGTTATCGTTCACTTCGATAACGTAGCCTCGGCCATTGATTTCTTTTACGTCTACGCCATATAAGCCTTCGCCAATCGGTTTGGTGGCAGCAATAGCGGCTTGTAACACGCGACGTGGTACTTCAAAGGTGGGTAAGGTATCAAAACCACCACTTTGGCTTTTGCTGCCTGTGTGTTGGTAGATTTGCCAGTGATTTTTCACCATGTAGTAACGGCAGGCAAAAATCGGTTTGTTGTTCAGTATGCCGATACGCCAGTCAAATTCCGTGTAGAGATACTCTTGCACTAATAGCAAAGACGATTTCTTAAACAGAGTATTTAAGCTCTCGGTTAAGGCTTCACGGTTTTCAGCTTTGATCACGCCTTTGGAGAAGGCACCATCAGGGATCTTCACGACCATTGGGTAACTGATTACAGCTTCCAAGGCATCTTCTACGTTGCTTTCACCTTTATGAACGATGCGTGTTTTTGGGCAAGGCACTTTATGGGTGTTAAACAAATCGGCTAAGTAGACTTTGTTGGTACAACGCATGATGGATTGTGGGTCGTCCATAACAACTAAGCCTAGGCCTTCTGCTTTTTTCGCGAATCGATAGGTATGGTGGTCGATGTTGGTGGTTTCACGAATAAACAAGCCATCGTATTCAGGTAGACGCATGATGTCTTTCGGGCCAATAAGGTCAACATGAATGCCAAGTTGCTTACCCGCTTGGATAAACTTTTTAATAGCCTGGTCGTCGCTGGGAGGCATGGCTTCTTCTGGGTTAACCAGAATAGCCATGTCAAATTTCGCTGCGCGCTGGATACGGCCTTTGCTCCACACTTTGTTGCTAAAGGCTTCTAATGATTCTGCGAAGAGCGTTTCTTCTGCGTCGGTCAGTTTGCTTTGTGATGTAGAAAATAAGGCGGTGACTTGCCACTCTTTGCGGAATTTTAAAGTAACTTCTAATACTGGGCTTGGGAAACTTTCAAACAGTTTGCGTGCGAATTCCTTCATCTCTGGATGAACGGTTTTGCCGAAAACACAGTGGAATTTCATTTCCATGGGCGCTTCTGGTTTAGCGAGTTTTTTCGCGAGCAATGGCAGCCACTGTGAGATCTCAAGCTCATAAAGATCTTTTTTGCTTAGGTCGTTCAGTACACGCACAGACGGCATAACGTGATGACCTCGGCTTTCTGCTAATAAAGAGCAGTAGTAGCCGTCTGATAGGTATTTGCTGTTTTTACAAAGATTGATGATTCGAATGCGGCCTTGGCTTTTTGTTGCTGCCAAGTTGAGGTATTGAGTAAAGGTGATTACGCGGTCGCTGGGCAAAAAGGCTGACCAATCTTTTGCCTGATCAACAACAATGTACGTCTGTGACATTGGCTTTATTTTTCCTTATAAAATAGCGCGTTAACGCGCTTCATAGCCTAGTATTAAGGCGTTTTGGTGGTTTTATACACCCTGAATTTGTGCGGATAGTGCGCTTGTTTTACTGTTTTAACAATAGACTAATATAAAAAAATAAAAAGTCTTTTTAGGAAAAAAATGGTCTATCTTTTGCTATCTTTTACATAAGTTTCGCCCTAGAATGCGCGAAAATTCCTCTATTCATTGGTTGGCTTATTCTATTCTGCTTGGGTTTGAATGATCAGCCATTGGATGGCCCTAATGGCTTTTTGCCCCTCTGAGACGATGTCATGAGCACCAGTACTTCTGCAAATATTGAGATACGTTTAGCCAGTTTAGACGATTTAAAAGCTCTGCTTATTTTGGAAAGTAAGTCGTTTTCCGGTGACCGTTTGAGTCGTCGTAGCTTTCGTCATGCGATTACCAGTTCCGGCTCAGCTTTATTTGTTGCACACCAAGAAGAAGGCGAACTTTTAGGTTATGCCCTGTTACACCTTCGTCAAGGTACTCGTTTGGCACGTTTGTATTCCCTTGCCGTTTCGCCTGACGCACGAGGTCTTGGAATTGGTAAGTTGCTAATTCAAGCATGTGAGAAAAAAGCCCTCAAGAAAGGTAAGATGTTACTGCGCTTAGAAGTTAGTGATGTGAATCATAATGCCATCGCTCTGTATCAGAAAATGGGCTATAAGGAATTTGGCCACTACGATGCCTATTATGAAGACCAAACGGATGCGATTCGTATGCAAAAACGTTTGCGTCATGCGGGTAGCGAGCAAACCACGCGAGCTATGCCTTGGTTAGCACAAGGTACACCATTTACTTGCGGACCCGCTTCTTTGCAAATGGTGCTGTCGGCGTTACATGCGGATTATCAAGCAACACCAAACGATGAATTAGAGATTTGGCGTGAGGCCACGACGATCTTTATGACCTCTGGTCATGGCGGTTGCCATCCTATGGGGTTGGCGTTGGCGGCGAAGAAACGCGGTTTGTCAGCGGACGTTTGGCTGAGTGAAGAGGGACCGCTGTTTGTCGACAGCGTGCGTAACGAGCTGAAAAAAAGCGTCATTACTCGCGTACATGAAAGTTTCGCCCAACAATGTGATGAGGTTGGTGTTCCCTTGCACTACAGTGCGATGCCCTTGGCTCAGTTGATCGAAGCATTTGATGATGGTGCCTTAGCGATTATCCTGATTAGCACCTTTAGGATGGACGGTAAAAAATCTCCTCATTGGGTGGTGATGTCGGGTTACGATGAGCATTGTATTTTAGTGCACGACCCTGATTTAGATGATGATAAAAAATTGCCTGATGATCCGCCAAGCCCATTAGATTGCCAGTTTGTACCCATTGCTCGTGATGAGTTTGAGAAAATGTCGCGCTTTGGGCAAAGTCGTTTACAAGCCACTGTTGTGCTATGGCCAAAACCATAAGGTGTTTTGGCCGTTATTGGTTTTGACTGAAGCTCACGTTACACTGTTGGCACATTTAGCCGATAGGCTGTTTTATCGATGAAGGTATTGGTTCGCGTCTGCTTGCCAATACAGAGTAGGCGACCTTATGCAGTATGTTTCCACCCCTCGACTGATACTCCGCAACTTTCTTCCAAGCGATGCTGAGGCATTATTTGACTATCTTGCTGACCCCCGTGCTAATTGTTTTCTGGATGAAAAACTGAATAGTCTTGACGAGGCGAGAGCCGATGCAGAGCAACGCAGCAAAAGCAATAACCACTTGGCAGTCTGTTTAAAAGACACTGGGCGCGTGATTGGCGATCTGTTTCTCTACCCTGAAGAAAAGTTCATGCTAGAAGAGGCTAAAGGGTTATCTGTTCAAGCTCTAGAGCCTGTTGAGGCAGATACCTACTCGGTTGGCTGGAATTTCAATGCTCAATTCGAAGGCAAAGGTTATGCTTATGAAAGCGCAGCCGCTTTATTTGAGTATTTGTTTCAGCAAAAAAATGTCAGACGCATTTACGCTTATGTGGAAGACGATAATCATCGCTCTCAAGCTTTGTGTGAAAAACTGGGCATGCGTCAAGAAGGTTGTTTCATGGAGTTTGTGACGTTTGTTAATCATGACGATGGCACGCCTAAATACGAAAATACCTACCAGTACGCCATCTTGAAAAAAGAGTGGCTAAAGCAAAGAAGTCTAGAGCAAGAAAGCGAAGAGCGTTAGCTTTTCATTATTGCACAAAAATACAAGTGAACCTTCTTTAGACTTGTTATGGTCTAATTCATTACAGGACATTGAGTCGTAAGGAGAATTTTATGACGTGTGCTTTTTTTAGTGACAACATGGCAGGTGCGTCCGAAGCCGTATTTAAAGCCATGATGGAAGCCGCGCAGGGTGATGCGATGCCTTATGGTGGCGATGATGGTACGGCACAAGTAACACGTATGTTGTCGGATTTTTTGAATGCGATGTGGATGTTTTTTGGTATCGACTGGAACGGCGGCGAACGTGTTGAGTATAGCAGCATTGACCCCGCCTTGGGGCAGTGTGTTGTGTCACTCTGAAAGCCATTTGTTGAATGACGAATGTACTGCGCCGGAGTTTTATACCAGTGGTGCACGTTTTGTTGGTATTGGTGGTGCTGACGCGAAGATGGATCCAGCTCAGCTGCAAAAACTGGTGGCTCAAAAAATCGGTGATGTGCATTCTTGTCAGCCGTCTGTGATTAGCTTGTCACAAGTGACGGAAGTGGGCAGTGTCTATTCATTAGAGGAAATTAGAGCCATTACGGATGTGGCAAAAGTGGCTGGTCTTCCTGTTCATATGGATGGTGCACGTTTTGCCAATGCTTTGTTGGCCTTAGGTTGTACCCCAGCAGAAATGACATGGAAAGCGGGTATTGATATTTTGTCTTTTGGGGCGACCAAGAATGGTGTGATGACTGGTGAGGCGATTGTTGTTTTCAAATCGTCATTCGAAAGCAAGGGCATAGACAGTAATAAAGTGGCGCAAGAGTTGGCTTATCGTCGTAAGCGTGGTGGTCATTTATTATCAAAAATGCGTGTGGTTTCCTCGCAAATGATGGCTTATTTAAGCAACGATGAATGGCGACGTAATGCGACCCACGCCAATGCCATGATGGCTTTATTACAGGAAGGTTTGAAAACCGTTCCTGGTGTAAAAATTAATACGCCAGCTCAGGCGAACATGCTGTTTTGTACCTTGCCTTTGGACATGATGCGACATCTTCAGGCGGAAGGTTTTGGCTTTTATACTGGGCGCTGGGAAGAGGGCGTTATTCGTCTGGTTACTTCATTCCAAACGCCAAAAGCGGGTGTGGAGGCTTTTATTGACAGTGCTAGACGATTCTCTCTGCTTTACTAGGTGTTCGCTTTTATTAAGTTGCTAAGGGAAAAGGCTATTCCCAACTGATTTCTGTGTTGGAAAATAGCCTTTTTATAATTGTTTTATTTCATTTCTGACATCAGCCCTTTAAGTAAGCTATAACAGAGTATGATTAAAATGACAGCAAAGGGTAGTCCTGTGGTGACAACGCCAGCTTGAAGTGCCTGTAATGCTTGCGAACCTCCACCGACCAGCAATCCAATGGCAATTAGTGCAATCATTGATGCCCAAAATACTCTTTGGCGTACCAGGGTATCAACTTTACCACCTGAGGCAATGCTATCAATTACGATAGCCCCAGAGTCTGCAGAAGTGACGAAGAATATGACTAGCAGTACAATAGATAAAGCCGATAAAAAACCAGACATTGGTAATTCACCATACATTTGAAAGAGCGCAAGGGATACGCTTGAAATACCATTAGCTAATTCACCACTATTGCTTTCTACTAGGTCTATTCCTGTACCGCCTATAATGCCAAACCAGATACCGATGAAGATCGATGGAACGATAAACACTGCAAGGAAAAACTCTCGAATGGTACGTCCTTTAGAAATACGTGCCATGAACATACCAACAAATGGTGACCAGCTAATCCACCAAGCCCAATAAAAGATAGTCCATCCATGGAACCAAGTAGAATCATCACGGCCTATCCAATTAGATAGAGGGAGTATTTCTTTTCCATAGGAAATAAACGTATTTCCTATGGAATGAAGTAATCCTAATGTATTACCGATAACGAGTACTATTGCTAGCAAAACAATGGCTAAGATAATATTCAAATTACTTAAAAAACGAACGCCTTTATCCATTCCTCTGATAATAGAAAAAAAGTAATTATTGTGATTAGTATAATGACAATAACTTGTGTTGTTGTGGTATCTGGGATGTTAAATAAGTAATTTAAGCCACTTGCTGCTTGTTGTGCGCCAAGACCAAGTGATGTTGCCAGACCAAAGACCGTGGCAATAGCGGCTAATATGTCAATGATATTGCCCATTGTTCCCCAGCATTTCTCGCCTAGAATAGGGTAGAAAGCAGAACGAATGGTAAATGGCATGCCTTTATTGTAACTAAAGAAAGCCAGAGCAAGGCCTACTATTCCAAACGTTGCCCAACCATGAATACCCCAATGAAATAGAGCGGAAGATAGAGCAAGATTTTTTGCTTCAGGTGTTCGTGCTTCTACATTTAATGGAGTACCGTACCAATCTGTATAATAGGCAACAGGCTCTGCAACGCCCCAGAAAAGCAGCCCTATGCCGACACCAGATGCAAATAACATGCAGTACCAAGAAAAGGTTGAGAATTCTGCTTTTGAGCTGTCTCCCCCTAATCTAATTTTCCCTAGAGGGGAGGCTGCAATTGCAATACAGAATAGTACGATGGCATTCACGGAAATCATAAAAAACCAATCAAAGTTATTAATTACCCAAGTTCTAGAGGCTATTAATATTTCATTTGCTTTACTGGGCATGAGTAAAGTGAAAGTTATAAAAATGGCCATTAATAAAGCGCTTGTGCTAAATACAGGGTTATGAATATCAAAACCTAGAAAACGGACGTTATCTTGTCCCGCTTTGTAGTTTGTTGTGTAATCTAGCGACCTGTTTTTTGATGATTTTTTGAGCTTGTCATTATCTGTTTGTTCCATTGTGATTCTCTCTTTTTTAGTTATTAAAACGACCAGGTTAGCCGAACGTTCTTTTTATGCACTTACTCCTGACATAGCGATATCAATTGAACTTTTTCCCATGGTTTGGGAGCCTACATATTGTTTAGAAAAAGCGGGTCTTGAGAAAATTTTACGAACTAATGGCTCAAAGTATTCTAAAGGTTTGGTTGGATAATCTGGGTCGAATGATGCTTGGTCCCATTTTTCGCAAAACTCAACACACTTTTGGTACCAAGGGTGATCCTTAAGATAGTCACGTTCATTTGGGTTACCACCAAAAAAGTGGATGTAGTAATAGTTTTGAAATAAACCGTGCTGGTTGATAATCCAAGTTACTTCTGGTCGTACGTATGGCCGTATGATCGAGGCGGCAAGTTGAGAATGGTTATATGGTGAAAGGTCATCTCCTATATCGTGTATAAGGGCTGCAAGCACCATTTCTTCATCTGCTCCATCTGCTTCGGCCCTTGTTGCTGTTTGTAAGGAATGTTCTAGTCTGGAAACCTGATAACCCGATAGGGTATTTTCAAGATTTCTGAGAGCAGTAAGAATGCGATCAGGTAAACCAGCAGCGTATTCGCTCTCGTGTTTTTCTAAAAATTCATATTCTTCTTTTGTGCCATCTTTCATTTGGCGGAATTGTACTTTGTGCATTTATTTCTCCTGCTTATTGCTTGTTCATGCTAAGAGCTTTTTTTTGAGGGCGATATAGCGTCCTTTGGGACTCATCAAGGTCAATATAGGCACCTTGTAAATGTCGATATCCTTCATTGGGATCAAAAGAGGTACGACCATGTAATACACGAGTGTTGTGAAACATTTGAAGCTGACCAGGCTCCAACTTAAAACGCCATTCAAAGCGTGGGTTAGAGAATAATTGTCCTAACCTTTGACGTGCACGATGGAAGACTTTCAGTTCTTCTGGTTTTAGTAGAGGTAGAAAATCTAGTCTAGGACTGTAGGCGACCCCTTCGACTCGTCCAGTTGAATCTAGCTGAATCATGGTGCGTCGTTCGATAAGGTCGACATCTTGGTCGAAGTGACGATATCTAACTGGTATTTTGCTAAGTAATTCAACACCATGAGGGTCTTCTTTACGTAATTGCTCAACAACCGCTAAACTATCAACTAGTGTGGATAGGCCGCCAGTGGTTTCATTTTGAATACAGTGCAGTAGCTGAACACCAGGCATTGGATCACGATAAGGGTTGTCTGTATGTGCCCCAAGAGATATTGAGCGATATGCTAAATCGTTTGAGTCTGGCCGTGTGTATACTTCAAAGTATTTCCCAAAGTTGGTTTGACGCACGTGCCCAAAAAACTCAGCCACTTCTAGCACTGCATCAGGACGTTCAGGCACGCCATTTATGATAACGAGACCATACTCTAAAAAAGTTTCTAGTGCTTTAAAGAGTCCAGTTGGGGATTTTAGATCTTCATATTCCACATAGAAGATAGATTTATCAACATCACTTAACCATGATGTTGTCGCAGGAGTCCCATCCCAATAGTCAAAATCTGCATAGAATTCTCTAATGTCATAAGTTCCTGTATAACCGTCGCTAAATGATATTCTTAGTTTATTTTCTGATATAAACTCTATGTGATTAATGCAAAGGTCTTCGGGAAGCTGATGTGGATCGAAAAGACGTTGTTTGGTTACTTTGTCTAAATTGTGTTCGTCTTGGCAGCGTTCTCGTAGCCATAAAGCGTGCAATTCAGTGGTTTCCCCATCAAAATTGCTGAATAGAGCATTATTATCTTTGTTAACTGAAAAGGTTACTTGTTTCATATTTGCCCCTCTTTTGTGTAAGGGGAAGTATCTCTTTTATTACGGTTACAAGGCAGGCTTAAACTCTAATAGATAACATGCGAAACTCTAATGATAAAAGAAACTGACTTTCCATCCATCTCGGCACTTATTGCATTTGAGATGACTGTAAAAAAAGGCTCAATGACTAGCGCGGCTGAAGAATTAGGAATCACTCAGCCGTTAGTCTCCCAACGTATTCGAGCGTTAGAGGAATATGTTGGAGGGGTTTTACTAGATCGATCTAAGAAACCAGTGGTAGCAACTGATGCAGGCCAAAAATTTTATAAGGAGATGAGAAATGGCTTAGGACCGCTTTTGTCTTCGTTAGAAACAATAAGATCTAGCTTGGTTGAGACAAAGGTAAAAGTGTCTATTAGTGCTTATTTCGGTTTTGCTTTTTATTGGTTGATGCCAAGGTTGACTGAATTACAACGAGAGTTTCCCGATTATTTGTTTGAAATTCGTCCTACGAATAGCAAGCAGGATATGCTTTTGTTGAATTCTGACATCTCGTTTCATTTTTGTAATGAATTGGGGCAGTATAAGTTTGAGAAATTACTTATAGAAGAAGAGGTGTTTCCGGTATGCTCCCCAGACTTGGCAAAAAAATTAAACCTCTTCCCAGGAAAAACATTGGGAGACCTCAGGTCGCTGCCACTTTTGCATAAAGATCAAAATGATCCTAGGTGGATAAATTGGTTTAACTGGGCGTCTACTTTAGGTGTTTGTATTTCGGATCAGCCTATTACTTTTTGTTATCAAAATTATCCACTTGTTGTGGAGGCGGCCATTGCTGGACAAGGCATTTGTCTGGGGTGGGGAGGTTTGTTAGATAGACAAATTAAGGAAGGAAAACTGATCGCACTCAATCCGGTCCTTAAGTCACCAAGACGCGGTTATCATATTTGTTCTGACTATAAATCTACCGCAACAATAGGGTTGGTCGTTGACTGGTTTATTAATGAGGTAAGTAAATAATCAGTTAATCTCGATAGTTTGATGGGGTTACGCCAAAGGCCTGCTTAAATACTCGGTTGAAGTGGCTCTGGTCATAAAAACCGACATCAGTGGCGATGTCGGTAATCATCGCATTCTGTTTTGCTAATTGGGCGCAAGCCCGCTCCAACCTTAACCGCATTAACCAAGCATGTGGGGCCAATCCTGTTTGTTTTTGGAAGCGTCGAATAAATTGAAAACGCGTTAGTTCGCATAATTCCGCGAGGTTGTTGAGTGATATTTTGCTGGATAAGTTGGCTTCGCAATATTCTCTAATGGTTTGTAATTGCGTACTCGTTAGGCCAAATGTTTCTTGAGTAAGTGATTTTTTCTCTGCCGCAAGTAGTAAGTTTGACAGCGCGTTGGTCCATAATGTGTCTTTGTGAAGCTGGCTGGTATATTGGCTTGGATCGAATGCTTGAATGAGCTGTAAAAACGTATCGTTGTGTGTGGGTTGTGTAATTAATGACGGTGCCAGTTGAAGGTGTGCTTCTCTATTTTGGCTATCAAGCAAGGCGGCTTGCATTAACTCTGGTGGAACACGGAAAGTTTTTAAATGGCGTGTTGTTTTATCCCGACCAGCGCCGTCATGTACTTCGCCGGGTGGCATTAGGCAAATTTGTCCAGGAATTAAGTCTAGAATTTTGTGCTGAACTTTTTGATGCTGAGTGCCTTGAGTCACAAGCCCTATGTGGTAGTCCAAGTGATAGTGCGGCTGAAAATGAAACTCAGTGAGGGTGGCTGCGCTGATGACAAGGCCGGGTAACTCTTCAATGTGTTGATAGCGAAAGGATTCATTGCTCGACATCGTACAAACGTCTCATTGTTTCTTTGATTAATCTCGTATTATTGGTGACTTTTGTCCCTTAACAGTGCTTACTTATGGTAGCGATAAATTTGTCGTTCCGCTTGTATTTTTGTGCGTGGTGATTCATAGCATCATGGAAAGGAAATTAAGTCGGGTATGTTTTGAAAATTAAGGATTCATTGTTATGGAAGAGTTATTTGGCTATATATTGAGCGTTCAGACTCTGGTACTTGTGCTGGTGGTTGTGCTGTTAAAAACCTCAATCAAGTTTGTACCGCAGAATCAGGCGTATGTGATTGAGCGTTTTGGGAAGTACCAATCCACAAAAGAAGCAGGGTTGAATTTTATCTTTCCTTTTATTGATCGTATTTCTGCCGATCGTACCTTAAAAGAGCAGGCGGTGGATGTGCCTGAGCAAAGCGCTATTACCAAGGATAATATTTCTTTGCGTGTTGATGGCGTATTGTATTTCCGTGTATTAGACCCTTATAAAGCAACGTATGGCGTAGAGAATTATGTCTTCGCTGTTACTCAGTTGGCGCAAACGACCATGCGTTCTGAGTTAGGTAAGATGGAATTGGATAAAACGTTTGAAGAGCGCGATGTGCTGAATACCAATATTGTGGCGTCGATTAACGATGCGGCAGGCCCTTGGGGGATTCAAGTGTTGCGTTACGAAATAAAAGACATTGTTCCACCACAATCTGTGATGGAAGCAATGGAAGCTCAAATGAAAGCGGAACGCGTAAAACGTGCGCAGATTTTGGAGTCGGAAGGGGATCGTCAAGCGGCGATTAACCGTGCTGAAGGTCAAAAAGCGTCTGTGGTTTTGGCGGCAGAAGCGGATAAAGAAGAACAAGTGTTACGTGCTGAAGGTGAGGCGAAAGCCATTGTTGCCGTCGCTTCAGCCCAGGCTGAGGCATTGCGTCAGGTTGGTGAAGCGGCCAATACAGAAGCCGGTCAAAAAGCCATACAATTAGATTTGGCAACCAAAGCCATTGAGGCGAAGCACGCCATTGCGAAGGAATCGTCCGTGGTCTTGTTGCCGGATGGCGCGACAGAAGCATCGGCGGTGGTTGCTCAAGCGATGACGATTATTCAGAAAATGTCGAAAGGGAGCTAGTTATGGACATCATTGCCAATAATCTGGCCCAAAGCTTGTTTATTGTTGGTTTGATTCTACTAGCCATTGAAGTGGTAGTGCTGGGGTTTTCTACCTTTGTGTTGTTCTTTGTTGGCTTGGCTGCCATGGCAACAGGTGCTTTGGTTTATATTGAAATATTGCCAAATAGTTTGTTGAGTGCTTCGTTGAGCACTGGCGTGATTACGGTGGTGGCAGCATTGGTTTTGTGGAAGCCAATGAAGCACATGCAATCTAAGGTGAGTACAAAAAAAGCCAAAAGCGAATTTGCGGATCATCAGTTCTTTTTGACGGAATCAGTGTCACCTACTCAGTCGCCTAAATATCGCTATTCTGGTGTGGAATGGTCTTTGGTCAGTGAAGAGTTCATTGAAGCCGGAACGAAAGTCGAAGTGACTGAGGCTGAAGTCGGTAAATTGCATATCAAAGCGATTGATTTGAAGTAACAGTTTTTTGTTTTTCTCAAGAAGCGTCAAGTGGATAATGTCTCACTTGACGCTTTTTTTGTCATATGGCTTTCGCCCGATGGCGATGGATTAACGAAGGATGAGCAAAGGAATATCACTTTCAATAATCATTTTACTGGTGTTGCTGCCTACGAAAAACTGCCGTAGTCTTGAATGGCCGTAAGCTCCCATTGCCATCAATTCTATCTGATTTTCTTCTTTGTACAGGGTTAATGTAGGGTAAATTTTGCCCGGTTTAATAGAAGCGATTACCTCAAAACCTTCTTCTTCAAGAATTTGCTGCGCTTCATCTAATTTCTGGCGCCTTTCTGGCGTCTCTTCTCCTACCATGACCAAGTGGCAGGGTAATCCAATTAATAGCGGGCTTTGTGCAATACGCGAGATGGCATTATCGGCTGCTTCTCGACCATCATAAGCAATCATAAAATTACGAGGGGGGTGAATTTTCCTACGTTGATAAGAATGGGACGATGTGATGTTCGAGCGACTCTCTCTATATGTGAGCCAATGGTATGGGCGTCCATGGTATGGTTACTACCAAGGCGTCCAACCACGATAAGACGTGTTTCGTCCTCTAAATGCAGTAAATTGTCGACTAGGTCTCCATGACGTTGGAGTAATGCAATTTGCTTCGCGCCTGCGTTTTGCGCGAAGTCTTTGGCGTTTTCGAGCACCAGTTTGCCATGTTCCAACGCAAGTTTAGCTCGCTTTTCATCAAGAGCAACCAGTTCATCGAGCAGATGCTCTCGACTACCAAGACCAATTGAACCAGATAAATCCTCATCGGATCTGTTGGCTTCTTTTTCTAAAGAATGTAGCAATATTAACGGTGATCCCATTTGTTTTGCAGCCCAAACTGAGGCTGTAGTGACGTGCTCAGATAAAGAGGATCCATCAATACAGGCGATTATGTTTGTCATAATTATGCTCCTTGTCTTTATTCTAAAGCCTATTTGTGAGGGCTTTATCAGCATCATTAATAAGAATAGTTCATAGGCAGTGTTTTTACCGCTTAGAAATAAGACTGAAGCTGTGTTGTCTTGCTCGAGATGAATAAAAAATACCCAGACTGTACCAAGGTACAATAGCGGCCTTGTTATTAATCTCCTATCTTGTGGGTAATCATAAAATTATTGCGTCTTTTTTAAGGCTCTTTTAAAGACTTCTTTTCTAGGGAAAATACCATGAGCGACAGTCAAGTTTCATTTGCAACACTAGGTAACGCGATCGGCTTTATTACAAAATTAAGCGGATCGGTTACTGTTCAATCGATTGATGGGCAAGAGCGAGTGGTTAAAATCGGGGATCCGATTTTCTTTGGAGAAACCGTCATTACTGGAGCTAACGGCAGCGCGACTATTGCATTTATTGATGGTACAGAGGTTGTCATTGGTAATGATGCTGTGGTTGAAATCACTGATGAAGTTTACAACAGTGGTGATAACGCTGACCTTGTTGCAGACTCTTCTGCCGATGTCGATGCCTTGCAAGAAGCGATTTTAGCGGGTGATGACCCGACGCTTATTCAGGATGCACCTGCGGCAGGTGAAGCGCAAGGCTTCGAACAACAACGTGTCGATGTTGATATTGATCGAAATGACAACAGCGCACTGCCTACGTTTGGTAATGATACCTCTAGTGTATTACCAACATATGGTTATGACACAGACAACGGTAGCGGCGGACAAACAGGACAAAACCAATACTCCGCTCCTTCTAGTTCAAACAGAGCATCCTCTGAGACAACCTCAACAACATCCTCTGAGACAACCTCAACAACAGCATCTCCTGTTGCAGCCGTTGCTGGTACTGTGACGGTTAATTCTATCACCTCCGACGACATGATTAATGCGACCGAAGCAACCAGTACCATTACCGTGTCTGGTACGGCGACTGGCGGTGATATTGCTCAAGGTGATCAAGTTGTATTAGTGATCAATGGAACGACTTACACCACGACCGTCAGTGCTACTGGTACTTGGTCGGTTGGCGTTGCAGGCTCTGATCTGGCTGCGGATACCGAATTTGATGTGGTTGTAACTTCTAGTAATAGCTCTGGTGACACAGTTGAGAGCATTGGTACTTCGACGCATACCGTGGATCAAAGCGCTTTGCTTGTTAACCTTGATATCGATCCTATTACGGAAGACAGTACTATTAATGCTGCTGAGAGCAACGCTACTGTTACGATCACGGGCACGGTTACGGGTGATGCATTTGAAAGTGGTGTTGTTACTCTTGTTATCAATGGTGTTAGTTATGAAACACAGGTAGAGAGTGATGGCACTTGGTCTGTTGATGTGGCAGGGTCAGACCTATCCGCTGATTCAGATCGTATTGTTGAAGCCAGTGTTGTTGTTTCCAATAATATTGGACAACAAGGAACAACAGATACAACAGAAAGCTACCTCGTTAAAACAAGTTCCAGAGCAAGTATTAGCGTCAATAGTATTACTTCTGATGATATTATTAATGCAGAAGAAAGCGAAAGTAACGTTACTGTTTCCGGTCGAGTTGGTTTTGATGCATCCGCTGGCGATGTTGTTTCAATGACCATTAACGGCACGCTCTATACTGCGGTTGTTTTAGCGAATAAAACTTGGAGTGTCGAAGTTGCGGGTTCTGACCTTGCTCAAGATACTTCTTTCCAAGCCAGTGTCACAGGGCAAGACAGCGCGGGCAACTCTTACAGTGCAACAACAACGTCAACTCATACGGTTGACCTTGCCGCGACAGCGGGTACGGTGACAGTGAATGCGATCACATCTGATGACGTGATCAACGCGAGCGAAGCGGCTGGCACAGTGTCCGTGACAGGTACAGCAACAGGTGGCGACATCGCAGAAGGCGATACCGTGACCTTGGTGATCAACGGCAAGACTTACACAACCGCAGTGGATGAAAACGGCGAATGGTCTGTAGACGTAGCGGGTTCTGACCTTGCCGCGGATACGGCGTTCGATGCGGTCGTGACGTCTTCTGATGCCGCGGGCAACACAGTCGATACAACAGGTTCTTCAACTCATACGGTTGACCTTGCCGCGACAGCGGGTACGGTGACAGTGAATGCGATCACATCTGATGACGTGATCAACGCGAGCGAAGCGGCTGGCACAGTGTCCGTGACAGGTACAGCAACAGGTGGCGACATCGCAGAAGGCGATACCGTGACCTTGGTGATCAACGGCAAGACTTACACAACCGCAGTGGATGAAAACGGCGAATGGTCTGTAGACGTAGCGGGTTCTGACCTTGCCGCGGATACGGCGTTCGATGCGGTCGTGACGTCTTCTGATGCCGCGGGCAACACAGTCGATACAACAGGTTCTTCAACTCATACGGTTGACCTTGCCGCGACAGCGGGTACGGTGACAGTGAATGCGATCACATCTGATGACGTGATCAACGCGAGCGAAGCGGCTGGCACAGTGTCCGTGACAGGTACAGCAACAGGTGGCGACATCGCAGAAGGCGATACCGTGACCTTGGTGATCAACGGCAAGACTTACACAACCGCAGTGGATGAAAACGGCGAATGGTCTGTAGACGTAGCGGGTTCTGACCTTGCCGCGGATACGGCGTTCGATGCGGTCGTGACGTCTTCTGATGCCGCGGGCAACACAGTCGATACAACAGGTTCTTCAACTCATACGGTTGACCTTGCCGCGACAGCGGGTACGGTGACAGTGAATGCGATCACATCTGATGACGTGATCAACGCGAGCGAAGCGGCTGGCACAGTGTCCGTGACAGGTACAGCAACAGGTGGCGACATCGCAGAAGGCGATACCGTGACCTTGGTGATCAACGGCAAGACTTACACAACCGCAGTGGATGAAAACGGCGAATGGTCTGTAGACGTAGCGGGTTCTGACCTTGCCGCGGATACGGCGTTCGATGCGGTCGTGACGTCTTCTGATGCCGCGGGCAACACAGTCGATACAACAGGTTCTTCAACTCATACGGTTGACCTTGCCGCGACAGCGGGTACGGTGACAGTGAATGCGATCACATCTGATGACGTGATCAACGCGAGCGAAGCGGCTGGCACAGTGTCCGTGACAGGTACAGCAACAGGTGGCGACATCGCAGAAGGCGATACCGTGACCTTGGTGATCAACGGCAAGACTTACACAACCGCAGTGGATGAAAACGGCGAATGGTCTGTAGACGTAGCGGGTTCTGACCTTGCCGCGGATACGGCGTTCGATGCGGTCGTGACGTCTTCTGATGCCGCGGGCAACACAGTCGATACAACAGGTTCTTCAACTCATACGGTTGACCTTGCCGCGACAGCGGGTACGGTGACAGTGAATGCGATCACATCTGATGACGTGATCAACGCGAGCGAAGCGGCTGGCACAGTGTCCGTGACAGGTACAGCAACAGGTGGCGACATCGCAGAAGGCGATACCGTGACCTTGGTGATCAACGGCAAGACTTACACAACCGCAGTGGATGAAAACGGCGAATGGTCTGTAGACGTAGCGGGTTCTGACCTTGCCGCGGATACGGCGTTCGATGCGGTCGTGACGTCTTCTGATGCCGCGGGCAACACAGTCGATACAACAGGTTCTTCAACTCATACGGTTGACCTTGCCGCGACAGCGGGTACGGTGACAGTGAATGCGATCACATCTGATGACGTGATCAACGCGAGCGAAGCGGCTGGCACAGTGTCCGTGACAGGTACAGCAACAGGTGGCGACATCGCAGAAGGCGATACCGTGACCTTGGTGATCAACGGCAAGACTTACACAACCGCAGTGGATGAAAACGGCGAATGGTCTGTAGACGTAGCGGGTTCTGACCTTGCCGCGGATACGGCGTTCGATGCGGTCGTGACGTCTTCTGATGCCGCGGGCAACACAGTCGATACAACAGGTTCTTCAACTCATACGGTTGACCTTGCCGCGACAGCGGGTACGGTGACAGTGAATGCGATCACATCTGATGACGTGATCAACGCGAGCGAAGCGGCTGGCACAGTGTCCGTGACAGGTACAGCAACAGGTGGCGACATCGCAGAAGGCGATACCGTGACCTTGGTGATCAACGGCAAGACTTACACAACCGCAGTGGATGAAAACGGCGAATGGTCTGTAGACGTAGCGGGTTCTGACCTTGCCGCGGATACGGCGTTCGATGCGGTCGTGACGTCTTCTGATGCCGCGGGCAACACAGTCGATACAACAGGTTCTTCAACTCATACGGTTGACCTTGCCGCGACAGCGGGTACGGTGACAGTGAATGCGATCACATCTGATGACGTGATCAACGCGAGCGAAGCGGCTGGCACAGTGTCCGTGACAGGTACAGCAACAGGTGGCGACATCGCAGAAGGCGATACCGTGACCTTGGTGATCAACGGCAAGACTTACACAACCGCAGTGGATGAAAACGGCGAATGGTCTGTAGACGTAGCGGGTTCTGACCTTGCCGCGGATACGGCGTTCGATGCGGTCGTGACGTCTTCTGATGCCGCGGGCAACACAGTCGATACAACAGGTTCTTCAACTCATACGGTTGACCTTGCCGCGACAGCGGGTACGGTGACAGTGAATGCGATCACATCTGATGACGTGATCAACGCGAGCGAAGCGGCTGGCACAGTGTCCGTGACAGGTACAGCAACAGGTGGCGACATCGCAGAAGGCGATACCGTGACCTTGGTGATCAACGGCAAGACTTACACAACCGCAGTGGATGAAAACGGCGAATGGTCTGTAGACGTAGCGGGTTCTGACCTTGCCGCGGATACGGCGTTCGATGCGGTCGTGACGTCTTCTGATGCCGCGGGCAACACAGTCGATACAACAGGTTCTTCAACTCATACGGTTGACCTTGCCGCGACAGCGGGTACGGTGACAGTGAATGCGATCACATCTGATGACGTGATCAACGCGAGCGAAGCGGCTGGCACAGTGTCCGTGACAGGTACAGCAACAGGTGGCGACATCGCAGAAGGCGATACCGTGACCTTGGTGATCAACGGCAAGACTTACACAACCGCAGTGGATGAAAACGGCGAATGGTCTGTAGACGTAGCGGGTTCTGACCTTGCCGCGGATACGGCGTTCGATGCGGTCGTGACGTCTTCTGATGCCGCGGGCAACACAGTCGATACAACAGGTTCTTCAACTCATACGGTTGACCTTGCCGCGACAGCGGGTACGGTGACAGTGAATGCGATCACATCTGATGACGTGATCAACGCGAGCGAAGCGGCTGGCACAGTGTCCGTGACAGGTACAGCAACAGGTGGCGACATCGCAGAAGGCGATACCGTGACCTTGGTGATCAACGGCAAGACTTACACAACCGCAGTGGATGAAAACGGCGAATGGTCTGTAGACGTAGCGGGTTCTGACCTTGCCGCGGATACGGCGTTCGATGCGGTCGTGACGTCTTCTGATGCCGCGGGCAACACAGTCGATACAACAGGTTCTTCAACTCATACGGTTGACCTTGCCGCGACAGCGGGTACGGTGACAGTGAATGCGATCACATCTGATGACGTGATCAACGCGAGCGAAGCGGCTGGCACAGTGTCCGTGACAGGTACAGCAACAGGTGGCGACATCGCAGAAGGCGATACCGTGACCTTGGTGATCAACGGCAAGACTTACACAACCGCAGTGGATGAAAACGGCGAATGGTCTGTAGACGTAGCGGGTTCTGACCTTGCCGCGGATACGGCGTTCGATGCGGTCGTGACGTCTTCTGATGCCGCGGGCAACACAGTCGATACAACAGGTTCTTCAACTCATACGGTTGACCTTGCCGCGACAGCGGGTACGGTGACAGTGAATGCGATCACATCTGATGACGTGATCAACGCGAGCGAAGCGGCTGGCACAGTGTCCGTGACAGGTACAGCAACAGGTGGCGACATCGCAGAAGGCGATACCGTGACCTTGGTGATCAACGGCAAGACTTACACAACCGCAGTGGATGAAAACGGCGAATGGTCTGTAGACGTAGCGGGTTCTGACCTTGCCGCGGATACGGCGTTCGATGCGGTCGTGACGTCTTCTGATGCCGCGGGCAACACAGTCGATACAACAGGTTCTTCAACTCATACGGTTGACCTTGCCGCGACAGCGGGTACGGTGACAGTGAATGCGATCACATCTGATGACGTGATCAACGCGAGCGAAGCGGCTGGCACAGTGTCCGTGACAGGTACAGCAACAGGTGGCGACATCGCAGAAGGCGATACCGTGACCTTGGTGATCAACGGCAAGACTTACACAACCGCAGTGGATGAAAACGGCGAATGGTCTGTAGACGTAGCGGGTTCTGACCTTGCCGCGGATACGGCGTTCGATGCGGTCGTGACGTCTTCTGATGCCGCGGGCAACACAGTCGATACAACAGGTTCTTCAACTCATACGGTTGACCTTGCCGCGACAGCGGGTACGGTGACAGTGAATGCGATCACATCTGATGACGTGATCAACGCGAGCGAAGCGGCTGGCACAGTGTCCGTGACAGGTACAGCAACAGGTGGCGACATCGCAGAAGGCGATACCGTGACCTTGGTGATCAACGGCAAGACTTACACAACCGCAGTGGATGAAAACGGCGAATGGTCTGTAGACGTAGCGGGTTCTGACCTTGCCGCGGATACGGCGTTCGATGCGGTCGTGACGTCTTCTGATGCCGCGGGCAACACAGTCGATACAACAGGTTCTTCAACTCATACGGTTGACCTTGCCGCGACAGCGGGTACGGTGACAGTGAATGCGATCACATCTGATGACGTGATCAACGCGAGCGAAGCGGCTGGCACAGTGTCCGTGACAGGTACAGCAACAGGTGGCGACATCGCAGAAGGCGATACCGTGACCTTGGTGATCAACGGCAAGACTTACACAACCGCAGTGGATGAAAACGGCGAATGGTCTGTAGACGTAGCGGGTTCTGACCTTGCCGCGGATACGGCGTCTGATGCGGTCGTGACGTCTTCTGATGCCGCGGGCAACACAGTCGATACAACAGGTTCTTCAACTCATACGGTTGACCTTGCCGCGACAGCGGGTACGGTGACAGTGAATGCGATCACATCTGATGACGTGATCAACGCGAGCGAAGCGGCTGGCACAGTGTCCGTGACAGGTACAGCAACAGGTGGCGACATCGCAGAAGGCGATACCGTGACCTTGGTGATCAACGGCAAGACTTACACAACCGCAGTGGATGAAAACGGCGAATGGTCTGTAGACGTAGCGGGTTCTGACCTTGCCGCGGATACGGCGTCTGATGCGGTCGTGACGTCTTCTGATGCCGCGGGCAACACAGTCGATACAACAGGTTCTTCAACTCATACGGTTGACCTTGCCGCGACAGCGGGTACGGTGACAGTGAATGCGATCACATCTGATGACGTGATCAACGCGAGCGAAGCGGCTGGCACAGTGTCCGTGACAGGTACAGCAACAGGTGGCGACATCGCAGAAGGCGATACCGTGACCTTGGTGATCAACGGCAAGACTTACACAACCGCAGTGGATGAAAACGGCGAATGGTCTGTAGACGTAGCGGGTTCTGACCTTGCCGCGGATACGGCGTCTGATGCGGTCGTGACGTCTTCTGATGCCGCGGGCAACACAGTCGATACAACAGGTTCTTCAACTCATACGGTTGACCTTGCCGCGACAGCGGGTACGGTGACAGTGAATGCGATCACATCTGATGACGTGATCAACGCGAGCGAAGCGGCTGGCACAGTGTCCGTGACAGGTACAGCAACAGGTGGCGACATCGCAGAAGGCGATACCGTGACCTTGGTGATCAACGGCAAGACTTACACAACCGCAGTGGATGAAAACGGCGAATGGTCTGTAGACGTAGCGGGTTCTGACCTTGCCGCGGATACGGCGTCTGATGCGGTCGTGACGTCTTCTGATGCCGCGGGCAACACAGTCGATACAACAGGTTCTTCAACTCATACGGTTGACCTTGCCGCGACAGCGGGTACGGTGACAGTGAATGCGATCACATCTGATGACGTGATCAACGCGAGCGAAGCGGCTGGCACAGTGTCCGTGACAGGTACAGCAACAGGTGGCGACATCGCAGAAGGCGATACCGTGACCTTGGTGATCAACGGCAAGACTTACACAACCGCAGTGGATGAAAACGGCGAATGGTCTGTAGACGTAGCGGGTTCTGACCTTGCCGCGGATACGGCGTCTGATGCGGTCGTGACGTCTTCTGATGCCGCGGGCAACACAGTCGATACAACAGGTTCTTCAACTCATACGGTTGACCTTGCCGCGACAGCGGGTACGGTGACAGTGAATGCGATCACATCTGATGACGTGATCAACGCGAGCGAAGCGGCTGGCACAGTGTCCGTGACAGGTACAGCAACAGGTGGCGACATCGCAGAAGGCGATACCGTGACCTTGGTGATCAACGGCAAGACTTACACAACCGCAGTGGATGAAAACGGCGAATGGTCTGTAGACGTAGCGGGTTCTGACCTTGCCGCGGATACGGCGTCTGATGCGGTCGTGACGTCTTCTGATGCCGCGGGCAACACAGTCGATACAACAGGTTCTTCAACTCATACGGTTGACCTTGCCGCGACAGCGGGTACGGTGACAGTGAATGCGATCACATCTGATGACGTGATCAACGCGAGCGAAGCGGCTGGCACAGTGTCCGTGACAGGTACAGCAACAGGTGGCGACATCGCAGAAGGCGATACCGTGACCTTGGTGATCAACGGCAAGACTTACACAACCGCAGTGGATGAAAACGGCGAATGGTCTGTAGACGTAGCGGGTTCTGACCTTGCCGCGGATACGGCGTCTGATGCGGTCGTGACGTCTTCTGATGCCGCGGGCAACACAGTCGATACAACAGGTTCTTCAACTCATACGGTTGACCTTGCCGCGACAGCGGGTACGGTGACAGTGAATGCGATCACATCTGATGACGTGATCAACGCGAGCGAAGCGGCTGGCACAGTGTCCGTGACAGGTACAGCAACAGGTGGCGACATCGCAGAAGGCGATACCGTGACCTTGGTGATCAACGGCAAGACTTACACAACCGCAGTGGATGAAAACGGCGAATGGTCTGTAGACGTAGCGGGTTCTGACCTTGCCGCGGATACGGCGTCTGATGCGGTCGTGACGTCTTCTGATGCCGCGGGCAACACAGTCGATACAACAGGTTCTTCAACTCATACGGTTGACCTTGCCGCGACAGCGGGTACGGTGACAGTGAATGCGATCACATCTGATGACGTGATCAACGCGAGCGAAGCGGCTGGCACAGTGTCCGTGACAGGTACAGCAACAGGTGGCGACATCGCAGAAGGCGATACCGTGACCTTGGTGATCAACGGCAAGACTTACACAACCGCAGTGGATGAAAACGGCGAATGGTCTGTAGACGTAGCGGGTTCTGACCTTGCCGCGGATACGGCGTCTGATGCGGTCGTGACGTCTTCTGATGCCGCGGGCAACACAGTCGATACAACAGGTTCTTCAACTCATACGGTTGACCTTGCCGCGACAGCGGGTACGGTGACAGTGAATGCGATCACATCTGATGACGTGATCAACGCGAGCGAAGCGGCTGGCACAGTGTCCGTGACAGGTACAGCAACAGGTGGCGACATCGCAGAAGGCGATACCGTGACCTTGGTGATCAACGGCAAGACTTACACAACCGCAGTGGATGAAAACGGCGAATGGTCTGTAGACGTAGCGGGTTCTGACCTTGCCGCGGATACGGCGTCTCGATGCGGTCGTGACGTCTTCTGATGCCGCGGGCAACACAGTCGATACAACAGGTTCTTCAACTCATACGGTTGACCTTGCCGCGACAGCGGGTACGGTGACAGTGAATGCGATCACATCTGATGACGTGATCAACGCGAGCGAAGCGGCTGGCACAGTGTCCGTGACAGGTACAGCAACAGGTGGCGACATCGCAGAAGGCGATACCGTGACCTTGGTGATCAACGGCAAGACTTACACAACCGCAGTGGATGAAAACGGCGAATGGTCTGTAGACGTAGCGGGTTCTGACCTTGCCGCGGATACGGCGTCTGATGCGGTCGTGACGTCTTCTGATGCCGCGGGCAACACAGTCGATACAACAGGTTCTTCAACTCATACGGTTGACCTTGCCGCGACAGCGGGTACGGTGACAGTGAATGCGATCACATCTGATGACGTGATCAACGCGAGCGAAGCGGCTGGCACAGTGTCCGTGACAGGTACAGCAACAGGTGGCGACATCGCAGAAGGCGATACCGTGACCTTGGTGATCAACGGCAAGACTTACACAACCGCAGTGGATGAAAACGGCGAATGGTCTGTAGACGTAGCGGGTTCTGACCTTGCCGCGGATACGGCGTCTGATGCGGTCGTGACGTCTTCTGATGCCGCGGGCAACACAGTCGATACAACAGGTTCTTCAACTCATACGGTTGACCTTGCCGCGACAGCGGGTACGGTGACAGTGAATGCGATCACATCTGATGACGTGATCAACGCGAGCGAAGCGGCTGGCACAGTGTCCGTGACAGGTACAGCAACAGGTGGCGACATCGCAGAAGGCGATACCGTGACCTTGGTGATCAACGGCAAGACTTACACAACCGCAGTGGATGAAAACGGCGAATGGTCTGTAGACGTAGCGGGTTCTGACCTTGCCGCGGATACGGCGTCTGATGCGGTCGTGACGTCTTCTGATGCCGCGGGCAACACAGTCGATACAACAGGTTCTTCAACTCATACGGTTGACCTTGCCGCGACAGCGGGTACGGTGACAGTGAATGCGATCACATCTGATGACGTGATCAACGCGAGCGAAGCGGCTGGCACAGTGTCCGTGACAGGTACAGCAACAGGTGGCGACATCGCAGAAGGCGATACCGTGACCTTGGTGATCAACGGCAAGACTTACACAACCGCAGTGGATGAAAACGGCGAATGGTCTGTAGACGTAGCGGGTTCTGACCTTGCCGCGGATACGGCGTCTGATGCGGTCGTGACGTCTTCTGATGCCGCGGGCAACACAGTCGATACAACAGGTTCTTCAACTCATACGGTTGACCTTGCCGCGACAGCGGGTACGGTGACAGTGAATGCGATCACATCTGATGACGTGATCAACGCGAGCGAAGCGGCTGGCACAGTGTCCGTGACAGGTACAGCAACAGGTGGCGACATCGCAGAAGGCGATACCGTGACCTTGGTGATCAACGGCAAGACTTACACAACCGCAGTGGATGAAAACGGCGAATGGTCTGTAGACGTAGCGGGTTCTGACCTTGCCGCGGATACGGCGTCTGATGCGGTCGTGACGTCTTCTGATGCCGCGGGCAACACAGTCGATACAACAGGTTCTTCAACTCATACGGTTGACCTTGCCGCGACAGCGGGTACGGTGACAGTGAATGCGATCACATCTGATGACGTGATCAACGCGAGCGAAGCGGCTGGCACAGTGTCCGTGACAGGTACAGCAACAGGTGGCGACATCGCAGAAGGCGATACCGTGACCTTGGTGATCAACGGCAAGACTTACACAACCGCAGTGGATGAAAACGGCGAATGGTCTGTAGACGTAGCGGGTTCTGACCTTGCCGCGGATACGGCGTTCTGATGCGGTCGTGACGTCTTCTGATGCCGCGGGCAACACAGTCGATACAACAGGTTCTTCAACTCATACGGTTGACCTTGCCGCGACAGCGGGTACGGTGACAGTGAATGCGATCACATCTGATGACGTGATCAACGCGAGCGAAGCGGCTGGCACAGTGTCCGTGACAGGTACAGCAACAGGTGGCGACATCGCAGAAGGCGATACCGTGACCTTGGTGATCAACGGCAAGACTTACACAACCGCAGTGGATGAAAACGGCGAATGGTCTGTAGACGTAGCGGGTTCTGACCTTGCCGCGGATACGGCGTCTGATGCGGTCGTGACGTCTTCTGATGCCGCGGGCAACACAGTCGATACAACAGGTTCTTCAACTCATACGGTTGACCTTGCCGCGACAGCGGGTACGGTGACAGTGAATGCGATCACATCTGATGACGTGATCAACGCGAGCGAAGCGGCTGGCACAGTGTCCGTGACAGGTACAGCAACAGGTGGCGACATCGCAGAAGGCGATACCGTGACCTTGGTGATCAACGGCAAGACTTACACAACCGCAGTGGATGAAAACGGCGAATGGTCTGTAGACGTAGCGGGTTCTGACCTTGCCGCGGATACGGCGTTCTGATGCGGTCGTGACGTCTTCTGATGCCGCGGGCAACACAGTCGATACAACAGGTTCTTCAACTCATACGGTTGACCTTGCCGCGACAGCGGGTACGGTGACAGTGAATGCGATCACATCTGATGACGTGATCAACGCGAGCGAAGCGGCTGGCACAGTGTCCGTGACAGGTACAGCAACAGGTGGCGACATCGCAGAAGGCGATACCGTGACCTTGGTGATCAACGGCAAGACTTACACAACCGCAGTGGATGAAAACGGCGAATGGTCTGTAGACGTAGCGGGTTCTGACCTTGCCGCGGATACGGCGTCTCGATGCGGTCGTGACGTCTTCTGATGCCGCGGGCAACACAGTCGATACAACAGGTTCTTCAACTCATACGGTTGACCTTGCCGCGACAGCGGGTACGGTGACAGTGAATGCGATCACATCTGATGACGTGATCAACGCGAGCGAAGCGGCTGGCACAGTGTCCGTGACAGGTACAGCAACAGGTGGCGACATCGCAGAAGGCGATACCGTGACCTTGGTGATCAACGGCAAGACTTACACAACCGCAGTGGATGAAAACGGCGAATGGTCTGTAGACGTAGCGGGTTCTGACCTTGCCGCGGATACGGCGTCTCGATGCGGTCGTGACGTCTTCTGATGCCGCGGGCAACACAGTCGATACAACAGGTTCTTCAACTCATACGGTTGACCTTGCCGCGACAGCGGGTACGGTGACAGTGAATGCGATCACATCTGATGACGTGATCAACGCGAGCGAAGCGGCTGGCACAGTGTCCGTGACAGGTACAGCAACAGGTGGCGACATCGCAGAAGGCGATACCGTGACCTTGGTGATCAACGGCAAGACTTACACAACCGCAGTGGATGAAAACGGCGAATGGTCTGTAGACGTAGCGGGTTCTGACCTTGCCGCGGATACGGCGTCTCGATGCGGTCGTGACGTCTTCTGATGCCGCGGGCAACACAGTCGATACAACAGGTTCTTCAACTCATACGGTTGACCTTGCCGCGACAGCGGGTACGGTGACAGTGAATGCGATCACATCTGATGACGTGATCAACGCGAGCGAAGCGGCTGGCACAGTGTCCGTGACAGGTACAGCAACAGGTGGCGACATCGCAGAAGGCGATACCGTGACCTTGGTGATCAACGGCAAGACTTACACAACCGCAGTGGATGAAAACGGCGAATGGTCTGTAGACGTAGCGGGTTCTGACCTTGCCGCGGATACGGCGTCTCGATGCGGTCGTGACGTCTTCTGATGCCGCGGGCAACACAGTCGATACAACAGGTTCTTCAACTCATACGGTTGACCTTGCCGCGACAGCGGGTACGGTGACAGTGAATGCGATCACATCTGATGACGTGATCAACGCGAGCGAAGCGGCTGGCACAGTGTCCGTGACAGGTACAGCAACAGGTGGCGACATCGCAGAAGGCGATACCGTGACCTTGGTGATCAACGGCAAGACTTACACAACCGCAGTGGATGAAAACGGCGAATGGTCTGTAGACGTAGCGGGTTCTGACCTTGCCGCGGATACGGCGTCTCGATGCGGTCGTGACGTCTTCTGATGCCGCGGGCAACACAGTCGATACAACAGGTTCTTCAACTCATACGGTTGACCTTGCCGCGACAGCGGGTACGGTGACAGTGAATGCGATCACATCTGATGACGTGATCAACGCGAGCGAAGCGGCTGGCACAGTGTCCGTGACAGGTACAGCAACAGGTGGCGACATCGCAGAAGGCGATACCGTGACCTTGGTGATCAACGGCAAGACTTACACAACCGCAGTGGATGAAAACGGCGAATGGTCTGTAGACGTAGCGGGTTCTGACCTTGCCGCGGATACGGCGTCTCGATGCGGTCGTGACGTCTTCTGATGCCGCGGGCAACACAGTCGATACAACAGGTTCTTCAACTCATACGGTTGACCTTGCCGCGACAGCGGGTACGGTGACAGTGAATGCGATCACATCTGATGACGTGATCAACGCGAGCGAAGCGGCTGGCACAGTGTCCGTGACAGGTACAGCAACAGGTGGCGACATCGCAGAAGGCGATACCGTGACCTTGGTGATCAACGGCAAGACTTACACAACCGCAGTGGATGAAAACGGCGAATGGTCTGTAGACGTAGCGGGTTCTGACCTTGCCGCGGATACGGCGTTCGATGCGGTCGTGACGTCTTCTGATGCCGCGGGCAACACAGTCGATACAACAGGTTCTTCAACTCATACGGTTGACCTTGCCGCGACAGCGGGTACGGTGACAGTGAATGCGATCACATCTGATGACGTGATCAACGCGAGCGAAGCGGCTGGCACAGTGTCCGTGACAGGTACAGCAACAGGTGGCGACATCGCAGAAGGCGATACCGTGACCTTGGTGATCAACGGCAAGACTTACACAACCGCAGTGGATGAAAACGGCGAATGGTCTGTAGACGTAGCGGGTTCTGACCTTGCCGCGGATACGGCGTCTCGATGCGGTCGTGACGTCTTCTGATGCCGCGGGCAACACAGTCGATACAACAGGTTCTTCAACTCATACGGTTGACCTTGCCGCGACAGCGGGTACGGTGACAGTGAATGCGATCACATCTGATGACGTGATCAACGCGAGCGAAGCGGCTGGCACAGTGTCCGTGACAGGTACAGCAACAGGTGGCGACATCGCAGAAGGCGATACCGTGACCTTGGTGATCAACGGCAAGACTTACACAACCGCAGTGGATGAAAACGGCGAATGGTCTGTAGACGTAGCGGGTTCTGACCTTGCCGCGGATACGGCGTTCGATGCGGTCGTGACGTCTTCTGATGCCGCGGGCAACACAGTCGATACAACAGGTTCTTCAACTCATACGGTTGACCTTGCCGCGACAGCGGGTACGGTGACAGTGAATGCGATCACATCTGATGACGTGATCAACGCGAGCGAAGCGGCTGGCACAGTGTCCGTGACAGGTACAGCAACAGGTGGCGACATCGCAGAAGGCGATACCGTGACCTTGGTGATCAACGGCAAGACTTACACAACCGCAGTGGATGAAAACGGCGAATGGTCTGTAGACGTAGCGGGTTCTGACCTTGCCGCGGATACGGCGTCTCGATGCGGTCGTGACGTCTTCTGATGCCGCGGGCAACACAGTCGATACAACAGGTTCTTCAACTCATACGGTTGACCTTGCCGCGACAGCGGGTACGGTGACAGTGAATGCGATCACATCTGATGACGTGATCAACGCGAGCGAAGCGGCTGGCACAGTGTCCGTGACAGGTACAGCAACAGGTGGCGACATCGCAGAAGGCGATACCGTGACCTTGGTGATCAACGGCAAGACTTACACAACCGCAGTGGATGAAAACGGCGAATGGTCTGTAGACGTAGCGGGTTCTGACCTTGCCGCGGATACGGCGTCTCGATGCGGTCGTGACGTCTTCTGATGCCGCGGGCAACACAGTCGATACAACAGGTTCTTCAACTCATACGGTTGACCTTGCCGCGACAGCGGGTACGGTGACAGTGAATGCGATCACATCTGATGACGTGATCAACGCGAGCGAAGCGGCTGGCACAGTGTCCGTGACAGGTACAGCAACAGGTGGCGACATCGCAGAAGGCGATACCGTGACCTTGGTGATCAACGGCAAGACTTACACAACCGCAGTGGATGAAAACGGCGAATGGTCTGTAGACGTAGCGGGTTCTGACCTTGCCGCGGATACGGCGTCTCGATGCGGTCGTGACGTCTTCTGATGCCGCGGGCAACACAGTCGATACAACAGGTTCTTCAACTCATACGGTTGACCTTGCCGCGACAGCGGGTACGGTGACAGTGAATGCGATCACATCTGATGACGTGATCAACGCGAGCGAAGCGGCTGGCACAGTGTCCGTGACAGGTACAGCAACAGGTGGCGACATCGCAGAAGGCGATACCGTGACCTTGGTGATCAACGGCAAGACTTACACAACCGCAGTGGATGAAAACGGCGAATGGTCTGTAGACGTAGCGGGTTCTGACCTTGCCGCGGATACGGCGTCTCGATGCGGTCGTGACGTCTTCTGATGCCGCGGGCAACACAGTCGATACAACAGGTTCTTCAACTCATACGGTTGACCTTGCCGCGACAGCGGGTACGGTGACAGTGAATGCGATCACATCTGATGACGTGATCAACGCGAGCGAAGCGGCTGGCACAGTGTCCGTGACAGGTACAGCAACAGGTGGCGACATCGCAGAAGGCGATACCGTGACCTTGGTGATCAACGGCAAGACTTACACAACCGCAGTGGATGAAAACGGCGAATGGTCTGTAGACGTAGCGGGTTCTGACCTTGCCGCGGATACGGCGTCTCGATGCGGTCGTGACGTCTTCTGATGCCGCGGGCAACACAGTCGATACAACAGGTTCTTCAACTCATACGGTTGACCTTGCCGCGACAGCGGGTACGGTGACAGTGAATGCGATCACATCTGATGACGTGATCAACGCGAGCGAAGCGGCTGGCACAGTGTCCGTGACAGGTACAGCAACAGGTGGCGACATCGCAGAAGGCGATACCGTGACCTTGGTGATCAACGGCAAGACTTACACAACCGCAGTGGATGAAAACGGCGAATGGTCTGTAGACGTAGCGGGTTCTGACCTTGCCGCGGATACGGCGTCTCGATGCGGTCGTGACGTCTTCTGATGCCGCGGGCAACACAGTCGATACAACAGGTTCTTCAACTCATACGGTTGACCTTGCCGCGACAGCGGGTACGGTGACAGTGAATGCGATCACATCTGATGACGTGATCAACGCGAGCGAAGCGGCTGGCACAGTGTCCGTGACAGGTACAGCAACAGGTGGCGACATCGCAGAAGGCGATACCGTGACCTTGGTGATCAACGGCAAGACTTACACAACCGCAGTGGATGAAAACGGCGAATGGTCTGTAGACGTAGCGGGTTCTGACCTTGCCGCGGATACGGCGTCTCGATGCGGTCGTGACGTCTTCTGATGCCGCGGGCAACACAGTCGATACAACAGGTTCTTCAACTCATACGGTTGACCTTGCCGCGACAGCGGGTACGGTGACAGTGAATGCGATCACATCTGATGACGTGATCAACGCGAGCGAAGCGGCTGGCACAGTGTCCGTGACAGGTACAGCAACAGGTGGCGACATCGCAGAAGGCGATACCGTGACCTTGGTGATCAACGGCAAGACTTACACAACCGCAGTGGATGAAAACGGCGAATGGTCTGTAGACGTAGCGGGTTCTGACCTTGCCGCGGATACGGCGTCTCGATGCGGTCGTGACGTCTTCTGATGCCGCGGGCAACACAGTCGATACAACAGGTTCTTCAACTCATACGGTTGACCTTGCCGCGACAGCGGGTACGGTGACAGTGAATGCGATCACATCTGATGACGTGATCAACGCGAGCGAAGCGGCTGGCACAGTGTCCGTGACAGGTACAGCAACAGGTGGCGACATCGCAGAAGGCGATACCGTGACCTTGGTGATCAACGGCAAGACTTACACAACCGCAGTGGATGAAAACGGCGAATGGTCTGTAGACGTAGCGGGTTCTGACCTTGCCGCGGATACGGCGTCTCGATGCGGTCGTGACGTCTTCTGATGCCGCGGGCAACACAGTCGATACAACAGGTTCTTCAACTCATACGGTTGACCTTGCCGCGACAGCGGGTACGGTGACAGTGAATGCGATCACATCTGATGACGTGATCAACGCGAGCGAAGCGGCTGGCACAGTGTCCGTGACAGGTACAGCAACAGGTGGCGACATCGCAGAAGGCGATACCGTGACCTTGGTGATCAACGGCAAGACTTACACAACCGCAGTGGATGAAAACGGCGAATGGTCTGTAGACGTAGCGGGTTCTGACCTTGCCGCGGATACGGCGTCCGATGCGGTCGTGACGTCTTCTGATGCCGCGGGCAACACAGTCGATACAACAGGTTCTTCAACTCATACGGTTGACCTTGCCGCGACAGCGGGTACGGTGACAGTGAATGCGATCACATCTGATGACGTGATCAACGCGAGCGAAGCGGCTGGCACAGTGTCCGTGACAGGTACAGCAACAGGTGGCGACATCGCAGAAGGCGATACCGTGACCTTGGTGATCAACGGCAAGACTTACACAACCGCAGTGGATGAAAACGGCGAATGGTCTGTAGACGTAGCGGGTTCTGACCTTGCCGCGGATACGGCGTCTCGATGCGGTCGTGACGTCTTCTGATGCCGCGGGCAACACAGTCGATACAACAGGTTCTTCAACTCATACGGTTGACCTTGCCGCGACAGCGGGTACGGTGACAGTGAATGCGATCACATCTGATGACGTGATCAACGCGAGCGAAGCGGCTGGCACAGTGTCCGTGACAGGTACAGCAACAGGTGGCGACATCGCAGAAGGCGATACCGTGACCTTGGTGATCAACGGCAAGACTTACACAACCGCAGTGGATGAAAACGGCGAATGGTCTGTAGACGTAGCGGGTTCTGACCTTGCCGCGGATACGGCGTCTCGATGCGGTCGTGACGTCTTCTGATGCCGCGGGCAACACAGTCGATACAACAGGTTCTTCAACTCATACGGTTGACCTTGCCGCGACAGCGGGTACGGTGACAGTGAATGCGATCACATCTGATGACGTGATCAACGCGAGCGAAGCGGCTGGCACAGTGTCCGTGACAGGTACAGCAACAGGTGGCGACATCGCAGAAGGCGATACCGTGACCTTGGTGATCAACGGCAAGACTTACACAACCGCAGTGGATGAAAACGGCGAATGGTCTGTAGACGTAGCGGGTTCTGACCTTGCCGCGGATACGGCGTCTCGATGCGGTCGTGACGTCTTCTGATGCCGCGGGCAACACAGTCGATACAACAGGTTCTTCAACTCATACGGTTGACCTTGCCGCGACAGCGGGTACGGTGACAGTGAATGCGATCACATCTGATGACGTGATCAACGCGAGCGAAGCGGCTGGCACAGTGTCCGTGACAGGTACAGCAACAGGTGGCGACATCGCAGAAGGCGATACCGTGACCTTGGTGATCAACGGCAAGACTTACACAACCGCAGTGGATGAAAACGGCGAATGGTCTGTAGACGTAGCGGGTTCTGACCTTGCCGCGGATACGGCGTCTCGATGCGGTCGTGACGTCTTCTGATGCCGCGGGCAACACAGTCGATACAACAGGTTCTTCAACTCATACGGTTGACCTTGCCGCGACAGCGGGTACGGTGACAGTGAATGCGATCACATCTGATGACGTGATCAACGCGAGCGAAGCGGCTGGCACAGTGTCCGTGACAGGTACAGCAACAGGTGGCGACATCGCAGAAGGCGATACCGTGACCTTGGTGATCAACGGCAAGACTTACACAACCGCAGTGGATGAAAACGGCGAATGGTCTGTAGACGTAGCGGGTTCTGACCTTGCCGCGGATACGGCGTCTGATGCGGTCGTGACGTCTTCTGATGCCGCGGGCAACACAGTCGATACAACAGGTTCTTCAACTCATACGGTTGACCTTGCCGCGACAGCGGGTACGGTGACAGTGAATGCGATCACATCTGATGACGTGATCAACGCGAGCGAAGCGGCTGGCACAGTGTCCGTGACAGGTACAGCAACAGGTGGCGACATCGCAGAAGGCGATACCGTGACCTTGGTGATCAACGGCAAGACTTACACAACCGCAGTGGATGAAAACGGCGAATGGTCTGTAGACGTAGCGGGTTCTGACCTTGCCGCGGATACGGCGTCTCGATGCGGTCGTGACGTCTTCTGATGCCGCGGGCAACACAGTCGATACAACAGGTTCTTCAACTCATACGGTTGACCTTGCCGCGACAGCGGGTACGGTGACAGTGAATGCGATCACATCTGATGACGTGATCAACGCGAGCGAAGCGGCTGGCACAGTGTCCGTGACAGGTACAGCAACAGGTGGCGACATCGCAGAAGGCGATACCGTGACCTTGGTGATCAACGGCAAGACTTACACAACCGCAGTGGATGAAAACGGCGAATGGTCTGTAGACGTAGCGGGTTCTGACCTTGCCGCGGATACGGCGTCTGATGCGGTCGTGACGTCTTCTGATGCCGCGGGCAACACAGTCGATACAACAGGTTCTTCAACTCATACGGTTGACCTTGCCGCGACAGCGGGTACGGTGACAGTGAATGCGATCACATCTGATGACGTGATCAACGCGAGCGAAGCGGCTGGCACAGTGTCCGTGACAGGTACAGCAACAGGTGGCGACATCGCAGAAGGCGATACCGTGACCTTGGTGATCAACGGCAAGACTTACACAACCGCAGTGGATGAAAACGGCGAATGGTCTGTAGACGTAGCGGGTTCTGACCTTGCCGCGGATACGGCGTCTCGATGCGGTCGTGACGTCTTCTGATGCCGCGGGCAACACAGTCGATACAACAGGTTCTTCAACTCATACGGTTGACCTTGCCGCGACAGCGGGTACGGTGACAGTGAATGCGATCACATCTGATGACGTGATCAACGCGAGCGAAGCGGCTGGCACAGTGTCCGTGACAGGTACAGCAACAGGTGGCGACATCGCAGAAGGCGATACCGTGACCTTGGTGATCAACGGCAAGACTTACACAACCGCAGTGGATGAAAACGGCGAATGGTCTGTAGACGTAGCGGGTTCTGACCTTGCCGCGGATACGGCGTCTCGATGCGGTCGTGACGTCTTCTGATGCCGCGGGCAACACAGTCGATACAACAGGTTCTTCAACTCATACGGTTGACCTTGCCGCGACAGCGGGTACGGTGACAGTGAATGCGATCACATCTGATGACGTGATCAACGCGAGCGAAGCGGCTGGCACAGTGTCCGTGACAGGTACAGCAACAGGTGGCGACATCGCAGAAGGCGATACCGTGACCTTGGTGATCAACGGCAAGACTTACACAACCGCAGTGGATGAAAACGGCGAATGGTCTGTAGACGTAGCGGGTTCTGACCTTGCCGCGGATACGGCGTCTCGATGCGGTCGTGACGTCTTCTGATGCCGCGGGCAACACAGTCGATACAACAGGTTCTTCAACTCATACGGTTGACCTTGCCGCGACAGCGGGTACGGTGACAGTGAATGCGATCACATCTGATGACGTGATCAACGCGAGCGAAGCGGCTGGCACAGTGTCCGTGACAGGTACAGCAACAGGTGGCGACATCGCAGAAGGCGATACCGTGACCTTGGTGATCAACGGCAAGACTTACACAACCGCAGTGGATGAAAACGGCGAATGGTCTGTAGACGTAGCGGGTTCTGACCTTGCCGCGGATACGGCGTCTCGATGCGGTCGTGACGTCTTCTGATGCCGCGGGCAACACAGTCGATACAACAGGTTCTTCAACTCATACGGTTGACCTTGCCGCGACAGCGGGTACGGTGACAGTGAATGCGATCACATCTGATGACGTGATCAACGCGAGCGAAGCGGCTGGCACAGTGTCCGTGACAGGTACAGCAACAGGTGGCGACATCGCAGAAGGCGATACCGTGACCTTGGTGATCAACGGCAAGACTTACACAACCGCAGTGGATGAAAACGGCGAATGGTCTGTAGACGTAGCGGGTTCTGACCTTGCCGCGGATACGGCGTCTCGATGCGGTCGTGACGTCTTCTGATGCCGCGGGCAACACAGTCGATACAACAGGTTCTTCAACTCATACGGTTGACCTTGCCGCGACAGCGGGTACGGTGACAGTGAATGCGATCACATCTGATGACGTGATCAACGCGAGCGAAGCGGCTGGCACAGTGTCCGTGACAGGTACAGCAACAGGTGGCGACATCGCAGAAGGCGATACCGTGACCTTGGTGATCAACGGCAAGACTTACACAACCGCAGTGGATGAAAACGGCGAATGGTCTGTAGACGTAGCGGGTTCTGACCTTGCCGCGGATACGGCGTCTCGATGCGGTCGTGACGTCTTCTGATGCCGCGGGCAACACAGTCGATACAACAGGTTCTTCAACTCATACGGTTGACCTTGCCGCGACAGCGGGTACGGTGACAGTGAATGCGATCACATCTGATGACGTGATCAACGCGAGCGAAGCGGCTGGCACAGTGTCCGTGACAGGTACAGCAACAGGTGGCGACATCGCAGAAGGCGATACCGTGACCTTGGTGATCAACGGCAAGACTTACACAACCGCAGTGGATGAAAACGGCGAATGGTCTGTAGACGTAGCGGGTTCTGACCTTGCCGCGGATACGGCGTTCGATGCGGTCGTGACGTCTTCTGATGCCGCGGGCAACACAGTCGATACAACAGGTTCTTCAACTCATACGGTTGACCTTGCCGCGACAGCGGGTACGGTGACAGTGAATGCGATCACATCTGATGACGTGATCAACGCGAGCGAAGCGGCTGGCACAGTGTCCGTGACAGGTACAGCAACAGGTGGCGACATCGCAGAAGGCGATACCGTGACCTTGGTGATCAACGGCAAGACTTACACAACCGCAGTGGATGAAAACGGCGAATGGTCTGTAGACGTAGCGGGTTCTGACCTTGCCGCGGATACGGCGTCTCGATGCGGTCGTGACGTCTTCTGATGCCGCGGGCAACACAGTCGATACAACAGGTTCTTCAACTCATACGGTTGACCTTGCCGCGACAGCGGGTACGGTGACAGTGAATGCGATCACATCTGATGACGTGATCAACGCGAGCGAAGCGGCTGGCACAGTGTCCGTGACAGGTACAGCAACAGGTGGCGACATCGCAGAAGGCGATACCGTGACCTTGGTGATCAACGGCAAGACTTACACAACCGCAGTGGATGAAAACGGCGAATGGTCTGTAGACGTAGCGGGTTCTGACCTTGCCGCGGATACGGCGTCTCGATGCGGTCGTGACGTCTTCTGATGCCGCGGGCAACACAGTCGATACAACAGGTTCTTCAACTCATACGGTTGACCTTGCCGCGACAGCGGGTACGGTGACAGTGAATGCGATCACATCTGATGACGTGATCAACGCGAGCGAAGCGGCTGGCACAGTGTCCGTGACAGGTACAGCAACAGGTGGCGACATCGCAGAAGGCGATACCGTGACCTTGGTGATCAACGGCAAGACTTACACAACCGCAGTGGATGAAAACGGCGAATGGTCTGTAGACGTAGCGGGTTCTGACCTTGCCGCGGATACGGCGTCTCGATGCGGTCGTGACGTCTTCTGATGCCGCGGGCAACACAGTCGATACAACAGGTTCTTCAACTCATACGGTTGACCTTGCCGCGACAGCGGGTACGGTGACAGTGAATGCGATCACATCTGATGACGTGATCAACGCGAGCGAAGCGGCTGGCACAGTGTCCGTGACAGGTACAGCAACAGGTGGCGACATCGCAGAAGGCGATACCGTGACCTTGGTGATCAACGGCAAGACTTACACAACCGCAGTGGATGAAAACGGCGAATGGTCTGTAGACGTAGCGGGTTCTGACCTTGCCGCGGATACGGCGTCTCGATGCGGTCGTGACGTCTTCTGATGCCGCGGGCAACACAGTCGATACAACAGGTTCTTCAACTCATACGGTTGACCTTGCCGCGACAGCGGGTACGGTGACAGTGAATGCGATCACATCTGATGACGTGATCAACGCGAGCGAAGCGGCTGGCACAGTGTCCGTGACAGGTACAGCAACAGGTGGCGACATCGCAGAAGGCGATACCGTGACCTTGGTGATCAACGGCAAGACTTACACAACCGCAGTGGATGAAAACGGCGAATGGTCTGTAGACGTAGCGGGTTCTGACCTTGCCGCGGATACGGCGTCTCGATGCGGTCGTGACGTCTTCTGATGCCGCGGGCAACACAGTCGATACAACAGGTTCTTCAACTCATACGGTTGACCTTGCCGCGACAGCGGGTACGGTGACAGTGAATGCGATCACATCTGATGACGTGATCAACGCGAGCGAAGCGGCTGGCACAGTGTCCGTGACAGGTACAGCAACAGGTGGCGACATCGCAGAAGGCGATACCGTGACCTTGGTGATCAACGGCAAGACTTACACAACCGCAGTGGATGAAAACGGCGAATGGTCTGTAGACGTAGCGGGTTCTGACCTTGCCGCGGATACGGCGTCTCGATGCGGTCGTGACGTCTTCTGATGCCGCGGGCAACACAGTCGATACAACAGGTTCTTCAACTCATACGGTTGACCTTGCCGCGACAGCGGGTACGGTGACAGTGAATGCGATCACATCTGATGACGTGATCAACGCGAGCGAAGCGGCTGGCACAGTGTCCGTGACAGGTACAGCAACAGGTGGCGACATCGCAGAAGGCGATACCGTGACCTTGGTGATCAACGGCAAGACTTACACAACCGCAGTGGATGAAAACGGCGAATGGTCTGTAGACGTAGCGGGTTCTGACCTTGCCGCGGATACGGCGTTCGATGCGGTCGTGACGTCTTCTGATGCCGCGGGCAACACAGTCGATACAACAGGTTCTTCAACTCATACGGTTGACCTTGCCGCGACAGCGGGTACGGTGACAGTGAATGCGATCACATCTGATGACGTGATCAACGCGAGCGAAGCGGCTGGCACAGTGTCCGTGACAGGTACAGCAACAGGTGGCGACATCGCAGAAGGCGATACCGTGACCTTGGTGATCAACGGCAAGACTTACACAACCGCAGTGGATGAAAACGGCGAATGGTCTGTAGACGTAGCGGGTTCTGACCTTGCCGCGGATACGGCGTTCGATGCGGTCGTGACGTCTTCTGATGCCGCGGGCAACACAGTCGATACAACAGGTTCTTCAACTCATACGGTTGACCTTGCCGCGACAGCGGGTACGGTGACAGTGAATGCGATCACATCTGATGACGTGATCAACGCGAGCGAAGCGGCTGGCACAGTGTCCGTGACAGGTACAGCAACAGGTGGCGACATCGCAGAAGGCGATACCGTGACCTTGGTGATCAACGGCAAGACTTACACAACCGCAGTGGATGAAAACGGCGAATGGTCTGTAGACGTAGCGGGTTCTGACCTTGCCGCGGATACGGCGTTCGATGCGGTCGTGACGTCTTCTGATGCCGCGGGCAACACAGTCGATACAACAGGTTCTTCAACTCATACGGTTGACCTTGCCGCGACAGCGGGTACGGTGACAGTGAATGCGATCACATCTGATGACGTGATCAACGCGAGCGAAGCGGCTGGCACAGTGTCCGTGACAGGTACAGCAACAGGTGGCGACATCGCAGAAGGCGATACCGTGACCTTGGTGATCAACGGCAAGACTTACACAACCGCAGTGGATGAAAACGGCGAATGGTCTGTAGACGTAGCGGGTTCTGACCTTGCCGCGGATACGGCGTCTCGATGCGGTCGTGACGTCTTCTGATGCCGCGGGCAACACAGTCGATACAACAGGTTCTTCAACTCATACGGTTGACCTTGCCGCGACAGCGGGTACGGTGACAGTGAATGCGATCACATCTGATGACGTGATCAACGCGAGCGAAGCGGCTGGCACAGTGTCCGTGACAGGTACAGCAACAGGTGGCGACATCGCAGAAGGCGATACCGTGACCTTGGTGATCAACGGCAAGACTTACACAACCGCAGTGGATGAAAACGGCGAATGGTCTGTAGACGTAGCGGGTTCTGACCTTGCCGCGGATACGGCGTTCGATGCGGTCGTGACGTCTTCTGATGCCGCGGGCAACACAGTCGATACAACAGGTTCTTCAACTCATACGGTTGACCTTGCCGCGACAGCGGGTACGGTGACAGTGAATGCGATCACATCTGATGACGTGATCAACGCGAGCGAAGCGGCTGGCACAGTGTCCGTGACAGGTACAGCAACAGGTGGCGACATCGCAGAAGGCGATACCGTGACCTTGGTGATCAACGGCAAGACTTACACAACCGCAGTGGATGAAAACGGCGAATGGTCTGTAGACGTAGCGGGTTCTGACCTTGCCGCGGATACGGCGTCTCGATGCGGTCGTGACGTCTTCTGATGCCGCGGGCAACACAGTCGATACAACAGGTTCTTCAACTCATACGGTTGACCTTGCCGCGACAGCGGGTACGGTGACAGTGAATGCGATCACATCTGATGACGTGATCAACGCGAGCGAAGCGGCTGGCACAGTGTCCGTGACAGGTACAGCAACAGGTGGCGACATCGCAGAAGGCGATACCGTGACCTTGGTGATCAACGGCAAGACTTACACAACCGCAGTGGATGAAAACGGCGAATGGTCTGTAGACGTAGCGGGTTCTGACCTTGCCGCGGATACGGCGTCTCGATGCGGTCGTGACGTCTTCTGATGCCGCGGGCAACACAGTCGATACAACAGGTTCTTCAACTCATACGGTTGACCTTGCCGCGACAGCGGGTACGGTGACAGTGAATGCGATCACATCTGATGACGTGATCAACGCGAGCGAAGCGGCTGGCACAGTGTCCGTGACAGGTACAGCAACAGGTGGCGACATCGCAGAAGGCGATACCGTGACCTTGGTGATCAACGGCAAGACTTACACAACCGCAGTGGATGAAAACGGCGAATGGTCTGTAGACGTAGCGGGTTCTGACCTTGCCGCGGATACGGCGTTCGATGCGGTCGTGACGTCTTCTGATGCCGCGGGCAACACAGTCGATACAACAGGTTCTTCAACTCATACGGTTGACCTTGCCGCGACAGCGGGTACGGTGACAGTGAATGCGATCACATCTGATGACGTGATCAACGCGAGCGAAGCGGCTGGCACAGTGTCCGTGACAGGTACAGCAACAGGTGGCGACATCGCAGAAGGCGATACCGTGACCTTGGTGATCAACGGCAAGACTTACACAACCGCAGTGGATGAAAACGGCGAATGGTCTGTAGACGTAGCGGGTTCTGACCTTGCCGCGGATACGGCGTTCGATGCGGTCGTGACGTCTTCTGATGCCGCGGGCAACACAGTCGATACAACAGGTTCTTCAACTCATACGGTTGACCTTGCCGCGACAGCGGGTACGGTGACAGTGAATGCGATCACATCTGATGACGTGATCAACGCGAGCGAAGCGGCTGGCACAGTGTCCGTGACAGGTACAGCAACAGGTGGCGACATCGCAGAAGGCGATACCGTGACCTTGGTGATCAACGGCAAGACTTACACAACCGCAGTGGATGAAAACGGCGAATGGTCTGTAGACGTAGCGGGTTCTGACCTTGCCGCGGATACGGCGTTCGATGCGGTCGTGACGTCTTCTGATGCCGCGGGCAACACAGTCGATACAACAGGTTCTTCAACTCATACGGTTGACCTTGCCGCGACAGCGGGTACGGTGACAGTGAATGCGATCACATCTGATGACGTGATCAACGCGAGCGAAGCGGCTGGCACAGTGTCCGTGACAGGTACAGCAACAGGTGGCGACATCGCAGAAGGCGATACCGTGACCTTGGTGATCAACGGCAAGACTTACACAACCGCAGTGGATGAAAACGGCGAATGGTCTGTAGACGTAGCGGGTTCTGACCTTGCCGCGGATACGGCGTTCGATGCGGTCGTGACGTCTTCTGATGCCGCGGGCAACACAGTCGATACAACAGGTTCTTCAACTCATACGGTTGACCTTGCCGCGACAGCGGGTACGGTGACAGTGAATGCGATCACATCTGATGACGTGATCAACGCGAGCGAAGCGGCTGGCACAGTGTCCGTGACAGGTACAGCAACAGGTGGCGACATCGCAGAAGGCGATACCGTGACCTTGGTGATCAACGGCAAGACTTACACAACCGCAGTGGATGAAAACGGCGAATGGTCTGTAGACGTAGCGGGTTCTGACCTTGCCGCGGATACGGCGTTCGATGCGGTCGTGACGTCTTCTGATGCCGCGGGCAACACAGTCGATACAACAGGTTCTTCAACTCATACGGTTGACCTTGCCGCGACAGCGGGTACGGTGACAGTGAATGCGATCACATCTGATGACGTGATCAACGCGAGCGAAGCGGCTGGCACAGTGTCCGTGACAGGTACAGCAACAGGTGGCGACATCGCAGAAGGCGATACCGTGACCTTGGTGATCAACGGCAAGACTTACACAACCGCAGTGGATGAAAACGGCGAATGGTCTGTAGACGTAGCGGGTTCTGACCTTGCCGCGGATACGGCGTCTCGATGCGGTCGTGACGTCTTCTGATGCCGCGGGCAACACAGTCGATACAACAGGTTCTTCAACTCATACGGTTGACCTTGCCGCGACAGCGGGTACGGTGACAGTGAATGCGATCACATCTGATGACGTGATCAACGCGAGCGAAGCGGCTGGCACAGTGTCCGTGACAGGTACAGCAACAGGTGGCGACATCGCAGAAGGCGATACCGTGACCTTGGTGATCAACGGCAAGACTTACACAACCGCAGTGGATGAAAACGGCGAATGGTCTGTAGACGTAGCGGGTTCTGACCTTGCCGCGGATACGGCGTTCGATGCGGTCGTGACGTCTTCTGATGCCGCGGGCAACACAGTCGATACAACAGGTTCTTCAACTCATACGGTTGACCTTGCCGCGACAGCGGGTACGGTGACAGTGAATGCGATCACATCTGATGACGTGATCAACGCGAGCGAAGCGGCTGGCACAGTGTCCGTGACAGGTACAGCAACAGGTGGCGACATCGCAGAAGGCGATACCGTGACCTTGGTGATCAACGGCAAGACTTACACAACCGCAGTGGATGAAAACGGCGAATGGTCTGTAGACGTAGCGGGTTCTGACCTTGCCGCGGATACGGCGTCTCGATGCGGTCGTGACGTCTTCTGATGCCGCGGGCAACACAGTCGATACAACAGGTTCTTCAACTCATACGGTTGACCTTGCCGCGACAGCGGGTACGGTGACAGTGAATGCGATCACATCTGATGACGTGATCAACGCGAGCGAAGCGGCTGGCACAGTGTCCGTGACAGGTACAGCAACAGGTGGCGACATCGCAGAAGGCGATACCGTGACCTTGGTGATCAACGGCAAGACTTACACAACCGCAGTGGATGAAAACGGCGAATGGTCTGTAGACGTAGCGGGTTCTGACCTTGCCGCGGATACGGCGTCTCGATGCGGTCGTGACGTCTTCTGATGCCGCGGGCAACACAGTCGATACAACAGGTTCTTCAACTCATACGGTTGACTTGAATGCTAATGCCAATATTGATATTGACAGAATTACCTCTGATAGTGTGATTAATAGCAGTGAATCCGCAGATGGTGTGATGGTTGGTATCACTGGTTGGGTCGGCGGGGATGCTAAGCCTGGTGATACGGTTACTATTACTTTGGATGGCGAGGTGATTGGATCCGGTATTGTTTCAAATGAGCAAAATGCCTCAGGTAAGTATACATACTCTGTTGATGTTTTAGGGTCCGACCTTGCTACTACAACGTTGGCTAATCCATTTGTGACGGCTACCGTGACAGGTACTGATGAGGCAGGTAATCCCTTCTCTGCAAGCAGTACAGAGATCTTTAAAGTTGATACATTTGCCGATGTTGATGTGTTTTTAGCTGAAAACAACAATGATGGCGTGGTTAATTTTGATGAGGCTGGTAATTTAACTGTTGGTGGTTGGTTAGAAGTTGGAGGAAATGTCACCTCTATCACTGTTACTGACAGTGAAGGTCAAATGGTTACTCTGACTGGTAATATTGTGGTTTCTGAGGATGGCAGTGGTTGGGCATATTTCGAAACTAATATTGATGTCTCAACACTTGCTGATGGTGAGTTAAGTGTGGTCGTTAATGTAACAGATGTTTATGGTAACGAAGGGGTTTCTAACCCTCAGTCGATTGTTAAGGATACAGTGGCTGATGCCGGTACGGTGACCGTGAATGCGATCACTTCTGACGATGTTATCAACGCGGAAGAAAGTGGCCAAACTATCACTGTGTCAGGTAAGGCCGTTGGTGGTGATATTTCCGTTGGAGATGTTGTCAAGATGACTATTAACGGCAAGGAATATTCTACGACGGTTGCTGTCGGTGGTTTATGGGCTCTTGCTGTTGCTGGCAGTGATTTGGCGGCTGATACCGAGTTCGAGGTTGTCGTGACGTCTTCTGATACGGCTGGTAATACCGTTGAGAGTAAAACAACGTCTACTCATGTCGTCGATACTACCGCGCCAGATTCACTTGTTATATCACTTAACACTGATAGTGGTAGTTCAGCGAATGACAATTTGACTAATGATGGCAGCTACACGATTACTGGTATCGAAAGTGGCGCTACGCTTGAATATTTTGTTGATGGAGAATGGATCACTACAGCACCAACCACAACAGAAGGTGTGAATACAGTTACTGTTCGTCAAGTTGATTCTGCAGGAAATACGTCTGAGAGTAGTACGTTAGAGTTTACTCTTGACACAGTTGCTGAGGTGGCTGGTGAAACAGTGTCTATGAATGAGGATTCTGCTGAGCCGATAGTCATTAATATTCTCGCAAATGATGAAAGTGGTGCCGTATTGGTTCCCGGCAGTGTCTCTTTTGACTCTGAAAAAGGGACTGTCACTGTCAATGAAGATGGCACACTACTCTTTACACCGGCTTCGGATTTCAGTGGTGAGGTAGAGATTGCGTATCAAGTTATAGATGAGGCTGGTAATACGGCTTCAGCGACGGCAACCGTCAACGTCACGCCAGTCACTGATGTGCCAACAGTTGAGTTGACGTTGGCGCCGACTACGACAACTACTTTGTATAGCGTAGATTTATCCAACGTGCTAGATGGAGTAGAAGATCCAGTTGGTAATCCAGCTGGTTTTACTGTGACTGCTTATAACAGCGACAATGATGTCGTTGCTATTTCCATTAAGGATTCAGGAACGCCTACTGGTTTCGGTGTGACGGGACAGGCTAGTAACGGGGCGGACTCAGAAATTGGTAAGCAAGAGAAGTTAGTCGTCGAGCTTGATAAGCCGGCTTCATCCGCAACATTCGAGTTGGCTTGGTTAAATAGTTATAATGAGACGGCTGTTTATACTGTCAAGTATAGTGATGGAACATCGGAGACTTTTACCATCGATGGTAATAGTGACGAAGGCGGTTATGATCGAATTGGTGCTCCTGTAACGGTGAACGCGCCAGAGGGTAAATCCATATTGGCAATCGAGTTTTCTACACCGACAACTGGGGATCGTGTTGCGACAAGTGATTACTTGCTTCATAGCGTTTCTTACGAGTCAGCTGTAACAAATTACATCGTAGACATTACGGCTGCTCCGACAGATACAGACCATTCTGAAAACATTACTGAGTTAACTGTGACAACGCCAGAAGGGACATCCTTGTCTGGAGCTGAAAAGTTGGGGACAGAGAATGGCATAACAACTTGGAAAATCTCGCTAAACAGTGGTGGATTTACAAATAATGTGGAGGTTGATCCTGAAACTGGTGTTGTTACGGTTAAAGGTTTAATACTGTCAGTTCCTGACAACTTTGATGGTGAGTTGTCAGTAACTGCGACAGCTACAGCAGTAGATCCAGGTGCTGCTGCCGTTTCCGGTAGTGCAACTTGGGAAAATTCTGCCCCTGAGCTAGCGTTTGCGGATGGTTCTGATTCTGTGGTCATTTCCGAAGAAGATTTGCTTGATAGCGATTCTGCAGCGGCGAATGGTGTCTCAGTGACTGGGACATTTAGTATAAGTGATGCAGAAGGTCAGAATTTGGCGTTATCACTTGTTGCTCCAGCTGAGGTCATGACATCAGGTGGTGTAACCTTGGTTTGGACAACCGACAGCAGTGGCAATTTGGTCGCCAAAGCGGGTGAGACTGAAATTATTCGTGTGGCGCTTACAGACACAGATGGTCAGCATGGTTATGTGGTTACTTTAAGTGGTCCTGTGGATCATGGTGATACTACATTGGGGGATGCGGTCACTGTTGACTTTGGTATTGCAGTCAATGATGGTCTTGTGACAACGACTGAGTATGTCTCTGTTTCGATTGAAGATTCTGCGCCTGTTGCCGTGAATGACGAAGATAGTATTATTGTTCGTCGAGAAACCTTTGAGGTTACTGGAATAGAGGCAAACTGGGTAAGCTATCAAAATGGTTCTGATATTCGTAAGTTTGATAGCGATGACAATGACGATGGTTTGGATCAGATTCGTTGGGGTAGTCCGGCAGGTTCAGGCTCTCAATCGGGTTATGGTTTTGTAGATAATGATGCGAACCTCGATGGCCGTTTTGAGTTAAATGAAGATATCGTGCTTGGTACATTTACTCACTACAATTACCCTGTTTATGACGGTGGTGCTATCACAGCAGCTTCTATGGAAGTCGCTTTCTCTATCACCGATGACACTGGTGCGACTCAATCAGTCACACTAAAAGTAGACTTTGATCATAATGAGACCGTTAACTCAAGCGATGCTTTAGCTTCACGAGATATTGTTACGGTTAAAAATACTTTTGTGACATTTGAATGGGAAGGTGAGGTTTATACTTTACAGGTTGTTGGTTTTAGAGAAGTCGGTAATTCAGATGGCGATATAATTACTTCTATTTACACGGATGAAAATGCATCGACTAGTTACGAATTGGTTGTTCGAGTTGTTGAAGGTGAAGGGTATAGCCTTCCCGAAACAACAGGTAATGTGCTTGAGGGCGATGATGGTGTCGGGGCTGATGTACTCAGTCAAGATGGCGATATTTCTGTTGTCAGTGTGGCTCTTGGGGGGCTCGTTACTGAGTCTGATGCGAATGTTGGTTCTAGCATTCAGGGGCAATATGGTAATTTAGTGCTTAATGCAGACGGCAGTTACACGTATCAAGTAACGGTTTCTGTAGACAAAATTCCAGCTGGCGCGCAAGAAACATTCTCTTACATGATCCAAGACTCAGATGGTAGTACATCATCTGCGACTTTATCTATCAACGTCGGAACGAACACGGCTCCCGTTGCTCAGAATGACCTGTTTGCTGGTGAAACTGCGCAAGGATTAGTGATAAGTGTAGAAAGTTTACTTTCGAACGATACAGATGTAGATGGCGATACTTTAACTGTGACGAGTATTAGTAATGTTCAGAATGGGTATGCATACCTGAATTCTGACGGGAATGTTGTCTTTACGCCGGCATCAGGCTTTTCTGGAACTGCTTCGTTTGACTATACGGTTTCAGATGGCAATGGCGGTACAGATACTGCGACGGCAACCATCAATATAGTGGCAGATGAAGAGGGGCAGGCTAGTGTTACCGTGACTCTTAATCGAGTTGAACCTCAAGTTACCAGTGATATCTGGCAGGGATTTGAGGAAGGTCATACTTTTGATATTCAAAAATATGACTGGCATGATTGGTATAATGTAGGAGGTAATGACTACAAAAATACAGGTGATACAAGAGTTCAGTTTACGGACATAAATGGTTCAAGTGATGTATTACTTAAAGGAAGCACTTGGTCTAATTCAACTATTACAACCAATCAAGGTGATGATTTTATTCAGATCACTGGCAATTCGAGTGCTGTAATCTCAACGGGTGATGGCAATGATAGTGTTGCTCTAGGTTCTTCTACTAACAGTGGGTCTTCTATTTCTCTTGGATCAGGTAATGATTCTTTGTATGTAAATGGTAACTTAACTGGTAGTGTAGATATGGGAAGCGGTAAAGATAAGATTCTGATTGAAGGGAATCAAAATGGAAGCGGTACGATTACTACTGGCTCTGGTGATGACACTGTTGTTGTCCGTGGTGATGCAAATGCGACCATTTCGACAGGTTCTGATAACGACACAGTTTACGTAGCTAAGACTCTTAATAGTGGCGCTAATATAAATACTGGAAGTGGTAATGATAAGGTATTTGTAGGTGGCAATGTTAATTCAACTATTGATATGAGTGATGGCGATGATGTCCTTATTATAAAAGGTGTAGTAAATGGGACATTAAAAGGTGGACTTGGTACAGATTCATTGTATTTGTCGGAATATACCATTGCACAGGTTCGATCTCTGATTAATAACGGTAGAATATCAGGCTTCGAAAATATTAAGGCAAGTGATGGGATAGTACAGGGAAGTGACTTTTCGGTTTCTTCTTCAGATCCTTTTGTTACATCCTCTTCTGCCGTTTATTACACCGTGTCTATTGATGTGTCTAATTTGGCGAGCGATGAAACTTTATCGAGTGTTGTCATCGATGGCGTTCCAACAGGGGCCAAATTGCAACAGAATGGCGTGGATCTCGATATAAATGATGATGGAACCTATACCGTTTCTGTTGATAGTGGTGTTACTTCAATAGACAACCTAACAATTGTTAGTAGCTCTGATTCTCCGCTTGATGATTTTGAACTTACGGCATCTATTAATACCAATGGTGTAAATGATGATTTGATTGGTACCACAGATGAATCTGTTATTGTTGGCGGTTCCGGTGATGATTTCTTGTCTGGTACTACTGGGGAAGATTCATTATTGGGTAACTCTGGCGATGATGTGTTGTTTGGTGGTAATGATCAAGTTTCAGATACCCTGATGGGAGGCTCTGGTAACGATATCTTTATATTGAATGACACAGCAGATGTGTCAAATATCGATATTATTACCGATTTTAACGCGGCTGAGGACGCATTAGATTTAACTGATCTGTTAACAGGAATAGAAGGAAACCCTGGTAAAGATGCTGATGCCGATGCGATTACCAAGTTCTTAACAGATAACGTTAAGGTAACAGATGGACATGTTAAAGTTGGGGGCGAGGATGTGGCTGAATTTGGTTCTGCTTCTAGTTTCGATTCTAACTTGGATGGTTCGGTGTCATCGACTGATTCGATCAAAGTTATCTACAATGACCAAGAGTACAACATCAATATTGATGGTTAATCTGAGTCTGAAAAGACGAAAATAAAAAAGGCCGAATCGTTATGCGATTCGGCCTTTTCGTTTCTAAAACGTGTTTAGTCTAGAGTGTGATTATTCTTGTTAACTTAAATTATACGCTTAAGCCAATAGGGCAGCTCACGCCTGTGCCTGCGAGGCCACAATACCCATTCGGGTTTTTGTGTAGGTACTGCTGGTGATATTCTTCAGCAAAGTAGTAGGTATCGAGTGGCTCAATCTCTGTGGTGATCATGCCGTGGCCTGCGCCGAGTAGTTCTTTTTGGAAGGCCGCTTTGCTGGCTTCCACAATTGGCATGTCTTTATCGTTTGTTGTGTAGATAACAGAACGATATTGGCTGCCGATATCATTGCCTTGGCGCATACCTTGGGTAGGATCATGGTTTTCCCAGAAAACTTTAAGGATGCCTTCTAATGAAATAATAGAGGGGTTAAATACAACCTGTACGACTTCGCTGTGGCCTGTTTGTCCTGAGCAAACTTCTTCATAGGTTGGGTTGGGGGTGTAGCCGCCCGCGTAGCCAACAGAAGTGACGATAACACCGGGCGTATTCCACAACTTACGCTCGGCCCCCCAAAAACATCCCATGCCTAGGATAATCTCAGATTCATTAGGGTTTTTAGTGCGGACAAACGGTTCATTGTTGACAGCGTGTATCCCAGAGATTTTAAGAGGAGCACTTCTACCAGGAAGAGCATCGGCTTTAGCGGGGATTGTTGATTTTTTGAGAATGGTTTCAATATTGCTGGGCATTTATATCTCCTAACCATATGGTCGAAAAAGTATCGTAGCTATCTTTACCCTGCCATAGTCTTTTATACAAGGTGTTATAGGTGTCTCTAACGTAGATCTGCGTTTACTGATATTAGATAATGAGGGGGAAAGGTCAATTTTCAACTATTCGTAGATATATTCTCAAGTGGGCTTGACTCTTGGATTAATCTACCTATAATACGCACCTCGTTAGCAAGGGTTGAGCAAATTTGCTTAACCAACAAGCATTGATGAATGTTTGTTGTTAATGATGATTAGTCGCGGGATGGAGCAGTCTGGTAGCTCGTCGGGCTTCATAACCCGAAGGTCGTTGGTTCGAATCCGGCTCCCGCAACCATTTTAAATAAGGTAGCAAGTTCCTATTTTTAATTCTAAATAGAGCAATAGCGTATCTTATTTTAGATGAAATCTAATCAAACGAAATCGTTAGTGATTCTTGTAAAAGTTAATTTGTCGCGGGATGGAGCAGTCTGGTAGCTCGTCGGGCTTCATAACCCGAAGGTCGTTGGTTCGAATCCGGCTCCCGCAACCAATTCGTAAAGCAGTAAGAATTTATAACCGTTTTGTAAAATATATTTCGAAATTAACCTATTTAATCTCAATAGGTTGCATGTCGCGGGATGGAGCAGTCTGGTAGCTCGTCGGGCCTCATAACCCGAAGGTCGTTGGTTCGAATCCGGCTCCCGCAACCATTTTGAAAAGGTCGTTGGTTCACTTTTTAATTAAGAAAAGGGCTCCCGCAACCAATTCGTAAAGTAGTGAAGAATTGGTCATAAAGATTATATCTACACATCAAAAAATCTATATATAGATTCGTTGTCGCGGGATGGAGCAGTCTGGTAGCTCGTCGGGCCTCATAACCCGAAGGTCGTTGGTTCGAATCCAGCTCCCGCAACCATTTCTTAATAAAAAATCTTAGGCTCACTTTTAAGTAAAACCAAGTTCTCATGCAACCAATGAGATTTATTGTCTAAGCAGAAAGTTGTCTCACACCTTTATTTTTCCAATATTTTCCTATCTTAGTTCTATTTTCATTTTAAATGCAGTGTTCTTATCAATTGTTTGTTCTTTATAGTTCTGACATGATTTTTGCGGTCAGCTCGGTTCTAGTTTGAACAGTAGTTTTTTTAAAAATGTGGTTTAAGTGAGTTTTTAAGGTCGCTAGGCCCATATCAATACGCTTAGCAATTTCTTTATTGTTCGCCCCCGAAATAAGCATTTCTAGTACATCCAATTCTCTGTCGGTTAGATTATATCGAGTTTGCAAACTGGTACGTTCTTGATCTCGCTTAGGAAGGTAAACCGTGTTTAAACTGTATTCCATGAAGGCGTGAACGGAGTGTAATAGATCGATTTCTTCCTTAGTAAAATCTGACAGAGACTTGTCTCTTAGTAAGCTAATGACGGCAATAATCTCATTGCGTGAATTCCGAAAAAATATATCCAACACATACCTATGTTGGTACTTCTGCATGAATTCTAGATAGTAGCGGTGTTTCATCAAACGTTCAGTTGAAATTTGGGAGCTGAGTGTGACAACGCGATCATTGGTATCTTTAAAATTTCTAGGATGAATTGGATCAAGGGCAAAATAAGTTGAAGTGTAGGCTTTTTCAATTTCAGAGGGCGCGTTGGAAATATAGGCACCTTGATGCTTCATGTCTGGTTGTACCAAGAAAAATACCGAACTGCTTATTTTGATAAGGTTATTAATTAATTCGAGACTTTTGGCTTGAAATAAACTTGGAAACTGATGACTCTGCAAACTTTACCACCAACTGATTTTATCACAAATTGCTGTTGTTTTACTCAAACTTGAGGTCAACCATCTGGTGGATACAATAGCAGATTTGGCTCGTCTAGTATGTAGTTTCTATTTTACGGTTTTTTGTAGGTGCTACAATGGAAAGTCAAACAGAGTTGTTATTAAAACGACGCCATAACACTATTGGTAAGTATTCTCCGTTATTTTATGAACAACCTATTCACCTCGCTCGTGGTGAGGGGGTTTGGTTATACGATACGGACGACAATAAATTTTTAGATTGCTACAACAATGTGCCTCATGTAGGGCATTGTCACCCCAAAGTCGTTAATGCCATTACTCAGCAAGTTACGAAGTTAAATATTCATACTCGCTATCTGCATGAAAACATTGTCAATTATGTTGAACGGCTGACTGCTACCTTTGCTGAGCCTCTTAATGCCGCTATGTTAACTTGTACAGGAAGTGAAGCAAATGAGTTGGCTTTGCGTATGGCACGCTTTATGTCTGGCTCGCAAGGAATAATAGTAACCGATGCGGCTTATCACGGTAATACGGAGGCCGTTGGTGAATTGGGAACAGGATTTATGCCTGAGGCTCAAAGAACGAAGCGAGTGCGTTCTTTTCCTATTCCAGATACGTATCGTGGTCTTCCAAATGTTCCTGTAGAAGAGTTAAAAGACGCTTATCTTAAGCACATCAAAGCCGCGATCAATGCTTTTCAAGAGGATGGTCTTGGTGTAGCTGGTATGTTGGTTTGTCCAGATTTTGCTAACGAAGGTTTGCTCAATCTTCCTGACGGCTTTCTTGAAGAAGCGGCTGAAATGGTGCGTGCAGCAGGCGGTTTTGTCATTTTTGATGAAGTTCAAGCTGGCTTTGGTAGAACGGGCAAGCATATGTGGGCGCATCAGTGGTATGACGTTGTTCCTGATATTGTCACGATGGGGAAACCCATGGGAAATGGTTTTCCGTTGGCGGGTATTGTTTCGAGTTTGGATAATATCAACGCTTTTACAAAACATGCTATGTATTTTAATACTTTTGGTGGAACACCTGTCGCTTGTGCTGTCGGTAATGCCGTATTAGATGCCTTGGAAGAAGACAATCTTTTGGAAAATGCTGTGACGACAGGACAATACGTGACGGAAGGTCTACTTAAATTACAAGAAAAATTCGATTTGATTGGTGATGTAAGAAGCCGAGGTATGTTCTTTGGTGTGGAGTTGGTATTAGATAAAACCTTAAAAACACCAGCTAAAGTACAAGCTAAGCAAATCGTTAATTTCATGCGTCATCATGGTGTATTGATCAGTACGATTGGTCCTAGTGACTCGGTTTTAAAGATTCGTCCCCCTATGCCATTTAAACCAGAGCATGCAGACATTTTACTCGCTGCTCTGTTTAAGGCGTTTGATGCAGTATCTCAAGAGGTGGGCGTATGAGTAATAAAGTTGATGATCGTTTAGCCCAGTTAACTCATGCCGCTGAGGCTTCTTTAGTACATTGGAACTTAGAAGGTTCCAAGCTGGATTTAATTAAATACCGTGAAAATGCAGTTTATAAATTAACGACTGCTGACGGTGAGCGTTACGCATTACGGATCCATCGTCCAGGTTATCATGAATATGCTGCTTTGCTTTCTGAACTGCAGTGGATGAGCGCATTATCTGAGTTTGGTGTTGCAACACCTGATGTCATTAAGAATATTAATGATGAATTAATGACTAACATTGTTATTCCTGAAACGGGTGAAGAGGTCTTTGTTGACTTATTTGGTTGGGTCGATGGAGAGCCTATCGGATCTGTCGAAGAAGGGGTGGCAATGACACCAGAGCAAAGTTATGAGATTTATCACACCATTGGTGAAATTGCTGCACAGCTTCATAACCAATCATCTACTTGGACTTTACCAGAAGGTTTTAAACGCCACGCTTGGGATCAAGAAGGTTTAGTGGGTGAAATGCCATTCTGGGGGCGTTTTTGGGAGTTAGAATTACTGACCCCAGAGCAAAAATCTAAGATAGAAGAAGCCAGAGCGAAAGCGATTGAAGTGCTCCAGAGCATTGAAAAGACGGATCAAAATTACGGTTTGATTCATGCGGATTTCGTTCCCGAAAACTTGATGAAAGAAGGTAATAAAGTTCGTCCTATTGACTTTGATGACGCTGGTTTTGGCTGGTATATGTTTGAGCTTGCCACGGCTTTGTATTTTATTCAAAAAGAAGCACACTTTGAGGATGCCAAAGCGGCATTAATAAAGGGCTACCGTTCTAAACGTGACCTTCCTGACAGTGAATTGGCTTTGTTAGATTTGTTTTTAGCGTTACGAAGCTTTACCTATCTGGGTTGGATTCGCAGTCGACAAGAAACTCAAACCGCAAAAGAGTTAGCCGAATACTTGATTGAAAGAGCGATGAGTCAAGTAAAGCAATTTCTCGCGTGGGCCGATAACTATCAAGCTCCATAAATTGGTTAAGATGAAAGCGCTTATTAGATAGTGATAATAAAAAGATGGGTTGTTATACAAAACAGCCCATTTTTATGTCATTACCAGTAAGGTAGCCCTTTTACATGCTGAGACAACGCTTCTGTGAATGCCCTTTGCAGGGGGGTGACTTGTTTGCGGTTGGCGTAAACAGCATAAACGCCTAAGGTTTTAGGCTTCCATTCAGGCAATAGTTTTACGAGCTTTCCATTTTCTATTAATGGCTGCACTGTTGGGAGTGGTTGTAAGCTTATTCCGTTGCCTTGTAATGTTGCAGCGAGCAATACTTCTGAAAGATTAGCGCTTATGTTCCCTGTAATAGGAACAGATTCAGGTCCATTTGGCCCATCAAAAACCCAAGCTGAGCGACCAAAATAAGTGAAAGATAAGCAGTTATGCTGACTTAACGACTGGGCGTCCTGAGGCGTTCCATGTTTAGCCAAATAAGCTGGAGATGCACAGATAACAGATCGGCATTCTCCTAATTTTCTGGCGACCACATTGGGAGCTAATTCATTGGTAATTCGAATGGCTAAATCTATGCGTGACTCAATCAAATTCACCGATTCATCAGTCGACATTATGTCGATAGATGTGCCGGGCCACGTAGAGACAAAGTCATGGATTACATTCATTAAAAAGCTATCTATTAGTGAATAACTGGCTGTTATTCTCAGCTGTCCTTTAAGTGTCGGTGTGTTTTTATTACGAATTCCTTCTAGATCTTCAGTCATTGCCAAGAGGTTTTGAGCAATTTCTAATGTTTCTTCTCCTATGGATGTCAGGCTGAGGCTTCTTGTTGTTCGGTGGAGTAGCCTTATATCCATCCAGCTTTCGAGTTCGGCAAGATATCTTGATACCTTTGCCCTAGACATATCTAGTCGTTCAGCAGCAGCACTTAAGCTGCCTTGCTCTGCAATGGTCACAAATACATGTAATGCGGTGAGTCTATCCACGTAAGTATCCGTTTATTAGATCGAAAAATGAGACAGTGAAAGTTAATTTATAGGGTATTTAGTCGGAATTCAATCAAATATAGTATCGTTATTCACAAACAGCTTCTTAAACATTATGAAAAAAGGCAATCGTATTATGACTAAATTCTCTTCGATAATTCTTACCAGTGCGGCATTGGTTGTTGGCTCTGCATCTGCATCCGATTTGACATTCTCACAATATAATCCGGGGGAAAATGCAATTTTCCCTGTTACCTCTGTGTTGGTAAGTGGTGAGAAAGACGCCATTTTGTTTGATGCACAATTCAATACACAAGATGGACAGGCTTTGGTTGACATGATCAAAGCAAGCCACAAAAACTTAAGCATGATTTATATCTCTGCTGGAGATCCTGATTACTACTTTGGCCTTCAGTCTTTAGTTAAAGCGTTTCCAAAAGTCAGGGTGGTTGCCAGCCAAGCGGTAGTTGAACACATTCAAAGTACAAAAGATGCCAAGCTAGAATACTGGGGACCTATTATTGGTGATGCTGCGCCAACTAATATTGTAGTGCCTGAAATACTAAATGATACGACATTGATGTTGGACGGTAAGGCCATTGAGATCAAAGAGATTAACACTCATCAGGCGTATGTGTGGATTCCATCTATCAAGGCTGTATTGGGTGGTGTTTCAGTCACTTCTGGTATGCATGTCTGGACAGCGGATACGCAAACGCAAGCTTCTAGACAAGAGTGGACTGAATCCCTTAAAAAAATGGCTGCTTTACAGCCAGATGTGGTTATTCCAGGTCATTATTTGGGTGCGATGCCTGCAAAAGCGGAAGCGATTTCTTTTACTATTGATTACCTAACAGCCTTTGAAAAAGAATTAACAGCAGTAGAAAAGCTCAAAGCAAACAAGTCTGATGCCGTAATTAAAGCAATGAAAAAACGTTATCCAGAACTGCCAGGTGAAAGTGATTTGGAGTTGAGTGCAAAGGTGAACACTGGCGAAATGCAGTGGTAATTTTGTCATTAAATAAGGTTGCTCTATGAACAATAGGGCAACCTTATTCTACAAATGTATCCCTCAGATATGAGATCATTATGGTGAATATTGAATACAGACCTGCATCTGCAGATGATTTTGATGCTATCGTTGAAATCTTCTTGGCGAACATGAACCTGAGTATTTTCACCACTTCAACGGATAAGGACGCGTTACGTAATTTGGCGGTTATTTTTTTAGCGAATGATTTTCGTAATGCAAGCTATATGCAAGTCGCTGAATGTAAGGGGGAAATATGTGGTGTGCTTATAGGTATTACTCGAACGTTATCTACGAAAGCGTTAGTTTTTGATTCCAAGCCTTTGGTTAAACAGGCGAAAGCTAATTTACGTAGTTTTGAGGAGGGCGTTAAAGTACTGTCTGATTTAGCCAAAAATAAAAGCCCAATATCGTTCACAAACAACAGTGCTATATCTGATTGTGACAGTGAGTTGGTATTCTTTAGTACCAATGCAAAATATCGACGTCATAAAATTGGCTCTACTTTAATGACGAGGTTTGAGACATTTTTGAAAGAGTGCAATGCAAAAAAATATTTTCTTTATTCTGATAGTCTTTGTACATATCAGTTCTACGATAATAATGGTTTTCAGCGAGTAGAGAAAAAGCAAAATACCTTTAATCCAAAGGTTGAAAACTACACCTATGTTAAAAAAATTATTTAATTTTTTTAACATAGGTGACTGTAATAAATGGTTGGTTTTTAATAAGTATTAAGGTTGTTTGATTTTTACTATGTTAAATGTAGCTTGCGGTATTCTTTTGAGAACTCATCCCTGTAAAAATTTTAAACGCTCTTGAAAAGTGAGCTTGATTAGAAAATCCACATTGATAAGCAATTTCTGAAATGTTCGAATAGTTTTTTTCTGATGATGAGAGTAATTGCGCTGCTCGTTCTAGTCGTTTCAAAATGATATATTGCTTAGGTGATGTATTTTCCTGGGCAAATATTCGTGTGAGATGACGCGAAGAAAGTTCACAAGTCATTGCTATCTCTTCACAACTTAAATCTGGATTATGTAAGTTTTCAAAAATATAATGCTTAGCAGCGATTAAATAGCTTAAACCAAGGGTGTCGCTATTATTAAAGTTTTCAGATAGTATACTTCCTAATAGATCAATGATTTCGTGTTTAAATGTTTCAGCCTTATTTTGGTTCGGGTCCTCTAGATATTGCATTCCGATATGATAAAGCGTTTTAATTAGAAAACGATTTCTTTTAGTATCGTTTTTTATTATTTTAGGGGTGTCTAGATTTATTGTCTTCTTGAACAATAAATGATGTCTTTCATAGGGTATGTCAAAGGTTAATTGTTTCATGTTGGATGAAAAGCCAAAAAGGTAAGGCTTATCTGTTCTATAAATGATGAGATCATTTATATCGGGTTTGAAACATTCTTTACCTTGATAAAAAAAAGTATGGCTACTTAACCCGAGTGAGAAAAATATAGACTCCTTTGGTAAATCTTTAACAATATGAATGTTTCTTTCGACAACATGTTCATTGGCACGTATAAAAGCTATACCAAAATTATCTATGTGGATGTTCTTTCCCGAGGCAATAAATCCTTCATCTGAAAAAGTGGAACAGCGTAAACCGATCAACTGCTTACCGTTATAGTTTTCCCAGAATTGGCAGCGCTGTTCGGGAGGAGTTAAACTTGTACTAATTGAATCAATTCTTACTGATGTGGTCATTATTCTTATTACTCCCAGTAATTAGGACTCTCTACATTTTAATGATAATTATTATCTTTTATTCCTTTGGTCTTTTGATTTCCAGTCTTGGTGACTAAAGATATCCTATTTTTAATACTACATAAATAGCGGATTGACACATTCGGATTGCCTGATGTTTGTCCGTTTTGATCAAAAAATATGGCAGATAGTATCAAACTCATATGGCAAATCTTTCTTAGAATTTCTACGTTGAAACAACAATAATAAGATTAGGAGAATGTTATGCCTGAGTTAGCGAAAAACGAATTTTGGAAGGGGCTAAAACCAATTGAAAACTGCCTTATGCCAGATTCGAAACCAGAAGTCTATTTGCCTGATGTTGCCACTGACGATTTAAAAATGTACGTCCCTTTTACTGAGACGGTATCATCGCGCCCGTTATGGATCTCCCCTAGTGAGAATCGTTGGTGCGACATCCTTATGTCGACCAGTGCAGGATTGGTTAATCGTCATTATCATCCCCATGAGGTATTTGCCTATACCATATCTGGAAAATGGGGATATCTAGAACATGACTGGACTGCCACTGCTGGCGATTTTGTCTATGAAACCCCAGGAGAAGGACATACTTTGGTGGCCTATGAGCATGACGAGCCTATGAAAGTATTTTTTATCGTTAAAGGGCCATTAATTTGGCTAAATGACGACGGTAAACCCGATGGCTATTTTGATGTGCATGACTACATTGCTATGTGTCGAAAACACTATGAAGAAATAGGCTTAGGTGCTTCTTACGTGGATAATTTATTCCGTTAAGACTCTACAACACACTTACTCCATAAAATTAAAATAATATGCGGTAGCAATTAACATTGATGCCGCAAGGAGCATTATTATGAATGGTCAGCATTCAGTTAAATACGAAAACACTTTATTGTGTATTCTTTTTTAGCATTCGGCTTTGTTTTTTTTGATCGTTTAGCAATCTCTTTTTTATTTCCTTTCATGCAAGAGGAAATGAATCTCACTAATACCGATTTAGGTCTGTTATCGTCAGTTCTAGCATTAGCTTGGGCACTTTCAGGTGCTGTTGTTGGGGCTTATTCAGACCGAAAAGGAATTAGAAAGCCTATATTATTAGTCGCTATCATACTATTTTCTTTATGTTCTGCGATATCTGGTTTGGTTACCACATTTCTCACCTTGCTGGTGTTCCGCTTAATTATGGGATTGGCAGAAGGGCCAATTTTACCATTATCACAATACCTCATGGCAGAAGCATCAAGTCCTAAACGTAGAGGCTTCAATATGGGGCTCCTACAAGGATCTGCTGCAGGTTTACTTGGTGCTGTTGTTGCACCAGTGGTATTGGTGGGTTTGGCCGAATATTACGGTTGGCGTCATGCGTTTGTTTTATCCTTGATTCCTGGTTTGATTATTGCCTTTCTCGTCTGGCGTTTTGTAAAACCAGATGATGCGGTAACAAGTGAACGCAAACACATACAGAAGGAAAAAGTTTCTTTCATAGACCTTTTAAAATATAGAAATATATTGGTATGTGCGCTGATTTCTTGTGCTTATCTTAGTTGGTTTGTCGTACTCGTCTCATTTACGCCCACCTTTTTAGTAAAACAACGCTTATTGGAGCCAAGCAACATGGCCACAGTGATGAGTTGTCTTGGTATCGCGTGGGTATTTTGGGGGGCTGTGGTTCCTGCTATTTCAGATCGGATAGGTCGTAAAGTTACGATTATTGTATTCTCTTTGGTTGCAGCATGTTGCCCAATTGTCCTTATGTTTGCACAGGGCACGCTGTTGCTAAGCTCTTTAGTCATACTCACCTATACAGGATTGGGGTGTTTTACTCTTTTTATGGCGACCATTCCAGCAGAGACAGTGCCTAAGGCTCAACTAGCGACCGCTTTAGGCTTGATTATGGGGTTTGGTGAATTGGTCGGTGGTTTTGCTGCTCCGATGTTAGCGGGTTTAGCAGCAGACCATTATGGCTTATCAGCCATTATGTGGATTAGTTTTTTTGCAGCACTTACCGCAGCCTTCTTCGCAATTTTCTTAAAAGAAACCGCACCAATTATTGTTAATAAAACGGCAGTGTTGTCTAGCAATAATTTAGGAGGAATATAATGCAAGCACTTCGATGGCATAATGCCAAAAACATTAAGGTTGAATCTGTTGAGCTTTCACCAATAAAGCCCGATGAGGTTGAAGTTAGCGTAGCGTATTGTGGTATTTGTGGGAGTGATTTACATGAATACATCGATGGACCGCATGCAATACCGGTAAACAGTTGCCATCCCATTAGTGGGGCTTATGCCCCCATTACCCTTGGACACGAATTCTGTGGCACTGTCTCGCAAGTAGGCGCTGAGGTTGTTGGTATCAACGTTGGTGATCGTGTTGCTGTAGAGCCAGAATATCGTTGTGGTCATTGTCAGTATTGTAAAAAAGGGCAATATAACCTTTGTGAGTCTATGGGATTCATTGGATTGATGGGCAATGGTGGCTTTGCTAGTAAAGTTAATGTACCAAGTTATATGCTGCATTTGCTTCCTAATAATGTGTCTTTTGAGCAAGCTGGAGTATTAGAACCTGCGGCGGTTGCACTACATGCAATTAACCAATCGTCACTACAGGTAGGGCAAAGCTGTATTGTTTATGGGTTAGGGCCAATTGGTTTATTAATTATTATTTTGGCTAAGTTAAAAGGGATAGAGAATATATGTGCAGTTGATATGAGCGAAGAACGTCGCTCTTTTGCTAAAAAGTTGGGAGCGACGGCAACATTTGACGCAAAGAAAAGCGACGTTATGTCCGATATCGAAATGTACATGCCTTCGGGTTATGATGTGGCCTTTGAGGCTGTTGGACATCAAGCAACCTTAACAAATTCGATTCATTCGGTGAAAAAAGGAGGCGAAGTTATTTTGGTTGGCTTGATGGGAGATGTCACTATCAATGCTTTCTATCTCGTTAACAATGAAATAAAGCTAATTAGTAGTGTAGGCTATAGAAATGTCTATCCTGAATTGATCCAGTATATATCACAAGGAACACTTGATATTGCTCAGATAGTTACTAAAAAAGTATTATTGGATAATGTTGTTGAAGAGGGCTTTGAATCGTTAATTAAAGATAAAAGCCAAATTAAAGTATTAGTGAGTCCGGCTGAATTCATTAGCTAGTATCTTATTACATAAGATAAAAAAAGAGCCTGAAGCATCATACAGGACCTAAAAAGGGTAGAATAAATGTAAAGTGATCTGTTGTGTTGAAAAGACAGATATACTTGGAATTGCTGTGATAATTCTGAATAAAATTATCCGTAGTCTTGTCTTTATCCATCACATTTAATGTATTAACAAACAGTATTAGGTTTTTATTTGAGCGTCTCAACCCAGTTAATGCAAAGCATGTACTGGGTTAAAAGCGGATATGTAAGGCCTATTAATGTGTCTACTGATCAAATGTCATCATGAACGTTATAGACACCTAAGGTACTTTGATAAGAAGTGCCTTAGGTGTCGCTTTACATGCTAAGCAATGGAACTACAGATGTATTTCATCTCTAAATAGTCTTCGATTCCATACTTAGAGCCCTCACGACCTAGCCCCGATTGCTTAACCCCACCAAAAGGCGCGACTTCATTGGAGATTAAGCCTGTATTGTGACCCACCATGCCATATTCCAAGGCTTCGGATACACGAATCATGCGAGCATGATCACGAGTAAAGAAGTACGCGGCTAGGCCAAAGATGGTGTCATTCGCCATTGCGATAGCTTCTTCTTCCGTATCGAATGGGAAAAGAGGAGCTAAAGGGCCAAAGGTTTCTTCTTGAGCAACATTCATTTCAGGTGTAACGCCCGTTAGAATAGCGGGTGTGATAAATAATCCACCTAAACGATCACCACCATGTACTAACGTCGCGCCTTTACTAACGGCATCTTTGATGTGTTCTTCTACTTTCAAAATGGCCTTTTCTTCGATCATAGGGCCAATGTCTGTGCCTGCTTCAGCGCCATTACCTACTTTTAGAGCTTTGACTTTTTCAGTTAGTTTGGCGGCAAAGGCGTCATAAATACCACGTTGCACTAGGATTCGGTTTGCACACACACAAGTTTGCCCAGCATTGCGGTATTTGGAGGCCATGGCACCTTCAACGGCTTTGTCCAAATCGGCATCATCAAAGACGATGAATGGCGCGTTGCCGCCCAATTCAAGAGAGACTTTTTTGATGGTGTCTGCACATTGCGCCATTAACAAACGACCTACTTCTGTGGAACCCGTGAAAGACAGTTTGCTCACCACATGGCTATCAGTTAGCACTTTACCAATTTTACTGGCTGAACCTGTCACTACTTGGAATACACCAGCAGGGATGCCAGCGCGTTGAGCAAGCTCTGCAATGGCTAAAGCCGTCAGGGGCGTTAAATCAGCAGGGCGCACAATCATTGAACAACCTGCTGCTAAAGCTGGAGCGGCTTTGCGAGTGATCATAGCGGCAGGAAAATTCCAAGGCGTAATCGCTGCTGTTACACCGATAGGTTGACGAATAACCGTAAGTCGTTGATCAGCACGCGGTGCAGGAATCGTATCACCGTAAATGCGCTTCGCTTCTTCGGCAAACCATTCAATAAAAGAAGCGGCATACGCAATTTCGCCTTTTGCTTCCGCCAGCGGTTTACCTTGCTCAGATGTCATGAGCAGAGCTAAGTCGTCTGTGTTTTCAAGTATTAGTTCAAACCAACGACGTAAAATAGCAGAGCGTTCTTTAGCCGCTAAGGCTGCCCATTTTTTTGGGCGATTTTAGAGGCTTCGATCACCGCAGGGATTTCTTCAGGAGAAAGGTGAGGAATCTCGACAATAGTTTCGCCTGTTGCAGGATTGGTAACAGGATGGGTGGTTTTGGCTTTTGCTTCAACCCACTCGCCATTGACAAAACAACGAGACTTGAGAAGGGACATATCCTTTAACATGAGTATCACCTATTTGTTGGTAAATAAAGTAAGCTATTTTTGTACTAATCACATCTCTATTATCAAATCTTCATCGATCAAAGTAAATAGGTTAACATGTTAACTAATTTTTCTTTGATAAAGAGACGGTATCATGAATATAAAACTCTCGGTTGTTGACCAAACGCCAGTGCATGGGTTGCACAGTAAAAAAGATGCGCCTTTGTTAACGGTTGAATTAGCTAAACATTGTGATGAATGGAATTACCATCGTTATTGGGTTGCAGAACATCATGACAGCGTGCATTTCGCGAATCCTTGCCCTGAGATCTTAGTTGCGCATTTGGCCAGTATTACACAACGTATCAAAGTCGGTAGTGGCGGTGTGATGCTATCTAACTATAGTCCATTAAAAGTGGCAGAGTGCTTTTCTATGCTGGCGTCACTTTTTCCTGGACGTATTGATCTTGGTGTTGGGCGTGCTCCAGGTGGGTCCGCAATGACGTCTGCCGCTTTAGCCTTTCCCAATAAAGTCTTGAACGGCCAGTTTTATGCTGAGCAAGCAGATCTGCTAGCAAGCTTTATTCACGGGACGTTTAAAGATAATCATCCTTTTAGCTCAATTCGTGTCATGCCAGAAGTAGGTGATGTACCGGATTTATGGATGCTGGGGTCAAGTGGTGGTAGTGCTGAGTTGGCTGGGCAGTTAGGCTATCATTTGGCTTTAGCGCGATTTATTGATTCTGAAAATTGTCATCCACGTATCTTTGATGCGCACCAAAAAGCGTGGCAACAAGCGGGTCATGAACATCCGCTTCAGCGAATGTTGGCGATTGCGTGTATTTGTGCAGAGACAGAAGAGGAGGCAAAACTTCGAGCAGGAACTGCTGTGTATCGTAAGTTCGCTACCCATATAGGGCAGCGAGAAGATTTTTTGACACCTACCCAAGTTCGCGACAGATACCAGTCAATGCCAGTATCCCATCAAGCTTTATTTGATCGTATTGAAGCCAGTTATACGATTGGGACACCAGAGCAGTGCTGGGCTGAAATGGAATCTCTTGTTAAGACTTTTTCTATTGAAGAGTTTTCTCTTGTGACTGTGACATATAGCCAAGCGGATCGTTTAGATAGTTACCGTTTGTTGGCAAAAAACTTATAGAAAGTGGCATTTTATAATGCGTCAAAATAAAAAACAGGCTGATTCATCAGCCTGTTTAAACACCTAATCATTTTATAAACTAAGAACTATGCGGCACTTAATTGAGCTTTGTTGACTTTAACGGGGGCTGTTTCTGTTAGGAACAGCGATAGCAGTAAGGCCATGAATGACCCCGCAGCCGCAATCCACATGACAATTTGAAGACCATAAGCATCGGCAGCAAAGCCAGCAACTACAGGTGTAATAAATCCACCAAATAGCTCACCAATTCCCATAATCAAACCGAGCGCCGTTGCCACTTGTGTAGATGGAACGGTTTCAGCCGGAATGGTTGCCATGAATAAAGTAAAACAGCCAAGTCCAGTGTAGGTCAGGAAGATTAGCGGAAGCATAGTGTTAGCGTCATCAACAAACAGTAAAACCATTGGACACAAAGTGGCAATCATGGTGAACAAAATTAACGTAGGTTTGCGGCCAAATCGGTCAGATAAAGCAGAAACAATAAACCCCCATACCATCCAAGCAAAACCGAGGCTGGTCATAATGCCTCCCATGACCTCAGGACTAAACCCTTTTAATTGCATCAGATAGGTTGGTGTGAAGGATACTAAGGTGATAAACCAAGAGATGTAAAAGCAAGAAATCAGGATACAAAGTAAGATGTTCTTATTTTTCAATAAGGTTTTTATGTCTGCTTTGTTGCCAATAGCGTGGCTGCTTTGCATCTCTTTGTGTACATGTTTGTTTCGTACGAAGAGCATCATCAAGGCGGCAATGATTAGACCCGGAATAATGGTGGCGTAAAAAGCACTGCGCCAGCCGTAATCTGTTGCAATCCAAATAAGCACCGGAGGCGCAATAACCGCACCGATTAATCCTGGCGCTGAGGCATTAACCAAGCCCATATTTAAGCCTCGGCGTTTTGGTGATGATGCGGCTGCCAATAATGATTGTGAAATGGGGAGCACAGGTCCTTCGGCAACGCCCATCAGACCACGGAATATGAGTAGGCTAATGAAGCTGGTTACCATGCCGGATAGTGCAGAGCAAAGCGTAAAAGCGATAACCGATAATATGAGAATGTATTTTTTTGATTCCTTGCGATCAGCATAGGCTCCCAGTGTCATGCCTGATATGGCCCACATTAACGATAGGGCAGAAGAGAGCATGCCTAAATGGCTGTTATTTAAGTCCAAATCCTTTGCGATAAAAGGAAACAAAAAAGACAGCGCTAAGCGGTCAAAAAAGACAAAGCCAAACCCTATAAAGAGAATGACAAGTAGGCGATTTTCATAAGAGTTTATTTTCATTATTAGATCTCTCTTTCGTTATTGTTATTCGTTGTTGAGAATAAATTCAGCGCAACGCTCTGCGATCATAATGGTCGGAGCGTTAGTGTTACCTGATACAATGGTCGGCATAATAGAGGCATCGCAGATGCGTACACCTTTTACCCCATTAACACGGAGCTTAGTATCGACGACGGCTTGCTCATCAGAGCCCATACGGCAAGTGCCAACAGGGTGATAAACGGTTTTAGCGTGGCTGCGAATATGTGCTTCGATTTCAGCGTCTGAAATATCTTCTTTGGAGGAGGGACGAAGTTCTTCGCTGATTAGTTCAGCCATGGCTGGCGCACGTATAATCTTACGAGCCAGTTTTACTCCTCGGATAAGGGTATCTACGTCGTCACGGTGTGATAACGCACCGCTTTCGAAAATCATTGAGTCTTTCGGGTCTGCACTGCGTAGTCGAGCGAATCCTCGGGATTTAGGTCGTAAGAAACAAGGGTTGATGGAAATGCCGTGACCTTCTATAGGCTCGCGGTCCACGTCACCAACCAAAGTAGGTAGCACATGGAATTGAATATCAGGACGACCGCAATTGCTGGTATCAACAAAGCCTCCGGATTCAACCACGTTAGACGTCAATAAACCTGTTTTAAAACAAGTCCATTGGAAACCATAAGACAGTGCTTTAAGGCCTTTATCACTGCCCAGTAAGCTAATTGGTTGCTTAGTACGCCCATAGATACTGACTTCTAGATGATCTTGATAGTTCTCTCCCACTTCTGGAGAATCGTACAGCGTTGATATGCCGTGTTGGGACAGTTGATTTTTTGGACCGATACCTGACAGCATTAAAATTTTGGGGGTTGATAATGCGCCAGCGGTTAAGATGATTTCTTTCTTCACAGAGAGTATTTCTATCTTGCCCGACTCATTACGCAACTCAATGCCTGTCGCATTGTTATCACCATCAAAGATAATCTTGTTAACGTAACACCCAGTTCGAATTTCTAAGTTTGGCGCGTTTTCAACCTCTTTTAGGTAAGTTGAAGCGGTGCTACCACGGCGTCCATCAAAGGTGGTTGTGTGGTAGAAACCAACTCCATCTTGTTTTTCGCCATTAAAGTCATCGTTATAAGGAATGCCGGTTTGTTGCGCCGCTTTTAAAAAAGCTTGGCTTAGAGGATGCCGGAAACGAGTGTCGCTGACACGCAAGGGACCATTTGTACCGTGGAAGGGTTCGCTTAGACGCATATGGTTTTCTGAGCGCTTGAAGCTGGCTAGGACATTATCCCAACCCCAACCATCGCAGCCGTTGCGTTCCCACTCATCATAGTCTTCCTTCTGACCGCGGATATAAAGCATAGCATTGATTGAGCTGCCTCCACCGAGTGTGCGACCTTGTGGAACATAGGTTTTTCGTCCACCTGCGTCAGGTTGTGGCTCGCTCTCGTAGACAACAGACCGTTTTGAGCCAATAACACGAATGAAAGTGGCTGGCATATGAACGAATATAGAATCGTCTTTTGGGCCATCTTCCAGTAAAACGACTTGAAAACCTGCTTTTACAAGTCTATGCGTCACAGTGCAACCGGATGAGCCACCGCCCACCACGATGAAATCAATAGACTTCATGAGTAAACCTCTCGATCTTATTATTGTGTTTGAATTTTTATGTGTATGAGCATAGAGGTTTACTGAGAGGGAAAATTGACTTGATCGGACGGGCAATTTTACTCTATCGGACATTTTTAGTCGGCATCATATGTTCAAAATACTTAACATGTTTACTAAGTGATTGTCGAGAGGTATGATCAAAGCCAGATTATCTAGATATTCATCCTTAAAAAACAAAAACTATATCGAGGGATTTATGTCGTTCTCAGCACAAGTGCGAGTCTCCACTCGAGATATAGACCTTATGTCTCGACGTCATTATTGGGAAGAGGCCGTTAACCAATATATGATTCATATTGATTGTCCTATCGCTTCGAATTTAGCATTAGAAGCCGAATTACGACATTCACACGGTGACATTATTAGCATCAATCATATTGAAGCGAATGGACATTCTGTGCAACGCAGTCGCACTGATATTGATGAAGATGGTCGCGATGCCTTTTTCATTTGTTTAATGACAAAGGGGAATGGTTATTCGTATCAAGGTATGGATTGCGCGAGTCATATGCCAGGAGATATGGTTATTTATGATACGGCAAAACCCTATGGGCATGGTTTTCCGAATAATATGGGGATGTATGTATTAGGTGTTCCTCGCATTATTGCTGAACGAGAGTTCGGCATTATTGATAATCTCATTAAAATAGACCGTCATTTACAGTGTGGCACCTCATCAACAAGCGCTATTTTTAAATTATTAGAGAGTAATATTGATAGTCATCACAATTTTCAGTTAAAAACAGAAGAGGTGATGCATCATATTCAAGTTCTGTCTGGACTGCATGGTGCAAAATTCAATCAGAAAAACCGGAATTTATTGTTTTTCAAATGCAAGGCATTTATCGAACAGCATTTAACGTCAGCGGATTTAAATACAGATATGGTCAGTCGTCATTTGTTTGTGTCGTGCCGTCAAATAGCCCGAGCGTTTGAAGCCCATGGTATGACGATGAGCCGATACATATGGCAATCAAGATTGAATAAAAGCCGTGATGATATTTTAAATTTAGACAATTTGAGTATTACGGATATCGCTTATAAGTGGGGGTTTAGTCACTCTTCGCATTTCAGTCGTGCCTATAAACAGTATTTTAATGAATCACCTCAAGAAACCAGAAAACGAAAAAGACAGCTCTTGGTATAGGAGTTGTCTTTTGATGGACTGCTTAACTTTCCAGTGCGATGACGTCACTTAATAGTCGACTAAGTTCTTTTAATTTGTCTTCGCCGAGTTTTTCTTTGATTCGTTGATAAGCTGCATCGACTTCTGGACGAAATTTTTTAACCGTTTCATTCCCCTTTGGCGTTAATGAAAGTAGGGAAATACGTTGATCTATTGGGGATTTTTTGCGTATTAAAAAGCCATCTTCTTCAAAGCGCGTGATAATGCGTGTCAAACTTGGGCTAAGAATACAGCATAGGTGCGCCAGTTGTTTTGCCTCTAACTCTTCATGATCGTTTAACACACGTAAGACTCGCCATTGCTGTTCTGTAAAGCCTGCTTTTTGTAGGACAGGTCTAAAAAAAGTCATGGATGATTCACGGGCTCTTAATAATTGCAGTGTCAGGGAGTCTTCTAATCTTTTCATGTAATCTCGATAATATCTAAAATTATGGTGTTGATAGCATCAAATACGCTTTCCTAAAAAAATATTAGCGCATGGTCTGTTGCTATCTTCTTGTTACGATAGTTTTGTGCGTAACACTTTGCTAAAAGTGTACATCCTAAGATGGCAAAGGCAATCATAGATGGATGCAAATCCATCATTAACGGCACGGCTTGGGCAAAAACCGCTCCAAAGCTTAGTTGAAGAAAGCCTATCAGTCCTGCAGCCATACCTGCTAATTTATCAGCAGCGCCAATCGCAGCACTTTGGTAACTTGGTTGGCTAATTCCACGGCCTAGTGTTACCACAGACATGGGTAAAAAAAGGCTCGCAAAACTAGTTGGTAAACTGATTTGTAGTATCAATAAAATACTAGCCCCAAGTAAGCAAAGACTGTTTCCAAGCTGGATTGATTGGTCTAAGGAAAGGCGCTTATTTAACAAGGTACTCATATACCCACCTAGCATAAAGGTACCCGATATCAGAATAAACCAATAGCCGTAAGCTAGATTATTCTCGCTCAAACCTTTGGTTAGATGTGGGGAGGCACTTATAAAGAGATAAAAACAAAGTGCTATGAAGGTATTTGCCATGGTGTAACGGCTAAAAGAATGTTGACGAATCAAGCTCATATAATGATTAAGCATCATTGAAAGGGTGAGCTTTTGTGGCTGTTCAAACGCAGGCTTAATCAATTTGAGGCTGAATAGTAGCAATATTGCGCCTTGAATGGCGGAAAATGCAAAGATGGCTTGCCAACCTATGTGGGTATTGAGCGTGCTGCCAACCAAAGGTGCGATACTTTGTGAAAATGCAATGGCCATCACGATATAACCCATTTGTTGAGCGGCTCGGTCTTTGCCTGAGCTGGCAACCAATAAGGCTCTCGCCATTGACATACTAAATGCACCACCAATGCCTTGTAAAATACGACCTAGTAGCATTAACCATAAGCTGTTTGTTATGAGGGCGACCAAGCCACCTACAATAAAAGTTGAAATTCCTAAGAGAATGGTCGAGCGATTACCAAGTTTAGTGATTACCGCACCGACAGAAAATTGCCCTAGTGCAAGTGCTGCTAAATAGAGTGAGTAATTTAACTGCACCATTGATGAATCTATATCCAGTTGCTCCGCGATTGCTGGCAAAGCAGGTAGCATTGCATTAAGTGCGATAGGGCTACACATAGCCAGAAAAATGAAATAGGCGATAGGAATCATGGGAAACTTAACTAGTTAAATAAATCCAGTATACAGACATAAAAAAATCCCACGAGGGGATTTTTTAGCTTTTTACCAAACATGTTAATGAATAGTGGCTATTGCTGCTATGTTGGGTTTTAAGACAGTTGAGTTAATAGCTGATGTAGCTGTTGCTTGAACTTCGTGAGCCTCGTCTTCTTCCAACTTAGAAAAGATATCTTTTTGCTGTTGGTCTGATATTGCCCATAAGCGCTCAGCCATATCATGGCCTTTTTCGGTTAGGGCTAGTTCACCATTGATTAAGCCAAAACTTTTCAAGCTTTCGACACTTTCAACGACATCGACCGATGGGATGGTGACGAGATGGGTTAAATCTTCAATGGTAATTCCAGTTGTGTCACTTAATACCAGCAATAAGCGAGCTTCACTGGTGCTAAGGCCAGTCGCAGACTGCTTTGGTAAATAGTTTTCTTGAACTTTTTGCAGGACTTTATGCATAAGATAAATGGCGCTGTCATGCAGGCGAGCAAGTGTTTTGTCTGATGCAAGGTTTTGAGCCGGAGTTTTAGCTCCTGTGAAGGGAATCGCCCCCGCATAGCTACCTTGCACATAAAGTAACGGTGCACGGCCATAGTTTGCGAATTCAACGACTTTGCCAATCATGATCCAATGATCACCACCGTCGACAACTTGGTATTTTTCACATTGAAAATTAGCCGCTGTATTGATGAGTAAAGGAGCACCACCAACCCCAGACAGTGTCTCAATATTCGCAAATTTATCGTCGCTTGGTTTGGCAAAATTATTGGATAAATCAATTTGATCCGCGGCCAAAATATTGACAGCAAAATGGTCTGAATTTTCAAACACAGCATAACTGCTTGATGTTTTAACTATGCTCCACAGTACCAGCGGCGGATCAAGAGATACAGAGTTAAAGCTATTGGCTGTCACACCAACTTGCTTACCATCAGCGGATTTAGCGGTAATAACGGTAACACCTGTTGCAAAGTTGCCAAGGCAACGACGGAATTCTTTAGGGTCAAAGCTCATAGGATTCTCTCTTATTCTTATGTGTATTCAGATCTAACCATGATAAGTCATGGTTAGATCTCAGTGTGTCAATATTTAAAGTAGGGACGGATCTGGTTCTAAGCCCATAACTTCTCGACCGATAATTTGTGCGCAAACATCGTAGTCTGTATAAGCATGAGCCTCCGCACATATGACAATCTCGGAATAGTCTTTGTGCTTCTTTGTCTAATAGCCAGTTGTTGGCTCCAATGGCATTAAATAGGCGATCAACGGCTTCGATACACATTTTGACTGCATAAGCTTGGTTTGTTCTCCAATGAGCCAACGTGTAACGATCTGGGTAACGATGAGCTTCAGCGTATTCTGCATGTTCTTCCCAGGTTTTTTCTAAAAAGGCGCGAGCCGCCAAGATTTGATGGGTTGATTCGCCAGTACGAAGGATCGCCGGGATAGCGGCATGAACCTTCGCTCCGGTATAAGCTCGAACACGGTTAGATGTCACTTCTTTGTAGACTTCTAACATTCTCTCCGCTGTACCCAGCGCCATAGCCGCAAATCCAGAGGCAAAGTAAGGGCGGTATGGAGAGTAGAAAAGCTTACTGTCTGGGTATAAGCCATAACCAGCAGATTTACCTTCCATCATGTCTTTGGCTTTTTGGATGCGATGCTCTGGTACAAAGGCGTTTTTGATAAGCAACGTTTTTGTGCCTGAGCCTTTCATTGCCATCGAGTACCAGTCGTCCTCGATGTTGTAATCTGAGGCAGGAATAACCGCAAAGCAGTAATCTTTTGCTCCTTCGGCATTGTCACGTAAAAAGCCCACTATTGCCCATTGTGCGTGGTCACAGCCACTACTCCACTTCATTTCACCATTAAAAATAATGCCGCCATCGGTTTCTTCATATCTACCAAACGGCGCAATACTGCTGCTTGCCATTGCATCTGGATTGTCTTTCCAGACTTCGTCTTGGAGTTGTTTTGGGAACATTGCGATTTGATGATTATGCGTACAAAGCAAACTAAAAGCCCAGGCGGTACTACAGCATGCGCCTGCTAATGCTGCGATACAGTCACCGAATTCAGGTAGGGATATTTCGTAACCACCATAAGCTTTAGGGAGAAAGGCTTTATGCAATCCTACTTTTTGCAGTAGCTCTATGTTTTCGGTAGGTACTTTTCTAAGTTCTTCTGCTTTGTCTGCATTTTTAGCAATCTCAGGTAATACCTTTTTTAGCTCTTCTAATAGTGGGTTTTGACGTTTCATGCACTGTGTCCTCTTATTTTTTTTGTCTTTAGTTCACACAGTATTGATATTCGGTGGTCTTAAATGAATGTGCTTTTTAAGCAAAGTTTGGGACTTTTCTAGAAAAAAAATTTTATTATTGTCTCGTTGTAAAAAAAACGAGCTGAGTGATATAAAATACTTGAAATTAGTTAACATGTTCACTAATTTGTTATCTTCTTGAGGAAATAAAGTGCATGGATTTTTACAACATGGCTGCTTAGTCAACTTTAACATGACTGCTTAGTCAATTTTGTAAAAGCGTATGAGGGATAAAAATATCCCTATAGGGACATAGAAGGCGTTAATTTGAGAGAGTAGTTTTGATGTGTATTATTAAAAAGGAACGATAAAAATGAAAAAACAAATATCTTATGCTTTAAAAGTAATAGCCGCTTCTACTTTGTTGATTTCGACTGTTGCAAGTACGGTTTCTATTGCCGCTGATTATCCTAATCGTCCAGTTAAGTTCATTGTTCCATGGCCTCCTGGTGATTTGGAAGATGTATTGACTCGCGTTATCGCCGAAGAAATGTCAAAAGAAACCGGTGTGCCTGCGAGTGTAGTCAACAAACCAGGTGGTGGCGGTGTACTAGGGGCCACAACGGTTGCGCAATCTCGTCCTGATGGTAGTGTAATAGGTTCATTTGTCGTCGACTTGGTAACAAGTCAGGTTGTTGGGGGCAATGCTCCATATGCTGCTGATGCCTTTGTTCCTGTCGGCATTTTCTTGGATTACCCATTTGTTTTGGCGGTTAAGTCAGATGCACCTTACAGTACTCTAACGGAATTGGCTGAATATGCCAAAACACATGATGTCTCTTTAGGGCACTTTGGTTATGAAGCAACGCCCACTGCCATTACTTTTCAGGCAGCGAAAAAATTAGGCTTTAAATTTGCCTCTGATTCTGCTTTTGATGCTTTAGATTGCTCTGTGTTAGCTAATGGTGATGCGGATGTTATTAATACAACAACGCAGCAGATTCTTCCTTGTTTAGATTCAAAAGACGTGAAAGTGTTAAGTTCTTACACTTTCAAGCGTTTGTCAATTCTTCCACAAGTGCCAACTTTGAACGAAGAAACTGGCATTTCTCAAACACTGTGGAATGGTTTGTTTGTTAAAAAAGGCACCCCCCAACCTATTATCGATAAAATTGCTGCGATTGCAGAAACCGCTCTTCAGTCACCCGATGTGCTGAAGTTGCAAGAAAATACGGGGGCTGGCGTGTATTGGACAAACGATAAAGATGCACAAAAATTGATCACTCTAGATTTCGAAAATGCAAAAAAATTAGTCTCTGAAATAAAGTAACTATTAATTTACGTGCTTCAAATTGCTCAAAATAAAAAGAATGGTGGAAAACATGGTTTTAGACATTATTAATCCAGCGACTAAGCAAGTTTATAAGTCAATTCAGACATCTACGGTAGATGATGTAAATGACTCTGTCGAAAAGGCCAAGGTGGCCTTTAAACAGTGGAGTGCAAAATCACATGAGGAGCGTACTGCGGCCTTGCATAATGTGGCGAATGCCATAGAGGCAGCAGCACCTGAGTTGGCTGAAATTATTACAGCAGAGCAAGGAAAGCCTCTGTTTCTTGCTCAGTTTGAAGTAGGTGGAGCAGTGGGCTGGACTCACTACAATGCGGATTTAAAGCTGGATCCTGAGGTGCTTGAAGACAGTGATGAGCGTCGTGTTGAGGTACATCGTATGCCTGTTGGCGTTGTTGCCTCAATTACACCTTGGAACTGGCCTTTAATGATTGCTATTTGGCATATTATGCCAGCTCTTCGTGCCGGCAATAGTGTGGTGATAAAACCTTCTTCTCTCACGCCAATCAATACACTGCGTTTAGTCGATATTATTAATGAGCACACAATGCCTAACTTGGTGCAGTGTGTCATCGGTGAAAAAGAAGTTGGTGAGCCTTTGGTGTCCCATCCAGATGTTAAAAAAGTTGTCTTTACCGGTTCAACACCTGTTGGCAAGCGTATTGCCTCTTTGGTGGCTGGTGATCTTAAAAAGGTGACGTTGGAATTGGGTGGTAATGACGCAGGTATTGTTTTAGAAAATGCCAATGTTGATAAAATCGCAGAAAAGATTTTTATGACGTCTTTTGTCAATATGGGTCAAACCTGCGCATGTCTGAAGCGTCTTTATGTCCACCGTTCTAAATATGAAGCGCTATGTGATGCTCTTGTAAAAATAGCCGCTGCACAGGTTGTTGGTAATGGTATGAAAGAGGGTGTGACGTTCGGCCCGGTACAAAACGTGAATCAGTATGAAAAAGTGAAAGCGATGATTGCTGATGCTCGCGAGTCTGGTGCGGAAGTGATTGCTGCAGAGTTGCCATCTGGTTTAGATGGTTACTTTATTGCTCCAACTATTATCAAAAACCCACAGCATAATATTGATGTTGTTTGTCATGAACAATTTGGTCCGGTGCTTCCGGTTATTCCTTACGATGATCTTAATGATGTCATGTCAAAAGCCATTCATGAAGAATTTGCTTTAGGCGGTTCTGTTTGGGGTGAGCCTTGTGATGAGCTTGACTGGGTTGTGAGCCAACTTGATTCGGGAACAGTCTGGGTAAATAACCATGCAGAAGTACTCCCTCATGTGCCATTTGGAGGCAATAAGTCTTCTGGATTAGGTGTTGAGTTTGGTATGGAAGGCTTGTTAGAGAACACTGTTCGTAAGGTTGTTAATCGCGCGAAGTAAGTTCCAATGCTGAGATCCAGTCTTCTTTTCAGATGACTGGATCTTTGGAGTCCAATAAATGCGAAATATTTTATACGCGTCTGATTTGGAGCAGGGTAGTAGGGTTGTTTTACATGCTGCTTTAGAACAGGCCTCTTTGACTAAAGGAAAGATTTTTTTCCTACATGTTTCTGAACAATTTCATCGTGGTAATGATGATTCATTCGGAGGCTTTAAATTAAAGAAAGCGCATGATGCGCATCTCGAATCACTAAAGGAAGAATTACGAAGCTACATGAAACAACGAATCCATAACTTTGTTGCGGAAGAGTTGAATGATGTTGATTTTGACGAAGACAGTATTGAAGTGGTCGTTCGTTTTGGTGATCCGGCGAAAAAAATTGTTGATACAGTGAAAGATGTTGGAGCCAGCATGTTGGTGATGGGTGACCGTCGTGTTAACGCATTATCGCGAATGTTTCTAGGTTCTACTGCACAAAAGGTGATTCACAATACAACGGTCCCTGTTTTGATCGTCCCTATTTCTAATACTGTTTCTAACCGTAAGCGAGGGGATCACAATGGAATATGAAAATCGCAAGTCCAAGCTATTTTTTTGGTAATGACCCTCATCAGTTGCTATCTAATCTTTTCTTATCAAGGCCATACAGTAGAGATTAAGCGTGATCATGGTTGGTATACTCAACCTTATGTTGCGCCATTGTTTGGTTTAGGTTTATTGGCTTTTTTTTCGTTTATCAAATTGCTGTTGGTGATTAAACCAATAGAGGGAGAAAAAGGCTTAATAGATAGTTTAGTGGAAAGCTTAGGTGAGTATCGAGTTGTACTGATTACTGCCGTTCTTTTCTTTTTTTATGTCAACATTATCACGATGGTAGGCTTTGCTATATCAACCACATTATTTGTCTTATCCATTGTCTGGTTAAGTCGTTTATTGTCGCCAATTTGGGTATTGAATACTCTTATAGCGGTTGCGCTAATTATTCTTATTTTTAGGGTTGGGGTGAATATCTGGATACCAGATGTAGTCTTGTATGAAAAGCTATTCAGCGAGCAAACCCTTTGGTTCATGAACAAATATTTTTAGAGATTTCGTATGGATTTAATTGCATTAGGTATCCATGAGGTATTTGGGAACGGCGTCATTTGGGCTGTTATAATCGGTGCCCTTATTGGTGTGACTATCGGTTCAATACCAGGTTTAGAACCAGCGGGTGTTATGGCTATTTTGCTGCCTTTGACCTTCACAATGGAGCCGCTCTTTGGGGTGACTTTATTGTTAGGTGTCTATGGTGGTGCTTGGTATGGAGGGGCTATCCCTGCCATATTAATGAATACGCCCGGAACCCCTGTAGCGGTTCTGACGACCTATGATGGATACCCCATGGCCCAAAAAGGGCATGGTAAAAAAGCTCTATCTATTGCCTATACCTCTTCGTTTTTTGGTGGCATTGTGAGTGTTTTGTCTTTGGTGTTTTTTGCGCCAACCTTATCTCAGGTAGCTACCCTATTCGGAAGTGCTGAATTCGCTATGCTGGCATTGCTTGGGATGGTTTTTGTGGTGCTTGCTCATAATAAGTATGCGCTCGAAGCGGCAGCCATGATTGGTTTGGGGATGTTTTTAGGTTCAATTGGTATTGATCGATCCTTTAATTCCCAAGTGTATACTTTTGACCAGTCTTGGTTATTGGCCGGAGTGCCATTAGTTCCAGCGGTTATCGGCCTTTTTGCTATGTCTCAAGCCTATGTGCTGATTTCTACCAAAAGCGGTGACTCTTTCAAAACTAAATTAGAGGGGACTGGGCGTTTTGAGGGTTTTGTTGTGCTGATGCGCAATAAGGTGACAGCGATTCGTTCGGCCTTGTTGGGGGTTGTTATGGGATTATTGCCTGGGGTGGGAGAATTTGGCTCACAATTTTTCTCCTATACCTTGGCGCAGAAGTTCTCTAAAAATCCAGAAGAGTTTGGTAAAGGTGCAGAGGCTGGTATTGTGGCATCAGAAACCTCTAACAATGCGGTAACGGCGTCCGTTTTGGTTCCATTATTGGCGTTTGGTATCCCAGCAGACGCATTAATGGCCATGCTGTTGTCGGTGTTTATGGTGCACAACTATACACCAGGGCCTCGTTTGTTCAGTGAGCATCCTGAGTTTATTTCTGGTCTGTATGTTGCCTTGTTTGTGATGAATATTTTTATATTCATATATTTAACGTTTGCTTCAAGATTCATTATTAATATTACGAGAATTCGTGGCCGTTTTATTGGTGCCTTAATTTTTGTTCTCGGATTTTTAGGTGCTTACAGTCAAAATTATCAATTTACTGATGCCTTTATTGCGTTAGGTTTCTCTGTGATTGGCTATGTGATGAAACGAAATAATGTTCCGGCTGTGCCTATCATTTTAGGTTTAGTACTAGGGCCAGTGTTTCTAAACCGTATGCGTCAAACACTGGGCGTCTCTAATGGAGAGTTTAGTATTTTTATTGAGCGGCCTATCGCTTTAACACTGCTTACGGTGACCGTTCTATCTATTCTGGTGTTTACTTTTAGCAAAATTAGAGAAAAGCGACGAGTAGCTTGATAGTTGTTTGACGTAGATACTAGCGAACTAGCGAACTAGCGAACTAGCGAACTAGCGGGCCTCACAATGGGTACCTTTTTTTACACCTTATTTCATCTTTGGATGAGACTTGTTTAAAGGAGTCTTTAGTGGTGTGCCTGCTACAGTGTAATTCTTAATGGGTAAGAGGAGCGATATTATTTGAAATATAGAAACCGATGTATTGTCTTCAAAAACACCATTCAAAGCAGTATTTATCGTTTTAAATGCTTGATGACTTTATTTACTGAAATGTGTGCTTAGATAGAAAACTGAGCAAAGCGTGCCGCAGCATGCCATCATAATCAAAAGGCTTTCTGGAGTGCCATCAAAGAGTAAACTTGCCAGATAACTGATGAAACTTCCCATGGCAAATTGCATTGCGACTAATAACCCTGAAACCGTACCTGCTTTTTCTGGCAGTTGTATAAAGAGTATTGCTAGGCTATTTGCACCAATAGCCCCCGTTACACTGATATAAAGCATGGTGCCTGTGACAAATAATGCGAGTGGTACTTTATTGAAACCAATCATTCCCCAAATAATTAACGTTGCGACAAAAGACACGGCTACCACCACACGCAATGCCATGCTTACGTTATAGCGTTTGCTTAAATAAGAGTTGAGCAAGGTTGCAATAATAATAGCGAAAATGTTCGCAGAAAACAGTAAAGCATAATGGGTTTCGGAAAGTTGGAAATGCTTGATGTAGACAAAAGCGGATGTCGCAATAAAAGCAAACATACCTGCGAATGAAAAGGCATTTGTCAGTACGTATTGAATCAATAAAGGGGCACGTAAACATTCAATGTAGTTTTTACAGTAATGGCCAACACTAGGCTTTGCGACCACATTTTGTTTTACGTCTGGTAATAACAGAGCGCTCCCCATAAACGCCACCATTGAAAATAGCGCTAAGAAGTAAAAGATCCAGCGCCATTCAAAATAGCTAACAATATAAGCGCCCAATATTGGCGATATCAGCATGACCATCATAGAAATGATGTGCATATACGATAGTATGTTGGCAGCACGTTTTAGTTCATATAAATCTCGAACTAAGGCTCTTCCAAGTACGGCAGCGGCTGCCCCTCCTAGAGACTGTAGAAAACGGAAAAGCACTAGGCTTTCGCCAGTCGATGCCATGGCGCAACCAATACTGCTAAAAAATAAAATCCAATACCTGCTAGCAATAAACGTTTCCGACCTAACATATCGGATAAAGGGCCAAAGATAATCATGCCTATGGCCATCCCAAGTAGAAAAACAGTGATTGTTGTTTGTATCAATTGATCTGTAGTGCCTAAATTATCAGCGATAGTCGGTAGACTGGGTAGATACATATCGATAGACAGCGGCCCAAAAGCGACCAAATAGCCAAGTAACGGGATGGTTAGTTTTTTTAAAACAGAGGACATGGAAGCTCCTAATTTAAAGGCATGTGGCGTTTTGGCACATTGTTCATTCATCAACTAACTAAAGTATTTATTGCGATAGTTGCACAATCAATATCCTGTTGTTCACTGCCGCCAGAGACGCCAATTGCCCCAATGACGATGCCTTGAAGTAAAATGGGGATGCCGCCACCTAGAAAGGTAAAGTCTGGTTCGCTCTGTAAAGCGAGTAAGGTGTTATTTCTTTCTGCAAGTCTTTCTTGCCATTGCTTGGTTGGTATACCAAATGATGCAGCAGTAAAGGCTTTCTTATGGGAAATAGCTTGGGATAGAAGAGGTGCATTGTTCATTGCCGCACTGGCAAGAGTTCGACCAGAAGAATTAACAATCGTTATGCAGATGTTGATACCACATTTTTCCGCTTGATCCATCGCAGCACTACAAAGTTGCAGTGCTGCCTGCGTAGCTAGATCTTGTTTTGTAATGGTTTTATTGAGCATGTACCTACCTAATAGGGAATATTACGTTTACCTGCCCAGTACCTGAGCTTGGAAAGTAATTGGTAATGATTTCCGCCTTTGCGTTATATTTATCCCAGCCTAATGCTCCAAATAGCATCGCAGTGTCATGCATACCGCCTTCACCGCAGCAAAATTTTGCGTATTCAGGTAGCATTGCTAGGAATGTTTTTGTGTCACCAGCTTGCCAGAGATCTAAAACACGAAGGTCAACTTGACGGTGAAATTCACGAGAAATAGTAAATGTTCCGTTATTTTGTTCGTATAAATGATTCTCCCAAATTTGATGAGAAAGTGAGCCAGAGGCGATTAGCATGACATTGTTATTGCTACTTTCAATGGCTGCATGAATGGCTTCACCAACGCGACGAGACTCTTCTAAGCTGTGAACCGTACACCAAGCGGCAATAGAGACCACTTTGAAATGTCTGTCTTCGTTCATGTAACGCATTGGCACAAGAGTGCCATATTCTAAGTCGAGTGTTTCAACTTGGTGCGAAAGCATATGCACACCTTTCTCCGTCGCTTTAGTCGCAATAGCATTGCCTAGTTCTGGATTGCCTTCATAAGAGTAAGACAAGTTTTGAATAAAATGGGGAAACTCATGGCTTGTGTATATGCCTTGATAGTGGGCGTTGGCATTAATATGATACCCAGCATTTACCAACCAATGTGTATCTAAAACTACAATAGTATCGACTCCTGCCGCTTTTGCACGACGTGCAATTTCACGATGACCATCAATAGCAGATTGTCGGCATCCTGCTAATCGGCCAGGTTGTTCTGACAACAGCATGGTTGGAACGTGTGTTACTTTTGCCACAATACTTAAAATACCCATAATAACTCCTCAATCATATTATTTTAATTAACATGTTAAGTAAAATGTTTTTTGAGTGTCTTAGTCAATGTATTTGAAGTTTAGCAATAGTTACTTTTGATCTAGGACAAGGTCTTTAACACTTGTTGTAAGACCGTGCTCACAGATAAGTATCTTATTGTGAATGTTTCTTTGTCAGTGAGATATTTGTAGATCAAGATTATCAAGTGGGATGTGTGATGGGATATAAGTTAGTTAATATGAGTTGTTAGAGAAGGGGGGTATAAAGAAGTATTTGGCTCAGATTCAAACTGGTAATCATAGTTTGAGCTAAAGTTTGATCTGAGCTAACGAAACTTATTCTATGATGGATAGATAGTGCTTAACAAAGTGTTCACTATGGATTACCCATTTCAATTTGGTACCTTTTTCAAAAAACCAAGCATCGCCTTTTTTGTAAGTTTTTTCTTCCCCAGTATCAAGAAGGGTTAATGTTACCTCTCCTTCAACAACAACTGCATGCTCATGAAAAGGGTATTCCATGTCAAATTCACCTTTGGTACAGCTGAAGTAAGCACAGCATACCGCTGAATCAGGAGCACCATAGACGACTGCACCTTTAATAATACAGTCTCCTTCGATTTTGTTAGCACCAAGATCTGAAATAGTTCCCCATGGCATAAGCTCAATGCTTGATAAATCGATACTATTCATTCTCATTGATAATCCTCTATATAGATAAAAGTTGGCTTTAATTAGACAGTTACTTACACTAGTGCTTTTATTGAAAACAGATATGTCCCAAAAGCGGTGTTTTTTCAAGAAAATATTCTAATCGTGTTATGGATGCCTTTTAGAAAGTGTTGACGTAATTTTTAATTAATTAAATAAGTTCTTTCGGTGATTATTTATGTCGTATGGATCGGTTATTCTACCTTTCTATAGTGCTTGCGAAAATCTGAAGGGACTCATTCCAGTATTTTTCAAAAAGAACCGAGAGAAATAAGAAGGATCTATATAGCCTAATGTGTAAGCGATCTCGGTGAGGTTTTTATTCGTATGGGATAGCAAGCGTTTGGCTTCCAGTAAAACACGCCCATTTATCATTTTCTTTGGGCTGAGTTTGGTTATTTTTTTGCATAAATAGTTCAATCGGCTTTCATTTATTTGTAACGCATCACAATAAAATTGTATTTGCTTCTCGATTAAAAAATGTCGCTCTAGTAAGGTGCTAAACTCTCTAAAACAGAGAATTTCACTCTGATTGTGCTGTTTTTTAGGCTGCTCGGAGCCTGAGAGTCTTAGCATGTTTATCAAGATAAGTTTAACAAGTGTTTCAATACAGTCCTGTTGATATAGTGCAGATTGGTTCCATTCCAGCTTGAGCATTTTAAAAAGCGTTAATAATTGCTCCCAATGATGTTGGCCTAGCCCTGTTTCTTTTTGTTGATCGATATGAAATGGCATAAGCAATGAGTTGTGATTGCTGTAGGCATTCAGTTCGGCCATGATTTTTTGTAAATGAGTGTTATGAATGGTGATGACATAGCCCGGCGCTGTCGGTTCTGTTAAAAAGGCGTGTGGTGTGGCTGGCGGTGTATAAAAGGCGGCACAGCTTTCCGTTTCGTAAACATTCTGATCGATATTGAACAGCGTTCTACCAGATAAAATGAGGTGTATTTGACAATATTCAGCATGCAAATGCATAGGCATATCACGTCCGAAAAAGTCGGCCATTTTTCCAAGCACATCAAAATGGATAGTGGCGTCTTTGTAAGCGACATCATAATCCTGACCAATATTGATATTTGGAATCCACTCTTTTTTCATTGAATTCGTTTCTTTATTTTAGTGTTGTTTTTTTTAGGAGTATGGCACAGAAATAGTAAAAAAATCCCAGCGCACGAATTAGCGTGACACTGGGCAAAGTAAGGGTGATCAAAAGATCAAACATCTGAGTATGTTAACTGGGAGGCCTACCTACTCAGATGACAATCAGCATTTAATAGACGGACGCTGTTGTTTCTTTATGGGAATTTTGTTCAGGTTTGAACTCATTCACCAAAGCCTTAGTGCTGTTCATTAGCAAGCCTGTGTCACTGCCTACGGCGACAAATAATGCACCAAGCGATAAGTAATGTTTGGCTTGTTGTTTGTCGGCCATCAAAATTCCTGGTGCTTTACCGGCGGCCACGATTTTTTTAATGCTCTTTTCAATTACTTTGACGACTTCTGGGTGGTTTGGCTGTCCAATGTATCCAAGCGAAGCACTTAGGTCTGCCGGTCCAATAAAGACACCATCAACACCATCTACAGCAAGAATGTTATCCAGTTCTTTGACTGCTTGAAGAGACTCTATTTGTACCAGTACACAGATTTCGTCATTGGCGGTTTTTAGATAATCCGGTGTTCTATTGAACTGGGAAGCACGTGCTAAGGCACTGCCAACACCACGAATCCCCGCTGGTGGATATCGAGTTGCTTTGACTATTTCTGCTGCTTGCTCTGCGTTGTCGACCATGGGGGCCAGTATTGTTTGCACGCCAAGATCAAGAATTTGCTTAAGCGCAACATGGTCAGCCCATGCTGGACGCACGATTGGATGGCTAGCAAAAGGCGCAATGGCCTGCAACTGACCTACCATGGTTTGCAGAGTGTTTGGTGCGTGCTCACCGTCGATCAATAGCCAGTCAAACCCTGCGCTCGCAATGAGTTCTGCAGTATAGTTATTCGCTAATCCAAGCCACAGTCCAATCTGTGGCTGGCGGTTTTTGAGTGCTATTTTGAAAGTGTTTTTAGGGGCAGACATGTCTATCTCCTAAGCAAAATGACAAGATACTGAGCCAAGTGGGCCATAGTCCACATTGAACGTATCACCTTTGCGGGCAGCTATTGGCCGAGTAAAAGAACCACCAAGAATAATTTGTCCTGGTTCAAGCTCAACATCAAATGGTGCTAATTTATTGGCTAACCATGCAACCCCATTGGCAGGGTGATTGAGTACACCTGCGGCAACGCCTGTTTCTTCAATTATGCCGTTACGCTGCATAATGGCTGATACCCAACGTAAATCTATTTCGCCGACTTTGATTGGACGGCCACCTAAAATGATAGCGGCATTGGCCGCGTTGTCCGCGATGGTGTCAAAGACTTTGCGAGGGCGTTTGCTTTCTGGATCTATCGATTGGCTGCGGGCGTCAATCAGTTCAAGTGCAGGGATAACGTAATCTGTTGCGTTATACACATCGAAAATCGTGCAGTTTGGCCCTTTCAAGGGTTTTTTTAAAACGAATGCCAGTTCGACTTCGATACGCGGAACAATGAATTTGTCCGTTTCGATTTCGCAGCCATCGTAGTACAGCATGTCATCAAGCAAGGTGCCGTAATCTGGCTCATCTATTTGTGAGGCTCATTTGCATTGCTCGTGAAGTGAGTCCAATTTTATGACCAATTATTGTGCGACCTTCATTCAATTTCATTTGTACCCATTCGCGTTGAATCGCATACGCATCGTCAATCGTGATATCTGGGTAATCTAGTGAAATTTGGCGAATTTGAACGCGTTCTTTTTCTGCCTGATTAAGTCTGTTTGCACAGGAAGTAATGATGTCGTTTGAAAGCATGTTGTCCCCTTAACTATTTAAGTTCTTTAGATATTCTGACTCAGAAATAATGGTGTTCTTGAGGACACCAACGCCTTCAACTTCTGTTATTACCACATCTCCAGGCTTAACATCTGCTAGTCCTTCTGGCGTACCTGTGAAGATCATATCGCCAGGCGATAACGTCATAATGTCACTTAAATAGGCGACTAGATGTGGGATGTTAAACACCAAATCTTTCGTATTGCCTTCTTGCTTTAATTCTCCATTGATGTAAGTACGTAACATCAGGTTATGTGGGTCTTTGACCTCTTTTGCATCAACAATATAGGGGCCAATAGGAGTACAAGTATCACGGCTTTTCACGCGCAGATTAGGGCGGTAATAGTTCTCTAAATAGTCACGGATGGCATAATCATTTCCTACTGTATAGCCGCCAACATAATCCATAGCTTCTTCTTTAGAGACGTTTTTCGCTTCTTTGCCGATGACCACAACAAGCTCACATTCATAGTGCATGTAGTCGACATTGTCTGGACGATAGGTCTTTTGGTCATGACCAATTAAGGAGTTTTTGTTTTTCAAAAACACCAGGGGTTCTTCTGGTGCTGTGAAAGAGAGTTCTGCCGCATGGTCGGCATAGTTGATGGCCAAAACAAACATTTTGCCTTCGCAAGGTGGTAGCCAAGAGAAAGACCCTTCTTCTAATATTTTACCTTGCTGAGTGACGACTTGATTTTGTTCATTAATCGTGACGTCTAATGTTTCATTGTTAAAAAGTATGCGTGCGCTTTTCATGACTACTTCCTATTCTTGTTCTACTGGGTTGACTAGGCGGCCAACGCCTTCGATCTCTATCATGACACTATCACCTGGTTTAATTTCTAAATCGGGTGTGCGTTCCGGTGTGCCTGCGATGATGATGTCTCCCGCTTCTAGGGTCATGAAACTGCTGATGTAGCTTATTATTTCTTCAACTGAGTAGATTAATTGGTCAGTATTGGTATTGTGTACTAACACGTCATTAACATATGTCTTAATGTTCAAATTATTGGGAGTGCTGACGGCTTCTTTGTCTACTGTCCATGGGCCAATAGGGCAAAACGTATCGCGACATTTTGCTTTGACCGCTGGGCGGTAGAAAGACGTTTCTGCAAGGCTTACCTCGTTCACAACCGTAAAACCTGCAACGAAATCTAAGGCGCTGCTGACATCAACACGAGTGGCGTTTTTACCAATAACGATACCCAAGGAGGGTCCCGCATAAATTGGACCTTTATCAACCGGTACCTTGATCGTACTTGCGTAACCAATGTGAGTGTTGTCCGTTTTAATATGAAGAACAGGCGTTTTAGGTGGTTGAATGTGTGGTTTTTCGTTGAAAACGTGCTCTAAGGATTTCACCAAGGCTTTATCGTTTAGAGCGACACCAATGACATTCCCTGACGTTGGAGGAAGAATGGTGTCGTCTAGTTTAATTTCGTAGCTGGCATCGGCTGTTTCTGATACCACTTTATTTAATTTTTTTTGTCTGTAATGAAACATGTTTTTTGCCAATTATAGTTAACATGTTAATTATAATTTCGCAAAAAAGATCTCTTGTCAATACACCTTTTGCGTTACGGAAGGAATTTACAGAATAACTCTGCTTGTGATTTGATTTTTAGCTTGCGATAGATATTCTTGCGATGATTCTTAATCGTTCCTTCTGAAACGAGAGCATTTTTTCCGCAATCGAAGCAGAGGATAAGCCCTCTAAAATAAGCCCAACAATCTCCTTTTCCCGTTTGGTAAGGCTCTGTGATTCTGGGTGAGAGTAATCGTTGCTTTGATTGAGATTTTTATATTCTAGGAGGGGAGTGCGCTCTCGTTGATTCCCAATACGCTCATGAGTTAATACAGCTGCTTTGATGGCATTGAGGCAAGGGGTGAGCCTCTTGATGAACCGCTTGTAAGGATAGATCGTTGTCTTTGGTTGAATAGGCGATACATATTTTTGTGTCGTCATTGGTGCCGATGACGATATTGGTTTCATTGCACCAACCAAGACGCTGATAAAATGTGTCGTAGTAAGTCGAATGAAAAAAATCCTCATTAACAATACTGTCTAAGGTAACCAATTCTTCTTGATTCTTACCATAAATCACATCGTAAATAGGGTCTAACAAATAGGCAGATTCACAGTATATTTTGTCCATTTCTGTGATTGGGTAGTCTCCTAAGAATACGGGATGGTTTGTTTTTGAGTAGCTAACAATTCTGATGTTAGAAATAGAATCTAGAGCTTTTATTGAGTAGACAACTTGATCATAAAAATGACGTTGACCAATGCTCTTAATGAGAGAAGGCAAAATATCGTAAGGACTGATGTTTACCATTTGTATGCGCTCCCGTTTGTTGTCAGTTATTTGATTAGGGCACGTCCGTGATAATTTCACATCTGTGACAAATGTCAATTAATGCAATAAGTATTCCAATTTTTGATGCATGCAAGCCTTTTCATTAAATGTATTTCATTGTTGCTAAGTAGTCTTGACAGGCATGCATGTTGAGTTTAATTTATTTAACATGTTAACTAAATCGATGTCGAGGTTTCTCGTCCGATTCTTTGTCAGGAGAATAAAGAAAAATGATTAAGAACTTGATAAACGGCAAATGGGTTGAAAGCAAAGAAACCTTTCAAACTTTTAATCCAGCGACAGGCGAAATGTTGGCCGAAGTGGCTCATGCATCTGATGAGCAGGTGGCTGAAGCGGTTCAAGCTGCCAAAGATGCATTTCCTGCTTGGGCAAATATGCCAATAGCGAAGCGTTCAAAAATTATTGAAAAGTTGGGCGATCTTATTGCTGAGAATGTTGAAGAATTGGCTCGTCTTGAAACTTCAGACACAGGGCTGCCTCTATATCAAACGTTGAATGCATTGATTCCGCGAGCATCAAATAACTTTTATTTTTTTGCAGAAAAAGCAAAGCAAATGAATGGTCATACCTACCCTGTTGATGACCAAATGCTGAACTATACCTTGTACCAACCAACAGGTGTATGCGCGTTGATTTCTCCATGGAACGTACCGTTTATGACAGGTACTTGGAAGACAGCACCAGCCCTAGCATTGGGCAACACAGTGGTAATGAAACAGTCTGAGCTGTCTCCGTTGACAACAGATTTTCTAGGTCGTCTATCTATCGAAGCGGGCGTGCCACCAGGTGTGTTTAATATCGTCCATGGTCTAGGTGCAACAACGGGTAATGCCATCATCACGAATGATGATGTAGATGCGATCTCTTTCACTGGCGGTACTTCAACGGGTAAACACATTATTGCCAATGCTGGTCTTAAAAAGTTCTCTATGGAGTTGGGTGGCAAATCACCAGTAATGATCTTTGAAGATTGTGACTACGAACGCGCGATGGACGCTGCGGTATTTGGCATTTTCTCGATCAATGGCGAGCGTTGTACAGCAGGTTCTCGTATTTTCGTACAAAAAGGCATTTACGATAAGTTCGCGACGGAATTTGCTGAGCGAGCGAGCAAAATTAGAGTTGGCGATCCGACAGATTTGAATACTCAAGTAGGCTCTTTGATCAGTCAACAACACTTCGACAAGGTTACTGGCTACATTCGTATCGGTATGGAAGAGGGCGCGACATTGATCGCAGGAGGTCCAGATAAGCCAGTTGATGAGTTACCAGATCATCTTAAAGGCGGTCATTTTGTTCGTCCAACGGTATTTAGAGATGTGACCAATGATATGCGTATTGCACGTGAAGAAATTTTTGGGCCTGTTGCGGTATTGATTCCATTCGAAGATGAAGCTGATGTCATTGCCATGGCGAATGACAATGAATACGGCCTAGCGTCTTACTTATGGACGCAAGACGTTGGCAAGGTTCATCGTATCGCGCAAAAAGTAGACGCAGGAATGATATTTGTGAACTCGCAAAACGTACGTGATCTTCGTACGCCGTTCGGTGGCAAGAAAGCGTCTGGTACTGGTCGTGAGGGTGGTGATTACAGCTTCGAAGTGTTCTGTGAACCTAAGAATGTTTGTATCAGCATGGGGTCTCATCATATCCCTAAGTGGGGCGTTTAGTTTAAACATTGGCGAGAGCTTTATGCTCTCGCTCTTGTCGGAGCACTTTTATGCCACATTTTGTTTTTGAATATTCTGCCAACCTTGAAGGTCGCTTAGATTTTCAAGCAGTGTTTAAAACGCTGCATGAATACATTGTTTCAACGGGGCATTTTCCTTTGGGTGGTGTGCGTAGCCGAGCGATTTGTTGTGACCATTTTCGCGTAGCGGACGGTCGTGATGATTTTGCATTAATAAATTTAAACCTAAAAATAGGTCATGGGCGCAGTATGGAAGTGCGTCAAGAAGTAGCGGAAAAAGTCTTTGCTATCTTCTGCGAATGGATGAAGCCAATCACTGATAATAGCTATTGCCAGATCTCTTTTGAGCTGACTGAGTTAGATCCGGTTCTTAAGTTTAATAAAAACAATATTCATGGCCTTTTTAAGTAGAGCATGGATTTACTAAGAATCGATTAAAAATAATTATAAATAGAGGGTAATCGTGATGAAATTTAAAGGTATCTTTTCTGTTGCTGTAGCCGCCACTTTGTCTAGTATGACGTTCGCTGAAACTATCCGTGTGGCGAGTTGGCTACCACCAACCAATCCCATGAACGAGGTTATTATTCCAGCCTGGGGGAAAGCGATTTCTGATGCGACGGGTGGACGAATTAATGTCGAAATTGTCTATGGTTTGGGTCATCCTAAAAGCATGTGGAACTTGGTTGAAGATGGTATTGTTGATGCCAGCTATAGCTATCATGGCTATGCTCCAGGCCGTTTTGAGCTACCACAAGTCGTTGAGCAGCCAGGTTTGGGGGCCAATGCAGAAGCGGCTTCTTATGCGTTGTGGACGACTTATGAAAAGTTCTTTTCTGATTCTCATGAGTTTGATGGTCTAAAATTACTGGCTTTATTTACCCATGGGCCTGGTCAAATTCACTCAAATTTTCCAGTTACTTCCGTTGATGAACTTAAAGATAAAAAAATTCGTATTGGCGGTGGTGTACAGAGTGTTATTGCTGAAAAGTTGCATGTGACAGCCGTTGGAGATCCAGCACCAAAAGTCTATGAAATGATGCAACAGGGCGTTATTGATGGAGCATTTTTGCCTACAGTGGAACAAAAAGTGCTGCGTCTTTCGGAAGTGACTAAGTATTTGACGATTTTTCCAGATGGCCTCTACATGGGCAGTTTTTCTATGTTCATGAACCCTGATACGTTCTCAAGTTTTAGTCAAGCAGACCAAGATATTATTAATAAAATGTCTGGAGAAAAACTGTCGGTTATGGCTGGCATGGCATGGGACGCAAGTGATGCGTCTGGCATCGATGCCGCGACAAATTCTGGAGTTAAAGTAACGATGCTTTCGGACAATTCAGATCTAGTGGCACAGTTTAATGAAAGGCTAAAGGGTGTGTCGGATGTTTGGGTAAAAGAAGCAGATGAAAATGGTTATAAAGGTAAAGAAATCCTGACATACCTTCGTGATACCGCTCACCAGTACGCCGCTAAGCACGGAGAGTAACGATGTGGTTATCTGCGATGGTTAATAAACACCATGGAGAATTTGGGCTGGCTAAGTGGCTAGCCTTCATTCTTGAATTGGTATCGTCAATTGTGCTGCTCGCCTTGATGTTATTGACTTGTTTTGACGTGATTGGGCGATATGTTTTCAACAATTCTATCAATGGTACAACTGAGCTGACGGAGTTGGCTCTTTGTATTATCGTCTTTTGTCAGCTGCCTATCGTAACCCTTACTAGTGCGCACGTGGTAGTGGATATTCTTGATCGCATATTGCCTGTGATTTTTATGAGAATAAGCAGTTTAGCTATTAACCTGACAATTGCAGCTGGTTTTTTCTTTTTATCCGAAAGAGTTTGGTTCCAAGCGGCTAGGTCCTTGCGTCGTGGGGTCATGACAGAGTTTTTGCATATTCCTGTGGCGTATTTCATTCAGTTTATTGCCATCATGATGTTTGTGACAGCTGTTATTCTTGTGCTTAAGGCTTTTTATACGGCTTTTTCAAAAGCGGAGATATCTAAATGATTGTTTCAGCTTTTGGTTTTGCCACTCTTCTTGTGCTTATTTTAGTTTTTAGAATGCCGATTGCTTTTGCTATGGGGGCCGTTGGTATTGTTGGATTTGGTTATTTGCAAGGTCTGAGTCTTGATAACCTGTTTGATTTTCGTTGGACAGGGCCTTTATCACTGGCTGCCAATCGCATTATCGATACATCACAAGAGTATGGTTTATCTGTTATACCTCTGTTTATCTTGATGGGGAACTTTGTTACCAAAGCAAATTTGTCTGGTGAGTTATACAAAGCCTCCAATGCTTTTCTGGGGCATCGAAAAGGTGGTTTGGCGATGGCAACCATTGTGGCTTGTGGTGGGTTTTCGGCGATATGTGGCTCGAGTCTAGCGACATCAGCAACCATGGCAAAAGTCGCTATGCCGCCGATGAAAAAGTATGGTTACAGTGATGGCCTTGCCAGTGCATCTATTGCCGCAGGTTCTACACTCGGTATTTTGATCCCTCCTAGTGTTATTTTGCTGATGTATGGTTTGTTAACGGAGACCAGTATACGCGAATTGTTTGCTGCAGGTTTTTTGCCTGGCTTACTGGGGATTTTACTGTATCTATTGGCGGTGAAATTTGTGGTTTGGCGGCATCCAGAAAAAGGCCCAAGTGCGGAGCGCGCAGGGGGGCTGAGCGTATACAAGCGCTGAAAAATGTTTGGGGTGTTTTGCTCTTATTTTTGGTGGTAATGGGAGGGATTTACCTTGGCGTTTTTACACCGTCTGAAGCGGCAGGTGTTGGTGCTGGTGGGGCTTTCTTAATTGCTCTAGTGCGAAAATCTCTAACCTTAGAGGCGGTTTTCCATGCCCTGATTGATACAGGTAGAACAACGGCTATGTTGTTTACCGTATTAATTGGCGCGTTAATCTTTTCTGATTTTATTACCATTGCTGGTTTGCCCGCTGAATTATTGGCTTTTGTACAAAGTTTCAACCTGTCTGCATTTGGTGTCATTTTAATTATTATTGCAATTTATTTGGTCTTAGGAATGGTTTTCGAAAGTTTATCTATGATTCTTTTAACGGTTCCTATCTTTTATCCTTTGGTACAAAGTCTAGGTTTTGATTTGGTCTGGTTTGGCATTGTGGTGGTTGTGGTGACTGAAATCAGTCTTATTACCCCGCCAGTAGGGATGAATGTTTTTGTGTTGAGCGCTGTTTTGAAAGATGTCAAAGCGGGAACGATTTTTAAAGGGATTACACCATTTTGGTGTGCCGATATGGTCAGGCTTGGCTTAATTGTGTTTTTTTCATCGGTCGCTCTTTTCTTGCCAGAACTGTTATATAGATAAACACTATTTGGAGATTTACTATGGGTAAGTTAGCTCTTGCTGCAAAAATAACACACGTACCATCTATGTATCTTTCGGAGCTTGATGGCCCTCAAAAAGGCTTTCGTCAAGCAGCCATTGACGGCCACTATGAGATCTCTAGGCGCTGCCGTGAGTTGGGAGTAGATACCATTGTTGTGTTTGATACACACTGGTTGGTTAATGCGAATTATCACATCAATTGTGCACCACACTGGGAAGGGGTTTATACCAGTAATGAGTTGCCACACTTTATTAATAATATGGCGTACAGTCTTGATGGCAACCCAGAGTTGGGACGTATTATTGCTAAGGTTTGTAACGAACACGGCGTTGAAACCATGGCTCATGATGCGACAACACTAGCACCAGAGTATGGGGCGTTGGTACCAATGCGTTATATGAACTCAGACCAACATTTTAAGTGTATTTCAGTATCAGCCCTATTAACAGTGCATTACTTGAATGACTCGGCGCGTTTGGGCTGGGCAATTCGTGAGGCGATTGAAAAATACTACGACGGTACAGTGGCTATTTTGGCGAGCGGCTCATTATCCCATCGTTTTGCTCAAAATGGACAAGCGCCTAATTTTTCAACGAAAGTCTGGAGTCCATTTCTAGAGACTTTAGACCACCGTGTCGTTGAAATGTGGGAAAATGCGGAGTGGAAAACATTTTGTGAAATGTTACCTGAATATGCGGCAAAAGGTCATGGTGAAGGCTTTATGCACGATACAGCGATGTTGCTTGGAGCGCTAGGCTGGTCTGACTATGATCAAAAAGTAGAAGTTATCACTCCGTATTTTGGTAGTTCTGGAACAGGGCAAATTAATGCTATCTTCCCTGTCTCTCCACAAACAGGTGACGCCGTACCTGCTCCTCAGGCCTCTACGGAAAATGGTACTTTTATTTATGGTGCTAGTCGTTTGTAAAGCATTCCATTTGTACAGAACATAAAATAATGGCTGAATGTAAGTATAGTTCAGCCATTATTTTGCAAATAATTCTGCCTTTCATTCCCCACCTTTCAGTTGCTTTAGTCTTTGACAATCCTAAGTATGCTATTAGCACCACTAAATGTCCCTAAAGGGATATTTTAATGGGAATTTTTTATATATAGGATGAAGAATCTTTGATTTAAATTTCTCTTTTTAAGGTCGTTAAAAAATAAATATTTTTATGAGTAATACATAAGAATGCGAAAATTAATATTGATTTTTTTAACCTTATTTTATCTTTAAGAGAAGTGTTAATTACTAATATAAAAATATAAACCAAATGTTAATAGGTATGGCTATGAGCGAGAATACGAAAATCGATTTTATTTACCTTTCTGAGTCAGACATGATCAAAGCTGGTGTGACTGATATGCCCAGCTGTGTCGATACGATGGAAGAAATGTTTGGACTTTTGTATAAGGGCGATTATCGCATGGCTGGCCCTAATAATGATTCTCATGGTGCCATGATTACCTTTCCTGCTGAATCTCCATTCCCTACGATGCCAAAGCCCACTGCAGATCGTCGATTGATGGCGATGCCTGCTTATCTTGGTGGGAATTTCCAAACATGTGGCGTGAAATGGTATGGCTCAAATATCGCTAACCGAGAAAAAGGCTTACCTCGCTCTATCTTGATGATGATTTTGAATGATATCGATACTGGAGCGCCTTTGGCTTATATGTCAGCAAATTTGCTGTCCGCTTATCGGACGGGGGCTATTCCTGGTGTAGGGGCACGTCATTTGGCTCGTAAAGACTCGAAAATTATTGGCCTTTTAGGTCCTGGGGTAATGGGGAAGACGACCGTAGCGGCTTTTATTGCGGCCTGTCCTGAAGTCGACACGATTAAAGTGAAAGGTCGTGGTCAAAAAAGCTTAGACAGTTTTGTTGCTTGGGTAAAAGAAACCTTTCCTCAGGTTACTCGTGTTGAGGTTGTTGATAGTGTTGAAGCCGTTGTTCGTGATTCGGATCTGGTTTCTTACTGTAACTCTGGAGAAGTTGGTGATCCAACGACTTACCCAATTGTTAAGCGTGAGTGGGTTAAACCCGGAGCGTTTTTAGCGATGCCTGCTAGCTGTCGTTTAGATGATGGCATGGAGCAAAAAGATGTTCGTAAAGTCCTTGATAACACAGGTTTGTATGAGGCTTGGTACGAGGAGGTGCCTAAGCCTGCTCATTGCGTGATTCCGCTTGTGGGTGTTCGTTGCATGGACATGATTGCAGAAGGCAAGTTAACCCATGACGATATCGAAGACCTTGGCAAAATTGTTTCTGGTGATTCGCCTGCTCGTCGAAATGAAGACGAGATCATCATTCTTTCTGTGGGCGGTATGCCAGTAGAGGACGTGGCATGGGCAACGGTTGTCTATCGTAATGCTGTTGAAAAAGGCATTGGGGTGAAGCTGAACTTATGGGATGTCCCTGCATTGCGTTAAGCCGCTTTATGTTTTTTTGAAGGCTTTTTCTGTGAATAAGCAGAACCACCTTATTTTTCCAAATCATATTATTTAGATTGAATATTAGGCAAAGCATATGACTAAAATTGTAAAAGCTAAAACTGGCTCAAAATTCGAAGAAAGTGCGAGCTATTCACGATTGGTTGCCGTAGATAATTGGATTTTTGTTTCCAATACCGCTGGCCGTAACCCTGACACACAAGAAATTCCGGAGGATGTAATTGAACAAGCCGAGCAGGTGTTTAAAAACATCGAACGTGCCTTGGCCTCAGTTGGTGCAACCTTAGCGGATGTGGTTATGTCTCGTGTATTTATTCAGGACCCAGCACATATTCACGATGTTATGAACTTTATTGGTACAAAGTTCAAAGGAATTAACCCAGCATCGACAGCAACTTGTCCACCATTGGGTTCAACGGTTTACAAAGTTGAGATTGAAGTGACTGCATTTCGGGGAGCATCTACCGCAAATGTTGAAGAAATCTCCATAGGCAAATAACCGTTTACTTTCAGTGGTTAGAATAAGATTTAACTTCTCTATGCTTTCAGGAAAAAGTTATGACCAAAACACTTGAAAAGGTTGAGACCCAAGATCAACTTCCTGATTCAACCCGTGTGGTTATCATTGGGGGCGGCATTGTTGGTGTGACGGCCGCTCTTGCTTTAGCAGAGCGAAATATACCTGTTGTTCTTTTGGAAAAAGGTCATATTGCCGGCGAACAATCTTCTCGAAATTTAGGTTGGATTCGTAAAACTAACCGACATTTAGATGATGTTCCCTTGGCGCAAGCTGCGGATAAACTTTGGGCAGAGATGCCTGATCGAGTTGGCCGTGATGTGGGCTATAAACAAGCCGGTATTATGTTTTTAGCGAGAACGCCAGCGCAACTGGCAATGCACAAAAGCTGGTTAAAGTCTGTGGAGTCTCTTTCATTGGACTCTAGAATGGTTAGTCCTCAGGAAATTGATGAATTAGTACCGGGTGGCAAAGGTAGCTGGCTTGGTGGTGTTTATACTCCTTCAGATGGTAACGCAGAACCGTCTATTGCTGCCCCTGCCATTGCGAATGCAGCCATTAAAAAAGGCGCTGTTATTGTTCAGCAATGTGCGGTGCGTAGCTTGTCTACCGAAGGGGGGAAATTCGTGGCGTTGTTACAGAAAAAGGGGACATTCGCTGCGAACAAGTTTTGCTAGCGGGTGGTGCGTGGTCAAGACGCTTCTTGGGCAACTTGGGGATTTCATTCCCAACACTTCCGTTAATCTGTTCGGTATTGCGTACTAAACCCATGGAAGGACCAACCAGTATAGCGGTTGGAGGACCTGATTTTTCTTTCCGTAAACATCAAGATGGTGGTTATATCATTACGCAGCGAGGCAAATTAGATGCTCCGATTACTCTGGATCACCTGTTAATTGGTCATAAATATCTTGACCAGCTTCGTACTCAGCGTAGTTTTCTGAATGTCTCAATGGGAAGCTATTTCTTTAAAGATTTAGTGCTTCCTCGTCGCTGGGGGGCAAACAGCCGTTCTCCTTTTGAAAAGGTCAGAACCAATGATCCAGATTTTAACGCTGACTTAAATCAGCAGGCGCTTAATAATCTCCGTCAAGCATGGCCAATTTTTGAAAAAGCAGAAATTGCTGAAGCATGGGCTGGCATTATTGATGTGACACCTGATTCAAATCCGATAATTGATCATATTAAATCCATTCCAGGCTTAACCGTGGCGACGGGGTTTTCAGGACATGGCTTTGGCACGGGACCTGCCGCTGGGCAATTAGCGGCAGATCTAATCTCAGGTGTTACACCTATTATTGACCCAAGTCCTTATCGGTTTGAACGGCTATAGTGCCATGAATGCAGTGTTGGAAAGCGTTACTAAGTAGCGAAAAGCAGACAAAATTGTCTGCTTTTTTATTACAGAAAAAAACAGTTTATTAAGCTACAAAGCAGCCACATCAAAACGGCGTAGTGGCGGCTGTTGTTAATAATGGTTCGAGTCGGTATTTGGTAACGGCTGGTCATCAATAATCCGAGTCCTGTTAACCCACTGCTACCGGCTGCGATGGCCCAAGCACTTAAAAACAAAAAGCCCAGCTGGGTTGGGTCTGGATTTAATGGTAATAACATAGGGCTGGCAATGGCGACACTTACGACCGGGTGTATGCCAATGACGCCGGCGATGATCATGGCCGCCAAGGTAAGAGAAAATAACAGAGGGCTAAAGGTAAAGGTATCAAGATTAAAAAACTGCGGATAACTGAGGATAATGGCGCTGATACCACTGGAAAAAACACCGGCACCAAGGAAAAGAGCAAACTGACTGCCTATCTGTGGCAGTTTATGGTTTACAAAGTGAGACAGGCTCTTTTGTCTTGATTGAGTGCGCATTAAAAGAATGGCAGCAATGGGTGCCAAAATGCAAATAAGCACGAGTATGCTGATATCAGGCCAAATAAAATGAAAAAAAATCACACAGGAAGCCAAAAATATGGGAATAAACAGGCTTTCTAAGCGAATGGGGTAGCCGTGAAAGTCGCCTTTGGTGCGTCGGTAAGCTTCAAGGCTTGAAAAAATAATCGAGATAGTCGCCATTAAAAGACCTGGTAGCAGAGTCTTTTGCCATTGCATGCCGGGTGCATACGTAATGGCCACCCCAGTGGCGACAAAAAAAGGTGACCACCATGCAGCGGCAGAAAAACTACGCGTAAGAACAAATTGCTGTACGGGCGTTAGTCTGATTGCTCCCTTCATACGATCCGCAAACACCATGATCACCGATAGATTAATTACAGCACCTAAAACTTGCACGCCAATAGCGGTGTTAAAAATAGCGCTTAAACCTTTTGGCAAAGGGCGGCTTTCATCTTTGGAGCCAGTAAGATCTAAAAAAGACACCGCAACAAACATCGCCAACATGGGTAAGTTGACCGCAAAAACTTGTTGCCAAGTCATCCATGTACCTTTTGAGGCGGCAAACAATAGCGCCGCTATTCCTATTGCCATTAACCAAGAGACTTGGCGTTTTGCACTTGGCGCTAAAGTATGCCACATGGCGAAATTAGCGGACCAAGCCAGTATGGTTGGAAGCAATACAGAAATGAATGGCGGAACAGTTAATAGATAAAAAAGCAAAGTGCCCAGTACCAGCCAACCGGTGTGTTTTTTTAGAAATGTCATTATGTGACAGATGTTCCTTGTGTCATGAAGGCATATTTTCTTACATACCTAGCCTTACACCAAATACTGATACATATAAAAACAATGGGCAATAAAATATTGTGATTATGCTGTGTGATTTTTAATCCTTATTAAATGAGCCGTTTATAAAAAACGCCACACACAAACAAAAAAAGATAATACCGCTTGGTAAACCATCGATTTACATTCCTCTTACTCCATCCGGAGATCGTTCACTTTATAAAAATAACAAGGAATGAAAAGATGAAAAAAATCGTTTCTATGAGTCTGCTGGCGACTCTTTGTGCTGCGACATCACTTCCTGCATTGGCTGCAGGTGAAAAAATCGGTTTATTAATGTCTGACTTACGCTTAGAGCGTTGGCAGAAAGACCGTGATTTGTTTACTCAAGCGGCGGAATCTATGGGCGCAGAGGTCTATACTCAGTCTGCCAACGGCGATGTAACGACTCAGATTTCTCAGATCGAAAACATGATTTCTCGTGGTGTTGATGTGTTGGTTATCGTGCCGGAAAACGGTGAGGTACTTGGTAATGTTTTGGCCGAAGCCAAGGCCGAAGGCATTAAAGTGCTAGCGTATGATCGCTTGATTAAGTTTGCCGACATCGACTTGTATGTGTCTTTTGACAACATTCGAGTGGGAGAAATGCAGGCTGAAGCCTTGCTGGGGTTAAAACCTACGGGCAATTATTTTTTGATGGGCGGCTCACCAACGGATAACAACGCAAAGATGTTCCGTCAAGGTCAGATGAATGTGTTGCAGCCGGCTATCGATGCGAAAAAAATTAACGTAGTGGGTGACCAATGGGCAATGGGTTGGTCGGCAGAAGCGGCCTTGAACATTATGGAGAATGGGCTGACGGCCAATGCCAATAAAATTGACGCGGTGGTTGCGTCTAACGATTCAACCGCAGGTGGCGCGATTCAAGCACTTGCCGCACAAGGTTTGAGTGGCAAGGTGGTCATTTCTGGCCAAGATGCAGACTTAGCCGCGGTGCGTCGTATTGTTGCGGGCACACAAACTATGACCGTGTACAAGCCGATTTCCAATCTTGCCAAAACCAGTGCAGAGATGGCGGTGAAGCTGGCACGAGGTGAAAATATTCAATCCAATGGATCGGTGAATAATGGCACAAAAGAGGTTAATGCCGTATTACTTGCGCCTATTTCTGTTACCAAAGCTAACCTAGATGCCACCGTGATAGCCGATGGCTTCCACTCTCGTAATGATGTTTACAACCCTTAACTTTTTATTGTATGGCGCTCCATTGAGCGCCATTTGCTGTTTTTTTTGTATGCAAAAAAGCTGTAGGAAAGAGGTGTAAACATGACGCAACCATTATTGGACATGCGCGGTATTGTAAAAAGCTTTTCGGGTGTTCGTGCGTTGAATGGCGTCAGCATTCAGCTTGCTCGCGGTGAGGCCTTGTCTATCTGCGGGGAAAATGGTTCTGGTAAATCGACTCTGATGAAGGTGCTCAGTGGTGTGTGGCCTCATGGTTCCTATGAGGGTGAGATTTTTTTCGAAGGTAATCTGGTGAAAGCCGCGACCATCCGCGATACCGAAGCGCTTGGTATTGTCATTATTCATCAGGAGCTAGCGCTGGTGAAAGAATTATCGGTATTGGAGAATATTTTTCTCGGTAACGAACTGGGTTCTTTTGCACGACTCAATGACGAGGAAATGTATCGTCGCACGTCAGAATTGTTGGCTCGGGTGAAGCTTAATGTGTTGCCCGATACGCCAATACGAGATCTTGGCGTCGGCCAGCAGCAGTTGGTCGAGATCGCCAAAGCGTTGAATAAAAACGTGAAATTGTTAATTTTGGATGAGCCAACCTCGTCTTTGACGACGACAGAAATTGACATTTTGTTGAACATTGTGGGTGAGCTAAAACAACAAGGTATCGCCTGTATTTATATTTCTCATAAATTGGATGAGGTGTTGGCTTTATCCGATTGGGTTACTGTGATTCGAGATGGTGACCACATTGATACCAAGTCCGCGGCTGATCTGACGCAAAATGACATCATTAGTATGATGGTTGGTCGCGAATTGGATGAGTTATTTCCGCGTGAAGAACACGACATCGGTGATGTGGTTTTGCGCGTTAAACACGCTACCGCCAAACAAGCAGGCGCGCCCGGAACCAGGTAGACGACGTTAGCTTTGAATTGCGTCAAGGGGAAATTCTTGGTATCGCTGGTTTGATCGGTTCTGGCCGTACTGAGCTGATGCAATGTCTGTATGGTTCTTACGATGGTGAGTATCAGGCAGAGATCGAGTTAGAAGGCCAAACGGTCAACATTCGTTCTCAACGTGTGGCGCTAGAGGCTGGTATTGCCATGGTGCCAGAAGATAGAAAGCGTCATGGTATCGTGCCTATTATGAGTGTTGGTCGCAATATTACGCTATCCGTATTAGGTCAATACTCTTCTTGGTTTGGCGCCGTCAATGAAGACAAAGAAAGTCATGATATCAACAACTACATCGCACAACTAAAAGTCAAAACGGCCTCCGCAGATTTATCGATTAAAAACCTCAGTGGCGGCAATCAACAAAAAGCCATCATCGCCAAATGTTTGTTAACCCATCCGAAAATTCTGATTCTCGATGAACCAACTCGCGGCATCGATGTAGGCGCTAAATATGAGATCTACAAGTTGATGTTTGCTCTAGTGAAACAAGGCATGTCCATCATCATGGTGTCGTCTGAATTATCCGAAGTAATAGGGATCAGTGACCGAGTATTGGTGATGCACGAAGGGCGTTTAAAAGGGCAATTTGACCATCAAGGTTTGACCCAAGAAATGATTATGAATTGTGCGATCAAAGAAGGTGTAGCGAATGTTTAAAACAATAAAAACCAGTCAATTACAACTGTTTGCGATGTTGGCAGCGATGCTGCTGATTGTCGTCTTTTTTTCCATTGCCACCGATGGGGCGTTTATCTCGCCACGGAATATTTCGAACTTGATTCGCCAAACGGCGATTGTGGGCGTGCTCGCGATAGGGATGGTGTTCGTCATAATTAGTGCGGAAATTGATTTGTCGGTTGGCTCTATGATGGGCTTATTGGGTGGTATTGCGGCGATTTTGGATGTTTGGTTTAACTTTCCGATTTTATTGACTGTGTTGGTGACGGTGGTCGCGGGTTTGGCTCTTGGTTTGTTTAATGGTTGGTGGGTGGCCTATCAAAGGGTGCCATCGTTCATCGTTACCTTGGCGGGCATGTTGGCGTTTCGCGGTATTTTGGTGGGTTTGACCGATGGTGCCACCGTTGCACCAACGTCGAGTTCACTGGCCGTTATTGGTCAAAGTTATGTTCCTTCTGGTTGGGGCATCAGTGTGGTGGGCTTATTGTGTTTAGGTCTAATCGCAAAAGTCTATGCTCGACGCAAGGCAAGAAAGCAACATGGCGTTGAAAACAAGGCGGCGAAGTTTGAATACGCAAAAGCCTTAGTTGCTGTGGTGGTGTTGTTGGTCTTGTTGTATGCCTTGGAAAGTTATCGAGGTATTCCAACGCCGATTTTGATCATGGGCGGATTGATCCTTATTGCCACTTATGTTGCCAAACGCACTGCCTTTGGTCGTCGAGTCTATGCTATTGGTGGCAACATTGAAGCCACTCGTATGTCTGGGGTGAACGTTGAGCGCACCAAAATGCTGGTGTTTGGCTTTAACGGCATGATGGTGGCAGTGGCCGCTTTGATTCTGACTTCTCGGCTTGGTGCGGGTTCTCCAGCGGCCGGAAACATGGCGGAACTGGATGCCATTGCGGCCTGTGTGATTGGCGGAACCAGTTTGGCTGGCGGTGTTGGTGCGGTATTTGGTGCCATCATGGGGGCGTTGATTATGGCAAGTTTAGACAACGGCATGAGCATGCTGGATGTACCAACTTTTTGGCAATTAATCGTCAAAGGCATGATTTTATTGCTGGCTGTCTGGCTGGATGTGAAAACCAAAAAAGCACAGTAAAGGTTAGCGCGCGAAGGTTGGATAGGTTTTGTAGGTCGTGGCTTTAGCCCGACGAGACGTGATTTGTTGCGGTCATGTTTTTTGTCGGCATATTTTCTAAAGGGTAAATCACGACCTACCAGATCGGCGTAAACCAAAAAAAGCGCAGTAAAACTTCGTGCGCGAAGGTTGGATAGGTTTTGTAGGCCTGATGAGGGAGGTACGACCGTGATCAGGCGTGAGACGTTACGTATACCGTTAACCGTCAGATCACGCCTTCGTTCCTCGGCTCATCTGACCTACAAGATCCACAGAAGTCGTTTAGCAATAATCATGACGATTAACAAAATGAAGGATATGTTTTATGTATATCGGAATTGATCTCGGCACTTCTGGTGTCAAAGTAATTTTAATGGCAGAAGACGGTAATGTCGTGGCAAGCTGCTCTTCGCCTTTGTCAGTGTCTCGGCCGTTTGATCTTTGGTCCGAGCAGAACCCAGAAGACTGGTGGCAAGCGACGGATTTGGCCATGTTACAGTTGGCTGCAGAGAATGATTTGCAGGGTGTTAACGCCATTGGTTTATCGGGTCAGATGCATGGCGCAACCTTATTGAATAAAAAGGGTGACGTACTACGGCCTGCAATCTTATGGAATGACGGCCGTTCCCACGAAGAATGTTTGCTATTGCAAAGGCGCTGCCCAGAAGTGCAAGCAATTACGGGTAATTTGGTGATGCCCGGTTTTACCGCGCCTAAGTTGCTGTGGGTAAAACAGCATGAACCAGAAATTTTTGGGCAAATTGCGAAAGTGTTGTTACCAAAAGATTACCTACGTTTTCGGATGACGGGCGAGTTTGCTACTGACGTTTCTGATGCGTCTGGCACACTGTGGTTAAACATGGAACAACGCGTTTGGAGTGACACCATGTTGAGCGCCACAGGATTGACGGCTGAGCAAATGCCTTGTGTGTTCGAAGGAACCCAAATCACTGGTGTGATTTATGACGATTTAGCAAAACGCTGGTCTATGCCCATTGTGCCTGTCGTAGCGGGGGGTGATAATGCCGCTGGTGCCGTGGGAATGGGCATTATTTCACCTCAGCAAAGCATGTTGTCATTGGGTACATCTGGGGTGATTTTTGCAGTAAGTGATGGCTTTACCGCCAATCCTGCGGCGGCTTTGCACAGCTTTGGTCATGCTATTCCAAACACTTGGCACACCATGTCAGTGATGTTGAGCGCGGCAAGTTGTCTTCATTGGGTGACGAAATTAGCTCAGTTTAGCAGCGTGGAAGCAGCGCTTTTAGCCGCGGAAAATCGCATAGATCACGATACTAACCTCACCTTTTTGCCGTATTTAAGTGGCGAAAGAACGCCGCATAATGATCCTAATGCAAAAGGTGTTTTTTGGGGAATGACCCATGAAACCACCGCAGCGGATCTTGTTCAGGCGGTGCTTGAGGGCGTGACCTTCGCTTTGTTGGATGGGTTAGATGCTGTACGTTCTGCGCAAACCATCAACGACAGTATTGATGTGATTGGCGGCGGCGCTAAAAGCGCGTATTGGCTACAAATGTTAGCCGATGTCTTTAATGTGCCAATGGATTCCCGAGAAGGTGGTGAGGTTGGTCCCGCTTTGGGAGCCGCACGATTGGCGGCAATAGGTTATCAAGGCCAAGAAGCGTTAAAGACCATTTGTACCAAACCCGAGCCTCATTAAACAGTATTTGCCTAATCAAGCAAACGCCACTCGATATACTGAAAAGCGCGAGCGCTTTCAGGCGTTATATCAAAGAGTAAAAGGATTTTGATGCGCGAGAGCGGTGCCTTATGACACCGCTCTTTTTATGACAAACTTTCTCTCATTACGATTTCTGTTATTCCCTTTCTGATTTTTATCATTCTCTAGAACTAATGGACTCTCAGAGAGTATTATCGAGCCAGCTAGAATAAAAATTAGAGACGCTTTTGTATGTTTGAAAAACGCTACCGACTCAATCTCGTGTTCAATGCCAACAAGGTCTACGATCGACAAGTGATCGAAGGAATTGGTGAATATTTGCAAGCCGCGCAATGTGACTGGGACGTTTACTTTGAAGATGATTTTCGCTCTCGCCTTGATGCGCTAAAGCATTGGAAAGGGGACGGCATTATTGCCGACTTTGATAACCCAGAAGTGGAAGAGATTCTTAAAAACACAGATATTCCCACCGTGGCAGTGGGAGGGTCTTATCACCATAAAAAAGACTACCCTAGATTGCCTTATGTGGCGACGGACAATGCGGCCTTAGTGCGCTGTGCGTACCAGCATTTAAAGCGTAAAGGCTTGCCGCAGTTTGCTTTTTACGGTGTCCCCAGTACAGATTACAGTCGTTGGGCCAGTGAGCGGGAGCATGCGTTTGTTGAGCAAGTCCGTTCTGACGGCTTTGAACCCCATGTGCATCAAGGTTTTTGTACGTCGGCGGAAATTTGGGAAACGGCACAGCATGCGCTTGAAGCTTGGCTGAATAATCTGCCTAACCCCATTGGCATTATTGCCGTTACCGATTCCCGCGCGCGCCATTTGTTGCAGGTCTGTGATCATTTGAATATCTTGGTGCCGGAGCAAGTTGCCATTGTTGGGATTGATAATGAGAGCATGGCAAGGTATTTAAATCGCACCGCCTTGTCTTCCGTTGAACAGGGTAGTAAGCAAATGGGCTATGAAGCGGCAAAAATGCTGCATAGAATGTTGTTAGGTTATCCTGTTGAAAATTCGTTGGTGGTGGTCGATCCCATCGGTATTGCGGAAAGACAGTCATCGGATTATCGCGCGTTGCACGACCCATATGTCATCCAAGCCATGCACTTTATTCGTCATAATGCTTGTCGCGGGGTAAAAGTCGCACAAGTTGTGGACTACATTGGTATATCAAGAACTAATCTAGAAACCCGCTTTATCGACGAAATTGGCTGCTCAATGCACGAACAACTTCACATGACCAAGTTTTATCGCGCTTGTGAATTGATCACCTCAACTGATTTACCGTTTGATGAAATTGCCCGAACTTGTGGCTATCCTTCCGTGCAATACATGTACACGGTATCACGTAAAAACCTAGGCATGACGCCAGGGGAATATCGCGTGTCGTCGCGGCTTGGTAAAGACAATAAGCTGTGATTTGAATATTTAAAAAAACTCTTGCTGCATTTTGGCAGTGCCGTTAAGTATACTTCCCTAAAAGCTATTGGGTTCTGGATGATTGTTTGACGAATAAAATGGGCTGGTAAGCGCTTGATCTATTTGTCTTTATTTGGAAAACTTGGCGAGCTTTACATCTAATTAAGATCGTTCATGAAAGGGGAGTATAAGTTTGTCTGCGACCATCAAAGACGTTGCGTTACGGGCTGGTGTATCGACCACGACAGTCTCTCATGTTTTGAATAAAACGCGCTTTGTGGCGAAAGCGACACAAGAACGGGTTCTCCAAGCCGCTGAAGAACTCAACTATGCGCCCAGTGCCGTGGCACGCAGCTTAAAGGTAAAAAATACCAAAAGCCTTGGCATGTTAGTCACCACCACCTTGAATCCCTTTTTCGCCGAATTGGTCAACGAAGTAGAGAAGTGTTGTTACCGAGAAGGTTACAACCTTGTGCTTTGTAATACCGATGGCGAGCTAGAAAAAACCAATTCTTATCTACGCATGCTAACGCAAAAACGTGTTGATGGTATTTTGGTCATGTGTTCCGCCTATGACGATTCGCTGTTTAGCTCTTTGATTGGCCAGCGTAATTTGCCTATGGTGGTAATGGATTGGGGCCCCTCTGATGACTATGTTGATCGCATTCAAGACAACTCAGTAAAAGGCGCGCATTTGGCTATTCAGCACCTTATTGAGCAAGGTCATAAACGCATTGCCTACATTGGTGGCCCGTTAGAAAAGTTGCCCGCGAAGCAGCGTTTAGACGGTTTCATTGAAGCCATGGAGCAAGCAAATCTGGTCGTTCAAGACGACTGGGTGATTGAATCTGACTTCGAATTTGAAGGCGGTAAATTAGGGATGCGCCAATTGTTATCTTGTGCGAGTTTGCCAAGTGCGGTGTTTATCGGTAACGATGCCATGGCAATGGGGGCCATGAGCGAAGCGCAATTGTCTGGTATTAAGATCCCGCAGCAATTGTCTGTCATTGGTTATGATAACTGCCTGTATTCTGCCTATTTTAGCCCGCCGTTAACCACCATTAATCAACCTAAAGAGCGATTAGCCGAGTTGGCAATCAGTACCATGATTGAGCGGATTGAGAATCCGCGCCAAGAAGGCAAGATGATCATGTTGGTGCTCAACCTAGTGGTTCGTTCGTCGGTCGCTGCTGTATCGACAATATAGCGCCAATGTCTTGTTATTTTCTGTGTATTTTCCTTTCAGATTGTTGGGCTCTCTGCTCGATTCTAGATGAAAAACGCGTTTTAAGATTGAGAATAGGGCTTGTTGGAAGTCTTTTTATAGAGAAAAGTCCTTATAATTCAGTCGCTTGATTGTTTGTCGTTAAATTACACCAGATATTCATGTTTTAGTGTCTTAACTGTTTGATAAATAGGGTTTTTTTCTTATCGGTCAAGAATTCATTGACAAGCTCCATATGCTTAAGATAAAAATAGCAAACGATTACGCAATCGTTTGCTATTCGATATATTTTAATAAAAATAAGCATACCGGAGACATACAATGAAAAAGAAAACCTTCTTGAAATCTTGCCTTGCTGCGACATTACTGACCTTGGCTAGCACCAGCGTTTTAGCTAGCAATGGTTTGATCGCCATTATTACCCCATCCCACGACAATCCATTTTTTAAAGCCGGTGCCGAAGGCGCTGATGCGAAAGCCAAAGAATTGGGTTATGACACCTTGGTGGCGTCTCATGACGGTGATGTAAACAAACAAAACCAATTGATTGAAACAGCCATTGCTCGTCAAGCCAAAGCGGTGATTTTGGATAATGCGGACGCAGACGCCAGTATTGGATCGCTAGAGCGTTTGAAAAAAGCCGGCATTCCAGCTTTCCTATACGACCGTGAAATCAATAAAACCGGTATCGCTGTCACGCAAATCGTATCGAATAACTTCCAAGGCGCTCAGCTTGCTGGTGAGAAGTTTGTCGAATTAATGGGCGAAGGCGGTGAATACGTTGAGCTAGTAGGGCCAGAGTCCGATACTAACGCGCAAGTACGTAGTGAAGGTTTCCACGATATCGTTGATAACTTCCCTGAGTTCAAAATGGCGGCTCGTCAGTCTGCCAACTGGAGCCAAACTGAAGCGTTTAGTCGTATGGAATCGATTTTACAAGCGAACCCAAACATTAAAGGTGTGTTCACTGGGAATGATTCTATGGCCTTGGGTGCCGAAGCAGCACTTCAAGCTGCGGGCCGTAAGGATGTTTTCATCGTGGGTTTTGATGGTCTAGATTACGCACGTGATTCGATTCTAAAAGGCTCCAACATCAAAGCAACCGTTATGCAACCAGCCTACGCTCAAGCACAGCGCGTTGCGGAACAAGCCGATCTTTACATTCGTACAGGCTCAACAGGATTGCCAGAAAAACAACTCATGGATTGTGTATTGATTGATGGTTCTAATGCGAAAAACCTAAGTAACTTCGCGCTCAAATAATAACAACCTGACTCGGAGTCCTCGCCTATGAGGGCTCCGGCTCTTTGGGTATCATTATGTCTTATAAAAAACTCTTTCAATGTATCGGGCTTATTGCCTGCCTTAATCTGCTGACAGCCTGTACTGTTACGGACTTAGATGCTGAAGGCAATCCTATTATCCCTAAAGATCCAAATGCCGTGGTTAGCTTTGCAGACTTTACTTTGTCGGAAGTAGCCGATCAGCTTTGGCAGCCAAAAGTCTTGCCTGAAGCAACACAAGCATTCACCCCGTGGGAAAGCATTAAGTCCCAGTTGGATGCGCAGCAAATTAACACCAAGCAAAGCTTTTTTGTGCGTTTAGATGGCACCATCGAAAGCGTGGATTTAGGCAAAATGAAAGGCGTGGTTAAGCTTAAAGTAGGCGATACCAATATCGATCTGCAAGTTGGTCGCATCATCAAAGGTAATGCGATTCGTGATGCCTCTCAATATGTGTTGTTTGATGATTTTAAAAACCAAATTCGTTTCGCTCAAATCTCCCGAGAGTTGAACAATCGCGCTATGGCGGCTATTGGTGAACCAGATGCTAGCTGGGTCGGTGAAACAGCTTCTGTTATTGCTGCGATTACCATAGATCAAAACGTCATCAGTGATGCTGTGCCAATACAGATTACTCGTGGAGGCAAATGATGAGCCAAGCTAACGCAGACATCGTCATTCGCGCTGAAAAAATCTCCATGATTTACCCAGGCACTATCGCGTTAAACGAAGTGGATTACCGAGTTTATCGTGGCAAGGTGAACGTCATCATAGGCGAAAATGGCGCGGGTAAATCCACCTTGATGAAAATTCTGGCGGGTGTTCAGCAGCCAAGCAAGGGTACTATTTATCTCAACGATGAAGCCGTGTCTTTTCAGCACACACGGGACGCTGCTGCCAAAGGCATTGGCATGGTGCATCAAGAGTTGAATCTGTTTGGCAACCTCACGGTGGCGGAAAATATTTTCTTGGGACGGGAAAAACAGCGAGGCCTGCTGCCGCTAGACACAGCGGAGCAACATCGAGTGACTGCTGAGCCTCATGGCGCGTCTTGATCAAGACATTGCGCCATCTGAATTACTGTCTAACTTGAAAGTTGGTCAGCAGCAGTTGATTGAAATCGCCAAAGCCTTGGCCGATGAAGCCGATGTGCTGATTTTGGATGAAGCTCCACTTCGGCGTTGAGTAAAACCGAAGTCGAGCTGCTTTTCAAAGTGATTCGAGATTTAACCGCTCAAGGTGTTTCTATCATCTATATCTCCCATCGCTTAGAAGAGCTGATGGCGATTGGTGATTACATTACGATTTTACGCGATGGGTATTTCCAATCTGAAGCGCAGGTCAAAGACATCGATGTGCCGTGGATCGTCAGAGAAATGCTGGGTAGCGATCCGGTGTCTACTTTCTTAAAACCAGGTCGTGAATTTGGCGAACCGGTGCTCAATGTCAAAAACATTAAGCTGATCAACGAAATGGGTCATACCTTGGTTGATGACGTGTCGATGAATGTGAAATCCGGTGAAATTGTGGGCGTGTATGGAGCTCATGGGAGCGGGTCGAACTGAGCTAATGGAATGTCTGCTTGGTTTGCAAGAATACTCAGGTGACGTGAAGATTGCGGGGCATAAAGTGCCTGCGAAAATGGACACCAGCGAACGCATTAAATTGGGCATTTGTTTGGTACCAGAAGATCGAAAAAAGAACGGTATTTTTCCCATTTCGTCAGTGAGCAATAACATGACGATTTCGAGCTTGTGGCGTCGACTTAAGCATCGTTTTTCCATCGATGAAAAAGCCGAAGCCGAGGCGGTGACGTCCGCTATTGGCGATTTATCCATCAAGGTATCGTCTCCTGATATTGAAATACGCGCATTGAGCGGTGGTAACCAACAAAAAGTGGTGATTGGTCGAACCTTGTTAACCAGTCCGAAAGTGTTGTTATTGGATGAGCCAACGCGTGGCATTGATATCGGTGCCAAGGGCGACGTGTTTAACATGATGGTGACACTTTCAGAGCAGGGAATCGGCGTGTTGTTCTCAACCTCTGACCTGAAAGAAATCATGGCGGTTTCTGATCGCATTCTGGTGATGTCCGGAGGCAAACTAACCGCCAATATACTTCGATCTGAAGCCACAGAATCTGCACTTGTGTCAGCAAGCGCGCAAGGACTTTAATATGAAAATTTCTCAAAATATGGCGTCTCAACCATCGTCGGTTTTCTCTGGCGAAAGTCTGTTATTACTGGCGTTAAAAATGCGCACCTTTATTGCGTTGTTTTTAATCCTCGCTTTCTTCACCTTTATGGTACCGGGTTTCTTGGCGGCGAGTAGCGTGATCATCATGGTGAAGCACATTGCCATCAACGCCTTTTTGGCACTTGGTATCACCTTCGTTATTATCACCGCAGGTATCGACCTTTCTATTGGTGCGATTCTGGGATTTTGTGGCATGGTTGCGGGTTGGCTGATTACTAAGGGAATCGTCTTGCCGATGTTTGGCATCGCCATTTTTCCTAGCGTTTGGCTGATTGTTCCTATCGTTTTGGTTATCGGTGGTTTGATAGGCGCTGTTAACGGTATTTTGATCACCCGTTATAACGTCGCGCCTTTTATTTGTACCTTGGGCACCATGTATGTTGTGCGTGGCGCGTCCATGTTGTTGTCTGGTGGTGAAACCTTTACGGGTTTATCCGGTAATGAACAGCTGGGCAATACGGGGTTTGAGTTAATTGGTTCTGCGAAACTCTTGGGTTTACCTTACGCCATTTGGATGATGTTTATCCTTGCCGGCGTGATTGCCTACATCGCCAAAAGAACGCAATTTGGTCGTCACGTGTTTGCCATTGGGGATAACGAACATTCTGCCGAATTGTCTGGTGTGAAAGTGCGCAGTGTCAAAGTTTGGGTTTACACCATTTCTGGTTTTTGTGCGGCGATTGCGGGCATTGTGGTGTCTTCACAGTTGGTGGCTAGTCATCCAGCAACGGGTGTCTCTTTTGAAATGAACGCCATTGCCGCCGTGGTATTAGGTGGAACCTCATTGGCTGGTGGTCGCGGCACCATTATGGGTACGCTGATTGGCGCTTTCGTGATTGGTATTTTAGCCGATGGTTTGGTGATGATGGGCGTGAGCGAATTTTGGCAAATGGTGATTAAAGGTGTGGTGATTATTCTTGCTGTCATCATCGACCAAAAACAAAGCCGCTTACAGCATAAAGCCGCCATCGTGCAGCAAAAATAGATTATCAATATTTGCTTTCAGCCTATCTGTGATTAGGGAAAAAACATGCTAAAAAATATAGATCCTTTGCTAAGTGGTGAATTACTGAACGTGTTACGTACTATGGGTCACGGTGATGACATCGTTTTGGTTGATCGTAATTTTCCAGCGGCTTCGATGGCGGCTGGAAAACCAGTTATTCGTTTAGATGGTGTGAACGTCATTCAAGCCGCTAAGGCAATTTTATCGGTACTGCCGTTGGATACCTTTGTTGAGCAGCCTGTGACTCGTATGCAAGTGGTGGGCGAAGACGAATCTGTGATGCCAGAAGTGCAGCAAGAATTCGCCGCTGTTTTAAAAGCGGCTGACAGTGACAATGCGGAAATGGGGTCGTTAGAGCGTTTTGCTTTTTATGACGCAGCAAAAAAAGCCTACGCTTTTGTTGTGACTGGCGAAGGGCGAGGTTACGGCTGCTTTCTATTGAAAAAAGGCGTGATCTTTTCTTAATTTTTCGTAAAACCAAGTCATAAAAAACACAGGCCAGCTTTCGTTGGCCTGTGTTTTTTTGTCTTTATTGGTTCAGCTCTTACGAATGAACCTATTTAAAAATATAGCCATTCACCATGTTTTCTAGCATCTCTTGACGACCAGACACTGGCTTAGGATCGATGTTGTTTTTCTCGGCGTATTCCGCAAGATCTTGCAATGTGTGTTTGCCCGCTAGAATATCGGCACCCAAGGTGTCATTCCATTTCGCATAGCGTTGATCTACAAAGTTCGCCAATTTCTCATCTTCGATCATTTTCACCGCCCGTTCTAATGACAGGGCCAAGGTGTCCATGGCGCCAATGTGACCGTGGAATAAATCTTCCAGATCCATCGATTGACGACGTAACTTGGTGTCGAACATGTAGCCGCCCGTTTTGAAACCGCCCGATTTTAGAATTTCATAAGTAACCAGCGTGTATTCTTCCACACTAGTTGGGAATTGGTCTGTATCCCAGCCTAATTGCGCGTCGCCTTGGTTGGCGTCGACAGAGCCAAGAATACCCAATGAGCAAGCCGTGGCAATTTCATGGTGGAAACTGTGACCTGCCAAGGTCGCGTGGTTGGCCTCGATGTTGACCTTGATCTCTTTTTCAAGACCAAACTCTTTTAAGAAGCCATACACCGTCGCCGTATCGTAATCGTACTGATGCTTGGTTGGCTCCGCGGGTTTTGGTTCGATCAACAAGGTGCCTTCAAAACCGATTTTGTATTTGTGCTCAACCACCATTTGCATGAAGCGGCCAAGCTGAGCGCGTTCGCGTTTTAGATCGGTATTCAATAGGGTTTCATAACCTTCACGGCCGCCCCACAGAACGTAGTTTTCGCCTTTAAGGGCTTTGGTGGCGTTCATCGCATGAAATACCTGAGTCGCTGCGTAAGCAAAGATTTCAGGGTTCGGATTGGACGCTGCGCCAGACATGTATCTTGGATTGGAAAAAGCATTCGCCGTGCCCCACAATAGCTTGATGCCAGTGGCTTCTTGCTTGGCCTGAAGAACCTCAACCATTTGCGCGAAGTTATTAATGTACTCTTTGATCGTGCGGCCTTCTGGGCTGACGTCCACATCGTGAAAGCTGTAATAGGGCACACCCAGTTTAGTGAAAAACTCAAAGGCAGCATCGGTTTTTAGCTTTGCTGCTGCCATTTCTGAATCCGCTTTAAACCAAGGACGATCAAAGGTATTTGCGCCAAATACATCGCTGCCTTGCCAACAGAACGTGTGCCAATAACATACCGCCACGCGTAAATGCTCCGCCATGGTTTTCCCCATCAACACCTTGTTCGCATCGTAATGTTTGAACGCAAATGGGTTGTTTGAACTCGCGCCTTCGTACTTGATAAATGGCACGGTTTTGAAAAATTCGCTCATTTTAAAAACTCCTGACTATTGTTATTTTTTGTCCCTACGAATCATTGATTTTTTAGACTGGAGCATCAATTACGAAATTTTCTGAGCGCGTTATTGAATTTGTTGGGCATTTTGTGTGGAGTTGTATGGGTTAATGGCTTTGCTCCGATCGGGGAAGTTGTAATAAGATTAGGGAACAATTATTACGGAGGGCAAAGGAATGCCAGTTATTAGTCGTTTTTACGGTATATTGATTGCTATGTATTTTAATGATCATAATCCACCACACTTCCATGCGAAGTATTCAGGGTATGAAGCGTTATTCGCATTTGATGGGAGGATACTTGAAGGGAGTCTACCGAAACGTGCATCTGCTTTTGTTCAAGAATGGATTGCAATGCATCAAGCAGAACTAGAAGAGAATTGGTCTCGCGCGAAAGCGGGTGAACCTCTAAATGACATTGCCCCATTGGAGTAAACAATGCTGCATATTACGTCCGCTAAATATTTATCAGGCTATAAGTTGTGGATTGCCTTTGATGATGGAACCTCAGGAGAAGTGGATTTGGCCAATGAGGCTCAAAGGCTCGATGTTCGAACCTCTTAAAGATTTGGCCGAGTTTCAGAATGTCTCTGTCGATCCAGAGCTAGAGACTATTGTTTGGCCTAACGGCGCAGATTTAGCACCAGAGTTTTTAAAGGTATTGCAGAAAAAGCAGAGTAGTGCGTTTTAATATAAATTTGAGTTTAAACAGTCACATTTTAAATTTTTTGTTCAGTCTTAATCCTATTCTTAAAAATAGGAAGCAGAGGAAAAAGAGATTAATTTGAGTGACTGAAATAGTTGTGAAGTTATTTTTTCAGTCATCGGGTCAATTGGTTTCGTTAGTAGGTGTAATCTTGGCTTATATTGAATCTAAAAATCTGCTAGCTCTGTTGCTAAGGTTGAGGGTGTGAGGTATGAAATTATCAGTCAGTGTGAATTAATTAAAGTATCAAGAGTTCACCTCGAAACTGTATGAACTCTTTAAGTAACTTTTATTAAAATTGATGACTTTTAGTTGTTTAAACCGAATAGTTGGTTTTAATTTATAGGAAGTTTCCATCGAGATTGAAGCGTGTGCGATTTTTAAAAGAGAAGAATCCAAAAAAATTGAAGGACGATTATGGATGGAAATGAAGTTATCATTATTTTTATGGCAATTATATGGATCCCTCTATGTTTATGGTTGTTAATTAAAATGCCTAACGCAAGAAAGTGTGGTTCATGCGGCCAACCTTTAAATATTCAACGTCAAAAAACGTATCATTTTTTTATAGATAAAAAAAATATTGAGATATGTAGAAATTGTTCCAAAAAATAACTCCATTCATTCCTGGAGAAATTAATTTTAAGAAAAATAGTCCAGTTAGTATCAGTGTTGAAAACAATTCAATTAGTGAAATTATTGAAGAAATAAATCCAAAAAATAGAAGTGGCATAAAGCAAAAAGTTGGCCTTGTCAGTGCTCTTGATAAAAGTATTTCAACTAGTGAAGTGTTTGAAGAGATAAATCCAAAAACTAGAAATAGCATGCCGCAACAAGTTTGCCAAATTAGTGCTCTTGGTGAAAATATTTCAATTAGTGAAGTGCTTGAAGAAATAAAGGCTAAAAATTGTCTTTGGCTGGATACCGAAACTACAGGCCTTTCTAGTAATGATGAAATTATTGAAATATCAATATGCACGCATGATAAACAAGTTGTTTTTGACTCAATACTAAGCTCAAAAGTTACCTGTAATGCACAAGCTAGGGCTGTACACGGTATAACTGATGAACAAATTTCTAATGGAATGCCGATAGAGTCAGCGAAAGCGATCTTACTTAAATTGTTGGAAGGGAAAACGATAATATCGTTTAATGTAGACTTTGATTGTCAAATGCTATTTCAAACCATTGGGCTGAAAACTAACAAAAGATTCTGTGTAATGAAGTGGAGTCAATCTGTTCTTGATTACGAAAGATGGCCTCGACTTGAAAAAGTTTGCGAACGGCTTAACATTAAACAGCTAGAAACACATCGTTCTTTTTCTGATACTATTACTACCATTGATGTATTCAATAAGCTGCTTGATCTTACAAGTAATCATAAATCTCTTCTACGTGACTTTGCATCGATTGATCTAAACACTATAGATCGACTGGACGATGGTGATACTCTATTTTTATCGCCTAATTCAAATATCTTTGCTTTTGATCGTCTCATAGACCGATATGGGAACGATATTATTGGCATCCGTTCAAAGGCTCTAAAGAGGATGCTTAAAAAAGAAGGAACAAGGGTTTTTGTAAAAAATACTCGTAAAGGAAAGACGTTAAAAGTTCAATATATTGGTGAACCTGATATGCGGCTGCCAATATCCATGGGAGAGTTGAGCAATAGATTGGGTATGTTGAAATTAAAGAAAACCAATCCAAATAAATACTTAAAATTAAATGCAACGATTGCTCTATCAAGTATAAATAAAGCTACAAATAATGTTGTAGATGGCATGTGCTATTTTCCTTCAATTGCTATTAACGCAAAGATATATGAAGACTTAGAGTGTTTGCCAATTTTTCATAACAGCGACAGAGATAGCATTGCTTTTATAATCACCCACCCAAAAAGCACACTGAAAAGGTTATTTGCTCTGGGATTACAAGGATACTCATCAATTCTAACAGTGGTTGAGCATGATAAAAAAATCACCATTACTGCTTATCATCTTCTGGATGCACAAAACATAACTATTTTAAATAGTTGGAGCCTTGATGGAGAGAAGGCATGGTCAGGTGATTACTAATCAACAACAAATTAAAGAATACCAAGCCACCCACCTTTAGAAGCCAGTCATAGCAAGGGATTGGGTTTTACTTGGTGATTAAATGCTGCAAATAATGCTTCTGTTTTTGTGAAAATGATGAATACTGAACAGGCAAGTTTGTTTTCGTCTAGTATGAATCGGAGTGGTTATGTCTTTTTTAGTGTCTATGTCAAAAGCCTTTTTTGCTTCTTATATTGAAGAGTTGATTGTGCAGTATGCGCGAGAAAATGTAGAGTCTGGTCGTTGGCAGAAAACAGGATCATTGTCCCGAGCCAGACGAGATATAGAAAGATTGTTACCGCGTGGAATCGACACGGACAACAATCATTTTTTTGAAATGAGAGTACCAGAAGAGAGCGAAACAGTCGGTATGATATGGCTGTCGTTAGAGAACAGTAGTACTACGAGTACGGTGTTTATTTACGATTTAGAAATCAAGGCAGAACATCGCCGCAAGGGCTATGCCAAGCTTGCTCTCAAGGAAATCGAAGACTTCGCCGCAACGCACAATATCGTCAATATTGGCTTGCATGTGTTTTCTCATAATGACGCGGCCCAAAAGTTGTACGCTAAAATGGGTTATGAAACGGTCAGTGTGAATATGGTCAAGAGAATAGATCAAGCGACAATGCCATAGCGCTGGTTTTGTATCTGCGTTCAACTCTGATTGCTTCAAGCGCTGCGTTGCTCAGCGCTGATCCTTGTATCCTCAACGTTATTTTTCCCTATAAATCATTGTCTGTTTAGACTTGAATTTCCTTGGCCTTTATTTCTGAGGCGGTGGCATAAAAATCCGTAAAGAGTCGAGCCTCTCGCCGCGAGCGTAAAAAAATAGGATTTGCATTTTCTATTAATAGAAATAATAATGATTCTTCTTATCGTTATCTATTTTGGAGAATAAGATGCCTTTTACCTTACCCGAATTGCCTTACGCTTATACCGCTTTAGAGCCGCACATTGATGCGTTGACGATGGAGATTCATCACAGTCGTCACCATCAGACTTATGTGAATGGATTAAATGCTGCTCTAGAAGGAACAGCTTATGCGGATTGGTCTCTTGAGCGTTTGTTGCGCGAGATTGCGTCATTGCCAGAAAACGTTCAGGGGGCGGTGCGCAATCATGGTGGTGGTCATGCGAATCACAGTTTGTTTTGGTTGGTGATGTCACCAGAAGGGGGTGGGGAGCCACAAGGACCATTAGCAGACGCGATTCAGCAAAGCTTTGGTAGTTTTGAAGAATTTAAACAACTGTTTATTAAGGCGGCATTGAGCCGATTTGGCAGTGGTTGGGCTTGGTTGGTGAAAGATCAGCAAGGTAAATTGCAGGTGACCAGCAGCGCCAATCAAGACAGCCCATTGATTGATGGATTGACACCGATTTTAGGCTTGGATGTTTGGGAACACGCTTATTATTTGCAGTATCAAAATAAACGTCCTGACTACGTTGCGGCATTTTTTAATGTCATCAACTGGTCGCAAGTCGCTGTGTGGTTTCAGGAGTAAGCATGAAGTTGACTCTGTTGTCGTTACCTAAGATCCGCGTGAGAAAGTGGATCGGAAGCATCATTTTAGTACTAGGTGCTTACACCGCCATCGATCAGTTTGTGGTGTTGTTACAACAACATTCTCAGGTGCGTTATGCTTTTTATGCGGGTGTTGTGGCGGCAGCGGCGACGGCTATGGGCGCATTGCCTGCTTTGTTTCTGCATCGCTTATCGCAAAAATTGCATGACGTTATGCTGGGGTTTGGTGCTGGGGTAATGTTGGCGGCTTGTATGTTCTCTCTGATTATCCCTGCTTTGGCGTTGTTGGAAGGCAGTGGTGCTTCGCCATGGTATAGCTCCAGCTCTGTTGGGGTGGCAATTCTGCTTGGTGGCGCATTTATGTTGGTGTTGGAACGGCTTGTACCACACCAACATTTTATTAAAGAGGAAGACAGGTTACGTGGTCAGACTTTGCGGCGCAGCTGGTTATTTGTTTTTGCCATTGCTCTGCATAATATCCCGGAAGGTTTGGCGATAGGTGCGTCTTTTGCCAGTGGTAATGTGTCGGCGGCTACAGCGTTGACAACAGGTATCTCGATTCAGGATATTCCTGAAGGATTAGTGGTTGCCATGGCGTTGTTAGCCGTGGGCTACAGCCGTTTATTGGCGGTGGGTATTGCTGTGCTGTCAGGTTTGACGGAGCCTGTTATGGCCGTTATTGGTTCGGTGGTGTTGGGGGAATCTAGCGTATTGTTGCCTTTAGGGTTGGCTTTAGCGGCTGGTGCTATGTTGTTTGTGATCAGTCATGAAATGATTCCTGAATCTCATCGTCAAGGTCATGAGTTGGCGGCAACAAAAGGCTTAATGTTGGGTTTTGTGCTTATGATGCTGTTAGATACGGCGTTGGCTTGATTGCATAAAAGTGGTGCACTAATGACGAAATGGGCTTTTTTGGCCCATTTTTTGTTGTTTGTTAGTGACTGGTGGTGTCAAAAAAATGCCTTGGGCCTTTAAAATAAAGCGTTCTGTATAACTGGCACACAATCTGCTACATCAAAAATGTTCGTACCCTTGGAAAGTCGAACATTACAATTTAGATTATCAATAGAGAGCTAGGGTTCCGATTTCGATCTTATCGAAATGACTGGTCCGAGAGCTTTCGACCTTGACAGTTTCAAGGTTACACGGCGGGACAAAAGCCCAGGAGACCACATGGCGATATGGCCAAGGGTACTCCGTGTGTAATTAAACAAACTGAAAAGGTAGCTTCCATGAAAAATTCCGCAAAAAAAGTAACCGTTCTACTGTTTACGCTTCTCCTGTCTGCAAACACCTTTGCTGCTGATAAATTTAAAGTGTGTTGGTCTATTTATGTCGGTTGGATGCCTTGGGCCTATGCGGCGCAAGAAGGTATTGTGAAAAAATGGGGCGACAAATATGGTATCGACATCGATGTGGTGCAAATCAATGATTATGTCGAATCCATCAACCAATATACCGCAGGCCAATTTGATGCCTGTGCGATGACGAACATGGACGCGCTGACCATTCCGGCGGCGGGTGGCATCGATAGTACGGCATTAATTGTTGGGGATTTTTCTAACGGTAATGATGCGGTTATCTTAAAAGATAAAAACCAGTTGGCGGATATTAAAGGGCAGAATGTCAATTTGGTCGAATTGAGTGTGTCTCATTATTTGCTAGCTCGTGCCTTGGACTCTGTGGGTCTTAGTGAGTCCGATGTGAAGGTAATTAACACATCTGATGCTGACATGGTGTCTATTTATGGAACCCGTGATGTGACGTCCGTGGTGACTTGGAATCCTTTGCTAAGCGAAATCACGTCCATGCCTAATTCAAACAATGTGTTTGACTCTTCACAAATCCCTGGTGAAATCATCGATATGCTGGTCGTTAATACCGATACGCTTAAAACGAATCCTAATTTAGGTAAAGCCTTGGTGGGTGCGTGGTATGAAGTCATGGCGTTAATGAGTGGTACGGATCAAGCAGCGATTGATGCGCGTACTGCCATGGCGGAAGCCTCTGAAACGGATTTAGAAGGCTACGATGCACAACTTGCCAGCACGAAAATGTTTTACACCCCACAATCCGCGTTGGCTTTAACAAACAGCAAAGAATTGATGGCAACCATGCAACATGTTGCGGAATTCTCTTTTGACCATGGTTTATTAGGTGATGGCGCGCCAGATGCCGGTGCCATTGGTATTGAAACATCAGCAGGTGTGTTTGGTAACGCCGACAATATCAAACTTCGCTTTGACCCCACTTACATGCAAATGGCTGCTGACGGCCAACTCTAATCATCCAAAGTAAACGCTCTGCTTAATTAACGATGTTTAAGTGGAGCGTCATGGGATAAAAGCATGAAAAAACTCATAAATTATAAGCCGAATCGAACGAACGTCATCTTACTGGGATTATTGCCATTCGCCTTGCTCATCCTCGTGTATATGGTGAACTCAGATGCCCGGCTGGCTATTAATCCAGACGACAAACTGTTACCAGCGTTTAGCCAAATGGGAGAGTCCATGTATCGCATGGCATTTGAACCCAGTAAGCGTTCTGGTGAGTTGTTGTTTTGGCAAGACACGGCAAGCAGCTTGACGCGTTTGGCTTTGGGGGTCGTGATTGCCGCCATTGTTGGCTTGTTTGTTGGGGTATTAACGGGTGCCTTGCCTATTTTTGCAGCGGGCTTTTCGCCTTTGCTTACGGTTGTGTCACTGGTGCCACCACTGGCCTTGTTACCGATTTTATTTATTGTCGTTGGCCTTGGTGAAGTGTCAAAAATCACCTTGATTGCAATAGGGATAACGCCCTTTATTGCCCGAGATATCCAGCGACGTACTCAGGAGATTCCAGCTGAGCAACTGGTGAAAGCACAAACCTTGGGGGCCAGTACCAGCCAGATTCTAATCCGTGTGGTATTGCCGCAAATTATGCCGAAGCTGATTGATGCCATTCGTTTGTCTTTAGGGGCGGGGTGGTTGTTTTTAATCGCGGCGGAAGCCATAGCGTCAACAGATGGGCTGGGTTATCGAATATTTTTGGTGCGTCGTTATTTGTCTATGGATGTGATTTTGCCTTATGTGGCGTGGATTACACTGCTGGCATTTCTGGTGGATTACCTGCTCAGTAAATTAAACCGTCGACTCTTTCCTTGGAGTGTGGAGGCGCAATCATGAGCGAGAAAAAAGTAGCAAGAACCATGATTCAAGCGAACAACATCGGCAAGCGTTATGGTCAAGATATTATTCTTGAGCGTGTCAATGTCAGGGTGCAAGAAGGAGAGTTTGTCACTTTAGTTGGCGCGTCTGGCTGTGGCAAAAGTACTTTTTTGAAAATGATCTTAGGTATTGAATCGGCCACTGAAGGCGAGTTGCTTTTGGATGGTAAGCCGATACCCAATGAGCCAGGTTCAGATCGCGGCATTGTATTTCAGCAATATTCGGTTTTCCCGCACATGACGGTGTTGGAAAATGTCATCGCGGCAAAAGGTTTTCAAAAGTCGTCTATTACTGGTTACTTGTTTGGTAAAGAGAAAAAAATCGCCAAGCAAGAAGCCAGTGAAATGCTAGCGCAAGTGGGTCTTGGTCATGCTTTAAATCGCTATCCCCATGAGTTGTCTGGCGGTATGAAGCAGCGTCTTGCTATTGCCCAAGCGGTGATATGTAAACCGCGTATTTTGCTTCTAGATGAGTCCCTTTGGTGCGTTAGACCCTGGCATTCGAGCGGATATGCATACCTTGGTATTGGATCTTTGGCGCAAGCATAAGCTGACTATTTTTATGGTCACTCATGATCTGAAAGAAGGCTTTTACCTCGGAACGCGTTTATGGGTGTTTGACAAACTACGCCATGACCCTCATGCACCAAATGCTTATGGTGCTTCTATTACCTATGACTTACCAGTCGGCCATATGGCTGAGCCACTTTTTGACGAAATTGATCAACGTATTCGGCCGCTCTCCAATGTTGACCAGAATACGGAGGACACTGCATTATGAAGAAATACAAAACCCTTATCCCCGCTGCCAGTCATTGGTCGCTTCGTGTGCGTCGAGGAATGCAAATGACTCTGACGGATATGGAAGGTGAGGCCAATGTGGGCATGGTGTTTTACAACCCAGAAAACGTACTGGAGCGTTACAACGCACCTGACACCTTAAAAGGTCAACATACTTTTAAACTCACTAAAGGTGATTGTTTATATTCCGATATGGGGCGTATTTTTGCTTCCATCATTGAAGACACTGTTGGCTGGCACGAGACGGTCAGTGGTAACTGTCATGCTTCACACATCGAATCGAAGTGGGGTAAACGTGACTATCAAAATGATCGTAATGATTGGATGCAAAATGGCCACGATGCCATGTTGGTAGAAATGGCTAAATACGGTTTAAGCAAAGCCGACATTGTGGCGAATTTGAACTTATTTAGCCGAGTGGGTACCGACGCCGAGGGCAATATGTCCTTGGTAGAGGGCAATAGCCCAGCGGGTTCCAGTGTCACCTTACGTTTTGAAATGGACACCTTGGTAATACTGCATACTTGTCCGCATCCATTGAGCAAAGCAACAGACTACCCAAGAAAGCCGATTTTTGTCTTGTTGGAAAAAGCCGCGCCTGTGGCAGAAGATGACTTTTGCAAAATATCTCGCCCTGAAAATCAACGGGGTTTTGCCAATAACGAACTTTATTACTTTGGTGCGGGGGCCTAATCATGATCAAAGAAAGCCTATTAAAAGCAGAAAGCGCCAATGCGATTTACCACGTGGATGCCGGTGATTATTTTATCGGCGTCGTGAAAGCAGGTTCTACGTTTCGAATTGTTGACTTAGAAGGCAACCAAGCCGCGGATACTTTGTTTTACAACGCTAATGATCCGGCTGAACGCTACAGCGCCACCGATACGATTCGTGAACAAGGTAATGTGTATTTAACCGCTGGGTCGGCAATCCGCTCCAATCAAAACAATGTCATGTTGGAAATCGTCGCTGATACCTGTGGTCGCCATGACACCTTGGGCGGCGCTTGTGCTACCGAGAGCAATACTGTGCGTTATGACTTAGAAAAACGCTGCATGCACGCCTGTCGAGACAGCTGGATGTTGGCGATTGCCGAAAACCCAGAATTTGGTTTATCGAAGCGCGACATCAGCCACAACATCAACTTCTTTATGAATGTGCCTGTTACGGAAGCGGGTGGTTTGACCTTTGAAGACGGTATTTCTGCACCAGGTAAATACGTGGAAATGATCGCTAAAATGGATGTCATTGTGTTGATTTCCAATTGCCCACAGTTAAATAACCCTTGTAACGGCTATAACCCAACGCCAGTGGATATGTTGGTTTGGAATGCTTAAGGGATCTGTTCAGACGGTAATTGTCGTTATTTCAATAGTCTATATCAACTCAGTGGACGGCCACTGATGTTTATCTCGCTCCAGGACGGCCCGGCCAAGGTTGAACCATGTTTAACAAGGTTTTAATTGCTAACCGTGGCGCTATCGCGACACGTATTATTCGTACTCTCAACAACATGGGTATAGGCTCGGTGGCGGTATACGCTGAATCTGATGCGAAGAGCTTACATGTCAAACGCGCAGATGAAGCGTTTTCTTTAGGCGAAGGTGGTGCCAGTGATACCTATTTGGATATGGAGAAAATCCTGCGCATCGCCAAACAGTCTGGTGTTCAAGCGATTCATCCAGGGTATGGTTTTTTGAGCGAGAATGCGTCCTTTGTGCGACGTTGTGAAGAAGAAGGTGTCGCGTTTATTGGCCCCACCGCTGAACAAATGATTGAATTTGGCCTAAAGCATCGAGCACGTGAATTAGCCGAAAAAGCCAAGGTGCCATTATCGCCAGGTTCTGAACTGCTCACTGATTTAGAAAGTGCTTGCCAAACAGCCAGTCAGATTGGCTATCCAGTGATGCTGAAAAGTACGGCGGGTGGTGGTGGCATTGGTATGCATTTATGCCACGATGAGAAAGGCCTGAGAGACAGCTTCGATTCCGTACGTCGTTTAGGTGCTAATAACTTTGCCGACGATGGTGTTTTTTTAGAGAAGTTCATTGCTCGCGCTCGTCACATCGAAGTACAGATTTTTGCCGATGGTAAAGGCGGTGCATTGGCTCTGGGCGAGCGAGATTGTTCCAGCCAACGTCGTAACCAAAAAGTCGTCGAAGAGTGTCCCGCGCCAAATTTAACCGACGACGTGCGTAAACAGCTTCATCAAACCGCAGAACTATTATTGTCATCTGTTCAGTACCGTAATGCTGGAACGGTCGAATTTATCTATGATATGGACACTGATAAATTCTATTTCCTTGAAGTAAATACGCGTTTGCAGGTTGAACACGGCGTGACGGAAATGGTTTACGGCGTAGACTTGGTGGAATGGATGATACGCCTTGCCGCTGGCGAAGACCTTGCGCTAGAAGAGAAACGTGTTTCGCTTAAAGCACATGGACATGCGGTACAAGTACGTTTGTATGCGGAAGATCCTTATAAAGATTTTCAGCCTTGTGCTGGCTTATTGAGTCAGGTTCAGTGGCCGCTTGCTAACACTAATTCTGATGCTGTCGCGGGTGTTCGCATCGACTCTTGGATCGAAACCGGCATTGAAGTGTCGCCTTACTTTGATCCTATGCTCGCCAAAGTCATCGTTCATCAAGAAGATCGCGATGCCGCCTTTGCTAAACTCAAAACGACGCTGGAAAACTGCGTTTTATATGGCACAGAAACCAATCTAGATTATCTCAAGCAATTGGTTGTTGATTCTCTGTTGTTACGTGGTGAAGTGAGCACTCGTTATCTTAATGCATTTGTCTATCAACCTAAACGCATTGATGTGTTAAGTGGAGGAACTCAAACCACGTTGCAAGATTTTCCTGGCCGTCAACATCATTGGAATGTTGGCGTACCGCCTTCAGGCCCATTCGATAATTATCATTTCCGTTTAGCGAATCGCTTGCTTAATAATCTGGATTCGGCCGCGGCCATGGAAATTACTCTACAAGGCCCAAGCTTAAAATTCAGCTTTGAAACCTGTCTTGTGGTTTGTGGGGCAGTGATTGACGCGAAAATTGATGGACAAGCCATCGAGCAAAATACTGTGGTCACCATACAAGCGGGTGAAACGTTAACCTTGGGGCGAATCAAAGAGCAGGGTGCGCGGGCGTATTTAGCCGTGGCGGGTGGTTTTGATTGCCCAGATTATTTAGGCTCAAAGTCGACCTTCACCTTAGGGCAATTTGGTGGTCACAACGGTCGTGCTATTCAAACGGGTGACGTGTTGCATGTGCTTGAATCTCAGGGATCACTAGCTTCTAGTGCTTTGCCTGCTGAGTTGATGCCAGTACTTGGCAATCAGCATGAATTGCGGGTAATTTACGGCCCTCATGGCTCGCCCGATTTCTTCACCCCTGAAGACATCGAGATGTTCTTCGGTACAGACTGGGAAATTCACTACAACTCCAGCCGCACGGGCGTTCGTTTGATTGGCCCGAAACCCAAATGGGCACGTAACAACGGCGGTGAGGCAGGGCTTCATCCATCGAATATTCACGATAATGCTTATGCGTTCGGTAGCGTCGATTTTACGGGCGACATGCCAGTGATTCTCGGGCCAGATGGTCCATCTCTTGGTGGTTTTGTCTGCCCTGCGACTGTTATTACGGCGGATTTGTGGAAGCTTGGTCAGTTACGTGCAGGCGATAAAATCCGTTTTATTCCTGTGACCTTGGAAGACGCCGTGGTGTTAGAAGCCTCGCAAAATGAAGGCTTAGCTAATCTATCGGCGTTTGAACAAGCTGTTTCACCTTGTGAGTTTTCTTGTGAAGTGCAGACGCCGATTCTGAAAACCTTATCGGCGGACCGTTTCGGTGATGAAATTGTCTACCGTGCGGCGGGCGATCATTTCTTGCTGGTGGAATATGGCGAGCAAATGCTCGATATTCGTCTGCGCTTTCGTGCTCATGCCTTGATGCAATGGTTAGAGCAGAACCCGTTAAACGGCATGCGAGAGCTTACGCCTGGAATTCGCTCCTTGCAGATTCATTACGACAGCCAACAGCTGAGTTACACCGATTTATTAGCCCATTTAGAAGCGGCGGAGCAAGCATTAAGCACACAGCTTGATGAACTCACCGTGCCGTCAAGAACTGTCTATTTGCCACTGTCTTGGGATGATAAAGCCTGCCAAGAAGCCATCGATAAATACGCCCAATCCGTGCGCTCTAACGCGCCTTGGTGCCCAAGTAACCTAGAGTTCATTCGTCGTATTAACGGCTTAGACAGCATTAACGATGTGAAAGATATCTTGTTCAGCGCGAGCTATTTAGTCATGGGCTTGGGGGATGTGTATCTCGGTGCGCCAGTGGCCACGCCGGTGGATCCTCGTCATCGTCTCGTGACCACTAAATATAATCCAGCGCGTACATGGACGGCAGAAAACTCGGTTGGTATCGGTGGTTCTTATTTGTGTGTGTATGGCATGGAAGGGCCGGGCGGTTATCAATTTGTCGGCCGTACGCTACAAATGTGGAATCGCTACCGTTTGACCAGCGCCTTTAGTAAACCTTGGTTATTGCGATTTTTCGACCAGATTCGCTTTTACGAAGTGAGTCACGAAGAACTTGATCAGATCCGTAAAGATTTTCCGCACGATACTTTTCATGGAAATAAGAGCCCAATACGAATCGAAGAAAGCACCTTTTCCCTTTCTGACTATCAGGCGTTTATCGATGACAACAGCGACAGCATTGATGACTTTAAAAAAATTCGTAATCAGGCGTTTGAAGACGAGCTAGCGCGCTGGCACGCCAATGGACAATTCCATTTTGATACGGACGAAGGTGAAGCCGTCGCCACAGACATCACTTGGAGTGAAGACGCTACCGTCGTTGATAGCCCAGTCTCCGGCAGCGTATGGCAAACCCAAGTGAAAGTAGGTGATCAAGTGAAAGCGGGGCAACTTCTGGTGGTTTTAGAATCCATGAAAATGGAGATTCCTATTTATGCGACATCGTCTGGCGTGGTGTCCGATTTGCTATTAAAAGACGGTAGTCGCGTCAACGCCGGCCAGGCCATCGTTGTGCTAGAAGAATTAGTGACGGAATTAGTGGAGGGAAAAGCATGAGCATCAGTATGACGACTAACAATACAAGTGAGAACACATTAGACATGGGGTTCAGCGCCTTGCGTGAGTCTTATAAAACAGGTATAGCAACACCAACCAGCGTGATGGCCGACATTCGTCAGCGCGCGGCTGATTATAAAGATCACAATATTTGGATTCATCTATTAACCGAATCGGAACAAGCGGTTTGGCTGGATGCTTTAAAAGACAAAGACATGGACACACACCCTTTATGGGGGATTCCCTTTGCCATTAAAGACAATATTGATCTGGCGGGTATTCCCACTACTGCGGGTTGTGAAATCTTTGCTTACACGCCAAAAAAATCATCTCAAGTGGTACAGCAGTTGATCGATGCTGGGGCGATTCCAGTAGGTAAAACTAATCTAGACCAATTTGCCACAGGCTTGAATGGTACACGTTCACCTTATGGAGCTTGCCATAACGCTTTTAATTACGATTATATCAGTGGTGGCTCCAGCTCGGGATCCGCTGTTGCTGTTGCTCTTGGGTTAGCGAGTTTCAGTTTGGGAACAGATACGGCTGGTTCCGGTCGTATTCCAGCTTGCTTCAATAACTTGGTTGGCGTGAAGCCGAGCATCGGTTTGTTATCGGCTACAGGTATGTTGCCGGCTTGTCGTAGTTTGGATTGTATGACGATTTTTGCCTACAACACGGACGATGCCAATATTGCTTTGGGGGCGGCAGAAGGTTTTGATGAGAGAGACGGCTATAGCCGTCAGAACCCATTTGATAACCAAGCACGTCATTATGGTTTACGTACTGGCCCTTTGAAAGTAGGCGTGATTCCAGCTCATCAATTGAAATTCTTCGGTGACAAGAGCTACGAAAAAGCCTACTTGCAAACCTTGGCGTTATTGAAAGAACAGGGCTTTGCTTTCCAAGAAATTGACTACGCGCCGTTCGATGAAATCGCCCAACTTTTGTACGAAGGTCCTTGGGTGTCCGAGCGTTATATTGCTACTCAGCCATTAATCGATGAGAACCCAGACGTGATTTTCCCTGTGGTACGCGAGATCATCTCACCGGGCGGCAAACCGCCAGCAACATCATTGTTTAAAGCACAATATCGCATTAATGATTTGAAGCAAATTTGCCTAGCGCAAATGGCACAGGTCGATTGTTTGCTGACACCTACAGCAGGTCGTCACTTTACCGTGGCAGAAATGCTAGTGGAGCCGATTAAACGAAATAGTGAGTTGGGTTATTACACCAACTTTATGAACTTGATTGACTTGGCTTCCATCGCCGTACCTACAGTGATGACAGAGAACGACATGCCATTTGGTATCACGCTCGTTGGGCCAACTTTTAGTGATCGTATGTTGATGTCCATTGCTAACCGCATTCAGCAAGCGCTTCCACTTAAAAAAGGGGCTTTAGAAGTAATGGCGACGCCAAGCAACACGACACCAGTGGGTAATAATCAAACCATCGATGTGATGGTTTGCGGTGCCCACTTAGAAGGCCAACCGCTCAACTGGCAATTAACCGAACGCGGCGCTAAGCTGAAAAGCAAAACCACCACAGCGCCGGTTTATCGTATGTATGCTTTGGCAGGCGGCCCACCGCTGCGTCCTGGATTGCTATTGGACGAATCGAATGGGGCGGCGATCGATGTCGAAGTTTGGTCTGTACCGACGACAAACTTCGGCAGCTTCGTCGCTGGTATTCCAGCTCCCCTTGGTATCGGTAAAGTCAGATTGGCAGACGGCAGTCAGGTGGCAGGTTTTATTTGTGAACCTTATGGCATGGAAAACGCGAAAGACATTACGCACTTAAATAGTTGGCGAGCGTATTTAGCTACATTGGAATAGTCTTTTTTTTCAAAGCCACCCACCTTTGCAAGTCAGTTAAATCAAGGGGTTGAGTTTTGACTTGCTGAATCATAAATATACTGTATATAATTACAGTATATTTTCTCAGGAAGAGGGAGCCATTATGCCGCAGCCAAGAAGTCAGCAAATCAACGTTAGTGATACGCCATACTACCATTGTGTTTCTCGTTGTGTGCGACGGGCCTTTTTGTGTGGTGAAGATCCGTTTTCAGGTGACAGTTTCGAGCACCGTCGTGGCTGGGTTGAAAACAGGTTGCTGTTTTTAGCCGGCCTCTTTTCTATCGATATATGCGCTTATGCTGTGATGAGCAATCACCTTCATGTGGTACTGCATGTCAATGTTGAAAAAGCGGCGAAATGGTCGACACTAGAGGTGTTAGAGCGTTGGCATAAGCTTCATAAAGGCACTGTATTTACGCAACAATATGTAAAAGGTGAGGTGTTGCCTGAGTTTGCGTTAAGCCTAGTCGAGGCTTCAGCAGAGACATTTCGCAATCGGCTGATGGACATCAGTTGGTTTATGAAAGAGCTTAATGAGCCAATTGCACGACAAGCTAACGCCGAAGACAACTGTACAGGAAGATTCTGGGAGGGCCGTTTTAAATCTCAAGCGTTACTGGATGAAGCGGCATTGATTGCCTGTATGGCTTACGTGGACCTCAACCCAATACGAGCCAAGGTAAGCGATGCGCCAGAAGAGGCCGACTTTACCAGTCTTAAAAAACGTGTGGACTCAGCTAAGATGCAAAGGCAGCCAAAGCGATTGTTGCCTTTTATTGGTAATCCGAGAGAAAACATGCCTAATGGCTTGCCATTTTTCTTATCTGATTACCTAGAATTGGTCGATACGACGGGACGTATTATTCGAGATGATAAACGAGGTGTAATAGATGGGTCATTACTGCCCATTCTTCAACGGCTTAATATATCATCAGAGAATTGGCTGAGCATTACGACACAGTTTGGTGAAAAAACAGGTCATGTCGTCGGTAAGGAGCATTCAATCGCCTATTATTGTGAAGCGCATCAGCGACAGCGTAAACCTCGAGGCAGCGCTAAGCTCCTTGCTTAAATAAAATCTTAAACTGCCAATCATGTATTAGGGTTGTTTTCAAAACCGCCTTGTCTTGCCTTGTCTGAAATCCTATTAAATGCACTTTTTCTAGAGTTGAAGATTGTCATCCCACGTTTCGCTTACTTATATCGTCAATTGTCGCTATTTTATCTGTGTGCTCTGGTAGTAATCTTTGATTATTAGAGTGTGTGTCTTAGTTAATAGTTAAAATGTGTGTCCTAATTGTTGGTAGACAAGCTTTGATTATTAGAGTGTGTGTCCTGGTTGTTGTTTGAGTATTAGAATGTGTGTCCTAGTTGTTGATGTATTTGGAGTGGAGGAGGTTGGGGTTAGATTCTTTTTTAGGATATTTACGGTGAATTTGTTACAGTTTGCCGTTAGTTAAAAAAATAAGGTAGCACTTCTTTATTATGCCCATTAGAAATTTATTCGCTTCACTGCCTATGTTTGCGGTTGAGCCTGACCAGTTCCATGTTCTGCAATCTGCCCTTAGTTTTCGAGAGTATTTATTAAAAGCGATTCATAATGCGACCTCTAGGATTTATTTGGTGGCTCTTTATCTTGAAAATGATGAAGCGGGCAGGGAGGTATTGACAGCGGCTTATGAAGCCAAGCAGCGTAATCCTAAGTTAGACATTGTTATTTGTGTGGATTGGCATCGTGCGCAGCGTGGTTTGATTGGCGCGGAAAAAGCTGCAGGTAACGCGGCTATGTATCAAGAGTTTGCAGCGAAATATGAATACGATATTCCTGTGTATGGTGTGCCAGTTCGTAATCGTGAAGTGTTTGGCGTATTGCATCTAAAAGGTTTTGTTGTCGATGATACGGTGATTTACAGTGGCGCGAGTTTGAATAATGTGTATCTGCATTATCAAGAGCGTTATCGATTTGATCGTTATCATGTTATTCAGAATGCGGCATTGGCAGACAGTATGGTGGGATTCATTCGCAATGAGATGATCCGTCATCCCGCGGTGAATAATCTTGCAGACGCCGGATTGCCGTCGACGAAAGAGTTAAAGTCAGTGATTCGACAGTTTCGAGTTTCACTGGGCAAATCTGCTTATGCTGGCGAAAAGCAATTTGTCGGTGATCAGCATGTAGCGGTAACGCCTATGGTGGGTGTCGGTAAACGTTTTAATGCTTTGAACCAAAAAATTACAACATTGCTGGCGGAGGCGAAACAAGAGATTGTTCTTTGTACACCGTATTTTAATTTACCGAAAGTCGTGTTGAGGGAAGTGAAGCGCGCTATTAAGCGCGGTGTGAAAGTGCATGTTGTGGTGGGAGACAAAACTGCCAACGATTTTTATATCGCGCCAGATCAGCCTTTTAAAGCCATTGGTGGTTTGCCGTATTTGTACGAGATGAATTTACGTAAGTTTGCCCGTGCAAATGAAAGCCATATTGCGTCGGGTGGTTTGTCGATTCATTTATGGAAACACGAGTCTCATAGTTATCACCTAAAAGGGCTTTGGGTAGATCGTCGTATCATGTTGTTAACAGGCAATAACGTTAACCCAAGGGCTTGGGCGTTGGATTTAGAAAATGGTTTATTGGTGGACGATCCGCAGCAGCATTTGCTGGCAAAGTTTACGGCTGAGTTTGATAATATTCATCAGCATACCCAACGGATTACGTCCTATAGTGAGTTGGAAACCATCCATGATTACCCTGACAAGATTCAAAGGCTGTTGAAGAAAGTCATTCGGACTCGGGCGGATAGACTGCTAAAACGGATTTTGTAATAACAATTTTATAACCCACCAAAACTAAAAAAGCGAATCAAACGATTCGCTTTTTTAGTTTTGGTGGGTGTTTTTTGTGTGGTAAAGCTGAGCAGTATCATGCTGTTTTATTTATCATTAAGGTTTTTTTGAACCGTATTGGAGTACCAGTTCAAAAAGTTGATCACACCGAATTCGTAGGTTTCGGAATACGGTCCAGGTTGGTAACCAATGGAGTTGATGCCTAGCTGGTTGCGTTCACCTAATACTTTGTCCTGTTCATTGGTGGCATCCCACACTTTTCGTAGCGTGTCTGTGTTGTAGTCTACGCCTTCTACGGCGTCTTTGTGGACGAACCATTTCGTGGTGACTATGCTCTCTTGGGCGGAAATAGGTAGCACACGGAAGACGATGAAATGGTCAGATTGCATGTGGTTCCATGAGTTGGGTAAGTGCAATATGCGCATGGAGCCCCAGTTCGCGGTTTTTGATTCGCCCCAAGGTTTTCGTGCAAGCAGCGGCTCCATCTATGGTCATCACCTTAGTGCCTTTTTTAAGTGGCATGCGCACAATTCGGTTGCGCTGTATTTCACCAAAGCTTTGATGTTTGTGAGGAATGCCTTCTGCATCCCATTGCGCGGCTTGGGCGTTGTAGTGGTCGAGGAAGTCTTGTGGTGCCCGCGGGTCCTCGGTGTCGTCCCATTCTAATAAGGTATTCAGCAGTTCAGGGTGACTACCGGCACAGTGGTAGCATTCACGGTTGTTTTCTAATACCAGTTTCCAGTTGGCGCGTTCGTACATGGTCGATTCGACGGCCAGTTTGGTATTTTCTACATCGTAGGGTTCCATGTATTCGTCAAGTGTTGTTAGGAAGTCATCAAATCCATCATCTGGGGCAGTTTTGCCTAGGCAGACAAAGATAAAGCCTCCGCCAGTTCTGCAAAACGCCGATTTTAGGCCGTGTTGTTTCATGTCGAAGTTTTTATTCATTTCTGTGCCAGCAAACAATAGGTTGCCTTTTAGATCGTAAGTCCACTGGTGATAAGGGCAAACCAAGTTGGCGACTTTGCCACGGTGCTCTGTGCAAATAACAGAACCGCGGTGACGACAGGTGTTATGAAATGCATTCACCTTGCCTTCGGCGTCACGTACGATCAGAACGGGGTTTTGTCCAATTTCGACGGTAAAATAGTCGCCTTTTTTCGGAATTTCGCTGGTCATGCCAACAAATAGCCATTCTTTTTGAAAGACCTCTTCCATATCAATTCGAAACATATGTGGATCATTGTAGAGCTGTGCGTCCAATGAGTAGTTGCTAGAACGTTTTTCCAGCAATGTTGACATGGCAGTTTTTGCTTCATCTAGAGAAGCGTGGCGTACATTCAGCAGGTCGTGTTGTTGATTCATCTTTCTGGGCCTTACATGACAAAAAGAGTGATGGACTGTTTAACAGTGTCGTTTGTTGTGAGGCTATATTGGCGTAATCGAGAGCGAAAGAAATGACTATTCACGACACGATAAGATACCTAAATCGACTGGCAATCTCTTGTCTCTTCTGACGTTGGCTGCCATGAGCAACTTATTGTCGCAGAGAGTTAACTTGCATGGCTCAACAGGATCCAAAATGGCTCGAAAAGGTGCGGTTCAATTATTTTAGATACGCTACATTTATTAAGAGACTTCCATATGACTAACTCTACAAAGACGGTGAACGCTGATTATTTGGCACCAGTACATACTCAGACTTGGGTAAATGGACGACATAATGTTCGTTGTGTGAAGGTAATTCATGAAACTTGGGACGTAAAAACCTTTTGTTTTATGGCACAGCAGCCCGTTATGTTCTTTTTTAAGCCTGGACAATTTGTCACGTTAGAGTTGGAAATCGAAGGTAAGCAGGTGATGCGCTCTTATACCATTTCGAGCGCACCATCTGTGCCTTATAGCTTTTCGATTACGGTAAAGCGGGTACCTGGTGGTGAAGTATCGAATTGGTTGCATGACAATATGACAGTGGGTTCTGAGCTAGCGGTTCATGGTCCGGTGGGGCAGTTTAACTGTATCGATTTTCCAGCAGAGAAAGTATTACTGCTTTCTGGTGGTGTTGGAATTACCCCTGTTATGTCGATGGCGCGTTGGTGGTTTGATACGAATGCGGATGTAGACATCACTTTTATTCATAGCGCGCGTTCACCTCGGGATGTGATTTATTCTCGTGAGTTGGACCACATGGCGGCTCGCTTGGATAATTTTGGTTTGTACTTAATTGTTGAGCGTATGGAAAATGGTTTGCCGTGGCAAGGCTACCGAGGGTATTTGGACGCGGCGAAGCTGGATATGATTTCACCCGATTTTATGGAACGTGAGATTTTTTGCTGTGGTCCTGCGCCCTATATGAAGGCAGTGAAAAACCTGCTTCAAGCAAGAGGCTTTGATATGAGCCGTTACCACGAAGAATCCTTTGGTGCAACGCCAGCAGAGGTAGTGGAAGACGCTATTGAGCAAGCCGAAGTCGCGCAGGCAGAAGCCGAAGCGATGAATCAAGCGGATTTATTGCGTGTTGAGTTTTCTGGTAGTGGTAAAAGTATTCAAGTGATTGCGGGGGAGACCTTGCATAATGCTGCGGCAAGGCTTGATCTTATGATACCCAAAGCTTGCGGGATGGGGATCTGTGGTACCTGTAAGGTATTTGTCAAAGAGGGCGAGACTCAAATGGATCACAATGGTGGTATTACCGATGATGATGTTGAGGCCGGTTATGTGTTGTCTTGCTGTACTGTACCTAAATCGAATGTGGTTATTGAATATTGATTTTTATTAAATAAGCGTTCAACAAAAGCGCAATGCTGGTCTATTTTAGTGCGTGATGCTATGTTCTACTGGTTGGTCTTTGTAGAACAGGGGAGAGGTGATTTTGCTTCATTAAATTGCTATTGCTCTTTAAGCCTTGTGATACTTTGACTTTGTATCTCCTTAAAAATAATAAAAGCGCTTCTTGTCGTTATTTAGGAATGCTATCTAGAAAGTGGTCTGGATTTTGCCTAAGAGAGAAAGGAAGCACACATATGAGGACATTGATATGGCAAATAACTCGACCCTAGCTTTTAGTGCAAGGGGCACAACAAGAGTAGGATTTTTACTGCTTGACCATTTTACTATGATTGCGCTTGCTTCGTCGATTGAGCCTTTACGAATGGCGAATCAGTTGTCAGCGGAAGAACTGTATAGTTGGAGTTTGATCTCTGAAAATGGGCAATCCGTAACGGCCAGTGACGGTTTGAGTTTGACGCCAGATCTGTCCATGGAGGATAACGCTGAGTTCGATTTGATTATTGTGGCGGGTGGTATTGATATTACTCGTACTTTTACTGCGAAACAGGTTTCTTGGCTGGTAAAGCAATCTCGTAAAGGTGTTCAATTAGGCGGGATTTGTACTGGTGCTTATGTTCTAGCCTATGCCGGCTTGCTCAATGGTTATCAATGTAGTGTGCATTGGGAATGTTTGACCGCCCTGCAAGAAACGTTTCCTAAAGTGAACTGCAATAATAAGTTGTTCTCCATCGATAAAGATCGCCTGACGTCTTCTGGTGGCAGTGCGCCGATGGACATGTTTTTGAACATGATGACTAAGCAGCATGGTCCTAAATTATCGAATGCCATCTCTGATATGTTTATTTGCGATCGTATTCGCAGTGAATCTGACCAGCAACGTATGCCAATGCGTCAGTTTAATAGTGTGGGTATGTGTACGCCTAAGTTGGTGGATGTGATTGAGTTGATGGAAAACAACTTAGAAGAACCCATTGAGCTAGATGAATTAGCCACTTTTGTGGATGTGTCCCGCCGTCAAATTGAGCGAATGTTTCATCGTCATTTGGATTGTTCTCCTTCCCGCTATTATCTGCGTTTACGGCTTGAAAGAGCGCGCAAACTATTGAAACAATCGAACATGTCGATTGTGGAAATTTCCATGGCGTGTGGCTTTATCTCGACACCGCATTTTAGCCGCTGCTATCGCAAACACATTGGCGTGTCACCTCGTGATGAGCGAAAAATTGCTTGGAAAGGAGAAGTGGCGGAGTCGCTACTTGAAGAAAAAGGGGCGGCTATTATGTACATTGCCCATGCGCAAGATGCGTTAAATCATTCACACAGTGAGCCCCAGTTATGGGTCGGTTGCGGTGTAGTTTGTTGGTTTAGTATGTCAATAAGGAGCCATGCAAAAGGCTCCTTATTTTGAGGAAAACGGATGTCTATGGATTGTGTTCACAATACATAAGACTTTCTTTTCCTATCACGCTTCTCTCTTCACATAGCCAGTTTGCATAGACAGTATGCTCTTTGTTGCCTTGTACGATGAAAAATGGCTTGCGCTGTGATAGTAGCCAAGAATCTAAGTCTGTCGAGCGTTGTTTGGCCTTACCGGCTGAATAGTATTGCGCCGAGAAAGGGCGTTTATGCAGGTAGAATAAATCGCTTTGTGTGGCTTCAGATTGTTGTTTCCAGTTTGCCATTATTTTGTCTTCGGAACGTTTTTCTACCCAATCAAAATGCAGCGCACTGATGAGAATAACCAGTAAAATAGGGGTTATAAATCCTACTTTGTAAAGCCAGTTTGCGAGCGGCTTCTGGTGGTGCAAATGCACAACTAATAGCGCAGTTGCTGGCAGGGCTGGCATCACGTAGCTGGCTAAGATGTTGCCCGAGAAACTGAATAGAATCATTGGTGATAGCATCCATAACAGTAAGAAGCTACCAAAGCCATCAGGGCTTTCTTCCACGTCTTTGGCGTCTTTTATCGAGCGAATCCACTGCCAAATAACCAATGGGCTCCATGGCAGCATGGAAATAAAAGCGTATACCCAAATCGTACCGCGTGTTCTTTCGTGTGCGCTGCCATAAAGGTCGCCTTGCCAGCCGCTGACGATGAAACGTTTAACATGCTCGCCAATGATGAAATAGTCTAAAAAGCCCGGTGTTTTGTATTCTGCAATAAGGTACCAAGGCACGGAAATGAGCAAAAAGAGCAGTGTGCCAACGCCCCAAGGCAAGGTGCGCCATAGTTTTTTCCAACGTGCATTGGGAAACAGCCACACGCTTAGGCTGATGCCAATTAATACCAGCGCCAATGGGCCTTTTGATAGCATGCCTAAGGCCAGACCGATAAAGAATAAATAACCCCAGACCTTGCCTCTGTTGTTCCATGCTTGCCAGAAGCTGACCATGCTAAGGGCGATCGAAAAAGTCAGAGCGGTATCTGTCATGACCGCGCCACTTAAGACAATGAATGAGATGGTTGAGGCTAAGATACTCGCACAAAAAATACCCATGACGGTGGATTGAAAATGGTCTTTGCCAAGTTTGTAAATTAAGCCAATAACTCCCATTCCAACAAGTAGGTGTGGTACGCGTGCCGCAAATTCATTAATGCCAAATAGACTGAAACCTAGGCTGCTGAGCCAAGTGAAAAGAGGCGGTTTTCCCCAAAAGGGCACATTGTAGTCAAACATGGGGGTGATCCAATTGCCTGTTTCAAACATGATGCGCGCCATTTCACCATAGCGTGCTTCAGTGGTGTCCATTAATGGATACAAAGCAAGCGACAGCAAGCGCAGCGTCAATGTGCTGATTAGCAAGGTAAGCAGCAGTTTGGCAGAGGGGAGAGAGAGCATTGGCTTTTGCATTATTCAGCGTCCACAGAGTGAAGAGTTGGTTTGGTTAGGGTGTTTTCCATAAGTACATACAAGGGGCGTTGTTTGGATTCAATGAACAATCGGCCAACGTATTCACCCAGTACCCCAATAGATAAAAGCTGAATGCCGCCTAAAAATAATACGACAAGAATGGTGGATGGATAACCTGCTACAGGATCGCCCCAGACGAGGGTTTTGCTAAGAATAATCAGTGCCATGATAAATGCGATAGCCGATGTTGTCAGACCGGCCATAGTGGCCCAGCGTAAGGGTTTGGTGCTAAACGATGTGATGCCTTCCAGCGCTAAATGGATAAGTTTTGAGTAATTCCACTTTGTGTTGCCTGCTAAACGAGGATCGCGGTCAAAGGTAAGTATTTTTCGGGTAAAACCAGGCCAAGCCAGCAACCCTTTCATAAAGCGCGTTCTTTCTGGCAAAGTGTTGATGACTTGCACGACTTTTTGATCCATCAAGCGAAAGTCGCCGACATTTTCTGTTATTGGGTGATCACTTATTTTTGACATAAAACGATAAAAACAATGAGCCGTGGTACGTTTAACCCAGCTTTCACCATGACGCTCGCGGCGTTGCATTTCGACCACTTGGGCACCATCTTGCCACGCTTTTACCATTTCCGGAATGTATTCTGGTGGGTCTTGTAAATCAGCATCCAATAAAATGACGCCGCGACCTTCAGCCATTTTCATGCCAGCGCTCATAGCAGCTTCTTTGCCAAAATTTCGGCTGAGGCGTAAGTTGCGCACTTGATGCAAAGGATGTTTCAATTGGCTTACTAATGCCCAGCTGGCGTCTGTGCTTCCATCATCAACATAGACGATCTCACAAGGCTGCTTAAGCAAAGAAAGGGCATCACAGACGCGTTGGTGGCACACTGCCAAAACATCCGCTTCGTTTAGGAAGGGAATAATCACGGACACGAAAGGTTGGGCTTTGACTTTGGGTTCTTTTGCGGCCTGTTTAACGTTTGCATATTGTCTGTATTGGATGGCTTTCATGGCGGTTCTCCTGCTCAGGAAAAGGTTCTTGAGCCTCATCCTACTTACTGTCTTGTCGCAAAAAGGTGATTCACTTTTTTTCATGCTGTTGTGTGACAATAGGCCTTTATTAGGCCACTCTTCTTATATTGGCATTTTGGATGGTTGAGATAACGATGAAATTACTATTAGTGGAAGACCATAAAGACATTGCGGGCGTTATTTTTGATTATTTTGAAATCAAAAACTACGTGTTGGATTATGCGAGTAATGGCCTGCAAGGGTATGAGTTGGCAAAAACCGAACATTATGATGCGATTATTTTAGACGTTATGTTGCCCAAAATGGATGGCTTAACTGTCTGCAAATCGTTGCGCGAAGCGGGGATTGATACTCCGATCCTCATGCTGACGGCGCGTGATACCAAGGACGATATTTTATCCGGTTTTGAGCATTTAGCCGACGATTATTTGATTAAGCCTTTTGATTTGGAGATTCTTGATTCTCGATTGCAGGCTCTGGTTCGAAGGCGTAAAGGCAGTGTGGCAAATAAGATGCTGACCTTTGGCCATTTATCATTGGATATGAGTACAAGGATATTACAGCGAGAAGGCAGTCGTTATTCTTTAAATCCCTCTCAATACACGATTTTGAAATGTTTGTTACAAAAAGCCCCTGACGTGGTATCGAAAGAAGAGGTGTGTGATGCGTTATGGGGAGATGAAGAGCCAGACAGCAAGGTGTTACGAAGTCATATTTATCAATTGCGGAGCCTAATAGACCGTCCGTTTGAGCATGCGTATCTAAGAACCGTTTCCAAAGTGGGCTATCGTCTGGTTGCCGAAGGTGACGAATGAAACCGATTAAAACCGCTAAGCAGTTAACTTTTACATATTTCTCTATAGTAGCGTTCGCTATTATTGCTTTTCACTTTTCTATGTTTACTTCAATGATTGAAAACATAGAAATGATTTACGCCGAAAATCGTATGCTTAAAGATAGGAACACAGCCGTATCTCTATTGAATGGTACAGAGCAGACGCATGTGTCTGTTCCACCTTTCTCTGAAGTTTATGTGGGGAAAGAAAATCTACCTGCATGGGTGATATTAAATCCAAAAATGACAAACGATAAACCCTATGAATTAGATGACGGATCCGATACGCCGCTGGAAATTTTTTCAATGCACTCTCAGTTGACTATAAACGGTGAGTTAAAAGATCTTTACGTACTTCATTATGATGAGATTTATGAAATTTCCGAAGAACAAATGTTTGAAACGCAAAGTACGCAGTTGATTTTATCTTTGTTGTTGCTGGTGGTGAGCTTGTGGGTGGTGATGAGAATCTCGGATCGTTTAACGAAACCGCTTGCTCAGCTGTCTAAAAGCCTTGGTGAAAAAACAGCAGCGAATTTGTCTGCCATAGAGTTGCCGGAAGGGGCTGCGACGAGAGAGATTCGTCATCTGGTGGATCGGTTAAACAGTTACCAAGACCAAATCAAAGATCTGATCGAGCGTGAGAGAGCATTTAATCGCTATGCAAGCCATGAATTACGTACGCCTCTAATGGTGATTAAAGGCGCTACCACTTTGTTGGGCAAGTCCGACTCTAAAGTGTTTTTAGAGAGACAACGCGTTCGCATGATGCAAGCATGTCAAGAGATGGAAGATTATATCACTACGCTGTTGTCTCTTACTCGAGATGAAGATTTAGACGCTATTGCGTCGCGTGTCGTGCAATCCAGTGAATACGAGAGTATTAAGCAAACGCATTTGGCTTACCTAGCGGACAAATCGGTAGCAGTTGATATTATTGAAACAGGTCAGGTGGTGACCAAGTTGCCAATTCCTACTTTGCATATTTTAGTGGGAAATTTGTTAAAAAATGCCATGGCTTGTACTGATGAAGGCCATGTGAATATTGTTGTGGCTGAGAATGAAATTGCCGTTGTGGATACGGGCTGTGGCTTAAGTGGTAAGCCAGGTGGCGAAAGTTACGGTTTAGGTTTAATGATAGTGCGGGATATATGTGCTAAGTATCATTGTTCGTTTTCACTGGCGGACAATGTTGGACAAGTAGGGTGTACGGCGAAAGTGGTCTTTCCAACGCCATCATAATTCGAGCGGCTTTGCTGTATTTTTATCTAAAATATCGATCTTTTGAAACCAATAACAGCATAAAACAATCGACTTAGTAGATGATACTATAGGTGCATTCGTTACACTATTTCTTGATGGAGAAACAATATGAGGCTCATCCATTTTAAAACGTATACCACTGCAAATGTTTTGGCCAACGTTTGATCCCTTTTTATTTTGTGCATTTCATAATGATACCTACCCCAAAGCCAACGCTTTTATGGGGCCTGATGCGCCGTTGAACAATCGTCCAATAGGGCAAGATTTTGGCGGTATTGATGGCTGGCGTATGTATCACGGTAAAACGATTCCTGGTTTTCCGGCCCATCCGCATCGTGGCTTTGAGACAGTGACTATTGTCAATAAAGGTTTTGTTGATCATGCTGACTCTATGGGTGCCGCGGGTCGCTATGGAGAGGGCGACACGCAATGGATGACAGCGGGAGAAGGCGTGCAACATTCTGAAATGTTTCCTTTGTTGAACCAAGACGATGTGAATCCTTTGGAGCTGTTTCAAATCTGGCTGAATTTGCCCAGTAAAAATAAAATGGTGCCACCACATTTCACCATGCTTTGGAATGAAGATACGCCTGTGGTTAATGTGCCAGACAGTAATGGCCTAGAGACACAGGTTAAGGTGGTAGCAGGGACTTTCCAGCAGGTCGAGCCTTCGCCTTGCCCACCAAACTCTTGGGCGGCGGACAGTAAAAACGATGTTGCTATCTGGTTGATTGATTTACCAGAAAATGGAGAGTGGGTATTGCCAGCGGCAGGAGCGAATTTGAGTCGAGCTTTATACTTTTTTGAAGGTGAAAAGGTCTCGTTAGATGATGCGAATGCGTCTATTAATGAAGCGTTTGTTTTAAAAAGTGATGCGGCTGTGGTGTTGCGTAATAAGGGTAAAAAAGCCAGATTTTTATTGTTGCAAGGTCGTCCAATTGGCGAGCATGTGGAGCAGCATGGGCCGTTTGTGATGAATACACGTGCAGAACTTCAGCAGGCGTTTCAAGATTATCAGCGTACGCAATTTGGTGGTTGGCCTTGGCCGCGCCATGATCAAGTACACGATAAATCGAAAGGGCGTTTTGCTGAGTATAGCGCGGAACAAGCCAAGGCTTGATTGTTAAAAAGTACAGTTGATTAAAGCTTAGAGGGATAAAATACCCAAAAGCGAGAGAAAACATAATTGAGCATCATGCCTATGGCTACGCCGGGTATCATGGCTAAATAAGGCCATAAAAGAATCAGTGTCGTGTTGGGTGTTGCTGGTGGGTGAGACATTAGTATCAGATAGCAGCCCCAATTGGGCACAAAGGCAACCACTGAGCCGCCTAAAAATTGCAGCCATTGTAATACGGCGGCTTTTTTGTTGTCTTGCTCTGCTTTTTTGAAGGTGATGACGCGGTTCCACCACCAATTTGAGCTGGCAGCGACCCAAAATGCCATGGCACGCGCTAGCAGAGGAGCAATCCACATCGACAGCAGCAGCATGCTGCTCAAGTCGACCAGAAAACCTACACCACCAACAATGGCAAAGCGAAAAAATGTGTGTTTAAAAATTGAGTTCATGATGGCATTCTAAATGGGGAAACATCAAAAAAAGGTGAAATCACCTTAATCTGGATTATTGCTTAACAAACGAAAAAGGATCGAACATGAAAATACTTGCATTTGGTGCCAGCTCAAGTCGTCAATCCATTAACAAGGCTTTGGCTGGTTACACGGCTAACTTGGTGGATGGCGCTGACGTGACCTTGCTGGATCTTAATGATTTTGAGATGCCATTGTTTAGTGAAGACATTGAAAAAGCATCAGGGGTGCCAGCACAAGCGCACGCTTTTGTGAATGCTATCGCACAGGCCGATGCGATTGTGGCTTCATTTGCCGAGCATAATGGTTCGTATTCCGCAGCGTATAAAAATATTTTTGATTGGGCGTCTCGTGTCGAAAAAGCCGTTTATCAAAACAAACCGGTTATTGTGCTTTCTACCTCGCCAGGCCTGGTGGGGCAAGCAGTGTGCTTGCGCAAACGGTGAATAGTATGCCGTATTTCAAAGGTAATGTGGTTGGAAGTTTGAGCGTGCCGAACTTCTATGATGTGATGAAAGATGGCGATATTGTAGATGAATCGGTGAAGCAGTCTTTGGCAGCGCTGGTCGCAAAACTATAAGGAGCTACTGATGCCTTATATCAATATCCGGATTACCGATGAAGGGGTAACCAAAGAACAAAAACAGGCGCTTATTAAAGGCGCGACAGATTTGTTGGTTAATGTGTTAGGTAAAAATCCAGCCACTACCGTCGTCGTGATCGATGAAGTCAATACGGATAACTGGGGTGTTGCTGGGGAGCAGGTAACCGAATTAAGAAAGAAATAAAAACCACTTGTTAGATTCCTGTTTGGAATCCAACAAATAAGTTTTATTCCTTTTACAAATACCGCTCTTGACCGCATGCTAGCGCTTTCTTGTATTCTTTAGGAAGCGTTAAAGCATGTGGATCTTCATTACTCTGTTCGCTGCAGGGTGTCAGTCAGTTCGAACAGCGTATCAAAATACCTTGGCTCGTCAAACTGGTTTCTTGCATGCCACTATGGCGCGCTCTTTGTACGGTATGCCCTTAGTCACTCTGTATCTGGTGTTTTGCTGGTGGCTATTCGGTTGGGTGTCGGTCGAAAATAAGTCTGTTTTTATTGTGGCAGCGACTCTCTGTGCCGTTGCGCAGATTATGGCGACCTATTTTATGCTGCGTGTTTTTCAGTCTGGTAGTTTTGCGCTAGGAACCTTGTTAGCTAAAACAGAAGCCGTGTTAGCGGCGTTAATTGGCTTGCCTTTACTGCATTATACTTTGACGTTCGGGTCTTGGTTGGGTATTGCGTTTGGTGTATTGGGTGCCATTGTGATGAGTGTCCAATGGAAAAATATCAAACAGGCCCATAAAGATTTGTCTTTGTTATTAGGCTTGGCGAGCGGATTGTGTTTCGCCATTACCTCAGTGACGGCGTCTATGGCGAGTCATGCCTTATCTGGTTCGATTATTACTCGCGCTGGTGTCACATTATGGTACGTTTTAGCCTTGCAGTCGGTTATTTTATGCAGTATTCAGATGTATAAAAGCAAAGATATCTTGGCACCATTCAGGCATGAGTTTGTGCTAAGTTGCAAGGTGGGTGTATTAAGCTCGTTAGGCTCCATTGGTTGGTTTACAGGATTCGCTTTAGTCAATCCTGCCTTGGTAAAAACGCTGGGACAAATTGAGATTCTAGGTACTCTGTATTATTCAAAAATGCGTTTTGCAGAAAAAATGACGAAGCAGCAATGGGTTGGTGGCGCTATGATATTGATTAGCGTTATCTTGGTGGTGACATCGACCATTAAGTGAGGGCAGTATGGAATCCAATAAAATTAATTATGTTGAATTACCCGCGCGGGATTTAGCGTTAAATAAAGCGTTTTTTAGCAAAGTATTTGGTTGGGGCTTCAAAGATTATGGCCCGGAGTATTCGGCTTTTGAAAACGCCGGTTTAGATGGCGGCTTTTTTCAAGCGAACTTTTGTTCGAGACCGCAAAATGGCGCGGCGTTGATTATCTTGTACAGTAATGAACTGGACGTGGTGTTTGAAAAAGTGCAGGCGGCGGGAGGCACAATTGAGCAGGTGATTTTTGATTTCCCCGGTGGCCGTCGTTTTCACTTTTTAGACCCGTGTGGTAATGAATGGGCAGTATGGAGTGAGCCTAATGAGTAAAAATATGGCCTTTGCACTGCGTCGTGTAAAGGCCATTTATAAGCATGCTTAGTATGATTGAGGCGTAAACTCACCGCAATAATTAGTATTCCACTTCTCTAAAACACCGTAATAGCTTTCGCCTGTGGCAATCAGCCAATGAAGCTTGCAGAAGGCTGCTTCTAAAGTCATGTCTTTGCCACTTAATACGTTCATTGACGATAGTATAGATCCCGCGGCATAAGCACCTTGAGAAACGCCACCGTGCAAGCATTGCGTTAAATTTACGATGTTTTTCTTGCGCAACATGGCTTCCGTTAAGAAGGATAAAAAGGCTGGATTCTGATCCGGTACATTACCAGCGCCATAGGTCAATAGTACGATGGCTCTGCAGTTATCGTCGTCTAAAAGGCTTTGATAGATAGTGGTTGGCTGGCTAGGATGCAGTGTGATAACACCAACGGCGCCTTCCCTAAAGCTGACAAGCTTATTTTCAAACCTTGTGTCGGACGTATCTCGGTTGCTGTCAATCATGCGAGCTGGGTACAACTGCATGTCGATGGCGAGTTCCCCTAATAAATCATCGTTTGGCGTATGAAAAGCTTCAAACCGGCCGCTACTGATTTTTTGAATACGGTTGCCACGCATCAGTTTGCCATCAAAAACAAGACTGACATCGGCTATTCTATGGGAGATCGCCAATGATAACGCGGCTTGCAAGTTAGAGGTGGCGTCACTGCGATTCATGCCAAGCGGGATTTGCGAGCCTGTAAGGATGATATTTTTCGCGCAAGCACCGAGCATGAACGACAAGGCAGAAGCCGTATACGCCATGGTGTCCGTACCATGAAGAATGACAAAGCCATCATAATCTCGCCAATGGGTTGCTAGAATGGACATTAGTTTTGTCCAATGTTTTGGCGTGATATTGGCACTGTCAATCAATGGCGATATTTCCAGTACTTCAAAAGAGGGAAGGGTATTTAGACTCATTCCCAATGCTATTTCTATACGTTCTTGTAAGCCAGAAGCAGGGGCTAAGCCCTGCTCTGTCTGAACCATGCCTATAGTGCCGCCCGTGTATAAAACCAGTACTTGCGCGCTCATATTACCACCTTACTAGGAGACAGCATGGATTGTGGGCTGAGCAAAATATTCACCTGCTCTTCCGTGAGTAGATTTTCCTCAATAACCAGAGCCTTGACAGTATTGCCAGTATGCAGTGCGGTGTTAGCAATGCGAGAGGCATTGGCGTAACCAATATAGGGCACCAGTGCGGTGATGATGCCGATGCTGTTTTCTACGTGGCCTGCGCAGACTGCTTCATTAGCCGTGATGCCGCGTATGCAGCGAGTTTCCAGCATCTGGCAGGCTTCTTTGAGCATTTTTAGGGAGTTTAGTACGTTATAAATGATCATCGGCTCCATGGCGTTTAACTGTAACTGACCAGCTTCAGCGGCTAAGGTGACTGCAAGATCAGAGGCGATAACTTGATAAGCCGTTTGGTTCATCGCTTCAGGAATCACAGGGTTTACCTTACCAGGCATAATGGAGGAGCCAGGCTGCATAGGAGGCAAGTTAATTTCCCCTAAGCCTGTACGTGGCCCACTTGAAAGCAGGCGTAAGTCGTTGCTCATTTTGCTTAATTTAATCGCAAGGCGTTTCAATATGCCGGAGAAAAAGACAAACGCTCCCATGTCCGATGTGGCTTCCACTAGGTTGCTGGCGGGTACCAGTGGCTTAGTTGAAATGGTGGCTAATTTTTCGACTACCAATTTGGCGTAACCTTCTGGCGTATTGATACCCGTACCGATTGCGGTGCCACCAAGGTTCACTTCACAAAGTAGTGCACATGCTTCACTGATGCGGTCAATATCTTCGCCCAGAGTAACGGCAAAGGCGTCAAATTCTTGTCCCAATGTCATGGGAACGGCGTCTTGAAGTTGTGTACGACCCATTTTTACAATGTGTGCGAATTCACGTCCTTTGGCTTCTAAGGCTTCTTTGAGTGAAGCAAGGCTAGGAACAAAGTTGTCGGCAGCAAATTGAATGCCTAGACACGCAGCGGTAGGGTAGGCGTCGTTGGTGGATTGCGAGCGGTTGACGTCGTCGTTTGGGTGTAGGTATTTGTATTCGCCTTTTTCGCGCCCTAATTTCATCAGCGCAATATTGGCAATGACTTCGTTGGCGTTCATGTTGGTCGAGGTGCCAGCACCGCCTTGGATCACGTCGACAATAAATTGGTCGTGATATTGGCCTTGGATCAAATCTTGGCAGGCATAGACAATGGCGTCGGCTTTTTCTGGCGTGAGCAGTTTCATTTCTTGGTTGGTTCTAGCCGCGGCCGCTTTTACCATCGCCAACGCTTTGATTAATTCAGGAAAGTGTGAAATCGGAACGCCAGTAATGGAAAAGTTCTGAGCGGCACGCAATGTTTGTATACCGTACAATGCGTCAGCGGGAACGTCCATATTGCCAAGTAAATCGTATTCAGAGCGAGTATTCATGATTTGCTTCCTGACGCCCCACTGTTGGTCAGTGGGGCGTTATCTAAGTTGAGTTATTGGTGGTTTTTGTCGTTGATTGACGGGGCGCTAGGCCAAGATGCTTGATCTAGATCCAAATCGGCGAATCGGTTGGCTTCGAACGTTGGCATTTTATTGCCCTGTTTGCGTTGATCGTCAAAGTCTTTCATGATGCGTTTGGCGACTTTAAAGAGTAGAGCAAGCGCAAACAAGTTAACCAATGCTAGTAAGCCCATGCTTAAATCCGCAAAAGCGAATACTGTGCCGAGATCAAGGATAGCGCCGGTACAGCAAAGGCAGATGATGATGACGCGGAAGGCATTCATGTAGAAGCCATGATTGTCGGATTTTGTTAAGTAACTAACGCTGTTTTCGCCCAAATAATAGTTGTACAAGATGGTGCTGAAACCAAAGAGTAGTAAAGCAATACTGACGAACATACGGCCATAGTCGCCCATGTGTGTCGCTAATGAGGCTTGTGTTAGGGCAACGCCTTGGACGGTATCGGTACTACTTGGGTCATACGCACTGCCAAGTAAAATGATCAGCGCCGTACAAGTACATAAAATAATAGTGTCAATGAAAACGGAAAAGGCTTGAACTATCCCTTGGTTTGCTGGATGTGGAATGTGTGCTACCGCCGCCACGTTTGGTGCGCTACCAAGACCTGCTTCGTTGGAAAATAGGCCACGTTTTACACCCATCATAATGGCGGCACCTATGCCTCCACCAATCGCCGGTTCTAGACCAAATGCACTTTTAACGATCATGATCAGCATATCTGGGATGGCGCTTAAATTCATCGCAAGCACGATAAGGGCGATGAGCAAATAGCCACCAGCCATAATAGGCACTAAAATTTCAGCGACCTGTGCAATACGTTTAACACCGCCAAAAATGATTAGGCCAACAATGAGCGCCATACCGATGCCGCTGTAATAAGGTTGTATACCAAAGGCGTCTTCTAGGGAGGTCGCAACGGAATAGGATTGTAAGGTGGTAAAAGCAATACCAAATGTGGCCAGTAGAAGGATGGAATACGTTACCGATAGCCATCTCCAGTGTTTGCCTAGACCGCGTTCGATATAAAATGCAGGGCCACCACGATAAGTGCCATCGGCTTCCGCTGTTTTGTAGGTTTGTGCCAGCATGCATTCGATGAAGCTGGTGGCCATGCCCATCAGGCCAACGACCCACATCCAGAAGATCGCACCTGGACCACCAATTGTTATGGCCACTGCAACGCCGGCAATATTACCGCCACCAACACGACCCGCGACGGATAAGATTAAGGCTTGAAAAGAACTTAAATGTTTGCCGTCCGCCTCATGATGTTTGGCGGTAAGGATGCTGAACATATTGCCAAAATAACGAAATTGTACAAAACGGGTTGCAATAGTGAACCAGATACCAATGCCAATTAATACGGCAATAAGAACCTTGCTCCAAAGTAAGTCGGTGAGAAGGGATAACATGAATGATGACTCCTAGTTTTTTAGATTTATTAAGGGGGAATTCAGACGCTCATTGGAGCGAAAAATTTCTAGGAAAGGGAGTTCGTAAATAGGCGCTATCTGATGCTAGTTGATACTGATGGAGCATCAACTAGCATCATTTTTTAAGTGTTTTTAACAAGAGGATTTATTACACTGCTGGTGTTTGATGTTGGCTTATTTAGGTGAGGTAAATAGTGGCTCAGGATTTTGCGGTTAACTTGCAGTTGTTGTGCAGCTATTATAAATCTGTGGCTGATGTGTGCCGCCGATTAAACATCAATCGTGCGCAATTTAATCGCTATCTTAATGGCACGACAGTCCCTAATCATAGTACACAGCGTCGTATAGGGGAGTTTTTTGGTGTTGAGTCCCAGTGAGATGGCTTTACCTCATAGGCAATTTATTATCTTGGTGCAAGCGCGTCCGATTCGTCAAAGCGAAGATGTCAAAACACTTGCCCCCGAGCAGCAACATTTTAATCAGCTTAATCAGTCCGGCCAACAGGGGTTGGCTAAATATTGTGGTTATTATTTTGAGTATTATCTTTCTATGGCGTGTCCAGGAAAGATTTTGCGTACCTTAGTATATATTGAGTCACAAGGTGATAAAACCTACTACCATAGAACTGAGCGGCTAAATCCAAGGAACCTAAAGAAGTCTTTTCATGGTGTGTATAGTGGGGTAGTGCAGTTGTTGTCAGATCGATTGTTTTTGATCGATTATGAAAGGCAAACCCATGTGGAAATGACCCAGACGATTCTTTATCCGTCTTTTCAGAATCGAGTGGAACGATTAACGGGTTTGCGTTTAGGTGTGTCTGGGAGTGGTGAAAGAGCGCCATGCTGTGCACGTGTCGTGTACGAGTATTTAGGTTTGAATGTTAATAAGAAGCGCGCTATGGCGCAATGCGGTCTGTACGATATGGACAGTGATCAGATAGACAAAGATATTTGCCAGTCAATCAAAAATGATATGAAAGAAGGTGACTGGCATTTTAGGGCGCGATTTTAAGCGTCTTTAGTTTGGTCTGTTTCAGGTGTTTCTGTTGCCGTGGCCAGATCTGGGTTTGCAATGGCTTCCGCTTCCATTTTGGCGCGCTCTGCTTTAGAAATGTACTTTGGTTTTGCTTTTTTTGGGTTCGCTTTCAAATTCGCTTGTTTAATACGTTTGGTAAGTATGTCTTTGATTTTTTTGCGGCGGTTCATGTTTTGTTCCTATAAATGATGCGGTTGTCTGATTTAATAACCCAAGAATGACATTCAAGGAACGAAAAAAAGCCCTGATCAGTGATCAGGGCTTTTTATGTTGGTACCAGTAGGCGGACTCGAACCGCCACACCCGAAGGCAACGGATTTTGAATCCGTCGTGTCTACCAATTCCACCATACTGGCCTTGAAAAAGGTGAGGCGTATTCTAGGTGATTTTTAGGATAAGTCAACTTCTGAAAACAGTATTTTTTATCTTTTTAATATCTGTTGGGTTGGAAGTACCCTTTTGAGTGGTTTTTCGCTAGAATAACGGGTCGTTTTTCCTAGGTAGCTTTCTTTTTATGCGCGTTTCTGATTATCACTTTGATTTACCTGACTCCTTAATCGCTCACTATCCGACGCCAGATAGAACGGCCAGCCGGTTATTACACCTTGATGGTTCTAGTGGGGGAGTGGTTCATCGTCAGTTCCCGGATGTCTTGGATTTGGTTCAGCCTGGCGATTTGATGGTGTTCAATAATACTCGCGTGATTCCTGCGCGCGTCTTTGGGCAGAAGGAGTCTGGCGGAAAAGTAGAGGTGCTCGTTGAGCGAGTTATTAATACAAACGAGGCGCTAGCGCATGTTCGTGCGAGTAAGTCACCAAAAGAAAACAGTAAGTTGCTATTAGGGCAAGACAAAGGCGAGCATATTGAAGCGACTATGGTTGGTCGTTCGGGAGCTTTGTTTCATCTTGTTTTTAATGAGCCTGTTTTAGATGTGCTAACGCGTGCTGGGCATATGCCGCTACCGCCTTATATTGAACGTCCTGATGAAAATAGTGATCAAGAGCGTTATCAGACGGTTTATAATCAAAAGCCTGGGGCGGTTGCAGCGCCAACGGCTGGGTTGCACTTTGATGAAGCTTTGCTAGAAAAAATCAAAGCCAAAGGGGTTGAAATAGCATTTGTTACCTTGCATGTTGGTGCCGGAACTTTTCAGCCTATGAAGGTCGAAAATGTAAAAGACCATATTATGCACGCTGAATATGTGGAAGTTGAGCCTAGTGTGGTTGAGCAAGTTAAAGCCACTAAAGCGCGTGGTGGTCGAGTGATTGCGGTTGGTACGACCAGTGTGCGTAGTCTAGAGTCGGCAAGCCAAGGTGGTGAAATCGCCCCAATGCAAGACGATACCAGTATTTTTATTTATCCAGGTTACGAATTTAAAACCGTAGATGCGTTGGTGACGAATTTTCACTTGCCAGAATCTACGCTGATCATGCTGATTAGTGCGTTCGCAGGTTATGATCATGTGATGGCTGCTTACAAAGTGGCAGTAGAGCAAAAGTATCGATTTTTTAGTTATGGCGATGCCATGTTTATTACACGAAATGCGCAGGCTAAAGGCCCGCAAGGTGAGGAATAAGACGAATGTCTGATAAACGTCCAGAATGTTTTATGGATTTTGAACTTCACACGACGTCAGGAAAAGCACGTCGTGCAACCTTGACGTTTCCTCGTGGGAAGGTTGAAACGCCGGCTTTTATGCCTGTTGGTACTTACGGTACGGTAAAAGGCATGTTGACCAAAGATATCGAGGAAATTGGTGCAGATATTATTTTGGGTAATACTTTCCATCTTTGGTTGCGTCCAGGAACAGAGGTAGTGAAGGCTCATGGAGATTTGCATGATTTCACACAATGGAAAAAACCGATTTTAACGGATTCAGGTGGTTTTCAAGTATTTTCACTCGGTGAAATGCGCAAAATTACCGAAGAGGGCGTAAGTTTTCGCTCTCCCATTAATGGCTCGAAAGTGTTTCTAAGTCCCGAGATTTCGATGCAGGTTCAGCGTGATCTTGGCTCTGATATTGTGATGATCTTTGATGAGTGTACGCCGTATCCTGCGACGCCAGAAGTGGCTGCCAAATCCATGCGCATGAGTTTACGTTGGGACTCAGCGTTCGAAGGACGAACATGGCGACAGCCCATCTGCGTTGTTCGGTATTATCCAAGGTAGTATGTATGAAAACCTTCGAGATGAGTCACTAGAAGGGTTAGTGAATATCGGTTTTGACGGCTATGCCATTGGCGGTTTGTCGGTTGGTGAGTCCCAAAGATGAAATGATGAAGGTGTTAGATCATATCACACCGAAAATGCCAGAAGATAAGCCACGCTATTTGATGGGAGTGGGAAAACCTGAGGATTTGGTGGAAGGTGTTCGCCGCGGTGTTGATATGTTTGACTGTGTGATGCCAACACGTAATGCCCGTAATGGTCATCTGTTTACTTCAGATGGTGTGGTGCGCATTCGGAACTCACAATATCGTCATGATGTGGGACCTCTTGATAAAGAATGTGATTGTTACACTTGTAAAAACTTTTCTCGGTCTTATTTACATCATTTAGATAAGTGTCAAGAAATGGTAGGGGCGCAATTAAATACGATTCATAACCTACGATATTATCAAACACTCATGGCGGGATTGCGTCTAGCGCTCGATGAAGGTAGATTTGACGCCTTTGTTGATGAGTTTTATGCAAAGCGAGGCCTAGATACGCCAGCTTTGAGTGAATAATAAACAAAATTATGTCAATTTCTTTACGTAAGAAATGACAACAGTTTCATAAACCATTGGAGAGTTAACACCATGATCGCATTGATCTCACCAGCTTACGCTGAAGGCGGCGCACCAGCAGATGCAGGTATTTTTAACCTAGTGCTTCTTGCGGGCTTCGTTGTCATTTTTTACTTCCTTATGTGGCGCCCACAAGCGAAACGTGCAAAAGAGCATAAAAACTTGATTGCATCGCTAGCGAAAGGTACTGAGGTAGTAACTGGCGGTGGTGTATTGGGTAAAGTGTCTAAAGTTGATGATAACTATGTAGTGCTTGAAGTCTCTGAAGGCATTGAAATGAAATTTCAAAAGTCTTCTGTTGCTGCGGTATTGCCAAAAGGAACGTTGAAGTCTATTTAACTTTCCTAGAAAGGCGCCTAATGTAGGCGCTTTTCTTTTTCCGATTTATTAAATTTTGAGATGTTTGCACTCTGTTGCGAATAATCATCTCATTTTAGGTGTAAAGGATTTTTCATGCTTAACAAGTACCCCTTGTGGAAGTATTTGCTAATTCTTCTTGTTTTGGCTTTGGGGCTACTCTATGCCTTCCCAAACCTTTATCCGGATGATCCAGCGCTACAACTATCTACCCAAAAAGCAACTGCGGTTGTTGATGAGCAAACTTTGCTAAGAGCAAAGAATGCGCTTGCCAATGCGAATATAGAATTAAAAGAAGCAGAGCTTACCTCTGCTGGCGGTACCTTGCGCTTTAATAGCGGTGAGGACCAACTTGCTGCTAAGCCAGTTGTGGCGGCAGCATTGGGTGATGACTTTGTAACAGCGCTCAACCTTGTTCCTACGACGCCGGAATGGTTGTCTTCGCTAGGAGCTGGGCCTGCTAAGTTGGGTCTTGATTTGCGTGGTGGCGTGCATTTTCTTTTGGAGGTGGATACGCCTGCGGCACTTAAGCAGAGACTTGAAGTGAGTGCCAGTGAGATGAAGGCGGTGTTACGCAAAGATCGTGTGCGTTACCGCAGTGTTGATATAGAAGATGGTGTGTTGTCGGTGCGTTTCTTGCAGTCTGGCGATATGGCATCGGCGGAAGTATTGTTAAAAAAAGAATTTCCTGAATACCGTTATGCCACTCGTCAAGAGACTGATGAGTTTTATCTGGACGTAAGTTTTACCGAAGCCGCTAAGAAAGAGATTGAAGCGTATGCTTTGCAGCAAAACTTAACCACACTGCGAAATCGTGTTAACGAACTTGGTGTAGCGGAGCCGCTTGTTCAGCGCCAAGGTAGTAGTCGTATCGTGGTTGAGTTGCACTGGGGTGCAAGACACTGCTGCAGCAAAACGTATCATCGGTGCAACGGCTAACTTAGAATTTCATCTAGAAGCTGGCTTGGAAGATAATGGCGCAGACATAGAGACTTTAACTTTTCGTGATGGCAGTGGGCGAACGGCGCGTTTAGAGCGTGACATCATTATCACGGGTGACAGTGTTTCTGATGCGAGGCTCTTCTTTTGATGAAAATGGCCGACCACAAGTGAATATTAGCTTGGATGGCAAAGGCGGCAAACAAATGAGTAAAGTGACTCGTTCTGCCGTTGGCCGAAACATGGCGGTTGTATTTATCGAGCATAAATCTCGTAGTCGTTTTGTTGAGACGGACGGCAAGATGGAGGAGGTGCGAAGAAGTTATAGCGAGAAGGGTATTATTTCTTTAGCCACGATTCAAACCACTTTAGGTAATTCATTCCGTATTACCGGATTAGATAGCCCTCGTGAGTCTTCCGAGCTTGCCTTGTTGTTGCGTGCTGGAGCCTTGGCTGCGCCCATCTATTTTGTTGAAGAGCGTACTATTGGACCGAGTTTAGGTGCTGAGAACATTAAGCTGGGGATTAACTCAGCGCAGATCGGTTTGCTGGTTGTTATGTTGTTCATGCTGGTTTACTACAAAGTATTTGGTATCTTTGCCAATGTGTCTTTGGCGTTGAATATTATTCTTCTGATGGCTTGTATGTCTATCTTGGGGGCAACCCTCACTCTGCCAGGCATTGCTGGTATTGTGTTGACGATGGGGATGGCCGTGGATGCAAACGTGTTGATTTTTTCAAGGATTAGAGAGGAATTGGCGAGTGGTATGCCAAGTCAGCAAGCCATTCACTCTGGTTTTAATCGTGCATTTACGACGATTCTTGATGCAAACATCACAACCTTGCTTGTGGCTGTTATTTTGTTTGCGGTAGGAACAGGCCCTGTTAAAGGTTTTGCAGTGACTTTGTCGTTGGGTATTCTAACTTCAATGTTCACGGCAATTGTGGTTACTCGTGCACAAGTTAACCTTGTGTATGGCGGTCGTAAAAACAAGAAACTGTATATTTAGGAGAGCGCCATGAAAGTGACAAATATTCCATTTATGGCAATGCGTAAAATCGTAGCTGCTTTTTCGATTGCGTTGATCCTTATTTCTCTTGGCTCTTTGGCGACTAAAGGTCTGCAGTTTGGCTTGGATTTTACCGGTGGGACCTTGATTGAAGTGGTATATCAAGAGGCGCCGGTATTAGACGACGTTCGTGATTTGCTTGCTCAAAATGGTTACAGTGATGTAGTTGTGCAGAACTTTGGTTCTCCTACTGATGTTGTTGTGCGGATGGCAAATGCTTATACGGCGACCTTGGGTGATGAGGTGTTGTCGACGTTGCAAAACAATGGCTCGAATCAGGTGACATTGCAGCGCTCGGAGTTTGTTGGTGCGCAAGTTGGTGAAGAGTTGCGTGAGCAGGGCGGTTTGGGCATGTTGCTTGCCTTGGCGATCGTGATGATCTATGTGGCTGTGCGTTTCCAATTTAAGTTCTCTGTTGCTTCTGTCGCAGCATTGATTCACGACGTTATCATCACTTTGGGTTTTTTCTCTTTGTTTGAGGTGGAGTTTGATCTGACCGTATTGGCCGCTTTGTTGGCGGTAGTTGGATATTCGCTCAATGATACCATTGTTGTATGTGATAGGATTCGTGAAAATTTTCGTATTATGCGTGATACCACCCCATATGATTTGGTGAATGATTCGATTAATCAGACTTTAGATCGTACTTTAATTACTTCTATGACCACGTTGTTTGTTTTGGTTGTGCTGTTTTTCTTGGGCGGTGAGCCGATTCATAATTTCTCTATGGCGCTGTTGGTCGGTATTATTATCGGTACGTATTCTTCTATTTTTGTTGCGGCAAATTTATTGTTGGCAATGGATGTGAAGAGAGAAGATCTGATTCCAGCTCCGAAAGAAGAGTTAGAGGACGATTTGCCTTGAGCTTTTTGCTTCTCTAAATAGCCAAAAAAGCCTGCTTTATGCAGGCTTTTTTGTGGGCTTTTGCTATGGCTATATTTGTCGGTATTATGGTTATTATTTATTCGTATAACATAAGGTGAATAGTTCAATATGCGTTTTCTGATGTTTGGTTCATTGCTCTTGTTGATTAGTCTTCAGGCTAAGGCTTTGGATTTCGGGGCGATGGATAAAACCGCTCAGAGCTTTTCGAACATTAAGACCGTTCATATTGCGCATAAGGGGCAAGTGGTTTGGGCAAAGGCCTACAATAAGGCTAATATTAATGCGGTGACGAATATTAAATCGGCGTCAAAATCGCTGATGTCGGCTATTGTTGGTATGGCGATTGATCGTGGCGTGATAGAGGGTGTGGATCAGCCTATTGCGTCTTTGCTGGCGGACCAATTTCCCAAGAATCCAGACCCTCGTTTAAATGATATTACCATTGGGCATTTACTTTCCATGCAAGCGGGGTTGGAGCGGACCTCTGGCCGTAACTATGGTCGTTGGGTGGTTAGTGATGATTGGGTTAAAACGGCTTTGTCATGGCCTTTTATTGATGAGGTTGGGGGTGATATGCAGTATTCAACGGGTAACACGCATCTGTTGTCCGCGATAATTATGCAGCAAACTGGTCAGCATACTTATCTTATAGCTAATCAGTGGCTGCAGGGTTCAGGTGTTCGAGTGCAAAGTTGGGAGACCAGTCCAACGGGTATTCCAATGGGGGGGAATCAGGTGGGTATGACGCCTTCTTCTTTGTTGGCGTTTGGGGAGCTGTATCGGCGCGGAGGTTTGACAGATAAGGGTCAGCGTTTACTTTCTAAAGAGTGGATTGCACAGAGCTGGACACCTAGAACGCAGTCTCGCTTTCATGAGGGTGAATATGGCTATGGTTGGTTTATTCAAACTTTTGCTGGTGTGCAAGGGTATTACGGTTGGGGTTATGGTGGGCAAATGATCTATGTGTTGCCTGACTTAGCGCTAACCATTGCGATTACTTCAGAAGAAACGCTGCCCTCTGGTCGAACGGGTTATCGGGATAGTTTGCATCAGATGGTGAGCAGAGATATCGTGCCAGTGGTCAGTGCAGCTCAATGATGAGGATAGAAAAGCCTGCTAAGAGCAGGCTTTCTAGGCTTGTTTGGATTCGCACTATTTCGTGACGACATTGCCAAAATGCATACCCATTTTTGTGGGGGTGTCAGCTTGCAATGACTCTTCCCAATTAACTGCATTTTTCCCAAATAGTACAATGGCGGTGGAGCCGAGTTTGAATCGGCCCATTTCTTCGCCTTTTTTGATTTCAATATTATTAAGTTCTTTATAGTCCCAAGTGACAATGTTTTTGTTAAAGGGTGTCACTTGCCCAGCCCAGACGGTTTCGATGCTGGCAACAATCATGGCGCCAACTAATATTACTGCCATTGGACCTGCCTCTGTATCAAATAAGCACACGGTGCGTTCATTGCGAGCAAAGACGTTAGGGATTTGTTCCGCTGTTACCTTGTTGACCGAAAATAGCTTCCCAGGTATGTGAATCATTTTTGTTAATTTGCCAGAAAGTGGCATATGTACGCGATGGTAATCTTTAGGGGATAAATAAACGGTGGCGAAAGAGCCGCCTAAAAACAGATTGGATAGTGATGCATCGCCTCCTAGTAGGCTAGTTAAGCTGTAATAGTGACATTTAGCCTGAAACAGCGTGCCATGTTCAATGTTGCCAAGTTGGCTAACGGCCCCATCGGCGGGGCAGGCGATACTATTTTCTTCGTTACAAATAGGGCGTAGTTCGGGGCGGATTGCGCGGGTAAAAAAGTCATTGAAGTTGCGGTATGACAGTGCGTCACTGTTGATGGCTTCGCTCATGTCTACTTGGTATTTTTTTACAAACTGACTGATAAAGGTGTTTTTAACCCAAGTGTTTTCACATTCGGCTATTTTGCCGATAGCACGTGATAGGGTTTTCTGTGGTGTGATGTGTTGTGCAAATGCAAACAGTTGATCTTTAGTCACGTTATTTATCCTGATAGATGAATTTATAGGGTGGTGTGGCTGATTAAAGAAACGATTTTCTTAAGCGTTTTGTAATCATTCTCACTGAATTTTGTTCGTGTTTCTAGCCAAAATATGACCATTTCGTTTGCTGATGTCTGTGTTGAGGCAAGCATAAGGTGGCTGTTTTTATCAATGATTTGGTCTGATTTGTGGGGTAATTCACTGACTATTTTGTCAAGTTTTGCTCCGGCCAAATGGGTGGCTGATGTTTTTTGAGACAATTTTTTAAAAATGCTTGAAGGGGTATTCCATTTAATGGCTTTAATGACTTCTATGTTGTAGCCAGACTGATACAGCGGAGACACTTTATTGTCCGAGTGTCTAAACAGAATGCTGTGTTGGGCGTTGGGGATTGCTTTTAAAATAGTCTTTAACGCTAGGCTGGCTTTTTGCTTTGTCCCCTGATTGTTTGACTTAACTACTGCTCTTCTGAGTTCAGCAAGTGGTGATAGAAGAGCGTTGGGGTTCGTAGGTGGTACGGCTCTTTGGTTGTAAAGATTGGGATCAAGGAGTTGTTGGGCGAGGGATATTTTTCCGCCTTTGTTAAAGAGCTTTGCTGCCTCAGTGCTTGCTAAATGAGCTATTTGGATGATCTCGCCGATGCGGCGGTGCATGATGGTGGCAACAACTCGGTAGAAGAAAGGTAAGTTTTTCGAGTCCCATTTCATACGGTTGGCTTCATGGGCTACTTTATTAGCACAGTATGAAAAAATAAGAGGGTTGTTAGTCAAAATAGTGAGTCTTTTATCTTCGGTAAAGCCCGGCAATTCATCTGGGTGGTGTGCTAAGTGGGCAAGTGTTTGTAGTTCTTTTGCGTTCGGTATGTGTTTGGTTAAAAATGATTCAATGACTTTGTTGGGGGTGTGCCAATGAGTGCAGAGGTGTACGGTAAGTTCATCAATGCGGCACCCTAAGGTGTTAAGTTCGGCTTGACTGGCTTTTTCCCCTCGTTGAATTTTTTGTTCTATTACAGTCATGGTTGGATAGGCATAAAACCACAATAGCCATCTGGCGGCATCGCGAAATAATGTGATCCAAAAAATATCATCTTCGTGGCTGGTCAGTTTTTCTATCGCCCAACGCCTAGCAATGGTTGCGGCTTCATAGCTGATTTGTATTTCGCTTAAAAAAGCGATTAACGGCGCTGGCTTTTCTTTCGCATTAAGATTGTAAGGAGCAAATTGTGGGAGTAATTTTTCTATGCCATTCATTCCGACCATGGCAGCAGCATGAAAGGGTGTTTTTATTTCGCTATTCTTATTTGGTACGATGCGATTTGCTTCATTCAGGATAGCAAAAGCCAACAGTGGGTCTGATGCTATGTTGGCTTGTATTCCATCCAATGTGTCTTCTGTTCGTTTGATTTGAGTTTTGAGACGAGCGAGGCTAACTGCTTGAACAGGAAATTTTTTGTTTTTCAGAAAATGTAGCCATTCATTTAGGCCAGAAGGTGACTTGTCTATCATAGCTGGTTACATTAGTGGCTCTTGTTAATGTGTGTTTAACGCGCTCTTATGTTTTTGATCTCATCAATCATACTGTATATTGAGTTGAGAGAATACTTTGTCAGTATTAAGGAATAAAATATGTTTGCATTAGCTGGCGTGTTAGTGGTGATTGTTAGTGTGGTGTTTGGCTATTTGGCATCACATGGAAAAATGCTGGCTTTATGGCAGCCTTTTGAGGTGATTATTATTTGTGGGGCTGCGTTGGGTGCTTTTATGATGGCCAATCCATTTGTTGTGCAGAAAAAAGTATTGGTCATGTTGCCTCAGGTATTCTCAGGGAGTCGACATAATAAGCGATTCTATACGCAGTTGCTGGGGTTGATGTATTGCCTGTTTCAAAAAAGTCGTCAAAATGGTTTTTTGGCAATTGAAGAAGACATTGAGTCACCTTTTACGAGTGAACTATTTAATCGTTTTCCGGACGTTATTCGCGATCATGAAGTGGTCAATTTTTTAACGGATAACTACCGTATTTTTACATTAACCGGCTTGCCAGCTTATGAGATCGAGGCAATTATGGATAATGAGATAGAGCAAATTCAGGAAGAGCTGGTTGCCCCGAGTCATGCGTTAAATCGGGTGGCGGAAGCCTTACCTGGATTCGGTATTGTTGCCGCTGTATTGGGTATCGTTATCACTATGGGGGCGATTGGTGGCCCGTTAGAAGAAATTGGTACTCATGTTGCTGCTGCGCTGGTAGGGACGTTCTTGGGTATCTTTTTGGGCTATGGTTTTGTCGGACCAGCCGCTACTCATTTAGAAAATCTTGGTACTCATGAATTGAAGGCGTATTTATGTATCAAAGCGTGTCTGAATTCGATTGTATCCGGTTATGCACCGCCTGTAGCGGTGGAGACTGGGCGTAAATTGCTACCGCCAGATATGCGTCCTAGTTTTATTGAATTAGCAGATGATCTTAAGCAGTACCGTTAATATGGACTACGGCACAGAGGAGAATAATTGATGGCCTTAGGTTCTAACGGATTGGTGATTCGGCGCGTTAAGAAAATAAAAAAAGGCGGACGTCATAGTGGTGCCTGGAAAATTGCTTTGGCCGATTTTGCTTTGGCAATGATGGCGCTTTTTTTGGTGTTGTGGATATTGAGTGTGGCTTCGCCAGAAGAATTGGCAAGTATCGAGGGATATTTTCAAGATCCTACAGGGGCTTCTACGGCGGGTTTTAGTGCTAATCCGATTGATTTGGGGGGAGTCCGGCAAAGAGTTCTGAGAGAAAATTGGATCTGCAATTGCCTGAGTCAGGGAGTGCGGATGTGACAACGAGAGATACGCAGATGGGGAATGGTCCTGACACTGCTGAGTCCAAAAGCCTTAACAATATGGTGCAAGAAGAGCTAGGGAAGATGAATGTCTTGCTTTCTCAACAGCAAAATATGCGCATTGAAATTACGCCGCTTGGCGTTCGAATTACATTATTAGATGACCCGAATAAGCCGATGTTTGAGCGTGGTAGTGCTCGTATGATGCCAGATATTGAGAATACGCTTTTAACAATGGCTCCGATTTTTAATAAAATCACTAATCCTATCGTGATTACTGGGCACACAGACTCTTCTAAATTTAATGATACCGGTAGTTTGGATAACTGGGATTTGTCTGCCATGAGGGCGAACGCAGCACGCCATATTTTAGAAGAAGGTGGGGTTGACGATAAGCGAATTGCTCAGGTGATCGGTTTATCTGATACCATACCTTATAATCGATTTGAGACTGATAGTGCTCAAAATCGACGTATTAGTATTACCTTGTTAACGGATGATGCGTACAAAAAATTGCTGGATCAGAATCGCCGCAATTTTGGCAACCCTGTCCAGCAATCAGATTTGAAAATCACACCTGAAACGGTGTTTTAAAAGGCTTGGTTTTCTCGAATAGACTGTTTTATCCGTAAAAAGCTTTGGAAGCGGTGTTCTGTGATTTTGCCTTCTGCTAAGGCTCCAAGAATGGCGCATCCAGGTTCTTTCTCATGGGCACAATCGCGAAAACGACAGTAACCAATGTGTGGCCGAAACTCTATAAAGCCATTTAATAGCTCTTCTTCAGAAATATGCCATAAGCCAAATTCACGTATACCTGGTGAGTCAATAAGATCGCCGCCTTTCGGCATATGGAACAGTCTGGCTGTGGTAGTGGTGTGTACGCCTTTTTTGCGTTTTTGAGATAACTCGCCCACACTGATGTCAATACTTGGTAGTAAAGTGCCTATAAGAGAGGATTTCCCTACACCGGATTGGCCAACAAAGACGCTGGTTTTGTCCTGCAGGAAGTTATAGAGCGCTTCCATGCCTGCCTGGTTTTTAATCGAGGTTCTGATGATCTTATAATTAAGATCTTCGTAGGTTTTAATCAGAGTGTCTAATTCTTCTTTGTTACTGTCGTCGATCAAGTCGCACTTATTGAGCAATATGACTGGAGGTATGCCAACGGTTTCTGCAGCCACTAGATAGCGGTCAATTAAGTTGGCATGTGCAACAGGCTCTGCAGCAATAACGACGATGATATGATCTATGTTGGCTGCAACGGGTTTTATTCTGCCGTGCATGTCTGGGCGAGATAGAGATGTATTTCTTGGTGTTGTTGCTACGACTACGCCACCTTCATTTTGTTTAGGGCGCCAAATGACTTTGTCACCTGTCACAAGCTGGCCTAAGTTGGCACGTAAATTACAACGTGTAGAGATGCCAATAAACGGTTCTTGAGTGCCTTCAACTTCTACTTGTGTGCCAAAGTGAGAAATGATGATGCCTTCTGTCTCGGGGCCGAGATCAGAGGATTGTAAAAGTTCTTCGGCGATATCTCCTCGTTTCTGAGTGCGTTCAACGCGCTCTTTATGAATTCTTTCGATTCGCCAAGTTTGTTGTTTAGTAAGTTTTCGCTTCGACATTAGATTCGTCTGGTCATAAAGTAAGGCGCATAGAGTATAATGCTTGGCATTGATAATAAAGGACTTGGAAGATTATGAGCTTAAATGAAGAGAATTTAGTGTGGATCGATCTTGAAATGACAGGATTAGACCCAGAAACCGATACCATTATTGAAATTGCGACGGTGGTAACTGACAAACATTTGAATGTTTTGGCTAAAGGGCCGAATCTTGTGGTTCACCAAGAGAAGGCCGTGATGGATGCGATGGATGAGTGGTGTACGAAACATCATGGAAATTCAGGGTTAACAGCAAAAGTGTTAGCATCAACAATTAGTATGGCGCAGGCGGAAGAAGAGACGATTAAGTTTTTGGCGCAATATGTTCCGGCAGGAAAATCGCCTATTTGTGGAAATAGTGTTGGCCAAGATCGTCGTTTTTTGTATCGCTACATGCCTAAATTGGAAGCGTTTTTCCATTATCGTTATTTGGACGTGAGTACGGTTAAAGAGTTGGCGAAACGCTGGAAGCCAGAAGCGCTGGATGGTTTTAGTAAAGCTGGTTCGCATTTGGCTTTGGATGATATTTTAGAGTCTATCGGTGAATTGAAACACTACCGTAAAACCATGTTTGGCTTGGACGATTAGGGCGGCCGTCCTTTAGTCAACGGTTAATTAACCTCTATAACGTTAGCGGACTTGTTGTCCGCTAATTTAGTCCGGAGATGCCATCCCATATCAGTTTTAACCCGGTTAAAAAAAGACAGCTATACATGGCTTTGAAGAACAGCGCTGTGGATATTTTATAGTGCAGCCATGCGCCAAGTTGTACCCCTAAAAAGGCGATAGGGGTGAAGCTAAGCGACAGCAGTATGTTTGATGTGTTGAGCTGTCCTAACATGCCATAGGGTATTAGTTTTACGTAATTGATGGCGGTAAAAATAACCGCAGCGGTGGCAACGTATTGGGTTTTATCTAGATTGGCTCTCAGCAAATATACGCTCATTGGTGGTCCGCCAGCATGGGCGATAAAGCTAGTGAATCCACCCAAGGCACACCACAGTTTTCCCGCTATGGCGCTAAGTGGTTTTCGTGTTGTGTTGGTGTTTTTTCTTGGCCATGAGTTCAGTGTAAAGCCTACTGCAATGACTCCGACCATGATTTTTAACCACTCTGTCGAGAACCAAGATGCGGTTAAGCCGCCAATAATCACGCCAACTATTGCCGCTGGAATGCATTTCAAGAGTTGTTCTGCGTTCCATTTTTTCCAGAACTTTTGCACGGTAAATATGTCCATGATACAGAGAATGGGCAGCATGATGGCGGCAGCAAGCGTTGGTGAGGTTTGCAGAGATATAAGTGGTACGGCAAGGATGCCAAATGCACCAGAAAATCCCCCTTTCGAAACACCAGTGATAAACACGGCAATACCAATCAGTGAGATGAGCAACCAATCCATAGGTATCCTTGTTAGTAGGGGATGTGTGTGAATGATAAAGTCTTGTTTACTAATTATGCGCCATTGATACTTGTTTCAAAAGACTTGTGTATTAGAATTGCCGTTATTGTTTTGGTTTGCCTGTATGTTGAAGTGAGAAGGGCTAGTTGGTGATGCGAATAGAAAAAGAGATTTATGGTGAAGAGGCGATGGAGGGCTTGGGTGCGATTGTTTCTTCCGCGCTAAAAGAAGGGGGTGTCGTCTATCTAGAGGGTGATTTAGGTATGGGCAAAACGACGCTAGTAAGGGGGATATTACGCGGTTTGGGGTATCAAGGGCCTGTAAAGAGTCCAACCTATACCATCGTTGAGCCGTATGAGTTTATGGGTCTGGAGGCTTATCATTTTGACCTTTATCGGGTTGGGAATGCCGAAGAGCTTGAGTTTATGGGGATTCGTGATTATTTCACTGTTGGCAGCTTATGCTTGATAGAGTGGGCTGAAATGGGGCGTGGGGTGCTTCCTGAGGCTGATCTGGTCATTTCTTTGGGATTGATCCGGCATGGACGTCATGTTTCTTTTATTGCGCAATCAGAAAAGGGGAATGTGGCGTTAAATGCACTAGCAAAGGTCATAACTTCTTGATGTATAGATGTCTTTACTATAAGTAAGATTGAGATCCACTTAATCAGCGGTTATAGTGTGACAGATATACTAGCTAGCTGTCTGATATGCATACTAAATTTCAAATTTGTCTTTTTGTTTTTATTAATTTAATCCTGTCTGTCGCATGTTTAGATGTGTTTGCGGCAGAGGTTCGAGATATTCGTGTTGCCCAACAGGAAGGGGTGACGCGTTTGGTCTTTGAGCTTTCTGAGCTTTCTGAGCATCGGATTTTTCCTCTTTCAAATCCAGAGAGGGTGGTCTTAGATGTGAGTGGCGTTAATCTAGAAGCGTCTGTGGTTGATGGGTTGTCAGCCTTGTCTTCAGATGTGTTGATGCGCGTTCGCTACGCTAAGCGTGATAATGGTGTGCGATTTGTGCTTGATTTGGCGCAAGCCGCTAAGGCCAAAAGCACCGTGCTGGCCGCCAATGGCACCTATGGTCCTCGTATATTAGTCGAGCTTGAGTACGGTGTTCGAAAGCCTGCCACTGTCGTCAAAAGCTTGGCGAATTTGTCGAAAGAGAAGCGTGACATTGTGATTGCGATTGATCCGGGGCACGGTGGAAAGGATCCTGGTGCTTTGGGGCAGCACAATGTTCGTGAAAAAGATATTGTGTTGTCTATTGGTAAAGAGTTGGCAAGCCGAATTAACGCCGTAGAAGGCTTTAAAGCTGTTTTGACTCGGTCTACCGACACTTATCTTCAGTTGCGTGATCGTTCTCGAGTGGCGCGTGAAGCCAATGCTGATTTATTAATTTCAATACACGCTGATGCGTTTACCAAGGCAAGTGCTCGTGGCGCTTCAGTGTGGGCGCTCTCGTTAAGTGGTAAAACGTCTGAAATGGGTCGATGGCTAGCTCAACAAGAAAATTCTGCTGACTTAGTTGGCGGTATTTCGCTTGATGATAAGGATCAGTTGTTGGCAGAGGTGTTGCTTGATATGTCTATGAACTCCACCATTCAAATGAGTTTGAATGTGGGTGACAGTGTTTTGGGAGAAATGAAGAATGTGGCTGTCTTGCATAAGGACAGTGTTCAGCAAGCAGGCTTTGTGGTTTTAAAGTCACCTGATATTCCATCTATCTTGATTGAAACAGGTTTTGTTTCCAATAGTACTGAAGCGAAAAACTTATCAAGTAAGACTTATCGTGTAAAGCTCGCAGCTTCAATAGCCAAAGGCGTGATTGGGTATTTCACTAAGAATGCCCCAGACGGCTCTCTGGTTGCATGGAAGCAAAATAAGCATACAGATCGTGTTTATACGGTTGGTAAAGGGGATACCTTGTCTGAAATCGCACGTCGCAACCAAGTTTCCTTGCCTGTTTTGCGTCAAGCCAATAATCTCAATAATGATGTTATTTGGATTGGTCAGAAACTTGTTATTCCTGCCGGATAACGCCATATTTAAACCCCTTGTGTCGGAAGGGGTTGTCATTTTTGAAGGTCGTTCATGCAAAGAATTAATCTTTTATCGCCACGTCTAGCCAACCAAATTGCTGCGGGAGAGGTGGTTGAACGACCCGCTTCCGTCGTAAAGGAGTTGCTTGAAAACAGTCTTGATGCTGGCGCCTCTCAGCTTGACATTGATGTTGAGCAGGGGGGCGTTAGGTGTATAAAAATACGAGATAATGGCTCTGGCATTATGAAAGAGGATCTTTCGTTGGCCTTGAGTCGTCATGCGACAAGCAAAATTGTCACCTTGGATGACTTGGAAGCGGTGCGTACTCTCGGTTTTCGTGGTGAAGCATTGGCCAGTATTAGCTCTGTGTCTAGGATGCACCTTACGTCTCGAGCCGAAAATGAACAAGAAGCTTGGCGTGTTGAGGCGGAAGGAAAAGACATGGCTACAGCGGTTCGTCCTGCGTCTCATCCTCAGGGTACGACCATTGAAGTACGAGATTTGTTTTTTAATACCCCTGCCCGTCGTAAATTCTTGCGTACTGAAAAAACGGAGTTCGCCCACTTAGAAGAAGTGGTTAAGCGACTGGCATTGAGTCGTTACGAAACGGGTTTTCGTTTAAGTCACAATGGCAAGCAGGTTTATGATCTTCGGCCCGTAACCGATCAGCTCCATGCTGAGCATAGACTCGCCACCTTGCTGGGGAAAAAGTTTATAGAAAACGCTTTGACGCTTGATGTTGAAGCGGCGGGGTTGCGTCTGTGGGGGTGGATTGGTCTACCGACATTCTCTAGGTCTCAGGCGGATCTGCAGTATTTCTTTGTGAATGGCCGTGTGGTTAAAGATAAGTTGGTGGCTCATGCTGTGCGCCAGGCTTATCGCGATGTTTTATATAACGGTCGGCACCCTACGTTTGTTTTGTACCTTGAGTTAGATCCTTCTACCGTGGATGTGAACGTGCATCCTACTAAGCACGAAGTGCGTTTTCGCGATGGGCGCTTAGTGCATGATTTTTTATTCAGTCGAATTCATAAGGCAATCGCGGATGTTCGGCCAGAGTCTGATGCTGCTCCTACCGGTATGAATGACCCCGTAGGGAGTGGTGAAGGTGCGCGCGCAGTGGATATTACTGAGCAATCGGCTTTGCCTTTATCTAATCGCGCTACAGCGTCCTCTATGGATTGGATGAGATCAGCGACGAATTCGGTGGCTGCCTCGGAGGTGCGCGGACAGCTTGATGGCATGCGCCGTCTATCGGGTTATGCGCAACAATATGTGTCTTCAACGGAAGTGGTTGACCCTGAAACAGGAGAGGTCAGGGAAGTCGCTCCTTTAAGCGATGTGGGGCAAAATGAGAACCCATTCGAGAGGTCAGAGTCTGATTATCAAACCGTGCCGCCATTAGGCTTTGCCGTGGCACAGTTGCATGGTGTGTACATTCTCTCAGAAAGTGAGCAAGGGCTTATTTTGGTGGATATGCATGCAGCTCATGAGCGCATTGTGTATGAGCGTATGAAGGCGGCTTTTTATCAAAAAAACATTTCATCTCAACCCCTTTTAGTTCCCATTAATATTGCTGTGTCGCAAAGTGAGGCAGATCTTGTTGAGGAAAGTGGTGAGGTGTTTGGTGCGTTTGGGTTCTGTGTAGAAAGAACAGGATTAGAAAGTGTTATGGTGCGTGAAGTCCCCGTTATACTTATACGGGGTGATGTGGAAGGTCTAGTGCGTGACGTCATCAGTGATTTGTCGGCGAACGGCGTCTCTGATTTGTTGGCGTCACGGGCAAATGAGTTGATGGCGTCAATGGCTTGTCATGGTGCAGTGCGTGCGAATCGTAAGTTAACCATTGCAGAAATGAACAGTCTTCTTCGTGATATGGAAGTCACTGAGCGGAGCGGGCAGTGTAACCATGGTAGGCCAACTTGGGCGCATTTGAGTATGTCTGATTTAGATAAACTCTTTTTGAGGGGGCGTTAATATGGCAAAGCCACATGTAGTTTGCTTGATGGGGCCGACGGCTTCAGGGAAGACTGGGTTGGCAGTTGAGCTTGCCCAGCACCATGATTTTGAAATTATTAGTGTGGATTCGGCGCTTGTGTACAAGGGTATGGACATAGGAACCGCAAAGCCAGATGCCGCTTTGTTGGTAAAGGCGCCACATAGACTGATTGATATTATCGATCCTGTTGAATCCTATTCGGCTGCCGATTTTGTTTTGGATGCCGTCGAGCACGCACAAGACATTTTGTCTAAAGGGAAAACCCCGCTTTTGGTGGGGGGGACCATGATGTATTTTAATGCATTGCAAAAAGGTTTGGCTGAAATGCCTAATGCAAATGCTGAAATGCGCGCTATGATTGAAGAGGAAGCATCTGAAAAAGGCTGGTCGTCATTGCATGAAGAGTTACAAAAGGTTGACCCTGAAGCGGCTTTGCGTATACATCCCAATGATCCACAGCGTTTGCAAAGGGCGATTGAGGTGTTTCGATTGACAGGAAAGTCTATGACTCAGCTTTGGGCGGAGCAGGAGTCTGTGTCTTTGCCGTTTGAGATGATTAATTTGGCCGTTATGCCGAAAGAGCGCAGTGTTTTACATCAACGTATCGAACAGCGCTTTTACGATATGATGGATCAAGGTTTTTTGGCTGAAGTGGAAGGGTTTTATCGACGTGGCGATTTGTCTATTGAGATGCCTTCTATGCGTTGTGTCGGTTATCGGCAATTATGGCAATATTTAAACGGTGACGATTTGCTAGATGATGCTATCTTTAAAGGTATCGTCGCCTCACGTCAACTGGCTAAGAGACAGCTTACTTGGCTGAGAGGGTGGGAGGATTTGATGATTTTTGACAGTTTGTCAAAAGATCTTGTGCCTGATGCCTTGAATTACATCGAAAGCAGGATTATATAGGGGAAATAGATAAAAAATTGGTGTAGTATCTACGGTATTGTTTTATCAATATTTAATTTAATTTTTTGCGCTTAACTTAAGGAGATTCCAATGTCAAAAGGGCAATCATTACAAGACCCTTATCTAAATATTCTACGCAAAGAAAGAGTGCCAGTGTCTATCTTTCTTGTAAATGGAATTAAACTTCAAGGTCAAATCGAATCATTCGATCAGTTTGTGATTCTGTTGAAAAATACCGTCAGTCAAATGGTTTATAAACACGCCATTTCTACGGTAGTACCTTCTCGTACTATCCGCGTCCCGTCTCCTGATCAGCCGGAAGATGCTGCTGAATAGCTTGTCTTTCACAGGGCAAGCAGAGGAATACCAGATTGTTTTTTGAACGTCCCGATAGTGGTGAAATAGCTGTATTGGTCCATATAGATTTTCGTGATCAAAGTGAATCTTATGGACCTGAAGAGTTTGTTGAGCTTGCTATTTCGGCTGGCGCAGATCCCGTTGCGGTTGTAACGGGATCTCGTCAGCGTCCTGATGCTAAGTACTATATTGGTACTGGCAAGCTAGCTGAAATAAAAGACATTGTTGATCGTGAAGGTGCGCAGGTCGTTCTTTTCGATCATGCTTTGTCTCCTTCCCAAGAGCGCAATTTAGAAAGTGTTTTTCAATGTCGTGTGCTTGATCGCACAGGTTTAATTCTTGATATATTCGCACAACGTGCACGCACCCATGAAGGTAAGTTGCAAGTTGAGTTAGCTCAGCTTCAACATATGTCAACTCGTCTTATTCGAGGTTGGACGCACTTGGAACGCCAAAAAGGCGGGATAGGTATGCGTGGGCCTGGTGAGACGCAGCTTGAAACTGACCGTCGTTTGTTAAGAGAGCGTATCAAATCTATTCAAAAGCGATTGGAGAAAGTTGAGTCGCAGCGTGACCAAAGTCGTCGGTCCAGAGATCGATCTGCAGTGCCAACGGTTTCTTTGGTTGGCTATACAAACGCAGGTAAGTCGACTTTGTTTAATCGAGCAACAGGGGCGGATGTGTATGCCGCAGATCAGTTGTTCGCGACATTGGATCCGACTTTAAGACGTCTCGACCTTGAGCAGATTGGCTCTATTGTCTTGGCGGATACGGTTGGGTTTATTCGTCAGTTGCCGCACCGCTTGATCAAAGCCTTTCAAGCGACCTTAAAAGAGTCGTCTGAGGCAGACTTGCTTTTGCACGTCGTTGACGCTGCTGACATTTCTCGTGATGAGAATATGGCGCACGTTGATTCTGTGTTAAAAGAAATTGGTGCTGATGAAGTGCCGATGTTAAAAGTATTTAATAAAATAGATGCTTTGGCAGATACGGAACCTCGAATTGATAGAGACGCTGACGGGAACCCTTTCCGAGTTTGGTTGTCTGCTCGTGATGGTCAAGGTGTTGATTTGCTGAAACAAGCCATTGCTGAACTGTTGGCTGAGGACGTTTTTAGCGAAACGCTTTATTTGTCCAGTAAGTATGGTCGTATCAGAGCAATGTTGTTTGAGCATGGGGCGGTCAGGTCGGAGTATTTTGATGAAACGGGTCGATTTGTTCTTGATGTGAAGCTGCCGAAAAAAGACTATTTACAGATTTTGGCTCGCGCAGGTATGTCTGAGGATCAGATAGAAACTGCATGAGTCGCACAGGGTTATCATTAAAATAAAGTGGAGACGTAGTATGGCCTGGAATGAACCGGGTAATAACGACAATGACCCATGGAATCCAGATAAGAACCGTAATAATGGTGCTGGGCGTCCGGACGGAGGTCGTGAGAAAGACGCCGATAATGATCCTTGGGGTCGTAAACCGACTGGAGGTAAAGATCAAAGTCCTCCAGATTTGGATGAGGCCTTCCGTAAACTGATGGATATGTTGGGGGTTAAAAAATCCCGCAAATCTGGCGGTTCTAACGGTGGTGATTCCGGCATGTCTGGCAAATTTGGTGGCAGTTTAATTGCAATTATTTTGTTGGCGTTGCTTGCCTTGTGGGCGGCAACAGGCGTGTATCAGGTGGATCAACAAGAGCGAGGTGTCGTGCTTCGTTTAGGTAAGTATCATTCTACGGTTATGCCTGGGTTGCATTGGAATCCACCAATGATTGACTCTGTCAGTAAAGTGAATGTTACAAAAGTTCGTTCTCATGATCATAAAGCACTCATGCTAACGGTTGATGACGCTATTGTTGAGGTAGGTGTTTCGGTTCAGTACTCAGTACAGGATCCGAAGGATTTCTTGATCAACGTACGTAATCCTGAAGAATCACTTGCTCAAATAACAGAAAGCGCGCTTCGTCATGTTGTCGGCAGTTCTGAGATGGATCAAATTCTAACGCAAGGTCGAGAATTGCTTGCGGAAGAGGTGAAAGTAAGAATTCAGGATTACAGCACGGCATACGGTACTGGTGTGTTGATTTCGAAAGTGAACGTGGAAAATACTCAGGCACCAACTCAGGTGCAGGAAGCGTTTGATGACGTTATCAAGGCGAAAGAAGATGAGTTGCGTGTGCGAAATGAAGCTGAGTCTTATGCGAATGGTATCATTCCAGAAGCTCGTGGTCGTGCGCAGCGTATTCGTGAAGAAGCTGAAGCTTACCGCTCTGAGATCGTTGCTCGTGCAAGTGGTCAGGCAGATCGTTTTGATCGCTTGTACCGTGAGTACACGAAAGCACCAGATGTAACGCGTCGCCGTCTGTATATTGAAACGATGGAAACAGTTTATAAAGATGTGAATAAGGTTGTTGTTGACACTGAGGGTGGAAATAACATGATGTATTTGCCTTTGGATCAGCTTATGAAGCAGCGTGCTGAATCATCTACAGGTACTGGCTCTATGAGGCTCCGGAAATATTGGAGCGTTAACTGATCAGGTGCTTGATGAGATACGTAAGCGCCAAAGTGCAACCATTCGTAGAGAGGGCAGAAACTAATGAAAGGCTTTTCTTTTTCAGTTTTATTTGTTGTTCTTCTCGGTGTGTTGATTGCTTCTCAGACGCTTTTTGTTGTCAAAGAAACAGAGCGTGCGGTTGTGCTTAAGTTTGGTGAGATTGTTCGGGAAGATGTTCAGCCTGGCCTTCACTTTAAGCTTCCGATTATGAATGAAGTTAAGAAGTTTGATGCACGAATTCTAACGATGGACTCTCGTCCTCAGCGTTATTTAACGCTAGAGAAGAAAGCTGTTATTGTGGATTCTTACGTTAAATGGAAAATTGATTCTGTTGCGAAGTTTTATCAAGCGACATCTGGCGATGAGTTTGTTGCGAACCGAGTGTTGTCTTCTCGTGTGGATACCGGGTTGAGAAATAAGTTTGGTGAGCGAACCATGCATGAGGTGGTTTCTGGTCAGCGAGATCAGTTGATGACCGAGTTGCGTGATGATTTAAATCGAGTTGCTCAGAATGAGTTGGGGATTTCTATCGTTGACATTCGTGTTAAACGAATCGATTTGCCGCCTGATGTTAGTGAATCTGTTTACCAGCGTATGAGAACGGAGCGTGAGCGTGAAGCTCGTGAGCACAGATCGAAAGGTTTGGAGCTGGCTGAAGGGATACGTGCGGACGCTGATCGTCAGCAGGTCGTTCTTGAGGCGGAAGCGCAACGTGATGCAGAAATGATACGCGGTGATGGTGATGCTAAAGCGGCCGCTATCTATTCAAAAGTGTATACGCAGGATCCAGAATTCTATGAATTTTATCGTAGTCTTCAGGCGTATCGCGAAAGCTTCAGCGGTAGCAGTGATTTGTTTGTACTTGAACCAGATAGCGAATTCTTCAAATATTTGAATAGTTCGACTCGTGGCGGTACGAAATAGCATCTATATTCGTCAATAATCGTACGTGAAGCCTATTTGTTAAAATGGGAAACATGGTACTATTACACAAACCGGGCCAAGCCCGGTTTTTTAATGGTCAAAATAAAGAGAATCTATGCAGGAATTGTTGCAGTCGCTGCTGGTTGGCGTCAGCCTTTTATTGATCGCCGAGGGTGTTTTACCTTTTCTGGCTCCCAATGTGTGGAGAGAAATAATGGTAAAAGCAATCGCGAGCTCAGATTTGAATTTGCGCATTCTGGGGGCGGTTAGTATGTTTCTTGGATTAATGCTTCTTTTGCTGACACGAAGCTAAGAGGATAATTTAATGACATTAGCAGATCGTTGGTTGCTTCCTGAGGGCGTTGATGAGGCGTTGCCTGAGCAGGCTGCTAAAATCGAACACCTTAGAAGAACTCTGCTTAATCTCCACGAAAGCTGGGGATATCAATTAGTAATACCCCCTCTTTTAGAGTATTTGGATTCCCTCCTTACGGGTGCTGGTTCAGACCTAGAAATTGAAACCTTTAAAGTGATTGACCAGCTATCGGGTCGGCTTTTGGGGATACGTGCCGATTTTACTTCCCAGGTGGCTCGTATCGACGCTCATTGTCTTAAGGATGATGGGGTTCAGCGTTTGAGTTATTGTGGTAGTGTCTTAAGAACTATGCCGGCTGGCTTAGATGGTACTCGTAGCCCTATTCAGTTAGGGGCGGAAATTTACGGTCATGGCGGTGTAGAAAGTGATATCGAAGTGTTGTCTTTGATGTTGCAAACCTTGTCTGTTGCTGGCTTGTCTAATGTTGTGCTTGATTTGGGGCATGTAGATGTCGTCAGTGGTGTTCTTTCCGCTTGCGATCTAACGGCAGAACAGGAGGGTAAATTAATTGAGCTTTACAAAGCGAAAGATTTGCCTGAGTTAGATCGATACGTAGATGGTCTTAACGGTCTGCGCGACGTTCAGAAACAGTGGTTGGTAGGGTTGCCGCGTTTGTGTGGTGACAAGAGTGTGTTGCAACGCGCGTCTGAATTGCTTGGCAGTGTTAATGAATCTATTCGTGATGCTATTGTTTTGTTGCAAGATGTGAGTCGTTCTATTTGTCAGCGTTTTCCTAATGTTGGGCTGCATTTTGATTTAAGTGATTTGGTTTCTTATAGCTATCACACTGGTGTGGTATTTGCGGCTTACGTTCCGGGTCATGGCAATGCGATTGCTCGGGGCGGGCGTTACAATAATATTGGCGAGGTCTTTGGTCGACCTAGACCCGCGACCGGTTTTAGCACGGATGTAAAAGCCTTGGTTGCTTTGACGGATATTGTTGTCAATAAACCAAAAACAGTACTGTCGCCAATTTGCTCAAGTAACGAGTTGTGGCTGAAGGTGAATTCTCTGCGTGCTGAAGGTTATCAAGTTGTAGAGGTTTTGGACGACCATTACACTGGAGAAGCGGATTTTAAGTTGGATTTTGTGGATGGGGCTTGGCAGTTGCTGCCGGTTCGAAGCTAGACTTTTCTTTAAGAACTATCTAAATGAGACCTGAAATTATGGGTAAAAATGTTGTTATTCTAGGCACTCAATGGGGCGATGAAGGTAAGGGTAAGGTTGTCGACCTGCTTACTGAGGATGTTGCTGCAGTTGTACGTTTTCAAGGTGGTCACAATGCTGGCCACACCTTGGTGATCGATGGCAAGAAAACCGTCTTGCATTTGATTCCTTCTGGTATCTTGCGTGATGGTGTTCAGTGCATCATAGGTAATGGTGTTGTCTTGTCTCCGGCAGCATTGAAGACGGAAGTGCTTGAACTTCTTGAGCAAGGTGTGCCTGCCGTCGAGCGCTTGAAAATCAGTGCTGCTTGTCCATTGATTCTGCCTTACCATATTGCGATTGATCAGGCTCGTGAGCTTGCTAAGGGTGAGAAAAAGATCGGTACAACGGGTCGAGGTATTGGGCCTGCTTATGAAGATAAAGTAGCTCGCCGTGCTATCCGAGTTGGTGACTTGTTGGACTCTGAGCGCTTTGCTACTAAGCTGAAAGAAGTGCTTGAGTACTATAATTTTATTTTGACGAATTACCACAAAGTAGAGCCTATTTCTTTTGATAAGGTTTACGCTGAAGGCTTGGAAATGGCCGAGTTTTTGCGACCAATGGTGGCGGATACCATTACTTTGTTGCATGATTTGCGTAAAGCGGGTGCGAACATTATGTTCGAAGGTGCGCAAGGTTCATTATTAGATGTGGATCATGGTACTTATCCTTATGTAACATCTTCCAATACAACTGCGGGCGGAGCGCCTGCCGGTACAGGGTTTGGTCCTTTGTACTTGGATTATGTGTTGGGGATTACCAAGGCTTATACAACTCGTGTAGGGTCTGGTCCATTTCCAACAGAACTGTTTGACGAAGACGGTGAGCGTCTAGGTCGTCGCGGTCATGAGTTTGGTGCGACAACGGGGCGTTCGCGTCGTTGTGGTTGGTTTGATGCGGTGGCTTTGCGTCATGCGGTTCAGATTAACTCTGTATCTGGTATCTGCTTAACTAAGTTGGATGTGCTCGACGGTTCGTCTGTCATTAAAGTTTGTGTTTCTTACGCTGATGCTAATGGTAATCCAGTTGCGGGTTCGTTGGTTGATAGTGAAGGGTATGAGCAAGCCAAGCCTGTCTATGTCGAGATGCCTGGTTGGACTGAATCGACGGTTGGTGCGCCAAGTTTCGAAGCTTTGCCTAAAAATGCTCAAGACTATATTCGTTTCTTAGAAGAGCAAGTGGGTGTGCCTGTGGATATTATTTCTACTGGTCCAGACCGTAACGAAACGATTGTACTGCGCGATCCTTTCAAGCACTAAGTCGTAGCGTATTTTATTGGATGGTAAAAAAGCCGCATTTTGCGGCTTTTTTTGTTCTTGCGCCTAGCTAAGTTCATCATATTAGTATTCTTTGTAAATAGAGTGAAAAGAGGGGGAGGAGTTTGCTGGGCACTAAGGTAATATTTACAATTGAATTTATGGCGATGTAACCGTCTGCTAAATAATGGAAAAATGAGAGGAAATATTTATGGTTAAGTTATTGCTTGCTGATGATGATGCTCGTTTGTCGGATCTAATAAAGGAATACTTTGATGGTGAGGGCTATGAGGTTGCTCATGCTTGGAATGGTCGTGAGGCTTTAGAGCTGATGGCGGCTGATATGCCAGATATTATTATTCTGGATGTTATGATGCCGGAATTGGATGGTTTTGAAACGTTAAAGCAGATTCGTAACAAGAGTGCTGTGCCCGTTATTATGTTGACAGCAAAAGGCGATGACATTGATCGTATACTTGGTTTGGAGATGGGGGCAGACGATTATTTGTCAAAACCGTTCAACCCACGTGAGTTGCTGGCGCGTATTAAAGCGATTTTGCGTCGAGCTAGCCAAGAGCGCGAAGATGATCCAACAGCAGATATCGATCTTTCTGGTGTGTTGTTGCGTCGTAAAGATCGTACGGTTTATCTTGAGGGTGAATTGGTAGAGTTAACTACCTCTGAATATACTTTGTTGGAGTGTATGTTGATGGCCCCTGGTCAGGTGCTAACTAAGCAGGAGCTTTCTGAAAAAGCATTAGGCCGTAAGTTGACTATGTATGACCGTAGTTTGGATATGCATATCAGTAATCTGCGCAAGAAGATCGGCAATTTGGAAAATGGCGATCCGCGCATTAAAACAGTGCGTGGTGTTGGTTATATTTTTGTGTCAAATGAGCAGGGTGCTTAATTTTTTATGAAAAATACTTTTCTGCGTGTGTTTCTGGTGGTGTTACTGTCCAATATTATTGTAGTTAGTATTGGTTTAGGGATGGTGCAGTTTATTCAGAAACGCAACCAGGTGTCCGCTGATTTATTGGGTGATGTCGGTGTTCAGCTGGTCGCTGGGTATGAAAAGTTTGGTATTGTTTCTTTGCAAGAAGAAACGAAAAAGGCTGAGAAGCGTTTGTCTGGGACCATTTACTTGTATCAAGAAAATGGTCGACCCCTTCTTAAGCCTTTACCGCGTAATTTTAGAGAGCAGAATACGCCGAGTTCATCCACTCGGCCAGCGGCGGATTTCTTGCATAGTCAGTTTATTCAGGTAATTGGCGGTAATAATGTCCAATATTTACTGATATTTAAACCTGACCCTGAAATTAGTTCATTAGCGCCTGAGGCTGTGGTTGGTTTTTCTTTGCTTGGTTTGCTTGTTTCAAGTGGTGTGTTGGCTTATTGGTTGTTGGGGCCTTTGCTCAAGTTGCAGCGTGTGGCGCGTTCTTTTGGGCAAGGGGATATGACCGCTAGGGTAGAAAATAAGTTAGCACGAAGAAGCGATGCCGTCGGTAAGTTGGCGCGTGAGTTTAATGAGATGGCGGTGAGAATTGAAACATTACTGTCGTCCAAAGAGCGTTTGATGCGAGATGTTTCTCATGAGTTAAGAACGCCACTTGCTAGGATTGAGGTGGCGCTCACTATTGCGGAAGATAAGTATGGAGCGGAAGCGCAAAAGGGTTATCTTCACCGCATACGCACCGAACTGCATGAGCTTGATGAATTGATTGGTCAGGTGTTGACTTTAAGTCGCCTAGAGGCTGCCTCTCTTATAAAAGAAGAGATGGATCTTCAGGAATGGTTAAGTGAAATTGTTGCGGATGTGAGTTTTGAGAGTCAGCTTAAAGGGATTTCGGTGACGAAAATTGGTCGTATCCCGAAAACCATTTTAGGCGACCCTCTTCAATTGCGTCATGCAATTGAGAATGTGCTTCGTAACGCCTGTTTTTATGCAGGTTGTGGTGGAGTGATTGAGGTTGAAACTCAGGAAAAGGCAGGCACGGCCTTTATTTATGTGCGTGACAATGGTCCTGGTGTTTCTGATGATAAGTTAGAGAAAATATTCCACGCCTTTTATCGCTCTTCTGAGGCGAGAGAGGCGAATAGTGGTGGGTTTGGTGTGGGTCTTACTATTTCTCAGCGTATTATTCGTGCGCACAAGGGGCAAATAATGGCTCGCAATCGTGAAGAGGGTGGATTGGAAGTGTGTTTCCAGCTGCCAGTGGCTTAGGTGGTCTTCTAGAAAGAGTGTTGTATTGCGCTTTTGGAAAAAAGCCCTTGTTATTGTCTTCATAGGTAAGTAACATGCCCGTCGCAAGTTGGCTAGGCAGTCGCCGCTCGATTTATTGGGGGAGGAAAGTCCGGGCTTCGCAGGGTAAAGTGCCAGGTAACGCCTGGGGGGCGTGAGCCTACGGAAAGTGCAGCAGAAAATACACCGCCTAAGCAGTTTACTGCCGGTAAGGTTGAAATGGTGCGGTAAGAGCGCACCGCGCGACTGGCAACAGTTCGTGGCTAGGTAAACCCCACTTGAAGCAAGACCAAATAGGAACTCTTTGGCGTGACCCGCGCTGAGTTCGGGTAGGTTGCTAAAGACGTGCAGTGATGTACGTATTAGATGAATGACTGTCCACGACAGAACCCGGCTTATCGGCCAACTTGCAATTTCTTCTTCCTTTTATGTTTCCCTTTCAGGCTCATGCAGTCGACCTAATGGCTAGGTTGTTCTTTTAGTCTCTCATTACCTGAATTTTCATTTTAGTCTTTTTTTGTTTTGTTTTTAATCAAATGCCGCTTCATGAGCGGTTTTTTTGTGCCCGTTTTTTGTCTGTTTTCATTTTTACGCAATATTTTTTTACTATTTTGATAAAAAGGTGTTAAATTGTGGGATAAAGTGTCGATAAGTGGGATATGGCAATGTTTCGTGGGATTCATCAAGTAAGTATGGATGCAAAGGGGCGTATGTCGCTTCCTGCACGCTTGCGTGATGATCTTGCCCAATACGACGATGACGGCGTAGTGGTTACCATAGATCCTGTTTCTCGGTGTTTACTGCTTTACCCCTTGTCTGAGTGGGAGTTGATTCAGCAAAAGTTAGACAAGCTGCCAACTTTTCAGCCTCAGGCTAGACGTCTTCAGCGTCTATTGGTGGGACATGCAACTGATTTGGAAGTGGATAACGCGGGTAGAATTTTATTGCCTGCACCGCTGCGTGAATTTGCTCGCTTAGATAAGAAATTGACCATCCTTGGACAAGGCAAAAAATTAGAAATTTGGAGCCAAGAGGAATGGGAAGCTCAGCGTGAAGATTATTTGTCCCAAGATGCTCTTGTGGACTTACAAACAGAAACCATGATGGATATTTCTTTATGACAAAGACGATGGCAGAACACATAAGCGTCATGCTTAATGAGTCCGTCGATATGCTAGTAACCGACGTGAATGGTCTTTATGTTGATGGCACGTTTGGTCGTGGTGGCCATACTCGTTTGGTGTTGGAAAAACTCAATAAAGGACGTTTACTCGGTTTTGATAAAGATCCGGTGGCTATTCGTCATGGTAAATCTTTAGAGCAAGAAGATACTCGTTTCACTATCGTTCAAGACAGTTTTGCGAATATGGCGGAGCATATTTCTGCTGTATTTGGCGTGAATAAAGTAGATGGTGTGATGATGGATTTGGGGGTTTCTTCTCCCCAGATTGATGATGCTGAGCGTGGTTTTAGCTTCATGAATGATGGTCCGCTGGATATGCGAATGAATCCAGAGAAAGGCATTAGTGCCGCTCAATGGATTGCTTCTGTTCATGAAAAAGAGTTAGCAGATGTGATGTATCAATATGGTGAAGAGCGTTTTTCCCGTCGTATTGCAAAAGCCATTTGTGAATACCGTTCACATACGCCGATTTTAACCACTCTTCAGTTGGCAAAAATTATTGCGGAAGCAAACCCTGCTTGGGAAAAAGGCAAAAACCCTGCGACTCGGGCTTTTCAAGGTATTCGAATTCATATCAATAATGAACTAGGGGATTTGGAGGTGGGGCTGGATGCCGCCGCGCAAGCTCTAAAAGTGGGTGGGCGTTTGGCCGTTATTAGCTTTCACTCTCTTGAGGATCGAATTGTTAAGCGTTTCATGAAGTTAAAAGCAAAAGGGCCTGAGTTGCCAAGACATTTGCCGATTCAAAACGCGCACCTTGATATTAAGTTTAAAGCCGTGGGTAAGGCGATCAAACCATCTCAATCGGAAGTGAGTGAGAACGTCCGGTCCAGAAGTGCTGTGTTGCGTGTTTTGGAGCGAGTCAGTGATTAACGCGCGTTTTTTGCCGCTGATATTTATTGTTGGGGTTTTGGTTTTGACCATGGTGTCCATGGCGGTGGTGATTCAAGTTTACGATTTTAGAAAAGACTTCTCTTATCTTCAAACGTTGAAGCAGGATGAAGTGGATTATGAAGTGAAATGGGGGCAGTTGTTGCTTGAGCAAAGCGCACTAACCCAACCAAGTCGCCTAGAACAGGCGGCAATTAAAGATTTGCAAATGCATGCACCTTCTCAGGATGAATTGATAATAGTGAAACCATGAATATTGAAAACAGTGTTCAAACCCCAGGAAAATGGCGCTTTATCTTCGTATACGGCTTCGCATTGCTGTTGTTTCTTGTTGCCGGAGGCCGTCTCTTCTACTTAACGGTGGTGGATAAGGATTTTTTACAAAATCAGGGCGAAATTCGAGCCGTGAGAACAGAGGCTATTCCAGCCACCCGAGGCATGATACTGGACCGCCGTGGCGAGCCTTTGGCAGTGAGTACGCCGACGTGGACCATTATTGCGAATCCTAAGGCATTGTGGAAGTTGCCGCGAGATCCTTCTCAAAACGTGGGACCCGAAGAGGAGATTAAGCGTCTCGCTGAGGTGATGGGTGTTGGTAGAGCTTGGCTGCAAGAAAGGTTTGAAGCAAATAAAAGTCGCTCTTTTATGTATCTAAAGCGGCAAATACCACCCCATGAAGCCGACGCTATCATGGCGGCGAACGTGGTTGGTGTGAGTAAAACAAAAGAATACAAGCGCTTTTACCCTGCTGGTGAAGTAGCTGCTCATGTTGTTGGTTTTACCAATATTGATGATAAGGGGCAGGAAGGCATTGAACTTGCCTATGATCAGGCTCTAGAAGGGCAGCCTGGTCGTCGCAGTTATGTAAAGGATCTGACGGGGAATATTATTCGCGGTGTGGGTGTGGAAGAGGCTGAGCACCCAGGTGAAAATATTGAGTTGAGTATTGATCTTAGATTGCAATATTTGGCTTATCGAGAGTTGAAAGCAGCGGTGACAGAGCATCGTGCTACATCGGCGTCTGCGGTGATTTTGGATGTGAAAACGGGTGAAATTCTGGCGATGGTTAACCAGCCGTCCTACAATCCTAATGATCGCTCTAAACTTGAATACGAAGAGTTGCGTAATCGTGCGGTGATTGATCTGTTTGAGCCTGGCTCAACAATGAAGCCTTTCACTATTTCTGCGGCGTTGATGTCTGGACAATATACGACAGAAACGACGATTAACACGTCGCCAGGCTTTATGAGATTTGGGCGTTTTACCATTCGTGATGCGGCTAATTATGGTGTTATTGATTTTGAAAAACTGTTAATCAAGTCAAGTAACGTTGGTGCTTCTAAGATAGCCTTGTCACTTCCACAAGATGCTATTTGGAATATGGATTATGAGTTAGGAATAGGTTCTCCGGTGGGGATTGGTTTTCCTGGAGAGGCGTCAGGTGTGTTGCCTTCTCATCCTAAGTGGCACCCGTCAGAAATTGCAACCCTATCCTATGGCTATGGCTTGTCTGTTTCCACTCTTCAGCTGGCGCAGGCTTATATGACGCTGGCTAATGGCGGCTATCGAGTTCCAGTTACTATTTTCAAACAAGATGCTCCGGCCGACGGAAAGCAAGTGATTCCGAATAAAGTTGCTCAAGATGTGGTGAAAATGATGGAAGCCGTTGTGCAGCGAGGATCCGGCAAGGCCGCACAAATTCCAGGATACCGTGTAGCGGGTAAGACGGGTACGGTTCATAAAGTGGGTTCAAAGGGGTATGAATACGATCAATATATTGCTCTTTTCGCGGGTGTTGCTCCAGCATCTGACCCAAGACTGGCGATGGTAGTCATGATTAATGACCCTAAAGGTCGAGAATATTATGGTGGTGAAGTTGCTGCCCCTGTTTTTTCTCGGGTCATGGAAGGGGCGCTGACAACATTGAATATTTACCCTGATTTACCTGAAGGGACTCAGAGAAGTGCGTTTGCAGCCTAAGAAAGCGCCTTACCAAGTGGTGCAGGGTGGTTAGATGGGTCAAATTCATCATACTCAATTACTCGATTTGGCGGGGTGTCCTTTAGAGGACATTCCGCATTTTGCTGTTTATAGCCATTTGGAGACTGACAGTCGAAAAGTGGATGGCGATGCGGTGTTTTTTGCTTTGCCGGGCGTCGCATCAAATGGTTGGGATCACCTGGACCAAGTGGTTGCATTAGGTTGCAAAGTAGCGGTCGTTCCTGAATATCTTCATTTGCAGCGCAATGATATTGAGCTTCTGTCAGTTGCTGATCCAGCCAAGTTGTTAGTTGTATGTTTGCATGCATGTTTTGGACGCATGCCGAAAAACATGGTGGCGGTGACTGGTACGAATGGAAAATCTTCTATTTGTTTCTATGTGGCTCAATTGGCTCAATTTGTTGGCTTTAAGAGTGGTTTGGTGGGGACGTTTGGTGTGGGTCCCTTGGATAAATTGTCTGAGTCAAAACAAACAACGCCAGATCTTTTGTCAATGCACCTTATTTTGATGGCAATGGCGGACTCAGGTGTGGATTTTGTCGCTTTTGAAGCCTCTTCTCATGCTTTGGATCAGGGGCGTCTTGAAGGCGTACCCTTTCAGACTGCAGTGTTTTCAAACCTTTCTCGTGATCATCTTGATTATCATGGTGATATGAATTCATACGCACTGGCAAAGCAACGACTTTTTGCCTTTCCTAGTGTGGCGCATGCCATACTGTGTCTTGATGATTCCTATGTTGGTCTTATGGCTGAAGGTGCGGTTGATGCACATCGTTATTATTACAGTGAGCAACATTCAGCGGCCGACTTTTATGTTAAGCAGTTAGTGCTGGAGTCAGCAGGATGTCGATTTATTCTGTGTCATCCAGACGGTGAAGTGCCGGTGTTTTTACCCTTATTGGGTCGGTTCAACGTGCAAAATGCATTAGCTGCTTTGGCCAGTCTTTGGGCTTATGTTGATGACAAAGAGCGTTTGATCGCTGGTTTGTCCTGCTTGTCTGGCGCACCTGGTCGAATGGAAAAAGTCCATTTACCTCATTCACCGCTTGTTGTGGTGGATTATGCCCACACTCCCGATGCGTTAGCGGTGGCGTTACAAGCCTTGAAAGCGCATTCCAGTAGTCGGCTGATTTGTGTATTTGGTTGTGGTGGTGATAGGGATAGAGGTAAACGACCTTTAATGATGGCGGCGGCTATGCAAAATGCTGATTATGTATGGTTAACATCTGATAATCCTCGCACTGAGTCGATAGAGCAAATTTTTTCCGATATTTTAGCGCAAACCGATCAAGGAGAGGCTTTTAGTTTTGAGCCTGATCGTCGTGTTGCGATACGTCAGGCTATCTTATCCGCTGGCCCAGAGGATGTGATTTTGATTGCTGGTAAAGGGCATGAAACTTATCAAGATATTGAAGGTGTTAAGCATCATTTTGATGATAAAGAAGAGGCGTTGAGGGCGGTAGAAGCTTATGTTAATTGATTTGACTCTTTCGGATATCGCTCTGGCCTGTAATGGCAAGCTTGTTGGTGAGAACTGCGCTCTAAATGCGGTTGTCACTGATACTAGGAAGTTGTCTCCTGGTTGTCTTTTTGTGGCGTTGAAAGGTGCCCGCTTTGATGGGCATGACTATGTGAAGCAGGCGATTGATAATGGTGCGATCGCGGTTGTGTCTGAGTATGATGTTGATGTGCCTAATTATGTCAAAGTGGCAGATACCTCATTGGCTTATGGTGCCATTGCCCGCTTGATCCGTGGTGCTTTTAAGGTGCCTGTTGTATGTATTACTGGCAGTAATGGTAAAACAACCGTAAAGGATTGGTTAGCGCAGTCACTTTCTGGCAAAAATGTGTTAAAAACACGCGCCAATTTGAACAATCAGATAGGTGTGCCGCAAACGCTGCTTGAATTGGAAAAGCATCATGATGTTGCCGTGGTTGAGACAGGTACTAGTTTTTTGGGTGAAATCCCTTTATTGGCTAGAATTGCTTTTCCTGACGTAGTGGTCTTGACGAATGCGACTGGCAGTCATTTTGAAGGATTGGGTAGTCTCGAAGGCATTGCTAAAGAAAAAGGTGGTTTGATTTCGGGCGCTGCTCCTGATGCCAACATTATTCTTAATTCAGATGATGCCTTTTTTGATTATTGGTGTGGTATCGCGGACGGTAGAAAAGTGTATTCTTTTGGTTTTACTGAGTCTGCGGATTTGTATGCCTCTAATTTAGAATTGGGGGCGGAATCGAGCAGGGCGGTATTTCATTATCGAGGCGTTGCTCTTCCTGTGTGTGTTGGGGGCGCTGGTCGGCATCAGATTGCAAATGGCATGGCTGTGGTGTTGGCTATGTTAGTCATCGGAGTTGATTTTAAAGAAGCGGTCGCTAAATTGGCTTCGCCAGTGTTGGTTTCAGGCAGGTTAGAGCGTCTAAAAACAAAAAATGGCGCGCTATTAATTGATGATTGTTATAATGCCAGCCCGTCATCGGTCAAAGCGGCAATTGATGTATTGGCGATACAGTCGGTAGAAGAAACTTGGTTGATTTTAGGTGCGTTAGCCGAGCTTGGGGATCAGCGAGACAGTATTCATCACGAGTTAGGGGTGTATGCTAAGAGTAAAGGGATTTCGTGTTTGATTTGTGTTGGTCCTATAGCAGGTATTGCTGGCGCGGCTTTTCGAAGCGAAGGTGGTAATGCAATATTTTGTAATACGCATAATGAAGCGGCGACAGTAGTTCGTCCATTAGATAAAAAACACGCCATTTTAGTCAAAGGTTCTCGCTCGGCTAAGATGGAAAATGTCATTGAAGCATTAATTAATTAGGATATTCCTTACCAATGTTACTTCTCTTAACGGCTTATTTAAGTAAATACCATACATTTTTTACTGTATTTAATTATTTGTCTTTGCGCGCTATTTTGGGTGTTCTTACGGCATTGGCTATTTCTCTTCTTATTGGCAATAAAGTCATTGTCTTGTTGCAACGTTTACAAATTGGTCAAGCAGTACGTAATGACGGCCCTCAGACGCATTTGTCGAAAGCGGGAACGCCAACAATGGGCGGGGCGCTGATTATTTTTTCCATTTCTGTCAGTACCCTTTTGTGGGGGGATTTGCGCAATCAGTATGTTTGGGTCGTGCTGCTAGTGATGTTGGCATTTGGCGTTGTTGGCTGGGTAGATGATTACCGAAAAGTGGTAGAGAAAAACCCACGTGGTCTCCCTGGGCGCTGGAAATATTTTTGGCAAAGTGTATTTGGTCTCGCCGCTGCGTTTTATTTGTATTACACCGCCAGTACGCCCGCGGAAACAGCGTTGATTGTGCCTCTATTTAAAGATGTGGCTATTCCTTTAGGCGCGTTTTTTATTGTGCTGACGTATTTCGTTATCGTGGGTACTAGTAACGCAGTGAATTTAACCGATGGTTTGGATGGGTTGGCTATCTTGCCAACGGTCTTAGTGGGCGGTGCGCTGGGTGTTTTTGCGTATTTAACCGGCAATATTCGTTTTGCCGATTACTTGCTTATCCCTTATGTGCATGGTTCTGGAGAGCTGCTGGTGTTTTGTGCTGCGCTGGCTGGGGCGGGGTTGGGCTTTTTATGGTTTAACACCTATCCTGCTCAAATTTTTATGGGGGACGTGGGTTCTCTGGCGTTAGGTGCGGCGTTAGGCACGATTGCTGTTATCGTTCGTCAAGAGTTGGTGTTGTTTATTATGGGTGGCGTTTTTGTGATGGAAACAGTCTCCGTAATACTGCAAGTCGCTTCCTATAAGTTAACCAAACGACGAATATTCCGAATGGCACCGATTCACCATCATTTTGAGTTAAAAGGTTGGGCTGAGCCAAAAGTGATTGTGCGTTTTTGGATTATTACGGTTTGCCTCGTTTTAGTGGGTTTTGCCACCTTAAAAGTACGTTAGGAGTTTAGCATGTCGTTGATCGGGTCAGATCGGGTAAGAGCCGTTGTCGGCTTGGGTGTGACAGGCTTGTCTTGCGTACGCTTTTTAGCCAGCAAAGGCATTGAGTTTTATGTGGTGGATTCCCGTGAGAATCCACCTGGTTTAGAGCAAGCAAAAGCGTTTTGTTCCGAAGATCGTATTTTTACCGGTGATCTAGATGTGCTTGAAACGCTAGGGGTGACTGAGTTGTTTGTCAGTCCTGGTATCGCATTGCGTACACCTGTTTTGGCGCGCTTGGCTGAGCGTGGTGTGGCGATGCGCGGTGACATCGATTTGTTTTGTGATTATGTTGACGCACCCTTTGTTGCTATTACAGGGTCTAATGCGAAAAGTACGGTGACGACTTTAGTGGCGATGTTGCTGCAAGCTTGTGGTAAAAATACCAAAGCAGGTGGTAATTTAGGCTTGCCAGCGTTGGATCTTCTTTCTCCTGGTACGGATTTCTACGTGCTTGAGTTGTCTAGCTTCCAGCTTGAAACAACTCACGCCCTACAAGCTGATTTGGCTTGCCTACTGAATGTGTCTGAAGATCATATGGATCGTTACAAGGATCTTTATGAATATCAACGAGCCAAACAGAAAGTATATCGTGGCTGTAAAGCCGCTGTTTGCAATAAGCAAGATATTTTAACCGCTCCCCTGTTGGCGGAAGGTGTTCCTGTTCGTGCTTTCACTACAAAGAGCCCTGATCTAAAAGAGTATGGCATGCTCAAAGATGGGGATGGCGCTTGGTTGTGCAAAGGTGTTGAACGCCTTTATCACACGTCTCAAATTGCCCTAAAAGGCTCGCATAATCACGCTAATGTGTTGGCGGCTTTGGCCATGCTTGAGTTGCTTGGCGTAGACGTTATGTCTGATGCAGTAGGGGAGGTATTGAAAACCTTTGGTGGTTTGCCTCATCGCTGTGAAACCGTTCGAGTGCTAGACGGTGTAACGTATATTAATGATTCTAAAGGAACCAATGTCGGCGCTACGTTAGCGGCGTTACAAGGGCTTGGTTCTACAGCCAATAAAAAGGTGTTGTTGATAGCCGGTGGTGAAGGAAAGGGTGCAGATTTTCGTGCTCTTGCTAAGCCCATTCAGGATCTTGTGCGCATTGTTTATTTATTTGGTAAAGACGCGAATCGTATTGCTGAGGTGTTGTCGCCAGATGTCGAGGTTAAGCATTTCGACACATTGGATCAGATTGTATTAAGTATTGCTAAGGACAGTCAGGAAGGAGAGATTGCTTTGTTTTCTCCAGCCTGCGCGAGCTTAGATATGTATAAGAACTACGAAATGCGCGGTCGGCACTTTGCTCGTTTGGTTGCAGAGTTATGACATGGCTCAGCATATTTGATCGTGTGTCTTGGCGCGAGTTTGTAAAGGTTGATGCGCTTTTTCTTGCCGCTGTCATTTCTATTTTGGCACTGGGCATGGTGATGGTGTCCAGTGCGTCAATCTCCATATCAGAAAGTATTCACGGCCATCCTTATTTTTTTATGAGAAGGCAGCTGCTTTATCTTGTTCTGGGGTTGGCTTTTGGTTGGCTGCTGTTGTCGTTGCCTACAAGCCAATTACAGCAATGGGGCATCCTTATGATGGGATTGTCTTTAATTTTGCTGATTCTTGTACTGGTTCCTGGTATTGGGAAAAGCGTCAACGGCAGTCGTCGTTGGATCAATTTGGTGGTGTTTAATCTTCAGGCCTCTGAGGTCGCAAAAGTTTGTATGGTGGTCTATGTCTCTGGCTATTTGGTTCGAAGAGCGGATCGCGTTAGGGAAAGTTGGGTAGGGTTCGTTTTACCTCTTTGTCTATGTAGTATCTTTCTTCTCTTTTTGCTATTTGAGCCAGACTTCGGGGCTTCTGTTGTCTTGCTGGGTACCGTGATGGTGCTGCTTTTTTTGGGTGGGGCGCCTTTGTATCAGTTTTTATTACTGATGGTGGCAGCGGTTTGTATGCTTGGTGTCGTGGCGATTTCAGAAAGTTACCGTTTGAAGCGTCTGTTGAATTTTATTGATCCATGGGCTGATCCTTTTAACGAGGGGTATCAACTTAGTCAGGCGTTAATAGCTTATGGCCGAGGTGAGTGGTTTGGTTTGGGCTTGGGAAATAGCGTACAGAAATTGGCTTATTTGCCAGAAGCGCATACGGACTTTGTGTTTTCTATTTGGGTCGAAGAAACGGGCATGTTTGGTGGGCTGTTGCTGATTTGTTTGTTTGCTTTAATGGTCGGGCGTGCTTTCAAAATCGGTCATAAAGCCATGGCTCTTTCTCGTCCTTTTGCTGGTTATATGTGCTTTGGTTTTGCCATTTTGATTCTAGCGCAAGTGATTATAAATATCGGAGTGAATACGGGTTTTTTACCGACAAAAGGTTTGACATTACCTTTGATTAGTTATGGTGGTAGTAGTCTAATTATTACTTTGGGTAGTCTGTTTGTTGTGGCGCGAGTGGATGTCGAGAATCGTCGGGTCGAGTATGGCGTTAACACGGATTCATCTGATGTAAGTGGCATGAAAGAGAGCAGGAAATGAATAAGGTAAAAAAAGTCATTATAATGGCTGGCGGAACAGGAGGGCATATTTACCCAGCCTTGGCCTGTGCGCAGAACTTTAAGGATCAAGGGGTCCACGTACAGTGGCTTGGTTCTAAAGGTGGAATGGAAGAGTCTCTTGTGCCTAAACATGACATAGATTTGCATTCTTTGTCGATTAAGGGGGTAAGGGGGAAGGGTATATTTGGCCTGCTAGCGGCCCCTTTTAGAATTTTACACGCCGTTGGTCAGGCGGTGGCTGTTTTGCAAAAAGTGAAACCGGATATTGTTTTAGGTATGGGGGGGTTTGTTGCAGGACCAGGTGGTTTGGCTGCTCGACTTTTAGGTATACCGTTAGCGATACACGAGCAAAATGCCGTTGCCGGAACAACGAATAAGCTACTTGCCAGAGTTGCAAGTGTGAGGTTGCAGGCTTTCAACGGTGCACTTAACGACGCTATTAGTGTTGGCAACCCTATTCGTAGTGATATTTTAAAGCAGCGTGTTCGAGAGCCAAGAAGTGGCAGTGCAAGGCCATTGCGATTGCTCGTTGTTGGAGGCAGCTTAGGGGCGAAAGCTATCAATGATGTGATACCGCAGGTTTTGGTAAAATGGCCGTTTTCTCAGCGTCTGGATGTTTGGCACCAAACGGGTATGCGTCATTTTGAAGAAGTTTCTGAGCGTTACCAAGAGGCGAACGTAGAGGCTCGTGTTGAAGCCTACTTAGATAACATGGATCAGGCCTATTATTGGGCAGACATTGTATTGTGTCGAGCAGGTGCCATGACAGTGAGTGAGTTGGCTGTAGCAGGACTACCTTCTATTTTGGTGCCTTATCCACTTGCAATTGATGATCACCAGACTGCAAATGCTCGTTATTTAGAACAGGTTGGGGCGGCCTATCTGCTGCCTCAGACGCAGTTGAACTGCGAAAAAGTTATTTCTTTGCTTTCTGGTTTTATAGATAGTGAGGAGACGTTATTGAAAATGGGTGAGCAAGCGAAATTAATGGCTCATCCCAATGCGACACAAGATGTTGTTGCATATTGTTTAAGGTTAATAAAATCATGATTGATAATAAAGCTCAGTACGATATTCCTACCATGCGCCGTATTCAGAATATCCACTTTATCGGTATTGGCGGTGTGGGTATGTGTGGTATCGCTGAAGTATTGCATAACCAGGGTTACCAAGTGTCTGGCTCTGATTTGAAAGCGTCATCAACAACAGAGCGCTTAGTAGGGCTTGGTATTAAGGTATATCTTGGGCACGTGGAAGAAAACGTTTATGACGCTCACGTCATTGTTGTTTCTACGGCGATCAATGAGAAAAACCCAGAAATTATTTGGGGTAAAGAGAATCGTATTCCTATTGTTCGTCGAGCGGAGATGCTAGCAGAATTGATGCGTTATCGTCATGGCATTGCTGTTGCGGGTACGCATGGAAAAACCACGACCACGAGTTTAATGGCGTCTATTTTGGCGGCGACTGGTGAAGCGCCAACCTTTGTAATAGGTGGTCGTTTGACAAGTGCTGGTGCCAATGCGCAGCTAGGTAGTAGTGCTTATCTTGTGGCGGAAGCGGATGAGAGTGATGCGTCATTTCTGCATTTGCAGCCGCAAACCGTAATCGTCACCAATATCGATGCAGACCATATGGACACCTATGACGGTGACTTTGAAAAGGTCAAGCATACCTTTATCGAGTTTGTGCATAATTTGCCTTTCTACGGTCTCGCTGTGATGTGTATTGATGATGAAAACGTTCGTGAAATTTTGCCATCATTGAGTCGACCTATTTTGACGTATGGCATCGATCAAGAAGCGGATTTTTATGCGACGGATATTGTGCAAATCGGACGCTATTGTGAGTTTTTGGCGCACCGTCCAGATGGTGATTCGCTGAAAATTCGCCTGCCTATGCCGGGTCGTCATAATGTGCTGAATGCCCTGGCGACCATTGCAGTTGCAACGGATTTGGGAGTAGATGCCGCGGCTATTCAAGCTGGCCTGATGGGGTTTGAGGGGGTTGGGCGTCGTTTTCAAGAGCAAAAACCGTTGGCATTATCAGATGGCTCAAGCGTGATGTTCGTCGATGATTACGGTCATCATCCTAGTGAAGTGCTGGCAACGATAAAGGCGATTCGTGCAGGTTGGCCCGAAAAGCGTTTGGTAATGGTCTATCAGCCGCACCGCTACACTCGAACTCGTGATCTGTATGAGGATTTTGTACGCGTTTTGTCTCAAGTGGATGTGTTGCTGTTGCTTGATGTGTACTCGGCGGGTGAAAACACGATCAATGGGGCGGACAGTCGTTCATTATGCGGCAGCATTCGCCAGCGTGGCAATGTTGATCCTATTCATGTTGGCAGTGAAGCGGATTTGCGTTCTATTTTGAGTAACGTTTTGCGTGATGGGGATTTGTTGATTACGCAAGGGGCAGGCGATATTGGTATGGTATCCAAAAAATTATCAGTGAGCGGTATTTAACATGGTTCAAACACTTAAAGATTCCGTTATCGCAGTGATTTATGGTGGGCGCTCTGCTGAGCGCGATGTTTCCATGCAGAGTGGGCCTCTGGTGGCAGAAGGGCTGCGTTCAAAAGGATTTAATGTTGTCGAGCCTCGACCTTTATGGGCCTGATGCGTCATTCGATCCTATTGTCCAGTTGCAATCGATTGAGTTTGATCTGGCTTTTATTGCTCTTCACGGCGGTGAAGGGGAGGACGGGCGAGTTCAGGCATTGCTTGAAATGCTCGGCAAGCCCTACACAGGAAGTTCACCTTTGTCATGTGGTCTTGCAATGGACAAGGTCTTAACGAAACGTTTTTGGAGTGGTATTGGCATTCCGACACCGGCTTATTTGTCTTTTGTCAATCATGCAGATGCCGATGTGATTGAGCAACAAATGTCTTACCCAATGATTGTTAAGCCTTCTAGAGAAGGTTCTACCATTGGTATTAACAAAGCGATGAATCGATCTGAGCTCGATGAGGCTCTTTTGAAGGCGCTTGAATATGATTCTGACATCTTGGTTGAAGAGTTTATTGATGGGCCTGAATTCACGATTACGATTATTGATGATGTTGCTTATCCGCCAATAGGTTTAAAGCCTGCTCCAGAGCATAAGCTTTATGATTATGAGGCGAAGTACATAGCAAATGATACGCAGTATCTATTGCCGTGTGGATTGAATGAAGATGATGAAAATGAATTGCAAATGTTGGCGCTAGATGCATATCGCTCATTGGGTTGTTCTGGTTGGGGGCGTGTGGATGTAATGCGTGATCAAGCGGGTGTGTTTTGGGTGTTGGAGGTTAATACAGCGCCTGGGATGACATCGCACAGTTTGGTCCCTATGGCGGCTAAATATGTGGGGATTGATTATGCTTCTTTAGTCGAAAAAATTGCGCAAAATGCTTGGGATAAAGTAGGGCGTGATTGATTTATGAGAATAGCGGCACTAATAGGGGCGGTTTTATTGATAATCGTTGCCACTTTTCAGGGCGATGATTCCCCCGATACCTGGTTTGCTATTCAAAAGATTGAAATTAAGGGGCAACTAAAATATGCAACGAAAGAAGAGTTGCAGTCCGATTATTCTTCTTTGTTGGGTCAGAGTCTTTTGAGTGTCTCTTTGTCGAGTGTGATGGATGTTGTTTTGTCATCAGAATGGGTGGCAAGTGCAGAGATTCGTAAAGTTTGGCCAAATACGTTGCAGGTCCTTGTTCATGAGCATACGCCTCTTGCATACTGGGGAGATGGGCAATTGATCTCCACCTCGGCGGTTATTATTGCGCCGCCTAAGCTACCAGATTTGCCGCTTACTCGGTTTTATGGTCCAGAAGATTCCAGCGGTATTGTGCTTGAGCAGTTCGGTCTGATTAGTCAGGTGCTTGCTTCTACTTCTTTGCGTGTTGCTACTCTTACTTTAGAGCCAAGGGGCGCTTGGAATATCATTTTTACCAATGGTGTAGAGGTTAAGCTAGGTAGAGAGGATATTTTAGAAAGATTACAGCGCTTTATAGCCGTGTATAAGAGTGATTTATCGGGTAGAATAGACCAAATAACATCAGTCGATGCTCGTTATCCTCATGGGATAGCGGTAGGTTGGAAGCAAAATAAATGATATTGGCCTGTTTGTTGCTTTTTTAAACAGTAATGAAGGGCTTGTCATAACAACACGTGATGCCGGGAAGGTGAAATGATAGTCGGTTTGGATGTAGGCACATCGAAAGTTATTTGTTTGGTTGGCGAAGTTCTGGCTGATGGTAGTTTGGAAATTGTCGGTATTGGCTCTCATAGTTCAAAAGGCATGAAGCGTGGTGTTGTTATAAACATAGAGTCAACGGTTCAATCGATTCAACGTGCAGTTGAAGAGGCGGAGCTAATGGCGGGTTGTAACATACATTCAGTTTATGTCAGTGTGGCAGGTAGCCATATTCGAAGCTTGAACTCGCATGGCATTGTTGCTGTTAAAAATGGTGAAGTGCAAAAAGAAGATATTGATCGAGTGATTGATGCGGCTCAAGCTGTGCCGATTTCCTCTGACCAGCGAGTGTTGCATATTTTGCCTCAGGAATACCATATAGACTCTCAAGAAGGTATCAAAGATCCTCTGGGTATGTCTGGTGTACGTCTTGAAGCGAATGTGCATTTGATTTCTGGTGCGGTTAACGCCGTCATGAATGTTGAGAAGTGTATTAAGCGCTGTGGACTGGGAGTAGATGGTGTTATTTTGTCTCAGCTAGCTTCCAGTGAGTCATCTTTGAGTGAAGATGAAAAAGATTTGGGTGTGTGCTTGATTGATATTGGTGCCGGAACATCTGATATTGCTGTCTGGCTTGATGGTGCGTTACACCATACTGCCGTTGTGCCTGTCGCAGGTGATCAGGTGACCAATGATATTTCAATGGCTTTGCGCACCCCGACCCAACATGCTGAAGAGATTAAAGTAAAATATGCTTGTGCTATGTCCTCAATGGCGTCTGCAGATCAGGTTTTGCAAGTACCCAGTGTGGGCGATCGTCAGCCAAGATCCATCACTCGTCATGCTTTGACTGAGGTGGTTGAGGCTCGATATGAAGAAATTTACAATTTAATTTTAGATGAGTTAAGACGCAGCGGTTATGCCGAGCGAATCCCTGCAGGCATTGTAATTACTGGGGGGACGTCGCTTATGGAAGGTGCGGCAGAGCTGGCAGAAAAGGTATTTCAGATGCCAGTTCGATTATCTTTACCAGATTGTACTAAAGGAATGTCTGACATTGTCGATAACCCTATATATTCAACAAGCGTTGGATTATTGGCTTATGGTAGTAAAGAGGCTGACGTAACTGAAATCTCGAAACGGATGATGTCTAAGACGCAAACTAAACGAGAAACATCAGTTCTGGCTCCTAAAGAAATCGGACCATCTTTCAGTGCAGCGAAGGCGTGGCAGAAATTAAAACACTGGTTTCAAAGTTATATTTAGTCAGAATTGATTATGAATTTATTGAGGAGCGATAAGCCCATGAATGTCTTTGATTTAGCCGAAGATAATCTATCAGATAACGCTGTTATAAAAGTAATTGGTGTTGGCGGTGGCGGTGGTAATGCTGTTCGTCACATGCTCGAAAATCGATTGGAAGGTGTTGAGTTTATTTGTGCCAACACGGATTCAAAAGCACTAATCGGTTTCGAAACGGGTGTTTCTTTGCAGTTAGGCTCAACTATCACCAAGGGGTTAGGGGCTGGTGCCAATCCAGAGGTTGGTCGTGATTCTGCTCTGGAAGATCAGGAAAAAATCACCCAGTTACTTACGGGTGCTGACATGGTGTTTATCACGGCTGGTATGGGCGGTGGTACAGGAACGGGGGCTGCGCCAGTAATTGCAAAAGTCGCTCGTGAACTCGGCATACTGACGGTTGCTGTTGTAACTAAGCCTTTTCCTTTTGAAGGCCGTCGTCGTGCCAGAGTAGCAGAAGATGGTGTAAGAGAGTTGCGAGAAAATGTCGACTCTTTGATCACGGTTCCAAATGAGCGTCTTTTGCCTGTTTTAGGTAAGAATATTTCGTTGTTGAAGGCATTTGGCGAGGCGAATAACGTTTTGTTTAATGCGGTTCAAGGGATAACAGATTTGATTATGCGACCAGGTTTAATCAACGTTGACTTTGCAGATGTAAGAACGGTTATGTCTGAGATGGGGATGGCGATGATGGGGACAGGGTCTGCTTCTGGTGACGATAGAGCAAGAGTGGCTGCTGAGGCCGCAATTCATAACCCGTTATTGGAAGATATTAATCTCAGAGGTGCGCGAGGCGTGCTGGTAAACATTACTGCTAACGAAGAAGTTGGTTTGTCTGAGTTTACTGAGGTTGGTGCGATTATTGAAGAATATGCGTCTGAAGACGCTACTGTCGTGATTGGTTGTGCAATTGATCCTAGTGTAGGGGATGAAATGCGAGTCACGGTGGTTGCAACTGGTTTAGAGGGTCGCTCTACAGCTGAAATTCAATCTGCTGTTGGTGAATCTGTTGTCTCTCAACCGGTTATGGCAAAGGTCGGGCAATCTGCTGAAAGTAGTAGCGATGTAAAAGCGGCTGTTGCTCAGCCTGTGTCGAAGCCTTCATCTACGATGAAGGTGGAAAAGGTGGAGAAAGGCTTGAGTGAGAAGAATGAGTCAGTAGATTCAACTTCGATTTCAGGTGGCGATAAATTATCGTATTTGGACATTCCGGCATTTTTACGTCGTCAAGCTGACTAGTTTGAGTAAAAACGATGCAATATCAGTATGTTGGATTGTATAAAAAATGTGTTATTGATACTATTTTTTATAAGAATAGTATCCAGTCATAAAAATGTAGGAATATAATGGTACGCCAACACACACTAAAAAACATTATTCGAGCAACTGGAGTGGGACTTCACTCTGGCGAAAAGGTGTATTTGACACTAAAGCCTGCCCCTGTTAATACAGGTATCATATTTGTTCGTACAGACTTGGATCCAGTTGTTGAGATTCATGGTGATGCACGAGCAGTTGGGTCAACAAATTTTGCTACGGCTTTATGTCAAGGTGATGTGAAGGTTAGTACTGTAGAGCATTTGTTGTCTGCCATGGCAGGATTAGGTGTTGATAACGCTTATGTGGAAGTGAGTGCTAGTGAGATTCCGCTTATGGATGGAAGTGCTAGTCCCTTTGTTTTTCTTCTGCAGTCAGCTGGTCTAGAAGCGCAAAATGCTTTGAAACGATTCATTCGAGTCAAAAAACCGATTCGCGTTGATGAAGGTGATAAGTTTGCTTCTTTGGAGCCTCACTCAGGTTTTCGTTTGTCCTTTACTATTGACTTTCAGCATCCAGCCATTGGTGAAGATGTTCAGAGCACATCATTTGATTTTTCAACGACAACTTTTGTTAAAGAGATTAGTCGTGCAAGAACATTTGGTTTTATGAAGGATCTTGAGTACTTTAAAAACAATAATCTTGCTCGTGGAGCAAACATGGAAAATGCCATCGTTCTTGATGACTACCGTGTTTTAAACGATGAAGGTTTACGTTACCGCGATGAGTTAGTGCGCCACAAGATATTGGATGCGATTGGTGATCTGTATCTTCTCGGGCACAGCCTTATTGGTGAGTACAAAGCTTACAAATCAGGTCATGCCCTAAACAACAAGCTTTTGCTGGCATTACTTGAGCATCAAGATGCTTGGGAATACGTGGTATTTGAAGATGAAGCTCAAATGAATCCGATTTCTTATGTAGAGCCAGCATTTGTTGGTGCTTAGTAAGTGATTAATTCTTGATCGGATTGTGAAAAACCAGACTATATGTCTGGTTTTTTTGTATTTAGGTCCTTGATATTTCATGTTTTGTCACACATTACCATGATAGACTGTCTTTATTACTAATTGGCTACGATGAGTTCAAGATGTTAGGAACTGTAATTAAAAAAATTGTCGGCACAAAGAATGACCGAGAAGTTAAACGATACAGAAAAATCGTTGTACAAATTAATCAACTTGAAGAGTCCTTCCATAAGTTATCTGATGATGATCTATCTGGGAAAACCAGTGAATTTCGTGATCGTCTTGATAAAGGGGAATCACTGGATTCTATTTTACCGGAGGCATTTGCTGTTGTCCGAGAAGCCAGTCAGCGTGTAATGGGAATGCGTCATTTTGACGTACAGCTCATTGGCGGGATGGTGCTTAACGAAGGCAAGATTGCAGAAATGCGGACGGGTGAAGGTAAAACGCTGGTTGCGACATTGGCTGTATACCTAAACGCTTTATCCTCTAAAGGTGTCCATGTTGTCACAGTGAACGATTATCTGGCGAAGCGTGATGCTAACTGGATGAGACCTCTTTATGAGTTTCTAGACATGAGTGTCGGTGTGGTTTTTTCCGGACAAGACCGTGACGATAAAAAAGCGGCTTATCTGTGTGACATTACATACGGTACTAATAACGAATTTGGTTTTGATTACCTGCGTGACAATATGGTCTTTCGTTTAGAAGATCGTGTGCAGCGTGATTTGCATTTTTCTGTTGTCGATGAGGTTGACTCTATCTTGATCGATGAGGCCAGAACGCCGCTCATTATTTCCGGTGCGGTTGAAGACAGTTCTGAGCAGTATCGAAAAATCAATATGCTTGCTCCTCTTCTGGTCAAACAAGAAGAGAGCGAGACTGAAGAGTCCACCGGACACTATATTTTTGATGAATCACAACGCAGTATTGAATTGACTGAAGATGGTCACTCGTTTGTTGAAAATTGGCTGGTTGAACAAGGGATGTTAGCTGAAGGAGAGAGCCTCTACGCGGCAGGTAATCTTTCTCTTTTGCATCATGTGCATGCCTGTTTAAAAGCTCATGTGATTTTCAAGAAGAACGTAGATTATGTTATTCAAGGTGATCAGATTGTCATCGTGGATGAACATACTGGTCGAACTATGGCTGGTCGTCGTTGGTCTGAGGGGATTCATCAGGCGGTTGAAGCAAAAGAGGGTGTGACTATCCAAGCGGAAAGTCAAACGCTTGCCTCAACCACTTTTCAGAATTACTTCCGTTTGTATGAAAAACTGTCTGGTATGACAGGTACGGCTGATACCGAGGCGTTTGAGTTTCAGCAAATATACGGATTGTCGGTCATTGTTATTCCGACCAATCGCCAAGTGCAGCGTAAAGACTTCAATGATTTGATTTACATGTCAACGGAGGACAAGTTTGAAGCCATTGTGTTGGACATTGAAGAGAATGTAAAACAAGGCCGACCTGTTTTGGTGGGTACCGCTTCTATTGATTATTCAGAGCCTCCTTTCTAATTATCTTCTTAAAAAGAATGTTAAGCATAATGTTTTGAATGCGAAGCAGCATGAGCGTGAAGCTGAAATTGTTGCTGAAGCGGGGCGTCCAGGGGCGGTTACCATTGCGACAAACATGGCTGGCCGTGGTACTGACATTGTGTTAGGTGGTAATTTACAGGTTGAGTTGGCGCAGTTAGGCGAAAACGCCAGTCAAGAGCGTATTGACGCGTTAAAAGCTGACTGGAAAATGCGTAACGAGTCTGTTTTGGCGGCAGGTGGTTTGCATATTATTGGTACTGAGCGTCACGAATCACGACGTATAGACAATCAGTTACGTGGTCGTGCTGGTCGTCAGGGCGATGTGGGGTCGTCTCGTTTCTACTTGTCCCTTGAAGACAACTTAATGCGCATTTTTATGTCTGATCGTATTAAAAAGATGATGATGGCGCTCGGTATGGAAAAAGGTGAGGCCATTGAGCATAAGATGGTTTCCAACGCGATTGAAAAAGCCCAGCGTAAAGTCGAGGGTCGTAACTTTGATATTCGTAAGCAGTTGTTGGAATATGATGACGTTGCTAACGATCAAAGACAGGTTATATACCGCCAGCGTTTTGAAATGATGGTGTCTGAAGATCTATCTGAAGCCATTTTAGCGATGCGTGAAGAGGTAGTGGCAGGGCTGATTGATGAGTTTATTCCGCCGCAAAGTATCTTTGATATGTGGGATCTTCCAGGTTTGGAAGAAAAAATTCGCAATGAATTTGGTTTGTCTTTGCCTATTGTTAAATGGGTTGAAGAGGATAAGAAGCTATATGAGGAGCCATTACGTCAGAAGATATTGGACAGCTTCTTAGAAGATTATCAAGCGAAAGAAGCGATTGCAGGTGAGCAGCCATTTAGATCGTTTGAAAAGCAGGTGCTTTTACAGGTGCTCGATACCTTGTGGAAAGAGCATTTGCAAACCATGGATATGCTGAGACAGGGTATTCATCTACGTGGTTACGCGCAGAAAAATCCTAAGCAAGAATATAAGCGTGAGGCGTTTGAATTATTTCAGGGTTTGTTAGAGCAAATTAAGTTTGAAGTGATTCAAATCATTACTCGTGTGAAAGTTCAGTCGGCTGAAGAGGCTTCGAAAATTGAAGAGGCCCGTAGAAAGCAAGAAGAGAAAATGACGATGAGCATGATCCATGATTCTTTGGATGCACTGTCTGACTCTCCTGCAAGCGCGGATGATTCTCAGGAGTATCCTAAAGTGGGTCGAAATGAACCGTGTCCATGCGGCTCAGGTAAAAAATACAAACAATGTCACGGTCGTCTGATTTAATTGGAGAGTGTTTAAATGGCGGTAGGATTACATGATTTTCCAGCTATCCCAGAAATAAAAGGGATTCGGATAGGTGTTGCTGAAGCGGGTATCAAAAGACCGAATAAAAAAGATGTCGTTATTTTTGAAGTATGTGAAGGCGCATCGGTAGCGGGTGTTTTTACTCAAAACGCTTTTTGTGCTGCTCCTGTTAGAATTTGCCAGCAGCATTTGGGGTTGTCTGGAAGTCGCTATTTGCTGATTAATACCGGTAATGCTAACGCAGGAACGGGCAAATTAGGTTTGGCTACTGCGTTAAAGACGTGTGAGTTTCTGGCTGATCAAACAGGCGTGAACGTAGAAGCCATCCTGCCGTTTTCAACGGGTGTTATTGGTGAGCCGCTGCCGGTTGATAAGATTATTGCTGCTATTCCTGCTGCGTTAGCTAACTTGTCGGCAAATAACTGGCATTCAGCCGGTGTTGGTATCATGACGACCGATACTCTGCCAAAGGGGTCGATTCGTACTTTTGATTTTGAAGGCAAAACTTACAGTATTGCGGGTATTTCAAAAGGCGCGGGTATGATTCGTCCTAATATGGCGACTATGCTGGGATACGTGTGTAGCGATATTGCTATGGATGTTTCAGTGCTCCAGTCAATACTGAAAGACGTTGTTAATAAAAGTTTTAACCGCATTACTATTGATAGTGATACGTCAACCAATGATTCTTGCGTTGCCATTGCGACAGGCGTGGCGGGTAATGCTAAAGTAACGTCTGTCGATGAGCCTCTTGCTCAAGCCTTTATTGTGGCATTTACCGAAGTGATGCAAGAGTTGGCTCATGCGATCGTTCGAGATGGCGAAGGGGCGACGAAATTTGTGACGGTTGAGGTTGTCGGTGCTGCTATTCAGTCTGATGCAACCAAAACGGCATTTGAAATTGCACATTCGCCTTTGGTTAAGACGGCATTGTTTGCTTCTGATCCAAACTGGGGGCGCATTTTAGCCGTTGTGGGTCGTGCTGGTGTGCAAGATTTGGATGTTGATAAAGTGCAGTTGCATATCAATGGTTTTGAGGTGGCTCGTAATGGTGGTCGTTCTCCAGATTATTTGGAGGAGCACGGTAAGCAAGCTATGGCGCCACAAGAAATTCATATAGTGCTTGATCTAGGTATGGGAGACGAATCTGACGTGGTTTGGACGACAGATTTTTCTCATGAATACGTTACTATCAACGCAGAGTATCGCACCTAATGTTGGTGAAAGTAGCGGCTGGGGTCATTCTTCGGAATGGTTCTGTTTTTATTGCCCTTAGACAATCGAATCAGCATCAAGGTAATCTGTGGGAGTTTCCTGGTGGCAAATGTGAGCCTTCCGAGGCTGTCGATGTTGCCTTGGTGCGTGAATTAAAAGAGGAATGTGGTATTGCCGTAACGGAGTATTCTTTTTTTAAAACGATCTCGCATGATTACGGTGATAAACAAGTTGAATTGCATTTCTATAAAGTCACTGGTTTTGAAGGTGAGCCAATGGGTAAAGAAGGGCAAGAGGTGCGCTGGGTGATAGTGTCTGATTTGCTGTCTTATGAGTTTCCTGAGGCAAACAAAGTTATTGTTGAAGCTTTGATAGCGGAAGTAAAATAGTACAAGCGTAGACTGTGAGTCAGTGTGCTGATATTAAGCGCCGTGTAGGTAAAAAAAGAGCTTCAAATTGAAGCTCTTTTTTTATTTTAGCTGAGTATTTTAGCCAGCAGTTTTCTGACGACGCTGGGTTCAAAAGGTTTACCACATATCGCATCCACACCTTCTTGGGCTATATTTGATAATTGGCTATCTTCTGAGTTTGAGCTTACCATTAGGATTGGGATATGGGCTAGTGCGGGGTCTCTTCGCACTGCTTCGGTCAGTTCTCGGCCATCCATTTCTGGCATATTATAGTCTGTCACAATTAGGTCAAATTCCATTTTACTGAGTAGTTCGATGGCTTCTTTGCCATTTTCTGCGAATTGAATGTCTTCTATTCCCATCGTATTGAGTGTTCTGCTGACGTGCTTTCGAGCCATAAGGCTATCATCGGTCACTAGCACACGTAGCATTTTGGGATCGAACATTTCTAGGTCTATTTCCTCTTCTACGATAAGATCCAGAGTTGCGTAAATGGCTCGTTGTAAGTCTGTTTTACTAAAAGGCTTGGGAAGTATGGCAAGAACGCCAGACTGTCTTAAGTGTTCGAGGTGATCTCTGTTACGCTCGCTGGAAATGAGCATGAAACATTGGTTTTCTGTTTCTTGATTGGCTCTGATTTTGTCAATTAAATCATTGGCACTGCCATCAGGTAAGTACATGGATGAGATAACTAGATCGGGTGGGAATGACGCCAGCGATTCTATGGTTTCTTGGATATTGTTTGCATAGTCTATTTTTCTTATGCCTGCTTCTTCCAGTGCTTTGGTGATGATTTTCTTTTGAGTGTCTGAGGGTTCCACAAGGAGAAAGGAAAGATCACTTATTGCTGCGTAGCTGCTCATACTGAAAACTGCCTATATTGATGTTAATACTGCTTTTTTTGCTCAGACTAATTTAAGCTTAATGATTGCTTATAGTGAATTCCATTATACTAAATAGGTTAACATGTTTTATCTAGTAAATTTGAATGTTAGGGGGTTTGATGTCGACAGCAAGTGCGTGTCATATTTTGGTGAAAACAAAGGCGGAAGCGGAGTCGCTTAAAGAAAAATTAGACAAGGGGGCCGATTTTCATAAATTAGCCAAGCAATTCTCTACTTGCCCATCAGGCAAGAAGGGAGGTGATCTTGGTGAGTTTCGTAAAGGTGATATGGTTGCTGCTTTCGATAAAGCCGTTTTTACTGGGCCTTTATTAAAAGTGCAAGGGCCGATTAAAACCCAGTTTGGTTTTCATCTCATTAAAGTGTTATATCGTTCCTGAGTCTATATAAGAGGAGAAAGGCTATGAGTCATCCTGTTCAGCTTGATGAATTGTATTTTGTGGCGCCCCAGCTTACTGAGTCTGATATTGCTTTACTTAAGGCGCAGGGATTTGAGCGAGTCATTAATAATCGTCCGGAGGCCGAATCGGATGATCAGCCTTCTGGTGATAGTTTACGTGCAGTGGCTGAATCCTTAGGTATGGAGTATGTTAGCAACCCTATCAATTTGGCGGCACTTTCTCAGGATCAAGTTGATTTTCAGAGACATGCTTTGTTGAATGAGAAAAAGACCTTGGCGTTTTGTCGAACTGGTACGCGCTCTTCGGTTTTGTGGGTGTTGTTAGAAAATAGTAAGGGAGTCGATTATAGCGAGCTGGTCGAGAGGGTATCAGGTAAAGGGTTTGACCTTTCTCGTTGTACGTCTGCTATGGCTCCATTGCTTAAATAGACTTTTTTGAGCTTTTTTAAAATAGTATTGGGAAATTATGGTTAGTCGTCCGTCACTAGAAACTGCTACCGCGTCAGATCCAGACCGATTTGTTGAGCCTTTGGAGCTTGGTAAGCGAGTAAAAGAAATTCGTCTTGCAAAAGGCTGGACACTTGAAGAGGTGGGTAAAAGAACTGGTATTGCTCGTTCCACACTGTCGAAAATTGAGAATGATCAAGTGTCGCCAAGTTTTACCATTGTACAGAAGCTGATTAAAGGCTTGGAAATGGATTTGCCGCAATTGTTTGTTGAGGCTAGTGAGCATTCTATTGCGGGAAGGCGTGACATTACTCGAAAAGGTAAAGGTGAGCCTCATCCGACGGCGACATATGAGCATGAGCTGTTAAATTATTCCATTAGTCGTAAAAAGATGGTGCCTTTTAAGACAACCGTTCGAGCTAGATCTTTTACCGAGTTTAAAGAGTGGGTTCGTCATGATGGTGAAGAATTTCTGTTGGTATTGCAGGGAAAGATTAATTTTTTCTCTGAGGCTCTATGAGCCAATTGAATTAAAAGAAGGTGACAGTGTGTATTATGATGCCACTATGGGGCATGCTGTTGTGTCAACATCAATAAAAGATGCAGAAATACTTTGGGTGGTTGCCCGTTAATAAGTGATTTATAGAAGAAGGTTGTAGAACATTATGAAGCAGTGGGAATTGACAAGTTGGAGAGAAAAGACGGCACTACAACAGCCGGTTTATCCTAATGCGGAGCATTTAGCTCACGTCGAGAAAACATTAGGGAAAATGCCTCCGCTGGTTTTTGCTGGTGAGGCGCGGCAGTTGAAAAAAGCCCTAGCGCAGGTCGCCAATAGACAGTCATTTCTACTGCAAGGTGGGGATTGTGCGGAGAGTTTCGCGGAGTTTCATGCGAATAATATTCGCGATACGTTTAAGGTTATGTTGCAAATGGCCGTCGTTTTGACTTATGCCGGTAAATGCCCAGTTGTTAAAGTTGGGCGAATGGCTGGGCAGTTTGCCAAACCAAGATCGGCGGGAACAGAGACAATAAATGGTGTTGAGCTGCCGAGTTATCGCGGTGATATTATTAATGGTATTGAGTTTACGGAGCAAGCTAGGGTTCCAGATCCTGAGCGTTTACTGCAAGTTTATAATCAAAGTGCATCGACCATGAATTTACTTCGTGCCTTTGCTCAGGGTGGATTTGCAGATTTGCATCAGGTGCATCAATGGAATTTAGATTTCTTAAGTGCGAGTCCAGCTGGTAGTCGTTATCAAGGAGTCGCCGACAAGATAGATGATGCATTACAGTTTATGGAAGCTTGTGGTATAGGTCCTGGTTTAGCGCAACTTAGAGAGACAGATTTCTATACTTCTCATGAAGCGCTGTTGTTGCCATATGAGCAATCTTTAACTCGTAAGGATAGCTTGACGGGGGATTGGTACGACTGTTCCGCGCATATGTTGTGGATTGGTGACCGGACTCGCCAGTTGGATGGCGCACACGTAGAATTTCTGCGCGGCGTAAAAAATCCTATCGGTGTTAAAGCTGGTCCATCTATGGATCCTGAGGACCTTTTGCGTCTGTGTGATGTGTTGAACCCTGAGAATGAAGCCGGTCGTTTGAATATTATTGTTAGGATGGGTGTTGATAAAGTGGCGGAGGGAATGCCTAAGCTTATTCGTGCCATTCAGCGCGAAGGTAAGCAAGTGGTTTGGAGTAGTGATCCGATGCACGGCAATACAGTAAAGGCATCAACGGGCTACAAAACGCGCCGTGTAGATGACGTGTTAAGAGAAGTTCAGCAATTCTTCCAAGTTCACAATGCAGAAGGTACTTATGCCGGCGGTGTGCATTTTGAAATGACAGGGCAAAACGTGACTGAATGCGTTGGTGGTGCCTTTGAGGTGACGGAAGCGGATTTGGCGGATCGATATCACACACATTGTGATCCTCGTTTGAATGCAGATCAGTCTTTAGAGTTGGCTTTCATGATTTCTGAGACGCTAAAAAAAGCAAGAGCGTGATGTGCTGACAGCATAAAAAGGCCCAGATTGAATTGTCATCAATCTGGGCCTTTTTATTTGCAGAGATGATCAGCCTTTACGGCGACGAAATGCAGACGTGGCAGATTTAGATGTTACATCAATTTTTGCCATGATGAGTGCCATTTCTTCTGCTTCAGCTTGTTGCTGTGACTTCAATTTTTCTTCGCGTTCCTTTTTGGCGGCTCTTTCCGCCTCGTTTAGCATTTTTTGAATGCTGGCTTTGCTTTTGGCGCGAGGGGGCGCTTTTTTCTTTTCAGTCGCGGCAGCAACAGGTGTTCCTAGTCTGTCTTCACCGATAAGCTCGCCAAAAAAAGATTTGGCCGTTGGGGCGGGCTCAATTGTCTTTTTTGGTAGTTCTACTGTTTTTTTTCCGCAACTTTTCTTACTTTTTTAGGTTGTTCTGCTGTTGATACGCCATTTGAATCAAATAGCGCTTTTTTGCCAAAGTTTAGGTTGACGGATTTTTCAGCCGTCTGCGCAATTTTATAGCCTCGCAAACTTTCGCCGTTATAAATAGAAATATAATCCGTTTCTAATTCATAAAGCTCTTCTTTGTCGCTTGTTTCAAATAGTTCTTCAACTGTAAAAGCTTCAACGCCATTCTCCCTAATGTCGTTGTATAAAGGAAAGTCCAAACCTTCGCTTGTTGCTTCTACGTACTGCTCGAAACGTTGGAAGCCACTATTGAAAGACGTTCCAATGTAGTGTTTGCCGGAGATGTTATTTGTGATTTTAAAAACGACCAAAATCGCTGCCTCTTACGTAATATCTTTTTAATAGCACATAAACCCCAGTCACCAGAGGTAATCCAAAGGTGACTGGGGTTTATAAGAAATGGGTTTAGTGTTTTACGACGATGTTGAGACCGTCACGAACATTCAAATGAACATTCTCAACTCGTGTGTCTTGCGCAATTAAGCGGTTGACCTGATTTACAGCGACGTCGCTGTTTTCTTTTGGGTCTAGAACTCTTCCTTGCCATAAGGAGTTATCAATGATGATAAGGCCGCCAGACTTAACAAGCGGTAGTACTGCTTGGTAGTAATTTAGATAGTTGCGCTTATCGGCATCAATAAAGACAAAGTCAAATTCCCCTTCAAGGGATTCGATTGTATCGAGCGCCGGGCCAAAAATCGTTTGGATTTTTGTGCCATGCTCGCTACGATCAAAAAATGATTGAGCGAATTCAATCGCTCTAGGGTTAGTTTCACAGCAAATGAGTTTGCCATCGCTAGGCATGCCCTCGGCGATAGAGAGTGCAGAATAACCAGTAAACATACCGATCTCTAGTGCGCGTTTAGGTCGGGCTATTTTTGCCAGGAGCTTCAAGGTGCGGCCAATGGTTTTTCCTGATAACTTGTTCGGGTAGCCCATTTCAGAATAAGTTCTTTCAACTAATTCAATTAATAGGTCAGGTTCTGCTTGAGTAGTCTCAATGCAGTAGTCGTCAAGGGTTGAAAGATCCATAGAGCCTTTTGATAAATGAAGTCTGTGTGAAACGGATGCTAATTTTACTCTGCATGCAGAGAATGTCTATGCCTTAAAGACAGAAAAAAGGCTTGATTTTTGTATGTTACTGTTTAGCGCCACTATAAACAGCAATTAAATTAGATTCGCATGCATAATCGAAAAATGCTAATTTATGCGCTGAAATTTACATGTGCTCTTTGGTATGGAGCACCACTGACTCCGATAGGGGAATAAAATGCCTGTAATTACTTTGCCTGATGGCAGCCAACGCTCTTTTTCAAATCCTGTTACTGTCATGCAAGTGGCTGAGGATATTGGTCCAGGTCTTGCTAAAGCCACTGTTGCTGGTCGTGTAAATGGTCAGTTGGTTGATGCCTGTGAGCTGATTTCTGATGACGTTACCTTAAGCATCATTACTGGAAAGGATTCTGAGGGTGTAGAGATTATTCGTCACTCTTTTGCGCACCTTGTTGGGCATGCTGTTAAGCAGCTATACCCGACTGCCGAAATGGCAATTGGTCCTGTGATTGATGAAGGGTTCTATTACGATATCGCTTATGAGCGCCCCTTTACTCCAGAAGATTTGGTGGCTATTGAAAAGCGTATTGGTGAGTTGGTTAAAACCGATTACGATGTTGTTAAGAAAATGACACCGATTGGTGATGCGCGTCAGCAATTTGTTGAACGTGGCGAGACCTATAAGGTCGCCTTGATTGATGATATGGACGAATCTGTAAAAGAAGTCGGTTTGTATCATCATCAAGAATACATGGATATGTGTCGTGGCCCTCACGTGCCAAACACTCGAGTGTTGCGTCACTTTAAGTTGATGAAGCTGGCGGGTGCATACTGGCGTGGTGATTCTAATAATGAAATGCTACAGCGTATCTATGGAACGGCGTGGAATGATAAAAAAGAATTAAGCGCTTATTTAACTCGAATCGAAGAAGCTGAAAAGCGCGACCATCGTAAGTTAGGTAAGAAATTAGATCTTTTTCATCTTCAAGAAGAAGCGCCTGGAATGGTATTTTGGCATCCTAAAGGGTGGCGTCTATACCAAGCCGTTGAGCAATACATGCGTCAGAAGCAACTTGATAACCACTATCAAGAGGTGAAGACACCACAAATTGTTGACCGTGTGCTGTGGGAGAAATCTGGGCATTGGGGCAAATATCATGAGAATATGTTTACTACGCATTCTGAAAATCGTGATTATGCCGTTAAACCGATGAACTGTCCTTGCCACATTCAGGTTTATAATCAGGGGCTGAAAAGTTACCGTGATTTACCATTTCGTATGGCGGAATTTGGCTCTTGTCACCGTAACGAGCCTTCTGGTGCGTTACATGGTATTATGCGTGTGCGTAATTTCGTTCAAGACGATGGTCATATTTTTGTAACTGAAGGTCAAATTCAACAAGAAGTGTCTGAATTTATTGCTTTGTTGCACGAAGTTTATGCAGACTTTGGTTTTGACAATATTATTTATCGCTTGTCTACTCGTCCTGAACAGCGTGTGGGATCAGATGAAGTTTGGGATAAGGCTGAAAAATCTTTATCAGACGCTTTGGATTCTGCCGGTTTGGAATGGGAAGAGTTGCCAGGTGAAGGTGCTTTCTACGGACCAAAAATTGAGTTCTCTTTGAAAGATGCCATTGGTCGTGTGTGGCAATGTGGCACCATTCAGGTAGATTTTTCAATGCCAACTCGCTTGGGTGCGCAATATGTGTCGGAAGATGGTTCACGCCAAACGCCGGTAATGTTGCACCGAGCGATAGTAGGATCACTTGAGCGTTTTATCGGTATTTTGATTGAAGAGACAGAAGGTGCCTTTCCGGTCTGGCTTGCGCCTGAACAAGTTGTTATCATGAACATTACAGACCGCCAAGCAGACTATTGCTCTGATTTGGCAAAAACATTGAATTCAAATGGCTTTAGAGCAAAACTTGACTTGAGAAACGAGAAGATCGGGTTTAAAATCCGCGAGCATACTCTTCAACGAGTGCCGTACATGATTGTAGTTGGTGATAAAGAAGTAGAGCAGAAACAAGTTGCTGTTCGTACTCGTACTGGCGAAGATCTTGGAGTGATGAGTATTTCCGAATTTGAAGGTTTGCTTCAAAAAGAAGTTGCTCGCCGTAGCCGTAAACAAGAAATGGAGATAGTACTATAAAAGGTAATATGAATCGTGGACGTACCGCTAGTAAGCAGCGTCCTCTAATCAACGAGAACATTCGAGCTACCGAAGTGCGTTTGATCGCTGCTGATGGTGAACAAGTTGGCGTTGTCTCTCTTGAAGAGGCACTAAAAGCAGCTCAAGAGGCTGCTTTAGACTTAGTGCAAATTGCTGATTCAGATCCGATTGTTTGCAAAATCATGGACTACGGCAAGCATATTTTTGAAGCGAAGAAAGCGAAAGCTGCGCAAAAGAAAAATGCGAAGCAGATCCAGGTTAAAGAAATGAAATTCCGTCCAGGGACGGAGGAAGGGGATTATCAGGTGAAACTCCGCAACCTGATACGTTTCCTTGAAGGCGGGGATAAGGCCAAAGTGTCGTTACGATACCGCGGTCGTGAAATGGCCCATCAGGAGCTTGGTATGCAGCTTATGAATCGAGTCGCAGCAGACTTAGAAGATTATGGTGTAGTAGAGCAAGCTGCGAAAATGGAAGGTCGTCAATTGACTATGGTGCTAGGCCCCAAAAAGAAGAAGTAATTTTAAGTAATTTGGCTTTAAGGGCTTCGGCTCTTAAAGACTAAACTATGGAAAAATTACACTAACATTAACGAATGCGAGAGTGGTTTTATCATGTCCAAAATTAAGTCACACAGTGGCGCAGCTAAGCGCTTCAAACGTACCGCGAATGGTTTTAAACATAAACAGTCTCATACTAGTCATATTTTGACTAAAAAATCGACTAAGCGTAAGCGTCATCTTCGTCCTATGGGACAGATCGCGCAGTGCGATAAAGCGTCTATTGTACGCATGTTGCCATACATCTAAGTCTAGATTTTTTTAGTTCATTAATTTATTAGTAAAAGGTTTATATTATGCCTCGCGTAAAACGTGGTGTTCAGGCTCGTCGCCGTCACAAAAAGATTTTAAAGCAAGCTAAAGGTTACTACGGTGCACGTAGCCGTGTATTTCGTGTAGCAAAACAAGCTGTTATCAAAGCTGGTCAGTATCAGTACCGTGACCGTCGTCAGCGTAAACGTCAATTCCGCGCATTGTGGATTGCTCGTATTAACGCTGCTGCACGTATCAATGGTCTGTCTTACAGCCGTTTCATTGCTGGCTTGAAACAAGCAGCTATTGAAATTGACCGTAAGGTTTTGGCTGACCTAGCTGTGTACGAGAAAGAAGTTTTTGCTGCTATCGTTGAAAAAGCGAAAGTAAGCTTGGCTTAATTTCTGACGTAGCCTTAGGGTGATTCAATCTTGATAGATGTAATCTTAATAGAGCGAGTCATTCAATGCAGTCTTTGATAGGGGAAGAGCCAATGGTTCTTCCCCTATTTTATTTTTTGGAGTGTGTAAATGGAGAACCTAAAGCAGATTCTTGCTGATGCGCTAAGCGCAGTGGCTGCGTCTGAGAGTGAGTCCGCTCTGGATGATGTACGTGTACATTATTTGGGTAAGAAGGGCGCTCTGACTGCTTTGTTGAAACAGCTTGGTAATGTTTCTGCAGAGGACCGACCAAAATTCGGTCAAATGGTCAATGAAGCAAAAGACCAAGTTCAGGAAAAAATTACTGAGCGTAAACAGTTTCTTGCAGAAGCGGCACTAAACGCTAAATTAGCAACCGAAACAATTGATATTTCTTTGTCTGGTAAAGGTCAGGACGTGGGTGGCTTGCATCCTGTGACTCGTACCATGGAGCGTATCGAAACTTTTTTCCGTGGTATTGGTTTCGATGTGGCTGCAGGGCCAGAAATTGAAGACGATTATCACAACTTTGAAGCGTTAAATATTCCTGCGCATCACCCTGCACGTGCAATGCAAGATACCTTCTATTTTAATCCATCAACCGTACTAAGAACGCATACATCTCCAGTTCAAGTACGCACAATGGAAACGACTCAGCCGCCAATTCGTATTATTTGCCCTGGTCGTGTGTATCGTTGTGATTCAGATCAGACTCATACGCCTATGTTTCATCAGGTTGAAGGTCTGCTTATTGATGAAAATATTTCATTCGCAGATTTGAAGGGGATTTTGCAGCAATTTCTGAATGTTTTCTTTGAAGACGATTTGAAAGTGCGTTTTCGTCCTAGCTACTTCCCATTTACTGAGCCTTCCATTGAAGTGGATATCATGCGAACGAATAGCAAGGGCGAAGAGTCTTGGTTGGAAGTGTTGGGTTGTGGCATGGTGCACCCGAAAGTCCTTGAAATGTCAGGAATTGATTCCGAAAAATACACAGGCTTCGCTTTTGGCATGGGGGTAGAGCGTTTCGCTATGCTGCGCTATAAAGTGGATGACCTTCGTATGTTTTTTGAGAACGATTTGCGTTTCCTTAAACAGTTCAAGTAACCAGTCGACCTAGGATATTGTTATGAAAATTAGTGAGAATTGGCTAAGAGAGTGGGTCAATCCAGGTATCAGTAGTGATGACTTGGCTGCTCAGATTACCCTAGCTGGCCTTGAAGTGGATGAAGTATTACCCGTAGCGTCGGCATTTACAGGTGTTGTCGTAGGAGAAATTATCAGTGCTGAACCTCATCCGGATGCCGATAAATTGCAAGTGTGCAAAGTATCTGATGGCGTAGAAACTTTTCAGGTTGTCTGTGGCGCACCAAATGCACGTCCTGGTATCAAAATACCTTTTGCTAAAATTGGTGCCGTATTGGGTGCGGATTTTAAAATCAAAAAGGCCAAACTGCGTCAAGTGGAATCCTTTGGAATGCTTTGCTCTGCTTCTGAATTGGGCTTGAGTGATGACCATGATGGCATTATGGAACTGCCCGTCAGTGCCCAAACGGGCGAAGATTTCCGAGCGTTTTTAGGGCTTGATGATCAGATTATTGATGTCGACTTAACGCCTAACCGCAGTGACTGTTTGAGTGTTGCTGGTTTAGCTCGTGAAGTGGGCGTGTTAAATAAGTTGGATGTGACTCCGGTACAAATTACACCCGCTACGGTTGTTGTGGATGATGCTTTCCCAGTGCGAGTTGAGGCGACAGACGCTTGTCCTCGTTATTTGGGGCGTGTTGTACGTGGCGTTGATGTAAGTGCTCAAACGCCTCTGTGGATGGTGGAGAAGCTTCGCCGCAGTGGCATTCGCTCTATTGATCCAATTGTCGATATTACCAACTACGTCATGCTTGAATTAGGCCAGCCTATGCACGCCTTCGATTTGGCGAATTTGTCGGGTTCGATCGTTGTGCGCATGGCGAAGAAAGATGAGCAAATTGTCTTATTGGATGGTCAGAAAGTAACGCTTCGTGATGATACCTTGGTGATTGCCGATGAGAATGCACCATTGGCTATTGCTGGCATAATGGGAGGAGAAGGCTCTGGTGTAAGTGCACAGACGAAAGACATCTTTCTTGAAAGTGCTTTCTTTGCTCCATTGGCGTTGGCTGGTAAGGCCCGTTCTTATGGTTTGCATACGGATTCTTCTCACCGTTTTGAGCGTGGTGTGGATGCCACACTTCAAGATAAAGCCATTGAGCGTGCTACCGCGTTGGTTATTGAGATTGCTGGCGGTCAAGTGGGGCCTATCACTCATGCCGTAGCTGAGTCGGCGTTGCCAGACGCTGCGATTGTGACGCTACGTCGTAAAAAGCTAGATCAGTATTTGGCAATGTCGATTGACAAGGACTTGGTGACAGACATTCTAACACGTCTTGGCCTAGAGATGATTGAGGTGACAGACGATGCTTGGACGACCAAAGCGCCATCCCATCGTTTTGATATTGCGATTGAGGCTGATTTAATCGAAGAGGTGGCTCGTATCTATGGTTACGATAACCTTCCTTCTTCTATGCCTCAAGCGGCGGTGAATTTTACGTCTTTGCCTGAGTCGAAAACACAGATTCAAGTGTTGCGCTCTATTTTGGTATCGCAGGGTTATCAAGAGGCGGTCACTTACAGTTTTATCGATCCCGTATTGAGTAAACAATTTTTGCCGAATATTGAGCCAGTGCCATTAGCGAATCCTATTTCGGCTGATATGGGAGTAATGCGTCCTAGTTTGGTCCCAGGCTTAGTGAGAGCGTATCTTTATAATCAAAATCGTCAGCAGTCTCGTGTTCGCCTATTTGAAACAGGTCGCCGCTTTATTGGATCTGTTGAGGCATTGGCAGAATTAGACCAGCAGCAACAGATCGCGGGTTTAATTGCAGGCTCTCGTCATGCTGAAGCTTGGTACCACGGCAATGAGAAAGTCGACTTTTATGATCTAAAAGCACATGTAGAAGCTTTGTTTGCTTTGAATAATGGCGGCAAACCAACTTATGAGCGTTCTGAGTGCGAGTTTTTACACCCAGGTCGTTCTGCTGATATCTTCTTGGATGGTCAGTTTGTCGGTTTGATGGGGGAGTTGCATCCTCAGCTCTCTAAGACATTAGGTGCAAATCAGCCTATTTATGTTTTTGATATTGCTTTGTCGGCTGTGTTAAATGCGACCTTGCCAGAATACGAGGCGGTTTCTCGTTTCCCTGAAGTTCGTCGTGACTTGGCCTTGTTGGTTGATCGTTCTGTGCCTGTTAGCGCGTTGGAAAAAGTCATTGCTTCGGCTGCCGGTGATGCGCTAAAAAATGTTTTGGTTTTTGATGTTTATCAGGGGCAAGGCATTGATGAAACGAAAAAAAGTGTCGCTTTGGGCTTGACGTGGCAGCATCCTTCACACACTCTTAGTGATGAAGAAGTGAACAACTCAGTCGAACAAACTGTCGCAGCCTTGTCTGAGCAGTTGGGAGCCGTTGTAAGGGGGTAGATTTATGGGATCGTTGACAAAAGCGGATCTTGCTGAAAACTTGGTGGACACCATTGGTTTAAGCAAAAAAGACGCAAAAGACCTTGTGGAAGGTTTTTTTGATGTCGTGCGTCATTCTTTAATAGAAAGACAGCAAGTTAAGTTGTCGGGGTTTGGTAACTTTGAAGTGCGCGAGAAGAGTCAGCGTCCTGGTCGAAATCCTAAAACGGGCGAAGAAATCCCAATTACAGCGCGTACCGTTGTTACTTTTCGACCTGGGCAGAAGCTTAAGTCGAAAGTAGAAGACTATATGCAAGAGTAAGGTTGCTATTTAGGTTATTAAAAGCCATCCAGTAGGATGGCTTTTTTAATTCTACAGGATAGGGAGATCCTGTTGAGTCTTTCTGGGGCTTTCTATGTGATATTTGCCACACCCTTCGATGTTGGTCATAAACTTGAACGAGAAAGATATTTAGATCAATGTTTAAGCAGTTATCTGGCTGAATTTTAGTATGATGATTAAATTGAAAAAAACTTAATAAAAGTCTTCCCTTTTCAATTTGTTATAGTAATATACGCACCCGCTGACAGAGACAGAGTTTAACTCTTTCAATGTAAGTTTTCGGGGCGTAGCGCAGCCTGGTAGCGCACTAGCATGGGGTGTTAGTGGTCGCAGGTTCAAATCCTGCCGTCCCGACCAAAATTTGAGAAATGCCGCTATAGCTCAGTTGGTAGAGCATCTGACTTGTAATCAGAGGGTCCCGAGTTCGACTCTTGGTGGCGGCACCAGTTTTGGTCGAAGTTCTTTTCTTGATTATGGGAAAGAGCAAAAAAAGATTTTACTTTTAGTAAAGCCGCTATAGCTCAGTTGGTAGAGCATCTGACTTGTAATCAGAGGGTCCCGAGTTCGACTCTTGGTGGCGGCACCACTTCTTAGGAAGTTTTTAAAAGTAAACTGCGTCATGTAATGCCGCTATAGCTCAGTTGGTAGAGCATCTGACTTGTAATCAGAGGGTCCCGAGTTCGACTCTTGGTGGCGGCACCATTTACTTATAGATAATAAGTAAATCACAATTTGATTTAGCGTTAAGCCGCTATAGCTCAGTTGGTAGAGCATCTGACTTGTAATCAGAGGGTCCCGAGTTCGACTCTTGGTGGCGGCACCATTTACTTATAGATAATAAGTAAATCACAATTTGATTTAGCGTTAAGCCGCTATAGCTCAGTTGGTAGAGCATCTGACTTGTAATCAGAGGGTCCCGAGTTCGACTCTTGGTGGCGGCACCACTTACTTAATAAGTAAGTTTGGCAATAGCGTTGGATATTGTTGGGTGTGTAGCTCAGTTGGGAGAGCGTCGCCCTTACAAGGCGAATGTCGGGGGTTCGAACCCCTCCACACCCACCATCTTGCCGATGCAAAATGGCACGTCTGATGAGACGTTAAAAACAGTTGTGTTGGAGTGGTAGTTCAGTTGGTTAGAATACCTGCCTGTCACGCAGGGGGTCGCGGGTTCGAGTCCCGTCCATTCCGCCATCTTCTTCCCAGAGGATGTAAAACTAACGAGCGGGTGTGTAGCTCAGTTGGGAGAGCGTCGCCCTTACAAGGCGAATGTCGGGGGTTCGAACCCCTCCACACCCACCATCTTGCCGATGCTAAAGGCACGTCTGCTGAGACGTTAAAAACAATTGTGTTGGAGTGGTAGTTCAGTTGGTTAGAATACCTGCCTGTCACGCAGGGGGTCGCGGGTTCGAGTCCCGTCCATTCCGCCATCTTCTTCCCAGAGGATGTAAAACTAACGAGCGGGTGTGTAGCTCAGTTGGGAGAGCGTCGCCCTTACAAGGCGAATGTCGGGGGTTCGAACCCCTCCACACCCACCATCTTGCCGATGCTAAAGGCACGTCTGCTGAGACGTTAAAAACAATTGTGTTGGAGTGGTAGTTCAGTTGGTTAGAATACCTGCCTGTCACGCAGGGGGTCGCGGGTTCGAGTCCCGTCCATTCCGCCATCTTCTTCCCAGAGGATGTAAAACTAACGAGCGGGTGTGTAGCTCAGTTGGGAGAGCGTCGCCCTTACAAGGCGAATGTCGGGGGTTCGAACCCCTCCACACCCACCATCTTGCCGATGCAAAAAGGCACGTCTGATGAGACGCTAAAAACAGTTGTGTTGGAGTGGTAGTTCAGTTGGTTAGAATACCTGCCTGTCACGCAGGGGGTCGCGGGTTCGAGTCCCGTCCATTCCGCCATCTTCTTCCCAGAGGATGTAAAACTAACGAGCGGGTGTGTAGCTCAGTTGGGAGAGCGTCGCCCTTACAAGGCGAATGTCGGGGGTTCGAACCCCTCCACACCCACCATCTTGCCGATGAAAAGTGCACGTCTGTTGAGACGTTAAAAACAGTTGTGTTGGAGTGGTAGTTCAGTTGGTTAGAATACCTGCCTGTCACGCAGGGGGTCGCGGGTTCGAGTCCCGTCCATTCCGCCATTATTTTTGCTATTCAAATAATGGATGCAGTTAACGACTAAGTTTTGCACTTAGACTTAACGCAGAGTTAAACAGAGTGAAGTAGGTGACGCTTTGCAAATCTAACAAAGTACGAAAGTACATGTGACTCACTTCTCAGTTAATTCCTTTTATTTTTACTTTCTCCTCTTACTTATACTGTCATAAAGCTTTTTTTATCTTTATGTTACGTTATTTCCCAATATGTTAAATTCTCTGCTACCTTTCTATTAGTTCGTTATCTAGATGCTATTTTTTCTTGGCTGTTTTTGTTTTTTCGAATGATATTGTGTAAATATGCTATTGCGGAAGAAATACTTACTGGTAATATCAGGGTATGTGCTTCTATACTTGAAGCGTATATGTGTTTTGTAAGATCACAATATAATTCCCAATAAAAATAACAATGGAGCTTATTTATGACTACCTCCTCAAAATTCTTGTTTAGAGCAAGTCTTGTTGCGGCCTCTGTGGCAGCAGCGTCTTCTGCATACTCAGCGGGTTTTGCTTTAAATGATCATAGTGCGACAGCGTCAGGTAAAGCCTTGGGTGGTGTCGCGGCGTCTAATGCGGATATCTCTGCCAGCTTCTGGAACCCTGCGCTTTTTGTGAATGCTAAAGAAACGACTGTGTTTGTGTCTGGTGCTTACGTTATGCCGAGTATGGATGTGACGAACATTAGTGCTAATAATGCAACCGCTGCTGGTGGAACGGCTATTGCGGGTTCTACGACGAACAGTGATTCTGTTGATAATACATTTGTACCGTCGTTTTACTTTGCAAAGCCTTTGTCTGATAAAACAGTAGCGGGCATATCTTTGAATGTGCCGTTTGGTTTATCAGGCGATTATGGTGATGATTGGGCGGGGCGTTTTCATGCAACGGAAACATCACTTCAAGATATTGCCTTGAGTTTTTCTCTTGCCCATCGTATGAATGATTGGGTTTCTGTTGGTGCCAGTGTGCAAGTCCATAAAGCCGAAGTGGTTTTAGGGTCAGCTGTCGGTATTTCGGGTGTAGAGGGTGATGGGCGTATTGAAGCAGATGATACTGGTTATGGGTATAGCTTCGGTATTGCGATGGAGCCAAGAAAAGGGACTCGCCTTGGTTTGGGCTACCGCAGTGAAGTGGATTTCGACTTTAAGGGTGATGTCAAATATAAGAATGTTGCTACTTTAAATGCTAGTGCGCTTACTACTGGATATGACCTAATTGATACAACTGTATCGGATTCAATTACTTTGCCCTCTGTTCTTACTTTAAGTATGGAGCAAGATCTAACACAGAAATTGATTTTTGGATTGTCCGCTATTAGAACTGGCTGGGGATCTATGGACGGCCTGAATATCGATTTTGATAGCGCTCAACCAAATTCTGTTCTAACCTTTGGTTTCGAAGATCAGTGGATGTACTCTGCAGGTTTGACTTATGTCTATTCTGATCAGTTAACGCTCCGAACTGGTGTGGCTATGGATAATTCTCCTGTAACCGATAAATACCGCTCAGCACGTACACCTGATGGCGATCGTAAGTGGATATCCGTTGGTGCGACGTATGACTTTAATGATATGACATCGGCTACGTTCGCTTTTACTCATGTGATGATCGACGATGTGTCAGTTAGTCGAGATGGTACTGGTGAGGACCGCGCTCGTGGTAAGTTAAGTGCTGATTATAGTTCCTCTGCGAATGTTGTTTCTGTTGCGATGAACATGGCGTTCTAGCGTTTTCAGTTCACTCATTTGATTTGATTCAAAAGCCAGTGTTCTATTATGAATGCTGGCTTTTTTGTGTCTGAATTAAGAAAGGCATAGATAAACGGAAAAGGACTGATGGCGTCAGTATACCATGCGAAGTTCTTTTGCTTTGGCATTATCTTTGGCTGTCCAATCCGACATTGGTGACGGTTTGGCGAAGTAGTAGCCTTGCAGTGTATTGCAGCCGAGTGCAGCAAGAAGGTTGGCCTGCTCTTTGGTTTCTATGCCTTCAGCAATAACGGTCATACCAAGAGACTCTGCGAGCTGAATGGTGGATTTTACAATATCAACATGGCGCTGATCTCCAGGTAGTGGAGAAACAAAGCGACGATCTATTTTGAGTATGTTGGCAGGGATATCAACAAGCTGGCCTAAAGACGCTTGGCCAGTGCCAAAGTCATCTATGGCTATTGAGTAACCATATTGTGACAAACTCCTTAGGCGTTTGTGGATAAGTGGATGCGTCATAACAGAACTGGTCTCTGTTATTTCTAACTCCAACATGTCTTTTAGCCAAGGATTATCGGCAACTAGCGTCATTAACAGTGCAAAAAAAGCATCGTTCATCAATTCTTGACCGGCTAGGTTAAAAGCAATCGGAGTGTAAATGTGTTCTTTGTGCCATGAAGATAGTGTGTTAACGAGTTCTCGAACGAGATTTTCCGCAAGCAGTGGTAATAATCCCAATTTTTCGGCAATTTTAATAAAGGTGGTCGGGGGGATAAATTGCCCATCATTTTGCCAGCGAGCCAGTGCTTCAAATGAGCAAATTTGCCCGTTTGGCCTTACTTGAGGTTGCAACCATATACTAATTTGTTTGTTCTTAATGGCCGTACTAAGTTTTAGGCCGAGTTTGTGTTCTTCTATGAGCTTGTTTTCTAGGTTGCGGTTGTAATAGGAGAAACGCTCAGAGCTACTGGAGTATTCTAATGCCATTTCACAGTGTTCTAGTAGTTCCTCAGCTGTTTTACCATCCGTTTGATAGTAGGCAATGCCTACTTGGTAGTCCATATTCAATCTATTGCCGTCAACGGTTATCTGGCTAGGCAGAACAGAATGAATGAGAGCGGAGAGGTTTTTTTGAATGAGGTAAGCCTGACTCAGTGGCACGAAGCACGAAAACTTAACGCCACGTAGTCGACCAATAATGGTGTGTTCTGAGAGCTTTTTTTGCAGCATTTTGGCAAAATTGAGAATGACTTTGTTAGCATTGTCTTTACCATATTGTTTATTAAGCAGTTTGAACTGACTAATGCGTATAATGAACATGGCGCCAGTTAGATGTCGGTCTTGTTCATTAATACGTTGATTGGTTTGACTGCAAAAATGCCTGTAATTAGGCAAGAGAGTGAGTAAATCAAAATGGGCGAGGCGACTATTGGTTTGTTGTGTGCTTTCGAGTTGTTGCTGTATGGCTTTTAGTTGCGTGGTGTTTTGTAAGTGCAAAACATAGTAACCATGTTGTGTTAATGAGGCTCGACGTACCTCAATATGAACGTTGTTTTTTTGTTTTAGGGTGCATTCTACGATGTTAGATTGCCAAAAAAATTTTCCCGCTTCGCCTGTTGGAGATAGCCAATTCGCGATAGTGGAGTTGGTAACAGTATTTTCTTCCGAATCAGATAATAGCTCTCGAGCGAGTTGATTGGCTTTTAGTATTTTTCCGCGCTGGTCACAAAGTAAGGTTGGTGTGCCTGTATTCTCAAAGAACTCTTCATATAGCGCATAATTGTCATTGAGTTTTTGGTAAAGCTGTTGCATGTGCGAAGCGTTGTCTTCAAGAGTCTGAATAATACGAGAAACGGCAAGTGGCAAGCCAATATTGAGTGTGACAAAGGTGAGCAGTTGAAAGTAAAAAGACGCGGTAAGATCGGTTTGTAGGCTGCTAAGGTTGTCTGTTGTGATCAAATAAAAAGGGTATATATTGATCACCATTGCTACCAGCGAGGCTCTAAAACTAAAGAGCAGTCGTGTGATCAAGGGTAACGAATAAAGAGAGATTAGAGCGTACTTTTCAGCGTTAAATTCGTTACTTAGAGTCAACAACAAAAAGCTGCTAGTAATTAATGTAAGCAGAAATAAGATGGCGGTGAGTTGAGTGTACTTTCTACTAAAGTACAGTAAGCCAGTGAGTAAGCAGAGGTAGCCTGCGTTTATCGTTAGAAAAGACGTATCGTTAATAAAATAAAGAGTGTGCAGCTCAGAAACAGCAAAGATAAAGATAGTAAGGGCGAGTAAAATCCTTAACGCGCTTTGCTGGAAGACTTTTTCGTGTCCTTCAGCCGCTGAGTCAGAATTAAGTAAAAAATATCGCTTTAGAAAATGAATAAACATTAATCAACTTCATAATGTCAAAAAAGAAGCCGCAGTTATTTGCGGCTCTAAAATAGACATTACCTAAAAAATATAAATTTCACCATGTTAGTTTTTAATTTTTGATGAAAATTTATATATTAATGTGCCTAAAGTGGTTATCCCACTGGATGTTGGTATGATTTTTGACCATTTTACTGGTGTTTTGTACTGGGTTGCTTTTTAGTTGTGCCCCAGTGCCACTGGTTAATAGAAACTCATGGGCATTGCTTGTTGCCACAAGGCCGCAAACATCACGGCAATTTTCAACGCCTAAGAAGGTTTTCGTATCCACATGCCAATAGGCGACTAAGCCACCTCTGGGGGTACTGATAGCCAAGATATCACCAGACTTATCGAAACAAACGCTTCCACAGTACTGCTTAAAACGAATTCTAATGTCGTCCGGCATAGAAAGGTAATCCAGTTCGGGGTGCTCTAGTCGAGATAAAGCCACCAATGGAACTTGATCCCATATATCGCCTTGATACTGAAAACCCAGTGCAACCGTACCTTTTGCGTTCACATCAAGATGCCGAATACTCAATTGGTGTAATTCGTCACGATGGGAAGCTTGATTTAAAATACGACCATCTTTCAAGGAAAGGTAAGTGACATTGGGTTGCATGGTATCAAGGTTTAAAATATCTCTGTCTTCTCTTGGGTGGGTCATGAGCTCCACCGTTGGCGATAATCAACACTTGGTCATTTAAAAAAACAGACTCATGGGGGCCTATTCCATTGCTGTTGAACGATTGTAAAATGTTTCCACTTGGCCAATCCCGTATAAAGATCCTTCCTTCGCCAGTTGGATAGTAATTTTCCTGTGTGATTAGCTGAGTCCCATCAGCGGAAAACAGTGCATGACCATAGAAATGATGGTCTTTACTTGGTTCAATACGTTTTATTCTCTGGTTGCTTGATACGTCAAAGAAATCTATAAAAAAACCTGGTCGTCTACCGACAATACCAACGATGCTCTGGTTAGGGTGGACAACTGGCGCATGGGACTCGATGCGGCAATGGTGCTGTCCAAAGGATCGTACCTTCATCGTTAAATAAGCCAAAAAAATGCGTATTTTTGTCGAGTGAGTAGGCTGAAGCGTATAGTGTATCGCCTGTTTTTTGCTGACTAAGAGCCGCCCACGATGATGTAGTTATAAGAGCGCCACTCAACAGTAAAAATGATCGTCTCGATAACATGCTTAATCTCCGTCCCTACTGTTAAAACCAATTTGAAAGCCAAGTTTCGTTACGAGACTGGATAAATAAGATTGGCTGTTTGAGATGGATTTTACGAGAGGTTGTGCAAGATCAAAGCGTTGCTCTTTTGTGTAGTTACCGTGAAAAAAGTCATCGGGCAACTGTAGCGCTAATTTGGTGTTTTCCGTTAACTGCTGCTCTAATTGCTCGGCCAGATTTGCATCGCTTTGTTTGGCAAGGTCAAACAAAGAAGGCGAACCCGTGTGATAAATTTCTCGGTAGGTCTGCACGTTTTTTTGTATAGCTTTCAAAGAAAGGTCGCTACGATAAAATTCAGCAAGTTTGAGATTTTCTCGGCTATTATAACCAATAGGAGTTTCAAGCTTAGCGTCTTTTACTGCCGACATGTGTTCTAGCCATTGTTGTAAAAATTGCTCTAATGCTACTTTTTCTGGATCAAAGCCCATGCCTTCTTCGTCGAATACCCAGTCTTGTGCCTTACCTTCTTGCCATTGTTTAAATACAGCTTCAGCGCTCTTTGCGTGATGTGCTGTGATTTTCTCAAGTAGCAGGCAATGGCTGGTTGATTGTACTGGCGTAAAATCAGGATGATAAAGTAGGCTTTCGATGGCTGTTAAACCTCTTACCGCTATGCTAGCGGATGTCCAAAATTTTGGCGCATCCATGACAGATGGATCTCCTTGTGCCAGCGCTCTTAACTGACGTTGAGTAACCCCTTTTTTATCTGGCCAATATTCGAAGGCGTAATAGCGCATGAAATACGTAACAGGACCGAAATTCAGCCACTGTACCTGCTGCCAGTCTTGAGCGTTGATTTTAAAGGCGGTCTTTGCTGCTTCTAATGTTTGTGCTGATGGCGAAGCACACAAGGCGCTACTAAGATCTTGTAATGACTTTGAGGACGCTGAGTAGGCTTGATAACCTTGGGTAATAACCTGAGACGTGATGCCAGTAAGAGGGCCTTCCCACGTACCGGCTGAGGCAAACAAAGGTGTAATTGTACTAATGGTGAATGCCATTAGTTTTGACAGGTGTTTCATTAGAGAGACTCCAGAAAATAAATGAGTTTGTTGCGATGCTCTTTGTGTAAGCTTTTATAAAATTCTTGACTGTCTTTGGCTTCACCGCCATGCCATAAAATGGCTTCTTCAATATTTCTCGCTCGACCATCATGAAGAAAGCCCACTCTGCCGGACACTTTTTCAGACAAGCCGATTCCCCATAAAGGTGCTGTGCGCCATTCTCTCGGACTGGCTGAAAAGCTAGGAAACCCGCTAGCAAGACCTTCTCCCATATCGTGCAGTAGCATGTCCGTAAAAGGGTAAAAGGTACGGTGGTTGAGCACAGCAAAGCTTGAATAGCCTCCAGTTTGCATTTTGGGAATATGGCAGCTGGCACAGCCACCGTCGTCAAAAAGACGTTTCCCATCTAAAAAGTCTGTGCTGGTTAGGTTTCTCATTGCAGGGGGAGGAGAGGGAAATGAAAAGATCAACGAGTCTGGCTTGTTGCTTGTCAACTTCTAGGTTGTCTAAATGTATGCTATTACCGTTTGCGCTAGTCATGCAGTCTGTTTGGAATTCGGTACAGTCACCTGAGGCTGACGGATTTAGTGGTGTTGATAGTCCCAAATCGGTATTAAAAGCGGACTGGTTTTGCGCGCTGATATTGGCCACAGACGCCTTATAGCCAAAACGACCAATCACTTTTTCTTGGTTATTAGAGATCCAACTTACTCGGCCACTAATACCATCGTTATTTTTATCATCAGGATCAGCATTTGCCATAATCGTTTCGTCTGGAATGTTATTCAATAATCCCATTCCAACGAGGGCTGGTGATACCAACATAGTAAACCCCGTATCGGTTTCGAAATCGCCATAGTGAAGCGTATTCCAGTGCAGGTTAGGTTGTCTCAGTGTGACTTGGGTGCCATCTTTTAATGTTTCAATATGCGTGCTGTAGGTAAGAGAATAATCACCTTCAGCTAAAACGCCAAGGGTGCTTTGGCTTTGAAACTGATGGCCGTAACGTTTGTCGCCTACGTGGGGATAGATCGTGTTTTCATCCAATACGGGATAGCTCTTGCCTAGTCTAATTAAAAAAGACGGTACGGATAGGCCGCTAATATTCGCTTCTGGGGCGTGTCCTCGACCATTGTTGATGTGACAATTGTTGCAAGAACGAGTATTGAATAGAGGACCTAATCCATCGCTGGCTGTTGTCGAAGATGGGGCGGGCACCCAAAATTTTTGAAAAACACCTTCACCTATATGAAATTCAAATTTGTCTTCTACTCGAATACCTGACAACGGCGTGGAATAATCACTGGCCATTGCCAGGTTCTGAAAGCAAAAAAAGCCAGCGCACGCGCCAGCAACGAAAAACACACAAGCCTTGAAATTTGCTGTCATAAACAGACGAATACCACAACTTAATATACAGAGACCTTTACCTTACGGCAGTAAAGGTCTCATATTACACATTTTATTCATCCATGTTTTAAATGCAGAGCCGTTTTTATTGCAAGCGCATAATTAATTGCCAAAGACAGCACTTGGGTTATCCAAGCTGTCTGAACCTTCTAGTGCAATGCCTTCAAGGTTGAGTAGGTGGATAATGTCTTCGGTAGTGCGAGTTTCATCGACCAATGAATCGACAAAATTTTGCACAAGTTGGTTGCCTTTGGTGTTGTTCATGGCAATCAAGACATCAAAGGTTTGGCCTTTTTCTGCGGCATCAACCATTGCTTGTGCTGCGGCCTCAGTATCATTAAGTTTTTGCTTCATTTCGTTGTCGAGCTGTTTGTTTTGCTTAGCAACGAGGTTAGACAAAGACGCGCCTTTCACCCAGCTACCGTCGACACGCTGATATTCGCCTAAGTACGCATTTTTGATGCCTTTTGCATCATAGTAATGTGACCAATGTGTGTTATCAGAAAAACAATCGTGCTCTTCTTCAGGGTCGTGTAGCATCAAACCAAGTTTCGTTCTTTCGCCGCCCAACTCACCGTACGCAAGGCTTCCCATACCAGTAAGAATAGTCGCAAGGCCTTGCTCTGGCGTTTGCTCTAATAAAGCAACACGAGCAGCACCACCTTGTTTCCAATTGTTTGCCATTTCTTCTAAGTCTGAAATAAGCAAATCGGTAGCCGCCACTAAATAATCTCGGCGACGATCGCAGTTGCCATTTGTGCAGTTATTTACATCAAAATCCGTTGCAGGGCGTTCGCCAGCGCCTGGATTGGTGCCGTTTAGATCTTGCCCCCACAGTAAAAACTCAATAGCGTGGTAACCGCTAGCAACGTTGGCTTCTACACCATCGGCTTCCTGTAAGCTTTCGGCAATAAGCTCAGGAGTAATATTAGTGGTGTCTACTTTTACGCCACCAATGACTAGGCTAGTGGATGCGATAACATTGGCTGCGTAAAGCGGGTTTAAGTCGGATTCTGTGCCGTAGCTATCAGCTGCTACATAATCAATCAAGCCTTCGTCTAGAGGCCAAGCATTCACCTTGCCTTCCCAGTCATCTACGATCGGATTACCGAAACGGTAAACTTCACTTTGCTGATAAGGTACACGAGCAGCAACCCATGCCGTACGCGCCGCTTTTAGGTTTGCTTCATTAGGGTTGGCTAATAAGGTGTCGATAGCAGTACGCAGAGTCTGCGCTGTTGTGAGTGAATCGGTGTAAACCGCTTCGGCAATGTCTGCATAATGAACAACAACAGAATTGGCAGTAACAGTCGCAGATTCATTTTTTAGGGCAGCAGGACTGCAAGCTGTGAGCATCGCACCAGTCACACAAATTGCGATAGGGGTTAACAATCGTTTCATCTTGGAGGCTCCAATATTTTTATGTGCCAACATAGTATTAGAAATGAAAACGATTATCAACTGTGATATTTGCGCATTTTTTACAATTTATTGATTGTTTGTCATGGCACAGTCTTCAGTGGCACTGATATTGAAAGGTATTGCCAGCAGAGCTTGCTAAATCATATTCACAAGCTTTGTAGCGCATTAAGCTTTGTCCTTCCCACGAGACACTCATACTAACAGGTGACTTATTTTTGTAGCTCGGAATAAAACGATAGGCCGCGATAACTTCGATTGTGCTGTTTGGGCCTAGTTGTACAGATTGGCCGATAAGTCTCTGACGTGTTTCAGTGTTATAGAGAGTGTAGTCAGTGGTGTATTCTTGGTCGCCGTTTTCATGAGAAAAGTTTAACCAGATTTTGCGATAAGTTTGTGGTTTTTGCGTTGGATTACTAAAGCGTAACTTTGTGTAGATAATCTGTGCCCGAGACAAACTCGTTTGTGCGTTTTGGCTGACTTTGACGTAAGAGGTGCTGTCTTCTTGCCAAGGCATGTTGGTGCCAAACGATGCATCCACAATTTGAATTGTCTCTTTTGCAAAAACGGATTCTGTATATTTTAGTAGGTCTTTCACGGGGGCGTATAAAGCCAATGCAACAACACCAAATAGTGCAATTTTATGAATAGTATGAGTGGGGCTTAGTAGCTTGATCATATACACATCCTTTAAGCTATCTTTACTGTTTATTTATACAGTACTGTATATCCGAACAGTATAAGCTTACAAGTTATTTTTTCAAAAATAGTTTGCATTTTTTAAAAAAATTACTGGGATTTTGCGAATCGGCGCTTTTTTAAATTATTGAAAATAATGTTTGATTTTATATAGTTGATTGAATTTAAAGGGAATATTCATGATTCCCACAGCCTTCTTAACGGTTTCTGTGGACAAGATTTTAATTTTCTTTTTCCTAAGGATCGTTAACCAGCATTTGATGGTAATTAAAGAATCAGACACTATAATGCAGCCACTAATAAGTGATGAGGTAGGTTGTGGATAAAGTGGATGTGATCGTCATTGGTGCTGGTGCGTCAGGCTTAATGTGTGCGGCAACGGCAGGTTATCGTGGTAAAAAAGTGATGGTATTGGATCACGCGAATAAAGCAGGGAAAAAAATTCTCATGTCAGGTGGTGGTCGCTGTAACTTTACCAACATGGATGCATCCCCCAAGCATTTTCTATCTGACAATCCATATTTTTGCATTTCTGCACTACGTCGTTTTTCACCACAAGATTTTGTTGATCTCGTTGATCGTCATGGCTTGGATTATGTTGAAAAAACGCCTGGACAATTATTTTGCGAGCATTCTGCAAAAGACTTGCTTGATATATTACTGACAGAGCTTGAATGGTCCGGCGCAGAGTTAAAGTTAAACACCAAAATTCACCATATTGATTTTCAAGACGGACAGACTGTCCTTAAAACCAATCAAGGGGATTTTGCTTGCGAATCTCTTGTTATAGCAACGGGTGGTTTGTCAATTCCAACCATGGGTGCGACAGGTTTTGGCTACGACATCGCCAAGCAAGTCGGTCATGACATATTACCGACTCGTGCTAGTCTCGTTCCTATTACCATTCAGCCTGATCGGAAAGCACAGCTTGCTGAACTCTCTGGTATTGCTTGTGAGATAGCAGCAACAGCAGGGGGCGTCACTTTCCAAGAACCAATGTTGTTTACTCATCGCGGTGTCAGCGGCCCTTCCATTTTGCAAATTACCAATTTTTGGCAACCAGGCGAAATGCTTGCCATTAATATTGCACCGACCTTATCACTAGACGACTTACTCGACGTTCGACAAAGCACTCCGAAAAAAAGCTATGAAGGTGTTTTATCTCATCTCCTACCAAAACGCTTAGTAGAACTGATTAAAATAGAGTTCCCTTGGCTCAGCGAACGCAGCGCACAAACATCCAATGAACAGATCGACAGTTTGTTTCACTACCTGTCTCATTTTGATATAAAACCCAATGGCACAGAAGGGTACCGAACCGCGGAAGTGACGCTTGGCGGCGTAAACACCAATGAAGTGTCTTCGAAAACCTTCGAATCACAAAAACAAAAAGGGCTTTATTTTATTGGTGAAGTGCTCGATGTGACCGGTTGGCTCGGCGGCTACAACTTCCAATGGGCGTGGGCCAGTGGTTATTGTGCTGGGCAGTATGTCTGATCGAGTTAATTACATAAGCGTTTACTGAACCTATATTGGTGCTACTGCGTACAATCAATAACGATTACGAGGATGGTGCTGATGAAAGGGTTTTTGTGGTTAATGTTATGTGTTTGGTCTGCCGTCAGTTGGGCGGACGCTGCGGCTTGGCAGGCGTGGCGAGATGGCAAGGCGGTGCTGATTATGCGTCATGCTTTGGCTCCAGGTGTTGGTGATCCTGTGGGCTTTGTGCTTGAAGACTGCAACACACAACGCAATCTAAATGACGTAGGGCGGTCGCAATCGTTGGCTTGGGGCAAACACATACGTGAACAGTATTCTGGCTCCATTGAGGTTTACAGCAGTCAATGGTGTCGTTGTTTGGAAACAGCGAGATTATTGTCTGGAGATGATGTAACGCCTTTGCCGATATTAAATTCATTTTTTGCCGGTCAGGGAGATCGTGTAGAACAAACTCAATCACTATTGCAAATGTTTTCTCAGCAATCGGTCACTAAGCCAACCCTATTGGTAACACACCAAGTTAATTTTACCGCCCTCACACAGGTGTATCCAAGCTCAGCGGAAGCCGCTATTTTATCTCTGCCTTTGACTCTGCCAGCAAAGATACTGGCGCGCATTCAGTTAGAGTAAAAAGCGCGTATTTAAACAACAAAAAAACCAAGGCTCATGAAGGTATTTTCATGAGCCTTGGTTTTTTGAGCATTCAAGGGTTGTGGCTATTATTGATGAAGCATATTGCGCAATACGTATTGTAATATGCCGCCGTGTTTGTAGTAGTCCCATTCTTTCGGGGTATCAATACGCAGATCGACGCGGGTGTTGATTGTTTCCCCATTGTCTTTTATTGCGACTAAGGTGACTTCAGTCACTTTGTCTTGCAAGCCATCGATAGAAAATATTTCCTGTCCGGTTAATCCTAGAGACTCATGGCTTTCCCCATCTTTAAATTGCAATGGCAAGATACCCATTCCGATCAAATTGGAGCGGTGAATTCGCTCATAACTTTGCGCAATAACGGCCTTGACGCCCAGTAGTAACGAGCCTTTTGCGGCCCAGTCGCGAGATGAGCCAGTACCATATTCTTTGCCCGCCAAAATAATTAGTGGAGTGTTTTGATTTTGATAGCTCATGGCGGCGTCATAAATGCTAGCGAGATTGTTATCTGGTTGGGTGCGTGTCACGCCGCCTTCTGTACCGGGTGCGAGAAGGTTTTTTAAACGTATGTTGGCAAAGGTGCCTCGCACCATGACATCGTGATTACCACGACGAGAGCCATAAGAGTTAAATTGCGATTTTTCAACACCATTCTCCTGTAAATACAGGCCTGCGGGTGAATCTGTTTTAATCGCCCCCGCTGGAGAAATGTGATCGGTCGTGACAGAATCGCCGAGTTTCGCCAAGCAACGGGCGCCTTTTATGCTTGGTATGCCGGGAGGATCGATCGTCATCGTATCAAAGAAGGAGGCTTTTTTAATATAGGTTGAGGTGTCATTCCAGTCATACAGTTTGCCATCGGGTACTTGGATTTGTTGCCAGCGATGGTCGCCTTGATAGACATTGGCATAGTTTTTTTCAAACATGCTTTTGGTGACGGTGTTTTTAACCAAGTCGCTGACTTCCTTAACACTTGGCCAAATGTCTTTTAGATAAATGTCATTACCTTGTTTATCTTGCGTTAATGGCTCTTTGTAGACATCAATATCGGTTCGACCGGCAATGGCATACGCCACGACAAGGGGCGGTGAGGCCAACAGATTCATTTTTACATCTTGGTGAATACGGCCTTCAAAGTTTCGGTTACCTGACAAAATAGAACTGACAATGAGTTGATGTTTTTGAATCGCGTCTGATATTTCGCTTGCCAATGGGCCAGAGTTGCCGATGCACGTAGTACAACCGTAACCCACTAAGTTAAAGCCAAGGTCGTTTAAATCGTCCATCACACCGGCTTTTTGCAAATAATCAGTGACGACTTTAGAGCCAGGGGCGAGGGAGGTTTTCACCCAAGGTTTAACATTAATTCCAAGTTGCTTGGCTTTTTTTGCCACCAAACCTGCTGCCAAGATAACGCTTGGGTTAGAGGTGTTGGTACAACTTGTGATCGCAGCAATCACGCAAGCGCCGTCGGTTAGCTCAAATTCTTGTCCTTGAAATGTCACATTGGCAGCGCCTTTAAATGAGGCTTCATTAAATTGCTCGTCGGTATCAGTGACTGGGCCTTCACTCTCGATAACCACTTGCTGCTGATCGCTTTTCTCGCGGCGCTCAATGCGCTCGTTTTGAAACGCTTTTAGATGCTTGCGTAACACGTCGCCAGCTTGATCAAGGGCAATTCGGTCTTGCGGTCGTTTTGGTCCTGCTAGGCTAGGCACCACATCGCCTAATTTTAACTCAAGATAATCCGTGTAGTCGGCTTCGTCGCCATGATTACGCCACAAGCCTTGATGTTTGGCATAGGCTTCCACAAGGTTAAGTTGTTCTTCATCGCGATTGGTTAGGCGTAGATAATTGATGGTTTCGTCATCAATGGGGAAAAGGCCGCAGGTCGCACCGTATTCTGGCGCCATATTGGCAATGGTGGCTCTGTCGGCCAGTGGTAAATCAGCAAGGCCATCACCATAAAATTCGACAAACTTCCCAACGACACCGTGTTTTCGCAGCATTTCAGTCACGGTAAGCACCAAATCGGTTGCGGTTGTGCCTTCTGGTAATCGGCCACTTAATTTTACCCCAACCACCTGCGGTATAAGCAAACTAATCGGTTGGCCTAACATAACGGCTTCGGCTTCAATACCACCGACGCCCCAGCCAAGAACCCCTAAACCGTTAATCATGGTGGTATGAGAGTCGGTCCCCACTAGTGTGTCAGGATAGGCGAATTTTTTGCCATGACTGTCTTTATGAAAAACAACACGCGCCAAGTACTCTAAATTTACTTGGTGCACAATACCTGTTGCCGGCGGCACGACTTTCAAATTATCAAATGCGGTCTGTCCCCAGCGCAAAAACTCGTAACGCTCTTTGTTACGGTCGTACTCCAGCTTAGCGTTTAAATCAAATGCCCCATCATTACCGTAACCATCCACTTGTACTGAATGGTCGATAACAAGCTCAACGGGGGAAAGTGGGTTTATTTTCGCTGGGTCGCCACCCAGTCTTTCCATGGCATCGCGCATGGCGGCTAAATCTACAATGGCTGGTACGCCCGTAAAATCTTGCATGACGACACGGGCCAGGGTGAAGGCGACTTCTATGGTGGGTTTGGCTTGAGGATGCCAATCGAGTAAAGCCTGAATGTCTTCTGTCTTAACATTGACACCGTCTTCATGACGAAGCAAATTTTCAAGTAAAATTTTCAAAGAAAAGGGCAGTCGTCTTGCCTTGTTACCAAGCTCTTTTAAGGAATGAATATGAAACGCTTCGCCATTCACAGTGAGTGGTTGATGGGTGTTGAAACTGTTGTTCATTATGTCCTCCTGCCGTATTGATAAGGATGATTAAGGCCTCTTCAAAAAATTAAGTATAGATTATCTTAACCTGTTCAGACGGTCGTGAAGCATGGGAAGTGGTCAAATCTAATTGGCTGGACTTTATTTCCTTATTCTATAAGGGGGTTTCATAATACAGTTGATTCAAATTACTTAAGTGACCATTAAGAGAAACACAAGGTTTTCTCTTAATGGTCTTGTAGAAATTACTTTATCACTTTATAAACGGCGGCCATGTCTTCCTCTCCGAAGCCTGCTTTGATCGCTTGTTTAAAGGCTTCGTTAGCAATAGCGGCGGTTGGAAGAGGCTGGTCAAGCTGATCACCCAGTGCGACGGCCAAACGCATATCTTTTTGCATATGTTTGAGCGGGAAGCTGGTGGTGTAGTTTTCATTTAATAGCATCGCGCCTTTGCCTTTAAACATCGGATTCGACATGGCGCCAGCGTCAACAATGTCTAAAATCTGCTGACCGTCTAAACCGGCTTTTTGCCCCAGAGACAGGCCTTCGCTGAAAATGCTCAACATGCCACCCATCATCATATTTACGACCAGCTTCATATTGGCGCCTTGACCTACATCGCCAAGGTAAGGTGACATCTTACCCATCACCTCAAAAGCAGGTTTGACATCGTCATAAAGGGATGGATCGCCCGCAGCGAGAATAATCAACGTACCGTCTTCAGCGGGCTTCTTAGTACCAGAAACGGGCGCTTCCAAAAAACGTCCGCCAGCTTGGGTGATTAATCCCGCAATGGTTTTAGAGGTTATGTCGTCCACGGTGGACATATCCACATAACCACGGCCAGTACCAATGCCTGCTGCAACACCATCTGGGCCTTGGCAAAGGGCGAGGGCGGCTTCGGGATCGGACACCATGGCAAAAGTAATATCGCAATGTGCCGCCACGTCTTTGGGTGTCGCTCCTTGGCGAGCGCCCAGCGCGACTAACTCAGCGCATTTTGCTGCATTACGATTCCAGACCGTCACATCAAATCCCGCTTTTATTAAATTCGCAGCCATGGCTTTGCCCATGATGCCTAACCCTAAAAATCCAATACTTTTCATAAATTACTCTCTTAATCGGTGTTATTTTCTATATGTGAATGGCAGCAGTTATAGCAGATAAAAATGGCAATATCGTAGCGCTCGTTTTAACCATAGAGATGGTTATGGCAGCAGCTTCACCACAATAAAACCAGTGAATAAAGCGATGCTTACTGAAAATAGTGAGCCCCAGCATGACGTATTCGGTGAATTTTCTATCGTGGGCTTCCCGTAGATCCCCCATGCGGAAAATGGATTTCGCTGCGAGTACAAAGCCGACTGCGGTGTATTGGCCGTTTAGTATAAAGGTCAGCACTAAGACGCGTTCAAGGTAGCCCAAATACTGGCCGGCATTCGGTAAGGATTGAGCTTTCTTGTTTTGTGAGTCGCACACATCGGCTTCCAAGTCCGCCGACCATTTAGATAAAATTTCACCGATGATAATAGACGCCGGTTTGAGCATCATCACATACGCCAGAGTGACGAGGAGAGGCGCGCTGTAATCTATGTCATTGATGAGCGTTTTGATTTGTTCTATCGCGGTATCAAAGAGATAAAACCATAAAAATAGGATGCTTAGGACATGAAGTAACTGGTCGATAATAAACCACAAAAAGCCTTGTCCAACTTTCACTTTTGCATAATCGATTAGGCTATGAATAACGGCGAATAGTAAGCCGATAAAGAGCGAGACTAACAAGCTGGCGGCGGTTGCGAAACTAATAATCACTAAGACAATGGCGCCATGAACCAGCCCATGATAATACAAAGCGCTCGAACGGCCTTGGTGCGTATTTTTGTCTTTCACCCATGAGTTTGGCTGTAAAAAGAAATCGCCAATCACATGTCCGAGTAACAACATAAGCAACACAGGCAAACCATCGAGCTGAAACATCACGACATACTCCTTATTAACGTGGTTTCTAATGCATCCAAGGTGTCTAGTATCAAGCTGGCATTTGCCCGTTGCAAGCGTGAGGCTAACGAACGGCGATGAATCCCGGTCTTAGCTGATAGCGCATCTTGCGTTAATTCAGGGTAGAGTAGGCGAGGGAACAACACCTCAGCCTGTTTTTCACTGAGGCCTGTCATCATAAAATCTAAGTGACGAATCAATAAATCACGGCTGGGGTTGGCTTCAACTGTATCTTGCAAAGACAGCTTAAGGCGTTCTTCATCCATGTCTTTTAAAGCGCGCCCAGAGAGTTGAAAAGCTTCACCTTTGGCGGTTTTTCTCAGCTCAGTCTCGATCTGTTTATACTTGCCAATACCAACAGACACCCGAGCATCCGCGCCTTTTACACACTTCATCAGCGCGAGCCTTAGCAGCACAGCACAGCGTAGAGCGTCTTTCGGGTTGGGCACAAACACCTGAAACTCGTCACCACGGAACACATCGCCCTGAGCATGGAATTCATCTTGGAAAATGGCAATGGCTTGCTCAACCTGCTGTAAACAGGCTTGATGCTCAGCATCCGACAAAGCACTGGAGTTGACAATGTCTCCAGTGATAACACCGCCTGTATTCATATCATTAGCGACATTATTAATAGATGTCATTGAATTATCCTCCTTCACCACAACATACGGCTTTCATATATGATATCAAAGCATAATTTATTGACCAAAGCTAATTTGGTCAATAAAAAGTGACCATTTTATGTTTGGTCAGTATTTTAAATCATGCTTTTTCGTGAGAGAGTTAATACTGTAAGACGGTTTGCTTGTGCAATTTGTTGGTACAGACAATATTTTATCGACTTCAGCAAACAATGATTCATTAAATATAAACCAACCTTCCTTAGCTGATACCGAATTTACAAGTAAACGACGTAAAACTCGTAAAGAACTTTTTCTTGGTCATATGAATGAGTTGATTCCATGGCAGTAGCTTGAAGTACAGATTGAGCCTTTTTGTCTCAAGCTAGGTAACGTCTGTTGTCCCCAGCGGCTTGGTACTATGTTTCGCCTTCATGGTTTTACCACCACAATTGCCACTATTTATTTCGCGATAATCAGTGCGGCTAAAGATACGCCACCAGTTCCCAAACTAAAAAAACCAGCCACTTTTTAGAGGGGCTGGTTTTGGTTTAGCACAAATACTGAAGGGATCAGTTTTTATTCAGTGCTGTATTGTTGAGGCTTTGATCTACGCTGTAAATAGTCCAGCGTTGGTTGGCAAACTGTTGTTTGGCGAACACTTCAGCAACGACTCGGCGGTTTTCTTTTCTACCGTCTTCAGTTTCATTGCTGGCGACAGGACGAGTTGCGCCATAGCCTATACCTTTTACTCGATCTGGAGCAATCCTGAAACTGTCTACCAAAACATTAGCGATAGCGGTTGCCCGTTGTTGAGAGAGTTCTTGGTTTAATTCCGCTGAACCTTGACTGTCAGTGTGGCCTTCGATAACTACATTGCTAGTTGGGTTATCTTGTAAAAATTTAGCAAGTTCTTTTAGTTCAGTGTAGAAGCGGGGTTTGATATCCGCTTTGCCCGTATCAAATAAGACGTTAAGTTCGACGGACAGCAACTTTGATGTTTGGTCAGGGCAGCCATAGTTATCTACTGCTGCTCCTTCCGATGTATCTGGGCAAAGATCTCGAGCATCAATGACGCCATCTCTGTCTGCATCCGCTAGGCGAGACTGTATATTTGTTGCATACAAGCTTTCTGCAAAAACAGAATGGCTAGAGGCCAATAATGCCCCAATCAAGCCTATGGTGCTTATAACAGTCTTCATGACACTATTGCCGCCCTTTTTAGCTCTATGATGTTCACAGCTTAGAAAAAATTAGCCAATACTACTATTGGCTTTTTGTAGCGTTGTTTAATCAAATGAATGTTTTGTAATGAAATGTAACTACCAGCTGCCGACATTTTCCATAGAAGCCCATGGTTCTACGATTTCAAGAGAGCCGTCTTTTTGTAGAAGTTCGATTGAAATACCATTAGGGTCTTTAATAAATGCCATGTGACCGTCGCGTGGTGGACGCAATATGGTGACACCTAAAGATTGCAGTTTTTCACACACTTGATAAATATTTTCTACTTCAAATGCCAAATGGCCAAACTGATCACCACCTGTATAGGTTCGATCGCTCCAGTTATGGGTTAGTTCGACTTCTGGGGCGCCTTTTTCAGTAGCGTAGTAGATAAGAGAAAACTGACCTTTTTCACTGTCCATACGTCTGGTTTGGATGGTTCCTAGACCTTCTGTGTAAAAGGTATGACTTTCTTCTGGTTTGTCTGTTCTTATCATGGCGTGTAGGTATCGAATAGACATGATAACTCCCTAATCTGGTGAATAAATGTAGTGGCATTATTACAGGATCAGAGAGGTAATTCAAAGCGAACGCAAAAGACTCACTTTAGATTCTTATTCTTCCCATACCCAGCGAATAGGGTCGCCAAAGTCATCATAGATGATTTTTTTCTTAGGGCGTTTTTTAGGTGAGGATGTGATTGCTGGAGATTTGCTGTGTTTTCGCTGTTGAATAGCCGCAACAACGTGATTTAATGGTGTGCGATCTTGTTTTGGCTCGTTAAAGCCTATGTGGCTCGTGTTATACTTGCCATCGACCAAACCAGATTCACCCATGTCGACTTGTTGGATGGTTCCATTCTGCTTGATAAATTGATCTACCAGAGACTCCAGTTCTTTTCGCGTGTCTCTCTTTGTGGTTTTGGGTTTTATCATAGTGTTTTGGTTTGGGAAGATCCTATACTAGTAAATGGGTTAAAAAATGATCGTAATCGTCCATAATAAACGTAAGAGGTAGCCGGTGTCTATTAGCAACTTAATTGTGCATGAGATTCAAAAGCATGAAGGTGAGCGTAAAGCGATACTGATTGCACGTCCAAATGAAAATCCAGTTGACGGTCAAGCTGAAGCCTTGTCTGCTCAGGTTACGAATCTCTTTAACCGTTCTGGAATGAACACCGGACGTTTTGTGAACCCTCAGGGAAGCGAAGAGGGGGCACAATTACCAGCCTTGCTGTTTAAGCATTTTAAAAACGATACTTTTGTGGATTTTGCCAGTTTTACAAAAGAGTGTGCAGCTGAATATCTTAAGTATTTAGAGCAAGTGGAAGAAGCGGAAGGCGGTCTGTTGTGGTTCAATCATTATGAGCTTCATGATACGCATTTTTTGTACATAGTGATGTTAAAACGTAAAAAAGGCATTGGTCTTGGTGCGGATCTTAGTTTGTCGCAAATCGAGCAAATTGAGATGGAAAAGTTACACATGTCGTTGCGTATTAATTTGACCGCGTGGCAAGCTGGCGATGAAGGGCGTTATATTTCGTTTCGCTTTGGGCGTGCACCCAAATCTGAAAGTGAATATTTTACGCAGTTTATTGGTTGTGATGAACCGAAGGTGGCAGCCAAGGAAACCCGCAAGTTGGTGGATTTGACGTCTGCTTTTTGCCAGTCCGAAGGTTTGCCGTCTAAACAAGCGAATGAATTTAAGAAAGTCGTATCCGAGCACTGCCAAGCGAAAGCGCAAGATCGTGAACCTTTAGCCATTAAGGATATTGCCTCTCAAGTTGAATCTCGGTTCTCTATCGAGCAAGCGAATAAGTTTTTAGAAATCGCTGACTCTGACAGTTTTAAGATGGAAAAAGAGATTTTCGTCGAAAAAGCCGCGCTGAAAAAGCTGACTCGCTTATCTGGAAGTTCTCGTGCGTTGACAATTAGTTTTGACAGTGACTTACTTGGAGAGTCCGTTGTGTTTGATGCAGACTCTGGCACGCTGACCATAAAGGAGTTGCCTAAGAGCCTGCTAAAACAGCTGCAATCTATGTCTAATTAGAGAGTTGCGTGCTCTCTATCTATAACTAGAAGGCTTGTTAAATGCCTAGTAAGTCTTCTAGTTCTTTCATTGTTTTGAAGCACTCTGTTGCACCTGCAGCCAGTTGCATGTTGGCATCGAGTGTTTCGCTGAAAGCGAGAACCCGCATTCCAGCGGCTCGCCCTGCTGTGATACCTGCAATAGAATCTTCAATAACCAAACAATCTTTGGGGGCAACATTCAGCGCTTTGGCGGCAGTTAAATAAAGGTCTGGCGCGGGTTTGCCATTTTCTACGTCTTCGACACAGAAACGAGTAGAGAATCGGGCAGACAATTGAATTTTGTCTAATTTGAAGTTCATTTCTTGGCGTCGTGCATTCGTCGCCATGGCAATAGGTACGGAAATCTTATTGAGTAAGTCACGAACACCAGCAATAGGTTCAAGGTCTGCTTCGATAATCGCGTGAAAACGCCGTCTGTAATCTTCATCAAAAGTAGCGGGTAACGGCTTACCAAGAAGTTTTTCTGCGTTAATTAGGTTTTCTTTGTTCGTGAACCCGGTAAATTTCGCGTGTAATGTCTCATTATCGAGTTCAAGACCGCATTCACTTAACATGGATTTTAAAATGGAATTAGAGATGTTTTCTGTATCGACAATAACGCCATCGCAATCAAAGATTATTGCTTTGTAAGAATAGGACATAAATAAAATAGTTTCGTTGTGAATGAAGGTTGATCATAACGAATTTTGAGGAGGTTAAGGAAGGGAGGGAGGTTTTATTATTTTTCTCCCCTTAAAAAAAACTAACACTTTACGCTATACTAGCACCCCATTGTTGTGGGGGTTATTCTTTTTGCACTTAGTTACTTGCTTGACTAAGTTGCTGTGGGCGAGCGCTTTCTTTTTTGATCGCTTTGAATGCGTTTTTGAAGAAAGTGACAACGGCTTTGATGCGACGAGCACGTCTTTGACGGCGAGCGTGATCTTCAACAGTTGTGTCGGCATAGCCCCATTTTGCTAGTAATGCTTCGTATTGTTGTTGAGAGTCCATAGTATTCTCCAAGTTGGTTATTTAAGAAATGTTGTTTTATTACAACAATACTAATATTAGAGAAGCTTGACCGATTGAACAAACGATCCTTTTTCACTTGTTAGGTTAGTTTTTTTCATCATTTGATTTGTTGGCGTTTTCATTCACTAAAGGACACTTCCTTGTACCAATCGTTAGAACATTTTTCAAAAAATTGGATTTTTAAACGTAACGATCCAAAAGTAGAGCCAGAAGATTTACAGGCTATTCGCTTGCTAAGTGAGCAGCGTGCAGGGCAGATTTGGCGAGATTACATTAGTGATGAACAAGTGCATCCAGATCATTTTACCGAGCGCGATTGGTTGAAAAAAACCACGTCACAGCTGCCTGTGACTAAGCTTCAATGGGAAAAAGCGTGGGACAGTGATCGGGCTGAATTACCTGATGAGCTTTTAGTGCATTTCTCTGCTTGGGGTGACGATACCACGGTGTATTTTTGCTGTCATAATGAGTTGGTGTTTGAACTTTCTTGGGGCGTATTTAAGCGGACTTGGAAGGCGTTTTTGTTTTTGGATAATGGGCCGATTTTAGTCGGTAAAAAGAAAAAGCAAGCCGCACAGTTTTATTCAAATGGTTGGGTGAATCTACTTTTCAGAGAATCTTGATGTCGATTGAAATAAAAAAATCTCGTCATTGCGTTTTAGATTTGGGCGTTTCCGCCACGTTGTCGACTGATCAGGCAGTGCTGGTTAAACGCTTTATAATAGTTGAGTAGTTGTTGGCTGTGTTCTTTGTGCCCTAATGTGTCCAAGAGCATGGCTGTTACCTCCGCTGTGGCAAATTGCATTTCATGACTGGAGTGTCGAACAAGAAAAGAGCGTTGTGCTTCACTGTTAATTTCAAAGTGTGGAATGTTTTTTAGCCAATTGCTTTGGTGAAACATTTTGCTAGCTTGTTTCCAGTGTTCCGTCCAAGATAATAAAAGTGTGCTTGTCATCGCCCTTGGCGCTTGATGGGATCACGCTTCGAAACGGTCTTTTCTGTTCTTTTGCTTTTTCCGTGTTGGGGAACAATATTGTGCAATTGCCTTGCTTGTTTGCTATGTGATCAAGCAATGTTTGTTGCGGCTCAGTTCTACTCCAAAGATAAGCTTGAGTGTCATCTGGGAATAAATCGGCAATGAGCCGACCGCTGTTGGTCGGTTTGTGAATTTCGTCGCGATGGATAAGCAAAATAAATTCTACAGGAGAAGTTTGGTTCTCCCTTAAGTGGCAAAAACAAGCAAACTCTGTCATTAGACAGTGGGGGCAGCGAGCCGCCCTTGAACCTCTTGCTGTGAAGGGGCGAATCGATTCTGTTTTACATAGCTCACGTAACAAATCGACACAATGCTTGTTGGGTGATGTTTTCATGGATAAGATCTTTTATTCTGACGGCGCGCTATTATCGATTTTTTGCTTTGGATGTCTAGGTAAACTTTTTCGGGTTTTGTTCGGTGGCGCCATGATAGGGAATAGGGCAGATTGATGACGAATAGTGGCTTAATTGTTTAAATTTGTAACTAAGGATTGCTAATCTTTAGTCTTTGTTGGCGAAAAGTTTACGGAAAATATGCAAATACAAAGGAATGCGTTGAAACAGGCTTGTTGCTTCTGTTCGTTGTCATCAAGTCGCGATATGGTGTGAGATATTATTTTTCCGTTATGAGCTGTCTATGAGTCGTTATATCTCTCCGGTCTTATACATTCTTCTCATGCTAGTAGGGTGTGTTGCATTTATCTCCATTGCCGGTGTTCGTGTTGGAATTTTTGAACCAATAACGGGCTTTTCCATGTTGCGAAAAAGTGTGGTTGCTTCGTTACTTTTATCCTTGCTTGCGGCTTTATCGTTGGGCGCTTGTCGTAAAGAGTGTAATCTCGCTAGTCGACGTTTTTTTATTCTCGTACTCCTCGTTTCGCTGGTTTACAGTCTTATGTGGATTGGCTTTTATTTACAGCGTGCCAGCCTACCCGATATCAATGACATCACAACTGATACAGAAGTTCCTCCTACTTTTCTTAACGTGAATTTTATCCGCAGCTCCCAAGAGAATGAATTAAGCTACAACAGTGAATGGGCACCGATTCAAGCCAAATATTATCCCAATGTTCAACCTTTGTTTTCTTCAAAAGAAAAATCAGTGGTTTACAGTGCTGCGGCAACGTTAGTGGATGAGCGTGGTTGGGATGTTGTTGCTGTGTATGCTGGAGCAGGCATTATTGAAGCGACGGCCCGTACGCCAATTTTTGGGTTTCGTGATGATGTTGTTATTCGTATTACTCAGGTAGAAAATGGACTGGTTCGTGTCGATATGCGCTCTTGCTCAAGAGTTGGAAGTGGTGATTTTGGCGTGAATGCTGAGCGTATTGAATCTTTCATGAAAGACCTGTCCGATGCTTTGAATAAACCCAGTATGCCTAGTGTGAATTCCTTGCGCTAACGTTTCATATAGTAAATTGCACTCGTCATTGAAAATCAGACAGGCTAGACTCTCCTAACTTCTTACTTGGGGGAACGTGAAAGTGAGTCTTCGTCAACAACAAAAAGCCAATACCCGATCCAAAATCAAAACCATTGCTAAGCAAGCATTTCTAACCCAAGGCATTGAAGCCACCAGTACGCGTTACTTAAGTGATCAGGCTGGTATTGCTGTAGGTACCTTGTTTGTTCATTTCCCAGATAAATTGGCGTTGGTAAAAGATATTTTTTTTGATGAGATGGATGCGGCGCTGCGTGCGGCAGTGGTTGCTCAAAAAGCCAGTGCTTCCCCAATTGATTACCTGTTGCAAATGGCACAAGTGTTGTTTGATTTTTACGATCAGTATACAGAATTTACACGACTGGTGCTTTTAGATAGCTTGGCTAAAGGTGGATTTCACACCAAGCAGATGACGGTGATTTCAGACGGTATTATCAAGCGATTTAAGCAAGTTGGCGTGGACGACAAGACGGCAAGTATTTTTGCAGACAATATGATTGCTAATTATTGGTTTGTTTTATTAAACGCTGTGCCGAAAGGTATTTTGGGGCAGGAGGCCATTGAGCATTTGAAAAAATTGAACTTACCCTTTGAGATGTCTTATCGAAGCGCCTTAAAAAATCGCGGTTAATTATGTTTTAATTGAGATGGTTGGCTTTGCGATATGGACCTTGATAATCAAACAGCCTTTCAGTGACTTGCCAATGTTGTGTTTGTTTTTTAGCGATTACAAAGTCGGGTATTGGTAAGTAAGGTAAAAAGCGTTCTACCTCTTCAAGCGTTTCAAACTCAATAGATTGGCTGCCATTGGCTATTCTGCGTGCAAAGACATCATTAAACATTTTTCGTGACTTTTTAAAGTTAAAACGAAATGTTTCCGATAGAGTTAAGCCGTCTTCATCATGGTAGGTGATTTTAAGACTCTTATCTTTGCTGTCTATTTTGGGTGTGATGCCAGCACAGCGCAGTACTTTGTTGTCTTTTAAGTTGAGCGCGCTTCTGAGTATGTCGTCGGCGTCGATCAGTTTTTCAGCGCAATGTTGACACTGTCGTGCGGCGATATCATTTTCTTCATTGCAATAGGGGCAGCGCTTAAATCGAAAGTGGTAGGTGCACTGTTCTTCTATACCGTCCACTTCGATTAAGCCATGGCAGCGGCGCCCAAAATGTTCAAGGATGTTGCCTTCAGCGTCTTTTCTCCCCCAGAAGGTGTTGGCAAAATCGCAGGCAGGACAGTGAATTTGTACCGCAACGGAATCTTGAGTGGGACGCTTTTCGCCAATTTCAGGCTGAAAAATATTGTAGCCGTTGTTCGTGTAATCCAAGACGAGACAGTCTGTTTTATCTGGGCTTAAGCGTAGCCCTCGGCCAACGATCTGTTGAAATAGGCTGATGGATTGTGTTGGACGTAAAATAGCAATAACGTCCACATGTGGCGCGTCAAATCCAGTGGTTAATACCGATACATTGACGAGGAATTTAATCTCTTTGGCTTTAAATGCTGAGATCAAGGTGTCCCGTTGCTTTAGCTTGGTTTTGCCTGTCACGAGCGCGGTTTTGTCGGCAGGTAGGTACCCGGCAATTTCTTTCGCATGATCAATCGTCGCGGCAAAAATCATCACACCTTGTCGATCGGTACTAAGCTGAAGGATCTGTTCGGTGACGGCTTGTGTCACACGTGGGTGTTTGTGAATAAGTTCATTTAACGCGATATCGTCGGTATTTTGCTCACCATCCAGGCTTTCTGTTAGAAGGCTAAAATCATAATGAGCGATGGCCGCGTCATAATGAATTGGCGGTGTTAAATAGCCTTTCTTCACCATGTGTTGCAAGGGGAGTTCAAAAATGCATTTTTTGAAAAATCCATCAGGGCAATGTCGAGTGTAGCCATGGTAATGATGTTGGTAGATCCATCCGCTGCCTAAGCGGTAAGGTGTGGCGGTTAAGCCAAGAATTTTTACTTGTGGATTCAGTGTGCGAAAATGCTCGATGGTCTTGAGGTATTGACCTTCGTCTTCTATGCCAACGCGATGACATTCGTCGATAATAATTAAGCTGGCTGGAGCGTTGAAATCAGAGAGATTGGCAGATAAGGATTGAATGCTGGCGAAAGTGGTTTTTTCTGTGCTGTTTTTGTGTCTTAGCCCGGCTGAAAAAATGCCCGCCGACGTGCCTGTTGCGACAAATTTTGCGTGATTCTGTTCGACAAGTTCTTTGACATGAGCCAAACAAATGACACGACCTTTTGCCAATCTACTGAGTTCTGCTATGACCAAACTTTTTCCTGCGCCAGTAGGAAGTACAATAACTGCAGGATCATTAGTATGACGAAAATGCGCCAAACAGGCGTCTACGGCTTGTATCTGATAGTCGCGTAATTGAAAGGTTTGGGTCATAAAAGGGCGAAATCTTGGTGTTTTGTGTGTGTGGCTACAGTATCATAACAGCCTACGTTATTTTGCCTTTTTAGAAGTGATTAATCTATCTATGTCTACCCATGTGTTTCCAGCCCCCCATCTTTATGTTGAGAATTCTATTCCTGCTTTTAGCCGTGAAGAACCGTTTGAAAATCTATTGATGGATTTGCAAACGAAAGGTTGGAGTGTTCAAGATGAATTTTTTTCTACTAACTTCACCCAAGCGCTTATGGATGAAGCAGAAAGCATACAAAATGCTTTTATGCTTCAAGCGGGTGTGGGTCGAAAACAAGACCATCAAATTGTCTTGGATGCGCGCCGTGATTACATTCAATGGATTGATCCTGATAAGCCAATCCGTAAAGATTTTTTAAAAATGATGGCGGAATTGCGTGTCGCGCTCAATCGTCGTTTGTTTCTTGGGTTGTTTGATTATGAGGCGCATTTTGCTCGTTACGAAGAGGGTGCGTTTTATGAAAAGCACATTGACGCGTTTAAAGGCGAGAGTAATCGTATTTTATCTACGGTGTTGTATTTGAACGAGGAGTGGCAAGAAGGCGATGGTGGTGAGCTGGTGATTTACGACGAAAATGACCCATCCATTGAAGTCGGACGGTTTTTTCCAAAGAAAGGCCGCTTGGCGGTGTTTCTCAGTGAGTGCTTTTATCATGAGGTAAAAGTGGCTAAACGTACTCGACACAGTATTGCTGGCTGGTTCCGCGTGAACAATACCACGGGTACGGTGTTAGATCCGGATCAATAGAGTCTTGCTTTAAGCTATTTATGTATTTTTCCTCGAAAATTGCTCTATAAATCTCTATAATGCGCGCCGTGTTTAATTGCTCTGGTTTTACGTTCCAGATCGCATAGGAGAAAAATATGTCAAAAGTCGTAGTGTGTGCCTTGTATAAGTTCGTTGAATTGCCGAACTTTGAATCCCTTCGTGCTCCCTTACAAAAGACCCTAGAAGATAATGGTATCCGTGGTACTTTGTTGCTTGCCAGTGAAGGTATTAATGGTACGGTTGCGGGGGCTCGTGAAGGTATTGATGCCATGTTAGCTTGGTTGGATCAACAGCCTGGTCTTAAAAACATTGTTAGTAAAGAATCTTACGATGACGAAATGCCGTTCTACCGTACTAAGGTAAAACTGAAGAAAGAAATTGTTACCATGGGTGTAGAGGGCATTGACCCGAAACGCGTGGTCGGCACCTACGTAAAACCAAAAGACTGGAATGCGCTGATTTCTGATCCAGATGTCGTATTGGTCGACACACGAAACGATTACGAAGTGCAAATCGGTACGTTTAAAAACGCCATTAATCCAAAGACAGAAACCTTCCGTGAGTTTCCATCCTATGTGAAAGAGAACATGGATCCGACTAAACATAAGAAAGTCGCTATGTTTTGTACTGGTGGTATCCGTTGTGAAAAATCCACCGCTTATATGCTAGAGCAAGGTTTCGAAGAGGTGTATCACCTCGAAGGTGGAATCTTAAAGTACTTGGAAGAAGTTCCAAAAGAAGAAACCCTATGGGAAGGTGAGTGCTTTGTTTTTGATAATCGTGTGTCTGTCAATCACGATCTGAAAAAAGGTGAGTACGACCAATGTCATGCGTGTCGTATGCCAATCACAGAAGCAGAAAAACAAGATGAACGTTATGTTCAAGGCGTAAGCTGTGTGCATTGCTTTGATAAATTCACGGACGAACAACGCCAACGTTTTATTGAGCGTGAGCGTCAGGTTCAACTTGCTCGTGCGCGAGGCGAAGAGCATATTGGGGCTGAAGTACTGGATGCCGTTGAGAAGCATCGTCTAGAAAAAGCCCTAGAAAAAGAGCGTCAGCGCAAAGTGCGTGAAGCAAAAGCAAATTAGAGATGTTAAACATTTTGCCTGACGTGGTCGGGCAAAATGGTTTCTAAATCCAAGCTGTTGATCTTTATAGTGAAGTTTTTTTGGTTATTTGTCTCGATTACCTGTCATCCTGTGCATCAAGAGTGGTTTCGAAATTGCTCGGACTGCCGTACAATAAAAAATCGCTTTTTATTAGCCAGTATCCATCATGAGTTATCAAGTTTTAGCACGTAAATGGCGCCCACAGACGTTCCTTGAAATGGCTGGGCAAGACCATGTACTCCAAGCGTTGGTGAATGCTTTACGCCAACAGCGTTTACATCATGCCTATTTGTTTACCGGAACTCGCGGCGTCGGTAAAACCACGATCGCGCGTATTTTCGCTAAATGCTTGAACTGTGAAACCAATGGCATTTCGCCAGAGCCTTGTGGCACCTGTGATAGCTGTAGAGAAATCGCTGAAGGTCGTTTTGTCGATCTAATTGAAGTGGATGCGGCATCACGCACAAAGGTAGAAGATACTCGTGAATTGCTTGAGAACGTGCAATATGCACCGACTCGCGGTCGCTTTAAAGTCTACCTGATAGACGAGGTGCACATGTTATCTACGCACTCGTTTAATGCCTTGCTAAAAACCCTTGAAGAACCACCCGCTCACGTTAAGTTCTTGCTGGCGACGACCGATCCTCAGAAGCTTCCTGTTACTATTTTGTCTCGTTGTTTGCAGTTCAATTTGAAGAACATGTCTGCGCAACGCGTGGTGGATTATTTACAAACCGTCTTGACCACCGAGCAGGTTAATTTTGATCAACCTGCATTGTGGCAGATTGGTCAGGCTGCCAATGGCAGTATGCGTGATGCATTGAGTTTGACAGATCAAGCCATTGCTTTTGGTAACGGTACGATTACCGAATCGGGCGTCACCGCCATGTTAGGCTTGGTTAATCAGGCGCAAGTCTTGGATTTGCTAGAAAGTGTGGCGTCTAAAAATGCGGCACAAGTTTTGACTCGAATAGAACAGCTTGCCGATTACCAGCCCGATTTTACAGCGATTTGTGGCAGTTTATTGGATGTGTTGCACCGTGTGGCGATAGAGCAGCAAGTGCCAGGCGCATTAATGGATCAGCTGGGTGATTTGGCTCGGATTCAGGGTATTGCCGCCAGTGTTAGCTCTGAAGAAATACAAATCATGTATCAGAGCTTATTAATTGGTCGCCGTGATTTGCATTTGGCGCATTCTGCCCGTGCAGGCTTCGAAATGCTGATGTTAAGATTGATCGCCTTTCGACCTGCGCCACCTATGGTGGTCAGTCATGAAGTGCCACCAGTGGTTTCTTCAGCGACAACGCGCTCGCCAGACACAATGAGTTCAACGTCAGAACCCGACTCTACGGCGGCGTCGAAGGCAGAAAAAAACATCGGCCGTTGACATTGAAGTCCCAGCGGTAAAGTCTACTGAGTCTATTCCTGAACAAGTGTCTTCAAAGCCGATGTCCGCGGCGGAACGCCCGCCGTGGGAAGCGTCGCCAGAAGAAATGGCCATATCTGACGATGTACTGGATACCGAGGTTGAGAGCGCTATCACGGATCAGGAAAGTGTCTATAATGATGAGATGGCGCAAGCGGTTGTTACAGAAGAAGTTGAGTCGTTTCATACAGCGGATGTTGATCCTCAGCATGATGCGCCACTAGATCAGAACGAGCCATCTGAATCGATGTCCGTTGCTGCGCAGCAGATTAAGGCAGACAAGGAGAGTCAGCCAGAGCCTAAACCTTTTGTCATCGCAGACGATTCATTCTTAGCATCTGACGATGTGATGGAAGATGAAGACGATGATGAGGAAGCCGAAGAGCGTGCTATTGCGGATGTCATTGATCCATTTAACCCCGCAGCAGATTTAGTGGACGCTTTAGGTGTGGAACCAATCGAGTCACCTGCCGTCGAAGCAAGCAAAGAGCCGGATACACGTTTGTCAAAATTGCCTGATACCATTGCCCAGCCCGCATTAGGTATGCCTTTGCCCGAGTTAAACCACTATAATCAGCTGACGATGAAGCTTTGGTGGTTGGTGGCACCGCGATTGCCTTTGACAGGCTTGGTACAGAATATTTTAATGAATTCCAGTTTGGTGGATGCCAGCGATCAAGGCATACGTCTTGAAGTGCCTTTAGAGTATGGGCACATGCTGAACCAAGTACGTTACGAACAAATACAAGGTGCCCTGAGCGATTTCTTTGCCATGACGGTGCCTTTGATAATAGACACAGTGGAAGATACCACAGGCGTGACTGCAGAAGAATTTGCCGCCAGTAAGCGCGCAGAGGCCCTGCAGGTAGCCATTGAATATTTGAATACACATCCGGTTGTACAAGCCTTATCGACAACGATGGGTGCACAATTGGTTTACGATACAGTTAAAGTTAAAGCTTAATTTGGAGAGCAAAGATATGTTTAAAGGTGGAATGGGTAACATGATGCGTCAAGCGCAGCAGATGCAAGAGAACATGCAGAAGGCGCAGGAAGAAATCGCCAACATGGAAGTCGAAGGTCAAGCGGGTGCTGGCTTGGTGAAAATTCTGATGACAGGTCGTCATGATGTGAAACGTGTTTCTATTGATGATTCTTTGTTTGGTGATGATAAAGAAATGTTAGAAGACTTGATTGCCGCCGCCGTTAATGATGCTGTGCGTAATATTGAAGTCACTCAAAAAGAAAAAATGGCCGCAGCGACAGCGGGCATGTCTTTGCCACCAGGCTTTAAGATGCCTTTCTAGGAGCAAGCTTTGTTTAGTCCCTTAATTAAAGAATTGATTGAATCGTTGCGTTGCTTGCCGGGTGTCGGTCCAAGATCAGCGCAAAAGATGGCGTTGTATTTATTAGAGCGTGATCATCAAGGGGCGGATAGACTGGCAAATGCATTGCGAGAGGCGTTAGATAAAGTGGGGCGCTGTTCCAGCTGCCGCACTTTGACGGAAGAGTCAGAGTGCGGTATCTGCAAAGACACTGAACGCGATGCCAAGCGCTTGTGTATTGTTGAGACACCAGCCGATGTGATCGCCATTGAGTCAGCAGGCACCTATACTGGCCGCTATTTTGTTCTCTTGGGACATCTGTCGCCAATTGATGGCATAGGTCCAGAAGAGTTAGGCTTGGATCGTTTAGAAAGTTTGGTACAGCATAACGAAGTGGACGAAGCCATTATTGCCACGAACTCAACGGTGGAAGGTGAGGCTACTTGCCATTATATCGCTGAAAAATTAAAAACATTGAACATCAACGTCAGTCGTATTGCCCATGGCGTGCCCATGGGTGGGGAACTGGAATACGTTGATGGTAACACTCTGGCTTTAGCGCTAGAGGGACGGAAGAAGCTCTAGTATGAATGATCAAGATGATGCTCTGAATATTGTTTGGGTGGCGGATAACGAATCGTTGGCAAGTTGGTGCGATTACTGGGACCAATTGCCTGTAATCGCCGTTGACACAGAATTTATCCGACGTTCTACCTATTTTCCGATTACGGGGTTGATTCAAGTGAGTGAGGGTGAAAAGGCTGTGCTTATTGATCCATTAACGATTGATGAGTGGCAACCGCTTCGTGACTTAATGGTAAACCCATCTGTGATGAAGGTTTTTCATGCTTGTTCTGAAGATATGGATGTTTTTGATCGTTTATTGGGGGTACTGCCAACGCCTTTTTATGATACGCAGATCGGTGAAGCCTATGCCAGTGCACAATGGTCACTGAGCTATGTGAAGCTGATCCACGAATACCTGCAAATTGAAGTGGCTAAAGACGAAACACGTTCAGATTGGATTCAGCGACCATTGACTGACGCCCAGAAGCGATATGCAGCGCTGGACGTGGTGTATTTGGCGAAAGTGTATCCGTTGCAAATAGCGCGTTTAAACGCCAAAAATATGCTCGACTGGGCCATGGAAGACTGTGAATCGCTGAAATGGCAGTACCAAATGAACGCCGACCCAGAGCAAAACTGGGATGGCATCAAAACCGCTTGGCGTTTGTCTCCTGAGAGCTTAACTCTTTTGCGTTTGTTGTTTATTTGGCGTGATGAGCAAGCTCGAAAAGAAGATGTTCCAAAAGGGCAAATTTTAAAAGATAGAACGCTTTGGTCGCTAGCGAAAACATTGCCGTCTCACCACAAAGCCATCTCTGAAGCAGAAGAAATAACGGGGCGTCAGCATCGTTTGTATGGTGAGGTAATTCTGCAAAACGTAGCGTTAGTAAAGGAATTATCACCGGATGAGTATCAATTGCCGTTAGAAATTCCCCTGCCATCTCAAGCGGGAGAGCTAACGAAAGCCGTTAAAGCTTTTGTACGTGAACGAGCAGAAGCTTTAAATATAGCACCAGAGGCCATGATGAAGCGCAAACTGCTTGATCCATTAGTACGTCATTTGTTTGATGGTACTGAGATTGATTGGCAGAACCCAGCACTAACGGGCTGGCGCCGTGAAGAAATAGTCAACCCTGTGTTAGAAAAATTTAAAAAGTCCTAATATGGCGTGATATCGCCAAGAGAAAATTATGAAGCAACATTTAATTGTCGAAGTATTTCGTTCATCCAAGCACGATGGTATGTACTTGTATGTGGAAAAAAGCAAAGGACTGAAAGACATTCCAGAAGCGCTTATGGAGCGTTTTGGTAAAGGCATTAGTGCCATGACAATGCTGTTGACGAACGAGAGCAAACTGGCTCGGGCAACACCCGAGAAAGTAGCCAGTGAGATTCGAGAAAAAGGCTTTTACCTACAATTGCCGCCAGTCAAAGATGATTATTTGCTGGATTTGTATAAAACGCCGACGCAAGCCGTGTACTAATTAGTTGGACTCAGAGAATGATTGCCAAGCGTTACGAACCTTTTTGGAAAACCACTGCGTTGGAGCAAATGTCACCTGCGGAGTGGGAGTCTATTTGCGATGGTTGTGGAAAATGCTGCCTGCAAAAATTGCAAGATGATGATACGGAAGAGGTTTATTATACTAATCTTTCTTGTCATCAACTCAATATCGCGACTTGTCAGTGTAAAGTGTATGAGACTCGACAAGAAAAAGTGGCAAGCTGTATAACGCTTACGCCAAACCAAATAGATGATTTTCAATGGTTGCCTGATACGTGTAGTTATCGTGTACTGCATGAAACCAAAACTTTGCCTAATTGGCATCCGTTGGTAGTAGGAAGCGATAAAGAAATGCTTCGTCAAGGTTTAACGGTTCGACATTATGCGGTCAATGAGCATAATGTTGAAGAAGAGGAATGGGAAACTCATATTATAAAATGGGTACATGGAATGCCGGAACCGTATGATCTAACGTGATAGCGGTTGCTAATTTCAACAAAGTAAATTGTTCAAGGAGTTCGCAGACGTGAAATGGTTGAAAATAAATACTGTGTTGTTATCAGCTGCCCTGTCTCTTTGGGTACCACTTAGTCAAGCGGATACCCAATTTCGTGTTATTGTGGATGCCTCTGGTAGTATGCTGATCAGTGATCCTGATAAGCTGACATCGGAGGCGTTGCGCCTCATGTCGAACCTCGCTCCTGAAGAGCAAGCAACGCTAGGTATCTGGCTATTTGGCGAAGAGCCTCGCGTATTGTTGCCAGAAGCGAATGTTAATAAAGTCACTAAAGCGAAACTGGCTAGCTATGTCGACAGTTATGTTACCCAAGACGTCGAAACCGATTTAGAAGCCATTATTAAGTTGTTGTTAGAAACACCAGATTCGGGTGATTTGGCGTCGGGTTTCAATCGTCATTGGATATTGGTGACGGATGGCATGGTAGATATCAGCTTAGATGAAGCAATTAATAAAGCTTCCCGTGATCGTATTCTCAATGAGTTGACCGCCAAATTAGAAGAACGTGGGATTCACCTTCACACTATTTCCATGACGGGTTACACAGACAAAGCGCTGTTGGAATCATTGTCCCTAAGAACAAATGCCATTCATACAGAGGTTGCCCTTCCTGAAGACCTATTGGATGTTTTTGAGCGTATTTTTACGCAAGCGGCGCCAGTGGATGAGCTACCCTTTGATGGCAATCGCTTCTTAGTGGATGATGCTATCAAAGAACTGACGCTCGTTGTCTTTCATGAAAGCAATGTAAAACCACTCATTACCAAGCCTGATGCCAGCACCTTGTCCTTGCTTAATGCTCAGAATGTATCCGTTTCCACATCCGATCATTATACCTTAATTACTGTTCGCGATCCTGATGCAGGGGAGTGGCAGGTCAGTAATGTTGATTTAGAGCGTAGTAGTGTCAGAGTTATCACGGATTTAAGCGCACAAGCCACAAAAGTGGCCCCCGTTATTTTTGTGAATGAACCTATTTATTCAACGATCGGATTGTTTCAGAGCGATGTCATGATCAAAGATGATGACGTGCTGAATCTGCTAAAGGTAACTCAAACTTTAAAACAATTAAGTGGCGAAACAGAAGAGTCCATCTATAGCAATGAATTGGCCCGAACAAATGGTCAGTTCAAACAGCGTATGGTAGGTATTACTGAGCCAGGTAATTATGAGTTGGTGACCTTGGTGGATGGCAAAACCTTTTCACGTCAGCTGAGTCAGTATTTTACAGTTCATCCAGCGATTGAATTTACCGGGGCGAGTCAAGGTGACGATTTGGTCGTTTTTACCGCCAAACCCGTTAATCTAAAACTCAATGTATTACGCTCCAATATCAAATTAGAGTTTTCCTATGGGAATGGCACCATTGAGACAGAAGAAATGCCATTAATCGGACAAGGTTACTGGGAAAAAGTGATCCCCGTATCCGTTGGTGATAACGTAAAAGTCCGAGCAAAGTTGGTGGGCATGACGCAAACTGGTTTGCGATTTGATTACAGAACGCCTTCTTGGAGTCTCTCTCGAGAAGCAGGGCATCCTGCCGTCGTGACCTTAGAAAACAACGCTTTGGAAGCGGACACGCTAATGACGCCATTCTCTTCTGAACAAGAGGTTGCCCCTGTATCGTTTGCACCTGCCGTTTCTGTGGTAGAGGAGGCGCAAGAAATTGAAGACCCTACAGAAAATGCGGATACCAATGTTGTTGAGACGTCTCAAATGGAAAAAATCCGTGACAAAGCAAACAGCATTACCACTCGAGATTGGATTATGTACGGTGCTTTAAATCTCGGCGGCATTCTGATCATTGGTAGTGGTGTTTTATTGTATCGCCGGATGAAAAGCCGTAAATCTACTAAGAGAGATAATCTAGACGATGTGTGAGTTATTGGGCATGAGTGCCAATGTGCCAACAGACATATGTTTCAGCTTCTCGGGCCTGCGTGCTCGTGGTGGGCGCACGGGGCCGCATAAAGATGGCTGGGGCATGGCCATGTACCGTGATGGTTACGTATGGGCGATTCATGACCCTAGACCAAGCGCCGATTCAGATATGGCCGAAGTGATGAGCAAGACATCACTGAAATGTGACATCGTCATTAGTCATATTCGTCAAGCCAATGTCGGGGCCGTGAGTCTGTTAAATACTCATCCATTTCACCGTTTGCTTTGGGGGAAAACCTGGACTTACGCGCACAATGGTCAATTAGAGTCATCTGGCTCGTTACCCATAGCGCATCACCATCCATTGGGTAGCACTGATTCGGAGAGAGCGTTTTGCTGGATTATCGAGCGCCTACAGGCCTGCTTTGGTGAGTGCGAACCAGAGTTGAATGCATTATCGTCAAAACTGGCTGAACTGGCTTTGCAGTTAAAATCCATGGGCGTCTTCAATATGATGCTGTCCGATGGTATACGCTTATACTGTTTTTGCACCACCAAATTGCACTGGATCACCCGCCGAGCGCCGTTTAAAAAAGCCACTTTATCGGATGAAGATGTCATAGTCGACTTCAAAGAAGTCACCACAGACAAAGACGTTGTCACTGTTATCGCTACACAACCCTTAACCCACGACGAAACATGGCAGCAAATGGAATCAGGTGAGTTGTGTGTTTTTGATGCCGGCGAAGTGATTTGTCAGATCAAAGCCAACGGCTTGGTAGCAGCGCTATAACTTATTATGGCTTAATATATTTTGTCCCCAAGAGATTTTATGACAGTAAAACTAGATGACATAGAATGGGCTATTGAGTTTGCTTCCTCTGGTTGCGGAGACAGCGAGGCTTACCTTGATACTGAAAGTGGTGCTATATATTACATCGGTGATGCGGTTGAAGAACCAATACCAGATGATTTGTATGACAGTGATAAGTATTTGCAAATACCGGATAAACGCGAATTAGATTTAGGCAAGCATCTGGTAATTCGTTTTACATCAGAGAAGATTCCAGAGCATCTCGACACTGTTTATGACATGTTTCGTAAGCAAGGAGCATACTCTCGCTTAAAAGATTTATTAGGATCATTAGAGTTACTAGATGCTTGGTATACCTACGAAGAGTTAGCGTTAAAGCAAGCGACAATAGATTGGTGCAAAGCAAACAATATCAATTTTAGCAGCGACATTTAACAAACCAATCAAGGCACTCGCTCCGCTGGGCTATGAAAAGAAAGAAATGGCAGTCTCGCGAGTTCGTTTTTACCACAAAGGTAAAGATGCCATGCAATTGCTACATAAACCTCACCCTAAGAATGAGCTGAAAGGCGGCGCTTTAAAATCGGTGAAGCTGCATTTGATACAAGAAGGTTGGTTATGACTTATCTGCGATATAAAGATTATTTAGGCACTATTGAACCGGAGCTGGAAAGCAATACGCTTTTTGGCAAGCTTGCTTTCATTCGTGACACAGTAACCTATGAAGCGACGACGTTGAAAGAGCTTGAAGTTGAGTTTCGTCGTTCGGTAGATGAATACCTTTTATCCTGTGAAGAGCTTGGGCGTGAGGCTCAAAAGCCTTGTAAAGGCTCATTTAATATTAGAACTGGTGAGGCGTTGCATCGAGAAGCCGTTATTGCAGCTGAAGGTCAAAGTTTAAATGCTTTTGTTTGTGATGCTATCCGAGAGAAAATAGCAAAGACGAATCAGTACAGATTGGGTTAGCTACGTCTCGTTTTTATCATGCTTCAAAAACTGTTATCCTGACGTCATTATTGATGTAACAGAGTAGAACGAATGATTAATGAAAATGATGTAATTGACACCCTTGATGAGCTTGAGACGTTTTTGCGTTTAATAGAAGCGGGTGGTTTGGGATTGAATAATGTATCGGGCGTGGCGTTGGCAACAAACAATGCCAATGGTCGTCCGTTTGTGGCGGTGCTGGATGATAATCAGCAGCTATTGTTAGGGCGCTGGGTAACCCCTTATGTTTTTGAGAATGGCAAAGACATGGTGCGTTATGGTACGAAGAAACCGCATTAATTGGGTAAAAAAGTGACCCCTCCCTAACCCTCCCCTTGGAAGACATAAGGGGAGGGAAGCCGTTTGCTCCTCCCCCTTACTAAGGGGGAGGTCGGGAGGGGGTTATCAATGTTAATGATTACTGAACCAATTCGTTGTCGGTAAATTCACCTTCAAACAAAGCGGTTGATAGGTAACGCTCGCCTGAGTCTGGCAAAACCACGACGATTTTCTTGTCTTTAAATTCGGCCAATTGGCTCAAGCGTTCTGCGGCAACCACGGCAGCACCACAAGAAATGCCGCACAAGATGCCTTCTTCACGCATTAAACGTTTTGCCATAGCAATGGCGTCTTCGTTTGTCACTTGCTCTACACGGTCAACCATCGAAAGGTCTAGATTTTTTGGTACAAAGCCTGCACCGATGCCTTGGATTTTGTGTGGTGACGGTGTTGGGTCTTCGCCGTTTAGGGTTTGTGTAATAACAGGCGAGCTGGTGGGTTCTACTGCCACACTGATGATGGCCTTGCCTTGAGTGTTTTTAATGTAACGACTCACGCCTGTGATAGTACCGCCAGTGCCAACGCCAGCAACAAATACATCAATTTCGCCATTAGTGTCTTGCCAAATTTCTGGGCCAGTGGTTTTTTCATGAATTTCAGGGTTGGCTGGATTGTTGAATTGTTGCAGTAAAACGAAGTTTTCGTCTTGAGCAATTTCTTCGGCTTTAGCAATTGCGCCTTTCATGCCTTTTGCGGGTTCCGTTAGGACGATCGTCGCACCAAGCGCTTTCATGACTTGGCGGCGTTCAATACTCATGCTGGATGGCATAGTGATGGTAATCGGATAACCACGAGACGCGGCAACGAAACACAAGGCAATGCCTGTGTTACCACTCGACGCTTCCACAATGGATTTGCCTTTTGTCAGAATGCCTTTCTTTTCTGCATCCCACACCATGTTGGCGCCAATGCGGCATTTTACTGAAAAAGCAGGGTTACGAGATTCGAGCTTGGCCCAAATATTGCCATTGCCAATACGGTTTAAACGTACAAGTGGCGTGTTGCCAATGGTAAGAGAGTTATCTTCGAATACTTGATGAGACATACCATTTCCTTTTTTATTGGTCTGTTGAGGGTGAAAACAACGTATTAGATACGTTGCTAATGTTGATCACTATAACCCTTACCTTGGGATTGATGTTAGAATTTACAACTATATCGATAGAGGTTTTCTTACCACCACTAAGCTGGTTGTTTGCCATTTAGTGCCAAGCCCTCTAATACCAACGGCGCGTTACTTATCATTACTGTTTTCTCTGCGCCAAGTTAAAGGATACAAATTTACTTATCATGTCGACAAATGCCGTAATGACGCGCGATCGTCATCTTATTGATCAAAAACAAGCACAGCTTACCAAGCGTCAAAAAGACGGTTTGCCTTTTGACAAAATGCAGTCTGAGTTGAATGCGCTCATTGAACAGTCTGAGACCTTATATCAAACGCGTTTGTGTCGCTTGCCAAAAATCACTTACGACGAAAGCTTGCCTGTGGCCGCTCGTGCCGATGAAATCATCAAGGCGATTCAAGAAAACCAAGTGGTGATTATTGCGGGTGAAACGGGCTTCAGGTAAAACCACGCAATTGCCTAAGATGTGTTTGCAAGCAGGTCGCGGTATCGCAGGTCTTATTGGACACACACAACCAAGGCGAATTGCGGCGCGTAGCGTGGCGGAACGCATCAGCGATGAGTTACAAGTTAAGCTGGGTGAGCAAGTAGGTTTTCAGGTGCGTTTCAGTGATGAAAGCAACGAAGAAACGCTTATCAAGCTGATGACAGATGGTATTTTGCTGGCCGAGATCCAACAAGATAAGCGTTTGTATAAGTACGACACCATTATTATTGACGAAGCCCATGAGCGCAGCTTGAACATAGACTTCTTACTGGGCTATTTGAAGCAAGTGTTGGCGGTTCGACCCGATCTAAAAGTCATTGTTACCTCAGCGACTATTGATGTTGAACGTTTCTCTAAGCACTTTGATAATGCGCCCATTATTGAGGTGTCTGGCCGTACGTATCCGGTAGAAGTGCGTTATCAGCCCTTGATGAGCAAGTCGGATTCTGAAGAGCTAGACGAAGACCAAAGCATGGAGCAAGGCATTCTTGATGCGGTAGAGCTGTTGATTGCCGAAGAGCGTCAATCTGGCTATCGCGGTGCAGGGGATATTTTGGTGTTTTTGCCAGGGGAGCGAGAAATTCGCGAAACCGCTGAGATCTTGCGTCGTGCCGAGTTGCGCAATACCGAAGTGTTGCCGCTTTATGCTCGATTGAGCTCCAGTGAGCAACAACGTATTTTCAAATCCCACTCTGGGCGTCGTATTGTCTTGTCGACCAACGTGGCAGAAACGTCATTGACAGTACCGGGGATTCGCTACGTCATTGACCCAGGTTTAGCGCGCATTAGTCGTTACAGTGTACGTTCAAAAGTTCAGCAACTGCCCATTGAAAAAATCAGCCAAGCCAGCGCCAACCAAAGGGCGGGGCGATGTGGTCGTGTGGCGGACGGTATTTGTATTCGACTCTATGACGAAGCGGATTTCAACAACCGTGCCGAGTTTACCGACCCAGAAATTTTCCGTACCAACTTAGCGTCGGTTATTTTGCAGATGGCCAATCTAAAGTTGGGCGCGGTAGAAAAATTCCCTTTTGTTGAAATGCCAGACAAGCGCATGATCAACGATGGTTATCGCGCCTTGACGGAGTTGGGGGCGTTGCATAAAGAGCGACTGACGCCGATTGGTCGTCAGCTGGCTAAGTTACCTATTGACCCGAAATTAGGGCGAATCTTGATCGCCGCCGAGCAGCACAGTGTGCTCAAAGAAGTAGCGATTATTGTTAGCGCCTTGTCCATTCCGGACCCTCGTGAGCGTCCCCAAGATAAGAAAACCCAGTCTGATCAAGCCCACGCGGTCGATAAAGACGAAGACTCTGATTTCGCCGTATTCTTGAATTTATGGGAGCGGTTTGAAGAACAGCGTCAAGCGCTATCGCAGAACCAGTTACGTCAATATTGCCGTAAGCAATTTTTGAACTTCATGCGTATGCGCGAGTGGCGCGATATTCATCGCCAAATCATGATTGCCTGTAAGCAGCTAGGCTTTAAAGAAGTGCACCATGAAGAGCGTCATTACGAAGCGATACATCGCGCTTTGTTGGCGGGTATGTTTACGCAAGTGGCCAATAAAATAGAAGACAGCAAAGAAATGCTGGGTTGTCGCTCGCGTAAATTGGCGATTTTTCCAGGTTCCATGTTATTCAAAAAACCGCCTCAGTGGATTATGGCGGCCGAGCTGGTGGAGACCAGTAAGCTCTATGCGCGTGTGACGGCTCGTATTGATCCCGCTTGGATCGAAGAATACGCCGCTCCGTTTGTAAAACGTCAATACTTTGATCCGCATTTTGAGCGTAATCAAGGCCGCATCATGGCCCATGAGCAAGTGTCGCTTTATGGTTTGGTGATTGTGGCAAAACGCCGAATTGATTATGGACACGTCAATCCAGAAGAAGCTCGAGAGATTTTCATTCGTTCTGGGCTGGTGGAAGGTGAGCTGCGCACCAAACAGGCCTATTATCGCAAGAACCAAGCGCTAATTGAGTCCCTAGAAACCCAAGAAGCCAAGCTTAGAAAACGGGATATTCTGGTCGATGACGAAACGGTTTTCGCTTTCTACAATCAGCGTTTGCCTAGTCATGTGCACAATACCAAAAGCTTAGAGCATTTTGTTAAAACCTCCCCCGATGCTTTATTAATGACTCGGGATGACTTGGTAAATCAAGATGTGAAAGTCGATGACATGGCCTTTCCCGATTCGTTTGGATTGAATGGCGTCGCCTTACCGATTGATTATAAATTTGAACCCGGTCAAGAATCTGATGGTGCGACTCTAAAAGTCCCCGTTGGCTTGTTGCGTCAGCTGAATCTAGAGGATTTAGGTTGGGCGGTGCCCGGTTTTATCAAAGAGCGCTGCGAAGCCTTGCTGCGTGCTTTACCCAAAGCGTTACGTCGCCGCTTTGTACCAATTCCGCAGTTTGTAGATCGTGTTTATCCCAACTTGTCGAAAGAAAAAGGCGATTTACTTGAGCAGTTGAGCTTGCAAATCAAGCGCGAGACCTTGATTGATATTCCGCTCAATGAATGGAATGCGGAAAAACTAGACTCTCATTTAACCTTGAATTTAGAAGTGGTGGATGAACGAGGAAAAGTGCTTGGTGTAGGGAAAAACTTAGCACAACTTCAAACTCAGTTTAGCGATTTGGTTGAAGAAAGCTTCGCGAAGTTTGGTACTAAACAGCATGAACAAGAAGGCTTAACAACATGGCCAGAGCAGGGCATTCCAGAGCGTCAAGAGATCAAACAAGCGGGCATTAAGGTAACGGCGTTTCCTGCGCTGGTGTCGCAAGGCGATCATGTGTCATTGAAAATGTTTGATGACCAAAATACCGCTGTGGAAACTCATCGAAAAGGCGTGATCACATTACTCAAGTTAACCTTGAGTAAAGAAATGCGCTACTTGCAAAAGAACCTACCGCACTTAAAAGAATCCATGTTAATTTTTTCGCCATTAGGTCAAAAAGAAGCGTTATTGGATGATCTTCTGAATGCGGTGCTAGATAAAGTCTTCTTAGATGGGCGGACTTTGCCACGGACAAAAGCCGATTTTGAAAGCTGTGTGGTCAGTCATAAATCACAATTAGTCAGTGTCGCGAATGACATGGCAGAGCAGCTTTATCGAGTATTATCTTCTTATCAAGCCGTTGCTAAGAGAATGAAAGGCAGTATTCCTTTACCATGGACGCGTATCTACGGTGATATTAAAGTGCAGTTAGAACACTTAATTTATCCAGGGTTTATTGGTAATACGCCGTTGTTTTGGTTGGGGCAATTACCGCGCTATTTCAAAGGAATTGAAGTACGCTTGGAACGTTTTCAAAATCATTTGAACAAAGAGAATCAGTACGTGTCTGAGTTGGAAGGTCTTTGGCAGACCTATATTCGTCAGAAAAAAGCCCATGATGAAAAAGCGCTTTATGACCCTGAGTTGATTAAGTATCGCTGGATGCTAGAAGAATATCGTATTTCCTTGTTTGCTCAATCGGTTGGTACGCTAGAGCCTATCTCAGATAAACGCTTAAATAAGCAATGGCAAGAAGTGAAAAAATTGGTTTGATGTTATAGATAAGGTTTTGTTTTTTTTAGTCAGACGCTGTGTGAAGTCTTATACGTTAAGGGTACTGAAAATGTTGAAAGCAATAGGAACGTTACTTTTTGGCTCTTTGTTGTTGCTTGTGCAATCTTGTGCGCAGGTGCCAGTAGAAACCAAAGAAGATCCATGGGAGGGTTTTAACCGTTCTATGTTTACTTTTAATGATGCGGTAGATGGTGCTGTTTTAAAGCCTATTGCTGAAGGGTATAAGGCCGTTACCCCGAATCCTGTTCAGAAGGGCGTAAGTAATTTTTTCTCTAACTTAGGTGAAATCGGTAATATTGTTAACAACCTTCTACAAGGAAAGTGGGACGCGACAGCTTCATCCAGTTTTCGTTTTTTGATTAACAGCACAGCAGGCTGGTTTGGGATTTTTGATGTTGCCAGTGAAATGGGGTTGAAGAAATACGATGAAGACTTTGGACAAACCCTAGGTTACTGGGGGGTGTCTTCTGGTCCTTATCTTGTACTACCTTTTTTTGGTCCTTCTACTGTGCGTGATGGTTCAGGTTTAGCCATTAAATATACCTACCTTGATGAAACAAGTATCCTCGACTTAAATGATGATGAGGAGCTTGGTTTATTAGCCTTAGATGTTGTGCAAACGCGCGCGCGTTTGCTCAGCGCCGAATCCATGATCATTGGCGATCGATATAGCTTCATTCGTGATGTTTACTTGCAAAGTCGAGCTTACGATGTGTATGACGGCAATCCGCCGAAGAAAAATAAAGCGATTGAAACCCCTGATCCCGCTAACGATAGCTGGGGTGAAGACGCAGCAGGAGATAGTTGGGGTGATGAAGCATCGAGTGACAGTTGGGGAGATGGCTCATCTACCAGCGAAGAGACGGATGTTTTATCAGAGGGTGATTTTTCCACGGACTCGAGTTGGTCTGAATAACGTAATATATGGTATGGAATGAATAAACAACTGTCGACATCGCATTGGTTTAATGAAGCCCTTTTTAATGACGCTCTAGTGAAAGGTTTTTTGCTGGTTATTGGAACGGCTTGCTCAGTGCTAATAGTGGTGAATCTATCGATGGCGAAATATCAGCTGGCATTGATTGAAATCGTTTTGCTGATGTTGACCATTTTTTTGTGGTTCAGTTCTAAAGAGTCACGCTTTTATAAATGGAGCATATTTATTTATGTCGCGTTTATTTTTGCGTGTATTTTGACCGGCATAAGCTATTCACCACTGCACTCTGGACGACAAGTCTGGGTGTTGATCTTCCCAATGACTTCCTACTTGATGTTAGGTAAGCAAGCTGGTGTTTGGTTAAGTGGTGTTTGCTTATGTCTAGTGAGCAGTATTCTCTATCTGCGGTTCTACAGTGATTTTGGAAAAGAGTTGATCAGTGTGGTGATCAATTTGAGCTTCGCTTATGTCTTCTTGTGGGGATTAACACACGGGGCTGAGCGAGTTCACAAAAAGATGTTATATACATTAAAGAAAATAGCGTCTACGGATCCGCTAACGGGGCTTGCTAATCGCCGTAATATTAGCCAGCATTATCAATTTCAGCTGCAGCAAGCGGTGGGCCTTAGCCCTTGTTTTGATTGATTTAGACAACTTTAAAAAGATTAATGATACCCATGGGCACGATGTGGGCGACGCTGTATTGGTAGACTTTGCTGAGCGTCTTAGAGCACATGTCGATGACCATGATCAGCTTTTTCGCTTAGGTGGAGAAGAGTTCTGTGTATTGATGCCCGCTGGGATTAGTAAAGACTGGTCAACCTCTTTTTGCAAATACGTGCAAGATACAGTGTTTCATCTGGATGACCTAGCTATTCATTACACGATCAGCATTGGTGTATCTTACAGTCTTGAAGATGAGGGGGATTTTAAGTCTCTGTATAGGCTCGCTGATCAACGCTTATATATGGCTAAAAATCTGGGTCGTAACCGTATTGTGTTAACCGATTAAAATTGTTCTATCAGTGTAATTTGTAGTGGTCTAATAGAGTCAGAGTGAGGAGCTTAATAGAGGCTCCTGACTCTGACTTTTTTCTTTTCTTTTTATGAGTGCTTAATGAACACTTAGCCCACTTTTTTGAGGCTACTTTCGATTGCTAATGTTATTTTTAAAAGTTTCCCTGAGTCCGTACCGATGTACAGCGCTCCTGTGGAATCTTGTGCAATAGAGCGAAGGCGCTCATCGAGATCTTCCAAATAGCGAGTTTCGGTGCTGTCGCCATTTTGTTCAATTTTCACTTTATTTAAGTGCCGTAGTGCCAACGCTGTCGAGAGAAAATCCCCGTTCCAGTTAGAAAATAGCATACCTTTGTAACGCAATAAGCTGCTTGGCGCGATGGAAGGAATAAACACCTTGATAGGGTTGTCTATGCCGTCTTTTTCGACACCGTCACCCACGCTAACTGGTCCCCAATACTCTTTACCATGAGACACGATCGGCCAGCCGTAGTTAGCGCCCGGGCGAATAAGATTGATCTCATCACCACCTCTTGGACCATGTTCATTTGACCAAAGAGTGTGCGTATCCGTGTCATAGAAAAGGCCTTGAGGGTTACGATGACCATAACTCCAGATTTCATTGCGGATATTGGCATGTGTGACAAACGGATTATCCGCTGGCACACTACCGTCTAAATTAAGACGAATGATACTGCCAGCATGGTTGTTAAGATTCTGAGCGTTTTCACGCACGCCGCGGTCACCAATGGAGAAAAACACGTGTCCTTTATCGTCAAACGCTATGCGACCACCGAAGTGCTTTGAATCGGAACTGGCTGAGTCTGACACCAATAAATCCTGCCATTTAGTCAAATCATTATTGATCAGTTTGGCTCTGGCTAACGTGGTTTTTGCGCCTTCATCGGTCGGTTTTGAGTAAGTAAAATAGACCCATTTCTCCTCATCGAAAATAGGGGATTTGGCGACATCCAGCAGTCCACCTTGGCCTCGATTATCCACTTCAGGTAATCCATTTAGGGCTTGTTGTTTGCCATTGGCCAAATTTACCTTGTAAGCCACACCTTTTTTAACGGTGACAATAGCTTCTTGGTCATTCAATAGCGCAATGCCCCAAGGCGTGCCGTCAAACTGAGTGACTTCTTCAACATTAAGTGAACCGTCTACGATGGTTTTTGAGGCGTTCGCATCTAGTGCCAATAGACTGGCTAAAAATAGAATCCACGTTTTCATGAAGCAACCTCTTTAATTTGCTAATTTGACTGAAGTATATAGCAAATAATCGAAACAGGCGGGGAGAGCCGAGCATTTCCTTAGCAATTGCCAATTGCTTACCTAGTTGAATGAAGTATTCAGGTAAGCCGAAAATAAGGCTTTAACAAAGGACGTTTGCTAGGACTGTGCAAAAAAGTGCATTGGCGAGTGAGCGCATAAAAGCGTATCGATTGGTTATCCAAAGTAGCGTTCATTATCGGCGATGTGTCGAGTGACCACCGCATTCGCAGCGATAATAGCGTTATCGCCAATCTTAATGCCAGGGAGGATTTTTGCTCCGCCGCCAATCCAGACTTTGTTACCTATGGTAATAGGGCGCGCAAAGCATTCGCCAGAGGCGCGTTGTTCGGCGTCTCTTGGGTGATCTACCGTATAAAGATGCACGCCCGGCCCGATGAGTACATCGTCACCAATCTTGATCTTGGCGCTGTCGAGGAAAACACAGTGGAAATTAATAAAGACCCGTTCGCCAAGATGAATTTGCGAACCATAATCGCATTGAAAGCCCGGTTCAATCACCACACTACCAAATTCTGCAAACAAGCGGGTGACGTGACGAAGGTTGCCTTTGCTTGGATGTGCATTGAATTTAGCACAAGCAAGACGAGCGGCTTCTCTGCGTAGACGAAGATCTAGGTCGATCGCATTGAATGTTTCGCCATGGATCATTTTTTCAAATTCTGTTGTTTCGGTCATCTTTTGTTCTTCTGGTGAGAAATAAAAAACGCGACCGAGGTCGCGTTTTAACGTACTTGCTTCTATTTTATAGCATAGACGCTAGCGTCACTTCTAACTTACGCTGATCCGCTGCGAAGTTACGAATGCCTTCAGACAATTTTTCTGTCGCCATGGCGTCTTCGTTCATTGCCCAACGGAATGCCGCTTCTGTGATCGCAGCAGGTGCCGCTTTCACACTGGTCGCTGGAACCAATTTACGCTCAAGTTTGCCTTCGTCTTTTTTCAATTCTTCAAGCAGGTTAGGGCTGATAGTCAAACGGTCACAGCCAGCAAGCTGCTCGATTTCGCCGATGTTACGGAAACTCGCGCCCATTACAACGGTCTTGTAACCGTGTTGTTTGTAGTAGTTGTAGATTTCAGTCACAGATACAACACCTGGATCAGTCTCAGCTGTGTACTCTTGGCCAGTCGATTTTTTGTACCAATCAAGGATACGACCAACGAATGGAGAAATCAGGTAAACGCCAGCTTCAGCACAGGCTTGTGCTTGAGCAAAAGAGAACAACAAGGTTAGGTTGCAGTTGATGCCTTCTTTTTCTAGTTCTTCTGCGGCTTTGATGCCTTCCCAAGTAGACGCTGCTTTAATCAACACGCGGTCACGAGACACGCCAGCTTCTTCATATAGCGCAATCAGTTTACGTGCTTTCGCTAGTGTCGCTTCTTTGTCAAAAGACAAACGTGCATCCACTTCAGTCGAAATACGACCAGGAATGTACTTTAGGATTTCGGTACCAACAATCACGGCCAACTTGTCGCCAGCGTCTAGAATTTGCTGATCTTTGTCGTTGCTTTGTGTTTTAGCCCAAGCGATGGCTTGATCTATAAAAGGAGCGTATTCAGGGATTTGTGCGGCTTTAAGCATCAAAGATGGGTTAGTAGTCGCATCTTGTGGTAGAAAATCTTTGATCGCCGTGATATCGCCCGTGTCGGCCACAATGGTCGTGAACTCTTTCAATTGAGATAACTTATTGCTCATTGCTCTTATCCTTTGCGTTGATGATGTTTGACCAAATCAATGGCCTCTAATAATACATTTATCTGTGCGTCGGCTTTATGACCGTTTTCAGAAAGGTAGCGACGGAACTGTTTGCCGCCGGCTTCGCCTTGAAAGATACCCAAAATATGTCGGGTTAGGTGCATTAAGCGTTCGCCTTCTTGCAGCTTACGTTCAACATAAGGAACGAAAGCTTCTAGCGCCTCGTAGCGATCATGAACCAACGGCTGACCGCCAAATAATACATTGTCGACTTGGCTCAATATCCAAGGGTTATGATAAGCCTCACGGCCCACCATCACACCATCGACATGCGCTAATTGTTCTTGGCATTCTTCTACTGTTTTTATGCCACCGTTTATAATGATTTCAAGCTCTGGGAAATCTTTCTTCAACTGATGCACATAATGGTATTTCAGCGGTGGTATTTCACGATTCTCTTTCGGACTTAAGCCCGCCAGAATCGCATTACGAGCGTGGACAATAAAGGTCTTCACACCAGTTGTCGCAATATCACCAACAAAATCTCGTACCACACTGTACTCTTCTTGGTCGTCTAAACCAATGCGATGCTTAATGGTCACAGGAATAGTACAGCTGTCCTGCATGGCACGCATGGCATCCTTCACCTTATCAGGGTGAGCCATCAAACACGCACCAATCAAACTGTTTTGAACTCTATCGCTCGGGCAGCCGACGTTAAGATTAACCTCATCAAAACCCGCTTGCTCCGCCATTTTTGCGCATTTACCCAACGCAATCGCATCAGACCCGCCTAATTGAAGAGCAATAGGGTGTTCGCAACCATCGTATCGTAGGAATCTTTCAGGATGATTGCCTTGCAGCAAAGCCCCCGTCGTCACCATCTCGGTATACAGCAGCGTATTTTTGCTAAGTGTTCTAACGAAAACTCGGTAGTCGCTTGTCGTCCACTCCATCATTGGGGCAATAGAAAATCGGCGATCAAGCTTAGTGCTTGAATTTACTGGGGTTACCCCATTATCTAATGGCATTGTGTACGTATCGAATAAGTTCAAAAAAGCGTCGCAACATAGGGAAATGACTTCCTGCGACAGATGCACAACATTATGTCATAAAATTACAAGATATCTAAGAGAGAAGAGGGTCTAGTTTTAAACTAATGGGAAAACAACTCCACGAGCAAAAACAACTTTCCGCCCCCACAGACAATCTAGCGCTAGCGGAAAAAGACAGCTATTCCCTCCAAGGAAGGCAACTGCTCAACAACATCGTCAAATCCATGCAGATACAAAGCGACCCCGTTGTCGTTCCATCAAAAGAACTCATCGACCTAATCCAAGCAGTTCGCACTTTCCTAACAAAAGAAGCAACAGCAAATAGCACGACTAGCTTTTTAATTCAGGTAAGCAGGCTGGGTAAACGACAACATCACCCGCGTCAAAGACTTCACCCAACGCAACTTTGTAGACTTCTAAGCCGCAAGCAGCTAAAGCCCAATGTGGGCTTTAGTTGTTGGTAGGTTGGATAAGTTGCTTTAAAGTAAGGAAAGGATTGTATGACAGGTATGTCGTGAACGATAACATCTTGAGTTCATACATTTATTTTTAACCAGTATGAAGAAAATATGATGTATTTTCTTCTTTTGCTTAAGTGATTTTAAATGTCTAACAATAGAGCCTCTTCCAGAGATTATAACGGAGCTTTTTATACTACTGTCGATCAGGATACGATTGATAAAGAAAATAAAAGGTCGTTATTGCTTGCTGAACAAAGAACCCAAAAAGACAAGGATACATTGGAGCGTATTCTCGGTGCCAAACAAAAAGCAGAATCAAATAATGCCTTGATTATACCTGTTGTTAACATGGAGGCAGACCGAAGAGCGAGTATAATCTCAAACTCTCCGGCTATATTCGAAATCAATGAGAACCCTAGTGCAGATTCAAGTGAGCCTTTTATTGAGATTGATTTTTTCGATGAGGTAGATGGGAAAGAAGAGTTGTATGATAGTGCTGGTGAAGAGATGGGTATCGATGCTGACTTTTTAAAAGCGATAGCCTATATGGAAACAACACACGGCTACTATGATTATTTAGGTGTTCTACCTGGCGTTAAAATTAGCTCATTCCGCCCAATGAATGTGAGATATGATGGTTGGCAAGAGCTTGCCCAATCTCTAAATTATTCAAAAGAAGATATCGAAAATAATACAGAGGCAAATATACGACTAGGTGCTTTGATTTTAAAGCGCATATGGGTAAGGGTTCAAAATCCAACTATTCGGAAAGTCTCGAGTATTTACAATTTTACTGGTGCTGAAAAAGTCAGAGATTACGGTGCTCGGGTAAATTATATTTATGTACATAAGTTATGGAAGAACGATTAATGACGCGCAAACGCTACTATATACCGTTGATTATATCTTTTCTTGTCACTTGTTTTGTGGCGATTGTGTTTGGGCTAAATAATCATGCAGGCGATTATTGCGTTAGTTCCATCACACTGGACCCAGATAACTGCCCTATAGATTATCCCTTACTATTAAAGACTTTGATTGTTCCTGTGTTTTTCTGGTTTACTGTTATTTCATATATGCCTGTCATTTTGTGGAAATTGATTCGTAAGTTATGGCGCTTTAGGACAGATAAAAAATAACCCTTTAACCACTTCAAACCCAAACATCTCCAAGCCCATCCCTGATGGGCTTTTTCGTTTCTGTCCTTCCATTTTTATCTAAGGAGTAATCATGCGTCAGATGATGTCGCTCGGTGGTTTTGTGTTTTCGCTGAGCGAAGGCACGCCATACGAGGGTTTGCAGCGCACTAGCGACGGCGGTTGGGTCGCGGTGGCGCGTTACGGTCAAACGACTTAATAAGACACCCATCGTAACTTGACAAACGACTTAATAAGACACCCATCGTAACTTGACGATTTTTCTTAATATTGTATATTTAACCAGTATTTTTCTTATGGAAGAGAGAGGTTTCGTCATGCCAATAGCCAGAAGTCAGCAAATTAGTTTACAAGATACGCCTTACTATCACTGTGTCTCACGCTGTGTTCGTAGCACGACTTAATAAGACACCCATCGTAACTTGACGATTTTTCTCAATACTGTATATTTAGCCAGTATTGTTTTTTCTCATGGAAGAGAGGTTTCGTCATGCCAAGAGCCAGAAGTCAGCAAGTTAGTTTACAAGATACGCCTTACTATCACTGTGTCTCTCGCTGTGTTCGTAGGGCGTTTTTGTGTGGAGAAGATCCTGTCTCTGGTGCAAGCTTTGAGCACCGTCGTGACTGGGTTGAAAAGCGTTTGTTATTTTTAGCCAGTGTCTTTGCTATCGATGTTTGTGCGTATGCGGTAATGAGTAACCATCTTCATGTGGTGTTGCATATCAATACAGAAAAAGCCTCGAAGTGGTCTACATTAGAGGTTTTGCAAAGGTGGCATAAGTTACATAAAGGCACCGTGTTTACTCAGCAATTTGTACGAGGTGAGTCATTGCCTGACTATGCTATGACGTTGGTGGAATCGTCTGCCGAAACCTTTAGAAATCGTCTTACAGACATTAGCTGGTTTATGAGGGAATTGAATGAACCTATTGCTCGCCAAGCGAATTTTGAAGACAAGTGCACAGGAAGGTTCTGGGAAGGGCGTTTTAAGTCCCAAGCCTTGCTGGATGAATCGGCATTAGTGGCTTGTATGGCCTACGTTGATCTTAATCCACTGAGAGCAAAAATAAGCCAGACACCAGAAACTTCAGAATTCACCAGTGTTAAAAAACGTGTGACCGCTGCAAGGCATCAAAAGCAACCAAAGTTGCTTTATCCTTTTGTTGGTAACCCCAGAGAAAGCATGCCAGATGGTCTACCTTTTGAATTGTCAGATTACCTTGAGTTGGTTGATATGACTGGGCTAATCATCCGAGAAGATAAACGAGGTGCGATAGACGCTTCATTGTTACCGATTCTTCAACGACTCAACATATCCTCAGAAAATTGGCTGTGTATTGCGACAGAATTTGGCGCAAGAACGGGGGCTGTTGTTGGTGCTGAACATTCCATTGCTCATTATTGTGATTCAAACAAACTAAATAGAAAACCAAGATCCAGTCATAACCGACTACTCGCCTAGCTTCATTCCATCCACCATTCATCGTCTTTCTTTACTAATCATATATTAGTAAATTCATTCGCCTAACAACCTAATAACCAGCCTTTTAGTAGTGAATTGCACCTTACCAAAACGATAAAAGATGAATTTCATATAAATATCATCTCTGGATAAGATCGTTTGGTATGGTGCGGCTGTTTTTAACATGGGGGTCTCATAAATTTGTCAGCTGTTTTTAACATGGGTGTCTCATAAATTTAGACAGCTTAGCGCTAGCGGAAAAAGACAGCTATTCCCTCCAAGGACGGCAACTGCTCAACAACATCGTCAAATCCATGCAGATACAAATCGACCCCGTCGTCGTTCCATCAAAAGAACTCATCGACCTAATCCAAACCGTCCGCACTTTCCTAACAAAAAACAACAGCAAATTGCCCAACTAGCTTTTTAATTCAGGCAAGCAGACTGGGTAAACGACAACATCACCCGCGTCAAAGACTAGCCCAACGCAACTTTGTAGACTTCTAAGCAGCAAACAACTAAAGCCCAGATCTGGGCTTTAGTTGTTGTTTGTATTGGAGTAAAAAGATAAATTTCTTGTTGGTTAAATGAAAGTTATTAGTCGATTTACTTCATTCAGTGGGTTGTAGGGGCTAACACATATCTCATATTGCGGAGTAAGAATCTAAAAATGAAAAAACAAATCATCATTATATTAAGTGCATTACTTTTTCTAGCAGGTTGCGCACCACCTCATTATTCATTAAATAATGGACAATGGGTTCAGAGTTCACTTTCAGAAACCCAAGAAAAGAAGGTTTTTGAGGAGACTAATGGGGAGTTTACATTGGTTAAGTCTGTCTATCCTATATATCCAGTTAAGGCACGGAAAGAAGGTATTGAAGGCCGCGTAATTGTCAGTTTTTTAGTGAATAAAAAAGGAAAGCCGGAAGATATTCAGGTAACTAAATCCGCTGGAGAGCTATTAGATAAAGCATGTCTTGATGCTATTTCAAAGTGGCGCTTTTTACCAATATTGGATGGACAGGAACGACTTATTAAAAGATTGAATATGCTATTTGATTTTAAGCTTGAAGACTAAGTTGAGAGAACTTGGTAACGCTTAACAAGCCAGATTTTTTAAGGTTCTTAGCATATGTACTATTAAACAGCTATTTACAGAATCGCTTTTTAACAGGATAACCATCTTTCAAACCCAGTCATAGAAAAGATTCTATGCGTTGAGCTATTGCATTGGGATCAGATGAAAATTAACCCTTAATTCCTTAAAAACTAAACTACCCCCACAAGCCCATCCTTCCGATGGGCTTTTTTGAACTTAATGAGACACCCATTGTAGCTTATCTTTGGGAGTCAGGAATAATATGGGAGAGTGCTAAGTAATATTTTTTGAGAGTTTGAGATTGATGAAAAGTAGAACTGAATCTTCATCGATCTCAAAAAGCTCCGCTAAAGCTACGACAACCTAACCACCGCCCAACAAGCCAGCCAAGACGATCTCATCAAAAGCCAACGCCAAGGCACCAGCGTCACACTCGACGCCCTTATTGACTAGATACGGGCAACCCAACTCGTCGCAGAAGGCATCCTCACCCCAAACGACACCTTCCCACCAGAAATGAAAGGCAACTGGTCCATCGACAAAGTCACCGCACGAGGCGACAGCAAAGCAGGGTATCGGTGAACCGTGGTGGCGAGTGAGGTTGCTTGATTTAAAAATGGTTTACGGTGAAAAATGAAAGTGGTTGGGATCGGGCTTTAAGGGCAGGAAAGGGAAATTATAGGCATTAAAAAAGCCACCATTTGGCAGCTTTAATGAAATCGATTATTTTGCGGAAAGAGGGACGTTAATGAGACACCCATCGTAACTGAGGTATTTAATATGGGTCTCATAAATCGCTAATGGGGTTGGTAAAGTGAGCCAAAAAGTGGAAAGCTTAGTTTGCTGGCTGTTTCCAAATGTCGATGCCAGATATACTGCTTTTTTTAAGTCACCAGATGGATGAAGTATGAAAGGGCGATGGCAGCACAGTAATAAACTAATAGTAAAAGGGTATGTGTTTGCTTTAACGTCGGTACTGGTTTGGACGGGTTTTATTTTGATATCGCGCGCTGGTGCGCTGGCTGCTTTGTCTTTGCCCGATATGATGATGGTGCGTTTTGGTACAGCATTTTTGGTGTTTTTTCCGTTCATTTGGATTCACCGTAAGGCGATTTTTCAAGTGCGAATGATGTTGCTAGGGTCTATTGGTGGCTTGGCTTATTCGCTTTCTGTTTTTAACGGTTTTCAATCAGCGCCCGCGACTCATGCGGCTTTGTTATTGCCCGGTTTAATGCCAATTATGATTGCCGTGCTTGCCTATTTTTGGGCTGGAGAGAGGCATTCTCGATTTGCTTGGATGGGGATTGGCATTAGTAGCCTGGGCATTTTTGCGTTATTACTAGAAACGCTATTATCTGGCGTGTCATATTGGGTTGGTGATGTTAGCTTTGTCGTTGCCTGCCTATTTTGGGGGATATTTACTGTATTATTAAGGCGTTGGAAGTTTCCACCGTGGCACGCCACTTTGGGGGTGATCACTGCAACCACTTTACTATTTACTCCTTATTACCTCACTCGGTTATCCCATGCTTTTAACGATGTTTCTCATAGCATGATTGCCTTGCAGGCTTTTTATCAGGCTATTATGGCGATTGCAGTGCAATTTGTTTGTTACGGAAAAGCGGTACATATTCTAGGTGCGACAAAAATGGGAGCGCTTATGGCGTTGGTTCCTTTGTTGGCTAGTATGTTTGCTGTCCCATTATTTGGCGAGCCTGTGACAAGTGGTCTGCTTATCGCTTTGGTATGCATTTGTGTGGGAACGATAGTCGGGAACGTGTTGCCGCTTAGACGGCCATTTTAGAATTCAAAGGGCAGAGTCGTTGATTTCAGCTTTTTAGTTCAATCAAGTAGGCTGTAGGCTGGGTTACGCGCCAGCATCATCCATCACTAATATTTTATAAACACTGACTTGCCCAGATCTTATCCACAAACTCAGGGTGATCGATAAAGGGATTTCGGTTGCCTTGCAGCTTTTGTACTCGGTCGTTACGGCGTTTTTCGAAGTCGGTTACTGGGAATTCTTCGTTCCATCTAACCAGCGTACATAAGTCGCCAATGGTCGGCTCTCCGCTTTGTTTTTCGTTGCCTTTGACGATGCGTAGGTCTGGCATGTTTTCCGGTGGGGCGTTGTCGCCAATTTCGTAGCGTGTCGCCATGTAGAAGATCATGCGGGCGATTTGGCCTTTGGCTCGGTCGGTGGGTTCGAAGGATTCATTGGTTTTGTCCACATAAGTGCCGCTGTAGACTTTGCTGCCATCGCCTAAGGTGTCGTAAAACGGTGTGCCACCCACGGCGTACCCATAGTTGCTGTGCGCGCCGTTTATGTTCCGGTCAGCGGGACGCAAGTGGTGCAGGTCGGTGTAACCGTCTTGGCTTTGTTTGGCAAAGCCACGCGACTTTGGCCAAACATGTTCTCTGTCCCATGAGTCGTCATTGCTTTTACCTCGGTTCGCTTGGTCAATGTGCCTTACATCATCAAGGTAAAGCATTTGCACAAGGCCGCATTTGGGTTGCTCGCTGGGGCAGGCTGAGTCGGTATAAACCAAGGCTTCCCACACGTCTATATCTTTACCATCGTACCAATCGGTATTGCCGCTTTGGGTGTACTTAAGCGGCTGTTGACCATCGATGATACTGTGTAATTTGGATTTCAATGCATCGCCGCTAAGGCCTTCCGTTCCATCGTAGTAACTTGCTGATACACATACCGAGAACAACATAAGCAACACAAAAAAACAGTGACGCATGGCCCATTTCCTGAGGAGTAAATTCGGCTGGATTGTAGGGCTTCTTCGATGTCAGGAATGCGTCGAGATTTGCAGTGTTTTGTGAGTAAGTGTATGAGTTCTATGAGGGTTGTGTGATGGTTTGTTCGACGCTCTTTTTCTTTAAGAATAAACACCTAATGTCCAGTAAATATGCAAGTTGATTGTTTGGGGTGTTATCTGGTGGCTATGTCCTTATAGTTAAAAGTAAGACTTGATAAGGCGATGGCGGTGTTAAGTTAGGGTCATTTCCTTGGGACTTAAAGGAGGCAAGCTATGAACAAGACATTAGTTATTGGTGCAAGTGGCCAAATTGGTCAGTTAATCACAAAAGCATTGGTGGAAACGAGCGAGCCAGTTCGAGCTTTGGTACGAGACAAGAGTAAATTGGCGCACCTTAAAAGTGATGAACTCGAGGTCATGGAAGCGGATTTAGAAGGGGATTTCAGTCTCGCTTTTGCTGGTGTGAGTAATGTTATTTTTGTGGCAGGCTCAGGAGGTGCGACGGGTGCAGATAAAACGTTGTTAATTGATTTATGGGCTGCCAAAAAAGCGGTGGATTACGCAAAAGACAATCAAGTTAAGCAGTTTATTATGCTAAGCAGCATTGGTGCCGATAATCCTGATTCCATTGAGTCGGATATCAAGCCTTATTTGGTCGCCAAATACATGGCAGATAAATATTTAATGGTGTCTGGCGTGCCTTATACCATTGTTCGTCCAGGTCCATTAACGAATGACGAGGGTGAGGGAAAAATCACCGTAAAACGACCCAATAGTCGTGAAGAAATGGCGATTCCGCGTGCCGATGTGGCTAAGTCAATACTGTTTATCCTAACCAAGGATAATTTGGACGGTAAGATATTTGAGCTGTTTAACGGTACTTATGATGTGGATAATGTGCTTGTTTAAATAATAGACTAAATAAATGACAGTGTTTTGTTGAGAAGTGAGCTCCCAATACCAGTTTTTTGCTTTGGTTGGGGCTGCCACTTCGCATTTTTAGGTGTTTATCAACACAGATTAGGCGGGTTGTGATTTGCCGTTCTGATCTTGATCATTTTCTTGTGATTCAGCGGCTCGAATGCGCTGATAAATTTCTTCACGATGCACACTGATTTTTTTAGGTGCTTTGATGCCAACCCGAACTTGGCTGCCTTGTATTCCTAGAATGGTGACTTCCGTGTCGTCCCCGATGTGAATGGTTTCACCAGGGCGTCGAGTGAGAATTAACATAATTTCTATCCTTTGATTGTTATCGACACAGTCAAAATACAGTTTATGCTGTATGCGCGTCAACAGTTAATATTGTTTTTGTTATTTTATACAGAAATGTCACGCTAAATTGCTGGGTGCTTTTGCAAGCGATTTAGAACAACACTCGAGCTTGTGTCACCACACCAATAATGACTAAGCCTTCGGAGACTTCAATGGGGCGGTAGTTCGAATTTAACGGTTTTAGGTAGGTATGCCCAGTGTCTATGACCAATTTTTTGAACGTCACTTCATTGTGGGTAATTATTTTCGCCACCACTAAATCGCCGTTTTTAGCCGTACGATCTGGCTCCACCAGTATCAAATAGCCCTCGGGGATGCTGATACCTGAGGTTGATGTCATGCTATCGCCAATAACCTTTAACCAAAATGCAGAGGGGGAGGTATCTGGCGGCGTGTCTAAATAAGCCTGCGGCTCGATGGCCTGTGAATGGTTAGACCATTGCGCCGCTTGAAAGACGCTAATAATAGGTCTTTGGTGTTGGCTCAGTGAGGTAGGTGGTGCGCTGTCGTTACTGTAATGTGAGCTACTTTCTCTGACTTCTGTTGTGGTTCCAAGCTGTAGCCATTCTGGGCTGCAGTTTAGCTCTTTGGCCAAATTCAGTAATTTGCGTGGGTTTTGTGTTCTGCCGTCTTCGATTTTTTGCAGAGATTGCTGTGTGATGCCAACACGCTTCGCTAACTCGGCTTGAGTTAGTCTATGTTGGGTTCTTTTTTGTCTAACGCGATCTGCAATACTCATGATGGGAATGATTACAACTTTATCTGTATTTGACAAACAATAAAAACTGTCATTAGATACAGTAAAGGTTGTTAAGGGAGGTTATATGTCAGCCATCGCTAAAGCGGTCGAAATTGTAGGGAGTCAAACGGCGCTCGCTAAAATGCTAGGAGTGAAACAAGCTCATGTTTGGAATTGGTTGCATGTTCATAAGCGCTCTCCAGCAAAATACATCCGGCGCATCTCGCAAGCAACGAATGGTCAGGTCACAGAAAGTGATTTGCTGAAAGATCATGAGGGTAAATAGTCTGTTAGTGATCCGGTTTAATCGCATCGTTCTGATGCCCTGTAATGAGCCTAATGACTAAAGAGTGGATTAAAACAGAGACTAGAAGGGGTCTTAAAGACCATAAAAAACGCCTTTTACTACACTGTAGTAAAAGGCGTTTTGGCTATCCGGCCCAGTGGTTTACCGTCACCTTAGAGTCTTTCTAAGGTGACGCTCTCGTCACCCGTCGCTCGGTTGTTCACCCGGTGGTATTTGAACGTGGCCTTTTGTTTCATTGTCTAAATCTTTGTTGCCAGCCAATGGACGAATGTGGCCGTTGTCGCGGTAGAAGCCGATGTCTTTTAAGTAGTGATCGTCAAGCTGACGAAAAGCTTGGTTAGTGCGACGAGCTTCGAAATACTCTTTAGCGGCGTTGAATAGGGCGATGATGCTCATAAGTTTTCTCCAAAATTAACATTTAATAGTGTGTTTTGGCGGAACTTACGGGGTGTTTCTTACAGAGGTGACCGCGTAAATTCCGCGGTCAATGGTGTATTACACAGGCATTGAACGCGTGGACAAAGTTTTACGTACTCGATTATTAATTCGAGTAGCGATGGAGGAAGTAGAATGATGTAGCGTGTAAATAGTCATTGTGCTTCTCCTTAACTTTGGGTTGTATTGATTGCGTAATGCATTGTGTAATTTTTGCTCATTAATGAGCTTTTTCATTGAGCCTTTTTTTGAGCCTTATGTCAATCACTTATATCGAAATAACAGTTCTTTTTTTGGGCTTAACAAATACGTTTATGACGAGAAAAAACAGTCTGTTTAGTGCGGTATTAGCGGCGTTTTTTGCTGTACAATTCGTCGCGATTTTCTGGTTCCTCTTTTTTCATCGTTAATAAACCTAGTAAGTGAGCGCATGGCAACGAAAGCAACAATTTATAAAGCATCGGTTCAAGTATCCGATATGGATCGAAACCATTACCAAAGTTATGAATTGACCTTGGCATTACACCCTTCTGAAACGGAAGAACGCATGATGGTGCGTTTGGCGGCGTTTGCTTTATTGGCTGATGAGAAAGAAGGCAGCGAGCAGTTGAGTTTCAGTAAAGGTATTAGCACCGAAGACGAGCCAGATCTTTGGCAGAAGAATTACTCTGATGAAATTTTGCTTTGGGTCGAGCTAGGACAGCCAGACGAGAAACGTTTGCGCAAGGCGTGCGGCCGAGCGCAACAAGTGATTGTTGTAAACTACAATGATAAATCGGACATCTGGTGGGAACAAAACAAAGGCAAAAACAGCCGCTTTGAGAACATGCGTGTGTTGCGTTTCCCTGAGGTGCAAGTGGAAGCCTTAGCGAAGATTTGCACTCGATCTATGCAATTGAATGTGACGATTCAAGATGGTGATATGTGGATTTCGGGTGAGCTAGGCGAGTGCCAGATGACACCAATGTGGCGAGGCGAGCAATAAGCTCACCTCGTTTCTTGTCGTTGAGTGTGAGTGTTGAATGATCAAGCTTTATGCAAGGTGCGTTGAAATAACGCCACGGCTTTGTTGTAGCATTCTAAGGCGAGGGCAGGGTCGTAACGATCGCCTTCGTCACGCATAAAAGCGTGTTGGCCGTTGAATTCATGCCAAGTGAATAGGCGGTCCGTATCGATCAATTGTTGGTAAATTTTCTGACGTCCTACCGTGGAAACGTGCGGGTCTTGTTTGCCCCACACCATGACTAATTCCCCTTGAATCTCCTTGGTGCGCGTGAAAGAGTCATTGCCTTCGTTGCAAGGGATGGTGTTTGAATGAATGTCTGTCGCGTACAAACAAAAAGACGCCTGAATGCGAGGGTGAAGCGCCGCACGATACGCTAAATGGCCACCCAAGCAAACGCCCATAGAGCCGAATTGTCCTGTGCAGTAAGCTTGTTGTTCGAAGTGCGTTAGCATGGCCACCGTATCGCTATCATGAGCTTCTAGGGTTTTGGTAAATTTGTCTGCGTTGCCTTTGTCCTTACCTTCATCGTCATAGCTTAACACTGTGCCGATGGGGTTAAGTTCGTGAAACACTTCTGGAACAATCACCACAAAGCCATGGCCCGCCATCATGGCAGCGGAACGCGCAATGGGCGCGGTTTGTTGGAAAATCTCGGAATAGAAGAAAATACATGGAAAGCGGCCGTCTGCTTTAGGGTGATAAACGGTACAGCGCATCGTGCCTGTTGGCGTGTTAATATCTTCGTCGTGGCGTTGAATGATCATGGTTTTCCTCAAAGAATGTGTTACTGGCTTACATGATATTCGACCCAACTCTGATGAGCCAGCCGCAAACGCAAAATTAAACAGATGAGTGGGAAAAGTACGGTGCGAATTTTATTGATAAGTGCTTATGAAGCCAGCAGCCATAAAGCATGGGCGCACACCTTAATGAAAGGGCTGAGTCAGCACGATTGGGAGTATTTGTCTTTGCCCGCTCGACATTTCGCATGGCGAATTCGCGGTAATGCCATGAGCTTTGCGTTTGATCCAAAATTTAAGTCCATTTTAGAAAAGTCCTACGATTTGGTCGTTGCCACATCGATGACGGATTGCGTTGGCTTAAAGGCGTTTTGCCCTGATTTGCAGAATATTCCTTGGATACTGTATTTCCATGAAAACCAATTTGCTTACCCAGCCAGCGATAAGCAACAAGGCTTAATAGAAATGCAGATGGTGACCTTATACAGTGCTTTGGCGGCGGATTGCTGTGTGTTCAACAGCCAGTTTAATAAAGCGTCTTTTTTTGCCGGTGCTCGGGCCTTGTTGAAGAAGCTGCCGGATTATGTCTCTCCAGATTGGCTCAATAACACCGAAGATAAAGCACAGGTTTTGCCTGTGCCTTTGGATATTGCGCATTGTGCAGAATTGAAAGGGGCCACGGGGCGTTCTGGTCGTGTCCGCTTGGTATGGTCTGCACGTTGGGAGTTTGACAAAGGGCCAGACCGGTTACTGGCGATTTTAGAAGAATTAGAGCGTCGCCAAATAGACTATGACATAGCCATTCTCGGCGAGCAATTTCGTTCTATTCCAAAAGAATTTGATCTTATCCATGCCAAGTTCGCCCACCGAATAAGGCAATTTGGCTACGCGCCGAGTCGAGCGGATTACCTAGATTTTCTGGCGTCGTCTGACCTTGTGTTGTCTACCGCATTGCACGAGTTTCAAGGGCTTGCGGTATTGGAAGCGGTTGCGCTTGGTTGTGTGCCGGTATTGCCGAATAGGCAGGTTTATCCTGAATTGTTTGGCGATCAGCGCAATGATATGCCATATCTTTATCAAAGTGATCTAAAAGACATTCACCATGAAGCGAAACAAGCCGTGGACTTGATTCAGTCTGTTGTCGCGAATGATGTTAAAGCCCCCGATGTGAGTCAGTATCAAGTCGAATATTTATTGGCGAAATATGAGGAGCTGATCAGACAATCCATATCTTGAGTCTTTATGTATAGACAACTTAAAAATTTAGTCTTCAGATAAAAAAATCCTTCCTCTTTTTTGTGATGATCTGCTTCAGGTAGTTGTGATTCAATTAAGCGCATAATTCTTTATTTTGCGCTTATTATGTGCGATTCTCTCAGCCTTGATGGTCAAAATAACAATAATCGAATATTAGTCCTAAGAGAAAATAAGCATTTTTAGCGTATTTTTATATGTATATACATGTTGGTATGTTTGTTGCTTTTTATCTTGTGATTAATAACCTTCTCATAGGAAGTCTTCACATGAATGCTACTGATCCAAAGTCTGGAGCCGTGTCTCCACTGTCTCTTCTTAAACTCATTGCCTATAGCTGCATTGGTATTTTTGTTTTTTTCATTCCGATCAGCGTCGGTGGAAAAGAAACCATACCGCTTGATCATATTGTGTCTTGGTTACGTGGTGACTACGCTCAAATGACGGAAATCTACGCTATTTTAGTGGTGTTGGCTGGCGGTGCCTATCCGTTTATTTCTGGGAATTGGAAAGCCAGTAAAACTCAAACAGTTTTGTCGATTTTTAAAGTTTTGGGTGTGGTAACGGCTGCGATGGCATTCTTCTCAGTTGGGCCTGCTTTTTTATTCGAAAAAGACATGTTGCCTTTCTTGTTTAGTAAATTGGTGGTGCCGGTTGGTTTGATCGTGCCGATTGGTGCGGTGTTTCTGGCGTTTCTGATTAGTTACGGTTTGCTTGAGTTTGCTGGCGTGCTGTTGCAGCCAATTATGAAACCCTTGTTTAAAACGCCGGGGAAATCGGCAATTGATGCGGTGGCGTCTTTTGTGGGCAGTTATTCTATTGGTTTGTTGATTACCAACCGCGTTTATAAATCAGGTCAATATTCTGCGAAAGAAGCGGCCATTATTGCGACGGGTTTTTCTACAGTATCCGCTACTTTTATGGTGATCGTCGCGAAAACCTTGGGCTTGATGGAAGTTTGGAACGTCTTTTTCTGGGCAACCTTATTGATTACCTTTGTGGTCACTGCCATCACAGTGAGATTATTCCCGCTGAGCAAAATGGACGATACGGCAGAAAGTCGTGAAGTGGAAAAGTTCCAGCATTCTCGTTTCAAACAAGCTGCATTAGAAGGTCTGGAAGTAGCGAACAATGCCGCTCCCATTGCTCGTAACATTCTACAAAACATCAAAGAAGGCATGTTAATGGCAATGAGTATTTTGCCTTCTATTATGTCTGTTGGGTTGTGTGGTTTGTTATTGGCGAAATACACACCGGTATTTGAATGGATTGGTTATTTGTTTTACCCATTCGCATGGATCGCACAATTGCCCGATCCAATGATGGTGGCCACAGCATCTGCAACAGGCTTGGCTGAAATGTTCTTGCCAGCGTTGATCGCTGCGAAAAGCGTATTCGTGGTGAAGTTTGTGGTTGGTGTGGTGTCTATTTCATCGATTCTTTTCTTCTCTGCGTCGATTCCTTGTATTTTGTCGACCGAGATTCCGCTAAGCATTAAGCAAATGCTGATTGTTTGGTATCAGCGAGTCGCGTTGACTATTTTGATCGCCTCGCCAGTGGCGTTTTGGGCGGAGCAATTTATTAAGTAAGTGACTTAATTGAGAAAGCGAAATAAAACACGCTAAATTGATGCCATTTCATCCATTTGGTGTGTTTTACTCTTTCTTGCAAAATGTCGAATTTCTTCAATTAATACCGATCCCTAGTCGTTAGGATCAAGCTTCAAATGTATTTTTTGAGGAGGTCTTAATATGTCAAATCGAATCAATTATTTTGCTGCAGCACCACAAGCGTTCGAGCTTTTACTAAAGCAAGAGGAAATCTTAGGCAAGCAATTTGCTGAAATACCCAGCTTAGGTAAGACTATATTGGAGCTAGTGAAGCTTCGTGTATCACAAATAAACCAATGTGCTTTTTGCTTGGATATGCATAGTTCACAAGCATTCGAAATGGGTGAAACGTTTGAGCGTATGATCGCTTTGAGTGCGTGGCAAGATTCTCCACTATTTTCTGATCAAGAGCGTCAAGCTCTGGCTTGGGCAGAGCATCTTATAGCAGGTTATTCTGTTGATGATGTTCATTACGAAGAAATGCTAGCCAATTTTGGTGAATCTGGATTAACCTATTTAACCATTGCGATAAATGCTATTGCTAGTTGGAATCGAATGGTAAAAGTCTTTAAACCAGAGGTTGGCAGTTTTCGTTAAATAAGCGGTTTCTGCTCATAGTAAGTTAGAGGATTAACATGTCATCGCCCTTGTTGTTCGAGATCCATTTTCCTCAAGGGCGGCTTTCTTTATGGGTACAGGCTATTTGGTCGGCACAAGTCCTAATCGGTCAACAAGGCGTGACTCGCCGTTTGGTTGCGGATGCAGGTAGCGGAATCTTGTTTAACCTTGGAGTGCCTGTGCTGATTGACAAGCAGGAATGTCAAGATCAGGTGATGTTCCAGCCAACGAATCAACGGGACTCATCTAATTCATTTACCGTCTGGAACGGATTTAGTAGGTGTGCGTTTTCAGCCCGGAATGGGGCGCTTATTTCAGACAAAATTGACAAAACAACATGACAAGACGGACTCACTGCAAACGTCTGAATTTATTCAATCTTTGTTGATACAATTACAAGACTGTACGAGCATTCAAGAGCGTATCGATTTATTGGAAAAGGCGTTTAGCCAAATTGTTTTTGGTATGGCAGACATTCAGGATCCTGTTATGAAAGCGATAGAATTGTTACAGCAATCTTCGAGGGTCGATTTGTTAGAGGTACTTCCACTTAGCCAGCGTCAAATAGAGCGCCAGTTTCAGTGTCGTTTGAGTATGTCGCCAAAGTACTTTCAGCGATTGAGAAGAGTTCGGGCCGTTTTGTTGGCCTTGCAGCAAACTGAACACCATTCTAGACTCGCGGAGCTTGCACTTGAGTATGGTTTTTCTGATCAAGCGCATATGACGCGAGAATGTCAGTTAATCGCGGGTATTACGCCAAAGCGTTATATCAATCGTAAGCGGTCGCCGTAAGCTGTGTGTTTTTGATGGTGCCTATTGCCAACTTTATTTATCATTCGTAAATGATTCAGAAACTTCAACATAAATCCATCTATATGCCTGTGCTCTTGATGCTCTGGCTTGGTTTGTTTCTTGATAGCCAGTCGTTGGCTGAGCAAGTTCAATACACTCAATGGGCCACCAATGGCTTGGTGCTGTTTTGCTTTGCGTGGGTGTATTCTCGCGTTACGTCCAAAATCAAAAAATTGATGTTGTACGGTGTCGTACTGGCACTTCTTGGCGAAGTGATTTTTTCTATTCTGTTGGGCATGTATGAATATCGGCTGGAAAACGTTCCGCTTTATGTTCCCCTTGGTCATAGCCTTATTTATGCTGCTGTATTTTCTCTGCAAAAAGAAAAAACTATCCAGCGCCACAAGACACGCATTGTGTCGTTTCTGTATTGGGGGATGGTGGTTTATTCCAGCCTATGGTTGGTGTTTGATAAAGACGTATTTGGCTTTCTTTGTATGTTGGGTATTCTCTTCTTTTTGAAAAAGATCCCTGGCAATGAATTGTTTTTTCTTCTCATGTTTTACATGGTGGTGTATTTAGAATTACTGGGCACCTATTATCAGTGCTGGGTTTGGCCTGATATTTGGTTCGACCAGATTTCTTTTATTCCTAGCAGTAATCCACCGAGTGGGATCAGCGTGTTTTACTTCGGTTTCGATATTGGTTGTCTGTGGATTTATAAAAAACTGAATGGCAAAACTTGGCGCCGCATGAAAACACTGCGACGTCTATCTTTCCTCAAGCAAGTCTGAGCGGTCAGCTGGAGTGGCTGTTTGGTGCATTGCGCTGTGAGGGATCTCGCTTCAAATCTTTTACCAATGTGCGTGGGTCAAGAACTTCACGCTGTTGTTTCGTCGCGGCTGCCCACCACCAGAGCTGATTAAAAGTACGTCCTAAATAATCTTGCCAGTGTTCTTTGTCTTGTAGATAGTCGCCATTTTGCTGAAAAACCGTTTGAGCTTTGGGAATATGTATCATGGCCGATACGGGCAAGCAGCCAAGCTCTGCCAAAAAAGTGCGCATGTTTACAGCCGCGCGTGCGCCACCCCATTGCCCAGCAGAATAGGTAACAATGGCGCTGGGTTTATAAGAAAACAGCGATGCGCCAAAGTGGTTGAGAAGATTCGCGAGTGCTGGACTCATAGAGTGGTTGTATTCTGGACTAATCATCACATAAGCATCGGCTTGGGCGATTTTTGTGGCGAGAGCATCCAATTGCTCTGGCACCTTGTTTTGATGGTAGGAAAAATGGGGCTTAAAAATTGTATCCAGTGGATAGTTTAGCGGGTCGATCAATTCAACTGACAGATCAGAAAAATGTTCTTCAAGATAGTTAACGCAGGCAAGAGCGACTCGTTCGCCCAGTCTGGCAGGAGAAGGGGGAGTGCTATCTCGAACGCTTCCTAAAAATACCAGTAATCTCATGGTGTTCTCTTTATTGATAACGTGAGTGAATGTTTTACTCTTTTCGATTAAGAGCCGCATGGTGCAATGAGAGTGCTTAGTCTGATCTAATGACCTGTTTATCATCAGCGTCTACAATACATTCGCTGTCTTTCTTATTACAGTATTACAGTTCAACCAAGTGTTAAAATATATGAATAATCGTATATTTGATTGTTCATATGTTCAACGTATTCTTAGAAGTCACCGTATAAAAAAATGCCAGCCTACTTTTTAAAGATAAGCTGGCATGATCCTGATGCATAAAGTTTCTAGGATTGAAGGCCTATAAGTCGGCTTCAATCTCCGCCACAAGCGCATCGTCCTTAGGTGTCACATCTGGCGAGAAGCGATGAACTTTGCCTTCTTTGGTGATCAAGAATTTTTCAAAGTTCCACACCACTTCAGGCGCTTTAGTTGCTTCTATTTTATGACCGGCCAACATGGTGACCATAGCATCACGATTTGGCGTAACAGGTGCCGCAGCAATCAAGCTTTTGTACAAAGGATGCTTGTCTTCACCAGTAACAACAATCTTGCTGAACATGGGGAAGGTGACGTCGTACGTTAGACTGCAAAACTGCTGTATTTCTTCATTGCTGCCTGGCTCTTGTCCTGCAAAATCGTTCGCCAGGAACCCAAGAATTTCCAACCCTTGCTCATGGTATTTTTTGTATAAGGCTTCAAGGCCTTCGTACTGTGGCGTTAATCCGCATTTAGACGCGACGTTGACAATTAAAACTGTTTTGCCTTGATAAGTGGATAAATCGACGCTTTTGCCTTGAATGTCATTAACCGTTAGGTTTAGCGGGTGACTCATAAAAACTCCTTATTAATTTGTGTGCAATGCTAACAGCTTAGCGGTTTGTTGCTAAATATAATGCGGAAAAAATGCATAACCTAAGAGCGAGTGTGTTTAGGGCTTTAACGGACCACCTTGATCTGACAGTAATTCACGCAGTTTGCAGAACACCTCTGGCGATTGACGCACGCCATCGTGCTCATAACTGTTAGTAAGCCAAATTTGAGTATTAGCGACTTGCTTGGCGGTTTTTAATGACAGTTCACGCGGCACATACATGTCATTGTGATACACCGCTGCCACCACAGGTACTTTGTTTTTTGACAGCTTCTCTAGATCGTACAAGGGCGTATAATCCCTATAGTTGGCTAGGGCATTTGCCGCGCCCGAAAAAGGTCGTAACGATGCAATTTGCTCAAACATCCATGGGTAAATCATTTCGCCAGTTAACATCAGAGGCGAATGGGAGACGTCAAATTCACTAAATTGCTCACGGAGCTGTTGTGCGGCCCAACTTGTGCTTTCGTTAGGTCGGCCATAAATGCTTTCATGGATGACCGCAAAAAGAGGGGCTTCGTGATAACTGGTTATATTCATGACTTGCTCTAAAAATACATCGCTAAGTCGCGTTTTATCACTGCCAGCAAAGGCTTCATCGATTAACCAATGTACCTGATCAATGCCCGGTCCCATCCCCAGCAGGATGCCGATGCTTTGAAATCGTTCAAGGGTGAGTTGGTCGCCATCAGGTAAAAGCACTTTCTCGTTGGTTAGACATTGTGCAACCTTTGCCAGAACCTTGGCGTCTTCTGGGTAGCGAGCATAATAGTCTTGGTTTTTATCGATCACGTGTTGGTAAGTTAACTGGTAAATCTCTTGTGCAGATTCTTCTAGCCCAGCTAATCCGCCCGTTACATAACACGCTGCTAGGCCTTCAGGTGCTTGGGATAGATAAGCCAGAGTGATAAAACCACCGTAGCTTTGACCCAATGTCTCAAATAAACGGCCGCCATAAATCGTTTTACGTAAGTGCTCGCAGTCGGCCACTATGCTGTCGGCGCGGAATTTAAGCAGATAATCACGGCCTTCTTCGGCAGACAATTTACTAATTAGATTGGCATCGATCCGACTGCTGCGGCCAGTACCACGTTGATCGATTAAAATAATGCGGTGCGTTTTTAAGGCTTCTACCATCCATGACGGGGAACCTGGCATAGGGCGAGGGATTTGCCGCCAGGGCCACCTTGTAAAAATAGTAATAAAGGTAACTCATCATCGGCGCGGTTTACATCCACCACCTCGCGAGCAAACAGCGTGATGCTTGGACTGTTGTTAGGGGCCTTCCAATCCAAAGGAACTTCTAGTTCGTGATTGGTTATGAGCATCCCTTTCATATTGTATTGTTGGCTGATTGCGTTCATTAATATCCTATTATCGTGAGACTTTAAGTTTGTGTCTTTGTTGAAAGCGCTCTATGGCGAGCGCTATTAATTGGGTCACCAGCGTTTGTTGTGATATGCCGGAATGTTCCCACAGTTTGGGGTACATGCTGATGTTGGTAAATCCAGGCAGTGTATTGATCTCATTAATGAAAATGGTGTCATCGGGCGTTAAAAACATGTCTACCCGTGCCAGTCCTGAACAGCCAAGTAGCTGATAGACCTGAATGGCTGTGGCTTGAATTCTGGCCGTTTGGTTTGCGCTAATGCCGGCAGGGATTTTCAATTCGGTTGCGTCTGCGTCAATGTATTTGCTTTCATAGCTGTAAAACTTGTCACGGGTAATGATTTCGCCAACACATGAGGCCATTACTTTGTCATTGCCAAGGATAGACACTTCCAATTCACGTCCTTCTACCGCTCTTTCTACAAGTACTTTTTGATCGTATTGGAAAGCATTGGTTATGGCTTGAATGAGTGTTTCTTTGTTGTTTGCTCGGCTTACCCCAATTGACGATCCCATGTTTGATGGTTTGACAAAAACTGGGTAGCCATATTGGGCTTCGATAGCATCGACATTCCATTCGTTTTGCCAATGGTAGAGTGTTGTAAACTCGGCGTTATGGATTCCTGCGTCACGTAAAAGACGTTTCATTATGTCTTTATCCATGCCGATAGCACTGGCTGTTACATCAGCACCAACGCAGGGTAAATTCGCCATTTTGGCTAATCCTTGAATGGCGCCATCTTCACCGTAGGGACCATGCAGGACAGGAAATAGAACATCGATTTTCCCAAGTACTTCTTTATTGTCCATGCGAACAAGCTGTCTTTCTGGTCCATTAGGAATCAGGCCAACTTGAGGGGAGGACACGTTGAGGGAAATGTCTTTTGGATTATCTGCATGGAATAACTGAATAGACTCTTCGTTCAGAAACCAACGTCCATCCCGGTCTATGCCAATTAGCACAGGAGTGAATTGCTCTGGATCAAGGGAGCGAATAACATTCTGAGCCGATTGCAATGATACTTCATGTTCGGCTGAGCGTCCGCCAAATACAATGGCAACTGTGATTTTGCCTGATGTCATACTAATCCCTAATGCGTTATTAAAGCGTTTAATGTTACGTCTGTATAATGAGTAAGCGCAATAGTCTGAGGAGAAGAGATTGCTGGGGTTAATTTTCTGAAAATAACTCCTTTAGCATTGGCCCAGGATTGTTTAAAAAGGCTCTGGTGACTCCGTAATGTTCGGTGTCTTCGTATTTGACTGGGTAAATGCCGGTTTTATCGATTTGGTAAATCTTTGCGCCAGGGTAGGCCATAAGGATTGGTGAATGTGTAGCTATAATGAATTGAGATTGGTTGTTTATCAGTTGATGCATTCGACTCAATACGGCCAGTTGTCTTGTCGGCGAGAGGGCAGCCTCAGGCTCGTCAAGAAGATAAAGGCCATTGCCACCGAAACGTTTCAACATAAGTGCGAGAAAGGATTCACCATGAGATTGCTGATGCAGCGATTTTCCGCCATAGCTGTCTTTAATAAATGGCGCTGGTGCAGGATCCTCATCGAGTTCGTCAATATTAGTGGCAACGTTATAGAAGCTTTCTGCCCTCAGAAAAAAACCATCTCGGTAGCGTTTAAAAGATTTTGAAAGGCGTAGATAACTATGTAGATCTGAATGAGTTGTGCGTGTACCGAAGTTGAAGTTTTTTGTGCCACCTTCTGCGTTGAATCCCAGACTCACTGCAATGGCCTCGAGCAAGGTGGATTTGCCACTGCCATTTTCCCCAACAAAAATAGTGACTGCTTTATCGAACTCAATAAAATCCAGTTCCTTTACCGCAGGGATAGAGAAAGGGTAAACCTCAAAAGAGTCGATTAAATCTCTTTTAAGTTCGATGGTTTTTAAATATGGCAGCGGTTCCATGCTCATTACTCTTGCTACTTTTTAGTGTGTTTGAACACATAAAAAAGAGCCTCAAGTGTGAAGAGAGACTCTTTTTATTACTTCTAAGCATAATAGCAATTTAATACTAAGCAATCCAAATCTGTTGCACGTTGACAAATTCGCGTATGCCTTGCGGGCCAAGCTCACGACCATAACCGGATTTACCAATCCCGCCCGATGGCAATCTTGGGTCGCTTTTTACGATGCCATTGACGGCAATTTGTCCTGACTCCAGTGTTTCAATGGCTCGATCTATGGTCGCTTGATTACTAGTCCAAATGCTGGCGCCTAAGCCATACTCCGTGTCGTTCGCCAGTTCCAGCGCTTGATCAATAGTCTCAATCGGCGTCACGCTGAGCACTGGCCCAAAGGTTTCCTCTTCAAACACCGTCATGCCGGGTTTGACGTCGACCAATAACGTTGGTGGATAAAAGAACCCCGAACGAGATGGCAAATCGCCTCCTGTTAAACAGCGTGCACCGGCGTCGATGCTTTGCGATACTTGGCGATGCAGCTGATCACGCAAATCTTCTCTCGCCAATGGACCTAGATTGTTATTTTCGTCTCTTGGATCACCGCATTTAAGTTTGCTAAAGCGTTCTCGCAGCGCTTCACAGACTTTGTTGTAAATGGATTTTTCAACAAACAAACGCTTCACAGCGATACAGGATTGCCCCGCGTTAATCATCCTCGACAAGGTAATAATGTCGAGGGCTTTTTCTAAATCTGCATCGGCCATCAGAATACAAGGATCGGAACCGCCAAGCTCTAATACGGCGGGTTTTAATCCCGCTGCGGCTTGCGAGGCAATGAACTGGCCTGCCTTGCTAGAACCCGTAAACGACACGGCTTTCACTTTCGGGTGATCGATCATTTTACTGGCTACCGAGTTAGGTACTGCCAGATTGGCGACTGCGTTTTCAGGTACGCCAGCTTGATAAAAACATTCGACCAATTTGTTTGCCGTGGCAGGCACATTCGGGTCCGCTTTTAGCACGCAAGTATTGCCCGCCATTAAGGCTGGAGCCAGAAAGCGTAATGCCAACCAAACTGGCGCGTTCCAAGGCAAGATGCCTAATACGGTACCAAGAGGCGGGTATTGCACATAGCTGTGACTGGCATCGGATTCAAGCGATTCAGGCGCTAAAAAATCGGCACCGTGTTCGGCATAGTAGTCGGCACACCAAGCGCTTTTCTCCACTTCGGCAAGGCCTTCTTTTATTGGTTTGCCCATTTCTAACGCCATTAAATTGGCCAGTTCGTTTTGGTTGTCTCGTAACGAAGCCGCTACGGCTTTTAACACAGCCGTTCGCTTAGCAAAGCTTTTGACTTTCCACTCGGCGAAGCCGCTCGCCACTTTATCGATGGTGGCGTGTGCCTGTTCTAAGCTTAATGACGGGACTCGGTGGTAGGGCTTGGCCTGTGGTTGGATTGATGGTTTCTAACATAATCACCTCGTATCAGCTGGCTGCTTTTTCGGCTTGCTTGGCATGTGATTTGGCTTTTTTACTCTCTTCTTGTGCTGGCCGTGTATTGGACAGATCAATAGCGAGTTTTGTTGTTTCTTGTCCAGTGCTTAGGGGTTTAACGGTGAAATCTCGATCTAAGTTAAAGAAAGAACGACAACCGTCTTCGGTGATTTCGATGGTGTCTGAAATGCCGCAGGTTTTATTGCCTTCGATGCCCCACATCCATGGAATCATATGAAAAGTCATGCCCGGTTTGAGCACCGCAGAATTACCCTGTTTTAAGCTGATGATGTAGCCTTCGTCCCAGCTGGGCGGGAAAGCGATACCAATGGAATACCCCGAGCGTGTGATCAAGCTGGCACCCACTTGATTGTCCATGATGATATTGCGCACCATGTTGTCCACGTCCGACACCGTCATACCCGGTTGCACCACTCGATGGATTTCATTGAGCGCGCGTTTCATTATTTCTTGTGATTGATACATGGCGTCCGATAATTCGCCCAAAATAACCGTACGCATCATGGCGGTGTGATAGCGACGATAACAACCACCCACTTCTAAAAAGACGTGCTCGTTGGGTTGTACCGTGCGGCCTTCAAAAGTGGCGTGACCAATCATGGTTCTTGGTCCAGAGGTCACATAGGGCATGACGGCCGGTGTTTCGCCACCAGCGCGAAACATGGCGGCCGCGATTTCAGCGCCGATTTCATTTTCGGTAATGCCGGGGCGACAAATTTCAATGCCCGCTTTCATGCCCGCTTCGGTTGCCAACGCGGCGCGACGCATAATGGCGATTTCTTCTTGCGATTTGCAGATTCGGCCTTCTTCCACAATACCGAAGCAATCCATGAGTTTGGCGTTCTTTAAGGTGGTATGAATGCAATCCTGCTGGTACGCAGGGAAAAAGTAACTGTTGCGTTCATAGCCAATGCGTTTGTCGGCCAAACCAAATTCGCGTAGGGCGTCCACCAACATTTGAATGGCATCCCCCGTATCTGGGTAAGGGCGCGTTAATTCGACCCAAGTACGAGCAAAAATATTCGATTCTTCCAACGCCCGAGTGATCATAAAAGGCTCTTTTTCGAGGGGAATCACCAGCGCCTGAAAAAAGGAATAGCCTGTGGTTTGATAGTCGGTTAAATAGGTAATATTTTCCGGATCGGTGACCACGATGGCATCCAAACGGCGCTCGGCAATGCGAGCGCGCAGTTCACCCAAGCGGCGTTGATATTCTGCAAAAGTAAAGGTCATGTCATCGCGTTCAATCATGCGGCTTCCTCCATCACAAAACGTACGGCGTCTTTCAATATATCCAACCCTTCTATTAAATCCGCGTCAGGAATCGTCAAAGGGGGAATAATCTTTAATACACGTCCACCGCTGCCGCATGCGCCCAGCATCAAGCCTTTTTGGAAGCAACGCTGCACCACCTTCGCTGCCACATCGCCGCTACCCATGTCGAGACCAAGGATCAAACCTTTGCCACGCAGTTCTTTGGCGCTGTGTTCGCTCACCAAAGGTTCTAGCGCATGACGCACTGTGTTTACTTTTTCCACGACTTCCGACATTAGCTTGTCGTCTTCAAAGTAACTTAGGGCGACTTCCCCCGCGACAAATGACAAATTTTGTCCACGGAAAGTGCCTGTGTGCTCGCCTGGTGACCAATGCTTATCCAAATCTGGATGAACCAAGTTCATTGCCATCGGTGTGCCTGCGCCACCAATGCCTTTGGCCAGGGTAATGATGTCGGGGTTGATGCCCATGTCATCAAAGCTAAAATAAGACCCCGTGCGACCGCAGCCCACTTGAATGTCGTCAACGATCAATACAGAACCGAACTCTTTGGCAAGCTTTTCTAACTTCTGCATCCATTCTTTGCTGGCGACGTTGACGCCACCTTCTGCTTGAATAGTTTCTACCATAAAAGCTGCTGGTGGTTTGATACCACTGGATGGGTCACGGTATTGATGACCTAAGGCATCTAACGCTGTGAGAGCGGCTTCATGATCATGCTCTTGGTCAAACAACTCATGGCTGACATGCAATAAAGGCACGCCAGAGGCTTGACGGAAATACTCGTTGGCCGTTGCGGCTAATGCGCCCAATGTCATGCCGTGAAACCCCTGACTAAAGGCGACAATGTTATGGCGTCCCGTGGCATTACGAGCCAGTTTCATGGCGGCTTCGACCGCATTGGTGCCGGTTGGTCCCATAAACTGCATGCGATGGGGCATGTTTCTTGGCTTTAAAATCACGTCGGTAAATTTCTGCATAAACTGCGCTTTGGCTTGAGTTTGCATGTCCAAACTGTGCAATACGCCGTCCTTTTGCAAATAATCGATCATGGCTGCTTTCATGTGAGGGTTGTTATGCCCAAAGTTAAGCACCCCAGCACCCGCGAAGAAATCAATGTATTCCTTACCGTCTTCGTCAATTTGACGGGCGTTTTTTGCCGTAACAAAAACCGTTGGGTACGTGCGAGCGTAAGCTCGAATATTGGATTCTCGTTGTTCGAAAATAGTCATAACGCCTCCTATCAACCTCTGTTTACAGCGGTTGTTGGTTCGTGTTTTTTTGGGTTGTTACTCTTCTAGTGAGTGCATAGGTAGTGATTGATCGGCGAGGCCTGCGAGTTGGCAAAACCAACGGCAGACATCGGCAATCAATCGGTCATTGAAATCGTAATGTGGGCTGTGACAAGCCACGCTGTGCGCATCGCCATCGTTACTGCCAATTAAGGCAAAGGCACCGGGAACGGCTTGTAGGTAATAGCTAAAATCTTCTGATGCCATGATTGGCAGAGCTTGCCCATGATGTAATGCGGATTGACCGTACAGCGATTGCCACTCTTTACGAGCCTCGGGTGGCTTGGTCTTTATGATTGATGGTGGCTTGATAGCGCATTTCATGATCAATCGTACACTTTACGCCATAGGCGGCCGCGGTGTAGGTGGCCACCTCGGAAATGTGTTGGTTGAGCTGCTGACGGGTATCCTCGTCAGGAACACGAATACTACCGCTTAACGTCGCCGTTTCTGGGATCACTGTTGGCGCAGTGCCGCCATGTATTTGCGTGACGCTGATCACGGCTGTGGCTTGTGGGGCTATACGACGGCTGACGATTTGCTGTAAGGCTACATTCACCGCGCTGGCTGCCAGAATAGGGTCAGCACACAGTTCTGGTTGGCTAGCGTGACCACCGCGACCTTTGAATATGATATTGAAGGTGCCATTACCGCACATGACAATGTCGTCAGGGCACGCCATGGTGCCATAAGGTAGGGCAGGCCAGTTGTGCCAGCCATAAATCGCGCCGACGTTGTCTAATGCGCCGTCTTTGATCATTTCGCGAGCACCATGCAAGCCTTCTTCGGCTGGCTGAAAAATCAGCACAACCGGTTGGGGTAGTTCTGTTTCAAAGTGTTTTAACCAACGTGCTGTTGCTAGCAAGGTGGCTGTGTGTCCATCGTGACCACAAGCGTGCATGCAGCCTTGATTGACGGATTGCCATTCTTTTCCGGTCTGCTCCTCAATGGGTAAGGCATCCATATCGCCGCGCAAAGCAATCGCTGTGCCTTGAGCGTCTTTGTTGAGCCAAGCAATGGTGCCGGTGTCGGCGCAAGCGCGCCATGGGATATCTAATGCATCAAGCTGATAGCGTATTAAGGATGCTGTATTTTTTTCCTGCCAACCGAGCCTCAGGATGAGCGTGCAACTGCTTGCGCAGTTTTTCAGCGAAGAGAATGTTTTCTTGCCATAAATTCTGCATAACGCCTCCCTGAAAAAAGATTAAATACGTAGCGAAATCTGAAAGCTTCATACAGTAGTAATTAAATAATGGTGAGGTTGCAAGTGCAAAAAATAATAATACCGTCAATAAAATGTAGAAATGAAACTAAAATAAAAGAAAAGACTGCAAAAAAAACGCTCAAAACAAACACATAGAAAAATATGTAAAAAATGAAAAAAAATTTAAAAAAATCTTCTAAATCAATAATAAAAGGCTCTTTTGTCTGCTCTAAAAATGCGCGTCAACGCCCTAAAAATAGGCATTTGTCATGATTTTTGCGTAAAAATAAATATCATGTCAAATTATTTGTTGTGTAAGTATTAATTCGTTAAGAGTTTATATGTCTAAATATAGTGGGCGTTTTATTTAAGAGAGTTAAAGATAAACAAAGTGACTATGTTGGTTTTATTGAGTAACAGAGTGGAAGGCTATTTTGGCCAAAAAAATGCCAATCTATTTAATAATAGACTGGCATTGAATCCTATCTACAGCGTCTTTTATGACTTAACTGTCATAGTTCGCTAGTTTCTGAATGTTTAGAAAGGGTAGTGTTGGTTTGGATCTTCAATGGTGATCCAGCGTAAGTCGCTAAACTCTGCGATCCCTGCTTTACCGCCAAAACGACCGTATCCAGAGTCTCCTACACCACCAAACGGCATTTGAGGTTCGTCTGCGACGGTGGGTCCATTGATATGGCAAATACCGCTTTCTATTGCATTGGCGCAGGCCAATGCTCGGTTGATGTTCTGTGAGAAAACAGCGGAAGATAAGCCGTACTCAGTGTCGTTGGCGACGCGAATAGCTTCTTCATCATCTTTCACTCGAATAATGGACTTCACTGGGCCGAAACTTTCTTCCTTGTAAATACGCATATCTGAACTGACATTATCGAGCAAGGTGGCAGAGAACATCGAGCCGTTGCTGTCCCCACCACACACTAATTTCGCCCCTTTGCTGACGGCATCGTCGATTAAGTCATGCATTTTTTTCGAGACATCTGGATTGACCAGTGAGCCAAGTACGACCTGATCGCGCGGGTTGCCCCAAGGTAATTTAGACGCACGTTCGGCCATTTTAGAGACAAATTCATCGGCAATGGCATCGGCTACGATTAATCGTTCAGTTGACATACAGATTTGCCCCTGATTCATAAACGCGCCAAACAAGGCCGCATTCACTGCGCCGTCGATATCAGCATCGTCCAATATAATTAGCGGCGCTTTACCACCTAACTCTAGCAATGCGGGTTTTAGGTTTTCCCCAGCCAGACGCCCAATAATACGACCAACGGCACTAGAACCGGTGAAGTTAACGTGGCGAACTTCTGGCGCTTCGATCAAAGCTTTCACAATATCCGCTGCATCTTCGGGTGCATTAGACACAAAGTTGATAACCCCTTTGGGTAATCCTGCTTCAATAAAACAATCGACGATCAAACGGTGAGTGAGAGGGCAAAGCTCAGAGCTTTTGAAAATCACCGAGTTACCGCAAGCGATAGGGGTTGCCACAGAGCGGGCGCCCAGAATAATCGGCGCGTTCCATGGTGAAATTGCCAAACATACGCCTTTTGGTTTTTGCACTGCCATGGCAAAGGTGCCGGGTTTATTGGCAGGTATGACTTCGCCACCCATCTGGCTGGTTAATGCGGCTGCTTCACGAATATGACCCGCTGCCAACATGACATTGAACCCTGCCCAAGGTCCTGTCGCACCCGTTTCGGCGATCATGGCTTGGATGAAAGCGTCTTGTTTGCTTTCCATAATGTCTGCGGCTTTGTTGAGGATAGCTCTGCGCTCGCTTGGTCCCGTTTTTGCCCAGCTTTTGAAGGCACTGTTTGCTGATTGCACCGCAGCTTTTACGTCATCAAGCGTGGCACGGGCAGACACTGAGGCCACTTCACCAGTAACTGGGTCTAAACGTGAGAACGTGCTTTGGTTGCTGGCTGAAAGATCTTGTCCACCGATACTAAGTAAGACTGTCATGGTATTCTCCTCTGATTAAAGTGCTAATTCTTCAATGGTAACGGAGGCTTCTAAGCCACCATCTGTTGCAATATGATTGCCGTTTATACAGCAATACCTCATAAGAACCTTCTTCTCATTTTTGTGGTTGTTGATAGCAGTGCATGCGAGCTAGGGTGGGGCGACCGTGATCCACCGCACTTCGGTAAATTCATCTACGCAAGCTTCGCTACCAAAACGTCCGTAACCACTGGACTTAAGTCCGCCAAAAGGCATTGATGGGTCGTCTTTTATGGTTGCGGAGTTGATGTGGCACATGCCGGATTCGAGTTGACTTGCCATGTTTCTTGCCAACGTCAGGTCGCGAGTGAAAATGGCGGCAGCAAGCCCATATTCACAATTATTGGCTACAGTTATCGCTTCTTCGGGGGAATCGACTCGATAAATACCAGCAATGGGCCCAAAGCATTCTTCTGAGTAGATCCGCATCATCGGCGTGATATGGTCGAGTAAGGTGGCGTCGATAAATTGGCCTCGACGAGCAGCCCCAGCGATTTGTGTTGCTCCTTTATCGAGCGCGTCTTCAATCAGTGCCGACAATCGAGCGGCGATCGATGCGCTGGCGACTGGCCCTAGTTTGACGTGTTTGTGGCGAGGATTGCCCGACACTAGATCGGTAACCATGCTTTTTAAAACCTTGATAAAGTCATCCGCAATGGCTTGTTCCACAATGATTCGATCTGTGGCCATGCAGATTTGCCCTTGGTTCAAAAAAGCCCCATAGACGGCGGCTTTTGCCGCTAACTCTAAATTGGCGTCTTTTAATACGATCAGCGGCGATTTACCACCTAACTCTAGCAGGCAGCGTTTCAGGTGTTGCGCGGAAATACTGGCGATGATTTTGCCGATACGAGTTGACCCCGTAAAGTTAATACGTCTGACTGCAGGATTGGCTATAAAACTGCTAATAACTTCTTCTGCATGCTCAGGTGCATTGGTCATCACAGAAAGAACGCCTTTTGGGACGCCTGCCTCGTCAAGCACTTCGGCAATGAGTGAGTGCGTTGCTGGAGACAATTCAGAAGCTTTAAGAATGACACTGTTCCCGAACGCTAGAGGAAAGACAATTGCACGCATAGCTAAAACAATCGGTGCATTCCAAGGAGCGATTGCAAGGCATACTCCCGCCGGTTGGCGTATGGTGTAGGAATCTGATGTTTCATCTGTGTGTAATGTCGATGGATATTTGAGCGCCAGATTCACCGCCGCCTCGATGGCATTCGCGGCCACTTGGATATTGAAATCCACCCAGTCATCAACAGCGCCGATTTCACTCAACATTAATTGAGCAAACCGATCTCGATATTTAGGAATAAGTGCTTTTGCACGGCGAAGAACGGCAGCGCGTTCGAGCACATCTGTGGCGGCCCACTTTGCAAAATTAGCCGCCGCAACAGCAACCATGTGTTCGGCATCTTCAGATCGACCACAGGCTGCACGAGAGGCCACCAAGTTTGTACTTGGGTCCAATCTTTCAAAATACCCCCAGCCATAGCTGGCGTGGGTTTACCGCCAATGAATAAGTTTACCTTAGGTGCTGTAGATACATTTGTATCGCTGTACATGATGCTCAAAATTTCACCTTATCGCTATTATATTTTTTATTTGTCGATGAGCCTGTTTTCAATATTAACAGGTATATTGCTTATAAATATGTTAATTTATGGGTTATTGTTGTTGATTTCTGGTTTATTTGGTCGATTTTTTGGGGGAAGTCTATGTTGGCAAATATCATAGGCACTATGGTGCGGTTTGAATTTATTCAACCGAGTTTACAATCTCGGGTCTTTAGCACAGGAAATGACAATTTTGCGGATTTCAATTTAATTGGGCTGGTACAACTTGGCGGTGCAATAGTGACCATGGAAGAAACGCACCATATTGCAGAGATGTCAATTTTTTGCATTCCGCATAAAAAACTGGCTAAAGTATCGGTGCCAGCAGGTACTCAAATTTGGCTATTAGGTTACCGTAATGAGCCTCAGTTCACTGGTTACTGGCTCCGATTCGGACAGTGTGAAACTAGCAACATTGATGCGGCAATTCACCATTACACCTTGTTCAAAAATAGACATCCATGAAGAAATTTTGCCGCTGTTAAAGCTGTTAAATGCAGAAATATCTTCGCTTAACAAACGCTCCCGCTCCGTCATTTGTTCTATCATGCGGATTTTACTAATCAGTATTTATCGACTGAGCAATATCGAATCCATTCGTCTTACTCATTCGCCAGATGAATTGGCGCTGCAACAGTTCCGTCAGCTGGTTGAGATTGAGTATAAAAATAGGCGCACAGTCGCCTATTATTGTGATGAACTCATCATGACGTATGACCGATTACATGCAATTTGCCAGCGCAATCTGAAAAAGTCGCCTTTGCAGCTAATTAACAATCGAGTGTTAATTGAGGCCACCACAAAGCTGAAGCGCTCAACGGAATCAATACAGGCTATCGCCAATGACCTTGGCTATGGCGATGCCAGTCAATTTAGTCATTTTTTTAAAAAAGAGATGGGGATTTCGCCAAGTCAGTTTAAGCGTCAATATAATGAAAAAAACGTTCCTGACCGCGATGAACACACACCAGACTTTTCAGATTGGCCATAGGTCGGATTGGCTGTGTTTCACCGCTTGGGTTAACTAATACGCATGATAGCAATTGTCATACGGTTTATAGCAAAGCAAACCGACTCTATTTAGACGTGGTGTGGTTGGGTAAAAATACTCCGATGAGTACGGCTGCAGCGAGAGCAATGACGAACGATACGAACATAGCTTCGCTGGTGCCACTCATGAACGCCGCACGCGCCTGCTCGGTGAACTCAGTACTTTGTGTGCCCAACTCTTGTGCGATCGACAATGCCGCGGCCAGTGACGATTCCGCAGTCGTTCGTAAGGCTTCGGGCAGTTCAGTAGGTGCTTTAGCAATATTGGTTGAGAAGCCAGAAGAAATCATTGAACCGAGTACAGCGATGCCAAGTGCACCGCCCAACTCCCTCGTGGTGTCATTGATAGCAGACCCCATGCCTGAGCGATTTTTAGGGACGGCTGCCATCATCATATTTGTTGCTGGTGTCATCACAAAAGTCATCCCAATGGTGACCGTGCCCATCCCTACCAAGAATTGCCAATACTGCACTTCAACTGGCCATTGGGACATAAATAGGAAGCCCGCAGCAATAAGAACGAGTCCTGGCGCGACTGTCCATTTTGTGCCAATATGATCAACTATCTTGGGGATTATTGGGCTGAGAATCATCATTGGCAGCATAACGGGGAAAAAGGCAATGGAGGACATGAAAGTGCCGTACCCCATGATTAATTGGAAAATCTGACTCATCCCATAGAATGCACCCATCATTGCGAAGAACGTTAGCGTCACAGCAAGTGCTGATAGTCCAAATTCAGGGTGTAAGAATAGGCGGACATCGAGCAATGGACTGGATGCGCGTAATTGTTGCCAGACAAACCCAATTAAAGACAGAGAGCCTAGTACTAACCCAGTTGCGACCCAAATGTTGCTAATACCCATTGATGGTGCCTCAATGATTGCGTAGACAATGCCGCTAAGAGCCACAGTGATCAATGCACCGCCAACCCAATCCACAGGGCTTTTGAACTCATCTTGAGTTTCAGGGACAAGTACATGGTTGAACATAAGAGCAAAGGCTGCGAGGATCGCGCCAAAGATAAAAGTCGAGTGCCAGCTGAAGAATTCAAGAAGCATCCCCGTAATTATTGATCCGAACATCATGCCGACCCCCGAAACAGCCGACCATATAGCAATTGCTCGTGCGCGCTCCACGGACGGAAAGACAAGGTTGACGATGGATAGTGTCGTTGGCATAACAAAGGCGCCACCAACCCCCATGACTAATCGGGCAGCAATAAGCTCAGTCCCACTGCGGGCTATAAAAGCGGCGTAAAGTGAAGCAAGAGCGAAGACAAATAAGCCAATTTGCATCGCTAATTTGCGACCATAGCGATCTGCAATGGCGCTTGTAATGAACAATAGAGTTGCAAAAATTAAGGTGTACGCTTCGATTGACCAAGTCATTTGCAACTGTGTCATATTAAGTGCGAGAGCAAGTTCGGGTAATGCAAGGTTGAGACTCATGTTGGCAATCATTACCGTCAACAGAGACAAGCACAACACAGCAAGAATGCGCCAACGTCTGTTGAAAGTGTGTTCAGAAATGCCTTCTGTGAGTGCATCTGCTAACGTTGCTTGTACAGTTGTCCTTTTGGTCACAGTAATCCTTATTTTGATCTTTGATGGGCAAAATTCAAATTACTACATGAAGCCTAAACTAACAATAGGATTCCTTAGAGGACTATTCTTAGAGGAAATCTGTGTTTCTGAGTAATATTGAAGAACGTAATTATATTTTTACTATTCGATCACAGAAGATACTACCTCCGAAGGCTAATAGGCATTCATAGCCTTGATTGTCGAGTTGGCGAATCGCGACAGCTGTTGCTTTCGCTGGCGTCATAATAAATGCAATTTGTACAGAAGCGTGACGGGATGGTTTGTGGCTTAAAATTTCTTAAACCACTATCTTTTCACTAAAGCTCTACGCCATCGCCATTCTAAAATAGGGTGATGACTCCAGCACAAGATGCCGCTATACCATCAAGGAATAGAATATTACGACGACAGTCCATATCTTTGAAGGCTCCGATTTTAGTCACTCAAATGGTTGTTAATTCACTATGATTCTAGGGTTAGCTTAGGCCATTGCTTCAGCCACTTTTTTGATGAAAGACGATGTTCAAATATGGCTTTCGTGCGTTTTGGGTTGTGACTTAGCTTTAAGTCAAATAGTGAATCAAAGCCGAAGGCTGATACGCATTCATAGTCTTTATTTTCGAGTTGGCGAATCGCGAAAGCTGTTTCTTTTTCAGGCCAATAGCTCATTGCATCGATCAAGTTTAGATAGGGTTTATCGCCATTTCTTAAATGCATTTTGGCTTGGTTACGAACTTGCCAATTTAGCCCTGGCATCAAGGCTGACAAGCGAGATTCATATTCTAGATGCGCGGTCTCGTTGCTTTCGTTGGTGTCATAATAAATAACGTCAACATCATTTAACGACGTTGGTATTTGTTTGTTATGTAACGAATCCCAGACTAAATTTCTTACGAATCCCGCAGCAATATAGCACTGAGGTAAATCCAGAGAAGCGACACACTCAAGCGCTCTTATTCGAACCTGGTCTTTTTCAATTAACTGAATGATTTTATTTATCATGTAGTATTTTATCGAACGGTTGACTTATTGATATACCAAGTATCCTACTGTTGTCGGGTCTATTTACGAAACTTGGCCATATGACTGCTTGGCAAACGGATGTTGAACCGTTGCTCACTGTGATTGATGGCGAACCATGCAGTGCGTAACCTCAGACACTCTTGCGCAGAATTCCGAGTTATTTAAGCCATTTAACAGTCTATAGACGGGTAATCCATTAGATGGGGCTTTGCTGTCCATTTGCATACTTGCCTCCGTGTAAACTGATTTATTGTGTTTTAGTTAGTAATTTACTTTATACCGGAAAAATGTCGAGTCAAAACATAGAAGTCACTTTCTACATTGGTAATGTCATAGCCCAATTTCTTATAAAACTTTACGGCTTTTTCATTGCGAATGAAACTAGACAGTGTGATTGATTTTCGTTGCTCAGATTGGGCTAATTGATGTACATAATCCATAGTCATATAACCTAATCCCTGATTTTGAAAATCTGGAAACACAATTAATAGATGCACATGATAGGAATTTTCATATGGTTTATAGCAAAGCATACCGATTCTATGATCGTTGTTGTAAATCCAGTAAAACCAAGTCGGGTCATATTCATCAATCAGTCTTTTACGTTGAAAGTCATCGTCCCAGCCGAAAACGGCATCGACATGCTCATAGATGGCTTCCTTAACGATAGAAAACCTTAGCTCATACTCTTGCTGCAAAATTGGTTTTAACGTGATTTCCATTGGCTTTATTTACCACACTAGACGGTCTATTTTTCTCTAGTTGCTCATTGTGTGAACGCGAGCTAACGCGTTCCGAACAATTAAAACATGAAAGGGAAGAATGGTTTTAAGGTAGATTTTTCCACCGATGTTATGGGGATGAACCCATGTTGATAAAAATACTCGTCCATCTTGAGAGATGACAGACACCCTAAAGTCCAAGTGTTTATCGTCAAATCCCGCAATCAATTCATGATCATTTTTTGATTCAACAGGGAAAAAGCCAACCTTATCTGAGGCTTCTGGCCCATCGCTTGATAAGCCAAATTTAGAAACCACAGAATTGCGTATTTTAACCAATAGACGCGCCCAATCAGGGAAATCGGTAACAATGTCGGTTGCTTGGAGAGGTGATAGATTGGACGGAACTGAGTAGCAATCGACAAAATCGGATGGTTGAATACGATGGCGAAGCAGACTGTCTTGAGGCAACTCCGTTTTTATTACCTTGTTCATAGCAAATCATCCTGTTGATTGTCGGTGTCTTCTAATAGTCTAGCTGTTTTTTTGGCTGAATCTAAAGCGCTATTTGCGTACAACTCCCAATTCCAAACATTCTCCTTCCATGGCTTTGGCATCCTCAGTATCGTGGGTGACGAGCAGTGCGGGTATGTTCGCTTGGCGTATTTCGTTGAGAACAAAAGCTCGAACGTCGCGTCTGAGGGCTGGGTCGAGTTTGCTGAAGGGTTCGTCGAGCAGTAGGTAGTCAGGTTTGGAAAGCAAGGTGCGGAGCAGGGCGACGCGGGCTTGTTGGCCACCGGAGAGTTCTTTCGGCAGAGCGTTGGCTTTGTCGGGAATACCGAGTTTTGCCAAGGCGTGTTGTGCCATGTCGATGCGTTCGATTTTATTGATGTTGGCAGGGATGGCAAAGAGCAGATTTTCAATGATGCTCATGTGTGGGAAGAGCAAGGGCATTTGTTGCAACAGGCCGACCTTTCTATCTTGAATGGATTTAGTGTGCAATGCCTCGTCGTTTAAAAAGGCTTCGCCTGTGGTCGTTAAGTTAGGCGATAAAGAGCCACTGAGAAAATGCAGTAGGCTGGATTTACCAATGCCGCTTGGCCCCATGATAGACAAGATTTGCCCAGCGGCAATCTCAAAGTTCAAGTCTTGAATGAGTGTCTTGCCGTCCAATGACAATGAAAACGCTTTTACACTGAGCACTTTTGATTCCTTTTACTGTTTTTGTTAAAGAGCGTTTTGAGCGCCAAGCGCCATTTTGTCCAACGGGGTGGAATGACTAACGCCAGCCAAAATACCAAAATAGGAAAAACGGCTTGCAAGAGCGCCATGCTGCCTACTTGTTTCCTGTCCCCCGATGCCGCTTGCGCTACGGCTTCGGTGGTTAAGGTGCTATAACGGCCTTCGCCTGCAATAAGCGTTGGTAAATATTGGGCAATGCTGACGGAAAAACCAATGGCGAAAGCCGTAAATATGGCGGGTTTTAGCATGGCGATTTTCACTAAGACATAATTGCGCCAAGGACGGTGGTTGAGTCGATTGGCTTGCAGCAAGTAATCTTCTTCATACGCCAAATACGGGCCTTTTAGGGTCAGATACACATAAGGCAATACATACATCAGATGCAGGGCAATAATGGCGCACAGATCGCCATTGAGGTTCAGATAAATCAGCAATACATGCAAACCAAATAAGAAGCCAATTTGGGGCAATAAAATTGGCACATAAATCAGCCAATCAAACACATGAGGCTTGCTGAGTGCGGTGGCTGTTGTGGTGGCGTGGCGTTTGGTTTCCAGCATCACTAAGCTAATCCCGCAGGCAATCAATGTTGCAATGAATGCAATGATCAAGGTATTGCGGCTAAGTTCTATCAGCAGCGGCATGGCGCGGTCAATGTTGTCCCACGTCCATTGGCTTGGTAAGGCATCGGGAAAGCGCCAGCGCCTAGCAAGGGACCAAATTGGCAACAAAGCCAGAGCCACAAAGGCATTCAATAAGGCGAGTAAACCTAAAACAACCCCCAATCTGAGCACGCTGTCGGTTAATCCAAAACGCTTACCATTACTGCGTTCAGCTCGGGTTAGCTTGCTAAACAACAAGTGCGCCATTTCCCAGCCCGCGAAGACGAAAATAATGATCAACATAAGAGACATCGCGCCGGCACTGGCCATTAATCGCATGGATAAATCCGGATCGTTAAACCAGCGCAATAGCGTAACCGCTAGCGTAGACGGAGTATTGGGGCCAATCACTAAAGCCAAATCCACTACGGTAAGACTAAAAGCGATGACAATAAAAATGGGCAAACGAATGATTGGATACAACTGAGGGATTAACACTTTACGCCATAAGGTAAAACGACTGTAACCAAGGGCTTGGGCGACTTGCAGGCTTTCTCGTGCCTTGATGCTTTTCATGGTAGCAAGCATGACATACAAGAGGTAAGGCATTTCTTTTATCACTAGGGCAAGAATTAGTGAAATGCCATAGGGATCTTGTACTGTGATCCAATTGGGTGGGCGATCAAATCCCGTTAGCCAAGGGCTAAACAAACGCATTAACCAACCAGACGGGGCTCAACAGAAACAACAAGCCAATAGCAATGGCCGCGTGAGGAATCGCCAAAACCGGTGAGAGCAAGGCCTCTATTTTACGAAAAAACGGCCGTTGATAACCCCACGCCAAGAGGGACAATGCCAACCAAAGAGATAGTAAGGGGGCACCAATGCCCGTGATCAGCGTGAGCTTTAAACTGGCGTAGAATTCCCCTTGAGCAAATAAATGACGCCAAGGCGCTAAGGAAATCCTATATTCGCCAAGGGGCGGGAAATACGCAAATGCAGGGAGCAATATGCCGACCAAGCCAATGACAAAGGGAAATATCAACAATAGGGTGATGATTCCTGTGATCCATTTCGCGTGTTTTAACGGCATCTTGCTTCTTATTTCGCTAATTATTGGGCGTAACGCTTACGCCATTCCGTTTCTAACGCACCCATCCAGCTACTGTGTGGCTCTGGCAAGGTTTGCCCCAATTCTTCAATGCTGAGTGTGGCGATACCACGAGGTATCTCATCAAACTGAGCTTGCTCGGCGGGGGACAATTTGGCATAGGATAAAACACTTAAATCGCCCCAAATGGTTGGCGTTTGCTTTTTGATTTGTGCTTCTGGCGACAACAAAAAGTTGGCAACCACTTGTGCGCCCGCTGTTGCGCTGCTGTTATAGGGAATGGCTAAAAAGTGTGTATTACCAATGGTACCGTTAGTAAAGACATAAGAACGTACCGTATCTGGCAAGTTTCCTTGGTCGATTTGAACGGAAGCCGCGGAAATGTCAAAGCTCAAGGCCACGTCGATTTCTTGGTCATCAAGCAAACGCATCATTTCTTCCGAGCTGGATGGAAACGTCTGACCATTACGCCATGCGACTTTATGTAGCTGATCTAAGTAAGCCCACAAAGGCGCCGTAACCGTATCGAAATTCACACTGTCTGCCGGTTGTGAAAGCGCTTGGCGATACGCGGTTAATTCGTACAAGGCTTGTTTCAAAAAAGTCGAACCAAGGAATTGCGGCGGCTCAGGGTAGGTGATGCGTCCTGGGTGCGCTTTAGCAAAATTGAGCAGTTCGGCCATGGATTTAGGAGGGCTGCTTAACGTTGCGGTGTCATACATAAAGATGACCTGCGCCATTCCCCATGGGGATTCCATGCCATCCACTGGTGTGCCGAAATCTTGAGTTAGGCTTTGACGGGCATTTTCATCTACGTAAGTGATGTAGTTTGGTAGAGATTGGCTGAATGGGCCAAATAGAAGGTTATTGTCTTTCATGGTGCGGAAGTTTTCGCCATTGAGCCAGATCAGATCGATTGAACCATTGCTGTCCTTGCTTGCGGCTTTTTCGGCCAATACTCGGTTTACGGCGTCGGAAGTGTCAGTCAACTTCACTTGTTTTAGCGTGACGTCGTATTCTTCTTTAATACGGTCTGCCGCCCATTGAATGTAATCGTTAATGTTATCGGCACCGCCCCACGCATTAAAATACACGGTTTGGCCTTTGGCTTGATCCAAGGTGTCTTGCCATAGATAACTGGTTTCGGCTTGCGCGGTTAGACTGGTCAGCGCGAGCGAGGCCATAATGGAGGCCGCGATTAACGATTTTTTCATTCCTTTCTCCTTAGGTTCTTTCGTTGTTGTCATCTTTACGAGTTGTTAGACGTAAATAGAGTGTTGTTTCTTACAGCCTTTATTTAAGGAATTGGTTTTTATTAAAAATGGGTTTTAGCGTACCATGTTGCAGGCTCAATTTGGGCGAATGTTTCACGGCTTTTTTGCGAGGTGTTATGTCTTATCAAATTTACTCTCATATATTACCGAGCGCGACACCGGGTACCCAGCGAATTTTAAAGGCCCATCATTTTGGTGAAACCGGCGCGCGCCCTAAAGTCTATTTTCAGGCGGGTTTGCATGCCGATGAATGGCCCGGTTTTTTGGTGCTGAATACCTTGTTAAGAAAGCTGAAAGCAGCCGACGATAAGGGCTTGATTCAAGGGGAAATTGTCATTGTCCCCGTGGCGAACCCGATTGGCTTGGCGCAAAATTTTCATGGTTATATCCCAGGACGCTTTGCGTTCTCTGATGGTGGCGGCAATTTTAATCGTAACTGGCCGCAGTTGGGGGCAAAAGTCGAAAAGCGCATCAAAGGCGACGTGACTGGTGATATTGAACGTAACATTGATCTGGTTCGCCAAGCGATTCATGAGGAATTGGCCTTGTTGCCAGAAACTACCGAGTTGCAAGGCATGAAGAAAAATTTGCTGGCCTTGTCGATGGGAGCGGATGAAATTATTGATTTGCACTGCTCCGGTGAAGCCAGCATGCACGCCTACGTTGCGCAAGAATTTGAAGGTCACTTTAAACCGTTATTGGCGCTATTGGGTGCAAAAGTGGGCTTGTCTGAGTTGGAAACGGGCGCCGCTTCGTTTGATGAAACCAATGTCAGCGTATGGCGTGATTTAAAGGCCCACTATGCGCATTTGATTCCTTGGGGAAGTCGTTCTTTAACGGTAGAATTGCGTGGTGAAAATGATATATCCAACGAGTTTGCCGAACAAGATGCGCAAGCTTTATTTGATTATCTTGTGTTGCGAGACGTAATCGCTGGCAAAACGCCATCGATTGATGACAGCGAAGTCGAATATTACCCACTGGATGCCATGGACTTAGTCAAAGCGCCCTGTGCAGGTATTGTGTGTTACCACAAGGCGATTGGCGAAGAAGTGGAAGCGGGCGAGGTGATTGGTGAAGTGGTCAATCTAATGGACGATGACGTGGAAACGTCGAGCTATCCTTTAATAGCGCGTACAAATGGCGTATTTTTCGCTCGCGTGCAGCGTCGCTTAGTGGTGTGTGGCGAATCGATTGCAAAAATCGCTGGCAAAGAACACCTCGCCTTTCGTGAAATTGGTAAACTCTTTGAAGATTAAAATAGGTTCGATGTTCGTCATCCATTTCCCCATTGTACAAGACTAGGCAAGATTATTTTGACACAGGTTCAGCCCAATACGGAGGTGACTACCTCGTTAACCGATGAGCAAACGCTTGTTGTAAATCATGATCTCGCCACACCCGCGAAAGTGATTGCCGTCGCGGGTGCGGGCAAAACCACGACCTTAATTTCTCGCATTGAGCATTTGTTGGCTCAGGGTGTGGACCCGTCTCATATCGGCGTGTTTATGTTCAACAAAAGTGCGCAGGAAGAGTTCTCTGAGCGTTTGAGTAAGCGACTCATGACAGCTGGACATTTCCGCTCTCCCAGTGTGATGACTTTTCATGCGTTTGGCATGAAATTTTGTCGTCGCTTGGAACAGCAAGGTTGGCTGGCTTCTGCAAAGCTCGTTACCGACGATTTCAGCTTAGTGAAAATGTTACGTGAGGCCCTACAGCGTCTGATTCGCAATGGCGAAAAAATTGCCATTTTGGATGAAAAAGATTGGTTAGAAGACGTGCTGTTATTTGTTGATCAAGTGAAAGCATCACATCAACCTGCGCAGATTGTGTTTGAAGCCTTAGGTTGGTCAAACGAACGTAAGTTTTTCCCCGCGCTCTACAACGAGTTAGAAAAGCTGCGTAAGCGTAATAATATTCGCTTTTTTGCCGATTTGCTCAGTGATCCCTATGAGCTAATCAGCGAATTAGGAGAGCCTGAGCGAGTGAGAGTTCGTGGCTTGGTGCCGGATTTTCGTTACTTATTAATTGACGAGTTTCAAGACATCAACCCTTGCCAATATGAGCTACTAAAATTGCTTTATCCTATGCCTTGTCAATGGATGATTGTGGGCGATGTGCAGCAATGTATTTATGAATGGCGCGGTGCCAGCCCAGAGATTATGGCGAGCCAGTTTGATCAGGATTTTGGTCATGTGGTGACCTATCCATTGAGCACCAGTTTTCGTTTTGGTCATGCGGTCGGTTTAATGGCGTCGAGTGTGATCAGTGAAAATGATCCAGACGCCTTGGTGATTGGTGCTGGTGCGCGTACGCGTGTGTCTTTTGCCCGCGCACCGAAAACAGGTAAGGCGTTATTGGGTGAGCTAAAAGCGTGGGTCGATGAAGGACGGGCATTGAGCGATACCGCGGTATTGGTGCGTTTGTATAGCGACATGGTGCCAGTACAGTTGGCTCTGATGCACAAAGGCGTGCCGTATCAATTACACGGTGACTCTCCACTGTTGGAAAATCGCCAGATTCGTATGCTGATGGCGTATCTTGCCGTTATTGCAGGTGGCTTGGAAAGTCCAAGCACGTTTTTTCACCCCGATGATATTGAGTATCTATTAACGGTACCCAGTCTTGGTGGTGCCATGGCGCAACGCAAAACCTTGATCCAACAAGCCAAGCAATCACCGCATTTGTTGCCGCAGATTATTGAATCCGTGGCGGATGCAACGGACGGTTGGCGTGCGAAAAAACTCTATGAGCGTGCTGACTGGTTGCGCAGTTTAAACATCTATCGTACCGATCCAGCGCAAGGTTTGGCGCACACTTTGGAGAAATTGGGCATTTATCGCTACTTTGAAAGTACCAGCAGCAAAGACATTCAGACCCAAGAAAAGATAGCCACTTGCGATGCCTTTATGGCCTATGTGCGCGGGGTGGGTGGCGATGCCAAATCGATTTTAGAGCAGCTTGCTACGTTGAACGAAAAACAAACCGATGACAGTCACGGCGTGCACTTGATGACGATTCATAAATCGAAAGGTTTGGAGTTTGATCAGGTGTTACTGTCCGGCTTACAAGAAGGGCGCTTTCCTTACTATGATGAAGATTTGAGCGCCATAGATAAGCAAGCTGCCAGTGATTTGGCGTCTGAGCGTCGTCTCTTTTACGTGGCCATCACGCGCGCCAAACAGAAGCTTGTTTTGCTAGAAACGCCCAGTGCCGACGAGCATAAACGCATGAAGCAGGGCGACATTCCCCGCGTGGCATTAAAAAGTTTATCCTTATCGCGTTTTGTATTCGAATCTCAGCCCTATGCCGTGAGTCGGATTTGTGAGGCGTGGTATGAAGATAAGACTGGCACGCAAATTGATACAGAAAAAGGTTCGGTGTTTCAGCGTTATTTAAACGCGGTTGATCCTTCCCCATCACTGACTTTTCGTCATCGGATTGAAGGCCAAAATCTCTTACAACCTGGCGACAAGGTCCGCCATGACCAATTTGGTCAGGGCGTTGTCGTAAGACAAGAGCGAGACGCCAAGCAAATGATTTTTGTGGATTTTGGCGAAATGGGTTTAAAACGCTTTAATCCCAAGCACACACAACTTATTAAACTGTCTTCCAGAGCCTAAGGAACACTGAATGTCCATTCCATTGATTGATTTATCCAAGCTGACCCACGAGAGTGAATCTGTTCGTCAAACTGAAATAAACACCCTAGACAAAGCGTGTCGAGAAATTGGTTTCTTTTATCTCATCAATACAGGCATTCCGACAGAATTGATGTCGGCGTTAATGCGTGAAGCCAAGCGATTTTTTAATCAGCCGCAAGAGGTTAAAAATCGCATCGATATTAAAAACAGCATTAACCATCGCGGTTACGGCAATATCGGTGAAGAGCAACTGGACGAAATTGGTCATGCCGACTGGAAAGAAACCTTTGATATGGCATTGGATTTTCCTAAGGACCATCCTTTGGTGGCAAAATACCCCACCATGTACGGGCCAAATCAAAATCCAAGCGACCCGACAACCGTTGAAGTATTGCAAGAATACTATGTAAAAGCGTTCCAAGTGGCACAAACGTTACTAACGGCCATGGCACAAGCGTTGTCGTTGGACGATGATTTCTTCACTCGTTGTTTTAAAGATCATGTTACCGTTTTACGAATGATTCATTATCCACCACGTCCAGCCAGCGACCATGACAATGGCGCAGGAGCCTCACACAGACTACGGTTGCGTAACCTTACTGCTACAAGATCAGGTTGGTGGCTTGCAGGTGAAAAACCGCAAGGGAGCGTGGGTAGATGCGACGCCTATCGCCGATGCGCTGGTGGTGAATATTGGCGATTTGATGCAACGTTGGACCAATGATGAATACGTTTCGACAGCTCACCGCGTGCGCGCGTCTTTGCCAGATGTGCATCGTTACTCCTTCCCATTTTTTGTGGAGCCAGATTACGAAACCAAGGTTGCGTGTGTGCCGAGTTGCGCTACCGCAGACAAACCTGCTAAATACGACGCTATTTTGAGTGGTGATTGGATTCAGTCACGCTTTGATGCGACTTACGCCTATCGAGAAAAAGAGAGCGCATAAGCTCTTAGCAAACAGGCGTTTAGCAAAAGCGCGGTCCTGACCTAAAAAATACCTATACGATGAAAAATGACCGCTAGGCGGTCATTTTTAGTAATTCGGGTAACGGTTGAATTTGGTAGTTTTGTCCTTTGATTTTGGCAATGTGTCCCGCTGGAACTTGTGTCCAACTGTCGCTGCAATGGTCGAGGGGTTCTGAGCCAATTACTGTGTGTTTTGCAAATTGCTTGCAGTATAAGCTTGGTGCTTGTTCATCGCTAGAAAATCGAATAGCGGTGATTTCTTCCCCATCTGAAAAAACCGCTGTGAAGCGCAAAGGGTCTTTGATGTTCTTCTGTTTCATCATCCCTAGAATTTGAGCTAGAGTCACTTCTATGGCTTTTTCTGGATTATCTTCGAGTCCATTAGCGATCATCAATAAGAAAATGACTTCTGAGTCTGTCGCGCCATGTCGATGGCAATAAAGGTGCTCCGGAATCAAGCGATCTAGTTGCCAACGAAGAAATTCATAGCCGCCAATTTGTCCGTTGTGCATGAATAGCCAGTTTTTATAGCTGAATGGATGGCAGTTTGAACGGTTGGTTTCTGTGCCGGTAGAAGAGCGCACATGGGCAAAGAATAGGCCGCTTTTGATGTGCTTTGCTAAGCTTTTTAAATTGCTGTCACTCCACGCTGGTAACACTTCATGGTAGAGGCCAGGTTCTTCTCGTTCATCGTACCAGCCCAACCCAAACCCATCGGCGTTTACGGTAACCTCCGACTTTCTGGCGCTTAGACTTTGATGAATTAAAGAATGCTCTTGTTTAAAAAGCAACGACTCAAGATAAACAGGTTCACCTTGATACGCCATCCAACGACACATGATTTTCTCCTAGGAATGAAAGCAAAAGGAAGCAACGAGTTGCTTCCTTCATGGTAATCTAATCTTCTCTTTTTCAGTAGATCTAGACTTTGAAATAGCTGATTTTCGCGGACAATTGTGTTGCCAATGTTGCTAATTGATCCGCAGAGTTACTAATAGCATGAATGGATTTGGTAGTGCGTGATGCGATGTCGTTGATATTGGCAACATTGCGACTGACTTCTGCTGTCACCGATGCTTGCTCTTCAGCGGTGGCTGAGATGCGATCATTCATATCACGAATCTTAGACACAGATTGGTTAATGTTTTTAAGTGATTCTTCTTCATGCTTCACTTGGCTCACCGCATCGGTAGAGCGCTGGTGACTAGACGTCATGGCTTTTACCGCAGAGGCTGTTCCTGTTTGTAAGAGGCTGATCATTTTTTCAATTTCTTGTGTAGCATTCTGAGTGTTTTGAGCTAAATGACGCACTTCATCGGCCACGACAGCAAAGCCACGACCTTGCTCACCAGCACGGGCTGCTTCTATCGCCGCATTAAGCGCAAGTAAGTTGGTTTGCTCTGCAATACCAAGAATCACGTTGAGAATATTGCTGATTTCCTTGGTGTTGCTCTGTAGTTCATTAATGGTGCTTGCCGAAGTGGATATTTCAGCCGCCAACTCTTGGATGCTTTGAATGGTTTTCGTGACGATGATCGTACCCTCATTGGCGGCTGTCTCAGCAGTATGAGCCGCTTGACTGGCGTCATTAGTGGATTCGGAAACATGCACGGCGGTGGCTTGTATCTCTTGTACGGCTTGTGAAATAAAGTTGGTTTCTTCCTGCTGACGATCCACCATTTCGGAGGACTCATCCGTGATACGGTTTAAGTCATTTGCAGCACTGGTCAGCATGGAACTTGATTCCGCGACATCGTGTAAAATACTGCGTAACTGAACCACCAGTTTATCCATAGCGATTTCTAATAGACCAATTTCGTCAGTGCGTTTGCTGGTTACCTTAGGCTCAACCAACTCGCCTGAGGCAATTTCTTCTGCGCGACGTACGGCTCGAATTAAGGGTCTACAAATACCGTTCACTATGATAATGCTGATGAGAATACCGGCGGTAATTAACACTGCCGCTAAGACACCACTGGCATAAATCGTTTGGTCTAATTTGCGGTTTTGGTTTTCGGCAACGAGGGTGTTGTATTCATTAATAGACGTGATGATTTCTTCCATCTGTTGATTGACTGCGATTAGGCTGTCGTCGGCGGCACGTCGAGACTTACCGGCTTTCATGGTATTAAGTTTAACCCACCAGCTGTAGGTTTCCGTGCTGGCTTCAAGAAACACGGCTTGCTGTTCTTCTAAGGTGGATATTTGCGCTAAAAGGTTATTTAAACCGTCATTCACTGGCATGGTGGCAAGAATGCCTTTTACGTTTTCGATGCTGGTTAACAGCTCATTGGTATAAGTTTTGAATTTCTCTTCTGATTCGGCAATTTGCTCCGTGCCATAACCGCCAATGGATTTAGCAATGGACACTTGGAAAAAACCGCGCTCAAACTCTACTGATTGTTGCAGTAGTAATTGACGGCTTTTTTCTAGGTTTCTCATCAGTTCCAAGCTTTGTGAAGAAAGGTCTTGTAGTTTTGCTGAAACGGATTTGCTTGATAAGGCAGAGCTTACGCTAATGCCAACGATGACCAATGAGAAGAGGGCGATGAGAGCGAGTATTTTAGTACGTACAGACAGGTTTAGCATACTTAATCCAATGAGTTAATCGTGTTGGTCGGTATCTCTTGTCCAGCAATACTTATGCCAATCAAGTTGCAATATTGTGCGTGTTTTGCGCCGTTTCGCGAAAAAAATGGCAAACTGTTTACAGGATTTGAGAATATTTGATAAAGCGTGTTGCATTACTAATCTGTTCTAATCGCGACATTGTATGAAATGTGCAAAAAAAACTATATCGCACTAAGATAACGCAAAGTTAAGTAGGAAGCATAGTGATATTTTATCATTATGCCCCATTATTGTGCATTTCTTGTTTTAACAAAGAGGGGCTGAGCCGATAACCACATTTTCGCCATCGACAGTGAAGAAAAAGCAATCACGACGGTTGGTGTGGCAAGCTGGACCTTGTTGATCCACTTTTACCAAAATAGCATCACCGTCGCAGTCAAAGGACATAGAAACCAGTGTCTGGCGATGACCAGAGCTTTCGCCCTTACGCCAGTAGGTTTGGCGAGAACGAGACCAATAACACACCTGGCCTGTCTCCAAGGTTTCACGAATGGACTTCTCATTCATGTAGGCCAACATGAGTACTTCGCCCGTATCATGTTGCTGTGCAATGGCCGCGATCAAGCCATGCTCGTCTGTTTTTAAATTGGCTAACACCGTGTCTAGAGAGAGTGTTTCGCCTTTGGCGAGATGTTCGTAGTCTTTTAAACTCATACCGTTACCTATTCTAATGAAGGCGATTCACGTAATGCTCACATCTGGGGCGTATTGGCTAAGCGGATACCTTATGCTCTGAAATAGCGCCTTTGCCGATGCCTTCAAAGCCATGAGCTTCAATGTGCGTTCCTGGGTTTTCCTTCGCGAGCACATCGGCAATATGTGCTGAAAGCGACTCCACTGTGGTATCACAGTCGAGCATGTAAACTTGATTGCTGTCGATTTTTAGCTCAAACAATCCTTGCTGGCTGGTGTAACGGAAACAGTGATAATTCACGCTGTTTTCTGTGATCTCTCTGTCTAAGTCTTCTTGAGTGCCTAGGTAGATATCTTCCCAACGCTTAGCCCAATCGTGTTCCATGGCGGCGTTGCGCACACCATCGGCGTAAATCTCAACGGTAGAGCGGTGGCCGTGAGCAATACGCTGACAATTACCAGCGTGTTTTTTCAAGCCATGGCTGTATTGGTATTGCGCGCCAGTGATGTGCTCTGGTGTAAAACGCACGCTTACTGCTTCTAACTCAGCAGGAAGTAGGTTCAATATTTGTGCTTCAACCCACTTGGCAACGGCGTCTGGTGTGACTTCGGCCATGGGTAATACGCAAATGGCTTGAGTTGGCGCGTCACACTGAAACACACGTTTGTCGTCAGCGGCTTCTTTACTGTGATCAAAGAGAAAAGCAACACGATCATTCGCTAATGGCGTGAGCATAGAACCATCATGCTCGGCAGGAATCGCCAACATATGATCAATATTGTCATCCAGCCATTTCTTGATTTGTTTTTTCACGATACCGAAATCACAAATCATGCTCTCATCGTTTAACTTACCCGTCAGCACAATGTCTGTCTGCCAGCTTTCGCCCAACAAACCACGCTTGGCATCAAAATAGGAAAAATCCACGTGGGTCAGGTTCTTTACAAATAGCTTCAACTCGCTACTCCTATGATTCTTAATGGCGCGTATCTTACCGTAAATATAAGCCGCGTTATAGCTCGACACGAAAAGCAACAGAGTAGAGAAAGTGTAAGGAAGGGCGACAATCGATAAGTATATGAAAATACATAAGAAAGGCGGTTGATATTTCGAATTGGCTGCGTATAATTGCGTCCCAAGGTCAACAAGCCTCCTTTATGGTGTCTCTGCTGGTCCCCTCGCAACGATAAACCGTTAATCTGGTCAGGTCCGGAAGGAAGCAGCCACAGCGGTGGACTTGTGTGCCGAGGTGCGGCTGGTAGAGATGCCACCTTAATCTCCCCAATGTTCTAAATTCTTCTTTTTTACTTCAATACTTACTTCATTCCTTAGCGTTTCTACAAAACTCTTTTGATGCATTGTTACGCCTTTTGGTGTTGTCACACCGACTTGAACCTGCCTTGTTCCTCACTTCTGAACCTAAACAATATCACTTGTAAGGCACGATAAGCGAAGCGCAATCTGCCGCACAAACCATTTTTTATCTGATCCCGATAGATTTTTATCCAGCGTAAACCCATCACCATACGCACCATAGAGCATTGGTGTCAAAGCCTCAGCGACGACGTTGTCATCAAGTTCACCAGCCACGACATACGCAAACTCGCCCGCGACAGTTAGCACGAAAAGAAGAGCAGGGATCGACTGGGCTTTCTGATAATGGAAAGAGGGGAAATGCGACTCAACCACGAACGCGACGGACTGGACAAACACTACATGCACACCCATTCGAGAGAGCAGATGCGCAAAGCGCTGGGGGAGTGGGGCTTTAAGCTAAAAAATATTATTGTGCCGCTGTTTTATGAAATTATGTAGGTGATTGATCTGTATAGTAATCGCGCTATATTGTACGAAACAGCACATAGTTGATCTTTGCCAACATGATAATTTGAGTTTACAATAAGATTTTGACGATGATGTCATAATTTCATTGAGGTTTATTAACATGCCTTTACCTAAAGCAAGACAAGAAAAGCCAAAAGCGACCGCGAAAGACGTTAAGTCTGCTGCTGCCGTTGGTGACGCTGTGTTTGCTTACTTCCAAAAGCACGGCAAGTTTCCTACTTCTAAAGAGCAACTGAAACCAGCTAAGGGTTAACTTGGCGATTGTACAGACAGCCTCTATTTTTAGAATGGCTCCTGACTGGGAGCTTCACAAAAATACTTTTGAATCCTACAAGCTTAATGGTGAACAGCCAGATTTTTATGGTCGTGACGCATCATTGAGTCACCCTTATGTTCATCATATACACCTCGCTCAAACCAAGAGTTAGCCAACCTTTGGGCTAAACGACACCCTAGAATTGATCAGGTCTATTATCGCACTACTCGAATGGGTGATCCTGACAATGATTATTGGCTGATTTATGCCTTTGATGATTTTGAAGAGAAGTATCTGTTGTTAACCATTTTAGGGCCAGATGCCCACAACAACGCGCAATGGCGTGCTTATCTTACAAGCCTTTACACGCAATTTGTGCAGCCTTGGATCAATGGCAAGTTGGATGATGTTGTTTAGCTTTCTAACAGTTCTTTTGCCATATTTTCAATATTTAATATGAATTTGGGGGCAGATGAAAAATTGATTGTAAACGACGCTGCCAAATCCTTTTTTCATAGCAGAAAGCATCGCTGTCGTACCCGCCACCGACATCACTGCCATGAGCCAAACTATCCGAAACTACCAGCAACAAGCCGTCCGAATTCAAACCAACCCCGCATGGGTCGACCAAACCATCGAATGCGTTAAAAGCGCTATGCCCGTCTTTGTTGTTTTTTCGAATGTATAAAGTCTAGATCAAAAACACTTAAGTGAAATAACTGAAAAAAAACATGGATGTTTTCAGATATTTCATTTATGTTTGGGGTTACTGAGGCTAGCTTTTAGTTTGCCTTGATAGTGTTAAGGGTGAGAGGTTACTCGAATGATGAAAACCAATTTAAATGTTGAGCCGGATACCAGTGCAATAATCAAAGCGCAGCAGTACCTGAAGCTGCATCAAGCGGATCTTGATAAGTTAAAAATTGATGTGTTACTTAAAAATGGTCAAAAAGCTGAATTTGAATTGCCCAAATTGACGCTTGATGCACTTGTTCAAGTGTTAGGTCAATTGGCTAAGGATGGCGATGATCAGTTTTTTGAACAGCAGGTTGACTTGGAGAAAATGGTGAGTCCTGCTGTGGCGGCTAAGTTTCTTGGAATGTCACGACCAAAAGTAACAGGTTATATTTTGGCTGGGCAAATTCCATCTATGAAGGTAGGCACTCATCATCGTGTAAAAATGGCAGATGTCTTGTTATTTAAGGAGAAGCTTTCTAGTGCTAAGGGGTCAAGAGAAGAGACTCTTAGTTTAATTGCCAACTTTGAGCAAGAGTCAGATTCTATGTAAGGGGTTGTTATGGATGATAAAATTTTGCTGGATGCAAATACCCTATATTCACAACCATTGAGGATGATGCTTCTTAATTTGATGCAGTTAGATGGGTGTACTACTCAGTTTTTTTGGACTGATAAGATAGATGCCGAATGGTCTAATGCTTTAATTCGTAGGCATCCCGAAAGCAAAGACGTCATTATTAAGCAGGTATATTCGATTAAGGCATCCTTTTTCGATCGCTATGTTTTAGGTTACGAGCCATTAATAAATCAGCTTGACCTTCCTGATCCAGATGATCGTCATGTTCTTGCTGCTGCAGTAAAAACGGGTTGTAATATTATTGCGACAGATAACATTAAAGACTTTCCGGCAAAATTATTGGCTGAGTATGGTATTAGAACGATGACAAGAGACGAGTTGATGTGTTTCTTGTTCACTAAAGAAAAAGATAGTGTCATGAAAGCGTTAGATAATTTTGCACGTGTACATAAAGACCCGGAGCTTACAGTTGAAGATTTGTTAATAAAGCTTGATCGTTCAGTGCCAAGTTTTACACATTTAGTAAGAGAGTCGTGACTTAAAAATCCTGTATAGCTTTAAAAATACCACCTTCGGGTGGTTTTTTATGCCTGTTGAAAATGCTTTTGCTCTTCTGTGGAGCGCTCTTCTTACAAAAAATCATTTGGCCTTTTCCGTGATTTAAAATTATACTGTATATCCATACAGTATAATTTGGTGTTTATCATGCGTGTGACGTATCTTGGTGTGTCTGAGTCGGCGGCGTTTATCGCGGCCAACAGTGTGCGAATCCCACTTTATGTGGATTCTGTGTCGGCGGGGTTTCCTTCGCCTGCTCAGGATTTTGTTGAGAAATCGTTGGATTTGAATGCGTTTTGTGTGGCGCATCCTAATGCGACGTTTTATGTGCGTGCTCAGGGGGATTCGATGATTGATGTAGGGATTCATTCGGGTGATGTGTTGGTGGTAGACCGTTCACTAACGGCGCGACATGGGGATATTGTGATTGCCTGTATCCACGGAGAAATGACGGTGAAAACGTTAGAGTTGAAACCCAATGTGTTGCTGCGTCCGAAGAACAAAGCTTATAAGGCCATTCCTATTACCGAGGAGTCGGGGTTGGAGATTTTTGGTGTGGTCGCGGGTGTGGTTCGCAAATATGAGCGCGGCTAAGAATACGGCTTTTGCTTTGGTCGATTGCAATAATTTTTACGCGAGTTGCGAGAAGTTGTTTCGGCCTGACCTAAGGCATACGCCTGTTGTGGTGCTGTCGAACAATGATGGCTGCATCGTCGCGCGTTCTAAAGAAGCGAAAGCATTGGGTATTAAAATGGGCGTGCCCGTTTTTCAGGTTCAAGACGCGCTAAGAAAACACGGTATTGTGTGTTTTTCGTCGAATTATGCCTTGTATGCGGATATGTCGAATAGGGTGATGACCACGTTAGAAGAGGAAGCGCCGCGGCTTGAGATATATTCTATTGATGAAGCCTTTATGGATTTAACCGGTGTCGAACATGTGACAGATCTGCTGGCGTTTGCTCAACGAGTAAAAGCAAAGGTCGATAAATGGACGGGCATCACGGTTGGGGTGGGTATTGCACCCACTAAAACCTTGGCGAAGTTGGCGAATCATGCGGCAAAAAAGTACCCCGCAACGGGGTCTGTGGTGGATTTGATGAATCCAGATAGGCAAAAACGCTTGTTAGCCTTGGTCGATGTGGGTGATGTGTGGGGTGTTGGTCGTCGAACCACAGCAAAGCTCAAAGCAAAGGGTATTCATACGGCGTGGGATCTGGCGAACGTGAACGCCAAGGTGATGCGCAGTGAGTTTTCTGTGGTGATGGAGCGAACGATTCGAGAGTTGAACGGTGTGTCATGTTTGGATTTGGAGTGGGTTAGGCCTACAAAGCAGCAGATCATTTGCAGTCGATCATTTGGGCATAAAGTCACAGATAAGCGTGAACTAGGGGAGGCCATCGCCAAATATATGACCCGTGCCGCTGAGAAGTTACGTAGCGAGCAGCGTTTTTGTCGCGTGGCCAGTGTGTTTATTCGTACCAGCCCTTTTATTCCAAACGAACCGCAGTATTCCGCGTCGCTTACCGTTGAGCTGCCGAATCCAACCGATGATACACGAGACTTATTGGCGGTCGCTGAGGGTATTTTTCATCGCCTGTATCGTGCTGGTTATCGTTATGCCAAAGGTGGTGTCATGCTTACTGATTTTTATGAGCCAGGAACGGTTCAGCAAGACTTCCTGTGTGTTGATAGCACAAAAACCAATTCAAAAGCCTTAATGGGCGTCATGGATAAGATCAACCGCAGTGGCATGGGCCAGGTTTTCTTTGCTTCGCAAGGGGTGTCGCCACAGTGGGCAATGAAACGAGAGCATTTATCGCCAGCCTACACGACCAAGTGGGATGATTTGCCCAAAGTGTGGTAAAGGCTGATTCGTAAGCTTTAGCAAGCGTTTTGCTCTCATTAAGGTCATGTGGCAATAAAAAATGCCCTTATTGCCATTTGGCGATAAGGGCATTTTATGTGCATTCACAGATGGGCTTGCTCATCAAGTTGGTTATCGTTGTTGATGAACCGATATTGGCTTAAGTAAGCGCTGTTGCGTTATTCGCTAGGCGTCTTTTAGGCTTTCTACCGCCTGTGCCAACGCCGATTTTCTTGAGTCACAAAAAGCGTTGTGAGGCAAACGGCTTAATATCCCCAGTTTCTCCAAACGTTCTGTTGTTTGCCCGTTGGGACTAAAGATATACACCGCGCAATTGGCGTCTATCGCGTCTTTGATGGCGTTTTCCAGTGCTAAACCAATGGTGAGATCCATCATGGGGACAGCGCTTAAATCTAATACCACGGCTTTATAATTGTGTATGCGGTTGTGGTGCTTGGCGATGGCTTTGCTGGCGCCAAAGATCATTGGGCCAGACAGATAGAACAATAATACTTTGCCGTCGGCTTGATCTAATAATATTTTTTCTTCTTTTGACAGGGGAATGTCGTCGTCCGCATCGCTGATCGCTTTTACATTTCCTGATTGTAAGCGGCTGAGTTTTTCGATGGTCATGATGTTGGCAATAAAGACACCAATGCCTACCGCGACCATTAAATCCACAAATACGGTAAGCGCCATAACGCCATACATGATAATAGTCGGCGATAAAGCGACTTTATGCGCGCGCTTCAGGAAGCTCCAATCGAGGATATTGATACCAACATACAATGCGATACCCGCGAGCACCGCCATAGGAATAGGGCTGATCAGTTCCGATGCGCCGAGTACGACGAGTAATAGAATGAGCGCTCTCGTGATGCCTGCAAGGGGGGATTTACCACCAGATTGTATGTTGACGACTGTGCCCATGGTCGCTCCCGCGCCAGGTAATCCACCCAACAAACCGGAAAAGAAGTTAGCGGTCCCTTGGCCGATGAGCTCTCGGTTTGAGTCGTGCTCTTTGCGCGTGAGGTTGTCGGCGATGACCGCGGTTAAGAGTGTGTCAATACAGCCTAGCGTGCCCAACACTAAACCATTAATAATGATCTCAATAAATACCGAGCGTTCAAATGTAGGCCAGTGAATAGAAGGCAAGCCAGACGGGATGACGCCGATACGGCGAACATCAGAGTCGCTGAATAGAATGACAGAAATGAGAGTAATAGTGACTAGGGCGACGAGTTGTGGTGGCACATATCGACGCCAATGTTTCGGCAAATAGAACAACACGCCTACCGTCAGTAAGCCTAAAAATAACTCGGAAAATTTAAGGTTAAGTATTAGGTTCGGTAAGGCGCTTAAGGTGCCCATTACGCCACCTGATGGTGAAGGGTGCCCCAAGAAAGGTGCAATTTGTAAAATAATCAGAATGATACCAATGCCAGACATAAAGCCTGAAATGACACTGTAGGGCATTAGGGTGATGTATTTGCCTAACTTTAGATAACCTAATGTTATTTGAAATAAACCTGCGATCATCACCACGGTAAACGCCATGGCGACGCCACCCTCAGGGCTGCTCGCCATCATGCTGGTAAGCACGGCTGTCATGATAACTGTCATTGGGCCGGTGGGTTCAGATATCAGGCTGGTCGACCCTCCAAATAGCGCGGCAAATAAGCCGACTATTATAGCTCCCCAAAGCCCTGCTTCGGCACCAGCACCTGAGGCTACGCCGAAAGCAAGCGCCAGCGGCAGTGATACAATGGCCGTGGTTGCTCCGCCAAATAAGTCGCCAGTAAGAGTCCAGTCTTTGAAGCGAGAAAAATCAATGATCATTATTTGTTTACCTGTCCGTTATCTGTCTTTAAATCAATCCTTTGAAGTAATCCATCGTAGTCTGTTACAAAAGAGCCCGCAGTTGCGGCTTCTTTGTATTTTTCATCAAAATGCGCTGCGTTATTCTGCGTGCGTTTCTGATGTTGTTTCTGTGTTATTGTCTTCACGAGCAATTCGAGGGTCGTTTTTAACGCGACCTGTCGATCCACGACGACGAGACGATGCTGCTTTGCGTTTTTGTTCTTGCTCTAAGCGTAGCTTTTCTTGTTGAGCTAAAATAGCAGCGGGCAATTCTACTGGCGCTTTCGCTTCAGCGTTAGCCGGTTTAGTGGCAGGTTTGCCACGTCCACGGCGAGGTGTTCGAGTCGTACGAGCGTTATTGTCCGCTGGTTCTACTGTGTTGTCTTCTTTGCTCGCTTCTGTCGTCTCAGCTTGGCTTTCAGATTGAACGTTCTCTGTCTCTACCACTGTAGTGTTAGATTGAGGTGTGTCTTCTGTCGCCACGGCAGGTTTTGCCTCTGCTTGAGTCGTTTCTGCTTGCTCTGCTACTTGGGTCGCTTCTTCTTTCGCTTCAACTGGAACGGCCACGGTTTCAGGTTGAGTGTCAGTTGTGTCTGCTGTTGGTAGCGTTACCTCAGGTGTTTCTTGTTCAATTTGCTCAATTTTTCGCATTTGAGCTTTGACCGACATCTTAGGTTTAGCAGGTTTCACCTCAGGTGCGCTGTCTTTATCTGCAACATCCTCTGCAGTTACTGACGCATCGTCTGATGGTGCTTCAACGGCTTGAGGCTTATCTTCTTCTGTTGAGGCTTTTGGCGCTTCCACAGCATCAGCTTTATTGTCTGCTTTTGTCTCCACTTCGGCTTGTACTTTTGCCTCTACTTCGGGTTTAGACGCCGCATCTTCCATTATGCTTGTTGCGTCGGTGTTTTTTGTGTCAACGGATGACGCGTCTGTTTTTTCTACTGGAGCTGTAGTCGTTGTTGATTGCGCATCAACGTTTTCAGACTCAGTGTTTTCTTGCTGTACGCTGTTGTCTTCTTTTTGTGGACGACGTGAGCGACGTGAGCGACGAGAACGACGTTGAGGTTCATCACCGTTTTCGTTGTTTTCCACCTCAGCGTTTTGAGCGGCTTCAACTAGAGCGGCATCTTCTTGCTCTTGCAACTTAGCGGCTTCAAGAGCTTCTTCTTTCAGCTTACCATTACGGCGACGGTTGTCATTGCGTTCGCGTTTGCGTTCTTTAACTTCAGGAACTTCTTTCTGAGGCTGGCGTGGCGCTGCTTTTACAGCGGCTTCCTGCTTTTCAGTTCTTGGTTCTTGAGCATCCGTCTTGTTGTTGCGGTTGTTGCGACGGTTATTGTTGTTGCCTTTTGTTGCTGCTTCCGCTTGTTCACGGCGAGACTGACGAGTAGAGCGATTGTTTTCTGCTGTGCTCTGGTTGTCATCACGGTCTGCATTCTGATGCTTAACCGTACGCTTGTTGCGGTTTGTGCGATTGTTTACTGGTTTGCTTGACGCATTGCGTTCAGCTTGAGGTGCTGTGTTTGAGCTAGGTGTTGCACTCGCGGCTTTTGGCTTAGCTTTTGTTTCTGTGCTACCAAATAGAGCGGTGACAATACGTTTAAACAAACTAGGTTTGCTGGGCTGGCTCTTCGCTGATTTTGCTGTTGCTACCGTTGCTGGAGTTGTGTGCTCTGGCGCTGGTGCTTTTGGTGCAATACTTGTTACAGCCGCTTGTGCGCGCACGTTTTCGCTTGCTTTACGAGGCTCATACGGTGGCTGCTCTGGCGTTTCTACTAAGGTATAGCTGTTTTCGTTTTGAGTGATAACCGTACTGTCATCACGAATACGTTCTACTTCAAAGTGCGGTGTTTCCATATGAGGATTTGGCACAAGAATGATGTGAACGTTATTGCGTTTTTCGATTTTAGCGATATTTGTGCGTTTCTCGTTGAGCAAGAAAGTAGCGACAGACACAGGTAAAACAGCACGAATCTGAGCAGTACGTTCTTTCGAACATTCTTCTTCGATTAGGCGAAGCACAGACAGAGCGAGTGATTCTACGTCGCGGATGAAGCCTTGGCCATTACAGCGAGGACAAACGATACCACTGGTTTCGCCAAGAGAAGGGCGCAAACGCTGGCGTGACATTTCCAATAAGCCAAAGCGAGAGATGCGACCAAGTTGAACGCGAGCACGATCCGCTTCTAGCGCGTTCTTCATGCGGGTTTCAACTTCTTTCTGGTTGCGTACTGGTGTCATATCGATGAAGTCGATCACCACCAAGCCACCGATATCACGTAGACGCAATTGACGAGCAATTTCGTCTGCGGCTTCTAGGTTAGTTTGTAGCGCTGTTTCTTCAATGTCTCCGCCTTTTGTTGCGCGAGCCGAGTTGATATCGATAGAAACTAGTGCTTCTGTCGGATCGATAACAATAGAGCCGCCAGAAGGCAAGCGAACTTCACGCTGGAAAGCCGTTTCGATCTGAGTTTCGATCTGAAAGCGGTTAAACAGCGGTGTAGAATCGGTGTACATTTTAATGCGTGACTTGAAGTGTGGCATGACTTGCATGACAAAGTTAATCGCGTCTTGATACGCGTTTTTCTCGTCAATTAACACTTCACCGATGTCTTCACGTAGGTAGTCGCGAATGGCACGGATAACGATATTGCTTTCTTGGTAGATTAAGAAAGGAGCCGGTTTTTCAGAAGCGGCTTTGGTGATAGAAGACCACAGTGTATCCAGGTAATCCAAATCCCACTGAAGCTCTTCTGTTGAACGACCTACGCCGGCAGTACGAACAATTAGACCACCATTTTCTGGTGTGTTCAGACCTGACATGGCTTCTTTTAGGTGCGAACGGTCGTCACCGTCAATACGACGAGAGATGCCGCCGGCACGTGGATTGTTTGGCATAAGAACCAAGTAACGTCCAGCTAAGCTAACGAAGGTCGTCAGTGCGGCGCCTTTGTTGCCGCGTTCTTCTTTATCAACCTGAACGATGACTTCTTGGCCTTCGCTTAGTACATCTTTGATGTTGATGCGGCCATCATGGTTTGATTTTTTCGAAAAATACGTTTTGGATATTTCTTTTAATGGTAAGAAGCCGTGGCGATCAGCACCAAAATCTACGAAAGCAGCTTCTAAACTCGGTTCTATGCGAGTGATGCGGCCTTTGTAAATATTGGACTTCTTTTGTTCGCGTGAACCGGATTCTATGTCTAGATCATATAGACGTTGACCGTCTACTAGGGCGACGCGCAACTCTTCTTGTTGAGTTGCATTGATAAGCATTCTAATCATTGTATGTGTGAACTCTGTGAGCTGATTCGAAAGAGTCACAACAGTGATAGGTAACCATTAATAAATCTGACTCAGCATGAGAGCAAGTCATTCAGTCTTTTCTGGCGAGAGGAGTACGCGATTCGTTTACTTTATGTTAAACGCTTTCATGCGGTCGCTGCCGTGATCAATACCAAATAGTCTCTTTAACCGGTCTCGTTTCTTTGCCTTTTTACGAAACAACGCGAACGCGCGGTCGAGCAATTTAATGAGAGTTCCTTCCACTGAAGCGGATTTTTCCGAATCATGCGGTTTATTATTTAAGATTAACTGTTACAGAGGTAAGATAGGGGGCCAAAGTGTCGCTTCGGCAATTGTCATTCAATTCTTGCATCTTATCTTCGAGGTGTTTTGTTGCCTCTTACCCTTTGCGAATGTGAATATAACAGTAAAAACTAAGTGCTTCAATTATAAAGGAAACCAATCTTAGCTTATGTCGGACTCAGAACTTAATTTAACAGAGCGTCCCGCGGTTCGTTACGTCACGATTGACGACAATAATACGGGTCAGCGAATCGATAATTTTTTGGTTACTTTTCTCAAGGGGGTTCCGAAAGGCAAGATTTACAATCTGCTAAGAAAAGGCGAAATTCGCGTCAATAAGAAGCGCACTAAACCCGATTATCGCCTTCAAAACGACGATATCGTGCGTATTGCGCCGATTGTAATTGCGCCAGAATCGGATAAGCCTGTGCTGTCTGATCGCTTAAAAAACGAGATAGAATCACGCATTGTCTATGAAGATAAAGGTTTAATTGTGATTAATAAACCTTCTGGCTTAGCGGTGCATGGTGGTAGTGGTTTGAGCTTTGGTTTGGTGGAAGTAATTCGCCAAATGCGACCATTAGAAAAATTCATTGAGCTTGTTCATCGATTGGACCGTGATACTTCTGGTCTTATCATGGTGGCGAAAAAGCGCTCGGTACTCAAAGAGTTGCATACGGCGCTACGTGAAAAAGAAGGTGTGCAAAAAACCTATTTGGCGTTGGTTTATGGTAGCTGGCCTAAGCGTAAATTACAGGTTAATGCCCCGCTACTCAAAAACGAGTTGCAATCTGGGGAACGTATTGTCCGAGTGCATACGGATGGCAAAGACAGTTTGACGCGATTTAAGTTGGTTCGACAATTTGAGGGATACAGCTTAGTTGAGTGTGAAGCCCGTCACAGGACGTACACATCAAATTCGAGTTCATACCCAGTATGCGGGTTATCCTATTGTCGGGGATGACAAGTACGCGCCAGCTGAGTCGATAAAAGAGTCAAAAGCGTTGGGGTTTAAACGCTTGTGTCTGCATGCGACGCGATTGGAGATCATGCTTAATGGTGAACGTATGTTGTTTGAAGCGCCACTTGATAAAGAATGGCAAACTCTGATGAATGAAAATTTAACGGATATTTTTTCTTAGTTCGTAAAAAAACCACCGTTTTGACGCGGTGGTTTTTTGTCAATTTTGCGCTTAAGAAATTTTGAAACGTTCGGTTAACGATTTTAGCTGATGGCTTAATGTTCTTAAGTTACTCACTGCGCGTACCGATTCTGCAGAACCTTCTGCGGTTTCATCGGCAAGCAATCGAACGTTTTCAACGCTTCGGTTAATTTCTTCTGAGACTTGGGATTGTTCTTCGGACGCGGTCGCAATTTGCAGCCCCATATCTTGCATGTAACCAACTTGTTTGCTGATGTTTGCAAAGAGTGTTAATACTTCTTTGGCTTGCTCAGCGTTACTGGTGGATAAGTCACGGCTAGTTAACATCTTCTCTAAAGAATCTTGGGCGCCGTTTTGCAATTCAATAATTAAATCTTCAATTTCTTTGGCTGAACTTTGTGTACGACTAGCGAGCCCACGAACTTCATCGGCTACAACCGCAAAGCCTCGGCCAGCTTCACCTGCACGTGCTGCTTCAATGGCAGCGTTGAGTGCCAGTAAATTGGTTTGTTCTGCTACCGCTTTTATCACTTCTAACACATTGCCAACATTGTCTGTGCGTGTTTTTAGATGTTCCATTGATTTGCTTGTGGCGGTCAAATCACTGGCAAGTGATCCAATAGAGGCGACAACACCAGATACCATTTGATTGCCTTGGTTGACTATTTTATCGGCTTCGGTAGTGGCTTCCGCTGCCGTTTCTGCATTTCGAGCGACTTCCGCAACGGTGGATGACATTTCGTTGATGGCCGTGGCTACTTGGTCGGTTTCATCTTTTTGCGACAGCATCATTTTTTGACTTTGTTTTGAAATGGTTTCTAATTGCTCACTGGTTGAGCTTAAATTTAGAACGCCAGAAACGACTTCAGAGATAAGCGTGTTCAAGGTGGTGCTCATGGTGCCAATATTGTTATAGAGCCGTCCTAACTCATCTTTTCGGTCTGTGTGCAATTGTTGTGTCAAATCACCAGAAGCGATTTTTTCGACCGCGGCCATAACTTCCTTCATTGGCGTTACTATCATGTGGCGTATAATTAGCGCGAAGAAAATCCCCATTAATATAGCAATTGCGGTGATAGCCGTCACAATAAGAGAAATTGTATTGCCGTCTTCTTTACTTCTTTGTTCTTGCAATACCGTGATTAAATCAATGTTCTTATCCATTCTGCTGGCTATTGCCATGATGTTATCTTTTGATGTCATCAGTTCATTGTTGACAGCAGGGTTACTTTTACCAAGGGTGTCATATTGACTCAACAGTGAAAGTGTCTCTTGCTTTACATTGTTTAGCTCATCAGGAACGGCTAGACGTTGAGTGGCAGCAACAATAGATTGAAAATCCGTTGTGACCAGTTTTAGGGGGATGTTTTCTTTTTTGGATACGTAAGTATTAATGGCAAAAGTAAGCGCATACCAGTTTCTAGAAATGTCTTGCGCAGAGATAAGTACGTCTGTGTCGTTACTTTGACTAAGTTGCCCTATAATGCCGCTATAATTATCAAAGATCTTGTCACGAATAACATTGGCATTGTTATCCACCGCCTCCCATTTTTGACGCGCCTCAGCTAATGTGGATATGGCTTTTTTATATTCTACAAGATCCATATCGGTTTTTTTTACGATGTCACGAATATCTGCGCCATTGTATAACGTTTTTGCTTTATCAACATACGTACTGAATATTTCGGCACGGTTGATTAAGGTGTTCTTGTCTTCGCTTGAGCCTGACAGCATGAAGCGTTCTCTTGCAAACCTTACATCAATGAGCGCATCGTCTAAATCGTTTGATAATCGAACCTTATCGGCTCGGCTAAGTAGCGTATTAACACCGGAAATTCCGGCCATTCCTACGATGAGCACGAGTATTAAAACGGACCCAAATCCTAGGCCGAGTTTGGTGCCAATTAGCCTGTTTTCTAAAAACTTCTTCATTATCTGTTTCCTTACTTGTCCAGATAGGTGGTGCGAGGGGGGTAGGGGAGGTGTTTAATTTTTACAAACTGATACAAAGTTGTATGATAACGGTTGTGTCTCCTAGTGATAATGAAGAAATGTGCACAAAATGAGATATGTTAAGTTTTGATAATATCTGACTTGATTCTACATAGTGTGCAAATGTGATTTTGCACGGAGAGGTTTTCATAGAGGGGATTATTTTTTCAAAGATAGATTTTTTTAGGACGACTTTTTCAGAGGTTGTTTTATCCTTGTTGATGAATACAATGTATTCTTTGAACTAACCCGCCTACGCTGAGTAATTAATGAGCACTGAATTTTCCATTTTGTCTGCCACCTTGTTATTTTTATTTGTTATTGATCCGTTTGGAAATATTCCCATTTTATTATCGGTAATGAAGGGGGTGCCACAAAAACGTCAATATCAGATCGTTGTTCGAGATGGCTTGATTGGCTTAATTATACTGGTGTGCTTTTTATTTTTTGGTGCTGAGTTTTTGGCCTTACTGCATTTGGAAACCGAGTCTATTTCGATTGCCGGTGGTGTGGTGTTGTTTGTGATTGCATTGAAGATGATCTTTCCTTCGCCTTATACAAAAGACGCCGGCCCAGTGATGGAGCCTTTTATTGTTCCTATCTCAATTCCTATGTTGGCTGGGCCATCGACGTTAGCCACCTTGCTGGTCATGGTGAAAAGCTACCCAAATGATCAGCAAGACCTGCTGCTTTCAGTGGGCGCGGCATGGGGGATTTCTGTGGTGATTTTAGCCATGGCGCCTTTATTGAATCGGATACTGAAAGAAAAAGGCTTGGCCGCATTAGAGCGACTAATGGGCATGTTGTTGCTAATGATGTCGGTGCAAATGTTGGTAAATGGCGTGCGAAGTCTGTTTACTCATACCTTATCCGCTTTGTAATCAAGGCCGTGCTGTTTAAGGTAAGGCTAATGGCTGTTTTGAGACGGCAATACCATTTAGATCACAATAGATATAGTCTCCTTGTGAAACAGAGATGCCAGCAAAGCGTAATGTTCTTCCAATATCACCTAGGCCACGTTTTTCTGTTGGCATAGGATGGGCGCATAAAGCATGAATGCCAATGTTGAGTTGTGATTGGGCTGTAACATCACGGATTGCGCCATATATAACAAAACCTTCCCAGCCATTGTTAACCGCCTTTTCCGCCAGCATATCGCCAAGCAGAGCACGTCGTTTGCTGCCGCCGCCGTCAATCACCATGACCTTTCCTTTGCCATTTTCATTGACGAGGCTCTCGGATTCGGCTGTTATCTTCAAAGCAAGATACGGTGACAACTTGCCCATAAAAATGACATCGTTTTCCGTATGAGGTGAAAATAGCGTCGGCGATTTGTAATTGCTCAGGGTATAAATCACAAAGATCTGGGAGGAGGTCTTTCATCTAATTCACCTATTTAGAATCAAAAAACGATGTATTTGACTCTAAATAAGCGATTGTGAAATGGCCAGTTTTTCTAGCGCATATTGACTATTCAGTAAGGTAATTAGTCTTCTATGGCGGGGATGTCACTGGGGTCGATCAGCCCATGTTCAACGGCTATTTGCAGCAATTGGATTATGAGTTCATCGGGCGGCAATAGGTGCAATGGTGTTGTTTGGCCTTGTTCTGCTAAGGCGTCGTCTAAGTCTACATCGCGTTCTTCAAACCAAGAGTGAATGCTTTGCACTTCGAAGCTGGGCTCCATTCCCTTGATGTCGTAGACGGTTTCGATTAATAGGCTGATGGGTTCAGGTTCAAGTGCGTAAATGACGTCGGTATCAAATTCATTGATCCATTCGGCTAGAATGTCGCTGGCTTCGTAGCCAAATTCGTAGAGTTGTTGTTCATCAAGGTCGAGGGCGTTGGGACTCGATGCGGTGTAGTTCCAACCATTCGTCGTCAGGTATGACCAGAACTTCTTTTACTTGTGCCTCGTGTGTGGACCAGGTGAAAAGTAGCGGAAACGCTGGCTCGTCAGAAGAATTGGCGACAGCCGTCATGAATATAGGTAAACTTGCCATAATTTAGAACCAATGTTTGATTGTTAAGGAAGAATAAATGACCAGCCGAATCAAGATCAGTAGTGCGTTTGATGGCGGTAATATCTCCGTTATTGAAGCCTCGGAGCCGGACAATATTAGAGTAAAGATCCCTAATGATACAAACTCTAAATTTTTGCAGTGGTTTTATTTTCGTCTACAGGGGGGATGGGTGAGCAATGTGTCATTCAATTTGAGAACGCCAGCGATGCAGCGTACCCTGATGGTTGGGTGGATTATCAAGCAGTCGCATCTTATGACCGTGAATATTGGTTTCGTGTACCGACTGAATACGTGGATGGTAAATTGGTGATTACTCATCAACCAGAGCAAGACAGTGTGTATTATGCCTATTTTGCGCCTTACAGCTATGAACGTCATTTAGATATGATTGCTTGGGCGGCAAGTCATGAAGATTGTATTACGGACCACTTGGGTGAAACCGCGGAAGGTCGTGATATTACTTTATTAGAGGTGAGTAAAACCCAAGGTCTGGCAAAAAATATTTGGATTATAGCTCGCCAGCATCCTGGCGAAACGATGGCCGAATGGTTTGTTGAGGGTTTGCTTGAGCGGTTGTTTGATGAATCGCATCCGATCGCCCGTGCGCTACTAAAGCAATGTCGTTTTTATGTTGTGCCAAATATGAATCCAGATGGCGCGGTGCACGGTAACTTGCGTGTCAATTCCAAAGGCGTGAATTTGAATCGTGAATGGAAAAACCCAACCGCTGAATTCAGTCCAGAAGTGCTGGCAGTACAAAAGAAAATGGCTGAAACCGGTGTGGATTTATTTTTGGATATTCATGGTGATGAGACCCTTCCAGCGAATTTCGTTGATGGTTGTCAAGGCGTGCCGTCGTTTGATGCGCGTATGGAAGCCATGGAAACCTTGTTTAAAGATGCTTTTCTTGCTGTTAGCCCAGATTTTCAAACAGAAATTGGTTATACGCCTGCTCAATTTGGCGAAGCCAATTTAACAGTAGCCACCAAATGGATAGGGGAAACGTATAAATGCTTGTCTTTCACCTTGGAAATGCCGTTTAAAGACAATAAAAATTTACCAGATGAGGTGGTGGGTTGGTCTCCAGAGCGTGCGAAAATTCTCGGTGCCGATGTGCTTTATCCTATTTATCAAGTCATTATGAAGCCCTCATATGAAGGCGAATGATTAATCCATGTCAGATAATCTAGACTCCTTGGTAACGTTAAAACGTGCCATGCGCCAATTTGCACAAGATAGAGAGTGGGAGCAATTCCATTCTCCTAAAAACTTGTCGATGGCCTTGGCTGGAGAAACGGCAGAGTTGCTAGATTGTTTTCGTTGGTTAACGGAAGAGGCGTCTTATCAATTAGACCCTGAACAATTGTCTGCTGTGCAGGATGAATTGGCCGATGTGTTGTTATTTACGGTTCGTCTGGCTGATAAACTGAACCTTGATTTATTTGCCGCGGCGCAACAAAAAATGGCGAAAAATGCTGAGCGTTATCCCGTTGAAAAAGTGAAGGGCAGCGCTAAAAAATACAATCAATACTAGTGCTTTGCCAATAAGCCTTCTATTTGTTGTTATTTTCCGTTATTTGTAAGGTAAATCTTGATTTAGTATCTAGCGAACGAAGGCAAACTGGATTAGGATCTGGCATTCAAAATGGCAATGAATTTAATGCCCATATTTATTTTTATAAAACGTAATTTTAGGACGAAGAAAAATGCCTAAGGCAAGTGAGATCAAAAAGAATGTTGCTATTAGCTATGACAATAAAACGTACATAGTAAAAGACATTGAGCGTTCTGTACCACAAGGTCGTGCGGGTGGTAGCCTGTACCGCATGCGTATGTATGACGTGGTATCGGGTCGTAAATTGGATGAGACGTTTAAAGATTCAGACATGATCGATCTTGCCGATCTTGTTCGTCGTCAAGTGATGTTTTCTTATTCTGATGGCGATGAGTATGTTTTCATGGATAACGAAGATTATACGCCTTACAGTTTGAATAAAAGCGCTATAGAAGAAGAGGTGCTTTTTATCAATGAAGAAACGCATGGTATTCAAGTTGTGTTGGTTAATGAGGCTCCTGTTTCTATTGAATTGCCGACCAACGTTGAATTAGAAGTGGTTGAAACCGATCCTTCTATTAAAGGTGCTTCAGCGACGTCTCGTAACAAGCCAGCTAAATTGTCGACGGGTGCTGTTATTCAAGTGCCTGAGCATATTTCTACAGGTGATCGAATCAAGGTTAATGTGGAAGAGCGTAAATTTGCCGGTCGCGCAGAGAAGTAAGTTTACTTATTTGTCGAATGCTAAAAAAATGCAGCCCATGGGCTGCATTTTTTTAGGTGATATTGTCAGAATATGACGGTTTGTCTACTCGTCTTTGGCCTCTTCTTTGAGGGCTTCTTTGGCTTTTTTCTCTGGATGGTTGTTTGCTTCTGTTAACCCAGCTTCGCGCTGTATGGCCGCCAAGACGCCTCGTAAAATTCCCAATTCTTGTTTTTCAGGGCGAGATCGATTGAAGAAACGATGTAGTTTATCCAGCACTTTGCCTGGGTGATTGCGGATAATAAAATTGATACCGTAAAGCGTTTCTTCTAAATGCTCATAGAAAAGGTCCATGTCTTTTTTATGAGGATATTCAGGCGTTTCTTTTTGATATTTGTCTTTGTTTTGATTCGCCATCCAAATTTCGTAGGCAACGATTTGCACAGCTTGTGAAATATTTAAGACAGGGTATTCATCGTTTGCGTCTATGTACACTTGTCGATGGCATTGAGCGATTTCATCGTTTAATAAGCCTGTCGTTTCACGGCCAAAAAGAATCGCAACATTATGATCCACCGCTTCAGGTATCACGCTTTCTGCGCATTCACGGGCATTCATTATTGGCAATTGAAAAGTGCGATGACGGGCACTTGTGCCAATAACAAGGCTGCAGTCTGCAATGGCTTCTTCGAGTGTGGAAACAATGGTGGCATTGTCAAGTAGATCGACGGCGCCAGCAGCGCGACTGGTGGCTTCTTCAGACGGGTAGTCATTTGGGTCAACCAAATAGAGATTGGTTAAGCCCATGTTTTTCATAGCCCGCGCAATGGCGCCAACGTTACCTGGGTGAAAAGTGTTGATTAATACGATTCGGATGTTACTTAGCATGGGTTTTGAAGTACTCAGGGTTGTTTGTCTCTTAGATACCTTTTCACGACTACTGTGCTTGCCAATACTTTGTTAAAAATAGACTCAAAATGCTCATTTATAACTCATAAACTCCGCTTTCTCGTCTATTTTTGCTTCGTCTTGGCTTCGCTCGTGACTTCGTGCAAAGGTCTCCAATAGGCTGATTAGGGTGATAGCGTGAGTGTCTGCTCAGTGCTAGCGAAATCGACCTTATCTAAGATGACTCTAGTTGTGTCGTTAAAGAGGAATTGGTTACAAGCGTGATGATACAGGGAACCGGTCTCTAACACCAATCGGTAGTTGCCTTTCGGGATGTAATTGGCGGCATAGGCTTGTTTTCCATAGAGATAAATAGAAAAAGGCGCTTTGCCATCATAGGATTCAAAGGTGAGTATGCTGTGTTCTGGCAGTTGGTTTAGTATGCGTAGTCTACTGTTGCCGTTCGCCTGGCCAATTAATTCACCATGTTGTGGTGCGATGCCCGGTTGTCCAAAGCAGCCTGTTTGAATGGCCTGCTGAACGCTGCCAAAACCGATGTTTTTTGCCTGTACCCAGCCGCTCATGCCGTCATAGCGCACTGTTAGCCAGTTGCCTTGTAACTTAATGCTCTGAATATCTGATTGCGCTGGAATGGTTTGCAATAAGGCGCTGGAGACATCTGGTTCCGCGTAAAGTGGCGTACTGTTTAAGGTATAGCTTATTCCAATGCGAAACTGCGGATATAGACCTGTGATGTACGTCGTCGCGCTGGACTCGGGTGTGGTTTCTTCTGAAGAAGACTGCCAATACAGTGTGCTGTACACGCCCGCCGCAAAAAACGCGATGTAGGTCGCGGCTCGAAAAGCGGCTTTAGCCACATCTAGCCGAATAGGTTGACTTACTGGCTCATCATAGTATGAGTGTGTTGATTGCGCGTATTCCTCCTCGTCGTCTACGAAGGATTGATAAGGAGGAATATTGGTCGCTTTTTCTTTTGTATTCGTATTATCTGTGTAGCTAAAACCTTGTGTGTTGAAATCTTTTGACGCTTTGAATGCCTCTTCGTATAAGGCTTTGACACGTTTTTCGTTTAGGGTGTTTCGAGCCGCCTTGATGGCTTCGGCGCGGGTTTTTTCATGATGAGCGTTGTTGCGTTTCATTTCCTCATAGGCACGTTGACGCTCTCTGACAAAGGCCGCTTGTTCTTTATCTGTCGCCGTAGAAAAGTGGGTGTAACGATTTTTTGCCGCAGAGCTTTGAGTGTTTTCTTTGGTGAAGGTAAAAGGCTTCCAGTCCGTGACTTGTGCGCTTTGACGAATAGCATTGGTCACATTTTCATAAGCGGCTTGCAGTCGCTGAAAAAGCTCAGTCGTGTCTCTATCTGGGTTTTTGTCAGGATGATAACGTCTAGCCAACCGTCTAAACGCGATTTTTGCTTCCTGCTCACTGGCGGTAGTAGGAATCTCCAGTAGTTGATAATCGTCTATTAGGCTCATGGGATGTCAGCTACATAACCGTTTTTTGTCGTGGTGGGGTGAATATATAAACGCTCAATGCATTATGCACGATTTGTTGGCGTTGACAAAGGCGGAACTGTTTTATCCAAAAGAGTCAGGTAGTCAGTGGGTGACATGGGGCGGTATAGATGATATCCCTGTCCCACTTGGCAGTGCCAACTTTTTAATAATTGCAGTATGCCGTCAGACTCAATGCCTTCGGCGACACTGATAATATCGAGGTTTTTACTCAGGTCTATCATGTTACGAGATAAAATTTGACTTTGGGTATCATCGAGTAAGTTCGTAATAAAAAATCGGTCTATTTTCAATTCATCCGTTTCTAAAGCCACAAGATTTTGCATGGAGCTATAGCCGACACCAAAATCATCAATGGCCAGTTTGAAACCAGCCTGATGTAGCTGTTTAACGTTATTGTGTACCAAGGCATTATTTTGAAAAACACTGGTTTCAGTGATTTCTATGGTGAACTTATTGGCCACTAATTGATACTTGCTTAAGTGTTCCAAGATTCGTTGGGCAAAATTTTCTTGTAGTAGGTCTAGTGCTGAAATGTTTATCGACAAGCGTTGTGTGGATAGTGCTTTGGGGTGTTGTGATGCCCATAAAAAAACACTTTCTAATAGTTTATCGGTGAGTTTATAAATAAGGCCTGTTTGTTCTGCAAGTGGAATGAATTCACCCGGTGAAACTTGTCCTATATGGTCATTGTGCCAACGAATGAGCACTTCACCTCCTACAATCTCATTTGTTGAGAGATCTACCTGAGGTTGAATATCAAAATACAAAATGTCGTGTTGGATGTCTTCTGTTAGTAGGGTAATTAAACGCAGTTGATGTGCATGGTTGTTCTTAAGATTGTCGGTGAAAGGAACCCAATTGCCGGAGGAGTAGGTGACAGAATCTTTCGCAATCAGAGCATTTTGATACAATTTATCAAGATCGGTGCCTTGAGATGGGTAAAGAGCACTGCCTATTTTATACTGATGCCGAAAATGAATTTTATTCACCAGCGTTGGATGGTCGAGAGTGTCTTGTATTTGCTGAATTTGCGTTTTGAGTGCTTCTGGCTGGGTGCTGATGAAAACAATATTTTTTGTTGTCATGCGGATGATCTTCATCGCGTTTTTCTTGGACAATGAAAAGGGTAATAATCCGTCCATTGTCATGGTTTGTTGATGCACCTTTAAAATAATTTCACACATAGCGGCATCGGCTTTTGCTGGGCCGAATGCTTGGCTTAATGTTTGGTGGTTCGTTAGGTCTATTATGACTAAGGCTAGTTTTTGGTTAGTTAGGCCTTGCTTTTCTAATTGGGCTGGTAGCTTGTCAAAATAGTAAGTCCGATTGGGCAAATGAGTTGCTAAATCGGTTAAAGCTTGTATTCGGCGGTCGCGTTCCATTTGTTTGGCTTTATCAGCAAACGCGAAAGCGAAACCGAGTAGTTGCACAATACAAGCGATGGGGAAAATGGCTTCTGTTGCAGGGGTGATTGGGAGTATTTTCCAAAAGATAAGCGTATTTAGTATGCTGCCAGTAAGCAAAAAAACCAAGAGAATAGATAAAACCGCACTGGTGTAAAGCCTTTGTAATAGGCTTTTATTCCCCAAGTGATACATATAAAGAAGAGAAATACTTCGATGAACGCAAAAAGCAGTGCAAATATTTTTACAGAAAAAAGCTGTGTCGCAAGTAAAAAGGCGACAAATAGCCAATCACCGTACTGTTTGATGAGGGTGTTTGGGGCGGGTATCTGCGTTTCTTTTAGAAAATGTATGCTAAAACGAAACAGAATCCATGCCCCCAATCCAAAAACAACAAAGAGGTTGCTCGTGATCCATTGACTGATTGCCTGTGAGAAAATCCATCGGTTAAAACCTGTGATAGTAGAGAGTGAGATAAAGATAATCAGGTTTAATGCTAGGTAATAAATAAAACCAGGTTGTTTCAATAAGATGAAAAGAAAGACGTTATAAATCAATAATATACATAATGTGCTGATAATAAACGTCCAGAAAATCAATTTCTGCGCTTTTTGATTTGTCGCGGTTGAGCTATCCATTAGCTTGATTGGCGTCAGTAGCGGATGGTTGCCTTGTTTACGAATGAGTAGGCTTGTACTGTGTTGATTGGAGAGTGTGATTGGAATCCATATGCCATCATACTGACGGCTGTCTTTGCCCCAGTCTTGTAATGCGCCTCTTTTCCATTGCGATACGAGTTGTCCATCATGAAATAAGTAAAAGTCGAGCTGCTCTATGATGTAATAGCTAAAGGTAAGATAAAGAGTTTTTGTGCTTTCTTGTTCTGTGGCTTTGGGGAAAGTGAGCTTGTGCCAATACGCGTTTTCTGAGAAATTTTGTGATTCAGGATAAAGGTTATCGCTAAATTCATCGCTCAGAAAGGCGGCTTCAGCGGAAGTGGGGGTGATTTCTTTGAAGGTGGGAATGACGGATGGCGTGTATGAGTCGCCTCCAAAAGCATTCTGCACTGACAGCTGAGTCAGTAGTAAAAGACAAAATATAAGGGGATTGGCTGTCATTCCTGATGTGCCTCTTAGGCTTAACTTGGTTGCTGTTAAAAGACTTCACTTGCAATACGGTTGGCTTTCTTAAAATATAGGCGACATTTTTAATCAATGTATACTGTTTAGGATTTTTATGAGCGATAAACTTACTCACTTGGATAGTCAAGGCCATGCGCACATGGTGGATGTTTCTGATAAAGACATCACTAAGCGAACGGCGACCGCTAAGGCTATCGTTCTCATGAAGCCGATAACCCTAAAAAAAGTGATAGAAGGTGGCTTACCAAAAGGAGATGTGTTGGCTACTGCACGTATAGCCGGTATCCAAGCGGCAAAGAAGACGGCCGATTTGATACCCCTATGTCACCCATTGATACTGACGAAAGTAACCGTAGATATTAATGTGGTGAGTGATTGTGAGCTTGAGGTGTTATGTACCTGCTCTTTATCTGGTAAAACTGGCGTTGAAATGGAGGCGTTAACGGGAGCCAGTATTGCCGCTTTGACCCTTTATGATATGTGCAAAGCGGTTGATAAAGGGATTGTGATTCAGGCGGTTTCTCTGTTAGAAAAAAAGGCGGCAAGAGTGGTGATTGGAGTAATAACAATGCCTAGTGTTAGAGTGGTTTTTTTTGCCTCATTAAAAGAGCGTATCGGCCAAAATGAGTATGTGGCTGAGATCGCGCTGCCATTAAGTATTGGTGATTTAAAGCACCTATTGGCAAGCCAACTTAATCAAGGCAGTGTGCTGCTTGAAAAGGGAATTCAATCTTCCATTGATTTTGAATTCGCTAGAGACGCAGACATGGTCTCTGAAACCGTGAAAGAGGTGGCTTTTTTCCCACCTGTAACCGGAGGCTAGATGATTCGTGTACAAGAAGAAGATTTTCACGTTGATGAGTTGTATCAAGGTCTCTTGAAAGCCAACAAGACAGGTGCCGTGGCTATGTTTGTTGGATTAGTGCGTCAGTTTTCAGACTTGCCAAAGGCGGTTTGTCATTTTGAGCTTGAGCATTATCCTGGAATGACGGAGCGAAATTTACAAAACATAGTCGATGAAGCCAATAAACGTTGGTCCTTACTTGATGTTTGCGTTGTACACCGCGTTGGCCGTTTATCAGTGGATGATCAAATTGTGTTTGTCGGGGTGAGCGCGGCCCATCGTGCGGAAGCGTTTCAGGCCTGTGATTTTGTTATGGATTATTTAAAGAGCCGAGCGGCGTTTTGGAAAAAAGAGTCTCAAGGCTCCCAAAGCCATTGGGTGGAAGCCAATGGTAGTGATGAAGTGAGCCTAGAGCGCTGGAAAAAGTAATTTGGCGTGTGCGTGACTAATGAGGGCGAAGGGTTTTCTTTCGTCCACTTGCATGACGCTCTCGGTATTCGGTATCAATGTATTTGTCTGTCGTCGCCATGCTCGCGTGCCCCGCGTCTTCTCTGACGTGTTCTTTTGGTCTGGTTTTAACATCTTCAGATATGCCTGTGTGTCGTAACCAGTGAACGGTTGCGACACGCAAATCATCAGCATCGGCACGCATGCCATCTTCACACATACGCTCATAGGCTTTGTCGAAACACAGCTGAACAATATTACGTACTTGCCGTGAGCTGGTCATAGCGCCTTGGCCTCTATTTTTAGGCACTAGAGGGGTGTTTTCAGCAATGGTTGGAAGCATGGGTAAGTCTCGAAAACGACGGTAGCGAATCAAGGCATTGAGCATATCGTCTGATACCGCAACTAGACGTTCTTTATTGCCCTTAGACAGCACTTTAAACCACCAATGCCCATCGGAGTCTTTAATGAAATCTCCCATCACTGGTGCTGATCGTTCGTCGGCCACTAATTCTGAAATTCGCAAATACATCCCCAGTAGGGCGTTCATAATAAACAGAGTGCGTTCGTGATTGACGGGGTCTTCTTCTGCAAGCATTTCAGCGGTTTCAATAACATAGTCCCACTGTAGGTTAGAAATTCGTCGCACTTGCTTACGCGTTACTTCTTTCTTAACAAATTTACTTTTTTGTCTAATTAAAGCAACTGGGTTTTGCTGCGCGGCATCTTCTTGCATAAGAAAACCATAATAAGACGATAGAATTGAGAATGTGGCGCGGATTGCCGCTTGAGACAACGAGTGCAATTTTGTTTTTGGTACGTCACCATTTTTGAATTCCAATTTGCTGACATGGGCCACAAAGGGTCGCCACTCTTTGTTTGCGATTCTTTGTCCCATGTGTAATTTAAAACGAGCAACGTTTTTTATGCCAATCCAACTTTCGGGAGGTGTTATGCAAAAGTGTATAAATTCTTCAATTTGATCGCGTCGCAATTGAGTAGTAGGGCAATTAGCAATATTCCATGACCACAGTAGTAGTCGTTCTACTTCTCGACGATACGAGTTGAAAGTAGCCTGGGAGCCGTTGTAGCTATAGATAAAACATAAGGCAAGTTGGAGATCTCTGCGATACTCGGAATCACTAAGTTGAGGTGTCGATGCACTCAGATGAGTAAGAATACTATCAAACTGAGTGAAAGGGTTTGGTAGATTTTCTAAGTTATCGATTAAAGCAAGCGGCGTCATAATCTTTCATATCCAAATTGATGTCCTATATTAACAAAATTTTCGATGTATCCCACTGATTTATCATTCGCTACAAGCCTATCTTTAAAAAGTCGGTCTCAGTTTGTCTTTTTCTTCCTCATTTTTCAGCCTTTATGTCTCATTTATTTTGATTTCATTCTTTTTTATGTGATTTTGATGCAATTTGATACTTATTAATTCGTATTTGGAACAAAGGTGGAAGATAAGGTTTTGGGGTTTTTAAATTAAATTAAAAGACTATTATGAACTCATCGAAACACAATATGAATTGTGAATTAACATCAATATAGAATATCGAGGGAATAAATATGAAAACTTTTTCTAAATCAGCTATTACATTTTTTACTGCTTCTGTTATGGCAGCGTCTGCATTTGCTTCTGAATCAACAGATCGTGTGCAAAGCGCTAAAGGCAGTGTTGAAGCCTTGGGTGTTACGCTTGAAAACATGGGTGCTAACGTCGATACAAATGTCGATTTAAACGGTGCTTACACAGCGGATCAAAAAGCAGCTGTATACAAAGCTAAACACGCTGAACTACAAAGCCAGTTTAATACTTTGCATGCTCAGTCTGCTGAATAATTTAGGCTAAAAATATTTTTAATTATTAATTGAAGAGGGTTATATTATGAAAACGTTAAATAAAGCAGCATTGGCTATACTTGCAGCAACAGTTATGACAACTAGCGCATTTGCTAGTACAGAGGGTGCTACAGAGCGTGTTCAAAGCGCCAAAGGTAGTGTAGAAGCACTTTCTGTTACTCTTGAAAACATGGGGGCTGATGTAGACGCAAGTGTGGATATGAACGGTGCCTATACGGCCGATCAAAAAGTATCAATCTACAATGCAAAGCACGACGAACTACAAGCTCAATTTGATGCGTTACGCGCTCAATCAGCAGAGTGATACTGTGCAGTTCTTACAAAAAAGCCAAACATTTGTTTGGCTTTTTTATTGCTTTAATTTTCTTCTTCTAAATCTTCTTGTTTTTCTGCTTCATTTATTATTTTAAATTCTTCTATTGTATTATTTATGATGCTTTTTTCATTTTCTGTAGCATCTTTCTCTGCTCGGGTTATTAAATACTGAGCAGTCTTGTCTTTTCCTTGGCTGAAATCTAATAGTGCGCGGTAGTTTAATGCCATTGGTATATTGTTTCTGGATTGATAGTACTGAATATTAGCACGCCAAATTAGACGTTTTTCATAGATATAGTCAGATGATACGTTAATGGGTTTTGATTGGGTGGATTGTGCGTATAACATAGAGAAAAGGATGTTGTTGGGAGAAAGTTCTAATTGTCGGTTAATAATAACCAATCCTTCTTCTGCGTTATTTGCAGCGATAAAGCTTAGGGCTTGCAGGTAATCTGTAAACTTATTGTGCTTTTCTAGCTTGTTTAAGAAGCTTAGTGCACGTTCGGGTGACTGGACAATATAAGAAAAGAGTGCCTTGGCAAAGTTTCTGACATCATTGTCTTGGATTCTTTGGTCCAAGTACGCCAATGGTCTGTCTTCTAAGCCAGCTCTGTACGCAAGCAGACTAGCCCGGAAATAATCAAAGTCACTCTGGGGGCGACTGTTTAGTATACTTTCCTGAGTGTCTGTGCTGAATGAATCAGAGAGACGAGAGTTTGGTGATGGGTGGGTGGACAAAAACTCTAATTTTGGTCTGCCTAGGGCTTGTTTAAAAAAGGCTTGAAAGAGTTTGGTCATGCCTTCTGGTGGTAGACCGGCGTTAATTAGGTATTCTCGCCCACGTCTGTCTGCTTCCTGCTCTTGATTTCGACTGTAAGTTAGTGTGTTTTCGGCTTGGTTTGCGATACCACCTAACCATAGTGCAGTAGTCGCATCGCCACCTGCTCCGGCGAGAGCCGCTGCAATCCCAGCGCCTAACATGACTAACGTTTTGCTAAGCTCTTCACTAGAGTGTTTTGTTTGGCGTTCATAATGTCGAAGATCTAAATGGGCCACTTCGTGTGCTAATAATCCATAGAGCATGTCTTCACTGGTGATCATTTCCATAATATCGGAATAGATAAAAAGGTGATTGCCAGGAATGACAAAGGCGTTACTTTGGGTGCTATTGAGCAACGTCATTTCAACAGTGGTATTGTAAAGATTTGTCTGTGGCAGGATATGAGAAAGCGCATCTTTCAAATAGTCGTAAGCGGGTGGGAAATCGATTAAGGCGCGACTGCCATTCAGTTTTCTAAACCAGTGCTGTCCAAGTATGTAAGAGGGATTAGATAATGCCCTCTCGTCCTTGTTGGCTTCAAGATCCGGAAGGTTTGCATTTGACATACTTGAGAAAGTGCTTGTAAAAACAATGGCTAAGATGGTTAAGCTTGTTGTAACGTTTGAAAATAGTCTCATAATATGGCTAATGTATTTTTGAGTAAGTTATAAAATGAACGATCTATACGAAGAGTATGACGTAATCTTGGATGCAAGAGAAGATCGTTGTCCAATGCCTTTGCTAAAGACCAAGATGGCGTTAAGCAGAATGGCTGTCGGGGAGCGACTGTGTGTTATAGCGACAGACTCTGGTTCGTTAAAAGATATTCCTCAATATGTGACCTTGGTTGGATTGTCTTTATTGTCGATGCAGGAAGATAATGCTGTCTATACCTTTGTTATTCAGAAAAGCTGAAACGGATTCGATATGTTTAAAATTGTTGATACGCTGATTAAACGATATTTTTCAAATGAGGAAGTGGTTGTTTTCTTGCTTCTGATGATTGCGACCTTGTGTGTTTTTGCTTTTTGGGGTGGTATTTTAGCGCCGATACTGATTGCCATTGTGCTCGCCTTTCTACTGCAAGGCCTGGTGGATCGATTGCAAAGTTTGGGTCTTGGTCATGTTACTTCAGTGCTTCTTGTATTTTCTGCTTTTATAACCGCATGCGGTGTTTTCATCGGTGTTATGGTGCCGATTATTTGGCGTCAGGCTGTTCGCCTTGTGCAGGATGCGCCCCGCATGTTCACGGATATACGTCATGAGGTACAACTGTTTGCGGAAGGTCATCGGGATTTTGTTAGCGAAGCCGCCATTGATGAGGTGATTAACTCGCTAGCAAATGAATCAACAAATCTAGGGCAATGGCTGGTCTCTTTTTCGATTGCCAGTATTCCATCTTTGTTCTCGTTAATTATTTATTTGGTGCTTGTGCCTCTGGTCATGTTTTTTTTGCTCAAAGATCAGCAGAAAATTCTCACTTATATGACGTCATGGTTACCAAAAGAAAGAAAAATGATGCGTAATATCGCCCATGAAATGAATGAACAAATTGCTAATTATATTCGCGGTAAGTTCATCGAAATGCTAGTTGTGGGGATCGTAACCTATATTGTATTTTTGGTGTTTGGTTTGAAATACGCTGAATTGCTTGCTCTTTTGGTTGGACTGTCGGTGTTGATTCCATATATAGGCGCAGCGGCGGTGACAGTGCCTGTGGTACTCGTTGCTTTTTATCAGTACGGCACTCAGAGTGAGTTTGTGTATGTTGTGATCGCTTATTTAGTCGTACAAGCTTTAGATGGGAATGTACTTGTGCCTTTGTTGTTTTCTGAAGCGGTGAATTTGCACCCATTAGCCATCATTGTTGCTGTGTTGTTTTTTGGCGGTATATGGGGGTTTTGGGGCATCTTTTTTGCGATTCCCTTAGCCACCTTGGTGAAGGCCATCATTAATGCTTGGCCAGATCAGCAACAGTTGGCCTAACTTTTATCACAGTATATTACTGATAGCCCTTTCTTATTGCTAAGAAAGGGCTTTTTTTAGAGGATTACTTTCGCCAGCAGAATGCTGTATGGAGGAAGAACAACGGTATTGCCGTCGATGTACCCACTGTGTATTGCTTCAGGCAATATCAAAGCAGACAGTTTAAGTTCGACAGGTAAAATAATGTCTTGATTGGCGGTATTAATAGCGACGTAAAGCTGCTTACTCTTATAAGCACGCAGAAATGTCAGTGTGGTGTCATCGTTGTACATAAATTCAATGTCACCATGGCGTAATTCTGCGTGGTTGCGTCTTACATGAAGAAAGTCACGGTAGGCATGCAGAACGGAGTGGCGATTGCCTTCTTGTTCGTTAACGGCCAGTGGACGTTGGGTGTCAGCAATGGGTAACCAAGGCACCGTAGACTGGGTAAAGCCTCCCAGCGTTTCGTTTTTCCATGGAATAGGGGTTCGACAACCGTCACGTCCTTTGAATTCTGGCCAAAAAGCAATACCAAAAGGGTCTACTAGTTGATCTAACGTCAGTTCAGCTTCTGGTAGACCAAGTTCTTCACCTTGATATAAGCAAACGCTTCCTCTTAGGGTTAATAGCATGGCCATGTAGATTTTGCTTTTGGCAATGGCATCGTGGTTTTTTCCCCAGCGAGTTGCTACCCGTTCTACGTCATGATTGCCGATGGACCAACAGGGCCAACCATCTCCTAATCCGGCCTCTATCGTCTCCATGGTATTGCGAATGTGTGTCATTGAAGCATCATGAGTGAGGAGGTCGAACGAGTAACACATGTGTAGCTTATCTTTACCCTGGGTATACGCTGCCATGGTTTCTAAAGCAAAATCGCAACCGACTTCGCCAACTGTGGTGGTATTTGGGTATTTATCTAATAGACTGCGCAAGCGCTGCAGGAAGCCAATGTTTTCAGGTCTGGATTTATCATAAAGGTGTAGTTGATAGGCGTAAGGATTGTCTAGTCTGACACCAATACTTCCTTCTACGACGTCTTTTTTAGGTGGGTTATTTCTTAGCTCTATATCATGATAGTAATAGTTGGCTGTATCAAGACGGAAACCATCAACACCGCGTTTTAGCCAAAACTCGACAGTATCAAGTAGGGCATCGACGACATCAGGGTTGTGGAAGTTTAAATCAGGTTGGCTGTCTAAAAAGTTATGAAGATAATATTGGCGACGGCGGCTGTCCCAATGCCAAGCTGGACCACCAAAAACAGACAGCCAGTTGTTAGGTACCGTGCCATCAGGGTTGGCATCTGCCCAAATATACCAATCGGCTTTCGCGTTATCATGACTGCTGCGTGACTCGACAAACCATGGGTGTTGATCGGAGCTGTGGTTAAGCACTTGGTCTATCATCACTTTAAGGCCATGATGATGAGCAGACTCAATCAGCTGGTCGAAGTCTTCTAGCGTGCCAAAGATAGGATCAACGTTACAATAATCACTGACGTCGTAACCAAAGTCTTTCATCGGAGAAGTGAAGAAAGGCGATAGCCAAATCGCGTCGACCCCCAGTGAGGCAATATAACTCATTTTTTGGGTGACGCCTGGAAGGTCACCGATACCATCGTTGTTTGAATCGAAAAAGCTTCTAGGATAAACCTGATAAATTACCGCGCCGCGCCACCATTCTTGATTCATCATCATGATTCCTTCTCACTGTAATAGGGATGTTTTGGTGTCATTGCTAACAGAATTTCTTAGATTTATAGAGGATTGGTCCCATTCTCTGTCGTGCTTTTTTGACATAATTGCAGCATACTCAATGATTATAATTAATGCATGATTTTTGTTGCTTTATTTAGTGGCAATTTTGTTATTTTTTGGAGCTGTGATGTTCTCTGATAATGCTCGCCCTGTGGCTTGGCCTTTATTCTTTTTTTATTTTTTCTTTTGTGCATTAGTGGGCGTAATGATGCCCTATATCTCCCTGTATTATAAATCGATCGGTTTAACCGCGTCAGAGATTGGTAGGTTGATGTCGACCTTTACCTTGTCTGGCATCTTGATACCGCATTTTTGGGGGTGGCTGACTGCAAAAGTAGGGCTTCCTAAGCGCATATTACAAATTGGAATTTTAGGCTGTTTTATTGCTGTTATCCCATTTAATTGGAATGATCAATTTGAAACCTTGTGGCTATTAACCTGTACGATGGCTTTGTTTTATTCCGCTTTGATTCCGATGACGGATTCTTTGGCAGTGAGGAGTATTCGACACTTAGATGTGCCTTATACTCGTCTGCGGGTTGGTGGTTCAATTGGCTATGTGTTTGCTGTAACGGGAGCGGGCTTTTTAATTGGTCAGTTTGGTGTCGTAATCGTTATTCCTACTATGTGCGTATTTTTAGCACTGGCTGTAGTGACGTCATTTTTCCTTAAAGAGCAGGCCTATGAGGTCCAGACTCAAAAAGCCACTACGTCTTTTTTGGCTTTGGTGAGAACGCCAGAGTCTATGTTGTTTTTTGGGTTAGCGTTTTTGGCATTTATGTCTCATGCACCTTTTAATGTCTTTTTTGCGGTGCATTTGTCGAACTCGGGTTACAGCGGCCAATACATCGGTTTACTAATGGCGTTGGGGGTCGTTATTGAGATCGTATTATTCTTGTTTTTTGGCAATACGATCAAGCGTTTTGACGTGGTTCACATTATTACCTTGTGCTTTATTTGCGGCATGGTGCGTTGGTTTTTAGTGGGATGGTTTGCTTCCGTGGTATGGGTGCTGATTTTTACCCAACTGCTGCATAGTATAACCTTTGCTCTCTTTCATATGGTTTCTATCGAACAGATTCGGCGTCTATTTCCAGAGCGCTTCGCAGGTCAAGGTCAGGCTATGTATAGCGCCTTTGCCATCGGCTTGGGGGGCGGTTTAGGAATGGTTGTTGCCGGCTATTTATGGGAATGGATTGGTGGCGCATGGGTGTTTACTTTGGCGTCTTGTGTGAGTGCGTTGGCGTTAGGCATTCTCTTGTTCAGCCAGCGTCGTTAGTGCATTTCTAAGTTTGTGCCGTCGCTTTTTAATAGTTCAATAAAGGCGATGGCGGCACGACTCAATGTTCTTTGTTTGTGATGTATGACACCGAGTTTTCTTTCCACGTTTAAATCAGGCAAGTTTAAGACAACCAACTTTTCATCGACGAGTGTTGAGGGAAGGAGTGACCAACCCCAGCCGATGTTTACTAGCATCGCCAATGTTTCTAGGTTGTTTGTATTCATTCTTACTTTCGGTTTTAGCCCCTGCTTTCCAAAGGCTTGTTCGGCAATTTGTCTAGTAAACGTGTTTTTATTGGGCAAAACGCAAGCATGTTGTGCTAATTCAATAAGAGTTAGGTTCTTATAAAAAGCGAGAGGGTGGTCTTTACTGACGACACAGGTCAGTGGATCAGACCATATAGGCAAGGATTCAATTAATGGGTTTTCTTTGTTTGACAAGGTAATAATCCCTAGCTCTGCTCGACCTTTCAAAACATCTTGGTAGGCTTCTTCAGATTGCACAAATTCAATTTCTAATTGCGCACTGGGGTAATCTTCTTGAAATCGTTTGAGAGATTTAGGTAAACGGTGCAAGCCAATATGATGTCCGGTAGATATGCGCAATTCACCACTGACGTCTTGCATCTGTAATGTCATGCTGCGTTTGATTTCTTGCAGGTCTTCAGCCATTTTTCTAGCTTTGGGCAGCAAGCGAATGCCCGCTTCAGTTAATTGTACTTGCCGCCCGATACGATCAAAAAGTTTTACACCAAGGCTGTTTTCAAGTGAGGCTACTCGTTTGCTAATGGCGGGTTGGGTAACAAAAAGTTGATCTCCTGCTTCTGAAAAAGAGCTGGTCTCGGCAACTTTTATAAACGTAAGTAGTTCCGCGATGTCTATCATTCCAAAAAATTATCCAAAACATGAAAAATATGAATTTGAGTAATTTAAGCCAAAGTTTTAGGATAGCGCAATAGATTTCTGAGGAGAGAGCGTATGTCTGGTAAAACCCTTTATGACAAGTTGTGGGATAGCCATCTTGTTCAGCAACGAGATGACGGCAGTGCATTGATTTATATCGATTTGCAGTTGCTTCATGAAGTGACATCACCACAAGCATTTGAAGGTCTTCGGTTGGCTGGTCGTAAGCCTTGGCGTGTGTCGTCAAGCTTAGCAACGCCGGACCATAACGTACCTACCACTAAGAAAGAGCGTATTTCTGGTGTGGATGGTATTGAAGATCCTGTTTCGAAAATTCAAGTCACTACCTTGGATGATAACTGCAATGAATTTGGTATTACTGAATTCAACATGAAAGACATCCGTCAAGGCATCGTACACGTTGTTGGGCCAGAACAAGGTGCGACGCTTCCTGGTATGACGGTGGTGTGTGGTGATTCTCATACTTCTACCCATGGTGCATTTGGTGCTTTGGCGCATGGTATCGGTACGTCTGAAGTTGAACACGTGTTAGCGACCCAGTGTTTAGTACAAAAGAAAAGCCGCAATATGCTCGTTCGTGTTGACGGTGAATTGTCACCTTGGGTTTCTGCGAAAGACGTTGTTTTGGCGATTATTGGCGCGATTGGGACTGCGGGTGGTACTGGTTATGCCATTGAATTTGGTGGCACAGGTATTCAGTCTTTATCCATGGAAGGCCGCATGACGGTATGTAACATGGCCATCGAAGCGGGCGCTCGCGTTGGTCTGATCGCTGTAGACGATACGACCATTGAGTACGTAAAAGGTCGTCCTTATGCGCCAAAAGGTGAGCATTGGGACATGGCTGTCGAAGCTTGGAAAGATCTTGTGTCTGATAAAGATGCAAAATTTGACGAAGTGGTTGTGTTAAAGGCTGAGGATATTAAGCCGCAGGTTACATGGGGAACCTCGCCAGAAATGGTGATCGCTATTGATGAGCCTATTCCTCGCGCCGAAGATCAAAAAGATCCAGTGAAAAAAGAAGGTTATGCACGTGCTTGGAAATACATGGGGCTTGAAGGTAAGACCATGTTATCTGACGTCATTCTAGACCGTGTTTTTATCGGCTCTTGTACTAACTCACGTATTGAAGATTTGCGCATTGCTGCGCAAGTGGTGAAAGGTCGTAAAGTGGCGTCTAGCTTGAAGCAAGCGATTGTGGTTCCTGGCTCTGGCTTGGTGAAAGCACAAGCAGAGAAAGAAGGTTTACATGAAATCTTCGAAGCCGCTGGGTTAGAATGGCGTGAGCCAGGTTGCTCTATGTGCTTGGCAATGAACGCCGACAAGCTAGGCGCTGGTGAACATTGTGCGTCTACTTCGAATCGTAACTTTGAAGGGCGTCAAGGCTTTGGTGGTCGTACGCATTTGGTGAAGCCTGCTATGGCGGCTGCGGCTGCGATTGCTGGCCACTTTGTTGATGTTAATGAGTTTGTTAAAAGTTAGGAGAGAAGAGCATGCGTCCCTTTACTAAACACACAGGTTTAGCCGCTCCTTTGGATTTGGCAAACGTTGATACGGACATGATTATTCCAAAACAGTTCTTGAAATCCATCAAGCGTACTGGTTTTGGTAAAAATTTATTTGATGAGCTTCGTTACGAAGACGAAGGACAGCCAGATCAAGAGTGTGATGGTCGTCCATTGCGCAAAGATTTTGTATTAAACCAAGACCGTTACAAAGGCGCTAGCGTGTTACTGGCTCGCCAAAACTTTGGTTGCGGCTCTAGCCGTGAACATGCTCCATGGGCCTTAGACGATTATGGTTTTCGTTCCATTATTGCGCCAAGCTTTGCAGATATTTTTTACAATAACTGTTTTAAAAATGGCTTGTTACCTATCGTGCTGCAAGCAGAGGAAGTGGATCAATTGTTTGCTGAGGTGGCGCTTCGTGAAGGCGCTCAAATCACGATTGATCTTGAAAGCCAAACCGTGACATCACCTTCTGGTGCAACATTCGAGTTTACGGTTGATAATTTCCGCAAACATTGTTTGTTGAATGGCTTGGACGATATCGGCTTGACGCTACAGCAAGATGCCGCTATTCAGCGTTATGAAGAAAAACGAATGAAAGATGCGCCATGGCTTTTTTTGCCACGCGGTCAATAAATAAAAGATATCGATTTTAAGGATAAGAAATGACTAAAAAAGTATTGGTTTTACCAGGTGACGGTATTGGCCCTGAGATCGTTACGCAAGCGGTTCGTGTACTGGATGCGGTAAATGAACAGTTCTCCCTGAATATTCAACATGAAAGTGCCTTGGTTGGTGGTGCTGCTTATGATGAGACTGGATCTCCTTTACCCGAAACCACGTTAGCAAAAGCGAAAGTAGCCGATGCCATTTTGCTTGGCGCAGTGGGTGGTCCTAAATGGGATAAATTGGATATGTCGGTTCGCCCTGAAAAAGGCTTACTTGGACTGCGTTCCAATCTTGATCTGTTTTCGAATCTTCGTCCTGCTATTTTGTACCCACAGTTGGCGGATGCCTCTAGCTTGAAACCAGAAATCGTTGCTGGCTTGGATATTCTTATTGTTCGTGAATTAACGGGTGGCATCTACTTCGGTCAGCCACGTGGTATTCGTACATTAGAAAATGGTGAACGCGAAGGCTTCAATACCTACGTTTATAACGAGTCTGAAATTCGCCGCATTGGCCGATCTGCTTTTGAAGCCGCTCGTCAACGAGGTAAACGTGTGTGCTCTATTGATAAATCCAACGTGCTAGAAGTGACCGTGCTCTGGAAAGAAGTCATGGAAGAAGTGGCCAAAGAGTATCCTGATGTCCAATTGAGCCATATGCTAGTTGATAATGCTGCGATGCAGCTTGTTCGTGCCCCAAAACAGTTTGATGTAATGGTTACTGGCAATATGTTTGGTGATATCCTTTCTGATGCTGCTGCAATGTTGACAGGTTCTATTGGTATGTTACCTTCTGCATCACTCAATGCTGAAGGTCGTGGTATGTATGAGCCATGTCACGGATCTGCGCCTGATATTGCCGGTAAAGGAATTGCGAACCCATTGGCGACGATTTTGTCTGTTGCTATGATGTTGCGTTATTCTTTAGATGCAAAAGACGCGGCGGATGCCATTGAAGCGGCGGTGAGTAAAGTTCTAGACTTGGGTCTAAGAACAGCAGATATAGCATCAAAAGGATGCGAAACAGTTAGTACGCAAGCCATGGGCGATGCGGTTCTAGCTGCATTAAAAGCTTAATATCACTGTGATATTGGGCATTCATTAGGGATACTGCTCTTGGTATGAGCGGCCCCACAAAAAAAGGTAACGTTAACCATGTCAAAACACACTGTAGGTTTAGTCGGATGGCGCGGAATGGTTGGTTCCGTGTTGATGCAACGTATGATGGAAGAAAAAGACTTTGATCATATTGATCCGGTTTTTTTCACTACGTCACAAACGGGGCAAAAAGGTCCAGAAATTGGTAAAGATATTCCATTGCTTCAAGATGCGAATGATATTGAATCGTTGAAAAAAATGGACATTATTATTACCTGTCAAGGCGGGGATTATACCAAGGCTATTTACCCTCAGTTGCGTAATGCGGGTTGGAAGGGGTACTGGATTGATGCCGCGTCTTCTTTGCGTATGGAAAAAGACGCTATTATCGTGCTTGATCCTGTTAACTTAAATGTAATCAAGCAAGGTTTGTCTAACGGCGTAAAAACCTTTGTAGGTGGTAATTGCACCGTGAGTTTGATGCTGTTGGCGCTGGGTGGTCTATTTGAAAAAGGCCATATCGAGTGGATGACGTCGATGACTTATCAGGCTGCCTCTGGTGGTGGTGCACGCCACATGCGTGAGTTGATCAATCAAATGGGCATGCTGCAGAATTCTGTTGCAGCAGAGCTTGCCGATCCTGCCAGCGCTATTTTAGAGATCGACCGTAAAGTTGCTGAGCAAATGCGCTCGAATACTATGCCTGTTGATCAGTTTGGCGTGCCGTTAGCGGGTTCGTTGATTCCATATATCGATTCTCAGCTCGATAATGGTCAAAGCCGTGAAGAGTGGAAAGCACAGGCTGAAGCGAATAAGATCCTAGGCAATACTGGCGCAATTATTCCTGTAGATGGCTTGTGCGTTCGTATCGGTGCGATGCGTTGTCACAGCCAAGCCTTCACTATCAAGTTGAACAAAGACATCCCTGTTGCGGATATCGAAGGTATCTTGGCACAACATAACGATTGGGTCAGTGTGGTGCCTAACGATAAGCAAGCAACGATGGAGCGTTTAACGCCAACAGCCGCCACGGGAACATTGAATATTCCGGTTGGCCGTATTCGTAAATTGAATATGGGGCCTGAGTATATCAGCGCTTTCTCTGTTGGTGATCAGTTGTTATGGGGGGCGGCTGAGCCCTTACGTCGTATGCTACGAATTTTGCTCAATGACTAGCTTTATTGAGTAGGCTTGCTAATAAAAAGCGTCAGTCGTTTGTGACTGGCGCTTTTTTTGCTTGCTAGGTAGCTCATGGCGTGTTGTTATGAAGAATGAAATGCATCGCTTAAAAGAAGAGCGGTATAAATAGATTTTTAGTACAACATTTTAGGAGGCGCAGTGTTGTCTCGATTGCCTAAATGGGTTGAGTATGGCGCGTTTTTGCTTGCGCTTGTTGCAGGTAGTGTTAACGCGGTTGCACTACTGGGCTTTCATCATCAAGCGGTGTCTCATTTATCAGGCACGGCGACACTCATTGGGAGTGTTTTGTTCAGTCAATCGTCAGATGCTTTGTTGCATTTAATCGGGATTCTACTCAGCTTTGTTATAGGGTCGGCGATTTCAGGTTATATGTTGACAGGTAGATCATTAAAGCTCGGGCGATTCTATGATGTCTTGCTAGTGTTGGAGGCTCTATTTTTATTGATCGCGATGTATTTATTGTTAAATAATCATACATCGGGGCATTATCTAGCCTCGGCGGCCTGTGGCCTACAAAATGCGCTAGCGACTACTTACAGCGGCGCCATCGTACGAACCACCCATCTCACTGGTATTTTTACTGATTTAGGTATTATGTTAGGAGAGGCTTTACAAGGTAAGCCTCTAGATCGACGTAAAGCATGTTTATTTATTATTATTGTACTAGGCTTTATCTGTGGCGGAGCCTTAGGGTCATGGTTGTTCTTGGCACTTAGTTTTTGGGCTTTATCCATACCGGCGCTTGTCTGCTTTGTGCTCGCTGTTCTGTATCGCTTTGTGGCAACCGCTTCTTAGAGTGAGGCGCAGAAATTTTTCACATTTGGTGATATCGATATGTAGATTTATCGTCTATGGTTAATGAAATGGATGGTTAATGGTGTGTATGATAAGTGTCTTTAAAATATAGTGTATTGAAAAATTTGCTAGATTTTTAGAGTTATGATATTGATGTGTAAAGTGTTTTGAGTAGGAGGGTAGTGGTTTTTGTAAATGCTTGGCTTTGTTCATGATCTTGAGCAAGTATTTACATTATCGGTATTGAAATTAAGTGAATTCATCCATAGATTATAGAAAGGGCACAGAGGAGAGCAGAAAGTAAGTTAATAAAAAAACCTGATTACAACAGAAGGAAATTCTCTATGTATACATTGAATATCAGCGGTCACCACGTCCAATCTGGTGAAGAAGTTCAAGAAGTAGTAAAAGAAAAAATGGATCACTTGTCACGTATTAATAATCATATTACGACGATTAATGTGACCTTAAATACAGAGAAGCATGGGACTCATGAATTAATAGTAGAAGCCAGTGTGCATATTCCTGGTCATGATCTTTTTGCAATGGTTCAAACGGAAAAACAGCTTAAACCTGCCCTTGATATGTTGGTCAGTAAGTTAGAGAAACAGTTGATTAAGCATAAGGCGAAGCCTAAGAATGCTGGTCGACAACACCACATTAACGCTAAGGATGTTGAAAGTCCTATCGAGCGCCAGTTACAGGCTGAATTTGATGAGCTTGTTGAGCGTGAAGTGATTTAGTTAACCTAACCTTATAGGATAAAGCCTCGCTTATAGCGGGGCTTTTTTGTGCCTGCTTAAAAATAGTGTGAAAAAATTCATCACTCTTTTTACAGTTATATTTTCCTACCATAAGCTGGAAAATAAGAAAGGATAGGCGAAATGAAATTCAGTGCAAAAAAAGCGACGCCCGGTAAGGCATCGCTTTTTTATGTTACACATTATTTAATTGGTAATAATTAAATATTAGTAGCAGGGATAAACTCAACTGGAGCCATTGTCATTGCATCTAATGGTGGTGCGAAGTCTGTTAGGTGTATGCCATCAACCGCTGCTTTGTACTCTTCCAATGTTGGGAAACGTCCCAATATTGTAGAAAGCACAACAACTGGAGTTGAACCTAACAGTGACTCACCTTTCTTCTCGTTCGAGTCTGCTACAACACGACCTTGGAACAATCGAGTCGAAGTTGCAATAACCGTATCACCAGGCTCGGCTTTCTCTTGGTTACCCATGCATAAGTTACAACCAGGGCGCTCCAAGTAAAGGATGTTTTCGTACTTAGTACGTGCTTGACCTTTAGGATTGCTGTCGTCAAATTCGAAACCAGCGTATTTCTTAAGGATTTCCCAATCGCCTTCCGCTTTTAATTCATCAACGATGTTATAAGTTGGTGGTGCAACAACCAATGGCGCTTTGAATGTTACGCTGCCATTTTGTTTTTCGATGTTGCGTAACATTTGAGCGATGATTTGCATGTCACCTTTGTGAACCATGCAAGAGCCAACGAAGCCTAAATCAACCGGTTTATCTTTGTAGAAAGACACTTGGCGAATGACGTCATGTGTATAGCGCTTAGAAACATCATCGTTATTGACATCTGGATCGGCAATCATCGGTTCGATGATCTCGTCAAGATCAACAATAACTTCAGCATAGTATTTAGCGTTATTGTCTGGTACAAGAGCAGGCTGTTCGCCTGACTTGATGCCTGCAATGCGCTTATTAGCAAGATCGATTAGGTGATGAAGTGTTTTGGCTTCATTTTCCATGCCTTTGTCTATCATGATCTGGATGCGTTTTTTAGCCAGTTCTAAAGATTGGATTAGTGTGTCGTCTTTAGAAATACAGATAGAAGCTTTCGCTTTCATCTCGGCAGTCCAGTCAGTAAAGGTGAAGGCTTGGTCAGCCATCAATGTACCAATGTGAACTTCAATGACGCGGCCTTGGAAGACGTTTTCACCGCCAAACTGTTTAAGCATTTGAGCTTGCGTAGCATGGACGATGTCACGGAAGTCCATGTAGCTCTTCATTTTGCCCTTAAAAGTTACCTTGACGGATTCTGGGATTGGCATAGTGGCTTCACCTGTTGCCAGAGCCAACGCAACGGTTCCTGAGTCAGCGCCAAATGCAACGCCTTTAGACATACGAGTATGAGAGTCGCCACCAATGATAATCGCTGTATCATCAACAGTAATGTCGTTCAACACTTTGTGTATAACGTCTGTCATTGGAGGGTAGACGCCTTTGGGATCACGACCAGTGATTAATCCAAATTTGTGCATGAAAGACATCAGTTTAGGAATGTTGGCTTGTGCTTTTGAATCCCAAACAGATGCAGTGTGACAGCCTGATTGGTAGGCACCATCAACACTTGGAGAAATAACGGTAGCCGCCATAGACTCCAATTCTTGAGCCGTCATTAAGCCTGTTGTGTCCTGTGAGCCGACGATGTTTACTTTAACGCGAACATCTGAGCCGGCGTGAAGAGCTTTCTTCGATTTTACGCCTACTGCGTTTTTATTGAAGATTTTCTCAACGGCTGTCATGCCTTGATTGTCTTTAGAGATCTCTTTTGCTGGAGCGTAAACGGTTGGTGCTGTGATGCCCAAAGTTTCTGCCGCAAAGGTTTGAAGTTTCTTGCCGAATACCACAGCGTAGGAGCTGCCGGCTTTCATGAACTCAACTTGCTGAGGTGTAAAAGCGGAAGAAATATCCACTAACATTTTATCGCCGTTGTACAGTTTCTTTTCTTTGGTATTAATCGTTAATACTGTGCCTGTTTCAACAGAATAAGCTTGCTCAAGAACGACATCACCATTAGCGTCAAGTACAGGCTTGCCATTGGCATCCAGTTTTTTCACCCAGTTTTTAAGATCTAGACCAATACCACCTGTCACACCTACCGTTGTCATGAAGATAGGAGAAATGCCGTTTGTACCAGCGACGATAGGGGCAAAGTTTACAAATGGAATGTAAGGACTTGCTTGTTGGCCCGCCCAAAGTGCAACGTTGTTCACACCAGACATACGTGACGAACCAACGCCCATTGTGCCTTTTTCAGCGATAAGCATAACTTTCGCATTTGGGTGTTTAACTTGCAATGCTTTGATTTCTTGCTGAGCTTGTGGGGAGATCATGCATTTGCCATGAAGTTCACGGTCTGAGCGAGAGTGTGCTTGGTTGCCTGGAGAAAGCAAATCTGTAGAAATATCACCTTCCGCTGCGATGTAGGTTACTACTTCGATTTTTTCACTTATATCAGGAAGCTTGGTGAAGAACTCAGCTTTGGCGTAGCTTTCTAGAATGTCTTTGGCAATGGTATTACCCGCTTTGTAAGCGGATGCAATGCGTTCCATGTCAGCTTCGTATAGGAATACTTGTGTTTTCAACACGTCAGCAGCAGGTGCTGCGATAGCCAAATCATCGGATAATGCAAGATCAATTAAGACTTTAACAGAAGGGCCGCCTTTCATATGAGAAAGTAGCTCTAGAGCAAATTCTGGGGTGATTTCTTTTACGCTGGATTCGCCTAAAATGATTTCTTTTAAGAACTGGGCTTTAACAACTGCAGCGCTTGTGGTGCCTGGTAAGGTGTTATAAATGAAAAAAGAAAGAGATTCTTTACGGTGCTCGTGTTTTTCATCTTTGATTTGAGCAATGATTTCAGCAACCAAGTTGCCGTCATCAATGGGTTTAGGATGCAACCCTTGGCCTTTACGATTCTCTATTTCTTGTAAGTACTCTAAATATAAGCTCATTTGCACCTCTGAATAATAATTTACGATAACGTTATGTGCTAATAATGGAATGTAGGTTCACACTGTTTGTCTAATAGTGTGTCTAACTTTCCTGTGTCATTCCTTTGCTTAGCTTTTTCTATACAGATCGTTATTGGCATCAAGGGTTAGATACAATAATGTATCTAAAACAGGTCTTTCGAAATGCCTACAATATGTGTTTAGCATATTGAGTCCCTTGGGCTTTCATTTTCGACTTTACCGGTCGCAATGTTAGAAAACGTGGTTTGATTTAACAAATCAAACCAATCACTATCTTTACCATTTATTGTTGCACTTATTTTATATAAAAAAAGAACTAAAGGCTTACTCTAGGCCATAACAATTTCGAATAGGTGACATTTAGCGGAATTATTCTGATTTAGGCATGTCATCATGTTGCTGAATAATACGTACGACTCTAAAACCCCAATTACTGGCTTTTAATGTTGGCTCAGCTCGATATCGAGTGGCACTTCTACCTACTCTTGGAATGTCAAACCAAGATCCACCGCGCAAAACCCGACTGTCGCACTGGTCAGATAACCACACTTGATTTTTACTGGGCGCACCTTCATAGGAGTCGTGATAACAATCTTCTACCCATTCAGCAACGTTGCCATGCATATCAAATAAGCCGAGTGGATTACTTGCCTGACTGCCAACGGGGGCTGTAGAAACGCCATCCCATTGACTCCCGCAACTGTCACAAACACTGTAACCCGGTTTGACGCTGTTGCCATACCAAAAAGCAGTACTGGAATCAGCACGCGCAGAATATTCCCATTCTATTTCTGTCGGGAGGCGATATTCTTCGTTGGTTTGTTCAGACAGCCAAGCAGTATAGGCTTTAGCATCGTACCAACTCACGTTAATGACCGGACGTTGGCCGCGCCCCCATCCATTGTCTGGTGGTAAGTCACGTCCTGTTGCTTTGGCAAATCGATCATATTGATCAAAGGTCACTTCATGTTTACTGATAAAAAAACCATTGGGAATGTCAACTTCATGGACCGGCTTTTCATTATCGTCACCTATTCTATTTTGATCCCCCATCATAAATGTGGCCGGCGGGATTTTTTCTATCTTAGGAGCTGTACCGCCAGAGATGAGTGGCTCTTCTAGTGTTTGTGGTAGTGCTTCAAATGGTGTGCGCACTTCTACTTTTGGTTCAGGTGTTGGCGCATTCACCGTTTCTTCTTGCCGAGGCTCTGGCCATAAAACGACTGCAGCAATGATTCCTGAAGTCAGTGATGCTCCAGCGATAATCATCGTTTTCGAAGACGTATTGCGAATATAGCGCTTGATAGCGCGTTTTGTGTTTGAGCTGGCGTTAGCTTCGGGTTTGTAAAGGTTTGCCCGCAGCATCTGAATGACTTCGGTCAGAGATTTTGGTCTGTGGCGCTCGCTTTCGCGGCTCCATTTAAGAAGGCGGCTCCAAGTGGCATCACTTAAATTGGGGTGCGCATCAGGTAGATTGGTTGCAAAATCCTTATCAAGAATCGATTCTCCTAATAGTGCTGCCATTAACAGTTTCATAAAGGCAAAACTGTCGGAGATAGGGGCGCGTTTTTGTTCTTTTTTTGAGTATTCAGGTGGAAAAAGGCGCACATCCATTTCAGTTTCTTCAATACGCTTCATCCAATTGTAACAACCAAACCCTGTCATTACCCCCAAACCATTGACCACATGGATGGAATTTAAATCTAGATGCCCGTGAAAGAGTCCATTTTTATGAACCTGATCTAAAGCCTTCGCCATATTATCAAACAAGCCGATGACGACATTGAGTGGTGCCCCATCCGGGTATTTACCTAAAAAGCTGTATAAGTTCTCTCCACCACAGACAGCAGAGCATGAAAATACCCATAAATTAGAATAAAAAGGAGGGTAATTAGGGGTGATCGCAGGGTGTTTTACACTGGCGTATTTTCTTGCGTTCTGTAAAAAATCTTCAACCTTACCCTTTTTAGGTTGGAAGAAACGCAGTACAAAAGGTCGCCCACCTTGGTCGGCGACCCAAGTGGTTTTAGAGCTATCGACTGGGTAATTTAGAACGTAAGGGTCGAGTTCGACACCAACATGTTGTCCAATCTTTAGTTTTTGGGGGTCATAAAAATCATTCATTACGAATTTGATATCCAAATCAAGACGTTGCTGCCTAAGTGTTTAATACAGGGTATAATCACGTTTTTTAACACAAAAAGGTAGAGTAATGTTATCTGCATACCCAGAGCTTGTTGAATTTCTTCCATGCAAATCTCCTGAAGCATGGGTAAATTGGGCGATAGAGAATCAAACCTTGCTGTTAAATGATCACGCTCATTGTGAGAAAAAAGCCGCGTCAACGGCTATGAGTCTAATGTATCGCTATGTGGATCGCGATAACCTGTTGCATAAAATGTCCCGTTTAGCTCGGGAAGAGCTGTTGCATTTTGAGCAAGTGCACAAATTGATGCGCAAAAGAGGGATTGCTTATGAGCATCTAACCGCATCACGTTATGCGGATGGTATGCGTAAGCATATTAGAACTCATGAACCTGCACGCTTGGTTGATACGTTAATTATCGGTGCCTTTGTTGAAGCACGTTCTTGCGAACGCTTTGCTATATTGGCTCCTCACTTAGACGAAGAGTTGTCAAAGTTTTATATCTCCTTGCTTAAATCGGAAGCGCGTCATTTTGAAGACTATCTTGAACTTGCTCAGGAGTATGCCAACGAGGCAATTGATGATCGTGTTGCTTTTTTTAGAGAGTTGGAGCGCCAGTTAATTACGGAGCCTGATGTCGAATTTCGTGTGCACAGCGGGCCTCCAAGCGTTAATTAAGTTACAAATTTCCACAATCTATTTCTTCACTTAAATGGAGAGTTTTTAAGAGGCTGCTACACTAATATTTGAGGCCTTGTTGTCCACGCTGTGGACAACAGCCTCATGGTATTACTCGATACTCTGGAGAAATATGATGGGCCTACATAAGAGCGAAACCCTCCCAGATGTTACCTATTGGCTTGCCTTAGAGATTGCCAAAGTAGATCCTGTTGTTGATTTGGATGTGATGTATAAGGGGTCTTTAGAGCTGGACTTTTTATATCAACTGCTTACTTGCAAAGTGCAGCAGCATTGGTGGCAAACTTATGGCATTCAATTAAGCCCGGCCATTGTCAATAATGCCTTTTTTCGTGCAGTGGCCATGTTGCATAACCGGAACATAGAATTCAATCGATCTCGTAATTTAGAAGAGACGGTCTGGGTTCGGCAGCTGTTAAAGCGTTAAATCGGCGTCTTGGGTATAGCTGGATGTGGTGATGAGCATATTCAAAAGATATTTTTTGCTACGATATTCATTTAAAAGCGCCTCGGCGAACTTATTGACTGAGGCGCTTGATTTCTGTTATGACCTCATTCACGGCTATCTTGTGAGGGTTTCGCGGTGTATTTCTTTTAGTCCAATCAGTCCATGCTGTAGAAAATTCTCCACAGAAGTGCGATATTGGCGAAAAATGTTTCCTTCGATACTAGCGAGCCAAACAGCATTATCCCAGTCACCAAGTACACAGCGTAAGTAGTTGTCTGCTTGATGGGTTTCTGGACGATGGGTATGTCCATGAATAACCGTTTTGCAATGGTGGTGTTCCAAAGATGTTTTTACAGCGCTTTCCGTAACGTCCATGATGTCCATGGATTTTGCTGTCGCCATGGATTTACTATCATTGCGAAGCTGTGCTGCAAGCGCGATACGTTGCTCTAACGGCATGGCTAAAACATGTTCTTGCCAAGTTTTGGAGCGAACCGTTGTTCGAAAAGCTTGATACTCTGTATCTCCTAAACAATATTCGTCACCGTGGGTGAGAAGGACCGCGTTTCCGTTTATGGATAGCAGTGTTTGTTCATGCATAAAAGAGGCATTAACCCGAGATAACCATTCTTGACCAATGAGAAAATCTCTGTTGCCATGCAGAAAATACAGTTTAATGCCCGAATGCGTCAATTCAAGAAGCGCATTCTCTATTTGGGTGTTCCAATCGGCTTGGAAATCGTCACCGATCCAAGCTTCATAAAAATCACCTAGAATATACAGTTCTGCTTCTTCTTGGCGAGCAATCAGGTCTTTTGTCATTTGAACAAACGCCCGGATAAGATCCGGACGTTTGTCGCTCAAATGCAAATCTGAGATAAAATAACGAATCATTAGCCTTCGCTTTTTACCAATTCTGCACTTTCGATGATGACATCTTCAGCAGGCACATCTTGGTGACCTGATTTCATTGTCGTTTTTACTTCTTTGATTTTGTTAACGACATCCATACCGGCCGTTACCTTACCAAATACTGCGTATCCCCAACCGTCAGGTGTCTTGCTGCGATGGTTTAGGAAGCTATTGTCTGCCACGTTGATGAAAAACTGTGCAGAAGCAGAGTGAGGGTCCATGGTACGAGCCATTGCTAAAGTACCAATTTCATTCTTTAGGCCGTTGTCAGCTTCGTTCTCGATGGCCGTGCGGGACTCTTTTTGTGTCATGCCTGGCTCAAAACCGCCGCCTTGAATCATGAAGCCATTGATAACACGGTGAAAAATAACACCATTATAAAAGCCTGAAGTCACATAATCTTCAAAGTTTTTTGCCGATTTTGGCGCTTTTTCGTAATCCAGTTCAACGTGAATGTCACCGTGATTTGTGTGCAAAATAATCATTTAAGATTCCTTGTTTAATGAACAGTAAAGTTTCGTTTATCTAATCAATGTTGAGCATTTTATGTGTTTGTAAGCTAAGACGCCACCTTGGATGCGATAAACAATAGTGCAAAGTGGCTTGCTGGGTGTCAATGAGTGGAATTTGATCAGCTGTTAGGTGGCTTTGGTCCATTGGTTGCAGGTAAAAATGTGTAAAATCTAGGCTTTCAAATAAATCTGGTGAGATATGTGATTGCGGATAAACCAGCTTGAGTTCGTCACCTTTAGTTACCACTAAAGGTTTGGCTGTTTTTGGGCTTACACAAACCCAATCAATCCCTTGGGGTAATGCCATTGTGCCATTGGTTTCAATGGCGATGGTGTAGCCGTGACGTTTCATTTCAGAAATGAGTTCATCGTCGAGTTGAAGGGCGGGTTCACCGCCCGTAAAAACAACGTATTTATGTCCTTGGTTTTCAGGCCAAAGAGCATCGATATGGGAGCGTAATTGTTCGGCGGTGTTAAATTTTCCGCCATGCTGCCCGTCTGTACCAATAAAATCGGTGTCACAGAATTGACATTCGGATTTTGCGCGCGTTTTTTCAAGACCAGACCATAAGTTACAGCCGGTAAAACGACAAAATAGAGCAGGGCGTCCAGCGTGAGCGCCTTCGCCTTGTAATGAATAAAAGGCTTCTTTAATAGAATACATTTGGTTACACCTGTTACATCTCGAAAAACAGTCGAGGTAAGGGTTATAACTTTAGTTGAAAATTTAATGACTAAATTGGGCATTTGTGGAACAAAAACCAATTAGCACTAAAGCAAACACACTAAAATCAGAAATTAAGTTATTTGTACCGCTAAATGGTTAGATCTCGTAATCTAATGGATCTGTTTTACCTTGTTCAGCAAACGCTTCTAAACGTTCGTAGCAAGCGCCACATTTGCCACAAGATTTTTCACGTCCATTGTAACAGGTCCATGTATTGGCATAGTTAAGATTCATAGCCAATCCGGCTTTTAAAATCTCGCCTTTCGATGAATGCAAAAACGGTGTGACGATTTCCACCGATTGATAGTTGGCTATTTTAGATACCGCGTTCATGGCTTCCACAAATTCTGGACGGCAATCAGGATAGATATGATGATCGCCAGAGTGCGCACCGTAATAGACTTTGCCTGCTTCTAATGAAACGGCATAGGCAATTGCCATAGAAAGCAGAACCATATTGCGATTGGGTACGACAGTAGACTTCATGTTGTCGTCTTCGTAATGGCCTTCTGGAATCTCAGCATCGCTGGTCAAAGAAGAGTTTGCCATTAAGCTATTAATGGCAGTGATATCGACCACTTTATGGGAAATGCCCAATTCACGACAAACCTTTGTGGCCACGTCCAGTTCTTTGCTGTGCTTTTGCCCATAGTTAAAGGATAAAGCGTAAACATCCAATCCGTTTTGAATGGCCGTATTCAGAACAGTAAAAGAATCCATTCCTCCTGAATATACCACGACGGCTTTTTCAGACATGTTTGTGTCCTCGTAAAGGTCTTTTTGAATGAAAAAAGACCAGGTTAATAAAGCGTTGGAGTATAACAGAAGCGCGAGATACCAAACTAGGAAACTCTGCATAAGAAAGTATAAAGGGCTAGAGTAAAGATAAGGGCTTACAGTCAATTTCCATCTTTGTGTGCCGTCACCTATAATGCCACTCTTTCGGCTTTCTGTGTGTTGATTAGGTCGCTGTCTCCGTTTTGATGGCCATCATCACGCCGATGATTTTGATGCCGAATCAGCATATGGATTTTCGTTATCAAATCCTTGGTTGCTTGGTGCGTTAGCGGCTTTTATCGTGGGTATTTGGCGTCAGCAGCAATTGTTAACTATTCTAGTGGACGTTCTGGTTTTTTTCGTGGCGAAATACGGATTTTCATTATAAAAAAAACAGAAAAAGACCGAAAAGATTTTCTGCTCAATATCCTATGCAAACCTAAATACTATATACTTACCGATCAAAGTAACAATATTGTTAGACCAACACTTATCGGGACTTACATCAAACATGTCAGAAACGTCTAAACCAGGTAATTTCATTACCCAAATCATTGATAAAGATAACGAATCAGGTAAACATGGCGGTAAGGTTCTTACTCGCTTTCCACCTGAACCAAATGGCTACTTACACATTGGTCATGCGAAATCTATTTGCCTTAATTTCGGCTTAGCGCAGCGTTACAACGGTCAATGTAATCTACGTTTTGATGACACCAACCCTGAGAAGGAAAGTGTTGAATACATAGAGTCTATTAAACGTGATGTGGAATGGCTTGGTTTTCAATGGAGCGGCGAGCCTAAATTTGCCTCGGATTATTTCGACGAGTTATTTGATTTTGCGGTACAGCTCATTCAAGCAGGCAAAGCCTATGCTTGTGAGTTAAACGCAGAGCAGATGCGTGAATACCGTGGCACATTAAAGGAGCCTGGTAAAAACAGCCCATTCCGTGATCGTACCGTTGAAGAAAACATGGCTATCTTTATGGACATGAAAAACGGTAAGTATAAAGATGGCGAAGTGGTTCTGCGAGCCAAGATTGATATGGCGAGTCCCAAACATAAATATGCGTGATCCGATCATTTATCGCGTTCGTCATGTACACCATCACCAAACGGGTGATAAGTGGTGCGTGTACCCAATGTATGACTTTACGCATTGCTTGTCCGATGCATTGGAAAATATTACGCATTCTGTTTGTACGCTGGAATTCCAAGATCACCGACCATTATATGATTGGGTTCTAGAAACATTAAATACAGCGCATCCGCAGCAAATTGAATTCGCGCGTTTGAACTTAAACTACACAGTGACGAGTAAGCGTAAGCTTAAGCAACTAGTGGATGACAAACATGTTCATGGCTGGGACGACCCTCGTATGCCAACGATTTCTGGTCTGCGTCGTCGTGGTTACACGGCGTTGTCTATTCGAAATTTCTGTGAGCGTATTGGGGTGACCAAATCTGACGGTGTTGTGGATGTTGGTATGCTAGAACACGCCATTCGTGAAGATTTGGATGCAAGCGCAAATCGTGTCATGGTGGTGTTAAATCCAATTAAGGTGACCTTGACCAACTATCCGGCAGACAAAGAAGAAATCTTCACGGTTGGCAATCATCCAAAAAACGAAGAAGCGGGTACTCGTGAAGTGCCATTTAGTAAAGAGCTGTACATAGATGCGGCCGATTTTGCTGAAGTGCCACCTCGCAAATGGAAACGTTTGACACTGGATGGTGCGGTTCGCCTTCGTGGTGGCTACGTCATTATTTGTGATGAAGCAATTAAGAATGAAGCGGGTGAAGTGGTAGAGGCTCTTATGTCGCTACGATGAGAAAACACTTGGTGTAAATCCAGAAGACTACAAACCAAAAGGTGTTATTCATTGGGTGAGCGCTAAGCACGCTGTAGACGCGACCGTGAATCTTTATGATCGTTTGTTTGTCAATGAGGCGCCGGATGCCAATTATGAAGATAAAACCTTTTTGGACTTTATCAATCCAGATTCTTTGACTGTGCTAACCAATGCCAAAGTTGAGCCTTCATTGATGACGTCTGATAAAGGTCAGAGCTTCCAGTTCGAGCGTGAAGGGTATTTCTGCCGAGATTTAAAAGAAGACGGTTTAGTATTTAACCGTACGGTAACATTGCGTGACTCTTGGGCAAAGATCGAAGCAAAAGGAAATTAAGCGCATGCTGAAGATTTATAATACCCTCAGTGGTAAAAAAGAAGTTTTCAAACCTATTGTTGAAGGCAAAGTCGGCATGTATGTCTGTGGCAATACCGTCTATGACTTTTGTCACATTGGGCATGCACGCGCGATGATTTCCTTTGACGTTATTTCGCGTTTTATTCGTCATCTTGGTTATGAGCTGAATTATGTTCGTAACATTACGGATGTTGATGACAAGATCATCAAACGTGCTGAAGAGAATAATGAATCAACCCAGTCTTTGACTGAGCGAATGATTACGGCACAGCGCGAAGATGAACTGCGTCTTGGAAACAAAATGCCAGACCGTGAGCCGAAAGCCACTGAGTTTATGCAAGAAATTATTGATATGGTGCAAATCCTTATTGATAAAGGTTTTGCTTATCATGGCACTTCTGGCGACGTTTATTATCGAGCGACTAAATTCAAAGATTACGGCAAATTAAATAACCGCAAACTTGAAGATATGTTGGCTGGTGCTCGAATTGATGTCGAGGTGGCAAAAGAGCATCCAGCAGATTTCGTGTTGTGGAAACAAGCGAAAGCTGGCGAAGTGTCTTGGCCTTCACCTTGGGGGGATGGTCGTCCTGGTTGGCACATTGAATGTTCTGCCATGTCGACTAATTGCCTGGGTAGTCACTTTGATATTCATGGTGGCGGTCCTGACCTTAAGTTTCCACACCATGAAAATGAAATTGCTCAGTCAGAAGCGGCAACCGGTAAGGACTATGTTAACTACTGGATGCATTGTGGTGCGGTTCGTGTGAATAACGAAAAGATGTCCAAGTCTTTGGGTAACTTCTTCACGGTGCGTGATGTATTGGCCAAGTTTAATCCTGAGGTGGTTCGCTACCTGATGGTGTCTAGTCAGTACCGCAGTGCCATTGATTATTCAGATCAAAGTTTGCATGATGCAAAAGTGGCGTTAGAGCGTCTTTATACGGCATTGCGTCATCAGCCTATTGCAGAATCCTATGTATCGACAGAATTTACTGCTCGGTTCGAAGAAGCAATGAAGGATGATTTTAATACCGCTGTGGCGGTTTCTGTTTTGTTTGAATTGGTTCGAGATTTAAATAAAGCGAAAACTGAGGACGCGGATAAAGCATCAAAATTGGCTGCGGAATTACGTTCTTTGGCGGAATTGCTTGGATTGCTTCACCAAGATCCAGAATACTTTTTGCAAAATAGTACGGTGTCCGAAGGGCTGAGCGAAGCAGCAATACAGGCTTTGATTGATGAAAGAGCGCAGGCGCGAAAAGACAAAAATTTTGCGCGCGGTGATGAGATTCGTGATGAATTAGCCAGTCAAGGTATTGAGCTTTTGGATAGTCGTGAAGGAACAACTTGGACTAGGCATTAAGCGTCTTTCGCAAAAGTCGAACAAAAGAGTGGGCTAAAATAAAGAAAAAGGCGATGGTTGCATCGCCTTTTTATTGGTTTATTGTTTACGTTATTGGTTTAGTCTTTCACAACTTTGACGGCCAGTACGTCGCACGGTGCGCCATGAAGTACGCCGTTGGCAGTAGAGCCTAATAAAAGTGCTAGTCCATGACGGCCATGGCTACCTACCACAATAAGATCGACTCTTTTTTCTTCGGCAATGCGGTGTATTTCGCTTTCTATGCCGCCTTGGGAAATGCAGCTCTCGCTAACAGGAATATCGAGCTGGGCCTCTAGGATGGCGATACGTTCTTTAGCGGTTTCTTGCAATTGTGCTTGAATATCCGTTATGTCGATTGGCACATCGCCGCCGTAGGCATAGTTTAAGGACTCAATGACATGGAGTATGGTCAGTTCAGCGCCAGTTGCTTTGCATAATGCGACAGCCTTATTGGCAACCTTAATGCTTTCATCGGTTAGATCAACAGCGAGTAGAATTCTGTTATACATCATAGAACACCTCCAAAAAATTGGCTTGATTAACTTATTTTAGTTGAAAACTCGAGAGACATGAAAATATGACTGCTCTTATTGTTATTTTTATTACACTATCATTAATGGGGTCGGCATTATGGATCATGCCACATAAAAAAGAGCGTCAACGCATGGCATTACGTATGCATGCTCGAAAGCTGGGTCTTACCGTTCAGCTTACATCAATTGACCTTCCTGACAAGTGGGATAAGTCAATCAACCGACAAAAAACAATCGCTTATTCTTTTTATCGTTTAAAGCCTATTGCTACTTTGCCGCCGCAGCTTTTGTTATTACCTTTCGAGGTATGGAAATATCATGCCTTGGCTGATGGGTGGTGGTCTAGTAAATTTTTTGAATTGAATAGCGCATCTAAAAATACATTGGAACGTTATGGTCACTTGCTCACTGCGGTAAAAATTACCCCAGAGTATGTCGCATTGTATTGGAGTGAAGCCGGAGATGAAGAGGCGCTAGCGGCGCTGACAACGTTGATTTTTTCATTGGCAGAATTGAAAACCGTCAATACTTAAAAGCAGTCCCTGTTAGGGGAGGATTTTTAGCGCCGATTAGTTTTTTTATGCGTGTCTAAATTGTGTATCAGTTCGCTTAGTACTTCTTCTGGATTGTCGCTGTCCTTCATGGCTTCAATTTTAGGTGATAAAATTTGCCGAATTCGATCCGTAACAAAGTTTTTTAACGCATTTTTTTCGGGGCGCTCTGTCGCATCGGATTTAAGGTGTGACAGAATGACACCATAAAGCGTTTGAGCAACGCGCATGTCGCCACTGGCAAAGTTTTTATTGGCTTGAACTATTTGGCGATTCAATTGAATCCATAGGTTGAGCCAGCGTAGATACTCATAGCATGCTTGGTAATGCGAATGGCTGATGCGGCCTTTTCGACGAAGATAGAGTAACATTTTTGCCAGTTTTGTTAGGCGTTCTCTATAATTGGTTTTTTCCTGAAAGCTGAATAGCTCTGGTTCCGGGTTAAATGTATGTGGGTCATTATTACGGTTTTCTTCGGCAGTGGCGATACGAATTTCTATTTTCTCTGGGTCGTCGGAATATTGCAGAAGCTCGCGAAGTGTGTCTAGATAGAAGTCATAAAGCACATCCGTCGCGATGGTGTCTGTGTTAATATCTCTTAAACCGCGGATATGTTGCTCAGCACGATCTGCTCGATTAGATAGTTGTAGTTGTTTAACGCGTCGCTGCGTAATTTCTTTTTCTTTTTGGTGTGCACGTGATCCAATAACAACAGACAAAAGCACAATGATGATCAAAAATGCAATTGTTAATATTTGAAGGGTAGCCATGATTGTCCTTAAGCAATGAATTCAGTATGTTAAATAAGAAATACTAAGTTCAGCAAGATTTAATGTGAAACAATACAGGGATCGCTTGTCATATAAAAGGTGTTTGCTTAATATCAGCGCCCCTAGAGATGAAACTTCGTGCAACGTGGATTTGCAGACCTACTTTATTAAAAGGCTTACACAGTTCAATGGGAAAATCACTGGTTATCGTGGAATCGCCGGCTAAGGCGAAAACCATCAACAAATACCTAGGCAACGACTTTATTGTCAAATCGAGTGTAGGACACATTCGAGATTTGCCAACTGGTACAACTGCCACCTCTACGCCTCAAGAGCGCGCAAAGCAAGCTGCTTTGACACGTAAGATGAGTCCAGAAGAAAAACTTGAGTATAAAAGTAGTAAATCCCGTCAACAGTTAATTTCTAGAATGGGTGTGGATCCAGAACATAACTGGAAAGCGCACTATGAAATTTTGCCGGGTAAAGAAAAAGTTGTCGATGAATTAAAACGACTTGCTAAGAATGCTGACACCATCTATCTCGCAACCGATTTGGATAGAGAGGGGGAGGCGATTGCTTGGCATTTGCGTGAAGCTATTGGTGGCGATGATAGTCGTTATAAGCGCGTCGTTTTTAACGAAATTACTAAAAAAGCCATAAAAGCGGCGTTTGAAACGCCATCTGAATTGGATATGAACCGAGTCAATGCGCAGCAAGCGCGTCGTTTCTTGGATCGTGTAGTTGGCTTTATGGTGTCGCCTTTGCTTTGGGCAAAAGTGGCCAGAGGGCTCTCTGCGGGTCGTGTTCAGTCTGTGGCTGTGCGCTTGATTGTAGAGCGTGAAAAAGAGATTCGTGCATTTGTTCCTGATGAGTTTTGGGAACTTGATGCAATGCTAGCGACGCCTTCGAAGGAGGTGATCAAATTCGAGGCGGCGAAATATCAAGATAAAGAATATCGTCCCGTTAATAAGGCGCAATCTGATGAGCATGTTGCACGTTTGATTGATGCTAAATATCTGGTTAGCAGCCGAGAAGACAAACCGACAAGCAGCAAGCCTTCTGCGCCTTTCATTACGTCTACGTTGCAACAAGCGGCAAGTACACGTTTAGGTTATGGCGTTAAAAAGACCATGATGCTTGCTCAGCGTCTGTATGAAGGTGGTTATATTACGTATATGCGTACTGACTCGACGAATTTGAGTGTCGATGCAGTCGAGGCATTAAGAGGTTATATACTGTCTAATTTTGGTGAAGCGTATTTGCCTGAAGAGCCGATTCGTTATAGCAGTAAAGAAGGCGCGCAAGAGGCCCATGAAGCCATTCGTCCTTCTGACGTCACCGTTCGTGTTGATGATTTACAAGGCATGGAGAAGGACGCTCATCGTTTGTACGACCTGATCCGTAGTCAGTTTATGGCGTGTCAAATGACGCCTGCAGAATATACGTCAACAACGATTACGGTTACTTCTGGGGATTATGAATTTAAAGCCAAAGGGCGAATCTTACGTTTTGACGGTTATACGCGTGCAATGCATACCGTGGCTAAAAAAGGGGAAGACAATATTCTTCCGGATGTTGGTCAGGGAGAATACCTGGATCTTAAAGAGCTTTTGCCTGAGCAGCATTTTACTAAACCAGTTGCTCGCTTTAGCGAAGCCAGTTTGGTGAAAGAGCTTGAGAAACGTGGTATTGGTCGACCTTCAACATATGCTTCTATCATTTCTACCATTCAAGATCGTGGTTATGTTCGGGTTGAAAATCGCCGTTTTTATGCCGAAAAAATGGGAGATATTGTCACTGAGCGTTTGGTGGATAGCTTCAGTTCCTTGATGAATTTTAGTTTTACGGCACAAATGGAAGAGCAATTAGACGATATTGCTGAAGGTCATAAAGATTGGATTAAAACACTGAATGCGTTTTATAAAGATTTTAGTACGGTACTGGCTAAAGCGGAGTCGCCTGATGGTGGTATGATGCTCAATGAGCCGACGCCGACGGATATTGCGTGTCCAACATGCTCTCGTCCGATGCAGATTCGTACAGCCAGTACAGGAGTGTTCTTGTCATGTTCAGGCTACGCTTTGCCGCCAAAAGAGCGCTGTAAAGCAACCATTAACCTTATTCGTGGTGATGAGGTTATTGCTGTTGATGATGAAGAAGGTGAATCTAAAGCGCTTATTAATAAACATCGCTGTCAGATCTGTGGCTCGGCCATGGATAGCTATTTGATGGATGAAAACCGTAAGTTGCATGTTTGTGGTAACAATCCGTCCTGTTCTGGTTACGAGGTAGAGAAGGGCTCCTTTAAAATTAAGGGATACGATGGTCCTACCCTTGAGTGCGACAAGTGTGGCTCTGAAATGCAACTTAAGACAGGTCGTTTTGGTAAGTATTTCGGTTGTACTAATGAGAGCTGTAAAAACACTCGTAAGCTTCTTAAAAATGGCGAAGCTGCGCCACCTAAGATGGATCCTGTGCCTATGCCAGATTTGGCTTGCCAGAAGGTTGAGGATCATTATGTGTTACGTGATGGGGCGACGGGCTTATTTTTAGCTGCAAGCCAATTCCCGCGTAAACGTGAGACACGTGCGCCTTTAGTGGAAGAATTGCTGCCTTACATGGATCAGATTGATCCTAAATATCACTTTTTTGCGGATGCACCAAAGAAAGACCCTGAAGGTCGTCCTGCTATTATTCGTTACAGTCGTAAGACAAAAGAGCAATACGTCATGACGGAAGAGGAAGGTAAGCCAACTGGTTGGAAGGCATTTTATGTTGGCTCTAAATGGGTGATTGAAGAAGGTAAGAAAAAATGAGCGGTGTTACCTTGGCAAGTTTGACAAACCAAAAGCTGGATACGGCAAGACGCTTTATTCAGCAAAGTCAAATCAGTGAAGAAGCATGGCTTAATGTCGGCCTGGAAAGTTCAGCGATTTTTCAGTTAAGAAGCGCGCTGAATGGTTTGTTAAAAGAAGTGTCGACGACGTATTCATTATCTGGTTCTTTAGATGTGCCTAGCATGCTACGCGAAGCTGAAAAAAACAGATAATGGTTCCGGTGCTGACTGAGCTGGCGGATTTGTTTTCACGCCCCGAGTCTTGGTGTTCTCAGCTGAATCAAGCTTATTTGGTGCAATTTGAATGTCGTGGCTCTTTGTCTTCTCCGGTTCAAAGCGATAATTTGATTGGTCGCGGTAGTGATAACGGAGCATCTGTGAGTTTTTATTTAACCAAATTGGTTGAGTTGGTTTTGCGTTTTAGAGAAGAGTCATCAGAGTATTGAATATGAAAGAGTCCTACCTAGAAATTGTTGAGCTGGAGAATGGTGATATCGTGCTTCGTCCAGCCAGCGAGGATGGTGAGGAAACCGTTCCTTTGGCAATATTGCAGATCCTGGATGATACTCGATCTTATCTAAAGAATCGTTATTTTGAGTTGGCAAAATGCATGTTTCACGCGGGCATTGATTTTGTTTATTCTGAAGACGCCTTCTTTGATGAAGATTCAGATTATCTTGATGATGAGGAATTTCGACCAAAAATTCTGCATTAGTTTGTGAGCGAGTATAAGCACAAATAAAAAAGCGATGCTTAAGCTTCGCTTTTTTATTTGTGCATTGAAGAGCGTTTAAATACCTTGTCGAATCACGCCAACGGATAAGCCTTCTATCGCAAAGTCTTCGCTTTCAAGGTCAACGATGATGTCAGTAAACTCTTCGTTTTCAGGAATTAGTCGAACAATTTTGCCATTTTGTTCAAAGCGTTTAACGGTGACTTCATCGCCAATGCGTGCAACCACTATTTGTCCATTACGGACTGTGGTTGTTTTATGTACGGCGAGTAGATCACCTTCCATGATGCCGATATTTTTCATGCTGGTTCCTGATACAGACAAGAAATAATCTGCTTGTGGAGAAAACATGCTGGCAGGTATGTTCACGTGTGAGGCGATGTTCTCTTGGGCTAAAATAGGATAGCCAGCAGCAACTTTGCCAATGACAGGTAGGCCAAGGTCTTCTGTTAGATCGTCATTAGAAGCTCGCTCAACTAAGCGTATCCCTCTTGAGGCGCCAGACAGCATTTCAATTGCGCCTTTTTTGCATAAGGCTTTGAGATGCTCTTCAGCCGCATTAGGGGATTTAAACCCTAATCGGTGCGCTATTTCTGCTCTCGTTGGCGGAAACCCTGTTTCACCAATAAATTCGCGAATGGTTTCTAGTACGTCAGATTGTCTTTTGGTTAGTTTAATCATAAGTTGTCTGGTTGTTTATACAGTAACTGTTATTATATACAGCATTCTTAACGATACTCAATGATATAAATGCTTTCAGATGAACTAAAAACACAAATTCAACTTGCATACCGAGCTTCTTTGGATGCCAAGTCCCATAAACCAAGGTCTGGACAGCGTCAAATGATTGCTGCGATCGCGCGAACCTTGGGTAACATTAATCGCGGCTCAGAGGGTGAGCGATTAGGAGAAAAGCATGTTGCTGTGATTGAAGCAGGAACGGGGACGGGGAAAACCTTGTCGTATTGCCTGGCTGCTATTCCAATTGCCAAAGCGCGAGGGTTAAAATTAATTATTTCCACTGCCACTGTCGCGCTGCAAGAGCAAATCTTACACAAAGAGTTGCCAGATCTGTTAGAGCACACCCAGCTTAGCTTTAAATACACGCTTGCCAAAGGGCGTGGACGTTACCTGTGTTTGAATAATCTGGAAGGTTTTCTCAATTCTGAAGAGCAAGCAATGGACGATATGTTCGCAGGTCTTTTTGAACAACATCTTCATTCAGATGATATTAATACCGTGCTTTATCAAGAAATGGACGCTGCTTTGCAAAAAGGTGAGTGGGACGGCGATAAAGACAACTGGGCAGGTATCGTTCGTGATCAAGATTGGCGACGCTTAACGACCGATCATCAACAATGTACAAATCGTAATTGTGCGAATTACTCCGCCTGCCCATTTTTTAAGGCGCGTGCCGAGATCGAAGTGGCGGATGTTATTGTAGCCAATCATGACCTTGTGCTCGCTGATTTGTCATTGGGGGGCGGCGCTATTTTGACGCCACCAAAAGATACAATATATGTATTTGATGAAGGGCATCACCTGCCGGATAAAGCGATCGGGCATTTCCGCCATGAAGTGCGTTTGCAACAAAGTATTACTTGGTTGCGCCAGTTAGAAAAAAACTTAGTGAATTTAAAACAAGAGTTAACGGATGACGTGAGCGTCACCGGCCAGCTTTTATTAAAGATACCTCAGCAAATACAGAGTATTGTGAACTTTATTCAATATGCGCAGCAAGGTTTAGCGCCTTATATTCAAGGCTTGGGGTTGGATCAAGATAATAATCAGCATCGCTTCGAGTTTGGTCAAATTCCAGACGAATTGCGGCAATTGGCTTATAGCTTGCAAACGTCTTATCAAAAGTTATTTAACAATATTGAAAGTATTCAGGACGAATGCAAGAAGACAAAACAAAATGAAGGGATGGGTGTGACGCCTGAAACCGCCGAAACGTGGCAGCCTATTTTGGGTGTTATTCTTGGTCGCTTAGAGCAATGTGTTGGTTTGTGGCGATTATACTCTGCTGTTGATGATCAGAACTTTCCCCCAAATGCTCGTTGGTTGGTGTTATCCGGCCAGGGGATGGAGCAAGATATTGAATTGGGCGGTTCGCCTATTCTTGCCGCGAATACATTAAGACAACAATTATGGGATAAGTGTTTTGGTGCGGTGGTGACCTCTGCAACGCTGACCGCTCTTAACCAGTTCCATCGTTTTAATATGCGCTCTGGAGTGCCCTATGAAAGTGAATATTTACGGGTATTGAGTCCGTTTGACTTTCAAAAAAATGGTTTGCTGATTGTGCCCAATATGGTGAATGAGCCTCAATAGAGTAGAGCAGCATACCGCTGAGATCATTACCTACTTGAACGAGCATGTTGATGTTGAGAAAGGCAGTTTGGCGTTGTTTTCGTCTCGTCGGCAAATGGAAGAAGTGGCGCAGTCTTTGTCTTCTAAGCTGCAAGAAATCTTGTTGATGCAAGGAGAGCAATCCAAGCGCGTCATTTTGGATTCTCATAAAGCGCGTATTGATGAGGGTAAAGGCAGCTTGTTGCTCGGATTGGCAAGCTTTGCAGAGGGTGTAGACTTGCCAGGAAAGTACTTAACCTGCGTATATATTGCGAAGATTCCTTTTGCTGTGCCGGACGACCCCGTTGAAGCCACTCTGGCTGAATGGATACAAAAGCGTGGTGGCAACCCGTTTATGGAGATCACCATTCCCGACGCTTCATTGCGTTTAGTTCAAGCCACAGGCAGGCTGCTGAGAAGTGAACAAGACGCTGGTGAAATACATATTTTAGATAAGCGATTGCGCACCAAGCGTTATGGGTCGCAATTAATTAACAGCTTGCCACCTTATAAGTATCAATAGACTGACAAAGCGTAAGCAAGGGGTGATAAAGCTTTACCAATTAGGTACACTCTTTGCAAAGATCATTAACCTCAAAACATAGAAGCGTAAAGATTCCAATATGGAAAACCAAATTCAAGAAGCACCATCAGAAATTAGCACAAAACCAAAACGCACCCGTCGCCCAAACAAGCGACCAAGAAATAATGATGAGGCTCAAAATGGAGTTCAATCCAATACCCAAGTTGGTCATGAAGCCGTGACGACGGGTAGTGGAAAAAATGCTATTTGGTCCATAGAGGATTTTCCGGTTGCTAAGGTAGATGGAAAGTTGCGCTTTCATGATTTAAATCTACCTGATCGTGTGATTAAGTCTATCGCGGAAATGGGTTTTGAGTATTGCAGTGAAATTCAAGCTGAAACTCTGCCTATGACCTTACTGGGTTATGACATTATCGGACAGGCCCAAACTGGAACGGGTAAAACGGCTGCATTTTTGATAGCGATGATCAGTGATTTTCTGGATTATCCCCTTGAAGAGAAGCGTCCTAATAACGTTGCTCGCGGTTTGATTATTGCGCCTACTCGTGAGCTGGCCATTCAAATTGCGGATGAAGCGGTAAAGCTGACATCAAACTGCCATTTGAATGTGGTGACTTTGGTCGGCGGATTGAGTTACGAAAAGCAAAAGATCGCCTTGGAAACCGAAAATGTTGATATTTTGGTGGCGACACCAGGGCGTTTGTTGGACTTCGCGCGCAGCCGTAAGGTGCAATTGGGTAAAGTGGAATGTTTGGTGTTGGATGAAGCCGACCGTATGCTGTCGATGGGCTTTATTCCTGATGTAAAAAGTATTATTCGTATGACGCCGCATAAAGAATTAAGGCAAACCATGCTATTTAGTGCGACTTTCCCGAAAGACATTCAGGCGCTTGCGCAGCAATGGACGTATTTTCCAAAAGAAGTCTCTGTGGTGCCAAAAGAAGCCACCAATCAGAACATTGATCAGGTGATTTATACGGTTGAAGCGGATCAAAAATGGCCCGTTTTAAAACAGCTGATTAATGAAAATGGCGGTCAGCGTACGATTATTTTTGCTAATCGTCGTGATGAAACGCGTGATTTATACGAGCGTCTACGTAAAGCAAACATCAACTGTGCGATCTTATCTGGCGAAGTGGCTCAAGATAAGCGAGTTAAGACATTAAACAACTTCAAAGAGGGTATCATTCAGGTGCTGGTGGCAACGGATGTTGCAGGTCGTGGTATTCATGTTGATAACGTAGAACTCGTTGTTAACTATTCATTACCGGAAGACCCTGAAGATTATGTGCATCGCATCGGCCGTACTGGCCGCGGTGGTGAAACGGGCAAATCGGTCAGTTTTGCGAGCGAGGACGATGCGTTCATGATCCCTGAAATTGAAAGGGTTGTGGGCGAGAGCATTCGCTGTGAGTACATGGTTGATACCTCGCTATAAAGATCGCTTAATTTTTAAGTGAGATAAAATGAATTTAGAGCACCATTTTGCCAGTCTGGGGGAGGCGTTTTCTTCGAAAACCCTTGTCCAGCCACTTCTTGAGCAGCGATTGGTAGAGTTTAATCAATCGCTCGCTTCTTTTCTGTCCATTGATATTAAATCCACTGAAACCAAACGCATTTTGAGTGGCGAAGACGCATTGCCGCTCAGTCTAAGCATGGTGTACGCCGGTCACCAGTTTGGTGGCTTTTCGCCTCAACTAGGAGATGGTCGAGGCGTTTTGTTAGGTGAGGTTCGTGGTCAAGATGGCCTTTTGTATGATTTGCACATGAAAGGGGCTGGGCCGACACCTTATTCTCGTCGAGGCGATGGTCGTGCTGTGTTGCGTTCTTGTATTCGTGAATACTTAGCCAGTGAGGCCATGACGGCGCTCTCTATCCCTTCGTCTCGCGCTTTAGCGCTTTACGACAGCAGAGAAGCTGTGTATCGAGAAACGCCAGAGGCGGGGGCGATGTTATTAAGAGTTGCGCAAGGTCATATCCGCTTCGGTCATTTTGAATACTTTTTTTATCAAGGTAAGCAGGCGGAGCTGGATCAGCTTATTGAATATTGTCTTACACACTATTACCCCGAGTGTTTGGCCGCTGAGTCTCCCCTAGAAAGTATGTTGATTGAAGTGGTTAAGCGTACCGCTAGAATAATGGCGAAGTGGCAATCTGTTGGTTTTCAACATGGCGTGATGAACACCGATAATTTCTCGTTCACCGGAGAGACGATTGACTACGGTCCTTATGGTTTTATGGAGGATTATGAACCCGATTGGGTTTGCAATCATTCTGACCACGAGGGGCGTTATGCCTTTTCTCGGCAGCCTGGTGTGGGTTTATGGAATCTTAACTGTTTGATGCGTTGCTTTTCAAAACACCTTGAGCGCGATCAGCTTATTGCCATTTTGCAATGTTATGAGCCAGAGTTGCAGTCTCATTACGATGTTCTGATGATGAGTAAGATGGGGTTAGATTCAGCGCATGATGTTCATGCTTTATTGCCGTCATTGTTGTCAATATTGGCATCAGAAAAAATGGATTATAATGTTTTTTTCCGTTTGTTGAGTCATCTTGAGCAAGGCGTTTACACGCCTATATTAGATGAGGTGGTTGATCGCGAAAAAATGTCAGTTTGGCTTGCGCAATATGAGGCTGCGCGGATCAAAAGTGTGTATGCCTGGTCTCAGGTGAATGCCTCTATGTTGGCGGTTAATCCGAAGTTTATACTCAGGAATTATTTGGCACATGAGGCAATTCTTTCCGCTGAACGAGGAGATTACTTGCCCTTTCGACGTTTGTTGCATGTGCTTACTCATCCTTTTGATGAACATCCAGAATCCGACAGTCTTGCGCAAAGATCGCCAGAATGGGGTAGATCATTAGAAGTAAGCTGTTCGTCTTAGTTTGGTTCATTTTTTTATAATTGGACGATATTTTTAAAGAGAAATAGTCAATATGAAGCATTCTGTATGTGTATTGGGTGGTGGTAGTTTTGGTACGGCTTTGGCGAATATTATGGCGAAAAATGGCCATCAGGTGAGCCAGTGGATGCGTAATGAAGAGCAGGTGGAAGAGATTAATTTAACCGGCTTGAATAGTCGTTATTTGCCTAATGCGCCTTTGCATCGAGAATTGTTAGCAACCAGTAATTTAGAGCAAGCCATTCGAGACAGTGATACTGTTTTTGTATCAATTCCGTCCAAATCTTTTGAACAAGTTGTGCAGCGCATTGAACCTTTGTTGACGGCAGATAAAATATTAATTAGCACCACAAAGGGATTTAATCCAAATCGTTTTGAACTTATGAGTGATGTTTTGCGTCGAAACCCTATAACGCAAAAGATTGGTGTTCTGAGTGGTCCGAATTTGGCGAAAGAAATAGCCGCAGGTCAAATGACTGGAACAGTTATTGCCAGTGCGGACGATCAAGTTCGCCGTAGAGTGATTGAATTACTCAAATCCCCGACGTTTCGTGTATATGAAAACAAAGACAGTAAGGGGGTTGAATTAGCGGGCGCTCTAAAAAATATTTATGCGATTGTGTGTGGTCTTGCCAAAGCGCTCAATGTAGGGGAGAACACCATGTCGATGATTATGACGCGCAGTCTGGCTGAGATGAGCCGATTTGCTGTGCATTTTGGTGCAAATCCAATGACGTTTCTCGGACTGGCAGGAATGGGGGATTTGATTGCGACTTGTACTTCGCCGTTGAGTCGAAACTATCGAGTAGGTTTTGCTATTGGTTCCGGTCATAATTTGGACGAAGCCGTTGGGGGACTTGGCGAGGTTGCTGAAGGGGTGAATACTTTAAAAATGGTGGTTGATGAAGCTCATAAGCATGGGCTTCTATATGCCGCTTGCTGAGGGTTTGTCTAAATTATTGTTTGAAAATGCCCAGTTGGAGTCGTTGATTGGTTCAATGATGACGGGGGAGCAAAAATGGGATGTCGAATTTGCGACAAACGAGGAGAATGACAATGTCTAAGCCAGGTTATGCTGATCAAGGTTTTTGGTTTCGGGTAATTTTCATGTTGCTGTATTGGGTTGTGCTAAATATTGCGGTGACTGTGTTTGGTATTTTGCTGTTGCTAGTGAGCTTGGTCAAATTAGGTTCAAAACATGAGCCTATCATGCTGTCTTCTTGGCTAAACAGTGTTACCGCTTTTATTGGTCAAATATTTTCTTTTTTGTCTTTCCAGTCAGAAGAAAAGCCTTTTCCATTTCAACCTTGGCCCTCGGAAGGTGTGGATGAGGAAGCTTAAGCGTCTCTATGTTTTACGCCACGGCAATGCCCAGCCATATGGTTATGCTCATGATGAAAGTCGTGAGCTTACTGAGCTTGGAGTGGCTGAGGTAAAAATGGCGGCACAAGCATTTCGTGAACGAGGTGAGGCAATTGATGTGGTTTTCGTGAGTCCTTATGTTCGGGACTCAGCAAACGGCAAAGACTTTTTTAGCCAGTCTAGATACTTCGGTTGAAATGAAAGATTGCCCTTTCATTACTCCTAATGGCCAAAAAATTGATGTGGCGTTATGGTTAAATGATCTGCCTTATGAGTCAATTTTATTGGTTACGCACCAACCGTTTTCTCATCAATTTGTGGATTATTTGGTGGATCAGCCTTTACCTATCAATTTCGCTATGACTACTGGGACTTTGGCCTCGGTTGAAGGGGAGTTATTTGCTGGGGCCTGTTGCCAATTTCGTTGGTGTTTTTCGCCATCATGAATGATTGAAGTAAATTTTTTGGATTGGTAAAGAGCAAATATGGGAAATGATATTGTTTATAAGCTTGCGCACACGGAAATAGCTGGGTTGCAGTGGCTGCCTAAAAATTCATCCGCTTTTAAAGTTTTGTCCTTGCATGGCTGGCTTGATAACGCAGCGAGCTTTTCTAATTTGTCTCCTCATTTGTCTGATTTCTCCCATATCGCGTTAGATCTCGCAGGGCATGGTCTGTCTTTGCATCGGCCAGCAGGAAGTTTTTATCACCTGTGGGATTATGTTTTAGATGTGGTGTCTATATTGAACCAGTCTAAACAGAGCGTGTGGTTAATCGGGCACAGTATGGGAGGGGCGGTAGCGATGTTGGTCGCGGCCATTGCGCCAGACAAAGTCCGAGGCCTAATTGTGTTAGATAATATGGGGCCTTTGACGGGAACACCTGCTGATCGTGTAGTGACGTTGCAAAGGGCTGTCAATAAAATGGCTAAATTTCGTTTAGGCAGAGAAACCAGCTATCTAACGAAAGAGGACATGGTGCTTGCGCGAATGGAGGGTTTTACCCAGCTGTCTAAATCGGCTTCGAAAATTTTGGTAGATCGTGGTGCTAAACAAAATGTGGACGATGCCTGGGTGTGGCGACACGATGCTAAACTGACGTTTCCGTCCCCATTTCGCATGGATGAAGAGGGTGTTGAGGCTTTCATTCAAGAGATTAAGTGTCCTACCTTAGCTCTGGTTGCTAAGTCTGGTATTTATCAAAATGATCGCAACCTAGTTGAAAAGCGTGCGGCTCAGTTTCCATGGATAAAGCTCAAATGGCTTGACGGTAATCATCATTTTCACCTCGAACCTGAAACATGTTTTGCTGTTGCGACGGAAATTCATCGATTTATCGATCTAAATTAATAGGGTGTCTTTGTTGTTTGGTATTGTGCAAAGTTATCCATCCCGGATTGGGTGAAAGGAAGGTTATATGCTTACGTTACGTGTGGTGTCATTTTCTTTATTGGCTTTTTTTAGTGGCTTCTCGACGGCTGGGATTTTAGGGATAGAGCCATACCGAGATGCTCAGTTGGTGAAGAGTAACTCGCAAACAGGGCAGTTTACTGAAATACCGCTTGGCAAAATAAGTCGCGCCGGAAGCGGTTGGGAGCCAGAGAGTGTTGAGCGGGTGGAAGGTGATCTTTTCTCATCACTCTATAAGATTCATCGTAATGCGGTGTTGTCTGATGTTTATGCACACTACCGCACACAAATGGCGGTTGATGGTCGAATGGTCTTATTTGAGTGCGATAGTCGTAGCTGTGGTAGCAGTAATGCATGGGCGAATAACTTTTTCGGTGACTACCTTCTTTATGGCCCAGATCAAAGTCAATTTTTGTTAGTGGTCAAAAATCCACAAGATATTTATCAAGTCTTGTACATAAACCGTCGTGGTGCTGGCGATGTCATGGTTCGCTTGGATGAAGTGAAGTCGGCGCGAGCAAACGGAACTGAATTTGAGATAGTGGCTCAAATGGACGTTCAAGATATCCCCAGGATACGACGCTTTGTTAGTGCATTATCGGCTGATCAAAACTTAGTCGGTTTTGTGACGAGTCAAAAAACCGCTGGATTGAGTGCGCTTGAGTCTGGTGATCAACTTATTTCTATTATGCAAGCGGGTTTAGGGGATAGGTTTAAGGATAGGGTTCGTTTTGTTAATTTGGCGGATTTAGGTCGTGAATCACTTGGTATTAATCGTGTGTCCTTTGTTTATGTACGTCCATAGGGGGTATTGGTGAACTCGAAAAAAACAGTTGCTCTGATATTGGGTAGTGGAGCAGCGCGTGGTCATGCGCATATTGGTGTTATTCAGGCCATTGAAGAGCGCGGCTATGAGATTATTAGTATTTCGGGTTGCTCGATTGGCGCTATCGTCGGCGGTGTTTTTGCGGCAGGTAAACTGCCTGAGTATCGTGAGTGGGCTGAATCGTTAGATCGGGTGAGTGTGTTGCGTTTGTTGGATATGTCCTTTTTGAATGGTGGTTACATAAAGGGCGACCGTTTCTTTGAAAAGGTCCAAAGTATGATAGGAACGCCTGTGATTGAGTCTTTGCCGATAGACTACACGTCTGTTGCGGTCGATTTGTTGAATCAAAAAGAGTTTTGGTTTCAGCGAGGAGATCTGATCAGTGCAATGCGGGCCTCATCCGCCATTCCTTCGATAGTGTCGCCTGTGCCGTTAAATGGTCGAATGTACGTTGATGGTGGGGTATTGAATCCGCTGCCTATTATCCCTTCTGTGCCTGCTGGAGCGGATTATATTATTGCGGTGGATCTGAATGGGCCAGCGGAAGGTATGTTAGAAGACGCGCCTGAGGCAACGTCTAGTGCGCCTGCTTGGTGGTTGAACGCGAAAGGTTTTTTTGTAAAAGAAAAAGGCGACGATTTGGAGGAAAAGCCCAAGTATTCACCTGAAAGCTGGGGGCGTCTTCAAACAATTAATATGATGTTTGAAACCATGCAGGAGTCCCTTACGCAATACAAGTTGGCTGGCTACCCGCCTGACTTGCTTATTTCTATGCCAAAAGATATTTCAGGCTTTTATGAGTTTTGGCGGGCAAAGGAGTTGATTGATTTTGGTTACGAAGTGGCTCTCAAGGCGATTGACGGTTTGGAATCGCCGACGTCGAGTTATTTTTCATTTCCAAAAGGGTATTAACGGTCTTTACGCCATTTAGTCTTTAGCCTATTGGGTTGATGTCGAGTCTCACGCAACAGACGTGAGAGTGATATCAATGGCAACCCAATAAGGCTGTTAGGGTCGTCTCCTTCCATTTTATCGAATAAGCAGACACCTAGGCCTTCACATTTAAAGCTTCCAGCGCAATCAAGTGGTTGCTCAAGTAAAACGTATTGGCGAATTTCATTGAGAGTAAGCGTTCTAAAATAAACGTGATATTCGCTTAGTGTATATTGATACGACTGGTCTTGTTGATTAAATACGCATAACCCTGTTAGGAAACTGACTTTTTTACCGCTAAAACGACTTAGTTGACTTATCGCATTGTCTACGGTGTGAGGTTTGCCTAAAATTTTATTATTTAAAACGGCCACTTGATCAGAGGTGATAATGATCCCATTGGGTGTGTGATCCGTCCCCCGTCGTTCACGGTCCACAGCAAACGCTTTGGCAATGCTTAGGCGCTTGACTAAATCAACAGCAGATTCTGGGTGTAACGGGGTTTCGTCAATGTTGGGGGAGTGGCATTCAAAGGGGACGCCTAAGCGTTTGAGAAGGTCTTTTCGGTAGGGTGAGGAGGACCCTAATATGAGTTTATTTGGCATTGTTTTTTCATCGTTTTAATAAAATGAGAGTGTATTTTACTTTTTTTTGCTTCCATTGGCGTAAAAAAGAGAAAAAAGTGCTTTAAGGGCAGTTAGACTTTGACAAAATGGGTCCTTAGCAATATTATCCCCCGCCATGTTGAATGATACGTTACCTAAATATTTTGACCCTCGAAAATACGCAAGCAATGAGCAAGCGTTCGAAGGGTACTTGCCCCTTAATGAATTTAAGGAGCTTTGTGCTATATTAGCCTCTGATGAGGGTAATGCTTTTATTCATCTAGACTTTAGAGTTGATGAGGATAGGCGTTACATTGCTACTGGATTATTAACCGCTCAAGTACAAGTTGTTTGTCAGCGTTGTATGGGAGCCGTTACACATGATCTAGCGTTGGATTTATCCTTGGGGTTCGTCTACGACGAAGACCATGCGAAAAACCTACCGTACAATTACGATCCTGTTGTCATGACCGATGGTGAAGTAATTTTAGCAGATATGGTAGAGCAAGAAATTATACTTGCCTTACCCATTGTCGCTTATCACGAAGAAAGTGGTTGCAACCCAACAGCTGTAAAGTATGCCTCGTCTACCGATGACGCACCGGATGACGAAAAACCGAATCCATTTAGTATATTGGCCCAATTAAAGGCCAAGTAAAGTTAGGAGCTCCAAAAATGGCAGTACAAAAAAGTAAAGTAACTCGTTCACGTCGCGGCCAGCGCCGTTCTCACGATGCTTTGACTGGTCCAACTCTTTCTGTAGAAAAGACTACTGGTGAGATTCACCGTCGTCACCACATTTCTGCTGATGGTTTCTACCGTGGTCGTCAAGTTATCACCCCTAAAGGTGAGTAACTAAGATACCCATGATCAGGGTAGCTTTAGACGCTATGGGCGGGGACTTAGGTCCCCGCATTGCATTTGACGGTGCAATAGAGATTCTTTCTCGCCATGAAGATGTCGTCATTACTGTGTATTATTCCCCTCATTCTGGTTTGGATCTTCCTAAGCCTCATAAACGTTTGTCTTTGATTGCTTGCTCCGATGTGATTGATGGAGATGAAGAAATTGTTTTGTCTTTATTTCGTCGTCGCAATAGTACGCTTTACCAATCTTTGAATGCCTTAGTGAATAGGTCTTCGGATGTTGTTGTCACCTTAGGCAATACAGGTGCTATGGTGGCGCTTGCTCGTCATTTGTTGGGGGTGTTGCGTCCTAAACTTTATCCGGCTTTAATTAGAGAACTTTATTCTAATCCACTTCGATGTTTGGTGGATTTGGGAGCGAATGTTCATTGTCCGCCATCTATGTTAGTAGGTTTTGCTGAGCTTGGTGCAGCGTATGTTGAAGCTTTGAGTGGTGAGGCTCCAAAAGTTGGTCTGTTGAACGTCGGTGTTGAAAGCTCTAAGGGGAGTGCGGTTATTCGAGAGACAAATAGGCTTTTAGCCAGTAAAGTGTGGCCGACTTATCTTGGGTATGCGGAAGGCACAGAGCTATTTGAAGGGGAGAAAAATGTCATTGTTTGCGATGGCATGGTTGGGAATGCCGTATTAAAGGCATCTGAGGGTCTGCTTTCCTTTATGATGAACAAATTTAAAAAAGCAGAAGGGGCGTCCTCGTTATTTGAGACTTTTTACCAAACTGAGCGTAGGCATGGGGCCTGCCTTGTGGGTGTGCGTGGCAATTTGGTAAAGGGTCATGGTCGTTCTGATTTGCCGGCTATGGTAGGCGCGATAGAATATGGTATCGATATTGCGCGAGCGAATTTGTATTCAGCGATTGAAACGCGTCTTTGTAATGAAGCTTTAGAGTCAGGAGATTAAATGAGCAGTAAATTAGCTTTTGTTTTTCCAGGGCAAGGTTCTCAGCAATTGGGAATGTTGGCGGATTTGGCAGAAAAACATGATGTAATAGAGCAAACGTTCGCACAGGCATCTGCTGTGCTTGGTTACGATTTGTGGGATCTTGTGCAAAACGACGCAGAGAAATTGAGCCAAACAGACAAAACACAGCCTGCGCTTTTGACCGCAAGTGTTGCTTTGTGGCGTTTGTGGGAGCAGCAGGGTGGTGAAAAGCCTGCGTATGTTGCTGGCCACAGTCTTGGAGAATATTCTGCTTTAGTGTGTGCGGGCGTAATAGCGTTTACTGATGCTGTAGAACTTGTTAAATTACGCGGTGAATACATGCAGCAAGCGGTGCCAGCAGGTGAAGGAGCAATGGCTGCAATTATTGGTCTGGACGATGATAAGGTCGTGGCTGCATGCGACGCTGCGCCTGGGATCGTGAGTGCGGTCAATTTCAATTCTCCTGGTCAGGTGGTTATTGCTGGTCATGTTGCTGCGGTAGAAGCGGCTATGGTGAATTCGAAAGAAGCGGGTGCTAAACGAGCACTGCCGTTGCCTGTTAGTGTGCCTTCGCATTGCGAGTTAATGATTCCAGCGGGTAAAAAGTTGGCGGAAAAACTTGAAACAATTACGTTTCATTCGCCTTCTTGCACTTTGGTGCAAAATGTTACCGCTCAGGCAGTATCAGATCCTGCCGTGATCAAAGCCAATCTTGTGTCTCAGTTGAGCGAGCCAGTATTGTGGACGCAATCCGTTATGTTGCTGGCTGAATTGGGTGTGACCTCTACAATAGAGTGTGGTCCTGGTAAAGTGCTTAGTGGCTTGAATAAACGCATTGTTAAAGGTTTGGAAACTGTTTCGCTTGGTGATCTAGCTGGCTTTGAAGCGGCTTTACCTGCGTAAATAGAGTTTTTATTTGTTCGAAAAGTATTCGATTCAAACTATATTGTTGGAGACAAGCATGAGTCTTGAAGGAAAAGTGGCTCTGGTAACAGGCGCTACTCGCGGTATTGGTAAAGCGATTGCTGTCGCTCTAGTTGAGCAAGGTGCGACTGTTATTGGTACAGCAACGAGTGAGTCTGGTGCGCAAAGTATTAGTGAATACCTTGGCGTTAATGGTAAAGGTTGGGTGCTAGATGTATCATCAAGCGAATCAGTTGATGTTGTTGTAAAAGAGATTACAGCAGAGTTTGGGGCGCCAACTATTTTGGTAAATAACGCGGGTATTACTCGTGATAACCTCATGATGCGGATGAAAGAAGAGGAGTGGGATCAAGTAGTAAATACGAATCTAACGTCTGTATTTCGTGTTACAAAAGCTTGCTTGCGCGGCATGACTAAAGCAAAGTTTGGCCGTGTTATTAGCATCAGCTCGGTTGTTGGCTCTATGGGCAACGGCGGGCAAACGAATTATTCTGCAGCAAAAGCAGGTCTAGAAGGTTTTAGCCGTTCTCTAGCAGCAGAAATTGCGTCTCGTGGTATCACAGTGAATTGTGTTGCACCAGGGTTCATTGAAACCGACATGACTAAGGTCTTACCTGAGGAGCATAAAGCCAAATTGGTTGAAAAAGTGCCTTCATCACGACTTGGTCAACCAGAAGAAATTGCGGCGGCAGTCGCGTTTTTGGCGTCAAATGGCGCCGCTTACATCACCGGAGAGACATTACATGTCAATGGCGGTATGTATATGTCGTAATTTGAGTTGAATTTTATGTTTAATTCAACGAAAATACATCTCCGGTTCATGTCGAGAATCACGCCTTTTAGGTGATCGAATTTTATAATATGCTCACACTGAGCTGTTAATGAGTAGAGTAGGAACTTCTAATGAGTAGCATTGAAGAACGCGTTAAAAAAATCGTTTGTGAACAACTAGGCGTTAAAGAAGAAGATGTTGTTGCTTCAGCATCTTTTGTTGATGACCTAGGTGCAGATTCCCTAGATACAGTTGAGCTTGTAATGGCTCTTGAAGAGGAATTTGATACTGAAATTCCTGATGAAGAAGCTGAAAAAATCACTACCGTACAAGCAGCGAACGACTACATCAACGCTAACTTGTAATATATTGGTGAACTGAGTTTTCCGAAAAGCCGCTTGTATTCGTTACAGCGGCTTTTCTTATTAATAGCCCTGAGAGTTGAGGGCGAATTGCTGGAGAAATCTTATGTCTCGTCGTCGGGTTGTAGTCACAGGAATGGGAATGGTGACACCCCTTGGCAATAATGTGAAAGATACGTGGGATAACATATTGGAAGGTAAAAGTGGTGTATCGGAGATCACCTCTTTTGACGCAAGCCAATTTTCCACTCGTTTTGCGGCACAAGTAACTGGTTTTGATGCGACTCAGTATATGAGCGTGAAAGAAGCCCGCAAGATGGATCTTTTTATTCAGTATGGTATCGCTGCTGCCGTGCAGGCTTTGGATGATGCTAATCTTAATTCCGATACGGCGAATTTAAGCCGAGTTGGTTGTGCGATAGGTTCTGGCATTGGTGGCTTACCAATGATTGAGAAAAATCTAGAGCTATTGAATGAATCAGGTCCAAAGCGTATTTCTCCTTTTTTTGTTCCAGGCGCGATTATTAATATGATTTCAGGTCATGTTGCGATTCGTTTTGGTTTTAAAGGCCCCAATATATCGATTGTGACTGCCTGTACCACTGGTACACATAACATTGGTATGGCGGGCCGTATGATTGCATATGGTGACGCTGATGTGATGATTGCCGGTGGCGCTGAAATGGCGATTACGCCACTTGGTATTGGTGGCTTTGGTGCTGCTAGAGCACTGTCGACGCGAAATGATGATTATAAAACAGCAAGTCGTCCATGGGATAAAAATCGTGATGGTTTTGTCATGGGAGACGGTGCCGGTATCTTGGTGCTAGAAGAATACGAGCATGCCCTAGCACGTGGAGCAAAAATCTACGCTGAATTGGCTGGCTTTGGTATGAGTGATGACGCTTATCATATGACAGCGCCACCAGAAGGTGGAGAGGGTGCAGCTTCGGCTATGAGGGCAGCATTAAAAGACGCTAAGCTAGAGCCGTTGGATATCGATTATATAAACGCTCACGGTACATCTACTCCAGCTGGTGATTTAGCTGAGACTCAGGCCGTTAAGGCTGTGATGGGGGCGGATGCATCTGATGTTGCTATCAGCTCCACTAAGTCCATGATAGGGCATTTATTGGGGGCATCCGGCGCGGTTGAGTCGATTTTTTCGATATTAGCCATTCGTGATCAAGTTGCTCCACCTACCATTAACTTAGAAGAGCCAGGTGAGGGTTGCGATTTAAATTATGTTCCAGGAACCCCGCAAAAACGCAAAATAGACGTTGTTTTAAATAACTCGTTTGGTTTTGGTGGTACAAACGGTACCTTGGTGTTTAAGAAAATATCTTGAAATCGTTATCTTAAGAGCAATTTGGCTTTGTTCTTTTTGGGGTAATAACGGTCGGTCTATCACCGACCGTTTTCGTTAACTATAGCTAATGAATTTGGGTTGTTACGCCGCGTAATATATTGATTTGTTCCTGAATATCGTAGCTTTTATTTTGGCTATCTAGATCATAAAGGTGTTCTTCCAGCTGTTGATAAAGCGCAATTTCCTCATCACCTAAAAAGTGTAAGCATTCTCCGCCGACAAACCACAATAGTTCCCGTTTGATCAGCGGGACTAGGTTTGCGTAGCAACGTATGAAGCGTGATAATACTTCTTGGGCATCAAAGCTGTAGTCGTGGGAGGTATTCTGTATGTTTTTTATTAGTTGGTCCCATGTTTCTAAGAAGTCTAATTCTTCTTCAGCCAGTTCTGGTTGGTTAAAAGGAGCATGTTCTGCAATGCGCTGACGCAAATCAGCAAAAGCGTTAAGTATGTATTGTGTGCGTGATTCCACGTAATAAAAACCTATTCAAGTAAGTAACTATTTTAGTCGGCATTGCCGTACGAGAACTTCAATTATGACATATGCAATCGAAATTAGTGACCTTAAAAAACGCTATGGAAGTGGTTTTGAGGCGTTAAAAGGTATCGATTTAAAAGTTGAAAAGGGAGATTTCTTTGCGTTATTGGGGCCAAATGGCGCTGGTAAGTCTACCACTATAGGTATTTTGTGCTCTTTGGTGAATAAAACATCAGGTAGTGTTTCTATTTTTGGTACAGATATTGATGAAGATTTTGCCAGAGCAAAAAAATACTTAGGTGTGGTACCACAAGAATTTAATTTTAATGTATTTGAAACTGTTTTTAATGTGGTTGTTACTCAAGCCGGTTTCTATGGAATAAGTCGTTCCGTTGCTGAGGAGAGGGCTGAGAAATATTTAAAGCAGCTTGATCTTTGGGATAAAAGAAATGATCAATCCCGTATGCTGTCTGGAGGAATGAAGAGGCGGTTAATGATAGCGAGGGCCTTGATACATGAGCCTGAGGTACTTATTTTAGATGAACCTACAGCTGGCGTGGATATTGAGTTGCGTCGTTCTATGTGGGAGTTCATTAAAAAATTAAACGAGCAAGGCACGACGATTATTTTAACGACGCATTACCTAGAGGAAGCTGAGCAGTTATGTCGTAATATTGCGATTATCAATGCAGGAGAAATTGTCGAAAATACCAGTGTGAAAGCGTTATTGAAAACTCTGAATCAAGAGACGTTTATTCTGGATTTGGATTCATGCTTACCGACTGGTTGGTCTTTACCCGGTTTTAGTGTTGTGGTAGGTAAAGATGCAAGTTCAGTAGAGGTTGAAGTTGTTAAGGGGCAATCAATCAACGCTATTTTTAAAGCGTTGGATGCCATATCGATTAATGTTGTTAGCATGCGCAATAAGTCTAATCGACTCGAAGAGGCTCTTCGTTAAATTAATTAAAGGCTAGATAGATGAAAAATTCGGAAATTTGGGTCGCATTTTATACGATTTTAGTGAGAGAGATTCGTCGTTTTACTCGAATTTGGCCACAAACATTATTGCCTCCTGCCATTACGATGACATTATACTTTGCTATTTTTGGCAATTTGATCGGTGATCGAATCGGGCAGATGGGCGGTTTTAGTTATATGCAGTATATTGTGCCAGGCCTGATTATGATGTCTGTCATTACTAACTCTTACTCAAACGTTTCGTCATCGTTTTTCTCTGCAAAATTCCAGCATAGTGTGCAAGAGTTATTGGTATCACCTACCCCAAATTGGGTAATATTACTCGGTTATACATTAGGTGGTGTAGCGCGAGGGTTGTGCGTTGGCTTAATTGTCACCGTGCTGTCGTTGTTTTTTACGCATTTGGCATTAGAAAATTTGTTTTTAACTGTTTTAGTAGTGTGTTTGACGGCCATTATGTTTTCTCTCGGTGGCTTTGTTAATGCCATTTATGCGAGAAATTTTGACGATGTTTCTATTGTGCCCACTTTTATTTTGACGCCGTTAACCTATCTTGGTGGTGTGTTCTACTCGATTGATTTATTGCCAGACTTTTGGCAGTCGGTTTCTTTGTTAAACCCAGTTTTATATATGGTGAATGCATTTCGCTTTGGCGTATTAGGCGTTTCTGATATTAATGTGTATTGGGCGCTGGTGATTGTTAGTGTTTTTATTGTGGTGTTGTTTGGTTTTGGTCTGCGTTTGCTCAATCAGGGCAAAGGTATTAGAAATTGAGGTAATGTATATGGGCTTTTTACCCTTAGGTCAGCAAACAGAGTATGTTTCTGAGTATGATGCAGGGTTGCTTTTTCCCATTGCGAGAGTGGACAAATGGACTGAAATGGGGATTGAATCTGAGCGCTTGCCATTTTATGGTGAGGACGTTTGGAATGCTTATGAATTGTCATGGTTAAACTTAAAAGGTAAGCCGATCGTTGCTTTGGCCGAATTTCGTTTGCCTTGTGACTCGCCAAATATTATTGAGTCTAAATCGTTTAAATTGTATTTGAATTCATTGAATCAAATGCGTTATGAGTCTGCTGAAGTGGTGCAGGCGATTCTTGAAAAGGATTTATCTGCCGCCGCAGGGGCGACAGTGACCGTGATTATTCGAGACGTTGATTCGATGGCCTCTTTGGTAGTGTTAACACCTGACTACTGTGTGGATGAGTTAGATGTTGATGTATCGGAATATCATCCTAACGCGAGCTTGTTGACAACTGACGAGACCATGGGGATGGTTGAAGAGCGTTTGGTGAGTCATCTTTTAAAATCCAATTGTCCGGTTACCAATCAACCTGATTGGGGACTCGGTTTTTATTGATTATAAAGGGCCTAAAATTCACCACGAAAGTTTGTTGAAATATGTTATTTCGTTTCGTGAACATACGGACTTTCATGAGCAATGCGTTGAGCGAGTTTTTATTGATATCATGCGCCAATGTAAGCCTGAGAATCTCACCGTTTATGCGCGTTATGTAAGACGTGGCGGTTTGGATATCAATCCTTATCGCTCAACAATGCCTCTAGTATTGGGGAATGACCGTTTAACACGTCAGTAGCTTTTTATTCAAACGTTGCTTTGGTTCACTTATGTAAAACAAAAAACCGCCTGTTAAAAAACAGGCGGTTTTTGTTTTAAAGGCATGGGTTTATTGGATGTTCAGTTGTTTTCTTACGACCGGCAATGCAGGATTTCCTTCAAAGGTAGACACGCCTTGCAGCCATTTTTCAAGTACTTCTGGGTGAGCCTTGATCCAATTTGCCGCTGCTTGTTCTGGCTTTTCATTTGAGTCGATGATCTCGTTTTCCATTGTTAGGCTAAATTCGAGGTTACTTAATAGTTTGCCAACATTAGGACACTCATCTGCATAGCCTTTACGAGTTAGGGTTTGAATGGTTGCACCACCATAATTAGGGCCAAAATACTCGTCGCCACCTGTTAGATATTTTAGGTCAAAATTTACGTTCATTGGATGGGGCTCCCAGGCAAGAAACACGATAAAATTGTCACGTTTTACACTTCTTGCCACTTGAGAGAGCATGGCTTGTTCGCCTGACTCTACTACTTTCCAGTCTTGTAAGCTAAAGTCGTTGTTGTCTATCATATTTTGCAATTTTTGATTGGCTGGTGCGCCTGCGTCAATACCATAGATTCGTTGATGAAATTCTTTGCCAAATTTATGCAGGTCGGCGAAGTCTTTGACGCCTGCGTCGAAAACGTATGTTGGAACGGCTAAGGTGAATTTTACACCTTCTAAATTGGTGCGGACCACGTCTACATTGTCTTTGTATTTATCAATAAAAGTGGATTGTGCGGGCATCCAGTTCCCCATGAAGGCGTCTATTTCTGCGTTTTTTAAGCCTTCAAATCCAACTGGCACGCTGAGTAAATATACTTGCGTATCGTATCCCATGGCTTTTAAAAGGGTGATAGCGATGCCATTTGTGGCACCTATATCAGTCCAACCAGGGTCACTAAACGTCACTTTTTTGCATTGCTCAGGTGCGGCAGATATGGCGAAACTACTGCCAATCAGTAGGCTGGCTATCCCTAGGCTTTTTAGTCCTGCGACACTAAAAGGAAGTGCTTTCTTCATTGGTGTGCTCCTATTTGTGATGTAGCTTTTTTATGTATTTGGTTTATTCAACTTTAGGGAAGCGAGATCGACTTTCCAAATCATCGAGGTCGATGTGATTTCTCATATACATTTCGCTGCTATCGAACATGGGTTGATGATCCCATGTTGTTTTTTTGCCTTTGTTCATGGCGCTTACAATTAATCGACGTCTACGCTGGCTGATGACTACGTCTTGGGTAAGAGCGTCCGAATCCCAACGCGCTAATGTTTCTTTTTTGAAGCTTCGGAGTAAATCAGCATATTCTGGGTTAGTCGCAAGATTTACTAATTCATTGGGGTCGTTGTCGAGATCAAAGAGCTGTTCTGGATCGATGTGACAGTAGACATACTTATATTGCGCTCTTCGTATCATTAGCAGTGGCGCTATGGCGCCTTCGCCAAAATATTCACCAATTACTTCATCGTGAGCGCCACTTTTGCCTTGAATGTGTGGCATTAAACTTCGGCCTTGTATTGGCATGGCATATTCATGATTGGAAGTGCCCGTTGCCATTTCAAGGAAAGTGGGCAATAAGTCTATGGTGGAAACCGACTCTTTAACCCGTTTTGCGGTAAAGCGATTGGGGGCATGAACGATCATGGGGACACGAGCAGACCCTTCAAAGAAGGACATTTTATACCAAAGGTTGCGTTCGCCTAACATATCGCCATGATCGCCAGAGAAGACAATAATGGTATTGTCATCGAGGCCTGTTTCTTTCAGCGTTTTGAGTAGCATACCAATTTTATCATCGACATAACTGATGGCACCATAATAGGCGTGTCTAGCGTTACGGATCTGTTGCTCACTTAAATCTTGAGCGTAATAGTCATACACGTTTTGCAAGCGAGCAGAATGAGGATCTTGGTCTTCTTTTTTAATAGTGATTTTCGGCAGATCGATTTCAGCGTCCTCATATCTGTCCCAGTATTCGGGCGGAATGGCGTATGGGTCGTGAGGGTGTGTCATGGATACCGTTAAGCAAAAAGGACGATCTTGCTCCCGTCTTACATAGTCGTATAGGTAACGTTGTGCGTGGAATACGACTTCATCATCAAAGTCTAGCTGATTGCTGCGTATACAAGGTCCAGCTTGAGTGACAGAAGACATGTTGTGGTACCAAGTAGGGCGTGTTTTTACATCATCCCAATTTGGAAACCAACCATAATCGGCTGGATAAATGTCTGTAGTAAGGCGCTCTTCAAACCCGTGCAGTTGGTCTGGGCCACAAAAATGCATTTTTCCTGATAGGGCGGTTTTGTAGTTTTGTGCTCGTAGGTAATGGGCAAATGTTGGAATATCAGCCGAAAGGTCAGCGGCATTGTCATAAGCGCCTATTTTGCTCGGCAGTTGACCTGTCATAAGGACATATCGAGAGGGGGCGCAAAGTGGGCTGTTGCAATAGGCTGAGTCAAAGACGACACCATTTTGTGCGAGCGAACTCAAGTTTGGGGTTTTAACAAGAGGGTGTCCATAAAAGGGTAGAGCAGAAGCTGCTAGTTGATCTGCCATAATGAAAAGAATGTTTGGTTTTTTTCTGCCATGATTTTCTCTAATGGATAAGGAGTGAAGGTAAGATAAGTGAACACGGATTGCTCAATAATCTTATGATGTCCACTAGATTGCGCTATGGAAACAATGCTGTAAACTGACTAAAAATTTATACATGGGATAAGCTGAGCTTATGTTATCAGATTCAGATCTTCCACCTTTGCAATCACTTGTCGTTTTTGAGTCAGCAGCAAGGTTGTTAAGTTTTACGGCGGCGGCACGTGAATTAGGTACAACTCAGCCAGCGGTAAGCCAGCAAATACAGGCCTTGGAAGCGTCACTGGGTGTCGCTTTATTTGAGCGGGTATATCGCGGTGTTGTGCTCACCGATGCGGGGCATATTTTGCTAAAAACGACTCAGTCGAGTTTGCGAGATTTGCGTGAGGTGTTACAAAAAATAAAGCAAAAACCCAAATCCCAACGAATTTCTGTCGCAACGGATTTTGCTTTTGCCGCTTTTTGGCTGATGCCGCGCTTGCCTGAATTTCGACGATTGCATAAAGATATTGATATTCGCATCCACACATCTCAATCCGAGGTCGATTTGGCGTCTCTTGAGGCCGATGTGGCTGTACTGTTTGGTGAGGGGCAATACCAAGGGTATGTGGCAGAAAAACTTTTACCAGAAGTGGTCTATCCGGTGTGTAGTCCGAAATTATATGCCGAGTTTGGTGGCTTTCCTGGTCTTGCTGATTTGATAAAGGCGCCATTACTAAAGTTGAATGCAGATATGGGGCAAAAATGGATGGATTGGGATCTTTTATTCCAGCTCAATGGCTCACATTGGACACCTTCAGAATCTGTCATGGAATTTGATAATTATACGTTATTGGCTCAAGCGGCTATTTCTGGACAGGGAATTGGTCTTGGTTGGTCGCCACTGCTGGATGATTTTATCCAAAGTGGCGTTTTGATTGCGCTGCCCGACTTTGCCGTACAATCGGATCATGGTTATCACATTGTTGTCTCAAAAAAACGTGCGCCGACAGCGCCAGTTTCTGCTTTTATCGATTGGCTTAAATCTTAGGTTATTCATATATACAACCACCATAGTAAACCCACTGTACAAAGCGACATTGGCAGTGAAAGCAATATCATGAGTGCAATTTCATCCACGGGTCCTTTGAATTTAGTCGCCAGCATGTAGCTAATAACAGCAACGGGCATGGTGCTAAGAACGATCAGTACAGCACCCTCTAGCTGGCTTAAGGGAAACCACATCACCACAAAACTGGCACATAATGCCCCGACAAGAGGGCGGAACAACGACAGCAACATAGCTCGGTTAATCTTGTTGCTTTCTTTGATCGTAAGGCTGCTGATGGATTTACCAAGCAGCATGAGCATAATAGGTAAGGTTATTTGACTGAGCATGTTCATTGTATTCATTAAAGGCGTAGGCAGGCTTACGTTTAAACTTAACAACACACCGCCAGCGATTAGCGCAATCACAGGGCCATTTTTGAGGATTTGCTTGGGGTGGTAGGCGCCAGACATAAACCCAACACCTAATGTGAAATGGCTTATTTGCACGACAGATGAAATCACCACCGCGATGGCCATTCCTTCCGCGCCAAATAAAGCGTACGCAACGGGGATGCCTAAATTCCCCGTATTGGGGTTGACCAATGGTGGTAAATAAAACCGTGTCGGAAGTTTGAGAAGCTTTAGAAAACCATAAGAAAGTAAACTAACCAGTGCTAAGACAATCGTGGTCGCTACAATGATTTTTAGCATACTAAAAATCTGCATCTGCATGGACAGTACGGAATGAAGTAGCAGAGCGGGTAAGCCTAAATTGGAAACTAGGGCGCCTAGTGACGGATTTTCTAGGTAGTTGGTTTTTTTGCCGAGAAAAAAGCCTAAACAAATCAGTAATAGAATGGGAGTAAGTGCGCCTGCTAGTGCTGTTAGCATAAAGAACCCTTGCGAGTGGTTTGGTTTATGGTTATTTCAATGGAATTAATCGGCGGTTATGTTAAAGGCTTCTATTAAATAGTCCACCAAGGCTTTCACTCTTAAGCTGATATTTCTTGATTTAGGGTAGAGCAAAGTGACGTCAGAAGAGGATAGCTGCCAGTCTGGTAAAGGATTAACGAGTAATCCTTCCGCTATTTCTTGCTCTACATAATAGGCAGGCTGTCTGGAAATACCGGCTCCATTGAGCGTTGCCAGCTTGGAGACATGACCATTTGAACAGGTTAATTTTGCTAATACGGGAGGCTCATACTTCTCTTTGGTGGTGGTGTGTGTAAAAGACCATCTTTTCACCGAGCCATTGATTAATGCATGGTCTAATAAGTCTTTCGGACTCTTCAGTGTAGGCATGGATTTTAAATAGTCTGGGCTAGCCACGAGATGATTCGTATAGTGAGTTAACTTGCGACCAACTAGGTTAGAGTTGGATAGGCTTCCCATTCTGACCACCAAATCATATTGCGCCTCAATTAGATCTTCCCGAGTACTGGAAAAGCTCAGGTCAATTTCTATTTGCGGATTGTCAATCATAAAGCGAATCATGATCGGTGCGAGTATGGCTTCACCAAACAAACCTCCAACTGAGTTTATGCGAATTTTCCCACTGATACTGGCGTGAGCATTTTGCGCGGATTGAACCGCATGTTCCAACTGATCTATGCCTTGGCGAGAAAGTTGGTAAAAGGTCTCGCCTGCGGGAGACAAAGACAGAGAGCGCGTGGAGCGATAGAGCAATTGAACGCCCATGTGTTTTTCTAATCCACTGATGATTTGCGATATTCTCGCACGTGACAGATTGCGTTGTTCGGCTGCCTTTGAAAAGCTCTGTGTCTCTACCACGGCCAAAAACTCGGGTATGCCTTCTGGGAAGTTGGCGTTCATATTGTTAAGCCTTAATAAACAATGCATTTAATGGATTGATAATTATAAACAGTAAAAAGGCTCGTATAGTAGTGTTATGGGTTATTAGATCTCACTGAGGAGGATGTATGAAAACGAGAGTGTTAGGAAAAACAGGCTTTGAAGTATCAGAAATTGGCTTAGGTTGTTGGCAACTGGGTAACGACTTCGGCCCTTTAGAAGACAAAGACGCTGAGCAGATATTGCAAACGGCGATGGCTGAGGGAATTCGTTTTTTTGACACTGCGGATGTATATGGTGGCGGAATCAGTGAGCAGCGAATTGGAGAATGGCGTAAAGCCTTAGCTAAGCCGCCCATTATTGCCACAAAAGTGGGACGAAATGCCGCGTTATACCCAAACGGTTACAGCAAGGCAGCAGTGAAAAAAAGTCTGCAAGAGTCTGCGAAACGGTTGGGAGTTGATAGTATCGATTTGGCGCAATTACATTGTGTACCAAGAGAGGTACTGTTTGATGGTGATATCCTTGCTTGGATGGAAGATCTTAAGCAAGAGGGCATTATTAAGCATTTTGGTGCCAGCGTAGAAATGTTAGACGAAGCAAGGTTTTGCTGTGAACATCCTGAAATGGCCAGCTTACAAATTTTGTTCAATGTATTTCGTCAAGATGCCGTTGAGTCGCTTTTGCCATTAGCCGAAAAGAATAATGTTGGCATCATAGTACGTTTGCCTTTAGCAAGCGGATTGTTGTCAGGCAAAATGTCCAGCCATCATCAATTTGATGAGCATGATCATCGCTCTTATAACAAAGATGGCGCAGCGTTTCATGTGGGCGAAACTTTTAACGGCATTCCGTTTGAAAAAGGTGTGGCGTTAGTGGAATCATTAAAGACGAAATTACCTGAAGGGCAGAATATTCTTGATGTCTCACTGCGCTGGATTTTAGATCAACCTCAGGTGTCTAGTATTATTGCCGGAGCCAGTCGTTCCTCACAAGTTGTTCGTAATGCGGCGGCGTCTTCACTGCCTCCATTGAGCAAAGAGCTGCATGTGTTGCTGGCCGATTTTTATCGTGATGAGGTGAGATCGGAAATTCGCGGCGGCATTTAACGTATTAAGAATTCAGACAAGAAAAAGTGGGACGCGAGCATAATGGCGTCCCACTCTGAATGCTTTATTTTAGTATTTGTTCTGCATGAGCCTTTGTTTTTACCTTACTAATGACATCACTAATGACGCCATTTTCATCAATGATAAATGTGGTTCTAACGGTTCCCATTGATTCTCTTCCCATGAATTTTTTCAATTGCCAAGTCCCATATAGCTCGTGTACCTCTTTTTCGGTATCGGCAATCAGTGGAAACGGCAAATTGTATTTGGCAATAAAGTTTTGGTGTTTCTTCTCTGTGTCGGTACTTACCCCAAGAACGACATAGCCTTGATCTAACAATGCTTGATAATTGTCACGCAAATCACAGGCCTGAGCGGTACAGCCAGGTGTTGCGTCTCTTGGGTAAAAGTACAGCACCACTTTTTTGCCTTTAAATTGGCTCAAAGTGATGGTTTCGCCATTTTGATCTTTGGCGCTAAAATCAGGCGCAATTTGTCCAATTTCGATTGTCATAATGCTACTCTCTGTGATTAACGAAATGTGTTAAATAAGAATAGCTTACCAAGAGCGAAGCAAAAAATCCCCCCGAATGCGTTTTCTTGCGAATTTACTCCGGCTTTACGTCCCTGAATTATTGTTAAAGCTGAGTCTGGACGTTACTATAGGCGCGCTTATAATTTTATCGGAGACTCGAAATGATCACAGGTAGTTTAGTTGCGCTTATCACTCCTATGTCACCAGATGGCGCTGTAGATACCAAAAAATTAGATGATCTTATAGAGTTTCATATTAATGAGGGTACTCACGGTATTGTAGCGGTAGGGACAACGGGTGAGTCTTCGACTCTAACACCAGAAGAACATGCCAATGTGATTCGTCAGGTTGTTAAGACTGTTAATGGTCGAGTTCCTGTTATTGCTGGTACAGGTGCTAATGCTACACATGAAGCAATTGACCTTACACGTCGTGCCAAAGAGGCGGGGGCTGATGCCTGTTTGCTTGTTACACCGTATTACAACAAACCGACTCAGGAAGGTCTGTATCAGCATTTCAAGGCCATTGCTGAGGCAGTTAATATTCCACAAATTCTATATAATGTACCAGGTCGTACCGCCTGTGATATGCAAAATGAGACAGTTGTTCGCCTTGCTTCTGTTAATAATATTGTGGGTATCAAGGATGCTACAGGTAACCTTGAACGCGGCGAAGCCTTGATTAATGCTTTGCCAGAGCATTTTGCCGTGTACTCTGGTGATGATGCTACCGCGGTTTCGCTAATGCTTTTGGGTGGAAAAGGCAATATTTCCGTAACCGCCAACGTTGCTCCAAGAGCCGTTGCTAAAGCCGCTGAACTCGCTTTAGCGGGAAAAGCTGATCAGGCGCATTCGGTGGACACAACGATTGCATCGCTTCATAAAAATTTGTTTTTAGAATCTAATCCTATCCCCGTTAAGTGGGCTTGCAGCCAATTAGGTCTCTGCGAAGAAGGAATTCGATTACCTCTTACCCCACTTTCAGAGCAACATCATGCCGCTGTAAGACAAGCTATGATAGAAGCTGGAGTTTTATTAGTATGAATAAATTCACGTTACAGCTAATGAGCGCAAGTTCATTAGCTATTTTATTGTCTGGTTGCAGTCTTTTTTTGACCGATCATTCTGACGATTATCAAGATGGAACCCCCACCGCCACAACCTTGGTTGTGCCTGAAGGGTCTATACCGTCAAAAGATGTATTAGTGATTCCGAATGAAGATAAAATTGCCAGTTTGGAAGCCTCTAAGCCGTTTACGACGCCGCGAGCCTCCTTTTGTTTTCTACCCAATGGTTGATGTTGGCGTAATGGAGCAAGATGATGCATTTGAATTGTCTGTGCCAGCAAATATGGAGCAATCTAAGCGAATTGTAGCGGATTTTTTGACTGCTCTGAATGGTGCGGGCGACCCGATCGCATCACAAACACAAGATCACATTATTTCTATTCCTTTTGACTTCCATCCGCAGGGATGGTGGGCATCATTGTGGAGCAAGATTACTCGTTTACACCCTGCGCAAACGGCTTTCTCATTTCGCTTTAGCGAATCTGGCGAGAAAACTTTGGTGAGTGTCCAGTTCCGCAACGTGCAACAGGATGTTGAGCCAAGTGACTGGATGAGTCCTGTTCAGAATAATGATGCTTATTCCGTTGCTGTACGCTTGTGGGGCACAATTGGTCGTCAGTTAAACCAATCATCTGCGTATCTTTCAAACCGTAATGATGCCTCTCCTTTTCCTGTTTGGGTCGATCATCAAGGCGTGTATGCCATTTATTTAGGCAATAAAGTTTCTCAAGCGGACATTGAAGCTAAGTTAAATGCCGCGGATATTTATCTGATTCCAGGGGCTGAAAATATGCTTGCTCCTGTGCGACCAGAAGACGTGGCCCGAGTGGGTGATGTCATTGATTTCAGCGTTCCTCTAAGCAATGGAAAAAAGCTGGAATCCATTAAGACAATTCGTCGAGATTTAGACGACGTAAGCTGGGAAGAGCGCGAGTACGCTTATAAAATCACACATCAAAAAGCAGGTGACTTTTTGGTAATTGATGTGTCCTCGATGGCGTTTCCAGAGGTTGTATCGTTTCATTTGGCACAACGTTTTGTAAATTAAAGATTAACCCCTCAAAAAGAAAACCGGAGACTCTCCAATGGAAAAACGACAAGAGCTGTATGCAGGTAAGGCAAAATCTGTATTTCGTACAGATGATCCTGACAAGATGGTTCTAGTGTTTCGTGATGATACCTCTGCCTTTGATGGTAAGAGAATAGAACAGCTTGATCGTAAAGGCATGGTGAACAATAAGTTCAATGCATTCATCATGACAAAATTACAAGAAGCCGGTATTCCAACTCATTTTGAAAAACTGTTAAGTGATAACGAGTCGCTGGTTAAGTGTCTCGATATGATTCCAGTCGAATGCGTGGTTCGAAATGTCGCAGCTGGCAGCCTATGTCGTCGATTAGGTGTTGAAGAAGGTATTACGCTTACACCGCCAACATTTGAGTTGTTCTTAAAGAATGATGCGTTAGGTGATCCAATGATCAATGAGTCGCATGTTGAATCATTTGGTTGGGCGAAAGCCGCGGACTTAGCCAAAGCGAAAGAGCTTACATTCAAGGTGAATGATGTATTAAAAGCGATTTTTGCGGAAGGCGGCATGATTCTAGTTGATTACAAATTAGAATTTGGACTATATAAAGGCGAGGTTGTGTTAGGGGATGAGTTTTCTCCTGACGGCTGCCGTTTGTGGGATGCCAAAACCAAAGAAAAATTAGATAAAGATCGTTTCCGTCAAGGCTTGGGTGGCGTAATCGAAGCTTACGAAGATGTAGGTCGTCGTATAGGTATCGATTTCGACGCATAAGCGTATTGGTAACTTAGTTCAAAATGGAGGAGGCATGCTCCTCCATTTTTACCGCGCAAGGACATACATTGATTAATTTCCTTCCTATTGCCATTGGCTTGCGTTATGCCCGGGCAAAACGTTCCAATCATTTTATCTCTTTTATTAGCTTTTCCTCGATTGCTGGTCTGGCTCTTGGTGTCATGGTTCTTATTACTGTTTTGTCAGTAATGAATGGCTTTGATCGGGAGTTGCGTCAGCGCATCTTGGGTATGGTGCCTCATGCTACATTATGGGGGACTCCTGTGCTCGATGATTGGCGAGCTACGGCCAAGCTTGTTGAAAAAATGCCCAACGTGATTGGTGTTGCGCCTCATATTCAAGCTCAGGTAATGTTTCAATCTGGCGACAGTGTTCATGGTGCCATTCTTAATGGGATTAATCCCAATATGGAAAAAAAGGTCTCGATTATTGATAGCAATATGGCATCGGGCTTCACTGAGTGCACTTGATGATACCAGTTTTGGTATCGTTTTAGGTGCTCAGCTCGCAAAGATGCTCGGTGTGGCTGTGGGGGATAAAGTCACAGCTATTTTACCTAAAGCCAATGTATCGATTGCTGGTGTGGCTCCGGTTCTAAAACGTTTTACGGTTGTTGGTACGTTTGAGGTTGGGGCTGAGTTAGACAGTAGCTTGGCTTATATCAATATCAAAGATGCTGCCAAGCTTAAGCGTTACAATGAAGATGATGCAGAAGCGTTAAGAATATCTTTTGATGATTTGTTTGTGGCACCTGTTCGTATATGGGACATTGCCCGTGACGTACCAGGACAAAATAGAGTCAGTGATTGGACTCGCACGCACGGAAATTTGTTTCAAGCCATCCAGATGGAAAAGACCATGATAGGCTTGCTGCTTCTTCTTATTGTTGCTGTCGCTGCTTTTAACATTGTGTCTACGCTGGTTATGGTTGTCACAGATAAGCGTAATGATATTGCGATTTTAAGAACGATGGGATTAACATCTGCTCAAGTGATGTGGGTGTTTATTGTTCAGGGTATGTTTATCGGGATGTTAGGTACTGTGATTGGTGTGATATCTGGAGTGGCTCTAGCGTTGAACGTCAGTGATCTGATTGCAGCAGTGCAGACATTATTTAACGTTCAGTTTTTGAATTCTGATGTGTATTTCATTAACTACTTACCCTCGCAACTAGAATGGTCTGATGTCAGACTTATTGTAGTGTCCGCTTTTATCATGACGGTTGCGGCGACAATCTATCCCGCTTGGCGAGCTTCCAAAGTGGAACCGGCAGAGGCATTGCGCTATGAGTAATAATATTGTTCTAGAGTGTCACGCGCTTTCCAAGCAGTACCAAGATGGTAAGCAGGTTGTAGATGTGTTTCGTTCCATCGATTTGTCCTTGAATAAGGGGGAGGCCTGCGCCATTGTTGGAGCATCGGGGTCAGGGAAAACAACTTTATTGAATTTGTTGGCGGGTTTAGACCTAGCAACGACAGGAGAGGTCAAGCTTGCGCAAGTTTCTTGGTCTAGCATAAGTGACTCGAAGCGCGCCAAAATGCGCAATCGTGAAATGGGTTTTGTTTATCAATTTCACCATTTGTTGGCGGAATTTAGTGCTTTAGAAAACGTGCTAATGCCAATGTGGATAGCGGGCATGAATAAGCAGGAAGCAAAAGTGCGTGGTGAAGAATTACTTGCTCAAGTGGGTCTGAAGGATCGCTTAAATCATAGACCTTCACAGCTGTCTGGTGGAGAAAGGCAGAGGGTGGCTATTGCGCGAGCGCTGGCTAATAGGCCCGCTTGTGTGTTGATGGATGAGCCAACAGGGAACTTGGATGAAACCACTTCCTTGGAGATTCAGAATTTGATTAACGAGTTGAAAGTGACTTATAACATGGCATTTTTACTCGTTACTCACGATGAAAAAATGCTCAGCTGGATGGATTCTGCTTATCGCTTATCTAAGGGAACGTTACAGAGATTAAAGTGATCGATTGTTCCGTGTTCTAAGAACCTTTCTCAATCTTAAAAGCCAAGCTTATGAATGGCTTGGCTTTTAAGCCTATTTTTGAGATTGGTTACGTTGTGAGCGCTCTTTCCAGCGCTTTACAACGTGTAGTCGCCATAATATGGTGATTAAAGCGTAGCTAATGGCACCTACAATCACGCCGGACACGATTGAACCAACATAGAGTGGTAGCCAAATGTGTTCCATTTTGTCCCAAATCCATTCAACAGAAAGTTGAAAGTCTTTCTTGTCATGAGCGCCAAGGATAAAGGTCCCAAGTTTATAGTTGAAATAAAAGACAAATGGCATAGTCAGTGGATTGGTGATCCAAACCAGTGCAATCGATAGCGGTATATTGGCACGCAAGGGAATAGCGAGCAAAGCGGAAGCCAACATCTGAAAAGGCATGGGTAAAAATGCCCAGAATAGGCCATTAAAAAAAGCGCGAGCAACGGACTTACGGTTTAGGTGCCATAAATTCGCTTCATAAATTTGAGCGCCTAATAAGCCAAGGGCTTTACTCTGCTTCAGCTTTTCTGGATTTGGTATGAATTTTTTAAGATAGTTTTTTGGCATAATTAGGTGAAAAATAATTTAGCAATTTAAGACATGGAGGTCTTGTGTTACTAAGTAGTTTATCCATATTGATGGGCGCCATATTGGTGCCGAGCCATTATTTGTGGCTGTATTCTACGCATATCATTCTGGTGTGTCTCTACCTAATATGGTCAAAGCGTTTAATAGTTTTGTTTTTGACACTTCTCTCCTTTATTTCCGTTCTTTTTAATGAGTTTTCCGCGGTAACCATGCTTACGGTGAGTGCGGGAGACGAAGTATCAATTGATTTTGAAAAGAAAAGTGTGCTTATCGAACAAGCATCATCCTTTGATGAAGCGGCGTTTTCTAGAAATCAGCGTGTTCAAATTATGTACTTTTCTGAAGACGGTTCGCGATTCGTACAAGAAGATTTTACACTTATTTTTTACGACTCTAATGGCGCATCAGTCGCAAGCCGTGACAACGCACAAAAGCCAAACGCCATATTGCATCAAGGCGTTGTTACGGGGGTTGTATTGGCCGATAAAACAGGCCCTTGGTGGCAACGAAATCTTTATATACAAAGACAGTTAGCTCAGCTAAACCTGCGGTTTGAGCATTATGATCCACAGCGCTTCCATCAAGCCGATGTTTCCTTAAGAGACCAGATATTGTTTAAGCTTGATCACCATTTGGAGCGTTTTGACTATTGGCGTTTTACTAAAGCGTTATTACTAGGAAAGGATGACCTATGGAGTCAAAGGGACACCTGGATTGTGCGTACTCTTGGGTTGGCTCATCTATTTGTTGTGTCGGGGTTGCATACTGGTTTTATGTTTATTATTGGTCGAATGCTAAGCCGGATGGTTTGGCAGATCATGCCGCGTAATATTCTTTTATCTGGGGTGACGCGTTGGCATTGTGACGCTGTTATTGTGATTCCTTTGCTGTTTGCTTATGCCTATGTGACAAGCTGGGGAGAACCGGTTGTTAGGGCATCCATTATGCTAAGTGTGTATTTGTGCGCACGCATGCTTGCTTTAAAAGTGTCTCCTTATAGCATCATTACGTTTGCGCTGTGGTTGGTATTGTTGTTTGATCCAAGGGCTGTTTTGAGTCCTGGTTTATGGCTGTCGTTTAGCATGGTGTATTTGTTAATAGGGTTCTGCCAGACGTCGACAAAATTGCTACGCCTATTGATGGTTCAGGTGATGTTAAGCACGGCATCGATGGTGCTCATCCTTGGCTGGCAAGAGGTTATTTCAAGCGTTTCAATTTTAGTCAATATTCTGCTCATTCCGCTTGCGGGCGTTGTCTGGTTTCCATGGGGGCTGCTTTCTTGTGCTGAAGTGTTGTTGCTGGGATCGAGTTATAGCTACGCGCTGTTAGACATAGGGCTTGGTTACCTTATGTTAGGCATCGAGTGGGTCGCTTTTTCGTTGCCAGTATTGTCATTTGACACATTCTCGTCGAATTTACCAAGATGGATAATGTTATCGTTGTTAATTGCATGGGTGTATCAAAGTCCATTAAAACGTGGGTTTATAGCGGCGACAAGTATTTGGGCGATTCTGTTTTTCTCTACCTTTTTTAACGGATTTGAGGCCAATGTAACAATAGTAAACAACCACCATTCGTTGGCATTGATGGATCAAGAAACACCGGTCTTAGTGGATACTTGGGCGGGCTCTGATTTGAGTAAATTAAGGTTTGATTCATACTTGAATCGTGCTCAGGATGGGTATTTTTTATCGCCAAAGCCTGCTGCAGAACTCACGCCACACGCTTTGCTGCATCATGATGTGAAATGGGTTGTTTTGCATCAGGAAGGGCTGTCTAAAACCGAGATTATATTGGACGCTTTGGGCGTGAATTGGTTGGTGGTTCCGGCTGGGGAATCACTGGCTTTTTATTTTCATGATGGTTCTGTTTCGTTGCGGCATTCTTTGTGTATTTATGACTTTTTTCTCTTAAAATCTGACACTTGCAAGCGTGTAGAAAAGTTAGAGAGTGTGTTAAATTACAAGCAAATCTAAAATTGGAGAGCGAAGTGTTAGCTTTTATTCAAACTGGTGGTGTTTTTATGTGGCCTTTGTTGGCCTGTTCCATTCTTGCACTGGCTATTATTCTTGAGCGATTTTGGACGCTGCGTAGGTCAGGAGTAGCCCCCAAAGGGTTGTTGTCGGATGTTATGGCGCGATTGCGTGATGACAGAATGACCATTGAGTACATTCGTTCTATGCAAGCGAAAACAGGTCTTGCGTCTATTTTCGCCGCGGGACTTTTAAACTCTAAACATGGTCGAGATGCGATGAAAGAAAGTGTTCAAGAGGCCGCCAGTCATGTAATCCATGAGTTAGAACGCTTTATGAATACTCTGGGTACCATTGCTGCCATTTCTCCATTGTTAGGTTTGCTAGGGACAGTGGTTGGTATGATTAAGGTCTTTTCTGTCTTGATGGAAAGTGGGGCTGGAAATACGGCGTTACTCGCAGGCGGTATCTCTGAAGCATTGCTTACCACCGCGGCGGGTTTAGGTGTGGCCATTCCAGCGTTAATTTTCCATCGGTTTTTCAGTCGTCGAATTGATGAACTTGTTGTAACAATGGAGCAGCAGTCCACAAAATTGGTCGATGCTTTGCATGGCGATCGAGATAAAGCAGGAGTCGCCCAGTGAAGTTTCGTCGTCAGAAAATAGATGACGTTCAAATCAATCTAACACCATTGATTGACGTCGTTTTTTTATTGCTTATTTTCTTTATGGTCAGTACGACATTCAATCAAAGTACTGAGTTGACGATTGACTTACCAACGGCCACCTCAAATGCCCCTAGTTCTGATCGTGCTAAAAATGTCGAGTTGGTCATTACTGCGGATGGTCAGTATGTTATCAATGGCCAAACACTCATTAATGAGAAAGTGAGCACATTAATACAAGGATTAGAAGAAGTCAGTGAGGGCGACTATACTCGTCCGCTTATTATTACTGCTGACGCAAAAGCCTCTTATGACATGGTGCTTAGGGTGTATGATGCGGCAGCAAGCCTCGGTATTACAAAACTTGCTCATACTGCACAGAAAGAAGCCCATCCAGTGAGTTTAGAGTCTTTATTTACTCGTTCTTGGTACGGTCGTTGTGGTTGGACAAATGTGTTTCGGCCGTTACAGCCTCTTGTTCGAAGAGTGATACTCAATAAAAGGCAACGCTTTTTAGCACACCCTGAATGGTCTTATAAAGCGCCTGTTCCCGTGGTGATCGTAGGTAATATCAGTGTCGGCGGTACGGGGAAGTCTCCCATGGTTGTGGCATTGTGTGAACTGTTGTCCGCCCAAGGCTATCGACCCGGTATTGTTTCCCGAGGACATGGCGTAACGCTTAAAGTGCCGACTAGGGTGTATCCTGACAGTTCAGCTCAGGCCGTTGGTGATGAGCCTGTTATGCTTGCTCGTCGAACGGCTTGTCCTATGGTGGTATTCTCAAAACGAGATGAAGCCGTTAAACACCTTCTTGCAACAACAGATGTAAACATTATTGTTAGCGACGATGGTATGCAACATTACCAATTAGACAGAGACATTGAAATCGCAATGCTAGACGCAAAGCGTGGGGTGGGGAATGGCCATTTGTTACCCGTCGGGCCGTTAAGGGAACCGATTGACCGTTTAAAAGACGTGGATTTTATTGTCAGTGTGGCGGACAACATGACGAATGCCCTCGATCAACTGAATTTGCCTATTACCGTCGCACCTTTGGTGCCGAGTATGTTGCTGTCTTTAGATGGCACAAAACGCGTAGATTGTCTTGACGCATTTGTGGATCAGGCAAAATGGCATATTATGGCGGGTATTGGTAATCCAGAGCGTTTTATTGAAACATTAGAGCGACTCGGCCTGCAAAAAGAAAACATTACTCATCAATGGTTTGCCGATCATCACGTGTTTGATGTTAACGATATTCCATCTGATGGTGCCGTTATTATGACGGAAAAAGACGCTGTGAAATGCCAGTCCTTAGGTCTAGAGAATTCAAACGTCTGGTATTTGCCAGTCTCTTTAGTATTGCCAGAGCATTTTAAGCAGCGCTTTTTAGAAAAACTCAACCTTATAAAATTGGATCATAGCCATGAATAAAACGTTATTAGACATACTTGTTTGCCCTGTCACGAAAGCGGCACTTACCTTGAGTAAGGATGGTACTGAGCTGATCAGCAAGATTGGTGGAATGGCGTATCCCATTCGTGATGGTATTCCTGTGTTGTTAGAAACCGAAGCGCGTACTTTAACAACAGACGAGAGACTGGAGTCAGGTTCATCAAAATGACATCGCAAAAAGTGCTGACCGTGTGTTTGGGGAATATATGTCGTTCTCCAGCCGCACAGGGCATCATAGAAAGCTTGAGCGCTGAAAGTAAAAGCGTCTTTTTGGAACTCGATTCTGCTGGGACAGCCGCTTACCACATTGGCAGTCCACCGGATCCTCGATCCATTGCTGTATTAAAGCAAGTTGGCATTCATATTGATCAACAAAAAGCCAGACAAGTAAGTAAGGCGGATTTCGATGAGTTTGATTGGATTCTAGCCATGGACAGAGAGAATTTAGCCAATCTTAAGAAAATTCAACCTAAGCGCAGTCGGGCCACTTTGGTTTTGTTTGGTGAGTTTCATCCAAGTGTGTCCTTTGGGGAAGTGGTGGATCCTTATTATGGCGATGAAAGCGGGTTTATTGAAATGAGACAGCACCTTACTAATATTGCACAAGCGTTTGTGAACCACCTTACTTTAAAACGAGAAGACTCTGTCAGCCGATGAATATGCGACTTAATACCAGCGATTTTTTCACACAAACCGTTGAAGATTCCATCCAAAAAAACATGTCTTTGGCTGCTTACAATACGTTCCGATTTGCTTATCAGGCGGAATATTTTGCTATTGCAGACAGCCTTGAAACGCTTAAAGTCTTATTGGCTTGGGCGAATCGCTTGGAACACCATGTCACCATGATAGGCGGTGGTAGTAATTTGCTTATTTCTGGCGATGTGCCAGGGTTGGTCATTATTAACCGATTGTCTGGTATCAATGCCAGAGAGCACAGTGGCAATTTGATGAGTTTGACGGTTGCGGCGGGTGAAAATTGGCATCAGCTGGTCGAATTTGTTGTCACTCAAGGGTGGTTTGGTATTGAAAATTTGGCTCTCATCCCTGGAACGGTTGGGGCTGCTCCTGTTCAAAATATCGGTGCTTATGGGGTTGAGATAAAAGATGTATTGGCCCGAGTTCAAGTTATTAATACCGTGTCTGGGGATGTTTACTGGATTAATGCTCGCGACTGTGGATTGGCTTATCGCGACAGTTATTTTAAAAGCAAATGGCAATCTGTGTTTATTATTACGGCGGTGGAGTTATCACTGAAAAAACAGGGGCAACTGCAGTTAAGTTATGGCGGTCTCTCTGACCGAGTTCAAGCTCAGCCGAGCTTGAAAGATGTTTTTAACGCCGTGTGTCAGGTTCGCAATGAAAAATTGCCCGATCCAACCGTGCTGGCTAATGCTGGCAGTTTTTTCAAAAATCCAATTGTCAGTCAGGCCAAACATAGCGAGTTAATCGCTCGTTTTCCCTCGCTCGTTTCATTTCCTTTTGAGCAAGGATTTAAATTGGCGGCTGGTTGGATGATTGATCAAGCCGGTTGGAAAGGAAAGCAATTCCAAGGGGTTGGTGTCTATGATAAACAGGCGCTGGTGCTGGTTAATTATCAGGAGGACACAGCGGATTCTTTATTGGCGCTAGAAGCACAGATAAAACAATCTGTTTTGGATTTGTATGGTGTTGAGCTAGAGCGTGAACCCGTTCAATTGCCCTCGACAATCTCGGTTGATCACAGTATGAACGCGGAGTCATTACGTTGAAAGTTGGGGTGATTGATTCTGGCGCTGGGGGCTTAACCATTCTCAACGCGATACATAAAAAACAACCTTATCTTGATTTGGTCTATTTGGCCGATGATGCGTTTGCGCCCTATGGCAGTAAAAGCATCCCGCAATTGCAGGAAAGGTTGATAAAAATAGGACAGTTTTTTGAAAATGAAAAAGTGTCTGCCATTGTTGTTGCTTGTAATACGGCAACGGTGGCTGCCATTGATGCGTTAAGGGCGAGCACGTCATTGCCTATTATTGGCGTTGAGCCTGCCGTAAAACCAGCTTTTCGTATTAGTAAGCAGCGTAAAGTGGCGGTGTTGGGTACGCCAGTGACAGCACAAAGTCCGCGTTTGAACCAATTGATTGGGCTTTGGAAGTCGGACAGTCAAGTATCGATTATGTCCAGCGATACCTTGGCGTTTGATATCGACGCCTGGCCTGAAACAGAAGATAAAATCAAACAGACGATCAATGTGTTGAGCCAAGATATGCTAGCTCAAAACATTGATACGTTGGTTTTGGCTTGTACCCATTATCCTTTGGTGAAGCATTTGTTTGTTCAGGCCTTAGGAAGTGAATGCGAAATTATTGAGCCAAGTGAGGGGGTAACCGCTCAACTTATTCGGCGTTTAGAAGCGTCTTATCCTGAGCAAATGAACGCTTTGCAGAACTCCTCCTCTCAGCCAAAGGGGCAGATAGAGCTATGCAGTTCTTTGGGCGCCAAAAACATGCAGCGACTCACCTCATGGGTGGTGGCAAGTGACGCTATAAGCGATAAAAGACACGTTAATATTTAAACGTGTCCTTCAAAAAAAGCAATAATTCTATCCTTTTCCCACATGGCATCCTGATACCCCAAATCCATCAAGGCTCGGCAATATTGCGGCGTGAAAAGTAAGTAGCTTGCTGCTGAGCTTATTTTCTCTGAAGTCGACCCGCCTGCCGCCTTTAAGAGGATACGCACATTTTTCGGTAGCGTCTTAATGTAGTGATGGGCTATGGCGTTAAGTTCTTCCGATGGAGAAATGATTAACGTCTCTGTGGGAAGGTTTTGATGTAATGCTTGTTTATCTTTAGGTAGATCTCGAATAAGGCTATTCATGATCTCTAATTGGTTGATATCGTCTTCCAAATTATCAATAAAAGCGCTATTCAATAACTGACCTAGTATTTGTGCCATACTGGGAGCGCTGGACTCTACCTCTTCATCCGGTGCGGCCCATTTTTTGGCGCTGCGGTTACCGCTCACGCCAATGATAAATAACTTGTTTGCTCCCAATTTAAGGGCAGGATAGATGGCCGATTTTTGGCGAATGGCGCCATCGCCGTAATAATGATTTTGAATTTTATGAGCAGGAAAAATAGTGGGAATGGCGCTGGACGCTAACAAGTGGTCCACCCCTAAACGCGCTATCACGCCTTTGCGTCTTTTTTCTTGCCAGCCTTGAATATCGGCTTGTCCTTGAAAAAAAGTAGTCGATTCACCTGTGCTATAGCTCATAGCGGTGATCGCTAATGCTCTTAGTTGTTGTTTGTCTATTGCAGTGTGTATTTTAGAAAAGTCTAAATGATTTGAGAGCAGTTCTTTCAGTGGCGTATTGTCCATCAATGCCATGGATGTTTCGCTATTGTGGACATGAAAAAGGGATAATAAAGTCTTTGTGAGGGACGTGGCCACAGGCCAGCGTCCCACGGTATAGATTTGATCCGGAGTTAAATGACGCCACACAAAAGCTAAGGTCGAAACGGCTTTCGAAAAATTGTCTGCATAGGAGGCCAGCATAGTGGCGTTCAATGCGCCAGCAGAGGTGCCGCATAATATTGAAAAAGGTAAAGCGGTATGTTTTGGCAGTATTTTTCCCATGGCTGAGAGTACACCTACTTGATAGGCTGCACGCGCACCACCGCCAGATAGAATTAATGCATTGTTATTGGTCATAAAAGTCCACTTTGTATGGTTTTATTCCAGTGATCTATGTATCACATAAAAACAGCGTTTCTTCAATTAAAACAATCATTGAGAAACAGTATGGGAGAATTTTACTGAGAATGCCATGCTATAAAACCAGTCTATTATAAGTATTCTGGATAATATGCTGCCATTGTTATTACATTTTGTAGACTGGCGCCATAATGTGATTCACAATCTCTTCTATACTGTTGTTAAAAACAATAAAAAGGATACGAAATGAATTATTCCGCCGTTATTAGTGGGGTGGGTCTATGGACCCCCATGCATTCTATTAGCAATGAAGAGCTTGTCGCGAGTTATAACGCATGGGCTGAAAAGTATAATCTTGAGCACGCTCAAGATATTGAACGTGGCGACATTGAAGCAAAGCCTTTATCTAGCGCTGCGTTTATTGAGAAGGCCTCTGGTATTAAAAGTCGCTATGTTTATTCCAAAGAAGGCGCTTTAGATATCCACCGGATGCGCCCTGTATTAGAAGTTCGTACTGACGAGCAGCTATCTCATCAAGCTGAAATGGCGATTGCCGCTGCCCAGAAAGCCCTCCAAGCAGCCAATAAAACCGCCGCAGACATCGATATGGTGATAGTGTCTTGTGCCTATACTCAGCGTTCTTACCCCGCTATTGCCATCGAAGTGCAAGCGGCACTAGGCATAGAGGGCTTTGGTTTTGATATGTTAGTAGCGTGTTCTGCTGCGACATTTGGTTTGCAAAGAGCGGTGGACGCGGTCAAAGCGGGCACGGCAAAAGGGGTATTGGTTATTAACCCTGAACTAACGTCTCCACAAGTAAACTATATGGATCGGGATTCTCACTTTATTTTTGGCGATGTGGCAACCGCTGTCGTTGTAGAAAGTAGTGAAACCTGTCAGTCAGCTCACTCGTTCGATGTGCTAAGTACGAAATGCATTACGTCTTTTTCGAATAATATTCGTTCTAATTTTGGCTACACCACTCGTGTTACTGATGAAGACCCTTATGGTGCGGATAAGCTATTTCATCAAAATGGTCGTAAAGTATTTAAAGAGGTTTGTCCAATGGCGGCCGATCACATTGAGGGCCACCTGAATAGTCAAGGCATTCAGGTGTCACAGTTAAAACGTTGGTGGTTACATCAAGCGAATATCAATATGAATGTGCTGATCAGTAAGCGTCTATTGGGTCGTGATGCCACCCTTGAAGAAGCGCCAGTGGTGCTTGATGAATACGCAAATACGGCGTCAGCGGACTCGATTATTGCCTTTGCGAAATATCATGAGGACTTAGTGGCTGGCGACATTGGTGTGATTTGTTCATTTGGGGCGGGGTATTCAATAGGCAGTTTGATTCTTCGTAAACGTTAGTGTTTGCTTCGGATTGCTTATTCTTTTCAATGCGTGGATAAATTGTCTAAGTTAAGTAATACCTTGGTTAAGTCATTGAAACAGATCTGATTATAAGAGAGACTAATTGCACTGGTTTCCATGACTTAATAGGGCATCTTACATATGGCAATTCATCCACAAGCAGGGCAGCTTGCTTCTCACGATTTACTGGTCAATCTTCCTGAACTCATGTCAGCTTATTACCTGAAAAAGCCTCGAGTGGCGACTCATCCAGATGAGCGTGTCAGTTTTGGTACATCCGGTCATCGTGGCAGTGCCTTACTAACCAGTTTCAATGAAAATCACATTTTTGCGATTGCCCAGGCGATTGCGGAATATCGACTCTCTAAAAATATCTTTGGTCCTTTATACTTAGGTAAAGACACGCATGCGTTGTCTGAAGCGGCGTTTCAAACTGCAGTGAGCGTGCTCACCGCAAATGGTGTTCGCGTTCGCACACAGTTAAACGGCGGCTACACGCCAACGCCAGTTATTTCTCGCGCAGTCTTAACCCATAACAAGACCCAGTCCGATATCAGCGATGGGATTGTCATTACGCCTTCACATAATCCGCCTGAAGACGGCGGTATTAAATACAATTCCAGCAAAGGTGGGCCAGCCGATAAAGACATTACCGATTGGGTAGCAAAACGCGCTAATGCGTTACTGGAAGCAGACTTGCAAGGCGTTAAACGCTTCTCTCCAGAAGAAGTTGAAGCCAGTGGCTTGATTGAGCCTTTTGATTATATTAGTCATTATGTTGACGATCTTGAAAACGTCATTGATATGAAAGCCATTGCAGATGCGAAGATTCGCATTGGTGTTGACCCTATGGGTGGGTCAGGTATTCACTACTGGGAGCCTATCGCCAAAAAATACGCCTTGAACATTACTGTCGTGAATAAAGAGGTTGATCCAACGTTTCGCTTTGTACCTCGTGACAAAGATGGTCGTATTCGTATGGACTGTTCATCCCCTTATGCCATGCAAGGGCTGCTAAAGCTGAAAGACGAGTTTGATATTGCCGTTGGTAATGATCCAGATTATGACCGCCATGGGATTGTCTGTGCCAAATCTGGTTTAATGAACCCGAACGCCTATTTAGCCGTTGCGATTGAATATTTATCGCAACACAGAAAACATTGGCCACAAGATGTTCAATTTGGCAAAACACTGGTCTCCAGTGGCATGATTGATCGTGTGGTAAATGGATTAGAGCGCCAACTTTGTGAAGTGCCTGTTGGTTTTAAATGGTATGTTGATGGCATGTTTGAAGGCACGATGGCATTTGGAGGCGAAGAAAGTGCCGGAGCATCCTTTCTTCGTAAAGATGCGACCGTCTGGACCACCGATAAAGACGGCTTCATTATGGCGTTGCTGGCGGCTGAAATTTTAGCGGTAACTGGCAAGGATCCGCAGACACTTTATGAAGCGCAAGTAGCTAAATATGGTAAACCTTTCTATAAACGCATTGATGTTGCTGCGACTTCTGCACAAAAAGCACTACTCGGTGCGTTGGATGTAAAAAATGTCACGCAAACCGAATTGGCGGGTGAAGCCATTGTGTCTGTATTGACGCATGCACCTGGCAATGGTGCTGCCATTGGTGGACTGAAAGTGTCTACTAAGAATGGTTGGTTTGCCGCTCGACCTTCTGGTACAGAAAACGTGTATAAAATCTATCTAGAAAGCTTTGTATCAGAAGATCACCTTGCTGAACTTGAAAACGAAGCAAAAGCGTTGGTGGGTAGTGTGCTTGGTAGTTAATCAAGTATCCTTTCCTGCTTAAAAGCGATTTTAGCAAAAAGAAAACGCCGCTTATCTTTTACAAGGATAGGCGGCGTTTTTTTGACACGCTAGCGTTCTTACTAGACTAAAGCTCATCCGTCTTGGGTGAATTATTCAATTTTTCGAAGCCTCTGTAAGTAAGATTAATCATATTTCGTACAAATTAGTAAGAAATAAGTTGACTAAATAATGCTTATGTAAATAATAACCGAAATCATTTACATAAGCATTATTCGGTCAATTTTTTTGGAATTACTTAATATGAATCAAAGTCTTAATATTCATCAGTCAAGAATGAAAGCGAAACGTCATCCATTGGTGTTAACTGGTATTGCTTTAGCTGTATCTGCCTCGTTATCTAATCAAGCAAAAGCGGAAGAGGAAAATCTAAACACTTTGTTGATAGAGGATACTGAACTTGCGAGTGATGCGAATCCTTATAGTGAGCAAGGTGCACCTTATAAAGCCAAGAGGATGTCTGATTCTAAATACACCCGTGATATTGCTGAAACACCAAAAACGATTACTGTGTTAACAAAAGATGCGATTGAAGAGTCCGGTAAAACAGACCTAGAAAGTATTTTGAGTGCACAGCCGGGTATTACCCTAGGAACGGGTGAGGGTGGTAACTCGTTTGGCGATCGTTATATTATTCGTGGTTACGAAGCCCGCAGTGATGTCTATACCGATGGTTTGCGTGAGCACTGGAACCATCTCACGTGAAACCTTTGCACTTGAACAAGTAGAAATATCCAAAGGCCCAAGCTCGACATTTGGCGGTCGTGGTACGACGGGTGGCGCTGTGAATTCTGTGACAAAGAAACCCTCTTACGATGAAGACTTCTCTATCGTTAGCGGTACTCTTGGTACTGATCACAAACAACGCTATACCCTTGATACAAACAAGGTAGTTAGTGACGAAGTAGCGGTGCGTTTCAATGCTCTCTACTCTGAAGCCGATGTTCCTAATCGAGGCTCCTGCAGGAACTCAACATGAAGGTTTTTTGTTATCAGGTGTTTATGAACCAAATTCAGATGTTGCCATTAATGCTGACTATTACTACTTCCGTGCAGATGATAAAGAAGATGTAGGTCATGCACTTAATCGATCAACAGGCAGTTTTAATAAATATGATTACGTAGGACAAAATGGTTTAGATTTTAAAAATAGTGAAGCGGACATAGCTACAGTAAAGATAAGCGCTTATCTTTCTGATGATTTTCGTATCGAAAACAAGTCTCGTTATGGTGAAACAGTAAATGAGTACATTGTCTCTATGGCAAGAGGTACAGGCATAAGAAGTTTTTCTGGCTGGCAAGAGAATGAGTATATTGGCAACCAAACAAACTTTATCTGGGACACAGAACTATTTGGTAAGAAAAACAGTATTGTTACTGGTGTCGAGTATGCAAATGAAAAGACAGATACGGGTAGCTATACAATAAATCAAACGAACTCTTTTACACTTGATCCTTATAATGCGAATAATAATTTATGGGAGGGTTCTGTTACTAGAAATGACGCAACCAATAGTTTAAAACTGCAGACATTGTCTGCTTACATTATGGATACCATTACATTATCGGATACTTGGGAAGTACATGGTGGTGTTCGTTATGATTATTTTAACTATGATGCTGACGTATTATTCCGTGGTAATACGGGGGCAACAAATGTTGAGTTCAATGATGGTTTCTTGAATGGTCATCTAGGTGTTGTTTTCTCTCCATGGGAACACGGTAATGTATATGGATCATGGTCTACGTCATCCAATATAAATGGTGGAGAAGTCGATGCGGTTAGTCAATGTGGCTATGGTGGCATTTGTTTAGATTCTGATGGTAATTATAAAAATGCAGAGCCAGAGCAATCCACAAATTTGGAGCTGGGAACAAAATGGAACTTAATGGATCATAAGTTACTGCTTACCGCTGCAGCATTTCAGATTACTAAAGACAAAGTAATTGAGGGGGAAATGATTCTTATGCATCAGGTGGTTCTCTTAACACAGGGAAAAATCGAGTGCATGGCGTGGAATTCGGTTTATCAGGTAATGTGACAGATAACTTGAGTGGTCAGGTTGGACTAGCGTTAATGAAATCCAAAACACTAAAATCTTTTGATGAAGACAATGTCGGCCGACCTAAAGCAAATTTTGCAGAGCGTAGCTTTAACGGTCAGCTCAAATATCAGTTTACACCGAAATTTGCTGTTGGTGCTATCGCAACTTATTCAAGTGAAATGTTAGGTGGTCAACCTGATGCGGGGACAGATCCTGATACTGTTGTTAGAACGCCATCATATGTTGTTTACGATGTTTTTGCGCTGTATGAAGTGAGCAAAAATTTCGATATCCAAGCCAACGTGCAAAATTTAACCGATAAAGAATACTATACGGCAATCTACCGTGGCGGAAGTATTGCTTACCTAGGAGAAGGTCGTTCTGCTAGCGTGACTGCAAAGTATAAGTTTTAATAACTATTATTATGTTCTAATTACAACGCAATCAGGAGTAATCTTGATTGCGTTTATTTGTTTCTATTGAGGGAAAATATGGTAATCACTATTCCAAATGTTTTGTCTGATAACGAACTTAAACAGTATCGACAACATTTGAATTCTGCTGATTGGGAAAGTGGTTTAAGTAGCGCAGGTGAACAATCAGTTCAGGTTAAACAAAATCAGCAGCTTCATCCAGAGAGCAAGTTGGCTCAACAATTAGGCGATCATATATTGCAGGCGATATCTGAAAGCGCTAAGTTTGTGTCTGCCGCCTTGCCATTAAAAATTTCTCCTCCAATGTTTAATCGTTATCAAAGCAGTGGTCATTATGGCTGGCATGTTGATAATGCTATTAGAATTATTCCTGGTACGCCGATTCGATTAAGAACAGACTTGTCGGTGACCGTTTTCTTGAGTAACCCTGATGATTATGATGGTGGCGAGCTTTGTGTTAAGGATACGTATGGGGAACATCAAATAAAACTGCTTGCTGGTGATATGGTTATATATCCTTCTACCAGTTTGCATCAGGTTTTACCTGTGACAAAAGGCCAACGATTGGCAAGTTTTTTTGGGTTGAAAGTATGGTGCGAGATCATGAACAGCGTGAGATTTTATTTGACCTAGATCAAACCATCCAAACATTAGGGGCTGATCACGGTTTAGATAATCCTCAAGTGATTACGCTAAGTGCTTTATACCACCGTTTAATTCGACTACATGTGAATACCTAAATGACCACTTCGATTACTCCGATTGATGCTCTATGCGTTGCTGATTATCAACGTCTTGCCAAAGACGTATTACCTCATGATATTTATGAGTATATTTTTGGGGGAGGTGGTGATGAAATCACTCTCAAGCATAATCGAACTGCGCTTGATGCTATTCAACTTTGGCCGAGGGTATTAAATGATGTTACTCATGGTACAACTATGACGTCCATACTCGGTGAGTTTTGGCGTTCTCCTATTATGCTGGCGCCTGTTGCTTTTCAATGCATGGCTCATGAAGAAGGGGAAATAGCCACTGCGCGAGCTGCCAGTGCCTTAGAAATTGGCATGATTGTAAGTACATTAGCCAGTCACACTGTTGAGAGTATTAGTGAGAAACTAACCAGCCCAAAATGGTTTCAGTTGTATTGGCAACTGGATCGAGACTTTAATGTAGAGTTGGTTCGTCGTGCTGAAAAATCTGGTTATTCGGCTTTAGTCGTCACCGTTGATTCAGCCATACACGGTATTCGTAATAGAGCACAAAGAGCGAACTTTGTTTTACCAGATGGAATAACAGCGGTGAATCTTATCAATCGTCCGCCTTTGCCTTCCAATGCTTTCACGCCAGATCAAAGTATTATTTTTCAAGGGATGATGAGTGAAGCGCCAACTTGGAAAGACATTGCTTGGTTGATAAAGCAAACATCCTTGCCGGTGTTGATAAAAGGCATATTACATCCTGCTGATGCAATTAAAGCCAAGTCTATCGGGGCAAAAGGTGTTGTTGTATCAAATCATGGCGGCCGTACATTAGATTGTGTACCAAGTGCCATTGATGTTTTACCAGTTATTCGTCAATCAGTAGGAGGGGAGTTCACGGTATTGATGGATGGCGGTGTGCAGCGTGGCACGGATGTCTTCAAGGCGGTTGCACTTGGCGCAAACGCAGTGTTAATTGGGCGGCCGCAGGTTTATGCTTTGGCTGTAGCTGGAGCTGCAGGTGTTGCGCATATGTTGCGTATTCTTCGAGAAGAATTAGAGGTTGCCATGTCGTTAGCAGGAACTGCAACGATTGAAGATATTGGACTCGCCAGCATATACAAACATCGTTAGTTCAGGTTGCGTTACGTATTTATAAAAATGCCAGCGTACTTATTAAGGTGGCTGGCATTTCTTATTGAGTAAATTTCTGTAACGAAAAATTTAGTAACTTTATTTCCAGCCGCCTTCATTCATTAGCTCTACGGCCAATCTGTTATTTTCTCCTAAAGCACTAAGAGATAGGGAATCTGCTTTAAACTCTCCAAATGGCTGCAAGCTTTTAGGTGGCGCAATTCCTTCCACAACAGGGTACTCAGTATTAGCTTGAGCATACCAAGATTGACTTTCTTCATTTGTAAGGAAGTCGACTAAACGTCTTGCATTACGAAGATTTGATGCGGACGCAGTTATACCTATTCCACTAACATTGACATGAGCACCGCGTTCGTTTTTGCCCTGATTTGGCCAAAAAAGTGCAACAGAATTATAAATTTCACGTTCTTTGGCGTCATCACTTTGACCCAGTCGACCATAGTAATAAGAGTTGGCTAGAGTCACATCACAAACACCGACTGAAACAGCGTTAAGTAAATCAGTATCGCCACCAAAAGGAGGGCGAGATAAATTATTAACAAATCCTTTGATCCACTCTAACGTTTTGGCTTTACCATTTGCGACAATCATGGAAGCCACTAACGACTGATTATAGATATTAGAAGAGGAACGAGTGCACAAACGTCCTTTCCATTTTGGATTGGCTAAATCTTCATAAGTAGTAAGCTCAGATTCAGAGACCTTTTTTGGATTATAAAAAATAATACGTGCACGTTGTGATAGGCCATACCAATAGCCTTCGGGATCTTTTAGATTATTTGGTATCACTTTCTTTAACGTGTCAGTCTCAAAGCTTTGTAGTACGCCAGCTTCCTTTGCTCGAACAAGCCGTCCAGCATCGACTGTAATAAAAATATCAGCAGGGCTTGCATCACCTTCGGCTTTTAAGCGATTTAATAATACATCAGCGTCACCCGTAACTAGATTTACATTCACCCGATATTTTTTAGAATAAGCATCTAGCACAGGAGCGATCAAAGCTTCTTTACGAGCGGAGTAAATATTTATCTCTCCACTCGCAAAAACAATCGAAGACGTGGTGGTGAATAAGGTTGCGCCTAATGCTGTCAATGTAGATGTTAATATGTGAAATGAGACTTTTTTTGTTTCATGTTGAGAGCCGTTAGTTGTATAAATAGGAAACAGTTTCGATAGACATCTAGATAATTCATGTTGAATGTATTTAATTTTAAATGAAAACTATTTCTATTTAAAAGTGATTTTTGTTTTATGTGTTAAAAAGACAAATATCACTATTGGTTCCTCGAGAACACTGATAGCTATAGAGCTAAATCTCCGACAATCTAGACAACCATTTGGTTAATTGAAAGCCCATTTTGTCGCTGAGCCTTTGTGCAGCGACTTTGAGCTCTTTTGCGTTACTGTTATCGACTCTTTTGCCCGCGATAATAACCCAGTTGCCGCTGCCAGTATCTAGTGCTCGAACGTCATTAAAATGTTGTTTGATGATGGCGGTTAATTCATGATTGTTTTTTTGATCGATCCAGCAATTTAACGCTAACCAGCCATCTTCTTTGATGTTCTTCGCACAATTTTCAATGAAGCTTGTTTGGAGGACAGCACAATCCATTCCTTCGGTGTTATAGAGATCGGTCATTAATACATCGACTTTTTTAGGCAGGCCATCCGCTATGTAATCAATGGCGTTAGCCACTTCTAGATTAATGCGTTTGCCTCTGGGGAGTTTGAAATACATCTCGGCCGCATCCATGACTTCTTGACGCAGCTCAACCGCGGTGATGTGAATAGCGGGAACGGTATGATAAAGCGCATTCAGTAAGGTTCCCCCCCAGCCCCAATATACAGACGCGTTTGGGTTCGCAGAATAAGAGTGGCAATATCATGGCTTGGGTATATTCATGCTGTAAAATATGCGGAGTAGAAAGACGAATACGGCTTTGCTCATCACCATCAGCAAATGACAAAATGCGATATTGACCATCATCAAAAATGCGAATAGGGCCAAGTTCATCGGCGCTGTCATGTAGTAAGTGTTGGTGACTCATGTTGTCCCTTTTTTAAATATCATCGTTGCGTAGATTTCTTATAAAAAAATAAGGCTCGGGGTGCTGAGCCTTAGAAGATCATTAATACTGACTATTTGCTCACCGTTGCGTCTCTTAGGTGTTTCAAAAGTGCCTGCACAGGATGCGGTATTTCAACATCGTCAAAGCGTTTTGCTTGGCTTCTGCAAGAATAGCCTGTTGCTACGAGCCTTCCGAGCAGCCCTTGGTCGGTGACTTTATCCTTCCATGACAAGTCATAAATGGTTTTAGACGTCTCTTTATTGGCGGTTTCATGACCATAAGTTCCTGCCATGCCGCAACAACCGACATTTTCGACTTTTAGTTCAAGCCCTAAAATACGATAGATTTTTTGCCAATCTTGGATTGACGCTGCTGCGTTGGTTTTTTCGGTGCAGTGGGTCATTAGGTGGTAAGTTGCATTATCGCACACCAAAGGTTGTTTAATCAGATGGTCGCTTTTTTTCATCAACCATTCCTGCATCAACTGGATATTTGGAATCTGCCGACTGTCTCCAAAGGCTTTTGTGTATTCCGCTCGGTAGGTCAGCGTCATAGAAGGGTCAATGCCAATAAAGGGTAAACCATAGAAGGCCAAACTTTGCAGCATGTCTAAATTTTTACGTGCTGTGCGCTGAAAGGCTTTCATAAAGCCATGCACATGCAAGGGTTTACCATTAGGCATGTAAGGCGCCAGATAAGCCTGAAAGCCTAGACGACTCAGTGTTTCCATAGTGTCTAATACCAGCTCGGTTTCAAAATAACTGGTAAACGCATCTTGTACGACAATGACAGCGCGAGAACGGTCTCTCGGACTTAAGGCTTCAATAGAGAGTGGTGTGGCCAGGCGAATGCCACGGCGTGACATTTCTTTTTTTAGATTGAGCTTGCTCAGTTTAGGGTTGTCTGACAAACCAATGTACTTGCTGCTGAAATGATTCACCCAGCTGCGGCTAACTAACCAGTTATAAGGTTGCGGAAAGATCGCCATCATTGGTATCACAAACTCTAATGAGCCAATCAGATAATCTTTGGTAGGGCGAAGGTAGCGGCTATAGTAGAGTTCTAAGAACTTTGCTCTGAACTCTGGGACATCGACTTTAATTGGACATTGACCAACACAAGACTTACACGCCAGTGCAGCCCATCATTGATTCATGAACCTCGTTGGAAAAGTCATAATCACCACGACGCTTTGCTAGCGTGTTTTTCAATCTGGGTAAGAAGCTAAGTAAAAAACGGCGGTCTTTCGCGTCTTTGCTGGCTTGGACAGTATCAACGCCTTGCTGACTCATGCCTCGCAGCCATTCGCGCATTAAAGAGGCGCGACCTTTGGGCGAGTGGCGACGATCTCGCGTACCTTTCCAAGAAGGACACATGGCATCATTTGGGTCGAAGTTGTAGCAAGCTCCGTTACCGTTGCAATACATGCCTTCTTGAAATTGATCGCGGTTTTTAAGGGGGATTTGGCGATCAAATTGACCTCGTAGTGGGACAGCATCGATTTTTAATAAGTCAGCACCCAGTTCAAAGGGGGTGGCTATCTTGCCCGGGTTTAATTGGTTTCTTGGGTCGAAAGCGCCTTTAACTTGTTGAATGCTTGGATAAAGCTCCCCAAAAAAAGCTGGGGCATATTCAGAGCGAACCCCTTTGCCATGTTCCCCCCACAGTAGACCATTATACTTTTGCGTAAGAGCAACCACTTTGTCGGTGATGGCACGGATCTTTTTTTCTTGGGACTTTTCTTTCAGATCAAGCGCTGGACGAACGTGCAGTACGCCCGCATCGACGTGACCAAACATGCCATATTGTACTTTGTAGCTGTCTAATACTTCGCGGAATTCCATAATAAAGTCAGCCAAATTTTCTGGCGGAACGGCGGTATCCTCAACAAATGGAATCGGTCGTTTTTCTCCCTTGGCGTTACCTAATAACCCCACCGATTTTTTTCGCATTGCCCAAAGTTTGTTAACGCAGTCGTGCCCCATGGCAATGGTATAGCCTAAGGTGCTGCTGTCTCCCTGCTTGGCTAAATTATCCAGCTTATCGGTGAGGATTTTAATTTTATCGGCAACCTCTTTTTCATCGTTACCTGTGTACTCAACGAGATTAATGCCTTGAATGTTCTCTCCTGGGTTTTCCGGGAAAAACTCAGACACTGAATTCCAGATAATATCGCCTTTGGCAAGACCGAGTACTTTTGAGTCGACGGTTTCGATTGAAGTAGGCTTGGTGGCGAGTAACTCACGCGCATGGCGCAGCGAACCTTCGAAACTATCGTAGCGAATATTGACTAACGCCGCATAGGTCGGAATAGGTAGGAGGTTTACTTTGGCTTCAACAATAAAACCTAATGTACCTTCTGATCCACAGAGTACTGAGTTCATATTGAATCGACCGTCTTCGGTGCGAATGTGAGCTAAGTCATAGCCTGTCAAACACCGGTTTAGTGCTGGGAAAGTATCTTTGATCTGTTGCGCTTTGCTTTTCTGAATACTATCGACAATACGGTGGGCATGGGCGGAATAGTCACTGCCGCTTTGGATTTCAGCCAGTGTTTCGTCATCAATAGGCGCGGATTCTAATAGATGACCATCTAGTAACACCGTTTTAAGGGAAAGAACATGATCACGCGTTTTGCCATACATTACCGAACCTTGACCGCTGGCGTCGGTGTTGATCATGCCGCCAATGGTGGCACGATTGCTGGTAGATAGCTCCGGAGCGAAGAATAAACCATGGGGTTGAATCGCTTTGTTCAGCTGATCTTTTACCACACCCGCTTCCACACGAGCCTCAACCTTCTTCGGCATTAATTTCCAAAATTCGATTCATGTGCTTGGATAAGTCTACGATCAAACCATCGGTTAGAGACTGGCCGTTGGTGCCCGTACCGCCGCCTCTTGGACTGAGTACAATGTCGTTAAATTCTTCTTGGTTAGATAGTTTGACAAGCAACTGAATGTCTAGAATATTTTGGGGGTAAATAACCCCTTGAGGCAGTATTTGATAAATAGAGTTATCGGTAGAAAGGACCACTCGGTTGGCGTAATCAGGCTGAGTATCTCCTGAGAATCCTGAAGCGTTCAGGCGTTCGATAAAAGAAAGGTACTTAGTTTGAACGGGCGACACGTCAGAAAGCTTTGGAATCATGTTTCATCTCCACAAATGATGAGTGCGCCGATTTTAACAAAGAAATAGAAGAGGTAGTGATATTTATCTGATGAAAAACAGCGATTTCCACCAGATAAATCGAGTTTGTGTTATTCGTAGGTCGCTTTGGCTTTAGTGACCTTTTCAAGGTATTTTTGCGATTCTGTTCTGGGGTGGTTGTACCTAAGCTTTCTATACACTTCTTTGGTCGAGGTCTGATTTATTTTCTGCACAGCTCTGTTTCTATCTACATCAAAGGTTTTCAAAACATTGCCGGTTCCTCCGTTATAGGCTGAAATAATGGAGTATTCTTGGCTTGTTTTATTCGTTACGTTAGCCAAATAGCGCGTTTGTAGCAGATACAGATAAGCACTGCCAATGTCTATGTTATTTTCGGGCGAGAACAAGACGGCTTTTGTTGGCTGTCCTGCTCTTTTTTTGACTAGGCTGTATACATCTTTTCCTGCCGTGGAAGGGACCACTTGCATTAACCCATATGCATTAGCTGGACTAACCGCGTAGGGATTGAAAGAGCTTTCTGTTTCAATAATGCCATAGATAAGAGCGGGAGATAAGTGATAGCGATTGGCTGCAGCGATCACATATTGACTGTACTTTTCCTGACGAAGATGTTGATGTTGTTGAACCAGTTTAAATTCTACGGCATAAACTGTTTTGCCATTGGCTTGTGTTTTTTGTAATTGATTAGTAACCAAATAAGTTGAATAGCGTTGTGCACGCCAAGGGTATCTTACTAATTCCCCATCATGGTCCATGACTTGTGGGTATAAAAAAGGGACGCCATCAACATTCGGTGCTGAGCTGGAGAAAATGTCGGTTTTGCTCGGATCGGAGGTTGTCAGTAACGTGGTAGTAATCGCGTTTGTTAATGCGTCAAGGGGGGCGCTAGTGGCTAACGTCTCGACACGGACAAGACCTTTTTCAAAATCGACGATGGTTCTTGCTTGATAATCGTTAGTATATTTAACGTATTTTTTCTTATCAGGCAGTTCGCTGTTTCCTTTGCCCCATCGCTTATTTACCTGTTCATCCAGTTCTTTATATAAGGCTTGAATTGCTTTTATGTCCGCTCTAATCAAGTCCCGACTTGTTTTAGCTTGCTGAGCAATCGCTTTGATGTCGTCGATGTCCTCTGCGTTTTTTATTTGTTCAGACAGTTTTTTAACTGAAGTGACAGAGTCAAACGAGGCGAGGGATTCGCAACCGCTCAATGTTAGCAAAATGAGGCTAATCCATAGCATTGAGTAGGGTGAGATCGTTCTCTTGGACATTAATGATTACTCATACAAATAAACGGCGTAATATTTTGTCGGAAAATTATATCAGAACAGTCGTTTGAGGGGGAAATCGACTTGGTAGTATGAACATATAGAGCCGATAGGCTCACTGGGGCGTTTATGGATATGTTATTGTGTGCTGTTTTTTTTCGATGGATTCAGTTATGTCGTATCTTTGCCCAATTGATTTGTCTTTGTTGGGGTCGCATCTTGCAGATGGTGATTACAGGTTTGATGTTTATCGTGGCGATCTTGAGCATGCTCAGGCACCGGGTAATAAATGGCATAAACTTCAACACCATTTGAGTGCTGCAGCTCAACAAAACGCAGATGCTATCGCCACGTTTGGTGGCCCTTTTTCAAATCACTTGCATGCGTTTGCGAAAACACTGAAGAATCGGCCGTTTGAGGCTGTTGCTGTCGTGAGAGGAGAGTTACACCCGCAATTAACACCCACTTTACAAGATATGGTCGACGATGGGGTGAATTTGTGGCCCTCTTCTCGTTCAGACTATCGATTAGGAACGTCTTCCGGTGTGGCGGACGCAATCAACCTGTATTATAGAAATGTTTATTGGATACCTGAGGGCGGTGGCGGAATTCTTGGGGCACGAGGGTGTCTCGATTGGGCCGAAAAAATTCGTCGCTTGGCTGGTGATTATGATGCGTGGGTCGTGTCAGCAGGGACGGGGACAACTGCTGCAGGTTTCTTATCTCATGATAAAACACCTGATTTGCATGTATTTAGCGCTCTAAAAGGTGCTCAAGCGCAAAGGCAGCACATTATTGAGCAAGCTCATTTGCTTGCAAATAAACGTGTGTCGCAAAAGTATCTTGCAAAAAAGCTGTTTTTTCACGCAAACTGCCATGAAGGTGGTTATGCCAAACATAGCCAGACATTGGTGCGTTTCATGCATGAGTTTGCAAAGGACAATCCAAGTTGCTTCTTAGACCCCGTTTATACCTGTAAAAGCATGTTTGCAGTAATAAGCGCCATGAAAGCTGGGACTTGGCCATATCGTCGTACATTATTTATTCATACGGGAGGTTTGCAGGGATGGCGAGGCTTTTCATCAGACAGTAATCCTTTTGTGGTTTCTTAACGAGATGGCGAGAATAGGCTGCTTCATGTTAAAGTTATGCTACTTATGTAAAACCCAGATAAATAAAATAGCGTTACACAATACCAATGGGTTGCTTTGCTTACATCGACAGACGGGAAGAGAATGACACATGAGTCTTTTTAGACGTGTTGGTATTATTGCTCGGTTAGACAAACCTCAGATTCTTGATACGGTCAAGAAGCTGATGGAGTACCTTCAAGAAAAAAACATTGCGCCAGTGCTTGAGGATCAATTGGCGACCATGATGCCTGGCGTGAAAGTCGCATCCTCGGCTCTAAAAGAATTAGGCGATCACTGTGACATGGTTATGGTGGTTGGCGGTGACGGCAGTTTTCTTGGCGCTGCTCGAGCCATTTGTAATTATGATATTCCAGTATTAGGGATCAACCGAGGGACGTTGGGTTTTTTAACGGACATCTCACCTCACAACTTACAAGAAGAATTGGATCCTATTTTTCGCGGTGAATACCATGAAGAAAAACGCTTTATGATCGAAGCCAAGATTAAGCGCCAGAATCGTCCTAGCGGTGAAGGCATTGCCTTGAACGATTTGGTTCTTCATCCAGGTAAATCCGCTCGAATGATTCGCTTTGATCTTTTTATTGATGATCAATTTGTGATGAACCAAAAGTCCGATGGTTTAATTGTAGCAACTCCGACAGGGTCAACCGCTTATGCTTTATCGGCTGGTGGTCCTATTATGCTGCCAAAGTTGGATGCCTTAGTCTTGGTGCCAATGCATCCTCATACCTTGAGTAATCGTCCTATCGTGATTGATGCTAATGCGCGAATCCGCATTGTTGTATGTGAATCCAACTTAACGTATCCAAGTGTGAGTTGTGATGGCCAGCTAAATATTACAGCGGCACCAGGCGATGAAATCCATATCACTAAAAAAACAGGGGGTATACGTTTAATACACCCTAAAAACCACGATTTTTATAACGTATGCCGTGATAAGTTGGGTTGGCAATCCAGCTATCGACCGTAAAGTACATTTGGTTATAGTGTTGTATCTTATTATTTTACAAAGAGAATCATTTTTAGGAGTTCCCATGTATTTTGTTTATCAGTTCGAAGAAACAGAAGACCCTTCAGGCTTAACCAAAGCGTTGTGGCAACACAAAGTAGCGCATCAAATTGTTTCTACACAACAGCATGATGAGTTGTGGATATTGGATCAAAGTCAATTGCCAACGGTTGAGCAATTGATAAACATTTGGAAAGACGACCCTTCCTTGTTACAGCAGGCAAAACCCGCTGTCATTGCTAGAGAATTGTCTAAGAGTGGATTCTTTTCTCAGCTTAAAATGGCCCCGATCACCAGCTTGCTATTATTATTGACCTTGTTGGTGGCGGTTGCTACTCAACTTGGTGGAGACCTTAAAACAGTTTCTTACTTGTCCATTAGCCCATTTGATATAAAAAATGGGCATATTTATTTTTATACCTCGGCTGAGGTTTTTGCTAGAGGTGAGTATTGGCGATTTTTTACACCGGCATTACTGCATTTTAGTGTGCTTCATATTGTATTCAATACGCTATGGGTATGGGACATCGGCAGAAAACTTGAGCGTCTACTAGGACCGGTAGTGTGGAGTTTGGGTGTTATTGTTATCGCGGTGCTGAGCAATCTTGTGCAATATCAAATCAGCAAATACCCCTTATTTGGCGGTTTATCTGGTGTCGTTTATGGTCTCATCGGCTTTGCTTGGCTACTACCACTGCTTAGTAAGAGGTGGCCTACGATTATTAGTAAACAACTCATGATTTTTTTTACCGTTTGGCTAGCGATAGGCTATACCCCTTTTCCAGAGATGATAGGTCTCGGTAGTATTGCGAATACGGCACATACTATAGGCTTACTATCAGGATTGGGTCTTAGTGTAATCTATTGGTTAGCGACCAAATACCGCCGTAATTGATTAGTATATTTCACTTTATATTTACTATTAGCCTGCCTAGGCGCAGGGAGATCCGAAAATGAATTTTAAAGAAATGATCGACAATATGTCGCCTGAAGTTTATGTCAGATTAAAGCAAGCGGTAGAGCTTGGAAAATGGCCAAATGGTGTGAGACTGACTCCAGAACAAACAGAGTTATGTTTGCAAGCTGTTATTACTTATGACTACAGTAATAAAGAAGAAAAAGATCGTGTTGGTTACATTGATACCACAGGTCATAAAAATATAGGCAAAAAAGCCCCTGCTAAAGAGCAAGATACCATCAAATGGGTTGGCGATGGCCCTGAGGGGCAAGCTTAATGTTACAGGGTAACCTTAAGAAGATGTCAACTGAGGTTCGTGATGGTCAAGTTTATTATCATTTAGACTTGGGTGATGACCGCGTATTCGTCAATGATTTGTTGGGTAAAAAAGTGAGCTTGCACATTGATGGAACCATTCATTGTGTTAATTGTGGCAAAGTCACTAAAAAATCCTTTAGCCAAGGCTTTTGCTTTAATTGTTTTCGCAAATTAGCTGCGTGTGATACCTGTATCATGAGTCCAGAAAAATGCCATTTTCATTTAGGTACTTGCCGTGAACCGGAATGGGCAGAGCAATATTGCATGCAGAGTCATTATGTTTATCTGGCTAACTCGTCCGCGTTGAAAGTGGGGATTACCCGTGGCGATCAATTGCCAACGCGTTGGATCGATCAAGGAGCAACGCAAGCGAGGGCTTTGTTTCGAGTTCAAAATCGCAGAATGTCAGGTTTGGTTGAAACCTTATTTAAAACCCAAGTAGCGGATAAAACTAATTGGCGAAATATGCTCAAAGGATCATCGGTCGAGATGGATCTTGAGCAAGAGCAAGAACGCCTTATTGATCGAGTGTATGAAGGCTTAGACTCTTTGCAACATGAATTCGGATTGCAGTCTATCACCGATTTGTCAGACGAAAACGAAACCCATGAATTTGCTTACCCCGTTTTAGAATATCCCACCAAAATCACCAGCCTTAATGCAGAAAAAAAACCTATCATTGAAGGCACCTTGATGGGCATTAAAGGCCAATATTGGATGCTTGATACCGGTGTGATCAATATTCGTAAATATACTGGTTATCAAGCGACATTGAATTTTTAGGAGAGAGCACATGAAAGAGAGTCAGCCATCTGCGATTTATTTAAAAGACTATAAAGTTCCTCCTTTTCTCATTGATAAAACAGAATTAACGTTTGATTTGGATGAGACGACTACGATTGTGACGTCTCGTCTGCATATGCGTCGTAATCCAGCGTTTGGCAAATCCACTGCGCCTTTAATTTTAGACGGTGGAGAAGAGGTCAAGTTGATTGGTGTCGCGATGGACGATTACGAATTGCCTCCGGAAGAATACCGCATCAGCGAAGATAAGCTGATCATTACGGCAACTGCGGATGAGTTTGTGTTGACCTGCGAAACCTTGATTGAACCGCAAAATAACACGCGTCTTGAAGGTTTATACCGTTCGTCTTCCATGTTCTGCACTCAATGTGAAGCGGAAGGTTTCCGTCACATTACGTATTATCTAGATCGTCCAGATGTAATGTCTGTTTTTACAACAACGATCATTGCTGATGAAGCCCGTTATCCAGTGATGTTGTCCAACGGAAATGAAGTGGAGCGTGGCAAAACTGATGAAGGTAAAACGGTTGTGGTATGGCACGATCCATTTCCTAAGCCGGCTTACCTTTTTGCCTTGGTGGCAGGGAATTTAGCGGTAAAAAATGATGTCTTTATAACGCAAAGTCAGCGTGAAATTAAATTGCAAATATTCACAGAGTCTCACAACATCGACAAGGTCGATTACGCGATGGAAGCTCTAAAGCGTTCTATGCGTTGGGATGAAGAAACCTACGGACGTGAATACGATTTAGACATTTTTATGATCGTTGCTGTCGATGACTTCAATATGGGCGCCATGGAAAACAAAGGATTGAATATTTTCAATTCCTCTTGTTTGTTGGCGGTCCCAGAAACCACAACGGACGACACTTATCTGCGGGTTGAAGCCATTGTTGCTCATGAATATTTCCATAATTGGTCTGGCAACCGTGTGACCTGCCGTGATTGGTTCCAATTAAGTTTAAAGGAAGGTTTTACTGTATTCCGCGATCAAACCTTCTCTGCTGATATGCATTCTGAAACCGTAAAACGTGTAGAAGACGTGTCTTTTCTGAAAACAGCGCAGTTTGCTGAAGATGCGGGTCCGATGGCGCATCCTGTTCGTCCTGCGTCTTTTATTGAAATCTCCAATTTTTATACGCTAACGGTTTATGAAAAAGGAGCTGAAATTGTACGAATGATTCATACGCTGTTAGGTGCGGAGAAGTTTCGTGCTGGTTCGGATTTGTATTTTGATCGTCATGATGGCCAAGCGGTGACGTGCGATGACTTTGTTGCCGCTATGCAAGACGCTTCGGGAGTCGATTTATCTCAGTTCAAGCGTTGGTATTCGCAAGCTGGAACACCTGTGGTTACCGTGACCGATAGCTATGAAGAGTCAACGGGTACGTATCGCTTGGTCATGACGCAGCACACGCCAGCAACGCCTGGGCAACCAACGAAATTGCCATTGCATATTCCTGTTCGTGTTGGTTTATTGAGTCAGCAGGGTGATGTTTTGTCTGCGCAAGTCAATGGTGTCGCAGCAGAAGATCATGTGCTGCATTTGAAAGCGAATGAGCAAGAGTTTGTGTTTACGGGGTTGACGTCTCGCCCAGTGCCGTCTTTGCTGCGCAGTTTCTCTGCACCAGTAAAATTACGTTATGAGTATTCCGCAAAAGATTTGCTGCTACTATTGTCAGCGGATTCTGATGGTTTTAATCGTTGGAGTGCGTCGCAACAATTGGCCGTGAATGAGTTAACATTGTTGATTAATCAGGCGATTAAGGGAGATGAACTGAGTATTGAATCTCAGCTAATCCAAGGATTTAAAGCCTTGTTGAGTGATGCTGCACTTGATCCCGCTATGGTGGCTTTGATTCTTGCGTTACCAAGCCAAGCCTATTTGTCTGAACTGGCTGATCCCATTTACCCAGCCGCCATTAAGCAGGCACGACAACACTTAAAGGCGCAACTGGCCAATGCATTGTCAGCGGACTTTGAGCGAGCGTATCGCGAACATAAAATTCATGGTGAATATCAAGCAACCGCAGAAGACATTGCTCATCGTTCTCTAAAAAATATAGCGTTATCGTATTGGGTAGAAACTGGAAGTGAGCTTGCTCAGCAAGAGCTGGTGACACAATTTCAGACAGCAAACAACATGACAGATCAATTTTCAGCTTTGTCTATTGCCGTTCATTCTCAACATCCTAAGGCGGCTGAGCTACTGGCTGATTTTTATGAGCAATGGCAGTCTGAACCATTGGTTGTCAATAAGTGGTTAATGCTCAGCGCGAGCCAAGAGCAAGAGAATGCTTTATCGACAGTCAAAGGCTTGTTGGAGCATCCTGCTTTTGACTTGAAAAATCCGAACAAAGTTCGCTCTGTTCTTGGTGGTTTTGGTCAAAGCGTTTCAGGTTTTCATAAGGCGGATGGCAGTGGCTATCAGTTCCTTGCAGATCAAATTATTGTATTAAATAAGCGTAATCCACAGATTGCTTCTAGACTTTGTACACCGTTGACTCGATGGAAAAAACTGCAACCAGAGTTAAGTGTAAAAATGAAAGCAGAACTTGAGCGTATTTTGGCCGAAGATTTATCAAAAGACGTTTTTGAGGTTGTCTCTAAAAGTTTGGCATAACAGGTTCAACATAATAGCTTCAATATCTGTTGCTACTGGTTGCGTGCTTTTAAGTGTGTGTAAAAAAACACTCAAAACCTTCATGGCTTTCCCCATGGAGGTTTTTTTAGGCCATAATTCAAAGTTCTTTACCTGTTCTTTGCATTCTGTACGCAAATCTGGCATAAGAGTGTTAACCTATTGTCGACCTTGATTTTATTTAAGGAGCGAAAAATGAAAGCACGTACGACGATTTTAATTCCGATCACGTTGGGGCTGATGATGTCTGCTTGTAGTACGACATCACGTCAACAAACTGATGGAATAACTGAACCTGTTAATAATCAGATAGAATCACCTTTACAGAGTTCGGAAGTCAGTCCTAAGGAAAGCGAATTAGAAAAAGCATTAGAGTCCAAAGTTTCTCTTATCGATACGTTACAGCAGCAATTAGCAGCCAATAAAAAGCAATTGTTTGCGCTTAATCAATCTCTTGATGAAAAAGACGCAAAGATAGCGGCTTTGCAAAAATCCGCTAATAATGCCGAAAATTTGATGGCATTAGAAGAACAGAAAAAGTTACGTCAGGCTCTAGAGTCCCGCTACGCTGCGTTGAAGCTTGATAATGATTTACTCGTGCGTCGTATTAGCCAATTGGAAAATGAAAATACATCTTTAAAGAGCCAAGTATCAAGCCTAGAAAACATGCCAACGTCTCAAGATGACTTTAAGCAAAGTTACCTTGCATTGTTGAGCGATAATACTGAGTTACAAAAAAAATACGCTAATTTAGAAGCGGATAATCAGATTAATCAGCAAAGACTCAGTGCGTTAAAAAAAGAAAATCTCATGTTGGGAGGGGCCTATCTGATGCCCGTGCTCAGCACCAAGTTTTATGGGATAAAATTCGTGCGTTAAGTGGTGATGGGGCGGCTGAACCTTTGCCTTCTGAAGGCGCAGACGCAACATTAATGTCGAATGGTACTGTTGATTATGAGCGTGAAAATGCTCAGTTGCGTGTAGAGCTTGCCGATTTAAGAAATCAAATGGCGGCACAAAAATCCCTGATTGATGAATACAAACGTGACGTATTGAAATTAGAGGCGGCGCTTGATGAAGGGGCTGATTACGCTGCGCGTTGGAAGGATCTTGATAATAAATTGGCACAAGCCCTACAAAATAATGCCTTACTCACTGATCAATTAAATACAGCGAGTGCTGCATTAGCTGCTAGTCAAGCGGAGCTTGCAGCTTTGTCTGCTCGCCTAGCCAGCACACAACAGGCATTAGAGTCCAAAGAAAACAGTGGTATTTCGATTGCTGCGGCAATAGATGCTCTGCAATTGCAACTTAGCTCAACATTGCAGAATGTTCAATGGCAGCTGCCAAGCGAAGTCTCTTTGCATAATAACTTTGAAATTTTAGTGTCGGCTGAGGTTCAGCCTTCGCTTTCTGGACAGAGTTATCAGGCAGAATTAGTAACAGACAGTGATATTCAGATGGTAAGTGATAGCATTGCGACGGCTGTCGTTCAAAATGGTCGTTTGCAGTGGCGTTGGCGCGTGGCGGGGTTAAACGAAAAACCGGATGCACAACTGAATTTGTTTGTCAGTCAGCAAATCAGCTTCCAAGATCAAACGATTCAGAAGCAGGTCTATCGTGGTAATGAAACTTTGTCTTTGATTAACACTAATTGGTTTGAAAAATATGGCTATTGGGCAGGGGCAATTTTACTTGCTTTACTAGGTGGGTTTTTCATTGGTCGCCTGAATAAAAGCAAAAACAATCAAGAATTGAATTCTTAAATTTTCTGCTATAGTAAAATTGCAAAGTCGATACAATATGTCGACTTTGCAACTCTTTCCCTCTCGTATCATTCAACTCCGCATTACTTTTTTTCAACGCCAAAAGCATGACTTTTCGGTATAGTATCCTCGCATATTCTTTTTTGAGGTGGTGAGCGTGGTAAAGTCCGATTCGTATTCTATTATTGAGAAACGATTAGCTGAAAACGTATTGATCTTAGATGGCGCTATGGGCACCATGATTCAATCGTATAAATTAGAAGAACAAGATTATCGCGGTGAACGTTTTGCTGATTGGAACAGTGACTTAAAAGGCAACAATGACCTACTTTCTCTGACTCAGCCAAAGATCATTAAAGACATTTATACCAGCTACCTTGCCGCTGGCGCCGATATCATTGAAACCAACACCTTTAACGCCAATTATATTTCCATGCTTGACTATCACATGGAAGATCTTAGCTACGAGCTTAATTTTGAATCTGCTCGTTTAGCGCGTGAAGCCGCAGATGAATTTACTCAACAAAATCCAGACAAGCCACGTTTTGTTGCCGGTGCAGTTGGTCCGACTAGCCGTACTTGTACTATTTCGCCGGATGTAAACGATCCAGGGTTTCGTAATGTGCATTTTGATGAGCTTGTTGCGGCCTATACCACAGCGGTTGATGGTTTAATCAAGGGTGGCGTTGATATTATTCTTATCGAGACAATTTTCGATACATTGAATGCCAAAGCCGCTATTTACGCGGTATTAGATTATTTCGAAAAAACTGGCGTTCGTTACCCGATCATGATTTCAGGCACTATTACGGATGCCTCAGGTCGTACTTTATCTGGCCAAACCACTGAAGCTTTTTGGAATTCTATCTCTCATGCTAAGCCGATTTCTGTAGGTTTGAACTGTGCTTTGGGGCCAAAAGAGCTGCGTCAATATGTTGAAGAACTTTCACGTATTGCGGATACGCATGTCTCTGCTCACCCTAACGCAGGCTTACCAAATGCATTTGGTGAATACGATGAGTCACCAGAGGAAATGTTGGAAGAAATTCAGGGCTGGGTGGACTCAGGCTTTTTGAACATCATTGGTGGTTGTTGCGGTACGTCACCAGAACACATTGCTACCTTCGCCAAAGCTTTTGCTGATGCGACGCCTCGTGTTATTCCTGTTATTGAAAAAGCGTGTCGGTTGTCCGGTTTAGAGCCGTTTAATATTGACGGTAATAGTTTGTTTGTGAACGTCGGTGAGCGTACCAACGTGACGAGAACCGGCGATGTTTAAACGTCTTATTAAAGAAGGGGATTTTGATACCGCGCTGGATGTGGCACGTCAACAAGTGGAAAACGGTGCCCAAATCATCGACATCAACATGGACGAAGGCATGTTGGATTCGCAGGCTGCCATGGAGCGTTTTCTTAAGCTTATCGCATCAGAACCAGATATTTCTCGCGTACCTATCATGCTTGATTCTTCGAAATGGGAGATTTTAGAAGCTGGACTGAAATGGATTCAAGGTAAAGGCGTCGTTAACTCTATCAGTATGAAAGAGGGCGAAGATAAGTTCCGTGAGCAAGCTCGTAAACTCATGAAATACGGTGCAGCCGTTATTGTCATGGCGTTTGACGAAGTAGGGCAAGCGGATACCCGTGCTCGCAAGATCGAGATTTGTCGCCGTTCGTATCATATTTTGGTTGATGAAGTCGGCTTTCCGCCAGAAGACATTATTTTTGATCCAAATATTTTTGCGATTGCCACTGGGATAGAAGAGCATAACCGTTACGCTTTAGACTTCATTGAGGCAACAGGCGACATTACTCGTGAATTGCCTTATGCCAAGGTATCGGGTGGTGTGTCGAACGTTTCCTTCTCGTTCCGTGGCAATAACCCTGTTCGCGAAGCGATTCACGCTGTGTTCTTGTATCATGCCATCAAACAGGGCATGACAATGGGGATTGTTAATGCGGGGCAGCTTGCGCTGTATGAAGATATTCCACCTAAGCTGCGTAATGCGGTAGAGGACGCAGTACTGAACCGCACTCCCGATGCAACGGACAATCTACTTGCGATGGCGGGTGAATTTGCCGGCAATGGCGAAGTGGCTGAAAAAGAAACCCAAGAGTGGCGAGGGTTATCAGTGTCAGATCGTCTTAGTCATGCACTGGTCAAAGGTATTACGGAATTTATTGATGAAGACACTGAAGAGGCGCGCCAGGCTTTTGCTCGTCCATTAGAAGTCATTGAAGGGCCATTAATGGATGGCATGAGCATCGTTGGTGATTTGTTTGGTTCTGGGAAAATGTTTTTACCACAAGTGGTAAAATCGGCTCGTGTTATGAAGAAGGCCGTTGCCTACTTGATGCCCTTTATCGAGGAAGAAAAACGCCTAAACATGGACACTGCATCGTCTAGTAATGGCAAAATTGTCATGGCAACAGTGAAAGGCGATGTACATGATATCGGTAAAAATATCGTCGGTGTTGTGCTGCAGTGTAATAACTTTGAAGTCATTGATCTTGGCGTCATGGTGCCTGCCGAAAAAATCTTGCGTACGGCGAAAGAAGAGGGCGCAGACATGATTGGCTTGTCAGGCTTGATCACGCCGTCACTCGATGAAATGGTGCACGTAGCGAAAGAAATGGAGCGCCAAGGGTTTAACTTACCGGTGATGATTGGCGGTGCGACCACATCAAAAGCGCATACCGCGGTAAAAATCGAACAAAATTACAAGCGTAATCAAGTGGTTCATGTCACTAACGCTTCTCGAAGTGTGGGGGTTGCTAGCGCCTTATTAAGCAAAGATACAGAGCGCCGTCAAAAATTTGTGGATGAGATCAAAGCGGATTACGAGAAAACGCGTATTCGTTATAAGGATCGAGCCAAAGCTGGTCGACGAGTTTCCTTGGATAAAGCGCGTCAGAACAAACCACCTATTCAATTCGATGGTCATGTTGTTCAACCTAAGAAATTGGGTGTAACTGTACTGACCGAAAAGGACATCGATCTTAATGTGGTTAAAGATTACATTGATTGGACGCCATTTTTCCAAACATGGGAATTGGCAGGCGCTTACCCGCGTATTTTAACCGATGATGTGGTGGGTGTTGAGGCAACGCGAGTCTACCAAGACGCGCTAAACATGCTCGATGAAGTGATCGCAACACAGTGCTTGCAAGCACGTGCCGTGGTGGGGTTGTTCCCTGCCAACCAAGTGAATCATGATGACATCGAAATTTATGCGGATGAATCTCGTGGCGACGTGATTGAGCGCTTGTCTTTCCTTCGTATTCAGAACGAACTCACCGCACCGGGTAAATATAATCACAGTTTAGCGGACTTCGTTGCACCAAAGGACAGTGGTGTCGCGGACTATATTGGCGCGTTTGCTTGTGCAGCAGGCTTTGGTATTGATCCTTTGGTGGCAAAATATGAAGCGGATCATGATGATTATAACTCTATTATGATAAAAGCCGTTGCTGACCGATTGGCGGAAGCAACGGCAGAATATTTACACGAAAAAGTGCGTAAAGAGTTTTGGGGGTATGCCGAAGCGGAAGAGGCTCACCAATGAACAATTGATCAAAGAAAAATACCAAGGTATTCGTCCAGCGCCTGGCTATCCAGCCTGTCCTGACCATACTGAAAAAGCCAAACTTTGGACTTTGTTGGGGGTGAAGGAGAAGATTGATATGGAGATCACAGAAAGCTTTGCTATGCTGCCAACAGCGGCGGTAAGTGGCTGGTATTTTGCTCATCCAGATGCAACTTACTTTGGTGTTGGCAAGATTGGTCCAGATCAGGTGGATGATTACGCTGAGCGAAAAGGAATGAGTAAAGATGACGCTGAACGATGGTTAGCTCCCAATCTTGGTTACGACCCTGAAGACGATCGTATTTAAACGTTTTTAGTCCATTTTTGAAAACCTAATTTGTGTCATCCATAAGCGCAAATTAGGTTTTTCTACTTTAAAGGGTGTTTACATGTCAAAAACAGTCAAAGATCCCGAATTACACAAAAAACGTATGCAAGCCATTAAGTCTCATGTGGATAAACGCATTGCGAAAGCACAAGAAGACAAAGGCACATTTGTGTTATTAACTGGAAATGGCAAAGGCAAATCCAGTTCCGCATTGGGAATGGTCGCCCGTGCTTTAGGTCATGGTATGAAGGTCGGGGTGGTGCAATTCCTCAAAGGGGAATGGAACACAGGCGAGATTGATTTCTTTAAAAAGCAAAAAAATGTGCAATGGGAGATCATGCCTGCGGGATTTACTTGGGAGACTCAAAATCGTGAATCTGATATTGCTTCGTCAGAGCAAGCATGGGAAAAAGCGGCCGCCATGCTAGCAGACCCTAGCATCGATTTGGTGGTTCTTGATGAGTTAACCTATTTATTGCATTACGAGTATTTACTTGAGGATAGGGTATTAAAAGCCCTGATGGACCGTCCCGAAGCACAACATTTAGTTGTTACTGGGCGTGGAGCTTCGGATGCTTTAATTGAGCTTGCTGATACGGTTAGTGAGATCAAAGAGGTAAAACATGCCTTCAAAAGAGGAATAAAAGCGCAAAAAGGGCTGGAGTTTTAATGCCTTGTCGTTTTATATTAGTCTGCTAATGATTTGTAAAATATTCTAATAACAACAAGATTATAATCTTTAATTCTCAATCAAATAGAGGTTTTTATGGCAACCATTGAGCGCATGGAAGTTGGTCAACGTATGAGTCGTATCGTTAAGCATAATGAGACGGTGTATTTATGTGGCCAAGTTGGTGCGGATGCGAATACGGACATTACCGAGCAAACACGAACAATGCTGAATAAGGTAGATGTTTTGCTTGAGCAAGCTGGTACGGATAAATCTTACATATTGTCTGCAACTATTTATCTTCGAGATATGAAAGATTTTACGGCTATGAACGCAGTTTGGGATTCGTGGATTCCCGAGGGGCATGCTCCTGCCAGAGCGTGTGTTGAAGCCAGACTAGCACGACCTGAGTTGTTGGTCGAAATATCCGTTGTTGCTGCGTTGCAATAATCCTTCAGAGCAAACTAACGATTGATGTCTTTGTGCTATCGTTAGTTTGTTTTAATTTCTTTTAACGACGACATCATTCTCTACTAAGGCATTACTCAAAACACGAATGGTTCTTGCCATATCCCTAGAGAGATTCATCAGCAAGATACCAAAATCGAATGGATATTGATCGTGCAAATCACTAAATAGCTGACTGGAAATTTCCAAAAGCAAGCAGTCTTCTAAAGCGTAAAGGCTGCCAACACGTTCATGCAATGCAATCATGGAAACAAAGCCAATCGCTTCACCAAAACTAATGGTTCGCGTACGTGTTTTCTTTTCACCATGCTGTTTGTAAAAATCCAGCTTTCCATGCAGCACTGCGTGGAAGCTATTGCCTTTACTGCCATAGGCAAAAATTTCATCGCCCTCACTAACGTTATGCAACACACCATTTTCTAATAAGAATTGAATGGCATTATCAGATAGTGCTCCAAAAATTGATCCCTCTTTCAGATGTTTAGGTGATATGTCATACCTTACTTGTTTTTTTAAGACGGTTTTCACTGTTTCCTCCGCCACTATTGGGTCTTTTTATGTCATCGGCTACAAAATACTTTTCTAAAGAGCCTAAGCAATAATTATAGTTTTAGGCTTATTCAGCCAATAACGATAGGAGTATTTTGTATTCTCTAGTAACTCTTATGAGGCTCAATGTAACAGTAAGTTCCAGCTTTTTTGTGGAATATGTGTTTTCTCTCTTAAAGACTGTTGTCAAACTGTGCGATAATGCCTTATGTCATTTTCACTCTAGCCGTTTTATTGACTTAAGACTGGAGTGCTCTAATTTACCTCATGATAAACGGAAGAATACTTTGTTAACGACGGCCAACATCACCATGCAATTTGGTGCAAAACCTCTTTTTGAAAATGTCTCTGTGAAATTTGGAGAAGGCAAGCGCTACGGCCTTATCGGTGCGAATGGGTGTGGTAAATCCACCTTCATGAAAATCCTTGGCGGCGACTTGGAGCCAAGCTCTGGAAACGTTTCTAAAGATCCTAATGAACGCCTTGGTAAGTTGAAGCAAGATCAATTTGCTTACGAAGAATATTCGGTTATTGACACCGTCATCATGGGGCACACTGAACTTTGGGCGATTAAGTCTGAAAAAGACGCTATTTACGCCAATCCAGAAATGACCGAAGCAGATGGACTTCGTGCCGGTGATTTGGAAGCGGAATTCGCTGAGATGGATGGTTACACTGCCGATGCTCGTGCTGGAGAGTTGCTTTTAGGTGTCGGTATTCCAACTGAGCAGCATTATGGTTTGATGAGTGAAGTCGCCCCAGGTTTAAAGTTACGCGTTTTGCTTGCTCAGGCTTTGTTTTCTGATCCAGATATTTTGTTGTTGGACGAGCCAACCAACAACCTAGATATCAATACCATACGCTGGTTGGAAGGGGTTTTGGTTGAGCGTAATTGCACCATGATTATTATTTCCCACGATCGTCACTTTTTAAATTCTGTCTGTACGAATATGGCGGATTTAGATTACGGCGAGTTGCGCCTATTTTCTGGTAACTATGATGAGTACATGACAGCGGCAACTCAGGCTCGTGAGCGTTTGTTGTCTGATAATGCGAAGAAAAAAGCTCAAATTAGTGAGTTAAAATCTTTCGTAAGTCGATTCTCTGCTAACGCATCAAAGTCAAAGCAAGCCACGTCTCGTGCGAAGCAAATTGACAAAATTCAGTTGGAAGAGGTGAAGCCTTCTAGTCGCCAAAGCCCATTTATTCGCTTCGAGCAAGAGAAAAAATTACATCGTATGGCGGTACAAATCGAAAATGTTGCCAAATCATATGATGAAGAATTGTTTAGTGGTTTAAACATGATGGTTGAGGTGGGTGAGCGTATAGCGGTTATCGGACCAAATGGTATCGGTAAAACCACTTTACTAAAATGCTTGGTGGGCGATACTGAGCTAACGAAAGGTCACATAAAGTGGTCTGAAAATGCCAATATTGGTTATTACGCCCAAGATCATCATCACGAATTCGAGAAAGATGTGGATTTGATCGAATGGATGTCGCAGTGGAGCTCAAGAAGGCGACGATGAACAGGTTATTCGCGGTACCTTAGGGCGTCTTTTGTTCTCACAAAACGATATTAAAAAGTCTGTAAAGGTCCTGTCTGGTGGTGAACAAGGTCGTATGTTGTTCGGTAAACTGATGCTGCAAAAACCGAACGTTTTAGTGATGGATGAGCCAACCAATCATATGGACATGGAATCTATTGAGTCTTTAAACTTAGCCCTTGAAAACTACCCAGGTACTTTGATTTTCGTCAGTCACGACCGTGAGTTTGTTTCGACATTGGCAACGCGGATTGTGGAAGTAACCAGTGCGGGTATTGTCGATTTCCATGGCACGTACGATGAGTACTTGGAAAAACAGGAAGCGTGAAGTAAAGCGTTTCGATCATTTAGATAGAAAAAAGGAAGGCTCTTTTGCCTTCCTTTTTTTAGCCAAGTGGGTGATGCCAAGTGATATGCGATTTACTTGCGTCTGTCTTGGTATTTTTCCGCTTCTTGATACTCTAGTATCTCAACCTCATCACCAATATGGATGATGCCTGTATTAAGTGCGATTAGATTCGTGCCGAATGTAATGCCTTTTCCGTCAAGAAGGCGAAATTTGCCCAGCGTTTTTAATGGTTCACCTTTCGGAATTCTCTCTGCCGTTTGAGGATTCAATGTGGTAAAAATACAGCGTACGCAGGGTTTGATGTTTTCAAATTCAACATCGCCAATGCGAATGCGCTTCCAGCTGTCTTCTTCAAATGCTGAGTTACCATGAATAACAATATTAGGGCGAAATTGAGCCATCTGAATTTGCTGTGTGCAGGTTCGATTTAATTCCGACAGCGAGGCCTCTGTCGTTAATAGAAATGGATACCCATCAGCAAAACCCATTGGTACGTCAGGTCTGCGTTTGGTAAAGCGTTGCGAATGTTCGCCAAAATGCATTAGGTGAACGGATTCGCCTGCTATTTTACTAAACCAAGTGTCCGCTTCGTCTGAGGTGCGTTGCGCGTTTACGGTGTCTTCCCAAACAACTATCTCGCTATACTCTTGAGTGTATTTGGTTAAATCCAAGATAAGAGGCGTTTGTGTGCTGGGGTGTGAGAGCTGCCAAGAATGATCTGCTAATGCTTTCGCTGTAATTAGTGTTAATTGTGGGTGTGTTCGGCCTGTAATAAGTTCACCATTTGGTGTCACTAAAGTATAGCGCCGATCTCCACAAAGACCGGCATCATCTACCTGGCTAGACTGCAAAGCAATACCTTGAATAGATTTTACTGGATAAATGGCGAGTTCGCTTAGTGAATACAAGGAAACATTCCTTTTAGAGTATGAGGTTAGTATTGCCTAGATTATTGCTTAAGACGACGAACATGCCAATAAAAAAGCCCCAGATGTTTTCACTCTGAGGCTCTATGAACTTAATTTTAGTCGACGTTCTTACAAGTAGTAAGAAGCCAATGGCGGGAAGCCATTAAATTCTACAGCACTGTAAGTAGTGGTGTAGGCACCCGTAGAAAGCCAATACATACGATCACCGATAGCCAAATTAAGTGGTAGGCCATATTTGTAGTTTTCATACATAATGTCAGCACTATCACACGTTGGGCCAGCAATAATAACTTCCTCTAGCTCACCACCTTTTTCAACATGAATTGGGTACTTAATAGACTCATCAAGTGTCTCTATTAGGCCTGAGAATTTACCCACATCCGTGAAGACCCAACGGTTTAGTGCCGTGTGGGATTTACGAGAAATCAATACAACTTCACTCACTAAAATGCCCGCATTTGATATTAAAGAGCGACCAGGCTCTAAAATAATGCGAGGTAGATCTGTACCAAAATCTTCTTCTAAGAAGCGTGTGATTTCCTCTGCATAAGTGGCGAGATCATTGGTGCGAGCAATGTAATTTGCTGGGAAACCGCCCCCCATATTGATCATCTCAAGCACTATGCCGTCTTCTTCTTTAAGACGCTCAAATATCACTTTGACGCTGGCAATCGCTGCATCCCATGCGCCGATATCACGTTGCTGAGAACCAACATGGAAAGAAATACCGTATGGAATCAATCCTAGCTCTTTTGCAAGAACAAGAAGGTCCATTGCCATGTCTGGACGGCAGCCAAATTTACGAGAAAGCGGCCAGTCAGCTGTCACTGTGCCTTCTGTTAAAATACGAACATATACACGAGATCCTGGAGCAGCCTTTGCTATATTGCGCAAATCTGCTTCTGAATCAGTGGCAAACATGCGCACACCTTTTTCATAAAAATAGCGAACGTCTTTCGCCTTTTTAATGGTGTTGCCATAGCTCACTCTATCAGGGGAAACGCCGCCAATGGCCATTAGTTTGTCAAGCTCATAGCGTGATGCCACATCAAAATTGGAGCCGCGGTCGCGAAGCAACGTTAGAATTTCTGGTGCTGGGTTGGCTTTAATAGCGTAAAAAATATCCGCAACTGGGAAACCTGTTGTTAATTCCGTGTAGGCTTCGTCGATAATTTCTGTATCGATAACAACGAAAGGGGTGTCTTTAGTTTCTGCAAACGCTTTAAAACGGGCAAAACGCTCTGGAGTGTAAAATGAGTTGACATCAATAGTCATGGGCTGGAAGCTCCTTAATTATGCAAAACATAAACCGATTAAAAAAAGTAAACGTCTTTACTCTATCACGTCCTACTTATGGCTGTTACTTATCCGGCTCTATGGCCTTAAGCGACTAGCGCAGCAGTTGAAGCGGTGCGGATTATGTTCAGCAATGACGCGGGCGAAATTTAAGACGCAAGGCGCCTTTGGTCAAGTATTTTTTCATATTTTAGGGCAAAAAAAGCGACCTAGGGCGTCTCCTTTTTATTTCAGCAATGTTTTCTTTACATTTTCACTGCACGGGGTTGGATGTGATGCACAGCACTGCCAACGATTAATGCAATAACAAAATAAATGCCTTCGCTTGGGTTGTTGACTAAGGCGGTTAATCCTGGCCCTGGACAATAGCCACTAATGCCCCAGCCAATTCCAAAGAGCGCCGAGCCAATGATTAATTTTGAATCAATCTGTCTTAAAGTCGGTACTTGCCATTTACTGGCAATAAAGGGCACTAAGCGTTTACCTTTGAGAAGGTAACCAATCATGCCGACTGCAATAGCGCTTGCCATGACAATAATTAGAGAAGGATTCCAATTTCCAAAGACATCTAAGAAACCCAAAACAACAGCAGGGTTTGTCATCTCAGAAAACGCTAACCCGAGGCCAAACAATAAACCGCAGATAAAGGTGATAATGGCGTACATGATTATTCTCCTAATTAAGAATGCTGACGGTAATGATGGCAGTAGTCATAAAAACTAAGGTGGCAACGACAGAACGAGGCGAAAGTCTGGAGATGCCACACACGCCATGTCCACTCGTGCATCCACTTCCTAGTCGTGTTCCATAGCCGACCAAGAGTCCAGAAATGATTAAAATAAGTGGGCTTCTCGTTTCGGGAAACGCCACGGTTTGCTCAGTGAATACACCATATGCACTGCCGCCTATGATAAGCCCTACAATAAATAGAAACGGTAAAAATCGCTCCTTACTAAAAAGTAATTGAGATAATATCCCGCTAATGCCAATGACTTTACCAAGGCTTAGGAGGTAAATGACTGTTGTGATGCCTATCAATAAGCCGCCCACTAATGGGTTAAAAATCATGTCCATCGTTAAATCCTCAAATTAATATTAGACTATTCTAATTTATATTTATGAGCAATGTCTAATGTATTGTGTAGCATATTGTTAAATGTTTATTGCGTTAAAAGTGCATGCTACCCCAGCATTGCTCTATGTGGTGCTTTAAATTGCACTGTCTTTACCCATTGCTTAGCGGATATTCGCCAGTGTGCATTGTATTCTTAATAAAATTTGGAGTTTGTCATGAATCGTTTATGGTTAGGGGCTTGTTTAGAGAAAGCGGATTACGTCTTCCTCCTGCCCAACGTTCCGATTTTGCCTAGTGCGCCATTGGATCCTTCTTTTTTAGAGCGACCGAACGCAGCTATTTTAATTGAACTAAACGGTAATCATTGGCGTAAAATATTGACCATCATGGCGAAGCTTACAGCACCTGACTACCACTCATGGAAAACGTTTCGGGATGATCAGCTGTTTGACAAGGTTGGAATGGTTTTTTCTTGTGATCAGCTTGATCACTATAAGGGGACTGTTTTTATTGTTGGGAATACGTTTCGAAGCGCATGGCCAGTGGACGACCGTGCCCAATCCATGGGTTATTCACACCATGCTTATGTGCATTTTCCCTATGTTTGGTGTCCTTATCTAGATTATCGACAGTTTCCGAATGTTCTAATCGAAGCTCTGCGTGAGCATATTTTGGAGAGATAATGTTTAAAGTATTAAAAAATCTTTTTAGCCTTCCTGTTGAACAGGGAGAACAAATATCCTATCAAAAGGCTGTGGCTGCATTATTGATGGAAGTCATGCTCGCGGATCATCATGTTAGTGAGAAAGAAGAGAGTCAAGTGAAACGGCTTTTGCGCGATGTCAGTGAGCTGGGCGATGATGTGGATATACTTTTTGAAGAAGCCCGCGCGGGCGTTGAGGAAGCGAATGATCTGTATCAGTTTACTAAGGTCATCAATGAAACGGCAACACTAGAGCAAAAAATGTCATTGCTGAGAGGGTTGTGGTATGTGGCATTGGCTGATGGCAATATTGATGCTCATGAAGACCACCGCATCAGGAGAATAAGTGAGGCTCTTGTTTATGCCTCATTCAGAATTTATTCAGGCAAAGCTCTTTGTGCAAAATGAGATCCAAACTTCTTAATAAAAAAACGCGGCACAGGCCGCGTTTTTTTGACTGGTCTAACACTATTTTCAAATCAGAAAATAGGTTTAAGCTGCGAAGTTCGCTGCCGCGAATTCCCAGTTAGCAAGTGCCCAAAAACCTTTTAGGTAGTCAGGACGAACATTGCGGTAATCAATGTAGTAAGCATGTTCCCACAAATCGACAGTAATGATCGCTGTTTGACCACTTGTCATTGGTGTTGCAGCATTACTTGTATTAACGATGTCTAGAGAACCGTCAGCATTTTTAACCAACCAAGTCCAGCTAGAACCAAAGTTGTTTACTGCTTTGTCATCAAAAGCCGCTTGGAACTTTTCGAAAGAGCCCCACTTTGCATTGATAGCATCAGCAAGAGCGCCAGTCGGTTCACCACCACCATTTGGGCTTAAGCTGTTCCAAAAGAAAGTATGGTTCCAGATTTGAGCGGCATTGTTGAAAACAGGCCCGCAGGAGCAGATACAATGATCTCTTCAAGCGTTTTGTTTTCGTATTCAGACCCAGGAAGCAAACCATTCAATTTAACAACATAAGTGTTGTGGTGTTTACCGTGGTGATACTCAAGTGTCTCAACCGACATGTGAGGCTCTAGTGCGTCTTTAGCATAAGGAAGAGCGGGTAATTCAAAAGCCATTTCAATTCTCCTTGCTTTTTATTAACGAAAAATGCTTGTTATCAAGCAGTTAATGGTGATTATATAGTAGCACCGAACAACTTAAGATAATATTATTTAGGTTTGTTCTAGAGAAATTTTCCATAATTCCTGTTAATAGCGACTATATAAGATATCCATGCGAAGAGACGATGATGTTGAGATCCCAAGCCTGACTCTGGATCAAGATGAAGTCAGCGAAAGAAGGCCAGGTACTGGCGTACCTAAAGGTTCTTCAGCCCCAACCCCAGCAAGACCGGCTCATGCCCCGATTGTGGTGCACAAAAAGCAAAGTCTTGCTGGCATATATTTTTTATTAATACTTTTGCTTTTGGTCTCTGGCGGAGCCGGTTATTGGTTGTGGCAGCAAAATACACAGCTTAAAAATGAGCTTTATGGTGCTAAAAGCGAAATACAAAATCTTGATCATCAGCTTCTTGCTGCCGATGTTTCTGCCAATAAACAAGGTGAGACGTTGGAAGAGACATTGAAGAATCATGACAGTGAGATTCGTAAATTATGGGGCGTTGCCTACGACACCAACCGCCTGGCGATTGCTGCTAATACAGCGGCCATTGATGATTTACAGAAAAAGCTATCAACCATGCGTGATGATATGTCAACTCAATCCAAGCTTATCGCGGTTCAGGCTGATGCATTTAATGAAGTGGAGGCAGGGTACAATAAACTGGTTCCCTCAGTTGCAACGATTGATGATGCTGTTAAAGCATTGGCAACAAAGCAAGAGAGTCAGACTAAGCTTATCACAGCTCAAGTAGGGCAGAATCAAGCTCAGCAGCTTAGTCTTGATCAGATTCTGCAAGATTTGAGGCTCACTGCAGAAAAAAGTGGATACCCTTGATAAGCAAACGGCTGATACAAGCGTTTCAGATATGGTCAGTATCCAACAAACGCTAACGAAGCACCAAGATGCAATCAATTCAAGTGATGCATTTAGAACACAAGTGAATGCTGAAATCATTCGTCTGCGTAAGCAAATTAACCAACTTATGCTAGAGCAACAACTCAGTAGTCAGTAATGATACCGTGTGTTTAAAAAAGGCCGATTTATCGGCCTTTTTTTATGTTCGAAGTGCTGTATTTGTTGTTATTTTGAGGATTAATAGTTGTTCCCTTAGAGGTTCTCCTTATAAAGCTTTTTTAATATGCATATGCCACTAAAGTCTATATGAGATGCTTTTTATAACCTAAAGGCATGTTATAGTTCAAAAAATGCTGAAGCCTGACAACAGAGATGGGAAATTATGACAGAGGCAAGACTGACTCACTTAAAACAGCTAGAAGCGGAAAGTATTCATATTATCCGTGAAGTAGCGGCAGAATTTGATAATCCAGTGATGCTGTATTCAATTGGTAAAGACTCGGCCGTGATGCTGCATCTTGCCATGAAAGCGTTTTATCCTGGTAAACCACCGTTTCCATTGATGCATGTGGATACCGGATGGAAGTTTAAAGAAATGATCACCTTCCGTGATGAAATGGTTTCTAAGCTTGGTTTAGAGCTTATTGTGCATCAGAACCAAGAGGGTATAGAGCAAGGTATCGGGCCATTTACGCATGGTAGCTCTAAACATACGGATGTCATGAAGACTCAAGCATTAAAGCAAGCGTTAAACAAATATGGGTTTGATGCGGCTTTTGGTGGCGCTCGTCGGGACGAAGAAAAATCACGCGCTAAAGAGCGTGTGTACTCTTTTCGTGATAAACAGCATCGTTGGGACCCGAAAAACCAACGTCCTGAGTTATGGAATATCTACAACGGTAAAGTAAACAAAGGCGAGAGCATTCGAGTTTTCCCATTATCCAACTGGACGGAACTTGATATTTGGCAATATATCTACTTGGAAAGCATTCCAATTGTGCCACTTTATTTCTCTGCGAAGCGTCCGGTAGTAGAGCGTGACGGTACTTTAATCATGGTAGATGATGAACGTATGCCGTTAAACGGTGAGGTGCCCGAAATGAAGTCGGTTCGCTTCCGTACATTGGGCTGCTACCCATTAACCGGTGCTGTTGAGTCTGAAGCGGCTTCTTTGCCTGAGATTATTCAGGAAATGTTGCTGACAAAAAGTTCAGAGCGTCAAGGGCGAATGATTGACCATGATTCATCTGGATCAATGGAAGAGAAGAAGAAACAAGGCTATTTCTAAGTTTGGAGTAAAGAAAGAATGTCTCACCAGTCAGAATTGATCAGCCAAGACATACTTGGTTATTTGAAACAACACGAAGAAAAAGACTTACTGCGTCTTCTTACCTGTGGCAATGTTGATGATGGAAAAAGTACCTTAATTGGCCGCTTACTTCATGACTCTAAGTTGATCTATGAAGATCACTTAGATGCCGTGAAGCGTGACAGTAAAAAGTCTGGTACACAGGGCGAAGAGGTGGATCTGGCTTTGTTGGTCGATGGTCTACAAGCAGAGCGTGAGCAGGGCATCACAATCGATGTGGCGTATCGTTATTTTTCTACGGAAAAGCGCAAGTTCATTATTGCGGATACTCCAGGGCATGAGCAGTACACTCGAAATATGGCGACCGGTGCATCTACCTGTGATCTTGCTATTATTTTGATTGATGCGCGTTATGGTGTTCAAACACAAACCCGTCGCCATAGTTATATTGCGTCCTTGTTGGGCATCAAGCATGTTGTTGTCGCCATTAATAAGATGGATTTGGTGAATTTTTCAGAGGAAACGTTTAATCAGATCAAACAGGATTATCTGACGTTTGTGGATCAGCTTGGCGATCGCAAGCCGGAAGACATTCATTTTGTACCAATGTCTGCACTGCGTGGCGATAACGTCGTCAACGCGTCTGAGAGTACACCTTGGTATCAAGGCGGTCCACTCATGTCGATTTTGGAAACAGTACAGATTAATCGTGATGTGAAACGTGATTCGTTCCGTTTTCCTGTGCAGTATGTGAATCGCCCTAATTTAGATTTCCGTGGTTTCTCTGGAACCATTGCCGCAGGCGCTGTGAAACCTGGCGACAAAGTGGTCGCTTTGCCATCTGGAAAAGTGTCTACGGTTGAAAGAATCGTCACATTTGATGGGGATTTAGAGGCAGCGAAAGCCGGGCAAGCTGTTACGATCACGCTGGAAGATGAAATCGATATTAGTCGTGGTGATATGCTGTCACACCTTGGACAAGAGCCGCTTATTGCAACCACACTGCGCGCTTCTATTGTTTGGATGGCGGATCAGCCGTTAGTGCCGGGTAAGTTGTATGACTTCAAATTAGGTACACAAACGGTTCCTGGTAAAGTGCATCACTTTAATCATCGAGTGGATGTCAATACTCTGGAAGTTAGCCATATAGATTCATTAGAGCTTAATGGTATCGCTGATGCTGTATTGCAGTTCGATGCGCCAGTTGCGTTTGATGAATATACGGATAGTCGCTTTACCGGTGCATTGGTTATTATTGATCGACTCACGAATGTGACGGTTGGCGCTGGGATGGTGGAAGAAGCTGTCGCTGAAATTGATCAAGATAGTATTGTTAGTGCAGAAGATCGTGCCGCCAGACTTGGGCAGAAGCCCGCCGTTATTGCACTATCGGCTGACATATTGGAGCAAAGCAGTACCCTTGAGCGGTTGTTGCTGCGCCAAGGAGTGGTTGCCTTGGTTAAAGCGGATGCGTCGGAACAAGAGGCGGTGTTAATTCGCCAGACAGGGATCGCTTTCTTGGTTGGTAATCCGACAATAGCCGATTCCCATCTTACGGAATCAACTCTGGATGCCGTGGTTGATTTGATCATTGAGAGTGTGCGGTTATAAAGCAAACACCAAAAGCCAGCTTATTTAAGCTGGCTTTTTTATGAATCAATGGTTATTGCTCCATTTCTTCTAAGTCAATGCGCTTTACTTCTTTATGCTGGTCTTCGTTGCTGCCTAACTTCCAGTAGCTAGATAAATACAAATTTTCCTTCTCAATTTTTGCGTCCTTTTTAAAAAATGCACGTAACATTTTCATGCTACTGAATTCGCAAGCCGCCCAAACAGAAACTTGACCTTGTAGCCATGGCAGTAATTGAACCTGTTCCACTAATAAGTTAGCGTTTTCGCCTGGGTGCGGATTAATCACCCATTTTAATTCTATGTTTTTAGGGTGTCTTAACGGCTGAATATCCTCTTGAGAAATGACTTCAATAATGGCGTAGCCTTTTGCATCCTGCGGAAGCATTTCTAGGTTGACACTAATTGCGGGGAGGGCCGTCATATCGCCAACAAAAATGTGCCAATCCGCTGCTTCGATGAGTTTTTTTGGTCCAGGACCACCAACAAGGATTAAATCGTTAGCTTGTGCTTGCTTTGCCCAAGATGACGCAGGACCGCTATCTTCATGAAGTACGAAATCAATGTCTATTTCGTCTGCACGCTGGTGTCTAATGGTATAGGTTCGGACGCACGGTTTTTGATCCTCTCTTGGAAAAATGAGTTTGACGTAGCCGCTTTCTTGGTTTGCTGGAATGGTGTGTATATTGTCGCCACCTAATGTTACTCGGAGCATGTTGGTTGTGATCTGTGCCTTTTTGATTACAGTAAGTTCTCGTGGTAGTGGTCTATTCATTAGTGGCTCCTGAATCTTGTTTATGACAAAGTGATGGATAAGGGGTGTTCGTCATCATTTCTGCAATGTAAATGAAATCAACGATTTGTTGCTCAGTTAAATGGTGTGTCATCTTTTCGACGGCCAGTTGATCGAGCGTCATGAGTTTATTGAGTAATGCGTCACCCGATTCAGTGAGGCTCAGTAGCTGGCTGCGGTGGTTGTCTGGATTGCGTACTTTTTTAACATAACCCAGGCTGACCAATTCTTTTAAAACTCGAGTGATTTGTGATTTATCGAGAGAAAGCCTCTCTGCTATGTCTTTGGCATGGCAATTTGGAATTCTACGAATGCATTTAAGAGAGCGAATATGACTGACAGGGATTGAAATTCCTGAATTTAACGCTTCCTCACGTAAATGATGGCGATAACTGTGTATGAGTTGATGAAGTGACTCGGCAATTTTTTCCTTCATAGAAACCTGTTTTTGAAATTTATGAGAATAGTTATCAGTTTAGTTTTGTCGGTTGATAGTGTCAACTAAAGGGTCCGTATTTTTAAAAGACATTTTCTTGCGCTTTCTTCAGGCTAGGCATCAGTAAGGCTATTTGAGAGCAAGTCATGGATTTTTTTATTAAAATGAATCGCTACAATGGGCTAATTCAACGAAGCGGATAAAATCCTGATGGATAAACAAGATGTATATAAAGCCGTCACAGAAGCATTACTACGCCGCTATGAAACTGCAAAATGGGCGGCCAAACAGGCGCATGAAGCGGCGACGAATCAAGAAAGTATTGCTGAAAATAAATACGATACTTTTGGCTTAGAGGCTTCTTATTTAGCTCACGGCCAATCCCAGCGTGTATTAGAGTGCGAAAAGGATTGGTTGATTTTTAGCAAAACACCCCCTGTTACTTTTGCTGAAGATAGTACTGTTGGTCTATGGAGTATGGTAACCCTATCTGAGCTGGAGCCACTCAGTGGTATAAAGAAGTATTTCTTCATATCGCCTTGCGCAGGTGGACTGAATGTTGAAATTAAAGGAGAAACGGTTTACTTAGTTACCGCCTCAACACCCGTTGGTAAAAGATTATTGGGGAAAATGTTGGGTGATGAGGTCGATTTGCCTCAAAATAGTCGACAAATCGCTTATGAAATCACCAGCATTGCATAATGCGTCTATTGTGTTGGACAAATTTGGTTCAGACCCTAGAGAGTCGGACTCGGTTCGCATATAATGCTTTGCCTTAAAATATTCTGTTATTCTATTCAGAGCTTAAAATTCAGTTAACATTACTGATCGAATGGAAAACGTTCTAAGAAAAAATCACTCTCTTACTGAGAAAGTAATAGGAAAGAAATTATGCGCAGCCATTATTGCGGCGAGTTAAATGCTTCTAATATTTCACAAGAAATCACCCTATGCGGTTGGGTTCATCGTCGTCGTGACCACGGTGGCGTTATCTTCCTAGACGTTCGCGATCGTGAAGGTATCACTCAAGTCGTTTTTGACCCAGATCGTGCTGAAAGTTTTGCGCTTGCCGACAGTGTTCGTAATGAGTTTGTTGTTAAGCTAAAAGGTGTGGTGCGCGCTCGTCCTGAAGGGACAACTAATCCAAATATGCGTACTGGCGAAATTGAAGTGCTTGGTACTGAGCTTGAAATTCTGAACGTGGCAAAAACACCTCCATTTCAGTTGGATGAGCATCAATCTGTTGGTGAAGATGTTCGCTTGAAAAATCGTTTTATCGATTTGCGTCGCCCTGAAATTCAGCAAAAAATGCGTTTTCGTTCAAAGGTGACATCTGTTCTACGTCGTTATTTGGATGGCAATGGCTTTTTAGACATTGAAACGCCTATTTTGACGCGTGCAACACCAGAAGGCGCGCGTGATTATTTAGTGCCTAGCCGTACTCAGCAGGGTAGTTTTTTTGCGCTTCCTCAGTCCCCTCAGCTTTTCAAGCAGCTATTGATGGTGTCTGGTTTTGATCGCTATTATCAAATCGCAAAATGTTTCCGTGATGAAGATCTACGAGCAGATCGCCAACCAGAATTCACTCAAGTCGATATTGAAACGTCGTTCATGAGTGAAAAAGACATTATGGCGATGACAGAAACGATGATTGTTAGCTTGTTTAAAGAGCTAATGAATGTTGATTTGGGTGTGTTTCCACGTATGCCTTATTCCAAGGCAATGGAAACGTATGGCAGTGATAAGCCGGATCTTCGGATTCCGTTGACCATTGTGACTGTATCTGACTTGATGGCTGACGTAGACTTTAAAGTATTTTCTGGCCCAGCCACCGATCCAAAAGGCCGCGTTGCTGCGTTAAAAGTGCCTGGTGGAAATGCGTTGACTCGCAAGCAAATCGATGACTACACCAAATTTGTTGGTATTTATGGTGCAAAAGGTTTGGCTTACATCAAGGTAAATGACAAATCAAATCTTGAAGAAGGTTTGCAGTCACCGATCGTTAAATTCTTGCCTGTAGATGTTCGCGCAGCTTTGCTTGATCGTCTTGGGGACTCAAGATGGTGACTTGATTTTCTTCGGTGCAGACTCTGCCAAGGTTGTGAATGAGGCTCTTGGTGCGCTTCGCTGCAAACTAGGTGAAGATTTAGATCTTTATACTTGTAAATGGGCGCCATTGTGGGTTGTGGACTTCCCAATGTTTGAAGAAACAAGTGATGGCGGAATCACAGCTATTCACCATCCATTTACTGCACCGTCTTGTTCTCCAGAAGATCTTAAGGCAAGCCCTTTGACTGCACTATCACAAGCGTATGATATGGTGTTAAATGGTACAGAACTTGGTGGTGGCTCTATTCGTATACACCAGGCTTCAATGCAGGAAACTGTATTTGAGTTACTAAATATCACTAAGGAAGAGCAGGAAGAGAAATTTGGCTTCTTATTAGACGCACTTAAATTCGGTGCGCCGCCACATGGTGGTTTAGCATTTGGCTTAGATCGCCTTGTGATGCTAATGACGGGCTCTAGCTCGATTCGTGACGTTATTGCTTTCCCTAAAACGCAAAGTGCTACCTGCCTACTAACTCAGGCGCCAGGTGAGGTAAGTGAGAAACAATTAAAGGAATTAAATATTCGCGTCAGAAAGCCAATCGCTGAATCTTAGTTTTTTAGCGATTAAATCGCCTTAAAACAGTGAGTTATGTTAAAGAATTGCAAGTAAAATGTAAAAGACCGCTAATATGCGGTCTTTTTTGTGTTTTGGCATTGCATACTTTGTAAAGGGCTGTTGAAATATACAGTAACTATGCAGGGCGTAAAAATTTATGATCATGACCAGAATTTTAGCGATTGATCCGGGCTCTAGAATAACAGGCTTTGGCATTATAGACGTCATAAATGGCAAAACTCACTATGTGAATAGTGGGTGTATTAAATTGCCTGACGAAGTTTTGTCTGTCAGGTTAAAGCATATTTTTAATTATATCTCTGTATTATTGGAAGAATATAAGCCTGATGAGTTTGCTATTGAGGAAGTGTTTTTGGCGAAAAACGCGAATTCTGCACTAAAGCTTGGCCAAGCACGGGGGGTTGCCATTGTGGCGGCATCTTTGCGAGAGCTTGCGGTGCATGAGTATGCCGCTCGAAGAGTTAAGCAGTCCGTTGTTGGCAACGGTAACGCGGATAAAAGTCAAGTTCAGTCTATGGTGCAATTGTTGTTAAATCTGTCTTCTAAGCCTCAAGCAGACGCGGCAGATGCTTTGGCTATTGCTCTGTGTCATGCCAATACACGTACTTCAGGCGGTTTAGAGTATGGTGTTGGGAAACGAGCGGGGCGTTCATCTAAACGCTGGACTGAACAAGATGTAAGGAAGTCATTGTGATTGGTCGAATCGTTGGTACTTTGGTTGAAAAAGCACCGCCAGAACTGCTGGTTGATGTGGGTGGAATTGGGTATGAAGTGAGCCTCACCCATGACCACTATTTATGATTTACCTCAAGTGGGTGGCATAGTCACTTTATATACTCATTTGCTAGTAAAAGAAGATTCTCACACTCTTTATGGCTTTATTGATAAAAATGAGCGTGCTCTGTTTCGTATTCTCATCAAAGTGAATGGTATTGGCCCTAAAATGGCGTTAGCAATCTTATCTAGTATGTCAGCTGAAGAGCTGATTGGTAATGTACAAGAATCCGATGTCACCGCTTTGACCCGCATCCCTGGCGTTGGCAAAAAAACCGCTGAGCGTTTAATTATTGAGTTGCGAGATAAACTTGGTCAAGCTGCGAAGAACGATCTCTTTTCTGCGCCAGCCGTATTGCGACAAGTACAGGCGGATCCAAGGCAAGAGGCTGAAGCTGCGCTTATTTCTCTTGGTTATAAGCCTCAAGAAGCGGCCAAAGCCATTGCTGGTATTCCGGTTGATGCAGCAAACAGTGAAGATGTAATAAAAGCAGCCCTAAAAGGTATGCTAAGGCAATAAGCATGATTGAGCACGATAGAATTATTTCTGCTGAGCTAAAAGGTAATGATCGTCAAGTCGATCGGGCAATACGTCCGCAGGCGCTTGCAGAGTACATAGGGCAGTCTGTCGTTCGTGAGCAAATGGAGATTTTTATCGAAGCGGCCAGGCAGCGCCACGAGCCGCTTGATCACACTCTTATTTTTGGGCCTCCTGGTTTGGGTAAGACTACGCTTGCTCACATAATTGGCAATGAAATGGGGGCGGAAGTAAGAACAACATCTGGTCCTGTTTTGGAAAGGGCTGGGGATCTTGCTGCTTTGTTAACGAATTTAAACGAAGGTGATATTTTATTTATTGATGAAATTCATCGTCTGAGTCCAGCTATTGAAGAGGTACTCTATCCGGCAATGGAAGATTACCAGCTTGATATAATGATCGGCGAGGCCTCAGCAGCAAGATCAATTAAAATTGAACTCCCTCCCTTTACTCTTGTCGGAGCAACAACTAGGGCAGGTTTGCTAACCTCTCCTTTGCGAGATCGATTTGGTATTGTGCAGCGCCTAGAGTTTTATGATGTGGAGTCACTAACAACGATAGTTGCTAGATCCGCAGGAAAAATGGGGATGCAACTTGATCACTCAGGGTGTTTTGAAGTGGCTCGAAGATCAAGGGGAACACCTCGAATAGCAAATCGTCTACTTCGTCGAGTGCGCGATGTTGCCCAAGTGAGTGGCGAGCATCTTGTAGGGCAAAAAGTTGCTCAAAGGGCGTTAGATATGTTAAGTGTAGATAGCCAAGGCTTTGACCATTTAGACAGGCGTATGCTATTGACCATGATAGAAAAGTTTGACGGGAGGCCTGTTGGCCTAGACAGTGTTTCAGCAGCGTTAGGTGAAGACAAAGATACAATAGAAGATGTTATAGAGCCGTTTTTGATTCAGCAGGGCTTCATAATTCGGACACCAAGAGGGCGTCAAGTTACGAAGCGTGCTTATGAGCATTTTAATTACCAACTACCTACGGATTTTAAATAGAGGTTAATAATGTCAATTTGGGGACTTATCGCCAGTGCTAGTTTCGTTGTTCAACTTGTTATGTTGACGTTATTAGCTGCTTCCATCTTTTCATGGATTGTTATATTTCAAAGAATTCGAGTGTTAAAAGAAGCAAAAAGAGTTCGTGCTACATTTGAAGAGAATTTTTGGTCTGGCATTGATCTCAGTCAGCTTTACCGTAAGCTTACTCAGGAAGGTCGAAAAGTGGAGGGGATGGAAAATATTTTTACATCCGGCATAAAAGAATTCACTCGCTTAAGGCAGAGTCATAATGTAGACCCTGAGGCTATTATGGATGGCGTTCAGCGCGCAATGCGAGTGGCACTGTACCGTGAAGAAGAAAAGTTAGATCAACATCTACCTTTTTTGGCTACAGTGGGGCTCTACCAGTCCTTATATCGGTCTTTTTGGGACTGTTTGGGGGATTATGCATTCGTTTATTGGTTTGGCAGAGGTTCAGCAGGCAACATTAGCTACCGTAGCACCAGGTATTGCTGAGGCTCTTATTGCAACAGCCATAGGTTTGGCTGCAGCGATACCTGCCGTTATTGCTTATAACCGTTTTTCTTCAACTGCAGAATCGCTTGGCTCTAGTTACGAGAACTTTGCAGATGAATTTACAAGTATATTACATCGCAAGGTGCATGTTAGAGAGGGAGGCGCTGTATAGTGGCTCGTTCACGCAGAAGAAATAAACGTCGCCCAATGGCGGAAATAAACGTTGTTCCGTATATTGACGTTATGCTCGTATTATTGGTTATTTTTATGATCACAGCACCAATGCTGACTCAGGGTGTTGACGTAGAACTGCCTAATGCAAATGCCACACCAATACAGGATGATGAGAACGATATTCTCATTGCATCGGTAGATTCTAAGGGTAAATTTTATTTAGATGTGGGTGGCAAGCAAGAATCTATTGCTTTATCCGAATTACAAGATAGAGTACGCAAAGTTTTGAGCCAGAACCCAAAAATGTCTGTTTTGGTTAGGGGTGATAAGAATGTTCCATATGGAGATGTGATTGGTTTGATGGTGGCTTTGCAAGGGGCTGGTGTTCCAAATGTTGGTTTAGTGACAGAGCCGGAAACGAATTAATGAAATGGCTACGCAGTGATAGTTATAGTATTCCAACAGTACTGGCTGTAGGTTTGCACGCTAGTATTGTTGTGGCTGGTTTAGTGGTGATTGACTTTGGTGATACTGAGCCGCCAAAACCCAAAAAGCCTCAAATTGTTAATGCTACCGTCGTGGATGTTTCGCAAACAATCATAGGTCAGCGTGAATCAGAACAGAGAGAGGCTCAAAAGCAGGCTGCGGTTGCAGAAGAGAAGCGAAAAGACGCTGAACAAAATCGCAAAAAAGAAGCGGAAAGAAAAGCATTGGAAGACAAGCAAAGACAGCTTGCCCAAGCCAAAGAGGCTAAAGAGAAAGAAGACGCTCAGAGAAAAAGAGAAGATGAGCAAAAGCGTCAAGCACAAGAAGCCGAGCAGAAACGCGTAGCTCAAGAAGCTGAAACAAAACGCTTAGCTCAAGAAGCAGAAAAAAAGCGTTTAGCTGAGAAAGAGGCTGACGATAAGAAGCGTAAAGAGTTGGAGCGTAAGGCTGAGGCAGATCGCTTAGCTGAAGAAAAGCGAAAAAAACAAGCTGAAGCAGATCGTTTGGCTGAACAAGAGCGTAAGCGGCAAGAAGAAGCGTCCCGCTTAGCTGAGCAGAAAAAAGCGGAAGCAGCGGCAGCCAAAGCGGCTGCAGAAGAAGCGAAGGAACGAGCCGTGGCAGAAGCGCAAATGGTTCAATCTATTAGTAGCTTAATTAATAACAGAGTAACGGCAGCTTGGATTCGTCCGCCTAGTGCACGAAATAATATGGTAGCCCAGCTGCGTATTTATTTTTTGCCTACTGGTGAAGTAATGAATGCTCAAGTAACAAAAAGTAGTGGTGATGCCTTATTTGACCAAAGAGCCGTTGATGCTGTTTATAAGGTAAGGCGAATAGAGGAGCTTGCAAAAGTAGACTCTTATGTTTTTGAGCGAAATTTCCGTCAGGTAGATTTAATTTTTAACCCGCAGGATTTGAGAAACTAATGATGTTTAAAAAATGGTTGAGTATACTATTTACGTGTTTAGTATTTGTGAGTTCAGCTAGAGTACCAATTAGTTATTGAAATAACCAGTGGTGCAGATCAGTTGCTTCCTATTGCGGTGGTCCCTTTTGGTTACGCTGGAATGGACGCTCTACCTGAGGACGTAGCACAAATTATCGAAGACGATTTAGCTCGTAGTGGTTTGTTTCAGCCGGTTCCGCGCGCTAACATGTTAAGTATGCCGACAAGAGAGGCAGATGTTTTTTATCGTGATTGGCGTTTACTAAAGAGCGACTATGTGGTTATTGGTACAGTGCAAAAATTGCCAAACAATCAGTATAGAGTTGGCTTTGAGTTGCTAAATGTGTTGAGTCAAAAACCTGTTGAAAGACATAACTCGATTGACGTTAGCGCGAGAAATTTAAGAGATGCGGCTCATTATATTAGTGACAAAGTTTACGAATTATTGACAGGGTCAAAGGGCGCATTTAGTACTAGAATATTATATGTTACTGCAGAGGGAAATAAAAAATCCCCTTTGTTTAAATTACAGGTAGCGGATGCTGATGGCCATAGACCACAGGTTATTGTTGAGTCGAAAGAGCCAATTTTATCTCCTTCTTGGAGTATGGATGGTCGTAACATAGCGTATGTGATGTTTAGAAATCGCCGTCCTAGTATTTTTACTCAAGAATTGGCAACAGGCAGACGTCAGCAAATTGCTCAGTTTAGAGGATTAAATGGAGCACCGTCTTGGTCTCCAGATGGAAAAAAATTAGCATTGGTATTGTCTAAAGATGAGAACCCAGAGATTTATACTTTGGATATCGCGACGCAAAAATTAGAGCGTATGACAAACCACTATGCTATTGATACAGAGCCAAGCTGGGAACCAGATGGCAAAGGAATAATTTTTACGTCTGATCGTGGCGGTAACCCGCAAATATATCGATTAGATGTAAATAGTAAGCGTGTAGAAAGAGTCACATTTGAAGGTGAATTAAATACTAGAGCAAGAATGACGCCAGATGGTCGTTATCTTGTCACTGTTCAAAAGAATGATGGTAATTATCATATTGCTTTACAGGATATGAAAACAGGCCGAGTTCAGACTCTTACAGAGACTTACTTAGACGAATCGCCTAGCATTGCACCGAATGGTAGCATGGTGATGTATGCCACAACCTATCAAGGAAAGGGTATCTTAGCCGTAGTATCCGTTGATGGCCTAGTTAAATATAGGATACCATCAGCAGAGGGTGATGTACGAGAGCCATCTTGGTCTCCGTATTTCAAATAAAGACATTGAGGAGTGAATAATGAGTGTAAACAAACTAGGTAAGTTTGCTGTAATTGGATTGTCTGCAGCTTGGATCGCGGGTTGTAGCACAACAGCAACTGATACTGATTCTTCAACTGTTGCTGAAGATGCAAACGCTAGTTCAGCAGCAAACACTGATTCAGCATACGGTGCTGGTCAAGATAGCGCTACGACTAGCGTTATTGTTGAAGAAAAAGATACAGGTATGGATTCTTTGGCAGGTGTAGAGACTGTGTTCTACTTTGATTTTGATAAATCAATTGTACGTCCAGAATCTCGTGAAGCTTTGGCTAAACATGCTGCATACCTTGTTTCAAATCCAGATGCGCGTGTTGTTCTAGAAGGTCATGCTGATGAGCGTGGCACTCGTGAATATAACATGGCTCTTGGTGAGCGTCGTGCTAAAGCAATTAGCCGTTATTTGACTATCCAAGGCGTTGCTGCTTCACAAATTGAAACAGTAAGTTTTGGTGAAGAAGTTCCTGTTGCCTTCGGTCATGACAGCAATGCTTGGCAGTTAAACCGTCGAGTTGAAGTACGTTACGAATAATGTTCAAAAAAGATGTGAAAATTCACTCTTTTGCAATGGTGCTGTGTCTCACAGCACCATTTGCAATGGCTGAAATTCCGCAGGTAAGTGGCGGTGGTGGCTTGTCAGCCAACGCTGCTGCTGACTTGCTCTTTCAATTGGAAACACTGCAACAGGAGGTTCAGAGCCTTCGTGGACAAGTGGAAGAGCAGGGGCATGAATTAAGGCTAATGAAAGAGAGTCAAAGGGATCGTTATATAGATCTTGATAAACGCATATCGATACTGATGTCAGCTCCTGCAAACGAGCCGAATAATTCAGTGGCTCCGATTGCGCAAACAGAACAGATACCCGATGAAATAGAAAACACTCCCATTAATACACTCGTTACTTCTCCTCTAGCGCCTGTTAGTCTGCAGCCACCTACTGAAGAGTCTCAACAAGCCTACAACAATGCGTACAACTTGATTCGTGAAAGACAATTTGATCAAGCTGAGACCGCTTTTACTAATTTTGTAAATACTTACCCTAACAATTCTCTAACCGGAAATGGTTATTATTGGCTAGGTGAAGTGAAATTAGTCCAAGGAAAATCTAGAGAAGCATTAGACGCTTTTTCTACTGTGATTCAACGTTTTCCAGGTCATGGCAAAGAACAAGACTCATTGTACAAGTTAGGCACTGTTAGCGATCAGATTGGTGATACTGCAAATGCTAAGTTGTACTTACAGGATGTTATCAGGCGTTTTCCTGATACAAAAGCTGCTCAACTAGCGGCTGGTTATTTAAGTAAAATTAAATAGCTTGCATTCCTCAGCGGGCTCTGTATTATACGCAACCCGTTGGGTCGTTAGCTCAGTTGGTAGAGCAGTTGACTTTTAATCAATTGGTCACTGGTTCGAATCCAGTACGACCCACCAACATGTTTTATTCCTTTTGTGATTTTTGGGTCGTTAGCTCAGTTGGTAGAGCAGTTGACTTTTAATCAATTGGTCACTGGTTCGAATCCAGTACGACCCACCAAAAAACACTCATTCCGCTCCCAGTTTCTTAAGGGGTAATGATATGTCTAAACTTTACGATAAAGCAGCACTTCGCGACACTGTTCAAAGATACCTATCTGAAGCCGAAAAAAGTCTTGAAATACAATCTGTCGATGGCGATGAAATTCGTGCTGAAATCAAATCTTTGCTCAAGCAAAAGAATGCTGTACTAGTAGCTCATTACTATACAGAAGATGCTATTCAAGAATTAGCAGAAGAGACTGGCGGAATCATTGCTGATTCGTTAGAGATGGCGCGTTTTGGTGCCAATCATGAAGCTAAGACATTGGTTGTTGCTGGTGTTAAATTCATGGGTGAAACGGCCAAAATATTAAGCCCAGAAAAAACCATTTTAATGCCAACGCTAGAAGCGACTTGCTCACTAGACATTGGCTGTCCTATTGAAGAATTTTCTGCTTTTTGTGACCAATATCCAGATCGTAAGGTTGTTGTGTACGCAAACACCTCTGCGGCGGTAAAAGCGCGTGCGGATTGGGTTGTCACTTCTAGTATCGCTCTGGACGTAGTTAACCATCTCGTTGATCAAGGTGAAAAAATTATTTGGGCACCAGATCAACACCTTGGTGGCTACATTCAACGAGAAACGGGTGCAGACATGATTATGTGGGATGGTGCCTGTATTGTGCATGAGGAGTTTAAAGCAAAAGGAATTTTAGATTTAAAATCTATTTATCCAGACGCCGCTGTGCTTGTTCATCCGGAGTCGCCTGAACCGGTTGTCGAAGTGGCAGATGTTGTTGGTTCAACGTCGCAGCTTCTTAATGCATCAAAGAATATGCCAAACGATACTTTTATTGTTGCCACCGATAGAGGTATTTTTTACAAAATGAAGCAAGCGTCTCCTCAGAAACGTTTCATTGAGGCACCTACCGCTGGTTCAGGGGCGAATTGTCGTAGTTGTGCACATTGTCCTTGGATGGCATTAAACAGTTTAGAAATGCTTCGTAACTCTCTAAGAGATGGTTCGGGTGAGATTCATGTAGCAGAAGAAACGAGAGTAAAAGCTTTGATTCCACTACAGCGCATGTTGAATTTTCAAATTCAGCGTTAAATATGCAATGGGGATTGCTATTCGTTTAGCGTCCCCAAATATTTCATTTCTAAATCAGAAAACGCCAGTTGTAAACGGTCGCACTCTAGACTCTTTTTGTTGTAGCTTACCCTAAGAGCTTGATAGTCTTTGTTGGACGCCATGTTTAATACCTTATTTTTTAATTCCGTGGTTATTAACACCAACTGCCTATTTCTTTCTCTTTGCTCAAAAAGTGGTTTGGATAAATTTGATGAAACCACATTTTTACTTAAAGCAAGTTGCCCAATTTTTTGTTTTAACTGATCATTGGTATCTTCTGCAATATCAAGTTCTTGAGCCAATAAAGTTACGCAAGTTTCAGATTCTTGAAGAAGGCGTTCAAGCATTTTTGTATCTTTATCCTGTTCTATAAGGCTATCTGTTGCTCTACTCTCAAGCGCTGTATTGAGTTCATCTCGAAGAGAAACAAGTGTTTCTTTTTTATTCGCGTTAAGCGCTTGAAGATTACCTATGGCAGTTTCATTACTGCGAGCAAGCTGTTGCTCAATTTCAGCGAGTTTTGCGTCTTTGGCATTAATGTCTTCCTTCAAAGAAAGGATTGATAGGTTAGACGTTTGCAGTTCTGCTTCTAACTGCAATATGAGCATTTGGGATTCTTCCGATATGCGTTCCAGCTTCTTAATAGCAACCCTTTGTGCTTCAAGGGAATTGCTTGGATTATTGTTTTTATAAGCTTTTTCTATTTCTGATTTTAGCTGATCAATGACCATTTTTTGGCGATTGGACAGGCTGTTTAAACTTGATATTTGTTTAAAAGATGCATCGCGAATCTGTTTTTCTATTTTTTGAGCCGTTGGAACCTCTAAGCTAAAATTTGACGCAGGAAGTTGGCTTTGAGCGGCGTTCTGCTCTAAAAGCTCAATCTTAGTTTTTAGCACACTAATTTCTTTCTCAAGACGTTTTTGCTCTTCATGCTTTGTGTTTAATTGAAGGATACGACTTTTGGCTCTATCTATGTTTTTTTGCAAATCATCATTTAGGAGGGCTTGTCGTTTTGTAAGAGACTCTTTCGTTATTAGCAATTCAGCTGTTTGGAAGAACTCGCTTTCCATGTCCTTGAGGTTTTGATGTAACTCATCTGGGTCAGTCGTCTGCAATTTAGGGGCAGATAAAGCATAGAGTAAGCTAGATAAAAAGCGATTTAGAATGGTCTTCGGCTTATCACTAACTTGATTTAAGAGGATTGCTCTTTCTGCTTTTAGTATCGTTCCCCAGATTTTTAATCTGTTTGTTTCATGGGCGCTTATTTTAGGAGAAATAGCATTCGCGGCGAATTGAATTTGCGTGTTGAGATACTGTGCTAGCCTTTTATAGGACTTAGACTCATTAGATACGGTTAAATCGCTCGTGGATTCAGCGACTCTCTTTTTTTCTTGCTCAATTTTTTTGCCGAGGGTGTGCGATAGCCACAAAAATATAAGGCTGCCCAAGAGTAAAAGAGTGCTTAATTCAATCAACATCCAAATTAGCCACTTTTGCATGAAAAACTCCTAGACCTTAAACTGACGATTGTGATATTCATTATCATTAAGTAATGGCAAAATGCACTTTAAATATACGCTTTGCCTCATGTTAACGGAATAAAATATTTTATGAACAAAGAATTTATAAGCTTTATGCGCAACCGTGTTTCTCAGCCTGCTCTTAATGCACCTGCGCCGACTGAAAATGAATGGGAATTGGTTTTGAGTGCGGCAAGCCGTGCGGCGGATCATGGGAACCTTAAACCATGGCGATTTTGTATCTTTGAAGGAGAAGGGCGCGAGAAGTTAGGACAAATCTACTGGCATCATGCTTTATCTGAAGTGGAATCAATGCCAGAGAGTAAAAAAGAGGGCTTTGTTAAAAAAGCCTATCGCGCTCCAGCTGTGCTTCTGATTTATGCAAAAGTTCAAACCCATCCTAAAGTGCCTGCGATAGAGCAGGTGATGGCTACTTCTGCGGCAGCGCAGCAGGTTTTATTGGGATTAAATGCTCTAGGATATGGTGCCATGTGGCGAAGTGGTCCAGCATGCTTCACGCAAAAAACCAAAGAATTATTAAACTTGGATGAAAATGATCAAATTGTAGGCTTAATCTATGTCGGTACGCCCAATGAAAAAGCTGCTTTTATCCCTGAAGTTGATATTGGGTCGCACTTAACGTGGGTAAGAGATTAATTTTTAAGGTTTATTTTTAAAAATGGGTTGCAATCTCTAGTCTTCATAATTAATATACGCGCACAAATTACGCACTGCGTATAAAAGTTTTGGTGAGCTGTCCGAGTGGCCGAAGGAGCACGCCTGGAAAGCGTGTATGTCGAAAGGCATCAAGAGTTCGAATCTCTTGCTCACCGCCATTATCCCAGTAAAATCAAGGGTTACAGAGTGATTTTTGATTTTGTACTGCATAAAGTACATCATAAAAACCGCTTAGGGTTATATCCTAGGCGGTTTTTTTAATTCAACTATGATTATCTAGTTACTTTACACGGGCGTATTGTAGAAATCAGTAAAAGGTTTATAGAGATTTTCCATAACAATACAAAGTGCCTTTCTCTCTCTTATTCCCAAGTTGCGTCTTCTTCTGAGAGGATAAATTTAATGTCTCTTCCATCCGAGCACAGTTGTATAACCGCCTGAGGTGATCCATCGGAATGAAATCTGACTAAACTGACTCCGGAAGCGTTGAGTAAGCGTTCACCGTGGTCTGCTGTTTCAGGTTTGTGTGGGATAACTTTCATGCGGCGTCGTCTAGTAAACCAGTTTAGTGGGGATTTAGGGGAATATAGCCAGCGGTTTGTGCGGTCAAAGATGTCTAATAATCGTTTGGGAAATTCGTTTTTGATGCCGCTACTGGTAATCTGCCATAGATCTGGCCCTCTGTTGCTGCCACGTAATTGAATGTCATACACAAAAGAGTAATGTACATCGCCAGATAAAATCACAAAGTGCTTTGGGGTTTTCTTATGTCTAAACATATTCATTAGGGTATGCGCAGAACCTCGGTGTGCCATCCAATTTTCGGCATCAACCATCAGAGGATGACCAAACCAAGTAAATAGACGCTGAATGGTTTCAATCAGTTTCACGCCAAAAATGGGGGCGGGCGAGACCATAATAACGGCGCCTAAACCTTTAAGCTGTTGCTGAAGGTCTGTTAGCGCCTCCCAATCCATTAAGCCTGAAGGGCTTTCTAGTGATCTTTCTGAGCGCCAACGCTGAGTACGAGTATCAAGAACGACCAAAGGTGGCGTTGTTTGCCATGTGTAATTCCATTGTGAAAAACCAAACAATGTTCGTAAAAAATCATCGTGTTCTTCACCTCCAGGTCTTGCTAGAACATGCTGGACCTCATTGATGAGTTGAGGAGAGAAGTGTTCTGGACAATTTCCCCATCCTTGGCAAATTAAATATCCAAACAACGCGTTACCAATAATGCGGGCGGAAAACGGGTGATTGTAAGCTGTTTGCTCCCAAGCCGCAGTTAGATTCCAATCATCGGTTATGTCATGGTCGTCAAAGATCATGGCCACAGGAAGATGGGCGAGGGCACGACGTACTTTTGGCAAACCTTCTACAAAGTTTTGCAGTATGGCTTGCCGTTGTAAATAATCTGTTTTCTGCTTCTCGGTCAAACCAGAGGGCATTCCCCAGCCATTTTTCTCAAGTAATGACTCCCAGCCTGCAGGAGACCAGACAAGAACGTACATGGCTAATACTTCCCCTAGGGAAATAAGATGATTTTGGGCAGTATCTGTCGTAAATACTGGCTTACGAACACCGCCAAACACTTGCGCCAACATGCCTCGGTTGGCTTCATTTGCCGGTAAAAGCGTTTCCCTTGCGTAATAGTAGGCATTATCTTGATGCAGCGCTTGAGAATTATCTATTTCCACGCAAGGCAGTGATTCATTAGGCATGTTAAAACTAGGAACAAGCTGATGGATTGCCCATAACATAGGAGCGGCGACATCATCGCAATAGATTTGATCTCCACTCATCATAAGTAAACTTGGCCATTCAAGCGGCGGTGTGTTTTCGAGTAGTTCATCAACTCTCAATAAACCGTCTTTGCTTGGATGATGTGGTTTACGACAAGAACCATGTAGTAAGTTGTTTATCTTTGGCTGTAACACAAAAAAAGGTAATGCATGACCAGGATAAACCAAATTCTTTGCCCAGTGGGTCCAGTCCAGTCCGTTAAGACGAAGATCGTAATGAATGATCGTGTTCGTAGGTAGAGTATGCTCTAGCTTAATATCCAGTAAATGGACGTATAGATTATCACCTGCTTTGAGCTGACTATGAAAGTCCGCTACTTGTGTTTGTTGTAATGCTAGAATCTGTTCCTGATTTTGCAGCAATTCGAGAGAAGCGCTAACAGGGGTGTTGGTTATTAACCAAAATGTCAGTCGCTCTGTTGTCATTCTTCGAAGTATTGGGCCTGCTAATACCTGCATGCGTTTCCTTGTATTGTTGATTGTGCTGCAACTGGATGATGCTTAAAAATGACAATATGTTAATGAGCAAGTAAAAGATCAGCTTGTTCAAACACTATTGGGCGACCTGCTTGTGTGGTAGAAGTAACAGTCATTTTTGCGTTTAGCATCAGCTGATCATCTTGGCTTCTAAAAACCTGTTGATGAAAGGCGAGCTTTAATTTTGTTTCTCTTTCAACACGAGTTTCAATGTAAAACACGTCGCCACTTTTCAACGAACGCTTATACTCAAGTTCCGCTTTTATCAATACCAGATGGATGCCTTGCTTTGTAATTTCAGCAAAATCCAAGCCTTTTTCTTTAATGAACAGATGCCTAGCATGCTCTAAGTAATTTTGATAGACGGCATTGTTTACAATACCTTGCATGTCACACTCATAGTCGCGTACTTCAAAGTGGGAAAGGCCTATTTTTTCCAATTTATCTATCATTCAACTACCTTAAACATTGTCATTTTTTATTCGTGGTGAGCAATTTGATTTTTGCCAGAGTGTTTTGCGTACAATAAATAGTGTTGGGACTTCGCTCTACCAATTCAGTTGGACTTTCATCACCAAATAAAGTTGCCACACCAATCGATATGCTCACAGGGCGAAGCAGCATCTTGGTATTTTTATAACGTATTTTTTGAGCGGCTACTTCCTGTCGCAAGGATTCAGCTAACTGAGTGGCCATGCTTAGCTCTGTTTCGTTAAGCAATATGGCAAAACGGCCGCCATTTAAGCGTGCAAGAAAGCTCTGTTCTGGCAAAGATGAGAGCAAAAGTTTGGCAATGTATCGAATTAAAGACGTGCCGACTTTATTGCCATATTCTTGGTTAATGCCACCAAGATCATCAATATCAATCAGTAGTAGGGTTAGATCATCTTCAGCATGGGGAAGCATAGAAAATAAGGCGCGTTCAAAGCCTTTTTCATTTGCCAGCAATGTCAGAGCATCGAGTTCACCGTTTTTCTTGACGTGAGATAGCTCAGATCTTAGTGAAGCAAGCTCTTCTTGTACCGCCTGTAGCGATTGGCTAAAGTGCTCTATGGCTTGATTTGCTTTAAAAGCGCCTTGCTCAAGTACAAGAGCAAGGCGCTCCAGTTGTTTGGGGTCGTCCAGATTGGTCAGCGCTTTTTTTGAGCGTTTGAGCGTGTTGCTCAATTTTTGCAGTTCGTTTGATACCTGTGTTGTGTCTGTTTCTAAATTCGTTGTTAGATTTTTTAGCGCCGTTCCTTGACGATCTGCCTGCTGAAATTCTTCAGGCAATAAATATTCATGAAAAAGCTCTCTTGAAACAAACGCAGGCAAACCGCCAAATCGGCGTAGAGTGCGATCGACGACTTGATTAAGTTTGGGATTTCGATTGGACGCATATTCATACCAAATCCCATAATTATAAGGGGTTGGGGGAATATCCAATTTTACCATAAGCGGAATAGCTGATCGCATTAGCTGATTCGCTTGCTTTATATTGTGTTGGAACATCGGAACCTCTGCTGCCATTTATCACCCAAAGACGTCCCATTTCGTTGGTGGTAATTTATATTGAAAGCTCGGCCACATCACGGCTTCGATTTTATAACCTACTCAGGGTTACTTTACGCTGTAAACACTAGAAAACATAGTAACTCGGATGCTTTTCTAGATCCATTAACCTCCCGTAAATTTACTTGAAAATCCTTCTTTTTCAAGAAGCTCTTTCACTTTTTGACGATTGTCTCCTTGAATTTCTATGCGCCCCTCTTTTACTGCTCCACCGGTACCACATTGAGTTTTTAATTTTTTCCCTAATGCCTTCAATGCATCTTCTGTCAAAGGAAGTCCTGAGACAATAGTCACTCCTTTGCCTTTTCTACCTTTAGTTTCTAAGGCAATCAAAACCTTGCCATTACCAACTATAGCTTCGTTTTTACAATGACAGTCAGAAACAGGACGTTCGCAGCTAGGACACAAGCGCCCTTGATCGGTTGAATAAACTAAATTGCTGTTTTTCATTAACTTTAGAGCCTTTCTCTTTCATGGAATGAAAATATTTTATCATTTCAATCTAGATATAAAATGTATTATTCCGCTTTTTATTAATAATTACGCTAAGCTTAAAACAGCGCCAATAATAAGGTGTCCATGCGGATATGAAAAAAATACTGACTATTCGTCAAGGAACGGAAGCAGACTTACGAAATATTATGCTTTTCGAGTTTCGAAATAGAGCTTGGTTTGCTCGTTTTCTACCTTATCAAATGCTGTGCCGACAAACAGAGGCTTACTTTAAGCCATTGCTCAGCAGCACGCTCAATGGTGTTCAGTATCTTGTGTGCCTACCTAATAATGTCCTCATTGGGCGCTTTAGTGTGCAATTTCTAGACAGTAAAAAACACTGTATTGAAATTTCCTATCGTATTGCCAAGCATTTTACCAATAGAGGTATTGCGACATATGCCCTGAAGCATTTACTGCTTATTTGGGCTAGCCATGGAATAAGAGAAGTATATGCACGGGTATCAGACCATAATAAAGCGTCAATTAAAGTGCTTCTTGCTTGCGGATTCGAATTTCTTGAAGTTCAAACAGACGCCATAAACCTTGCCTCAAAGATTCACGATAGTCTGGTTTTTCGTTGGGATGCTGAGGAGTTTACGCATGGTTTACCTATACTTGATAAGGCAACAGTCTATTCAGAACATTAAGAATTTCAGCACTCAATTCAGCCTTTATTGTTATTATTTGGTTGGTTATTGGATGAGAAAACTGAAGGCTTGACGCGTGCAGCATGAGTCTAAAATCTTCCGGCCAAATGTCTTTTGTCACTTTATTGATATGACGACACCCATAACATGAGTCGCCAACAAGTGGATGCAGTTGATGTTTAAAATGTCGACGTATTTGATGCTTTCGCCCTTGTTTAGGTGTGACCTCAATCCAGCTTAAGCGCATGGCGTCGTATCGACTAACGGGAATTGGGAGTTGATACTGCACAAGGCATTTGAAGTGTGTTTCTGCGTCTTTTTCCGTGCCTTCTATTTTAAAACGTGAGCGTCCCTTTTGTTCGTTAAGTTTTGCCAGAGGGTAATGAATAACCCCCACTTCATCGCAAAAGCCTCTTACCAAGCAATGATAGGTTTTCTGAGTCTCTGAAGCCGAAAACTGCGCGGAAAGTCGTCGCGCCACCTCGGGGGTAAATGCCATCACTAATACCCCAGATGTCCCCCGATCCAAACGATGAACAGGGAACACCCATTGCCCAGTTTGATCTCTCAAACGTTGAACAACGGCATCTTCCTCGTCCTTAGCTAAATTGGTGCGGTGTACTAGCAAGCCCGAAGGCTTGTTAACAGCAACGATATGGTCGTCTTTAAATAAAATGCTTAGGGGCTCAGGCTCGACGTTTTGGCTCGTTAAAATACTGTTAACAGTTGCATCTACAATGCTCATCTATGCTCCGATTTATCGACAAAAGACGCTATTTTATCCATTGCCATGTTGACCAAGGTTTGCATGGCCTCATTGCTGGCCCAAGCTATATGAGGGGTGAGTAAAAAGTTGGGGGATTTCGTAAGGGCCTGAAGGGGATGATCTATTGGCATGGGCTCTTGTGTGGCAACGTCGAACGCCGCCCCTGAAATCTGACCGTGTTCTAAGGCATGTTTTAATGCGTACTCGTCAACAATGCCACCGCGACTGATATTGAGCAACAAGCACTCTGGTTTCATTAAAGCGAATTCGCTGCTTCCAATAAGGTTTTTACTTTCTGCCGTAAGTGGACAATTCACGCTGATAACGTCCGCACTTTTTAAAGCGCTTTCAAATTCAACATACCCGTCTCGAATAATGGTAGCGCCTTTGCGTTCCGCAAACAGGATCCTCATACCAAAAGCCGAAGCGATGGTCGCGACTTTCTTGCCTAAAGTTCCTGCACCAATAATTACCATGGTCGAGCCTGACAAATCTTTAATAGGATAGTCGAGAAAACAAAAATACTCGGAATCAGCCCATTTACCTGCTTTTACATCGTCCAGATACGCGACTAAGTTTCTTCTTAGTGCCAGTAGCATAGCGAAAGTATGTTCAGGCACGCTGATTGTGGAATAATCCGCTACGTTTTGCACGGCGATATTGCTTTGTGCACACGCCTCTAAATCTACATTATTCATGCCTGTCGCCATGACCTGAACCAAGCGTAAGTTAGAAGCTTGGTGAAGGGCATCACGCTTCAGTACCACTTTATTGGTTAGTACAATGTCAGCGTCTTTAATGCGCTCTGCTACTTTTTCTGTAGCAGTATTTTCATATTCAACCAGCGTCTTGATGCAAGCTGGTAAGGTAATGGACACATGACTTGGAAAAGATCCTCTGTCTAAAAATACCGCTTTCATTTACTTTTCCTTATTTTTGTCTAAGAGTGGTTGTAAATATGGCAGAATGTTTTGCAGTACAATGGGTTGGCCTTCTTTATTAGGATGTAGGCCATCGCTCTGCATTAAATTTTTGTTTAATGCGACATCTTTGAGCATAAAAGGTAAGTAGGCAAGCTCGTATTTATTTGCTATGTCTTTGTACATGTTGAAAAACATTTGTGTGTAGCGTTGGCCATAATTTTGTGGAATTTGGTTGCCAACTAGTAAAACAACAGCATTAGCTTGTTGAGCTTGCTCAATCATTTTTTCTAAATTTAATGTGGTCTGATCAAGCGGGTAACCACGTAAAGCATCATTGGCACCAAGCTCTAATACTACCCAGCTTGGTTTGTGGGTGGTTAAGAGAGCGCTAAATCGAGACAAACCACCTTGCGTTGTTTCACCGCTGACACTGGCATTGACTACTTTTATATCAGGATGGGATTGAGAAAGTTGATTTTCAAGTAAACTAACCCAGCCATCTTGTTGTCGTAAGTTATAAGCTGCGCTAAGGCTGTCACCCATAACAAGCAAAGTAGAAGCCGACGCGAATGAACTAATAAACAACAGAGCTGTGATTGTGAGCAGTTTTCTGAGTTGTCTTTTAAAAAACATATGAACCCTTCTAGAGTGAATAACTATGGCTAGCAATACGGCGATTAAAGTATCTAATTTAACCCACACAGTGACGTCAAATACAGGAGATTTAACCATATTGAAAGGAATTAATATGGAAATTAAGGAAAGTGAGTCGGTCGCCATTGTGGGGGCATCTGGATCAGGAAAGTCTACCTTGTTGGGTTTGCTAGCGGGACTTGATGTTAATACGTCAGGTGAGGTGTTTCTTTATGAGCAAGCGTTTTCCGGTCAATCAGAAGAGCGCAGGGCGCTAATCCGTGGTGAATACGTCGGTTTCGTCTTTCAATCTTTTCACCTGTTACCAAGTTTGCAAGCACTTGAAAATGTCATGCTTCCAGCGGAACTCAAAGGTGACAAAGAGGCCCGCAAGAAAGCGGAGGTTTTACTGGACAAGGTGGGGTTGTCACACCGATTGACCCATTACCCTAATCAGCTTTCTGGCGGCGAGCAACAGCGTGTGGCTATTGCTCGTGCTTTTGCTTCCAACCCTAAAATACTCTTCGCTGATGAACCAACAGGGAATTTGGATGAAGAAAACGGTAAGCTCATTATCAAGCTGTTGTTTGAACTCAACCAATCACAAGGTACTACCTTGGTGATGGTGACTCATGATAATGAACTTGCCAAAATGTGTGATCGTCAATTAGTGATGTCTGCAGGTCAGCTAACGGAAAAATCCCTATGAGTTTTACTTTTCGTCTAATGTTAAGAGACCTTCGCAGTGGAGATCTTCTCACGCTGTTACTGGCGTTGGTTATTTCAGTGAGCACAGTCACCTCGATTGGGTTGTTTATCGATCGCCTGCAATTATCTTTTGAACAAGAATCGGCCAATTTATTGGCAGCGGACCGTTTGGTGCGCTCAGATGATGAGCTACCAGATGAGTGGAAAGTAAAAGCAGAGGCGTTATCGCTACGCTATGCGGAGCGAACCTCTTTTACGACCATGATGTTTGCTGATAACTCGCTTCAGCTTTCCCAACTAAGTGCTGTGACAGAAGGCTACCCACTAAAAGGCGCTTACCTTGTTGATGACACTTTGTTTGGATCAGGGCAACCTTCGACTGAGTCACCCCAACCGGGCGAGATTTGGGTTTCTTCACGTCTTGCCAGTCTGTTAAATGTTCAGATTGGCAATCAAGTTGACGTTGGTGATGCCACTTTCACCGTCACAAAATATTTAGTACGCGATCCTGGCTCTAGCACATCGGCCTTTGCGATCTCTCCGCGTGCGGTCATGAACATGGCGGATCTTGCCTCTACAAACGTGATTATTCCTGGTAGTCGTGTGCGCTATTCTCTGTTATTGGCTGGTGAGCGTACTGCGCTTAGTGAATATGAAGACTGGATTACACCGCGATTAAGCGACGGTCAACGTTGGCAGACCCCAACGCAGCGCGGTGAGCGTATTGGTGATACCATTGGCCGAGCTGAGTCGTTTTTACTGTTAGCAGGAACGCTGGCTGTTATCATGTCTGGTGTGGCTATGGCGCTTGCCTCGGCTCGATTTGTAAAACGCCATTTGATGCAAGTCGCTATTTTAAAAACCCTTGGTGCCACGCCTAAATTATTAGGTAAAGTGTTTTTTCAGCAGCTCTTTACGCTTTTTCTAGCCGGTGCGCTGATTGGCCTAGGAATTGGTTGGGCAATACAAGAACTCATCGCTTCGATTCTTTCCGGTTTAATGTCTACCGCCTTACCAGAACCTTCTGTTTCTCGTTTGTGGCTTGGGGCTGCGACTGGCGCCATCTCGATGCTGGTGTTTTGTTTACCACTTATGTCCCATTTAATAAAGATTTCGCCCTTGTCGGTATTGCAGCCAAATGCCAAGGTTGAGCTAAATACGGTATTTATTTACGTAATTGGTTTTATGGGTATGTACGGATTAATGTGCCTATACACCAATGGTTTTCTATTGCCAAGCATTATGACAGTCGCGATCTCAGCGATTGCGTTGTTTGTTGCTGGTGTTGGTTGGATGGCATTTAAATTAGGCCGCTCGCTAACATCGGGGGCAACAAGTGGCTGGCAAATTGGGTTGGCGTCTTTGTATCGACGATTGGTCCCGAATTTATTTCAGCTGTTGGTGTTCACGCTTATTATTATGCTCACCTTGATTTTGATCGGTGTGAAATCTAATTTGATTGCAGACTGGCAACAACAGCTGCCAGAAGACGCACCAAACCATTATCTTTTCAATGTTCAAGCTGAACAAATTGAGTCCATCAATGACGCGACCGACGCGTTAAACGTACCGCGATCAGATTGGTATCCTATGGTCCGTGGTCGAGTTATCGAAGCCAATGGCGAGTCAGTCGAAGCGCTTTATCCAGAAGAAAGAGGAGAGCCTGAGCTGTACGAACGAGAGCTAAACCTTACTTGGTCGGACAGTATAGGAAAAGGCAATGAACTGGTGGCAGGAGATTTTTCGGCCAATGGGCTGTCAGTGGAACAAAAAGCGGCTCAAGAAGCCAAGCTTTCATTAGGTGATGAACTTACTATTAATATAGGGGGCAATATTATCACCTTGCCGATTACGTCGATACGCACAGTAGATTGGGGGTCGATGCAACCTAACTTTTATCTGATGTTGCCGAAGAGTGCATTGGAAGATTATCCTGCCAACTTTGTTAGCAGTTTATTTATCGATGAAAAGACAGCACAACCATTCTATAAGGCGATGTCACAGTTCCCAACCGTGTCCATTTTGAACGTTGGTGACATTCTTAAGCAGATTCAGAGCATTATTGGTCAGTTGTCAAAAGCCATTCAACTTGTGTTGTTTTGCATTTTGAGTGCAGGTGCTCTGGTGCTGCTCGCAAGTGTACGGTCGACGCTAGAAGAAAGGTTGGAAGAAGGGGCCTTATTACGAGTGTTAGGAGCAAAAAGTGCCTTGGTCAGACAGGCTCTTTTAGTAGAATTTGGTGCGCTTGGCTTCTTTGCGGGTCTTATTGCCGCGCTTGGTGCTGAAGCGTGTTTGTTTGGTTTGCAAGTCTTTGTGTTTAACTCACAAGCCAGTGTTCATCCATTACTGTGGGTATTGGGCTCTGTCATTGGTGTGTGCGTTATTGCAACCATTGGTGTATTTGCCAGTCGGACTGTGCTAAAAGTGCCTCCCATGCTGTTATTGCGTGGGTTGTAATGACAAGGCTTTGTGACATGGCAACGGATTTGCCATGTCACAAAGCGGTCTCTGGTACTTTTTCATAGAGTAGACGGGTTGCTATGTTTGTAGAAAAAATGGGCTATATTGTCAGCCGTCAAACGCGTGATGTTGACGGCTACATTGAAATGAGTCTCTTCATAAAAACACCTCAAGGAACCGTTAAAGTTCTTCCTGACCGACAACTGAGTGTGTTTTTTACCAATGCACCGCTTACTAGTTTGCCACAGGACGTGGTGGGTGTTCAGTGTACTGAATCACATTACCGATCCTTTGATAACGAACCCGTTGTATTGGTGCAAAGTCATAGCCTGACGCTCCACCAGCAAATGCTAAACTTCATTAAGCAAAAGGGTTATGCGGTTTTTGAAGAAGATATCAAAGCGCATAATCGTTATTTAATGGAGCGTAATATCCGAGGCGCTGTTCGCTTTATTGGTGTTCCAGATGCAAGCGAGCAGGTCTTTCGTCAAGCCCGTGTTATTCCGAGTAATTGGCAGCCCGAATGGAAGGTTTGGTCACTCGATATCGAGACCTCTGTGTCGAGCAATACCTTGTTGTCTATCGGCATTACCGCTAAAGATCAGCGGGTAGCGTTTGTGGTGACTGAACAATCGCCTTCCTCCTCGCTGATTCAGCGCTTCTCTGATGAAAAAAGTTTGTTGTTGGCTTTTATTCGTTTCGTAAAAAAACATTCTCCTGACATTTTTATTGGCTGGAATTTGATTGGCTTTGATTTGCAGTTTATCGATCAACGTTGTCAGGCATTAGGCATTCGTCCAGCATTTGGGGTGAATGGCGAGAGCTGGAGTATTCGTTCGTCTGATAATCAGGGAAAATATTTTGCAAGTATTCCTGGACGAGTTGCCTTAGACGGCATTACTTTATTAAAAGTTGGAGGGTATCATTTTGAATCATACAGTCTGAATCATGTGAGCCAAGAAATCCTAGCAGACGGTAAGTTGCTTCATGGCAGTGAACGTTGGCAAGAAATCGAGCGACTTCACAAAGAAGATTTAGACGCTTTTGTTGCCTATAATCTGCAAGACTGCGATCTGGTTATGCGAATTTTTGAAAAACTAAAACTTATTGAATTGCAACAAACACGGGTTGATTTAACGGGGATTCCGCTTGAACAGACCGGAGGTTCTGTGGCCGCGTTCGAAAATTTGTATTTGCCAAGATTGCATTCTGCGGGTTGGGTCGCTCCAGCGTGGAGTAATGATGAGTTCGTTGCCAGCCCGGTGGTTTTGTTATGTCTTCGATTCCAGGCCTCTATAAGAATGTATTGGTATTCGATTTCAAAAGCTTGTACCCCAGTATTATTCGGACCTTTCATGTGGATCCTCTGGCACGGATCATGGCTCAGGTTATGCCGGTTTCAGTTGAGGTGAAATCCCCCCCAAGCACCGCTTGTTCACTGGGACTCTTGTTCCTGGGTACTTGGGCGCACACTTTCATCGCCAGCACGCTATTTTGCCAGCACTGGTTGGTGAGCTTGCTCAGGCAAGAGAAGTGGCGAAAAAATCGGCCAATAGTATTTTAAGTTACGCTATCAAAATCATTATGAATTCATTTTATGGTGTGCTGGGATCAAATGTTTGCCGTTTTTATCATGCTGAATTGGCGAGTTCGATCACCATGCGAGGCCATGAATTACTTGCTAAAACCCAAGCTTGGATGGAAGAACGAGGAGCCAAAGTCATTTATGGAGATACAGATTCTTTGTTTGTCACCTTGGATGATACTGATGAAAATCCTTACCACCAAGGAAATCAGCTGTGCACGCAAATCAACGCTTGTTTATCACAATGGTGTCAAGACTATGCGCAGTTAGATTCTCACTTAGAATTGGAATTTGAACGTGTTTACGAACGTTTTTTTATGCCAACGATTAGAGGTCAAGAGGAGGGCAGTAAAAAGCGTTATGCTGGTAAATCAGGCGGGGAGCTGGTGTTTAAAGGTCTAGAGGCGGCTCGTACCGATTGGACACCATTGGCAAGGCAGTTCCAGCGTACCTTGTTTGAGAAAATCTTCAATGATGAAAACCCGATTGCTTACATCCAAGAAACCATTGAGAAACTGAGGTCTGGTGAGTATGACGAACAATTGGTGTACAGCAAACAACTCAGCCGCCCATTGTCTTCCTACACCAAAAATAAGCCACCCCATGTCAGAGCGGCCGCCATGATAGATCAAAAAAGAGCAGAACAAGGTTTGCCCTTAGAATATAACAAGGGACGAAAACGAGTTTATTATGTCTATCAGCGGTCTGGCGTGGTGCCTTACGAGAGTGATAAGGATTTAGTGGAACTAGATTATGAGCATTACATCGAAAAACAGATCGAGTCCCATTGCCGATAGTATATTACCGTTTTTTAAGACGAATATGGCCTGTTTGCTATCGCAGCAATTTTCCTTACTTTAAATACTTAATGTAATAGAGCTAACCCGATGACATTCTGATGTCAAACTACACGCTAATGCCAAATAGGGTTTCGGTATTCATCGTGGTGGCTTTGATCAATTCGTCTAATGAGATGCCTTTTAATCTGGCAACTTCCTGAGCTACCCAAGGCAAATACTTTGGATGATTTTTTTCGGACGGGGGCGAATATTTCTTGGTAAAAGATAAGGAGCATCCGTTTCTATAAGTAATCGATCTAATGGTATATGAGGAATAGATGCCTGTAAGTCGGCGCCACGACGTTCATCGCATACCCAGCCTGTCACCCCGATATACAGTCCTAATGTTAAGTAGTTGTCTAGCTCTGCTTGACTCCCCGTAAAGCAATGGACCACGGACTTTTGTGCTAGCTCTGGATGCTTACTAAGAGTGGCGATCATTTCTGTGTGGGCATCACGCTCGTGAAGATAAAGTGGCAGTTGATAGTCATAGGCCAATTCAATTTGCTCATTAAATGCATAGCGCTGTTCGTTAGGTGTTGAATAGTTGCGATTGAAATCCAGCCCTGTTTCGCCAATAGCAACGGGTCTAGCGGTTTCAATCAGTGCCGAAAAATGACGTTTACTGTCAGCGTGCCATGTCTTTGCCTGATGAGGATGGCAGCCTAAGGTGTTCCATATATTGCGATGAACCTGACTTAACTCTTGAATTTGTTTGCTCTCAATGAAGTCTGATGCAATACAAATCATGCCTTTTACACCCGCCTGATGCATGTCTAACAGAGTGGTATTTAAGTCATCAAGAAACATTTTGTGGTTAAGGTTAACACCAATGTCTATCATAAATTACCTATTTGTTTGGCATGGTTTAAGCTTTCAATATACAGGTCTTTCATCGTCTGTTGAGAAATGTCCTTGGTTGCAAGGCGATTAAATGGGATTTTTTCCCAGCGTCCTGCTTCATATTCTTCAACAATTTTTAATACCCCACCTAAATTGCCTTTGTATTCTAAGAGCGCCGATTTGATGTGTTGTTCTAACGGCAAATCTTTTAACAACAAAGGCAGTTCTTCATCAAGAAAACTAGGCAAATAGGAAAATAGGCCAACCAAGAATGCCCCCTCTAGTTTTGGAAACAGCGCCGCGGAAAGGTTTTGGCAAAAGCATGCGCGAGAAACAGCCATTGAAAACAAACAATCAGGTTTACCCGATACACTGCTTAGCATAGCGACACCGACCCATTTGATTAAATCTCTAATACCGATGATTTCTATGGCACGTTGGGCATTGGCCACATTAAACTGACTTCTGTAAAGCACCGACTGCGTGAGTTTTATAATACGATAGGTCAATGTCGGGTCTCGTTCGATATAAGTAGCTAAAACACGCGGGGAAGACTCGCTGTTATTAAGGGCTGCGAGAAGATCAATTAAAATCATTTTATGAGCTAAAATTCGCTTACCTTTTATCGGTGTAGTTTTGTGAATGAAATTACCGCTAAAAAGCCCATCAGGTGACGCTTGTCGCAGCTGATCAAATTGCTCGGAATGTTCTATCTCATCCATCCAAATTCTCTTAGAGGATAAGAGAGGATGAGCTATTCTTGCTATTGCCTCTTCAGCTGTCAGTTGGTTTAAACTCAACATGGCATAAGAAAACACATTAAATAAGTCGCCTGATAGAGCATCAGGCTCAGGGTTGATGATACCCAGCTGATAACCTTGTAAACGAAGTTCGCAAAGCATATCGAGATGCTCATCAGTTAATGACTTTGCGCTCAAAAAAATGACCATGTGGATATGCGACTGCAAAGGCAAAACACTTAATTCATCTAAATTACTGTGCAAAAAAATAGTTTTTTGCTGAGTTATTTCGATAAGGTTGACATCAACAAATAAGGAGCTTAAAAAAGAGGTCTGTGGCCTTTCTGTTTCATTACTTGGATGCAATAGATAATACGCTGAGGTTTCTGACAATCGGTTCACCAAAGCTTTACGGCAAAAAAGTATATCAGTGTTCTTCATTAAGGGTCCTTGCTAGAAGAGTGACACAAAAAAATACAGTAAGATTTAGCCTTATAGAATATCATGGTTATAATGGATTAATGCCTTAATTTAAAAATGTTTGGAGTAATATATGGCAAGCATGTTAGACGCTGTAGACCAAAGAACCAAGTTGGTTGGTGAAAACCGTTTGGAACTACTGATGTTCCGTCTTGGTGGAATGCAAATGTTCGCAATAAACGTGTTTAAAGTTCAAGAGGTAGTCATGTTACCTAAATTGAACTTAATGCCTCATAGACATCCATCTGTAGCTGGCGTCACGCATTTTCGTGGTAGAACCGTACCCGTTATTGATTTATCTGAATCTATTGGTATGCGTCCTATTGATCGCACCCAACCATGCAACTTGATTGTGACTGAGTACAATAATACGGTACAAGGCTTTATGGTAGGAGAAGTTGATCGCATCATAAACATGAATTGGAATGAAATCCTACCACCACCTGACGGAACTGGGCGTCAACATTATCTTACTGCTATTACTCGGGTGAATGATCGTATCGTTGAAATTATTGACGTAGAAAAGGTGCTTGCTGAAATTTCTCCTTATGACAGCAGAGTGAGCGACCATGTCATTGATAAAGATCTACTCACTTTGGCTAAGGGCTTGGAAGTGTTAGTCGTTGATGATTCCTCAGTCGGTTTGGCGCAATGTCGTTCAACGTTAGACTTTATGGGAATTACCGTTCATGAAGCAACGGATGGTAAACGCGGTCTTGAGAAATTAAAAAAATGGGCGGCCGATGGGGAAATCGTACCTGAAAAATTACTCATGATGATAACCGATGCCGAAATGCCAGAAATGGACGGTTACCGACTGACCCGTGAAGTTCGTGAAGATCCTAGATTAAAAGATTTGTACATTGTTTTGCATACGTCTCTAAGTGGTAGTTTCAACAAAGCCATGGTGCAAAAAGTAGGTTGTGATGACTTTTTGTCAAAATTTCAACCAGATAAACTGGCTACTTTGATTCAAGAAAGAATTCGAAGTGTGGTTGAAAGAGAGTAGCTTCTTGTAAATTATATTTGGTGGTTGGATGAAAAGCAGGCAGATGCCTGCTTTTTTATTCTGATTTTTATTGGGTACTGTGTGCTTGTTATGTTTACCATTGAACTTATCTTTTTATTAATTTTTATTGGTGCCGCAACCGGCGCTACTTTTGCTTCGATTCATGTTTCACCAGCACTCATTGCGGTTCCTACTATTGGCTTTTTTTTACCTGTCTTTGGTCTTTCGTTTTCACAGTATATGTTGCCTATTGTCGCCACTTGCATCACTGCGTTTATACCGACGCATTTATATTCTTGGGTTCAGGCTATGAAACGACAGGATGTTGATTCCCAGAGCCTGATCTATTTAGCGCCTGGAATGGCAATGGGAGCAGTAATCGGTGCTCAACTTCTCTCGATCATCAACCTGTTAACCTTCAAAATCACTTTTTCGTTGATTGCACTCATAGCTGTGATCAATGTTGTGTACGAGTTACGTCAAAGACAGACACCTATCTTATTCATGAATATATTAGGGCGTCTGCCTACCGGCTTGTTTATTGGTGTTTTATCTCTGTTGTCAGGTAACGGTGGTGGCGTACTGGCTAGAAGTCTTTTGAAACAAAAAAACATAACGTCAAAGAATCAACAAGGAACCATTGATGGACTAGTTGTGTTTGCCTCCATTGCGGGTATGGTGGGATTTATTTATCCCGCTCAGGCTCTGAATAGCATAGGCGAGTCAGGCTTTGCAGGTGCTATACATTTACCTTCTTTGCTGGTGTTGGCATGCAGCCATGGTTTTTTTTACTGGCTTTGTCGCCACCAGAGCAACCGATTGGATAAAAATGTTTTGTTGATCAGCTTTATAATTTTTATTGTTTGCTCAGCCATACGAATCTGGCTTTTATAGACACTTACGTGGTGCTATTTTCCAAATAGGATTTGAAAACACGCCATCTAAAATGGCGTGTTTTTTCATTATTCTTAACATTCAAATGACATATAATACATCAAGACTTTAAACAAAAAGGTATGACATGAAAAACACGAGCGATTATGGTGTATTGATGATGAATTTAGGGACGCCGGATGCTCCGCAAACAACTGAGGTTCGCCGTTATCTAAGGGAGTTTTTGTCTGACTCTCGTGTTGTAGATTTAAATCCTTTACTTTGGCAACCCATTCTTAACCTTATTGTATTAACGTTTCGTCCACCAAAAGTCGCCAAGGTGTATCAACAGGTCTGGATGGATGAAGGCTCACCACTGCTCGTACTCAGTCAGCGTCTAAAAGAAAATGTCAAAAAAGCTTTGCTTGAAAAAACTGGGCACTCTATTCCCGTTGAATTAGCAATGACCTATGGTAATCCCAGTGTTGAAAGTGCCGCCAACAAATTAAGAGAGCAGGGCGTTAAAAATATCCTTGTTATGCCTATGTACCCTCAATTTTCGGCGACCACAACGGCGGCAGCCTACGACAGATTGATGAAATCATTGAAGCGCTGCCCACACTGGCCATCCTTACAGTTACTCCATGATTATGCAGATCACCCTTTGTATATCAAAGCGCTTTGTAATTCCATACGCGCACAATGGGACAAACAGGGAGAGCGGCGCCATCTTGTATTGTCTTATCATGGCATACCTAAGCGTTATGTCACTAATGGCGACCCTTATGCACGCCGTTGCGAAACAACAAGCCGTTTGGTCGCCGAAGAGCTTGAGCTAGGAGATCATGAATGGACGCATGTGTATCAGTCACGATTTGGTCGAGAAGAATGGTTAAAGCCCTATGCCGATGTCACATTGAAGGCTCTACCTTCTATGGGAATAAAGAAAATAAATGTAATTAGTCCTGCTTTTTCCATTGATTGCATTGAAACACTGGAAGAGGTCACATTAGAGTTAGGTGATGAGTTTAAACATAATGGAGGTTTGGCATTTGACTATATACCGGCATTAAACGATTCGCCTGATCAAGTAGACCTTTATGTGAGTTTAATTGAAAAAAATACCAAGCAATGGGCACCAGATGATCTTAAATAGCACACTAATTGACACCATCGCCTTTGATGCCGACGATACGCTTTGGCGCAATGAAGATATTTTTATTCATGCCCAAGATGCGTTTATTCATCTACTTTTGGCCTATCATGATGAGTCTTACATCCGCTCTCATCTAGGCGAGGTTCAAGTGAAAAATTTAGAGCACTTTGGTTATGGCATTAAAGGCTTTACTCTTTCAATGATAGAGACCGCCATAGAGCTGACAGAAGGGCGAATTACGGGGAATGAAATACACGAGATCATTCAACTTGCAAAATGCATGCTAGCGTCGCCCGTTGAGTTGTTACCCAATATAAAGAATGTGTTAGAGCAACTAAAAGGACAGTATCGCTTATTGGTGATCACCAAAGGGGATCTTCTTGACCAAGAAAGTAAATTGGCCCGTTCTGGCATAGCGGATTACTTCGACGCTATTGAAATAGTCAGCGAGAAAACCTCAACCGTTTATCAGCAAATATTTCAACGTCATCAGATACCTGTCGAGCGGTTTTTGATGATTGGAAATTCTTTGAAATCGGACATTTTACCGGTTCTAGATCTTGGTGCCCAAGCGATTCATGTGCCTTACCACAGTACTTGGGAACATGAGCAGGTAACTGATGACATATTGCTGCGTTATCATAATTTACATACATTCAGTGATATCAGTCAGCTGATGGATTGGTTAAAAAAAGCGTCCCTAGATAACAGGAGGGCTGTTTAATGAAACAAATAAAAGTCGCAATTTATGCGCTTATTTTTATTTCCAGCGTTGCGATTGCAGATGAAGAAAGCAGCTTTGACAAGGCCAAAGATGGCGTACAAAAGATGTGGGAAAAAACCAAAACTACCACATCAGAAATCGCGGACGCGGCAACTGAAAAAGCGTCTGAGTTGAATAATAAAGCGTCTGAATTTGGCAATAAAGCATCAAAAGAGGCTAAAGAGACTGGTGCAATAGTCTGGGATAAACTGCAAGAAGTTGGAGACGCGACAGCAGACAGCGCTAGAAAAGGTGCCTCAAAAATCAGAAGTCTAGCGGGGCAAGAAGACTGCAAAGAAGACAGTGCACTTTGTGATCAAAATAAAGAGTAGCGCGTGCAGGAAGAAGACAGCAAGTTAATAAGGGGTTCATCAAGTAACTGGGAGCAAGAGTTCCTAGAGCAGGGTGACGATGCCCATATTAAGACGGCTAAAATTCGTTATCGATGCCCAAAATGTGAGAGCCTGCTAGTGTTAAAAACAGGCGCAAATGGCGAGTTTTGGGGCTGTGAATCCTATCCAAACTGCGACTACACGGCGAATAACGAAAACGGTAAGCCTGTTCGGGCAAAGAGGTATTTTTGCCCTGCTTGTAAGTCGCCTCTCAGAAAGAAAAGCTTCAAAGACAACGTTTTTTGGGGGTGTTCTAATTACCCTGAATGCAAAGTCACCGTTGAGGATGACAATGGCATTCCTTCAAGTACAAAAAAGTACCCTTGCCGGGTTTGTGGCCATTACTTAGTGCGAAAAAAGAGCAAAAACGGCTATTTTTGGGGATGTATTACGTACCCAGGTTGTACTAATACATTAAATGATGAAAAAGGGTTACCCGTTTTAAAAAAGAGGCGTTGACCCTTTTTTGCTTGTTGGTGCATTTATTTATTGGCCCATTTAACGCCCGTTCGCAATATCCGATAACGCGTCATCAATATTGTGAAATCGAAAACGAAACCCCCTTTTTTCTAATTTTTGAGGAGCAATTTTAGCGCCCTCAGTCAATAAAGAAGCCATTTCCCCAAAAATAAGATTCAGTGCCCACCCAGGTGTTGGCAACACAGCCGGACGATTTAATGAACTGGCATAGGCCTGAGAGAAGCGCTTCTGAGTAATAAACTGTGGAGCGACTAAATTATACGTGCCTTTATAGGAGGTATCACTCATAGCCGCCATAATAGCGCCTGTTACATCGGCAATGTGTATCCAAGAAAACCACTGCTGCCCGCCCGCAATCGGACCTCCAAGTCCACATAAAAAAGGTAGGCGCATTTTTTCCAAAGCGCCGCCGTTTCCCAATACGACGCCTAACCGAAAGATCACCACTTGGGTTCCGTCATCAATAAACTCATTTGCCGCTTCTTCCCAAGCACGACAGAGCCTCATGGGCAAACCCTTGTTTTGGCATGGTTTCTTCAGTAAACGTGCCATGTCGAGAAATACCATAAAATCCAACAGCTGACATGGATATGAGGCGTTTGACAGGATGCTTAAGTGACAACCGCACCTGCTTAGTCAAAGTAACACGGCTTTGAAAGAGTGCTTCTTTACGCTTTGCAGTCCAAGGGCGTGCAGCAATATTTTCGCCCGCTAAGTTGATAAACACATCGATTTGTTCATCCAGTGTTTGTAACAATGGTAATGTAAGTTGAACTATGCTTGGATCCAAGCGAGTGTCCGACGTCTTTTTCACGAGTGCGTATAGCTGATGATCGTTTTTAAGAAGCTCTTTAGTTAAATACTGACCAACAAAACCTGTTGCCCCAGACAATAGAATCTTCATTTACCTTATCCTGTGGATTGCAATGGTCCTTAGTTTACGCATAAAAAAAGAAATAGGATCAATAACTTCACAAATTCACTTGAAGGAGCGTTTTTTTATCAATTTCGCCAGAAGATTTTAAGGTTTTTTAATATGCAGCTTCTTTTTCTAAGACAGGATGGCTAAAATGGAGGAATCGAGAAACATTAGGTATCAAAATGCTACGCAAAGAATACGATCACATCATACTTCTTGCACATGGAAGCCCAGACCCTCTTTGGAAACAGCCCTTCGAATCACTCTATCAGCAAGTTGCTCAGGCGTATGGCGAAAACAACGTTAGTTTAGCTTATATGGAGCTTACCGCACCTTCATTAGAAGATGTGATAGATATATTGGGCAAAGAAGTCCGTCACATTGCTGTATTGCCTTTGTTTTTAGCCGTGGGACGTCATCTTCGACAAGACGTGCCTGCGCAAATAGCATTGCTGCAGTCTGATGATTTGCAAATAGAGTTATTACCACCTATTGGCGATGATGTGCTAGTGAAAAATGCCATGCAGACTGTCATTGCCAATCATTTGGGTAAGGTCTAAATATGCCATTAGTTTTTGATCTTTTATGGAGTCGAGTGCATGCTATTTAGACACTTGCCTGATGAAATATTTCAGGCATTAAGCGGCTCAAATAGGGCATTAATTGAAGCAGTACTGAATGATTTGGCGGAGGTTTTTTATGACCATGCTGAAGACCCAATAAAAGACAAATCAACGATTATCGAATCGATTGAAGATACGCTTCACAAATTAGATACCCTTGCTTGGCATGATGAGCAAAAAGAGTCCTTTGACTCGCCAAAAACAATTCATGACTACGCGCTAAGAATTTACCATCGCTTAGTCAATACAGGCTGGCTGGTGGAAGAACAAGAGTTGTATCGTGTCAGTGTACTAATGACACCGCAAATCTCTATGTTGCTTCGCTCCCTAGTTGAAATCAGTCGCCATGGCAAACGTAATTATGGCGCGACCGTTTTAAGCATTCTGAGTAATTTAGAATCTGTCGCTAAGCATCCAAAAGAACGTGGTGTTACATTACGCCAGTCTGCGGAGGCATCAAGGGATTTTTCTGCGCATTTGAATCAGATATTGCTGGGCATTCGGAGCTTGCAAAGAGAGCTTTTTGCCAGTCGAGATCCGAAAGCAATCGTGGCTGGATTCTTTGATTTGTTTGTAGAAGGGATATTGATTGCCGATTACAAAACCATTAAGACCAGCAACAACCCATTTCGATTTAGACGCCAAATCCTTGAACTGACTCAAGAGTTTTTGGGCAATCCTGAAACAATGGGACAGGTTGCGCAATGCTATGTTGACCAACAGTTAATTACCATGGCAGAAGCGCAAGCTATGGTAGAAAAAGACTGCCGAGACATCATCCAAACCTTTAGTAACATAGAGCAACGCCTAGAGCGCATCGACGAATATCGTTACCGTCTAGAAAAACGTGCAGCCGATACCGCCCGATACATGGACAGCTCAAGACCTGGCATGGCAAACAAAGTGGCTGGCATTATTACTGATATAGCAAAATACGAGAAATTACCTGTTTTAAAAGAAGTGATTGGTGCACGTTTTGTTGGCATGGCTTCTGCGGCACAACCAACGAAACGTCGAGAGCCGCCACCACCGCGTGTGATGACACCTTCAGAGGTGTCTGCTGATGCCATAAAAATGCGTGATCAGCAGCGTCGCTTCCATGAAGCTAGGCAGGTCACTATTCCCAAAATGCAGAGCTACTTAGATGAGCAAATTGCAGCAGAGAATAGCAAGCATATTTTGGATTTTACGATTGAATCCGTTGAAGATTTTGTTTGCTTTGACCATTTACGCTATGTCGGCTCTTTGGGGGTAAGTGCGAAGAAAATAGAAGACTTATTTGAAGTCCAATTTACCGATCAATATGTAGACGTGCATGATTTTGTCGAATGCCGGGAATTTACTGTCGTACGTAGGAGCAAAGCGTAATGCTTAGAGAATTAAAAAAAGTGGTTGAAGAGTCCGGAAAAGATGCTCAAGAGTTTCAACAAACAGCAAATTTCGTGATTGCCAACCAATTTGCCAGCGCCTACAAGCACGGTCAACGTAAACATTATTTGCTTTTAGAATCCTATCAGGATTACTTCGATAACCTATTTGATGCCCTGGGGATGAAGCTTTACATTAACGAAAATGAGCGTCTTGCTGGTGTCTTACCCATTCAAAAAGAGGCGTTTGTTCGTTTGAAAACCGACGAGACGCTATTTTTGCTTGTTCTTCGCCAAATCTACGAGGAAAAAATAGAGAATTTCGAAGTCGATAATGGCTTTGTTGCCACTAACACCCACACGATTCTAGATCGCTTTGTGCAGTTGGTTAAACGTGAAATTCCGAATGAGACTCGCTTCAAGGATATCTTGGCATTATTCAGCCGGCACGGAATCGTTATTCGTGGCAAAACCTATGAAGAAGACAGCAAAAATCAAATGGTCAATATTACGCCTGTGGTTAGACTCATTGTTACCGAAGCGTACCTAAGGCAATTGGAGTCATTTAATGGCACCGATCCGGATGAAGACGACGTGGCCGATTCAGATGCTGAAACAGAAACAACGCAAGAAACCAATCAAGACTAGGGCCAAAATATGAAAAAGTTAAATCGAATCGTATTAGTAAATTGGTACCTACTTGGTGCAGAAGAAATTAGCATTCGTGGTAATACCGCCATTATTGGACCCACGGAACCAGGTAAATCGTCTTTACTTGATGCTATCCAAACTGTATTGACGGGCGCCAGTAAGCGTCATCTAAATTACAACGCCAGTGCAAACGATGGTAAAGCCAGCGGACGCAGTATTCGCTCTTATATATTAGGGATGATAGATTCAGGTCAAGCCAATGCAAAAGTCTTTGGTACTCAACCTAGACAAGATGCGACCAGTTACCTTGCCCTGGTATTTGAAGACAGCATTACAGGAAAAGAGTCCACTGTGGGGTTAGCGTTGAGTGCATCGCTAGCGGCCCCTGAAGAAGATGTACTAGGTCGCTTTGTACTGTCGAATTTTGGTGCCAGAAAAACGGATTTTATTGACGCAATGGAAGGTAAGAGCTACAAGGCGAAACCTTGGATTGAAGTACGAGAAACGATGAAAAAGGTGTGCCTAGACCCCTACATCAAATCCGGCAGTGCATCCGCAACGCAATACATTAATCGTTACCTTGAAGAACTCAGCCCAAGTCCAGATCATCTTATTACACTGGACAGCTTCCTAAAAAACTTCAAAAACGCCTTGAAGTTTGTGCCAATTGCGTCACCAACTCGTTTTGTGCAAGATTTCGTTCTGGCAGAAGCCCCCTTGCAGGTTGGGGCCTACCAGAAGTCTTTGAATGAATATCGTCATCTAGAGGCAAAGACGCTTGAAGTATCTAAGCGTATTGATGACCTAAAACTGATTCAGCAAGATTGTGAAAAAAAGCATCAGCAAGAACAAAGTGCCATCAATTATCAGTGGATTGCCACTGAAGCGCGTTTTGACGAGCTGGGCAGTAAGCAAGATGACATCCAAGATCAATACGAGGCTCCAAAAAGAGCGCGAAGAAGAGATTGAAGAAGAACTTGCCACGCAAAGTAGTTTGTTAAAACAGCTACAAGCGCAGTTACTCCGCTTTGAACAACAATATGAGCATTCTGATGTTGGTTTGAAATTGCAGCAGCTAGAGCAAAGTAAGAAACTACTGACACTGCAAGGTCAACAAGATCAAAAGGCTATTTTACAAGTACGTCAATTGACTCTACTGCTGTCTGCGCTGAGTTCTTTTGAAGATTTGCTATCAAAAGAAACCAATGCGCTTGTTAAAGAGTTCGCTGTTTTTAATGGCTTAATTACTGAAGATGGACGAGTAGAAGGTAACTTAAAACCATTAACGCAAAAGCTTGTTGTGCTTAATGAGATGTTAGACAGAGAGAAGTCTCAGGTGTTTGCTCAACGTTCCGAGTTAAATCGAACCATACTTAATCTAAAAGATGAGTGCAAACAACTAGAGTCTGATGTTTCCTCTTTGAAAGGGGGTATTAGTCCACTGTCTCAAAACACAAAACGTTTAATCGCTTTATTGAAAGACGCCAACATTACTGCCACGCCGTTGAGCCACTTAGCTGAAGTAACAGACAGGAAGTGGCAAGATGCTATTGAGGGCTATCTTGGTGCTCAGCGTGAGGCATTGATTGTAGAGCCTGAAGACGCTGAGGAATCAATTCGTATATTTCGTGCCCATCGACGTCAACTAATGGGATGTCGAGTGATCGACACTACCCAAACTAGACTCTGGTTAAATCGTGGTGATAATAACTCTGCATTACGCTTTATTCATTGCAACAATGATCATGCTCAGGCTTATCTAAATCGCCGTTTAGGCGGTATTAAACCTGTCGAGACTGAACGTGAGTTATTACGCGAAGACAGTGCCATGACAGCCGACGGTATGTTGAAATTGGCCGGAACCATTTCGACTATTCGTTTTGTCCCACATATGATGGTGGGCATTAATACGGAAGGCATGCGTGAATCTCGTGAAAAACAGCTTGCCAATTTAAGTAATGAACTAATGAATTTCCTTAAAGCGGATCAACGCTTAGAACAAGCAGACTCTTTGCTTGGTCGTGTGATGGCAAACAATCAGTTTGATGCCGAGAGTATTGGTAACGCAAGTCATGCTGTGACTCGTTTAGCACAAGAATTAGAGTCAGTTGAAGTAGAAATTGTTCAGCTACAAAAGCACGATGACACCGATCTTCAAGAGCGTATTGAGGCGCTTAAATCACGTATCGCTAATGTAGAACTAGAGCGTAAGAAACTTGATCGAGAACGTCAGCAAATTGCGGAGCAATTTGGCGCACTGAGTACACAAAAAAGTCAGTTAAGTTCTGCCTTAGCAGCACTAGATGAAGAACGAAATCGTTTAACGTCCAATCCAAAATACGATGCTGAATTTGCCAGTGAGCGTTATGCTTTATTGGAGAGCAGCATGGTTAACGGTGCTGCGATATATAAAGAAGCGATAAGTAGAGCAGAAAAAGCCAGTGAAAAAGCCCGCAGTTTTGATCAAAAAGTTCGCAAAGAAGTGGCGGATCACTACGGCAAATACCATCATGCTAGCTTAGACAATGATGTGCAATTAGATTACTTGGAGTCTAAGTTTGAAGAATTTGAGCATTATGTCTCTTATCAAATTGATATTTTGAGTGAAACAGAATTGGCAAAATATGCTAAACGGGCAGAGTTGGCCCGTAAAGAAGCAGAAGAAACCTTCCGTTCCGATTATGTATCTAAGTTGAAAGACTCTCTTGACCAGGTAGCGCACATTATTCGTGAGCTTAATCACAGCCTGAAACGTCGTCCTTTTAACCAAGAAATTTATCAATTTCGCTATTATCCGAATGGTGATATGAAGGATATCCTGGATCTTGTTGAGCGCTTCAGCGCACAAGATCAAGCCAATGTAGGTGGATTATTTGACCCACATTTAAGCAATGATCCAGATCATATCCGTGCGATTGCTTCCATTCAGGAACTAATATCGGATGATGAAAAGCAGCAGGACCTTGCAGATTATCGTAAATTCTATAACTTCGAAGTGGACATTTTAGACGCTGAAGGTAATAAGAAAACCACGCTGAGTCAGCGTATTCAAACCGGTTCGGGTGGTGAGCATCAAATCCCATTTTATCTGGCGATTGCCGCGGCACTATCCACGACATATCGCTTACATGAAACAATGGACGGTGAAATTGTGGGTGGTTTCTCGTTAGCTATGTTCGATGAAGCGTTCAATAAGATTGATATGGTTAAAACATCAACGTGTATGGGATTCATGAAAGACATAGGCCTCCAAGTGATTGCGGCTGCGCCAGACGATAAGCGTGCAGTAATGGCTGCTAACATGGATACCATTATCAGCGTATGGCGCGAAGGTGGGGCAGTTTCTATTGATGTGGCTTACCCAAAAGAGAAGGGGCAAGTTCTCCTTAATGGTCAGTCGGAAAGTCTCGCTGTTCCAGTATGAGAGGAAATTCTATGCTAGTGCAAAATCAAATAGAAAAACGCATCAATGAAAAACTGGCTGTGCATCATATGTCGCTAGAAAATGAGAGCGACATGCATAATGTTCCAGCAGGAAGCGAGTCACACTTTAAATTAGTTCTAGTAAGTGACGAATTTGAAGGGAAGAGATTGGTTCAGCGCCATCAGCTTGTTTATGGGGTTTTGCAAGACGAAATGACGAAAATTCATGCTCTTGCTATGCACCTGTATTCACCAAAAGAATGGAGCGAACGCAATGCGTTGGCTCCTTCATCGCCAAAATGCCACGGAGGCGAATAAGGTAAATAACCTTAATTCGGTCAACTAATGAGTATTTCAGTTTCGATTAATAATGACAACGATACGGTAACCATTGCGATTGTTGGCAGTTTTGATTTTTCATTATTTAATGATTTTCGAGCTGCGTACTCGAACCTCGCTGAGCATTATGCTCTTTATGTTATAGACATGAGTACAGTTGAGTATTTAGACAGTGCCGCGCTTGGTATGCTGTTAAGCATGCGAAATGCCATCGAACAAGATAGTAAAATACAGCTCAAAGGAGCCAATGCTTTCATTAAAAATATTTTAATGATTTCTCGTTTCGATAAACGTTTTGATATTCAATAAAGGTCAGATGAATGAAATTATTATGCGTAGACAGTGAGCTCCGTTTATCGCGAAATCATTTCTTTGTGCGCAGAAAAAGAGCATGTCACGGTGAAAAGCGTGGCAAGTTACGATGAAGCCATCACAGCCTTTATTGACTATATACCAGACATGGTAACGCTCGATGTTATTATCAAAGGTGGAAGTGGTTTAGAATTGGTGAAACAGCTTAAAATCCTTTCGGGCAATCGTTTTGTGCCGATGATTTTTTTGGCATCTCACACTACAGACTCCGTAATGGATAAGTGCTTTAAAGCTGGCGCAGATGATTTTATTCCTAAACCCTTCAATGAAGTCCTTTTCAATATTCGACTGAAAACCCATATGAGACATGTCGAACTAATGAAAGAAATGTATAGAAAAAACAAAGCCTTAACTTATTACCAAACGATGATAGAACGGGAGCATGAGATGGCTCATCATGTTCTTGATCATATCCAAACACGTAGTGAAAATAATTCTGATCAAGTTGCTATAACACGATTATCAGCGGCCAGTTTTAACGGTGATTTAGCCTTAGTAAAAACTCGTTCTGATGAGGCTCGTCTTGTATTTGTTGGAGATTTTACGGGGCATGGGCTACCCGCTTCAATTGGTGCATTACCTGTTATGCAGGCGTTTTTTGACGCCGTGGATGATTTGATTGATATTAATCAGTTAGCAATAAAAATTAATAAAATTTTATTTAGTATTTTGCCGGACTACATGTTTTGTGCTGGCTACTTGATCCTGATGACACCAAGTGGTGAGTTCACTTATTGGGGCGGGGGAATGCCAAATGCTTTCATCCGCCAGGAAAACGGAACCTTTGATTATCTGTGTTCAAACCACATGCCACTTGGGATACTTCCAACTAGGGAGTTTGATGCGGACTTACAGCATAATACATTGCATTTAGGAGACACGCTTATTATTGTCTCTGATGGGGTTTTAGAGCTAAAAAACGATCAAAATGAGATGCTGGGTGACGACAATGTCAAGGCGCTTATTGCCAGTTCATATGCTGAAAAAGACTTGATATTAGCTCAGCAAATGACAGAGAAGAAACTCACTGAATATCAAGGAGAATCGGTCCAGCTTGATGATATTACCCTTGTCGCTTTAAGGAGTGCCTGCCTACAATAATCCGTGTAAGCAGGGAGGTGATTAGTTTTTCTTAGCGCTTTTTTTCTTGTTCTTATTGCCCTGCGCTTTTGGTTGAGCTTTTGGAAACGGGCGTTTTTCAGGTTCAGTGCGTAATACTAAGAACAAATCAGTAACCACTTCAGGTATTTGAGCAATACATGAGTTTGTCAATTTTTCGCTTTGCCTAATTTGCATAACTTCTTCATCATCAAACAAATCTGACGCCACCATAATCGGCAATAAAAGCTCGGCGACAACTTCTTCTTTTTCTGACTCAAACCAATGGCTTTCGGTCATGAATACGCCTTCCATGAAGCCAGTCGCCCATTCCTGTAATTCACTTAATTCTTCCGGAGAAGAACCCATTTCAAGCTCACAGGGCACCATGAAACCTTCTTCGGATTCTAGTTCAATTTGAATATCAATAAAAAGTCGGGAGAGATATTGAAGTATTTGTTTCTCTTGTTTTTCATTGTCAAATTTGGGAGTCTCTTCAAAAATAACTGGCAGCCATTTTTCTTCGGCTGTCAAAACTGGACAAATAGATAACGCTGTTAAAAAGCCATGCGCCATAACAAAGTTCTGACATTCTTCATGAACTTGATCTGACTCCAAAAAATCTTCTAACGTCTCTAACTCAAGATCATCAAGAGGTTGGTGTGCCATTTAGATGTTTCCTTAATGCAAATTAAGTGTTTGATTCTAGCGAAAAGAAGAAGAAAAATCGATGCACAAAGTGCTGCGTTAAGAGATAATTACGAAATGAACTTAAAGACACAAACTCTTTTACGCCTAGGTCACAGCGAGTATCGCCCTTTGCAAGAACAGGCGATTGATGCGCTATGCTCAGGGCAAGACGTTTTACTTGCCGCTCCCACAGGTGGTGGTAAATCTTTAGTATACCAAGCCGCTGGTCTGATTAGATCCGGTGTCGCCATCATTGTCAGCCCCTTGTTGTCCCTTATGTCACAACAAGTAGAAGAATTGAACGCAAAGGGCATTCGTGCCAAATTCCTGAACTCTACTTTGAACCCGGGTGAGCAAGACGACCTTGTTTGGGCGTTACGTCATCATCATATTGATTTACTGTATCTCTCCCCAGAAAAACTAGTGCAAGCTTCCGTTATTGGCTTTTTGCACAGTATAGATATTTCTTTATTTGCCATTGATGAAGCACATTGCATTTCACAATGGGGGGATTTTTTCCGCCCTGAATACAGTCAACTTGGTCAGCTTAAAGCATTTTTTCCTCATGTACCTATTATCGCTTTAACCGGAACCGTAGATCAAAAAACTATCATAACAATTCAAGAATCATTACAACTTATTGACTGCTTAGTATTAAAAAGCAGTTTTGATCGAGCTAACATAAAGCTTCAGATTGCTCAAAAACGTAAAGCCAAACAGCAAATATTGTATTTTTTACACCATGAAGTTCCTGGTGAGTCAGGCATTATTTATTGTCGTTCAAGAAAAAAGACCGACGAGCTATCAAACTGGCTACGTGGTTTAGGCTTGCCAAGTTTGAGCTATCATGCAGCTATGACCGACGAAGAGAAACAAGCAAATCACGCTGTTTTCATAAAACAATATGGCACGATTATGGTGGCGACCACTGCTTACGGCATGGGAATCGATATTGCGCATGTTAGGTTTGTCATCCATTTAGATTTACCAAGCAGTCCAGAAGCTTATTTTCAAGAAGTGGGAAGAGCAGGACGAGATGGAAAACCCGCTAAATCGCTATTGCTTTATGGTTTGCAAGATATGCTTCAAGCCCAACAATTGGCCGCTCTTAACCCTATGGCATCAGAAAGAGAAATACAGCATTTAGGAAGTTTATTTCGTATTTTAGAGGGGCGAGGATGTCGGCGACAAAACTTGTTATCTCATTTTGATGAGGAAATTCCCGCTTGCCAGTATTGTGACCGATGCTTGACCAATCGATCTGAGCAAAACATGTCAACAGCCAGTCAAAAACTGTTGTCGCTAGTCTATCATACGAAAGGTTTGCAGCCATTTTCCCTGCTTATTCAAGTTTTATTGGGCAAAAAAAGCAAATCCGTTTCTGCTATTAAAGGGGAATCTTTACCATTATTTGGTAAAGGCAAGGAGCTTAATGAGGCCCAATGGAAGTCGGTTATTCGATATCTCATAGCATACGAATATATCTCCGTGGGGACGACAAGCTTCTTTACATTATGTATCAATGAAAAAGCCCGGCTGTGCTGCAAGGTAAAGTGCAAATTATTATTCCTGCAGAATATTATTATCCTGTACTGTCAGAAGATGTACTGAAATCAGAGAGCACTAACTGGCATAAGATTCTGGCGTGGAAATACGCAGACGCTAATATAACGTTAAGTGACACTCAGCTTAGGTTGATCAGTCTACATAAACCGACTTCGGTGGCGTCTCTAAGCCGCTTAACCGGATTACCAAAAGAAAGTGTCGCTGTTTTTGCCGAATCGCTGATGAAAGTCATTCATGAAACTGACTCAGGTAGGCCTCATATAGTATGTACTTGAGTGCAAGACAAACAACATCAAGTGACGAAATCGATGCACTCCAGCATGTTTCTGAACAAGCTAAACAATGTTTCGCTACAGCTGATGCTTTTTTTGGCACGACATTTAAACGGTCTGTATGTAATTTTAAACAAAGAGGCAAAGCGGCTGGTACGGCGCACTTGCAAAAAAACGAGCTACGTTTTAACTATTTTATGTATCAACAGAATCCAACTGAGTTTTTAAACAGTGTGGTTCCACACGAAGTAGCGCACATGGTGGTCTATCAAATTTACGGCAATAGCGTAAAACCGCATGGTAAAGAATGGCAAGCGGTTATGTTTAAGGTTTTTGGTATCCGACCAAACAGGACGCATACTTTTGATGTTCCTCCACAAAAAAACAGCTATGAATATTATTGTGCTTGTCAAAAGCATCATTTTAGCAAGCAACGCCATACTAGGTACTCAAAAAGGAACAGAGTACATTTGTAAAAAATGTCATTGCTCTTTGAAATTTCTAAGTAAAAAAAATACCCTTACATCGTAACTAAATTGAGTGAAAATAGCGTTTTTTCATACAATTGACCTTAAGTCATCCATTTTTGATGCGATGACATCATCCTTATAGTAAGATAAGCGCGTTTTATTCACAGCGTATATATGATGGATTTATCTAATCGACCTAAAGAAAAGTTGGAGCTAAATAAACTCCAAAAACGCCTTCGTAGATTAACAGGCCAAGCCATTGCCGATTTCAATATGATTGAAGATGGTGACAAGGTAATGGTGTGCTTATCTGGGGGCAAAGACTCTTATACTATGCTTGAGATTTTACGTAATCTACAGGCTAGTGCTCCAATAAAGTTCAGCATTGTTGCTGTAAACTTGGACCAGAAGCAACCAGGCTTTCCAGAGCATATCTTACCTGCTTATTTGGAAGAGCTGGGGGTGGATTTTCATATCTTAGAGCGTGACACTTACAGTATCGTCAAAGAAATCGTACCAGAAGGTAAAACAACGTGCGGTTTGTGCTCTCGTTTGCGCCGTGGTTCACTTTATGGCTTTGCTGAAGAAATTGGTGCGACTAAAATAGCATTGGGCCACCATAGAGACGATATTCTTGAAACATTATTTTTAAATATGTTTTTTGGTGGTAAATTGAAATCAATGCCTCCGAAGCTATTGAGTGATGACGGAAAGCATATCGTGATTCGACCTTTGGCTTACTGTAAAGAATCTGATATAGAAGCGTTTGCTCACATGAAGGAATATCCCATTATTCCTTGCAACCTTTGTGGCTCTCAAGAAAATCTTCAAAGACAAGTTGTCAAAGACATGTTACAAAAATGGGAAAAAGAATTTCCAGGAAGAATTGAGACCATGTTCTCTGCTTTACAAAATGTAGTTCCATCTCACTTAGCAGATACTGAATTGTTTGACTTTAAGGGGTTAAAGCAGTCGCCAGCGGCCTTTGACCGATTAAATATTATTTCATTATAGGATAATAGAAATGAATCTTACACAAAAAGCACTATTACTAACCGCCGGCATTTTAGGATCATCTATCGTTCATGCTTCCTCGGCAGGGGTAAGCTTAAATAATGATACAGTGAAGGGCGACATTGATCTAAATATGGGCGCTTTCGGTGTGAATGGTGGTGTTACTCATAATGACGATGAGAACACATCAACGGCACATATTGGTGTGACGGTTGAAGACTCAGACACTAGCGGTCCACTTCAGGCTGGTTTGGGTATTCGTTTTTATGCAATCGATGCTAATTTAGACAGTGATACAGGGAATGATGATCTTTCCCTTGCTCTAGCCTTAGGGGGATGGTACCGATATACGTTGCCCGCAGCGAATCGTGTGAGCATTTACGGCTCTGTTTACTATACCCCAGAAGTGCTAGCACTATCGAACTTGGATCACATGTATACTTACGAGTTTCGTGCTGAATACATGACGATGCGCAATGCCAGAATTTATGTTCGTTATGGCAAAACTGTCACTGTATATGAGGACAATAGCCGTAAAGAAATTGATAAAGGTCTTTCTGTTGGTGCAACAGTAGACTTCTAATTGTGCTCCTGGCAAACAAAAAAAGGTGGCTTATGCCACCTTTTTTGCTGATTTGAATCAATCGCCGTTATAAGCGCAAAGACTGAAAACAGGAATGTCGCTATCTCTTAATTTTTGACTCCCGCCAAGATCCGGTAGGTCAATAATAGCCGCTACTTCTTTGATCTTTGCTCCTTGCTTTGTTAAAAGCTCAATCGCTGCAAACAAGGTTCCACCGGTCGCAATGAGATCATCAAATAATAGAACTTCATCACCTGCGCTAACGGCGCCTTCTTGTATCTCTAGTTCTGCTTCGCCATATTCTAAAGCATACTTTTGTGAGATGGTTTTACCTGGAAGCTTACCCTTTTTACGCACTAAAATAAGAGGCTTTTGCAACTCATACGCCAATACAGCTGCAATTAAAAACCCTCTCGCATCGATACAAGCGATGTGAGATATATTTGTAGAGATATAACGATGAACATAAGCATCTACTACCATTCTCATGCCTTTAGGGTCACTAAAAATGGGAGTGATGTCTCGAAAGCTGATGCCTTGTTTCGGCCAGTCTTCAACTGTTTGTATCAGTGATTTAACGTAAAAATCGTCATAGAGCATGTTGCAAGCGCCTCATTATATCAATCAAATGTTGGCGATTTTACCACAATCACTCGCAACCCCAACGAGTTTTTGTATCTCAGGGAAATCAATTATCTCAATTTCTTTGCCATCAACATGAATCAATTCACTTTTTTGAAAACGAGTAATGACTCGACTTACCGTTTCTACCGCCAAACCAAGATAGTTACCTATCTCACCACGGGACATAGATAAGCGGAAGGCACTCGCAGAATAGCCTCTCTTCTTAAATCGAGTCGATAGGTTGAGCAAAAAAGAGGCGACTTTTTCATCCGCATTTTTTTTGCCTAAAAGGACCATCATTTGTTGATCGTCAGAAATTTTTCGACTCATTACCTTAAACAGCTGATGCTTTAAAGAGGGGATTTGGGAAGATAGCTCTTCAAGATGACTAAAGGGAATTTCGCACACCGTGGTTGTTTCTAACGCTTTTGCAGACACTGGATAAACGTTGGAGTCAATACCACTTAGACCAACTAGCTCACTAGGGCAATAGAAGCCTGTTATTTGCTCTTCACCATAAGAGGTGATATTGAACGTTTTTAGTGTACCAGAGCGGACCGCGTAAACAGAATCAAATGGTTCGCCTTGACGAAACAAAAAATCCCCTTTTTTCAATGGTTTTTTGCGTTCAATTATCTGATCCAGTCTATTGATGTCCTCATCCGCTAATGCAATGGGAAGACAAAGTGCACTTAAACTACAGTTTTGACATTGCGAGGTAAGCGTACTATTAAATCGTGACTGTGTGTGTGTCATGGTCATGTGATTCTCCCTGATCTCGATCTATATAACTTTTGAGTATTTTATGGCGCCATTTAGATACTTATCGAAAACCATGCAAATGCAACGAATGAGTAATCTACCGCGATCTGTTACTTTAATGGTGGTCTGCATTCCACCATCATTTATTTCTAACATACCATCTTCGATCATGGGTGTTAGATTGTCCACTTCTACAGCAAAATAATCAAAGAAGCGAATGTTAAATCGCCTTTCGATCTCGGCGGTGTTCAGCTCAAATTGAGAAATCAATGTCATTATTACTTGATGACGAATTCGATCATCCAAATTGCTGATATAGCCTTTTGCGATCGCCAATTGGCCTTTTTCAATACTACGTCGGTACATGTTTAGGTCAGTGTGGTTCTGTATATATACGCCATTTAAATCACTGATAGCGGACACCCCAAACGCCACTAAATCGGTGCCGGCATGTGTTGTATAACCTTGGAAATTACGCTGTAGTTCTCCTTGTCTTTGAGCTTGTGCTAAGGTGTCATCTGGCTTGGCAAAATGATCCATGCCAATGTATTCATAGCCAGCATTCATTAAGTATTCAATGCTCATTTTTAATAAAGCAAGCTTCATATTGGAGGTCGGTAGGCTTTCATCCAATAGGCGTCTTTGAGCCGGAAACCGTTCTGGTAGGTGCGCATAATTAAATAGAGAAATTCTATCCGGAGACAAGGCTACCACTTTGTCTAACGTGTCTCGAAAGCCCTCTAGAGACTGATAGGGAAGACCATATATCAGATCAAAATTAATGGATCTGATACCCTGTTCACGGGCATAAGTCACTAGGTTATTTACCATCTTTAAAGGTTGAATTCTGTGTATTGCTTTCTGAACTTTACCATCAAAATCTTGAACACCAATGCTAATTCGATTGATCCCCATTTGAGTTAATAGTTTAAGCTTTGAATGGTTAATCTCTCTAGGATCAATTTCAATACTGTAGTCTTGTGTTCCGTCATTAATAAGAGTGAAATGCTGCTTAATGTTATCAAATAGCGTTTTTATTAATGTTTCAGTGAGAAACGTTGGCGTTCCACCACCAAAATGCAACTGTGTAACGGTTCGCGTATGGTCTAACATTAAGCTGCGCAACCTCATCTCTTCACCCAGCAGCTCAACGTATTCAGTGCCTTTATCATATTGTTTAGTTACGATTTTATTACAAGCACAGTAGTAACAAAGGTGAGCGCAAAACGGAATATGAAAATATAGACTGAGTGGTACTTCAGACGATGTTAGCATCTTATCGATTAGCGCAATCTTGCTTATATTGGCATCAAATTGTGGCGCAGTTGGGTAAGAGGTATAGCGAGGCCCTGATAAATCATACTTACCAATAAGTTCAGAATCCCAAATCATGATGTGTTCCTATTAAAATTTCTAATAGGAGTTTACTCTTTAGTCCCTAGGCTCTTTCTGACCTAGATCAAGATTTACCACTGTGTCGCAAAAAATAAGCCATTCAGTGCTAAGCCAGTGCTGTCAATTAAGTATAACGACGGCCATATTGTGCAATAACGCGCTCACTATGTTCTCACTCCCTGATAAATTTGCTTTAATAACCCGCTCTTGATCAGCGCAGTTGCTATGCAAAGGTTTTTTCTATGAGCCTCACCCTCATTTTATCTCGCTCATGGTGCCGGTGCAGGCCACCATAACGATTTTTTGATTCAGCTTTCGGCCGCTATTTCTGAACAAAGAAAGCAATCGGTGCTTCCTGTCACTTTTTCCTATATGAAAGAGCAGGAGCATTCCCTAAAAAAAGGCCACCTCCACGCTTTGTGACACTGGTTCCAGAATACCGTCATTACATCGAGCATGAAGAAGCTTGCGTTGTAGCAGGAAAGTCTATGGGAGGACGAGTTGCGACACAGCTTTCACATCTTCCTATGGTGAAAGCCATTGTGTGCTTTGGTTTCCCTTTTTATCCTGCTGGTAAGCCAGAAAAGAACAGACTGTCCTTTCTTTCTGATCTTAACGTGCCTTGTCTTATTATTCAGGGGACGAGAGATCAATTGGGAGGATACGATTGGGTAAGCCAACAAGACATACCAGAGAACGTTGAAGTTGTGTGGATTGAAGGCGCAGACCATGACTTTAAAACATTAAAAAAATACAATAGAAATGTAAGCGATACCGTCACGCAGATCGCAAAAATCACTCACCATTGGCTAGTGAAAAACATCTGATTTTCAGGCTTTTTAACACCGTAGAGGAATATTATGGAACACCAAGCACTTCTTGATGCTACTGGTTTACTTTGCCCAGAACCGGTCATGCTTTTGCATGTAGAAATGCGTAAATTGACCGCGAAACAAGTTTTAAAAGTGATCGCAACAGATTCATCGACAACAAGGGACATTCCAAAGTTTTGTCAATTTCTTGGTCATAAGCTTATCAAGCAAAATCAACAAGGGGATATTTATACATATTGGATAGAGAAAAAAGAAAAATAAAAATCCCCCAGACTGCGCTCAACAGAGTGGGGGATTCTATTAAGCTCTAGAATTAAGCTACTTTTAACTTTTTGCCATGCTCTTTTTGACCAAGAATTGCACTTTGATAAATATGCTCAAAACTTGAGAAAGCAACATCAATATCCAATCTAAGTTGACGAGCAACATCATTTGAGGAAATTAAGCCGCGTATGGTTTTAGTATCTTCATCAATGACCAATAAGTGTTGAAATTTATTGTTACGTTGGCTAAAAAGCAAAGACTCGATATCTGATTTTTGAAGCGATGTATAAGACAATGCAAGTAGCGTTTCCTTTGCTCTCATCAAGTCTGCAACCATTAGTTCTGAGCGTTGATAGCCATTAGCAACCTGCTTAATAAAGACGTCTTCTGATAAATCCTCAAGACTAATCACTCCAATAAAGTGATTCTCAGCATCAACGACTATCTTCATACGTACATGTTCTTTTCGCATTAAGAAAACTAGTTCATCTGCTCGTGTACTGGACTCTATGACCCGAGGACCTGCTTTTTGAAAATCCGTGAAAACCGACAGAGCAGGTGAGTAAAGATTGATGTTTGCTGTTGTAACAGGCCATGTAAGATCATTAACATCTTTTGTTGATACATAAGTCAATGTTTTCATAATAAAACCCCGAGTAAAATAGATGAATAAATAAAAATGGGTAAGTTATATTGATGAAAACGGTGGTGCTCTTGGGCTTGTACTGCCATTTAAGCGAGGTCTAATTGGATGATGAGAGTAAGAAACAGCCGATGATGACGATGTCAAAGCTCTTTTTAAAAAAAGCTCAGAACAACATACGAGTTATCTGAGCTTTTATCTTGATCTGGGACAACGACTTCAGCAAACTTTTGATCTACTGTAGGTTCAAGCCAGCGCAATTGGCTTACCTCATGGGCACTAGCGCGCTGCGATATCATCAAAATAGACGATATGACAACGGTAATGATCATGAGTAATTGAATTTTCATAACAGCGCCTAAACCTGACTTTGTTCTACATTTAGAATATAGGCTTGCCTTTCTGTAAATCCCAGTGTTTTTTTATAAAATGACTTATATTTTCACTATCTGATGTTTTATTAATGAATCATGACTTAATGCTACAAAAACACTTAATATTTAATACAAGGGTTAGTAAAAGGGTGGCTCCCTAACCATTGTTTCAATAATTAATGCTTCTCAACACTACACCGAGGCTGCAGGCAGCATAATGACAGCCTCTCCGGTGACTACCACTTTCCCTTCACATTCACACACCGTTTTTAATGTCGCGCGACGACGACGTTCGTTGATGTCTATGACTGTCACAGTAGTGACCACCTCTTGACCAATAAAGACAGGCGCTCGAAATTTAAGCGATTGCTCAAGATAAATACAGCCAGGCCCAGGTAGTTGTGTGCCAATTGCCGCGGAGATAAAACCAGCCGTTAGCATGCCATGGGCAATAGGCTGTCCAAATGATGTGCTTGCAGCGTATTCGGCGTCTAAATGAACGGGGTTTGTGTCACCTGTCACTTCTGCGAAAGCATGCACGTCTGCTTCTGTCACTACTTTACGATACTCAACACTTTGCTCAATGGAAAGTTGTTCTAATGTATAACCAGTCGTCATTACCAATCCTTATTTTGTCATTTTCGGTTATGGTACACTTTCGCTGGGTTATTCTTAAGAGGTATCTATGGTTAAGTTGGTAATTTTTGATTGGGACGGTACCTTGTTTGATTCTATTGATAAAATCTGCCTGAGTATGTTGCAGGCTGGGGAGTTGGCCAATGCTCCCAGCAGACAAACAGATGACGTGAAAAACATCATTGGACTTTCTCTCGATAAAGCCGTCTCTGTAATTTGGCCAGAACTCAATAAAAATGAGTGTGATGCCATTGTTGAGCACTATAAATACCTCTACAGGGCTGCGGACCAAACACCTCCAAAGGCTTACGACGGTGTTATGGAAGTATTAGAAAAACTTCACTCAGCGAACATAAAAATGGCGGTAGCAACCGGAAAGAGTCGAAAAGGTCTGGATAGAGTCATGACGGCAACGAAAACGGGGCATTATTTCAGCTCTACTCGCTGCGCAGACGAAACCTTATCTAAGCCTCATCCATTAATGCTTGAACAAATATTGACAGAACTCAGTCTTTCTCCTGATCAAGCTATCATGGTGGGAGACACTGAATACGATTTAAATATGGCAACTAACGCAGGTATGAAGAGCATTGGCGTTACCTACGGAGCCTCACAGTAAAGCCCGTTTAGAAGCGCTTCAACCATACGGTTTACTTAACAACTTCAATCAATTAACAACTATTTTAGGTTTATAAAGCCATGAGCTGGACAGAAGACGAAGATCAACAGAAATCCCTTGAAAAAAAACATGAGACAGCGGAATCGCGTACAGAAGATATGCAAGAATCAGAACGACTCGATCCAAATAAAGAAATTTGGGCATTACTAGAAAAAACGCTCAATGACAATTTAATTGAAAAACGACGCGCGAGACGCTGGAGGATATTCTTTCGCTTTACAACGTTAGCGATTTTCATAGCCGTTATCGGTGGCTGGTTTGCAAAGTCAAACTTTCAGGACGTGAGTTTAGAGGGGGATGTTGTGGCCATGATCCCAATGCGAGGAGTGATCGGCGCCGATAGTGAAATCGAATCTTCTGAATTTGTTGGCTTATTGGATGCCGCTTACCAAAACTCCCGCCTAAAGGGTGTCGTGATTGAAATGAACAGCCCAGGCGGTAGCCCAGTTCATTCCGGCATAATTTATGATGCCATTCGCGCTAAAGAGCAAAGTTATCCTGATATTCCAGTGTTCGTGGTCATTGAAGACATGGCAGCTTCCGGTGGCTATTACATTGCTTCCGCAGCGAGTGAGATCTATGCCGATAAAGCCAGTTTAGTCGGCTCAATTGGTGTGATTTCATCTGGTTTTGACGCCAGTAATTTGCTCGAAAAAATTGGCGTAGAGCGCCGTACTTTCACAGCGGGTCGCAACAAAGCCTTTTTGGACCCATTTGCACCAATGACCGAAGAAGCGAAAACCAAATGGCAGGCTGTACTAGACGAAACCCATCAACAATTCATTGATGCAGTAAAAGAAGGTCGAGGGGACAGACTTATTATCACAGACGATGTTTTCTCGGGCATGGTGTTTACCGGTTCACAGGCCGAAAAGATCGGCTTGATTGATGGCTTAGCGAGTGTCAGCGACATCTTAAATACGCGATTTCCCAACGCTGAGCCACTTTTCTACGAGCCTAAGCAAGATTCTTGGAAGCAGCTGGCAAAAGAGCTTGGTGTGGAGATCGCGACAAAGGTCCTTAACCGTACTAACCTTCAATAATATGTCATTCATATAACCAGCCCCTTCGGGGGCTTTTTTATTGCTAAAAATAAGTGTCATCAAGGTCCGAAGTTTGCGAGATATGAAAAATAAAATATATTTGATAAAATAAATACATATTTTATTTAATTTATTTTCATTACTTAATGGATAACATCATGGCTCGCAAAGCAAATATAGCAAGAGAAGAAATCCACCAAGCCTGCTGGCTGTTACTAGAGCAAAATAGCTTTCCCAATATCCCACGCTTGGCTGAGCACTTTTTGCAACAAGATGGTCGACGTTGCTCAAACACGACCCTAATGAATGCCATCGCGGAATGGGAAGACACGTACAAAGAATATCAACAACACCAATTAAAAGAGTTAAACGATGTTCTCGGACCGGTTTTTAAGCGGTTTTCACGAGAAGTTACTCAACAACTTGGGCAATTATTGGATGAAAAAACGACAGAAATAGAGCAACACCAAATACGTAAGCAAGAGGCAACACAAAGCGGCTACCTTTCCTTATCGTCAGCACTAATCGAACTGCAAACCGCCCATGACGCATTGACGATAGAATGTCAAAAAAGAACAGAAGAAGCCGAAAACCTGAAGCAAAAATGGGCATTTAGCGAACAAAGATACCAAGAGGTGATAGCGCAAAATGCGGTGTTGACCAGCCAGATCCAGCAAGCACAAAAAGACAACTCTGAACTACGCCTCAACCTCGCTCAAAAAGAAGTAGACTTAGCCAAACAAGACAATCAACTAGCATTGCTAAAAGAAGAAAATGCAAGGCTCACGACAGAACTCTTAGATCGTCAAAGTGAGCAACGCGTGGATGAGGATAAAAAATGGCAAGAAATGGCAAGAAAACTGGAGGAAATCACTCACTCAGTGAAAACCATGCAACGCAAAGATAGAGGCTCGAAACAATAACCGTTATAATGACTTACTCGCTGTATTCGCGCATTCAATATTAAGAAGAGAAGATGAGCAACAAACAATCCGCTATTCGTGATTTAAACACCATCAAAGACTTCATTCGCTGGACTTTTAGCCGTTTTCAACGGTCGGACTTGTTTTACGGTCACGGCACAGATAACCCTTGGGACGAAGCCGTTCACCTTGTAATGGGCGCATTAAAGCTTCCGCTCGACTTTGATCGCGATATGTTAGATTGCGCACTGACCTATAATGAAAAGAAGCATATTCTTAAATTAGTACAAACACGCATTACCAAGCGTGAACCGCTTCCATACCTTTTAGGCGAAGCTTGGTTTATGGGGCTGCCATTTAAAGTCACCAAAGACACATTAATTCCACGTTCACCAATCCTGTCTTTATTGGAAAGTGAATTTGCACCTTGGCTTAAAAACTATCCGTTGAATATTTTAGATATGTGTACGGGATCTGGCTGCCTAGGCATTGCTGCTGCCTTAGTGTTTGAAGACGCAGAAGTCGATATTTCAGATATCAGTGAAGCGGCATTGCTGGTCGCCAATGAAAACATCGTTCGCCACCAAGTGGAAGACCGAGTTCATGCTATTCATTCTGATATGTTTAAAAGCCTAACGGGCAAACAATACGACCTGATTATTTGTAATCCTCCTTATGTTGATGCGGATGATTTCCAGAATGCTCCGGCAGAATTTCATAATGAACCAGAATTAGCCTTAACATCCGGTGAAGATGGACTTAATTTCACCCACGAATTTTTAGCCCAAGTCGCGCATTATCTGCAAGATGACGGTATATTAGTATACGAAGTAGGAAACACCGAGGTCGCGTTGCAAACCGCTTATCCTAACATTCCATTTATGTGGGTAGAATTAGAGCAGGGTGGCAACGGCGTTTTTATCCTAACGAAAGAACAACTTAGTGAACTATTACAAGAGCAGAAATAAATTATGTCTGGTAATACATTTGGAACACTTTTTAAAGTCACCACCTTTGGTGAAAGTCATGGTCTTGCGCTTGGTGCCATTATTGATGGTTGTCCTCCGGGCCTTGAAATTTGCGAAGCAGATTTACAGCGTGATTTGGATCTGCGTAAACCTGGCACCTCAAAATACACCACTCAGCGTCGCGAAGCAGATGAAGTTAAGATTCTATCGGGTGTTTTTGAAGGTAAAACCACAGGAACCCCCATCGGTTTAATGATCGAAAACACTGATCAGCGCTCGAAAGATTACGGCAATATCGCAGACACTTTCCGTCCAGCCCACGCAGATTACACATACGACCAAAAATACGGCTTCCGCGATTATCGTGGTGGCGGTCGTTCGTCCGCTCGTGAGACGGCGATGCGTGTTGCCGCAGGCGCCATTGCTAAGAAATATTTAAAGCAACAATTTGGTATTGAAATCCAAGGTTTCTTGTCGCAACTTGGTCCAATAAAATTGGAAGTCAAAGACCTAAGCCAAGTTTACGAAAACAGCTTTTTCAGCCCAGATCCAGATGCGATTCCACAACTTGAAGAATACATGACAGCGTTACGTCGTGAAGGCGATTCGGTGGGTGCGAAGATCACCGTTATTGCAAAGAACGTAATGCCAGGTTTAGGCGAACCCGTTTTTGACCGTCTCGATGCAGACATTGCCAAAGCCATTATGAGTATTAATGCTGTAAAAGGCGTTGAAATTGGTGATGGTTTTGATGTTGTCGAACAAAAAGGCAGCCAGCATCGTGACGAGATGACGCCAGAAGGTTTTTTAAGCAATCACGCAGGTGGTGTGCTGGGTGGCATTTCATCTGGCCAAGATATTGTGGTTCGCATGGCATTAAAACCAACATCAAGCATCACCATTCCTGGTAAAAGCATTGACCGTGCCGGCAATCCTATAGAAGTCATTACCAAAGGCCGTCATGATCCTTGTGTTGGTATTCGCGCAACGCCCATTGCCGAAGCAATGTTAGCGTTAACGATCATGGATCACTTGCTCAGAAACCGAGCGCAAAATGCCGATGTTGTTTGCCCAACGCCCATCATTAAAGGGCAAGCTTAACCCATATACATTAGTGCTTTAACAAGCCGCTATTGATCATTCTAGATGATAATAGCGGCTTTTTTATTCATCTAAAGCCATTAACGAGATTGCCTATATGACCATAAAAGCAGACTCCACTGTCATCAGAATTTGTGTCGGATCCACTAATCCCGTCAAAGTGAATGCCGCAAAACAAGCCTTTTCTCAAACGTTTCCCGATCACATCATTCATTGCGAAGAGATGCATGCTCCATCTGATGTTGCCGATCAACCGATGACAGAAGCAGAGACTCGTCTTGGTGCACAAAACCGAGCGCGTTACTGTTTTGAACAGAATGATTTCGCTGATCATGGCAGTAAAGCTATGGGTTTTTGTGTTGCTATGGAAGGAGGTGTTGATGAATTCGAAGAGGGCGCAGCAACGTTTGCGTATGTCGCGATTGTAAATAGTGACGGACATTTAATGACGGGGCGCTCAGCAAATTTGCCTTTACCTTCGAAAGTGTACGCACAGCTTCTAGCTGGTAAAGAGCTTGGGGTAGTCATGGACGCGTTATTTAATACCAACAACATTCGACAGAAAGGCGGTGCGATAGGGTTGTTAACGAATCATGCCGCCACACGGGAAAGCATCTATACACAGGCTTTAATACTGGCATTAGCGCCAGCATTACACCCACAGCATTACCTTTAAACTTTTAATATGTGCAGTTAAACAATGAAATATCAATGGATCCTATTTGACGCGGACGAAACACTTTTCCATTTTGACAATTTTGCCGGCTTAAAACACATGTTTGCTCAGCATAGTATAAGTTTCGAGCAAAGCGACTTTGATGAGTACCAAGTCGTTAATAAACAGCTTTGGGTAGACTATCAAAATGGTCAAATCAGTGCCGAACAGCTACAAACACGCCGTTTTACACGATGGAGCGAACGATTAGCTATCAGCACAAAAGAGCTGAATAAGCAGTTTTTAGATGCCATGGCGGATATCTGCAAAACCTTGCCAGGTGCTGTAGAACTTGTGACACATTTGCATGCAAACAAGGTAAAGATGGGCATCATTACCAATGGTTTTGCCCAATTGCAGACCGTACGTTTGGAGCGCACAGGATTTCAGCCGTATTTTTCACCCGTTGTGATTTCCGAGGCTCGTTGGTGTTGCTAAGCCACATCCAACTATTTTTCAATACGCGTTAGAGCAAATGGGATCCCCAGATAAAAATCAGGTATTGATGGTGGGCGACACGTTAGAATCGGACATTCTAGGTGGCAACAACTTTGGCTTCGATACATGCTGGCTTAATCGCCACAACAAAACACACACAGAAGAGATTCGACCCACATATCAGGTCAATTCACTGATTGAATTATTGGAACGATTTAAAGAATAAATAAAAGCCTAAAATTTGGCCATAGCACTGCAATAATAGGCTTATTCACTATTTCCGATAATAACATTTATCGGAAATAGTGAAGGTGTATTAACATGTTTCGCTGTAATTAGATCTCTCAGATGCTAAGCATCTAGAAATCATGGTTGGTGTTCTGGTTTAACCTCATTTCTTTTTAACCAAAACACCAACTAAAGTTTTCACTTCATGTTAAATATCAGTGTCCGCCCATGACTTTTTCGATTTCTTTTGGATCGTTGTGCACAGCAAATTTATCGACAACGGTTTCTGTCGCGGCATTCATACCCACTAACTCAACGTCTGCACCTTCACGGCGGAATTTGATCACGACTTTATCTAAAGAAGACACAGAAGTAATATCCCAAAAATGCGCATTAGTTAAGTCAATAACCACTTTATTGACAGCCTCTTTAAAATCAAATGACTCAACAAAAGCTTCTGAGGATGCAAAAAACACCTGACCAATTACGCGGTATGTTCGTACAGATTGATCGTCACTTTGTTCTGCTTTCACTATCATGAAACGGCCAATTTTATTGGCAAAGAACAAGGTAGCCAACAAGACTCCGACGAATACACCCAATGCAAGATTATGAGTCCACACCACAATAACAACCGTTGTCACCATAACAATATTGGTGGATAACGGGTGTTTTGTAAGATTGGTAATGGAGCTCCAAGAAAAAGTACCAATTGATACCATGATCATCACCGCAACCAATGCGGCCATGGGGATTTGTTTTATCCACTCGCCCAAAAACACCACCATAATTAAAAGAAGTGTCCCTGCAATAAAGGTGGACAAGCGCCCTCTACCACCCGATTTTACGTTGATAATCGATTGGCCTATCATGGCACAACCCGCCATACCACCGAGTAAACCAGATCCTATATTAGCAATACCTTGACCCTTACATTCACGATTACGATCGCTCTTTGTATCAGTAAGGTCATCAACAATGGCCGCTGTCATCATGGATTCCAATAAGCCAACCACCGCTAAGCCAATAGAATAAGGTAAGATTATTAATAGAGTGTCTAGGTTTAAAGGCACGTCAGGCCACAAAAAGATCGGCAAGGTATCAGGCAGTTCGCCCATATCACCAACGGTACGAATATCTATTCCCACTATCATAGCGAAAGCCGTCAACACCACGATACATACCAAAGGTGAAGGCAAGGTTTTACCAATCACAGGCAGATAAGGAAAAAGATAAATAATGCCTAAACCTGCAGCTGTCATAGCGTAAACGTGCCATGTTACATTGGTTAGCTCTGGTAACTGCGCCATAAAAATCAGTATCGCCAAAGCATTGACAAAACCTGTCACCACAGACCGCGAGACAAACCGCATCAAACTGCCTAACTTTATGTAGCCAGCAATAATTTGAATCACACCCGTTAGTAAGGTGGCCGCTAACAAATATTCCAAGCCATGCTCTTTTACCAAAGTCACCATAAGCAAAGCCATGGCACCAGTCGCGGCCGAAATCATACCTGGACGACCGCCAACGAAGGCAATAACGACGGCGATACAAAAAGAGGCATACAAGCCCACTTTTGGATCAACGCCAGCAATAATAGAGAACGCGATGGCTTCTGGGATTAAAGCCAGTGCCACCACAATACCAGCCAATATATCTCCACGAATATTGGAGAACCATTCCATTTTCATTTTTTCGAGCATAAATTACCTTTTATCAGCACACCAACACAGCCGCATACCTCTGCGAAGCGCTAGTATCTTCCAGTTAGAAACCGTTAAATTACATTAAGAAATAAAAACTACATTTAGATTTGGCATAAAAATGCCTACAAATCATCGTCGAACAGACAATGACAGTATTCAACTCAAACGCTGTTGAGCTGACGACTAAAGACGCTAACCAATAAGTTAATATCTTGATTTATAGCGATTAATGAACACCATAATCAGCGCTAAAAAAGACAATATGGCAGCAGCTCCTGGGATCCAATCAAAGCCGAAACCAATACTAATGACCAACCCACCTAGAGCCGCGCCTAAAGCATTACCAAGATTAAACGCGCCTATATTAATAGACGAAGCCAATCCTGGAGCCTGATCGGCGATTTTCATCACTTGCATTTGTAATGGTGGTCCACTGCCAAAAATAACCGTTCCCCATAGTAAAACAGTTAGACCAGCACCCATTGTTGTGGTGGCGGTAAAACGAAACATCAGCAATACCAACACTTGCAAAGCAAGGAACACAAACAAGGCTAAATCTGGTGATTTGTCCGTTATTTTACCGCTAACATAATTACCTAAAGTAAAGCCAATACCCACCAACATCAGCATAGTCGCAATGGTGTTATCGGTAGCCTGAGCTAAGGTTTGCATCACTGGGGTTATATAGGTGTAAAGCGTAAACATGGAACCAGCACACATCACTGTCGTTGCAAAAGCTCGCAAGGCTGCAGGCTGCATGATGGCTTTAAGTTCGGTTTTGACATCAGGTTTTTTCGCTGGCGCCATGGCTGGCAAACTACGGCTAATACCCAAAATCGCCACGATACCTAGTACTGCAGTGACGACAAAGGAAAGACGCCAATCGAAGGTTTGCCCTAACCATGTAGTAATTGGTACGCCTACAATATTCGCAATGGTGAGTCCCAAAAAGATAGACGCCACGGCCGAGCCTTTTTTATGGTATGGCGCTAAATTCATTGCTACCACGGCTCCGATACCAAAAAAAGCACCATGGGACAAACTGGTAATGATACGAGATACTAAAAAGGTTTCGTAATTCACCGACATCGCAGAGAGAAGATTGCCCACCACAAAAACCGCCATTAAGGCCAGCAAAGAGGTTTTATGACTGTATTTAGTTAGATATAAGGTGATTAACGGTGCGCCAACCATAACCCCGACAGCATAGGCACTAATCAGCAAACCAGCTGCTGGAATAGACGCATTAACGCCCTCTGCTATCACTGGAAGTAACCCCATGGGCATAAATTCTGTGGTACCTATTCCAAACGTACCCAATGCAATGGCAAAAATGCCCCATTGATATGCAGCAAGCATATTAACGACTCCGATCATTTTGATTTTTAACCAAGAAAAATAAGCCAAGAGACTTTCTTGGCTTATTCAAAGAAACCGCATTTTACCGTAAACGTAGGCAAATTTCCCTGCTAATTGCCTAGCTCATCGGTCATAGGGAGAATTGAGTCCCGTCACTTACTGCGCTTTTTCGGCCACCAAAACCAGTAAACAACAAACACAATGAGTAAAACGCCCACAAGGTTAATGAGTGTGCTCATATTTTATCCTCCATTTTATCTGTAGACGATGATACACGGAACAGTCTGAGTCGATTGGCATTGGTCACCACGGTAACCGATGATAAAGACATGGCCGCTCCAGCGATGACAGGGCTTAACAACCAGCCTGTCAAAGGAAACAAAATCCCAGCGGCAATTGGTATACCTAAAGTGTTGTACGCAAATGCGCCCCACAAATTCTGTTTGATATTTCTTAACGTCGCCCTACTGATTTGAATCACGTTAGCGACACTTTTTAAATCGCTGTGTATTAACGTGATGTCTGCGCTTTCCATAGCAACATCGGTACCAGCCCCCATAGCAAAACCGACATCAGCTTGAGCCAAAGCAGGAGCATCATTTATACCGTCACCAATCATACCAACCACTTCGCCCTGAGCTTGAAGTGTCTTAACCCAGTTTAGCTTATCATCTGGCATTAACTGCGCATGATAGTCTTCGATACCGACAGCTTCTGCTACCGACGCCGCCGTTTCAGGGTTGTCTCCTGTCAACATAATGACTTTTAACCCTTGTTCTTTAAAGCTAGTGATGGCATCTTTCATGCCTCTCTTAACTGGGTCTTCAATATAGAAAATCGATAATAAAGAGGTATCATCTGCAAGATAAACACGAGTGCATCCCTTATATTGGCTGTTCACTTCGTCCAGCTCAAGGTGAATCCCCTTTTCTTTCATGAGGCGCTCATTACCGAGATAATACGTCCTTCCCTTAACATGGCCTTTCACTCCCAAACCAATCATTGATTCAAAATGATCAAGCTTCATTGAGCTATTACTATCTCGAGTCAACTGGCAGTGTTGCAGCAAAGCATCAGCCAAAGGGTGATTCGCCCGCGCTTCAAGCATGGTAACTAATTCCGCCACAAAATCTTTTTGAGCGTGCTCAGCCATTATCTGATCGACCACTTTAGGCTTGCCTTCTGTAATGGTTCCCGTCTTATCCAGTACTACCACCGTCAACTCACTTGCTCGCTGTAGCGCATCGCCATTACGAATCAAACCGCCATATTCTGCGGCCTTTCCAATCCCTATCATGGTTGATATAGGCGTCGCTAACCCCAGAGCACAAGGACAAGCAATAATTAATACGGAAATACTGGTAACCAGCATGTATGAAAAAACGGCCTCTTCCGCAAAATTAAACCAAGCCAATGCCGTTAAAATAGCGATGATGATCACACTCGGAACAAAGATAGAGGACACTTTATCAGCCAACACACTAATAGGCGGTTTGGAGCCTTGCGCTTTACTCACCATAGTAATAATTTGTGCCAGCAAGGTGTCTGAACCTATTCGAGTTGCCTTAAAGAGCAGGCTGCCTTGACCATTAATCGTTCCAGCGGATAACAAGCTGCCAGGCTGTTTTTCAATGGGCGCGGCTTCTCCTGTCAACATGGACTCATTTACCGTTGATAAGCCCTCTACAACTTCTCCATCCACCGCAATACTGTCACCGGAACGTACGCGTAAAATATCACCTAACTTAATGTCGGCAACGGGAACCCGTGATTCAACCCCATTTTCAATTCGAGTTGCCATTTTTGGTCTAAGATCTAATAACCGATGAAGAGCTTGACTGGTTTTACGACGTGCCCGTAATTCCAATGCTTGCCCAAGGTTAATTAAGCCTATGATCATAACCGCCGCTTCAAAATACAAATGCTGGGTATTTTCTGGTAACCAACTTGGCATGATCACCACAAGCATGGAATATAGCCAAGCGCATCCGGTTCCCAATGCAATTAACATATCCATATTAGCCTGATGTAAACCAAAGGCTTTCCACGCACCACGGAAATAATGTTTACCAGCACGAACCATAATCCACAGCGTAATAAGCCCAATGCAAAACCAGATAGCCCTATCGGTGAGCGTGCTCACAGCCATGCTTCCGCCAAACACACCATATAACATTAAAGGTATACCTAGGCTTAACCCCAAAACTGACGACTTACGCTTATATTGATATTCTTCTAACTCTCTTTGGTCACGGTCAACTTCACTTTTGTCAGCATCAACCACGAGGCTAGCCTGATAACCAGCATCGGCGACGGCTTGGATGAGTGTCTCCACTGAACCAAAAGTCGTTACCTGCGCAGTATGATTAGCGAAATTCACTTCTGCAGATAAGACCTTATCAGCATGGGTAAGTGCTTTTTGCACAGAATTAACACAGCCAGCACAAGTCATACCAGCAATAGCCAACTGATAATGTGTCGCCAACTCCAAGCGCTCTGCTTTGTCAATATCAGGTTCTGATTCGGTCACATCGGTATGTTGATTGTTATTTAATTGAGCTTGCTCATTTTTATCTAACAAGCCAAACGATTGGTAACCCGCTTCTGCCACTATGGCCTCTATTGCAGCCAAAGAAAGATCGGAGGTCACCAAAAGTGAGTTTTCTTTTGGGTTGCCTGTAACAACAGCTTCTGGGCTTTGCTGCTGAATTTGCTTACGAACTTTCGACACACACCCTTGGCATGACATGCCTGATACGCTGAGCTCTAATGCCTTAATAGCAGTATCTTTGCTTTCTTGATCTTTCGTATTCATCCTCGATACCTATTCATCATGCGTTGCTTTTTCTTGCCAATCTTCAATCAAACAACAAATGGAGTGACCATTGGGATTTCCATCTGGCATGTCTTCCCACGTCTCTAAAGCTTTTTCCATTTTATGCAGATGGGCTTGTAATTGGGCTATTTTCAGCTTGGTTTCAGGCACTTTTTTCTGCAACAAATCTCTCACCATCGGGCAAGGCGAATCGCCGCTGTCTGATTGCTGAAAAATGTCTTCTATTTGCTTTAAGCTAAACCCTAATTCACTGGCTTGACGAATAAAAACTAATCGCTGCAAAGCCAGCTTGTCGTAGATCTGGTAACCATTATTAGCATCGCGTTCAGCTTGGATCAGCCCTAACCTTGTGTAATGACGCACGGTTTCAGCCGTAACATTGGCTTTATGAGCCAGCTCACTTACTCGCATATGAACTCCTTTGAAAACAAACTAGCCAAACAATTAACAAAGTGTAGAACCTATGGGTAGCACACAGGTCAAGGCATCGGAAAATTAAATGAAAAAAAACCGAGATCACGTCTCGGTTTCTATTAAATCCAGTACATGGTCGGTAATTTAATGCAATTTGAGCTTTGGTTTGACCACCTTGCCAATCTTTTGAGCAGCCATAATCACCGTGGCTTTAAACCAACCATGAATCGCAATAAGATGTAGGCGGTATAAAGAAACATACACAAAGCGTGCAATACGTCCCTCAATAAACATCGAGCCCCCCATAAGGTTGCCCATTAGATTACCCACCGTACTGTAACGGCTTAAGTTCACCAAAGAACCATAATCTTTATAGGTGTATTCTTTCAGTGGTTCGCTCAAAAAAGACGCTTTAATATTGTCAAAGACCAAAGATGCCATTTGATGAGCAGATTGAGCACGTGGTGGAACAAACGAGCCATCAGCCTGCTTACAAGCACAACAGTCACCAATCACATAGATATTATCAAACCCTGTCGTTTGCAATGTTCCCTTGACCAAAATCTGGTTATTTCGAGTGGTTTCAAAACCTTCTATTCGAGCAACAAAATCCGGTGCTTTTACTCCTGCAGCCCAGATCATAAGATCGGCTTCAATATTGGTCTCATCCGCCGTCTGAAAACCGCCATCGTAAGCCCGAACAACCCGAGTATTTTTACTGACGGTTACGCCTAAACGAAGTAACTCTTTCGTTGCTAAAGCCGCAATACGATCTGGCAATGCCGGCAAAATTCGTGGACCCGCTTCAATCAGTTGAATATTGACACGTTTCCCTGACATTTCCGGCATACCATAAGCTTTTAGCATATCGGCCACATGAAACAACTCAGCAGATAATTCCACCCCCGTCGCACCACCACCGACAATGGCCAGCTTTAGCTTCGCATCGGTGCCTTCTTGGTGAACCCGTAAGAATTGGTTCAGCAAAGCTTGCTGAAAGCGTTCTGCTTGTTTGTGAGAATCGAGAAAATAACAATGAGTGGACACACCAGGCGTACCAAAATCATTACTGACACTGCCCACAGCCATAACAAGAATGTCATAAGAAATCGTACGTTCGGGTAACACTATGTGTCCCATGTCATCCGACAGAGAGTCTAATGTTAAAGTCTTCGCTTCAGGATCAACCGCCATTAAAGTTCCTAGTTGGAACTGATAATGGTGCTTGGCAGCATGGGCTTCTATAATTCACACCATCATTGTTGATGTCTAAAGAACCGGTTGCCACTTCATGTAATAACGGCTTCCAGATATGGGTCTGGCTTCTGTCAATCAGAACGATGTCCGCTTGGCGTTTTTTGCCAAAGGAATGCCCCAATTTCGTGACGAGTTCCAAACCTCCTGCTCCACCACCAACCACCACGATTTTTTTCATATAAAACCACCTATAAATGTTGAATAATCTGGAAAACGCTCAACAAGCCCTTTCCAGATTGCACAAGGTTTCTGTTAAAAATACGGCTATTTGACTCTTTGTGCCAACAGCTTGTCTAACGTATTAGCAAAAGCCATTCTGTCTTGCTGACTAAAGGTTGCCGGGCCGCCTGTTTGAACACCTGAAGAGCGCATCTGTTCCATAAAATCTCGCATACCCAAACGTTGTTTAATGTTTTCTTTGGTATACAGCTCCCCCCGAGGATTAATAGCCAAAGCACCTTTTTCAATCACCTCAGACGCTAAAGGGATATCTGCTGTGATGACCAAATCCTGAGCATCAATATTGTCGACAATATAATTATCGGCGACGTCAAAACCTGAGCTTACTACTCGTCGTTCAATCCATTTAGAGGGAGGGACTGCAATCGCTTGATTTGCGACAAGGATACAAGGAATTTGCACACGTTCAGCAGCACGGAAAAGAATGGTTTTGATAACATTTGGACAGGCGTCGGCATCGACCCAAAGGCGCATAGTGTTCCCCTTTTTGTAGGGTACCATTATTAAACAGCCAGAGAGTGAAATCCAGTGGTGAATAAGAACAAACGGAGCACATATAAGTGATCCGTTTGCTTAAAAAGCTGAATTGGCGTTTCCATAAATGCCGTAGCCTTAGTTGGGCCTGCCTACAAAATTACATATTAGGGTAATTTGGACCGCCTGCCCCTTCTGGGGTTACCCAAGTTATATTTTGTGCTGGATCTTTGATATCGCAGGTTTTACAGTGAATACAATTTTGTGAGTTGATTTGAAAAATCGTCTCGTTAGCTGACTCTACGACTTCATAAACGCCTGCCGGACAATAACGCTGAGCGGAACTCATTATATTTGGGAAGGTTGCTTTGAATCGGAATAGTCGGATCTTTTAGCTTCAAATGACAAGGTTGATTTTCTTCATGGTTGGTATTTGATAAAAACACCGATGAGAGCTTGTCAAAGCTTAACAAACCGTCTGGTTTTTTATAATCTGGCGCAACATGTTTCTCTGCAGGCTCCAAGCAAGCATAATCGGGCGTCATATCATTAAAGGTAAAAGGCAAACCGCCAGCAAAAAAGTTTTGATCTAGCCAGTTGTAAGCCCCGCCCCAGAATGTGCCCATTTTGTGCATTACAGGAACAAAATTACGGGCTTGCTGTAATTCTTTTCCTAACCATGAATTGCGCACAGCATCACTGAATTGAACCAAATCGGCTACCGGTGTTTCAGCTTGTAATGCATCGAAAACATTTTCCGCTGCTACCATACCGCTCTTCATGGCGGTATGCGTGCCTTTAATTTTTGCAGGATTTAGTGTGCCAGCATCACAACCAATCATTAGGCCGCCTGGAAAACTCATTTTAGGTAACGACGCCCAGCCACCTTTTGCTATAGCACGCGCTCCGTAAGACACACGTTTGGCACCTTTTAAATGTTCCGCAATAATCGGATGATGCTTATATTTTTGAAATTCATCGTAGGGACTCAAGTAAGGATTTTTATAATTCAAGTCAACAATCAAACCCACAACCACTTGATTATTCTCTAAGTGATATAAAAAACCGCCACCACCGGCTTCATTTCCTAACGGCCAGCCCGCTGTATGAATAACCGTACCTGGCTTGCTCTGAGCCTCTGGCACATCCCATAACTCTTTAATGCCAAGGCCGTAATGCTGTGGGGCTTTGTCTTCGTCTAAGGCAAATCGAGCAATCAGCTCTTTGCCCAAATGACCTCGGCAGCCTTCTGCCAAAAGTGTGTATTTTGCTTTTAGTAGCATACCAGGCATAAAGCCGTCTTTTTCTGAACCGTCTTCAGCCAATCCCATGTCACCAGTAATAATACCTTCGACTTTACCACTTTCATCATAGGCAAGATGAGCCGCCGAAAAGCCAGGAAAAATCTCCACACCCAATGCCTCTGCTTGCTCTGCAAGCCAACGACACAAATTACCAAGGCTAATGATATAATTGCCGTCATTATGAAGGGTTTTAGGAATCATCCAGTGACTCAGCTGCTTGGCTGCGCTGTCTGAATGTAACCAGTAAAGCTCATCTTGATTCACTTTAGTGTTTAACGGTGCCCCCATAGCTTGCCAATCAGGGAATAATTCAGCTAAGGCTTTTTGATCAACGACAGCACCAGATAGAATATGAGCGCCTATTTCAGAACCTTTCTCAACCAAACACACACTGATCTCTTTTTCTTCGGCTTTGGCTTTTTGCATAATGCGACACGCTGCAGACAGCCCTGCTGGGCCACCCCCACGATCACAACATCAAACTCCATAACGTCTCTATCTGTCATATTGCCTCCCTATCGGATACATTTTTATTTTAAGGCATTCTTTCTTATAAAAGACCTTGCTCAATACGCAATACAAAGGTCTCTTCGTGTCATGCTTTTTATCGATTGAAAGCATTTTTGTTTAGTTTGTCAACAGTTGTCTTGCCAAACTTTATTTCATGGGCATAACCAAAAGCACGAGGCAATACATGATCACAGTAAAAGCCTACCGAATGTTGCCATGAAGCTTTTTGCACATCATCAAGCTTATTATTACCTTGCACGGCATGCAAAGCTCTCATTTGCAACCAGGCACCAATCAGATAGCCCATTAACATCATGTAAGGATACGCTAAGCCCGTTCCCAAAACAGGATCTTCTTGCATAGCCTCTAAACAAGATTGGGTAGCGGCTTTAGCTTGCTCCAGCATTACAGTCACTTTTTCCGCATACGGCGCCATGTCTGTTGCTTGCCAGTGTGTTAATTCGGATTCGATGTCAGCGAGCAATGACATCATCCCTTCGCCCTTATCAGAATGCAGTTTGCGACCAATGAGATCAATAGCTTGAATGCCATTGGTACCTTCATAAATGGGCAAAATTCGGGCATCACGAGCATGTTGGGCCACGCCAGTTTCTTCAATAAAGCCCATTCCACCATGCACTTGAATGGCCAAGGATGTTATTTCTTGAGCTTGCTCAGTGATCCATCCCTTAACAATAGGCGTATACAAAGCGGTTCTTATCACGGCCTGTTTTTGTACCTCACCCGTTGCAAAATGCGACAAATCGTTTTCGACAGCGGCCACATAAATAAGAGAACGCATCGCATCAATTTGTGACTTCATGGTCATCAACATACGCAGTACGTCAGGATGTTCAATAATCGCTGCCCGAGCAGTACGACTTGCATTCATGCCTTGTTTACGATCAATCGCATAAGCAAGAGCTTGCTGATAAGCTCGTTCAGAAATGGCCAAACCTTGTAAGCCAACGCCTTGTCTTGCATTGTTCATCATAGTGAACATGGCTTTAATACCATCGTTTTCTTTGCCAACAAGATAGCCAACAGCGCCTTCTTTATCTCCAAAGCTCATCACACAAGTGGGTGATGCATGAATTCCCATCTTGTGCTCAACCGACACGACATGAACGTCATTACGCTCAGCAGGTTCACCTTGATTATCTAAGAGAAATTTTGGCACGATGAACAAAGAAATACCTTTCACTCCCTCAGGTGCATTTGGCAAGCGAGCCAATACCAAATGAATGATGTTGTCACTCATCTGATGATCACCCCAAGTGATAAAGATTTTTTGCCCTTTTATACGAAATACATCGCCATCAGGAATCGCTTTGCAGGCAATAGCGGCAAGGTCTGAGCCAGCAGAGGGCTTCGGTCAAATTCATAGTCCCTGCCCATTCACCCGCTAACATTTTAGGCAAATAGCGATTCTTCAGTATCTCACTGGCGTGTTGACTAATGGCTTCTATCGCTCCCATGCTCAGCAAAGGACAAAGTGAAAAGGCTAGGTTAGCCGCCTGAACGCCTTCATTAACCGCGGTAGCAATATACGACGGTAGGCCTTGTCCACCGTATTCCGGGTCTCCTGAAAGGCCAATCCAGCCACCGTCAGCATATGCTTTGAACGCTTCTTTAAAGCCTTTGGCTTCAATGACCTCACCTGACTCCACCCTAGAACCTTCTTTGTCACCACTAGCATTGATTGGCGCAATGACTTGTTCTGCTAACTTTCCCGCTTCCTCAAGAATGGCTTCTAATAGACTATCGTCAACCGTATCATGTAAATAAGGAGTCAAACGCTCTATTTGAGCGACAGACTGTAGACTGAATAAAATGTCATTAAATGGGTATTTGTATTCGCTCATTTTTTATTCTCCGATTGTTTATCCGAGCGGATCTAGAAAACGCTCTTATCAGAATGGTAAAAGATGGCAAATTTCTCAATAACAATTCAGACCTATATTTCTAACAAATACAATCAACCTCTTGTAAAGACAAACAAGAACGCAGAGTTCATAGGCGTTTCATCGCCTTACCGAATTTCAAGTATTCCTCACTTTTTCGATATTCTCCTGGTGTCAAACCTGTCCATTTTTTGAAGGATCGAAAAAAAGCACTGGGTTCATCAAAGCCCATTAAGGCGGCAATATCATTGATGCTAAGTTGAGGCGCATTCATATAAGTAATGGCCGCTTCCTTTCGACAATCGTCTTTAATATGTTGATAAGAGGTCTTTTCATCATTCAAGCGGCGCCTTAACGTGGACACACTCATATTAAGTGCACTGGCGACTTCTTCCGCACTGGGCATCTCACGAGAGAAATCCTTTCCTAACATGGCCATGACTTGAGATTTAAGACTGTTGTCATTTTCCACCATCACCAGAAGTTGATAAGGGGCGGTTTTCAAAAAGCCTCTTAAGCTGTCTTCGGTTTGCACAATCGGCATATCGAGATAACTGGCAGGGAACACTAGGGCATTGGCATGTTGATTAAACTTTACTTCAGATTGAAATAGGGTTTTGTAATATTCGACATCATCAGGACGCTCACTGGTAAAGTACGCGGCTTTTAAATTCAAGCGACGACCAATCAACCAACAGATAAAGTGATGCCACATAGACAGTGTGGTTCTAAGTTGTTCCTTCGATTCAGGGACAACCAACCTATCAATATCAGCAGGTGACGAATCTAAAGGCGCAAAAGTGACCATGGCAAAGCGGCCTTTTTTGATCAAAACAGGCTTCACCGTTGGCCCCCGACAAATTTCATAAAAATCACTGCATCGATATAAAGCATGCGCCAAACTTCTAGCATGAATAATACAAAGGCACATCATCCTAAATGTGCCATTGGGTACTTTACCGCCACTGAGCATACCAAAAGACTCATCCTGCATAAGCCACATAATTTTTTGATACAGCATTCCGTAGCGATAAGCAGGAAAAGCATCACTTTGTTCTATTTCATCTTGCGTGATGTCTAAACTGGCCAATACAGCTTGGCGATCTAGTCCTTGCTCTTCAACAGCTTTTAAGAGATAACGAACACTCGACATTGGCACAGAAGCTTTCACATTACTCACCTTGTAAGACAGATTCTTATTATGTTGCAAGCCTATAAAACTAAACAAAAAATTAGTATAAAAAAAGGCTGCATAAGCAGCCTTTTTTTATTTTACGCTTTTTTACTTACTTTTCTTCAGTAAAAGCAGATAACAATTCATCTAGTGACAAATCTTCACTGTCTTTGTCTATGTTATTAGACTGAGCTTGCATTTTCGTTTGTTCTGCTTTTTCATCAACAGGCTTTACGAACACAAAGCGACGTGGACGCGCAGGAGCGGCAGCCACTTCTTTTTCAGGCAGTAAGCCTAGACGTTCAAGTTTTTTGTGCGCTTGTTCTTTGCGTTCCTTGGCTTTTTTGGTTACAAAACGACGAGTCGGAGATGCCTTACGAGCTTTATTTTGCTCTTTCATCATCTCTTTTGAACCAGTTTTACCAAGTTTGCCACGCATACTGCGCGATTTTTTAACACGAGCCATAATATCCTCTCTTTATCGCGCGCATTGTAGCAGTGAATTCACTCTAGGTCATCCAGCAGCGCTAGCAATTTGCTTTAAAAGCACCATGACCAATCTTTCTTTGACCACCCACTTCACCAAGCCATTTTCTAACATCGTTAGCATTATCAGCTTGTAATGCATTTTCTAAGTTTTTCAATATCACAATCGTGTCGTCAACCACTTTCGTGTACTTTTCTTTTTGTTGAGCCAACTCGTTGCCCTGCAAGTTTTCAGATGTAAACTTAAATGGGGTTTCCGCACGAGATTTCTCAAAATACGTTATAAGTGTGTTTACTCGTTGTGCAGCGGCTTTATTGTCACCAGACTTCACATCTGAAGACATAGCCTGCATTTCATCTTTGATATTCCCCATATAACCGTGCAAAACCGTTTCATCACAAGCTTGATTGGCAAACACTGCGGATGAACAAGAAATTGACACTATCGTGGCAGCAAGAAGACCCTTTTTCATAAACACACCTTTTGATTCAAAATAGTAAACAAAGCTTTGTTTAAAATAGCATTCTCTGAAAAAAAACATCAACTTTATTGTAACGATAGTCTAGCGTATTATTCAGGCTTATGAATAACAGCAGGCCACATAGGAGTTGGTTATTTTAAAAATCAAATACACATTACTCACTTTAGTGGGCTTTTTTTAAGCAGCCTAACATTTGCAGAGTGCTCAGACTTTGACGCAAAAATAGAAGCGAATAAAAATGCACAGAAATACCTAGGCGGCAAAACATTCAAAACCGCACGGGTATTGAAAAATCACTTACCCAGCAAACGCAAAGAAGTCGCCAGCTATGTTTATGTCAAAGCAGACGACCTCTATTACACCGTGTATTCGCTAGTCAATGCTAAATGCGAGCCTAAGATCATCAAAAGAACCAATGGCAAGCATTAGTTTTTTGATTCATTCGTTATTTTTTCACTTTCTCGGGCTTTTTTGGTTTGTCTGATTTTTTATTTTTATCCCCCGCATTTTCCTCTGAATCCTCTTCATCCTCTTCGTCTTCATCCTCCTCTTCGCCAAGCTTAGAGATCTCTTCAAGTCGTTGAATCACTCGGGCTGAGATAGTCCCCTCTGGATAGTCACCTTCTTCGTTGACAGTACCCGCTTCGATTCCCGTCAAAAGATGCAAGGCTTCGTCAGCAGTTGAAATCGCATAAACATGAAATTGACCCGCCTTAACAGCGTCAACGATATCATCACTTAGCATTAAATTAATGGCATTTGATTTAGGAATGATAACCCCTTGCGTCCCAGTTAAACCGCGAGCATTACAAACACTAAAGAAACCTTCAATTTTTTCATTCACCCCACCAATAGCTTGCACTTCGCCGTATTGGTTTAATGATCCCGTGATGGCAAGGTCTTGACGCAGTGGCACTTGAATTAATGCAGACAGCAGGCAACAAAGCTCTGCCGTGGATGCACTGTCTCCATCCACATACCCATAACTTTGCTCCATGGCAATTGACGCGGAAATGTCGAGAGGAAAACGCTGAGCGTATTTGTTGCCAAGGTATCCAGATAGAATCAAAACGCCTTTGGAGTGAATATTTTGACCGAGATTTGACTCTCGCTCTATATCGATAATCCCCTTTCCGCCAGGATAAACCGTGGTTGAGATTCGCGCTGGTGCACCAAAGCTACTGTCGCCAATTTGCATCACAGTTAAGCCATTGATTTTACCTACAGCGTAACCATCGCTTTCTAATAAAACAGTCCCTTCAATAATCTCTTCGATGATCTTTTCGCTCACACGACCGGTGCGATGTTTTTTGGCTTTTAGTGCTCTAGCAATATGGTCTGCCGTGATTTCATTGTCTTTCGCCATCTGACGAACAAAGTCCGCTTCACCCAATAACTCAAACACATCACCTATTTTTGCCGCCATCTCTCTTTGATGTTCAGCCAATCGACTGCTGTATTCAATTAACGCTGCAACGCCATCGCGGGTTACATTGGCGTACTCTTCTTTGTCTACACGATCTTTCATAAGACGAGCAAACGATAATTCAGATTCTTTTGAACGCTTTAACGTATCGTCAAAGTCCACTAGAACACGAAACATTTCTTGAAAATCAGGGTCTGCGTCTTGTAATAAGTAATAAATATCACGGGCACCAATCAGCACAACTTTTACCTGTAAAGGCAAATTCTGTGGCGACAAGGTCATAGTATTCATCAAGCCCATGTCTGCGTAAGGGTGCTCTATTTTGATGGTTTTACTTTTCAAGGCACGTTTTAGCGCTTCCCATAGATAATGGTCTGTCAATAACTTTTCGGCGTCCAAAATCAAATAACCGCCATTGGCGGCATGCAAACTACCGGATCGAATCAAGCGATAGTTAGTAACTAACATGCCTTGATCGCTACTGTGCTCCACTTGCCCAAACAAATTACGATAAGTCGGATGAGGCTCATAGACTACTGGCTGCCCGCCATTTGGTTTATGAGTAATCGCAATATTCGGCAGATAAAGCTCTTCATAAAACTGCCGACGCCCTACTTCGTCACGATTTTCAGACGCTTTATCATCCGCCATCTGATCAATAATGGTTTTGTCTAGATCTTCTCTAAGTGCGGTTAGATAAGCACTGATATCCGCATTATCTTGGTATTTATCGAACAAACCAGACATCAATGGGTCAAGTGCTTCTTTTACCGTATCTAGGTTAAGCTGACGAATGAGTCTCATAAGTCGCACGTTTCCATTGAGGCAACCCCAATAGTTCTTCGTTCAACAGACCCTCAAGCGTTGAGACGCCTTCTTGAAACGCATCACGCTCATCATCAGTCAAAGAAGCAAATTCATTTTCCTCTAATGCTTTACCCTCTTTCATAGGGGCAAAACTCACTGAAGAAGCATCGCGGAACATGGCCACGCCAATTTTGCCCGAGACACGTTCGACTTTGTTAATCGCCGCTTCGTATTGGTCATTAAAGGCACGGTCAATAACACTTTTTTGTTGCTGATAAGAAGGGTTTTCAAAGGCCGCAGGAAATGTGGCCATCAAGCCATCAATTAAAGCCCTAATCTCTTTTTCAAACTCAGACGCTTGACCAGGAGCAAACTCGATCGCTTTAGGACGATGGCTTTCTGTAAAGTTGTTAACATAGGCCCACTCATTTGGTGCCGGGCGACGCTTCGCTTCGCTTCTAAGATAACTCATCACATAAGACGAACGACCCGTACCCGAATCGCCCATGGCGAAAATATTGTAACCTGGACGTTGCATTGCCACGCCAAACTGAATTGCTTCAACCGCACGCTCTTGACCTAAAATGCCATTAAGTGGCTCAATGTCATTTAACGTCTTGAAGTTCAGATGGTCTGAAGGCACTTTGGCTGAAAGAGCGTGATACGGTAGAGAGGTAACCATGTTCGACATCAATGGATTTCCTTTTGTTTGACAAGCTTTTTATAGGTGAAGCCTGCGAAAGAATAAGACTCTTCTTTCAAATATGTTAAGTGAATACAATACGTTGAGACTAACACTCTGACGACACTTCGCCTATACGCAAGATGAATATCATCGTGGTTCTTAACAAAAAACAGAATGAATAATCAACAAGCATGTCATGAATTCTCATCAAGCTGTATTTGATGCTGAGGATTTACTTTACTGAACACACGATGAAAGTTCGCAGCCGTGGCTTCTAATAAAGCTTCATATCGAATGCCTTTCAAGTCAGCAACGTATTGAGCGACTTCCGATACATACTTAGGTTCATTTTTTTTACCTCGAAAAGGCACGGGAGCCAAATAAGGCGAATCGGTTTCAATGATCAACGCGTCTAGAGGAAGCTTACGGACTGTTTCCTTTAATTCATCAGCCGCTTTAAAAGTGACGATTCCAGAGATAGAAATCAAATAGTTTTCATCTAACGCCGCTTTGGCCATCTCGTAGTCTTCAGTGAAACAATGCAATACACCAGCGGTAGCTGAATTACCGTATTGTCGAATCAACGACAAAGTGTCTTGTTTAGCATTACGAGTATGCACTATGACTGGCAGTCCCAATTCACCGGCCGTTTGAAGGTGATGGATGAAACTGACTTTTTGAGCATCATGTGCCTGTTCTGACGCTTCATAAAAATAGTCTAAGCCCGTTTCGCCGATTGCAATGACCTTTGGATCATTAGCATATTGACGCAATAAAACATCATCAGTAAGTAGCCCATCACTTTGCAGAGGGTGAACACCACAACTGGCATAAATGCCTGCACGCTTAGTAAAGCTGAGAACGGTATCCATTTTATTTAGATCAACACTAATGGTCAGTAATTGTCTGACGCCTTTATGATACGCCGCATCAATGGCTGCTTTTATCTTGTGGTCGTAAGGTGCCAAATCCAGCATATCGAGATGGCAATGGGTATCAATTAACATAGTTGGGTTACCATTGATTCAATTCATGTGTGAGTTGCATTATGGGGTTTAAATTGGTTTTTTGAAGATCTGACTTAAGTTTTTGTAAAGCTTGATAGCGCATCATCAAGGAATGAATGCCTAAACGTGTGATTAATGCCATGTAAATATCTTGCAAGGCTGCGTCTAACGGAGCACCGGTAGAGTGGCAAATACATTGATGCAGTATCGCCGCCAAACCATTGCAATAATCTTCAATATTATTGCTATCCAAACCTTTTAAAACGTCGCTGATGGAAGCCGTCCCCTGCAGCATAGCGGACAATTGATTTGGCAAATTGGCATACAATGACAGTTTGCCTTGCTGTTGAATTGATAATAAACGAAATGGCTGGGTCGTTAACCAAAAAAGAGAGCTGAGCGCCTCTCCATCTGGCTGCTGTAGAAGCCATTGCTTTACTTCTTGAATGTTTGGCGTTGGGACATTCACCAACAAACAACGACTGCGAATTGTTGGTAAAAGACTCGTAGATTGTGAACTGGTTAGCACAAAATACGTTCGTGCTGCTGGCTCTTCTAACGCTTTCAAAACGGCATTCGCGGCATTAATATTCATTGCTTGCGCGTGAGTAATGAGCACAACCTTATTTTGCCCTACTTGAGGCTTTTGACTTATTTGTCGCACCAGCAAACGTACTTGGTCTACTTTAATACTGCCAATCTCTCCATCCAACACACGAAAATCAGGATGGGTGTCGGCACGCATTAATTGACAAGAATGACACTGTCCACATGCCGCTGCCTGATCAAGCTCACACATCAGGTCTTTGACCATCTCACGGGCAAGCTCTTCTTGGCCTACGCCATCAGCCCCCATTATTAATAAAGCATGCGATAGGCTATTGGTCTTTTTTAAAACTTGAACTTGCTGCAAGCAAGGCATTAACCAGTGAGCAATATTTGACATCTAGACGGCACCAGACCAGGCTTCACTTAACCGCAATAGTTGATCTTCTATTTGTTGTTGTACCAAGGGTAAAGATAAGCTGGCATCAATAATTTTGATTCTCTTTGGATCCATACTAGCACGCTCAAGAAAGCCATCTCGGACTTTTTGATGAAAGGCAAGTGACTCCTTATCCAAGCGATCTTGATGTTGACGCTGTATAACACGCGTTTGCCCCAAGTCTACAGGCACATCTAACAATAAGGTCGCATCCGGTTTATTGTCGCCCACCACCCAGTTAGCTAAAAGATCTAACATCGCCATGTCGCCACCACGGGCTTTACCTTGATAAACATAGCTGGAATCTAAGAACCGATCACTGATTACCCAGACGCCTTTTTCTAAAGCCGGCTGTATTTTTTCAGCCAAGTGCTGAGCACGAGCCGCAAAAACCAACAATAGCTCCGTGGTATCATTCACCTTCTCATCTCTAGGACTTAGAATTAATTGTCTAATGTCTTCTGCTAGAGGCGTTCCACCTGGCTCACGAGTCATAATATAAGGAACATTATGTGCTTCTAGCCACTCACGGATAAAATGCATTGCAGTTGTTTTACCGCTGCCTTCCCCACCCTCAAGCGAAATAAATTTACCTCTCATACAAACACTCCTCTATTTCGCAATTACTGGAGTCGAACGGTAATCCTCTCGACGCTTGAATTGAAACTCTCTTACCGCTTTATTGTGTTCACTTAGGGTTTTAGAAAAAGCATGGGTACCATCCCCCTTTGCAACAAAATACAGTGCATCGGTTTTTCCTGGATTAAGGGCGGCAGCAATGGCTTCACGTCCCACGTTCGCAATAGGAGTAGGCGGCAATCCATAAACCCTGTAGGTGTTATAAGGGGAGGAATGCTGCAAACCTTTACGAGTTAAGTTGCCTTTAAATAGATCACCAAGACCATAAATTACCGTAGGGTCCGTTTGTAAACGCATCCCCTTTTCTAATCGACTTATAAAAACACGGGCAATCAATGGGCGCTCCACTGGGACTCCTGTTTCTTTTTCAATAATTGACGCCATAATCAATGCCTCATAAGGCGATTTATATGGCAAATCAGGGACTTTACTCTCCCATAAGTCAGCTAACGTTTGCACTAAAAGATCATTCGCATGCTTAAGGATGCTAGCGTCAGTATCACCTTCATGATAACGATACGTATTAGCAAAAAATTGCCCTTCAGAATGTGGAAATGCAAGCCCTAATGCCTTAGCAATTTCTTGATTCGACATACCGGTTAGCGTCATTGTGATATTACCGCGCGCTGCCATAGCAGAAAGGAAGTCTTGTGTTGTTTTACCCTCCAATAACGTTATGGAGTAAAAGATAGATTGACCAGAATCAAACAGAGCCATGACATCCAATAAATTCATAGTTGGCTCAATCGCATATTTACCGACCTTAGGGACCCATTCAGGCTCTAACCTTGCGACAATACGCGTCAAAAAAGGGTACTCAATCCAACCTTTTTCGCTCAACTTGACGCCCAAACTGTATGCGGTATCGCCTTTACTCACCTCAAATGTTTCAACAGAATCTAATGAAATAGTTGACGTAATTGACTGGTACAGATGACCTGCAGCAATAGCGGTGACAACAATACTTAAAAAACAACGCGATAGAACCATTTATTACGATAAGACCATCTTGCAAGATAAGATTTTTTAGCACGATAAGACTTTCTAGAGCGATAGGATTTTTTCACTCGATGTAATCGTTTAGCACGCTTGAACCATTTATTGAACGCCATGCATATCCTTAGCTTGCATTAAAGTTTGTAACTTACGAGTATGAAAACCAATTGGAAAAGATTCTCCTGAAACACGGATGACAGGCACTATACCCATCAGACTATTCGTAATAAAGACTTCATCTGCGGACATTAGATCCCCAAGCTCAAAGTGACCAATTTGAATCATGTAGTTAAATTGATTCGCTATAATGGCTTTACGATAAGTACCTTGCACTCCCGATAGCGCCAGTGAAGGAGTATATAAAACCCCTTGCTTACACCAAAAAAGATTACTTTGAATACATTCAACCAATTGCTGCTTATCATTCATCATGATCGATTCAAAATCATCTAATGTCAAAAATTGCTTAGCGACCACATTTTCGAGCCTGTTTAAGTGTTTTATTCCAGCAAGATAACGATTAGAGCTTATAGTTACAGGAGAAACGGAAAGCGAGATGCCTTTATCACGTTGAGGTTGGTAATTCGGTGCAGGAAGAATACCAATAATGATGGAGTGAATGCATTGCTTTGGGGCTAAATAACCTCTTCCACCCTCACCTCGACTCACAATAATTTTTACCACAGACTCTTCATGGATTAAGGGTAAAACATCCGAATACAAAAACGCATACAGATTATGCTTCTGCTCTAATGTTAAAGGCATAGCAAGCTTAGAAAGCCCACGATACAAGCGAGCAAGATGATCTTCGATGTGCAGAAAATACAGAGGAAAAACACGAATCGTTTCAAATACGCCATCGCCATAAGCCAAACCACGATCAGCAACGGAAATAAAATTGTCTAATCTGTAATTGACAAACCAAGTCATTGCTAAAAACTCAAAAATGAAGGTTAGCTATGATAGCGCAAAAAAGGATGGCGTCCCATAGGGGGTTCGAACCCCTGTTACCGCCGTGAAAGGGCGGTGTCCTAGGCCTCTAGACGAATGGGACATATAAAAACTTTCTTCTTAAAAGAAAGTGGAGCGGGAAACGAGGCTCGAACTCGCGACCCCAACCTTGGCAAGGTTGTGCTCTACCACTGAGCTATTCCCGCATTGCTATTGCTGAACATTTCTCAGCAACATAGTTACCCTATAAAAGGTAAAAGTGGCGTCCCATAGGGGGTTCGAACCCCTGTTACCGCCGTGAAAGGGCGGTGTCCTAGGCCTCTAGACGAATGGGACATAAACTTTAATACATTCAAAATCACTAACAATACTTTTATCTAAAATAAAAGTGGCGTCCCATAGGGGGTTCGAACCCCTGTTACCGCCGTGAAAGGGCGGTGTCCTAGGCCTCTAGACGAATGGGACACAATCAGTTTTGACAAAACTGTAAACAAATCACCCTGCTATCGCTAACAACGATGATGGAGCGGGAAACGAGGCTCGAACTCGCGACCCCAACCTTGGCAAGGTTGTGCTCTACCACTGAGCTATTCCCGCATTACTAACCGCTCTACTCTATTCAAGCGATGTTTGATCCCTTTGCAAACAAAGGCAATCTTTAAAAATTGGCGTCCCATAGGGGGTTCGAACCCCTGTTACCGCCGTGAAAGGGCGGTGTCCTAGGCCTCTAGACGAATGGGACACAATCAGTTTTGACAAAACTGTAAACAAATCACCCTGCTATCGCTAACAATGATGATGGAGCGGGAAACGAGGCTCGAACTCGCGACCCCAACCTTGGCAAGGTTGTGCTCTACCACTGAGCTATTCCCGCATTACTAACCGCTCTACTCTATTCAAGCGATGTTCGATCCCTTTGCAAACAAAGGCAATCTTTAAAAAAGTGGCGTCCCATAGGGGGTTCGAACCCCTGTTACCGCCGTGAAAGGGCGGTGTCCTAGGCCTCTAGACGAATGGGACACAATCAGTTTTGACAAAACTGTAAACAAATCACCCTGCTATCGCTAACAATGATGATGGAGCGGGAAACGAGGCTCGAACTCGCGACCCCAACCTTGGCAAGGTTGTGCTCTACCACTGAGCTATTCCCGCATTACTAACCGCTCTACTCTATTCAAGCGATGTTTGATCCCTTTGCAAACAAAGGCAATCTTTAAAAATTGGCGTCCCATAGGGGGTTCGAACCCCTGTTACCGCCGTGAAAGGGCGGTGTCCTAGGCCTCTAGACGAATGGGACAAAATCAGTTTTGACAAAACTGTAAACAAATCACCCTGCTATCGCTAACAATGATGATGGAGCGGGAAACGAGGCTCGAACTCGCGACCCCAACCTTGGCAAGGTTGTGCTCTACCACTGAGCTATTCCCGCAATTAACACTCTCACTTCGCATTAATTTTATGTAAACTATACGCCAACTGATTTAGAAGATGGCGTCCCATAGGGGGTTCGAACCCCTGTTACCGCCGTGAAAGGGCGGTGTCCTAGGCCTCTAGACGAATGGGACATCGTTACAATCTTGCTGTGTGAGCGGGTGCGTATATTACTGTTACCAATCTTAAAATCAACAGTTTTTTTCATTAATTTAAGCAACTTAGATAAAAAGTCGCTTTAGAAATCAATCTGATCGGAGCTATTATGCTAAATAAACAACTTTTTTTAACCTTATCCCTATCAACGCTTTTGTTAGCAGGCTGCTCTACAACCCACTATATAAGCATCACACCACAGGCGGATGTAAAGACCATCGCACTATCTAATGAGCGAGTTATCAATGTCTCCACCAGTACTAGACTAAGCAATGCTGTCGGCTCTATTAAAACCGGAATAAATGAGCGAGCAGATATATTCACTACGAACGACATAAAGCAAAGTGTGCGAGATAGTGTTTTGAGTGGCTTACGAGAAATGGGCTTCACGCCAGAACAAGGCGTCATGCCAGCGGCTGATTTACAAATAGAAATCAGCAAAATGAGCTACACCACAAAAGTTGAAGCATTAAAAACGGTTGCTACGTTAGAATTTGAACTAAAAACAACATTAGCAGCTAAAGGTCAAACCTATAAAGCAAACTATGGCTCTGAAAAAGTTAGAGAATATGGAACCATGCCTTATCAACAAGCCATTGAAGACGACATGAATGAATTGGCAAGCCAAACAGTAACACGCCTCTTAAGTGACCCAAACATCATTACTTTGTTAAAATAGTCTAAAAGTCGGCTTTCTAGTCTAATACAGAAAGCCGACACCCTCTCCCCCTGCTCCTACCTAATATTGAGTTTTTTTCTCTCTATGCAAACCTCCCATCTTGAATGCTCCCAAGTTCAGTGTAGAGTTAGTGTCTTTCACCCAGCTTCAGTAAGGATTAAGTGGTGCAAATTCGCAAATCAAACAAACTCGCCAATATATGTTATGAAATTCGTGGGCCAGTCTTAAAAGAGGCCGTGCGTATGGAAGAAGAAGGCCATCGCATACTCAAACTTAACATCGGCAACCCTGCCCCATGTGGTTTTGAAGCCCCCGACGAAATACTTGTCGATGTCATCCGTAATCTACCTACAGCACAAGGCTATTCCGAATCAAAAGGGCTATATTCGGCACGCAAAGCGGTCATGCAAAAATATCAAGCCATGGGCATTAAATCTGCTGACGTCAACTATGTGTGGATGGGCAATGGTGTCAGCGAACTGATCGTAATGGCAATGCAAGGCTTACTAAATGACGGCGATGAAATCCTCATTCCCGCTCCGGACTATCCACTTTGGACGGCAGCCGCCACATTAGCAGGTGGATATGTTCGCCACTATATGTGCGATGAAGGCTCAGGGTGGCAACCAGACATTCAAGACATCAAATCAAAAATATCCAATAAAACCAAAGCCATCGTTATTATCAACCCCAACAACCCAACAGGCGCAGTGTATGAAAAAGGCGTTCTTGAGGCCATTATCAATCTGGCGGAGGAACACAACCTACTTATCTTCTCAGATGAGATATACGACAAAATTCTTTATGACGACGCACAGCACATACCCACGGCCACGTTGACAGAAGGTCGAGCCCCCTGCATCACCTTTGGCGGCCTATCAAAAGTGTATCGTACGGCAGGTTTCCGTTCTGGCTGGATGGTGATTACTGGCGACCGCAGCGGCATCACTGATTACATAGAAGGACTAGACATACTTAGTTCAATGAGACTGTGTGCCAACGTACCGGCTCAACACGCTGTCCAGACTGCTTTAGGTGGGTATCAAAGCATAAACGAGCTTATCGTTCCTGGTGGACGCTTCTATGAACAACGAAAAGTAGCATGGGAGGCCCTAGATTCAATCCCTGGCGTTCATTGTCACAAACCAGAAGGTGCGCTTTATTTATTTCCAAGACTAGACGCCAAAATGTACAAAATTAAAAACGACATGGATCTCGTTCTTCAATTTTTACGTGAAGAAAAGGTCCTCATCGTTCAAGGTACGGGATTTAATTGGCCCACACCCGACCACGTACGCTTTGTTTTCCTTCCCCACGTCGAAGAACTGACCCCAGCTATGGACCGATTTGCCGCATTTTTAGGGCGATTAAGGAAGCGTTAATAGAGCTCCGTTTTATCTTGAAATAATCCAATAAAACCCTACTATGCTCCTTAACAACTTATTAAGGAGCATACTTATGCGTATTATTCTTTTCTTACTGACAAACCTAGCTGTCATGGTGGTAGCGGGAGTTGTCTTAAGCCTTTTAGGCGTCAACGGTTATATGACCAGTAATGGTCTCAACTTTACGTCTCTACTGATTTTCTGTGCCGTCTTTGGCTTCACAGGGAGCTTCATTTCTTTATTCCTCTCCAAATTCATGGCAAAACGCGGTTCTGGAGCGGTCGTGATAGAGAAACCTCGTAATCACAAAGAAGCGTGGTTATTAGATACCGTCAAAGAGCTATCTCAAAAAGCTGGTATTCAAATGCCAGAGGTCGCCATTTTTCCTGCTCACGAGGCCAACGCTTTTGCAACTGGCTGGAATAAAAATGCGGCATTGGTCGCTGTTTCAAGTGGCATGTTAGATCGCTTTTCTCCAGATGAGATAAAAGCCGTACTTGGCCATGAAATTGGCCACGTAGCGAACGGAGACATGGTCACTCTTACTCTTGTACAAGGTGTCGTTAATACGTTTGTTATGTTCTTCGCGCGTATTGCTGCCTATGCTGTTGATCAGTTCTTGCGTCGAAATGATAACGAAGGCTCTGTTGGCTGGGGCTACTATATCGCTACATTTGTATTTGAGATCATTTTTGGTGTATTAGCTTCCATGATCGTCATGTGGTTCTCTCGCTTCAGAGAGTTCAGAGCAGATGAAGCTGGCGCGAGACTAGCTGGCAAAGGCGCAATGATCGCTGCGTTGGCGCGACTCCAACAAGAACATGAAGAGAGCCGTATGCCTGACTCTATGTTGGCGTTTGGCATTCGTCGTGGAAAGACACCAACATTAGGCGAGCTATTCTCAAGCCACCCGCCAATCGAGGCCAGAATCAAAGCTCTTCAAGCGCTTTAACGCCTGCTTGTTAGAACAAAAAACGCCAGCACATGCTGGCGTTTTTTATCATTTTTATCCGAGATAAACACCATTCATTTCGTTTTATTGAGCTGTGTCTCTAAAATAAACGCCATCAATGGAATACCAAACTCTTTTGCAAGGTCCATAAAACGCACGCCATACACGTAAAAATATTCTACCCCCATACGCGCTAGAAAATCATTATCGACCAAACCCGATTGAACTTGCTCAAGCATCTGAATTTCTTGTGAACGAATTTCACAATCTAACTTTAAAATATGGTTATAAGGCCCAATTTTGACATTACAGACTAAGCGCATGGTTTGATTTACCGAACCAAAATCTTCCTTTGATATTAGCTTAGCACCACCAAAACTCAGATCTATAACAATCGCCGACGATCCAGCAGCAATTGTGTCAGCAGAAGTATTGGGATCCAAGTTGCATATTAAACGCGTCTCAACTCGGACCGCTTGCCGCACTTCCGACGTCTCAACATAACTAGGATACGCAATATGCAAATGCGCAGCTGGCTCCAAATAACTCTTAGCCACTTTACTTGAAAAGGCGCAAACGTGAGTGCTCAACATAAGCCGAACATTGACAATCTGACTCTCCCTTACCAAGATATTTTTACCATTCAGCTTGGGGGTTGACAAAATCAACGATCGTCCAGGAAGACTACCAAGTACTTTAACCATATAGCGACCAGGTGGAGAAATAAATTCCAACTGAACAGTGGTTCCTATTGGCACATCAAGATCACCTAAATCGACCTGCATTACTCCAGCCATGCATTAACCTTAGTTCTCATATTATTTTACTGAAAAGCCGATCGCACCCAACAAAGAAGATGCATCACCAGTGGAACCTATTAAACAAGTATTAAACTCGTCTCTCTCTACATAATTCTTACGCAACCAATCAAACACATTACTTTCTTTGTTTTCTCTGTACTTATAGCGTAATCGAACATCGTCTCGGGCCACATCATAAACAGCCTGAACACAACGAGCTAGTGCCTCCTCATAAGGAAACTGATTACTCAGATCAAAAGAGGCAAACCATCCCGGACTAATGGCATCACCCCTAACAATCTTAGGAGCCTCAATCTTTAAATACTTACATAAGGCCAAATACACCATCCATGTTCCTTTTTCACGCCCCTGCTTGCTGTATCCAGCAATATGCGGTGTGGCAATATCAACGATAGAAGCAAGCTCTTGATTGATGAGGGGCTCACCATCCCAAACATCCAAAACGAGATGCATATCACCTTGCAACTGTTTATGACGCTCAATCAATGCACTTTCATTGATAACACCACCACGCCCTGCAGAAATAATAGCAACACCAGATGACAACTGACTTAGTTCTTCGCAGCCTAGCATGTCTTTAGTTGGATAGCTTCCTGATGTTGTCAAAGGGGCATGCAGCGAGATGACATCACAAGTCAGTATGTCAGCCAAAGAAACAAAATTAACATCATATTGATCCTGCGCTTTCAAAGGATCATATACACACACGTCACACCCCATTTGGGCAAAGCGTTGATACACGGTTTTACCAACATTGCCGTAACCAACTACGCCTATTTTCCGCTTCAACCAAGGCAATTTTTTTGTCATATAAAGATGACTTAACGCACTAAAGACGTAGTCGGCGACCGCCTCAGCATTGCAACCAGGCGCACTGCTGAACGCAATATTTGCCTGCGCCAGATAGTCCAAATCTATATGATCAACACCAATGGTAGCGCTCCCGACAAAACGAACCGAACTGCCATCCAGCAATCCACGCGTCACCTTAGTAACAGATCGCACTAAAAGAATATCGGCATCTTTCACTTGTCCATGAGTTAAATTTCGACCATTTACTAACTCCACAGTACCTAAATGCGAAAACAGAGTTTCCACATTTGGCATATTTTCATCTGCAATAATCTTCATACTGTCGCTTCAAAAATTCATCAAATAGTACGTTAGGGCAACGCTGGGCCAATAAATATCTCGAAAAAATTTCTGCTCTTTCTGGCAATCCAGAATGGATGTATAGACCAACCTGCAACATCACTGACTGCTCAAAATGCGTTGCGTCATAATCCGGCAAAGACAAATTATCCACGCTTACCCGAAAAGGCAAACCAGCAACCCAGTGCAATACACACTCAACGGCTTGCGGCTTCACCTCCACTCGCTCAAATTCTTGTTGTGTTAACAGGTCACGGGTGTCTGACTCATACCAATAGCCATAATCTTCTAGCAATCGCCTCTTTTCACCCGCGATACACCAATGACTCACTTCATGTAAAGCGCTCGATGGGTAATCATAACGAAAAAAATCATCGCAGGATCATTAGCCCTTGCCGGCAGATAAAGAGGCTCATCGGCACCAGCAATAAGACGAGTATTGAAACCTGAAAAGAAACAGGCGCTAAAAGCGGCCACAAGCTGCGTTGCACTTGCCAACGATAGAACTCCAAAAGTGAAGAATTATACATAAGAAACAAAAATGCGCCACGCAAAGGAGAAAACTTCACGTGACGCATAATAAATAAACCGTTAGCAGAGTTTTCTAAGATCTTTTTTTAAGATCCCTGAAAGCCGCTAATCATTAAAACAAATTTTTGACGATTACCCGCGGTAATAACGAGCAGCAACAAAGGGCATTGCCGTCAGCGTCAGAGGAATGCTTTTCCCTCTCACATGAGCAAACAAAGGCTCACCTGCGTCTAAAGCCTGTGTCGACACATACGCCATCACAATAGGCTGAGCAAGAGTTGGCGAGAAGCCGCCACTCGTCACTGTGCCCTTCACTTCACCTGACGCATTAACAATCTCAACTCCTTCACGAACTGGTGCGCGCCCATCAACTAAAAAACCCACTCGCCTTCTTGAAGGCTTGTTGGTAAATTGCGGCAATATAATATCGGCACCTGGGAACCCTCCAGCACGCTCACCTTCTAAACGGCGCACTTTTTGAATGGCCCAATTAAGAGAGGCTTCGATTGGCGTGGTAGTGGTGTCAATGTCGTGACCATACAAACATAAGCCCGCTTCGAGACGCAAAGAATCACGCGCGCCAAGTCCAATCCACTCCACTTCATCAAACGCTAGCAAGGCATTAGCAAAAGCTTCCGCATGATCATTTGATACCGACACCTCATAACCATCTTCACCCGTATAGCCAGAACAACTCACCCATAACTCAACACCTTGCCATTCAAACTTAACACTCTGCATAAAGGTCATTGTTGCCGCATCTGGAACCATACGAGCGAACACCTCACGCGCTTTTGGCCCTTGGATAGCGAGCAAGGATCGATCTTCAACAACCTCAACATCACAATCAACCAGAGATGCCTGTAAGTAAGCAAAATCTTGCTCTTTACAGCCGGCGTTCACCACCATGAAGACTTCATCCGCCCCCCAATTAGCAAACATCAAATCGTCCGTCATACCACCATCATCTGTGGTAAACATGCCATAACGCTGCATACCCTCAGCAAGCCCTAGCACATCCACTGGTAAAATTGACTCAAGCGCCGTCTTTACATTTTTACCTCGAAGAATGACTTGCCCCATGTGCGATACATCAAAAAGACCCGCATTTTCACGCGTCCATAAATGCTCTTTCATGACACCCAGCGGGTATTGAACAGGCATTTCGTAGCCAGCAAACTCAACCATTCTAGCGCCAGAGGCAATATGTAGATCACACAGAGCAGTACGTTTCATAACGATAACCTTCATTAAAATTGTGATTAGATCTGTTTCCGATTGGAAACAGAGTATCTAAAACAAACCGAGTTTGACAAGCATTAAGCACCATTTGCTAAAGAATATTTGCAATTAGATACAACAGATATCAACAAAAAACTTGAACAAAAGGTCAAATATATTTGAAAACAAACTTTTTAATTACCCCCTGTTTACTGTTTCCAATTGGAAACTTTTTGATTATGATAAGCAAAATTGACGCAAACCAAACAATGACTGACGCTCTTAGAAAGATGATCTTTTTTCATCATCTTAGACTCCCTTAGTGTTATTATACGCAAGACTCATTGTCTTTTGGGCATACATGTTTATTTAAGAGGAATTTCTCCATGGCCAACACCGAAGCCTTTTTCAGCCAAACTCTCGCTGAACGAGACCCAGAACTTTTTGCAACGATCGTTGAAGAACAAGAGCGTCAAGAAACTGGTATTGAATTGATTGCTTCTGAGAACATCACTTCAAAAGCGGTTTTAGAGGCTCAAGGCTCTGTTCTGACAAACAAATACGCAGAAGGTTATCCGAATCGTCGTTATTACGGTGGCTGTGAAGCGGTTGATGTGACTGAACAACTTGCCATTGATCGTGCTAAACAATTGTTCAACTGTGAATTTGCAAACGTGCAGCCTCACTCTGGCGCCCAAGCAAATGGTGCTGTAATGCTTGCGCTACTTCAACCAGGAGATACTATTTTAGGCATGTCATTGGATGCAGGTGGTCACCTAACTCATGGCGCGCCACCAGCTCAGTCTGGCAAATGGTTCAATGCGGTTCAGTACCAAGTTAACCCTGAAACATTATTGATCGATTACGATGCTATTGAAGCGCAAGCGCTAGAATGCAAGCCAAAAATGATCATCGCGGGTGGCTCAGCCATCCCTCGCGTTATTGATTTCAAACGCTTCCGAGAGATTGCTGATAAAGTTGGTGCTTACCTATTCGTAGACATGGCACACATTGCAGGCCTTGTTGCAACAGGTGCTCACCCGTCTCCACTACCGTATGCGCACGTTGTTACGACAACAACGCACAAAACTCTGCGCGGTCCTCGTGGCGGCATGATTCTTTCCAACGACCTAGAACTTGGCAAGAAAATCAACTCTGCTGTATTCCCAGGTTACCAAGGTGGCCCGCTAATGCACGTCATCGCTGGCAAAGCAGTCGCATTCGGTGAAGCACTGAAACCTGAGTTCAAAGTGTACATCGACCAAGTCGTTGCCAACGCAAAAGCTTTGGCCGCTGTCATGATAGAACGTGGTTGCGACATTGTAACAGGCGGAACAGATAACCATTTAATGTTGGTTGACCTTCGTCCTAAAGGCTTGAAAGGCAATGTTGTTGATAAGGCACTTGAGCGCGCAGGCATCACTTGTAACAAAAACGGCATTCCTTTCGACACTGAAAAACCAATGATCACTTCTGGTATCCGTATTGGTACACCAGCAGCAACATCACGTGGCTTTGGTATTGAAGAGTTCCAAAAAGTGGGCCACCTAATCAGTGACGTTCTAGACGGTTTGGTTGAAATGCCTGAAGGCAACCCTGAAGTAGAAGCTCGTGTACTTGCAGAAGTCAAAGAGCTTTGTAAACGCTTCCCACTTTACCGCTAAAATCACATACCCAAGGACAAACGTCCTTGGGTATTTTTTTAAAGAGGCATAAATACTATGAGCACTATTCCAGACAATCTAAAATACGCAGACTCTCATGAGTGGGTTTTAGACAACGGTGACGGCACTGTCACTGTGGGCATTACAGACCATGCGCAAGACCTACTTGGCGACGTTGTTTACGTTGAGTTGCCAGAAGTAGGCGCAGAAGTCGTCGCGACAGAGCAGTTTTCTCTAGTAGAATCTGTTAAAGCGGCGTCTGATATTTATGCCCCAGTAAATGGTGAAGTCATTGCGGTGAATGACGCCCTAAACGATGCGCCAGAACTGATCAACGAAGCGCCTTATGAAGGTGCATGGATTGCCAAAATCAAGCTAAGCAACACAGCGGATCTTGATAAGCTACTTGATGCTGCAGGCTATTCAGCCACTATCGAATAGTCTCAAATATAGGCTCTCCTTCCTTCTCAGTATTGAGAGCCTAATCCCCCAGATTTTTATCTTAATAGGTGATTGAACCATGACTTCGTGCATCCGCGATTTGTTAAATAACGATGAATTTATTGCCCGCCATATTGGCCCTGATGAATCAGAACAAGCCAAAATGCTGGCAACAATCGGCATAAACAGCCTTCCAGAACTAATCGAAAAAACCGTTCCAGAAGCCATTCGTCAAGCAAATCTAGACCTTTCTGCTACATCTGTTAGCGAAAGTGAAGCCCTTGCACAACTAAAAGCCATTGCCAATCAAAATAAAGTGGCACGTTCTTTTATCGGCATGGGTTACCACGACACGCATGTGCCATCCCCTATTTTGCGAAATTTACTAGAAAATCCTGGCTGGTACACAGCGTACACACCTTACCAACCAGAAATTTCTCAAGGTCGTTTGGAAGCACTGTTAAACTTCCAACAAGTCATTATCGATCTAACCGGCATGGAAATATCCAATGCCTCTTTATTGGACGAAGCCACAGCAGCGGCCGAAGCCATGACGCTCATGAAACGCTCAAACCGTAAAAAGAGCGACACATTGTTCGTTGCCAGCCACTGCTTGCCACAAACCATTGACGTTGTTAAAACGCGTGCTGAGCTATTAGACATAGAAGTCATTGTGGATGACATCGCTAACTTTGCACAACACGATGTATTTGGCGCGATTTTCCAATACCCAGGCATTGATGGCACCGTTGCAGATTTGACGACCGTGATCGCACAAGCACACGAACAAGATGCCCTTGTGAGTATTGCAGTGGATTTACTGTCTCTTGTTCTATTGAAATCTCCAGGCGAAATGGGCGCAGACATTGTATTTGGTTCTGCACAACGCTTTGGCGTCCCAATGGGCTTTGGCGGACCTCACGCGGCTTTCTTAGCAACCAAAGACGCGTTCAAACGCTCCATGCCAGGTCGCGTTATCGGCGTGTCTAAAGACAGCCATGGCAAACCAGCGCTTCGTATGGCAATGCAAACTCGCGAGCAACATATTCGCCGCGAAAAAGCGACATCAAACATTTGTACTGCTCAAGCATTACTTGCCATGATGGCTGGCTTCTATGCGGTTTATCACGGCCCTGCTGGTCTTAAAAAAATTGCCAATCGCATCGCTGCACTGACAAATTGCTTTGCTAACGCCATTCACAAACAAGGCTTTACAACCAACGCAAGCTACTTTGATACTGTCATCGTCAATACGGGTGATCAAACAGACAGTATTATGGCAAAAGGCGCGGCGAAGTTAATGAACTTCTACAAAATGTCTGAAGGCCAAGTATCTGTCGCGCTAAACGAAACCATCACACCAAACGACCTTATCGATTTGGCAGAATGTTTCGGCGCAGAACTGTCATTAGAAGACATCACGAATACTGAGGCGGCATATGGTTTTGATGCTGCAATGCTGCGTCAAGATGCCATCCTGACTCACCCAGTATTTAACAGCCATCACAGCGAAACCGAATTGATGCGCTACATGCACCAATTGGAAGTAAAAGATATCGCACTAAACCAGAGTATGATTCCTCTTGGATCGTGCACGATGAAGCTAAACGCGGCCTCTGAAATGATCCCAGTGACTTGGGCTGAGTTTGGACGAATTCACCCATTTGCACCAAGCAATCAAGTTGCTGGCTACCACGCCTTATTGCAGGAGCTTGTTGAGCTGCTTTCTAAGGCAACAGGTTATGACACCGTCTCTTTGCAACCAAACTCTGGTGCGCAAGGCGAATACGCGGGTCTAATTGCGATCGATAAATACCACAAATCTCGTGGTGACCATGACCGTGACGTATGCTTGATCCCAAGCTCTGCTCACGGCACCAACCCAGCATCAGCCGCATTGGCAGGCATGAAAGTTGTGATTGTTAAATGTGATGAAAACGGCAACATCGATTTGGCTGATCTTGCTGAAAAAGCAGAAAAGCATGCCGCGCAACTTAGCTGCATTATGGCAACTTATCCATCCACTCACGGTGTATTCGAAGAACACATTCGTGAAGTCTGTGACATCGTTCACAAATTCGGTGGTCAAGTGTACATAGATGGCGCCAACCTAAACGCATTAGTTGGTGTTGCGCCTCCGGGTACATTTGGCGGTGATGTTTCTCACTTAAACCTACACAAAACATTCTGTATTCCGCATGGCGGCGGTGGCCCTGGCATGGGACCAATTGGTGTTAAATCTCACCTTGCACCTTTCCTACCCGGTCACGCTGTTACTCCAGTGATGGGCATGCTTGAGCAACACGGTGCGGTATCAGCGGCACCGTACGGTAGTGCAAGTATCCTCGTAATTACTTGGATGTACATCAAAATGATGGGCGATAAAGGTTTACGTGATGCTACTTTTAATGCCATTTTGAATGCTAACTACATTGCCAAACGCCTAGGTGAACACTACCCGGTTCTTTACACTGGCAAAAACGGTACTGTGGCACACGAGTGTATTATCGATATTCGCCCACTTAAAGCCGAATCAGGCATAAGCGAAGAAGACATTGCTAAACGCTTAATGGACTTTGGTTTCCATGCGCCAACCATGTCTTTCCCTGTTGCTGGTACGTTAATGATTGAGCCAACAGAATCGGAAAACCTTGAAGAACTAGATCGCTTCTGTGATTCCATGATTCAGATTCGCAAAGAGATCAGTAAAGTGCAAGCGGGCGAATGGCCACTAGAAGACAACCCACTGGTTAACGCACCGCATACTGCAGACAGCCTACTCGATATAGAATGGACACACGCTTACTCTCGTAAAGAAGCGGCTTATCCATTGAATTGGATCAAGGCACGTAAATACTGGCCCCCCGTTGGCCGTATCGACAACGTCTACGGTGACCGCAACCTATTCTGCGAATGCCCACCAATTGATAGCTACGAAGATTAATTTTTCAAACTACTAAAAAGCACTAGAAACAAAAAAGGTGAATCAGCAATGATTCACCTTTTTTTATTCGATGATTTTCCACCAACCCAATGAAACCAAAAAAGTAATTTTAATAAAAATAATATTTAAATTATTAAATAGAATACCAACTTACGTCTCGTGAATCGTGAATGCGTAATGCACATTAAAAGACAATTACTCTTTGCTCAACCCACGACCAAGCAGACTGAAATAATGATAAAAGGCTTGATTAATTCGATGTCGCTCTTCGCCTTGAGGGTATAGACCCATTTTGGCTTCTTCAGAATAGCGGCTTCCTTTTACTAAAAAGGCACTGGTAGGTTTTGTGTCTTCAACGAAGGCTTCGAAGGCTCTTGCTGACATCTCTTCTGGTTTGGCGTAGTAGAGTATTTTTAGCTTTTGATCTGCAAGGCGGGATGCTTGAAACAACTCACTCGGCTCATCACCAAGCTCATTTAACATTATGGCTTTAAAACAATCAGCCAGTAAGCCGTTTAAAGGATGGGGCCGATCATTTTTAGACAAGCGAATGGTGGCATTATTCAACCATCTTTCAGAGGCGAATTGTGAAGGCAAGGTGTGCTGAAACATTTTTTCGCCCATATAGTGGTCGAAAGCGTGAAACCATTCGTGCGCCAGACTGCCAGCACCTGCATTTTTCGCGAGAGATAACTGTCTTGTAGATGGTACATAATGCGCCGCAACACCTGGCCTGCCACCTTTGCCATATTGAAGACCTAAAGTGCCACGCAACGAGATTAAATGTTCTGGTCCATGCAACACATCCATCAAGTCTTCTAGGGCACGATAAAAATTCACCGCCGCTCTGTCTCTTTCTTGCGGAGTTACCCAACGCCCCATTTCAATACCACGGAAATCAAATTGGCGGCGGATCAATACAAAATTCATAGAAGAATAAACAGGCTCATAACTACCAGATTAACTAAGGTGAAACTGCTGGTTAAACTCCACAATTTTCGCATCACGCATTGCTTTTAATGCCAAAAATTGATCTTCCACATTGCGTTTTGTCGCCTCGATCAAATCAACATCATTGCCTTGAGAAAGCTGAGCCAACTCATGCTCATAATGATCAAGCAAAGTGTCAAAATCATCCTGATACGCTTCTTCGACTAACGCTAGAGCCATTTGGTGTTGGTAGCTTATTGGTTGTTCGGTTCGCTTTTGAACATAAACCAGAGCATTATCTAAATACAATTGCTTAAGATCTTTGCTAGGAGACCTTGTGCTACTCAGCGTATTTTTTCGCTCTTCAGTAAACACTCTAGCTTTAAGCGCTTCTGCTTCATAACCGACACTTGCTTGAGCAAAACTAACGGGCAACGCATTCAACACCAGAATCGCCGTAAGAGACTGCAATTTTTTAAGAAGTACTTTTTTCATACAAACCTTCTTACTTTTTATAAATTTGCTTTTGATTCTATTGAGCCTAGGCAACAAGAACAACCACCAGCACGCTGATGCACAATTAAATCTCATCTTTTCGCTTTATCTAAGAAAGATAAATTTCCACTCGCTCTTTTCCCTTACCAACATTTTTTCGTTTTAGTTTAATAACCCCTAATTCGGCCGTACTTTTCACGTGGGTACCACCACAAGGCACTTGAGCAAAACCATCAACCTTCCAATAACGACGCTCTTCGGGTTGATCTGAAAAATCTTTTTCAATTGGCAAGTCTGCGTCAATCAATGACTGGACCTCGAGCTTGAATGTCCGCTAAAAGAGGTGAAATACTTTCTGGCCACTCAAAGTCGATACGACTTTTATTTTCAGAAATATGCGCGCCCATTTTTTCTAAGGTAGGCAAAGATTTATAAAACAGCTCCAAAACAACTTCTGCGGCAAAATGTAAACGCATTAGGCTGTATCGACGAGGCCAATCTATCTTAACCAACACCGCTTGCCCAACACAAAAATCTGGCTGTGTGGCCAAGGTATAAAGAATAGATCTACCTACCTTTTCGGCCTTAACCACATCAACACCACCAATACTGCCTGAGTCGCTTTCCTGCCCACCGGACTCAGCATAGAAAATAGTTTCTGCCAACATTACTTGGTTTTGCTCAATGTATGTAATGCTTGTCATCAACTCAGTTTGATATGGGTCCACCCAAAATTGCTTTATGGTCATTTTTGCCTCGCACATTCAATTGTCTACTATTAATACAATAAGATGATGATAAAGCTAAGTGATATTTCAACAATCGCCTAAAAACCGCTAGGCAAAACTTGTAATGTTTGATGTGTTTCAACTTATATGTCCAATCGGTCAAAACTGTCGTCAGCTGCGCACAGAAAACTCTCTTAATTGAGCGTCTTTATGGCAAAATTATGCATAAAAAAAGTTATTTTTTGACGTTTTAAACCTTTTCCGACCTAAAAGACAGCATTTAAAAATGGTGATTTTATTTCATCAATAAAGTGAAAATATGTCGTTTGTTGAGCAAATTTCATCCGCTTATGATCGCGATATTCATCATCCTAAGAGGAAATTGTCATGGCAACAACAACGAAAAAAATCACCTTAAAAACCGTAAAAAAAGCCTTATCTCGTGCTTACGCTGTCTATATGATGAAAGACACATTTAAGAATTTACCCACACTAAAAATAGAAGGCGTTAGACGGATTGATTGGAGTGGTTGCGACTTATAGTTGCTTGCATCCCTTCCTCTTTGATGCTTTGGTAAGTCATGACATGACTTACCAAAAGTTTCAGCGCACAAGAAACTACTGTTCGACATAACCAATTTTTAGTACCCTGCGCCTTCCTTTTATTATGGTGCTCAAATCCCCTAATGTTAAAAAATGCGCTTCTCTGTCTATTGCTTATCCTTACCGTGTCTTTTCAGCCGCTCATGGCTGCCCCCGATTTTGTCGCCATAAAAGCCCAAGCCCAATTCGCAGAAGATACCTACCTAGAAGCCGATACACTCGAACAACGACTCGAAGAACAAGGCCAATCATTACTTCATCAGTCTATTATTCCTTTCTCTCAAGTAAGCTACTTTTTGAGTCGTGCCAATGGCGTTCAGACCATTGCCATTAGAGGTACGGCAAATTTAGAAAATGCCATGTTGGATTTGGACCTAGAATTACAACCAGACAGCCTATTGAATATAAAGCTGCATCAGGGCTTTGGATCTGCAGCAAAGGCGGTTTACGAAGATATCCAGCCTTTTCTTAGCAAAGAACACCCCATCCATCTAACAGGACACAGTTTAGGTGGCGCTATTGCGGTCATTCTTGCCATGTACTTAGAAAAAGACGGCTTTGCTGTTGAACAAGTCATTACCTTTGGTCAACCTAAAGTGACGAATGCCACAGGCGCCAAAATGTTTAGCAGCCTACCACTGACGCGAGTTGTCACACCAAACGATATTGTTCCACTGGTTCCACCCATCAGCCCAATGCAAATTAAAGACTTAGATATTTTCTGGCATATGGGCGAAGAAGTTATTCTGCTTGGCGGCAAAACATTCACCCAAACAAATGGCATAAAAAGTATGCTAAGAGCCACTAAATTCACCACTTCTATATCAAACGAACAAAATCTCATCGCTCACAAAATGACAACTTATCTAAACTTAATTGCAGGACTGCAATCCGCGCCAGAAGAAATTGCATACAAAGCAGGCATTCGTTTGTTTGGTTTTTCGTTAGATTAATAATACCTATTGTTCAAACCACTCAATGACGACACGAGTTTTAGAACACTATGTTGCACATATCGTGATGTTTTATTAATAGTTACCTATTACCAAGAAAAATAAGAAGCGTTATCATTAGCGTCGTTTATTCGCCTACCAACGCGTTTAGGATGACTTGATGCACACCCTGTCCCCTCAATAAAACGTCGCTGTAGTTATTCAAGTAAAAGGAACCCTATTATGTTCAAGCGCCCTTCTTTTAAGAAACTCTTACTTTGTGCCTGTGTTACCTATTCTTTTTCTGTTTTTGCCGATGACATAACCCTTGCGACCAAATATGGGAACGTTCAAGTAAATGACAATGTAAAGCGTGTGGTGGCATTGTCTGAGGATGCACTGGATAGTGCGATTGCGTTGGGCATCAAACCGCTAGGTGCTGTTGCGACACGTGGCGGAGATTCCGTGGCAGAATACATTCAAGAACGTGCATCAGGCGTCAGCATAGTCGGCACATCTCGCCAAAATAACCTTGAAGCCATTGCCGCACAACGTCCAGATCTTATTCTAGCATCTGCAAGCTTGCCTCAGGATCAATACAATATCTTATCCAAAATTGCGCCGACCATCGTCCCTATTTCCCCTGGAATGGTATCCGATAGCTGGATCACCATAGCCAAAGTTTATGCACAAGCACTCAACAAAAGCGAAGCCATGGATATCGTTCTGAATGACATCAAAGAACGTGAAAACGCGTTGAAATCCATCATCACCGCCAAGCTACCTGAAGACAAACGTTCCGCAACACTGGCACGCTGGATGCCCCAAGGCCCAATTGTTATGTCATCGCAAATTTTCGCTACGGATGTACTTGCTGCCACGGGATTTAATATCAATGATGCCGGTGTGATCAAAGAAGGACGCCCTCACAGCAGTCCACTTAGCTTAGAAAACTTAACCAAAGTCGACAGTGACTGGCTATTTTTAGCAACGCTAAATACAGAAGGGAAAGACGCGCTGGAAGCCGCCAAGACCTCTCCCTCCTTTTCACGCCTCAACGTGGTAAAAGAAGACAAGGTTTTCTTAGTAAATGGCCAGTTATGGACAAGTGCAGCAGGCCCGTTGGCTGCCCATGCTATCTTGGATGACATTGAAGCAATGATTGACCGTAAGATTAAATAACCTAGATGACTAATTGGTTTCATATCGCGCCTGCACAACGACCATTATCTGGTGTTTTTGTGTCAGCACTTTTCGTACTGGCACTGTGCTGTTTGTTAAGTTTGTTGCTGGGTGCAGGGGCGCTTTCACCTCAAACATCCTTACAAACGTTACTCGGCAATGGCTCTGCAGACGCGGAGTTCACTGTATTCCATTTGCGCCTTACGAGAACCCTTGTTGGCCTGTTCGTTGGACTAACACTGGGGATTGCTGGCGCACTAATGCAATCCGTGGCGCGTAACCCGCTGGCAGAACCCGGCTTACTCGGTGTCAGTGCTGGCAGTTCATTTGCCGTTGCTCTCACCTTGGTACTGGGTGCCAGCACGGCCACACTCACTGTCGGTGTTGCGCAATTCGGTGCCTTACTTGGCTGTTTGTGTGTTCTTAGTGTTGCTCGAATGCAAGGACAGCAGAATGATCCAATCCGCTTAGTGCTCGCTGGGGCGGCTTTATCAAGCCTACTCTTTGCGATCACCTCTTTAATACTTTTGTTTGATCAAAGAGCCGCGGACGAAATTCGTTTTTGGGTAACGGGCAGTGTGGCAGGACGAGATATCAACACACTCACGTCCGTATTACCCTCAATGATGATTGCATTATTATGTATTCTGTATGTTGCCAAACCGCTCGCCTCATTAGCCCTTGGTGAACGTGTCGCCATTGGTCTTGGCCATAAGCCAAAGCGGATTCGGGCCGTGGTTATCGTCGCCGTTGCCTTATTGGTTGGCGGCGCCACCGCCATCGCAGGGCCAGTAGCGTTTATTGGTCTCGTGGTTCCTTTTGCCGCGCGGGCCTTGGTAGGCCCCGATATTCGTCGTACCTTGTGGCTATGCTTGCCACTCGGACCGATCGTTGTAATTGCCGCAGACGTGGTTTCCCGCCTCGTGGCTCAACCTGCGGAAATGCCTTTGGGCGTTCTCACCGCAATTATTGGTGCGCCAGTACTCTTATTGATTGTACGATCTCGAAGAATGCCTACTTTATGATAAATCAAAGTCTTTCTATTACTAAGCAAGCAGACACTGTATCAGCTCCGAGCGGGCACCACCTGCTGTCTCTAGGTCGTCATAAGACGATTCTGATCGAAAAACACGCCATTGTCCGAAATACTTGGTTGCTGATGGTATTGTCTTGCGCTTGTATCGCAAGCCTTGCCATTGGCACCATGCCAATATCGCCCAAAGAAGTCATTGCGGTATTATTGGGTCACGGCAATGCCATGAGCCAGTTCATCGTGCAAGATTTACGTTTGCCACGTCTACTGGCAGCGCTCTTTACGGGGGCCGCGTTTAGTTTGGCAGGATGTTTAATGCAAACTATGGCTCGTAATCGGCTCGCAACACCGGGCATTATTGGCATAGATAACGCCGCCATGGCTTTTGCCGTCTCTTCCGTGGTTGGGATGGGTATTTCTTTAGCCCCCTCCGCTATGGCACTAGCGGGCGCCGCAACAGCAACGGCACTGGCGTTTGGCCTAGCCGGTGGCAGCGGCACACGGGGCTATCGCTTTATTGTGGCCGGCATTGGCATTGGCGCTATTGCCGGCGCGGTAACGCAATTACTATTAAGCCAAGTCAGTATTGATGTGGCCAACAGTGCCTACCCTTGGACCGTTGGTAGCCTAAGTGCTCGAGACCCTTTCATGGTGAATCTTTTGGGAGCTGGTATCGCACTTTGTCTTATCGCTTGCCTACTATTTTCCACTCAATTCGCCTTAATGCCCTTTTCAGATCAAGTGATTACCGGGCTAGGAGCGAACATAAAACACATAAGAATATTGGCTTTGGTCTTGTGCGTAACGCTCACAGGATTGGCTGTTGCCGTGGCGGGACCCGTTGGTCTAGTCGCCCTGGTCGGACCAGAAATTGCCCGCGTGCTGGCATGTTATCGAGGCATTCCGCTCATCAGCTCTGCATTAACAGGTGCCCTAGTGATGGTTTTAGCCGATTTGTTTGGCCGCACGATTTTATCCCCAATTGAACTGCCAGTCGGTATTGTAACCGCCGTCGTTGGTGGCCCTTATTTAATTTGGATATTGATTCGACGCACTTCAAGGACTTCCTTATGACAGTCACGTCTCTGCATCAGCAGGCTTCAACACACCTCATGAAATCTCGTCTTAGCGCCGACAATCTGACGTTAAAACATGGTAAGGTCGGTATTATTGAGAACTTAACTGTCAGCTTACCAGAAGGCAAAGTAACGGCCATTGTCGGACCAAATGGCTGCGGCAAATCCACCCTATTGAATGGTCTATCACGTGTGCACTCACCCAGCACAGGTGCAGTACTGCTCGATGGCAAAGACATTCATACCTTACCTTCTAAAGAGGTCGCTAGACGTCTTGCTTTACTACCACAAGACACACTCGCACCGGATGGCATTACCATTGAAGAGCTGATTCGCTTTGGTCGCCACCCTCACCAAAGCCTCTTAAAACAGTGGGCGATGGACGATCAAGAAGCCATTCAATACGCATTACATGCAGCAGACTTGATTGGATTAAAAGACCGACTACTAGACACTTTATCAGGGGGACAACGACAACGTGCTTGGATCGCCATGTCGATTGCCCAAGAAACTCCTTTGCTGTTACTGGATGAGCCTACATCCGCATTGGATTTAGGTCATCAAATTGAAGTTTTTGAATTGATTAGAGACCTATCGAGACAAGGCAAAACACTCGCCATGGTGGTTCATGACCTACCCAGTGCCTGTCGATATTCCGATCATATTATTGCGATGAAGAAAGGTGAAATCATCACCCAAGGCAGCCCTAAAGACGTGATGACAAAAGAGTTAGTACGTGAATTGTATGGCGTTGAGTGCGACCTGATACCAGACCCTATGACAGGCAGCCCCATTCTTATCAATATGAAGCGGGTCAGGAACTAAATCAGCCAGAAAGCAGGTCTGATCTGGTGAGATATGGCCGGATCAGATCTGCTTATTTTGTGGCTACAAACGCAACCCGATTGGCAAACTCTCCCCAACTAATGCATTAAGCTCGTCACTATTAATCTCAATTTGACTCTCTAAGCGCTCCAGCCATTGAGCGGGACATTTGTCTTTTTTGAGTTTATTAGCCACTTTCTTGCGCAAAGCAACAAGTTTATCGGATTCACCGACACTGACTTGACTCATCAAAACCGCCGCTAAGCCTGCTTGTTTTCGTTTTTTCCAGTCTTCTTTAAGCACCGCCTCTAAAATTGGAAACAAACTGTCTTCTGCAATGCGTTGTTCTTGCTTACCACAAAGAAGGTGTCGGGAAGCTATTCGCCCTATCGTCCACCACGCTGTATCCGGCTCAGACGTTTTCTGTAAACGCTTCAGTAGCCAATCGATCGTGGTGACTTTGTCATCATTTGATAACCCCTCCAACGCCCCCACCAAACGAATCAAATCATCGCTGGACTTGGTGGTTAGGTCTTTCATTTTATCCCGTGAACGTTGTCCTGTGGGCGAATAATATTGGCTAAATTGTTTGAACAAAAAGGTCTGTTGTTCCAAGGTTAACCCACCCGCAATGCGACGATATAAGGTCCAATATTGTCCCCAAACTGGCGCCGTATCAAACTGAGTTCCCGCCTTAGTGGCGTTGACTACTTGCTGTACACGAGCCAAGTCATCCGCCGCACCAAAACCGGGACGCAAACAATAGCCCATTAACTGCAACCACTGGCGCTCATGTTGCGCGCTTTTCGTTCGACCCGATTTTACACTCAGAAGTTTATCCACTAGGCGACGTGACGTAACAAGGTTCCAGTCGTCTCGATTGCCCAATAATTGATCCAAATCTTGCTTCAGAGATTTCACTAAGTCAGGGTGTTGCTTTTGACCAGCGCTCGAAAAGCATTTCGTTAAATGCTCTTCAGCTTGTCCCATATTGGCATGCAGTAAACCCCTTTCATCCGCTTGTTCAGAGTCTTGAGTCGAACTGGCACGAGCGGAAAAATCCAAGCGCCATTGATCTTTCTGGTTATTGGCATTTAACATCACTTGCAAAACACCGACTTCGGTCATTTGCACCGACAAGATCACCGACATTTCTTGCGAATCGCTAGTGCCATCCAGTTCTGTCATCAAAGTAGAGATATAATGCAATCCCTCTTGATTACGTACTTTGCCAATGACACATTCAAGATGATCGTCAGAGCGATACAAAGGGAATTGCACTTGTTGACCAAGAGTGACAAAGAACTCTTGCTCTAAACGAATGACTTCGCCTTTTAACGTCCCCTTTGGCAAAATGCCAACGAATTGATCCTCGCCAACTTGCAGATACAAACTGTGCGCTACACCGCTTTCAATACGCGTACTGTCACCCACCAAGGCATTCAAATACATGGCCGCCCCTTTGGCCACCGCGTCGTTAGGCTCATCCGCGCTACAAGCAAGAATCGGCTCGGCAGACCAAGCATTAAGCTGTTCTAATAAACGCGCTTTTAACACTGGGCTGTTAAATAAGCCACCGTTAAATAAAACAGCATCCGGCATAGACGAGCCAGTTGCCGCTTCGATTTCGGTTTTATGCAGCTGTAAAAACGCCGCTAAATGGCGTGTAAAAGCAGGATCCGATTCGTAGGGCAAGCCCAAGGTGTGCATGGCGTAATCGCTCTTTTGTACCTTGTCATTAAGGCTTACCAAAGGAAAAAAACCACTACGAATTTGTTCTAATAGGGTATCTCTCGACACCTCAAACTTTTGTGAACCGCCGATTAAACGACTACCACCACCCAGCACGGTAATACTTAATGACTCGGGCGCGTCATTGCCTAGTAAGGTTTCTTTGGCTTGACGTGTCTGTTGAACCAAAGCGCCTAATCGGGTCGCTGACAAGGCAGAAATTTGCTTCGGATCGAGCTGGAACGCCAAGGCTTGATCTAAATTATCGCCCCCCAACAACAGATGTTCCCCTACCGCGATACGCTTAAGCGCCACGCTGGTATTTTTTGTTGATGTCGGCTGAATAGCAACCAAACTAAAGTCACTGGTACCACCACCAATATCGACAACCAAAAGCATTTTTTTATCGGCCAGCGCGGCAAGCCTTTCGTCATTATTAATGTAATGATAACAAGCCGCTTGTGGCTCTTCTAAAAGGTATAAATCGTTTAGACCAGCCAGTTTAGCGGCTTCCAGTGTTAATGCTCGCGCCTCTTCGTCAAAAGAAGCTGGCAAAGTTAACGCGATCATTTGAGACTCTAACGGCGCATCTGCAAAGCGATGGTTCCAGCTTTGCTTAATGTGCAATAAGAGCATTTTACTCGCCTCAAGTGGACTGAGCTTTTTAGGGAATTCACTGGCCCATGGCAAAATCGCCGAGCGACGATCTACTTGACGATGGCTCAACCAGCTTTTCGCACTTTGGATGAGTTGCCCAGCTCGACGTTGACCTAAAGCTAATGCCCCAACACCAAGGATTCGTTCTTTATCACAATGACGCCAAGGCAAAACCGGATCGAGTTTACCCACTTCATCAGACGCCAATACGTAAATAGCACTCGGCAAATAGGTAAATTCTTGCACTGAACCATCGACCATCACTTGTGGAATAGACAGCAACTCTGGTTCAGCTTGCTTAGGAAAAGTTCCATCACCATAAATAGGAATGAAGGAGACAACGCAATTGGTTGTCCCCAAATCAATGCCTACTCGATATTTGTTTTGAAAAGCCGCTTGCGCCATGTATTAAGACTCCCTAACTTGAAACTCAATCGTCCAACTTAGGTCAGATTGGGTATCATGTGCTTGCAATAACAGCAATCCCAATTCGGTGACACGCGACGTTAGATATACTCGAACCATCTCACCAGACGAATAATGACCCGCATCTAAACGAACCGACAAGGGATTGAGCCTCCTCGAGTTGAGCAAGCGAAAAAGCCCCAATAACCTTACCCACAGCATGCGTTTCGCTTATTTTAGATTGGAAGAAACGGAAGGTCACGCTTTCACCCACCACTAGCGAAAACTCGTTCGGAAGCATCTGCCCTTCTGAGCCTTCTTCTAGCCCAAAAGGAGCGACACAAATCGCATCGACTGGCGGTGCCATACCCGGTATGGCTGGCATTGGACTGGCCACACCAATGTAATAATTAGCCGCCAAACCACTCTTTACTCTAACACCGCCTTGCGCTTGCACTTGAGCATAGTAAGTCGCGCCTTTGGCGACCGCATGATCCAAATGCGATGGGGTTAGCATGGTTAATTCACGGCCACTTAACGACTCAGACAACATGGCTGCCAAGCGAGTTTCTAACGTGCTGCGAATCACATTGGCGTTAAACACACCGCCGTTTAATAATACTTTGCTGGGCTTCACATCATGCTTTGCTATAAACTCACTGATGTGACGGGTAATCGCTGGATCCCCTTCGTAATCCAAGTTAATCGCACTAAAACCACTGCGTGCTGCTTTTTGAGCTTGCTCACCCAATTGCACCGGCGGAAAGAAACCATCAATCAAAAGCTGCTGAACATCATTTTGTGTCAAGGTCGCTTTGATGCTGTTATTGAACAAACTGCGCCCCCGACTTGGAACGACAACACTGACGTCCTCTAGGTCAGCATTAGACAACAAGCGCTCTTTTGCCTCCCGACAAGCTTGCGTTAAACCCATGATTTGCCAAGGTTCGAGATGGGTACCGTTTTGTGCCAGTTGCGCGGCTAAATGATAGGTCAGCGTCAAATCCATATTGTCGCCACCAAGCAAAATATGACGACCTACCGCTACTCGCTCTAAACCAAGCGCACCCTTTTGTTCAACCACTTGGATTAATGACAGATCCGTCGTACCACCGCCAACATCTACAACCAAAATATGATCATTGACGACTAGGCTGTCTGCCCAATTTTGCTGGTCACTCAACCAAGCATAAAACGCCGCCAATGGCTCTTCAATCAAACGCGCACGCAAACCGACTTTTTCTGCCGCTTGCTCAGTAATGGCGCGAGCTGCAGGATCAAATGATGCGGGTACGGTAATCACAACGGTTTGCTCGGCAATGGGAGCATGAGGAAATTGACTCGTCCATGCACTCACCAGATGGGCCAAAAGCGTTTCCGTGACTTGCGCCGGAGACACTTTTTCCACTTCTTGAAGTGCATCCACCGGCAAAACCGCTTCATCAGCAGCGACACGAGAATGACACAACCAACTCTTCGCACTTTGCACCAATCGACCAGAAGACTTAGCGCCCAATTCACGAGCCAATTGCCCCACAATGGACGTTGCTTTACCCCAAGGCAGTAGTAAGTCGCTCTCTAGAAACTCCGTTTTATGAGGAAAATAGACAAACGAAGGCAGTAAGGGTCGAGCATCCACCTGACCTGCCGCAATAAACTGCGGAATGGCCAATTGCTGAATACGCCCTACTTGATTGATTTCTGTCCCTGCTGGATTAGATGGCGAATAATAGACAGCCGAATGCGTGGTACCCAAGTCGATACCAATGAAATATTGACTCATGAGTTATACCTCGATTTCAGCTGGCGCTAGAATATTCAGACTGTCAGTGTTGGTGATTTTCGGCAAACGCGTTTCGGTCACTTTCCAACCTGGATGAATCAAGGTTCCGGCATATGGACCATCGCCTTCCACACGACCTTCAAGCTTAATCTGTTTTGCATCGTAACCAGAGGGTACTTCGACACGGCTATTCTCTACCGCTGTATTGACAACATCCATAGACACAACATCGATCGTGAAGTGTTGCTTCAATACTTTGGCGCAACCCGCGTGGATCTGACGAGACGCCGCCCCCACATCCGCATCGCTATAATCATCAATACTTTCTTGAATGAAGTCGATAAAGCGTGCTTCTTGTTGTAACAGCTGTAGTAATTGATGCGCACCATCGGCGTTGACCGTATCCAAAGCAGGCGCTGCGACTTCGATTTCACGAATCACTTCGACTTCTTTTGTAATCACTTTCGGTTCCACTTCGAAGGCAAACTGCTCGCCTTGATCAACCGATTGACAGCGAGCAGCATAATCGCCACTCACCATGTATTTTAAAAAATGACCAAACGCACCGAAAAAGCGCGGCACAAAGGAAACTGGTTTAATTTTATTCGTCATAATTTACCCGTTCTGCACAGTTTATCCGTTTTGCATCTCTTCAAGCTCTAGCCAACGCTCCATAGCAGTCTCAAGCTCTTCTTCTTTATGAGCTAACTTCGCTAAGGTTTTTTGCACATGATCGGCCTCTCCTGTATAAAATTCAGGAGCACTTGTCGTGGCATGTAACGCCGCAATGTCTGACTCTAACTTGGCTATCGTTGCTGGCATATCGTCAAATTCACGCTGTAATTTATAACTTAGCTTGGCTTTGGGCTTAGCTTGCGCAGCAGTCGTACTTTGATTTGTTTCTTCTGTTTTTTTAGCGTCAGCTTTGGCTTTTTCTTTTTTGCTTGCTACATTGTCCGTTTGCGATGTGGACTCTGTGGGGAACTTGCCCCCTTGACGAATCCAGTCTTGATAACCGCCAACGTATTCTTTGACTCGGCCTTCGCCTTCAAACGCAATCACACTGGTGACAACATTATCTAAGAAAGCACGGTCATGGCTAACCAACAATAAAGTTCCTTCGTAATTCATTAGCAGCTCTTCGAGCAATTCTAATGTTTCCACATCAAGGTCGTTGGTTGGTTCATCCATAATTAAAAGGTTAGCTGGGCGGGTAAATAATTTCGCCAGCAGCACACGGTTTCGCTCACCACCAGACAAGGCTTTTACGGGTGTTCGAGCACGCTCAGGAGGGAAAAGGAAGTCACCCAGATAGCCAATAACATGTTTGTTCTGACCATTGATCTCAATAATGTCTTTGCCTTCGCCGACGTTTTCCGCAACGGTTTGTTCTGGATCAAGTTGCTCACGTAATTGATCGAAATACGCTACGTTAAGTTTGGTACCCTGACGAACTGAACCCATTTCAGGTTCAAGATCCCCTAATAAAATTTTCAGGAAGGTACTTTTACCGCAACCATTTGGACCAATTAGACCAATACGATCACCGCGATTGACCACGAAATCCATCGGTTGCAAGATCACCTTATCTTCAAAAGAATGTCCGACTTGGGTGAATTCAGCCACCAACTTGCCAGACTTATCTTTGGTTTCAATGGCCATTTTGGCGTTACCCTGGCGATTGATACGCTCAGAACGCTCTTCACGTAACGCTTTTAGAGCACGAACTCGACCTTCGTTGCGGGTACGACGCGCTTTAATGCCTTGTCGAATCCACACTTCTTCTTCTGCCAAACGTTTGTCGAACAAAGCGTTTGCACGCTCTTCCTCTTCAAGCATTTTTTCTTTAAAAGCAAGAAACGCCGTAATATTACCGCTGAACGAAATAAGGTTACCGCGATCGAGGCTCAATGATACGGTTTGCCAATTTTTCTAAGAAACGACGATCGTGGGTAATGAATAGGATCAAACCTCGAAATTGTTGAAGCTGTTGCTCCATCCATTCTATGGTCGGCACGTCCAGATGGTTGGTTGGCTCGTCGAGCAATAAAACATCTGGATTAGAAATCAAAGCTTGCGCTAGGATAACGCGACGACGCCAACCACCCGATAGCTCAGACATCAGTTTATCTGCAGGCAAAGCCAAGCGTTGAATCATGTGATTGACTCGTTGCTCCAGATCCCAACCCTGAATGCGGTCCAACTCCGTCTGAATATCACTTAATTCATTTGAGTGGTCATTTTCGAAGTCTTCTAATAATTTAAAATAACGGCTCATCAATGAATGGGCTTCACCTGCCCCTTCACTAACTACTTCACGGACGGTTTTTTCATTTGCATCCGGTAACTCTTGTGGGAGCTGTCCAATGGTCATACCACCTTCTAGACGCACGACACCTTCATCCGGAATTTGCTCGCCTGAAATGACTTTTAACAGCGTCGATTTACCTGCACCGTTACGACCGATAATAGCAACACGCTCTCCAGCTTCCGCTGAAAAACTGATTTTTGACAGCAGCGGATTATGCCCAAAAGCAACACTGATCTGTTCTAACGACAATAGACTCATATCTATCCATATAAAGTAAAAATTTTGTGGCCGTATAGTATCATCCTTCTAAGAGAAGGTTCACCAAAAAACGGTTGAATCCATGCTCGCTTCTTGTTTAATCAAGGATTAGAAAGATAATTATCCGGAGCATTAACCATTTTAATTAAAATAGCCTTGTTTCATTCCTCTTCGTTAATTCGTTTTTCAAAGACTTGACTTATAGGCAACAGACAGGTTTTACGCTTTATATCTAATGATAAAAAGTCGCGAATAATGACAATAAATGTGCGCTAACGTGATTTATCCATAACGTGTTGCAAAGCGCTTGCTAACAATTTTTGAATCAAACCCCTTTATTGATCATTATTTGAGAATATACTGAGCGAAATGTAATGATATTTCTTCTGTCTAATGGAGTATTTAATGGATTTTAAAAGTAAGGTAGGGCCAATTACAGCGGTAGTCGTTGCGGCAGCGGCTGTGACATGGATGTGGGTAGGAGGAAATGGCATCACGGTCAGTCCAACAGAGCCGACACCAAAAGAAAACACAGTGTCATCACAAACCGCCGAAAGCCAACTTATCTATCCTGTTCAAGCAAAGACCTTAACGGCAAAATCCATTGAGATGCGGTTGCCCTTAAGTGGCAAAACTCAAGCCGATGAGACCTTAGAACTCATTAATAGCTATCCTGGGCGAATTATCAAACTGCCGATTGAAAAAGGTCAATTTGTTAAAAAAGGCAGCGCCATTGTCCAGATAGATAACCGCACACTAAAAGCTGAAATAGCGCAAGCTGGACTACTGGTCAAACAAAGGCAATTAGAACTTGAGGGTATCAAAAAACTCAATGTACAAAATTTAACATCAAAGGTGAATCTAGCCCAAGCTGAAACCGATCTTGCCTCGGCTCAAGCATCTGAAAAAGCGTTATTAGTGGATTTAGAGAACGCCACTATTACCGCGCCGTTCTCAGGCATACTGAATACGTTAACTGTGCAGGAGGGACAAGTTCTTGCTGCAGGTGCCAATATAGGCACGTTAATATCCATTAATCCTATTAAAATCAGTGTCAACATCCCTCAAAATAAAATCAAACAGGTGAAGCTTGGGACACTAGGTAATATTCGCCTTGAGTCTGGCTATTCAGCCGAAGGCTTTGTCTCTTATATCAGCGCTACAGCAAATGAATCGAGTCGTACCATTACCGTCGAAATGCAAGTTGATAATTCTGGAAATAACATTCCAGCAGGTCTAACAGCCGCGGTAGAGTTTATTTTAGACGAGCAAAAAGCCCATGCTTTTTCAGCGGCTCTGCTCACTTTAGATGATGCAGGCAGAACAGCCGTAAAGGCCATAGACCTAGACAATCGAGTGGTTATATTACCGGTTGAAATCGTCAAATCAGAACGAGATCAAGTCTGGGTAAGCGGCCTTCCAGATAATGTAAACATTATTACTGTTGGACAAGGATTTGTGTCTGCTGGTGATAAAGTTGAAGCACATTATCAAAACTGAGGAGGCTGCATATGCAAACATTAATTGAAGCGGCCTTAGCTCGCTCACGGACTATCATGATGCTTTTTGTTCTCATTTTAATTATGGGAACAGTATCCTACATTGAAATAGCCAAAGAGAGTGACCCAGATATTACCATTCCGATGGCCTATGTATCCGTGTCCTTAGAAGGTATTTCACCTGAAGACGCTGACAGCTTATTGGTACACCCTTTAGAAAAAGAACTAAAAGGGCTTGAGGGCTTAAAAGAACTCAAGTCTACTGCATCAGAAGGCCATGCTTCGATTATGCTGGAGTTTTTATCTGGTGTAGACATTGATCAAGCCATCATTGATACAAAAGACAAGGTCGATAGAGCAAAAAGCGAGTTGCCAGACGATGCTGACGAACCGACTGTCACAGAAATAAACCTTTCAACTTTCCCTGTGTTACGCGTCAATTTATCGGGTAATGTGGATTTTGCCATTCTTAGTCGCACCGCAAAAAATTTACAAGATGCGATTGAAGCAGTGGATGGCGTTTTAGAAGCAAACATCAGTGGCGACAGGGAACAACAAGCGCAAATTATTATTCGTCCTGAACAGCTGGAATCTTATAACCTTTCATTAGCTGAGGTGGCTAATTTTGTATCTGGCAATAATCGCTTGGTGGCCGCTGGTAATTTAGATACTGGCGCTGGTCGCTTCTCACTAAAAGTGCCTGGATTGCTAAAGACCAAAGAAGACATCATGAATTTGCCCATCAAAGCCGATGGTGATCAAGTCGTTTTGTTAGGAGATATCGCCACAGGCGAGCTAACGTTTGAAGATCCAACAAGCTATGCTCGTGTAGACGGCAAGCGAAGTATTACCTTAGCAATATCAAAACGTGTTGGGGCAAATATTATTAATACTATTGCGGCCGTTAAGACAGTGGTCGAAAATGAAAGTCAGCAATGGCCCAGCGGTGTTGAATACAATTTAACAGGAGATAAATCTACTGATATAGAAACGTCCCTTAATGACTTATTCAATAACGTGTTAGCCGCTACCTTACTAGTTATGATCGTCATCGTTTGGGCCTTAGGCATTCGCAGCGCCCTCTTGGTTGGTTTGGCAATACCTGGAGCCTTCTTAGCGGGTATTTTGATACTCGACCTCCAAGGTTACACCATCAACATGGTCGTTCTTTTTGCGTTAATTTTAAGTGTCGGCATGCTAGTAGATGGGGCTATTGTCGTCACCGAGTATGCCGATAGAAAACTTGCTGAAGGTGCGTCTAAGATGCAGGCCTATGGGGAAGCAGCCAAACGCATGGCTTGGCCAATAACGGCCTCTACAGCAACGACCTTAGCCGTCTTTATGCCTTTACTGTTTTGGCCTGATATTGTTGGCGAATTTATGCGCTTCATGCCCATTACCATCATTGCGACCTTGGCCGCCTCTCTCGTAATGGCGTTAATCGTATTACCCACTATAGGCTCCATGATCGGTAAAAAAGGCGCCTATACCGAAAAAACTATGCACGCTTTAAAAATTACCGAAACAGGCGACCTAAGTGAGTCTCACAGGCCCAACCGGATTATACGGCCGCATGCTAACGCGTTTAGTAGAATATCCTATATGGGTTCTACTCTTTACCATCGCCTTACTAATCAGTGTCTTTATCAGTTATGGCCATTTCGGAAAAGGCGTGGAGTTCTTCCCCAGTATTGAACCTGAATCTGCCAATTTAGACATACGCGCCAGAGGCGATTTGTCCCTTGATGAGAAAGACACATTAGTAAGGCAAGTAGAACAACAAGTACTTGGTACACCTGAATTAAAAAGTGTTGTGGCTACTTCTTATTCAACACCAGGGAACAACGCAGCTCCTGATAGCATTGGCTCCATCAGTATGGAGTTTATCGATTGGTATCAACGCGAATCCGCCAGCGTCATATTAGAACGGATTCGAGAAAAAACGAAACAAATACCGGGCATTGAAGTCAGTGCCGAAAAAGAGCAAGGCGGCCCCCAGTCCGGAGCCGACATACAATTGCAATTAAGTTCAAACTACTCCGAAGCTCTTAACTTAGCCGCTGACGAAATCAGCAAGCAACTCTTGGAAAGAGAGGAAATAGTGACCGTCAGTGATGATCGTTCACTACCCGGCATTGAATGGCGTATTGATATCAATCGAGCAGAGGCAAGCCGTTATGGCGTGGATGTCAACAGTCTAGGTAATGTCGTTAAGTTGGTCACAACCGGCATTACCTTAAGCGACTTTCTCCCAGAAGGTGCTGATGACAAAATTGACATAGTGTTGCGCTATCCAGTCAATCAACGCAGCTTGGAGCAGCTTGATCAACTACAAATCCCAACTAATCAAGGCAGCATTCCTGCTAGTAACTTTATTTATCGCTATGCCGCTCCTAAGCAAGGCGTTATCAATAGAACCGATGGTAAAAAAACCATCGCTATTGATGCTGATGTAAAAGATGGCCTTGTTGTTGACGAAGTCATCAAAGCCATTAAAGCGAAATTGGACGCAGCTGGTATAGATAAGACAGTCAGCTATGAATTCCGCGGCAATACAGAAGAACAGCAGAAATCCATGGTCTTCTTAATCAAAGCATTTGGTGTGGCTTTCTTCATCATGGCTATTATTTTGGTCACCCAATTCAATAACTTTTTCCAATGCCTACTCATCTTAAGCGCGGTCATTTTCTCAACCATAGGCGTATTGATTGGTTTAATGGTAAAAGGACAACCATTTGGTGTAGTTATGAGTGGTGTTGGCGTTATTGCTTTAGCGGGCATTGTTGTGAATAACAACATCGTGTTAATCGACACCTATAACGGCTTACGAAAACAAGGCATGATGGTCCGAGAAGCCGCTATACGAACAGGTGTACAGCGATTAAGACCTGTTATGCTGACCACTATTACAACTATTCTTGGTCTGGTTCCGATGGTTTTCCAATTCAATATTGATCTGATTCATCAGTCATTTAGCATTGGCGCACCATCAGCTCAATGGTGGACACAGTTATCAACAGCCATTGCTGGTGGCCTCACTTTTGCTACGCCATTAACACTGATACTGACTCCTTGTCTGTTGGTTTTAGGGGACTCGACGCAAAGAAAAAAACAACTGGAAGCGTTACAAGCAGCAACCATACAACATGAAGAAACGCGCTACAGTGTGGATAATAACAAAATAGAATGAAGGCCAAGACAACGCAGTGTAAATAAACCTAAGCACAAAAAAGCGGACTCAAGTCCGCTTTTTTTAGCCTAAGTATAAATATACTATTTAAAAGAACTGCTCAAAGCTTAGGATAACTGTGCCAAGGCAGCCTCTACATCGGCAATAATATCGTCAATATCTTCCAACCCTACGGACACACGAATTAAACCTTCAGCAATACCCGCTTTGGCTTTCTCTTCATCCGTTAGACGACCGTGTGTCGTCGTAGCTGGATGAGTCACCAAGGTTTTGGTATCACCCAAGTTACCTGTAATAGACATTAACTTAGTAGCATTGATGACAGACCAAGCTGCCTTACGGCCACCTTCCACTTCGAAGGATAACAAACCGCCGAAGTCTTTTTGTTGCTGCTTAGCCAGTTCATGATATTTATGGCTAGGTAATCCGCCATAATTCACTTTAAGCACTTTTGGATGGGCTTCTAAATATTCAGCTAGCTTCATGGCGTTTGCGGAATGTGCCGTCATACGAAGAGATAAAGTCTCAAGACCATTTAACAACACCCAAGCGTTAAATGGACTCATACATGGCCCCGCACTACGCATGAAGGCAGTAAAAATATCGATAATCTCTTGGTTGGCTATTAACGCACCACCCAAACAACGACCCTGCCCATCAATAAACTTAGTCGCAGACTGCATGACAATATCAGCACCTTGAGTAAGTGGGTTCTGCAGTGCAGGCGTCGCTAAAACCGTATCCACACAAAGCAACGCACCTTTGGCGTGAGCCAACTCAGCAACACGTGCAACATCCACCACTTCATAAAGTGGATTTGATGGTGTTTCAAAATAACAAAACCGTGTATCTTCGTTAATCGCCTCTTCCCAAGCTACGTAATCAGTTGCATCAACATAGACTACTTCCACACCAAATTTGGTTGTGTAGGTATTAAAAAATTTAACGGTTGAACCAAAAATATTACGGGAGCAAACAACACGGTCACCAGCACTCAATAAGCTATATGCCAAGGTCATTAGCGCTGCCATACCAGAGCTTGTTGCAATTGCTGCTTCGCCTTTTTCCAGAGTCGCTAAGCGCTTCTCAAATAACTCAACGGTTGGGTTGGTAAAACGAGAGTAAACGTTACCATCCTCTTCGCCAGAAAACTTCCCGGCCGCTTCTTCCGCACTACCATAAGCAAAGCTTGAGGTCATAAAAATGGCTTCGCTATTTTCCTGTTCTTGTGTTTGACGAATACCGGCACGAATTGCATTCGTTGCATCTTTATAATCAGCCATTACTTCACTCCAAGCCATTCTTCCAAAAAATTAAACCCAAAAACAACTAAGCCAGGCGTGACCTGGCTTAGTTCTATCTGTCACAAGATACTGCCCAAATTACATAGGGTGCATCATATCACTCGCTTCTTGATCTTCAACAGACGCTTTATTTAAATCATTGCGGGCGCCTTCAATACTGGCCAAATAGGCCGCATCAATATTACCTGTAATGTATTTACCGTCAAAAACTGATGTGTCAAATTCACGCACATCCGAATGTTTTTCATCAATACACGCATCGATCAAATCTTGCAGATCTTGGAAAATAAGCTTATCAGCGCCAATCAATTCACAAATTTCATCCACGTTACGATTATGCGCAATCAGTTCTTTCGCAGCAGGCATATCAATGCCGTATACATTCGGATAACGAACTTCCGGAGCCGCGGAAGCGATATACACCTTCTTCGCGCCAGCTTCCCTTGCCATTTCAATGATTTCCTTACTCGTCGTACCGCGCACAATGGAATCATCAACAAGCAAAACAGTTTTGTCTTTAAATTCAAAAGGAACCGGATTTAATTTCTGACGGACAGACTTCTTACGGACAGCTTGTCCTGGCATGATAAACGTACGACCAATATAGCGATTTTTAACCAACCCCTCACGAAACGGAATGTTTAGCGCCTGAGCGATTTGTAAAGCAGCGGTACGACTTGTATCGGGAATTGGAATGACGACATCAATATCATGATCTTTCCATTCGCGCTGAATCTTAGCCGCAAGACGATCGCCCATGTTAATACGCGCTTTATAGACAGAAATACTATCAATAACCGTATCCGGACGCGCAAAATACACATACTCAAACAAACAAGGACGAGCGGCTTTTTTAGGTGTACATTGACGAACATGCACGTTGTGTTTCAAATCGAAGAAAATCGCTTCACCCGGCTGAATATCACGCTCAATTTTAAAACCAGCCGCATCAAGTGCAACACTCTCAGAAGCCACCATGTACTCAACGCCGGCTTCCGTTTGACGAGAGCCATAGATCAGTGGACGAATCCCATCAGGATCACGAAAGGCCAAAATGCCATAACCAGTTATCAAAGTCACGACGGCATAGCCACCTTCGATACGCTTATAAACACGCTCTAAAGCATTAAATATATCTTCTGGCGTTGGTATTAACTTACCTTCTTCATGAAGCTCGTGCGCCAACACATTCACTAACACTTCTGAATCAGACGTGGTGTTAATATGGCGCAAATCCGATTCAAACACCTCTTGTTTCAATTTTTCGGTATTGGTTAGATTACCATTGTGCGCAAGAGAAATGCCATAAGGTGAGTTAACATAAAAAGGTTGTGCTTCTGCTGAGCTAGAAGTGCCTGCGGTTGGATACCGGACATGGCCTATACCTATGTTACCGTGTAGTTTTTTCATATGACGAGTGCGGAATACCTCACTCACCGGACCATTGTCTTTACGCAAACAAAGTCGTCCATTATGGCTAGTCACCATACCCGCAGCATCTTGCCCACGATGCTGAAGAAGGGTTAACGCATCAAAAATAGCTTGGTTAACCACAGACGTGCCTACGACACCAACGATACCACACATGTTCTAGATCCTCGTGTTGGGGAATTACGGTAAACACCGTAAAGGTTCTTTATCTAATTCGCTGTAAAACAACAGCTAGTTACCAAGGGCGCGGTCAATGAGAGCCGAATCCATCAGATTCGAACTCTTGCCTACCATATCTCGCGTCCATTCATTCAACTGACTCAATTGAGGAATCAATTGTGATGTTTTCCAAAATTCACTTTGCTCAATAGCTGAGATCAAGCTTAATAAGGCAACAAAAGCGATAACAATCAAACTACCGCGAGCAAAACCGAACAACATACCAAGCACCCTATCAGTGCTCGATAAGCCCGTAACTTGAATCAAAGAGCCTCAGCAAAAAACTCACTAAAGCGCCTACTATCAGGGTGGCAATAAATAAGGTTATAAATGCCACTATGTAGCGAATTTGATCATTTTGCACTTGTTCAACCAGAAGCACTTGCATTTGGTTGGAAAACTTTACTGCGACTACAAAAGCGATAACCCACGTTAACAAGGACAACACTTCTTTTACAAACCCCCTTTTTAAACTCAAAAGGGTCGAAAGAATCACCACAGCAATGATCAGCCAATCAATGGTTGTTATTGAACTTACTTGCTCCATGAGCACCTCTAAAATTCGCTGCGCAGTGTAACAGATGACCTAGGCATTCAAAATACTGAGCACCCAGACCACATGTCAATTCACAGAATATTTTGTAACAAATCCCGTTAAACTAAATTTCTGTTTAATTTCTTCACGCATTTTTTCAGCGGTCTCACGCTTAAACTCAGGACCAACATACACTTTGTATAGTGAATTTGTCGTTAAACTGTAGGCGGCATAATTGCCTTCTTTTAGCTTTTCAACCAAACGAACGGCATTATCTTTGCTCTTAAAAGTCGCAATCTGTAATGTCCAACGATCAGCCACCGCTGACGCAGCAACATTCTCAACTGGCGCTTTTACTTCTGGCTTAACTTGAGGTGTAGTTTTCGGCGTTGTTTGAGGAGCCACTGTTGTGGATGACACGTTATCAGGCACTTCGACGTCGTTCGCAGGTTGTGGTACAGGAATCAATTGAATATCGTCAACGGCGCCCTCTTCTTCTACAAAAGGCTCCACTGGCAAACGCTCCACAGGCTGAACAGAAGCAATTTCTAACGGTTGAAATGCAGGAGGCGTTGTGACCTGGACTTGAACATCAAGCTCAGCAGGACGCTCACCATCTAAAATTAAAGGCAAAATAATGGCGGCAGACAAGACCATAATGCCAGCACCAATCAGCCTATAGGTTATCGTTTTATCTATCATAAATTACTCTTTTGTTTGGCTTAGAGCCAAATAGTCTGAAACCGTGACGAAGGAACCAAACACAATCAGCGCACGCTGTTCTTCTTTGGCTTTTAATACCGCGGCATCAAAAGCCTCTTTAACGGAAGGAAAAGCATACATGTGTGAAGAAAGGCTTGGCGCATACAATGCAATGTTTTTCATCAACTCTTGAGCTTTCGCGCCCCTTGGCCCACCTAAATCACAGCAAAACCAGTCAGAAAAGGAACTCGAAAGATGCGACACCACGCTGGCAATATCTTTGTCTTTCAACATGCCACAAACCGCAATGGGTTTAGTTGCAAAAAAGCTAACACGTTGAGCAAGTTCAATAGCGGCTTCTGGATTATGTGCCACATCAATATAGACATCAGGTGATGAAGCTACCCGCTGAAAACGCCCCGTTAATTGAGCTGTGCTAAATAATGTTACCAAATCAGCCGAAGTGGGAATCACCCCCATATAAACTAACACAGCAATCACCGTAGCCGCATTTTGCAAAGGCAAAGAAGGTATTGGTAAATTTTCATATTGCAGGCCATGACCAGACCATGACCATTTATCAGACAAGCGCTGAAAACTAAAATCGATATTTTTCTGTTTTAGGCATGCCCCAATGTCTGCTGCAGTGGCGGCAATAGCTTCAGGTGGGTTAACAACCCCACTAATTAAAAGCTTATCTTTTCTGGCAATGCCGGTTTTTTCCCGAGCTATAACTTCAAGATTATCGCCTAGCCAGTCCATATGATCCAATGCAATTGAGGTAACAACCGCCACATCGGTATCGACCATATTGACGGAATCTAAACGCCCGCCTAAACCGACTTCCAGTACCCAATAATCTAACCCTGATTGATCAAAAATCCATAAGGCTGCCAAAGTGCTGAACTCGAAATACGTCAAGGGTATATTTTCACGAGCCGCTTCAACCACTTCAAACGCACGGCAAATAAATGCATCGTCACAAGACGTATTATTGAGCGCAATACGCTCGTTAAAAGCAAGAAAATGTGGGGATGTGTAAGTACCGACCGTATGGCCTTGTGAGCAAAGATATTGTGTCAACATGGCACAAGTAGAACCTTTTCCGTTGGTTCCTGCCACCGTGATGACTTTTTGTTTTGGCCGAGACAAATGCAATCTAGATAAAACCAGATTGCCTCTGTCTAAACCTAACTCTATCTCAGAGGGATGTTGGCTCTCAATGTATGAAAGCCAACTCGCTAATGACGTATGCGTCATTTAATTACGCAACCTTATTGGCAGTAAGCAAAGATAAAATATTATGCAGTCGAGAACGCATTTCATCACGCTTAATGATCATATCTAGCGCGCCCTTATCCAGTAAGAACTCACTTCGCTGAAAACCTTCTGGCAATTTCTCACGAACCGTTTGCTCTATAACGCGCGGACCTGCGAAACCAATCAAAGCATTAGGTTCAGCAACATTCAAATCGCCAAGCATCGCAAGGGACGCCGATACACCACCAAACACAGGATCCGTCATAACTGAAATATAAGGAATGCCTTCTTGTTTCATGCGCTCTAAAGCCGCGCTTGTTTTCGCCATTTGCATCAGGGAAATCAGTGCTTCTTGCATACGCGCACCACCACTGGCAGAAAAACAAACTAGAGGAATACGTTTCTCCAAGCAAACGTTCACGGCTTGTACAAAACGTTCACCAACAATGGCCCCCATAGAGCCACCTAAGAAACTAAACTCGAACGCCACAACAACAATAGGCATGCCGTTCAAAGCGCCTTGCATTGCAACCAAGGCATCTTTTTCACCAGTGGCTTTTTGTGCATCTGCCAAACGATCTTTGTAGCGTTTAGAATCTTTAAACTTTAATTTATCTTCAGGCTCAAGATGTGCACCAATCTCATGACGACCTTCTTTGTCCAAAAAGATGTCCAAGCGACGGCGAGCACTAATACGAAGATGGTGATTACATTTAGGACAAACATCTAAGTTCTTTTCTAATTCTGGGCGATATAAAACATTTTCGCATTTAGGGCACTTCTTCCAAAGACCCTCAGGCACAGAACCGGCACTACGCTTTGATTCGCTGCGCACAATGGAAGGGACAAATTTATCTAACCAGCTACTCATTTATTTCTCCAAATTTCTCGTTTGCTGTCGCTTTAAGCATCCATTTCTTTGCGCATAGGCGCCAAAATAGCCTCTAAGGCATCAGCTATATATTCTTTTTGATGATCTTTATTTGCAGCGATAGCATTCACTAATACACTACCCACAATAACACCATCAGCACATTTACTTACTGCCGTCGCTGTTTTTGCATCGCGTATACCAAAACCAACACCAATAGGTAAGGTGGTGATTTCACGCAGCGAATCGACATGTTTTTTAACACTATCAACATCCAGCTCTGCGGAACCAGTCACACCTTTTACAGAAACGTAATACACATAACCCGACGCTAAATCACAAATTTTCTTTGCGCGCTCAGGTGTTGTTGTAGGTGCCAGCAAATAAATAAGATCTATCTCATTTTCTCGGAAGCATTCTACTACATCTGTCGCCTCTTCAGGAGTCAGATCTACTAATAAAACACCATCAACGCCTGCTTCTTTTGCCGAATCAGAAAAAGCTTGATAACCAAAAAATTCGATGGGATTTAAATAGCCCATCAAAACAATCGGTGTCTCTTTATTGCCTTGCCTAAATTCAGTGATGATTTGCAGCACTTTTTTAACACTAGTACCCGCCGCTAAACTACGCTCACAAGCCAGCTGTATAACAGGACCGTCAGCCATTGGATCAGAGAAAGGCATTCCAATCTCGATCACGTCCGCTCCGGCATTTACCAAAGCATTCATTAAATCAACAGTATAGTCTGGACTAGGGTCGCCAGCGGTAATATACGGAATGAGCGCCTTTTTACCAGATTTTTCTAAATTATCAAAACATTGTTTAATGCGACTCATACTTCAATCCCATCCAATTCTGCCACCGTGAGAATGTCTTTATCACCTCGACCAGACAAATTAATCACCACGATTTTATCTTTATCCATGGTTGAAGCCAACTTCATACCATAAGCGACCGCGTGGCTCGATTCCAATGCCGGCATAATGCCCTCTAAACGGGTAAGATCACGGAACCCATCCATTGCCTCGTCATCATTAATGGCTACATAATTAGCGCGGCCTATGTCTTTTAACCATGCATGCTCAGGCCCAACACCTGGGTAATCCAGCCCAGCAGAAATAGAGTGGGTACCAATAATCTGGCCATCATCATCAGCCATTACATAGGTACGATTACCATGAAGAACACCGGGACGGCCTGCACTTAAAGGCGCGGCATGACGACCTGTTTCAATGCCGTCACCACCCGCCTCAACACCATACATGGCAACGCTTTCGTCTTTAATAAAAGGATGGAACATACCAATTGCATTTGAGCCACCACCAACGCAAGCGACCAAGGCATCTGGTAAACGCCCCTCTTGAGCTAAACATTGCGCCTTGGTTTCACGGCCAATAATAGACTGGAAGTCTCGAACCAATTTAGGATAGGGATGAGGACCTGCCGCCGTTCCAATTATATAAAAGGTATCATCTACATGACTGACCCAATGGCGCATGGCTTCGTTTAGCGCATCTTTTAGTGTTTTTGTGCCTGATTCAACAGAAACTACCTCAGCACCCAACAACTTCATGCGGTATACATTGAGTGACTGGCGACGAATGTCTTCAGCCCCCATAAAGACCTTGCACTTTAATCCCAAACGAGCGGCAACAGTTGCTGATGCAACCCCATGCTGACCCGCCCCTGTTTCAGCAATAATATTTGGCTTACCCATGTGCTTGGCGAGCAAAGCCTGACCGATCGTATTATTGATTTTATGGGCGCCAGTATGATTCAAGTCTTCGCGTTTTAAATAAATTTTGGCCCCGCCCGCTTTTTTCGTTAAACGCTCGGCAAAATAAAGCGGTGATGGACGCCCAACATAATGCGCCAAGTCATAATCGAATGCGGCCTGAAAGTCACTATCTTTAGACAAACGCTCATACATTCGCGCCAAGTCATCCAAAGCAGACATGAGCGTTTCAGAGACAAAAGTACCACCATAAGGACCAAAACGACCATGAGAGTCCGGTAAATCTAAATTGATGTCTTTGCTATCCACATTTTGCTCCATTAATAAATTCTTGAACTTTAGGCTCACTTTTAATGCCTTTAGCCAACTCAACACCACCACTTACATCGACAGCGTAAGGACTGACTTGATGTATTGCCTGTTTTACATTACTTGGAGTTAAACCACCTGCCAAAATAATAGGCTTAGATAAACGTGCAGGAATAATAGACCAATCAAACCGTTCCCCAGTACCTCCAGGGACACCCTCTTTGTATGCGTCTAACAACATAGCACTTGCGCTTGGATAACTGTCCACTAATGCGGCCACATCATCACCTTGCTTTACTCTTAACGCCTTTATGTAGGGGCGCTGATATAACAGGCATTCAGGTTCAGACTCATTACCATGAAACTGAATAAGCCAGCGGCTACTGCCTTTTAGAACAGAATCAATTAATGCCGAATCGGCATCAACAAACAAAGCAACAGGAGTCACAAATGGAGGCAACTGCGATACGATGTCATTCGCCAATTCTGGTGAGACATACCTTGAGGCTCTTTTCATAAAAAACAAAACCCAATGCATCTGCACCGTATAGACATGCCATCAAAGCATCTTCTGCATTCGTTATTCCGCAAATTTTAACTCGGCAACTCATAGGATGGCTCGTCTACATAAGGTAAAAAATGAGGACCTAAAGGTCTTTTAGGTATATTAAAGATTTCGGGGTATTGGGCATCAACAAAGTACAGCCCAAACGGCGATGCAGTAATTCCACCTTTGGTTCGATCTTTCGCATCCAGCGTCTCTTTCGCCCAAGAGATTGGCTTTTCACCAGATCCAATCGACATCAACACACCAGCAAAATTACGAATCATATGATGTAAAAAAGCATTCGCTCTCACATCCAAAACAATATATTGTCCTAATTGATGCACTTCAAAATTCAATACGGTTCGAAAAGGTGTTTTTGCTTGACAACCAATAGCACGGAAAGATGAAAAATCATGGGTACCCAAAAAGGCTTTGGCGGCGTTTTGCATCGCCGCCACATCTAACACCTTATGAGTCCAAGTGACGCCTTTCGACAATGTTGCCGGGCAAAAATCAGACGAGTAAATAACATATCGATAACGGCGGCTCAAAGCACTAAAGCGAGCATGAAAATCATCCGACACATAACGCGCAGCAACTACAGCAATAGTATCAGGAAGATAAGTATTCACCCCTATTGTCCAAGACCGCTCACTTCGTTCAACATCCGTTTCAAAATGAACAACCTGAGCACTAGCATGAACACCAGCGTCCGTTCGACCAGCACAAACCACCTTAACAGGGTGGTTTGCTATCACGGACAAGGCTTTTTCTATATTTTCTTGAACGCTGGGAACACCAAATTTTTGTGCCTGCCAGCCCTTGTAATCAGAGCCATCATATTCAACAACCAGTACAACTTTTTTAGTCACTTGGGAACATACGCTCCATCATATTTTGCGCCTCGGCAATTTGTTTTTCATTTCCTGACTCAATAACATCATCCAAAATAACGCGAGCACCCTCTTCATCACCCATGTCCATATAAGCTCTTGCTAAATCAAGCTTTGTAGCGACTTCATCACCACTGGCATCAAAGAAGTCAAACTCTTCTTCATCATCATTTATCTCTTCATCTTCAGCGGCTTCTGCTTCGCCAAATGCTGGAAACTCAGAATCATCTTCTTGCTGCGCTTCTGCCAATGTCTCCTCGATAGAGTTGGCTAAAGAATCGTTCGGGGTACCATTAAAAATCGCAGCTTCATCCACATCTTCTTGATCAACATCATTCAGCAAACTAGAAACGAAAGACTCTTCCTCACTTTCTGCCTCATCATTTTGATCTGTTTTAGTTTCCAATTCATTCACGTCTGGCGTTACAGTCGGAATATCCTCTTCAGTAAACGCTTCTAACTCATCATCTAAATCATCTTCCAAGTCTAAGATGGGATCCGGCAAATCATCATTCTCATCAAATGACGCAAACATGTCGTCAATGTCATCGCTTGAAGTATCTTCTAAATCACTTTCTAACTCATCACTGTCATCCATTTCATCAAACGTTGGATCAGCAATATCATTAGAATCAATTTCATCGCCAGCAAACGCACTAAAATCTTCCGTCTTATCATCTTGATCAGGCGTGTCAAAGTCAAAAGCAAATGGGTCTTCTTCTTGCCACTCCTGCTTTTCTTCAACCTTATCTTTCTCATCCGCTAAATAGTCTGCAGCGGCAACCGCAGCAACAGGGGCAACTACGGCTGCGCTGGAAAGATCAAATTCATTCTTTTTTGACGAATCTTGCTCCTCCTGCTTTCTTCCCGCTTTTCGCATCACCAAACCAATCAAGAAACCAAGCAAGAGCAATACAACCGCACCGATAGAAACCACTATAGGATTACTGAACATTTTATTAACAAAGGAATCGGCTTCTGCTAGCTCTTTTTCTCTACGAATTTGATCCGCTTCGAGCAATTGATCAACCGTATTTTTTTGCTCTTGAAGCGTTTGCTGCGCGCTGGCAAACTGCTGTTGCAAATCTGCCAATTGCTGATCTTTTAAACTAATTAATTTTTCCAGTGTTTCTAACTGCGTGTTTAAATCGCCTAACTTATTCGACAACTCACCTTTCTCACGTTGCTCTTTATCGAGCATCTCCTGCGATGCTGACAAGGCTCCTTGCAACGCACTAAGTTTTGCGCTTTGATCGGAACCTGCATTAGAACCCGCATTACGCTCTGGCAGTGCACTTTGCCCTGACGCCAAAGTGAGTTTATCGCCATTTTTAGATGGCGCATTCGCAGCCGCTTTCGCTTTTGCTTGGGTGTTTAATTGCGCTTGATCGACAGCAGATCGATTTTTATTACCTTTCAATGCCATCCAAGCATCATGTTGACGCTGAAACTCTTCTTTTGAGACGGCTTGATTAAACAGCGCCACCTGCTCTTGGGTCGGCAAACGCAAAACAACTCCTTCTTTCAATAAATTAATATTATTAGAATAGAAAGCGTCTTTGTTAAGAGCCTGAATGGCCATCATAGTTTGATAAATGGTTAATTGATTTGCTGGAATATTTTCTCCAGCAATTGACCAAAGCGTATTCCCTTTCGCCACACTAACTTTCCCTTTCGAAGGCATGTTGGCTGCCGCTATCGTTTCTTGGCGAAAAACGGTTCCAGACGAATTAGCTTTAGCTATCTTGGAATTCGTTGGCGTTTTGGAAACAGGAACAGACTGAACCACCTCATTCTGCGACTTATTAACCAATGCCGATTGATTTAATGGTGTTTGATATTCTCGAACCACTTGCCCGCTAGGCCAACGAGCAGCCAATATAAAATGCAGCTCATCTACCTGTAATGGCTGATCAGATGATACCGCCACAACAAGATTGTTATTCTCACGAACCACATCAAACTTTAGTTGAGAAAGCACTCTCGTCGGAGCAAACCCCGCTTGCCGAAATTCACTTTCGCTGCCTAAACGAATCAATATATCGTTGTCTGTTAAGGACCCAACATCTGATAATGCAATCTTACCACGGTAAGGTTCATTAACATTTGATTGAGAGGTCAACTCGCCCAGTTCCAATGCGTAACTGCTAGACACAAAAAACGCGCCTGATATAGCAATACTAATGAGGGTTTTTCTGAGCATAAGCTTCCCTTTATTTGCAAATAATGGAGATAAATATCTTAACAAGTATCTTACACGGGTGGCGATTTATCAATAGCTTTAGAATCAATGGTTTGCCATAAAGACATGAGAAATCAAAAAAATCAAAAGCAATGCCTTTTCAGTCTAATGACATAAAAAAAGTGGCTTATAATAAAACCCTTGCACAAAATCTACGCCAATAGATCGAGCAAACAGCAGGTCTTCTTCAAACTCAACACCTTCCAATATCACTTGTTTACCTGTTGCATGGGCAAAATCAATTATTTTGGACACAAACATCATAAAGTTAATATCGCCTCGATTTTCAAGCACACACTTATCCAGTTTAACCCATTCAACCAATTGCAAAACCGCAACCGACAACATAGATTTAGGATTGCACAAGTCGTCAAGAGCGGTGCGAATCCCCAAACCATTAAACACCTCAATCATCGACAAGCTCATTAAAGCGTCGCTCATTTCAGAGTTTTCGATCAATTCAACAACAACCTTATCTCGCCCAGCCGACAAAATAAGATCAACAAAAGGATTCCCTGCTGCGGTTTGTCCGCACGCATAAAACGCATCCTGATCCAAATTAACAAAGATTTTTTCTGAACAAACAAGCCTTTCTAGCTGGATTTTTTTCTGAGCAAGCTCCACTTGAAATAACAGCAGCGGGTTATCATGTAATGCTGCGTAAACATAATCAGGTCGTATATAAGTACCATCCATCGCCTTAAACCGAGAAAGCGCTTCATAGGCAAATAAATCCCCAGTTTTCAACTCTATAATTGGCTGATACTCCACGCCAAAACGCTTAGACTCAACCAACTCCAACAACACCTGTGGCGACAACCCATCCATTCAGCAAATCCTAAGAGATTAGATTAAATAAAAACAATACACATTATCAAGAAGAAGTAATTATAAAAAAAACCCCGCCAAATAGCGAGGTTTTTCTTTTTTATCAATAGGTTAGAGAGAGATGTCGGGTAAGAGAAGCTCATTACTGAGCCTCCCTCCCCTAAGAACTGTACGTGCGAGTTTCCCCGCATACAGCTCAAGCCTTTATAAGCCTACAGTTAGGCCGGTAGCTACTCTTAATTTAGTGGCCATTCCGAGCGTTCCAATATAGTTAGATTAAAATCCACTATATCATCACCAACGAAGATAGATGGCGCGTTATTAGGCGTGATTAGAAAGTTAATCACCGTCCCTCCTTTCGTATGAATTTCAGCTTGGGTCGGCGAGTTAACATTAAAGCTAACCAACTTACCAGCCTCCATATACACTTGATCGGATTCTCCATACTTTATTTTCTTTGTACCGAGGTGCTCTTGCAAAACACTTCGCCCTGAAAGAGTAATAGCTGGATTCAAATACACATCATCATCCCCTCCACAGCAAGCATCAATCCCTTTAACCAATCCTTGCCCTAAAAGCTCTTTAAAGTATTTAAACTTTACACCAAGCTCTCTCGTCCCTTCAAATGTTGCATCACCTGCTAATTTGTTAAGAATTTCAACATGCTGTGGTAATAGTGTCATCTCTTATGCCTCATTACTGTTTGTGTAGTATTCATTATATAACCAACACCAATGAGCATCAAGATCATGAATACTTGTCGCCAAACACATTCATTAATAAAATATATTAATCTTTTAAATGAATAGCCCTGTGACAATTGGGATGTAACAACACCAAGTTGTCCAGTTTGTCACTTCCGCCCTTATGACGCTCTACCACATGATGAGTGTTCCATCCTGTTTCGGGCGTTATCAGTTGGTTGCAACTCGGACAACGGCGCTGTTGTCGTTTCCACAATGTAAAGGCTTTGCGCATCCCCATCTCCGATTGACGAAGTACATATTCCAAGCGTTGCTCAAAATACAACTCATCTTTCGGGTCATAGGGATTGGCTTCAGCCACTATTTTGCGGTGGCGTACTATTTTTGTATCCGCTGCATACAATAAGTGCATTTCCCCTTTATCAGGAGATTGACCAAAGAACACCCAATTCCGCTTATCAAAGGTCTTGAAGTATTTCTTAACCACCCATCTCTTTTGGCGATTGGAGTGACGGCGTTTACACCATTGCCATAGCATTTTCCAGATACGGTAGTCTAAATATTTGAACGTTTCTTTTGCTGCTCCACCTCTATGATAGTTAGCCCAACCTCGAATAATCGGGTTAAGTTTCGCTATCAATAACCAAGCGGGGGCCGTTTTAAAACGAACAAATATCTCCTTTATCTTAGCCAGTACTGCTTTCAGGTTTTTACGCGATGGTTTGTTTAAAAACTTGCCACTGTATTTCCTGATATTCTGACCAAGGAAGTCAAATCCCACATCGATATGGGTCACGAGTGTTTTCTGTTTAGAAAGCGTTAACCCACGTTCCGCCATAAAGGCCTCAACCACAGGCTTCACTCTTTCTTCCAGTAACTCTTTGGATATTCCTGTAATGATGAAATCATCTGCGTAACGCACATAATTCACCTTAGTTTTATACGATGCTTTTGTGTTCTTCTTCCCAAAATGGGATTCCAAAACACTTTCAAGACCGTCTAACGCCCAGTTAGCCAGTAACGGAGAAATGATTCCGCCCTGTGGCGTGCCAGCCTCGGTTTTATGAATTTGACCAGACTCTACATAGCCAGCCTTTAGCCACTTCTTGACGATCCGCCTGTCCAGAGGGACGTTTTGGATCAACCAGTCATGGCTTATATTGTCAAAACAAGCTTTTATGTCCCCCTCAAGCACCCATTGTGCGGACGACTTGCGACTTAGATTGACAAACAATTGCTCAATCGCATCCGCTGCCGAACGTAATGGACGAAACCCATACGAGTTTCGGTCTGCCCACGTTTCTGTCACAGGCTCCAGTGCTAGCAGATATAACGCCTGCATAGCCCGATCCAGCATAGTAGGTATACCTAATGGACGGCGTTCGCCGTTCGATTTTGGTATATACACCCTACGCAGCGCTTTCGGTTTGTAGCCTTTTTGACGCAAACGAGATACAGCTGACCATTTGCTTTTAGGGGAATCCCAAGTCTCACCGTCGATCCCCGCTGTCTTACGACCTCGGTTTTCAGTGACACGTTTAATGGCGATTGCTTTGGCGGAAAAGGAATGCACCAACATACGTTGAAGCTGCTTCACTTTTCGCCATTGCTTTTCTTTAGCTGCCTTCGCGATCCGAACCTGTAGCTCTCTCACTTTGAGATGGCTGGTTTCCCAGTCGATCTCATGCCATGAGCTAGCAAAGTGGGATGACGCAGGCGCTTCATTTGATGAATTGCTCATCTTGCAGTCCTCCTAGATTAAAGAGCACCCACAAGATGGAGACGGATTTATCCCCACGAGGGGAAATAAATCTTTCCCCTCGTGGGTGTTCAATGGGTTATAGAGCCCGAAGACTCTACTTTCTATTTAATAGAAAGCTTTACAGGTTTTCACACGATTAAAGACCAGATGGAAGTCTGCGCCCTTTCGGGCTGAGGCAAAGTTCGAACCTCTATCCAACCCATTACAGATTGGCATTCGCTTTTTCCATCCTCCTTTACCCGCAACACCAACAGATCACCTTACGGATCACCTGCCCAGTGGGCGACGTTACGGGCTTACCGAGTTCCGATACTTTCACATTATTGGCTTAGGTTCTGTCTGTCCACCGGTGGTCTAATGTCAGCGTCTACCCAGATGTAAAGGGTAAAACCGACCACATACCATTTTGGTCTGAGCCTTATAGTAAAGCTTAGCTCAATGCGGATGACGGTGTTTATCAACAGTTCACTTACGTTAACCATACCAATAAGCCTAGCACCTCATTCACGCCTTACTCGTGAAATCTATACCCACCCTCACGGATGAAATATACCCGTGATGGGGGTTACATTATCAGGAAGCTTCGCACCCCACCGTTACCAGTGACGCACTATCCTTAGGCTACTAATAGCTGAATATTAGGTCTCGCTACCTGAGGAACAGGTGAGACAATGAAAGTACCAGCTTACGCACATCGGTAGCTGATTTAGTATTGAAAACACACGATGATGTCTACCTCAATAAATCCCGTTTTAATAGCGGACTTACCTCAGTACAACGTTGAAATGGATGAACACCGATAGAATCGGAACTCACCTCTGTGAAAATGACCCAGCTATACAACTGAAATCGTTTTTTATAAGTTCGGGTTCACTTTGCGAACTTTATTTCAATAGGCGAAAAACGCCCGTGCTTATTACTCTCAATTAGAGAGTCCGATGCTCGGGGTTTAACGCCCGAACATCGGGATTTTCTATAATACTAGTTATTGCTGGAAGGTGAATGAATACCAACCTAAGTTAGTATCCACTGACGTTATAGCCCAGCGAGGCTAGCTACCTCCGCGACTCTCGTCGCACTACATCATCCCGCCCATACCACCCATTCCGCCCATGCCACCCATATCAGGCATGCCAGCGTCGTCTTTCGGCAAATCAGCAATCATAGCTTCGGTTGTGATCATTAGACCAGCAACAGAGGCCGCTGCTTGAAGCGCTGAACGTGTTACTTTTGCTGGATCTAGGATACCCATTTCCAACATATCACCGTACTCGCCAGTGGCTGCGTTGTAACCGTAGTTACCTTCACCTTGTTTCACTTTATCCACAACCACAGAAGCTTCATCGCCTGCGTTTGTTACGATTTGACGCATTGGCGCTTCCATCGCACGTAGTGCCAAAGCAATACCAACGTTTTGGTCTTCGTTGTCACCAACAAGGCCAATCACTTTCGTCAACGCGCGAACCAATGCAACACCACCACCCGCAACAACACCTTCCTCTACGGCGGCGCGTGTCGCGTGAAGCGCATCATCTACACGTGCTTTCTTCTCTTTCATAGCAACTTCAGTGGCAGCACCAATTTTGATAACTGCAACACCGCCAGCCAATTTAGCAACACGCTCTTGAAGCTTCTCTTTATCATAGTCAGAAGAAGAGTTCGCGATTTCCGCGCGAATCTGATCAACACGGCTGGTGATATTTGCAGCATTACCCGCACCGTCAACAATCGTTGTACTTTCTTTGGTCAAAGTAACACGTTTAGCCGTACCTAGCTGCTCTAAAGTCGCGGTATCAAGACTCAAACCGACTTCTTCAGAAATCACTGTCGCACCAGAAAGAACCGCAATATCTTCAAGCATGGCTTTACGACGATCACCAAAACCAGGCGCTTTAGCCGCTGCAACCTTAACGATTCCACGCATACTATTCACAACCAAGGTTGCCAACGCTTCACCTTCAACGTCTTCTGCAATAATTAGCAAAGGACGAGATGCTTTGGCAACGCCTTCTAATACTGGAAGCAATTCACGGATATTAGTGATTTTCTTATCAACCAATAGAATGAATGGGTTTTCAAGCTCCGCACTCATGGTCTCTTGGTTATTGATAAAGTAAGGAGATAGGTAGCCGCGATCAAATTGCATACCTTCAACAACGGCAAGCTCGTCATCAAAACCTGAGCCTTCTTCAACCGTAATAACGCCTTCTTTACCAACGCGCTCCATGGCTTCTGCAATGATTTTACCCACAGAAGAATCAGAGTTAGCAGAAATCGTACCTACTTGCTCAATAGCACGAGTATCAGTACATGGCGTAGACAAGCTTGCAAGCTCTTTAACAACCGCAGCGGCTGCCTTATCAATACCGCGTTTAAGATCCATTGGGTTACGACCCGCCGCTACAGATTTCAAACCTTCTGTAACCAATGCTTGCGCCAATACTGTCGCAGTCGTTGTACCGTCACCCGCCACATCGTTTGCTTGAGACGCTACTTCTTTAACCATTTGCGCACCCATATTTTCAAACTTGTTTTCAAGTTCGATTTCTTTCGCAACGGTCACACCATCTTTGGTTACTAGAGGAGCACCAAATGATTTTTCAATTACAACATTACGACCTTTTGGTCCCAAAGTTACTTTTACCGCATCGGCTAGGATGTTCACGCCTTTCAACATTTGTTGACGAGCGCCATCACCAAATTTCACTTCTTTAGCTGCCATTTTTATTACCCTTAAACTGTTTTAAGTGTTACAAATCGAATATGAACTACAAGACGAATTAGGCTTCAATAATGCCGTAAATTTCATCTTCTTTCATGATAAGTAGCTCTTCACCATTGATTTTCACTGTTTGACCAGAGTACTGACCAAACAACACAGTGTCACCAACGCTAACAGCTAATGCGCGAACATCACCGTTAGATTGAATACGACCAGTGCCAACAGCCAAAACCTCGCCTTGAGTAGGTTTTTCAGTAGCGGATCCAGGCAATACGATACCAGACGCTGTTGTTGTCTCTTCTTCTTTACGGCGAACAACGACACGATCGTGCAAAGGACGAATATTCATTTATCATTTTCTCCAATTAAAACAATACCAGGACTCCCCTGGCTGGATAATTCCACCGAATATTAGTGGAAACCTTTAACATGCTCCTATCTAAGGCTCAGCAAACGAATTTCAACCCCAGCAATAAAATTATTTTTTATCAATTAAGTCATTGTCATCTTTAGGTTCTTTTGAGTACTCCCCGTCAATCGTTTCTCCACGGGGTTGAGCACTATAAGATCCATTGGGCGCCCATTTAGACCCTTTTTTCACCATAGATGCAACGAAATTCACCAAAAGACCAGCCGCAAACAGCTTACGCAACGGTGGTATTAACAACAAGCCGCCGATAATATCTGTTACAAAACCTGGCATTAGCAAGCATAAGCCCGCAAAAATTAACATAACCCCCTCTGCCACTTCAGAGGCAGGAAGTTCACCACGACGCATTTTCTCTTGGGCTTTCAGTGACGTTTCTAAACCTTGCTTACGAATTAACGTCACACCTACAATAGCGGTTAAAAAAACCAAACCTACCGTTGCTAGCGCGCCAATTTGACTACCAACTTTTATCATTACTAATAGCTCAATGACGGGAATGAGTATGAAAAGCAAAAGTGCAAATCTCATATTTACCTTCTTTGTTATAAAGTGTAGCTATTTATTTAAGGGCTAAATGTGACAAATCAAGCAATGACACACTTTAAATCCCAAGTGTTTCTCATTTTAAATGAGCTACCATCCGGTGAATGCATTGGCTATGGAGAGCTGGCAAAGCAGGCCGGCTTCCCAGGCTATGCTCGACAAGTTGGGCATCTCATGAAAAACCTTCCCAAAGACAGCAAATTACCTTGGCATAGAGTGGTTAACTCACAACGCAAGATCAGCTTTGCTGAAAATACAGACGCTTACTGGCAGCAGAGACATAAGTTGGAAAGTGAGGGCTGGATCATTGTGGGGAATAAATTAACCCTCAATGAGTTTCAAAAAGAAGAGCGTTGACAATAAAAATGCAACGCTCTGTATTAGATTAATCTCTAAAATTCGTAAATTGAACAGGCTGCGCTAAGTCAGCATTGCGCAACAATGCCATGACTTCCTGAAGATCGTCACGCTTTTTACCCGTAACACGGAGCTGATCCCCTTGTATCTGCGCTTGCACCTTCGCCTTACTGTCTTTGATCATTTTAACAATTCTTTTCGCCTCATCAGACTCGAGACCTTCTTTCATTTTGATCGCCTGAGACGCGCGCATATTCCCCTTTACAACGTCTTCTTTTTCTAAACTCTTTAAATCAATTCCACGCCCAACCAGTTTTTGATTTAGAATATCAGACATCTGGCGAAGTTGAGGCTCTGCTTCAGCTTCCATCACAACACTGGTCTTGTCTTTAATTTCGTAGTGCGCTTTCACGCCTTTAAAGTCATAACGAGTGGTAATTTCTCTGTTAGCCTGATCGACTGCGTTGCTGACCTCGTGCCAGTTCAGCTCAGATACTACGTCAAATGATGGCATTTTCTGCTCCTTTGCATTTTCAATAATGTATTTTGGGGCGATAATAACAGGGATTGAAATAAAACACCTAATGGAAACCTATTATGAAGAACACGCCTTGGTTAGTTATCGGCGCTGGTGCTATCGGTCTTTTTTGGGCTTGCAAGCTAGAAAAACTCGGTAATAAAGTCCATCTAGTATATCGATCTGAAAGTCCCGGTAAAAAAATTACCTTGGAATCGCTCACCGATGAAGACGGTCAACAGCAAGTCAGTGTCTCAAAGCATAAAATCAAAAGCCTCACAGCTCATGAGCTTACAGATCAATACGACAAAGTCCTCATATGCACAAAATCTTTTGACCTAAAGAACGCGTTCTCTCAAGTCTCCGCAAACATTACACCCGACGCAGACATAGCCTGCTTATGCAATGGCATAGGCGCTCAAGAAGAGTTGCAACACATTTTACTAGACACTCAGACGCTCTGGGCAGGTATAACCAGTGAAGGCGTCTTAAAAATAGAAGCTGATCACATCAAACATACCGGCTTAGGTGACACGTATTTTGGTGAATGGCACCCCTCAACCCCTGCAAAGACCTTCCCAATTGAAGACCTGACAGTGACAAACATTCGCCAAAGGATGATAGAAAAACTAGCAGTAAACGCAGTGATTAACCCAATTACCGCAATATTTAATATACACAACGGTGACCTTTTAAATGACGAATTCAAGCCATTAATGAGCGCCACCCTATCCGAACTGGCCAGCGTCTTCGCCCATCCTAAATTCAGCTACGCTCAAGAAAGCCAACATTTAACCTCAGACAATTTGAAAAATAGAGTCCATACAATTGCCCAACTGACTCGTCTAAATCGCTCATCAATGCATGAAGATGTCAGACTACAACGACAAACTGAAAACAACTTTATCTCTGGTTTTCTTCTTGATAACAGCCCAATTGATCTTCCTGTGCAACGCTTGCTGTATGAGGGCGTTGCCTTTGCAGAACAGCGTGAAGAAGTGAAAAAAAGCTGCTGAGCATTGCTTAGCAGCTTTTCATTATAAAACGTACGTTAAATCTTAGTGATTTTCTCTTTGGTTAAAAGAATTTTTTTCTCTTTATAAAGAGCACCAAGCGCTTTTTTATACGTCGCTTTACTGACTTTAAAAACCGCATAAATGGCTTCTGGAGAGGCCTTATCTGTCAAAGGCGACTCTCCACCTTGCGCGTCCAAATAATCCAAAACATCATCCAAAATATTGCGCACTTTCTTGTAGCCAACTTCCTGTAAACTTAAATCTATTTTACCATCTTCACGCAATTGCTTAATAAAACCAGTGGTTTTTTCGCCTTTTCGCAGCTGTCTAAACGCATCTTCAAAAAACAACACTCCCCAGAAGCGATTATCAATAACGCACTTAAAACCGATGTTTGTTTTATCACCAATGATAATAGACACTTTATCGCCCACTCGATAAGGCGCCGCTTCACGATTGAGTAAAGCATCCACTTTTGTTGTTGCCACGATACGATTGGTAATATTGTCAAGATAGATGAAAAGTAAATGAGTCTCACCTTCTTCAACACGATTTTTTTGCTGACTAAAAGGCACAAGCAAATCTTTTGGTAGCCCCCAATCAAAAAATGCGCCGACTTGGTTTACCGCTATCGCGGTCAACGCAGCAAATTCCCCTACCTGTGCTTTAGGAAAATCCGTTGTCGCAATTAACTTGTCATCGGAATCTAGATAGACGAACACGTCCACGTCGTCATCAATCGTCGCACCTTTTGGCACATAACGTTTAGGCAGTAAAATTTCACCTAATTGATCGGCGTCTAAATACACCCCAAAATCTTTCTCTTTCACTATTCTTAATGTATTTAAACGCCCAATTTGTGTGGCCATGAGTTCTCCGGCAAGCAATTTTTTTCGCACTATACGCACTTCATTCACAAGCGCAATACAGATCATTTTAAATCTCGAATCAGTCGTTATCTACTTTCATACAGGCAGCAAATATATCGTCTAACTTAGACTTCCCAATCTCTTCCATTTTTTCAATATTGTGATTTGGTATTTCAGAAGTATCGCCAAAAAATTCAATCGCTTTATCAACGCTAGCCTCCCTCAACAAGTGCAACATAGGGTAAGGCGAACGGTTGGTATAGTTAGAAACATCATCCGGTTCAGTACCAGAAAAACAATAATCAGGATGAAAAGTCGCTAACTGATAAACCCCCTCACAACCTTGATCAAACATGAGGTTCTCTGCCGTTTCCACAAAATCTAGATAACGATGAAAGTCTTTAAATAGGGTTGGAAAAATCAACAGAGTCGTCTCTGTCTCTGGGTGCTCATCCAACCATTGCACCTCAGCCATCAACTCCTCCAAAGCTACATCCATTTTCTTTGAACGCAGCACAATGCAACGAACACTTTGCCTTTCCACTTCGCGTTTTGCAAAAGGGCAAACGTTTAACGCCACAATAAAGTCTTTTACCCACTTCATTGTTTGAGCAGTGACCAACTCATCAGATAACAACATAACCATTCTTCTTATCAATATTTGTCTGTATTTTAGAACAAACCACACGAAGGGTCTAACTTATCCAATCGACCTTTTGAGGTTTCGATTTCGAAACCTCAAAAAACAAGGTATCATGACGAACAATACAGTCCATTATAGTGGCTATAGGCCCATATTTATTATGATAACCATAAGTAATTTATGAAATTCATAGGTGGTCTTGCCATTTATCCCGCTACAGAGAGTTTACATGTCATTTGCTGAATTAGATTTGGATGCCACCATAGAACAAGCCATTAGTGACCTTGGCTTCGAAACCCCAACTGAGATCCAAGAACAAGCCATTCCAATTGCGCTAGATGGTTCAGACCTTCTTGCCACCGCGCCTACTGGCACAGGTAAAACCATTGCCTTCTGCGCACCGGCAATTCAGCATATTCTTGACCGTGATGAACAATCCACCACTGCACCAAAGGTACTGATATTGGCCCCAAGCCGTGAGCTTGCGCGTCAAATTTTTAATGTCGTCGAACAACTCACCCAACATACACGCATTCAGTCACACCTTATTATTGGCGGCACACCCTACGGTATGCAACAGCAACAATTAAGTGAACCCTGTGATATTCTTGTCGCGACTCCAGGAAGACTTGTCGAGCTAGATGAAAAACGCTGGTTAGATCTAACAGATGTATCTTATTTTGTTATCGACGAAGCAGATCGGATGTTGGATATGGGGTTTGTAAATGCCATTAATCACATTGCAAAAGAGTTACCACACGAGCACCAGACGCTGATGTTTTCCGCCACACTAGAGGGCGAAAAAATGGGGCGTTTTGCTAGTGCCCTACTAAACAACGACACACAGCAAATTCGTCTAGGTGAGTCATCTCGTACTGTTCCTAGTCAAATTCGTCAAATCGCTTATCGTGTTGACAGTGAAGAACATAAAGAGGCTGTATTAAAACACCTGCTCACCCAGGAGCGTGTTCAACAAGCTGTATTGTTTGTTTCTAACCGTGAGCATGTCGATGTTTGGGTACAGCGTGTTCGTAATATGGGCTTAATGTGTGACGGCCTGCACGGCGAAATGAAACAAGGCGATCGCAGCGAACATATGAAACAAATGAAACGCGGACGCTTACAAGTATTAGTCGCAACCGACGTTGCCTCACGCGGCATCGACCTGCCGGAAATAAATACCGTGATTAACCTGCGTTTACCTCGTAAAGCTGACTCCTATATTCACCGAGCTGGGCGCGCGTCAAGAGAAGGCGCACCGGGTGATTGTATTTCGCTAATCGACATTAACGATCTGCCCATGATCGAAAAAATTCAACGTTTTATGCAAGCCAACATCAAATTTGGTCGTATTGAAGGCCTAGAACCGAAGACCAAAGCGCGCTCACCAAGCAGCAAGAAGAAAAAGAAAAAACCAGCACCAAGTAAAAAATAGGGCTGGTTGAGCACTATAGAAACAAAAAAGGCACCGTTTGGCGCCTTTTTTTATGGGTAATGTAGTGTTTAATATTTCACTACCTACTCGGGATCAAACTTCAATGTATGCAATTTTCGCTTGGCTTTGGTTTCCAAGTAAGAACGATTATGTTGATTAACATGCACTTTCGTCGGCACCAGTTCAACAACGTCAATGCCATGCTCTATTAGCTGCTGGGCTTTGTCCGGATTATTCGTTAATAAACGCACTTTTGTGACACCAAGCGCCTGCAGCATTTCCGCCGCAATACCAAAATCTCGTCCATCGTCAGGCAAATGCAACATTTCATTCGCTTGATACGTATCATAACCTTGATCCTGCAAAGCATAAGCTTCTAATTTTGCGTACAAACCAATACCTCGACCTTCTTGACGTAAATAAAGAATATAGCCACCTTCTTGATTAATACGGTCAATGGCTTCGTCTAGCTGCTCACCACAATCACAACGTCCGGACCCAAAAACATCGCCAGTCAGACATTCGGAATGAAGACGAACTAATGGCACACTGTCGTTGGCTTTCTTTTGCTTTCCTTCAAAAAATATCCCTATATGCTCTTTGCCAGAATCATCACCGTTAAAGGAAATGAATTCGGCCATCACGTCGCCCGCCCTGACGGGAATCATCACTCGACGTTTAATTGTCAAATCGCTCATAACTACTTCTCTATTAGGGACTTTTTACAGTGTCAGTATAACGCCCATTAATTTGGTCAAAAGCAAAAAAATCAATACTAAATAAGGAAATAACCTACTAAAGCAAATGATCAAGCGGTAATGAGGTGCGATTTATGATTCGACGCAACAAAAAGCTTGAATGTACACCTGTCACACCGGGTATGCGCGTTAACCTTCCCAATAGAAACTCCTGGTAACGATCCATGTCTTCTACCACCACTTCTATCAAATAGTCCGCTGATTGCCCTGTCACAAGATTGCACGACTTCACTTCTGGATAAGACTCTAATGTCGACTCAAAGACCTCAAAACGATCTGGTGTGTGACGATCCATACTTATCTGAATAAAGGCTGTTAGTTTTAACCCCAGCTTATTTTGATTCAATAACGTCACACTGCGATCTATGACACCACTGTCTTGTAATGCCTTTACACGCCGCAAACAAGGTGAAGCAGATAATCCTACGCGGTCTGCTAACTCTTGATTGGTTAAGCTAGAATCTTGCTGCAATTCACGCAAGATTCTCAAATCAATTTTATCAAACCCCATTAGCAACGCTCCAAACAACTAAGATTTAAAAATATTACGCAATATAATGCCATTATATTTGTTTTTTTATTAAAAAAACGCAATCTTTTACTCAATAAAATTCGTTATGATAGAAACCATAGAAAGTCACTTAACCAAGTGAACGCAATAACAACCAGAGCTTACCAGCTCTAATATAAAAGAAGGGAAAGATCATGACATCTTTTGACCATAGAAAATATACGCCATTCAAGCCTGTCGCTATTGAAAACCGCACTTGGCCTGACAAAACAATCACTAAAGCGCCGATTTGGTCTAGTGTAGACCTACGCGATGGCAACCAAGCATTGGTTGAACCTATGACGGTAGAACAAAAGAAACAATTTTTTGCTCTTCTAGTGGATGTGGGATTTAAAGAAATCGAAGTTGGCTTCCCTGCAGCCTCTCAATTAGATTTTGACTTTGTGCGTTGGTTGATTGAAGAAGACCAAGTACCAGATGACGTGTATATTCAAGTATTGACTCAAGCGCGCCCAGAATTAATTGCTCGCACTTATGAGTCCCTAAAAGGGGCTAAAAAAGCCATTGTACATGTCTACAACTCAACCTCCACGACACAACGTGAACAAGTGTTCCGTATGGACATGGAAGGCATCAAGCAAATCGCAGTCAACGGCGCAAAATGCGTAAAAGAGCATGCAGAGAAACACCCAGAAACAGAATGGGTGTTCCAGTATTCTCCTGAAAGTTTTACGGGCACAGAAATCGATTACGCGATTGAAGTGGTCAATGCGGTTGCCGACGTGTGGCAACCTACACCAGACAATAAAATCATCATCAATTTGCCCGCTACCGTTGAAGTATCAACACCAAACCGTTATGCAGATCAAATTGAATATTTTTGTCGCCATGTGAAAAATCGCGACTGTATGTTTATTAGCTTGCATACACACAATGACCGTGGCTGTGGCGTCGCAGCAGCAGAATTAGGCATTATGGCTGGCGCTGACCGTATTGAGGGCACCTTGTTGGGCAACGGTGAGCGCACAGGCAACATGGACGTAGTCACGATGGCTATGAACATGTATAGCCAAGGAATTGATCCAGAGTTGGCGTTAGGCGATATGGACCGCATCATAAGTGTGGTTCAAGCCTGCACCTTGCTACAAGTTCACCCGCGTCATCCATACGCAGGCGAATTGGTGTTTACCGCTTTCTCTGGCTCTCATCAAGACGCCATTAAGAAGTGTTTGGCAAACCAAACTGATGACAAACCTTGGGATGTGGCATATTTGCCCATTGACCCTCGTGATGTGGGCCGTAGCTACCAAGAAGTTATTCGCGTCAACAGTCAATCAGGTAAAGGTGGTGTGGCTTATACCCTTGAGCAAGAGTACGGCTTGGCGTTGCCTCGTTGGTTACAGGTTGAATTCAGCCCCGTGGTCCAACGCTTTGCTGAAAAAGACGGTGGCGTTGTCGATGCAGAGTCCATGAAAAACTTGTTTGAGACAAGCTTCATGACCGGCAGCGCACCCTATAAATTGGGCAAATACGATCTTACTAAGGACGATGTTGACACAGTCAACGCTGAATTGATTAGCAATAGCACAAAAGTGAAAATCACAGGCAATGGCAATGGCGCGTTGTCTGCTTTCAGCGAGGCATTAGGCAAACACTTCAATATGCGAGTGGATATTATTCAATATCAAGAACATGCGCTCACTGTTGGTAGCGATTCTCAAGCCATTGCCTATGTTCAAGCCAACATTGAAGGGGATCGTTTCAACGGTGTCGCCATTGATAACGACATTGTTTCGGCCTCCATTCAAGCACTATTGGCAACAGTGAACCAAAAAGTTGCTGAAAACCAAAACATCGCTGTCGCTTAGTACCATATTATCCTTTAAGAATTAACCCCAAAAAGCCGAAAATCTAATCGATCTTCGGCTTTTTTATGTATTGTGCTTAGTTTTTTAAACGCTAGTGAGAGCGGTAAACCACCTTATTTCGGCCAGTATCTTTGGCCTCATACAAACAGTCGTCTGCACGCTTTATTAATACAGTTTTATCTTCCAGCTCACCTGTATACATGGCTACACCAATACTGGCTGTAATAGGAATTACCATACCTTCATGCACCACTGGATAATCGGCAACGATACTACGATAACGATCAAATACTTTGAAAACATCTTCTTCTTTAACATTATGTAGAATAATACCGAACTCTTCTCCCCCCAAACGGCCAATAATGTCACTGCCTCTTAGGGCTATTTTGATTCGCTTTGACACTTCAACCAAGACAGCATCTCCAGCATCATGTCCATAGGTATCATTGACAACTTTGAATTTATCAAAGTCAAACATAGCAAATGCCATAGGCACGCCATAGCGACGAGTAAAAGACATTTCTCGATCTAACATAAGTTCAAAAGAACGACGATTGGCAACATTTGTTAAGTGATCAGTTGATGCTAAATGCTCAAGAGCAAGATTTGAATCCACAAGACGCCGCCGCATATCGGCAATGCGTTGCATAGCCAACATTTTAGCCGACAGAACTTTCTGACTTATAGGCTTCATAAGATAATCGTCACCACCAGCTAGAATACCATCTTCTATATCATCATCTTCTGCACTTGCGCTTAAAAAGATAACTGGCAGCCACTCTTGATTTTTTTGCTCTTGTATTTTACGAATAGCTTTAACGGCATCAAAGCCATTGATATAAGGCATTTGGACATCCATTAAAATAAGATCCAAGTCCTGTGAATGCTCCAAAAATTGATCTATCGCTTCCTGCCCATTACTGGCTTCGACCGTCCTGTAACCAAGCTTGGACAAGTGAAGTTTCAGTAACAAACGGTCCGTGTTGGTATCATCTACCACTAACACTTTCATCGGCATTAGAGCATACTCTGTAGTTTAGTCTTCACATTTTGATACATTGCTAGTATTTCTCGCAATTTAGCATTCAGTTCAGACACAGCCCCCTGACGACTTTCTTGCTCTAGCTGTGCAGCCATTGCTGACAACGTCATTGCACCTACATTTTGGCTGACAGATTTTAAGCTATGAGCAAGCCGAGAAACCGCTGCGCAATCGACATCACCCTCTTCACTCAACATCTTGTCAAATGATGCCATGATGCTTTTAGCGTCATCAAAAAAGGCATCAATCAACAAGGTAAAATCACTTCCCAACAAAACTTTTAATTCATTCAAAACAGATTCATCAATTACAATATCCGACTTCACATCAAAAACAGAATCAGTCGCTTGCATAGTTTTGTCCAACGTATCATCATTTGATTGATGACTATGAGGTAACCACTCATCTAACATATTAATGATCTCTTTTTGTTTAAAAGGCTTTGGCACTAAACCATCACCACCAGCACGCAGCACTTCCGATAATGTTTCAGCCATAAGATCAGCCGTTAATGCAATAATAGGCACGCGTTTATGATAACTGCATTTTTCGGCTTGTCTAATACGACGCATAGCCGATAATCCATCCATTACTGGCATGTGTAAATCCATAAAAATAAGGTCCGGCTGATGGGTACTCCACATTTCTACGCCAATCGAGCCGTTTTCAGCACCAATAACATCAAACCCCATTCTCGTTAAAATTCCCTGCGCTACTGCCATATTGGCTTTCATATCTTCAACAACTAAGATGAGACCCCTCTTATTTCCACTATCACTAACATCTGATACTTCGTCATCATCACTGCTATCTGCGTATGAAAGTTGATGCCCAAGCACATTATCAGACAATGCCGTAATCAGACCTCTCTTCAAGGCCAAAGCACTCATGGGCTTAGTAATACAGATATTTACGCCAGCGCCAGAAAGCTCAACCTGAGATAAACGCCCTGCTGAAGAGGTCATTAAAATGATAGGTTGATACAAAGATCCACTCACTTCTCGAATGAGTTTAGATAGCATCAAACCATCTAATTCAGGCATCAAATAGTCTAAAACAATAATCTGATATGGCGAACCGTCATCAATTGACTGCTTGATTCGAGATAAAGCATCAACAGGACTTATTTCTGCATCCGCATAAATATCACAGGACCTGAGCTGATTTTTAAGGATGGTTAAATTCGTTTCATTATCGTCTATAACTAAGGTTTTCTTACCAAGTAATGAATTCTCATCGACTACAGTTTCAATATAAGACATTGCATGACTTTCTGGTAATGTAAATGACACTGTAAAAACAGATCCGACATCCAATTTACTCGACAAAGAAATATTGCCCCCCATTAAACCAACCAATTGTTTCGTAATTGCCAAACCTAAACCAGTTCCACCAAACTTACGTGTTGTTGAACTATCTGCTTGCACAAACGCACTAAACAATTGAGGCTGCACATGATCTGCAATACCTACTCCAGTATCAGCAATACTCAAAGTGATGGCCACCAACCCTTGCGGATCAACAGCCCCTTTTGCGGATACCAATACATGGCCCGAGTTGGTGAACTTAATCGCATTACTAATAAGATTAGTTAATACTTGCTTAATACGAAACACATCGCCCACCAAAAAGCGTGGACAAGATTCATCATATTCTACCAATAAATCGATGCCTTTTTCTTCCGCCTTCATCAGCAATAAGCGCATAACATCATAAATGACTTTTTCTAAATTGAAATCAACACGCTCGATAGAAAGATGACCCGCCTCTATTTTGGAAAAATCCAACAAGTCATTAATTAAACCTAAAAGCCCCTCGCCGGACTCTTTCAGTATGCGCAATTGCTCCTTTTGCTCTGCGTTTAACTTACTACCAGAAAGCAATTCAGCCATACCTAATACACCATTTAATGGTGTTCTAATTTCATGACTCATAGTGGCAAGGAAATCGCTTTTTGCCTTACTGGCTGCAACCGCTTGATCGTTCGCTTCCCGTAAAAGTACTTCTGTTTCTTTTCTAGAAGTAATATCCATGTTCACACCTATAAGATGTGATGCATGGCCTTTTTTATCAAATACAATGGCAGCATTGGATTTCAAATAACGAACCTGCCCATCTTTTCGCATGATCCTGAAATCAAAATCTAAATCTTTAGAAATATGGGAAGCATCCTCTTTACTGGTAAAATACGCTCCGCTTTCTTCTAATCCAGCAAACACATCTCTTAATCTAATTTTATCTTCCGGATAAACACAATCATCCCAAACCAAAAGTGGCTGAGGCTCGCTCACCTATAGAAAAACCATAAAGTCGATACATCCAGTCATCCCAATGCAAAGTACTGTCTTGCAGATCGAATTCCCAGACACCTATACCAGCAGCATCCGCTGCGATAGATAAACGCAAATTGGTATCTATCATTTTCTGCTCAACTTCTAGGCGCTCTGTCACGTCACGAATATGGGCGATATAGCCGCCAAGGCTTCCGTCAGCATTTCGAATCATGCTACCAATCGTTTCCGTATGAAAAATTTTACCCTGTTTATTTTTATAGCTCACACGATAACGATTTAAAACATCTTCAACATCATCTTTATACGCTTGGCCTTGTCGAATAAAATCACTTTCATCCGCATACAAAACTTGGGTGGTTTTACCTAGTAAATCATCAAGGCTATAACCAAACAGCTCAGTGAAAGCTGGATTTAACATTTTTATTTCACGATTTCGTCCGACAAGCACAATCGCCTCTGGTGCATTTTCAAAAAGTGACTCAAAGAATATTTTTTGCTCGCGCAAATCATTCTCATATTGAGCCTGTACAGATCTATCGTAGGCAAGAGTCATCTCATTACCAACCCACTGAGCAAGCAACTTCATCACTTCATAATCATCCTCACCAAAAGGCTGAGCCTTCGGATGCGGACTAGAAAAATTCAGTGTTCCCCAGCGCTTACCACTGACATAGATAACAATGCCAATATAAGCTTCTAATTTAAAGTCCTTATAACAGGGATGCTCTTTAATATCACTTATTGCTGTATGGTAATAAGATGTCGGCAAATCACTACCAAGAGTGTGAACACAATAGGTGTTTCCTAGTTCAAACTGCGCACCTGGAAGCACCTCTCCGTTTGGAGTATGACTGTATTCCACTTGATAAATATCACCGTTAATTGAGCTGATAAGTCCAATCGGTAAGGCAAAATGTTCGACGCCAACTTGTAGAATTTTTTGCAATTTTTCATCCAATGACAAACCTGAATTGGCCGTCACTGCATGTAAATTCTTTAATGTCCGTAATGTACCTGTTTGCCCAGTCAAGCCATAACTAATTGACAAAGGTGTTTCATCGAAAAGCGATGAGGAAGACAATGGCGTTTGACTCAGCGAGACTAAGCCTGAAAGCAAATCAACTAAAGTAGCGAGATGCTCTTCAAGCTGTTTGCTATCTACCGAACAAGGAGTATCACTTAACAAAAACAATCGAACGTCATCAATAGACAAGTTTTCTATAATACAACAAGATAAACATGAAAAATCTGCAGATAAAGAAGGTAGCCAAGGGATATTTTTTATATCAAGGTATCGAGAAGAAGGAAGTGAGTTAATACGAAAAACCTTGCCTATCAGCTCATCCCGAGAAAGAGTCCCAAGTTCACCAGATAAAACCACACGACCATCTTTAAAAAGTAAACCAGCACAAGACATACCTAAAAGAGACCTAGCTACTTTTAAAGCAGCCTCAAATTGACCCATTCACTTCCCCTTGGCTTATGCATGTCAAACGCAATCAGAAAAACTAATTAAGCACTACCCTACTTATAAAACATATCAGAAAATCAGGATTCTGCTTGGCAAAAGATAGAAATACTATGGCAGTAACTTATCGATCAAAACACAATCCTTAGTATCATTACGGCTGGCTTTGACTTTATCTAATATTTTTTGCGCGACGTCTTTTTGGCGCTCTGAAACATATTTTGAATCAACTGTCTTTTGAACGTTGCTCAAGTAAGCATCTAACTTTGGCGTGCAATAATCGTCAAATGCCAAGGCGCTAGTTGAAGTAAGGAATGCAGAGATCCCCACCAAGCCAACAGAGAGTGAAGTTTTGAACAACATAATATTTTCCTAAACAGTCTATTTAATTATAGGAAAAATTAGACCATAGACGAAGCTAAAGTGAAACCTTAAGCTGAGCCACAACCACTCATTTACATGTTTAAATCATCAAGTCGTTGTAACACCTTGTTACGAACATTAAGCAAAAGCACTTAGCAACTTCCATCTCAATGCCGCAACAAGACAAGGCTATTTATATCGAAATAACCTGATGACAAGTTTTTTGAATCAATGCTGCATCATGACTAACCAACAGCACCGCGCAGCCTGCTTCGCGGGCCAACTCGACTAACAAGGCAGTCACCTCTTTTGCCGTAATTGGATCAAGCCGAGAAGTCGGCTCATCAGCGAATAAAAATACCGGATCTAATAACAAGGCTCGTAATATAGCAAAACGCTGTAATTCGCCACCAGAAACCGCTAAACAATTTCGTTCAAGAATCCCATGCGGCAAACTCAAGCGATCCATCAAAGGTGCAATACGATCTGTATCAATGCCATGCAAAAGTATCAAATCTTCCAGTAACTGACCAAGCGACACACTAGACGAAAACGCCGACGGCGGATCTTGATACAGTTTTAACCATTGGTGCGGCTTAGCTGTTTTATTCGAGCGAAGAATACTCCCAGCCGAAATCGGCAACAGATTCAGCAAGGCATCACCAAGCGACGATTTACCACAGCCACTGTCACCAACAATACCAACTACTTCGCCCTGTTTGATAGAGAAAGACAAACCGTCGAACAACACTCGCCCACCTCGCGCAAGACTCAAATTGTCAGCAACCAAAATCGCTTCTGCGCTATCCTCACGAATACTCGGCGTAATATCGTGCCATGCGCTTGGCTCGGCGGAGATCAACTCTCGAGTGTAATCGTCTTTGGGATAATCAAGCACTTGAGTCGCCTCACCTTGCTCTACTAATCGCCCTTGTTTCATCACTAACAGCGTACCACCTAGCTGACGAGCAATGGCCACATCGTGGGTAATAGTCAATAAACTGCCCTCTATCGAACGCGATTGCAGTAAGCGCACGATACCGTCGCGACGAGAAACGTCCAAACCTTTGGTTGGTTCATCCGCCAAAATCACATGAGCACCGCCCGCCGTCGCGGCCGAGATAGCCAAACGCTGAGCCATCCCACCTGACAATTGACCTGGCCGTTTGTGCGCACTATCAGCCAAACCAACATCAAGAAGATCTTGCTGTGCATAGACAAGGGCATCATGGTGCCCCTTGCCCTGCACATGCTGATATACCTCAGCAACCTGATTGATACCCTTCATCAACGGATCCAAAGCATGCCAAGGCTCTTGGGGTAACATCACCAAATCCCGCCCCCACAAGGCCTGCCGTTGTTCGAGAGTCAAGGCTTTACCAAATACCTCAACATCACCTTGAAGGGATAAGTTGTCAGGTAATAATCCCATAATGGCTTGCGCCAACAAGCTCTTACCGGAACCTGTCTGACCCAAAATTGTGAGAGGCTCACCTTGTTTTAATTCCAACGAAATTGGCTCTAGCAAACAAGTGTCGCCCACATAAACCGCTACATTGGTTAATTTAAGCAATACACTCATACTCGTTTCCCTGCCAATAAATGAAATCCAAACACCATTAAAGCAATGACAACTAAGGGTTGAGCTAATAACCAAGGGGCATCACTGTAAAATGGAAACAGCTCCACTGTCATCAAACCTAACTCAGCTAACGGAGGCTGAATGCCCACATACACAAAGCCCAACGACGCCATGGTTAAAATTGCATTGGCGCCACCAAACGCCGCCAAAGTAAAAACAGAAGGCGCAATGGCTGGCCAAATGTGGCGTTTAAACTGATACCAACGACCAAAGCCCATCATCTGAGAAGACTGTCTAGCTGGACTATGAATGACATTCTGTGTGATAGCGCGAACCACACGAAAATACTCCACCCATTGCACCAGTGAAATCGCTAAATACAAGATCCAAAACGATCCAGGCACAATAGCGGCGAATAAAAGTACGACGACCAGTCCAGGTAATGCCAGTAAAATATTCACCATAACCCCTAAGATATGATCGACCTTTTTACCACCCCACACAGCCCAAACCCCCAATGCTGTTCCTAGCAAGGAAGACGTCACCACACACAACACCCCCAAGGCAAACGACAAACCCACCGCGTGCGCCATACGTGCCAACATACTACGCCCAAAGTGATCCGTGCCAAGCCAATGAACCGCCGAAGGGGAATCTAATACGGCATTCAAATCCTGCTGAGAAATACTAAAGGGGGAAAACATCATTCCCAGCACAGCAAAAATCAGCAAACTTAACAACACACCCAAACCAACCCACTGAGATCCTGTCATTGTGAATTTCATGCTTCTCTTACTCCTCTTGGATCGATCCATAAACACAGCATGTCCACCAAGGTATTCAAAGCAACAAACAAGATTCCCATCACCAACGCCGCCCCCTGAATAACAGGAATATCACGGGCAAAAATCGCGTGAGCCAAACCATGACCAATACCCGGCCAAGAAAACAAAGACTCAATCATCACAATCCCTTCAATCATACTCACCAATTGAATACCGAAAAACGCCACCACAGGCACAGCAATATTGCGCACCCCGTGCCGTCTAAAAGTCTGCCATGCGGATAAGCCCTTCACCTTGGAAAATTGATAAAAAGCCGCTTGGAAGGTATGTTTGGCCGAGTCTCTGACCACTCTGTTCGAGACAGCCGCCAAACTCAGCGCCAGCGTCAATGCAGGCAAAACCAAATGCGCAGGGGTACCAAAACCAGCCACGGGAAACCAATTCCAATGCAAAGCAAACAACAAGATAAACAACACACCCAATACAAACACTGGCATTGCTCTTATCATGCTCGATAAGCCCATAAAAATAGAATCCAATGGATTACCTCGCCATGCGCAAAATAACCCCACTGGCACGGCGATCAATATCGACACCAACAAACCAGCCAAAGCCAACAGTAAAGAGTGCCCTAACATATGCTGAATCGCATCTATGACCGGTAAACCACTCACCAAAGAATGACCTAAATTGAATTGCAACAAGTCCAACAACCAGTGCCAATACGCCGCAAAAGCACCTTGGTCTAAATTCAACTCCTGACGAACTAAAGCCGCGGCGTCTGAGTTCACATTGTCTTGACCATAACGACTCGCGGCGATGCGATAGGCCATGTCACCTGGTAGAGAGCGCATTAGAATGAAGGTTAAGGTGCCGACACCCCAAACCACCGTCACTAACTGCAACGCTCTTTTTAACAGCATTGCCTTCATGGTTTAACAAACTCCATTTCGTTCAAGAAAAAGCTGCGCTCAAAAGGATCGAATCGAAATCCCTTCACTCGCTTATTCACGGAAGTTTGCTGCACATAAAACGTCACTGGAATCATCGGACGTTCGTTATAAATTAACTGCGCACTACGCTGGGCTTTTTCCCGGTATTGTTTAGAATCTGAGGTGTGCTCAAGAGACAGCAAAAGCTGACTCAATTCCGCATTATTCCAATTCATAGCACCCCAATCTCCGCCACCATTAGAACCAAAATCCGATAACATGACCCCTAATGGATCGGCAATAAAACCGTAGTTGCGAGCAATCAAGGCCACTTCTAACGAGCCATCTTGATGCCCCATTGGAATAGCACTGGAATTTGTCACCTCAACCTTTGTTGTAATACCAATAGCTTGCCATTGAGCTTGGATGGCTGTAGCGACTGTTGTTAGTTCTGGTCGATCGGCGTAGGTTATCAGTGTCAGTTCAAACCGTTTTCCATCACGCTCAAGTTGGCCTTTGGCATTTTTCTTCCAACCTAATGATGCCAACAAATCTTCTGCACTCACTTCTTGGGCACCACGACGCACCGACACACCATCAAGATGCCAATTAGACAGTGAAGCAGGCATCAACTGTTCAGCCTCAGCATTTGGCGTACGCAAAATACCATTCGCAATGCCTTGGCGATTAATAGCGAGGCTCAACGCTTGGCGAGCACTCACCTCTTTTAAGAACGGATGACCACTGTTCACTTTTAAAACGATAGTACGCGGAATCGCATTGGAATATAAATCCAAACTAGGCAAACGTTTTAAGGAAGGCAGACTGGCAGGATCTAAACCAAACACAATATCCACTTGACCACTGCGCGCTTGTAATACGCGGCTTTCCGTACGATGCCCCGTTAAATAACTGGCGTAGGGGATACTGGCTTTTTTCCCCCAATAATCATCAAATTTTTCTACGACTAATTTATGTGGCGGTGCGAACTGATAGAGCTGATAAGGCCCTGTCGCAGACAAAGCGAGCACTTCGCCGTCTTTTCCATAAGCGGCCGGAGACAAAATACCATTGGCATAATTTGCCAACACGGCCCCTAGCAAGGTGTAAGGTCGAGACAAGTGAATCACGACCGTATTTCTATCTAATGCTTGAATACTTTCAATGGGAGCGTTACGTAATGCACCATGTTTGGCTTGCGCAAGAGAAAGACTATTGACCACGGAATCCGCATCCATTAAGGCACCATCATGAAAACGCACCCCCTCGCGCAAATGAAAAGACCAGCTTTTTGCATCCTCACTGACTTCCCAACGTTCAGCCAAGGCTGGCATTAATAAGCCACTATCATCCACATCAAGCAATGTTTCCAAAACTTGCATTCGACTGTAGATAAAACCATTTTTAGAAGGATCTAAACTGGTAAATTCAAACGCAGCACTGATCGACAAGGTATTCGACTGAGTTGGTTGAGCAAAAACCGTCGTACCGGATAAAGCACTCATAACCAACACGCCAGAGACTATTCGCTTCAAAGAAGGCATTACTATCATATCCATATTATCCACAAAGAAATAAAAAGTTATGATATAACATAATAAAGCTTTCTGACAATCATTTGAGAATAACGTCAATTAAAAATAGTGCTTATCTAACTGATTGGTATAAATAGTTTTTCCTAAACAATAAATGTGAAAACAAAAAAAGCCAGTTCAACATGTCTTGAACTGGCTTTCTGTTTTAAAGAACAACTTTTTAACTACTCTTTATGGTGCAGGCTATCGTATAGATTATTTAAATACGCGTTTTCTCACACCTTCTAATCGTTGCAAGATAGCGTCGAGGCGATCCGGTTTCACCATGAACTCTTGGAAACCCTTCATGCCTTCTTGCGCCATACTTGGATCCGTATCACGGTCATAGAACTGAGCCGTACCAGACGCATTGTTGAGCATTTCGACACCTTTATTTAAGAAAAAGTCATCCGGTGCTTTGGCTTTAGCATGAGGAGGAATTTGCAATAGTGCCTCATTCACTAGGGTTTGGTTATCGGCACGCGCCATAAACGTTAAGAATTTACGAGCATCTTCTTTGTTGGCCGCTTTCGCTGGAATATGAATCGTATCCATTGGTGCATCCTCCGCCATACCAACAGCCGGGTCTATCTGTGGAAACTGGAAGAAACCCATCTTGCCATCAAGTTCTTTAGGAAAATTGGGCACAATGAAATTACCAATGAGATACATAGCGGCTTTGCCGTTGTACATAAATGGCTGAGCCTCTTGCCAAGAATAGGAGGCATGATTCTCTAAGAAGTAGCCTTTATCAATGAGTACTTTCCAGTTCTCAAAGGTTTTGCGTACACGAGGATCTGTATAAGGAATCTTGCCATCCATCAAGTCAATATGAAAATCCAAACCATTGGTACGTAAGTTCAAATAGTCAAACCAGCCTGCCGCTGTCCATAAGTACTTCGTACCGATCGCAATAGGCGCAATATCATTTGCCTTAAGTGTCTCGTTGACCGCTAAAAATTCTGCCCATGTTTTTGGTTCAGATAAACCTAGCTTGTCAAAAATATCCTTACGGTAATAAATACCCCATTGATAATAAGTGTAAGGAATCCCCCACTGTTTATTATTGATGGTCATGGCTGGCGCAGCGGAAGCCATGTTTTTCTTTAATTCTTGTTGATCCCAAATATCGCTCACATCTTCAAACAGACCGCGGTCAACAAATGCCTTCATACGATTACCAGCATACCAGAACACAATATCTGGAGGGGTTGTTGACAACCAGTTGCGAATAGCCGTTTTATAGCCCTCTTTATCGTACAAATTGTATTTGATGGTAATGTCAGGGTTTTCACTTTCAAATTTTTGAATAATGTCAGCAAACGCTTTTTTAGGTGCTGGGTCGGCTTGGTCGGAGTTAATCACCAAGGTTCCAGCATTGACCATAGAGACAGCACCTAATGCCATTACCCCTACTAATAACGATTGAAATTTTTTCATTTAAATAAGCCCTCTTTTTCTTTTTATTAATTGGAACTGGGTTTCAGTATTAATCATGTTTGCTCATTTATCAACCACAAAAACCATTAAAAGAAACTCAGTTCCATTTTTTATGTTAAATTTTTTGCCAAATCGCAATACCTGCGGCTTCTATTGTCTTATGACCAACCACTAACTGTGCATTTTCAGGCGCATAAAACACAGAACTAGAGCCATAGTTAAAGACAAATATGACATTACCACGCTCTCGGACTCGTACACCTTTGGGTAAATAATCCGTTGCTAAACCGGCCATTTCTGCCAATCTAGCCAAACTGGCTTTTAACACATTATTGTCAACACAAGACCCAAGGTAATAATGACGGCCTTCTCCCATTAATACGGGATTACCGCCGTCATCTTTTAACAAACAGGGCAGTTGCGTGTGTATTTGTTCATGCCAATGCTTCAACTTCCCTGCCCCCCAACGACCAGAAACAGCAGGCTGAGTATGCTCAGGCAACGCATCAACCCGTTCAACCGTCAGAGGCAAAAGACTGGCTAATGGACCCGGCGCAAGATTTTCTGGAATTTGGTAAGTTTCTGTTTTGCTGCCGGTTCTTGGCCCAGCCAGCAACACACCTTTGTAAGCATTCAGTCTTTCTTGCAGTTGCGGTGTAATATGCGCCTGTGCTGGAAGTACCAGTAGCTCATACATATCCAAAGATCCATCGCTTGGAATAATATCCACTGATAGACCAAGCTCACGCATGGCTTCATACACGCGATAACACCAGAATAAATATCGATAAGCACGCGATTGCGGTTGAATGTCTAATGACCAGCAAGCGTCATAATCAAACATCAAGGCCACTTTTCCAGCGCTCGGCAAAGACATCAATTCTTCTGCATCCAATCCAAGCGATTGAGCTAATTTTTTCACTTCACTCGCAACCAAAGTCGCTTCTTTTGCGGCTTCGGCCTCTTGTGCATCAGGGCGCAGCAAACCTGCGTGCATTTGCTCTTGACCAAATGGCGCCTGACGCCAGCGAAAATAAGACACTAACTCTGCGCCATGGGAAAACGCTTCCCATGTCCACAAGCGTACAGCACCATTGGCAGGAGTAGGATTATGTGGCGCCCAGTTCACGGGACCTGGCTGCTGCTCCATTATCCATAAGCGGCCTTTACCACAGCCTCGATACAAATCATGATGAAAAGCACCAAAATCGGGATGCCCAACGCGCATGTAATCGTGTTTTTCTTCTGCGGTATAAATCGCTTCTTGATCCAAAAAACCCAGCGGATAAGTGTCCCAACTAGCCACATCCAGATCTTGACCTACTTTGTGGTGATCAAACGCTGTAAAGAACCCCATGTAGTTATGCACTAAATCACGGCCAGCAGAATGCACACGCAAAATGTCTATTTGCAGCTTATTGAAAGCCACCACTTGATCTGAGCAGCAACGCTGAAAGTCCAAACGATGAGATGGATTGGCTTCGGTCACGGTTAAGTTTGGTAATTCGATTTCGTCAAAAGAGCGATAATCCATACTCCAAAACACATTGCCCCAGGCTTTATTCAAGGCAGCCACTGTTTCGTATTTCTCTGCCAACCAAAGACGAAACGCAGCAAGATCGGCTTCACCATAGCTTAAAATCGTATCATGACAGCCATATTCGTTATCGGTTTGCCAAGAAGCCACTGCAGGATGCTGACCATAACGTTCCGCCATCAAAGTGACGATACGACGACATTCTTCACGGTAATCAAGACTGGCAAACGTATAATGGCGACGCGAACCAAAGTGACGCACTCGGCCCTGTTCGTCTTTCGCCAACATCGACGGATGACGATCCACCAGCCACTTTGGCGGTGTCGCGGTTGGGGTTCCTAAAATGACTTTCAACCCATAAGAGTGCAAAATATCCAAGGATTCATCCAACCACTCCCAATGTAGCTCACCGGGCGTTGGCTCAATGGTACTCCAGCTAAACTCGCCAATTCGCACGTATTCAATACCGATACGTTGCATGTGTTGAGCGTCTTCAACCCAACGACTTTTTGGCCAGTGTTCTGGGTAATAACACACACCTAATTTCATATTCTATGCTCCTGCAAAAGGTTGACTTGGCTCACCGACGACATCTAGTCCCATCGTATTTCTCACATCAATCGCAATCACGTGACCAGACAGCGGCTTTTCAACTAACTCACCTTCACTGGTTGCTACGCTGGCGGAGGTAATGAATAAAGTATTGCCATCGGGACCACCAAACACACAGCTTGTTGGTTTTGAAAAAGGCAATTCGATGGTCTGAAGCACTTCGCCTTCTGGGTTATAGCGCACTATTCTCGCTCCATTCCAATTGGCGTTCCAAATACAGCCTTCGGAATCGATACAAGAGCCATCAGCGCCGATCCCCTCTTTCACTTCAAAAAAGGGCTTCTGGCTACGAATGTCATAAAATTCTGGATAAGGAAAGGCATGTACCTTACGTGCCATAGAATCGCCAAAATAAAAACGTCCACGAGACTCATCCCACGCCAAAGTATTAGAAATACCAACGTCTTCGAGCATCAGAGTTTTTTTGCCTTCCGGTGTAATCTTCCATAACCGACCCGATGTGTTTTCTTCTGCATCGTCCATGGTACCAAGCCACAACACACCGTTTGGATCACACTTAGCATCGTTGCTACGATTCCCCGGAATATCGGTATCCAAATCACACAAGTGCTCTAATTCACCTGTCGTTTTATCCAAATAGGCGACAGAGTCCGCCAAAGCCACTAATAAGCGATCGCTTTGAGTAGTGAAAACTGCTGATACTTTTTTCGGCAGAGTCCAATGCTGGTATTCATTGGACTCTTGATGCCAGCGCCATACTTGGCAGGCTGGAATATCAACCCAGTACAAAGCTTGTTCTGACTGGCTCCAAAATGGCCCTTCGGCTAATTGGTGACGTTGCGTACTAATTTGCTTCATTATTTTTATTCTCCAACTTGTCTTGTCTGCTTAAAGAAAGCTATTTCTGATAAGTCTTCCAAGCAGCCATAAAGGCTTCAGCATTGGCTTTCGTCATTTCGACAGACTGGCCTTTTTTATACAAAGCCGAGCCTAGACCAAAGCCACGAGCGCCAACATTCAAATAGTCAGCTACGTTGTTTGGTGTGACACCACCAACGGGGCATAACCAAGTCTCGGCGGGAATCACCGCTCCTAAGGCTTTCACCACATTGATCGTAGGCAATGCTTCAGCAGGAAACAGTTTCACCGCATCAGCACCTGCGTGCAGTGCTGCAAATGCTTCGCTCGCGGTAAAAAATCCTGGCATAGCGTATAAACCTGCGACTTTTGCGGCTTTAATCAGCTCAACGTCTGTATGCGGGCAAACCATTAATTTTGCACCAGTGGCGACTAGTTCGGTCAACTGTGCCATGGTCAAAACCGTACCGGCACCAATCAACACTTGATCACCGAATTTGTCTTGTAAGGTACGAATACTGGTAAACGCATCAGGCGAATTCAGCGGTACTTCGATTAGGCGAAAACCAGCATCAATCAAAGATTGAGCATGCTCAACCACTTCGTCGGGTTTAATACCGCGAAGAATGGCAACCATTGGAAACTCTTGCATCAATGCATCAAAAGAATGTTTCATATCATAACGCCCCTGTTGTCGGGTTATTTGCCGACACTGCCTGACGATTCGCCAAGCGTTTTAAACCACGAATACTGGCTTCGTTAGCGGCTAAAAATTCACAAGTAAAACCTCGCAAAGACAAAGCCAGAGCATAACGTTCGCTAAGTGCTTCGCTACCTATGATCACTACAGGATTTTTTGGCACTTCTAACGATCCCCCCTTTAAAGCTTTTAACGTGTCATTCACATCATGACCAATCACCACACCAGACAAATAATCTCGCACTTCGTCTGCAGCCAATTCACCACATACAAAACGGCTACGAGCACTGAATAAATGATGTAAAATTCCGCCATCTTGTCGACTGGCTTGCACGCCTTTTTTGAATGCATCTTCGTTAAGCTGATCGGATTTAGGCAAACTTTTTACCAAACTGGATTCATCATTCAAACGGGCAAAAAGCTCGCCCGTAATGGAAGTGGAAAACTGCATCACCTTGCCTTCAGTGATTTGCGCCCATTTACAATGAGTTCCAGGTAAGCAAAATACCGGTGATTCATCGGATCGACCTTGCCCTTCTAACCAATCGAGCGCGCCCAATAATTGCGTTTCTTCGCCACGCATGACATCAAGCAAACCAGCCACACCCGTACCTCGTAAGCCAGGTACGATTGCTACTTTGTTTGGTAACGATGTCGTTAGCCAAAACAGATGATCTGACAAGTCGTCTAACTTGATTGGACAATGCTGATAAGGCACTTCTTGCCAACCACCACGACTGCCCACCATACCCGCCATGTAAATCGGCAGGTCAGGCGTTAGCCAATCCCCCAACAAATCAGATAAGACGTTTTCAAATTCAGCCGAACCGAGCTTTAACATGCCTCGGTCACTATCACGCTGCGCTTGAATATGACCATCCTGATTCATCAAAAAGGCACGTAAATTGGTGGTTCCCCAATCAACGGCAATAAAGCTTGCTTGGCCACCAGCAGGTTGTGAAACAGGATTAAATTGGGTCATTACAAACGCCCTCCGTCCACAACCAAACTTTGTCCAGAGATCATACGGCTGTCATCAGCGCTCAAGAACAACACCAAATCCGCCACATCTTCTGGCTCAATTTTTTCTTTCAGCGCTTGCTGTGTCATCAACTCGGCTTCAGCTTCTGGCGTTAACCACAAGCGCTTTTGTTTTTCCGTCATTACCCAACCAGGCAATACCGTATTGACACGAATTTTTTGACCGCCAAGCTCACGAGCTAAGCCTTTGGTTAAGCCTGAAATACCCGCTTTGGCGGTCACGTAGCCAGGATAACCTGCTAGTCCTAGCATCCAAGAGTTAGAACTCATATTAATAATGCTTCCGCCACCGGCTTCAGCCATTGCCGGTGCAACCGCTTGAGCTGCGAAGAAATGGTGTTTTAAATTCACTGACATACATTGATCAAATGCATCTGAGGTCATGTCTTGGAGAGTATGACGATGATCGTTGGCTGCGTTGTTTACCAGAATGCGAATCGCGCCCCAATCAGCCATTCGCTCAGTAATCACTTTTTGAAGCGTGTTTATTTCAGTCAAATCAACCAAATTAAAATGCGCTTTCAAGCCTTGATCGTTTAGCTCGTTTGCAAGGTTCTCACCTGCAGTTTGATCAATATCGAAAAAACTGACCAAACAACCTTGTCGAGCTAACGCTCTAACCAAGGCTTCACCAATACCAGACGCGCCACCACTGACAAGAGCATGACGCCCCGCCAAACTGGGAAAAACCGTTTTATTTTTATTGTGTGTCATTAATGGGACTCCCTGCTCACTTTTGAGCCACTGTTACCAACAAGGAAGTCTAGATCGGCTCCCTGGTCTGCTTGCATAACATGGTCTATATATAACTTGGCATAGCCGCGATGATAATCGCTTTCTTCTGGTTGCCATGCGGCTTTGCGACGCGCCATTTCTTCATCAGAAATATGCAAATGCAAACCACGCCCTTCTACATCAAGGGTGATTTCATCGCCGTTTTGCACCAAAGCCAACGGCCCACCGACAGTCGACTCGGGCGCCACATGCAGCACCACAGTACCAAACGCGGTGCCGCTCATGCGCGCATCACTGATGCGCACCATGTCGGTAATGCCTTGTTCTAACAACTTACTGGGCAACGCCATGTTGCCCACTTCTGGCATACCCGGATAACCTTTTGGTCCACAGCCTTTAAGCACCAGAATCGAATCTTTGTCGACTTCCAGCTCTGGCGTATCGATACGAGCTTTGTAGTCTTCGATGTTTTCAAACACCACAGCTTTGCCTGTATGTTGCAACAACGCTGGTGTCGCTGCGCTCGGTTTAATAATCGCGCCTAGTGGCGACAAGTTACCGCGTAACACCGCAATGCCCGCGTTCGCTCGTAATGGCTTATCAAGAGGACGAATCACCTCTTCGTTGAAACACTCTGCGCCTTTGGTAATCTCACCCAAGGTAGCGCCACAAACCGTATTGGCGTTCATATCAAACAGATGGCTCAAACGCTGAATTAACGCGGGAAAACCGCCTGCGTAATGGAAGTCTTCCATCAGGAACCGGCCAGAAGGCATCAAATCTACTAGACAAGGAATTTCCGCACCAATGCGATCCCAATCTTCTAGCGTTAAATCCACGCCGACACGACCCGCAATCGCCAACAAATGCACCACGGCATTGGTTGATCCACCAATGGCGGCATTAGCACGAATGGCGTTTTCAAACGCGGTCTTGGTTAAAATATCCGACGGTTTTAGATCTTCTTTGACCATCTCGACAATGCGAGCGCCTGTCATATGCGCCAACGCCTGACGGCGGGCATCTACTGCTGGCAAAGTGCCGTTTTCTGGTAACGACATGCCCAAAGCTTCAATCAGACACGACATGGTCGACGCCGTGCCCATGGTCATACAAGTGCCACGAGAACGAGACATGCCCGATTCCGCGCGCATGAAAGCATCAAGGCTCATTTTGCCACCGCGAACCGCTTCACTGAATTTCCACACATCGGTGCCAGAGCCGATGTCTTTACCGCGATATTTACCATTCAACATAGGTACCGAAGACACAACGATAGTCGGTAAATCGACTGAACAAGCGCCCATTAATTGCGCTGGCGTGGTTTTGTCACAACCGCCCAATAACACAACACCATCCATTCCGTACGCGCGCATGGATTCTTCAACGTCCATACTCATCAAATTGCGGAACAACATCGCCGTCGGCTTCATTTGGGTTTCACCCAACGACATAACCGGAAATTCTAACGGCACACCGCCCGCTTCCCACACGCCACGTTTTACGTATTCCGCCAATTCACGAAGGTGCGAATTACACGGCGTCAATTCACTCCATGAATTACAAATACCAATGATGGGGCGACCATCAAAACTGTGATCTGGCAAACCTTGGTTTTTCATCCAACTACGATGAATAAAACCGTCTTTATCTAACTTGCCGTACCATTGTTGGCTGCGTAATGGTTTTTTATCTTTGTTATTGTTGTCGCTCATTCAATGTTTCTCCATCAAAGGTACGGCTTGAATCGCTAGCAATACGAGAGATTCAGGGTCAAAAATAGGCAGCTGCAAGCCAACTTGGCTCAAACTCGCACCGTTTAAAATAAGGTCTTTTTTCCACCACGCAGGCAAGGCTTTCATCAGATGGCCTGGTAATGGGCTGTGTTCCAGAACCTCTACTCGGTAGAGTTGATCTGGCCATAAATTCGGCAAGCAAACAGGCAAGGTTTGCGCTTGTTTTGGCATGGCGAGTTGACTGTAAACGGCCAAGCCTTGCAGGCGATCTTGGCTCAACGCCCATTGGGTTTGTGCTCGACCATCGGCACTGGGCAAACGCCAATTATTGCCTTGATGCAACACAGATCGATGCTGCTTATAATGAGACAACCAATTAGCAATGATGGCTTTTTGCTCTTCGTTAGCGTCTAGTAAGTTCCATTCGATGCCCAAATGCCCCAACATGGCGGTTCCTGCTCGAAAAGTCACGTCATGTACTCGGCTGGTGGTATGGCTTTTGTCTGGGCCAATATGAGAGCCCCATTACCTCTGGCGGCAGAAAATAACTAAAACCGCGCTGGATACTTTGGCGCTCTAAGGCATCGTTGCAATCTGATGCCCAAAAACGTTTGGTGTAATTTAAAATGCCAAAATCCACTCTCGCACCACCGGACGAACAGCTCTCAATTTCCATATTAGGAAACGCTTGATTGAGCCTCGCTCAACAAACGATACAAAGCGTCAACTTGCGCATGAGCCTGTGGCGCAATATCACCACTTGGTTGGGTATAGTCTCGGTTCATATCCCATTTCACATAATCAATCGGATATTCGCTAAACAAGGTAAATAAGCGCTCACGGATATATTGATAAGCGTCTGGTTTGGCTAAGTTCAATACCAATTGATTACGTGCCAAAGCCGGTGCGTACTGGGGCAACTGCAATGCCCAATCCGGATGCGCACGGAATAGATCAGAGTCTGGATTGACCATTTCAGGTTCAAACCACAAACCAAACTCCATACCTAAGTCGTCTTTCACATAACGAATCAACGGCATTAAACCCTCTGGGTATTTGCCGACATCAACAAACCAATCACCCAGCGCCGCTTTGTCGTGGTGACGACCACGGAACCAACCATCATCAAGAATATATCGCTCGACACCTACTTCGGCGGCGGCTTTCGCCAGTGCTTTCAGCTTGGTCATATCGTGATCAAAGTAAAAGGCTTCCCAAGTATTGAGATGAACAGGACGAGGCTTAGTTAACTTCAAACGATGACGCGCTTCTTGATGAAACTGTTGGCTCATGGTGTTTAAACCAGACGTACTGTGTGCGGCTAAGAATTCTGGCGTAGTGATCGACTCATTCGTCGCCAGCACGATTTCCCCCGGCAAATACAAAACTTCGGCTTGCAAATAGCGATGACCTTCGGCGGTATAATCAGCTTTTAATCTGTGATTGCCGCTCCACGCTAGATGCGCACCAACAAGCTCACCCTGTTGCTCACCAAAGCCTTGTTCACCCACAATAACGGCCGGAAAGTTCGCTTGAGAATTGCGACCATTGCGGTTTTCTTGCAACCAAGTGGCGTACCAATCACTGCGCTCTTGCTGAAACTCCTGACACCAGCGGCCATAAAATCCCATTCGTTCAGTACATTTACTGGCAACGGGTAAAGTACAAGCCAAACGTTGCAGCGTGACATCGGCTTGACCGTGGTTGATCAATGTTAACTGCTGACGCAATACACCAGACGGCAACAAGCCAATATTCAGAGCAACCGACAACTGCGCAACCTTGTCTTCTAAGCGAATCAAAAAGCCATTTTGCTGCTCTTCCACATCCACCAATGTCCAGCAAGCTGCCCACGCTGGCCGATCTGCGGCCATGGCTTCCACTCCTGGCGTTTGCAACCAACCTCGGCCCGCTTCAGGAATCAGCGACATGGGGGTTGGTTTATCCATCATGCCTTGGGGTATGGCAGCCTGCTGTGACAAATAGAGACTATTTAAATCGGTTGCTTTGGGCAAAGCATCACCAAAATACAACAACTCAGGTGCACCCTGTTTTGGACAAGCAATCACCAAGGTTTTGCCCTGTGCGTTTTGCTCTGGTAAATCTTGTCGATAAAGACTGACATTCAAACCATTTTTCATTATTTTTATCCTTTTGTAGCGCCCAAAGTTAAACCTGCAATAAAGTGGCGTTGCATGGCGAAGAACAAAATAACCGGAGGCAAAGCCGCCACAATGGAACCTGCCGCAATCAACTGCCAAGACGCCATCCATTGACCTTTTAGCGCACTGATACCCGCGGTAATCGGACGTACCTCATCACTTTGTACCAATACCAAGGCCCAGAAGTAATCGTTCCAAATAAAGGTAAAAATTAATACCGACAGGGCTGCCAAAGCAGGACGAACCAATGGCAATACGATATGCCAGAAAATTTGCCATTCACTCACCCCTTCTACACGTGCGGCTTCGATCAACTCATCGGGTAAACCAACAATGAAGTTACGCATAAACAGGGTACAAAAGCCGGTTTGAAAAGCGATATGGAAAAGAATCAAACCTGATGCCGTGTCATACAAGCCCATGCTGATGGTTAAATCCCGTACGGGAATCATCAGAATTTGAAACGGCACAAAATTACCGGCAATAAACGCCGCAAACAGCGCCACATTACCGCGAAATTTAAACTTGGCTAGGGCATAACCCGCCAGTGTCGACAAGGCAACGGCGCCAAATACCGCAGGTAAAGTAATAAGGATAGAGTTCAACAAGTACCGCACCATCGGGGTTTCTGTGAACACCAAGGCATAGTTTTCAAACAACATCCATTCGGAAGGTATGCCCCAGTAATTGCCGGCATTTATGTCAGCGGTCGATCTTGCTGACGTCAGCATCACGGCAATTAAAGGCAACAACCAAAGCAATAAGGCAATCCAAATCGCCACGCGATAACTTAAATTGAAAGGCAATGATCTTTTTTCTATAGGCGTTGGAAACATTAGGCTTTCTCACTCTTCAGCATACGCCACAAGAAGTAGGCGATATAAATGTCCATAATCAAGAACAACACGGTCGCAATCGCCGCACCGTAACCAGCACGATAATTAAAGATAGATTGTTCATACATGAAGTAAGCAAGGACGCTCGACGTGCCAAATGGGCCGCCGCTGGTCATGGTTGCTACGAGGTCAAAGCTTCGCAGGGCACCGATTACTGTCACGACAACGGCAATAAAAGTAGCAGGTCGCAATTGTGGCAGGATCACATGACGTAACATTTTCCAACCATGCGCCCCATCTAAACGTGCCGCTTCGATTTGATCTGGGTTGAGATTGTTTAAGCCTGTGAGATACAAAATCATGCAATACGCAATCTGCGGCCATAGCCCCGCGACAATAATGCCAAACGTTACCCAATTTTCATCGGATAAGATCGCAACTGGCTCCATGCCAAACAAACCAATCGCCTTATTGAACAGGCCAAAAGAAGGATCGTAAAACCAAGAAAAAACCAGACCAACAACCACTTGAGAAATGACAAAAGGAAAGAAGAACATCGACTTAACCAGTCGTATCCCCATGACTTTCTGGTTCAGAAAAAGCGCAATACCTAATCCAATAGGTGGTGCTAGCATGAAAAAAACCATCCAATACAGATTGTTTTTTAACGCTCCCCAAAACTGATAGTCTTCAAAAAGCTCGATGTAATTACGAAAGCCGACGAAGGTTTTTTCACCAATGCCATCCCACTCATAAAAACTCAACCAAATACTTTGAAGAATAGGAAAAATAACGTAGACCACAAACAAAATGACTGCCGGTGCTAAGAACAAAACTGGCATCCATTGCTGCTGCTTGCTATGCAACTTTTGCATGGCGCACATACCTCTTATTTTTATTAGTTTATAAACCGCCCTACTTGCTACCAACATTGAGCGTCAAGTAATTCGTCTAATAAAATAATGGAATAAAGTTCCATTTTTTGCAATACTCAATTTAGAACATTTTGTCAGGCCTCTTTTTTGAAGCTAAATAGACCTTAGAAAATTATAAAAATAGACATTAAGGAAACCCAACCATGTCAGAGCAAGACACTAAGAGCGGAGGCTCATCGCTAGACAAAGCACTTAGCCTATTGCAAGAAGTGTGTGTCACGCCGGTGCCATTACGCTTTGCCGAATTGGTCGAAAAAACCGATCTACCCAAAGCAACCGCGCATCGCACCCTGACATCATTGACCGAGAAAGGCTTAATTCGCTTCGACGAAGCTACTCAGCTGTATCACCCAGGTTATGGCTTACTCGAATTAGCCCACCAAGCCTGGTCAAAAATTGATGTGCGTGATATTGCTGCGGATCAAATGAAATTATTATGGAATGAAACCGGTGAAACCATTCACCTTGCGGTGCTGGATCGTGGCGATGTTATTTACATCGACAAGCTAGAAAGTCAAAAAAGCTTGCGCTTGTTTTCGGCTGTTGGCAAAAAAGGCCCGGCCTATTGCACTGGCGTCGGTAAAGCCATGATGGCGTTTCTCAGTGAAGAGCAATTAGCCGCCGCCATCAAAGAACAAAGCTTTATCAAGCACACAGACACCACCTTAATTAACGAAGATATGTTAAGACAAGATCTTATCAAGATTCGTGACAGCAAGATTTCCTTGGATTTAGAAGAACACGAAGAAGGCATTCAATGTGCCGCCTCGGTGATTTTAAACCACAGAAACGAACCCATTGCCGCGCTGAGTATTACCGCCCCTAAATTTCGTGTAGACGATGCGCGCTTTCAACACTTTCAAGCACTGGTCAAAGACGCCTGTAAGAAAGTATCCATCCGCATGGGGGCCATGGCCTCTAATTAACTATAGGAAAATCCATTATGGCGACGATAAAACTAACAAACGTCATCAAACGGTTTCACGACATAGAAACCATTCATGGCGTCAATTTAGATCTACAAGACGGCGAATTTGTGGTCTTTGTTGGTCCATCAGGCTGCGGTAAATCCACCCTACTGCGTTTAATTGCAGGCTTAGAAGATATCACCGACGGTAAGCTCGAAATCAATGGCACCAACATGAATAACGTCGCGCCAGCGGATCGCGGCGTTGCTATGGTGTTTCAATCTTATGCACTCTACCCACACATGACAGTGGAAGAAAACATGAGCTTTGGCTTGCGTATGAATGGTGTTGCACCAGACAAAATCAAAGCACAAGTATCAAATGCCGCTAACATTCTACAACTCAATGAACTACTGGATCGCAAGCCCAAACAACTCTCCGGTGGTCAACGTCAGCGGGTCGCCATCGGCCGTGCCATTGTTCGCCAACCCGAAGTATTTCTTTTTGATGAACCGCTTTCTAACCTAGACGCGGAACTTCGTGTTGATATGCGCATTCAGATTGCACAACTGCACAATCGTCTAAAAGCCACGATGATTTACGTGACTCACGATCAAGTGGAAGCCATGACGTTAGCCGACAAAATCGTGGTATTACGCGCGGGTAACGTGGAGCAAGTCGGTTCGCCTTTAGAGCTCTATCACAATCCTGCCAATGAATTTGTAGCAGGCTTTATTGGCTCCCCTAAAATGAATTTTTTAGACGGCAAAGTCATTAGCATCGATAACAAAGACATTGCTGTGATAGACATCGCTGGACAAACCATCGAATTAGAAGTGGATGGTACGAAAATATCCGTCAACGAAAGCGTAAAACTTGGCATACGTCCAGAACACGTGAAAGAAAACACTCAAGACGCAGACATCGTCTTAAAAATTGATATCGACGTCGCTGAGCATCTCGGTGGCCTTACCTACCTTTACGGTCAATTTCAGGGTCACAAACTCACTATTGAAGTCAGTGGTGCCAACCTAACACGCCACGGAGAAAGTGTCGAAGTCGGTCTGAAAAAAGCAGATTGCTACCTCTTTAATCGCTCCGGCGAAGCACTCGTAAATAGACCAGTGCCTGTTCGCTAACATAAAAAGCCCCGTATAAGCTTATTTATGCGGGGCTATCTTAACCATCACCTTACGTTAGACAAACTCTTCTAGGAAATTCGCTAAGTATCGATAACCTCGCTGGGCCGTCTGTGGGTTATACTGGCTTCCATGGTCTGGATTGTTCGCACTTGGCAACATAAAAGAATGCATGGTGTTACTGAAGTCAATAAACTGAAAATCCATCCCCAAACTTGTCCAGTAACGTTTCGCTTCTTGAGCGTCGTCCCCTGTAACCAGCGGGTCTTGATGACCATTTAAAACTAAAATCTTTGTTTTCGTATTGGCCTTTTCTTCCGACTGAGCACGAAAGAAGCTCATCAACCCATGAAAACTCACCGCTCCAGCACTATTATGAAGATGCAACCCCGCTTCCAAAGCCAATCGACCACCTAGACAAAAGCCAATATGGACGATGGTCTTACCATGAATAGCATCACAAGCTGATTGTGTTAGCTCATTCAGCAACTCGTGTAATGGGTCAGCTTCTGCGACCAAGGCCCCCATTTTGGCACGCTTCTGCTCCATCTCTACTGGATTCAGATCTATACCGTACAAATCAAGCGCTGTTGCTGAAAACCCTAGTGACGCAATATGATCTGCAATACCTTTTTCAAAGTCACTTAGACCTGAAAACGTTGGCCAAATAACCACTTGAATATGACTCTTCTCCGAACTCAGTCCGTCAACTTGGTAATGCACACGCTTAATATTGTCTTTAAATATCGCTTCAAATGTCTGGTTCACTGGCAACCCCTTAAAGAATTTATAAATAACGTTTATTCAGTGTAACCAGCAAAATAGAGTCAAAGCAATCTTCATGCTTATTTTCACTACTTTCTGATACACTTTTCCTCACCGATTACCAACAATAATAAGCTCAACACTTCATGATAAGGATGAAACAATGACGCAAATAGCTTTAAGTAATCTCATTGGTAAACAAGTACTCGGCGTAGCGGGTACTTATGGCGCGAAAGAGAGCGAAATGGATGTTTATATTTGCGGTGTAAACATACTATCTGATACGGCATTGGAACTTTTCTTTCCTAATGGTCATCAGCTTAAAGCAGATCAAAAAATCACCGTACATTTAGATAATCGTACTGGTGTTTCTGAATATGATGCAGACTTAAAAGTTTACCGCTCCTCTTTTAAAGGTATAGTTTCATCCATAACAGGCCAAAAAGTACAACTAACCGCTATTGAGTACGAAGTGTACTATGGCGCTAGCATTGTTAAATCTTTCCGAACGAATGACTACGAGCATCCGAGCGACAACCGCCCTCCTGTCGATCTGCCATGCAGCCCCCTTACCGTTGCTCCCGAAATTGACGACAGCGAAAACGATAATAAAATTGGCGTTTTGATGACATATGCCAAACAGCAACCACATTCCACCGTGATGGCATTCTTATCCTCTGTTGACGATGATATTTTCTTTATTACCTTCCCGAGTACATTTAAGGCTAAGCTGTTAAGTCGTCACAATCAGTGTTACTTTGCTATCGATGGTCGTGCCACCTTTACTTTTGAAGAAGCCATCGAATGGAATTACAGCATCATCAAAAGTGATGTTTATGAAATACCTAAAAGCAATCCAGTTTTCCAACAAATCCAAGAACTCTTTATCCAGAAAAATCCTTGGGAAATGGGTTTCTTTAGTCACCCAGAAGTGACTATGTATCACCTAAAAGCCACAAAAGTTGTCTGTCCACAGCAAAAAGATTAACGATCAAGTGGACAAAACACACCTCAATTAAGGAAAAAATATGTTATCAGGAAGCTGTTTGTGTAATGGCGTGCAATACGAAATAAAAGGCGAATTGGGTGACATCATGCAGTGTCATTGTCAAAAATGTCGTAAAGCCAACGGCTCTGCGTTTGCCGCCAATGCAGCTATTCCAACAACCGCCTTCGCCTTGTTAAAAGGCAAAGAGCCTCCTAGCTGAATACGAATCTACGCCTGGTGTTTTCCGCGTCTTTTGCAAGCAATGTGCATCACCACTTTATAGTCGACGTTCACAAATGCCAGAGCTACTTCGCCTTCGTATCGGTACTCTTGATAGCAAAATACATAGCAAACCCTCTTCGCACATCTTTGTCGGCTCAAAAGCAGAATGGTATGAGATTTGCGATGATATTCCTCAGTATCAGGAACGCCCTACGGTGTAAGTCATGTATTTGTGATAAAAAAGGGGAAGTCGATCAATTCAACTTCCCCTTTTTTGTAGTGTGTGACAGTTAGTCGTCGTTGGAGTCATCCCAGAAATCATCATCACTGTCATCTGAGTCGCCGTAGTATGACTCATCGTCGTCAGCGTCATCGTAAAAATCATCATTCTCGTCGTACTCATCACTTAGAGAATAATGACCAGCCATGACTGACTCCGAAATAAAGATAGTACTTGGTAGTGTTATAGTTTGTGTAGTGTGTAGATACATCAGACAGCCCTCCATTTTCAGGCCAATCAAACAGGAATGTTAAGCTTAGCAGGGAATATCCAATTTGGTAAAAGCAAATAAAATAGATTATATATTCTTGCCATCTATAGTGGCTATTTGCCAAATTTACATCACCATAACGTAGCAAAAACACTCAACGCCCCCATTGGAGACTCCACCAAAAACGCACGATTTAGCTCTAACATCCTGTTTCATAAGTTCAATATTCTTTCTATATCAGCAAGGTAAAAATGCTCGAACTCATTGTGCATTTTATTGTCTTAGTTAATAACCATAAGACATGCCATAATTTACGCAAACCAAGTCCCTTTTAATGAGTGGCAAGAGAGTGATGTTATGATGAGTAAACCCTACAACAAACTGACACCAGAAGAAGCAAGAGTCATCCTTGATAAAGGCACAGAGCGCCCATTTACCGGCGAATACACAGACACAATGGAAGGTGGCCTATATCTTTGCCGTCAATGTGATGCGCCGCTTTATACGTCAGAACACAAATTCCTTTCTCACTGTGGCTGGCCCAGTTTTGACGACGAAATTCCCAATGCTGTTAAACGTGTACCAGACGCTGATGGCCGACGTATCGAAATCGTCTGCGCCAATTGTGAAGGCCATCTAGGCCATGTGTTTGAAGGAGAAAGACTAACTGAAAACAACATTCGCCACTGCGTGAACTCCATCTCAATGACCTTCGTAAGCCAAGGTTAGTACAATGTGTTAACGTGAACATCTATGACGTCTCACGTTAACACTCACAAAAAAAGAATATTAAAAAGGCTTTTAAGTTAAACTCTAGAGAAACGGATATTTTCATTAAATTACTCATAAAGTCTTATCATGCGTAAATTTTTTTCGCGTTCTTAGTATTATTATTGGTCGGTATTGGACTCAGTTTATTGCTTCCCAAACCGCAGCCCTCCTCGCAATACCTTAGCCAGCAAACAAATTACACAATAAGCCAGGACTCTCTCTTTGCACCGTTGCCCATGACAGAATTTTTACTTATCACTCCAACCCCCAATGACGTGGTTTTCACCCTACGTTTAGGTTTATACAGCCAGTTACAACAAGCCGTGAATGCGGCAGAGTCTATGGACCTATCTAGTAAAGCATTCATCGTAAAGGTCGTGGATAATAATAGAGAGTGGTATTTACTTTTATTTAATCAACACCCAACAGCGGAAAAAGCAGAGCAACAAAAACGAGTACTGGAGAACCAGAAGATATCCGCTACACTTATGCTATTGCCTAAAGATCTTAAGATGTCAAAGAGCTAACCGGAGCGTGATATGAACTATTTGCCACCACTAAGAAACCATCAACAGATGGTGCGTGTTGTCAAAGAAAAGGGCAATATGAATGCTGTCACGGCGCAGAGCTTCAAATTAGGCAACGCTTTTGGCGATCATCAAACGAGCCATTTCGACTCTTTATTTGGTAATGGTGGTGGTATCTCTCCAACAGAACAACAAATCCGCACCCTAGATGCGATGAATGTCACCAGTAGTTCATTACGTCGACCTAGCCAAACATCCAACGGAGGGCTACTTCCAACCCGTACTGAATCATCCCTTTTTCATAAACTAAACCCTTCAACTCGAGAGTATATGAGTGGCATGAGCGGAGGGCTAACTATGAGCAGAAGTGATGCTGCACCAGGCACGAAACTGAGAACACAATTATCTCCAAATGCTGATAGTAAAACTATTTATCCGAATCGGAACACCCTCCCCCATGCAATGCGCAAGCGAAGCGACCATAGGGAACCTATATCCTATGTTTCCGATCAGCACGCTATACCATCGCACCACATTGTGGCTGACAAACAACAACCCCATAATTCAACTATCCACTCGAATAACAAAGACATTAACTCATAATTAGAACCTTTGGCTGACATGGTGTTAATGTCATACCAACAGCATTTGGAACCATCCCATTTTGCCCAGTTGGAGATAACATTTTTGTGGCTGGCATTATCGATGTGAAGACTTTAACACTACCAAATAAGTGTCGCGTTGGGCCCATTATCAAACTTGAAACGACTCCCATCGCAATGCCGGCTTCATCGCCATTAGACATGGGCACCATTGTCATTAAATTATGATTGGGCATGGCCATAATAAAAATATTAGGAACATTGGGAATCGCCATCGTTGTCATAGAAATATTGGGATATGGAATCGGTACAACAGCGAGTCCCTACAATGGTTTTACACACGTCTGGAAAAGCAAAATTCATCGCTGGCATTTGTGTATTAGCAAACATAATCGCTCCCCTTACCCCATATTTATCCGTTCGGCATCAATACGAACATCTTTTTCAGCAGTTATCACCTGATGCTTTCCATGAACTCTCAATAGCCCTTTGGCAGATAAAGAGTACTGACTTACTTTTTGAAGTAGGTTCTCTGCCTGCTGAATCATAGTATTTGCCACAGACATGACATAGTTCTTACTCATCAATGCCATCTTGTCTAAAGAAATCAATTCTAGATTTTCAAAAGCCGTAAACTTTAGCTCAGGTGCCTGCCAGTGCATTTTTTTATCCGATGAAATCGTTAACGTTTCTATTTCATTTTTTCGAGACAGCAATTGAGTAATGTAATACTCCTCAGCCATCTCAACAAAACATACCGTATCACCCACACAAGGCTGGATCAGTAAACTAACGGCACAGGTAGCACAATAAACATCATCAATTATCCAAGAATTAGAAAGCTTATCAAAACGGGTAATTAATCCACCATAAGTCACCTGTATTTCTTTAGGAACAACGTCAGGCAGCGTCTTCGCGCTTAATTTTAAAACATGAGTCATGGTGTTACTCCAAATTTTGCAAGCTTGTCATCAATCGCTTTCTGATTAGCATCTGTGGTTAATAACTGGCTTTTATCTGCCCCCTGCCAACGACAGTCTTTTTCTATGACTTGATGAATCACGGTTCGTAATAAAGTCGAACGGCTAAAATTACATTTGTTAAGATCACTATAAGAGAAGTTGCTATAACTCAAATCTGTACCTGTAAAATCGACCTGATCAGCGGTTAGACTTTTCATCCAAGTTTGTGACATCGGGCAGGATACAAAGGTTGATTGACTTATTTCCGCTTGCTGAAAATTCGCATTACTTAAATCCGCTTTATCAAAAACACAGTTGTTGATTTTACTTTCGATAAACAACGCCTGCTGTAATTTTGACTGACTAAAATCAACATCGGTTAATACACATTTTGAAAAATTAGAACTATAAAGATCCGCTGCTGATAATTGCGTTCCAACAAATAGACTTTCGCTACAAGTGCAATATTTTAGGGTGATTTTTTTGAGGTCTTGACCGCTAAAGTCACACTCAAGCAACAAGGCTTGGGTGAAGCTGCAGCCATTCAGTTGCATGGTCTTAAAATCCGTTTTTAGCCAAACTATGTTATAAAAAACACAGCTTTCATAAACAGCGTGACTGGATTCCATTTCAGATAATGTCACGGTATCCCACTGACAAGATGTAAAGGTTGCACGGGTAAAAACACACTGATGCCATGTTGACGATTTAACACTAATATCCCGCCAGACACATTCACTGAAATCACACTCGCTAAGCGTTGCCATTTCACAAGCACTTTCCCATGACGACCCTTTAAAATCACACTGTATCAAGCTCGATTGATTCAGCTTACATTGGTTTATAAAAGACCGAGTGAAGTCACATTGCGTAAAAACAGCTCGAGTCAGATCGCAATGGTCAAAATGGCTGCCACTAAAATTGCAATTTAAAAATACCGCGCCCTCTAGCACACAACGATCAAACGTCACACCACTTAAATCAACCCCGATTATAGGTTGGCACATGGCGAGTTTTTCTTGAATGATTTGTAATTTATTCATTAGTCACCTAGTTAATCAATGGCATGGGGCTTTGTTTCATATCGTCAGTCAAACAGTCATCAAAAACAGCATCAGTCAGATCATTATTGAAAAATTCACCACCGCGTAAATCCACAGCAATAAACTGGCATTTTCGTAATGAACTGGCGTTAAAACACACCTCTTTTAGGTCACTGCTATCAAATTTAGCTAACGTCATAATGCAATTATGAAACAGAGCATTCTGATAGTGGCTACTCTCAAGTAGGGCTTCGCCAAAATCGCATTCAATAAATACAGAGCCGTTTCCTTTACTCTGGCTCATATCCAATCCACGAAAACCACATGTTTTCCAAAGACCATTAGAAAAATCAGCTTGCAGAAAATCTCCCTTATTACTGAACTGAACTTTTTCTGCTTTTATACCGGCGAAGTCAGCCCCTTCCGCCTTAGTTTCCAACATCATGCAACGCTCTAACGTTATGTTTTGCCAGTTAGCACCTTGCAATTCTGGCTGAAAGAAAATACAGTTTTTTAAACTGCCTTTTTGCCAATCACTCTGAGTTAACTTAGCTTCCATAAAAGTCCCTTTTTCACATTGAATACGATGCAAAACACTCGATTGCATATTGACGTTCACTGCTAATATATGATCTAGAATGGCATCGCTGAAGTCACAGTGATCAAATTCCGCTTTCGTAACATTTGAATGGCTTAAATTGCTATGGTTGAAGCGCGTTTCTTTTCCATAAGTAAGCGCCAAGTTTGCCTTAATCATTGAACAGTTTGTAAAAGTAGCTGAGTTTAATATCGCTGAGGTAAAAACCGCCCCATCAAGACGGCACCCAGCAAAGTTACAAGAGGTTAAATCTGTTTTTTCCAGCATCACATCGCGCAAGTCCAAACCAGAAAAGTCTAAACCAGATAAATCGGCGCCAGCCAAATCCCTACCCGCCAATGATACAGAGGAAGCCATTAGCACTATTACCCATTCCCGCATCTGTTGAGCGCCGTTTTCTGGTAATGGTTGAGCTAAAACAGTTACTTCGGGAGCATTTTGGCGAGCCTCTCTGGCATTTTTCGCAGCCGATTGTTCGGCCTGCCATACCTGTTTTTGTTGCTCGAAGGTGAGTGCGTTTTCGGGCGGTAGCGCAGTCATCCACTCTGGAGGCTGATAAGAAGTAAACGCCTCTAAATCCGTTGCCGTAACATACACCCTATTATTTACCCGAGCTTTCATGCTAGAACTGGATTCACACGCCTTATCCTGTTGTTTCGAGTATTTAGCTTGTAGCTGCTTTAACTCGGATAATTGTAATTCCATGTCAGCGTTTGCTTTTTTAGCTGCCATATTGGCGTACGCTATATAGGGTGACAAATCGATATCACCGCTTTCTAAAAGTTCCTGAGGGATAGGGCCAGGTTCGTCGACATCTGGTGGTGTTTTTTCTAATGAAGGAAGCTGAATATTTGGATTGTCGGCTTGTATTTTTGCCACCTGTAACTCAGTGATATGATCGATTTTTTGCTGATGTAAACGTTTTGCCTCAGCATGGATGTTGTCATAATGTTGCTGCTGATCTTTCGTTTTCATTGGCATTAGCTGCGACTCATTAAACACATGAGCAAGCGCTGTTTCTGGGTCCGTACGTAAGGTTATTACATCTTGATAATATTCAATCGTTCGCGGGGCATCATTCGCGCCTTCGCAGGCCAACATCAATTTTTTCACATCCAATCCATCGGAATCATTCACTTGAGTGACTCCACGGTAAATGCAGACTCCAAGCTCCAATTCAGGAAAAAACCACACCGTATCTATGGCGGTTGAAATTTCTTTAAACACGTCTACGCCTTTAACGTGCTGACAAATAAAGGCACGCACTTTAATGTTAGGAAGCCTACCTTCAGTCACGTGATAGTCGACGTTCATACCTTTAATCGAATAGGCGGTATCTGGCTGGAAAAAATCTTCTATTTGCTGATCCAATGGGGCACTGTTAAATAATTTAGGATTGGTGTCTTTGGGAAATCCAGAACGGTCGTTTTCAAGCCACTGCTTATTATAGCTACCCTGATAACGAGTCCGTTGCGGCCACTGAATACTTAAAGGACCAAAGCCGGCTACGCTACGAACCTCTTTATCCGCCTTTGGACTTTCTTTTTCTAAATAAATATTGGGCAAAGCATAGCTGTCTGTTTCTTTATTTTTATATTTTTTATTAATGACCCCTTTACCCAAAGGGTTCTGTTCATAACCCACTGCGCCATAAGCGTTCTGATAGATCAACGGCATATCTGTAAACTTTACCGGCGTACTGACGGAACTGAACAAACCTCCGCTCCAGTATCTATCACCGATTATCTTTAATGATTTTTTAACTTTACCCAGTGACACAGTCACGGTCATATTGGTGACTGGGATTTTATTTGGAGCAAACGCCCTACCAGCTATTAATAACTCACCATTTGGCTTCGCAAAACCCATATCGAGTAAATCACCATTTTCAAGGTATTTTATGATTCTAGGCCACTGGCTAATTTCAGTAAGCAAGGCGTTGTCTGCGCCAAGCTTAAAAAAACACAATGCTCCTACCGAAAATTGGTGTCCATTAAAACCATAGGTCTTACTAATGAGGCTTAACTTACCAGGCTTAATTATTTGCATAATTATAGTGTCATCGCCATTGTGACCATATTAGCTACTATGCCTTTTTGGGCGGCAGCAACTTCTTCTTGTTTCTGAATAATGGTACTACCAGTCGCTAACTGAATTTTTACGCCTGCATTATTGTCAACGGATATACATAATCCACCTCGAGTTGAAACCGATAAATCTAATCCCATTGTTGAGCTAATCGACGTATTTGCAGACAAGTTGGTTGAAATAGAACTGGATGAACCTATATTAGTGCTTACAGAATTACTCATAGACAGCCTTGTACTCACATCATTAGTGGCTCCAATAAAAGTACTGACTGAGTTGGATGTACCTATGGTCGTATTCGTAGAATTACTTAACGACAGCTTTGTACTGACATCATTAGTAGCTCCAATAAAGGTATTTACTGTATTGGATGCACCTATCGTCGTGCTTATAGAATTGCTAAGAGACAACTTTGTACTGACATCATTGGTAGCTCCGATGAATGTATTTACTGAATTAGAAGCACCTATATTAGTGCTTATAGAGTTTCCAACAGACAGCTTTGTACTAACATCATTCGTTGCCCCCACAAAAGTATTTACAGCATTGGTCGCCGCCACACTTGTTGTTAAGTTATTTCTTGCGCCAATAAACATGTCCGTTTGATTGGTTGCTCCTATCGTTTTACTGTTATTATCCGCATTCCCGGTAACGTTAGTATCACTGCTTGAATTGCCATTAACTGTCGTTTTACTGGTAGAATTCCCATTCGTCATCGATGAATTCGTGCTATTACCATTATGAGTATTGGTATTTTTACTATCACCCGTCTGCTCATTAATATTTTCAGAATCTCCATACATAATAGAATGAGAATAAGAGAGACTGGTGATGCTAGAAGGATCTGCTGTCGGTGGTTCGGCGCCCATTCCACTCAAATTAATGGTTTTACCAGTAATATGACTTCGGTTATAACTAGAACCATCTGGTAACGTATTGCAAATATCAATAATCTCCTGATTGGGAATTTTGCCTTTGATGAAGCTCAAGTTATTTTCATCCACCTTATCGGAGAAAGCCCCCTGATACGACACATTGACACTCTTATTAGATTTAGAAAAGCTTTGCCGCGCATTGTTATAACTGACGCTGTACTCCTGCTCACTATGACTCTCGCTAAAACGACTGCCCTGGGAAACACTGGCACCAGCCAAACCTTGTGCTCCTTTGCCCGTCGTTGAGTAACTAAAAGAACAGCCCATGTCGTAACTCACACCGCCAAAACTAGCCCCTAAGACAGTTGGGTTACTGTAGGCGGTTTGAACGATATTCATCGCCGTTTTTAAATCGGCCTTAGCCTCACTGCCAAAGCGTATACTCATGCTATCACCATAGCTGGTACTACAGCTGCTTCCCCAATTGGTATTAAAGGTCCAACTGTTATTGCGCCAAAAGGCAGGCTGAATGGTTTTCTCTCCGTGAGAAGACACGACCTGCTGAATCTGTGGGATTTCACTTTCATTATCGCCACGCCCCACCAGCACCATAGAATTTACGGCAGGAGCCGTCTGCGATGTACTAGACAGAGCCACCCAATGGCTAATATCTGTTCCCTCGTCCGTGGCAAACTGCACCAAACAACCTATTTGCTTCAGTTTCGTTACCGAATCTCCAGATGATGAGTCACCATACTGGACGGACGTAATTTCGGTTTGAAAGTTATTTTTCTCGAAAAAATAAGGGTTTTTAGGAACCGCACTTTTTAACACTTTAGCTAACACATTGCCTTGATGAGTGTCTTGTATTTCAAAAGGGGTAATAAAGGTTGCCTCAGAGGCTCTTTGAATCAGTGCCGTTTGACACCAATGTCGCTTCTAGCGTCCCAGAATAGGGCGTACTTTCCGTCACCTTATGGGTTATTTTTGTGACCACAAAGGTCTTATCATTAAACTGAATAGGCATCAAATTGTCAGCGGTAACAGGCAATTTCCCGTCTTCATCTTGTTCGGTTGTGTCTTTTGGATTTATCGCCATCTGGCTTAAGGTAAAGGTATATCCTGGGCTGAGCAGAGTTGAGGTACTTTCCCCCGTCAAGGTACCTTGTTGAGTCGCTACTTGTTGAGCAATCTGTCGATGTGTTTCTTCAGATTCGCGTTTATCGACGCCATAAGAATAATTCTGATAAAACAGATAATTCGCCTTTGTCGTGTCTGCTGTAGCAGGAAAACTATTAAAACTCGCCACTTCGTTAGTTTCCCAGTTGGCCTGCTGACGAGTTAACACTGTGCCAACCGTCTGCGGCACCATCTGTACTTGATAGGCTAAGTGACAGAATAAATCATTCTGCTGTAAACCAAGTGATTGTGCATCCGTATAGCTATAACGTAAAGCGAGAGCCCCTTTTTTACAGCCCGGAATGTAGACTTCATTAGGGACTCGTTGTCTGATTAGAAAAAACAAGCGTTAAACCGTTTTCACTATGAATAAAATAAAAATGCACAGCGGCTTTTTTCATGACTCGTTGCAACATAGCAAAATCCGTTTCACCAGCCTGCATCCAATCTTGCACTCTCGTCGCGGTTAAACCAGCGATTTTATAACGTACCGAAAAATGCTTGCCGTAGCGGGATAGCTCGGGGGTAATTAAGGCACCAATAATTTGTTCTAGATTCATTCCCTGATGAACAAAATAGCGATTGCGTAATGTTAAAGGAAACAAGGGAGACTGCATCACCAAGCTATACTCTCCTGGTGCACTTTGACTAACCGAAGATACAATGCCAGAAAAATATCGCGACGGCAGAGGGTCAACACTCGATGTTGCTTGAGCATCAAACATACCATCTCGCTCGCCCATAGCGTTTGGGTAAGATTCAAAACCAATCACTAACTGAAGTCCACTGCGCTAATAGATCTCCTCCAACACCCTGCACTAAAGAAAGTGATTGATTCGGGCTATAAGACGGTTTTGATAGATTGGCAAAAGAACGATTGGCATCTTTAGGGTTAATGGGCGGCTCATTTCGCTCATTGGCACGCAGACTGATGGTAAAACTAAAAGGCTGAGAAACCTGTTCCTGCCCCTCTACTGACACTACTCGAAAATAGTCACTATTGAGCCTCACCGCCAGAAGATTCAGCCACCACACTAAACGATAACGAGGTAGCAAACTGCCGACTGGGTTCTATCGCCATATAATCTAGGGGAAGTTTATTTTCTGTCATACCATCTTCGCTCAACTAATCCATCAAATAAAAAGACACCAACGATCATTTTGGTAACAATGATTTTTTATTCTTCGTCATTCATAATTAAAAGCAGGAATAGTGCCAGATAGTTAACCAGTTGATATTATTAGATTTAATTAAAATCAGCGCATGAAAGTGATTAAGACTGGGTCGGTAATCACCCATTTTCGGGTAGATTTCATACCCAACATTATGAGTTTTTCACAAAAAATAAACGTAAATTATTTTCTTTTAATCATTAAAAATTTGCAAAACGTTTTATAAATCAAATCATTAGTCAAAATATTTATGCCTTTAAATAAAAAAGGCTGTAATGGCATGACCTCTGCTATACATATGCTGGCTACGATTAGTAAACGAAAAGCAATGACTATAAGAAAGAATCCCACTACATCACGTGGGTTTTACTCATCAGAATTTATTTACAAAAGAGGAACCACTATGTCAGATAATATCGCATTCAAAATTCAGCTAGGCATTATGTTACCCAAGTTAAAAAGCACGATTCAAACAAACCTAACCAGCATTATTGAAGACCACATTAATCTAGTTAAAGAAGGCACATTAGAAGGAGAAGAAGCCCCATCGCTTGATGATGTAAAAGTCCTAGTCATGCAAAGCTTAGAAATCTTTCTGGATAACGTCGTACTACCCAGCATCGATGCAAAAATAAACCCAGCGGTGGTGGAAGAAGAGGTCACTATTGAAGAATCCGTAGAAGAAAGTGTTGTAGCCGCACCAGAGCCAGAGCCAGAACCTGAGTCAGAACACGCATAGCAATAAGGTATTCATTATCGATAGGGACAGCAAGCTATCCCTATCGTTTCTCCACCAAAAATAAAATGTAACCCGCTGTCTCGAATCAGCTAAGATGATGCAATAGATAATCTCTGGTGACTTCCAATTTAAAATCAGAGCCCATATCGGTGAACAAGGTTAATAATTCATCACGCCATTGCCGTTGAGTTTTATCCGGCCCAAAATAATACAAAAGCTCATTGTCGTAGGGTGCTGCCAGATAAATCGGTAAAGCCGAAAAGCCGATCTTTTCTAGCGCTTTTTGCGAGTGCAGATTGTTGTCATAGACCTTGGCATAGCAAGCTGTCATGCCTTTATGCAGATCGCCAAGTTTGAGCAAAATAGCCACTGCTCGCGGCCCAAAACCATAGCCTTGAAAATCCTCTCCAAGCCAATAATAAAAAAAGCCGATGCCGTTAAAAACCTCTAAGCAAACTGAACCAATAAAGCCCCACTCCTGATGAATGACCGCATAAAGGTAATGATTGTGGTAATGACGACAATTCTGTAACCAAGTTAACCAGTCATCATCATGACTAAAATTCGGTAGATTACATAAATCTGCTACGCTAGCAGCACCCTCACTTTGCTTGCAGTAAACCCAACGATAAGCATCTATATGGTAGGATTCCAATGGCGTTAACATGAGTCCTGCTGCACAATAATCCTGCCACGGAATAGAGCTTTGATTGGCTCGTTCAGCGTGATATTGCACCCAGCGATAACAGCTAAGCAATTCTGCATTTTGATATTGATTGAGCAAGGCACATTTAACGCTTTGCAGCGCTTGAAAAGACTTACCCGACTGAACGCAGGCTTCGGCATTCGCTACAATAATTTTGCTATACTGCTCATTACTTAAACAGTCAGCATCGAGATTTAACAGAGTGTTACTGATCTCATCAACCATCACCCAATCACAGAGCCGCTCAGCAAGATCTAGCATAAGAAGATAATCTGACACTGGATATTTTGCCGTGACGAAATGACGCTCAGATAGTTCAGTATTTGATAACGTGTTTTGGTATACATAATCCCTTAGCTGCAGCATCCAATAGAGCCTATCCTCAGCATAAATTGGCTGCCGATGAACATCACGCAGCGCTAATACCCAATTCTGCTGACTCGGTTTAGAGCAATGCTCTTCTTCAAGCTTCTCATGGGGCTCAATAGCATTAGACTCTATAACAGAGCTTTGTTTTTGCAGTGCAACCATGATTCCTCTGCCTCATCTGCGATTTGCCAAGATGACATTCAACTAACAAAGAGAGAGCTAGCAGGATCGATGCCAACATAGGAAGGACGCACTATGGCGCATTTTTACTGGCTTTTAGCGTAAAAAAGGGTACAAACAATGTGGAATTGGGTGATTACCTACCCTGTTACTGGGTGGTCTTTTACGGACTTCTAGCGCAGCAATAGTGATGCAGAAAACCAATTATACCAACGTTACATCGAACTAAACCCCGTCCGAGCAAACATGGTTGGCCACCCAGCAGTCTACAAAAGACCAAGCGACTACCCCCCACGTTCTTCAAAAGGAAGAAAGACTCATCGCTAACTTCTGGCATCGCACCCACTATATGTAGTGCTAGGCAAATACCATCAACAATCAAAAAACTACCAATCACTATTTAAAGGACATATCCGACCTGCAAGGTATTCTGGCGCTTGCATTAGCACGGCTTTCGCAGCTCGCTCACCTGCCTTGGTCACTTGTTGTTGTACTTGCTGTTTGTCAGATTTTCTTGACATCACCTTGCTCCTTTATTTACGCAGACTTTATTGTCACTTTAGAATTGGTTTAGATAAAACACTTATTAGATATTTAGGATCAGATGCTGAGGTATCCCCACGAATTTACTCATAAATAGGTTCCTTGTTCGAGCTGCTGAACGAGTTGCCTTATGCCGTCCTGCCATTCCTTTTTTGATATCTGGAAACGAGTCATAATGGCTCGTTTCCCAAGGTAAAAGTGTGACCGAACTCTTCGCTTACGTAGGGTATTCACTTGGAAGCGTTTTGCATAGCCTGCTAGCTCTATGACTTTACCGATTAAAACAAGCAGAAGCGCAGTGACAGTTGTAAGCAGGATTAAGTTGCTCAACCGTTCTATCTTTGATGTCAAACTCAACTCAAATCCTAGGCCGAATCGGCTGCTTTTCATATCGCGAAACCCTTCTTCAATTTGCATTCTCGTTTCATATGCTTTGACGCAACGCTTCGCAAAAAGACGGTTCACAGGAAGAGAGACACTAATAACCAAGGCTCTTTTGCACCTCTGGCTGCGGTAAGCGAAGATAAAGAAGCACGTCTTTTACCTTTTTGATTGATGGAGTGACGCCCTTTAGGTGGGCTCTTGTAAAGGACAAACTGATTGGTGATTGGGCTAGATTGACGATGTTTAAGCTCTAGATGCTTAGGTTTTTGATTAGCACTAGAGAACAAAGTGGATATGCAGCGCCAAGCTTGAAGCGAGTCATCATAGTACTTACGCGGCCTTCTGACTCGCCCGACATAATCCCAGCCCTGTTTCACAACTTCATCTAACCAAGGTGTCTTAAATCCAGCATCCGTTACAATGATGGGCTTTGCTTTACTTGGAAGCAGTGCTTTTAAAACGCTTAAAAATTGTCTATGTGTTTTAGGCTTTTCTTTTGTGAGCTTGTCATGCACTTCTTCATAAAGCGTAATGGATCGCCCCTCAAAAGCCATACTGGCACGAATTAGAAAGTGTTGTCCACGAGCATCTAAATCAGACCAATCCACGCTAATGATTGGACGCGTTTGAATTACAAAGAGTCGGCATATATAAGCGTAAATCGATAATGCTTCGCGGCGTAAATTCGGATTGGAGAGCAATCGGTCTGATCGTTTAATGCAGTGCTTTTCATACGCTTTTGATTGGATGCCTCGACCGATACTCGTCACGGTGCAAAGATTGCCTTGCGCTAAGCTGAGTACACAAGCCGATAACGCCTTGCGGCGAGTTTTATGCATGTTTGGGCTGACAATCGGAAGGATTTTGTTCAGAATAGTGGTCGCGTTCATGGCTCTCGTGTTTGGTTGTTTTTGGCGAAATTATTGATCACCAAGGGCCATGAACGTTCCCTTATTGCGTTAACTAATTGTTATTTATATCAAATTTGTGGGGATACCTCAGGATCAGATGAAAATCTATTTAGCTAATTAACCAAACAAAAACTCAACCCCAAACACCCTTATCTTTAAAAAAGCTCCCAAGCTCACACTTACGTAAAACCTTAAGAACGTCATTTAAATCTATTCCCACCCCACTTCTTACCCATCAAATATCTTCCACGGCTCTGTACATTGCGCTTTGAGCTAAACGGTATGTGACTTTCTCGTTGTAGTAGGTGCATTGTCTAAAGCTATCCGTTCCGCTGGCGTTGATGTTGATCCGCCCGCAAACCCAGGTACTGCCGTCGGCGTATGAGACACACCAGGGTTTCGGGTAAATGCATTATGCGTATGCATTCTATTTGTATCTCCAGTATGAGTCCAAGGCGTCTGCGTATAGGTATTTTTCTCATTATCATATGTTCTCGTACATGTTTCATGACGACGAGATACAGATAAACTTCGGTTCTGACTTCCGGCCGGTGTAAATTCCCGTCGTTGATTAAGCGTCTGAGTGATTTGTCTCACCTCAAACCGTTCCTTTTCTGGCGCTTTTTCTTTCTTGATGATTGGAGCACCACTGCCCCATGAGCCTTGTAGATTCATATTTTTTACCCTCAGTTGTTATATGCCACGTTGTACCGCCTATAAACATTCCCTGCACTGTTACTACCAAGTTTAAAGTGCGCATAGCACTGTCGCGGGACCAGCCAATAGTTGCGGTGCCTGTCCTTCTTGATATTGTGATATTGGGGTCAGATCAAGAAACTAAAGATAGCCCAGTACTCGTTTCACCATATGATGTATGGATGTTTGAGCACCTCTATCCTAGTAGAAATAGTTTTTGATCTGACACCACAATATCTTCGCTCTTTATTTCTAGTTAGACATTCTGGCCCGAAGTATGAGCTGCTTGAATTGCTTGCCCACCTGCCGACTCGCCCCGTACACTTGTTACGACTCCTGTCGTTACAGAGTAGTGATATGAATTATGTGTCCCTGGGTTCGGACCTGGTGTAAAATGTGATTCAGTGATACTGCCTGACCTGTGCCTTGTCATTTGGGCGACATCGCCATTAGGCCTAGTTTGTTGGTATCCGATATCAGCATCTTGGAGGTTCCTCCCTCCCCTGTTTACATTAGCTCGAAATGCTTGGACACCAACACGTGTAGGGTGTGAATTGGGTGCTAAATGATCATATGCACTCATATTAGACATTGACTGTTTCCTCTTAATCTCAATTAATATAAGTCAACTAAGGGGGTAGAGTAATACATCTACCATCCCCATCTGCTGCTTCCACCGAAATTTGGTAACGGATAAAAAATTGCAAGTTTGGGGTCAGTTCTGACGATATTTTGATATTTTTTAGACAGTTCAAAAAACGCCATTTTCATATCTAAAAACCTTCAATTATCAACAAAGCTTGAAATTTCTTGATCTGCAGCCAATTATTCATTTATTTAACTTTCCCAAGTGAGTTCCGTACACTGCTCGCACTCACATCCCCATGCGTGTTCGTATCAGTGTCTCCTGGCCTTCTGCTCCCTGTTGGGGTGTGCCAATCTGGGACCGCCTCATGGGAGTGGAGTCGATCAACATCCCGAGTATTTGCCACTGTGCGTGAGTTCGATACCACCATTGCTCTTCCATCAGTATACGTTGTTCTATCTTCATAGTGATTCGTTGTCGTTTCCCTACGCCCAACGGATACACCGCGTCGTCTAGTGCCACCCGCCACCTCTGGTTTTATAGTAAAGTCTCTTGAATATGCGAATCCTGTGGTGGTTGTCGCTGTAAGGTGGGTGGTTGTAGTTCCTGCCGCCACTTTTTCCCTACGGGCTGCGTTTTTCTCTTGACGTTGCTCTTGAGTCAGTTTTTTCGGCATATTTTCACCTCTTCGTCCTTTTAGGACATTTTGCTACAGATCATAAACTCCATTTTCATATTTAAAAAACCTTCAATTCTCAACAACACTTTGAAGTTTCTTGATCTGACCCTAATTTTCACTTTCATTAGTTTTGCAATAAGATTGCCAATTTAAGAATTCGGCATAAAAAAATAAAAATCTTTATTTTTCAATACACTAAAACCAAAACCGCTCTAACTTTATTCTCTTGGTTGGGTTGTTCTTTACCCAATTGGGTTGGATCAATTCCCTCCCTGTCCTTCAATGCCCATGATTTCAAACACGTTGATCTGACCACCTTTTAGTAGAAAAATTTCTCGATACAGTTCTGGTGCGCTGAGTTTTCCCCAGTCGCAGGCGGTGTAAATAAGGTAAGGCACCATGGAGTGTGGGTCGTCTTTGATTAGGAAGTCAGCCGCCCTGCGCAGAGATGCAAAAGCGTCATCACGGGTGAGCAGAACACCATTAGACCTTTCTCCATTACCTCCTTCTCCATCACCTCCGCTACCGTTATTATGGCCTGCGCCATTCTCAGACTCCCCATCGCCATTCATATCCGCACCATTATCTTCGCCTATTAGCTGACTACTAAAAGACACACCCCGACGAGTAAGCTCTTGATGTAAAGTGTCGTTTATTTGGTGCAAAACACCTTTGATATCACTAAAGCTTGGACTCGCATCACCACAACAGTCGTCTAACCATTTTTGTAGCCGCTCTAATGATTGCAATGCGTCCTCTAATTGGCTAATAAGAGCCAAAAAATACTCTGTATCGGTAGCGGCCAAACGTTGTTTAAAATCTTGGCTGGTTGGGCCTTTCCAAGGCGATTTGAGTTGATTTTGTTTTTTTAATTTTTCAAAATGTTGGGCATTTTCCCAATCATTCCAGCTCAATTCTTCGCCATCTAGATTCGTTTCAGTCATGGCTAAACTTTTGATAATGGGGGTGAGTTTGTCGTTAATCCAATTAAGAGGGTTGGTTCGAAACTCCAAGTCGCCATCTAGCATTTTTGGGTGCATGTCTGCCCAATAGATTTCGCACATTTGTTGTATTAATAAAGCCGCTGGGGCGATGCCTCCTATACCTTCTAAATGCAAATTCGCTTCAAACAGCCAAATACCTAGCTGTAAATCTTTGCTTTTTTCAGCCAAGGCATTAAGAGCAATATTTTTAACTTGCGACCAGTCGGCGGTTTTAAATTCATAGGTCCAAACCCCCATCGGCAAAGTCGGATCGTCGGCCTTACGGGCTTCTTTAATACTAGAATACACACCATTATGGCGTACCGACGCACCCACCCTTTCCTCTCCTATTGGCGCCATTAATTGGGTGAGCGTATAGCCCATGTGAAATTGCATGTAGGCATCGGGGGAATGGGTAGCCGCTTCGAATCTCATAATGGGTTCCTATTTTAATCCTGTCACTATTCAGTATTTGATCATTGGTTATTTAACTATTAATCATTTAACCCTGGCGCCTGAGTGGGAAAATGGCGCGGTAAAACAATGGCATGCTGCTCACCTTTGTCATCACTAACAAACGCTTGTACCAATAAGTTTGATCGACTGACATACGCGGGTTCTTCGAGATACACTCGCTCACCTTTTACCCCCACAGGGACGTAAAACGACAACATACTCTCATTGTCTAATTCGGCAGAATCGCTAGCGTATAACGTCAGCCACTCAAACAACCCCCATGGACCTCGGCTGACAAAACTTGCGGTTAATGCTTTTGCTGTCCCCAATTGGGTAGGATCAGAATGAATACCGGGTAAGCCAATGGGCAAATAGGCTGAGCCAGTCGCCCAGCGCAAATCCAATTGCATGCGACTGCCGGGTGACCAAATGATAGTGTTATTGCCATTAGGGAAAAGCGCCTGTGTTCGACCACTTTGTAAGACCCATTCAATAATCTGATTACTGCCTTCTGAAGCCTTTAATAAATCACCTTGGGCGTCAAAAGTGACCTGCATGTGAACTTGCCACTGTTTATTCTTGGCTTGCCAAGTTTGAGCGAAGAAATCATCGACCACATTCATCTGCTCGATAAATTCACGCCAAGACGCTGGAATACTGCCGTCTTTTTGGTTTTGTTTATCCAGATCCGCTAAGAGGTTTTCTGACTTTTCATGGTAGTCTTTGAGAAACGCCTGCAACGCTTTCGAGTTCAAATCCTGGTTACCGGCTTGGTGTATCTCAGCAAATGGATACCGACCAGCAACCTCTTGGTTGAAGCGTTCAGCTAAATATGTATAGCGTGCAACTAGGGCTTTTTTATCGGCACTGCTACAATGCAAACCAACCTGCTGCTCTATTTGTTCACGACGTTTAGCAAACCAACTTCCAGAACTGTGTGTTGCATCAAAATATTCACTCTGTGGGCATTGGCTATTGGAAATATCGGCCAGTTTTTGAGTGACCAGATCATTCAATAAGACAACCTGATTATTAGGCTCACCACGCTCAAAGCGCCCTAAATCTTGCAAAGTAGCCATCCATATTTGTACTTTAGGATCGCTTAACCCTGTATCACTGTTTTGCAAGTATTGCAATAATGGCTGAGCATAATTAAACGCAAAATAGCTCATTTTTTGCTGCTGATTGGTCAAATAAAGTTCAGCCTGCTTATCATCCTGAATGTTAAACATTGCCTGAGCAAAATCTGGCTTTTGCCATTGAGGAAAAGGCAAAGGCTGATAGAGTTGATAGTCACTCACCAGCCTGTCCAATTGAGTCAGCTGCTGCAAAATGAACTTCTGCACTTGTTGGTTAAGCCTTAAAACATTGCTGGTATCACCAAGTTGTTGAAGAAGTATCTGAATTTGTAACAGGAGGCTCTTGAACCTGCTTAAAACTATTCACGGCGTCTGCGACACTTCTTTCACGATAATCAATAAGATCATTGACTGGTTTTGGCGCTTTTATACGTTGGGCAGGTCGTATCATGGCTGCACTTAATAAGCGCTCTGTGACTTGTTGTAAACGCACATCCAAGGCACTGTTAAATAACGCAGTGTCTCCATGCTCATCAGTGAATTGTTGATAATTCACTAAAACATCGATCAGTTGTTGCAAAGGCGCTTGCTGCCATTGATCAACACCTTCTGATGAATCTATCACCGGAGGATAGCTGTCTTTTACAAACGACAGCTCTGTAATAGCCTCGACCTTTTCGGCTAATTTTTGCAGTTCAGGTGTTTTTATCAATAGCCCTTTGGGGCCAAACTCAAACAACGCCCCAAAAGGAGCAAAACTTAACTCGGCAAAGCTTTCTCGCACGATTTGATCACACGATTGTGGCGAAAAGCGCTCGGCTAATTGCTCTAATTGACGACTGTCAAAACCATGCACTACCAATTCCTGGCGTAATGTATTCATTTGTTCGGCAATGCGGCCACAAGGACTAGTGCTGTTCGAGTTTGCAAGCCAATCATTGCTTGTCTTGACGGTCCATTGCCTTAACTTTTTATAATCTTGGATGACCGTAGACGCAGGCAAACGCCGATCTCTCGCCATCCAAACAGTCTGGGCATTGAAGGCTTCTAGTGGTGCTAGGGGAATATTTTCAGCATGTTGCAATAAAGCAATTTGTAGCTCGCCTGTGAGCGTTTCTAAAAATTGCGTACTAAGCTGACGGCTTACTAAGGATTCGTCGTTACGCATCCAACTAGGACTGTACTCGGCTCGACGTACCGCCCCAACAATAAGGTCACTGGCAAAATTAATACTATTGGGTACCGGGTTGTCATACAGATAATTAAGTAACTTAGCTAATGCCGTACTTAACCCGCGATTATTTTTTAATGGACCTGCGAGCGTTTCAAATGATGCTTGCTCATTTTCAAATTCAATTAAATTTTGCTGGTAATCCTCTAGCTGTTGAGACAATGCCTGATAATTACCCACTGCCAAAGGGGTTTGTGTTGCCAACAGCAGAGCATCAGCTCTTTGCTTTAATCGGCACTCCAGAGCAATAAAAAGGTTTTTTTCGAGCAAATGCTGCGCTACCAATTGCTGTTTTTCTACCTCAATCATGTCCAACCAGGACAACGGCATAGATATCGTCAACAAACGCTCACCAACATCACTCAAACCTTGCATAAGCCTAAAAGTATCGGCGCCTTGAGCACTACAATCTACCAACATAGAATGAAGTTGTTTGAGTTTATCTTGACTAAAAGTATTAAATTGAACGACACGAGTAACATCGAACACAAACAGCAAAGACATTACCAATGCAGTAGCTAAAACCCCAATCTGAAATTGTCGCAACACTTTATTATTAGAAAATCGACGTTTTTCTAATATGGAGCTAAGGTGTTTTTCTGCAAAGATTTTTTGTTGAAAAACATCTTCAATAAAGGCCGTTTTATCGTCTAGCTGCCCACAAAAATAAATACCTCTAAGGGGTAAAGCCTCTTGTAAGCTGCTACGAACAAAAGTCGACGCCATCACTTTTGTAAGCGGCTGCTGCAAAGCTGAAAATTGGTGTATGTAGAGCATAAACCTGTCTATGTCGGCTATTTCTTCACCACCGGATGCCACTTGCAACTGAGTAATTTGTAAAGACGCCAATAATTGCGTAAACGCTTCGTGTATCCACTCGACATTAAATGCGGTTTCTAGGCGATACGGATTTGACCAACCGATCATCTGCTGTTTAACCTTTTCATCTTGTGCTTTCCAGAAAGCTGGAAAGCCTTCAATGCGATCACATTGCGTGATAAAGACATAAACAGGCAGCACAAAACCCGTCTTCTTTTGAGTTTTCCAAAGTTGTTGAAACAGCTGTTCGCCAAGCTCTTCTAATGCTGCAGGCGCATCTGGATGCAGTAGAGATTCTGCAGAAATACATAAAATAATCTTATCAAGGGCACGCTCTGGGCGATACCAATTGAGTTGCTCAAGGTTATCATCCAAGGTATCGATTGAAGATTCGATGACCACACCATGGTCAAAAAAATGCCACCCACTAGCCGCGGTTAATAAGCGCTTCTCTCTTGGTAACAATTGTGCTCGCTTACCTTGTTTAATAGATTGCACTAATTGGCTTTTACCGCTCTGTTCCTGACCAATTATAAGCGACCACTCTACTTGATAGCGCCATTCTCGTTGAGTTGTTAAATACTCTATCGCATTCACTGCGCGGCGTATTTGAGCCATACCAACGAGCTGGCGATAACTTTTCTTCTTATTTTTTGGTTTTTCTTTTCCTCTAAATTTTTTAATCAACCAGAGCACTGGCATACTAAAAAGATCAACCAGCCATGACATAAACCGAACCAAAGACTTGGTCAGTAACAGCAACCATTTAGAGCCTTTTTTAATCAACCATAATCCTACCCCAACGACTATGATCACTAATAAGATGAGGCCAATCATTTGCCAAAGAGGATCCTGCCAAATCGGTTTAAGCTGCTCAATCAAAGGGGATAATCGCGCCACAAGACTTTGATACAATCGCTCTACTTGCAGAGTAATACGATCAAATTTTGAAAGAGATTGCTCTATCCAACGTATCATTCCAGTTAGGTCAGTAGCCATTTTTCAAGCCCCTGATTCAATAACAACCACACCACTGCGCCTATTAAAAAATACAGGCTAATACTGTAAACAGTCCAACGATACCAATTCGATAATGGGGCGAGACGCTGCTCATATTGTGACGCCATGCAATGTTCATAAGCTTGAACATGGATATACTGAGCAGCTATAGGTTGATGTTGAGTGATAATTTTAAATAACTTATGGCGATAGACTTCTAATATGGGCTCTTTATCGCGATAACGCCCAGCAAAGCCGAGCCGCAGCGCAAGCAAATATACGGCACACAGCTGTACTTCAAGTTGATCATATTTGCCATGGGCTAAAAGAGTATTTAAATGCCTATAAAAGGTACCACCAGCTGAGCAACTATCATAAAAATGCTCCTCTAATAATACCCGCTGCCAATAATCTCGCCCTGTCCAATCTAATTCAATAATAAATAATTCATCAGCAAGGGCTACCATAGCAAAACAAGCTTGATCTAATAACACTTGCTGCCTTTCAGTCAATTTATCTCGCCAATACAAACGCTTATCACCCAGCCATTGGCTCAGGTGTAAACTAATGGCGGTCGCCATTTCTTCGTCATTAGGCATAGCCTGAAGTTTCAGGATTTTTTTTGCTTCTAAGGCCAACTGATCATGATTAATCCAACGCTTAACCATAGCAATCTGCTGATAAAACTGATTCATCAAATTAACAAGATTGAAGTCTGTTCTGGCCATCGTCATTCACCCTCTTTCATTTTCACATCATGAGGAAGATGCAAAACAATGCGCTTCGGTTGCATTGGCTTTAACTTACCATTGGTACAAGCCACCACTAAGGGTTGTCCGGACTTTATATACAAAGGGTCAACTGAAATATAAAATAATACGTGTCCAGGCAAAGCGGTAATACCTGTTGCCTCATCATATTCAGTTCGCTCAACACTGGCGCCTAAAAGGCGTTTTATAGAAAGCTCTTTGTGTATTTTTCCTGACGCAATTCGACAATCTGTCATCCATTGGACTAAATCGGACTGTGTTTGTTGTTGGCGGGGTTTTAACTCAATAAGTAACTTATTTCGGCTCCATGCTTTATCAAAAGCAATGGAAAATACGCCGTCTTGGCTTTCTTCAAAGACTAAACTTGAGTAACGTAAGTTCACTTCTTCCAGTCGCTGTTCGATATACTGAATAGCAAATGCCAACCCACTACCACAATCTAAATGTATATAAGGTGGTAATTTAGGAGGAATACGACTTGAATCCAACTCGCACATTGAACCAATCAACCGAGCTAATACTTGATACACCATCCAAGGGGAACTAACACCATTATCCACTATCAATTCCAGCTCCGCTAAATGCTGAACCATAGAGCGAATCCACAATCGATGTTGATCACTAACACGGCTCCCCAACAGTTCTTCGCCATTTTCAGAAAAACCAGCCAAGAGTCGTGCTTTTTTACGAATCATAAAAGCCATATTTTGTAAACGAAGTTGAAGGGGGAAGCGCTCCATTCGAGCTTCTTCATAGGCTATAAAATTGTCGGCTTCTATACGTAACATCGGTGGGCAATAGGATGTTACTTGGTATTGTGCACTATCAATTTTACTGATTTCCAAAAGAGGTAAAGCAACATATTGCTCTCGTACTCGATTGGCTACTTGCAATGACAGGATGGGCTGCAATCGTAAAACCTCAGTCTCCCCATCTCCTGTATTGTCGTCTTTCGCCAGTTCCCCGTCGACGACATTAAAACGCTGAATATCAGAGCTGCTACTTGCGCTACCAGATACGCGAATAGGTACGGTTAGCTGAATCTTTAATGCAACCTGATCGTCAAACTGCACGTCTTTTTTTAAATCAATCTGAATAGGAGCGTGCTCAGTGACGTCATAATTTATTTGAAGACCATCGGGCATAATAGCCCGTAGTTTTTTTAAATAAACCACGCCTTCTAATAACCTTGCCTCGTCAATAGCCATATTTATTATGCCCCAATGATAGGGAATATTTCGCATCAGGCTCTGCAATTGATTCTCCCAATAGATATGATTTTGCTGAAAATGTTGGGGAGATAACAACATTCCTTCATGCCAACAAACAGAAAGAGGCAAACTATCAAATTGGCTCATGGTTTATGTTCCTCAAGCAAATAATTTTGCCTGTTTAAAGTTATTTTCAGCACCTTATATTGAGTAAGGTCTGCTTGGTATTGACCATCTTGGTCAAGATAATTAGCGAAAAGATAAACAGAAACGGCATTAAAATAATTTTTTGGCAAAATCAAAACGTATTCTGCTGTGTATGGCACCACTTCCTGTTCACTGACAACTAACTTTTTCTGATAACGAAGTAATAATCTTTTTTTATTTATGAACCAATCTGGACCGCTTAACGCACTCAACACTTCCGCCGCCTTATCGTTAAAGACGAATACAATATCCAGTGCAACCGGTACATTATTATTACTGTCGACAGAAGACTGTATGTAGACAGACTCTAATAATGTCTTATCAAAATGATAGAAAGGCACAACTTTCGCCATGCCTTTATCAAGACTATTGCCAATGCTTGCAGCCGTCTCACAACCCGACAAAAAAAGTATTGATAACCAAAACACACCATAAAAGGCAATCTTCATGGTATACATTTAACACACCGTAGCGACTAAAAAACGAATACGTTGCACTCGTTGAGTCCGAGCGATTAGTGCTGATCCGTAACCTAATCGATTCGTAACACCTAATTGAGTACTCAGCAAAGTAGCATTGTTTTCTACCTGACTGTCTGGCAAACAAATAAATGTAATCAAACAATCCACTCGTCTTTCACTAATCCAAGCCAATAGATCTCGTAATTGATAATGAAAAATACCACCAGGAACTAATTCACTGATGCGCTGCCTAGTCATCGGCCCTAATTCAAGCTCAAATACGGCTTGTTGGTCCCAAACTCTCTTTCCTAAAGCCGCTTCGCTACCTAGACGATGATTTTTTTTACCGAGACGAGAATGATCAGTCGATTGCACACTAAGCCAACGACCAATCAAACTATTCATCTTCACCACAGGCAACGCCAAGACAATTTCAAACAGTTTTCTAACGGTTGACAGTGTCATGCGACAGTTCGCCAAATGACCGGATAACGCTAATAAAGTATCGTCATGCTGACCGTGTAAACTTCGCTGCGTTGAATAGTAATGACCACTTAACGCCAATAAAAACTCCCCTATAGTACTTTCACTCGCTTTACTATTAGTGAGGGTATAATTAGTTTGAGCGTGAATAACATAACGCAATGCGTGAATACGATTATTAAAAATATTTATAAAGGCGGCCATTGCCCCCTCCCCGTAATATTTATCTTCACGCATCATATCGGAAAATGGCTCAGCCAACGGTCCGTCTAGTCCAGTCAAGTTATAATAAGAACACTCAATTGTGTGTTTCTTACTTTTCAACCAGTTTGTAGAGCCTGCTTTGTTATTTTTTTCTTTTTGTCTCACTGTCTCTTTTAATAAAGCTGTCTCCATCATGTCTTCAGAAAATAACACTTTTCGTATTTCTCCTGGAGGAAGACTACGTTGCAAGGAACCCACAAACGTAATTTTTGCTGTCAGGGATTCTAGTACATCGTCTTCACCCACCTTCATACCAAGTAGCAAATGCGCTAGCTGATGAAATGACCAACCAGCATCAGGTTGGGTATAAAGCTGAGCTACAGAATAACCTTTTCGCCAATGCGTGGTTGCCATTGATGCCACACTCCTTCGCGTTGATCACTAATCAATTGCAGCTGTACGAAATGATTCAGTGTTGTATATAAACCGAAAAAATAGCTCAGTACGCTACCCAACAATAACGGGTTAGCATCGGAAAAATAATCTTCATTTATTTCCAATGAGATTTGATTGCCCCGACAATGTCCACGCCACATATCACCGCCAATTCGCCTTGTCACCATTTGTGATGACATACTGACTAACCCTTCCAATTGTCGATTATGGGATGGAGACAAGGGATCACAATACAAACGTAGAATTTGTTTTAACAACGCCAAACGCTCATTGCCCGAACCAAGGGCGTCCAAGTTAAGCGACAACTGTGATAATAATTTTATATTGTTTTTACCTACTAAACTGGCACCTTTAAACTTAGTAGGTATGCCTAAAATAGAGGCGTTCAACATAGGACCTGAGCCAACTAACTGTAAGTTCTGTCCCTCACGAAGCGCCTCAGGCAAACGTCTATTATTACAAAGTCCTTGAACAATAAGAGTCTGATCGACGGGTTGACTGGGAGAAAAATCTGGATCGTAGATGGATAAAAAAGTGTCACATCCACGCTCTCCTGGTGTTAATAATCCAGATAGCCGCGTAACATAGTATTGATTAACATTACCTTTTCCATTGGGGCCTAACCATGAACTCAGCACTTGACTTCGCCCATTAAAAGAAATGCTTTTCACTTCCGTTATACTGTGTACTTCTCCTTGTAAATAATGCCTTTCATCTGCTAAAAGGCGATACTCATGTTGATTATGCTGAAGTTGAATAGGTTTGAATGTTTTTTCATATAGGTTTATTGCAGGAAAGCAATTTAACCTAAAGCAGCGTTTGTGTAGATAAATTGCATTTGCAGATTGTTCTAGTAAAAAAAGTATTTCAAAACTGTTCTGTGCATGACGAAGTACACCACTATGATGCAATTCGGCTATATCTAAAAAATAAAATTTTTCCACAAAAGAAAAATATTCTTGTAATAATCTATAAGCTCGTTGACTACCAGCATCATCAGGTAAGACATTTTGATCATCATCAAAGCCTTGCCATTTCAATACTTTCGATAAAGGGAAAGTGTCACTGTCCAATCGAGTCACTTTATCACCGACTCGTACAGCAACGCCTATTAAATCATCATTTAATAGTTTAAAAATTTTCGCTCTTTGCTCAATATCAGCAATATAAAAACGTAAATGTTCAATGGGATAATCTTGTATTGACTCTGTACCTATATTAGAAACAGTTAATGAAATTACCGATTGAAGATCGCGTCCAGGTGAGATATTTAGCTCGTCTAATCCAGAAAATAAATTCTTTGGCAATATCTCTGTTTTAATAACATCCAATGGCCATAATTGTGTGTGATAGCAATTTTCAAACCGGCATTCCACTTTTTCTTTTTGACCACTATTTCCTATACGTGACGCCGTGCCAATGAATTGTCGACCTTTATAAAAATAATAACCATTGATAAAATTAGCACCATCGGCCTCTACGTTCGCTTGTAATACCACCATGCACGGTAAAGAGCGCACCAAATTGGGGTAAAGGCTATGTAGTAATTGATTTGGTATCTGGTCTCGCTGTTGCTCTAAATCAGCCCGCAATCGACCCGTCATAAATGCAAAAGACTGAAGCAATTGTTCTACATGCGGATCGTCAGAACGACCAGCACTCAATTTCAATTCTGCGGCAACATCTGGGTAAGTATGGCTGAAGGACTCTACCGATTGGCGTAGATAACGCATTTCTTGTTGAAAAAAGGGGTAATTTTGAGACATAAACTTTTTATCCTGTATCTAAAATACGTCCAGCACTCATCAGAAATGCACCGCTAAAAAACACGGAGCCCCCTTCGTTATTGTTTACTTTTCACCCGAAAATAAAACCTTGTTCAAAATGCTCATTTTCTAGCTCTATTTTTAACTGGCAACGGGATCGCTGGTTGCTAATACCTATGTTCAATACCCAAATTTTTTTGATGCGCGGTTCAAATACTTTCAATACTTGAACAATGTCCTTTTGAAACTGAGTAATTTGTCCCTGATTATCCAAAGACTGATCCACTACCGCAGTCAATCCGTTACGATATATACCTTCCATGGTAGATATCGAACGATGGCTATAGCCATCAACACCCGCATCTAAAAATCCGCCAAAATTTAAAATATATTCTACGTTTTTTATAACAGACTCTTGGGTGCTGATTGCTTGTCCAGCATGAGTAATTTTTTCAAAAAAAGCTTTTGCCATTTTTGACATTACCCTAGCTTGATAGCGCTGCAATAGGACGGTTTTTAGCCACACTCCAAGCCGCTGCCGAGAAACCGCCTTGATTACCAACATTGGCGCCTTGCACCTGATGATGCCAACCTATTTCCGTAAAGTTCAGCTTAAACTGCTCGGTAGGCATGTCATTGGGATGAGATTGAAAGTCAATTTCGCTAATCAATGCGAGACGCAATTCAAAGCGCATAATAATATTAAACTGATCTCCAGAGTTTCGTAGTACCCAGATAATCGTCGGTGTACCACCAACCACATCAAGCGTTTTTGCTCTCAGGCAAAAGTCATACATCTTAGGAGAGGTCTGATCCACATATTTCACACAAGTAAAATCTGTAATCATAGGACGCCCCGATGTTCGAGCATTATTACTCACATCCGTTGTAATCTGTTGTTTAATGCCTTGATTGATAGACACCAGCTCAACGCAATTAGTCCAATCAAATTGTGCACCACCTGCATTCGCTTTTAATTCGCTCCATGCCGGTCCATCGCCCTCGCCAGCAGCACCATCTATGAGCGAGCCAACCCCCGTTGCATCGGTATTGGTTCCATTAAAATTGGGAACGCCAAATTGCAATAGTATTAAATCCATGATCCCTATCTCTCTTCATTGGTTGATGTATTCATTTCTAGCATTAAGGTAACTCCGCCACTAATCGAATAGACGTCGTTAACTCCTCCAATTGAAAATGCGGGCGCAAAAATACAATTGAACGATAGCTTCCAGGTTTACCAGGCACATCTGTCACTTCAATCCGAGACTCCCTTAGCGGATAACTCGCTTTCATTTCTTGCGGAGCACTATCGTCAACTAATACATAATTACTAATCCAGTTATTAAGATAATCAGAGACGCCTTCTTTAGTGGTAAAACTACCCACTTTGTCGCGCATAATGACCTTAATGTAATGGGCAAAACGAGAGGCATTCAACACATAAGGCAACATAGTAGAAATTCGCGCATTCGCATTCGCCGCCTCGGTATTGTATTTTTGAGGTTGCCCAGTTGTCTGCCCTCCAAAAAATGCGGCTTTATCACTGCCTTTACAGTGCAAAATCGCCATAAAGCCTAAATCGTTCAGCTCTTTTTCACGGCGATCAGTAATCGACACTTGAGTAGGACAAGTTAGCTTGATATCACCTGCTGGTGTTTTGAATGTATGTGCCGGCAACCCCTCGACTAATCCACCGCCCTCTACACCACGAATAGCCGCTAACCAACCAAATTTTGAGTAAGCATTGGTAATTCGCTGAGCGAGTACAAAAGCTGGGTTACCCCACAAGTATTTATGTGCATCCGAACCATCCACGTCCTCAATAAAATCAAAGCCTTCCGCAACCACTGTATCAGGGCCATAGGGTAACCGTAATAATACTTTAGGCAGGGTTAAGGACACATAACGTGCGTCTTCACTACTACGGAAGCTACGCCATTTTATTAACTCAGCACTCTCAAAAATCTTACTTAAGTCTCTTGGTTGAGAAAGCGTAAAAAAATCTTCCATATCAAAGAGTTTTGCATAAGCAGAAGAAATAAAAGGAGCATGAGCGGATGAGGCAACACCAGAAATTTTTTCCAATAACTCTATATCTTCTGGATGACGACCAAATTCGTAATCGCCCACGAGGAAAGAGAAAGGATCACCACCATAAGTACCAAATTCTTCTTCGTAGATTTTTTTAAATAAAGCACTTTGATCAAATTCCACCGCTTTCTGCAAATCCTTAAGCAAATCACGCTTAGAAATATTCAAGAGACGAATCTTTAAAGAGGTGCCAGTCTCGGTATTCTTAACTAGGAAATGCAGACCACGCCAAGTCGCCTCCAATGCTTGAAACTCAGGAGAATGCATCACCAAATTAATCTGATTGGTCAATTGATTGTCAATTTGAGCGATTTTATCTCCCATCAAATCACTGGCGAATCGGCCGTTCAATTCAGCAACACCCTCCAATATCGAGACCGAAAATTCACCAATAAGCTCTAAAGCATAAGGAATTTGGCTTTCATCTAACGCCATGCGGCCTTGCTTCAACATTCGATTGACTAAGTCTGTTGGCACCACCGTAGACCATTTTTCAGCTGCACCAAAGAGGTCCTTAAGTTCTTTTTGCAGCGTCTCATCAGCCAATACTTCCGCAAGAATGCCGTCTAAAGGATCATTGCCATCCAGTTTCGCCATCATATCTCGTATTCGATTTCTTGATTCATAGCGCTTATTAGTAACATCTATTTGCTTCACCAAATTGATAGGCTCAAAGGCATCTATGCTATTGAATAGCAACTCAAGATTAAGCGGCCCAGCACTTGTGTCAAAGACGTTATCAACTTTATAAACCAAGCGAACAGCATTACCGGTCATCACATCATTAAAGTTGTCGCGGTCTATTTCGACAAATACTCGCTCTTTCACCGGAGGTAACGAAACCGCTGGCATGCCAGATAAATCAGCTAACACGCCAACAATCAAAGGCAATTCCCTTCGAACAATTGCATCACCTATTTCGACATCATATGTGATGTGTACTCTTGGTGATCTCACCCTGGATAATTTTTTCTGATTACTTTCCAAAATTTAATCTCCAACTTTCAAGTGAATAAATTGAATTACTGTCAGTTATTTATCGTTTAACCTGAAATAGGTTTGGTTATTTCGAGTCACCGAACTTACCTCACCCTGTAATTCTAAAATTTTTAAAGCATTATCTACCGCAGCCATAGAATCCATTATTTTTTGTTGCTTTACCCACCAATCGGTAATACCTAAAACAGTATCCTCACTATTTGGATGTTCCTTCAAATAATTCTTAATCAATCGAGCTACATCTGTTTGATAGTAGTAACTTATGCTCATCAGATTCGTCTCATTACATTTGTGATTTATCTTTAAAGCATAATAAGTGCCAACTCAAAATGAATTTCAAACCTTTGATTTTAAAGAAAAATTTATAATCAAATGTGGTGAAAAATAATTTAAACACCCATCAGGGTTATAAATACCCCATATTAAGTGGGTATAAAAAAACACCACCTTTCTTTAGAAACAAAAAGGCCGTGTTAAAAAACACGGCCTCTTAAAAAAACATAGTATCAGTAGAGGTGTATCTCATTACTTTTTATATGATATTTTTTGACTAGCTTTCCAAAGGCTCTTCTTTCTTTCCCACATAAACTCGCCGCCTTTGTGACATTGCCATTAGTCAGAACAAGTAATCTAGATACAAATTTCGCTTCAAATCTCTCAATTGCTAAACGTTTTGCACTTGAGAAAATTAAATCTGAATCCTGAATATCACTATTAAGATCAGATTCATTTATAATATTATTTTCGTAGGAGCCATTATACTTAGGTTTATCATGTATATATCGAGGTAAAGCAGAAGGGGGAAAATCAAAATTAGCCTCTGGCGTTTCAGAAGTATCTAATAGTTCTCCATTAGCAAGCAAATAATAACGATGCACACTGTTTTCCAATTCTCTAATGTTACCAGGCCAATAATGAGAGTAAAACCAACTCATTAGTCTATCACTGGCCCCTTTCTTATTTAATCCATATTGTGAATTAAGTTTTTCAATAAAATGTTCCACTAGTAAAGCAATATCTTCTTTGCGATCTCTCAACGCAGGCACCTTTATAGACAAGATAAATAGCCTAAAATACAGGTCTTGTCGAAAGTCATGATGTTCAATTTTAAGTTCAAGATCACAGTTAGCGGCCGCGATAAACCTAACATTGGTCTTTAATACCTCATTTGAACCAATCGGCCTAAACTCTGACTCTTGCAACACTCTCAGCAATGCCGCTTGTGACTTTAAAGATAGACTATCTATTTCATCCAGAAAAATCGTACCGCCATTTACTGACGAAAGAAGCCCTTCTTTGTCATTTTTCGCATCGGTAAATGCTCCTTTCTTATAGCCAAATAACTCACTGGCAAACAGCTCATCAGAAAATGTAGAACAATTGATGGCAATAAAGGGTTTATTTGCCAAACCACCTCCATAATGCAACCCTCTAGCAACAAGTTCCTTACCAGTACCGGTTTCACCAGTAATCAAAACGGTTGCCGGGTACTGAGCCATTGTTTTAATAGAGTTCCTCATCTGTACTATAACTTGAGATTTCCCTATGATATTACTATCAATAATATTCATATATCCCTCTTATTCCTTTATAAATACAACACGTTAAGTATTTTTTAGTATCACTCCTCGGAAAAGACACAAATGGAGTAAAATAAAATCTTGGCAATTCATTAAAAAAGAACAGTGATTTTATGTAGCAAAAAAAAGGCCAATCGCTTTCACCCCTAATAGCGCCATTCTACAATACTTAATCTAGCTCAAATTGGTCAAAACGATACTGTTTCGGGTGTTTTTTTACCCGACTGGGTCAATATAACGAAAAACTATCTAATAAAACGTTAACTCTAGATACAGTATCGCTGATTTCCTCTAACAATGATTATAAAATTAGTGTTTCTAACCTAGTACTTTTTGTTTTTTTAAAAATTGCCTTGCAATACTTGACATTGCACTTGATTAAGCAAGTGTCTGGCACTCAAATAAAATCGGACAACAAACTCATTGGGCATATCTCACTCATTGATCATCTCGAATAGACCACGTCACTCGGTAAGAGAAAATACAACGAAAAGCAAAGGCTGAATATTGATAAAATATATCTAGGATCCAGTCAATCTAACGCTATCTGACTCACAGATTACATCTTGATGAGCCATAAAAAGACGATTTCATAGTTTTTTCAAATTAAGAGAAGGCTTTACGAGAGGTAATTCAGAGTAAACAAGTACATAGGAGTAATGCTGGTGATATTGGCAAAAAAGAACCTCATTACCAAACAAATGGTAATGAGGTTTTTTATACTTACTTGAAGATAATGACTACGAGTAAAGCGGAATTAACTTTACCCGTAACTCATTCTCTTACTACAGATTAAGCCGCCTCATTAAAGAGACAAACGACGTACATCGCTTAGCAGTGAATTCAAGAAGGTCATGAACCGACCCGCATCACCACCATTAACGGCTCTGTGATCATAAGACAAGCACAATGGTAACATGGTACGAGGTTCAAACTCTTTACCATTCCAGCGTGGTTCAATATCCGCTTTAGAAACGCCAAGAATACCCACTTCAGGACAATTAACGATAGGCGTAAAGCCAGTACCACCGATTGCACCCAAACTAGAAATAGTAAAACAACCACCTTGCATGTCTGCAGGTTTAAGTTGCTTATCAAGCGCTTTCTTAATCAGTTCACTTGCCTCTTTAGCGATCTGCACAACCGATTTTTTATCTGCATCACGCAAGACAGGCACAACCAAACCAGCTGGTGAATCTACCGCAATACCAATGTGTACATAATGCTTCTGAACATATGTTTCGCCGTCAGCCATTAGCGACACATTGAAGCTAGGGTTCGCCACCATAGCCTGAGCTACCGCTTTAATAAGGAATGGAAGTGGTGTCAATTTAACACCTTGTTTTTCCATTTCCCCTTTCAAGCCCTTACGGAACTCTTCAAGATCAGAAATATCCGCTTTGTCGAACTGAGTCACTTGAGGCACAACGAGCGCGTTACGAACCATGTTCTGAGCCGTTAGACGCTGGATCTTGCTCATCTTAACAATTTCGACATCGCCGAACTTGCTAAAGTCTTGATCAGGCACAGTAGGAAGACCAGAACCTGTTGCAACCGCAGCAGGAGCCGATACAGCCTTCTGAACAGCCGCTTTCACATAAGCATGCAAATCTTCTTTTATAATGCGGCCACGAGGACCTGTAGGGCGAACAAGAGATAGATCAACACCAAGCTCACGAGCAAGCATACGGACAGCAGGACCCGCATGAACCTTTTTCGAAGGCTCAGATAATACAGCCGATTGATCCGCTGCAGGCGCCGCTTTTGCAGAGCTTACTTTAGATTCTTCAGCCGCTGCTGGCGTCGCTTTTTCAACGGCTTTTTCAGCAACTGGCGCAGCTGAAGCCGGTGCAGAACCACCTTCTACTTCAAGTTCAAGAACGAGATCACCTTCAGAGACCTTGTCACCGACCTTAATGGAAACGGACTTGACTGTTCCAGATTTCGGAGCTGGGATTTCCATAGACGCTTTGTCAGTTTCAAGAACGATAATGGAGTCGCCCTCTTTAACCTTATCGCCAGCCGCTACCGCAACTTCGATAACTTCAACGCCTTCAGCACCACCAATATCAGGCACTTTAACAGACTCAACGCCACCTGAAGCAGGCGCGGCTGAGGCTGGAGCTGACGCTTTTGGTGCTTCCGATTTTTCTTCAGACGCAACAGGAGCAGAGGATTCTGTTGTTATCACAAGGATGTCAGCACCCTCAGAAACAGTATCACCTACTTTGATCGCAATTTTGCCTATCTTACCCGTAAACGGAGAAGGGATATCCATAGAAGCCTTATCTGTTTCTAATACGATTAAAGAGTCACCCTCTTCGACAATATCGCCTTCAGATACGCAAACTTCAATCACTTCTACATCCGTTGCACCACCAATATCAGGCACGGACACTTTCTCTTCAGTAGAAGAAGATCCCGTTGTCGCCTTATCAGCAGATTTTACCGGCGCAGATGCTTCTGCTTTTGACTCAGGCGTAGTCGTTTCTGTACCTTCAACTTCTATAACAAGAAGTTCATCACCTTCAGAAACCTTATCGCCTTCTTTCACAGAAATGCTTTTTACTTTACCAGCCATAGAAGATGGAACATCCATGGAAGCCTTATCTGTTTCTAAAACAATAATAGATTGGTCGACTTCGATCATGTCACCAACCTTAATACTGATCTCGATAATCTCGACATCAGTCGCACCACCAATATCCGGTACTCGAATGATTTCAGTACTCACAGAAATCTCCTTTGTCTTATAGACGCATCAAACTTAAAAACTTATCTGGCTTAGGTAGAAAAAATACACTAAGCCAGATACCTAGCTTGTCAGGTAATTAGCAAGTGACAGGGTTTGGCTTCTCAGGATCTAAACCAAACTTAGCAATTGCTCCACTAACTACAGATGCATCAATCACACCGTCTTTCGCCAGTGCATTCAAGGCAGAAACCACTACCCAATAACGGTTCACTTCAAAGAAGTGACGCAATTGAGCACGAGTATCACTGCGGCCAAAACCATCTGTACCAAGCACATTGTATGTACCTTTTACGAATGGTCGAATTTGATCTGCGAACAATTTAATATGATCGGTAGAAGCAATAACAGGACCGTTGCCATTCAAGCATGATTCAACATGAGATACACGAGGTTCAGACTCTGGGTGAAGCATGTTCCAACGGCTTACATCTAGACCTTCACGGCGTAGTTCGTTGAAAGATGTCACGCTCCATACGTCGGAGTTAACACCGTAATCATTAAATAGGATCTCTGCAGCCGCTTCCACTTCACGAAGAATAACACCAGAACCAAGTAATTGAACTTGCTTCTTATTGGTTTTCTTAGCGTGAGATTTAAGCTTATACATACCCTTAATGATGCCGTCTTCAACACCTTCAGGCATATCTTCGTGCGTATAGTTCTCATTCATTACGGTTAAGTAATAGAAAACACTCTCTTTTTCTTTATACATACGACGCAAGCCATCTTGCATGATAACAGCGACTTCGTATGAATAAGTAGGGTCATAAGACACACAATTAGGAATTGTGCCCGCAAGAATATGTGAATGACCATCTTCGTGCTGCAAACCTTCACCGTTAAGCGTTGTACGACCGGCAGTTGCACCAATCAAGAAACCACGAGCCTGAGAGTCACCTGCCGCCCAAGCCAAGTCACCAATACGCTGGAAACCAAACATTGAGTAGTAAATGTACACAGGAATCATTGGAAGATTGCTGTTACTGTAAGAAGTCGCTAACGCCAACCAAGCAGAAAATGCGCCTGGTTCGTTAATACCTTCTTGTAGAATTTGACCGTCTGCAGATTCTTTGTAATACATGATCTGAGTATGGTCATGCGGCGTGTAGCGCTGACCTTCAGATGTGTAAATACCCAGCTGACGGAACATACCTTCCATACCAAAAGTACGCGCTTCATCCGCAACAATCGGTACAACGCGCTCACCGATATTTTTATCTTTAACCATGACGTTCAATGCACGCACAAACGCCATAGTAGTTGATATTTCACGACCGTTTGTTCCCGCGATCTGAGACTTAAAGGCTTCCAAAGAAGGGACTTCAAGTGCTTCACAATCACGACGACGCACTGGGAAATCACCATGCAATTCTTTGCGACGAGAGCGCAAGTATTGCATTTCTGGACTGTCTTCCGCTGGACGGTAGTAAGGTAAATCTTTTAGCTCTTCATCACTAATAGGAATGCCAAACTTATCACGGAACTGAGCCAATGACTCTTCATCCAATTTCTTCGTTTGGTGCGCTGTGTTTTGCGCTTCAGCCGCTTTAAACATGCCGTAACCTTTAACAGTTTGGGCAAGAATTACAGTCGGTTGACCTTTGTGAGATGTGGCTTCGGCGTAGGCAGCATAAACTTTATAAGGGTCGTGACCACCGCGGTTAAGATTCATGATTTCTTCATCTGTCATGTCTTTAACCATTTCAAGCAATTCTGGGTACTTACCGAAGAAATGCTCGCGGGTGTAAGCGCCGCCATTTGCTTTGTAGTTCTGAAGCTCACCATCGCATACTTCATTCATACGCTTGATCAGCAAACCTTTGTCATCTTTTTCGAATAATGGATCCCAGTGACGGCCCCATAAACATTTAATGACGTTCCAACCAGCGCCACGGAATACGCCTTCAAGCTCTTGAACAATTTTGCTATTACCACGAACAGGACCGTCGAGGCGCTGTAAGTTACAGTTAATAACAAAAATTAGATTATCCAATTTCTCGCGGCCAGCCAAAGCAATAGCACCTAAAGATTCTGGCTCATCGCACTCACCATCACCCAAGAATGCCCATACTTTCCGATCGCCTTGGTCGATTAAACCGCGGCTATGCTGATACTTCATAACGTGTGCTTGGTAAATAGCCTGAAGTGGCCCTAATCCCATAGACACTGTTGGGAATTGCCAATAATCTGGCATCAACCAAGGGTGAGGATAGGAAGAAATACCTTTGCCATCCACTTCACGACGGAAGTTATCAAGCTGCTCATCTGTCAAGCGCCCTTCAATATATGAACGTGCGTAGATACCAGGTGAAATATGGCCTTGGAAGAAAACCATATCCGCTTCTTGTTTCTCGCTTGTACCACGGAAAAAGTGGTTAAAGCCGATATCATAAAGCGTTGCTGCTGAAGAAAAGCTCGTAATGTGGCCACCAAGTGTTGAGTCAACACGGTTTGCCTTCATTACCATAGCCAATGCGTTCCAACGAATAATAGAACGAATACGACGTTCCATGAACACGTCACCGGGCAATGGCTTCTGATTTTCAGGAGCGATTGTGTTTCGGTAAGGCGTCGTAATAGACGACGGCATTGACGTACCCGCTTTTGAAGCTTCATTCGTCAAACGATTTAAAATGTATTGCGCGCGATCAGGACCTTCTTCGCGAAGGACAGACTCAAGCGCATCGACCCACTCTTTGGTTTCAATTGGATCGATGTCTTCGAGAATATGCTGCTCAGTCATCGTGTTAATAACTCCCGCTATTAGAACAGATACTTAACCTACCAAGGACATTATGTGTATGTAAGCCTTGGAGGCTACTTAAACGAACCATCAGAGCTTATATGTAAGCTCCAGCCGACCTAGGATAAAACGACACCCTATTAATTTGCGTTTAAAGCGTCGTTTTTATCCGTTCCAATGGCAATTATTATTGTTTTAAGATTATGTCCATTGCATCGACCACCAGTGTATCTAGTCGGTTCGCTTCCATTTTGGGTTTGGTTCATCAAACCCAACATTAAGTTTTCACATGCAAGATAGCCTTACTAGATGCACATAAAAATTCAAAACTGTTTGTCTACTTAGTACATGTAGTACATGCGTATAACACAGCCTCAACCTAGTATTTATTGGCCGTGTTTTACAAAAATCTTACTTTGTACCAAGCTTTTATCTGGGCACAAAGAGTCCAATTCGGGCGTAAGATTAACACCTATTCAAGAGATCGCCTAGCCACCCCCACAAAGATTGAAGTCTCTAAGAGGCTTTTGAATCTTTTTTGCAGACCAAATCTTATCTAAAAACTGACAAAAAGACCACGTTATCGCGCTAAAGTACACATCACCACACCAAAATTCACAAAAAATATGAAGCCTATAAACACTATGAATTTTAAATCCATTTATGTATAAGGTGGCTATTCGCTTTATTCAGCACAGGGGAATTTCCTCACAAAATATCACATAATGACACCCTAGCGCGTCGTCAAGCTGTATTTTTTGAAATATATTCATCGCAATATAGCAAACAAGACACACTATCTAAAAAACAAAGACACATAACAATCATCAAAAAAACAAACATCACAAAAACAATTTATTCGCTCGTTTTTGAGATAAAACAATAGATCTACGACAAGGAATATAAAAAAACAACACTGACGCATTAAGTATATCAAGCTACAATAGTGGCTTTATTTAAGTGGCTTATTTAGGACAACACATGACCCTTCCGACTTCACTATTAATAGAACACATGCAAGAGCAAGTGACTTTTGCGTTAAAAGAAGATATGGGCTTAGGTGACATAACAGCGCAACTTATACCAGATGATCAAGAAATAGTCGCAACAGTCATCAGCCGAGAAGATGCCGTATTATGCGGTCAAGCTTGGGTAAATGAAGTGTTTTCTCAGTTAGGTGGTAAGGTGATTCTTGATTGGCATAACAAAGAAGGCGATCTGGTGAAGCCCAACCAACCTTTTCTATCGTTAAAAGGCCATGCAAGAAGTATTTTAACGGGCGAACGAACAGCATTGAACTTCTTACAAACACTGTCCTATACAGCGAGTGTTACTCGTCAATATTGTCAAATTGTTAAGGACACGCCACTCACAATACTCGATACTCGCAAGACATTACCCGGCATGCGACAAGCACAAAAATACGCTGTCACCATTGGAGGGGGACAAAATCACCGTATGGGGCTTTACGATGCGTTTTTGATAAAAGAAAATCACATTATGGCCGCAGGCTCCATTGCTAATGCCGTCAAAATGGCGCAAAAAATAGCACCAGGCAAGACTATTGAAGTCGAAACCGAAAACCTTGAAGAAGTTGCCATGGCAGTAAGTGCTGGTGCGAATATTATTATGCTGGATAATTTTTCCTACGAAGACATGACCACTGCAGTGAACAAATACAAAGGACAGGTAAAATTTGAAGCCTCAGGAAACATGGATAAGGAACGGCTTTTAAAGGTTGCTGCCACTGGTGTGGATTTTGTGTCCATAGGTGCTCTTACAAAACATGTTCAAGCAATAGATCTGTCTATGCGTGTATCTCAGGAATAATGATGAAAGATAGTATTTTAGTGATTAATTGCGGCAGCTCCTCCTTAAAGTTTGCCGTTCTTGCCAATGCAGGTCAAGACTCATTAATTGAGGGTATAGCCGATAGATTAGGTACAGAAGAAAGTAATATTACCTTTAAATTTGAGAGCAAAAAAAAGACGATTCTTTTAGAAGACGGTAGCCATAAAAACGCTGTGGCTCAAATTAAAGAATGGCTTAACAGTCATCCAGACATCGCTGATTCACTAGTAGGTATAGGTCACCGTGTTGTTCATGGTGGTGAAACATTTAGCCAATCCGTTTTAATTAATGAAACCGTACTAGATGGCATAAAAGAATGCGCGCAGTTTGCTCCGCTTCATAATCCAGCACATATAAAGGGCATAGAGATTGCGTTTGAACTTTTCCCAGGTTTACCTCAAGTTGCGGTGTTTGATACAGCCTTTCATCAAACCATTGCCCCTGAACAATATTTATATCCCATACCGATGCATTTTTATCGACAACATCATTTTCGCAAATATGGCTTTCATGGCACCAGCTACCGATACATTAGCCAACGTTTAGAACAAGTAGCAAAAGGCAGCGATCAACAAGGCGTGCTTGTGGCACACCTAGGCAATGGTGCAAGCACATGTGCAATTGATAAAGGCCTATCAGTCGATACCAGCATGGGGATCACCCCACTTGAAGGTTTAATGATGGGGACTCGTTCCGGCAGTATAGACCCAAGCCTACTGTCTTTTATTAGCCAAGCAGAGGGCATTTCAGCGGATGCGGCTCTTGATATATTGAATAAAAAAAGCGGTCTACTCGGAGTGTCAGAAATCTCCAACGATTGCCGAACGCTTGAAGACGCAATGGTATCAGGAGACCAAAGAGCGAAACTGGCACTGGACATGTTTGCAATCCGAACAGCCAAACATCTAGCTAGCATGTCAACCACTTTGGAAAGTATTGATCACTTGGTGTTTACGGGGGGCATCGGAGAGAATTCATCCTATTTACGTCAAGCTATTTGTGATCATTTAAAAGCACTCAATATCACTATAGACTCGACGCTAAACGAAACAGCGCCACGCGGTGATACGACCAATATTAGCTCAGCAAGCAGTGGAACTAACGTGTGGATAATTCCGACGAATGAGGAACTAATGATTGCATTGGATACGATAAGTTTGATCTCTCACTGATCAAGACTTTGCCCTCAAAAATGGACTAATTTAGGATTCATCAAAAATGTCAATAAATGTATTAATGACCGTTCCTACTGGCCCAGGCGTTGGCTTAACGTCAGTTTCAGTCGGCCTTGTTCGCGCGTTAGAACAGCAAGGTTTAAAAGCTAGTTTTTTCAAACCTATCGCTCAACCTCAGCCTGGCGATAAAGGACCAGATAAGTCAACCGCCATGGTAGCTCAGGGTTCAACCCTCACCCCTGCTGAACCTATCCCACTGCATGAGGCAGAACGCTACCTTTATAATGACAATATTGATGAACTCATGGAAGAAATCGTAGGGCGCTTTCAAGCCAGTGTAGAGCCTGACTCAACGGTTATTGTAGAGGGTCTCGCGCAAATTGCAGGCCACCCCTATGCAACAAGACTAAACAAAGCCATCGCTCGCACCCTTGATGCGGGACTCGTTTTGGTCACAGCACCAAACAACATGAGAGTGAATGAACTAGAGCATCATGTGGAAATTGCAGCTGGATCTTACGGCGGCATTAAAGCCAATGATGTCATTGGCTGTATTTTAAATAAAACCACTCCAGGTTCGTTAGGCGTCAAGTCATACGGGGATTTGTTTGCACAACGAGGTATTTTTAAACGTAACTTCAGTTTACTGGGTCAAATTCCAAAAGCGGACGAGGCTCACCTATCCTCGTGTCAAAGACGTAGCCGACTTTTTGGGGGCTCGCATTGTGAATGCCGGTGAAATTGAATCTCGACGCGTGCAGTCTTATACACTCTGCGCTCGTGGCGTGGAAAATATGCTTGAAGCGTTGCGCCCTGGTGTTTTGGTGTTCACGCCAGGCGATCGCACTGATGTCATCATGGCCACCGCGATTGCTGCATTGAATGACATTAAAATCGCCGCTCTGGTTTTAACCGGTGGTTATCAGCCAAGTGAATCTCTTATGGCACTTTGCGGAAAAGCGATGGCCAAAGGCTTACCTGTCCTATCGGTTGAATCCAACAGTTGGGAAACCGTCATTAATATGCAATCATTCAACCAAGAAATCCCACTGGATGACAAAGAGCGCGTACTCATGGTTAAAGAGCACATTGCTCGATGCATAGATCATGACTGGATCAACTCGTTTGCGATGAACCAAGAAGAAAGAAAACTCTCTCCTCCTGCCTTCCGCTTTCGTTTGATCGAGCTTGCCCGCTCTCTAAATAAGCGTATTATCCTACCGGAAGGGGAAGAAGTTCGTACAATACAAGCAGCCTCTATTTGTGCGGAACGAGGCATTGCACGTTGTACTTTACTAGGGAATGAAACTGAAATTCTGCGTATTGCACAAAACAACGGCATTGAATTAAGCCATGGAGTTGAAATATTAGACCCTAGTAGCATTCGTGAACGCTACGTCGCTCCAATGGTGGAATTAAGAAAGAATCGTGGACTTACTGACATCGTTGCCCGTGAACAACTTGAAGATAATGTTGTACTTGGTACGATGATGTTACAAGTTGGCGATGTGGATGGCCTAGTGTCTGGTGCAGTACACACAACGGCCAATACTATTCGCCCCGCGCTTCAGATCATCAAAACATCACCTAATGCCAGCTTAGTCTCTTCGGTATTTTTTATGTGTTTACCAGATCAAGTATTGGTGTATGGAGACTGCGCCATCAACCCAGATCCAACCGCGGAGCAACTCGCTGAAATCGCCATTCAAAGCGCCGACTCTGCTGCAGCCTTTGGTATAACACCGAAAGTAGCCATGATAAGTTACAGCACTGGTGGATCCGGAACAGGAAATGATGTCGATAAAGTCAGAGAAGCGACTGCTATTGCGCAAAGACTTCGACCTGATTTATTAATTGATGGCCCGCTGCAATACGACGCTGCTATTATGGAAAAAGTCGCAAAACAAAAAGCGCCTAACAGCAAAGTGGCAGGCAAAGCGACCGTTTTTATTTTTCCAGACTTAAACACGGGCAATACAACATATAAAGCCGTTCAACGAAGCGCGGATGTTGTCAGTATCGGCCCAATGCTACAAGGCATACGTAAACCCGTTAATGATTTGTCACGCGGCGCGCTAGTGGATGACATTGTCTACACCATTGCGATTACAGCCATTCAGGCAGGCCAAAATAAAAAATAACTAACCTATACTAGAGAAATATACGTCTTTTTGGTGTCTACTTTTTAACTTAGTTTTAAATTCGGCTCTTGCGCAACGGCCACATTATTTAAACAAGAAAGATGGTTAAAAAGTAGACAGATCATTAAATGACTATTAGTATTTATTGATATCACAAACTTGGTGGACATTATGTCTGGCAGCCTTCCTCACGTTATTGCAGTATCAAACCATACAATCACGAGTACAGCCACTCCTGGCTACACTACTTTTGATTTGCGTTCAGATGAAGACACCAATATGGCGGCTCTAAACGCTCGCAATGCAAAGGCATCCAGCGATCTTATCGTTACCATATCGGAACAAGGTCAAGCCTTATCACAGAGAAATCGTAAAAAAATCGAAGACGATGAAATCAATCGACGCGACAAACTAGAACCAGAGGAAGAGTTTATCGAAGACGATATTCACCCATTGATCAATACAGCCCACAAAGATAATAAAACCCTAAGCTATCAAGAAAAAACTCATGTGGGAGACTTTCTTGATCAAATCGTTTAGCATATAAAAGTTATGATATGAATTTTTCGGCAGGATGCCAATAACCAGAAATCTTCAAGGAGTGAAGAATGCGATCCTCTCGCCTCTCAATGCGTGGCTTTACGTTACTAGAACTAATGGTTGTCATTGCAATCATTTCTATCTTAGCCAGCTTATCAGCCCCCGCTTTCACGCGTCAGATCACAAAAGCAAAATTGATCGAAGTCCAAAATCTGGCGACTCAACACCAGTCATTGGTTGAAGAGTTTATTCTTTTGCATGGCTCTTTTCCTAGCGAAGCGGATTTTAACTTAATAAAAAACCCTCTCGACACAGATTCAATTGTAAAATTGATTACTGTTAATGATCAAAATAAGGGAACCGGAAATATTCAACTCACATTGAATGACAGTACCGGCATAACAGAAAACCAGTATTTAAAATACGCACGTGATACCAATAGAAACTGGCACTGTACTTCAGACTTGGCTGAAAACGTTCTTCCGTTACAATGCAAGAGTTTGGCGGGAGAAAAACAATGACATTAGAAGAAATCATTGTTACAGCCGTCAGCCAGCATGCTAGCGACATTCACATTGAGCATTCAAAGCATGCGACAATTATCTATCAACGCTGCTACGGCGTGTTGCAAAAAGTAGCCGAGCTCCCACAGGATAGTAGCTTAATCAATCGTATTAAGATGCGCTCAAATTTAGATTTATCTGAAACGAGGCGAACACAAGAAGGACAATTTTTATTCGAAGAAAAACATCGTAGCACCTTTATTAGAGTCAGCATCATCGCTACCGTTAAAGGCGAGAAAGTGGCCATGCGATTACTACCAGAAAAGAGCCGTTTGGCACTCAATGACATTGGCATACAAACCGCCCTTCTTAACACACTTAGTTCAACTCTTGGTTATTCTAGCGGCTTGGTTTTGGTCTGTGGTGCGACGGGGGCAGGAAAAAGTACATCACTCTATTCCTGTCTCGACGCTCTAAACACAGGCAATAAAACTATTTTCACCATTGAAGATCCGGTTGAATATGAAATTCCTGGTTTATTTCAATGCGAACCAAACACCGCTATCGGCCTAGATTCTGCTGCTCTTTTGAAATCCTTTTTAAGACAAGACCCTGATGTGATTATGGTTGGTGAGGTTCGCGACGCCGTCACCGCCAACCTTGCTGTCAATGCCGCACTTACTGGACATCTTGTGTTGGCCACACTACATACTAATTCAGCCCTTGATGCTATTCATCGTTGCCACGGTTGGCAGGTAGACTTTTTCTCTTTGGTAAGCTCTCTAAAGCTGATTATTCACCAATCCATGCTCTATAAATCTAGCTCCCAACAACCCATATTTAATGGTTTGCAACCATTATGGGGAGAAGTATTGCCAAAAGATTACGACACCCTGATATCAACGCCTTCTCTTTGGAAAGCATTTCCTTCTCAAAGCAAGGAGACTTGATATGCCTTGGTATAAAATTCAACACTCAAATGGAAAGATTGATTACTGCTATGGTTCATCAGAGGACGCGGTTACCTTTGATTTACTAAAACTTGGCACTTGGCAAATATCAATAGCGGAGTGGAAGCCCAAAAATTAGATTATCAATCATTAAAGACCTTTTATGATGAACTCCAGAATGCTTTACACTCAGGCTTACAGCTTAATCAAGCTATCTCCCATTTTGCACTCTCTTCTCCTCACCCAATTATCTCCATCAACTGCCAAGCATTATTGACCGAATTAGAAAAAGGCCGCCTTTTTAACGATACCCTCAGTAAACTGACCAGTCACTCTGCTGCCCCTTATTGTCAATTACTCAATGCCCAAGGCAGTCGAGAAGACTGTGAGAAAAGTCTAACGATTTCTATACTCCAGCTTAAATCACTACTCGATTGGTCTCATAGACTACTAAAAGCCCTTACCTATCCTTTTTGCATCATTCAAATAGCCCTGATGATACTCATCGCAAACCTTGTCATGCAGCACACCGCTGTCGAGCACTATTATTTTATGTTGATAAGCAATATTTCTCTCTACCTTACCTGTAGTGCGGTTCAGTTAGTGATTATTAACAGTCTTTATAAGGGCTATGCCTGCTCCTGGCTTGAAAAATACAGTCAAAATTTTCGACTCACTAAGCTTTTCTCATTACTTAATACAACAAGACAAACGGGGATCACTTTGCAAGAAGCATTAAAGCACATGCCAACCTATTTCCAACATGAAGTAACAAAAGAGCAAATATACCAAGTTTATTACACCCTACAATTAGGCAAAAGCTACACAAACAGCTTCCCAAACACGTGGTTCCCGAATGAAGCAGAAATTGCCCTAAATTCTGCCGAAAAAGATGGCAATATTGAAAGAGCACTTACTCTTGCCACTAAAGAGCATGAAAGGCGCTGGCAAAAAAATATCGCTTTACTGGAAAAACTCATACCAGCTATTTGTTTATTCATAGCAGGGGGATTTGTTGCCTCAGCACTCATCTCCCTATACACCCCTTTACTTGAAATACATTAAATCAATATGACAATAACTGAATGGTTTTTATACATTTTATTTACTTCCAGTCTAGGTAGTTACGCAGCCGCTTTCGCAACGAGATGGCCTGTTAAAAATGAGTATTTATGGCGAAAAGAAGCTCACCTTCTATTGTCGTTACCCTTCTCAAAAAATGAACCAGAAACAATCCGCCAACGCCGTTCCCAGTGCATGAGTTGTCGTCATTTACTGGCATGGCAAGACCTTATCCCGATAATAAGCTATGTATTTTTGCAAGGAAGGTGTCGCTATTGTAAAAAAAACATTGGTTACCAGTACCCTATCATTGAATGCCTTCATATAATGTGCTGCCTTCCTTTGCCTTGGCTTACCGATGGTACCTTTCAGCTCGTATTACACACTATTGTGATGAGCACTTTGCTGACAGCAGCCTCCATTGACATGAAACACAAACTGCTACCTGATGAATGCAACCTGCTCGTAGTAGGCTGCGCCCTACTTTTGCACTTAAGCTTAGACACACTCGAAAATAGCGTACTAGGCCTACTGGTAGGCTTTAGCCTTATCTGTGGATTAAGGCAATGTTGTCTCGTCATAAGAGGCTATGAGGGAATAGGTTTAGGTGATGCAAAGCTGGTGGCCGCACTTGCCGCGTGGCTTGGATTGTCTAATTTATCAGCGCTTTTACTTTGTGCAAGTTTAAGTGGAATCCTATACACTATATTGATAAATGAAAATGGATCTAAACAAATAGCATTCGGTCCTTTTTTAATATTTTCAGCTATTTTGGTATTTTATTTATAACACTATGACAAATATCCCTCCTACAATCATCGGTCTTGCTGGCGGGATTGGTTCTGGCAAAAGTACGATTACAAAGTATTTCAACGAAATAGGCATTCAAAGTGTTGATGCTGATGACGTTGCCAGATTGGTGGTTCAGCCTAACTCTGAGTGCTTGAAGAGCATCCACCAGCGTTATGGGAACGATATTTTACAAAAAGACGGTACCCTGAACCGAAAAGCATTACGAGAGATCATCTTTGACCAGCCCAAGGAAAGAGTGTGGCTAGAAGCGTTAACACATCCCGCAATCCGAAAAGAGATAAGCGCTCAACTTCAGGCCGCAACGTCGAAATATGTTTTGCTCGTCCATCCTCTGCTATTCGAAACAAACCAAAATGCGTTATGTAAATGGGTGATTGCGATTGATGTTCCAACAGAGATACAGATCCAACGCACCATGAATCGAGATCAAATAACCCAAGAGAGTGTTAAAAAAATCCTCGTCACTCAACTAACTAATATTGAACGAATTAAGAGAGCCGATTTCGTCTTGGAAAACACTGGCAATATTGCTGATATGAATGCTAAAGTCTTAAAATTGCACCAAAAAATTTTAGAGTCACTATTATGCCAAACAGTAACACAGCAACGTTAGTTGCCTGCCCAACGTGCCAAACCAAAACAGCTTGGTCTAAAGAAAATATTGATCGCCCTTTTTGCAGCCCTAGATGTAAATTGATTGATTTAGGAGCGTGGGCGAGTGAATCTTATGCCATTCCACAGCAAACCTCAGAAGAGGATGAAATTTTCTCAGAAGATCTGGTCATCGATCCAAATAAATCCTTTTTATAATTGCTAAACACGGAATGTAATTATTTATGGCTCAACAAGATTTCTCTAAGAAAAAAGCATTACTGATAGAGGATATGGCAGAAGCCCGTATCATGCAGCGAAAAATGCTGTCCGACTTCGGTTTTACTTCCATTGAGATTGCAATGAAAGCAGAAACGGCAGTCGAACTTCTGCGAAGCCACTCGTTCGATGTCATTTTATCTGATTACAATCTAGGCAATGGTAAAGATGGGCAACAACTATTAGAAGAAATCAGACATTCAAAACTCATACCGCATACCGCTACATACTTGATGGTAACGGCCGAAACATCCATTGAGATGGTAATGGGAGCGATTGAATACCAACCAGATGGCTATATTACCAAGCCATTTTCTCAGGCCGTTTTACAAAGACGCCTCAGTAAATTATTAGAAACCAAAGAAAGATTACTTGAAGTCAACCTAGCATTAGATGCAAACAATTTTAATGAGGCTATTCTTGCTGCAAAAAGAGTAGTCAAAAAACACCCATCATTGCTCGGAAAATGTGAAAGAATTATTGGTGAAAGTTTTCTAGAAATAAAAGAGTACAAAAAAGCCCTTTCACTTTTTAATAAAACACTCAAAAACCGCAAAATGCCTTGGGGCTCTATTTGGTAAAGCAAAAACCTATTTTTTCATGGGTGAGCTAGAAAAAGCGGAGCAAAGCTTTCGGCAGCTTATGCTCGATAATCGCTTTTTCGTCAGCGCCTATGATTGGCTTGCTAAAATTCAAGTCAAAAATAATAACCTTGAAGAGGCGCAGGCCACCCTCATCGAGGCGGTCGGAAAATCCCCAAAAAATATTTTAAGACAAATGGAACTGGGGAAAATAAGCCTCTTATTAAATGACTATATAGCCGCCGAAATGGCTTATCGAAGAGCCGTATTCTTAGCAAAATACTCATGCTACAACACGGCCGAAGTTTACATAAAACATTTAGAATCTCTCGCTAGAATTTCGGACAGTGGGCCTCTACTACCTCGACAAAAAGATAATTTTGAAAGTACGCTCAAAAAGATACATGAGTCTTTTTTTGATGATCCAGATAATAAAGCCAAAACCTATAGTTACGAAATTGATGTTTATCTCGCGGATAACGACAAATCAACCGCAAAACAAATTTTCGAAGCTTGGCTTAGTGAAGTAAAATCTGGCAGTGCCACACCACCTAGCAAACAGCAAAGTACTTTTTTTACAAAATCTTTTGGAAGCTAAAGATGAAAAAATCGACATCAGCACCATCTTAGCCAGTGCAATACACGAGAGCAAAAACCAAGTAGGGACCTTGCTTTATCAATTACAAAGCCTTAAAGATGCGATTAGCAATAATGATGCTAATCAAAAGAAAATCATCTTAATTGAAGAGTCCCTAAAAAAACTCAATGATGAATGGGTAGAATATTTATATCTTTATAGATTGGCCTCAGATGGTTACGATTTACACGTAGATACTTTTTTACTCGATGAATTTCTTGATGACCAAGTTTTTGCCCTACAACCTTCCGCTAAAGCAAAAAACTTAGAATTGGACTATGCGTGCGATCCCAGCTTAACAGGTACATTTGATGAACGCCTTATGACTGCGGTCGTAAGCACAGCAGTCTATAATGCATTACGCTTCGCCAAGACAAAAATTCGCATTAGCGCAACCCAAAAGACAGATTACCTAGTCATTTCTGTTGAAGACGACGGACAAGGTTTTAACCTTAGCGATGATCAGCCGGAAGCTTTTCTTGAAGGCAATACTGGGCTAGGATTGTATTTCGCAGAATTATCTGCCACGGCTCATGTTATCGACGAGGTAAAAGGCTTCATTAAAAAAGAGTCTTCTCTTTCGCTTGGTGGGGCAAATTTGAGCGTTTATTTGCCACAACCCTCTGCAGATCAAACTCTTTCCTTTAAATAGCTTGCCAATAAATTTCCAGCATCCTCTATATGCTGCCTCAATAATACGAGTGCAGCATTTTTATTTTTAGACTCAATAAATTGCAATAACATATCATGTTGATCTTCGCTCGTTTGCCGATAAGCCAATGGACCATACTGAAATCCTAAATAACGAACCGCCTGCCGGTTTAGACGTTCTACCGTACTGTGCAACACAGGCCTATCAGCAGGTCGATAAAGGCTATCGTGAAAACGCCAATTGAGCCTCGCCTCGACGAATAAGCGTTAAATTATTCTCATTCAACTCAACAAGAGAAAGCCTGGCCGATAGGATGTCATTCTTTGTAATGCGATCAAACGCTAAACTCAACAACTGACATTCTAATTCCGCTCTCATAAAAGAAAGATCTTCGGCTTCCTGCCAATTCAATTTAGGAACCATTACGCCAGCTTTACCATTTGGAACTAGCCACCCCTCATTTTTTAAAGATAATAATGCGTCTCTAATCGGAATCCGGCTTACGCCATAGCGCGCAGACAACTCATTTTGCCGCAGCGGAACCCCTTTTGGTAATTGGTTGTTCAATATGTCATCTTTAATTTTTTGGCAAATATCCACGTTATCAACCTACTTATTGCCATTTTATCTTACCGATTAGAAGACACACACCCCCTAATAGAATGCCCCAAAAAGCAGACGCAATCCCACCAAATGATAATCCCGAAACCGTTACCAAAAAAGTAACCAGTGCCGCTTCGCGATTAGCATCATCCGCCATGGCATTTTTTAAATTCATCCCGATGGTCCCTAATAAGGCGATACCTGCTAATGCTGCGACCATAGTGACTGGGAAAATTGAAAACAAGGCAACAACCGATGTACCTGCCAGCCCTGCTAACCCATAAAAAATACCAGCAGAAAGTCCCGCAATATAACGACGTTTAGGGTCTTTATGACACTCGTCACCAGAACAAATCGCAGCGGTTATAGCGGCAAGATTGAATGCAAAACCACCTAAAGGCGCTAACACAATCGATGTAAAACCTGTCCAACTGATCAAAGACGACACAGGTGTTTCATAGCCACTGCTTCGCATGACCGCGACACCAGGGATATTTTGAGATGTCATAGTAACAATGTACAAGGGTATGCCTATACCCAATAAAGCACTCAGATTCCACTCCGGCCAAACCCAGACCAAATCACCCACTTCTAAAGGAATGTTAGACACAATGGAAGTATCAGACCTTGCCAAGACATAAGTAACTCCAATCATCAACACGAATAACACAGCATAGCGAGGCACAAAACGCTTGCTTACCAAATAAGTCAGCAACATACTTCCGACAAGGAAAACATCACTCATCATTGAATCAAAAATCGAAAGACCAAACTTAAAAAGAACACCAGCCAACATAGCACAAGCAATTGGCAAAGGAACCAGACGCATCACTTTATCGAATAAGCCTGATACACCTGTTAATAGCGTTAACACTCCTGCGAAAATAAACACCCCTATTGCTTCGGTATAAATAATATTACCCAAACTAGTAGCAAGTAAAGCCGCACCAGGTGTGGACCAGGCTGTAATTACTGGAGACCGATACCATAAGGATAGAAAAAAACAAGTCGCTCCCATGCCAAAGCCCAATGCCATAATCCAAGAAATGATCGTACTTGAATCCGCACCAGCCGCCTGAGCGGCTTGAAATACGATAGCAACCGAGCTAGCAAAACCAATTAACACCGCTACAAAACCTGCAACTAATGCACTTAAACTCATATCATTTAAAATTCTAAGCACAACACTACTTCCTTGGGAATAAGCTAAATAGGACACTAACTATATTGCATTCAAACTATTTTTGTATACATTTTTGTTATCTTAATTATTGAGTAAGCATATAACCCACCAAACCCAACGCAAAACCCAATACCGCACCCATCGGTGAGACCTCAATGCTTTTCTAAAGGAACCTGTGGAGCAATATCTTGAAATACAGCGTATAGAATGCCGCCAGAAGCAAACAACATAATACCCGACACAATAGCGGGCCAATCAGATAACCACAAATACGCGATAACGCCAGACACAGGGCCACACAAAGCCAATACGGAAAAGCACAGGATAATAGTCCAAGGACCATAATCGGAAGACAATTTCAATTCTCGAAAAGCATTAAAGCCCTCAGGTAAATTTTGCATTGCAATCAAAACGGCAAGCAATGCGGCATTGACACCACCCAAAGCCAATGCGGCACCTAAAGCTAGTGATTCTGGAATAAAATCAGCTAACATTGCCACTAGCTGACTCATAGCGGTCTTCTTGTGAGATAAAAAGATATCTAGGCACATAAACATCATGCCACCTAAAAGAAACAATATAGCAGCAGCCCAAGTGGAAAAATGCCCAATCCCTTCAGGTACAAGGACTAGGGAAATGGCAGACAACAATGCACCACCACCAAAAGCCGTGATGCCGTGCATCAACTCTGTTTCTAGCCATTCTGGCGTTATACGCTCAAAATGCGCAATTAATGCCCCCAAAGGCATAGCCAAACCCGCAAATAAAGTCAGCAAAAGTAAACCATACAAAGGCGTCATATATTTGATACTCCATAATATATAGCGCCATTATCAGTGGAGAATGAGGGATTTGCTATCGTTATAAAATAAGGCGCTCGGTAGACGCCTTATTGAGTTATTAACACGAATAGACGCCTTATTGAGTTATTAACACGAATATAGGAAGGTCTTGCTAGGGAAGGTACGAATAAGTCTACTAAGACTCAGTCTTTCAGAGAAATCGTCAAATAAGGCGCGACTCTGAAGGAATGTAGATACCTTTCAAAGAGTCGCAACGATATGTGGCCTGTTACTTCTAATAGCAAGCTCCGAAAGACCCGCAGGGCATGGTCTAAAAGTCTGCATTCTTTGTTGAGCACCTCGAAAATAGAACCACGATTCACATTCGGCACTCACCTCGAACAACAGGCTTTTATCCACATGCTGAGGCAAGAGGGCTTGTTCGCATCGTCCCTAACTATTGTTACCAAGATAGGCATTTAGAAAGGCTTTTGTACGCTCTTCTTTAGGCTGCGTGAAAATCGTCTCTGGTGCCCCTTCTTCAACAATCGCACCATTGTCGAAGAAGCAAACTCTGTCACTAATTTCACGAGCAAAGTACATTTCATGGGTGACAAGTAGCATGGTAAAACTGTCTTCTTTAACCAGATTTCGAATAACATCCAAAACCTCATCAACAAGCTCAGGATCTAAAGCGGAGGTTATTTCATCCAGTAACAAAATGGATGGCTTCATGGCCAAAGCTCGAGCAATACCTACCCTCTGCTTCTGACCTCCCGATAAATCATTGGGGTAACTATCTGCTTTATCAGACAACCCCACTAATTTAAGCAGTTTTTCCGCTGATGCCTCGGCCTCCTCACGTGAAATACCTTTCACACGCATCGGCGCTTCAGTGATATTCCTCTTCACTGTCATATGTGGAAATAAGTTAAAATGCTGAAACACCATACCAAGATGGTGTCGCATTTTATGCAAGTGCTTACCGTTGGCAGGGACATATTGCCCCTGCCAAGGCATATGCCAAAGTGACTCACCCGCCACATTAATATAGCCACCATCGATGCCTTCTAAAGTCATCAAGATTCGCAATAGCGTGCTTTTACCAGAACCACTAGGTCCAATAATCGAAACGATTTCATTTTCTTCTACTTTAAAATTAAAATCACTGAAGATAACGGTATCGCCAAAGCACTTTTTAACATTTTTAAACTCAATAATTGGCGCGTTCATTTCAAACTAAATCCTTCTTTTGGAAAGCGTCTTTCAACCTGATGGATGCCGTAGGCTGCTGCTATACTAAATACAAGATACAAAATACCCACTAAGGTAAATGGTTCTAAATAGCGAAAATTTTCAGAGCCAATGATTTTTGCTATCTGCAACATTTCTAAGAGCGTAATTGCTGAAAGCTGAGGGGTTTCTTTAAACATCGCGATGATATAATTCCCTGTTGCGGGAATCATAGGACGTATAGCTTGAGGCAATACGATGTCTTTGTAAGTATCGAGCAAAGAAAGATTTAACGCCCTTGCGGCTTCCCACTGGCCTTTCTCAATACCATCAATCCCACTGCGAAAGACTTCTGATAGATAAGCGCCATAATGAAGGCCTAAGGCCAATACACCCGTTGCAAGCGGAGATAAACTGACGCCAAATTCTGGCATGACGTAATACAAAAAGAAAATCTGCACTAATAAAGGCGTACTGCGTATAAACTCGACTACCCAGTAAACACTAATACGCAGTAAACCTCTGTTGCTGCGACGAAGTAAGGCAAATACCAAACCCATAAAAATAGCAAAAATGCTGCCTAGCAAGGTGGCCAATAAAGTGACTTTTGCTGCGGACAAAATCATCGGTAACACTTCCCAGGTAAATGCCCAATCCCATTGAAATCCATTCATGAGTTAATGCCTCCACGACCTAAGCCCTTGCCCAAATGTGTTTCTAAGCGCCTAATGAAAAATACTAAGCACTGAGCAATTACAAAGTAAAATAATAAAACAACACCAAATATTTCCCCCACTTGTAAAGTAGTATCGGCCAATGACTTGGCTTTAAAGGTTAAATCACCGATCGTAATCAAAGAGACTAATGAGGTTGCTTTTACTAACTCAATAGCCAAATTACCAAAAGGAGGAATCATATTCACAAGAGCTTGAGGCATGATTATGCGCCATAAACGCTGAGAAGCCGTAAAATTGAGCGCAATTGAAGCCTCATACTGCCCCTTTGGAACGGCTTGAATAGCACCTCGAACGACCTCAGTGCCGTAAGAGCCAATATTTAACCCCAAAGCCACCACAGCAGCCGTCATTGCATCAATTGTGATACCAAAAAACGGCAACACGAAATATATCCAATACAACTGAATTAAAGCGGAAGTACCGCGAAAAAATTCAATATAAAAAATAGCAATTTGTTTGAAAGGGGCTGGTGCATAAAGACGAATCAATCCGAAACTAAAAGCCATCACCACAGCTAGGGGTAGAGCCATCGCCACAATCTCTATTGTGACAATGGCTCCCTGGAGCAACACGGAGACAATTTCTCCAAATTCCATACGCTATTTCCCCAGTATTATTGGCATAATTCTTTTGCAGTCATACCACCTGGTGAGGTGTGTTTACCAAAACCATAGGGCTCAACCATCGCAATGTGTTCTTTAGTATCAACAAAGCTCGCTATTTTTTCATTAAATGCATCGCGCAAACTCGTATCGGCTGGGCGGAAGCCAAAACCACCATAACCCTTAATTTCTTCACCGTTGATAACCAAAGTTTTGAATGGCTGAGCTAACTCCACACGATCATCTTTTTGCCCTAAAGAGGCCATGGTTAAACTTGTTCCTGCAAGCGCATCAATGCGACCAGACTTCAATGCCGCCACACCAGAAGGATAATCAGGCAATGTAACGATTTTACTCATTTCAATACCAAAATCTCGAGCGTAGCCGTATTCTACCGCTCCAGACATAACACCTAATTTAACAGGCTTACTTTTAATATCATCATAACCATTCAATCCTTCTGGATTGCCATTTTTCACTAAAAAGCCCTCGCCAATACTGTATGTTGGGTTGGAGAATAAAATTTGTTCACAGCGCTTTGGCGTAATATACATACCGGCCGCAATAACATCGAAACGCCCTGCACGCAAACCAGGAATCAAAGAACCAAACTCCGTTACCACAACGTTTACATCATCCACGCCTAATTCATTTAAAACATGGACAGCAATGCTAGGCGCTTCACCCGCAGGCTTTCCATCTGATGTGGTGTAGCCATAAGGCACTTCGTTCGCCACCCCGATCGTTACCGTGCCTTCATCCTGTATTTTATCTAACGTATTTGCCACAACGGCAGTAGAGCAGAGAGCGAACACAATATTCGTTAGAGATATAATGTATTTTTGTAATGGTTTTTTCATAATAAACCTCATGTCACTTAGAAAAATGGTTAAAAAATCGCAATAAGTCTTTTTACCCTAAATAAAATGCACCAAATGATCAAGCATTATTTAGATCTGTAATCATTAGATCTCTTTTAAAACCCAATAAAAAAGGCAAACAATAAGGTGTTTTCTAAAAGAAACTTACCGAATTTTGGGCGCACATTGCGGGAGGGAATAACGCTAAGAAAGTAAATTTGAAAGGACAAGATTAGACGTTTGAAGCGGCCTAGTGATTGAGCCACTTCAGACCAATTGGGATGTTATCAATGTATTCTATCAATGCTGACCCAAGCATCCCAACCCTGCCATTCCTCTTGCAAGTTGGTATCAATAGAACGTCTTAGAGACAGAAATCCAGTCAATTTATGCAACATATTAACAAGCTCTTTCATTTTACTAATCTCTTCAATAATAGACAGATTCCAGCATAATAAGAGATCAAAATTAAATAAAATCGATACTGGCTAAGAGCCTAATACAGGTAAGCTATCTCTCTTTTGGTTGTCAAAAATTACAGACAAAACAGGCAACCTAACACATACGGTTAAGCCGTTAGGTTTCGTCTCCTGAAAAAATAATGAGCCTTGGTATTTATCGACAATATTCTTTACAATCGATAGCCCTAGGCCAGCCCCTTCAACTTCGCCACAACGGAAAAACCGTTCAGTCAACCGCTGTAAATCACCTTGATTCACCCCCTTACCAAAGTCGATAACGTTCAATTCGACTTGATTTCCAGATTGAGTCCAAGCGACGTGTATCATCGATTCATTAGGTGAAAACTTAATGGCATTACTGATTAAATTTTGCAGCAATATCTCGATATGATTAGGCTCTACATGACAATTCCACGATTTATCATCCTCAACGTCTAAGCTGATCTCAATATGTTTTTTCCATGCTAAAGGAAGAATCCCTGCAATCATTGAGCGACTAATGGCTAACACATCAATTTTTGTTTTTATGACAGTTTTTTGATGCTCAAGTCGAGCCAACGCAAGGAGTTGAGATACAATTCTTGTTGATCTATCCACCCCGAGTGTCAACTGCAATAAGGATTGATTTCGCTCCAGATCATTCTCTGCTGATGCGGCGTTCTCGGCATGCACTCTAAGAATACTCAGAGGTGTTCGTAATTCGTGAGCCGCATCGGCAATCCATCGCTTTTCCCTTTCCATTAGAGAATCAATCTCCATAAGCAACCCATTTAAAGCGTTTTTTACAGGCAGCAACTCTTCAGGAACATACGACATTTCGATAGGCTCTAACTTATTCGGCGTAATCTTTTTAATTCGTTGAGCAAGCTGTTGGAGTGGCTCAAGGCCAAAGCCCACCGCAGCCCACACTAAAATAGCCAAAACAGGCCAAGCTAAAATTTCAGGGAAAAGTGTTTGAAAGACGATCTGATCGACAATTTCTCCTCTCACATCAGAACGCTCTGCAACAATCACCTTAAGGTTACCCGCCATTTGGCTTAAGGTAAATGTACGCCATTGATAATGGTCTGCTATGGCATTACCGTAGCCATCAGTGTCTTCTTCTTGTTGCAATAATGTCATTGAATCTGACGCGATTTTTAGCTCATCATCACGCCAAATTTGATAAAAAATCTTGCTTTCATATTTATGACCAACGGATGGGTCTGTGTTTGCTTCATCAATTAACAATGGTGATATGGCATTTACGTTCGAATCAAGCTTTTCAATATTCCCTGATAAAGTAAGCAATAACCTAGCTTGCTGAGCCAATCTTGCATCGAACAGCTCCTCAACTTCATGATTCGCAAACAATAAACCTATCAGCATAACAACAATACTTGTTATGCTAAAAAGGCACATCACAAAGAAGAGCGTTCTTTTCCTAATCGAACTCAGAATTTGCTTATTAACCCATTTCTTGATCAACAACATAACCTATACCTCGTATGGTGCGAATCAAATCAGGCGATAGTTTCTTACGCAAATGATGAATATGAACTTCTAATGCGTTACTTTCAACATCATCTCCCCATCCATACATCAGCTGCTGCAGGATGTCTCTCGTAAATACATGTCCAGGCTGACTGATAAGCTCATGAAGCAAAGCATATTCTCGACGTGTTAAACTCACCTCTTTGTCGAGATAGGTGACTTTATGGCTCGCAGGATACAAAACAAGTCCCTTATAAGAAATCTCACTGATCGCTCGACCATAACTGCGGCGTAGTAAAGCTCTAGTCCTTGCCTTCAACTCAGTGACATCAAAAGGTTTTATAAGATAGTCATCAGCCCCCAGATCTAAGCCAGCTACTCGATCTTCTAATGCATCTCTGGCTGTCAATATTAAGACCGGCACCGCATTTTCATTTGCTCTTATTTGCTTCAATACTGCTAAGCCATCTAATCTTGGCAAACCTAAATCTAATACCACTAAATCAAAGACTTCATTAACTAACGCTTCTAATGCATGGATACCATCATGAAGCAAATCTACCGTATATCCTTCACGCTTTAATGCCGTCACCAAACCGTCAGCCAAAGAAGTATCATCTTCTACTACAAGTATACGCAAACCCAATCCTTCTCTCATAAATACGCCAAAGCAGAGCCAAAAACACGATTTAATCGCACTTTTCCTATCGCTCTTTGACATGCGTTAATCAAACCACTATAAGTAAAAAAGGATAGTAGAATTGAAATTCCTAAAGACATCATAATTTGACAATAACAGCGGCTGTAAACCGATATTTTCGACTGAATCGAAAGTTGAACACTTCATCTTTTTACCTCTCCCCAAATCACCCATACACTAAAATCTTATATAAAAGACAAACTATTGAAACAAACCAATCATAGCAACGCCAAAGCAGGCAAACTGAAGACTTGAGGCTCATCAAAGACGATAATAGAAAAATTATCGCTTTATACTTTATGGCAGAAGCATTCCGCACTATAACCAAACAAGCTTAAGCAGAACTTAGCATTATCAGTCTGAAGATTTAATCTTCCCTTAAGAAACATATCTTATTATTTCCATGATAACGTTTTTTTTAGCAAAATGGCTAGCAGAAAACGTGTCACTCTCAGCCAACTTAGAAGTATATTGTAATAGCAACTATCCTAAAGTCCTGAACACACAGTGAAGCGTAAAGTCAGTACCTGCCTTTCACAAAACGCACCATATGCTTATCACCCGACGAGATACAAAGGCCTATGAAACGACATGATATAAAAAAGCCCTGACAGTATGAACTATCAGGGCTTTCTTAATTAGATCTTGATAACGACCTATGCTTATCCCCTTGTGGGACTCTTACATGCTAAGCTCTTATAAAAAGCCCCACACATCGAGCGCTATAGGTTCACTAAGGGTATTTTGAACAAAAAAACCCTGACAGTATGAACTATCAGGGCTTTCTTAATTAGATCTTGATAACGACCTATGCTTATCCCCTTGTGGGACTCTTACATGCTAAGCTCTTATAAAAAGCCCCACACATCGAGCGCTATAGGTTCACTAAGGGTTATTTTGAACAAAAAAAACCTGACAGTATGAACTATCAGGGCTTTCTTAATTAGATCTTGATAACGACCTATGCTTATCCCCTTGTGGGACTCTTACATGCTAAGCTCTTATAAAAAGCCCCACACATCGAGCGCTATAGGTTCACTAAGGGTTATTTTGAACAAAAAAAACCTGACAGTATGAACTATCAGGGCTTTCTTAATTAGATCTTGATAACGACCTATGCTTATCCCCTTGTGGGACTCTTACATGCTAAGCTCTTATAAAAAGCCCCACACATCGAGCGCTATAGGTTCACTAAGGGTTATTTTGAACAAAAAAACCCTGACAGTATGAACTATCAGGGCTTTCTTAATTAGATCTTGATAACGACCTATGCTTATCCCCTTGTGGGACTCTCACATGGGATCTCCCACACTACCATCGGCGATGGCGAACGCCGTGGCATGTAAAAAGTCACTTCTGAGTTCGGGATGGGATCAGGTGGTTCAACGCCTCTTGTTTTGTATTAAAACTCGCTTTTTGAAAACAAAAAAAAGCCCTGATAGCTGAAGCCATCAGGGCCTTCTTAATTAAATCTTGATAACGACCTACTCTCACATGGGATCTCCCACACTACCATCGGCGATGGCGCTTTTCACTTCTGAGTTCGGGATGGGATCAGGTGGTTCAACGCCTCTATGATCATCAAGAAAACTGGTTTGCTTTATTAGCAACTGTCTAATAAAACCAAATTCTCAACTGCCTAATATAATAGGACTTAAAATATAAAGCTTGACGATAAACTAGTGTCACATGCTTATCTATCAAAAATAGACCCACATTACAGTGTGGATCTATTTCTTAAATATAAAGCTTGACGACGACCTACTCTCACATGGGATCTCCCACACTACCATCGGCGATGGCGCTTTTCACTTCTGAGTTCGGGATGGGATCAGGTGGTTCAACGCCTCTATGATCGTCAAGCAATTCGTTTTGCGTTTTGTTCTGGCTGGACTCTTTTCGTCTCACCACAACACGCGAATACGTGCTTGGATCTTTAACAATTCATTTTGAAATAGTGATAACCAAGTATCAAACCGATGCTCATCATTGCTGATGCTTTATCGTAATCTGTGTCTGTGATTGTAGCGTTTCCGCTTTAAAAACCACTTTGGTGTTATATGGTCAAGCCTCACGAGCAATTAGTATTGGTTAGCTCAATGCCTCACAGCACTTACACACCCAACCTATCAACGTCCTAGTCTCGAACGGCTCTTTAGGGAACTTATGTTCCAGTGAGATCTTATCTTAAGGGAGGCTTCCCGCTTAGATGCTTTCAGCGGTTATCCCGTCCGAACATAGCTACCCGGCAATGCCACTGGCGTGACAACCGGAACACCAGAGGTTCGTCCACTCCGGTCCTCTCGTACTAGGAGCAGCTCCTCTCAAATCTCAAACGTCCACGGCAGATAGGGACCGAACTGTCTCACGACGTTCTAAACCCAGCTCGCGTACCACTTTAAATGGCGAACAGCCATACCCTTGGGACCGGCTTCAGCCCCAGGATGTGATGAGCCGACATCGAGGTGCCAAACACCGCCGTCGATGTGAACTCTTGGGCGGTATCAGCCTGTTATCCCCGGAGTACCTTTTATCCGTTGAGCGATGGCCCTTCCATACAGAACCACCGGATCACTAAGACCTACTTTCGTACCTGCTCGACGTGTCTGTCTCGCAGTTAAGCGTGCTTTTGCCTTTACACTCTATGCATGATTTCCGACCATGCTGAGCACACCTTCGTGCTCCTCCGTTACTCTTTGGGAGGAGACCGCCCCAGTCAAACTACCCACCACACAGTGTCCTCGATCCGGATTACGGACCTGAGTTAGAACCTCAAACATACCAGGGTGGTATTTCAAGAGTGGCTCCACGGTAACTGGCGTCACCGCTTCAAAGCCTCCCACCTATCCTACACAAGTAGGTTCAAAGTTCACTGTGAAGCTATAGTAAAGGTTCACGGGGTCTTTCCGTCTAGCCGCGGATACACAGCATCTTCACTGCGATTTCAATTTCACTGAGTCTCGGGTGGAGACAGTGTGGCCATCGTTACGCCATTCGTGCAGGTCGGAACTTACCCGACAAGGAATTTCGCTACCTTAGGACCGTTATAGTTACGGCCGCCGTTTACTTGGGCTTCGATCAAGAGCTTCGCTTGCGCTAACCCCATCAATTAACCTTCAAGCACCGGGCAGGCGTCACACCCTATACGTCCACTTTCGTGTTTGCAGAGTGCTGTGTTTTTAATAAACAGTCGCAGCCACCTGGTATCTTCGACCGACTAGTGCTTACGGAGCAAGTCCTTCACACCGGCCGGCGTACCTTCTCCCGAAGTTACGGTACCATTTTGCCTAGTTCCTTCACCCGAGTTCTCTCAAGCGCCTTGGTATTCTCTACCTGACCACCTGTGTCGGTTTGGGGTACGGTTCCTGCATATCTGAAGCTTAGAAGTTTTTCCTGGAAGCATGGCATCAACCACTTCGCCCAAAAGAGGCTTCGTCATCAGTTCTCGGTCTTAAAAGGTACCGGATTTGCCTAAGCCCTAAACCTACCGCCTTAAACACAGACAACCATCGCTGTGCTGGCCTAGCCTTCTCCGTCTCTCCATCGCAATATGCACGAGTACAGGAATATTAACCTGTTTCCCATCGACTACGCATTTCTGCCTCGCCTTAGGGGCCGACTCACCCTGCCCTGATTAACATGGGACAGGAAACCTTGGTCTTCCGGCGGGGGAGTTTTTCACTCCCCTTATCGTTACTCATGTCAACATTCGCACTTCTGATACCTCCAGCCTGCCTTACAGCTTGACCTTCAACGGCTTACAGAACGCTCCTCTACCATGCCTAGTAAACTAAGCATCCGTAGCTTCGGTGTACAGTTTTAGCCCCGTTATATCTTCCGCGCAGGCCGACTCGACTAGTGAGCTATTACGCTTTCTTTAAAGGATGGCTGCTTCTAAGCCAACCTCCTAGCTGTCTAAGCCTTCCCACATCGTTTCCCACTTAACTGTAACTTTGGGACCTTAGCTGACGGTCTGGGTTGTTTCCCTTTCCACGACGGACGTTAGCACCCGCCGTGTGTCTCCCGTAATTGCACTCATTGGTATTCGGAGTTTGCATGGGGTTGGTAAGTCGGGATGACCCCCTAGCCCAAACAGTGCTCTACCCCCAATGGTGAGATACGAGGCGC
>NZ_CM147891.1:0-885000 GCF_055808935.1 Marinomonas sp. G8-14 | reverse complement strand
CCTTGGTAGGCCTTTACCCTACCAACTAGCTAATCTCACGCAGGCTCATCTAATAGCGGAAGGCTCCGAAAAGTCCCCTCCTTTCCCCCTCAGGGCGTATGCGGTATTAGCATGCGTTTCCACATGTTGTCCCCCTCTACTAGGTAGATTCCTACGCGTTACTCACCCGTCCGCCGCTCGTCACCCAAGAAACAAGTTTCTCCGTGCTACCGCTCGACTTGCATGTGTTAAGCCTGCCGCCAGCGTTCAATCTGAGCCATGATCAAACTCTTCAGTTAAAAAGTTTGCTTACTCAAAATCTATTACACTAACAATAACTTAATCATTTCATCATCCCGAAGAACAACGAAACAACATAAAGCGAATTGACGTGTTAGACGTTTCGCAAGACTTCAATTTTTTTGACCATCTCGAATCAGTTAAAAACCAATCCGGACAATCTTCTGAAGCCTCCAGCGAGCGCCCACACAAATTATCTGATTATTTATTTTAAAGAGCGTCACCACACACGTTGTGCGGCTGAGGTCGTGTATAATACAGACTATTTATATCTATGCAACCACTTTGCAAATAAAAAAACACTACAAAAACAAAAAAGTCACTGCGCCGATCAACGCAGTGACTTTTTTTAAAACTTTTAACATAGCCTTTTTTAAAATCGACTATTTTATTTCGAGCGCTTGCGCTTCAATTTTCGCCTTCCATTCAGCAGGCCCAGTAATATGCACAGATGTCCCCATGGTATCTACCGCCACAGTGACTGGCATATCGACAACATCAAATTCATAGATAGCCTCCATTCCTAACTCTGGAAAGGCCACCACGTCTGCTTTTTTGATCGCCTTAGATACCAAATAAGCCGCGCCACCAACAGCCATAAGGTAGACAGCGCCAAACTCTTTAATCGCCTCAATGGCTACAGGACCACGCTCAGACTTACCAATCATACCAAGCAAGCCCGTTTTATCCAAAATGGTGCGAGTAAACTTATCCATGCGAGTCGCCGTCGTTGGACCAGCAGGACCTACCGCCTCATCCCTTACTGGATCAACAGGACCTACGTAGTAGATAAAACGCCCTTTAAGATCAACAGGAAGCTCTTCGCCGTTAGCCATCATCTCAACCATTTTCTTATGCGCGGCATCGCGACCCGTCAGCATTTTGCCATTTAACAAAATCGTTTCGCCAGGCTGCCATTCCTTAACCTGTTCCGGTGTAATGGTATTCAAATCTACTCGACGAACACTCTCACCAACCTCCCAAGTAATTTCTGGCCAATCATCCAATGACGGTGGAACTAAATCTGCAGGACCAGAACCATCAAGCACAAAATGCGCATGACGAGTAGCTGCACAGTTTGGAATCATAGCAACAGGTAAAGAAGCGGCATGCGTTGGATAATCCATGATTTTCACATCAAGAACCGTTGTCAAACCACCGAGGCCTTGCGCACCGATACCTAAATTATTCACTGCATCAAAAATAGCCAGACGAAGCTCTTCAACACGAGTTTGAGGGCCACGAGCTTTCAATTCGTGGATATCGATTGGCTCCATCAAAGATTCTTTCGCCATCACCATGGCTTTCTCTGCTGTACCACCAATACCTATGCCAAGCATACCTGGAGGGCACCAACCCGCCCCCATAGTAGGAACTGTTTTCTTAACCCATTCAACGATATCATCAGAAGGATTCAACATCGCCAGTTTGGATTTATTCTCAGAACCACCACCTTTAGCAGCGACGTGAACTTCAACCGTATCACCAGGCACGACCTCCATGTGAATCACAGCAGGCGTATTATCTTTGGTGTTTTTACGAGCGCCAGCAGGATCAGCGAGAATAGAAGCACGTAAGACGTTATCTGGATGAAGATAAGCACGGCGCACACCCTCATTAATCATATCAGTGACGCTTCTTGTGCTCTCCCATTGCACATTCATTCCTATCTTAACAAATACAGTAACAATACCGGTATCCTGACAGATTGGACGCTTACCTTCTGCACACATACGAGAGTTAATAAGAATTTGTGCCATCGAATCCTTCGCAGCCTTACTTTCTTCTCGCTCGTACGCTTCATGTACTGCTTTTACAAAATCCAAAGGGTGATAATAAGAGATAAACTGCAACGCGTCTGCAACGCTATCAATCAGATCATCTTCTTTAATAATGCTCATGCTTCTCTCCTGCCGAGTCTCACGATTAAATCGAAAACGAAATGGTAAAAGATGCAGCCCTGCAAGGAAAGCATTAAGGTGGGTTTTAAAAAATATACCCCTCATCAATCAAATGAATGAGGGGTATATAGAGGAAAAATTTGGCACACTACACCTAAGATCATTAACGGTTAGCTTTTTGCTCTCTATCCGACTTCGGCTTTTGTACCGAGTGCTGAATGTACTCTTCTAAAATTTGAGCGGTAAACTTCTCACGCTCTGGTAAGGAAGAGATTCTCTCCGCCTCCCAATTAATCAAGCGAATAAAAACCGAATACTTTTTAATGAATCCATAACCAATATCCCTTACACCTATACCATTAACTTCCATCAAGTAAGTCACTTGTTCTAAATTTTTCTGCGTTTCAAACTGCCCACCTTCACTAGCAGCGATAAGCAAACGCTGAATATGCTGTATCGGATTTTCTGACGCTCGAGACTCTTTTTTGGCTTGGCTGGAGGTTAAGAATTTATCCAACATTTCTTCCGTATGCGCTTCTCTTGCATGCACATCTGCAATACTTGCCGATTCACGCTCCAACAACCGAATAAACAAACTCTTATTTTTTATATCTGAAAACTCTAAATCTTTAAGAGATAAGCCATTGGTTGACATAATATCAATAACCTTCTCGTATGATGCCGTTGCTTCTGCACCTACAGAGACAGCCAACACAAGGTGCCGACGCAACTCGTGCATAATTTTCGCCGCCCTGTAATCCTCTTTACGCTGCAAATGCTGCCTAAAGGATTCTTTATTTTTTGCCAAAGCATGACTAATTGCATCATACCCTTGAACAGCCTCTTGCTCTTCTTTCAAACGCTCCATGCGAACTTTAGTACAACTACTTTCCCAAGCCTCGTAAGATTTAGCCCTAGCCTGAAAAGCACGCTCAATGGCCTCTTCAAAACTCTGCTCAATACGAGGCTCGCTCAGAGCGCTCCTGCACTTCATTTTGCTCATGCTCATAACGCTTCTTTTTCTTAAGCTGCAAATTCTCTTGTGCAAGAAGAAGCTGCTGATTTAACGCCTCTATGTCTGCTTGAACCTTGATTTCATCAAAGTCAACAAGCTTTTCATACACCTTAGACCAATAGCCATCCTCAACAAATGGCACATTTGGGTTGCTAGTTGCGTATTGCGTTTTAAGCGTCTCAGTAAACTCATATCCATCAGGACGAAAAGCTTTTGTCGCATTAATAACATTGTCACTAGACGTATAAATAGTTGAGCTATCTTGTCCCCCATCGTTCACAACAGACTGAGCTGCCATTTCCACACCTTCCAACATATTTTCCGGCACTACATCATCAACACTAAAACATTCACTCTCAATTTCAACATCGTCAACGTTATCAGCAGTAAATGAATCACGAAGCACCTCTTCGGTACCTTGGTAACCTGACAAATCTATATCATCCAAAATAGTGCGAGCCGATTCATAAGCCCTACTAGCATCGCTACTTTTTTCACTGAAACGCCGCTGATAAACAGACCCTTCTGAAGACGATTTGACCGCACTCTCTTTTTGATGGCGTGGCGCAGCCCCGCCCCAACTTACACGATAAAGCATGGATCGATCACACAACTGCAAAATGGGTAACTCCCTTTGAGCCACCTGATACTGCCTAATTAGAGACTCCGCATGACGCAAAGCCATAACAGATTCACTTGAATTAGTCGAAGTCGCTAAATTTAATAATTTAACCACTTTTTGTATGGCCTTCTTCCTTTTGCTAATGCTCATAAAACATGCTTTCCAAGTTGGCTAATTTTCACTCAGTATAGATTATAAGTTGAGATATTTGTTCAGTAATAGAGCCTCTGCGTCATCATCGCTCGGCAACGTCAAATCATCACTCAACAACGAATGAACCTTTTGCAATATTTCAGCCAAGTCTTCCTTTCCATAAGGAACGGCCGACAATTTACCCCAAACTGGTGCTGGCCAGCATGGATCTACTTTATAACGTACAATATGATGCACATGCAGCTGTGGCACTTGGTTACCAATAGCGGCAATATTAAGCTTAGTGGCGGAAAAAGCATCGTGAAGCGTTTCCGCCAAAAGGCAACTTTCTGCCATCAATTGTTGACGATCTTCCTCTACCAGTTGATATATTTCAGTAATATCATTTCTTTGAGGTACCAAAATAAACCATGGAAACTGAGCATCATTAATGAGACGAAGCTGACACAGTGAAAAGTGCCCGACAAGAATAGAATCACGACTCAATACTGGATCTAACTCAAACATCTTTACATCTTCCTATTTACAAAAAAGGCTTTAATAAGCACTATAGCATCCTATTTTCTAAAACTCTCAGAGACTTGGAGCCCGCATGACTGATATGCAGTGCGCTGTAAATGCACAAGCAAAATTAGCCGAATGTCCTCGTTGGGACGAACGTACTCAAACGCTCTATTTTGTCGATATAGATTCTTTCATACTATACGCCTATGACACAAAATCCAAAAGCCTAGCACATCGTAAATTTGATGAAGAAATAGGCTGTTTTTCACTAGACGAGCAAGAAGGCTTTGTCGCTGCGTTTCGCTCTGGCGTTTACACATTCGAACATTTTAATGCCGAGTTAAAACCCTACTGGCTCGCTTCTTACGATCAAAAAACTACACGTTTTAATGATGGCCGATGTGATGCAAAAGGACGCTTTTTAGCGGGTACTATGTACTCTCCAAAAGACGCCTTCAATGGCGCCCTGCATCAGTTCAGTCAAGGCAAAGAAACGCTTATAGATCAAGCGGCATGGACCTCCAATGGCCTAGCATTCTCTCCTGACAATACGATTATGTACTACTCTGATACTCCGAACCATGTGGTTTATCAATTTGATTATGACTTAGCAAGCGGTGTCGCAACAAATAAACGCACCTTCATTGAATTTCCTCGAGGTAACGGCCGACCAGATGGTGCCGCTGTTGATAGCGAAGGAAACTACTGGTCAGCACTTTACCAAGGTCAGCGCGTTGTTAAAATTAGCCCTCAAGGGAAGATTTTAGAAGAATATCCCGTTCCTGCCACCTATCCAACAATGGTTGCTTTTGGCGGACCTGAAATGAAGACATTATTTGTGAGTACTTGTCGTGCCGCACAAACCGAAGAGGAACTAAAGCAGTTCCCAGAAGCTGGCGGGATTTTTGCCATTGAAACCGATGTAACGGGCCAAATTGAGCCTCGCTTCGCAGGCTAAAACCTTTAGTTTTATGATTACACTTAAATCTGCAACTTAACATTAATCACTTAACCTTAAAGTACAAACATTATTATGCGCGCAAGCAATTATTTATTTTCCACACTACGTGATGCCCCAACGGATGCAGTTGTTACCAGCCATCAGCTTATGATTCGCGCGGGCATGATTCGTCAAGTCTCTAAAGGCTTATATACATGGCTACCAACAGGCTTAAAAGTTTTCCGCAAAATTGAAAACATTGTTCGTGACGAAATGGAGAAAGCCGGCTCACTTGAAGTGATCATGCCTGGTGTTCAACCTGCAGAGCTGTGGCAAGAAACCGGACGCTGGCAGAAATATGGCCCAGAATTGCTTCGTCTGCAAGACCGCCACGGGCGCGACTATTGCCTTGGCCCAACTCATGAAGAAGTCATTACTGAACTGGCTCGCAATGAATTGACTAGCTATAAACAGCTACCAATGAATTTCTTTCAAATACAGACCAAATTCCGCGATGAAGTTCGCCCTCGTTTTGGCGTAATGCGTTCTCGCGAGTTTTGCATGAAAGACGCATACTCTTTTCACGTTGGCGCTGAATCACTACAAGAAACGTATGATGTCATGCATCAAGCGTACTGCAATGTATTTGATCGTATTGGTTTAGACTATCGTCCTGTTCGTGCTGATACAGGCAGCATTGGTGGCGCATACTCACATGAATTTCATGTGCTAGCAGACTCCGGCGAAGACGACATTGCTTTTAGCGACTCCTCAGATTTTGCGGCCAACATTGAACTTGCCGAAGCAATTTGTCTAAAACAAAAAGCCGACGCTCCAACCCAAGAGATAAAAGAAGTATTTACGCCCGACTGCAAAACTATCCAAAAAGTGGCTGAATTCTTACAAATCGATGTTACTAGCACAGTAAAAACCATGCTAGTAAAGGCTATTGACGAAGACAACCAACCAACAATTGTTGCTCTTGTGTTGCGTGGCGATCACAACATCAACGAAATCAAAGTAGAAAAATTAAACGGCATTCTCTCTCCTTTTGAATTTGCTGATGAAGCCGACATTATTGCTAAAATAGGCTGCGCTCCTGGCTCCATTGGACCAAAAGGTCTAGCAGAAAAAGGCATTCGTGTTATTGCAGATCGTTCAGCCGCTGTCATGTCCGATTTTTGTGCTGGCGCAAACAAAGACGACTACCACTTTACTGGTTTAAACTGGGAACGCGATTGCGCGGCATTTGAAATTGCTGATATCCGTAACGTTGTAGAAGGTGACCCATCACCAGATGGTCAAGGCACTATTGTCATCAAACGCGGCATTGAAGTGGGCCATATTTTCCAACTTGGCCAACAATATGCTGAAGCCCTTAAAGCCACCGTTTTAGATGAAAATGGTAAAGCGCAAGTCATGCACATGGGCTGTTATGGCATTGGTGTTTCTCGTATTGTTGCAGCAGCAATCGAACAAAATTTTGATGAAAAAGGTATTTTATGGCCTGAAAGTATTGCGCCATTTGATATTGTCATCGTGGCAATGAATTACGACAAATCCGAAGCTGTACGAATAGAATGTGATCGCTTATACGCAGAACTTAAAGCGAAAGGCTTAGACGTATTACTAGACGACCGCAAAGAACGCCCAGGTGTTAAATTCGCGGATTGCGAACTTCTAGGCATCCCGCATCGCTTAGTTGTCGGAGATAAAGGGCTTGAAAAAGGCACCCTAGAATACAAATATCGCAAAGCAGGTGAAAACGAAGACATCGCAATTGCCGATGCTGTCGATTTCATTTTAAGCAAAAAATAAAATCGACAAGCCTGATGGAAGCATCTGCCTCTGTCAGGCTTTTTTATAATCGCTACAAATGGACCCCGCATGACGACTATTTACCACAACCCTCGCTGCTCTAAATCTCGACAAACCCTACAACTGCTCGAAGAAAATAATATCCAGCCCACTATCCGCCTATATTTGCAAGACACACCCAACCTAGAAGAAATTAAAACACTTGTGACCCAGCTTGCGATAACACCGCAGGCACTCATGCGCACAAAAGAAGCCATATTCAAAGAACTTGGCCTAAGCACACACTCAACAGACGAAGAATGCCTGCAAGCTATGCATTCCCATCCAATTTTAATAGAACGCCCTATCGTCATACACAACAACAAGGCAAAGATTGGCAGACCACCTGAAGATGTTTTGACTTTATTTAATTAACAAGGAAGTACGGAAATGACCCAGTCACCTTACGTATTAGTTTTATTTTACAGTCGTCACGGCTCAGTTGCCGAAATGGCAAAACATATCGCTCGTGGGATCAACAAAGTTGGTGACATCGAGGCAAAGGTACGCCAAGTTCCCGAGGTATCCGACACCACAAAAATCGCATCACCCGCCCTGCCCGATGCAGGCGCCCCTTATTGCACCTTGGAAGAACTCGCAGACTGCGCAGGGCTTGCTATCGGCTCACCTTCCTACTTTGGCAGCATGGCCGCCCCACTAAAACATTTTATCGATCAAACTTCGACATTATGGTTAACGGGAAGATTGATAGACAAACCCGCTTGCGGCTTTACCAGTGCGAGCACCATGCATGGCGGACAAGAACAGTGTATTCACAGCATGATGACACCATTACTGCATCATGGCATGGTTTGGCTTGGCCTTCCGTATAAAAACAAAGAACTGATTAACACAACGGCTGGCGGAACCCCTTATGGCGCCAGCCACCTAGCAAATAGCACCAACGAAACCGCTTTGACAGATGATGAAAAAGCACTCTGCGAAGCGCAAGGAAAGCGCATTGCTGAAATGGCAATAAAATTGCAAAAATAATCTTTTTGATCCCTCCAAAACCAATAAAAAAGCCGTCGCACAAGACATTCTGCGGCGGCTTTTTTAACACCCTACACGCCTAAAAAGGCGCTTAACGTCAGTGCCTTGGAAGCTCAATATCCTTGAATAACAATTCAACCTCTTGTCGGTTTCCTGCCGCCATCGCCGCCATCACCAAGTCCTTTGTCAGATGCGGGGCAAACGACTCAATAAACCTATACATATAACCTCGAATAAATGTACTGCTCCGAATGCCTATTTTCGTACAACTATCAGCAAAAAGATGAGAGGCATCTAAAGCAACCAAATCGGCGTCTTGCACAGCATCATGGGCCATTGAAGCCACAATACCTACACCAAGCCCCAAACGAACATATGTCTTTATGACATCAGAGTCGGCGGCAGTAAAGACCACATTTGGCTGCAAATCGGCTTGTTGAAAAGCCTGGTCTAGCTGCGACCGCCCAGTAAAGCCAAATACATATGTAACAATAGGATATTCAGCCAGAGCTTGTAAGGTGAGCTTTTTAACCTGTGCCAAAGGGTGTCCTTTTGGCACCACTACAGAGCGATTCCAAGTATAACAAGGCAACATCACCAAATTACCAAACAACTCCAAAGCCTCGGTTGCAATCGCAAAGTCCACAACCCCATCGTTGGCCATTTCAGCGATCTGCATTGGTGTACCCTGATGCATATGCAGGCTGACGTCGGGGTAACCTTCAATGAACTGATTTATCACCTTAGGCAGGGCATATCGTGCTTGCGTGTGAGTTGTTGCAATATCAAGAGAGCCTTTACGTTCGTCACTAAACTCTTTCGCGACACGCTTAATATTTTGTGTCTGACTCAACACTTCGCCAGCTAACGCAATGATTTTTTCACCCGCTGGTGTAATGTGCGTCAAGTGCTTTCCACTTCTCGCAAACACCTCCACACCCAACTCATCTTCTAGCAGACGAATTTGCTTACTCACGCCTGGTTGTGACGTATATAAACTCTGTGCAGTCGCAGAAACATTTAAGTCATGACGCGCCACTTCCCATATGTACCTAAGCTGTTGTAACTTCATTGCGAGCCTTATTCGAAAAAGAGTTAAAAACATAATAAAATATTACTTTATAGAATAGTAAAAAACCTCTAGTGTTGCCAGCTTAAATAACCTTAATGTGGCTTTCTATGGATTTTATTTGGTATGTTTTTGCTGGCGCTGCTGTTGGGTTAGCGGTCGGCATCACGGGCGTGGGCGGTGGCTCACTGATGACGCCACTTTTGTTAATGTTTGGCTTCCCACCTCATATTGCCATTGGTACAGACCTTATGTACGCAGGGATAGCCAAAAGCACTGGTGTCGTGATGCACACTAAACGCGGCAATGTGAACTGGAAAATTGTTTTCGCTATGGCAGCAGGCAGTATTCCCGCATCTTTCATCACAGTATGGGCATTATCAAGATTTGAAAAGCCCGATCATTATCAAGAGATACTCACCAGCACATTAGGCGCGATGTTAGTTTTAACCGCCATCGTTATACTATTCAGAGCCAAACTGACCAAAACATTCAGCTTCAATATGGCAGAAAGTAAAAGCACAAAAATTGTCTTCATCTGTGGCTTTATTTTAGGTGCCCTTGTTACACTCACTTCCGTGGGCGCTGGTGCTTTAGGCACGGCTATAATGATGATACTGTTTCCCGCCATGAGAGCAAAAAACATTGTAGGGACAGATCTAGCTCACGCCGTGCCCCTTACCCTCGTTGCGGGTACTGGACATATTTTCTTGGGCAATGTTGATTACACCTTACTGGCCGCCCTTTTAATTGGCTCTATCCCGACCATCTATATTGGAACCCGCATCGCAAGCCATGTTCCAAATCATGTATTACAGCCTTTATTAGCCTCTGCCTTACTCTCTTTTGGAGTAAAATATCTTTTCTTCTAAAAAGTCAAAAAATCACAGCTAAGCGGTTCATTCAAAGAGAAAAACACGATATTGTAAGCAGCTATAACTAAAAGCAAAAAAGCAGGAAACCCCGCAATGAGTAACAAACGTCTTGAAGACTTAAATATTGCCTCCTTTACCCCTCTGGTAACACCGAGTCAATTAAAGAAAGAGCTGCCCGTAAGCGAAAGTGTTAGCAGCAACGTAGCGCAATCACGCGACATTATCAAAAACATTATGGATGGAAAAGATCATCGCTTGGCAATCGTTATTGGACCATGCTCCATTCATGACCCGAAAGCCGCTCTAGATTATGCAACACGCCTAAAAGCCCTTGCGGAAAAACTGGATGATACACTTTACATCATCATGCGCGCTTATTTTGAAAAACCACGCACTACTGTAGGCTGGAAAGGTTTAATCAACGATCCAAATCTAGATGGAACATTTGATATCAATAAAGGCATTCGTATTGGCCGTAAGTTGCTTATTGATTTAGCCGAACTTGGTCTTCCTCTTGCCACTGAAGCACTAGATCCAATTTCACCTCAGTATATTCAAGACCTCATTAGCTGGTCTGCCATTGGAGCTCGGACCACAGAATCGCAAACCCACCGCGAAATGGCATCAGGGCTATCTGGCCCAGTTGGCTTCAAAAACGGCACGGATGGCGGACTAACCGTTGCGATTAATGCCATGCAATCAGTGTCTCACTCGCATTCTTTCTTGGGCATCAACGAAGAAGGTCAAGTCACTGTTGTAAACACAAAAGGCAACGATTACGGACATATTGTACTTCGAGGCGGTGGCGGCAAACCAAACTACGAAACAAAATTTGTTGCAGAAGCAGAGCAAGAGCTGGCAAAAGCCAATCTTAAAGTAAATATCATGGTAGATACCTCTCATGAGAACTCTAGCAAAAAACCTGAGCGCCAAGTCACTGTCGCAGAAGATGCAACACAACAAATTATTAATGGCAACCAATCCATTATGGGGTTAATGATAGAAAGCAACATTGGCTGGGGCAATCAAAAGGTGCCCGCCAATCTCGAGGATTTACAATATGGCGTCTCTATTACTGACGCCTGCATTGACTGGGAAACAACGGAAAAAGCATTGACAGAAATGTCGAATGCCTTGCGTGACGTATTACCAAAACGCCAACGCGGATAAGCATTAAAAAGCACACAACAAAAAAGGGGCGCCTCAATCAAAAGGTGCCCCTTTTTTACATACCGAATTCTTCGGTAAGTAAATTTACATAAATGCGTTATCAGTAACAGTATGATCCGTTGAATCTTTTACAGCCGTCAGTCCTGGAACTTTCTCCATTAAGGTCTTTTCAACGCCTTCTTTAAGAGTAAGGTCAACCGCACTACAACCTTGACAACCACCACCAAATTTCAGCACAGCAATCTGACCGTCAATGACCTCAAGCAGACTCACTTCACCGCCATGGGCAGCCAACCCTGGATTAATATCAGAATACAATACGTAGTTGATTTGATCTTCAATAGGACTGTCAGAGGTTACTTTCGGCATCTTTGCATTAGGCGCCTTAATGGTTAACTGACCACCCATTTTTTCTGTCGCATAGTCTACATAGGCCTCATCTAAAAAGTTCACAGAATTTTTTTCGATGTACACTTTCAATTTAGGCAGATTCAATATCTCATCCGACTCATTAACTTCATCCGGACGACAATAAGCAAGACAGGTTTCAGCGTAAGGTGTGCCTGGTTGCTGGATAAAAATTCGCACAGCAATACCTTCTACACCTTGTTTTTCTAGCAAAGAAGAAAGATATTCTTGGGCACCATCGGTAATTGTAATATTCATAATAACCCTTTCAAAATCTATATAACGATCAATAGGGGATATATTACAGGAGATGAAGAGCAAAGCCAAAGACCAAGTAAAAAAGTAGGGTATTTTTCCTCTTTCTCAATTAGAGGATTTTCTCATAATAAGATTCTTAATAAGCCTTATTAGGAAAACCCCTAAAGATATAGATAAATATTCATTTTTAGAATAAAGGATATTTGCTACCATGAGTCAACTAACACTTATTAACCACGGTTCATTTCACTATGTATCAGTACGACGCCATTGACCAACAACTTGTTGAAGAGCGTGTAGCACAATTCCGCGACCAGACACGCCGCTATTTAAATAAAGAATTGAGCGATCAAGAATTCTTACCATTAAGACTACAAAATGGTCTTTATGTCCAACGCTACGCCCCAATGCTTAGGATCGCCATTCCATACGGGATGCTATCCAGTACGCAATTAAGAAAGCTAGCCGATATTAGCTGTCGCTATGACAGATCATATGGCCACTTTAGTACGCGCCAGAACTTGCAACTGAATTGGCCAAAAATAGAAGACGTGCCAGATATTTTAGCTGAATTAGCAGAAGTGCAGATGCACGCGGTTCAAACCAGTGGGAATTGCATCCGCAACACAACAACAGACCAGTACGCTGGTGTTATTTCTGATGAAATTGTTGACCCACGCCCCTATTGCGAACTGATTCGCCAATGGTCTACCTTTCACCCTGAGTTTGCCTTTTTACCACGCAAATTCAAGATCGCTGTCAATGCGACTGAATCAGCAGACCGTGCAGCGACGCAAGTGCATGATATTGGCCTACACATCAAGAAAAACGAAGCTGGAGAAATTGGCTTTAAAGTTATCGTTGGCGGTGGTTTAGGCCGCACCCCGATGGTTGGCGTTACTATCAGCGAATTCATTCCACGCATGGACCTATTGACTTACTTAGACGCGATTATTCGTGTTTACAACCAACAAGGCCGTCGTGATAACAAATACAAAGCGCGAATCAAAATATTAGTCAAAGCGTTAGGTATCGAAGAGTTCAGAAGCCGCGTTGAGGCTGAATGGCAACATTTAAGAGGCAAAGAAAGCACCGTTCCAATGAGTGAGTTCGAACGCCTACAAAGCTTTTTCAGCGAACCAAACTATGCCGTATTGGAAAATAATCCAGCAAATTTAACCAGTAAACTGGCTGACAGTGCAGGCTTTGCTCGTTGGTTCGAACGCAACACATTCGAACACAAAAAAGCAGGTTACCGCATCGTTACGCTGACACTAAAAAAAGCAGGCCAAGCTCCAGGTGATGCAACGGCAGAGCAAATGCATAGGGCTGCAGACCTTGCAGATCAATTTAGTTTCGGCGAATTGCGTGTCAGCCATGAGCAGAACCTTGTATTAGCCGATGTTCGCCAAGACCAATTGATAGAACTTTGGGATGCCGCTAAAGAAGCGGGATTTGCGACACCTACTCTTGGCCTACTCACAGACATGATTTGCTGCCCTGGTGGCGATTTCTGTGCATTAGCTAATGCAAAATCTATCCCCATTGCGGCTCAAATCCAAGAAACGTTCAATGACCTAGACTACCTATATGACCTAGGCAACATTGATTTGAACATTTCTGGCTGTATGAACGCATGCGGTCACCACCATGTCGGCAACATAGGCATCCTTGGTGTAGACAAAAAAGGCGAAGAGTTCTACCAGATTTCAATTGGTGGCGCTTCTGGACACGATGCAAGCATAGGTAAAATTTTAGGCCCCTCTTTCGCCCAAGAAGAAATAAGTAGTGTCATACAAAAGCTCATGAACGTTTATGTAGAAAACCGCTATGAAGATGAACGTTTCATTGATACTTACCGCCGCGTTGGCATCACACCATTTAAAGAGGCCGCTTATGCCAAAGCTAATTAAAAACGGCAACATCATCGACAATCCATACAACTGGTTACAAGATGCTGAGCAAGAAATAACATCAAACAGTATTGTAGCAGCACAAAAATGGCTTACTGATAAAGATACCATTGGCAGTGTCGCAGGTATTTGGCTAGAAGCTGGTGATGGGGTCGAATTTCTACAAGACGTTGATTTGAGTCAATTCGATGTTATTGGCATACATTTTCCGGCTTTTACCGACGGAAGAGGTTTTAGTTACGCTCGACTACTAAGAGAGAGGCTACATTACCAAGGCGAAATAAGAGCCCTTGGCAACTTCATCCCAGATCAGTTGGGCTATCTTTTACGAGTCGGATTTAACGGCTTTCAATTTAACGACAACGTTGACTTAGAAAAAGCCCTTCTCTTGTATAAATCCTTCTCAGTCGCTTATCAAGGTGATGTTTCGGAGCCAAGACCTCTATTTCTTCGCCGTTAAAGATACTTTTTACAATTAAAACCACAGAAAAGGCCATTACAATGGCCTTTTCTATTGCGTAATGATCACCTCATGATTATCGTACTAAAAAGATAAAGTGATTGATTGTTAAAGGAACTTAACGTGTCTAAAAAACGCATTACAGGCCTAATTGTTGGCCTATTACTTTCTGCCACTGCGCACTCCGCGACAGTGTATGTTTCAGACATCCAGTTTGTCGCCATTAGAGAAGGGCTGGATAACAATACTAGAGCCGTAGAAAGAGGTTTAAAAAGTGGCACACCTTTAGAGGTATTAGAACAAAGCGAAGGTTATACTAAAGTTCGCACGCCTAGCGGCAACGAAGGATGGGTTGCTGATTACTTCCTTAGTGAAAATATTATTACTCGAGATCAACTTGACGTAATACAGGCTAGTCTTGATAAAAGCATTGCAAGCCGAGAAGAAATTGTCAAAGCTCTCAATCTAAGCCAAGAGAAATTTCAAGAGCCTCAGTAAAATCAACACCGCCCTAAAAGAAGAAAATGAGTCACTCAAGCAACAATTACAAGAGGCGGTTAACTTAACGAAAAAAGCACAAATCATCGTCGCTCAAAATGACGATGCAAGTTATCAACTTGAGAGCCTCAAACAGCAAGCAGAGGCCGCCATTGCCCAGTCAGAAAAACTGCAAGATACCACAGAGCAACAATGGTTTATTATTGGCGCCGCCACTCTTTTTGGTGGTTTGTTATTAGGCTCCTTGCTACCCATGCTAAGACGAAAGAAGAGCAACTCAGGTTCTTGGGGTTAATGTAAAAATACAACATGGGGGTCGTGCTGACTTGTTTTTTTGTTATCAAATAGGCAAGTTTCGCCACCCCCATTACTTAAACCAAATGCAGTAAACACTGGCATTGGTTATTTTCATCCCCTAAGGACCGAACAAAACTACACCCAACACGCTCAAAGGAACACCACGCCTTTTCAATGTATCGCATTAGTTATGCTGAGATGTGGACTTTTAGAAACATTTTCCTAACAATTCCTACATCTTTGTTATTCATTTCCAAAATGCCTTTATCTTGCCCTTCCTTTAAACACATAAAATATAATAGAATAGCGCGAAATACCTGACTACAAAGCAAAAAGTCTTGTATACTAACGCGCAAATTTCGTCCTCACTTATTTAGAGTAATGTAATGGCTGACTTATCAAAATACAGAAACATCGGTATTTTTGCTCACGTTGACGCGGGCAAAACCACCACCACAGAACGTATTCTTAAACTAACCGGTATGATCCACAAAATCGGTGAAGTTCACGAGGGTGAATCTACTACTGACTTCATGGAACAAGAAGCGGAGCGCGGTATTACCATCCAGTCTGCGGCTGTTAGTTGTTTTTGGAAAGATCACCGCTTTAACGTTATCGACACACCTGGACACGTTGACTTCACAGTAGAAGTATACCGTTCACTTAAAGTTCTTGACGGTGGTATCGGTGTATTCTGTGGATCTGGTGGTGTTGAACCACAATCAGAAACTAACTGGCGCTATGCGAACGACTCAGAAGTATCACGTCTGATTTTCGTTAACAAATTAGACCGTCTTGGCGCTAATTTCTTCCGCGTTACTGAACAAGTTAAAAAAGTACTAGGCGCAACACCACTAATCATGGTTCTACCAATTGGTACAGAAGATGAGTTCCGTGGTGTTGTTGATCTATTAACTCGCAAAGCGTACATCTGGGATGACTCTGGCCAACCAGAAAACTACAGTATCGAAGATGTTCCTGCAGACATGGTTGATCAAGTTGAAGAATACCGTGAAAAGCTAATCGAAACTGCGGTTGAGCAAGATGATGACGTGATGATGGCTTACATGGATGGCGAAGAGCCTTCTGTTGAAGACTTGAAACGCTGCATCCGTATTGGTACTCGTGATCTAGCATTCTTCCCTACATACTGTGGTTCTGCTTTCAAGAACAAAGGTATGCAGCTTCTTCTAGACGCGGTTGTTGACTACCTACCTAGCCCAACTGAAGTGGAACCTCAAGATCTTACTGATGAAGAAGGTAACCCAACAGGTGGAAAAGCGATTGTGGATGCTAAAGAGCCTCTTAAAGCGCTTGCGTTCAAAATCATGGACGACCGTTTCGGAGCACTTACTTTCGTACGTATCTACTCAGGCGTATTGAACAAAGGCGACACTATCCTTAACAGCTTCACGGGCAAAACTGAACGTGTAGGCCGCATGGTAGAAATGCAAGCAAACGACCGTAACGAGATCAGCACTGCACAAGCAGGCGATATTATTGCTATCGTGGGCATGAAAAACGTTCAAACTGGTCACACTCTTTGTGATCCAAAACATCCTTGCACACTTGAAGCGATGGTTTTCCCTGAGCCAGTAATCTCTATCTCTGTTACACCAAAAGATAAAGGTGGTAACGAGAAAATGGGTATCGCTATCGGTAAAATGGTTGCAGAAGATCCAACTTTCCGCGTTGAAACGGATCAAGATTCTGGTGAAACCATCCTTAAAGGTATGGGTGAGCTTCACCTAGACATCAAAGTAGATATCTTAAAACGTACTTATGGTGTAGATCTAATCGTTGGTCAACCACAAGTAGCCTACCGCGAAACAATCACTAAAGCGGTTGAAGATACTTATACTCACAAGAAACAATCTGGCGGTTCTGGTCAGTTCGGTAAAATCGACTACCGTATCAAACCTGGTGAAGTGGGTTCTGGCTTCAAGTTCACTTCTACAGTTGTTGGTGGTAACGTACCAAAAGAATTCTTCCCTGCGGTAGAAAAAGGCTTCAAGTCTATGATGAACCAAGGCGTTCTAGCAGGCTTCCCTGTATTAGACGTTGAAGTTGAATTGTTCGACGGTGGCTTCCACGCAGTTGACTCCTCTGCGATTGCCTTCGAAATCGCTGCAAAAGGTGCTTTCCGTCAATCTGTGCCAAAAGCTGGCCCACAGTTGATTGAACCAATCATGAAAGTTGACGTGTTCACGCCAGATGACCACGTTGGTGACGTTATCGGTGACTTGAACCGTCGTCGCGGCATGATCAAAGACCAAGAGAAAGGTTTGACTGGTGTTCGCATCAAAGCAGACGTTCCTCTTTCTGAAATGTTTGGTTACATCAGTACTCTACGTACAATGACGTCTGGTCGTGGTCAGTTCTCTATGGAGTTCTCTCACTACCTACCATGTCCTTCTAACGTAGCGGAAACTGTTATCGCTGCAGTTAAAGAAAAGAAAGAAAGAGAAAAGAACTAATTACTCGCTTTTAATCTTCAAAAACCCGAAACATAATTGTGTTTCGGGTTTTTTATTGCCTAAATAAACAGCTGCTCATCACCCTATTTACATCTCCCTTTTTAAAGAAACAAAAAAAGCGCCGAAGCGCCTTTTTACATCACATGATTTAAGAACCATTAAAAGCCATTTAGAAAGGCACTGGATACTCTTTAAACACCGACATAACGTCTTTTAACGCATCTTCAGACAGTGCCATGTCAAACGCAGACATATCCTCTTTCAATTGCTCTAGAGACGTTGCACCAATGATCGTTGAACTAACACCATCTACCTGATCACACCAAGCCAAAGCAAGCTGCGCAGGAGTAAAACCATGCTTCTTCGCAACGTCTAAATAAGCAGAAACAGCCTTCTCCACCAAAGCGGTATCGCGGAAAATACCATTGCGTTGAGCATACGTCCAACGGCTGCCTTCAGGACGGGCCCCTCCAAGATATTTCCCAGTTAAGGCACCAGCCGCTAGAGGTGACCATGGCAGATAGGCAACCTCTTCGTGCACACAATTCTCAATCAAATAAGGCCAATCTTTGGTATGCAATAAACTAAATTCATTTTGAATAGACGCAACACGAGGCAACCCATGTTTATCACTTAAACGGATAAACTCATTAATCCCCCATGTCGTATCATCCGACAAACCAAAATGACGAATTTTGCCCGCTTTAATACAAGTCTCTAAGCCTTGCAAAATATCCAACATTTGAGCGGACTGCTCATCGCGGTCGACATCCGTAAAACTGATAACACCAGGAAAGTGCTTAGCAAAGTGAGGAGTAGAACGATTAGGCCAATGAAGCTGATAGAGGTCAATATAATCCGTTTGCAAACGCTTTAGCGAAGCATCAACCGCTTCAATCACCGTCTTGCCAGAAATATTACTACCATTACGAACGTACTTCATACCAGGGCCAGCAATCTTGGTGGCAAGCACGAACTCTTTACGGCGCGATGGATTGCGAGAAAGCCAATTACCTATGATGGTTTCCGTTTTACCATAAGACTCTGGCGTTGGCGGAACAGAATACATCTCAGCCGTATCAATAAAATTCACACCATTTGCTAACGCGTATTCAATCTGAACATCAGCATCTGCTTGATTATTTTGAGTCCCCCAAGTCATGGTACCCAAACAAACACGAGAAACATCTAAGCCAGTTCGGCCGAGTGGAACGTATTTCATTCTCTCAATCCTTCAAATTCAAGTGACACATATAAGATGCGGAATTTACACCAAAGAGACAATGTAATAAAAAACGCACTCACTCGCCAGTTTTATCAATGAAAACAATAAGGAGTTGACCAAAATCGCCAATCAGAAAACAAGTAGAAAACAGCGCTATTTCTCAAGCAAGGGCTCATATCGCTGATCTGTTAATGTTTTCAGAAAGGCCACAATGGCATCTACACGCTGATCTGGCAAGGCAGGGCCTTTCTCTAGGCTCACTAAGTCGATATTTTCCGCCACTTCAGGCTCTGCCCAAGGCTCACCTGTTTCAGGATTCAACTTACGCATAGGGTTATTATATTTATCGTAAAAAAGCACAACGGTACGCAGATCTTTAAACACACCGTTATGCATATAAGGTCCTGTCACAGCGACATTACGCAGAGAAGGTACTTTGAATTTACCAGCCTGCTTAGGGTCATCAATCATTGGATTATCTAAAAGGCCGAGGTCTTTTTTATTGCCATTGAACGCCATCAAGGCCGGATTCGCAGGCACGCCTATATTACGATACTCATAATTCGTGAACGTTTCTTGGGCATTGAGTGGTGACGTACCGAGTTGATGACATGCGTTACAATTAGTAAATTGCTGAGAGAAAAACAAGGTTTTTCCCAGCTCCTCTTGAGGCGTCAGTTTAGCTTCACCTCGTAATGCTCGGTCATATTTTGAATCAAACGGCATAAACAATGCCGTTTTCTCAAACGTTGCAATCGCATTCGTGATGGCTGCATAGCCGGTTTGCGCGTCTTCTAAAATATCTTGACCATAAAGCGTATTGAACAAATCAACATAGCGTGGATTTTCTTTGACTCGTTCAACAACGGAAGCACCGTCCGGTAAGGCCATTTCCAAAGGGTTCAAAAAAGGCCCTTCAGCTTGTTGAGCCAATCCAGAGGCCCGACCATCCAAAAATTGACCGCCACGATATTCGCCATTCGACATACGATAAAAAGCAGGAGAAAAAGCCGCATAGCCTGCTGTTGGTGTATTGCGTCCGCCCATTGAATGGCCATCACTTCCCAATGAGACCGCACCCAACAATGCATCTTGTCTCTTATCAACAAACGCATTAGCAATATCATGACACGTACCACAAGACTGATTACGCTGTTTCGATAAATTTGTATCAAAGAACAATTGCGAACCAAGCAGCGCTTTCGGATCTGAAAGAGAAATGGGAAGTTCGGGAGAAACGTTCTCAGCGTTAGATACACCCACTGCTTGTTTAGGTTCGCTACAAGCAGAGAGAAACACCACAACAGCCATCATACTAAAACAAGAACGCAGCATTAAATTTTGCTCAAACTGAAAAATGAATAAGCTAGATAATACACCGACACAAAAAATCAGTAAAACAATGACAATCATTCTTAATTAATTTTGCAAAAAAAACACCTAACACGATCTATATCAAGAAGGTGTTAGGTGTTTTCTAATGGTAACCCGTAAAATAAGACTAATTTTGCTCAGGCAACGTGACATTTAGCTCCAACACAGAGCAATCATCGGTATTGTCGAGCTGTATCTGCACATCTTCATTACCGATATTCACATACTTACGAATCACATCAATGATTTCTTGTTGCATTTGTGGCAAATAATCAGGTTGATGGCGCTTACTGCGCTCATGAGCCACAATAATCTGCAGTCTGTCTTTAGCAACAGACGCGGAGCTAGGCACGCTTTTGCTTTTAAAATAGTCAAAAATTCCCACACTAACCCCCTAATAATCGTTTGATGAAGCCTTTTTTCTGAACTTCTAAGAATCGCAACGGACGCTCTTCGCCCATCAAACGGTCAACCGCATCCATATAAGCAAGACCCGCCTCGGATTCAGTATCTAATATAACCGGCGTACCTTGGTTTGACGCTTTTAAAACCGCTTCCGACTCAGGAATGACACCAAGCAATGGAATCGCCAAAATATCTTCCACATCGGATACACTTAACATTTCTCCTAGAGCAACACGCCCAGGATGATAACGAGTTAAGAGTAGATGCTCTTCAATAGGCTCTCTCCCTTCTTCTGCACGTTTTGACTTACTTTGCAAAATACCCAAAATACGATCAGAGTCGCGCACAGATGACACTTCTGGGTTCGTTACAACGATGGCCGCATCAGCGAAATACAGCGCCATTTGAGCGCCCTTTTCGATTCCGGCTGGAGAGTCACAAATAATGTACTCAAACTCTTTAGCAAGCTCCTCAAGAACCCACTGAACGCCCTCAGTAGTCAAGGCATCTTTATCGCGAGTCTGTGACGCAGGCAAAATAAACAAATCTTTTGTCCGCTTATCTTTAATCAAAGCTTGAGATAGAGTCGCTTCTTTGTTGATAACATTCACAAAGTCGTAAACCACTCGACGCTCACAGCCCATAATTAAATCTAAGTTACGTAAGCCTACATCGAAATCGATAATAACCGTTTTATGTCCTTTTAACGCGATACCAGTCCCAATAGCAGCACTGGATGTCGTCTTTCCGACACCCCCCTTGCCTGAGGTGACTACTATAATTTTTGCCAATGCTTTATCCCCCGACAAACCCAAATAGGGTTTATCTAACTAATTAAATGAATAGTAAACCTTAGAGCGGTACGATTTCTAAACTATCGTCAACTAATAACACTTGCGCCCCATCTTTCCAAACGATATTTCGCAGCGCATCACTCAACATAAAATTACCTGCGATAGAAACCAGTTCAGCCTCCATGCTTTTACAAAAAATTCTTGCCTCAACGTCACCTTTTACGCCAGCCAAGGCACGCCCACGCAATGCACCATAGACATGAATATTACCATCGGCTAACACTTCCGCGCCCGCACTGACTTGATTCAGAATAATCAAATCCCCTTCGGCATAGACTTGCTGCCCAGAACGAATCGGTTTAGTAATCACTTTCGTTGTTTGAGGCACGAGGCGCTCTTCAACAACGGTTTTCACCACCACATCTGGACTAGCCTCTTCTTTTTCCGCTGTGGATGTCGTAATTGCCCTTGCTTTACTCGCAGGCAAAAGCGGAATTTTGACCAACGCCTTCCATACAGGCAAAGCCTCTGGATCACAACGCCAACCAATCACACCAAGACCGAGCTCCACTGACCGACTGAATAAGAACATCAAACTCATCAATCGTAATGCCACGCTTCATTTTTGAAATATCAATAATGATCGGCGCTTGATTAAAAAAATGTGGAACCTGATCAATCTTTTCTTTTAAATGAAAAACGATGTCATCTAATGAAAAAGTCTGAATCTCCAGCAAAATCGTCGTAACGACACTTCCTTTAAGTCGGAAGCCTGAGTCTGTCATGCAAACTGTCCTTTTTTAATACCTTAAATGGCCCCAAATACTGCCAAGCCGCACTGAATTTTCACTATCAGCATTGAAAATCTATTCTATCAAGCTACATGATTAAAGAAAGCCATCAAGACACACTATTTACATTCTCGCTACATATTATTTGCTCTCTTATAGGGCTAAGAATAACGCAAAATGCACAATAATGAACGAAAGATTAAGCTTTTGATTTAGTTAATATTTTACAACTTACTTACATACTTGTTCCCATTAATCTGGGGAAAACTTTTGCACCACAAACACACAACAAAATTCTCATTCATTTGTTGAATGCGGTGCAAATTCTGGTGCAAGACGACTAACGCCTAAACCGCTTTGCTTAGTCAATTTTATCTGCACAGGAATACGCTCTTTCAGCGCACTAATATGGCTGATGATACCAATGGTTTTACCAGATGAGTGCAGGTTATCCAAAGCGTCCAATGCAGACTCAAGTGTCTCGCCGTCTAACGTGCCAAAACCTTCGTCCAAAAACAAAGAGTCGATACTGGTTTTATGAGACACTAAATCAGATAAAGCCAAAGCCAGCGCCAAACTGACCAAGAACGACTCGCCCCCAGATAAGGTCTTTGTATCTCGAGAAGCGTTTGCTTGCCAAGTATCGACCACCAACAAAGACAATGTCTCTTCATTGCGCATTAATTGATATCGACGATGCAAGATAGCCAAATGCTGATTGGCTAAATACACCAAATGATCTAAGGTGAGACTTTGCGCAAAACGGCGGAATTTTGCACCATCAGCAGAACCAATCAGATGATTTAGGCGCTCAAGATGCACAAACGCCTCTCGACGGGCCTCTAAGGTTTCTTTGGATTTCGCCACCTGTTCCCTACGTTGAAATTCTTCTTGGATCTGCTGAGTGACCACGCCCCACTGACGATGCATTGTTTGACGCTCAATTTCAAGCTGAGCATGTTTGTCCACAAGAACATCGAATGGTAACACCATCAACTCCGTCTCGTCTGGCACCATATTATTATGCTTTAACAAAGACTCAGCGGATTGATTCAGCAAGGTCTGTGATCGGGAAACGGCTTCCTGTAATGATGTCAATCTTGCTTGACGATGACTAACCTCTTCTGTGGATAACATCGCCTGTAACCAAACACCCTCGCCCTCAAAGCCTTTCTCAACCAAACGTTTCTGCCATTCAGATAGAGCAAGGTCATATTCCTTTTCTAAGGCAAGATGAGACTTAGAAAGCGTCGCCAATGTCGCCTTACTGGACGCTAATGCCTGAGCCATCTGCTGCCACTCCACTTCGACTTTTTCGAGCATTTGATGAGCATGATCAACCTGAGACTGCCTGTCGTGACGAAGCTCACCAATACTCTTGTCACCTAAAAGGGCATTTAACTGCTCTTCAATAGCCTGTAAGCTAGCCTCAAATCCAGCGACCTTTTCACTCGCTTCACCATATAACTGCTGACTGTCTGTTAACGCGTTTTCTAGGTTCTTTACCTCATAAGCAAGCTGATCTTTTTGCTGCAACAACACCTCGTAACCCGCTTTACTATTTCGCCACTGTGTTATCGCGTCTTGCAACTGTGCCAATGCCTCGGTCAAGGACAAGTCAAAGTAACTTTCAGGAACACCCGCTTGCTGCATGTCATTTTTCAAACGCTCAATGGTTTGTGCTTGCTCACCTTTCCTACTGGCTAAATTCTGCTGGAGCGTCTCTAGAGTTTGCCAGAGTAACTGACATTGAGATTCATTTTTCGCCGCCTGCTGTTGTGTCGCTTGCTGCTGAGCATGCAAGTTTTGCAACTCAGCCTCTAACGCTAAACGAGACCGCTGAAGCGCCTCAAGCTTAGGAGCAATGTCTTGCATATCTCGCCACTCTTGATCCACATACTGCACCAGAGCCAACACCTGTTCTTTATTAGAAAGACTAACACTAGCGCCTTGGCTTTTCCTGTCATGATGTAAAGATGCCAGCCACTCATTCAACTCCTGCTCTGTTTTCAGTAAAACATCCACTAATGGCTGACGACGAATTTGAATAGACGCAAATTCCCTCTGCATGGATTCCAAGTCCGCGGCCAACTGCATTCCTTCGCCTTTCAAACTATCAAGCTCTTTGCCTAAGCGAATAAATTCATCTTGACGACCAGAGTCTGCTTGGTACAAGGCATTGGCAAAATGATGTTCTGCTGAGCCACACAGTGGACAAGCATCATGCTCACCCAATTCATCCCGTAATTGAGTGAGCGCCACGATATGACGCTCGGCCTCTGCGAGTTTTTCAATCGATTTTTGAAGGAGAAGCTTATCTTTATAAGCGTGTCTTTGCTGCGCTAACTGAGTTTGTTGCTGCTGAATACGCTGCGTCATTGCATTCAAGTTCGCGTCCAACTCTGTTAATTGTGCTTGCTGTTCTTGGTACTGATGGAACTGCTTCCAAAGAGATTGCGCATGATACTGAGCGCGTTCAGCCTGATGATAGACTTTCTGCCAATCTGCGTAGTCACGTTGCGAGGACAAGGCCATAAAAGCATCAACATCTCTCTGCAGGGTGTTCTGATGCTCAGATATCCGCGCTTGATCCTGTTCAAGCTTAGCCTGATTTTCTAAATACAAAGCGCGAGCCACCTCATAGTTCTTTGTATTCGACACAATTTGCTGTTCAAGCTCAACAATCGCTTGGGTATTCGATGCCATGCTTTGCGCTTGATGCTGCCAACTGGCTAATTGATGTTCAATCTTCTCCGGCGAGCGCCAACGACTCAAAATCGCCTTACTTTCATCGCAGGCTTTATTAATATCCGTTTGTTTCTCAGTCATGCCTTTTAGTTGCGCCTGCTGATTTTCGACTTTTTCAGCGGCTTGCATGAAGCGAGCTGACGCATCTTGGTGCTGCGCCTTCACACTTTCTTGGCGTGTCAGGACAGGCTGAATCTCATCATTGATCTTATTATTCAACGCCACTAATTCAGCATGCGCCTTGGTTAATTGCCCTTTTGCCTGCTCAACCGATTCGGCTAAAACTTGGCTTTGTTTGAGCTGTGCGTCTTGCATTTCAGTGTATTTGCTAACGTCAGCCTGATTCTTATCTAAGCGCGATTTTAAGTCTTGCTGCTTTGCATAATCCGGTTGCAATACTTGTGCGGTCAATGCCTGCTCAAGTTGCTGCTGTTGAGGAGCAAAGTCCGCAAGGACCTGGGTTGCTTCATCGAATTGCTGCTGATATTGCGCCACTTGCTCTTGCAAATTTTGTTCTGTACGTCGCCATTCCAAAACTGCTTGATGATGTTTTAGCGCTCGAGCATTGGTTTTTTCATTGGCTTCAAAATTCGACTCTGTTTGCTTTAGCTCTGAAAAAGCCTCGTCTGTCAGCAATTGAGCTTGCTCATTGATTTTTTCCAAGGCGGCGATGGCCTGCTTTTCTTGCTTGTGTTTATCAAACACCCACTTAGATACATCACCGTAAATTTCCGTACCGGTTAGCTCTTCTAATAGCTCGGCTCTGTCATTAGGCAACGCATTCAAAAAGGCCGAAAACCCACCTTGAGCCAACAACATAGACTTGGTAAAACGCGAAAAATCCAAGCCAGTGATCTCAGCAATTTTATCAATTTTTTCGTTTATCTTGGTGGTGATAATGGTGCCATCACGTTCGCATAGCTCACAGGTCATGGGTTGCAACTTGCCATCGCTTTGACCGCGGGCGCGTCGTTGCCCCCAGAAAGCGCGATAACCTTTCCCCTTAATTTCAAACTCCACTTCCGCCAAACATTCAGACGTATGACGCGTCATCACATCATTCTGACTCGGCGAGACTTTCAAACGCGGTGTTTCATGGTACAAAGCCAGACAGATGGCATCCAATAAAGTCGACTTACCCGCGCCCGTTGGCCCAACAATGGCAAACACGCCCGCATCGTCAAACGGCGCTTTGGTAAAGTCAATTTCCCACTCGCCTTTGAGGGAATTCAGATTCTTTAGGCGCAGTTTGCAAATTTTCATGATTGCTTCTCCTCGCCGTTTTGCTGATGCGCTTCCAACTCCGTCAAACAGGCATTAAAAAGCTCCGTCAGAGTTTTAGACTCTTCTTCATCCAACTCTAAATTCGATTTAAGACTCTGCTGAAACACATCACCGACCGTCAATTCTGACAAGGTTTTACGCGCCTCAAAACCGTCGTTCTTTTTCTCTATGGCACTTCTTCGCATGACTCGCAGCAACTCGATTGGCTTGCCCTCAATCACCTCTAGCAAACGCTTATGCACATCGCTCAAATAATCATCTGCAATCACAGTGACTTCCAACCATAAAGTTTTATCTTCGTCTAATGGCAAGGCAGAAATCTGCTTAATAACATCTTTCAAATTGCCTTTTACACTCGCCATGGGCTGAAAATTTGGAATCGTTACCAACTGAACAGGGTCCACCGGCTCGGCAAACAAGTCTTCAACAAAGGTGTCTTCACCTAACAAGTCGGTATTCAGTATCACCAGCGTCTTGTCTCGTCCCAGTTCATCAAAACTCAACGGAATGGGTGACCCGCTGTAACGGAATCGACCGCTTTTACTGATTGGCTGAGCACGATGAATGTGCCCAAGCGCAAGGTAATCAAACGCCGGAAACACAGACGTCGGCAAGGCTTCTAATGTGCCGACATAAAGATCGCGAACCGACTCACTCACTTGCCCGCCCACCGCGGTCAAATGCCCAGTACCAATAATCGGCACTGGCGTTTTCAGCGCTTTATTTTTCTCACACGCTGCTTCATACACCTGCTGGTAAAATTCGCCAATCGACTGCAACAAACTCAACTTCTTGTCTTGCTCAGATTGCCCAGCAACGCTTTGCATCACGTCTTTTGGGCGCAAATACGGCACAGCACAAACCCAAGCAGCCACCTCGCCGGTCTTGTCTTTCAGCGCAACAACATGAGAGTCAATATCTTCGAGAGTGGCTTGGCTAGACACTTGCGTATCAAGATACATCAGCAAACTCTTAGATTCATTTAACATACTGACCGAATCGTGATTACCCGCAATAATCACCAACTGACAGTGGCGAGCCTTCATATCCAACACCAACTGATGGTACATTTCACGGGCATAACTTGGCGGAGAACCAGTATCGAACACATCGCCCGCGATAATCACCGCATCGACTGACTCTCGATCCACCAGCGCCAACAACCAATCAATAAAGGCCTTATGCTCATCTCGGCGGGATTTCCCCATAAAGTGCTGACCAAGATGCCAGTCAGAGGTATGTAGAATTTTCATTAATAGAATCCGTGAATAAAATTAAAAAGCATAAAAATATGCATAAAAATAAAAAGGCCAAGCTACCGAACAAAATGCAGCTGATTCGGATGAATCCGCAAAGGACGTAACAACCTACCCCAATCCTTCGCAGACACGTTTTGACCATGGTAAATAAGCTGTAAAGAGGCATCGCCTGCATCCACCAGCGCCGCTTGAAGAAACGCCAACAGCGCAGCATCCGCCAAACTTAGCTTGGGATCACTCTTCGCAGGCAAAACAAAATGCCCGAGAAAACTTGGCGTATAATCCAGCACTGCCTCACGCCAATAAGATTCAAAAATAGCGTTATCCGGAGAAGAAATCACCACCACAGGCGCATCGGAAATGTCCATTTCAAACAACAAACGTCCTTTTCTAATCCCCGTGAATAATTGAACAGCAAGCTTATCATCAGACGAAAGCGCCAAGGCTCGCCACCAATCCTCAGCGGAAACATGCTCTTTCTGCAGAACCAATTTCAAAGGGGCGCCAGCAGGATTTAGTGTCATGCATTCATAAAAATGAGCCTCGCTCAGCAGACGAATATTCAGATACCTTACTCGATAACCTTTCAGAGAGAAGAGACACAAAAACGCGGTCGCCAAAAGAATCGTCACTTGCTCCTAAAAGAGTCAGCTCAATCGATGCTTCATCAATAGTGATATTACTTAAAACAGTAAAAGAGGAAGACTCAGCCGGCGTTTGCCGAGTTAAAGACATCGCCGACACCACGGTCGTTTGACAGGAAAGAATCGACTCGCAATTACTCACATCATAAAGACGACAAGCCCCACACGCCCCAGCGCGACAACCGTAACGAACATCCGCACCCTGAGAAAGCAAGGAAGACAACAAGTTGCCCCCCAACACCACCTCAAACTGCTCGTCATCCAATTTTATCGTCAGCGCCTGTGAATCCATCATCCAACCTCGTTTTTTGATACGGCTATTATGACATATTCTCACACCTCACCCTCGCCCTTTCTTAAAACCCATTCCTAAAAAAGAAAAGGCAATGCTGATTGAACGCATTGCCTTAGGATCACATTTTGAAATGAGAAGGTTTGGTAGCAACAAAGTGAAATGACATTCCTCCCTCGAAACTATCGCCTACCTCGTTTTACTTTGTTTGAGTGGCAATTTTTCTTCAGAATGCTGTTTGGCTTCATCAAGGGCAGATCTTAATTCTGTGAATAAATCGCGATTACACATCACGTCATGCCTCCATATAAATCCAACAAAACACCGCTTATTAAAATATGTAATTTTTCAATGTACAGTTGCTCTTTTCATTTATGCAAGGGACTCATAGTGAAAAGATTTGCCTTCGTTAACGACGCAGCTGAACGCGAATACAAGATACTCTGTTTAAACGCAAGCTTTATCGGGCTAAAGCCACCTTACTTGATCCACCCTCTATAAAAATCGCACGGTTTAATCGCTTTAATTAAACCACGCCATAAATTATGCTTCTGGGTAATTCTAAAAATGAAGCTTAATTATGCATACTCTTACCACAAATGATGCTAAGAGAAATTTTGACGAGCTTGAAGCAATGAAACTTGATTACCTAAAACACTACGTTGAATCTGCCAAAAAAGAGTTAGACAGTGGTGACACAGCCGACGGTGAAGCTTTTCTAAACACTCTTTGAGGGCTAATGGTCAAAGCCAAAGACCTTTTAGCCCGTCCAGTCAAAAAGTGAAAGCTTCGCTTTCAACGGCACATTACGCTGCGCTCATGATGCTCTACGATTAGCTATGAAAAAGGCACGGCCTACAAAAGTCGATATATACAGGCCTAACGCCAGCCATTCACCTTGGTTTGATTTTGCGCTGACGCGTTGAGCCTGCGAAACAGGCGCAAGCAAAGCAATACCAAGGTGAGATATAGTACGACGCCCTTGTGCCACGAAGAAGTCAGTTCGACGCGACGAAGTTGCGCGACGTTATGGCGTTTCAGGGTCATTAACAGAAAGAGGCTCTCTACCAATAAAACCAATCTATGCCTTACGGTAAAAGGAGCGTAGGTAAAAATGATGTACCTATGAAAGAAATCAGGCATTAAAGATCTTAAAGCGAATTTTTGCTTTTCTTTATAAGGTAAGTTTTGGGCGCTTGCAAAAAGTTATCCGCTCAGCATTCACTGAATTGAAGAGCGGAATAACCTTTAGGAATACAAAGCCAATAAGAGGATTCAAAAGAAATAAAAGAACAACCCCATCTTCCGTCTTCCCCTTGAAGAAGGGGAAGCAACTTAGGCCTTCGGCGTGGACGCCAACAACGCGACGAGTAGTCGCCAAAAATCCCCAACGGAGTCGATTTCCATGCGCTCTGTTGGTGAATGGGCACCACGGATGTTGGGGCCGAAGGAGACCATTTCCATACCAGGGTATTTCGCGCCGATGATGCCGCACTCTAGGCCCGCATGGATGACTTTTACATTGGCTTCGTGCCCCATGACATTGGTGTGAACGGTTAAGAAGTGCTTGAGTAAGCATGCCTTTGGATCTGGGCGCCAACCAGGGTAGCCATTTTCGAGTTTCACGTCAGCTTGAATTAATGAGAAAGCAGATTTTGCCACGTAAGCCAGGTGCTCTACGGCAGAATCCACTAACGATCGTACTAACAAGCAGGCATCAAACGCTTTTTTACCGTCAGCGGTGTTACGAAGATTCATCACACCAAAGTTACAAGAGGTTTCGGTGACGCCTTCCAAGTCCGCACTCATGCGATGAACACCATGGGGCGCGCAGTACATGGCATTTAACAAAGCGTCTTTAGCGTTGCTTTCCAGTTCTGAATCCAATGCCGCCGTGGCTAAGGTAACGCTTAAATTCGCTTCTGTCGCTGAAAACTCCGCTTGTGTGGCTTTCTCAAATGCTTCAATAAAGGCAAACAGTTTAGCTTGGTCTTTGCTGCTGACGTTGATGGTCGCTGTGGCATCCCGTGAAATGGCATTGCGTAATGTACCGCCGCTAAACGCGCTTAAACCAAAATCACAACGCTCTTTTAGCAAGTTTAACAAACGGACTATCAGCACGTTCGCACTGGCACGACCTTTATGGATATCCAATCCAGAATGTCCACCACGTAAACCAGAGACGGTAATTTTGAAGGCTTTTTGGTCACTATCAGCCGCGATAGCGACGTACTGTTTTTCAATATTGATGTCCATGCCACCTGCACAGCCAATATACACATCGCCACGATCTTCAGAGTCCAAGTTTAATAAGATCTTGCCCTGTAAAATGCCCTCTTCGAGTTGTAGAGCACCCCGTAGACTGGTTTCCTCTTCGATGGTAAACAAGGCTTCAATAGGTCCATGGACTAAGTCAGTCGCTTCTAGTACGGCCATGGCGGCGGCAACACCAATGCCATTGTCAGCACCAAGGGTGGTTCCGGTTGCGTGAACCCAACCATCGATCACTTGGGTGACAATCGGATCTTTGGTGAAGTCATGGTCGATGTCGGCATTTTTCTGCGCAACCATATCCAAGTGACCTTGTAAGACGACAGTTTCTCTGTCTTCCATGCCTTTGTTGGCGGCTTTGCGGATTAATAGGTTGCCGACTGGATCAACATAGGTTTCATGACCTAGCTTGGTCGCCCATTGAATGAGGTGTTCTCTTAGTGCCGCTTCATGATAGGACGGTCTTGGTGTGTTACATAATGTTTGAAAATGGCGCCAAATAGCCGCAGGTTGTAACGTTGTTAGTACTTCGTTCATTTTAGTCTCGTGTATTTTTTTAAGAACATGTTGCGAATGCTAGCCACACTAATGAAGTGCCGCCATTGAGGCAATCGAAATTAAGACTATGCTGATAGAGAAAACGTATGCGCTGTACAATTTGATCGTGAAGAAGAAACCAAATTCTAGATTAGATGGACAAACATTAGACATACAAAAAAGACGCCATGATAAACCGTATCAAGGCGTCTTCTTCAGTGCATTACTCGAGCGTCTTTGTCCGTCTTATTTTTTCTTTAAAGACGCAGCTGAAAAAGTCACAAACTCTTCCGCGCTGGTTGGGTGAACCCCTACCGTGTCGTCGAAATCCGCTTTGGTTGCACCGGCTTTGATCGCAATCCCTAAGCCTTGGATAATCTCGCCAGCGTAATCGCCGACCATGTGCGCACCAATGACTTTATCGTCTGCATTGTTTACCAACAACTTCATCATAGAGCGTGACGTGCTGCCACTCAGTGTGTGTTTCATTGGGCGGAAGTCCGTTTGATACACTCGGAAGTCTAAGCCTCGCGTCTCGGCTTCCTGCTCACTTAAGCCTACGGTGCCTATTGCTGGTTGGCTGAAAACAGCGGTTGGAATATTGTCATAATCGAAGGTCACTTCTTTGCCTTCAAACCAATAAGCGATCAACGCCATGGCTTCTTTAATCGCAACCGGCGTTAACTGGATACGATCCGTCACATCGCCAAGAGCAAAGACGCTTTTTGTAGAAGTAGTGAAGTTTTTATCAATGATCACTGCACCGTTTGTACCGGTTTTGACGCCCGCTTTGTCAAGCGCTAGGGAAGCCACGTTGGGCACACGACCAGTGGCATAAAGAATCAAACCAAACTCTTCTACATGACCATCTTTAAAATACACTGTTCGAGCGCCTTTTGGGTCCGCCGCATCCGCCAATTCAATGTATTCAACGTCGGTATTTAAACGAACATCAATGCCAGATTTTTTGTATTCTTCACTGGCAAAATCCCGAACATCTTGGTCGAAGCCACGCAGCAACTGATCTCCACGGTAGGCAAGGCTGGTTTCCACGCCTAAGCCATTCAGAATACCAGCAAATTCAACAGCAATGTAACCACCACCAACAACCAGTGCTTTTTGAGGCAGTTCTTCTAAAAAAACATCTCGTTAGAGCTGACGACGAGGTCGCTGCCTTTAAATTCAGGGATAAAAGGCTTAGCGCCAACAGCAATCAAGATGCGTTCTGCGGTATAGGTTTTACCATCTACCATAACAGTATGCGCATCGACAAAACTCGCAAAACCGGCAATGACCTCAACACCAGCATTGCCAAGTAAATTGCCGTAGATGCCGTTGAGGCGTTGGATTTCTTTGGTTTTGTTATCACGTAAAACCGACCAGTTAAACTCAACACCTTGGTGAGACCAACCATAACCAGCCGCTTCGTCAAAACCATGGCCAAATTCTGAACCATAGACAAAGAGTTTTTTAGGCACACAACCGATGTTGACACAAGTGCCACCCAATGCGCCGCCTTCTGCAACGGCGACTTTATAACCTTTCGATGCTGCTATTCGGCTCGCTCTAACGCCACCAGAGCCTGCGCCAATAACAAATAAGTCGTACTGATAAGGCATTTTGAGTCTCCAAAATTACTTTTTAAACCATTCGTACAGTGTAACAGGCCAGCCAAAAGAAGTTAAAAACAATCCCATATACGTGCCATGAAAAAGCCATCAATTCATCTTATTTAACCGCTTTATGTAAACCCCACATCTCGGTATCATTGAGCAAATTCGTTTAACAAGGAATCCCCGTGAAATTTGTCTCTTTTAACATCAACGGTTTACGTGCTCGACCACATCAAATAACCGCGCTTGTCGAAAAACACGCACCGGACGTCATTGGCCTGCAAGAAATCAAGGTGCACGATGATGCTTTTCCTCACGAGATTCCACAATCTGTTGGCTATCATGCTTATTATTACGGACAAAAATCCCATTACGGCGTGGCTATTTTTAGTAAGCAAGAAGCGACTAACGTGGAGTACGGCTTTCCAGATGATGATGAAGACGCGCAGCGTCGAATGATTATTGCGACGTTTGACACTCCCCAAGGACCAGTAAAAGTGATAAACGGTTACTTCCCTCAAGGAGAAAGCCGCGACCATGAAACTAAGTTTCCAGCGAAGCGTAAATTTTATGCAGACTTAATGCAGTACCTTGCAGCCCATTCTCCTGATGAAAAAATCATTGTCATGGGTGACATTAATATTTCCCCTACGGATTTAGACATCGGCATTGGAGAGGTCAACGCCAAACGCTGGTTAAAAACAGGCAAATGCAGTTTCTTGCCAGAAGAAAGAGAATGGTTCTCTACCTTGGCCAACTGGGGACTAACAGACACTTATCGTCAGCTTAACCCAACACGAGATGATCGTTTCAGCTGGTTTGACTATCGCTCCAAAGGCTTTGAAGACACGCCTAAACGTGGCTTACGAATCGATGTCATTATGGCCTCCAATGGACTGACACCTTATTTAGAAGATGCCGATGTAGATTACGATTTGCGCGCCCTAGAGAAGCCATCCGATCACGCCCCTATTTGGACAAGCTTTAATCTTAACAAATAAAAAGCCATGACACGGTCATTGTGCAAATATCATACAACACGACATAATGACCGCATTACCTGACAACAACAGTAGTTGACAGCGACTACTACCGAGTTTATCCACAGACAATGTGGATGGTTTTGTTGACGGCAGAAAACACGATGCACCAACGGCTACTTTAGAAAGAGAAAAACAATGGAAAACACAACGCCTACCATGAAAGATATGCTACAACAATCCTCACAAGCCGCCCTGTTTTTAAAAGCACTCAGTAACGAGAATCGTCTGATGATTTTATGCCATTTGCTGGATAAAGAACTGTCCGTGACGGCTTTAAATGAAAAGCTGCCTTTGAGCCAATCCGCCCTTTCACAACACCTTGCGATATTGCGAAAAGACGGTTTAGTCAACACCCGTCGAGAGTCACAAACTATTTTCTATATGATAGGCGACAGCAGAGTAAAAGAGCTGATCCAAACACTTCACAGACTTTTTTGCCCAACACTTTAGTGCGAGGGGATTAGCCTTTATAAAACGCCAGCATCCGCTGAGCCAGCCACGCTGGCTGCTCCAAAGGCACCATATGCCCACAATGATCGATCTTTTGCAGGGCGTAACGCTCACAAGACTGCATTTTATCTAATACCGCGCCCGATAATAAAATATCGTCTGTACCGACAAGAAAACACAACGCAAACCTTGCATGTTCAAGCTCAGTTAATAGCTCTGGACGCTGCAAACTGCTTTTCAATTGCTGAATAAAAACCGCTTCGCCCAATGCTTCGTCCATGGCCAAAATGCAACCAATCAGCTCGCTATTACCTTGGTTCACAGGACTCAACATAGCTAGGGCTTTTTTACGCGGTATGCCATGATAGCCTTGTTTCGCAACCCAATTAAGGGCAATTTCACGTTGCTGACGCTCTGACTCTAACAAGCCACTTGCGGTATTAGACAAGACCATTAGTCGGTTTACTCGCTCAGGGTATGTCAAGGCAAAAGCACAAGCAATGTACCCTCCCATAGAAAATCCCAACAGATTAATGGGCGCTGTCGGCAATATCTTAGCGAGGGCTGCGACCATTAACTCAATCGAGCTTTCACTGGGTATCGCCACATGGCGCAGTGCAATTTGGGAACCTAGAGCCTGTTGCGTTGTGTCCCAAAGGCGCTGATCACACATAGTACCAGGCAAACAATAAACCTCTGTCAGCACGATCACCTCTTCAAAAGCATTAATAGTCTATTTCTCGAAGCCGCAAAAAACTGGCGAATCTTGGAATGCCTCGCTCCGTAAAACCATGATATTTATAGGTTACATAATCACCAGGCTGAGGTGGGTTACGTCGTTCATCATCGGAAAAACCGCTGCCAATTTTAAACTGAATGCCCGATGGCATTTCAACCAGAATCGACCCCATCATACCATCGTATTTACCTGCGCCATTCATGATAGCAATCACTTTGGCTTCTGCATCCATGTGTGGCTTCAGTTTTAATAAATTATCAGTGCAGCCACTTTCAAACGTCGCCGTCTTGCGATGCAGCATTAAACCCTCTGCGCCATTTTTTACGTAAGCATCCAATAATAATGCCAATGCCTGATTATCCACGACAGTAAATTGTTTGACAGGAAGGACATGGGAGGCATTCAGGCCATTCACAATCCGAGTATAACGTTCATACCGTTGCTCAAATGGCATCTGTCTAGCTTGATCCGGTGCATCAAACACCATGTAATGGATTTTTCGCCATTCACTATCAACTGGTGTATTTTTTCGCACCGTTGACATAATAAAAGCAAAGTCATTATGTGTTGACCACAGCTCGCCATCTAACCAAACCTCGGGCAGTGGGTCAACAAACCAATCTGGCGCATAGATGGAATTTCCTTGGCGGGTTATCAATTGCTTTCCCGTCCAAATCGCTCGAATGCCATCGTATTTTTCACTAATTAAATAGTCATTAACGGGGACATCATCAGAGAATTGAGAGGCTAATTGCACCTGTGGTTGAGACACAGCAAGTGCCGAAAAAAGCAGAAAACACGTGGCTAGGCATTGTTTTAAAAACATATGTCACTCCTTTGAATAATTAACACGTTGAATAGTTAACACACTGTCCTTAGTGCCTTATCAACCTAAAGAATTATCCAACAAAAAGCAAACCACCTGCCATAAAAAAAGCCCCTATACAGTTTAAATAGAGGCTTTACTGAGCTTAGCATCACGGCGTAATGAGACAATTACACCGTTTGCTAATATTACTTACTTAGCTGAACAATCAATTTGTTCATACGACTAACAAACGTCGCGGGGTCTTCTAGCTGACCACCTTCAGACAAAGTTGCTTGTTCGAATAACAGCCAAGCCATATCCGCAAAACGTTCTTCGTCTGTTTCAGCGTCCATCTTAGCAACAATGGGGTGATCTGGATTCACCTCCAATGTTGGCTTAGATTCAGGCAATTTCTGACCCGCTTGTTCAAGCAAGCGACGCATCTGCAGACCCATATCGTATTCCCCAACCACTAAACACGCAGGAGAATTGGTTAAACGATCGGTACTGTTTACGGCTGTCACTTTCGACTCAAGTACGGTTTTCATGCGATCCAGAAGCGGTTTGATTTGCTCAGCCTTTTCTTCTTTCTCTTTCTTCTCTTCTTCGTTTTCTTGGTCAGCTAAGTCTAGCTTGCCTTTAGTAACGTCTTGGAAAGATTTGCCTTCAAACTCTTGTAGAGAAGACATCATCCACTCATCAATGCGATCACTTAGCAATAAGACTTCAAAGCCTTTCTTACGCAAAATCTCTAAATGTGGGCTGTTTTTCGCCGTATTATGACTCTCAGCGTAGATATAATAGATCTTATCTTGGCCTTCTTTCATACGCTCGATGTAATCAGCCAACGAGACAGTTTGCGCGGCAGCATCTGTGTGAGTCGAGCTGAAACGCAACAAACCAGCAATTTTATCTTTGTTGCCCATATCATCAGCTGGGCCTTCTTTGATCACGTTACCAAATTCGTTCCAGAATTTTTGGTAATCCTCAGGCTCATTTTTCGCCATCTTACTTAGCATATCGAGTACGCGTTTCGTCAATGCTGAGCGCATAGAATCAACGGCATGATCATTTTGCAGGATTTCACGAGACACGTTTAACGACAAATCGTTAGAATCTACCACGCCTTTCACAAAACGCATGTAAGGTGGCAGGAATGCTTCCGCTTCGTCCATAATAAACACGCGCTGAACATAGAGTTTCAAGCCACGCTGCATATCACGATTCCATAGATCGTAAGGTGCCTTAGAAGGAATATACAACAAACTAGTGTATTCCAATTTGCCTTCAACCTTATTGTGAGACCATTTCAAAGGCTCTTGATAATCGTGAGAAATATGCTTGTAGAACTCTTGATATTCTTCATCAGTAACATCGCTGCGTGAACGTGTCCATAAGGCTTTTGCCGAGTTAACCGCCTCAAATTCTGGCGCTTTATTCTCGTCAACAGGCTTAGGATTCCCCTCTTCGTCCATTTCTGGGTAAACGGGCTTTTCCATTTCCACTGGAATAGAAATATGGTCAGAGTATTTAGTCACTAGATGACGCAAACGGAAGTTGTCTGCAAATTCTTTTTCATCACTTTTAAGATGTAAAGTAATGCGTGTACCACGCGTCGCTTTTTCAATATTTTCAATAGTAAACTCACCAGAACCATCCGATACCCAACGTACCGCTTGATCTGCTGCTACACCAGCACGACGGGTTTCAACGGTCACTTGATCCGCCACGATAAAGGCGGAATAGAAACCAACACCAAATTGACCAATTAACTGGCTGTCTTTTTTCTGATCGCCACTCAATTGCTCAAGAAAAGCCGAGGTGCCGGATTTAGCAATCGTACCTAGGTTGGTAATAGCCTCTTCACGGGACATACCCACGCCGTTATCATCAATAACGACAGTGTTGCTGTCCTTATCAAACTCAATACGGACACGAAGATTTGGATCTTCGGCGAGAAGGTCTGCGTTAGCGACAGACTCAAAGCGAAGCTTATCAACCGCATCAGACGCGTTCGAAATCAGCTCCCGTAGAAAGATCTCTTTGTTGGAGTACAAAGAGTGGATCATCAAATGAAGTAGTTGTTTTACTTCGGTTTGAAACCCTAACGTTTCTTTTTGAGTATCAGTTGCCATGTTATAGCTTGCTCCTATTTGAATGAACCCTCGGACCCAAGATCCAAAGGCGTATTTCTTTTCACTTGTGACTCATAGATAAAGCCTCTTGTGGCAATTTCAAGAGGCAAACTCAGCAAAAGAAGCAAAAAAGTCACAAGTAAATTTATGGATATAGATGAATGGCAAAAACGTTAGGCGAAATCATTGATACTTAAGACGGCCTACGCATGCGTTCAAACAACGAGGGTTCCCATGGACGCATGGCCATTAACAAACCTGTATGTTGACGTTTTTCTAGAGGGGTCTCAGCATCCTCTTGATTGAGAATGGCAGCCTCTTTGGTAAGTTGATTTAATTTACGCTGAATAATATCAATGGAGGTTTGTGAATAATGACCACGTAGATAAAAACGAAAATCCCAAGTTTCGCCCTTCTTCGGTTGCATGAATTCAGTAAATATATTCTGCTCCATGAATTTTTCTAAGGGACCATGAGGTCTCCACCTAAAATCTTGGGCAATCAGTGATTTATAGTGATTATCAGGCAACAGATCAATAATCTTCAATTTATCTAACCTAGCTAATAACTGAATACATTGATGTTTATCTATATCATATGAAGCTGTGATTTCATCAAACTTCCAACCATCTCGAACACAGACAGCCACTAATAGTAATTTGGGATTGGCCAATAACTCATTTTCTTGCTCAATGGTTAACTGGCTAATTTTTTCTACTTGTTTTTGCGCAATTAAAAACAAATCAGAAATACTCATTTTCAATATCTGACAGATTTGCTCAAGTCGCTCAAGAGTAAAATTTTGCGTCGCGAAAATACGCTTTATGTTGGCTTCACTCATATTTAATTCAACAGCAATATCCTTATAAGTAATCTGTTGTTGACGTAATAGCTGCTTAAGAGTTTGTTTAATTTGATTAATTTGGCTCATTACGACCACTCCTACACATAAAAAAGTCCAAAAAGTATATGATAAATAGACTAATAGTTTTTAAAAAGTATACATATCAGAACAAAGTTTACATTAAAAATATCAACCACTATTGTCTATTTCATCAACCACGTAAAAGGAATACGACAATGAAATTAGCTCACATCACAATTGCACTCACTCTTTCGCTTACCACCCTTACTTCACATGCAGCAGGTTCAAGTGAACATAGCAGTCAAGCAGGTAAACACTCTGCCTATGCCATCGGCCACGGCACAGCATCCGTCGCCCAAGCAGCGAGTACAGCGGTGGCTGTTCCTCTTATGGTCAGTGGCGGTGCTGCTCTTGCTTCTGGAGCAGCGAGCACACAAGGAAGCACTTCAATCGCCAACAACTATGATTCAATCAGCAACACAAATGGCCCATTAACCATCACTGAGACCACCATTACCGCAGACCCTGCACCAAATCAGGCCATTGCGAATCAAACAATAAAGCCATAAGAACTTCTTCTAAGTGACATAGACTGCACAATATTTAAGCAGTGTATGTCATTCGGCATTTTTCAAAAGGATACTGAAATGAATATCAGGATATTACTAACTTTATTAATACTAATATCGAGCAATATTTGGGCAGGCAGCCAAGCCACAGAGCAGGCCGTGATAGAGCCTGAAAGAATTATTAAGTTTGCTAAGAATGTCGAGAAATACGCCGCGTCTAATGGTGCACGAGCCTTTATTATCGCTCGTGTTGGCAGACCCAAAAAAGACTTACCGGAGGGTATTAACTATACCCACACAGCGATTGCTGTTTATTCAAATATTCAACTTTCTAACGGAGCAACAGTCCAAGGCTATGCAATACATAACTTATATCAGCTAGATGGAGAAGCAGATCGAAGTAAGCTAGTGATAGACTACCCTGTTGATTTTTTCTGGGGTGTTCAGGAATTAAAGGCGGGAATAATCATACCGAGTAAAGAGATACAAGCCAGTGCTAATCGCCTTAATCGACAATGGAAATGACGCTAAGCTACATAATCCTAATTATTCTGTTATTGCCAATCCATTTAATAATCAATATCAAAACTGTACGGAACACACACTAAATTTAATCAATGCTGCTATCTACCAAACCACGGATATGAAAAGACTCAAAGCCATTGAAAAGACCTACTTCACACCACAAGTCGTTAAGATTAATAGTTTTAAGTTAGCTCTTGGTTCTATGTTTATAGATGACATTACGACCAAGGATCATCAAGGTGAGATTAGAACAACCACTTTCACTTCTATCTACCGGTATCTCGAAAAATATCAGCTAGCTACATTGGGAGTAAGTTTAAATGAGAAGCAAGAAGTCACGCCTCTTTAAATAAAGAGGTTCATTAAACGTCCCAAAATACTGGGGCGTTTAAAGTCACTACCTTTATTTTTCATCTTAATCAGCATTAGAAATGAAATCTGTTAACTATCGATCTTTTTCCTAACCAATGTAAGGCCATCACCAATAGGAATAAGTGACAACTCAACATCCGTGTCTTCATAGATAGTTTTGTTAAGCTCACGAACAATTCTGGTGTCTTTATCGGTAAATGCTTCATCAGCCACATTGCCCCACCACAATGTATTATCAATCAACAGACAACCACCTGGACGCAATAATTGCTTTCCCAATTGGTAATAAGCCAAAAGATTTTGCTTGTCCGCATCGATAAAAATGAAGTCGAAACTTTCCCGCTCAGCGGTTAAAAAAGACTGCATGACTGGCAAGGCTTTATCGCAATAAGTGGTAACACGATCCATCACCCCTGCTTGCTCCAAATAACGCGTCGCAATATCCAGCCACATCTGCTTCTTTTCAATGGCGACTAATCTCGCATTTTTTGGCATCGCCATCGCCATTGATAACGTGCTGTAACCAGTAAATACACCTATTTCGAGCAGTTTTTGGGGGGCTTGTAGTTTGACTAATAGAGCCAACAACTGACCAACTTCTGGGGACAGTTGCATGCGAGCCATATGATATTGTGCTGTTTCACGTCGTAACGCTTTCAAAAAATCATTTTCACGAACGGAAACATCAACCAAATACTGGTAAAGCCTGTCATCAACATTCACCGTACGATTAACAGGCTTATCCTCTACTGGTAAGGGCTTGGGGAAATTAGGAAGCATGAGATTTCATAACGAGTCCTCGGCTCAATGTTTTGAATGTTTTAGAACGGAATTCACGACGATACAATACCGCCACCACCATGACACTGGCGGCCATACAAAAGTATGGACCAAGAAACCAACCACAAAACGCCATCGCAAAATAAAAAGCACGCAATCCGTAGTTGAATTGATTGGCCGCTAAACTACAAATCTGCGCCATATGCATGGCGTACAATTCACGCTCACTGTCTTCGATACCACGTTCTGTTGCCAGTGGTGCACTACCAACCAATACAGAACAAAAATTATACTGCCTAACAGACCAGGTGAAAGTGAAAAACGCATAAGAAAAGATCGCCACCAAAACAATAATTTTCAATTCCCACTCTTGCTGACTCATGGGTGAGACAAGATAAAAATCGGATAAAATACCAATGGCTTTTTCGGAGTAATTAAAGGCAGTGAACAAACCTGCGATAATCAGCAAACTACTCGATGCAAAAAACAAACTGCTGCGCTCCAAATTCGCCATCACCGAGGCATCGGCGATTCGATTGTCTCGTCTAAGTAAACGAGACATCCACGCTAAGCGAAATTGATGCAACACACTCACCAAACAAGAACGACGCTTAGAATTGTATTGAGCATAAAAAGCGTATCCCCACCAGCAAGCAAAAAAGACAAAAAGTGTAACAAGATCAAGAGGATTTAATAACATTAACACCGAATGACTTTCCATATTCTCACTCTGCTGAAATAACAAGTTAGGGTACTATTATTAGACCATTTTTGATTTTATAAGTCCTGTTTCATCTTATAAAATTCCGTGATCCATTCTAAAAAAATAAATATAAATACTTCACCAAAAAAACGCTTGCATCAGCAAAAAATATCGGTAAGATCTCGCACATTAACACGGCATGCGGATGTGGTGGAATTGGTAGACACGCTGGATTTAGGTTCCAGTGCTTCACGGCGTGAGAGTTCGAGTCTCTCCATCCGCACCACCTTATACTTCTCTAAATTTCTTTCCCATCTTTAATCATCCAACGTTTATACCTCCAAGTGCTACCGAATCGTTGACGACGTTAATCTCAAAATGATGAAAAAAAACCGAACACATTGCTGCATCCGGTTTCATTTAAACATAGACAGAGTGTCTTACTTCAATTTCCAAGCCACTTGCTTACCAGCAAAAAACGGCACAATGGAGCTCACCATTTGGCAGGGTGATATTACTAGGCACCTCCCAAGACTCGCGAACCAAGGTCACGGTTTCTGTATTGCGAGGCAATCCATAGAAGTCAGCACCATAAAAACTCGCAAAACCTTCTAACTTATCGAGTGCGTCTAGCTCATCAAACACTTGCGTATACAACTCAAGTGCAGACCAAGCACTGTAACAACCCGCGCACCCACAGTCGGATTCTTTGCGATGCTTGGCATGAGGAGCGGAGTCTGTTCCCAAGAAAAATCGTGGCGAGCCAGATTTCACCACCGCGCGTAGAGCTTGTTGATGAGTACTGCGCTTAAGAACAGGCAAGCAATAGTTGTGCGGGCGAATCCCACCATCCAACATATCATTACGATTCAACAGCAAATGTTGAGGCGTAATAGTCGCAGCAACCCCTTCACGAGCAGACAACACAAAATCAGCAGCCTCTTTGGTCGTAATGTGTTCAAACACAACTTTTAGGTGAGGTACACGTTCAACAATCTTCACCATGTGTTGATCAATAAATTCTTTTTCACGGTCGAAAATATCAATGTGCTTCTGGGTCACTTCACCATGGATCAACAACAACATACCATTGTCGGCCAACGCTTCAAAAACAGGGTATAAAGACTCTAAAGAATTGACCCCAGAATCAGAGTTGGTCGTCGCGCCAGCTGGATACATTTTCGCCGCCAATACACCGGCCTTTTTTGCGTCTTTAATGTCTTGCACACTGGTTTTGTCTGTTAAATAAATGGTCATTACTGGCATAAATGTACTGCCAGCTGGACGGGCCGCTAAAATACGTTCTTTATAGCTTAATGCGAGCGCTGCCGTTGTTACTGGCGGCACCAAATTGGGCATCACCACAGCACGCTCAAAGCAGCGAGCTGTTGCTGGAACCGTCTCGAACAACATGTCTTGATCGCGAAAGTGTAAATGCCAATCATCTGGCTTAATAATAGTAATCTCGTTCATTAGTTACCTACTGCGTTTTGTTAGATGAAAAATTGTACAACGAATTATCAATCAGCCCGTTGGTGTAAATCTGCACATACGCTTTTAAGCGTTGTTCTAACTTATCCAGATCTACCCTTGCCTCTTTGTCAGTTGGCTGCATAAATGTTCCTGGGAGACTACCCGTTTCAATCACCCCACCTTTAATCATGGGCAATTTCACATATTTGCCCTGAGACATTAGCCAGTAAGCATCTTCCGCTTTAATAAGAGCATCAGATTGCGCATCATCTTCCAGCAATGATCGTCCAAATGGCAAGATCTTATCTCTTTCTGGCAGATTTAAATAATCAACAATTGTTGCAGGAATATCTATTTGCTGAGCCATATCCGTAACCACACCTGGAGATAGTTGATGATTTGGCTGATACAAGATTATAGGAATTTGATGACGGCCCAAAGGCGTTGCAAACGCAGGATCAAAATTATCAGACGTATGATCAGCCGTGATAATAAAGAGCGTATCTTTATACCAATCTTTCTTTGACGCTTCGTCAAAAAAACGCTGCAAAGCCATATCAGAATACTGAATGACGCGGTGCATTGGTATACTGCCCTCCTCTATTTTACCCATGTATTGCTCAGGCAAAGTATAAGGTGGATGGGAGCTAATGGTAAAAATTCCAGCCATAAATGGCTTAGGCATCTTATCCATCTCATGAATAGAGAATTGAAGGAAAGGCTCATCGAAAATCCCCCACTGCCCATCAAAATGTAAAGGATTTGGGTATTCATTTAGCCCAAAGTAGTGGTCAAAGCCAAAACGATAAGTTGTATCATCAAAATACATACTGCCATTTTTAGCGCCATGAAAAAATGCCGTACTATAACCGTAAGGTTTAACAATCTGACCTAAACCATGAATAGTGTTTGACTGGTAAGGAGAACGCATAAAGGCTTCCGGCATCAATGATGGAATCCCAGCTAAAACAGACGGAACCGCCTCAATTGAGCGACGTCCGTTCGCCACTCCGTTAGGAAAAAATCGACCTTTTTCTGAAAGTTCTTGTAAGAAAGGAACGTAAGATTTAAGTCCATACGGCGGTCCGAAATATTCAAGACCAAAGCTTTCCAACATCAGAATAACAACATTATGTTTTTTTATTTCAGACTCGTTATTGTGACGCTTTTCAGCACGTAATGATTTCCTGACATCCTCATCTGTTGCAAAATACGCCACTTTTTTTAAGTGATCGGCATCTTCTTTTAGCAATGTAAAAGGCGTATTTAATACCAAAGCGCCAAGCCTACTAGACGGATAACTATAGGCATTCAGCGACCTGATAGGCTTAGATTGAAAGCCTCCTCGAATAGCAAGAATAAAAATTAGACACAAAGAAAAACATAAGAAAAATAGAAAGATTTGATTTAGTTGCACAAGAGGTACACGCTTTTTTACCTGCAAAAGCAACCAAAAATAAGCAGCAAAGATCAAAACACTGGCAACAGCGTATCCCCAGTAAACAACCACTAACTCTGGTAACTGAGACACAACATCATTGGTCATAGAAAAAACTTCCATACCGCTACGGCGATCTGTGTATGGAAAATAAATTGTATCGACAAAATTAATAACGATAGCTGAGGTATTCACTACAAATAGATAGAGAAATACCAAGTTCATATTTACTTTAGCTAAAACACGAAACCAAAGAGAGACAAATAGAACCAACAATAACGGTGCATTTAAAAATGCCATCGCAGACAAATCAAAACGCACACCATGAAAAAAAGCTAAGAGGATATTGCCAAGAGGTTCCGCGGCAAAGTAACTGGCGTTTGTCGCAAAAAAATACAATCGGGTTAAAAAATACCCTATTAATGTAAAAAATAGTCCGATACCTAAAAAGACAAGTGCTGTTACGTTTTTTTCTGTCTATTAAATAAAGCACTTTTGATCATAGCTTATCTTCTAACCCGACTAAAAAATTGAGTGCTATATGATACAAAAAAAACCGCTATAAAGCGGCTTTTTTGTATTATCGTTTTTACACGATTAGCTATTCTTTTTTGGCGCTCTTGGACGACGCTCAGCACTGCGATTTGCATCACGGTCGCGACCGCCACCCGCACCGGCGCTTGAACGACGACGCTCACCACCATTAGTAGGACGACGCTCACCGCCACCTGCTGGACGCTTACGAGTAGAAGGCGCGGCTGCACGCTTATTCAACTCATCAACATTCTCTAGCTTAGTAATATCAGTACGCTGTCCACAGATGCGCGTCTTCCCCAACTTACCTAATGCATCGGCACTTAAGTTAGAAGGCAAATCAACTGTTGCAAAATCTTCATAGATTTCGATATGACCAATATAACGGCTTTCAATATCCGCTTCATTCGCAATCGCACCAACGATATTGCCAGGTTTAACACCATCACTGTAACCAACTTGAACAACGTAACGGGTCATGGACGTACTTGGATCATCTTTTAACGGCATTGCTTCTGCAGTAACAGGACGAACCTTGCGCTCACGCGGCGCGCGATCACCACGATCACCACGATCACCACGATCGCCTCTATCACCTCGCTCAGAACGAGATCCATCGCGATCTTCACGACGCTCTCTGCGTTCTTGGCGAACTTCCATTTCAGACAATAGCAATGGCGTTTTGCCTTGTGCCATATGCGCTAAAGCAGCCGCCATTTTCAAAGGATCCACTTCATTATCTTTCTGGTAACTTTCTACAAGCTCCAAGAAGAAATCAAGGTTTTCATTGTCCATCGCATCAGTGATGCGCTGCTTAAATCGATTAACGCGATGTGCGTTAATATCGGAAGCAGTTGGTAACGTCATGCTTTCAATTGGCTGACGAGTCGCACGCTCAATAGCTTGCAACATACGACGCTCGCGATGAGCAACGAATAGAATCGCCGTCCCTAAACGACCAGCACGACCTGTACGTCCAATACGGTGAACATAAGACTCAGTATCGTATGGAATGTCATAGTTGACCACGTGACTTACGCGTTCTACATCTAGACCACGAGCAACAACGTCTGTAGCAACAAGAATGTCAATTTGGCCATTCTTAATGCGATCAACCGTACGCTCACGCAAGTTTTGACTGATATCACCATTTAGCGCTTCACAGGCATGCCCACGAGCGGTTAGTTTTTCAGCAAGCTCAATCGTTGCGGCTTTGGTACGAACGAAAATGATCATACCATCGTGTTCATTCATCTCAAGAATACGAGTCAAAGCGTCTAATTTATGAAGACCACTTACCGACCAATATTTTTGTGTAATCGTCATAGCCGTAGAAGTTTTGGTAACAATTTTCACTTCTTTCGGATTGTTAAGGTGACGGTTAGCCACTTGACGAATCACGGCAGGCATTGTTGCAGAAAACAAAGCGATTTGACGTGTAGGTGGCGTTTGCTCAAGAATCCACTCGACATCATCGATGAATCCCATACGTAACATTTCATCCGCCTCATCAAGAACCAAAGCTTTAATGCCATCTAGCTTCAATGTTTTACGACGAATATGGTCCATTACACGACCAGGCGTTCCGACAACAACTTGAACACCACGCTTTAATTGGCGCAATTGTGTGTCATAAGACATGCCGCCATAAATAGGCAGTACATGGAAATCGGGTAGATTGCGAGCATAACTTTGAAATGCTTCAGAAACCTGAATAGCAAGTTCACGAGTTGGAGCCAGTACAAGTAATTGTGTCGTTTTATCTGTAACGTCAATGCGAGACAGTAACGGGAGCGCGAACGCTGCTGTCTTACCGGTACCCGTCTGCGCTTGCCCCAAAAGGTCTCGACCTTCTAATAGATATGGAATACTTTGCGCTTGGATAGCAGATGGTTGCTCGTAACCTAGGTCAGCAACCGCTTTAAGAACAGGGGCGATTAGGCCCAACGAATCAAATGTAGGCTGAGTATCAGCGTCAGACATGTAAATTAGTACCTTTTATTGGTGAGTATAAGGCCTGTAAGTATTTACATGCCTTAATAGATTTCTTCGGACGAAAATCCGATGGCGAAGTATACGCGAAAAAACAAAATAAAGCCAGCTAGGTTCAAAATAAGATCCTGCCAGCTTAAGACCATAGACTAAGCTGAATTAACGTCTTGGATTACTTGAGTCCGAATCGATCATGACAGCCAACCATTGCATTCTTGGATGCGCTTCAAATGCTAATTTCATAATAATAGTCAGAGGAATCGAGAGTAACATGCCAACGGGACCAAAAACCCAACCCCACAAAAGTAAAGACAAAAACACCACTAAGGTAGACAGCCCCAACCCCTTCCCCATATATCGAGGTTCAATGACATTTCCTATGATTAAGTTGACAGCTAAAAATCCCGCCGCAGTCAGTCCTGCAGAAAGACTACCCAACTGAACAAATGCCAATAAAACGGCCGGTACCGCCGCGATGATGGACCCTATATTAGGCACAAAATTCAAAAGAAAAGCACACACACCCCATAAAATAGGAAAATCTACGCCAATCACCCAAAGCCAAAGCGTAATGAGCACCCCTGTTAAAATACTCACCAAGGTCTTAATGACAAGATAACGATTAACAGACTGAATGAAAGATTCAAATTTCTGTAGGGATTGCGACGCGTCATTTAAAGCCACAGATAACTTTTTGGGCAACTCAACCGCTTCGAATAAAATAAAAATAACGATCATGACAACCAAAATAAGATTTGTCAGAGCGCTACCCAGTCCACGTAACGCATTGGCTACCATCTGCATTAATGCTGAAGGGTCAATATAGCCTTTTACTTGATCATAGGATATTTGTAAGCCAAAACTGTTCACTAACTTAATCAGATTAGATGTTTCTTCAGCAAATCGAGCTTTGTAGCTTGGCAGTTGACTGGAAAAGTTATCCAAGGATGCGCCAACCAACACGGCTAAAGATCCAATCCCAACCAATATCAGCATCACCACCAAAATAATAGCCAACCAAGTCGGCACTTTTCGATGACGTAAACTTGACATCAGAGGCGCACAAATAATAGCGATAAACACAGATAGCATAAAAGGTACGACTATTTGTGATGCGGCTTTTAGCCCTGCAATAATGATGATGAAAGCGGCAAAACCAACCAGCCAATTTGTACCATTATGTTGTTCGCTCATTTTAATTCCTTATAGCGCAATAGGATAAATACTTTGTGCATAGTCAGCCAAGTCTTGCAGCATTATTTGCTTTGCCGGTGTCAAATCAGGAGTTTGAGCGATCTGATTCAAGCGTTCAAAATACTGCTCCATACAAATAGAACCGCCACCATCTTTTTCAAGCAAGCGGACTTGACGATACTCTTCCCACTCCACTCTTTGTTGCTCTGTCAATTGATCTGGGTAATTACGCCCAATGTAGCGCATTAACATTTCTGGCAATCGTCGATCATCAAACGATACCGCCAGTTCAGCCAATTGACTTGCTGGCGTCGAACGAATCGTTTCCATTCTGGCTTTATCTTCTCTGGAGAAAAAACCACCAGAATAAAGCATGACATCTGGATCTTTATGGATGAGTCGTTCCTCTTGCGCAAAGACATCGCTTAACTTAGCCGCAAGACCAGCATGCCCTTTTATGATGGCAAGATTATGACGACAAACAGCACCATCTAAACCTAAGCGCTGAACAACTTGCGCATCTTTCAGAAAAGTGGCGGGAGCAACTGCTGGAGATTTATTGTAATGAATGACTTTTAAAGGCAACCTTTCAAGTTCCCCCAACTCATCCTGACGCGTAAACACACGATGGCGAATTTCCTCAACACTCAAATCTACTAGAGGTTGTGCATCTGCCATTAAGTCGTAAACAATCACACCATTTTTATTGGTTGGATGAGGTGCAATCGGGACAACGAACGCAGCATAGTATCTCGCCTGACCAAACATTCCAGAGATATGCAGAAAGGGTTTTAGCCTCGATATGTCAATAAACTGCTGCAACTCATGTTTTTGACGCATCTTAAAATAGTAGGCAAACAATTTAGGTTGCTTACTACGAATCAATTTCGCTATCTCGATGGTGCCATACACGTCGGACAACGCATCGTGTGCTTGCTCATGCGCAATACCATTGGCTTTTGTCAGTGCTTCGAGCTTCATCGAGACCTGACCATCGTCACCTTTTGGCCAAACGATTCCTTCAGGACGCATAGCATAAGTCATTCGAACTAGATCAATAATATCCCATCGAGAACAGTTATTCTGCCACTCTCTAGCATAAGGATCGATAAAGTTACGATAAAAACTGTAACGCACCACTTCGTCATCAAACCGAATAGAGTTGTAACCAAGCGCACAGGTTCCTGGTAAAGACAATTCAGCTTCTACCGCCTGCATAAATTCCGCCTCACAAAGCCCTTCACGATTTGCATCCTGGGGACTTATCCCCGTTAACAAACAAGCTTCTGGTTGCGGGAGCACATCTTCTGCCAATCGGCAATAAAACATGACAGGCTCACCAATAGGATTAAAATCAAGATCTGTTCTAATTCCAGCAAATTGCATGGGACGATCACGCGCTGGGTCCGTTCCGGTTGTTTCAAAGTCAAACCAAAAAAATGATGTAGGGCCCGATGAGGTCACAAATAATTCCTGTTAGCCATTAAATAAAAAGGTATTATACGCACCTTGAAGTACATTTGTGAAAGTGCATTTGGCGATGAGAGGAGTGAACCATGCCAATTCCAGTAAATTGTCCTTGTGAAACAGGCAGCCCCTATGAAATGTGTTGTGGTATGTACCATAACAATCCGGGTACCGCTCCAACGGCAGAAACCCTAATGCGCTCACGCTACACTGCTTTTGCTTTGGGCAATTTTGATTACATCGCGGCAACTCAAAAGCTGATTGATGACCCTAACCAGTCTGCCTCAGACATACAAGACAGCAATGAACAAACAAAATGGATAAAGCTTGAAATCCATAGTACTGAAGAGGGTTTAGAAAAAGACAAAAAAGGTCTTGTGTCCTTTTCTGCTCATTTTAAGGAAGGGAAGCACATTGGTCGCTTGAGTGAACGCTCCCTATTCAAAAAAATTAAAGGTAAATGGTTTTATATATCAGGCGAACATGACATACAAAAAAATACGCCACTGATCAATTCTGAAGCAATGAAAGTAGGCAGGAACGACCCTTGCCTATGTGGATCGGGCAAAAAGTTTAAAAAATGCTGCGCTGTTCATTAATCAACAGCGTCCCATTTTTCCTTAACCTCGCGTATTTCGCTTTCAATTGACAAGAAGCAGTCAACCAACTCTGGGTCAAAATGTGAATGGGCAGCGTTTTTAATATGCCCAAGAGCCTCTTCCACTGTCCAAGATTGCTTGTAGGATCGCTCCATAGTGAGGGCATCAAATACATCAGCTAAAGCAACAATCCGAGCGGATTGCGGAATTTCATGTCCAGTCAAGCCGAAAGGATAACCGGTGCCATCCCATCTTTCATGATGCCCAAGCGCCACTTCAGCCGCCAATTTAAACAGAGGTGCATCGCTTTTAATTAAAATTTGGTGACCTATAACCGTATGTTGGCGCATTACTTCCCACTCTTCATCACTCAATTTATTTGGTGACTTCAAAATAGAATGGGGAATACCAACCTTACCCGTATCATGAAGGGGTGCGGCTAACTTTAGTAATTCAACTTGCTCTTCGTTCCAACCAATCGCTCTTGCTAAAATGGCGCAATAATCGGCCATGCGCCACATATGCACACCGGTATCGGTATCGTTAAGCTGCCCTACCTCACCAAGCATCTCTATAGCAGACTTTAAAGCATCGTCTAATTGCTTTGTTCTATATGCTATAGTTTGTTTATTACGTTTATTGTTATCAGCAAGCTTCAGGTGAGTGGCGACTCTAGATAAGGTAGTTAATGGCGTAATCGGTTTCGTAATAAAATCAACACAGCCGACATTGAAACCCTCTTGCTCATGGTGTGCATCCGTTATTGCCGTTAAGAAAATCACTGGAATATCCGCTGTTTTAGCATCCGCTTTGAGCACTTTACAGACGTCAAAACCGTTCATGCCCGGCATCATAATATCCAACAATACGATATCAGGCATACACCGATTGATAATATCCAACGCGGCCTGACCGCTTTTTGCAACCTGAACTTGATAATGTTCGGCTAAAATGCTTTTGAGCAAATCAATATTACTCGGCACATCATCGACAATAAGCACTCGCTTATCTTTCATATCCATCGAAAATTCTAGTTTCATTTTATTCATTTATCTTTCCCTCAGAAACTACAGTAAAAGTTGCCTTTTAAACGTTCTAACCTTTATCAACGCATCTTGATAGTCATAAGACGCAATATCCTTTGCCGCCGAAACAAGCACGGCTAAGTCATCACATTGTGCACATTTCTTCACTAGACTATCTATTATCATCTCAGAATCAGAACCACCTGATAAAAGCAAGTTTTCAAGCACCTCTATTTTAGAGAGGACATATTTTAAATCCTCATAACTCACCGATGAACAGCTGGTATTCTCCGTACCTTGCAAAGCATTTACACCATATTTCATCATCCAAAACTCTATCTTTTCAATCAAAAGATACGGATTAAGCGGCTTAAAAAGCACATCATCGATACCAGATCGAATCATATTTTCTTGCGAGTCCATAAATGTATCCGCTGTTAAAACAATAATCGGGGGCTTACTTTCGGATAATTTTTGACAAATTTTTTCACTTGCCTCATAGCCATCCATCAGTGGCATCCTAATATCCATGATAATTAAGTCATATTGTTGAGAAAGGGAACGTTCAACTGCTTCCTTACCGTTTTCCACCCAATCCACTTTCGCTCCTACTTTCTCAATAATAGCTTTAACAATGTTGGCGTTAACTTTATTATCTTCTGCTAACAGAATAACCTTATCTTTGAAAAAATATTTTTTATCAGAAAAATCAGAAGAAGGCTCTACTTCCTGATTTGAACCATGCAATTCCAATAGCAAAATTTTCTTTACGATATTCGAAGGTGTAATTAATCCGGTCATGGAATACTCACCTATTTCATCTAGGCCGCCACCTAAAAAAAGCACTTTTTTTGTTAAGAATTTTTCTAGTTGAGTAGACAACACATATTCTGATTTAAGCCAATGAAGACTGGCAATAACAGGAAGGTGACAATTGAGCAAATCAGATGTACGCCATTCAGTTAAAGAACTGATCTTAAGGTCTTTTAATAAAGCGTTCGTTTGAACATCCTCTTTTATAAAAGCAATATTGCTCAAAATAAACGGTTCTGAGCTTTGATCGGGGCAATAAGGTATGGTAATTCTAAACAAACATCCTTCACCGAGAGCACAAGTGTAAGAAATATCACCACCTAATAAGGCCACGAGTTTTTGTGTGATACTGAGTACCTAACCCTGTTCCACCATACAATCGAGTGGTACTACTATCAGCTTGCTTGAATACATCAAAAACATCCACTCCCTCTTTAATTCCCACTCCAGTATCCTCAACCTCAATCACTAAATTTTCATTCGATGACAAGGATAGATTAAGATGTACAAATCCAGAATGAGTAAACTTAATTGCATTACCCACAACATTAATTAAAATCTGCTGTAAGCGGGTTTTATCTCCAATAAGATTGTCACAGATAGAAAAATCACGACGGATAATAAAATCTATCTTCTTAGACTCTGCTGCTGTTTCATTACTTTGATAAACATAATCCAAAACATCATCTAGACTAAAAGCACTTTTTTCTAACTCCATTTTTCCTGATTCAATTTTTGAATAATCTAAGATACTGTTTATTATTGCTAACAAACCATCAGCAGACTTCTGGATTTTAATCACTTTTTCTCGCTGATTTTTCTCTAGACTGTCATCAAGCAGCAGATAACTGAACCCGATAATAGCATTCATTGGCGTCCGTATTTCATGACTCATGGTTGCCAAGAACTCTGATTTTATTTTTAGTGCTTGCTCAGCTGAATAAACCGCTTTTTCTAATTCATCAGCTAATTTTTGTGTTTTCTCGTACGATTCACGAGCCACCTTTAACTGCCTAAAGAGCATGACGATAATACACATCATGGTAATAGTTAATAAAGCGATCAATGACCCTAGATAAAGAAACAGGCCTAAAGAATCCTTTCTCTGTACAACTTTCTCTTTTGATCGAAAAGCGACTGTCTCAACCACAGTAATTTCTATATTTTTCAATAAATCATTACTTTCATGTAACAAAAAATTAATGTCTATGGCGTCTTTATTAGAGAATAAAACACGGTCTATTTCAGACATTTTCATTTGAAGGAAAGTCAAAATTTGATCAGAGTTTTTCAATCGATCAAAAAGCACCCTTAACTGACCTTTCTCTAATATATTGACTCGACTATACAGTATATCGAAACGATTCTTGGCATCTTCAAGGCGTTCATCAGTGAAACTATCATGCAATAAGCTGAGCGAATTGCTGAATTTCAATGCCTCTCTATCTAATTGATAAGCAGCCCATACAGCATCTTCCTCTACCGCAGACATAATCATTTTTTGCCGCTCAACTAATTCGGTAAACATTAGTACAGCAGCACTCATAAAAACAAACGCCAAAAAAACCAATATAATAAATGGCGATAACTGCCTATTGGTAATTTTTTTAAGCCTTGGCAGAAAGAGAAAACGCATGTTGTAATTTACTCTACTTTTATCAGTTTTATCTGCCAAACAGATCGGTTGTAAATTACCTCATTGTTTAGACTTGGCACATCACTAAAAGGATAAAGTAAAAAGATAGGCCCCTTATCTCTTACAGACATCGGTTTCCCATTAATATCCATAGCAAGCATAACATTATGATTCTTACCATCTTGCACAGGTACTATGGCACTAAAATCGTTTAACGCAGTCACAGACAAAGTACCAGAATCTACCCCCACTGCAGCCATCAAGGATCTCAATAACGGCCCTTTATAGGAATCCACACCTTCACTCCACGGCGTCATTGTCTTTTGCTCGACAACCCCCAAATTCATCAGCATCTCACGATCAAATTCTGCTGTTTTACTCTCTGTATTAGTATTACTTATATTCCCCGTCACCGTTAAAATCACTGGGCCTGTTGGCTTTGGTAACGTATGCGCGTGTGAATCAACAACAGCCAGCGCCATTAATGCCATAACCAAGTATTTTTTCATTTAATAAATCTCCTCTTTATACAGATACATTGCTGCCAGTATAGGGAATAAAAGTGCACTTTCCATCCTATGGTTACGAAACAACACGCTTTCTACACCAAGCAAAACAAATACAAGACACTAGATACAAAAAAAGCCGCATATAGCGGCTTAATATCCTGTTTAGAGCTTAAAATGACGGTTAACAATTCCAAGTTTTAGGGAACAGGCTGACCTTTAGATGCAACCCAAATACGAAACCAATCATCATCACTCAGTGGAATGGATAATGCGTCAACAGCAATGGCCAAACGTTCAACCTTTCCTGATCCCATAACAGGACAAATATCAGACGGGTGTCGCAATAACCACGCAATAACAATTTGATCGACAGTACAATTCTTTTGCTGTGCTAGCTCACTCAATACCATTTGAACGCGTTTTGCTTTTTCACTGGAGCCTGAGAACAATTCACCACCCGCAAAAGGTGACCACGCCATGGGGGTTACAGCATGTTGTTGTAAATGGTCTAAGGTGCCATCCTCAAAATGTTGCAATGCCAATGGTGATAATTCCACCTGATTCACAATCAAAGGCGCATCAAGACGAGACTGCAACAAGTCAAATTGATGAGTTGTAAAATTGGACACACCGAAATGCTTTACCTTGCCAAGCGTAAACAACAAATCAAACGCCTGTGCAACTTCATCCGCATCCATCAAAGGGCTTGGGCGATGCAAGAGTAACGTATCAATATACTCACATTGCAAATTAGCAAGAGAACGATCAACACTGGCTAGAATGTGCTCAGCACGATAATCATAACGATGAACCTGTATTTCAGGGCGATTCTCTGAGGGCAGCAATATTCCGCATTTTGTGACAATTTCCATTCTATCTCGTAAAGCGGGCTTATGTTTTAACGCCTCACCAAATAATGCTTCGCATTGATAACCACCATAAATATCCGCATGATCCAATGTCGTTACCCCTAAATCTAGACAGGCCTCAATAAAGCCAAGTGTTTCTGACGATGTCATATTCCATTCTTGCAGGCGCCAAAAACCTTGGGCAATACGCGACCCTTCAAAACCTAGAGGATGGTATTGATGTCTCATAAACTTTTTCCTATACGTCATTATATTATTCACCAACATTCTAAAGAGACTTTGTGGTAAAAAACAGCGAACTTAGTGAATTTGCAGAACTGACAGGAAACGCCATCAAAGGTATACTATCTCACATTCAAGACTGACCTCTTAATCACAGAGCGACGCGACCACCTGCAAATGGACATTTTTAAACAATACCGAACACGAATCATTGACTCGCGGCAACACGCTACTAGCACAAGACCAATACAATAAACACAACCACTGTGATGGACTTAATAATGAATTCAATAACACTAGGCCCTCTTTCTAACGCCAATGGAGAGATCCAAATCCCAGGTTCTAAAAGCCTTTCAAACCGTATTTTATTACTAGCCACACTGGCAAAAGGCACGACAAAAATCACCAACTTACTGGATAGCGACGACATTCGTCGCATGCTAGAAAGCCTAACCAAATTAGGCGTTAACTATTCACTAGAAGATAACGGTTCAACCTGTGTGCTAGAAGGTCTTGCTGGCCCAATTCAAGCAGATTTCGGTGATTTATTCCTTGGTAACGCTGGCACAGCAATGCGCCCCTTGGCTGCCGCACTTTGCCTAGGCAAAGGCGAGTTCCACCTTCACGGCGAGCCACGGATGCACGAACGCCCCATTGGCGATCTTGTTGATGCCTTGCAAGCACTGGGTGTCGACATCGCATACGAAGGCGAAAAGAATTACCCACCTTTGCGTATTAAGGCGAATGGTTTATCTGGCGGCGAAGTGTCTATTAAAGGCAACATCTCAAGCCAATTCCTAACCGCTATATTGATGAGCGCACCATTGGCAAAAGATGATTTAACCATCAAAGTCGATGGTGAATTGGTTTCTAAACCTTATATCGATATTACACTACATGCCATGAAACAATTCGGTGTGGAAGTGGAAAATCAGAACTACCAAGCGTTTGTGGTGAAAGGTCAGCAAACTTACCAAAGCCCTGGTGAAATCATGGTAGAAGGCGACGCATCTTCTGCCTCTTACTTCCTAGCCGCTGCGGCGATTGCTGGCGGAAAAATCAAAGTCCACGGTGTGGGAACAGACAGCGTACAAGGCGACGTGAAATTTGCTGATGTACTGGCCAAAATGGGCGCAAAAATCACTTATGGCCCGACTTGGATTGAAGCTGAACGTTGCGAACTGAACGGCATAGATATGGACATGAACCACATTCCTGATGCGGCTATGACCATAGCTACCACCGCTCTATTCGCCAAAGGCCCAACCACCATTCGCAACATCTATAACTGGCGAGTCAAAGAAACCGACCGTTTATACGCCATGGCAACGGAACTGAAAAAACTGGGTGCTGACGTGATCGAAGGTGAAGACTTTATTACCATCACTCCCGTTGAAACACTTCAACATGCGGCCATCGATACCTACAATGATCACCGCATTGCCATGTGCTTCTCGTTGGTTGCTTTTTCTGAAACGCCTGTCACCATTAACGATCCAGGTTGTACATCAAAAACCTTCCCAACGTATTTTGAGCTATTTAATACCATAGCAAGCTAAGAGCCCACCTCTTATGAAACAAATAGCCAAAGGGATCAAAGTCCTTTGGCTGTTAAACTAAAAAAGCCCCAGCTGTTTAGAACTGGGGCAAGGCTCTCAATACAAAGGGAAATGTATCAATGAAAAATTACGATTGCGGCTGAACTGGGGTTTCCAGTTTTTCGATCTGCTCTGGCGTAAGCAGCTCATACAAGCCCACTCGGTTTTTTGCGTAGGCAACAGTAAGATCTTCGGTTAACTCGCCCGTTTTTTCGGCAAGATCATCGACCTTATCTAGATAGTCTTTTGAACTTGGTGACAAGCCACTTAATTCCATTTGAGTCGCTTGTAACTGCTCTTGAATTTTACGAATGGCCTTACCATCTTTTTCAAAAAGATCAGACACTTTCGTTTGTGTTTTTTCATCTAAACCAAGTTGCTGCGCTATACGGCTTGCCAATTGATCATGGGTTGGCACGGCATTAACTGGCGCTTCCTGAGTGGCTTGTCCTTGTGTAACTGTATTTTGAGGTGCTTTCGTATCCGCAAATGCACTCACAGCCACACCGGTTATAATCGCGGCACTCAAACCAATAACGCCCATCATTCCTGCTTTTTTACGATCCAACATAGTAAGCTCCTTAAGCTGTTTCCTGTTTTGTTGGAATCTATTATGTCTATTTCTGCGTCAAACAGTGCCAAAGAGAAAGAATCCACGTGCAAAACTTGTCATTAGTTTGTAAAGGTAAATCGACATTTGTTTGTTTCCACTTGCAACCAAGCAAATACCATCACATTCTTGAAGATCAGCGTAGATCTTGATCTCCTACTAAGGTCCAGAAAGTGCCGGATCCCAATCTTTCCAAATCACGTCACGTCCCTGCTCACGAATCATCGTCATAATATCAGCCACAGGGCGCTCATCACTGATCTCAAACTGTTCAAGAGCATCTTGGGCATCGTCCGCATAACCACCAGGCTGAGTTTTTGACTCTGCACTCATAGTAGTAAAGCCCATTCGCACCGCATGATGACGGAACGTTGGAGATTCACGCGTTGACAAGCTCATTTCCAAATCGCGGTCAAACAAACGCCACGCCGCAATAAGCTGAACCAATTGTCGATCCGAAATGATCGACTTTGGCACTATGCCACCTTCACAAGGACGAATACGCGGAAACGCCACACTAAAGCGACTTCGCCAATAGCGCTTTTGCAGGTGCCGTAAATGATGCGCCATCATTAATGAATCCGTGCGCCAGTCTTCCAAGCCAAGCAACACACCCAAGCCAATTTTATGAATGCCAGCTTGACCGATACGATCCGGTGCGTCCAACCGATAATTAAAATTGGATTTGTTGCCCCGTAAATGATGCTCAAGGTAAGTTGTACGACGATAAGTTTCTTGATATACCAACACACCGTCTAAGCCGATACCTTGCAACCGTTTGTACTCTTCCATATCTAATGGCTGGACTTCCATGGATAGCTGACTAAAGTGAGGCTTGATAAGAGGAATCATGCGTTCAAAATAAGGCATGGAGACTTTGTTAGTTTCTCCCGTCACCAAAAGAATATGGTCAAAGCCTTTGCTTTTAATGGCTGCCACTTCTTTGTTTATCTGCGATTCATTCAGCGTGAGGCGCTTGATTGCATTACTCATGGAAAAGCCACAGTAAGTACATTCGTTTGCGCAGGTGTTGGATAAGTACAAGGGCGCAAACAAACTCAAGGTATTTCCAAAGCGCTGCAGCGTCAGTTGCTCGCTTTTGGTCACCATTTCCAGCAAATACGGCTCTGCCGCAGGGGAAATCAACGCCGCAAAATCGTCTACGTCAAGTTTGCTTTTAGCCAAAGCACGCAACACATCTTGCTCGGTTTTTGCCTGATGCGTTTGCGTCACAACTTGCCAATCTGTGCTTTCGACAAACTGACTAAATTGACCTTCTATTGCTGGGCTTTGTTCTAACAAGCGAATCTTATGGCTTGCACCATCCATCATGACAAGGCTCCAAGGAAATCCGTCAATGGGCTGGTGGCTTGCGCTTGTAAACGACGCTCCCCCAAGCCTGACTCATAGGCCATTCGACCCGCTTCCACCGCAAGACGAAAAGCTTTGCCCATTTGCGCAGGGTGTTTGGCAACGGCCATGGCCGTGTTTACCAACACCGCATCCGCGCCAAGCTCCATGGCCAATGACGCATCCGAAGGCGCACCAATGCCAGCGTCAACAATGACAGGTACCCGACTCTGCTCAATAATAATTTCCAAGAACGGACGACTCGCCAAGCCCATGTTTGAACCAATAGGCGAACCCAGTGGCATAACACACTGACAACCGACTTCTTCCAATCGTTTGCAAAGCACAGGATCGGCATGAACATAAGGCATGACCACAAAACCTTTTTTGATCAACTCTTCGGCAGCCAACAAAGTCTCCATACCATCTGGCATCAAGTAACGCGGATCAGGGTGTATTTCCAACTTCACCCAATGGGTCTCTAATGCTTCACGAGCTAACTCTGCCGCAAAAACGGCTTCTTTGGCGGTACGCGCGCCGGAGGTATTGGGTAACAACTTTATGCCCTGCTGCTGCAAAGGCTGAAGAATATTGTCCGTGTGATTTTTTAAATCCATACGACGCAAAGATAAGGTCACCAGTTCGCTTTCGCTGGCCGTTAGCGAATCCATCATGGCATCAGCACTGGCGTATTTCCCAGTACCCGTAAAAAGTCGAGAGTGAAATTCGTGCCCTGCAATCAATAAAGACGACATGTTAACCTCCAGCAATGGATTCAAAAATAAACACCTGACTCTGCTCATTCAACTCAGTAGCGCACCACAAACTTTTTGGCACGACCTGTTGATTGATCGCAATGGCAATACCTTGCTGACTTTTCCCCAACTCATTCAGTAAGTCTTCGAGAGTGTTTCCAGTAAATTCGTAAGGTACGTCGTTTAGCACAATCTTCATCGCTTATCTCCCACACTGGACTCAAAGGCCATCATCAAAGATCGTGTCGCGGCCTCGGGTTCTGTTGCTTTGGTAATGGCCGTCACTAAAGCAATACAATCCACGCCCGTTTTCACCACGGCTGGTAACCGCTCTGCATTGATGCCACCAATCGCCACCGTAGGAAACGTGCCTTTCAATAAAATGGCGTAATGTGCCAGCCGAGTTAAACCCTGTGGCTGAGAAGGCATTTCTTTGGTTTGTGTCGGGAAAATATGACCTAACGCGATGTAGCTTGGCTGAATAGACTGAGCGCGAGCGATTTCATAGTAACCATGGGTGCTGATGCCAAGACGCAATCCGGCGGCTTGAATTTGCGTCAAGTCCGCCACATCCAAATCCTCCTGACCAAGATGAACGCCATACGCACCAAACGTGATAGCGTGCTGCCAATAGTCATTAATAAAGACTTGAGCGTCGTATTCTTTTCCTAGGGTAATCGCCTGCTGAATTTTATGCTTTAAATCAGCATCGTTAGGGTCTTTGATGCGCAGCTGGGCCATTTTCACTCCTTGCTTAAGCACTAACTCTAACCAAGCAACGGAATCCACCACTGGGTACAAGCCCATTTTATCAAGATCCATTTTGGCAAATGGCTGATGTATGGGCATGACTGGCGTATTTGGCCAAACAATTGTCGGCAGGTTTGCAATCTGAAGCGGCCAACCAGGTCGCCCCAATGGCCCAGCACCAACCCCAATCTGCACGCCACTTTTTAACGCCCCAGTGATATAGGCCTTAGCCATGGTCATGGCATCTAGAAGATCGTAGCCATGGGCAATAAAGCTCGCCAACGCTGTCGACAAGGTGCAACCTGTGCCACGGGTATTGTGCACAGTGAGTTTTTCATAAGAGAAACCGATGACAGAATCTTGGTTCACCAGCCAATCCGTTGCTTGTTCAGCGTCTGAATGCCCAGCTTTCAGTAACCACGTGCATTTTGACGACGCTAAATACGCGGCCAATTGACTCTGTATGTCCACCACTGGCTGCTGGCCAGACAAGCCAGTCAGCCGCTCAAATTCCAGCAAGTTGGGCGTAATCACATCCACATATGGAAGCAAAGACTCCAATAAAGAAGCCCCAGCAGAATCTTGTTGCAGGCGATTACCCGATTCACTACTCGCCGCCATAACAGGATCAAAAATAACCAGCACATTCGGAAAGTCGGTTTTGACGCGTTGCACCCAAACCGAGCAAGCTTTCACCATGTCGATGGAAGGCAGTAAGCTAACCTTAATGACCGCTGGTGACACATCATCGAGTAAGGCTTGCCACTGTTCATTGAACACAGTCAGCGAAACAGGTTCCACAGACCGCACTTCTTTAGAATTTTGTGCGGTGATGCACGTCACTATCGTTTGCACGTGGCAACCTAAGTCTTGCCCTGTACGCAAATCCGCTTGGAGTCCAGCGTGGGCGGACGAATCCGATCCGCCCACACACCAGACAACAGGAGGTTTTATCGACATAAATCCTCCTTAGCGCCTACAGCGATGTTTCTTTTAGTTTATCCGTAGTGAGATAGACATCACTGCCTAGCTCCCGGAATTGCGCCGACATTTTCTGCATGCCTGTTTCGGCTTCACTAGCAACGGCATCGCCCTCCAAAGCACTCATGTCGATTTTTTGAGCGCCTTCCAAGCCTTTGGCATCCTCTAAGCCCTTGGCATAGTCGCGAACTTCTTGAGTGATTTTCATCGAACAGAATTTTGGTCCACACATAGAACAGAAATGCGCCACTTTACCTGACGCTTGCGGCAATGTTTCATCATGGTAAGAGCGAGCGGTTTCAGGGTCTAAAGACAGGTTAAATTGATCTTCCCAACGAAATTCAAAACGCGCTTTTGATAAAGCATTATCGCGAATTTGTGCGCCCGGATGACCTTTGGCAAGATCAGCGGCATGGGCCGCAATTTTGTAGGTGATCAAACCTTGCTTAACGTCTTCTTTATTAGGTAAACCAAGATGTTCTTTTGGCGTCACGTAACACAACATAGCGCAACCGTACCAACCAATTTGCGCGGCACCAATGCCAGAGGTAATGTGATCATACCCTGGTGCAATGTCTTGGGTTAGAGGCCCCAAAGTATAAAATGGTGCTTCGTGACAATGCTTTAATTGCTCTGTCATATTCTCTTCGATCAATTGCATGGGGACGTGACCAGGACCTTCAATCATCACCTGTACATCGTATTCCCAAGCAATTTTTGTCAATTCGCCCAAGGTGCGAAGCTCCGACATTTGCGCTTCGTCATTGGCGTCCATAATAGACCCCGGACGCAAGCCATCACCAAGCGACAAAGCCACATCGTATTCCGCACACAACGCACAAATTTCACGGAAGCGCTCATAAAGAAAACTCTCTTTGTGGTGCGCCAAACACCATTTCGCCATGATGGAACCTCCACGAGACACGATGCCAGTAAGACGTTTGGCGGTCATCGGCACGTAGCGCAACAACACACCCGCGTGAATAGTGAAATAGTCGACCCCCTGCTCTGCTTGCTCAATCAAGGTATCGCGAAAAATGTCCCAATTTAGATTTTCAGCCACGCCATCCACTTTCTCCAAGGCTTGATAGATGGGGACGGTACCAATAGGAACCGGCGAGTTACGCAAGATCCACTCGCGGGTTTCGTGAATATTTTTACCCGTCGATAAATCCATCACGGTATCTGCGCCCCAACGGGTCGACCAGACCAGTTTTTCTACTTCCTCTTCGATAGACGACGTCACGGCTGAGTTACCAATATTGGCATTGACCTTCACCAAGAAGTTACGGCCAATGATCATTGGCTCGGATTCAGGGTGATTGATGTTATTGGGGATAATAGCGCGACCTCGAGCGACTTCGTCACGAACAAACTCGGGGGTAATACGGGTTTGTAGGTTCGCGCCAAAGCTTTGACCTGGATGCTGTCTTAGCAGTAATTCACTGTTAATAGCGTCAATATTTTGGTTTTCACGCAGTGCAATGTATTCCATCTCTGGTGTAACAATGCCTTGACGTGCGTAATGCATTTGCGTCACACACTTACCTTGGCGAGCTTTACGTACTTTAGGTAAGGCCTTAAAGCGTAATTCGTCCAGCGCCGCGTTCTCCAGACGAGATTGAGCAAACTGAGAAGACACACTTGGTAATACTTCCGTGTCGCCGCGCTTTTCGATCCAAGACTCACGCATGGGCGCCAAGCCACGATACACATCTATGTTTTCTTGTGGATCCGCATAAGGACCAGAACAGTCGTATACATAAATCGCTTCATTGAGACCGAAGGTTAAGTTGTCAGGATCCGATCCAATTGGGGTATCGGTCAGATTGATCTTACGCATAGGAACGCGGATGGAGTCGTCAGAGCCTGTTAAATAAATGCGCTCGGACGCAGGAAAAGGTTTGGCCTGCAATGACTCGATAAAGGATTTCGCCGCTTGGCGTGACTCTTCACGAGATTGCTTTTTAGATAAATTCGCTGAGCTTCGATGTAACTCATTACTAGTAGACATAAGCGCTTCCCTTATTATTAAAATGGAGAATGGCTTGTCTGGGGTGCTGCTTCACAACGATTAACGCACTACAGGCGTTGATTGCAAAACATGAACCCTGAATTTTAGTAGAAAGGACGCTTTAAATGATATGACCGCATCGGTTCCATAAAAATCAGGAGTTCATTCGATGCAGAAAAGAAAAATGGAGACTTTCTTGTTTCCTACGCGGGTATTAGCCCGATCAGGTTCTGCGGATCCCGCATTTAATGATGCGATCTCAGCCAAATGGCACTCCGACAAGTAGAGTGGAGTATACCCAGTCTTATCGGAATGTAAACACCCATGCTTTTTGTGAGTGTTTACCAGAAAAAATCCAAAAACTATTCGCTTTGCATTTCCAGTGCCATTTTGTAGAGATAATTTTTCTTTTCACCGGTTAATTTGGCCGCCATAGCGGCCGCCTGCTTAACCGGTAAATCTTCCAACAAAATAGTAAGAATACGCTTCGCTTCTAACTCGGCTTCGTTACCGCTTTCTTGCGTGAAACTCAGCATAACAACAAACTCACCACGCATTTGGTTGGCATCGGCATCAAACTTAGCAAGAATCTCAGACGCCGTACCCGACAAAAACGTCTCGAAGGTTTTGGTTACTTCACGAGCTAATACCAATTGCGCGTCATCACCGTAGACTTTTTGCACGTCCGTTATGGAGTCATAAACACGGTGTGTAGATTCATAAAATACGACCGTGCCAGCCTGCTTCTTCCAAGATTCAAATAAGTCGCAACGCCCTTTCGACTTAGCTGGCACAAAACCCGCAAAAAAGAATTGGTCGGTTGGTAACCCAGAAGCACATAGAGCAGCAACCAAAGCACAAGCTCCAGGAATAGGCACAACTTTATGGCCTTTTTCACGTAATGCATGTACGACATGATAACCAGGATCAGAGATCAATGGCGTACCAGCATCTGAAACCAAAGCCACGTTTTTACCGTCATCTAACAAACTGGCAACATAATCGGCTTTGTCTTTTTCATTGTGGTCATGAATGGAAAATAATTTCGCCTCAATGGCAAAATGGTTCAATAAACGGCGAGTGTGTCGCGTATCTTCCGCCGCAATATAGTCTACATCACGTAAAATTTGCTCTGCTCTTTTGCTAAAATCATCTAGATTACCAATTGGGGTTGCAACTATGTATAACGACCCTCTCGCATCATCAGAACTATGTGGTAACATGTTGCCTCTTTTATTTGTCATTTTGTAAGCTTATGAGCCTCATTAATTATCGCATCATATCATTAACTCTATGTTCTTTTCTTCTGAGCGCCTGTAATTCCATGAATTTAAACACGGAATCACAGCAAAACGGCGCTCAATACACTGAAAACGGTGCTATGCAAGATAGAACGTTGCCGCCAAGCATTTACCATCCTTTTAAAGGGGCGGGGGTGTCAGGTGCATTAGCGAACGCTTATAACTCAGCCAAAACGGACTATGAACAAGGTGATTTTCTAAACGCCATTGATACCTTAGAAAACAAAGTTCTGTCAGTGAATTCACCTATCCAGTTTGACGCCTATCTATTAGCCGCTTTAGCAGCGTCTAATTTAGATGACTCTCTAGAAGCATTAAATTATTTAGCGCAAGCAAATCAGTTGGCTCTTGCCAGTTACCCTGATAACCAAAACAAATTGAAACAAACCAAAGCCACCATATTAGAATATTTCGGCAACTGGTTTGACGTCGTTTTGCTGCGTATGGAATTAACCTACAACTTGCCACTTAACGAAGTCGAAGAGAACCAAACTCGACTTTGGATGGCTGTACAGAATCTCACTCAAAATGAGATTGATGAGCTTTATAAAAGACAACAACCCCTACTGAATGGCTGGCTTACCATCAGCAGTATTTTAAGAAACCAATCTCTGTCAATAGAACAACAAATCGATATGTTCAAGAATTGGCAGACTGAAAACCCAAGCCACCCTGCGGCTATTTCACCACCACAAGATTTTGCAATCATGTCATCTATTGAAAAGATGGCACCAAAGAAAATTGTATTAATGCTACCCATGAGTGGAAATCTAGAGCGCGCTTCACAAGCCATTGTAGATGGTTTTTTTGCAAGCTTTTACAATCAACAAGAAGCAAGACCTCAGGTCAGTATTATTGACGTCAATCAATATCCAAACATCGTTGACGCAATGACCGCCGCAAATGAAAGACAACCCGACGTCATCATTGGCCCATTACAAAAGAACAATGTTGCCCAGATCAGTCGCCTAGATCTGCCATACCCTGTTATTGCTCTCAATCAATTAGACTTTAACCAACACTCAAAAAATCTATACCACTTTTCTCTAAGCGCAGAGGACGAGATACATGAATTAATCAACTTTGCAAAACAAGAGGGTGCAACAAAAGCAGCGATTTTGAGCACACAAGATACATGGGCATTGAAACAAAGCGATGAATTTAGATCGGCCGCTGTTGAACAAAATATCGCCATTACATCAAATCAATCATATGCTAATACCCCTCAAGGTAGACAAGATGCGATACAAAAACTCTTACTGATTAACGAAAGCTACGCTCGCAAGCGATTAGTGGAACAGTGGACTGGAGGCAGTGTTGATAGCATCGCCCGCTCTCGCGAAGATGTTGATTATGTTTTCTATGTTGGCAAGCTTAATGATGCCAAGCAAATACGCCCTCTTTTAGATTTTTACTTCGCTGATAAAATTCCTATGCTCGCCACCAGTACACTTAATGACAGCGCCCTTGATAAGTCGATCAAGCCTGGCGATATCGAGCGTATTCTTTTCACTGAAGTGCCAGCACTTACCCCTAACAGCAATGTGCTTGATGAACTGCCCAAAAATCAAAATTCAAATATCCTACGTCGACTTCAAGCTCTAGGGGCAGACTCTTATTTGTTGGCCAACAAGTATCAACTGTTCACATTACTCCCGAGCACTAAAATTTCAGCTAACACAGGCATTATCACCATGGATGAAGATGGCATTTTTCATAAAAGGCCCGTCATAATGACTTACCAAAAAGGAAATTTGGTTTATGCAAACAGTCCAGAATTTTTTGAGAAAAAGGAAAGTACCGAAAAATAACGGTGAAAAAGCCGAACAAGCCGCTGAAGACTTTCTGCGTAAGCAAGGACTGCGCTTTGTAGAAAGAAATTTTTTCTGTCGCTTAGGAGAAATTGACTTAATTTTTCTCGATCAAAATACGTTTGTTTTTATCGAAGTTCGGTTTCGTGCCAATAGTGCACATGGCAGCGCAGCTGAAAGCCTTCGGCAATCTAAGCTAAGAAAAGTACGCAATAGCGCGGCTTTATGGCTGCAAAAAAACAATAAAGAAAATAACGCGAGTCGTTTCGACGCAATTTTATTTGACGAAAAAATAGACACTCAACATTTAACTTGGCTTAAAGCAGTATTTTAATCACTATGGATTTTCAAGAAGCAATCTACACACAATTTGCCCAGAGCTTTGAAGCACAACAACAAGCACTGGAAAGTTTACCGCCTTATATTGAACATGCAGCCAAAGTCATTTTTTCGAGCATAGCTTCTGGGGGAAAAGTAATCTGCGTAGGCAATAGCACAGGCTCTCATCTTTCTCAGTATTTCAGCACCTTGATGCTAGATAGAATGGACAGAGAAAGACCGGGTCTACCCGCTATCAACCTGAGCGGTGAAGGTGCGGCATTATTAGCCATTACTCACAATGACAGTTATCACGATGTTTTTTCCAAGCAAATAACAGCACTTGGTAATCAAGGCGACATATTGTTCGTTATAGCCAATCGCGGCAATACATCACCAATAATACAAGCCATACAAGCTGCCCATGAACGAAAAATGAGTATAGTTGCGCTCACCAGCCCAGAAGCTAAAAACGTTTCGTCACTCACCTCTCAGGATGATACAGAGATAAAGATCAACCTTCTTGGAACAGCAAGAGTTCATGAATGTCAACTGAGCGTCATTCACATCTTGGTTGATCTTCTAGAGAGACAACTTTTTGGCTATGACGACTAACCTGAACCAATCAAGATACGACCACCCATAACAAAAAAGCCGCTCTTGAGCGGCTGTTTTTTGTCGTATTGAATACGCATGATACTCTATTTAACCACTTTTAACTGAAAACCCTTTTTAGGTTCTGGCGTTGTTGGTGGCGTCGGTTCATCTAAAAATTCTTCGTGCGGAAAAACGAAGCCATCACCATTCTCTTTCGCATACAAGGCCAATGCCGCTCGCATAGGCACATAAACCTGCATCGGCTTACCACTAAAGCGAGCCTCAAAAGAAACCGCCTCTTTATCCATAATCAAATGACGTACAGCAGACATACCAATATTGAGCACTATCTGACCGTCTTTTACAAATTCTGTGGGCACAACAACATCTTTCTGTTCTGCATCTACCAACAGGTAAGGCGTCATATCATTATCTGCCACCCAAGCGTATGCAGCATTTAATAAATAAGATCTTTTTGGTAACATTTTTCCTCCAACCTAATAACTATTAACTATTTAGTAAAAAAAGGAGCCATAAGCTCCTTTTTTGTAACTTGATACGATCGTTTCAGAGACTACATTTAGTCTAAACGCATTTCTTGTTCTGCTTCGGACAGACTCTCTTGGAAAGACTCACGAGAGAACACGAGATCCATATATTTATACAGCGCTCTTGCCTGATCTTTCGGTATCTCTACACCTAATATAGGTAAACGCCACAATATTGGAGCCAAACAGCAATCAACTATCGTAAACTCATCACTCATGAAATAAGGCTTTTCTTCAAAAATAGGAGTCACGTTCAGAAGACCTTCACGTAGCTCTTTTTGAGCCTTTGCGACCGCTTCTTTATCTTTGCTTGTTAAAATCAAATCCACTAACTTTGCCCAGTCACGCTGAATGCGGTACATAAACAAACGACTTTCAGCACGAGCAACAGGATATACAGGCAATAACGGTGGATGTGGAAAACGTTCATCCAAATATTCCATCATGACGTTTGGCTCATAAAGAACCAAGTCACGATCGACTAAAGCTGGCAACTCATTATATGGATTAACATCAGCTAACTCGTCCGGCTTGTTAAACGGGTCTACATCTATGATATCCACTGTGACGGCTTTTTCAGCCAATACAATACGAACTCGATGGCTGTAATGATCTTCTCCATCAGAGAAGAACGTCATTGAGGAGCGCTTTGCAATAACACCCATGTCTAACCCCTATATTGAAAACATCTACGTCCCCTTCAAAGGAGGGGACAAACTATAATATGATGGCAAAATAACAAAAATATTACACGATTTCGCCACCACAAAAAATCTTTAATGAAACTTTACCACGGACCTTTTACAAAACAAGGCTTCAACTTAGCGCCTAGCATTATTAGAATAAACGATCGTGCATCCAATAAACTAAGCGATACGCAGCAAGTTCAGAATACCACCATGAAGTCATGGAGTTTAAAGCCAAGCTATTCTAACATCATTTTCAGAAAAATTTTCTTAGAAAAACGATTTTGTTGCAAGAATAGTATAATGCGCTTTATTTAAAACAAAAAAAACGCTTGGCGAAACACCAAGCGTTTTGATAATAATTCCAAAGCGAAAATTAACGCTTAGAGAACTGAGGACGACGACGTGCTTTGCGTAGACCAACTTTCTTACGTTCAACTTCACGAGAGTCGCGAGTAACGAATCCTGCAGAACGTAGAGTACGACGTAGAGTCTCATCATATTGCATCAAAGCACGTGTGATACCGTGACGGATCGCACCAGCTTGACCAGAGATACCACCACCTTTAACAGTGATATAAACGTCAAATTTTTCAGTAGCACCAACAAGTTCAAGAGGTTGACGAACAACCATCTGAGCCGTTTCACGACCGAAGTACTGAGAAAGAGTACGGTTGTTGATAACTAAGTTACCAGAACCCGCTTTAAGGAACACACGAGCGGTAGACGTTTTACGACGACCTGTACCGTAGTATTGAGTAGCTGACATAATGATCTTCCGTATTAAATGTTAAGGGCTTGAGGTTGTTGAGCAGTATGTGGATGCTCAGTACCAGCGTACACTTTCATTTTCTTGTGCATTGCACGGCCCAAAGGACCTTTTGGCAACATACCTTTTACGGCGATTTCAAGAACGCGCTCAGGAGCGTGATCAATCAACTTCTCGAAATTCATAGAACGCAAGCCGCCTGGGTAACCAGTATGGCGGTAGTATTGTTTAGCAGCTGCTTTGTTACCTGTAACGTGAATTTTCTCAGCGTTAATAACAACGATGTAATCGCCAGTGTCAACGTGTGGAGTGTATTCAGCTTTATGCTTGCCACGTAGACGGCGAGCAATTTCAGTAGCCAAGCGGCCTAGAGTTTTGCCTTCAGCATCAACCACGAACCAGTCGCGGCGAACTTCAGCAGGTTTAGCTGTAAAAGTTTTCATCAAAAAACCCTTTCAATACGCGAGCTTAATAGCACGCTATACCTATTATTATTGGTTGGCCAAATAAATACTATCTGATCAACGTACACTTACCTTTAAAAAGGCGAGCGAAGTATACACCAACACAACCAAATATGAAAGCCATAAGAAGATTATGGGCGGTGCTCTAAAGACAAATACTCTTCTGATTGCATTTCTAATAGTCGACTTACTGTACGGTCGTATTCGAACGCCAATCTAGTGCCCGTGTAGATATCTGGAATAGCCACTTCAGCGCTAAAAATTACCTTAACATGACGATCATAGAACTCATCCACCAAGTTAATGAAACGTCTCGCCAAGTCATCTCGTGATGCATCCATTTGCGGTAAATTGGAAATAATCACTGTGCTATACAAACGCGCAATCTCAATATAGTCAATTTGACTTCTTGGACCGTCACACAGCGCTTTAATATCAAACCATGCCATCCCTTCACAGCTACGCAATAACGGGATGTTTCGTCCTTCGATTTCAACCGCGCCCCCCTCAACAATATGGGAAGCATCAGAGATCAAGCTCATAAAACGATCATTGAGGCTCTTTATTCGCCATCTCGCTTAGTGGGAAGTGATACAACTTAGCTTGTTTTAAAGTACGCAAGCGGTAATCTACCCCCCATCAACATTCATCACTTTGGTGTGTTTCTTTACTAGATCAATGGCAGGCAAAAAGCGCGCACGTTGCAAACCATTTTTATACAAACCATCTGGCTCTATGTTAGACGTTGCCACTAACGTCGTACCATTCTTAAACAACACATCAAGCAAACCGGCTAAAATCATCGCGTCTGTAATATCAGTCACAAAAAACTCATCAAAACATAACACTTGAGCTTTCGACGAAATTTCTTTACCGACAATCTCAAGTGGATTTTTTACATCGTGCAATTTGCGCAATTCTTGATGCACCATCTGCATGAAACGATGAAAATGCAGACGCATTTTCTTTTCCGTCGGCAAACAATCAAAAAAAGTATCCATTAAGTAGGTCTTGCCTCGGCCTACTCCCCCCAAAAATAAAGCCCTTGCTCCACCGCAGGCGCTTTCTTTTTCAAAAGACGCCCTAGAAAACCAGTAGAGGATGCCTCTGATTGGCTTGCAACCAAGCGATCAAATAAATCTTGAAGCGCTTCTACTGCTTCCTCTTGCGCTGGGTCATAATTAAAGTCTGCTCTTGTTAAATCTTGCTTATAACGTGTAATGGGTGTCATCGCCGCTCTTTCATTAGAATAAGTGAATTATATCTATTCTAACAAATTGCATCTTAAACAACACCTATCAAGCTGTTATCGTAAGGGGTGTTTCGCTATAATGGATTATCTGTTTTTTGGAGAAAGTCATGAACTTAGAAGAATTTAACATTATTATCTTTATCACTGGTATTATTATTGGCTGTGTCGCCACACTTGCTCTTAAAGGTTACATTGCGAAAAACAACCGCAATAAAACGGACTCAAGCTCAAACATCATCACTATGAAGACATTGCAGCAGGAATTAGACAGCAAACAAGTCATCATTGATAATTTTTTCACTGACAGCAACCAACACCTCATTTCCGTTGAAAAACGATTAGCAGAATTACGCAACTGCCTAGCAGAAAACGCTAGTCAATTGAGCAACATTCCTGTTGAATCCAGCGCAATAGGAGAACAAAACCAAACGTCTGAGTTTTCAGATTCAGTAGAACCTCCAAGGGATTACGCCCTAAAACATGGAAAAGAGCCTGGCATGTTAAGCGAAAACTTCGGCCTAGAAGGCAGAGCACAAGACCTAGAACCAAAACGCACCATTTAAACGAGAAAACGGGCCATGAATAGCCCGTTTTTTTTATTTCCGACCATAGATCAAGCCGGATTATCAATATCAATAAACACAGCATCCAGCCCACATTCTTGAACAAGAAAATCTGCCATTGATTTCGCACCAAAACGCTCCGTAGCATGATGCCCAGCTGCCACAAAATGAATTCCCATTTCACGAGCTATATGAATTGTCTGCTCAGAAACTTCACCCGTAATATAGACATCCGCACCTGACGCGACTGCCTGCTCAATATAACCTTGAGCGCCACCCGTGCAAAGTGCAACCCGATGTATCAAATGGTCATTGACGCATTCAAACAATACGTCACGCCCTACTGCCGACTCTATTTTTTGACGAAATACTGATGGCGAAACTGGTTCGCTTAATTCACCAACCACACCAATAGAGTCCTCAATAGCAACCCCAGCTTGCAACCCAGATCGGTTTAAAAGCCCAAGAGCATCCGCCAATCCAGCATTATTCCCTAACGTTGGATGCGCATCCAATGGCAAGTGATACCCATATAGATTTATGTCGTTCTTTATCAAGGCGGCAAGGCGACGATACTTCATGCCAATCACACGAGGATCTTCATTTTTCCAAAAATACCCATGGTGAACAAAGATCGCATCTGCCTTATAATCAATTGCGGCATCGATTAACGCTTGGCTCGCTGTAACGCCAGTAACAACACGTTGAATCTCTTTTTTCCCTTCCACCTGCAAACCATTGGGCGCATAATCTTTAAAACGATTGGGACATAATGTCTTATCAAGTAGACTATCAAATTCACTGCGTAGCAAAATAACCCCTTATATTTTATGAATCAAAAAAACGTTTGGTCACCCCTCATCTTTTCTGCACTTGCTGGCACATGCATAGGCTTAACGGTTCTCTTAATACAAGAAAAGCACAAAGCAACGAATGCTAGCTATTCCACTCCCGTGCAAATAGCCACACCATCAGTGGTTAATATTTACACTCAAGTGATCCAACAGAAAGGACTTAATGACTTAGACACAGCAAAACATAGCATTAATTTAGGTTCAGGTGTAATCGTCACAAAAGATGGCTTTATTCTCACCAACCATCATGTGATTCAAAACGCCCAAAGCATTGTTATCGCCCTACACGACGATCGACGTATCGAAGCACAACTCATCGGCTCAGACCCATCAACTGATCTGGCAGTTTTAAAAATACCACACCTCAACCTACCAAGCATTAAAATGGGAGACAGTAGCAAGGTATCAGTAGGAGATCGCATCCTAGCTATCGGTAATCCTTTTGGAATAGGACAAACCGTAACAGCCGGAATCATTAGCGCCAAAGGCCGTAACAGCATAGGCCTTAATACCTATGAAAATTTCTTACAAACAGACGCAGCCATTAACCCAGGCAACTCCGGTGGCGCTTTAGTCAACTTAAAAGGCGAGGCTCATTGGCATCAGTTCAGCCATTTACTCAAGCTCTGGTGGATCTCAAGGAATTGGCTTTGCAACCCTGGTCGATGACGCCATGGAAGTCATGACCGACATAATAAAATACGGAGAAGTCATAAGAGGCTATTTAGGAATGGAGGCACAAAAAATCACCCCTTTACTGGCTGACAATTTATCCCTACCATCCAATCATGGCCTTCTTGTAAACGACATTACGAAAGAGAGTCCTGCAGAAAAAGCAGGCATTGAAGTTGGCGACATCATACTAGAAATAAACAACACACCAAGCGAAGATCCATTTCAAATCAGACGCTTTATCGCATCTCTGAAGCCAGGAACACACATATCCTTAGTGGGCATTAGAGGGCTACAATCCTACCAAACCAATATCACGCTAGAAAAGCAGCCTACCATGCAAAGAATCAATTATTAGTGTTGACGCTCAATCAGCACTTTTAATTGATTCAAACTACGCTCGAAGTTATTGCCTGCAATGTCATTAGCAAACAAAGCAAGATAAGGACTCAACAACCCAGCACTAAGATCACCATCAATCACCCAATTCACCAAAGTACCACCGTCCACATCAGATAACATAATTTGATTATGAACAAGATTCACATTGGGCTTAGGGCGAACGTCGAAACGAATAACAGACTCAGAGGACGACACTATCGACAAAACACCTTGATCACTTGTTTTATCGTAGATTAAGGCAACTGAGTCGCCCTCCTCTAAAACGCCATCAAATACTTCCAACTGACCATCTTGGATAAACATCCATTCTGCCAAATAGTCCCCATGCAGCATGTCTTTATAAACCGTTGCCTTTGGAGCCTGTATAAAAACACCACGCTCCACACGGTAGTCAGTCGGCATAAAAAAACCCACTACCACCAAAAGCAAAATAACCAACGCAGTAACACGAGTTACTCTTCTAAGTTTATAAAGCGCTGTCGGATGTGATGAACCGCCTACCATTACAAGCTCTTCAGAATACGATATTCAGCCGACATAGCATGCGCCTCTAATGATTCGCCTCGCGCTAAGGGTGATGCTATTTTTGCCAGTGCACTTGCACCTTCAGGTGAACAATAAATCAATGAACTACGCTTTTGGAAGTCATACACCCCCAAAGGAGATGAGAATCTTGCTGTACCAGACGTTGGTAAAACATGATTCGGCCCAGCACAGTAGTCACCTAGCGCTTCTGGTGTATGGCGCCCCATAAAAATCGCACCAGCATGACGAATTTTCTCTACCCATTTTTCGGGTTCATCAATCGACAACTCAAGATGCTCAGCAGCAACAATATTGGCAATATCCATCGCTTCATCCATATTTTCAACATGAATGAAAGCACCGCGCCCCTCTAATGAAGCCTTAATAATGTCTTTGCGACTCTGAGTCTCAATCAAGCGCTCCATTGACGCTTTTACTTCTTTTAGAAAAGCCATGTCAGGAGAGATTAAAATAGATTGGGCATCTTCGTCGTGCTCAGCTTGAGAAAATAAATCCATAGCGATCCAATCTGGATCTGTCTTACCATCGCAAACAACCAAAATTTCGGAAGGCCCAGCGATCATATCTATACCAACAACACCAAAAACCATTTTCTTCGCGGTGGCCACATAAATATTACCCGGACCAACAATTTTATCGACTTTGGGAATAGTGGCTGTTCCGTACGCCAAAGCAGCCACTGCCTGAGCACCGCCTATAGTGAATACACGATCAACACCCGCAATGTAAGCCGCCGCCAAAACGATATCATTCACTAAACCATCAGGCGTTGGAACCACCATGATAATTTCACCAACACCAGCTACTTTTGCAGGCATAACATTCATCAATACAGAAGAAGGATACGCTGCTTTGCCGCCTGGCACATACACACCAACACGATCTAAAGGCGTCACTTTTTGACCAAGCACCGTACCGTCATTTTCTTGATACTGCCAAGAAGGTTGCTTTTGGCGCTCATGATAATCATGTACACGTTTGGCGGCCGCCTCTAAGCTAGTCACAAGCTCAGCACTGACTCGACCTTTCGCCAGAGCCAATTCTTCACGTGTTATTTCAAGCTCAGAAGAGGACGCAACATTTCGACGGTCAAATCGATTGGTAAACTCAATAACGGCCTGGTCGCCGTTAAGGCGTACTTGCTCAACAATATCAGCAACGGCTTTCTGCACACCGGCATCGGAAACAGAGTCCCATGCCAGCAAAGATTCTAGCTCAGAGCGAAAACCATCAGAGCTAGAAGAAAACGCTCGAATATTAAGATTCAATTATTTACCCTCGTTATCGTCAACCGCACGTCGTATCATTTCTAAAATAGGCTCAATTTCAGCGTACTTAGTTTTATAAGCCGCTTTATTGACCACTAAACGCGTGCTAATCGGCGCAATCAGTTCTCGCGCCTCTAGACCATTGGCTTTTAGTGTATTACCCGTATCAACAATATCAACAATCAGGTCAGCTAACCCCATGATAGGCGCTAACTCCATGGCACCATAAAGCTTAATGACATCAGCCTGAATACCTTGTTCGGCAAAATACGCCTTCGCTGTTTTAATAAACTTAGAAGCGACTTTCAAACGCCTATTTGGCAGCGGCTGCCCCACCACACCGGCGGTCATCAAGCGACATTTGGCTATTTTAAGATCCAGAAGCTCATAAAGGTTTTTAGTGGATGCTTCCATTAACACATCTTTACCAGCAACACCAAAATCCGCCACGCCATGGTCAACATAAGTCGGCACGTCCGTTGCACGCAGAATCACCAACTTAATATGCTCATGATTGGTATCAAAAATCAGCTTACGACTTTTGCTAATGTCTTCAATTGGAACAATATTCGCTTTTTCTAAAAGAGGTAAAGTCTCGCCAAGAATACGCCCTTTCGACAGAGCAATCGTTAATGTTCTGCTCATATTAATTTAAAACTCGTGAAATTTTCGCACCTAATGCTCCGAATTTCTCTTCGATGCACTCGTAACCACGATCAATATGGTAAATACGATCAATTTTCGTATCGCCCTCAGCAACCAAAGCCGAAAGCACCAAACTAGCGGATGCACGCAAATCTGTCGCCATGACCGGAGCACCTTTCAAACGCTCACAACCACGAACAATCGCTGTATTACCACTCACTTCAATGTCTGCCCCCATACGAAGCATCTCATCGACATGCATGAAGCGGTTTTCAAAAATATTTTCGATGACTCGACCAACACCGTTAGCAATAGAGTTCAACGCAACAAACTGCGCTTGCATATCCGTTGGAAACGCTGGGTAAGGTGCAGTGCTGATATTAACAGCATCAGGACGGCGTCCCTCCATATCCACTTCTATCCAGTTATCACCGCAAGTCACTTTTGCGCCGGCTTCTTCCAATTTAGACAGCACTGCCTCAAGAGATTTTACATTCGTATCAATCACTCTTACTTTACCGCCAGTAATAGCCGCAGCGACTAAAAAAGTCCCTGTTTCAATACGATCAGGCATAACAGGATAAGTAGTACCATGTAAGGACTCAACGCCTTCAATAGTAATAGTATCTGTACCATGCCCCTTAATCTTGGCTCCCATAGAAATCAAACACTCAGCCAAATCAACCACTTCAGGCTCACGCGCTGCGTTTTCTAAAATCGTTTTTCCATCTGCCAAGGTCGCAGCCATCAACAAGTTCTCGGTCCCAGTAACTGTCACCTTATCAAAGAAGATACGCGCACCTTTAAGGCGACCATCTACGCTTGCAATGATATCGCCACCTTCAACCGAAATTTTCGCCCCCATTGCTTCTAAACCACGAAGATGAAGGTCAACCGGACGACTACCAATGGCACATCCGCCAGGAAGAGAAACAACCGCTTTACCAAAATGACTTACTAATGGCCCAAGGACCAAAATAGAAGCTCGCATCGTTTTAACGAGGTCATATGGTGCTTCACAGTTATTGAGTGTAGAAACATCTAACTGCACACTCATTTTTTCATCAACAACCACACCACAGCCCATAGAACCAAGCAGTTCAAGCATGGTGGTAATATCATGTAAATGAGGAAGATTTTTAATTGTAATTAGTTCTTTTGTTAACAAAGTTGCCGCTAAAATAGGCAACGCAGCGTTTTTCGCACCGGAAGCACGAACAACACCATTAAGCCGAGTACCACCGGTAATCAGAAGCTTATCCATATATTTAATCTCTTATAATCGCATTTATAGCTTGCTTATTTGTTCTGGCGTATAGGTTTTCATTGTAACGGCATGAATGGCGCCACTGGATATAGCCTTTTGAAGGTGTGAGTATACAAGCTGCTGCCTCTTCACTGTTGACAGGCCCTCAAATTCACTTGTCACTACAACCACTTGGAAATTACAACCTTCCCCTTCTGCAACCACTTCACAGTTAGGAATAGAGGATTCTAAAAGTGCTTTAACTTCACCTGCGTTCACAGTCGCTCCAATAGATAAAGATACTTGATCGCACTATTCTACATGAGTACAGCCAACTACTTAACACCCAGATGCCTAACTCTGAATAAAAAACCACTTGTTTTCCAAGATTTTAATCCAGACTGACAATACCAGACAAAAAAACCAAAAAAATCCGAACTCATATAATGAATTCGGATCCTTAGAGAACAAAAAACAAACAACGATAATCGTTAAGACTTTTTCGCCAAAGAGTCACGCCAAGCAGAAATAGCCGCATCAATATCGTTTCTATTTTGTTCCATCATCACCGCAAACTGCTTGCGAAAAGTTAAACCAAAATTAATATTATTAATAACGACATTACTAAGCATCCATTTATTCGCCTTGGACTGCTCCATATAGAAACTAATATTCAACATACCACCAGCTTCCATTTGGAAATCCACATCGACTTTCGTTTCACGCCCTTGACCTTGAGGACCCAGTGGCAAAACATTGATACGATTTGCATCAAGCTCAAGAAGAGAGGCACCATACGTTTTCAATAAGGTATCTTTAGTGACAGTAGCAAAACGAACTCTTTGCTCAGCCGTCGCCCTGCGATAATACTTTCCCATTACTTTCTTTGAAAAATCATCAAAATCCACAACATCTTCAAGAATAGCGTTGACACGCTGCTCAAGCAGAGCGGGATTTGAAGCTAAAACAGTTTTTTCAGCGACAATATCCTTACGAAAAGCATCCACCACATTAATAACGGCATCCCTTGCACCATCCACATTAGACCAGACTAAACTTGAGACTCAGCATGGTAAAAGCAAGCAAAAAACTCATCAAAATTCTAGACATATCTTACTTCTCCGAGTCACCAGCTTTAAACAAAAACTGACTAATCAAGGTTTCCAAAACAAGTGCAGATTGCGTATCGTATATTTCACTGCCATTTTTCAGCATTTCATCGTCCGCACCAATCGATATCCCCAGATACTTCTCACCCAACAAACCGCTGGTTAATACTGCAATTGAACTATCCGTGGGAATATTATTAACATCAGAATGGATATTCATCGTCACCAACGCCATATACAAATCTTTATCAAACGTAATGGACTCAACACTGCCCACCGTTACACCGGATATAGATACTTTCGCTCGACTTGTTAAGCCAGCAATGTCATCAAATCTCGCAACCACTTGATAAGTGTCTTTCTTACTGGAAAAAGCCAAACCACTCACTTGCACTGCCAAATAGACAAGGGCAGCAACACCCAGCACAATAAAACACCCAACCAATAACTCAGCTCGCTTACTTCTCATCCTAAAAATCTCCAAACATAGCAGCGGTCAATACAAAATCTAACGCCAAAATAGCCAATGAACTTAGAACCACAGTACGAGTGGTCGCTTTACCAATCCCCTCAGAAGTAGGCACACATTCATACCCCTGATAAACTGCGATCCAAGTCACAACGACAGCAAAACACACCGCCTTAATCACACCATTCATGATATCAGTGTCAAAATGCACGGATTGCTGCATTGATGACCAAAACGCGCCATCATAAACACCTAACCAACCAACTGAAACCAACTGCCCACCCAGAATCCCAGAAGCAGAAAAAATCAAACTCAACAATGGCAAACAAATAACACCAGCAATAAATCGTGGCGCAATCACTCGCCGAAGCGGGTCAACTCCCATCATTTCATAACTGGATAACTGTTCAGTGGCTTTCATTAAGCCAATCTCAGCGGTCAAAGAGGAGCCAGCCCGACCAGCAAACAAAAGCGCTGTCACAACAGGTGAAAGCTCTCGTAATAGTGACAAGGCCAACAACTGCCCCACCGCCTCTTCAGAGCCAAATTTGGCTAAAATACTGTAACCTTGCAGTGACAGCACCATACCAATAAACGCCCCCGAAACAAGAATAATCACGAGGGACAACACACCAACTGAATAAAGTTGTTTCACAAGCAGATTAACGGACTCGCCAAACCGAACAGGTAAACGACAAACACTTTGCACCAAAAAATGCCAGCGCGTCCGACAGCTTCAAGCCAATTAAAAAGCCACGCCCCCAAAGAAATAATCGCTTTCACTGTACCGCTCCATCTTTATTAGACTTACTAGCAACAGATATAAGGCTGTCGTTCTCACCAATATCGTCAACATTATTATCTTCTGGATAATGAAATGGCACAGGCCCATCCGGCTCACCATTTAGAAACTGACGCACTTGAGGATCTTCAGAAGCACGAATTTCATCAGCGGAACCTTCGGCAATCACACGCCCACCAGCCAAAATACACACATGGTCAGCAATGGAAAGTGACTCTTTTACGTCATGTGAAACCAAAACAGAGGTAATCTTCGCGGAATCATTAAGCTGGCGAATTAACTTCACCAAGACCCCTTTGGATATTGGATCTTGTCCTGTAAATGGCTCATCATACATAACCAGCTCTGGATCTAATGCAATCGCTCTGGCCAATGCAACACGTCTAGCCATACCTCCCGACAATTCTGCCGGCATCATTTTCGCAGCGCCCCGAAGACCAACGCTGTGCAGCTTATCGGAAACAATAGCCGCAATCTCTTTCACGCTCAGCTTCGTATGCTCCTCCATGGGAAAAGCCACATTTTCAGCCACAGACATGTCGGTAAACAATGCACCACTCTGAAATAACATCCCCATTTTTTTACGCACTTTGTAAAGCTCAGAACGAGACAAAGCGTGTATATTTTGACCATCTACAAAAATAGTGCCTGTATTTGGTGCCAACTGTGCCGCAATCAAACGCAACAAGGTGGTTTTTCCCGTTCCACTGAGTCCCCATGACAGCTGTGATTTTTCCTTTAGGTATCGTAAGGGAGACGTTTTCATAAATTGCACGATCTCCCCTAAAAAACTCAGATCATTGACCCTTATATAAGCATCTACCACTGACACACCTTTATCACTGTAAAATATCGTCTGATACTATCACTGCACTCCAATAAATAAAATCATGGCGCCATCAAATGCACCTTGTTTGTTAGATCAAGTCTTGAATTCGAACGTCAAACCTCATTAAATGGTAACTCCTAAAATCTATGAGTAATTTCAATACCATGCTGCTATTCTCTGTTGCCCTCATCGCAGGACTCGTTTTATTAATCATGAGTTCGGATAAATTCATCGAACACTCTGCGTTAGTGGCCGAAAAATTGAATGTCAACCCCATGGTCATAGGGATCACACTTGTTGCATTTGGCACATCGGCACCAGAAATGGTCGTCTCAGCCATAGCAGCATTAGATAACGCTCCAGAAATCGCAGTCGGTAACGTACTAGGGTCAAACATCGCCAACATTGCATTGGTCTTTGGCATCACTCTTTTGTTCTCTGCCGTCCCTATAGCAAAAGGCCTCGCTAAGAAAGAAGTTCCCCTTGTACTAGCAATTACACTGCTTACAGGGGCTTTGCTTTATGATCAAACTCTCGATTTATGGGACGGTATCATTTTGCTGGCCGCCTTTGTTGTTATATTAACTATTTTGTTAAAGGGTAATAAAGATCTTGAAAGTGAACTGGCAGGCGAATTACCTGAAGACGATGGCGCACCTGTGGGAAAATCTCTCCTTATCGCACTAGTCGGGCTAGCCGTGCTCATTGGTAGCTCTAAGTTACTGGTGTGGGGAGCAATAGGAATTGCGACCGCTCTTGGTGTTAGTGAACTAGTCATTGGTCTCACCATCGTTGCTGTAGGCACGAGCCTACCTGAACTGGCAGCCTCTGTAAGCAGTGTTAGAAAAGGCCATCACGATATCGCCATTGGTAATATTATTGGCTCAAATATTTTCAACTTGGCCACAGTATTGCCATTGCCTGCGCTCATTGCACCAGGACTCGTAGACGCCAGCGTTATTAGCCGAGACTACCCTTGGGTTCTTGGTCTAACCGCCGCCCTTGCCATCGCTATCTTTGTCTTCAAAAAAAGCAAAAACAACAGTATTCCACGTTGGATAGGGTTACCCCTTGTCGCGTCATATGGTGTGTATTTGTTTATCATTAGCACAAACGGCTCGGTGTAATGTTTTTTTTGACAAAATTCATTTCGGCACGAAATCTCTTTTTAAGTGGAGCTGCGCTCATTTTGTTCGCTCTCACCTTCTGGTATGGGACGATGCCGACACAAAACCTGGTTGAAACAGACTCTCTGAGAAGCTCGCCTGATTATTTCATTACGGAAGTGAAAGTGAGAGAGTTTGACAATAAGGGCAATCTAATTGAAACCTTAGATGCCGAACAAACGCTTCATTACATAGCAAAGTCCAGGACGCTATTAGAAAAACCCAGCGTTGAACGTCAATCTGCGTCAGGCTCTTGGAGCGCAAAAGCAGATAAAGGGGTTATTGAAGATGGAAGTAATGATATTCTATTAACAGATAATGCTCGAGCTACCAAAAAATATCTTCAATCTGAAGACATAAAGCTTAGCGCAGACAATGTGCATTACCTAGACAAAGATCAATCATTAACCAGTTATGGGAATGCAACCCTGATCTCTTCTCAAGGCGACACTTCTGCTGGCAAAATTACTACTTACATCAATTCAGAAGAAGTCGTTATGACAGGATCGGTAAGAGGAAAATATGAAACAAATCGCTAATATTGGCTTATTGATCACCTCAGTCATGATAGCCCAACACGCTTACGCATTGCCTGACGACGTAAATAAACCCCTAGAAATCCAAGCTGACGAGGCTTCTTTTAACCAAACTACTGGTGAAGCTATTTACAAAGGTAACGTGTTTGTTAAACAAGGCACTATTGAAATTCAAGCGCAATATCTCAAAGTCTCGACCAACGTAAATACAAGAAAGTTCAGTAGTTTAGAAGCAATAGGCAAGCCGGCCAAATTCAGCCAACAAATTGACTGGAGTGGTAATATCGTCATCAGCAAAGGCGCTAAAATCCATTATTTGACCAGTGAATCAAAACTAGAGATCATCGGTGATGGTTACCTAAGCCGCATGCAAAACTCTATTACGGCGGATTACATTCTGTACATGATCAATGACGGCACGTTCAGTGCTGAGAAAAAAGATTCTGGGCGCGTCAATATGACTTTGCAACCACAAGCACCTGAGGCGAAGAAATAGATGGCATTACTAGAAGCAAAACACTTAGCAAAAAGCTATAAAAAACGGCAAGTAGTAAAGGATGTGTCTATTGCCGTCGAATCTGGTGAAGCAGTAGGCCTACTAGGGCCAAATGGTGCGGGAAAGACCACTTGCTTTTATATGATTGTTGGCATGGTAGCCAATGATGCAGGTGGTATTTTTATCGATGGTCAAGATATCACTCACGATGCTATGCACACACGTGCACAAAAAGGCATTGGCTACCTTCCACAAGAAGCCTCAATTTTCAGAAAAATGTCTGTGGAAGACAACATTCTGGCTATTTTAGAAACTCGCAAAGAGCTAAACAAAGCCCAACAATGGGAAAGACTTGAGGAACTATTAGAAGAATTCCATATCAATCATATACGCACCAATCTTGGCATGGCACTATCTGGTGGAGAAAGACGCCGAGTTGAGATAGCCAGAGCGCTTGCCATGAACCCCAAATTCATCCTCCTTGATGAACCGTTCGCAGGCGTCGATCCCATTTCAGTTGGCGACATTAAACTGATCATTAAACACCTTCAAGAAAGCGGAATTGGTGTATTAATCACCGATCACAACGTCAGAGAGACCTTAGATATTTGTGATAAAGCGTATATTGTTGGTAATGGTTATATCATCGCGTCAGGCGATGCCAACACTGTTATCAATAATGAGCAGGTAAAAAAGGTTTATTTAGGCGACGACTTCCGCCTGTAACCCCTTATCATTGCTGTAGAAAGGGAGTAGTATGCATAACTCGTTCCAATTCACTCAAACTGAAAGAGTTGCTCTATGAAGCAGTCTTTACAATTAAAGCTCGGTCAACAGCTGACCATGACACCGCAACTGCAACAGGCCATTCGCTTGCTGCAGCTTTCTACGTTGGATTTAAAACAAGAAATACACGAATTTCTTGAGTCTAATCCACTTCTTGAGGCTCGACGATGATGAGCAAATGCACATCGACATTCCGGCCAGCATTGAAGCAAAAAGTGCAACCGACCAAACAGTAGATCACAATAGTGAAGAAGCTCGCGTAGAGTCAGAATGGACTGAAAGCATCCCTGAAGAACTGTCAATCGACAGTAATTGGGATGACACCTACCAGAGTTCCGCTGCTGTTAGCGACCATAATAACTATGAAGGTGATGGCGACTTCGAAAGTCGCAATGCGCCTGCAGAAAGCATCCAAGATCATTTAATATGGCAATTAAACCTGACTCATATGTCTGATAGAGACATAGAGATTGCCTATGCCATCATTGAATGCGTGCAGCCTGATGGTTATTTAAGCATATCTCCAGATGAAATATGCGAATCACTGGCCGCTGAACTAGAAGATCTAGACATAGAAGAAGTCATTGCTGTGCAGCATAGATTGCAGCGCTTTGACCCTGTTGGTGTTTGCTCAATTGACTTGCGTGATTGTTTATTAGTGCAACTTGAGGCATTTAGTAACCACCCACTTTATAAAAGCACCCACAACATTATTGATCACTATTTACCCTTGTTAGGCAATCGAGACTTTGCACAACTAAGCCGTAAGACTAAGTTAAAAGATGAAGCCCTAAAAGAGGTTATCGATCTTATACAGCAACTCAACCCTCGCCCTGGCTCTGTCATAGATGCGGATGACACTGATTATGTTATTCCTGACGTATCGGTGAAAAAGCGTCATGACGTTTGGCAGGTAGAGTTGAATAATGAAGCGCTACCACCAATAAAAATCAACGAAACCTACTCGGCTATGGCAAGCACCGCTGCGACAGCAGAAGACGCAACTTACATTAAAACGTCGCTTCAAGAAGCTAAGTGGTTTATGAAAAGCCTGCAAAGCCGAAATGAGACGCTTCTTAAAGTAGCAAGCTGTATTGTCAGTCGACAAATCGATTTTTTTGAGCTCGGTGAGGAAGCCATGAAACCTATGGTTCTTCATGATGTTGCTGAAGAAGTAGGCATGCACGAATCCACAATATCAAGGGTGACAACGCAGAAATATATGCATACCCCTAAAGGCATTTTTGAGCCTCAAGTATTTTTTCTCAAGCCACGTAAACACAGCCGCGGGCGGGGAATGTTCTTCTACAGCCATACGAGCTATGATTAAAAAGCTAGTGGCAGACGAACCAGCCAAAAAACCACTGAGTGACAATAAACTAGCGGCTATTTTGGCCGAACAAGGCATCCAAGTCGCAAGACGGACTGTTGCCAAATACCGTGAGGCGATGAATATCCCTCCCTCCAATGAACGCAAACGACTGATCTAAACGGAAAACATTTTATCATGTCCTTGAAATCATTATTAAAAGCGGAACTCGTTCTCGCAAAACAAGATATTGTTAGTAAAAAGCGCGTCCTTGAAAGTATCGCTGAAGTCGCTTCAAATCGCTTACACTGCGATAACGAAGCGGTATATGACGCGCTGCTGGGCCGTGAAAAACTCGGTAGCACAGGAATAGGCAATGGCATTGCCATCCCTCATTGTCGACTAGAGTCAGCAAACCATACCGCCATCGTCGTTATGTCTCTAGACACACCTATCGACTTTGATTCTATAGATAAGAGAGCGGTGGATCTTATATTTGCCCTTATTGTTCCACCTCACGAGTGCGATCAACACCTTGCGACTTTAGCTCAAATCGCAGAGTTAGCTCAGTCACCAGAATCATTAGACAAACTACGCACAGCAAAAACTAATCAAGACCTATTCACTATCTTCGATTCATTAATATAGGAAAAGTACATGCAGGAAGAGTCCATTACCATTATCAATAAGCTTGGCCTGCATGCTCGTGCTGCAGGCAAGCTGATTGAAACGACTACTCGTTTCTCGTGTGATATCACCATAGAAAAAGATGGCCGAAATGTTGACGGAAAAAGCATTATGGCCATGATGATGCTAGCTGCAGGGAAAGGAACAGAAATTCGTATAAAAGCCAATGGTGAAGATGAAAGCGACGCCGTTAAAGCCATTGTTGAACTGATTAATAACCGCTTTGGTGAAGACGAGTAACACTCTTCTATGTCAGAACAAAATACGCTTAATCATCTGCAAACAGTAACCGAATCTCTCGAATCGGGTGAGACCATGCAGATTCGTTATTTGCTTAATGGCGCATTACCCGCACAAGATGTGGCAAGGCTATTAGAGTCCTCCCCACCAAAAGAACGTAAGCTTTTGTGGGAATTAGTCGAAGCAAAAAACGAAGGCGAAGTATTACAGTATCTAAGCGAAGATATTGGCATACAGTTCATGAAAAACATGGATACAGAGCGACTTATCGCAGTATCCGAGCATTTTGAAAGTGATGACCTTGCAGACTTACTGCAACACTTACCAGAAAAAATTGTAAAAGAAGTTCTCGCGTCCATGTCAATACAAGACAGGACGAGAGTCGAAGGATTATTAAGCTATTCGGAAGACTCTGCCGGTGGCTTAATGAATACGGACACAATCACTATCCGTCCCAATATAACCGTGGATATCGCTTTTCGATACTTACGCAGACACGCCTCCCTACCGGACATGACTGACAGCTTACTGGTTGTCAGTCGATCTGATCGATTGCTTGGCACCTTACCTTTGACCAAACTATTGGTCTCTGACCTCAATGCCACAATACGTGACATTATGGAAACAGAGTTTACTGTCATCGTAGCTGAAACGCCCGCCAGTGAAGTAGCACAACTGTTTGAAAAAATGGACCTAGTCTCAGCCCCTGTTATTGATAGCAATACCAAAAAACTTTTGGGGCGCATCACCATCGATGATGTTGTGGATGTCATTCGGGATGAAGCTGAGCACTCTATGCTAAGCATGGCAGGCCTTGATGACGATGAAGACACCTTCTCACCGATTATGAAAACCACAAAACGGCGAGCAGTCTGGCTAGGCATCAATCTCATCACTGCGTTTATTGCTTCTTACGTCATTGGGCTGTTTCAAGCCACGCTTGACCAAGTCGTTGCGCTAGCCATTCTAATGCCAATAGTCGCTAGCATGGGCGGTATTGCAGGCTCCCAGGTACTTACCTTGGTGATTCGCGGGATTGCCCTAAACCAAATTGGCGCAACAAATACGCGCTGGCTACTGAATAGAGAACTGATCGTAGGCCTACTCAACGGCTTACTGTGGTCTACCGTTATTGCCATCCTGACTGCGCTTTGGTTTGACAACATCAAGATTGCCTATATCATAGCGGGCGCTATCGTAATAAACCTGCTATTTGCAGCAGCCACTGGTACACTTCTGCCGATTTTGTTAAAAAGAATAGGCATAGATCCAGCCCTAGCTGGCAGCGTAATTTTGACTACCGTGACCGATGTGGTGGGATTTTTATCCTTCCTTGGTCTTGCTACTATTTTTCTAATATAGGTTCCCATGACAGACTTTGATCAATTTGAAAACGACGACGACATTCCTAAGAGCAAAACCCAGATCAAGCGTGAAATGGAAGCCCTGCAAGATCTTGGAAAAAAATTATTAGGCCTTAGCAAAAATCAGCTTAAAAAAGTGGAAATGTCTGACACATTACGCGAAGCCTTTGTCGAAGCAGGCAGAATAAAGCAACATGAGGCCATGAGAAGACACTTACAGTACATTGGTAAAATTATGCGCACGGAAGACCACGAAGCCATTGCGCACCGTGTAGCAATGTTCGACTCCACTTCTGCTGCTTACAATAAGCTGTTTCATCAGCTTGAAATTCGTAGAGATCTACTTATTGGGGAAAACAGCAAAGAAGCATTGTCAGAGTATTTAGAGGAAAACCCTCAAATTGAAGACATCCAATTACTAAGACAGTTAATCCGCCAGTCTCAAAAAGAAGTTTCGCAAGAAGGCAACACCTCAAACCGCAAAAAACTTTTCCGCTTCTTGCGAGAAACAGAAGAAAAACGCCTTGGTCTAAAAGAGTAAGGTCGCACAAAGATAGTAAAAAGCCCCAATATCCAGGCCTACAATGAAGGCTTGGAAAATGGGGCTTTTTACTTTAGCCAGTTATTTTAACTTAGATCAGCCTTCGATGAGAGAAACAAGGCATTTTTTGTCTACTTTCGCTAATCTGCTGTTTGTCTACAGCAAAAACAAAATAACCCGGCGCTTCACCCAAATTGGCTAAACACTCCCCCCAAGGGGAATACAGTGCACTGTTTCCATAAGTTTGTCGCGTCTCATTATGCCAACCACACTGCCCTACACCCAGAACATAACACTGATTCTCTATGGCCCTCGCAGCCAATAAAATACTCCAATGCGCCTTGCCAGTAACATAAGTAAATGCCGCTGGAACCAGCAATATCTCCGCACCCAATGTAACCAGCGCCCGATAAAGCTCAGGAAAGCGCAAATCGTAGCAGATACTCAAACCCACTTTGAAACCATCCACTTCAACCACTTTTAAAGCAAGCTCTCCGGAGCTCAATGACATCGGATTCTTTATAGGACGCCGCCTTATCATTGACTGTCACATCAAATAAATGAATCTTGTCATAACGTTCCAGTAAGCAACCGTCTGGACGAATCACCCAACAGGTTTGCCGGACTCGTCGATCACTCACTTTGTCACCATTTGGCCTTAGTAAGGATGGATGGGAACCAACAACAAGATAAATAGCATGCTTTATTGCCAGGCCACGCATCTCTTCAAATAATGCTGCTTGATCAGGTGATTCGGCTAAATCCCGCATTCCTTTACCATTAAACAAGAAAACATTTTCAGGCAGCACAACAAGACGAGCACCATCATTTACTGCTGCCGCCACTAGCTGCTTCACCTGATTCAAGTTGTCTTGCCAACAATTGGTACTGGTTAGCTGAATAGCAGCAACAGTTAAGGTAGTAGTCATTATTTTGCTTTTTTCTCTAGGGGGCGATAACGAATCGGAGTCATCACCGGATCATTAAAAGAGCCTTCTACCTTATATTGCACACTGGTCACCTTTGAAAGTTGGTCACCTATGAGTTTGTCCGTTATAAATAACAAACCCGCTAATTGTGGTGTCCCCCATAATAAACCAGCCAAAGGCAAGGTTCCGGATATCGGAAAAGTAGCCGTAAGCCTTTCGTTCAAGGTTTCATTAACAATATCAGCCTCTCCCTCTATAGATAATTCTGCCGTAGGTGAGACAATCGAGATCGGTGAAGTGGTTTTAAGAAGCCCTCTTTCTAAGGAAAGTGTTCCTTTAAACTGGTCATAAGTCAAACCAGGTTCATACACATCGGAAAAATCTAACAGCAGACGTCGACTTAACGCTCCAATATTAAAGATACCTAACGCTTTAAGAAACGCTGGCAACTCATCTACTTTACTGAAATTTCCATTCTCAGCCGAAAAAGCAATACGCCCAGAAACCGACTTACGATCAAAGTAGAAAGGATGACCATCCCAATTCAAACCAACATCAATACTGTATTTTTTCGAAGACACAATAGCCTCGTTGGAAAATTTTCTTGTCAATTCAGCCAAATCGGCACCATTCGCCGCAATGACTAATTCAACACGAGAATCTTTACCTTTGTCTTGCCATATCAGACTACCTTTGAAGTCACCTGTCTGCAATTGTGAGGAGATAGGATCAATACGTACAACATCTCCATTGCGAGAAATAGCCAACTGCCAATCACCATAAGGGCTTTCATTCAAATACAACTGATCAATCGACAGCATCATATTAGGAATTTGCTTTGCCGATATAGGTGCTCCCTTCGCTACCGAAGCATTAGAATCAGAAGTTGCCGTATTCCAACTTAAAAAACCAAAATGCAAATTAGGTGTCCCATTATCATCCAGCAAAGAAAAATTCATCTCGTCAGAGGCTCACAAAAAGTGACCTATTTGTCGCAACATCATAGGCAATCTTGAAGTTATGCCATGTGTTATTGTCGTCAACAATGACATCGTCCACAATCAAATCAACCCTACTCAACCACTTAGGAATCTCAGGGATATCAACCGTCTCGACAGACGGTGCTGATTCTGCTGACAAATCACTAAACAAAGACTGCCAATCTTTAACATAAAAGCGGTCAACACCACCAGACAACACTAGGCCTTTTGGGATCTGCGAGCTCAAAGCCTGATTTTGATTTGCATTTAACAGCACCTCCCCACCAACGAATTCATTACCGTTTTGCAACAACAGCCTTGCTTCTACTAAGGTAGAGTAATCAACATCAACAACCAAATCTTTTTCGTGCTGCATCACCTTAAGTTGCAAAGACTCAGCCTCCCCAATTTTTTTACCAATCGGTTCAGGCAAATCTATTTTTATACCCTGTAAATTACTGTTAATGGTTAAATCAACCTGCCCATCTTGAGATTTATTGACAGATAGCGCACCAGAGTAGGCGGCGTTGCCTGATACTTTGTTACTCAAGGCAACAGGCAATTTATGCCAAGCAGCGACTTTTTTAATATCCACATTGCCTGCTATATCACCATTAACTGCGAGTCCACCACTTGGCGTTGCTTCAGATGACAAGGAAAGATGCGACCTCCCCCTAACGCTTCTACATCAAATTCAGAACCCGTTACACCAAGATCGGAACTGTAATTCAAACGCCCTAATTTAACCCGTGTGGAAAGATCAATATCGCTAATAAGCAAAGGATTGTCCTTAAAATCCAAACTCAATTGCACCTTAGGATCAACTCCCTCTTTGAATGGAACAGCAATATCGAAACGTCCCGCCACATTCCCCTCTAACTGCCAATTCGAAAAAGGCTGTAATACAGAATCAGCCAGAGGAGTAGCCTTCAGCATCGCTAAAATCAATGGAGCGCTGTCACTGACCTCACCTTTAAGGTTTAACCAATCTGCAGAGCCCTTTGAGATAGGAACCGTCAATAACAAATTACTAATCGGCAAATCCAGCATATAACCCGATGCGACTTCGACGCTTACACCCGCCCCATCAAACTCAAAAAAGCCATTCACTTTGTTTGCTGTCGGCCAATTAGGATCAAATGTTACGCTAGCATCACTTACCGCCAACTGAACTCGAACATGAGGCACAGCCCCATCCGACAACTCACTTTGCACCAAAACATCTACAGTCTCTACTTTACCAGTATCTGTAAATGCTTCTTTTATCCAAGTCATCACATCTGGACTAAGCGCCGTTGGCGGAAGATAAGTTAAACGATCGGCAACAGACAAATTGCGACCATGCAAATCCAACGCTATCCAATCAGGCTCTGCTTCACGAATCTCTAATCTAAACCCTCCTTGAATATCCGCATTATTACGCTGAACCAGTAAGTCTCGACCACTTATCAAAAAAGCATCTGAAACTTTTTGCCAACTGACATAACCCGATAAAAAATCAGCAGACCAAGACTCCTCATACAGCGTATCAAAAGCGATATCACTGTTACGTCCACGAAAATCAATATAACCACTATCCTCAGACAAACTAAAAACAGCATTAATATTGCTTGCTTTAGGGATACCGTTATAACTTTGCACAGAGGCTGAACGCAAATTACTTAAAAATTGAAAAGCCAAATCATCGTTTTCACGCCACAAACGAACAGAACCATTCTGAGCCAATCCAGTAGGATTCAACCCCGCTAATATTTGAGCAGCATCCGATTTTTCAGGCAAAAAATACCTAGAAATCTGTTGCGCCAAAGCAATATCGACCTGGTTAAACGCTAGGTTTGACCGATCAGTCACAGAAGACCAATCGAAAGCCATATCGGTTGAAGGGTAAGATCGCCCATCTTGATCTACAACCAACATATTATGCGCATCCACACGAAGGCTAGGCTGCGTTAAAGAGTAATGAAGGCGAAGAGAAGGGGTGATTTTGTATTGCTGACCATCATCAAATGCGACGTTAAGCTGAACAGACTCCGCGCGGACCTCAAGCTCTTTACCAATCAGCACATCTAGCCAAACATCGCCCCCAAGCTCAACAGACGACAATGAATACGCCTCCGCTGGTAACATGTTTTGCAACGGCAATGTAACTTGAGGTGCTCGGAGAAAGGCCTTTACTCGGTAATTACCCAACAAACTACGAGTCTCATCGATACGCGCACTCATCTGAAATGGTGATAAATTGTCATCCAGATAAAAATTAGCGCTCAATAACGATTTAAAAGCTTGTTTAAAAAGATACACATGAGGAATTTTGACAGAATGCTCACCCAGCTGCTCACTAGTAATATGGAGTTTTGCATCGAAAACAGAAAAATTACGCTGCGCGGCAAGATAATCTAACACTCGCTCAACCCCAACATCATTTTGCATGTCACGAGATGGCATCGCACCATTTAAGCGCCACTGCCCCTCACTTTCTTGCAACAGAATAGAGGGACGCACAAATCGAATATAGGTAAACTGAGGACTCAAACTCAAAATGGTCTGGACAATGTCCAAGCGAACACGCATTTCATCTATCGTAATGGCAGGCTGCCCATTGACAAACAAATCAAAGCCACTCACAGAAACGGTCGGATCAATCCCCTCTAAACGCCCATCTATTTGCTCTAAAGAAACGGGGTACCCTGTGATTTGCTGAAGGTTACGCTCTATTTGAGGCCGATAATGATCTAAATAGGGAAGCAATCTCTCAACGCTAACAGCAAATACCGCAAGCAGGGCTATAAAAGCCACCCCACCCCAAAAAAACACCAAGATCAGTTTACGCAATAGCCAACGCATATTAAGACCTTTTACTGCTAACGCAGAACCACATCATATTGATCTTGTGTATAAATAGAGTCCACTTGAAAGCGAATTGTCTTGCCAATAAACGCCTCTAACTCTGCGACCGCCGCACTTTCTTCATCAAGAAAACGTTCGACAACAGGACTGGCCGCCAAGACCGTATAAGTTTGAGAATTATAAGCACGATCCGCCCTTAAAATCTCTCGAAACACTTCATAACACACTGTTTCTGGTGTTTTTACCAAACCACTACCACGACAAGAACGACAAGGCTCACAAAGCGTTTGCCCAAGACTTTCTCGTGTTCTCTTCCTTGTCATTTCCACCAAACCCAACTCAGAAACACCGGTAATTTTGGTTTTAGCGTGATCTGCATCCAATATTTTTTCAAGCATTCTAAGCACTTGACGTTTGTGCTCTTCATCTTCCATATCAATGAAATCGATAATAATAATGCCACCAAGATTTCTCAATCTCAGTTGTCGACCAATAGCGGTTGCTGCCTCAAGATTCGTCTTGTAGATAGTCTCCTCAAGATTCCGACTGCCCACAAAAGCGCCTGTATTTACATCAATGGTTGTCATTGATTCAGTTTGTTCAACCAATAAATACCCACCCGACTTCAATTGCACCTTTCTATCTAGCGCTTTTTGAATTTCATCTTCAACACTATACAGATCAAAAATCGGACGCTCACCCGGGTAATACTCTATACGATCTCGCAACTCAGGAATAAAGTCTTCAGCAAAGGAACGCAATTTGGCATAGTTTTCTTTGGAATCGATGCGAATTTTCTCTGTCGACAACCCCACCAAATCACGCATAGTACGCAAATGCAAAGGGAGATCTTCATAAATAATAGAAGGAGCTTTTGCATGCTGCATACGACGTTTCACAGACTGCCATAGTCGAGTGAGAAATTTAATATCAGCCAATATCTCCTCTTCACCTGCTCTTTCAGCCGCTGTTCGTAATATATAGCCGCTGTTTTCATCAGCATCGGTCAAGGCTTCAGAAACCAGTGACTTAAGACGCTCACGCTCAGCTTCATTTTCGATTCTTTGGCTTACACCCACATGAGATTGGTCTGGCATGTAAACGAGATAACGAGAAGGAATAGAAAGATGCGTTGTCAAACGCGCCCCTTTTGTACTAATCGGATCTTTCGTTACCTGCACCACTAATGATTGCCCTTCACGCAAGTAATCACCAATTTGATCACTTGGGTTAACAGCATCGCGATCTGCTACTTCTGAAACATGAATAAAAGCCGCACGTTCTAAACCTATGTCGACAAAAGCTGCCTGCATACCCGGAAGCACTCGAACCACTTTTCCTTGATAAATATTACCTACAATGCCTTTACGACTAGAGCGCTCAATGTAAACCTCTTGCAACACACCGTTCTCAACCAAGGCAACACGTATCTCCATCGGAGTCACATTTATGAGTACATCTTCACTCATGGGATAATCCCTCTAATGGATGAATTCCAAATTGAGCCAACATCAGTGCCGCCTCATACAAAGGCAAACCCACAATCGCCGAATATGAACCAGACATTGAACGAACAAAAACAGCACCTAATCCCTGAATGGCATAAGACCCCGCTTTGTCATGTGGCTCACCTGTTTTCCAATACTGTTCTATTTCAACATCGGAAATGTCACGAAACGATACATCATTTACAATGCACTTTGTTATGACATGGTCGAATCTAAGATCACTAAGACAAAGAGAAGTAATTACTTGGTGGGAACGACCAGAAAGCCGTCTAAGCATAGAATGTGAGTCGTCAAGAGAAGCCGGTTTACCTAAAATGTCCCCATCAATCACAACACTCGTATCGGATGACATAATAATAGCAGAGGAATCAGCATCCGGTTGCACTTTATATTTATTAATGGCTGCCTTGGCTTTCTCAACCGCCATACGAACGACATAATCTTTTGCTGCTTCTTGATGATGTGGTGTCTCATCAATATCGGCAGGCAGAACCTCAAATTCCTTCACCAAGAGACTAAGCAGCTCTTTCCTTCTCGGCGAAGCGGAAGCCAAAACAAGCATAAACTCTTCCTAAAAACAGCCTAACGGATAGCATAAATGCGTCGCACGCTACGCAAAATAATAAATGACCAAGGCCACAACAAACCAGTAATAACCGCTGGCATAAAAATCATCAAGGTGGGCTCTGCATACCCAAGATAATGATCAATCCAGAAATCCAGTAACTGATTAATACTGACCAACATACAGATAAAAAAACCTTGCTGCCAGCGGTGATACATTCTTAAACGCTTGTAAAAAACAGCACAGGTATAAGCAATGATGACATAAGTTAGGGAATGTTGACCTATTATGCCACCTTGCAATAAATCCACCATCAACCCTAAGAACCAAGCTAAACCGACTCCCACTCGAAATGGCAAAGCGATCACCCAATACAGTATGACCAGCAAAGCCCACTCTGGACGGAACCAAACAAATTGCTCAGGAAAAGGCACAGCTTCAAGCATTAAAGCGGTTAATAGCGTGATACAAAAAACAAAAATTGGCTTCATTCTCGCTCAGCCTCGGGTTTTTCAATCAGCATTACGTGGCGACTACGACCTAACTGAGCCAAAGGAACCACATCAACATCCGCATAAGCTTTTCCTTGGGTGTATTTTACACTTCGTACCACACCAACTGGGTAGCCACTAGGAAAACGCTTATCCAAACCCGACGTTGTCAAAATGTCGCCCTTTTTGATATCCACGGATCGAGGAACACTCATTAACTCCATACGCTTCAAATCCCCTGTTCCCCGCAAAATCCCCCTAAAACCAGTTCGAGATAATTGCACAGGAACAAAATGGCTCGCATCAGCAATCAGCAATACTCGACTACTGTATGCCGCCGTTTCAACGACCTGCCCAAGCACGCCAGTAGCATCTAAAACAGGCTGTCCCACATAAGCGCCAGAAGAAAAGCCTTTATCAATCATCAAGCGATGGCTGTAAGCATTCTGATCAAAACCAATCACTTCTGCCATGACGATTTTTTCATCAACACGTTGAGAGGCGTCCAATAATTCTCGCAATCGAACGTTTTCGGCCTGAAGCGAATCAAGACGTTGCTGACGACTACGCAATAACAATATTTCAGCTTGCAAAGACTGATTTTCCTTAACCAATCCTTCGCGGCTGGCAAGGTGCTCACCCGCCCAATTAAACATTTTTTGCGGCGTATTAACCACCACCTGAATCGGTGTTACAAGCAAGGTCAAATATGGCCTTACTTGCGAAAAAACAGAATAACGAACATCGGCGACAATCATTGCAGCAGACAAAAATACCAACACAAGAAAACGTGCACTGGATACCTTACCGCTAAAAAGAAGCGAATTGTTAATGGGACGCTCCTAACTTTTACTCGTTATCAACAGTAAACAATTCAGACGCATGCTTATCCATTAACTCTAAAGCCATACCACCACCACGAGCAACGCAAGTCAGTGGATCATCAGCAATAATAACAGGCAAACCTGTTTCTTCACTGATTAAGCGATCTATCTCACGCAACAAAGCGCCACCACCGGTAAGTACTAATCCCGTTTCGCCGATATCAGCAGCCAATTCTGGTGGAGATTGCTCAAGAACACCTTTAATAGCCTGAACAATTTGTGCCAGTGGCTCTTGTAATGCCTCTAGAATCTCTGTGCTACTGAGTACAAATGAACGAGGAATACCCTCAGCTAAATTACGACCACGCACATCGATCTGCAACTCTTCACCAGTATGGTAAGCCATACCAATCTCTGTCTTAATTCTTTCAGCCGTTGCATCACCGATTAAACTACCGTATTGACGACGAACGTAAGTCACAATCGCTTCATCAAAACGGTCACCACCAACACGAATAGATTCCGACGTCACGATACCGTTTAAAGATATGATCGCGATTTCTGTGGTACCGCCACCGATATCAATGACCATAGAACCAGACGCTTCAGCAACAGGAAGGCCGGCACCAATAGCCGCCGCCATTGGCTCTTCGATAATATACACTTCACGAGCACCTGCACCCAATGCTGATTCTTTGATCGCACGACGCTCAACTTGAGTCGACTTACATGGCACACAAACCAAAACGCGCGGACTCGGTTTTAGCCAGCTGTTCTCATGAACTTTCGCAATAAAGTACTGTAGCATTTTTTCAGTGACATGAAAGTCAGCAATAACGCCGTCTTTCATGGGTCGAATAGCCGTAATATTGCCTGGGGTACGACCCAACATACGCTTAGCATCTGTACCAACAGACGCCACTGTTTTCTGGTTTCCGTTGTGACGAATAGCGACAACAGATGGCTCATCAAGCACAATCCCGCGATCACGAACGTAAATAAGGGTATTTGCCGTTCCTAAGTCAATAGACAAATCACTTGAAAACATTCCCCTGATTTTCTTAAACATGAATTCTTACACCCTGATAATACGAAACGAACAGCGTCAAAATGTAACAATCACGGGACCATTGGGCAAGTTGATTCCGCGTAAATGTTGAAAAAGTTCCCCAGTATTTCGTTGTTTCCTAAAATTTTTTTGATAAATGAAAAATAAGCTAGATTTTTCACACTGTTAGCTTTATAGCCTTACAACTAAGGGATACAATAAAAGCCATTTACGATAATCAAAATATCAGGTGGAACATGTCCATAGACAAACAAGACGTGCAAAAGATTGCACACTTGGCTCGCCTCGCCCTTACTGAGGCAGACGCCGATCAATACCAACATTCTCTGTCTAGCGTTTTATCGCTTGTCGAGCAAATGCAATCTGTTAATACCGATGGTGTTGAACCGCTTTCCAACCCGCTTGAAATGACTCAAAGATTAAGAGAAGACGTAGTCACCGAGGAAAATCGTCGTGACGCATTCCTAGCGAACGCGCCGCAAGCCGAAGCAGGCCTTTTCCTCGTACCAAAAGTGATCGATTAAGAGAGATAAGCATGTTCGAACAAAGCATCGCGACATTAGCAAAAAAATTACGCAACAAAGACATTTCTAGCGTTGAATTGACCCGTCTTTTCTTAGCGCGCATAGCCAAGCTTGATCCACAACTAAACAGCTTCATCACCGTCAGCGAAGAACGCGCCCTAGAACAAGCAGCGACTGCTGATGCCCTACTTCAAAGCGGAAAAGGCACAAGCCTTACAGGCATTCCTGTTGCCCATAAAGATCTATTCTGCACCGAAGGCACATTAACGACGTGCGGCTCTAAAATGCTGCATAACTTTGTACCGCCATACGAATCAACAGTCACCAGTCGCATCCAACAAGCTGGCGCAGTTATGCTTGGCAAGACCAATATGGACGAGTTCGCTATGGGACTCTTCCAACGAAAACAGTTTTTACGGTGCGGTTAAAAACCCTTGGAATTTAAACATGGTTCCTGGTGGTTCATCAGGCGGCTCCGCTGCCGCGGTTGCTGCTGGTTTAGCGGTTGCTGCGACAGGAACTGACACTGGCGGTTCAATCCGACAACCCGCTTCATTCTGCGGCATCACGGGCCTTAAACCGACCTATGGTAGAGTCTCGCGCTTTGGCATGATTGCCTATGCTTCAAGCCTAGACCAGGGTGGCCCAATGGCAAAAAGTGCCGAAGATTGCGCACACTTAATGCAAGCTATGGCAGGATTCGACGAAAAAGATTCGACATCGGCAGATAAACCAGCCGACGATTATTTAGCAAACCTAAATGCACCATTAACCGGCTTAAAAATTGGCTTACCAAAAGAGTACTTTGGCGATGGCTTAGACCCAAAGGTAGCCGATGTCATTATGTCAGCAGTCAAAGAGTTTGAAAAACTCGGCGCTACAGTGAAAGAGATTTCACTGCCAAATCTACAGTTGAGCATCCCGTCTTACTACGTGATCGCACCCTCTGAAGCGTCTTCCAACCTATCTCGTTTTGACGGCGTACGATTTGGTCATCGCTGCGACAATCCCAAAGACTTATTAGATATGTATATGCGTTCAAGAGCGGAAGGCTTTGGCACAGAAGTTCAGAAACGCATCATGATTGGTACTTACGCCCTATCTGAAGGCTACTACGACGCTTACTACCTTAAAGCGCAAAAAATTCGTCGCCTTATTAAAGAAGACTTTGTTAAAGCCCTTGAAGAAGTCGATGTGATCATGGGACCTGTCGCACCCACTACTGCATTTGGACTCGGCAGCAAAACCAATGACCCTGTTGCCATGTATTTAGAAGATATCTACACATTGTCGGTGAATCTTGCTGGTATTCCAGCCATGTCTGTTCCTGCTGGCTTTGCTGATGGCATGCCGGTTGGCCTGCAAATCATGGGCAACTACTTTGCCGAAGCCAAGCTACTCAACGTAGCGCATCAGTATCAACAACACACTGACTGGCACTTACAAACACCCAACATGGCAAAAGGAGCATAACAATGAATTGGGAAGTCGTTATAGGCCTTGAGATTCATACTCAGCTCTCTACAAAATCAAAATTATTCTCTGGTGCAGCAGTAGGATTTGGCGCGGAGCCAAACACACAAACAACCCTTGTTGACCTAGGTATGCCAGGTGCGTTGCCGGTGTTCAATAAAGAAGCGCTACGCATGGCAGTTATGTTTGGCCACGCCATCAACGCAGAAATTGGTATGAAATCTGTTTTTGCTCGTAAAAACTATTTCTACCCAGATCTACCAAAGGGCTACCAAACCAGCCAAATGGATCATCCCATTGTTGGAAAAGGCTATCTTGACGTTGTGCTAGATGATGGCACCACATCACGCATCGGCATTACTCGCGCCCATTTAGAAGAAGATGCTGGCAAATCCTTGCACGAAGACTTTCAGGGCATGACAGGTATCGATCTAAATCGCTCCAGCACGCCTTTGCTCGAAATCGTATCCGAACCAGACATTCGCTCAGCAAAAGAAGCCGTTGCTTATGTCAAGATGATTCACTCTATCGTCACCTATCTTGGTATTTGTGACGGCAACATGGCAGAAGGTTCTATGCGTTGTGACATCAACCTTTCTTTACGCCCTAAAGGCCAAAAAGAATATGGCACTCGCACCGAAATCAAAAACGTTAACTCGTTCCGCTTTATCGAAAAAGCCATTTACACTGAAATTGAACGCCAAGCCGATATCCTAGAAGACGGCGGTCGCATCATTCAGGAAACTCGCCTATACGATCCGGAAAAAAATGAAACGCGCAGTATGCGCTCCAAAGAAGACGCTAACGACTATCGCTACTTCCCATGCCCAGATTTACTGCCTGTGGTATTAACACAAGAATACGTTGACAACATCAAAGCTAGCCTACCCGAGCTACCAAATCAGAAAGCAGCACGCTTTCAAAGCGAGTACGCACTCAGCGAGTACGACGCCAACGTTCTATCCTCTTCTAGAGCCATGGCTAGCTACTTTGAAAATGCCAACCAAGCGGTTAATGATCCAAAACTAACCGCCAACTGGGTAATGGGCGAACTAAGCAAGCTACTTAACCAAGAACAGATTGACATTGAAAACGCCCCCGTAGATTCAAAGGCATTTGGCGAACTGTTGGTTCGTGTAAAAGACAACACAATCAACGGCAAAACAGCCAAAGACGTACTGCAAGCCATGTGGGATGGCGAAGGCTCTGCCGATGAGATCATCGACAAAAAAGGCCTGAAACAAGTTACCGACACAGGCGCAATTGAAGCTATGATCCAAACTATTTTAGACGCCAATGCTGCTCAAGTTGAGCAATATCGAGCCGCTGACGAAGACAAGCAGAAAAAGATGATTGGCTTCTTTGTTGGACAAGTTATGAAGGCATCACAAGGCAAAGCAAATCCCGGCTTAGTTAACCCAATCCTAGCAAAAATGCTGAAAGGCTAACCACTAAGACGTTTGTCACACAACAACCCCCAGTAATTGCATCATTCAATAAATGGGGGTTGTCTTTTAATCGATTCACAAAGCATCACCGCTATAAATCAGAAACAATCCTGTCTCGACCTTGCCTTTTAGCCTCATAGAGATTCGCGTCAGCCACCCGAACATACTCCTCCAAAAAACCAGAGCCTCGTACACAAACCCCAACACTACAAGTCAGAGCGATTTTCGCTTCCGTAAACTCCTTAGATCTAAGACTCTCTAAAAAACGATTCAATCTAGCCATTAACTCGCCGGCATCAATTTCGGTCATCAAACAAAACTCTTCACCACCGAAACGGCAGGCCAGCATATCAGGAAAAGCACTCGCGATTTCAAGACCCATAAACTTTAACAAGTCATCACCAACGATATGCCCGTATGTATCATTAACCGCTTTAAAGTGGTCTATATCCATCATAACCAACGAAACAGGGCTTGAGGCGTTCCGAATAAGCTGCTCTCCCTGCTCAAACAAATAACGCCGGTTTTTAAGTTTTGTTAATGGATCGACATTCGCTAGATTACGTATGGTTTCCAGCATTTCTTGCGCTTCTAAACTACGCACAATACGACAATGAAACTCTTCATGAAAAAAAGGCTTTTTGAGAAAATCATTGGCTCCAGCTTTGATAAATTTAGCTGACAATGTGTTATCGCCTTCAGCAGATAAACCAATAATAACTAAATCTTGAAAACGAGAGTTGTACCTCAGCATGCGAACCAAATCATAACCATTCACCAATGGCATATTATGATCGGTAATCAACATCCGAATACTCGGATCTCCTTCTAATTTGGCAAGTGCCTCTTGACCATTTTCAACCTCAATAACATTAAAACGATATTGCTGAAGAAGGCTATTAATAAAACGACGGCTAGTCGCAGAATCGTCTGCTACCAAGACCTTAGTACCCTGATTTTTACTGAGTCGCTCCACTACCTTGATAACGTGCCCAAAAGAATAACGACTATCCTTGGTGACGTAATCCAACACCCCTTTATTTAGTAACCGCAACCGCAAGCTATCATCAAAAGTGCCTGTCAACACAATGCAAGGCACTTTGCTCGCTAAAATAAGATCAACAATCTCACCGTTTTGGGCATCTGGCAAATTAAGATCAACGATGGCAGCAAAATACGTGTCCTCTACCCCCGTAAAGTTTTCCTGCGCTTCTTTATAGCAAGCGCATAACACTGGCGTAAAAAGAGGGTTTTGGGACAACAAATGATGCAATACTTTTGACACCATAAGGCTATCTTCGACTACTAGTATTTTCTTTTCTGCCATCATCTGCAAAACTCTACCTTAAAAAACAATATCTGTACGCGCCCAAGTGTATTTTTTTTATTATCCTCTATGACCCAAGATTGCGATACTCTAAAATAGTTAATCAAAGTGTTGTTTTGTAAATATTATGCAAAGCAAACACGAAGAATTGCGACTAAAATCAACGCTACAATAAGAGTATCAACTATGCAATGTCGACCAAGTTGTGGCGCTTGCTGCACGGCACCCTCGATCTCCTCTCCAATTCCCGGCATGCCAAACGGGAAAGCGGCTGGGGAAACTTGCGTGCAACTTTTGGACGACTATCGATGTGCCATTTTTGGCGATCCACTAAGACCCAAAGTATGTTCAGATTTTCAAGCAGAAGAATACACTTGTGGCAACAACAGAACAGAGGCACTCCATATTTTGTCGAATTTGGAAGACGACACAAAACCAATACACAGCCATTTATTTAAAAGGAAAGACAAATGACATTAGCAAAACAACTCCTCCCTATTATTTGCGCCAGCCTACTATTGAGCGCTTGCTCTACTGGCTCAAATAAGTCATTTGTTCTTGTCCCTCCAAGCGAGTCACAAATAGAAGACAGCATTAAAAACCAAGTCTCACTCACACTTAACGCCTTCACCCCCGTTGCCGGCCAAGCACTGCCAAATGAAACCGTTCTTGATGCTTACCAATCACGCGATTATGAACCAGTGTGGATTAAAGATGAAAAAATCAATATGTCTATCTATAAGCTTGTCGACGTACTTGAGCAATCCCATACCCATGGGTTAAACCCTATTCATTATCACTCAGATATCATTAAAGAATATTTAGCACTAAAACAACCCAGTTCCCAACAACTGGCGGAAATGGACGTTATCGCGACGATTGCATTAACAAGCTACGCTCATGACCTAAGTAATGGCCGCTATGAGCCTCAACTTATCGATCCAAATTGGCAGCTAGACGCCCCCAACAATAATTGGAAAGAGGCTCTTATATCTCGACTCTGCAACCGACATGGTAAATGCCCTGCCATTATTTGCTCCACGCAGCCCGCAATACCAAGTACTACAAAAATGGCTCGTGTATTACCAAGAGCTGGCCGCCAAAGAAAAAGATATATTAGTGAGTGCGGGAGTGCCTTTATCAGCTGGCGACACAGGACCCCGAGTTGCACAGCTAAGGGCACGCTTAGTTCAACTCGGCGATATACGCTTCTCTACACGCAAGGTAAATGAAGAGCAATTTGACTCATCCTTAAAAGAAGCATTGATACGTTTTCAACAACGCCACCATATTACTGCGGACGGTGCCGCTGGATCAAAAACCATTGAAATGCTTAACATCCCATTAAAATCTAGAGCAAAGCAAATTGCCTACAATCTAGAAAGATGGCGCTGGCTACCAAGCGAATTAGAAGCAAATCGCATCTGGGTTGACTTAACCAACTACACGGTAGACATGCACTTAAACGGTGAACTCACTTCCATGAAAGCCGTCATTGGCAAGCCTGACCGTAAAACCCCCGTGTTCAAGGGGTTAATGACTTATATGGTCACCAACCCGACGTGGCGTGTTCCCCATCGCATTGCCAGAGAAAATCTACTACCTAAACTTCAGGCGGACCCAAATTATCTTATAAAACATCGCTATAAAGTGTATTCAAGCTGGAGTATCGGTGCAAAAGAGCTGGACTCCACCAAAATAAACTGGAAAGAGATTAGTGAAGACAAACTTGCTTTTCGCTTTGAACAAGAACCTGACGAGGGGAACGCGCTAGGCCAGTTTAAATTCATGTTTCCCAATAAAAATGAAATATACTTGCACGATACACCAGCGAAACATCTATTCCGTGAAGCGGAGCGGGCTTTTAGTTCAGGATGCGTTCGACTAGAAAAGCCTATGGCGTTTGCTGAAGCAATCACCAAAGGCAACAAACAGTTTAATGAAATGAACAACGCACTAAAAACAGGCAGCAACACGGTTATCAGTTTACCTAACTACATTCCGGTTTATTTGGTGTATTTTACCGTTGTGCCAAACGCAAATGGCATGCTGGAATTTCGTAATGACATCTACGCAAGAGACAACCTAATGGAAGAAGCCATGGGATACTCTCCGATCGACCCTAGAGACTCCATCTAATGCAATAAACCCCATGAACCTACTGTGAGGTTATGGGGTTTATTAAGACTTAAAATTGCACGCGTGTTTACGCGTCACTATCTAACCATAATACAAACGGTCACTTCTTCACGATCGTGATAAAGGTGTTTTACCTGATAATGGTAACCCACCCCCGCTTTTTTCAACATCGCCTCAATGGTTTGTAAACACAGCGAGACTTCTTGATATCGCTTTTTCATTGGCAGTTTTAAATTAAAAATCGCACGCCTTGTCCAGCCATTGGCCAACCACTTGGCCATCAGTTCAGCCACCTTCATAGGACGCTCAACCATATCACACACTAACCAATCAACCGTGTAAGGGGGTTCAAACTTAAACCCATCAGCCTTCTCATGCTGCACCAAGCCAGTAGACATGAGTTCTTTTTGCATAGGACCATTATCAATGGCAATTACATGAATGCCTTTTTTAACAAACTGATACGTCCAGCCTCCAGGGGCAGCCCCTAAATCAACCGCCGTCATTCCTTCCGTTAAATCTGCCTCAAGAGTGCGTTCTGGGACAAATTGTAAAAAAGCTTCTTCTAGCTTTAGAGTTGAGCGACTTGGACTCGCTGCGGGAAAGCGCAAGCGACGAATGCCCATGGGAAACTCACTACGGCACGCAGCATAAGACACGCCCAAGTATGCGGATTCTCCATCAAGCATAAACACATGGTGACGCACACCAATCGCTTTGTTACGCAAAACGCCCGATTTTTTCCAGCCTTCCCGTAGGGGTTTTTCGAGTTTTTTAATCAAATTCGATAACGCTTTCGCATCATTAGTATCGGCGGTTTCTATCCAAATATCTTCAGCCAATGGCAACTCACGAGCCGCTTCAAGCAAAGACTCAACTCGACCACCCTGCTCCAATGCAATAACATCATTAACCGCAACAATCTGGCGTGCAAATATGAGACGATTAAAATCCAGCTGCTGAATTAATAGCTCTCCTGCATCCGTCTGATCAAAGTTATACACAACATAACCAGCATCCGGAACAACCTTCGCATAGCCGTAAAACCCTTTGCTACTTGCAATCTCAGACAACTCTGCCGCACAATCTTTTTCGAAACCTTGACGGCAATAAACCAAAACATTTTTCATTACAATTCCTTCTCAAGTAGGCATCATTCCTACCGAGTTATATTAATGACTTTCTAGAGGGCCATTTTACAACAGACTCAGCCAATTGGGCCGTAACAAAAGCAGATAATTCAGGTGAAAAATATGACCCAAATTTAGGCAAGCTAACATAACGCACTTCCTCTCCCTGCCAATCAAACTGCAAAGAATAAGCATGTAAATACCCCCTATCCGCTTCTTCTCCACCATACCTAAGATCTCCTAGAATAGGTGATCCGAGACTCTTTAGCGCCACGCGAATCTGATGGGTTTTGCCAGTCAAAGGCCTGACAAGAAATACTCTATTCCCTTGAAAAGAAAGAGAAAAAAACTGCGTAATCGCCAAATTCTCCCTAGAGTTAGTTAATTTCCATTGCCCTCTTCTACTGGGCACCATACCACCCACAATAGTACCTTGTTTTTTCTTTGGCTTTTTTGCAGACAACGCCAAGTAACGTTTTTCCATCTCATGATTTTCAAACATTTTACCAAACGTGGCGGCAGCTTTAGCATTACAAGCAACAATCAATAATCCAGATGTCATTTTGTCTAAACGGTGCACAGGATAAAAAGAGCACTCAGGGAAGGAGCTGGCCAAAAACTGCATAACCCCAACAGCTTCAGATTCTGCATGAAAACTCATACCCGCAGGCTTTTCAATGACCCAGTAGTCATCACTACGAAACAATACTTCGAGCAAAACGGCCTCATCACGAATAAATAAAGGAAAAATAGATTAGCCAACAAGTTTATCCACAGAGAAAGTGGACAACTCATATGTCAACAAAAAGAAGCGATTATATTTTAGTTTTGATAATTAGAAAGCGCAGAAAGCCTATTTCGACCACTACGCTTAGCTTCGTATAGGCCTTTATCAGCTTGAGCTAATATCTCTTCATAACGAGAAACGCTGGACTCTATTGGCGCCAAACCAATGCTGATAGTGACTGGGATAACAATGCCATGCTCAGTCTCGATCAACATATCTTCGACTGACTGCCTCATATTCTCCATGATCCGCTCAGCCGCACTCAAGGTAGTGTTGGGCAATATGACAATAAATTCTTCACCGCCATAACGACCAATCTTATCTTGGGGGCGAATCACTGACGCCATCAGTGTAGATACCTTGGACAGCACCAGATCACCTGCCTCATGACCAAAAGTATCGTTAATTTTTTTAAAGTGGTCTAAATCCACAATTGCAAACACACAGGATTCTCTATTGATTACCGAGTCTGCAAAAATATTGACTGCATCGGCCAATACCTTCCTTCGATTAGACAGCCCCGTTAACTCATCTTTTTCGGCTAAAATACGCAAGTGTCGATTCACCGACTTAAGCCTGTTCATGACCAGATGGATCACCATGGCAAAATTAAAAGATACGGCAATAAACACCAATACAATCACTATATTTTGATCAATACTAGTAAGATAAATACCCCTTGTGTCTAATAGTTCACAAACTAAAAACAAAAGAGTAGATACACAGACAATCCAATATTTGATTGAGCGCTGATCAGAGCGAAAAACCACAAAAGAATAAGCAATAACATTCACAAAAAGCCAATGAAGACCGCTATCTGTGCCAAAGTAAAACAGACTAAGAATGCCAATCTGTACAATCTTAATAATCGGCATTATTACTTGCGCGCGATAGAAATACCCTCTGTAGTTATAACGCAAACCAATTAAGCCTAAGAGCAATCCAGCAAAACAAAAAATCGCAACAGCAGGCAAGCATCGTGATGTAAAGACAACCAGCATAAGCACTGAGCTAATGCAGAACATCATGTAAGAAAAATTCACCACATGCTTTTGATTAAGATCGTTACCAAACTCATCTTCAAAACCGAGATTCAAAAGCTTTTCTATGATTTTTTTTATTGAAGAAAACACTATACCCCGCACTTACATTCCGTATTATGAGCAATTAGACTCAACCAGAGTATTTGCAACTTTGTGTTCGCAAAAAACAACTAGACTTACAAAAGGTTTCAACTGTCAAAAGACTAAAACTCGTATTCTACAGAATAGCCTTTCTTTTTCCTATTCATTTGAGCAAATAAACATCACTCTAAATAATTAGCATTCTTATAAAACAGTCTAAGACAAACACCTGAAACTTTCGTATTCTACGCCACAATATTTGCCAGCCCCATTGGCATGAATATTGATTAGCATAAAGCCAGTATATCTGTTTCAGACAGCAAACATTAACTAATCGGTCAAATAAGTAAAAAATAAACATGATGCGCACCACAATAGAGCAGACAACATCCAAAAAAGTGCATTCTTTCATCTATGTAACCATGAATAATAAGGTGCCGAAACATTGAAAACACACAACTCGGTATCACGCCTTGAGCTTGCGAACATTACCAAGCAATACCCAGGCTGCCTTGCCAACGACAATATAAGCCTGACTCTGATGCCAGGAGAAATCCATGCTTTACTTGGAGAAAACGGCGCAGGAAAAAGCACCCTGGTGAAAACCATTTATGGTGTGGTCGCACCAGATAAAGGCGACATTATTTGGGATGGTAGAGAAGTCAGCATCAAATCCCCTTCTATCGCTAGAGACCTAGGCATTGGCATGGTATTTCAGCATTTTTCGCTGTTTGAAACGCTGACCGTCAGCCAAAACATTGAGGCTCTGTCTAAGCAAAGCTCAATTGAATAACATTGGCGATTTGGCGGATAGGATCAAAAAACTATCAGCAGAATATGGTTTAAACGTTGATCCAAGTCGCTATATACATTCTCTTTCTATTGGCGAAAGACAAAGAGTGGAAATTATGCGTTGTCTTGTACAGTCGGTGAAACTACTGATATTAGATGAACCGACTTCAGTACTAACACCACAGGAAGTATCTGGACTGTTCGACGTCTTACGCACCCTTTCAAAAGAAGGCTGTAGCATTCTATTTATCAGCCATAAATTGCATGAAGTCACTGAAATTTGCCATAAAGCCACTATTCTCCGTGGCGGAAAAGTAGTGGATACCTGTATCCCTAATGAAGAAACGCCTGCCACCATTGCCAAAATGATGGTGGGCGAGCTGGCCGAACAAGAAGCGGGATACGTCAAAAGAGAAGGGACAAACATTGTATTCAGCATCACCAATTTGTCTCTGCCATCCAAACACCCTTTCGGCACAACGCTAAAAGACATCAATCTTACGTTAAAAGCTGGTGAAATATTAGGCATTGCTGGAGTAGCGGGTAACGGACAAGACGAACTCATGGCCATAATTAGTGGCGAGGACGCTCGCAATGTCAAACAGGCTATTTCACTGAATAACCTCGACATTGGTCATTTGCATGCCGGCGAAAGGCGAAAACTGGGCATGGCTTACGTCCCTGAAGAACGTTTAGGTCGGGGAGCAGTGCCAGATATGAGCCTAACAGAGAACACCCTTTTAACACACAGCGACGGCTTTATTAAAAACGGACTTGTACAGTGGCAAAGCATCAAAAATTACACTCAGACGCTTATCACCAAATACAAAGTGAAATGCCATGGTGAGTTTTCTGAAGCGAAAAGCTTAAGTGGCGGCAATCTACAAAAATTTATTATGGGTCGCGAAATTGGTCAAAACCCAAAAGTATTGATTTGTGCCCACCCAACGTGGGGAGTTGATGTGGGCGCCGCGCTCGCCATTCATCAAGCATTACTCGAGCTTCGAGATCAAGGGGCCGCCATTTTGCTCATCTCAGAAGACATAGACGAGCTGTTTTTATTGGCTGACAGAATGGCCGCCGTTTGCAACGGACATTTATCCCCCTTAGTGAAAACAGAACACACCAACATAGACCAAATAGGTCAATGGATGGCAGGAACTTTTATCAATAACACATCGGTGTGTGCACAAGAACAAGAGGCTAAGGCATGATCCGCATTCAAGCTCGCACTGAGCCAAGCTCATTAATGAAAGTAGCCTCTCCGCTACTGGCTATTTTGTTAACCTTGATTTTTGGCGGCATTCTATTTTCTGCTATTGGTAAATCTCCCTCACAAGCATTACACGTGCTACTGATCGCGCCATTAGCAGACAGTTATAACATTGGCGAAATGTTCGTAAAAATGGGCCCTCTTCTGCTTTGTGCAGTAGGATTATCCCTATGTTATCGCGCAAACATGTGGAATATTGGTGCAGAAGGACAATTATTGGCGGGGGCATTAGGCGGTTCCGCCATGGCCATTTACTTCATCGACTCGGATTCGGCATTGGCTTTGCCCATTACCCTACTGGCAGGCATTGCTTCCGGAATGATTTGGGCCGCCGTTCCTACCTTTTTAAAGCTGCGCTTTAATTCAAATCTCATATTAACCACCATTATGTTCAACTACATCGCGCTGTATTTATTAATTTGGGCGGTGCATGGACCATTAAGAGATCCCCAGGGGTTTGGCTTTCCAGAATCCGCCATGTTTACCGATGCCACTTTACTGCCCACGCTGTTTGAAAATAGCCGCATCCACCTTGGTATTGTTTTTGCCATTCTGTCTGGCATCATCGGATGGTTTATCTTGAGTAAAACTCACCTAGGCTTTCAAATACGCGTCTTTGGTGCCGATGAACCCGCGGCAAGATACGCCGGTTTTAATAGTAAAAAATTAAGCTGGTTCGTCATGCTATTTGCGGGCTCATTGGCTGGCCTAGCAGGGGTCAGCGAAACCATAGGCCCCATCGGACAGCTGGTACCGAATGTGTCCCCAGGCTACGGTTATTCCGCCATTATTGTCGCGTATTTGGGTAGGCTCCACCCGCTGGGGGCTATCATTGCCGCTGTTTTTATGGCCGTTATTTACATGGGTGGCGATCTGGCTCAAATCGAAATGGGCATTCCTGTTGCCGTGGTCAGTATGTTTCAAGGGGTGTTACTTTTCTTCCTCTTGGCCTGTGACTTTTTCATCAATAACCGTCTCAGCTTTTCAAATCAAGCGACAAACTAGGAGCACATCTTGGATTCAGATCTTATCGTACAAATCTTATTTGCCGCTGTTAAAACAGGCACGCCACTGCTCTTTATTGCCCTTGGCGAAGTCATTTGCGAGAAATCAGGAATATTAAACCTTGGTCAAGAAGGCATGATGTTAATGGGCGCTGTAGTTGGCTTTTTGGCCGCCTACTCTACTGGAAACATGGGATTTGGTGTTCTTGCCGCGATAATAATGGGCAGCACCATGAGCCTGATTTTCGCCGTATTAGTCTTGCAGCTTGGTGCTAATCAAGTCGCCACTGGACTGGCCTTAACGATTTTTGGTACGGGCCTAAGTGCTTTTGTGGGGGCTGGCTTTGTCGGTCAAACCATTCAAGGTTTCCCCCATCGCCATCCCATTATTGTCCGACATACCTTACATAGGACGCATTCTTTTTAACCATGATATTTTAGTGTATTTTTCTTTTGGCATGACCGCAGTGTTGTTTTACGTGGTCAATAAAACCCGCATTGGCTTAACGCTCAAAGCCGTAGGGGAGAATCCTAACGCGGCAAACGCGATTGGCATACCGGTACTTAAAGTACGCTATTTAGCCATCATGTTTGGCGGCGCCATGGCGGGGATTTCAGGGGCTTACATGTCGCTTGTTTATACCCCTATGTGGGTAGAGAACATGACCGCTGGGCGAGGATGGATTGCCCTGGCACTGGTTGTTTTTGCCTCATGGCGAATTGGACGAATCATGCTAGGAGCCTATCTATTTGGTTTGGCGAGCATTATGCATCTGGTATTACAAGGCATGGGATGGTCTATTTCTCCCAACTTACTGGCCATGTTGCCTTATGTGGCGACCGTCGTTGTCATGGTGATTATTAGTGCCGACCATTTCAAAGAAAAATTGCTAGCGCCTCGTTCATTGGGCAAACCCTTTGACCCAAGAAACATGGCTTAACCAACACAATTAACGATTACTTCACTATTGAAGACAATAAAGCCTTAGGGCATAAAAGGAGCGAAAAATGAAACTGAAAAGTTTGCTGGTTAGTTTGGGGCTTTTAGCGGGGGCAGCTGCAGTTCAAGCAGAAGAGCCATTAAAAGTTGGTTTCATCTATGTTGGCCCAGTTGGCGATTTAGGTTGGAGCTACGAGCATGACATGGGCCGTAAAGGCTTAGAAGAGTATTTTGGTGATAAAATCAAAACCACTTTTGTTGAAAACGTGCCAGAAGGTGCCGATGCAGAACGTGTTATTACTCAGTTAGCAAAAGCGGGAAATGATCTTATTTTCACAACCTCTTTTGGCTTTATGAACCCAACAGTGAAAGTTGCAAAACGCTTTCCAAATGTGAAATTTGAACACGCAACAGGCTATAAACTAGACAAAAACTTAGGTACTTATGTATTGCGTACCTATGAAGGTCGTTATATCTCTGGTGTAGCGGCAGGAATGATGACCAAAACCAATACCATTGGCTATATTGGTTCTTTCCCAATCCCAGAAGTTATCCGTGACATCAATGCGGCTTACATGGGAGCAAAGAGCGTTAACCCTGATGTAAAAATGAAAATTGTCTGGGCGAACACTTGGTATGACCCAGGTAAGGAAACCGATGCCGCAAATGCACTGATGGACCAAGGTGTTGACGTCATGCTGCAACACACAGACAGCCCAGCTCCGCTCATTGCTGCAGAGAAACGTGGTCTACGCGCTATTGGACAAGCTTCGGACCAAAGTAAATTTGCGCCTAATGCGCACATTTTCTCTGTTCGTGACAACTGGACACCTTACTACATCAAAGAAGTTCAGGCCGTTATGGATGGCACTTGGAAATCTCAGGATTTCTGGGGTGGATTCCATGATGATATGCTAACATTAGCTTCTATTAACCCAAATCTACCAACTGAAGTACGAGCCAAAATTGATGCCACTCACGATGCCATCAAATCCGGTGCATTCAAACCCTTCACTGGACCAATCAAAGACAACAAAGGCAATATCGCCGTACCAGCTGACCACTCATTAACCGATGTAGAACTTGCTCAGGTTAACTGGTACGTGGAAGGCATTACCGACGAAATCCCACGTTAATACGTTTGTAGTAATTTTTTATATACGGCCAGCTCTGCTGGCTGTATATTCCCCTGTTTTTTTAAGCCACACTCACACAACACTGCCAGCCATTCTTTTTCATCTTCGCTTTTATCGCTATATTTAAGAATTCAAGGCACAGCAACGAAAGGGAAACCTATGGAAACACTGATCGAACTATCAAAGAAAATGCCTAAAACGGAACTTCACTTACACATAGAAGGAACCTTTGAGCCAGAGCAGATGTTTGCCATTGCACAACGAAACCAGGTTGAACTGAAATACCATACCGTTGAAGCATTAAAAGCGGCCTATCAATTCACTAACTTGCAAGATTTTTTAGATTTGTATTACCAAGGCATGTCAGTACTGCTTCATGAAGCGGATTTTTACGACCTAACCATGGCATACCTTAGCAAGGTCCACAGCGAAAACGTCGTGCATGTGGAAATCTTTTTTGACCCTCAAGGACACCTTTCTCGTGGCGTCCCTTTTGATACGCAAATCAACGGCATTTATAGCGCCCTCAAAGACGCAGAAACAAAATGGGGCATGACATTTAAACTCATCATGTCTTTTCTCAGACATTTAAGCGAAGAAAGTGCTTTTGAAACCCTTGAACTCGCCAAACCCTTCCTACATTTAATTGACGGTGTAGGCTTAGACAGTTCTGAAGTGGGTCACCCACCAGAGAAATTCTTGCGTGTTTTTGAAGCCTGCAAAAACCTTGGCCTAAAAGTCACCGCCCATGCGGGAGAAGAAGGTCCGCCAGAGTACGTATGGCAAGCAATCGATCAAATCGATGTCGATAGAATTGATCATGGCAATAGAGCACTGGAAGACGACCAACTTATTGAAGAAATCAAAAAGCGCGGCCTAACATTAACGGTATGCCCTTTATCCAATTTAAAGCTTTGTGTTGTTAATGACATGAAAGACCACCCAATTAAAACCATGTTAAAACGTGGTCTGAACGCCACAGTCAACTCAGACGACCCTGCGTATTTTGGTGGCTATATGGCCGATAACTACGCGTCATTAATTACTCATACAGGCATTAGCAAAGAGGAATTATTCCAATTGGCGCAAAATGGTATAACAGGGAGTTGGATGGAGAACAATTTAAAAGAAAAACACCTAGCGCAGTTACGTACACTGTTCGCCTAACATTTTATCCGCCACATTGACTAAAGATAGATTGAATGGATCACTCCTTTTCGTCAATGTGGTAATATTTCGTTTTTTACGACTGAATTGAGACCATCCCATGTCAAACCCAATCCCTCTTGATGATACTTTTTATCGTTTGCCCAGCAGTGAACGCTATGAGCATGTTATAAAACTCGTAAAAAAAGGCTCGTCTGTATGGACACTCGCTGACACTGAAGGCTGCTTGATCATTGATCTTGGCAGCGATAAAGTATTACCCATTTGGCCAACGGAAGCCTTAGCAGTGGCTTGGGGCGAAAAAGATTATACTGGGTTCAATAGTCTAGAAATCAATGCCGTGGATTGGGCCGAAAAATGGCTGCCAGGCATGCAAGGCGATGGTTTTTCAGTAGGTATTGCACCAAATTTTGCGGGTGAATGCATTGTTGCTTCCGCGGAAGAACATGCAGCCGATTTAATCCGTTAACTTTACGCTTTAATCTAAGATAAACACGCCGTGAATTTTCAATTAAAAAGTCTTCCATGCGAAGACAGAAAATTAAAAATGCGTCGAAATAAGCTAACACACTTTGCCATGTGTGTTAGCTTATTTGCTGTTTTTCTTATTTATTTTGGTCCGCTTTTCTCTCAAATAAGCAATGCTATTGCACCCCAATCAAGCATGATGCCGATGGGGGGCGTGTCAATGAACATGCACGCCTCAGGGCACGACCATGCCCAAATGCTTTTAGAGCAAAGCAAAGACAAGCAAGTAGCAACTGTCTCTGCCCACATCAGTCATCATGGACATCACAATCATGGTGAAAGCGCAAACCTTCTAGAGGCTTGTGGTTACTGTTCCCTACTATTTCATTTAAACTGGATAGATGCCAAAACCTTTGAGCCTCATCCCGCTAATACAAGAACGTTACCTAAATAGGGTAACGACGCCTATTTCGCACAAATATAATGTGCCCTTCACTTCCATTCTCCCCAGAGCACCACCAACCATTTCGGTCTAACTCTCAACACTATATCGAAAAAATGACACTGCCAATTCAGGTTCGCCATAGAACCAGCAAAATTATGCATGTCTTTAATAATAATGGAAAAGTGAGCGTTTCGCTCAGAGGCGTTGTTTTTCCCTTTTCCACCAAACGAGAAATAAATAATGTCAATAAAAACCAATAGCAAGACGTCCGAGTCTTCTTCAAACGCAATGTTGCTATTAATTACACGATTGCACTTCTATATTGGTCTGTTCGTCGGCCCCTTTATCTTTGTCGCCGCCCTTACAGGGACGATTTATGTGATTACCCCGCAAATAGAAAACGCCCTCTATAAAGATGTATTAACCACACAAAATATAGGAGAAAGCCAACCGCTTTCCTTACAAATCGCGGCCGCAAAATCGTCTCTGCAAAGTGATTTGACGTTGTTTGCTGTTCGCCCTGCACCAGAACTTGGCGATACGACGCGTATCATGTTTTTAGATGAAACAGCACAACATTCCGGTGCTAGAGCGGTGTTTATCGATCCAATCACACTCGAGGTCAAAGGTAATCTGCCTGTCTATGGAACCAGCGGCGTTTTACCACTTAGAACCACAATAGATTTTATGCATCGTCAACTGCTTTTAGGCGAAGTTGGACGCTATTACAGTGAATTAGCCGCTTCTTGGCTATGGATCGCTGCACTTGGTGGCGTATTTTTATGGTACAAAGGCGGTAAGAAAAATAAGGCCGAATTGGCCAACAAAACAGCGCATCTTCGGAAACGTAGACGCCATTATCAACTAGGTTTGTTGCTTTTTGCCGGTTTAGTCTTTGTCTCCATTACTGGATTAACTTGGTCTAAATGGGCTGGAGACAATATCAGCACATTGCGCAATAGCATTGGCTGGGTCACACCGTCAGTCTCACAAGACCTCACAACCATAGATCACAATATGATGATGTCTGACGAACATGCCGATCACCTAAATCATTCAAGTCACCATAATATGCCGGCAAAGAAACCAGCAGCAGAAAAATTTGAAGATGTTGATGCTCTGTTTGATGGGGTTTTGAAAGTAGCAAGAGACGCTGGAATCGACGCGAATAAGCTCGAAATAAGGCCCTCCTCAACCAAAGATAAAGCTTGGCGGGTGAGTGAAATAGACCGCTCTTGGCCAACCCAAGTTGACAGTGTCGCGGTAGATGCCAGCACCATGACCGTCACCAGTCGTGCTGACTTTGCCACCTTCCCTGTGGTTGCAAAGTTAATTCGCTGGGGGATTGATGCACACATGGGCATTCTGTTTGGCATTACCAACCAGATCATTTTGGCATTTTTTGGACTCTCTTTGTGCCTTATGATTATTTGGGGCTATAAAATGTGGTGGCTACGTCGCCCACAGGCAGGCTCTTCAGCCAAGCCACTGCGACAAGCATGGAAGAAACTCTCCGGCACGCAAAAAACCATCACGCTGCTGATTGCCATTATTTTAGGTGTTAGCATGCCCGTAATGGGCATTAGTTTGCTTGTCTTTTTAATCATCGACGCTCTTCGCTGGAAATATCAACAGTAAGGCTTTCAGTACTCTTATGCTCATCAAACTCCTTGCGAACTTGATGAGCATTATCGATGCTTTAAATCAAGCGGACAGACACCCTAAATGGTTTTTTCTCTGGCCTATTGGCATGTTATCAGTAGAATATTGGGTTAATTTTATCATCTGAACGATTTTTAAAGACATCCAACTGCTTATAAAAGGTGGAGCAAGCCTTAGTCACAATCACCAACGATGGCAACATGACCTAGAAAATACTTTCCAAACTTAAGATTTCTCTCTCATTTTTAAAATGATACATTAGATAAACTTCATAAATACATTATCAATTTGACCGTAAATGCCAAATAGACCATGGGCGAAACAAAATCTCTTTTGCTTAAGGTCAGGGAAGGTCTGATATTTCAAACGTCAACATACATTCATTAACATAGGATACTAATATGTCTAAAACCACCGTAAAATTCGAGTATGAGAAAGAAACTAAAAACAGCGTACGCTATCAAGAAGTACCTGAAGAAGGAAAAGCCCCAATCATGGGGACGCTGTACGTGCAAAAGTGGTTCGCGGGTAGCAGTAAAACATTAGAAATCACCCTAGAGAAAAAAGACTAAGCGCAAATTTTCACTCTTCACTGTATAAAAACACTCTTTTGCCCTTCCCTTCTACTATCCTATTTTAGACATTTCGGAATAAGATAGTAGAGAAACAACCCTTCTATTCGTCTGGAACTAGATGATATCCCATTCACCCATAAAAACGCACTCAATATATGAAAAAAATATAAAAAAATTAACAAAAATAACAAAAACACACCTTAAATATTTTTAAATTCACAAAATAAAATTTGCTATAATTAAATTAGAAACTAAGATTGAGGTGATTGTTGAACTAGTAAAAGCGAAATGGAAAAAATGGAATTTAAATTAGAATCATTATCAATCAAGATTGAAATCACGTATTTTAAATTAACGATATTAACTGCTCTATACTATGCATTAGTTATAAACATCCCATTCTATATACATCTTTATGATGCTTTAGAACGATCAAACTCTATGGATATTGGTCTCTTTTTATGCATGCCAATTTTCATTTTTTTATCACATACATCTTATTCAGTCTCATTAGTTGGCCTTATATCACCAAGCCAATTTTTATTGTCTTATTATTAACATCAAGTATCGTAAGTTATGTAATATATAATTATGGTATCTCCGTCGATTACGGAATGATTCAAAATGCATTTGAAACCGATACTGGTGAAGCTACATCTTATATAAGTTTTTATTCCGTATTTTGGGTGGTTATCACAGGCATTATCCCTTCTTTAATGATAGTAATAGTAAAAATTAGTCCTGAAATTAGCGTGAAAAAAATTTCTTTCCATCTTAGTATCTGTCTTTATCATTTTATCTATCATCTTTTTTTACTTTAAAGATTTAAGCTATATTGGTAGGAAAAACAGTGAATTAAAAGAAATGATAGTTCCAACCTACTACCTTTCAAGTTCTTACAAATACATAAGAAACACCTACTTTTCCAGCCCTGTTATTTACAAAAAAATCGGTGAAGATGCAAAGCAAATCTCTAGCAACTCATCCAAAAAACCAACGCTATTTTTCTTTGTTCTGGGCGAAACAGCACGCTCACAAAACTATCAGTTGAACGGCTACCCAAGACCAACCAATGAGTACACAAGCAAACAAAATGTTATCTCATTTAAAGATGTCGCCTCTTGTGGTACAGCAACTGCCGTATCTGTACCTTGTATTTTTTCCGCTCTATCAAGAGAGGAATACAAGGAATCTATTGCTAAGCATCAAGATAATGCTATCGATATTCTTAAAAGAGCAGGTGTTTCATTACTCTGGAAAGAAAATGATAGCGGCGATAAAGGTGTCGCTGACAATATAACTAAAACAACGTTAAACCGTGAAGAAATAAATGAATTCTGCAATGGCAACAGCTGCTACGATATGGCTCTATTGGAAAACTTAGACTCCGACATTAAAAGCATGAAAGGCAACAGAGTTATCTTCATACATTTGATGGGAAGCCATGGACCAAACTACTTTAAACGCTATCCAGACAATCAAAAAAAGTTCGCTCCAGATTGTCAAAGAAATGATGTTGAAAATTGCTCTTCAGAAAGCATTATAAATTCTTATGATAATACCATTCATTATACCGATTTTGTCATCAGCAAACTTATTGAGAAACTTAAAGGCGTTAGTGACCAGTATAATACTGGGCTTTTATATCTTTCAGATCACGGTGAGTCACTAGGCGAAAATGGCGTATTTTTGCACGGCCTTCCCTACTCATTTGCCCCAATTTACCAGCGCAGAGTTCCGCTCATGCTATGGATGTCTGACGACTTCGTAAAAACCAAAAATATAGACCAAGCTTGCCTAAAAAATGAAGCTCAGAACAGTAGCATATCGCAAGATTACATCTTTCACTCCCTACTTGGCATAATGGATGTGACAACATCAGCCTATAAGCCAGAGTTGGACCTTTACAAAAAATGCCGAACAATCAGGTATAAAGAATAAAAGCATACATCATTTTTACCTTTTTTTTACTTTATATACTATAAATTAGTGCATATATAACAATTTATAGAGATAAGATATGCCAAAAGAAAAAAATGAGGTTACGTGTTCTGTCTCCTCTCAAACCGTATTTATGTTTTTTAGCTCTCGCCCTTCTCTGTTTATCACTTAGTCGTTTGTTGCTAATGACCTGGAAATATGAACGAATCGACAGTGCTGCCGATTGGATCACGTTGCTTGGTTTCGGCTTACGCATTGATATCGCTTCCATCTCATACATAATCGGCATACCTGCAGTCATCAGTTTACTTATTTCAGGCATTCCCTATATCAATCGTATTTGGGATTTCCTCACTCGAATCTGGCTAACATGCACCTTTGTTTTGCTGATTTTTATGGAAGCCTCTACACCTCCTTTTATTGAAGAATACAGCTTAAGACCAAATCGACTTTTTGTAGAATACTTACTCTATCCGAAAGAAGTATTTTCTATGCTTATCGAAGGCCATAAGCTCACTTTACTTTTGACATCAGTAATTTCCACTATCACTGTCATTGTGGCCTACCAGTTTTTCCGTAAACAAAGCATAACCAACACCCCACAACCTAAATGGTTCGAGCGTCCAATATTAGTCGTTATCATTTTCTGTCTTGCCTTTCTTGGCGCTCGGTCTAGCTTGCAACACAGACCAATCAATCCAAGCTATACGGCATTTACTAATGACCCTCTAGTAAACAGCTTAACGCTGAATTCGACTTATTCACTTATGTATGCGGTGAGTCAAATGGCCGATGAAGTAAGCTCATTTGAGCTCTATCCGAAGATGGATCAAGACAGAGTGACCGCCGAAATACATAAAGCAATGGGGATTGAGAAAAGCCAGTTTACCTCAGCAGAATTACCAACTTTGCACACACAACAAGCAACGCTACATTTTGATCGCCCGAAAAATCTTGTCATTATTCTTGAGGAAAGCTTAGGGGCACAATTTGTTGGCAGTTTAGGTGGACTTCCTTTAACGCCTGAGTACGATAAATTAGTACCTGAAGCATGGTCATTCAACAATTTATACGCCACAGGAACTCGCTCTGTACGCGGTATAGAAGCAGTGATCACAGGCTTTGTTCCTACTCCAGCACGTAGCACGGTCAAACTCCCCAATTCACAAACCAACTTTTTCACTATTGCCAAACTGCTCGGCAAGCAAGGTTATGACACAAACTTCATCTATGGTGGTGGGGCGCATTTTGACAACATGAAAACCTTTTTCTTGGGTAACGGCTTCAACTCCATCATCGAAGAAAAAGACTTTGTTAGCCCTGAATTTGTTGGTTCATGGGGTGTGAGCGATGAAGATCTTTTCACGAAGGCCAATCAAGACTTTGTTGAAAAATCCAAAATGGGGAAGCCTTTTTTAGCCTGGTTTTCAGCTCATCAAACCATGATCCGTACGAATTTCCTGACAACAAAATTGAGGCTCTACAACTCACCAAAAGCGACCCGAGAGAACGCGGTAAAATACGCCGATCACGCTATAGGCCACTTTTTTAGACTGGCGAAACAAGAAGGTTATTGGAAAGATACCGTATTTTTAGTGGTTGCAGACCATGATGCTCGCACAACTAGATCAGACTTAGTGCCTATTCCAAGCTTTCACATACCCGCTTTAATCCTAGGCGATGGGATAACACCTAAAAGTGATAGCCGATTGACCAGCCAAATAGACTTGGCACCCACACTTTTATCATTAATTGGTGTTGATTCCGAACACCCAATGATTGGGCAAGACTTAACAAAAGTCGGTGATGATTATATCGGGCGAGCGATAATGCAATTCAATGAAAACCAAGCGTTTTTAAAAGACGGTAAAGTCGTTATTTTACAGCCCAAAAAATCACCCGCTACCTTTACTTATGTAAACTCAACCCTTACCCCAAGCAACAGTATCAGCGAAGACTTAATCAACCAAGCTATCGCGCATCCATTACTGGGCACTTGGCTTTACAATGAGAAAAAATACGACATGCGCAGGAATCATTAAACCGCTTTAGATTTCTGCAACCCTTTTTGATAGGTCAGAACTTGTCCTTTAAAAGGCGTTGACAAATAACCCGTTGTAATCGGCTTTCGCTGATGATGGGAATAGCCCATGGCAACCATTTTCTTACTGAACGGTGCATGATGACCACGACCTGGGTCCACCAGCAATACAGAACAACTGTCTGCGGCGTGCTTTTCAATAAAAGCCGCCAAAAGATCGACGTGAAAACGCTCATACAATATGTCGCTGCCGATAATACAGTCGTATTTTCCTAGATAAATACTCGTGTCTTGCCAACTCGCCCTAATGAAAGGAATCACTCTATCGCCATTTAACAAAGCGTTCGTATTAAGAAAGCCACCTGCTTCTGGGTGATAGTCCGTGGCGGTAATGTTAGCCAAACGATGGTTTAACACCAAGCTTGCCAGACCAATACCGCAGCCCACTTCCAATATTTTTAACCCTTCCACCTGATATTCAAACATAAGGTGCGCCAAGACCTCACCAGAAGGCCAAATCACACCAAATAAAGGCCACACAGCGGATGAAATACCCAAATTCAAGGCGACATCGTCATCATCTGAAAATTCTTGATTATCACGCAACGTGCGTACATGAATATCGGTCTTATCAAATTCAAACGTTTGATAACGGACACGAAAGTGAGACATAAACGTCCTAGCAGTGCTCGAAAATAGCAAACGCTATTAAGCTGAGGCATCATACTAGCTTGCTGATGCATGATTGCCTACGCTTAGTTTGATTAACCGCTTACATCCCTTATTTGCCCGCATTAATCAACAGACCAATGCTCCAACAGAATGTTAATAAACAAATCTGCGGCAGGTGATACCGATGTTGAACTGCGTTTGACAAGGCCAATCGAGCGGTCGATTTTTTGCCCTTTAAGCGGCCTAGAAGTCAACACGGAGGCACTGCTCAGTGGCATGGCGAGCTTAGGAACAATCGATATCCCCAATCCCATTTCGACCAAACCGAGTGATGTCGAAAGGTGTTGCACTTCATAAAAACTGTTTAACTGCACTTGGTCCCTTGCTAAAGATTTATCTAACAAAATTCGGTTACCACTGGCACGCCCAACACTGATTAATTTGTAAGGTTCCATGTCTATCCAAGACACTTCTTCCAACTCGCATAATGGATGATCTTTGCGCAGACACACCACAAAGGGATCGTCCAAAAGTGGGGTAAAAGACACTTCTGGGTGTTGAGCAATAGCCATGTTGATACCAAAATCTGCATCTCCGCGAATAACAGACTCTAAACCATGATTCGCACTCTCATCTAAAATTTGAATACGAATACCGGGATAACGCTCATTAAAAACATTGATAACACTTGGCAAAAAGTAAAAGGCGGCGGTGGGAATACAGGCAATAGTAACCTTGCCTTTTTGCTGTGAAGCCATGTCTTTTATCCCCAAAACAGATAGCTCAAAATCTTCCACCATACGTCGAGCTTTTGGCAAAAACTCACGTCCTACGGAGGTTAGCCAAGTTTTCCGAGTGGTTCTTTCAAATAATTGAGCGCCAAGAATTGTCTCTAATTTTTGCATACGGCGGCTTAAAGCAGGCTGCGATAAAAAGGTCAATTCTGCCGCATCATGAAAGTTTCCCGTTTCTGCAATGCGTATAAAAATAACCAAATCTTTGAATTCTATTTGATGCATCATTCACCCCACTGATTCGTTTTACACATCAATTATGCACTATCTTTGCATTTGATGCACGAATACCGGTTGTGAGACTTTAACCGCATGCTCTTACAACAACAAAGGTTTAATAAGAATGTCACAAACCATATCTTGCATCATAATGCGTGGCGGCACTTCTAGAGGTCCATACTTGCAAATTTCTGACCTTCCTCAGGATCGTAGTGCCTGCGCAGACGTTTTGCTAAAAATCATGGGATCAGGCCATGAACTCCAACTCGATGGCATTGGTGGTGGCAATAGCCTCACCAGTAAAGTTGCGATGGTTGGCGCCTCTACCCACCCCGATGCAGATGTTGATTACCTATTTGCCCAAGTTGGCGTGCTAGACAAAACCGTTGATTTTTCACCCAATTGCGGAAACATGTTGGCAGGTGTTGCTCCCTACGCCATAGAAACTGGATTGTTTCCAGCAAGCCAAGGCACAACCACCGTCCGCATTCATAACCTTAATACGGGTAAAATTATCCATTCGACGGTACAAACCCCGCAAGGCAAAGTAGAATACACGGGCAACACTATTATCAGTGGCACCAATTCACCTGGCGCGCCAATTCAATTGACTTTTCTTAATGTAGAAGGCGCTAAAACCGGTAAATTATTACCGACTGGAAATGCCGTAGATGTTATTAACTCAACAGAGGTAACCTGCATTGATGCGGCAACACCCGTGGTTTTAATTAAGGCAAGCGACCTCGGAAAAACGGGAAATGAGACACCAAGCGAGCTAGATAACGATACTGAATTTATGAGCCGCTTAGAGTCCATCCGTTTAAAAGCGGGCGAACTCATGGGATTGGGCGACGTTGCAAACTCGGTTATTCCTAAGCCAATTTTGCTGTCTCCTGCGAACCATGGAGGCACTATTAATGCCCGCTATTTTGTTCCTCACAAGTGCCATAAATCATTGGCCGTAACAGGAAGTATTGCCATCGTGACCGCCTGCTGCCTTCCCGGCACCGTAGCGGCCAAACTCATCGGTAATAAAGACTCCGAATCTTATTTTACCCTTGAACATCCTTCAGGAAAAATTGAGCTTAATGCTCAACGCAAGGAAGACAATTTATCCGCATTGAATAGCGTATCGGTAATTCGTACTGCCAGAAAAATACTGTCAGGTACGGTTTATCTTAATTAACTATCAATACAACAATAATAAACGTATTGAATATTCATAAAAACAAGAAAGGAAAAAATCATGAAAAAACTTTCTAAGCTCTTAGGTGTTTCCATCCTATCTCTTGGCTGTTTGCTGTCTATCCCTGCAAAAGCGCAGGAAACAGAACTCCCTTCCACAATAAACTGGACGATTCCATTTGGCGTGGGCGGCGGTACGGATGTGTGGGCTCGCTTTGTTGCGCCGCATCTAACAAAAAATTTACCGGGTAACCCAACAGTTGTGATTAAAAACCAACCGGGTGGTGGCTCAATTACAGGGACCAACTTATTCTTCCAACGTGCAAAGAGCAATGGTGAAGATATCCTGGGAACATCAGCATCAACATTGTATCCATTCATGTTAGGCGATAAGCGTGTACGCTATAACTTCGATAAATGGATTCCTCTATTGGCTAGCCCTACCGGTGGCGTTGTTTATGTCCAACCAGATCTTGGCGTGTCTTCAGCTGACGATATTAAGAAATTAGATGGCGTAACGTTGCCATTTGGCTCTCAAAGCCCAACTGGCTTAGAGCTACCTGTCTTTCTGGCTTTCGAAATGCTAGGGCTTGATATCAAACCCGTTTTTGGTATGAAAAGTCGTGGGGAAGGTCGTCTTGCTTTCGAGCGTGGTGAGGCCAAAATTGATTTCCAAACCTCTTCTGCTTATTTAAGTTCTGCCCTTGATCTAGTTAACAATCAAAAAGCCGTACCTTTGTTTTCATTAGGCATTCTGAATAATCAAGGTAAGATCGTACGAGACCCAGCCTTCGCAGATCTTCCAACATTTGAGGAAGTCTATGCTAAAAAGTTTGGCAAGCAGCCTGAAGGGATTGAATATACCGCTTACAAAAAATTCTTAGCGGCAGGTTTTGCCTTCCAAAAAGTGATTTTCATCCCAGCGGATACGCCTAGTGATGTTATCAATACTTACCAAACATCCATTAGAACCATGCTAAAAGACCCAGCCTTCATCAAAGACTCTGAAATCCAAGTAGGGCCTTATGAAAACATTGTGGGTATTGACGCGGCCCAATACCTAAGCGAAGCCATTACTGTTTCTCCTGAGTTATACACTTGGATTTCCTCTTGGTTAAAATCAAAATTTGATTACACGCTGTAATTTTGTAGCAGGAGTTATTGTTAATGATTGAGTTCCTCAGCGCCTTGGATCAAATATTGTCGGTTACCCATCTTACTTACCTAATTGCTGGAGTATTAGTAGGATTAGTTGTCGGCATTATTCCCGGACTTGGTGGCATCGCCGGCATGTCTTTACTCTTACCTTTTTTGTATGGGATGGAACCTTCTGTTGGTCTTGGGATGCTGATGGGACTTGTTGCTGTCATTCCCACCGGAGATACATTTACCTCCGTGTTAATGGGAATTCCAGGTTCAAGTTCGTCACAAGCGACTGTCATGGATGGCTTTCCTCTAGCCAAAAAAGGACAAGCAGCACGTGCACTTTCCGCCGCCTTCCTATCTTCAATGATAGGAGGCGTAGTGGGTGCTATTGTATTAAGTGTGTTTATACTCGTCGCGCGCCCCGTTGTGTTGGCTTTTTCCTCCGCAGAGCTATTTATGCTTACGCTGTTAGGATTGAGTGTGGTGGCAGCGCTTTCAGGTGGCAATGTTTACAAAGGCTTGGCAGCTTGTGGCTTTGGTCTGTTAATCGGTGCCATTGGTGGAGCACCGGCAACAGGAGAGTTTCGTTTTACCCTAGATATTGACTATCTTTACGATGGTATTCCCTTAGTCGTTGTCGGTTTAGGTATTTTTGCTTTACCCGAGATAATCAGCTTACTAGTCAAAAATAGCGCTATCGCCTCTTCGCCAAATAAACTTGGTCACGGCTTAAGACAAGGTTTTAAAGATGTGTTTGCGAATCTTCCACTCGTTGGTAAGTCTTCCATTTTTGGTAGCTTGATTGGCGCGATTCCTGGACTGGGCGGTTCTGTCGTGGATTGGATGACCTATAGCTTTGCCATAAATTCTAGCAAAGACTCGTCTCAATTCGGAAAAGGTGATATTCGCGGTGTCATCGCTCCTGAGTCAGCAAACAATGCTTGTGCTTCTGGCAGCATGATCCCAACTATTCTATTTGGTGTACCGGGTTCTGGTGCAGCTGCTGTATTTCTTGGTGGCATGCTATTGCTGGGTATCCAGCCCGGTGTGTCAATGATATCAACTCACCTTGATTTGACATACACCATTATTTGGTCACTAGCTTTGGCCAACATTCTTGGTGCCCTATTCTGCATCTGCTTTACACGTCCAATATCACTACTAACTTATATCAAGTTTTCAATACTGACCCCCATTATTTTAACCTTGATACTCTTCGCCGCTTATCAAGCGACACGCAGTCTGGGTGACTTTATTTTCTTGGGTATTGTGGCTGCTCTCGGTGTCATGATGAAAGGGGCAAATTGGCCTAGACCCGCTTTTTTGATCGGCTTTGTCTTGTCTTCAGGGGCTGAAAACTACTTTTTCCAGAGCATCCAATTCTATGGCTACGAATGGTTCTTGCGTCCCGGTGTTATTACCATAGCCGCACTCATTATTGTCGGTTTTGTGCTACCTCCGATTCTGAAGAAAAGAAAACAAAAGATGAAGCCAGAGCAGCTCATACAAGAAAAAGAGCAAAACAGTATGGCCAACACTGTTTCTTGGACAGATTTAGGAATCATTACGGTGATGGGAGGCTGTGCAACCTATGCACTAGTGAATATTTGGGATGCCTCAACGCTAACAAAAGCGTTCCCCATTATAGCCATCACGATCGTCTTGTTTTCTATCACAATGGTTGTTAGCAAATACTTGAGAGAGAAACACACTAAGGTTTCATCAGATCTCACCATGAATATGGTATATATTGTAGGCTTTTTTGCGATTGCCTATGGTTATTATCTATTTGGCTTTATTTCAACTACCTTTGTGTTTTCACTCTTATTTTTGAAATTCCTAGCAAAAGCGTCATATGTTAAATCAACAGCCATTGCACTTGGTCTGGTCGTCTTCTTAGTGACGATGGGGAGAGTGATGAACGTAGACTTCCCTGAAGGCCTATTTGACCCGTATCTCTTAAGCACCATTAAAACCTTTATTTAGGCACTCCCGCCTTGAGTCCCGATGCATCGTTCTTTGCATCGGGCTTTTTTTTATGAAATATATAACTTCCTGACCTTTTACAAATAGATCTCATTTCTTTTTCATGCTAAATTTGCCCCACTTAGGTGCACTTTTTATGCGTAATGTTACAAATAGTAAGTGTAAGATTACGCATAATATCAGCGACTATCCCCACAAACGCAGCACCTTAGTAATCAATACAACAACTAAAAAAGCTCTCAGAGCTAATCTTATCGAGGACTATCTATGCAAGCATTCATTGATTTCTTGAACGGAGTCATTTGGAGCCCTGCCCTAATTTACCTATGCCTAGGGGCTGGCTTATTTTATTCAATACTGACGCGCTTTGCTCAAGTTCGTCATTTTAAAGAAATGTGTTCACTTTTATTCAATTCCAACGATTCAGACAAGGGCATCTCTTCTTTTCAAGCGCTTGCAGTATCGTTATCCGGACGTGTCGGTACTGGTAACATTGCAGGGGTTGCGGCCGCTATTGGTTTTGGTGGTCCTGGTGCTGTTTTCTGGATGTGGGTCGTTGCTTTCTTAGGCGCAAGCACGGCTTATGCGGAATCAACATTAGGTCAGCTTTATAAAGTCAGTGAAAACGGTCAATACCGTGGTGGTCCAGCATACTACTTTGAGCGTTGCCTAGGCTGGCGCTGGTTAGGCGTGCTTTTCGCGTTATCTTCTATTATTGCCTGCGGTATTTTCCTACCTGGCATTCAAGCCAACTCAGTCGGTAATGCAGTAACACAAATATTCGGTGAAGGCGTGATTGTTTCCAGCTCGTTTGGTGAAGTAGGTTCCACTAAATTAGTTGCCTTAGCCGTTATCTTGATTGTATTAGCCTTCATTATTTTTGGTGGCATCAAACGCATTGCTAACTTCACTCAAATCATTGTGCCATTCATGGCGCTTGGTTACATCGTAATGGCACTGATCGTTGTTTTCCTAAATCTAGACAAAGTACCAGGCATCTTTGGCTTGATTTTCTCTGACGCTTTCACTGCACAAGCAGGTTTTGGTGCGGCTATCGGTTGGGGGGTAAAACGTGGAGTTTACTCTAACGAAGCAGGTCAAGGTACCGGTCCTCACGCTGCCGCTGCTGCAGAAGTACAACACCCAGCACAACAAGGTCTTGTTCAAGCCTTCTCAGTCTACGTTGATACTCTGTTCATTTGTACCGCAACGGCTCTAATGATTTTGATCACGCAGCAATACAACGTGCAAGGAACATTACCTGATGGTCAATTCATTGTACAAAACGTTGACCCTTCAACTATTATAGCATCTCCTGCTTTCACTCAGATGGCACTAGCAAGCGTATTTGGTAGCTCAGGCCCTGTGTTTGTAGGTATCGCATTGTTCTTCTTCGCTTTTACGACGATTTTAGCGTATTACTATATTGCCGAGACAAACGTCGCATACTTACGTCGCGCATTGAATATCAACGTTTCATTGACTTTCGTAAAACTGCTTATCATGTTCATGGTAGCATACGGTACGGTTAATACTGCAGGTTACATCTGGAACCTAGGTGACGTTGGTGTAGGCCTAATGGCGTGGCTAAACATCATTGGTATCCTAACCATTTTCTTTATGGCAAAACCTACAATGAAAGCCTTGCGTGATTATGAAGACCAAAAAGCAGCGGGTGTAACAGAGTATACTTTTAACCCGAAAGCACTGGGTATCAAAGGCGCTGAATTCTGGGAAAAACGTTACGACAAGCAACAAGCTGAAAAAGCGGCAAACAAATAACGCTCGTCCTATAACTCAGGGTACGATAAAAAGGGTCACACATAAGTGACCCTTTTTTGTGCTATTAAATCTATTTTACAGATAAACGCTTCTAAGGCTTAATATAAGCAAAACCATCCGCCTGCTTCTCGATCAACGACAAAACCCCAACAGGCACCACCGTTACATACTCAGGCAACAAATCATCAGTGATGCCGGCCCCATTCAGTGAATTCTGACACACAACAAACTCAACCCCATTAGCGACCAATTCTTGTATTAAGTCCGCATAATTTAATGAAGCACTATCACCAAAAACCAATACCGCTTTCGAGTTTGACACCACCGTAATATTCGATGAAACAGGATCTACTGCCTTCACAAGATTACGCACGTTCGCCAACAACAAAGACCATTTGTCCACTTCATCAATATGAAATACTACGTTTACTGATTGCATTAATCCTCCTTAATACTTTCCAAAATACACGGTCAATAAAGCCTTATCATAGAAAACAATGCCGCTACCAGAGCATAAGCCAACATAGGGATTATCGTGCGTTTAATAATAAAACCCTCTTTGTTATTCACACCTAGGATCGTCGATACCGCAATAATATTATTAATACATATCATGTTTCCCATAGCGGCACCGGCCGACTGCAACGCAAGCACTAACGTAATGGGCAGGCCCACTTCTTCTGCAATACCTAATTGAATACCACCAAAGGTTAAGTTGGATACCGTTGCCGATCCAGAAAAGAAAGAGCCTAACGCCCCAAGTAACGCCGCTGTGTAGCCCCAGCTATCGCCCAATAACCGAGCAAAAGCTTGGGCTAATAACAACATTGGCGCCTGACTGCCACCCTGCATCATCACATTCACCATGACCAAAGCGCCCATTAGAGACAGCGTAGGCAAGAACAAACGCTGCCCTGTGTCTCGTACGGATGTTAAAACAAGCGCCCGTGACATACCAAACAAAGGAATACACACCAACACCACAAGCAAGAATGGGATCAAGGCAGGCACATAAAGACTTTTATACTGCCAACTCACCTCTGTGCCAAAAATATTATTGAAGCTCAATACTAACGCCTGACTTATTTCAAACTTTGTTGCACCAAATTGCCAAGCCCATAAAGGCGACATTGCATTCAGTAAGTCCTTTATTCCCCACTGTGGGACACGAGTAACAATTAAAATGGCAATCAACAGAGCAAATGGTACAAATACTTTAACAATCTTTCGCGCCGCCAATTTAGTATCGTCTGGTTCTCTTTCTATCGCTAAAGACAAGCCGATACCGCTCTTTGCCAACCAAACGCTTAGCGCCAATCCTATCGCGCCACCAATAAGAGCGGGGAATTCATAATTCCATTGAGCAAAAAAAACATAAGGCACAACACATGAAAGCACGCTCAGTAAAATAAACCCTGCATTGCGTCTAATTTCTGACCATCCAAGAAGAAATCTCAAAGCAATAAAAGGGATAACCAAAGCCGCCGCACTATTCAGCAACGCTGTTTGCATCGCGATGTCCATCAGCTGCACATCAGACAAAGACAAACCAGATAAACCAAACCAAATAGGTGTGCCAACGGCTCCAAAAGACACTGGTACAGAATTCATTGCAAGCGTAAAAATGGCCACAGGAATCGCAGGAAACCCCAGACCAACTAAAATAGGGGCGGCAATCGCCGCCGGTGTACCAAAACCCGATGCTCCTTCAATCATAAAGGCAAACGCCCAACCAATGATCATCAATTGAGCGACTTTATTAGCACTGATACTTTTTAACCATTGACTCAATACTGCTTCCGCGCCAGAAAAATGCAACACCCGATTTAATAAAATAGCGCCAGCTACAATAGAAATAGGTGTCAATACAGACAATAAACCAGCCAAAACGGTTGCCGCCAATAAAACCACATCGGCCTGAAAAAATAGCCATTGAATCAATACAACCATTAGTGCGGTTGCTGGTAAAGCTACATGAGAAGGCACCGCATGACGTTTTGTCATTGCCCAAATCAATAACACAATCGGCAACCCCGATATAAAGATACCCATCTTCATGCAACCTATTAAAAATGTGTAATATCAATCAATACGCTTTACAAGACTGGAAAAATAGCGTCAAAAGCCCTATTGTTTAAGACTGGCATAATCTATTGCCACAGAAAATCAGCCACTCCAAAGTCAGTGCCTAATTTTCTTTTATATTACTGCATAAAGAAAAGAGAACAGGTGACATGAAGCAAAAAGACTTTCGAAAACTTGGCTGCACAGAATGTTCTACAGCTTGCGACTTAGGTTTCGACTTCACTATGGCATTTCAGCCAATTATCAATAGCCAAACCAAAACGGTTTTTGCACAAGAGGCACTTGTTCGTGGTTTAAATCAAGAAGGCGCATTCCACGTTTTCAAAAACGTTAACGACACTAACCGTTATCGATTTGACCAAAGCTGTCGTGTGAAAGCCATCAAACTAGCGGCAGAATTAGGCGTGCATGAAAAGAGCTTTTTAAGCATTAACTTTTTACCGAACGCCGTTTACAAGCCTGAACTATGTATAAGAACGACACTAAACGCTGCTGAAGAGTACAAATTCCCTAAAGAAAAGATTATTTTCGAATTTACCGAAAATGAAAAAATAACCGATAGCACGCACTTAGAATCTATTATTCAACATTACCAACAACAGGGCTTTTTGACCGCGACCGATGATTTTGGCTCAGGATTCAACGGATTAAACCAGCTAGCTGATCTAAAAACTGACATCACAAAAATCGACATGGCACTGATCAAAAATATAGACCAAGACAAGAAACGCCAGATCATTGTGCGTAACTTGGTGAATTTATTTCAGGATCTCGACATGATGATTGTCGCCGAAGGTGTCGAAACAAAGGCGGAATATCACACACTCAGAGACATGGGCATCCACCATTTCCAAGGCTATTACTTCGCTAAACCCAGTTTCGAATCCCTCGCGGAAATCAATTGGGATTAAGCCAACTCTTTATTGAAAAACCACTTCGAATCGTTCTAACACCAACAGCATATCCTCTGTTGGTTCAATACCTAAAGCTTTGCACTCCACGGAAAAAAACGCCCAGTGCGCTTCTCACCGAAAACACTTCCTCTAGAGAAATACCTTCAAATCAATAACATTTTACATACTGTCGCCAATTATGCTGCTCTTTGAAACCAAGCACTTCACGAATTTTACGGTTTGAAAACAATGCCTCATGCTCCCCCATTTCTCGGGTCATAGGCACACCCGGAAAAAGCGCTCCGCTAATTCTTGGGTAGGAATAATCGCGCCATTATGATCGTTTCCGGCGTTAAAAATCTGAAAACCCAAGCCGTCTTTTTGCAAACATAAATCGACAATTTGACCCAGATCTCGAGCATCAATATAACAAAATGCATTGCGACGACGTACTTCAGGGTGTTCAAAATAATTCGGAAACAGCTCAGCGTATTCATGAGGTTCAATCACATTGCCGATACGAAGCGCATAAATATCAATGCCTGATCGACGTTGAAAACTTCGTGCTGTTTTCTCGTTTACGACTTTAGACAGGCCATAGCTGTCCATTGGATCAACATCGTAATCTTCTTCTAATGGCAAAGAATGTGGATCGGTTTGGCCATCAGAAAAACAAATACCGTAAGTGGTTTCTGATGATGCAATCACCACTTTTTTAATACCCAGCTTGACCGCGGCTTCAATCACATTGTAAGTCCCGATGGTATTGACTCGAAACGTTTCATTATCAGGGTTGATTAAGATTCTTGGCACGGCGGCAAAATGCACTACCGCATCAAACACTGGCACTCCGGTCCCTGGCTCTAACTCATCAAATCCTGCATAGGCTGTCATCGCGTTGAACATTTGGCCGGAGTCCGTAATATCAGCCACTAAGTTGTCCACTCCTGGATAATCCAAAGGCACTAAATCAACATTCAACACTCGATGTCCTTGCGCAAGCAAATAAGCAACAACATGCTTACCCGCTTTACCTGAACCACCAGTGAACAATATGCGTTTTGATGTCATATACCTACCTCAATCAATTGGGATATTTGTGGAAAGACGCCACTTCCTTTTGGGTTAAATAACGCCACTGCTCACTCTCTACATCAAGGCAAACATCACCTATTTGCTCTCTATGCAGCCACGCCACTCGATTCTGTACAGCCGCAAACATACGCTTTACCTGATGAAATTTGCCTTCTGTAATGGTCAGTCGCACTTCGTTTGGCGCAATCACCTCTAACATAGCAGGCAATGTTAACTGCGTCTCCCCTTGCAATTTGATGCCTTCTAAAAATCTCTCAGCCACCTCTTCCGCTTGCTCATGGCTTAACGCTTTAGATAAACCAACACGGTAGACCTTTCGGCAGCCATTGCAGGGGCGCGTAATATCAAAAGACCAGCGACCATCGTCCGTAATCAACACCAAGCCTGTTGTGTCCGCATCTAGACGCCCTGCAATGTGTAATTCAGAAACTCGCTCCACCTGTAGATAATTAAACAACGATGGATAAGCTTCATCAATATTAGAGCAAACCGTGTTAATCGGTTTATGCAGAAGAATATAGCGAAAATCGCGAGCCTTCAGCCTGTCGCCATTCAACAACACGGTATTGTTTTCATGCACTTGAACCGACTCATTCGTCACCACCTCACCGTTAACGCTCACTTTCCCAGCATGAATGTATTGGGTGGCAGCGTCCTTGCGTAGCTCGGTACTTTTACAAATAAACTTATCAAGGCGCATACTAAAATTCTTATTTCTTAACCATCAAATCTTCAAGCTTCAACCCTGTGGCTTTATGGATACTGCGCCACAGGTAATAAAATATCGCCATCATCATCACCATAGAAGGAATCGCAATCATAGGATAACTGTATAATGTCATTTGCCCCAGCTCCTCATTGAACGCTTCGGTTCCCGCTGGGCTGGTAACAATCCACTTAGCAAGCACATAATTCATAATCGCAGAGAAAGCAAAAGACCCTGCCACAAAATAAGTGGCCTTCATCAACTTTCTCTCAAAGACCTGAACACTGTTATTTTCTTCTAACTTATTTTGGATCGCCTCTACATCCATTATGGCGGCGTTAAATAACAAAGCTCGCACCAAAGGATAAGGTGTAAAAGTCGACACTAATACCGCAATACCAATAATGGCAGGAATAGACGCTTCTTTAATCGCCAGCCACTTATTATCCAGTTCAAACAAGCCGATACTGCCGGTCAACAACACACTAACCAACCCTAACAAAGCAATAAAATTGAATTTCCTGTATTTGACCAGCTCAAACACCCCCCAACCAAGTGGAAAAGCAAGAGCAAGCATAAGACCACCACTCACCCCCAACTTATCTTCACCGCTTAACTTCATCAAAATAAAAGACGGCAAAATAACACTAACAATAAGGTCCACCATAGGACGCGGTTTATGCTCAGGAGAACGGTTCATAGATTTACGATTCCAAGTTAAATATAAAGACGAATGATCAGGCCATTATACAGAAAAAAACCTGATCGATGCTCAGACCTCAAAGATAAACCTTTTGTTCAGTGATTATTCGCCTATTCAAACAACGCCGCGGCGTTTTTTACGCTATACTGCAGCACATTTGTCTTTTGACAAACCCAACCCCTTACGACAATCTGTCCGAGCGCCTATGCCATTTGCAAAACTGGGATTATCCGTCCCCCTAGTACAAGCCACTAAAGAAATGGGGTATACCACCCCAACACCGATCCAAAAACAAGCCATTCCCGTCATTCTTTCTGGGAAGGATCTCATTGCCACCGCGCAAACTGGCACAGGTAAAACGGCCGCTTTTGTATTGCCCATATTAGAACGGTTAGGCAACCTCAAACAAAACCATGAAAAACCTACCTTACGTGGTAAACGTGTTCGCGTTCTAATTCTGGTTCCAACGCGCGAATTAGCCATACAGGTGGCATCTAGCGTCAAGGACTACAGTAAGCATCTCAAGGTTAGCTCCATGGTGGCTTATGGCGGCGTAGATACTGAACCGCAAAAGCAGCGCTTAATTGAAGGCATCGATATTTTAGTGGCAACACCAGGTAGGCTTTTGGATCTAGCTCACCAACGTGCGGTCCATTTTGACGAGCTGGAAGTGCTGGTTCTAGACGAAGCAGACAGAATGGTCGACATGGGTTTTGTAGGTGACATAAATAAAATCATCGAGCGACTACCTGAAAATCGTCAAAACTTGTTGTTTTCAGCGACAATGACCGACGATGTGCGCGCCCTAGCTTACGATTTCTCCGATAGCAAAATGACCGATCTCGCCGCAGAAATAGCCATTTCTCCGAATATCCGAGCAGCAGCCAATATCAAACAATGGCTCATCACAGTCGATAAAGACACAAAATCAGCCCTACTAAGCCATTTAATCAAGGAACACGACTGGGACCAAGCGCTGATCTTTATTGAGAAAAAACACGGTGCAGCCAAACTTGTCGATCAACTCGCAAAGCGTGGCATTAAAGCCGATTCCATACATGGCGACAGAAGCCAAGCCATGCGCGAAAAGATTTTAGCGCAATTCAAATCCGGTGAACTTAAATACTTAGTCGCCACAGGTGTGGCTGCTCGAGGACTCGACATTGGCGAACTAAGCCGCGTCGTGAATTACGATTTGCCTTTTAAACCAGAAGAATACATTCATCGCATAGGCCGAACAGGGCGAGCCGAGTCCAAAGGGGAAGCCATCTCTTTTGTCGCCATGGGGGATTTCAAAAACCTCTGTGCAATTGAAAGTAGATTGAAACATGTCATTGACCGCAAAGAGATTGCGGGCTTCCCAGTGAGAAAAACTGTACCTGTCTCAATCTTAAATTATGTGCGTAAACACAACCGCTAACACAAAATCAATATCTTTTAGATACAAAAGTTTACAAAGATAGATAAAATGCTGTATATCTAAGAAATACATTATGGCAGTGGTAAAAACTAAGGCATGAAAGATCATATAACAATATCGATTTCTTCAATCCATGGAAGTAAGCACTTTAGTTTGGGAAAAAGAACTCGCCATACTGTTAAATTTATCAGTGGAGTAATTTTTCTTTGCATACTCATAACCGCTGCCATTATTTATTATCTAGTGAATGATGCGGAGTTTTCTAAATTAAAGCTCCGCGAATTAGAAGATAAATCTTTGTCTTTAAGCAAAGAAATTAAATCATTAACCGCACTAAAAATAAATTTAGAACAAGATTTATCTGAACGTGAAGAGCGTATGCAACTCGTCTCAGATCGACTGGATGATCTGGAAAAACTTCTCGGCATGGAAAACCTAGTCGAGGAACGGTTTGAATCGCGCCTAAATGTTGCCACTATTAACTCATCAATACGGGTCGCCATGTTAACCCATATTCCAAGTGGTCCGCCGGTCAAACATGCCAGAACGTCTTCGGGTTATGGTGAACGAAAACACCCTGTCACAGGCATTGCCGCGTTTCATCGTGGGCAAGATTTTGCGGTCAATGTCGGCACCCCTATTTATGCGCCAGCAGATGGGGCAATTGAATCCGTCCGACCAAGCAGCAAAGGCTCTGGCAATTATATTCGCATACTTCATGCCTACGGATTTTCGAGCTCATATTCTCATTTAAGCAAATTCGTCGTCAGCCGAGGCGATTTTGTTAAAAAAGGTGATTTAATCGCCTATTCAGGGAACAGTGGGCTGTCCTCTGGACCACACCTGCATTATGAAGTGAGGTTTATTGGACGACCATTAAATCCAAAGCCCTTTGTGGATTGGAGTGTTGATAATTTTGATACCATTTTCAAAAGCATAAGAGGTATACAATGGGAATCTTTGGTGGGCAAAATAGAGTCAAGAGTCAGTCATCAACTACAACGCTCATCGCAGAAGGTTGTTCAGTCAAAGGACATCTCAAAGTAGCGAACCAGCTGCAAATTGATGGCTATGTAGAAGGTCAAGTTGATGCGATTACTCAATTAAAAATCAGCGAATCAGGAAAAGTACTTGGAGAAATAACCACCGAACGCCTGATTATTAATGGTCATTTCGAAGGCACTTGTCGCGCTAACTACGTTGATATTCTAAGTAACGGACGCATTAGCGGCACGGTTTACAGCGATAATCTAAGCATTGAACCTGGCGGAAAGTTTACTGGAGTCACTCACCCAGCTGAAGCTACCGCACCTAAGCCAGAAGCAAAAGCCAAGGAAACCCAACAGCTAAATAAAAAGATCGCCTTGATTAGTAATGATCCGCCTATTAGCTGAAGAAATGGCTTTATTCAGCAACAAAATGCTCGAGTAACTCAGAATTGGTAGGGTAGGTTTGCAATAAATCCACCAGTTTACTGGCGCCTTCTACAGGCTTCAAATGGGTAAGTGATCGTCGTAACGCTCGTACCTTTTCGATATCCTTGCTATCAATTAGCAACTCTTCACGGCGCGTGCTGCTTTTTGCTATGTCTATCGCTGGGAAAATTCGGTGGCTTGCCACTTCACGTGACAACACAATCTCCATATTGCCCGTCCCTTTGAACTCCTCAAAAATTACCTGATCCATTCGACTCCCTGTGTCCACTAAAATCGTGGCAAGAATCGTTAATGAACCACCATTCTCGATATTTCGTGCCGCACCAAACAGTTTGCGGGGAATTTCCAACGCTCTGGTATCCAACCCACCAGACATGGTGCGACCACTGCTTTTACGATCTGCGTTATGCACACGCGATAATCGAGTCAACGAATCGATCACAATCATCACATCCTGACCAGCACCAGCCTGAGCACGTGCTTTATCAAGCAGCTCATCGGCCACTCGAACATGCTGCGCATAACTTTCATCTGAAGAAGATGCATGTACCTCAGCCGACACCCCACGTCTAAAATCCGTTACTTCTTCTGGCCGTTCATCAATCAGCAAGGCATACAACTTAATATCAGGATAAGCGTCACCAACGGCCTGACAAATATGCTTCAAGATGGTTGTTTTACCAGACCCAGGTGGCGCCACAATCAAACCTCGCTGCCCCAAACCAATTGGCGTAATTAAATCCATCGCTCGCATGGACAACTGCTGAGATGCAGACGCCAAATGAATGCAAGGTGCAGGGTGAATGATCACACCATTTAAAAAACGCTTTTGTGGATCACTTTCAAACACCTCATGCCGCCCCTCTTCTACAGAGTTGACGTCAGAGGCACGTTTGCCTTTCAAGCTTAAGATTTTTCTCGTCATGGTATGGGTTACAGCCTTAATAATGAAATGTTATTGCTAACGTCACGTAATGACGTCATTAAGAACTTAACCTAAAAGAAGATAAAGGTTACTCATCTTCCAATCGATTCAGATGCCGCCCTCTGGGACTCATCTCCAACACGAAGCACAATATCAGAATGCAAAAACTCAGCCGCCGCGGCAGAATCTTTTACTTTCACCGCACTGCGCTCTAGCATTTCGGCTTCAAACTCTGCCAATACAGCTTGTCTAACTCCCACGTCCCGCCAATTGGAACCAATCCTACAACCAGCCGCAATGCTTCGAGCCAGCGCCAGCGCATCCAACAACGCTTGATTCGCCCCTTGACCTTTGAATGGACTCATTGGGTGAGCGGCATCGCCAATCAAGGTAACATTATTGCCCTTTGCCAACCATTCAGGTTGCAGCAAAGTACGGTCATACACAGGATACCCCGACACCAACGATGAGGATGTGGCCGTTAAAATCTGAGGAATCGGAGAATGCCACTGGGTTCTTCGACAAGCCTCTTCTTTCAACGCTTGCGCACCTTGCGCACTCAATGTTTTCGCATCGCTTTCTGACATCGGAAAACTCAATTGCCACATCACGGAATCTGCGGCATAGGGCATAATATAAATTCTTTCGTTGCCATTGGCGGTTTGAAAAACCGTGGCCGAATCCAACAGATCACTCTCAATATCGCCCAGATCCGCCAATGAGCAAATCCCTAAGATGACGATGCAACCTAAGTAACGCAGCGGTGTGGCTTCCTCAGTGATTAGCAAACGACGCACCACACTTCGGATACCATCCGCGCCCACAACGAGATCCGCTTTCGCGCTTTTTATCTCGCCACCGACTTGAAAGCGTAAATCAACACCCCCTTCAGACTCTTGAAAATCAACCAATTGATGACCCCAATGCAACGCATCGTGACCACCAAGCTGATCAAGCAAAGCCAAGCGCAAAGCCTGACGCGCAATATGAATATTGGTTCGCTTCGGCGCGGTTTTCGTACCAGAATGCACCCACTTTCGCATTCCCCACTCACCGACCACGTCACCTTCCGGTGTATGGACCAAATGCCGCGTGGACACCACACCCTCTTCTAAAGAGAAAATCCCCAGACCTTCAATCGCCTTACTCGCCTGCTGCAGGGTCAGTCCATAGCCTTGAGATCGAACATCAAAACCACTATCGCGCTCATAAAGCGTAAAAGGAATACCACGGTGCAGACACGCCACCGCCAGAGCCACACCCCCTATGCCACCACCGATGATAGCAACGTGAGGATAATGTTCCGTGTCTGCCACGGGAAAGTGATCAGACGGCAACAACCCAGAACCTGCACACTTCAAGCACAACTCAAGATGCGCTTTAGGACGAATAGGCGCAGGCCCCTGCCCCTTCATCTGCTCAAACTCGGTTAATTCTTTTAAGTACGATAAACGTACTTTTTTACGTAACCTTCGACTGCGCTTTCCTCGCCCTTGGCAATAGGTACAGGCAATCCAATAACTCTCTTTAACGTCCAATCTATTCACTTCTTCTCAAAAAGAACCAACGCTTTATCCCATAGTACTTAGGCAAAGCCTTACATTAATGCTCGTTGATGCAAATAATAGCCGATACCAGCCAAGCGACCACCACCTTTTTTAACATTCGATCAAATTAATACCCGATCGCCCTCAAAAGGCACGCAGCGGTTTTATCCTGCATTCATCATGTTACTAAGACACCTCATAGGACGCTTTTCAACCGTCAAACTATTTACTATACTCTTCAGTCTATTAATTGGATATAAGGTTTAACCGTTGGAAAATTTTATTGTTACTGCTCTGATACACCCTCTAACTGTTGTTATTGCTAAAGTCCTACTGACCTTTGTGTTTTGGATGGCTGGGGCTCTTTGGTGTATTCAATTTCAAAGTCATTGTTCAAGAAATGGTCGATGTTAACTTACCGTATCCACGTCTTTTTGCTCTGGCCACGATCACCACACAATTAGTAGGCTCATTACTTGTCATTACCAATTTCAGTGGTCTTGGCTGGTTAGGTGCAGGATGGTTGGCGGTATTTCTTCTGCTAACCATTCCGCTAGGCCATGCATTTTGGACATTTGAAGAACCCAAACGAACGCACGAATTCCACATTGCGCTTGAGCATGTAACGGTAGTCGGAGGGCTTATATTGGCAGCTATTCTTTCTGCATTGCCAATGTGACATCCCCTATTTTGACAGGCGAGATAAAACTCAAGGAAAAGATATGGCTCATGGAAGAGGATTATTTGTCATAAATACGCCTAATATGCTGGTTCTGGAGCAAGCTCACGCTCTGTATCGTTCCCGAATCAGCATTCTTTTTTCATTCTTTCAAGGCTTTTAAAGGTCAATATCTGAACAGTAGAACATCACTCCAAATTACCCACCCATCAAATATCCAAATATTATTTTAAAGAGTCTGTTTCTTTTGACTGACGGATTTGATGCTATTATAGGGCTGATATAATGTGTTTAACTTCTGCCATGCTAACAAGGCTTAGTAGACATATATCCCTAGATAGACCAGATCGGAGTGAAAGTGACGTTAGAGAAAAAACAACGAGGCAGGCCAAAAGACAATGCTAAAAAAACCGCCATACTCGACAGCGCCCGCAATTTATTTCTCGCAAAAGGCCCAGATGTCAGTTTGGACGAAATAGCCGCCTCTTCTGGCGTTGCAAAGGCGACCCTGTATGCAAAATTCACCGACAAAAAAGCGTTAATAGAAGCGGTTATTCGTCGTGAATCAGACCTCACCGTGACCGAAGAGCAGTTCACTAACTTCAGCCAAATCCCCATTTCCGATGCGTTGTATGCTTTCGGTCTGCAATATTTAACATTTATTAACAACCGAGACTTATTAAATTGGGATAGGCTAATTTCGTCATTAGAATCACAAAATAGTGATTTGCAAAAACGTATTTTTGATTTAGGTCCCGGTCGTGGTCAGAACCTCCTCACACAATTAATTGAACAAGCTGTGGCCAAAGGGCAATTACCACCATGTGATTCCACTCAAGCCGCGGATATACTAACCGGCCTCTGGCTCGGCTTTGTCAACCTTGAAATCAAGCTAGGTGTTCGTCCACCTCTGACGGATATTGAGATGGAAGAACGCGTGAAACAAGGCATCGAAAACCTCTTAAAAATACTCAAAACTTAGGTCAACTGGGCAGAATACCACTTACACAACCCTACTAGCGACCTTACTCCCCTGCTTAATCAACACGTTTACCTACACTCAGTTGCTTAACATTAGATCGCGCGGTATCAGAAGGTCAGCCAGGATTGACCAAAGAGGCGGGCGTATTCACGGCTGAAATGAGATGAACTGTCATAGGACAACCCAAGACTATTCAGTTAATCCCTTGATATAACGGGGTTCTAGAGATAGGTAGCTTGATAAAATGGTGGCTTAATAAAATGCCTAAAAATCTACACTCTAACCTCCTCCATCTCGGGATGCATTTTTAAATACGTCGCCCAAGACGAATCAATCGCCTTCACTTCCTGTTCAATCCAGCGTTTGAACGTCATGACTTTTTGGTACTTAAAATGCGGCGCTGGCGCAACAAGATAAAAGTCATACTGAGACTTCATGTAAATAGGCAACGGGCAAATCAACTGCCCCTTCTCAATCAGCTCATACACCAAACCATAGCGCATCATCGCCAAGCCTTGGCAAGACAGCAAGGCTTCCACCAACGACGTCGAATCCGCCACATGCAAATGCGACTTCATCGGCATATCATAAAGATCTAAAAAACGCTGCAACACAGGCCACACATGTCGGACATCCGGTCCAGTATCAGTAATAATAGGAATATTGAGCAACTGCTCCTTGATTGGCTGATCAACATTAATCATCGACGGATGACACACCAACACCAAATACTCTTTGAACAACAATTGCGATGTCAGCCCAGCATACTGACCACGACCTAAACGAATGCACAAATCCAAATCACTGTCCGCAAAGGTCGATAAATCAATACTCGGACTTAAACGCAGATTAATCTCCGGCTGCTGCGCCTGAAAGCGCCCCAAACGCGACACCAACCAACGACTCGAAAACGACGGCACCGAACTGATGACCAAGGTATTGGGCGTCGGATCTTCCATAATGCCTTTCACACCTTCTTCCAATAAACCAAATGCCCTCTCAACGTAGTCAAACAAATACTGCCCTTCCGACGTCAGCACCACTTGGCGAGTATGTCGCTCAAACAACTCAACACTCAGCGCCTGCTCAAGGGTCTTAATCTGCTGACTCACCGCCGCCTGCGTCACAAACAAAGACTCCGCCGCCTTCTTAAAACTCAACGTCTGCGCCGCATAACGAAACGCCTGCAAAGATTTCAGCGGCGGTAAAACTCGATTAGAAGACATGGAAGGCACCTTTTATAAGTAAGATTTTCTTAACTATAAAACACTTTTTCTCGTTTGTCGCGGTGCAATGATTAGACGATTATTTGCACATAAAGCAAACAAACTCATTAACATAGAAAAGGATAGCGCTATGAAAAATTGCACCTCAGAAGCATTAAACAATATAGAAAACAGCCAACTAAACGTAAGCCAATGCTGCAAAGACACATTAGATAATCTGAAAGAAAAGCCATGGAAAGGGATCTTCAAAAAAATCGCACATAACTGGCGCACTAGAAGCCGACTCAGCTACCTAAACGAAGCGCAACTGAAAGACATCGGCCTCACCGCTGCGGATGTGGATCACGAAGTGAATAAAGCACTGTGGAAGTGAGTTTTTTGATTGAGTGCGGGATAAGCAAGGGCGCTTTGGGGAGTGCCCTTATTGCAGGGTTGTGGTTTCTATAGACAGATTTGGGTTGTATTTTGACGCCGCGCTCTGCGGAAATTTAGGAGCGCCAGCGAGTAAATTTTCCGTAGCAGCGTTTTGTTAGGCATTCTTGATCCAGTCATAAAACGTTTTAAAGGATTCATCTCGCTCCGATAGTTCTTCAAGGTCTAGGTCGTTAACAAGCTTAGTTAACATCTCGCGCATCTCTGTTCCTCGATACCGGCGACGGAATTCCTTAGGGTGGTCCAAACCAAGCCAAGACTCTATTTCTGGATCTGGAATCGAACACCGCCAGCTATCCAATTCAACTCCTCGGTTTAGCATGTCACGGGTTTTGCCAATGTCATTATCTGAGTCTGTAACGATTAGAACAGGAGCGTTTGTGATGATGTTGCTAGCGGCATTTGCAACACGGGGGATAGTCATTTTACCCATGGCGACAATAATATTGATTTTCTTGGTCAGACCAAACTTATTGAGAATTTTAGTTGCCAAAAGTGACAGTAGTTCTCGGTCAGTGGTTCCTTCACAGACAATGACCAAGTCAGAATTTGCTTCAAAATTTAAATCCTGCTTAACAAGCATTGATGACCTACTGTCGTAAGTGAAGGCTTCGATGATGGTTTGACCATCTTTTGAAACTTGTTCCATTTCAGTTGAATGATAGACAACACCCTCTTCAGCTGCAATTCTAAGCTTAGATTTCAGAACACTTCTGAAACTACTCCCTCCGATGATTGCCGCGTCGATATCTTCCTTGCCGAACAGAATTACATTTAGAGACTTTCCAAGTGTTAAAGCATCAACTGCATCTTTGGAGTAACCAGACATGGAGATAAAAACCCCAATTGTCCCAGCTAGTTTGCCGTCAACTTTTCCCTTGAACTGATAAATTGCTGAAGCTGGCAACTCATTTTTATGCCATTTTGCCTCTAGCAGAAAAACACTGCCATCGAGAAAGAATGATCCATCAATCTGTTCCCCTTCGGCTTTAAAACTTGCGCGAGGATCTAGTTGCTCATGCTCTAAACAGCTTTTAAGTATCTCCTCAAATGCGTAGCCCCTTTTTCGATACCATGTGGGAGGAGCATCGTCAGCCGGTTCAAGCAATTCTTTATATTTTTCTCTGAAATCCATAGCCCTTCATGCTTTCTCTGATGGCTGCCTAACGCCGCAATAAGCGGTGAGTAATAGTTGGCTAAAATGGAGCGAAGCGGAACGAGCCAACTGTTACGAATCCGACTTGATTGCCTTGTTATGTGACTTGTTCTCGACACTTATACATTGTTGGCATTAACCTGACATACAGTTTTTTATTACATCCATCACACTTCAATTCGTGGCTGTAGCGCGTCGCGAAGCTTGAGCATCAAAGCCTAGAATTTTGCGCATTTTATAAAGTGACCAGAATTGTAGACTTAGGGAAGGAAAAGAACAAAGGGCCAAATGGCCCTTTTATTATGCTAGCAAAGCTGGCCATTCAATTGTTGTGGGGAAACCTGCTTGCTGCGGAACATCTGCTAATGCTTGGGCGTATGCGTCCAATGCTGATAACGAGTCTGTTGTCTCAATACCCAACCGCGCCTCGCGCGCGTGTCGCTCGTAGCGCCATGTAAACTGTTCTAACAAAGCATCACGCTGTGCTCTAGCTTTTGCCGCGAGTTGTTCGTCCGAAATCGTGGGATTTAAATGCGCGTAAATCTCGTCATCTGTCATTTCGACAGCGTCTTCCGGAATCCATATTTTTGTTGATTTCAGACGCTCTAACTCAATGTATTCCGGACACGACTCGTACGATAGTTGTGCGCTTTCGACGCGCTGCACTGCAATTTGATACTGTTCAAGAGCTTTTTTATCAGCTTCAAGAGCAATGTATTCATCACACGATTCGTATGCCGCTTTTGCTAGATCAAGAGCAGCTTGATTATCATCAGACTGTTCTAAATCGTACGTGCTTTTCGCCTGCTCAAAATCGTGAGCAAACGTCGAACTGTCTAACGCAGATTGAGCCGCCTCAACATTAATAGTATTAATATCAATCGCGTCTAGCGCTTCCACTGCTTCTTTCCAATCTGAATAATGCGATGTACTCAGCAGATCCGTATTTAAATTCTCAATCCACGCTGCTTTTTGAGAGCACGTTAATTGATCATCACTGACCGCGTAAACCCTACCGCCCACATTTCTGAAATATCTAGTCATCTGATGTAACTCCAACTTCTAATTCCGTCCGGTGCCGCCACGACCTCATATTCTTCCCCTGGTAAAATACATACAGAGATAGAACTCCACGCTGTGACGTCCCCTTGATCAGATACACTTTGCGGTGCTAACTGACCAACCCTAATTGTCAATCTATTAAAAAATACCAACCTCCACTCAATTGCAGCATCTGTCATGTTTATGTATGTAGTACCAACAGCACGAAACGACGGCGTGCCGTCGTCGAACGTCGCCCCTGTATCAGTCAACTCTGCTTGCTGTCGAGTTTGGCCGACTCCGAACAGAATATTGGCATCATGAAGCGATTTTGGCGTAATGTATGTCGTGTCATTCGTGCCTGCTACCACTGCCGACACAGCGGCCTTAGCTAAGTTCGCACTATGATAAACTTCGCGCCACGGCGCACTTAAAACTGTACTTTGGGCCGAATTCTGATGTCTAAAAAGCATTCTATCGCCATTTCTATCAACAAAAATTTCAGCAGATAATGTTTGCGATAATGAATTAATACGATCAGCTGTCTTGTTTACCATCAGCCAGCCGCCCAGACCAGTTGGAGAATCGGGTACTGCATCTGATATGTACCGAGATACACGATGCAATGGAGTATTAAAACTTTCGAACGGGAGATCACCTCCAATCCCAAAATCCCCTACTTTTAACAGTTTACCTTGGGTTGTATCTGTCGCGCTGGATGTCACATCATAGCCAACTGCATTACCTGTGTTGCCTGCGTGGAGGATTTCTCGCCAATCGGACCACACACCGTTGTTTTTGAAGCGAAAAAACGTGTTAGCGTTTTGCATGCGAGTAAATCGCTGTATTGCGTACGTAGTGACCGACGGTGATGCGTTTATATGCTCCAAAACCCCTTGATTTGCACCGTTTGCCCCAGGGTACGGCGATCCAGTCCACGTTGCCGGCACACAGTATAAACCAGCAATAATTAGCGTGTTTGCATCTCCGGATGCCAACAAAACGCCTTTTGTTGACAATAGCCCACCGTCACCCACTTTCAACAACTTATCTGGTGTGCCGTCTGTCGCATTCGTTGTAACTGGCAAACGTGCCAGCGCAACTGTTCCTGCGTTTAGATTTGATGCGTTGCGCAGGGCTTCGACTGTTGATTTTAAGTTGGTGATTTTTGTAGGGTCGTATGTGACACCAGCGGCTGTGACGGCTTGGACGATTTCATCAATGAGGTCATTAAACCAGTCTTGACCTGGATAGCTTGGTTCACCGCTATCGTTACTTTCTGAAAAGTAGCCCGCTGTGCCAGCGGTGATTTTTCGGGCGGGTCGGGTGGTTACTTGCGAGCCGTTTCGTAGTTTAGTCATGCATTGTCTCCATGCTATTCGTAGATGTATTCATAGTATTTACCCGCCATTTTGATCTTCTCTAGAGAGCAAATCAGAGCTGTGGCTGATTGTGATGTAAGCGGCGTTAAGCAGTCGTCTAGGCACGTTGCGTAGGCGTTTGGCACGCCTTTTACAATAACGCGCATTACATGGCGATATTTGGCTTCGTAAAGCGGGTACGTACAGCCACGCAAGCAGTGGTGCGGGTAGATTTCTTGCACTTCGATTGTGAATCCCAGTAGTGCCGCTAGTTCTTCAATTGCCCAGCTCTGTAAGCCGCCTTTACGATGATATTTCTCTACGACTGCATTGCGTCGAGTATCGACTGTTTGGCCTGTCAATGAGCACTCAGGAAGCCCTAAATAGATTTCCCATTCGGCCAATAATTGCTGGGTCGTTTCTGGTCGCATTTCGTCTAAAAGCTGGTCAGCGCTTTGTTCTACACGCTGTAGTCTTGATGCATAGCCAGTCGCATATTTATAAAGCGGCCCTGTCTGATCGCGTGACCAAATATCACCGCGCGGCATTTGCAGCATGATTGCATTTGTCCAATCCGCTACGCTGTGACTCATGCGTTACCCCAGCTAATAACCCCAAGACTATGCAACTCGTTTGCCACCGCTGTTACGTTTGTTGTGAGTGCTAGCGTGTAGTCTGTTAAGCCAGTGACCGCACCAATTGCGGTGCGTAAGCTGCTTAACAATAGTGTTGAGCCTGGGCTTAATGACGCAATGTAATTCGACATTGCCTTGCTGACTGATGAACGTAATTCTGTGGTGTCAGGCACGATGTTTAACGCAGTTGAAAGCGGCTTTAATGTCAGCCCGATATAAATGACTTCAATACCCGCAGGACGACCTACATAAGAACCCGTCGCTGGGTCTTGGTGACGGAAGATATACGCATCCATTGCCGTTGCATCGGTAGACGTTGGGATGATATCGGGGCGACCATCGAACACGAATGCATAACCAACTGTTGAGCCGCCTTGATAAGCGTCATAGGCCCAAGCGCGGGTAACGCCCGACACTTCTCGACACCACGCTACATAATCAGCGACCGCGCCGCCCATTGGTGGGTTGCGCTTGCGGAACAGTAAACGCTCTAGCAATTCGCTGACGTTTTCGATCTCTGCACCACCTGATATAGCAGCGGTAACGCTACCTTGTGGCGATACTCCTGGCACAGTGGAAACCAGTGTTAGCGCTTCACCTTCTGGCACATTATAGCTAACGCCAGTGTCTTCGGATTGCACGACCGCGAGCACGCTAGAGCCATTTAATGACGACGATGTGACGGTATAAACACGACCATCGCTGTGAGTCATTTGTGTGTCTTCTGGAATAGTATTTGTGCCCGAGAATGTCACGGTACCGCTGGCGTACGTTGCCAGCTTACGAACAACGCCTTCGGACTGTGCTGTGTCGATAATGGTCTGGTCGTCGGACTCAGACGTAGGGATGATTTGGCGAACGATCCAGCTTTGATAATCGTACAGATCTCGCACAGAACCGCTTACTGCACTGTTCAATGCTTGCTCAATGCCGAACTTAGGTAAGACGGTATCTAACGAGCTTTGAACGTCGATTAAACCCTGTTCGATAATGGTTTTAAGTGTTGGGACGTTATACGGCATTTTGAGCCTCCCAACGCTGTGACACGCTGACCGTCATAGTTCGGTTGTCTGACTTGGTGATAACGATTGTAAGCGCAAGAGTGTTGATGCGAGGAATAGAACCGACAACCGAAACAGACTTGGCCATGATGCCGTCGCCAGCGTCTACGAGCATCCAAGCAAGGGCATTTTCAGCGTACTTAACAGCAAGGTTTTTTACATCGCTGATCAGTTTTTCGCGTTTGAGCAACCATAATTTACCACCCCAAGGGGTGGTACTGTAGGTATCGCCTGGCCAACCACGCAAGTCACTGGAACCGTCAGGTAATTCGTCAGAATCTGAGGCGCGGGAATCGGTAAAAAGCGAGATCAAAACCAGCTCAGCAACACTACTATCGACAAGATCACCATCGATAATAATGTTTAGTTGTTGCTTGAGTTGATCTAACAAAATACTCATTGTGGCCCTTGAGTTAATTGGTCTGTATCGTAAAGATGTTTATGTCCTAAATAGCTGATGCCGCCCGCTGTTAAATCCGATCCAGATACAACAGCAGACGAGCTAATCGCGCCCGTCGCTGTTACAGATCCAGTTGCCACAATATTGGCGTCGGTTTTAATGTTTTCGGTTACATGCAGCTCACCCTCGATCTTAGTTTTTGGGGAAATAATCGTGGTTTCAGGGGATACAATAGTCACACTCTCGCTAGCAGTTAAATTAACCTTGTTTGCTGTTATATTGATCACGCCATCTTTCGTAAGCTGCACACGATGGCCTTCCATGTGATACAAAAACACGTCTCCCATCTCGCCTTTAGGACGGTACTGTTTGTTCTCTACTGCAATGGCGACAAGTTGACCAAGGTTGCCGCCTAGTGCAGCAAGTATGGCCTCTGATCCAAGCGGTGGGTTGCTGCTTGTACCGTAATTTTGAAAGCGTTCGATGTCGTCCGCTGATTCATCCGCGCGCATTTTCACTTGCAGAGTTTGACGCTTCACACCTTCATTAACCGATGTTACTAGCGCACGAACCAGCATTTGACTGATACGACGACGAAGGGGCGCAAGGGCTTTATCAATCAATCTATTCATTACCAGCTCTTACTAATTGTTGTGGATTTTTCCGCAACAGCGGGGATATTTAGCGCGTCTGGATCGACAACAGACAGCACGACTAGACGCCCCGTGTCGTTGTCTTCTGAGTACAGAATATCGCTAATCAACATATCTTTATTAATACCCATGATGTCGTCAGTGACAGGCACAATACGGTTAATTTGATAAAGATTTCCTGTGTTCGGGTTACGCCACCCCGTTAATGTATACTCGGCTGTATTGCTGGCACTGATCGCCCGTTGTCGTTCCCATTGTCCGCGCAAACTTGCCCCCGCTGCTGTGGTGACTTCGTCGTTCACAATGATTAACGGACGATAACGCTTTACATCCTGGTCTGTGATTGTCGATTTTATACCGCCGACATTTTCAAGCGGCTGATCGTCTTCCCAGCCAGCACCGCCCGTGGCTTTGACGATGTACTCACTAAAGCGTTGCTTGCGTGAAAATCGGCCACGTCCTGCTTTGATATTAACACCCAGTTTCAACGCGACTTCACCGCGCTTTTTACTGGCGCGAGTAATAACGAGTTGGCCTAGTCCGTTAGTCGTAAGCAGTACACCGCGCTGTTGTGCTAGGCGTGTCAAAAACTCGCCAGCGGTTTCACCTTGCTCTACTTGTACGCGCTGGAACGCTGCACCCACGTCTGTTTCGTTAATCACCGATATACCAAACGGGGCCGATACAATGACAGCTATTTGCAGGAGGCTTTGGTTTTTGAATTGGCCGCTTTGCTGGACGACGGAACAGTCGACTAGATCCGCTGTTTTGTCGCGTCCTGTCACGTTTATCGTAATCGTCTCGTCGTCGTAGCTAGGAATAAAATCATCTAAATAGCCAGTTATCAGTCGATCTTTACCAATATCAACGGTGCATTCTGAGCCAGTTAATAGCCCATCAATAAAATCATCATAGCCTTTAACATCGCCTTGAAATTGCCATGTTAGTTCTAAGTCAAACGTGCCAGCCATAGCCGTTAATGAGCGATTGATTCGCACCTTTTGCCAACCTTCGTAAGCATTACCCGCCGCCTTTAAAATGACCTTATCCATTGATCAGCTCCACGGTTTGGCCAGCGGGAACGAACGATGGGTTAGAGATTCCGTTACGACGAATCACGCTTGCGCGACTTTCAGCACTTCCGGTTTGTTGCCAGGCTAAAAGCGCCACTGGCATTGTGACATTTGGGCGAGTCGTAGAAAGATTTGGTAACTGTTGCGCACGAATGCGCGTGTCTTCTAATACTGCAATTCGCAAGGCTCTAAATGTGCGCCATGTGTCACTATCGCCACGCTCCACGGCGGCCTCGGCTGCAATCGCTAAATTACTAGCAATGCCATTGCCGATTGCGGTTAACTGGCTACCAGTAATCACGGCTTGGCGACCCACACCCGTCAGACTATCTATCGTGTCGATGTCTGTATTGACATTAAAATCTGAGTTGGCCATGGCGTCGGCTTTTTCGATTAGCGAACTATCTAAAAGCAGCGTATTAAACGCACTGATATTGTTGTCTTGTGCTGCAATGGTTTCTGCATCCGACACCGTTTGTACTCCACTTGCAAAACCGTCAGCGGATATAATCGAACGACCTAAGCCGCCACGGATCGTCAACTCTGCACGCATACCGTTCCAACGATTGCGCACATTATCGTAAACAGACAGAGCTTGAATTGGGTCTGTGACTAAGCTTTTCACATCTTCAATTAGCCCCATGGCTTCTCGTGCTAAATCACCTGGCTTGGCGAGTAAGTTACCAACAGAGTACTTCAAGTTCGTTAGTCGGTTTGTCCAGGCTTTCAGCTCACTAGGAAGGCTTGGAATAGAGCGAGTAAACTCATCAAAATCTTGCAATGCCTGGTCAAACAAATCGCCCAGTCCAGCGGCTTGTGTGGTGGCTTTTTTATAGCTTAATACCGAGCGAGCGAAGGCGGCTTGTGATGCGGCCCTTGCTGATTCAGCAGCGGCTTTTACTGATTCGCTGGTATCGATAGTGGTATTGGGGAAGAGGCTTTCACCTGCGTTGTATGCGTCAAATGAGAATGTCGCAACACCGTCTTCTTTTAGATCCAACTTGTGCGAGACATTACCGACTTGAATTTGAATCACGCCAAACCACGGATGAACCAATTCACCTGGTCCAGATTGATTCAGGGCAACTAGTAGCGTCTGCAAGCGCGATACATAATCACTGCCAACGATCTTGCCTTCGATCTTCTCTTGTTTGAATACTGCGCCGTTATCTTCTGCATAACCGCTCTCGCGTTTGGGATATGAATGTGCAATGGCACGACGGCCAGACGTGCCATTCACCATATCGAGTTCAAATTTAACGCCTCGAAAACTGGCCATTAAACGATCTTCAAATGCCATATAAAGCTCCTTTAATTTTGCCCAGCGTCGGGGTCTTTCTCGATGCTAATAAATGGGGATCGACTGCGAGCCGTGGCACGCACACGATCATCAGAGACCTGCACATCGACAGCGATCTGACCGTTTAATGGGCTGGTTGCGGCTGGGTTAGCGATGTTCTGAATGATTTGAGTAGCGAACGTGGACACGTCACCATCTTGGCCACCTAGATTGTTGGCCATTTCTGAAATAGAGGGACGGTTGCGAGTTCGTGGTTTAAATTCTCTTTTTGAATCTTCATCCCACCATTTTTTTAAACCGTCATACGCATCTAATAGACCAGGCATACTAGCCACCAGATCATTAGGATCTGCGCCTTCGTCGCGGCGCATTTTCGGCAACGCATCCGGCACCATCGACAAGCCATAGGCCACAATGCCGCCTTTCAACAAATTGTTTACAGCGCCACCCGTTTTGCTGGCGGATTTAGTTTGCTTTCCACTGCCAGCATCGACACCGCCAGTGCCACCATCTAAACCACCTAAACCACCTTGACCCATGTTGACGACATAAACAGGCGTTGCACCAAGGCTATTGATGCCACCTTTGTTACCGCCAGCGATACCGCCAGCGATACCGCCAGTGCCAAAGGTTTTCTTTGCCCACATGCCAGCATCAAGCGCTTTCTTAGCAACAATGACACCACCGATGGCCCACACCGCCGCTTCGCCCCATTTGAGCCAGCTATCAATGGTTTCTTGGTCGACACCATTGATGGCATCAGCCAGCTCTTTGATTGGGCCTGATAGCTTTTCATCTGCGAATTTATCAAAAGAGTTATTGAGTGATGCCATGGCGCTGTTAAATGTTGCTGCATTACGAGCGGCCGCTTGCTGTGTCGCGCCTAGCTCTGCCGTACCGGACACCATTTCTAACAGCAAGTTTTTGTTGTCTTGGCTGTATAAGGCAGCAAGACCTTGCAATGAAGTTTGGTCAAACACGTCGCCCAGTTTAAGCGGGTCGTTTTTCGCTTTGTCTAGCACTTCTAGTAACAGCTCAACAGGCTCACGCAGTTGATTTGTGCCGTCTTGAAAAACCTTGATGCCTTGCTTGTCTAAGAATTCGACTTTCTTTTTATCTGAGAAGGTCGCGAAGATACCTTGGATAGATGTTAATGCCTCGCTGGCATTGCCTTTTGATTTTGCAATGAGCTGGACTAGCGCGCCCATTTGAGTGATCGCACCAGGGCCGTTAGCTTGGTATGTTGCAAACAGTTGCTCACTAATGCCAGCAAGATCTTTTACGCTGACACTACCAACTGCAAACTGCCCATACAATTGATCAAGCACGTTCATGACTTCTTTAGCGTCTTTAATGCCTTTTTCGCGAAACTGTGCGAACAATGCGCCCGTGCTTTCTGCATCAGCACCGAACGCTTGCATAAACACACCCATGTTTTGCAAATTGTCGAGTGTGAATTTTAAATCACCTGATTTACCCAACAAGACATCGACACCCGCTGCGATCTGTGTCGTATCGATACGTACATCTGCTTGGTTAGATACATCTTGTACGGACTTAGTCAGCGCCTTGACTTGCTCTTCTGACAGCTTTGCGTTTGTGCCGATACGCGTCATTTGCTCTTCGAAGTTGCCCACTCCACGCACGGCCGCACCAGTTAATAACGCAGTACCCAGACCCACGTAGCGATTCCCCAAGCTGTCTATACCACGACCAGCGGCGGCAGTCGTTGTACGAACTAACGTCATGGCGCGTTCGTTCTTACGCGCAAAGTCACTCATTGAGTTACCATAGCGTTTGGCTTTCGCTGCTAAGTTACCCGCAAGGTTTACAACAATGTCGGTTTCGAGTTTTTGCGCCATGGGATTCTCTATTTCTGGTTTTTAGGTCTAAAAAAGTCAGCGCATTTAAGCAGCTTGTCGAATGTCATTTTGCGAGTAGTTTCAATGGGGATGCGGGCGCTAAGCGCCCAGGTGAGTTGTTCGCAAACATCACCCATCCCCGCCAGATCGCCCCCGCTGTGCTAGCGCCTCGGCCAGCTGATTGTCCAGATTTTCAGATTCTTCTTGAATCAACTGAAAATCTTCAGGCTCTAATTTACGAAAATCTTTAATCGTGAACGGGCCTTGAACAGAGCCTATGTATTCAACTTGACGACACAGTAATTCAAGCCCCAAGAGCACGTCAGATGTATAAGCCAGCGCTTTACCGTTTTGCACAACAGCTTTCTCAGCAGCTAACTGAGCGTCTATATAGTCGCCCGTTGCTAGCTTACGAAGACCCACTTCCGTGTGTATCGATTCGCCCACTTTGAAGCCATGAATGAGATCAAACGTCATGATGGCCATTAGACTTTCTCCGCCTTCATACCATGAAACGTGCCAGTGATCTCGCCCGCATCGGTCATTGAAAATGGCTCTTGCGGCTCACAGCCCGTCATCATGTAATTAAGCCCATTGTCACCTTCAAACGTTAACGTCACGTTCGTCATGGCGTTAATCTCCATCAGATCAACATCTTCATCCGCCACGATAGTGACCTGCATGGTTGGCTTAACGAATGTTTTCGAAAACCCCCAAATCTTATTTGGACCTGCATGTTCGGTAGAGGTGTAGCCACCCGGACTAAACACAGTGCCTGGCTTGGTTTTTAACTGCTTGCTGTTTGCACGAATTACCGCGCTGCCTAAAATAGCCATATTGAATTACCCCTTATAGCTTGAACTGAGTGAGTGCCGCGAATACGCGCAACTGATTCACGATGTCTGGTTTCCATACGCAGTTGAGGCGGTTCTTATTCGACTCATCACGATAGACAGACAGTGACGCTTTGAAGCCTTCCATATCTTCCATCAAACCCTTTGGCACCCAATCGATACGTGCTTGCTCAATGATTGCGTTACGCATGATTTTTGGAGTAACAATCGGTTGACCTGGATCGATAAAATCAAGCACATCGTCACCCGCCAATTTGTGGCGAGGGAAGCGATTCGTCACCATGGCTTTCAAGGAATAGCGCAGGTAGCCAAGTGTTGCTGGCGTGGTGATATCCAAGTAACTAGGATCAGGATCGCCATAGCTGTTGACTTTATATGTGCTGACTTCACGCTCGATGGCCACTTCGTCACCCGCCGTTACCATGTAAGTGGCAACACCGCTTTGTAATAGCAAGTTGCGCTCTGTCCAGTCCCAACGGTCTGTCTTTGCAGGCGGTAAAATGCCTGTTAACACGAGGGTTTGCAGTGGGCGCGCTGGATCAATCGCCAGCGAGTAGCTAGCACGCGCACCATAAGCGGCGGCAAAGTCCCAAGGCGAACTTGGTGATTTGTTGGTACCCATGCAGGTAATCAGGTAATCGTTTCGACCTTCGCCCCATGTGCTGGTTTCTGAAAACGTGCCGCGCATTGCTGTGTACGCAGTACCTTCCATCATCTTCAGTGGGCCGTATCGATCAACCAGCTCATCACGCAAACCGTTTAAGCTTTGTGTGTCTGAATATGGAATAACGATATGGTTGTACCATTCGTCAGGAATCGCGGCGACGATAGCGCTGATGTCTGGCGTACCCGCACCGCCCGTCATAGCTGTAGTTGTTACCGTTACACCTTTAGCTAGAAGCTCGCCATCGTAGTAGTTGTAACGCACATCAATATCGTTACCCGTTTCGCCTTTCCATTTGCATGTCAGTGTGACCACTCCAGCGGCAGCGGATGCGGTAATAGGCAAATCGGTTTTAGCTGTAACGGCGGCAACGATAGAGGTCGCAATCACTGTGGCATCGTCGCCAGCTTTTACCGCGACTTGCATGCTCACACCGTCGATCAACAAGGCAACAATACCCGCGCTCGCTGTACCCACCGTGACCGTAATGGTTGCAGTAGCGGCTGAGCCTGTCAGATCCGCGACACCAAGTGCATACATATCTGTTGATGGGTTGATCTTGCGAAATCGCTTTAGCATCTTCGCCAGCATAGAGCCTTTGCCATAAGCGTTGTCCATGTCTGCCTCAGACGTGCCGATGCGACGAGTGTCTAGCGCTGTAGCCGTGCCACTCGCCAGCTGCTGGCCTATAATGAGCACTTTGTTTACCAGCGTTGGCGTACCTGTTAGTGCGCCGCTGTTATCGATATCGATGTAAACGAGCGGTACGTAAATGTCTTCTGGAATATTACCAAGTGGCATAGTTACTCTCCTTTCTTAGCAGCGGTTTTCGCTTGCTGTACGATAGCGATATCGCCATCAGATAGACGACGAACCCAAAAAGCCGATCGCTTTACAGTCTCGCCATCATTCGCTAAATGTGTGCCGTCTGGCTTGAGTACGTTCACGCCAGCTTTCGCGGGTTTGATCGTGATCATTTCTTGAGTGCTCATTTTGTTAGTCCTGTTTGCTGGTCAATTTATTTACTGATCAAGAGTAATGTCGCTGTCCATTGTTGGCGCACCATCGGCAATCTCTGCCGTGGCATACATAGTTACAAAGTCGTCTAGGTCTGCGGCGGTAATGGGTTTGTCTAGCACCCAGTTTTGTGTCCAGCTGACTGACCAAATGGCAAGGCCTAAGCCGTCTACATCACCGCTGTACAAGTTGTCCATGTTTAAGCTTTCGGCTTTCTTGTTCGCAGTGGGTACACCTTTGTTTGCTAACAGCAACTTTGCTAATCGCCCCGCGATCACTTCCGCGCGCTGGTCGCGTGAGTAGCCGAACTGCTCGGTACAAAACACATAAGCTACTAAATCCACATCCCCCGTCATCTGTCCGGCTGACTGATCGATATTGCGAACACGTAGAGCGGCAATGCGAATACCGCCATCTTTTCGACTCATCCAATTCTTAATCTCGTCGGGCTTATCAAAGCGCCCAACGTGACGTGTAATTTCTGACACTTTATCAATGTCGTCTTCGTTGCCTGTCAGCTTTGGCGTTAGATAGCTGACGATCTCATTGACGGCGTAGACCGTTGAGCCTGTTGTCACAAAATCAGGACGCATCGCTTAAAACTCCATTCCAAAAATCGCCAACGGTATCAAGCAGCTCGGTTTTGTTACTGCCGCTCAATCCTAAAAATTCGCGCTTCGGCATGTTCATCGCGCGAGTGAATGCGCTGACCGTTTGATTCACTGGGAACTTGAGCGCCTTACCAAACGCTTGTGTAATGCGTCGGTTATGAGCCGATATACTGACAGGCCCATCAAAACCATCTTGGATCGTTCTGGCGTATGGCAATGGCGAACCTACGTGTACTTTGCTGCCTTTGACCTGGTATTGAATTGAATCCAGCAGGTCACCATCGCCTTGCAACAGAGACTGATTGCCATGGCGCGTTTTCGCGTAGCTTGCTGACCAGGCTTGCCAGGGTGTTCCATCCGGTGCGGTTTTCTCTGTGCTAATGCGTCGGCGTGTTTGGCTCTCTGCGACGGCACCAATGGTTTCTAACAACTCACGTTTGTGCGCTGGATTGCCTAGCGCGTCTATCATTCGCTGATAACGTGCCAGCTCTTCTTGGCCGCGAACTTGAACAGAGATACCCATGATTTACAGAATCCCGCCCAATGACTTACGAGTGAACAAACGTTCACCGTCTTGAATGAGTTCCACTTTACCCACCGCGCCTTCGGTCGGGGTTTCCAGCGTTGGCAAACCTAATTCACGCTGACCATTTGAAATCTCTTTCAGTGTTTTTAATGCCGAGTTATAGCGCTCGGTCATCATATTTGTGGCTTGCTGATCTCTGTCAGCCAGCCAATAAAAACTTATAGTAATGGCCAACTTACCCAACAAACTTGGTACCGTCTCAAGCGGCAAAACATAGCGGCGGGCGAGGTATGAATTGATCTCGTCATCCGCTTGCTCTAATGCTTCGTCGATAGCCGTGTCGTTTAGATCGTCAGTGTTTCTATCGATAGCGAGGTTCCATACCATGCTGCTATCACGATCTAATAAGTCTTGCTTGGTTGCGTAAGTGGCCATTGGTTTTCCTATTTCACTTTCAGTTCGTCGAGATCAATCTCGGTTACGACGAGGTTCTTTTCGTTGTAAATACGCTTTGCCTTGGCAGCTGAGAGACAAACAACTTGAGACGACTCGTAACCCACGATTTCCACGTCATCAATCGCGCTTTCGTCTTCTGCCAGCACCAGTACCAAGGTCTTTTCCAAGCGTTTGAACTTGACACCCGAACGCCAAAAGCCCACGTCAGTTTTCGCAGTGACGACAAACGCGCCTTTAAAGTGTTCTCCCAATGCTGCGGAACTGGCATTATCACTAGCGCCATTAATGACAACGTCACTACTAGCAACACTATTCTGTGAGCCATCATTTCCTGTGGCATTAGCGCCCAAATCAGCACCAGCTCCATCAGCACCAATAGATTCTTTATTGAGTTCACCATCGTTATTCTTTCCTTCAATTTTCGAGTCTGCCTTCTCAGCATCTGATTGCTCCAGCTTGTCGGCCTCACCCGTAGACGGGGTCTCTGGCGTAGACTCGGTTGGTTTGGTTTCGTCTACTTTCATAGCCGCGTCCGGTTTGGCTTCCGTTGCTTGCTCGGTAGCACCTTTAGCCACTGTTTTTGTAGCTGTTGCATTGCGCTTTGCTTTAGCTGCTGCGGTTTTGTTAGTTGCTTCACTCACGAAAAACTCCTGTTTTTTTAAAAATGGCGGCGCATTGAACCGCCATTTTTGATTGGCTTAGTTGATCAACGACTTACTTGATGAATGAACTCACTACAACTTCCACATCGTTGTAATAGACGTTGGTATCGCCACCATTTACCAGCTGCGTAAGAATCAGTTTCTTAGCGACTGCATCGTTTGCAGTACCAACGGTAAGGACTTTTGCTTCTGTACCAAGTGGCTTGCCGTTTACGCTAAGCATGTCAGCTAAAAGCTTTTTCGCTGCAATGTAGTTGGCTTCTGTTAGCGGTGCTTTAGAACCCACACACATCTGCGGGAAGCTAAAACCAAATCCCGCACGGCCATCGACGCCCTGGGCAACCATGTTGTTGAACCATGCGTACTCAGACGTTGCGCCCATGAATTCTAATTTCAGAGGGCGGCGATCTTGGTAAATTACGGGTAACAGAATCTGAGTGTTATCAAAAACAAACCAGGGTTCGCCCGTATCCGTTGCCGGATCGCCGATCACGTTTGAATAGGTATCGCCTGTATCACCAAGTGGGTGATCGGTATCAAAGAAATTCTGTCCGTCATGGCAAAGCGTAGTAAAACCAGCTGCTAACAGCGGGAACGAATGCTTGTCTGGGAAGATCGCAGTGTTACGCCCCCATGATTTAGCAATGATCGCGTACTTGCCGATTTTGTCGTCTTCTAAATCATCACGCTTAATTTTGATAGACGCTTCGTAAGTTTTGTTTGGGATGGAATATCCATGACTCGCCAGCTCTTTTAACTGACGTTCAGTGACCCATTCCTTAATCTCTGGAAGGTCTTCAAGCCAGCCATAAAACTCTGAGCTGCCAGTACTTGGAACCTTACTTGCGATCTTGTCCCATTTTGGAGAAACTAGCCCCAGACCCTCGGTAAACGCGGCATTGGAGCCGACGGTTAACGCTTCAATAACTTGTGCTTCAGTAAAAGGCATGATCTAACTCCAATTAATAAGTTGCTTTATGGTGGCGGTTTGCTTTCCACGATTCTTCGCTGACGCCCATCTGACGGCACAAAGCGATTTCATCCTTGGTTAGCTCTTCGCTTTGTTGCTGGGTTGGTACTTTCTTTGGCTTAGCGTCAACGATCTTCGGCGCTGTCTCAGCGAACTTTTCAAACTTTTCACGCCCACCTTCAGTACGACAAAGCGCAACATACATTTCTTTATTCGCTGGGGCGACTTTGCCAGCAGCAATCGCCACATCTACCAGCGCTTCTGTTTCTTTGTCTTCGATTTCCTTCAAAGACGCTTCAGCCGCCGTGGCACGATTCAGCGCAATTTCATACGTGTCGTTCGGTACAAACTTGGTGAGATCAGGTTGAGCCGCACGATTCAGCGCGATCTGTTCAGCAGACTTCAGCGCACCAATAGCGGTGACTGCGTCTTGCTCGGTGGCGTTTTCTGGCAATGCGAGTGCATCGGCCAATGCTTTAGGCAACGGCATGGTTGTATCCTCTTTGTTTTCAGAACGGTTTAAGGCGGGAACTCTAAAGTTCGGTTTGTTTGTTAGGCCTGCGCTGCTCATCGCAACGATGTTGCCTTTGTCGTCATAGCTAAATGCGGGGGAATAGAAACCATAGCGCTTGTCTTTGATCTTATAGATGCCGTTATCATTCCACTCGACACCTGCCCAGATTTCACCATTGCGGTTTTCTAGCGCGACGATCCAGCCGTAAGCATCGGCGTCTTCGCCCTGAGGGCCTTTGATTTCTGTTGAGTGCTCCACATCAAAAGGAAGCTTAGAGTCGAACGCGGCAACCACTGCATCAGGATTGTTGTTAAACCACTTGCGACCATCGCGACCCTCAGCGGTACCCGCTGGAATCATTGGTAACCACTGAATGTCAGAATCCTTTTCCTCGCTTTGAACGAACTGAGGCATTTGGAAACATAAAGCGGTGAGTGCGACTTGCGACATTGAACTGACTCCAAAAATTTATCTATTGGAGTCAGCTTATGAGAGAGGAAGGATTAACTAGAAATAACGTCTGTTGTTCAATTTATGATATTAGCTCTCTAAACCATTTTTGTACTTTTATATAGTCATCATCATTGTCTACTTTACGTTCATTTGTTTGAACGTAAATATATAAATACTGGAGTTCTTTGAAGTGTATCTGTGTAAGTAAATGAATAGGCGCTAAAGTATGAAGCTCTTCATACAAATCCTTAAGCCTTGCCAATGCACTCTCTAAATTCAGATCTTTGTGGGGATGTTTAATGCAACAGAAAATAGAGTTTTGTTCAACAAAGACAGTCTCTTGTTTTTCAGTTGTAATAAGTTTTAGCTTTCCTGATCTATCAAACTGATAGACCTCTGTAGGATTTCTAGCATATACCAACAAGGGATTTTCAAAATACATGCCACACTTTTTGTAGTAGTTTCTCGCTTCCGGCTCGGTACCATAGTAAACCGTATATACATTTTCCACTTTGTTTTCGCTGTTCATAATTTGCTCACTTGTTTTTTTGTATTGGAGCTTGATCATTATCCACGAAACGATTTCATCTGCATTATGTTTTATCGTATGCCACAAACCACATTTAAACCGTGTTTAATTTCTCGTAGAAACGTTTAAACATTTTTTTACGTTGTGACATTGCGCCTAGGTGATTAAATCGCTTAGGCGCGTTCTGAGGCGTTCGGCTCGTTGTTTATTCTGTAGGATCAAACAGGGCTTTTTCTTTGGTTGCGAGGGCGTCTTTCAATTCCTGTTCTCTGTTTATGCCAGGATTGTAATTCCAGCCTGGATCAATTCCGGCTGGTAGTGTTTCCACTTCACCCGTCCGTTTGTTGATCCATTCTTTTGTACCATCGTTTGGGGCTTCTGTTTTGATCTTGCCATCTTTTACGAGCTGCTCGTATTCACTTCGAGACACTTGGCGTACACCACACTTACAACCCCAGCCGTTTGGCGTCATGTGGGTTTTCCACCACGGGTCGTCGATAGGTAAGCAAGTGCCAGCCCATTTCTCGTGCTGGTGCCTATGATTCTCGGACGGGCCAAGTTCATAGATGAGATAAGGCATCACGCGCTTAGTACGTTGTGCGCGTTCCCACTGACCAGCGGCGCGAGCGGTACGCATGTTGGTTTTGTAGATGGTTTTAATACGGCCTGTACTACCAAGCTGTACGGGTTGCGTTTCGTTTGTTAGCGGGTCGACCATTTCTTGAATACCCCACCATCCCTTTTTAACGAGTAGTGGTTTTAGTACATCGCGGAACTGGGCAAAGGTCTGTCCGCTAGCAATAGCGTCGGCAACCATAACCTGCACATCAAGCAGCAAATCTGCATTGGTCATTTTGGCAACCGTGAATGCGTTGCCGTGTTCCGCTTTCCAAACGTCACGGTAATCAAAGCCTGGCTTTAAATCTTTGTCGATTAAATAGCGTAGCGCCTCTTGATTGATGACGTTATCCGGCATTGTTTACATCTCCCAATGCTCGTGCCTGGAACATAACTTTTGCAAGCTGTTCAGTAAACTGCTCCGCTGTTAAGCTCTTTTGCAGCTCTGGCAACAGTGCTTGAAACTCTTCAAAGCTGCTCACAGACTCAGCCGCTTTTAGAATCGGATTCATAAACTCTTCACCACCGACTTCGACCCAGTCAGTCATGACTTCATCTGTCATGTCGTCGATCTCGGTATCGAGATTAGTCTGTGTGCGGTTCATTGCAACAGGGCGAGTAAATCGATTTAACGCTGTGCCGTTTAAGCCCTGTTCACTGCTTGGATAAACAGGCGTTAAACTACCTTCTGGCACCAATACCTCTTCGCCATCGGCTGGCGGCTTCAATCCGAACTTGTCATAGACTTGCTTTGTTGAAATTTTAAATCCGCGATCAATCAATGGCGTGGCAGCATCAACAAAAGCTTTTAGGTCTTCTGGCTTTGGTAGTCTGATTTTGACGCGTGGATAATGTTCTTGTAGACCCCAGTTTAAAATTATGTAGGGCTTGACCAGTTGTTCGTTAATTGTCGCCTCTAACTGTCGTGCGTCCCAGTCTGCAATATCTTCACGTACTTCATTATGCACTTCGGCTTGACTGCGTGAGCTGCCATTATCGCTTGTCATTGTCTGGCCGAGCACAGCTTTACTGATCTGTTCGTCACACCATCGAGCCATGTTCTCGAATAGTGTATCGCCCCCCTTAGCCGCCCCTGACTCGATGATTTCCATTTTCATAGAGTCTGGAATGGCCGCACCTGCATCGCTAGAGATTTTGCCGATGGCGTTAATCAGTGTGGCGATGTCGTCTTTCGTAGCATTCGGGCCATACTTACCGATGCGGATCGGGATCCCGAACACTTCTGCGAATGACCACCAATCTCTAAGCGTGTAGCTTTTCAGCATGTACATAACAGCGACTAAGCGAGCCAACCCATTACGCCACACGCTACCCGATTTCGAGCGCGGTGTGTGGACGATGAATTTGTATGGCTGCAATGGTGCGCCCATTGGCGCATCGTCACTGATCAACAAAATCTCTTGCAGGGTCTCTTGATCTGGACGCAAGTAACGAGGGTCTACCCATTTATATTCGCTCGGTGTCCATGGCATTTTATTGGTGTTCCATAGGATCTCAGATACACCAATGCCTTTACCAAGGCCGTCTAGCAAATCAAAGAACAGCTCTGGCATGGCGTCTTGATGGAGGATCGCACGCACACGATCTGCCATTGCCACATCAGCAGGGGCATCGCTGGCTGCTTCGACGGTTGGCATGATAGACGCAACAACGAGCTTACGCGTTCTAAGCTGTGCTGCGTAATGCAAGTCTCGCTCTTCCATTTCTTCTGCGAGCGTCATGTACTGTTCAGGATCGTTGCCGTCCACCACACCACGCAACAACCCAGCCAAGCGGCTGGGCGTTAACATACTGGCAACACTAGCGGGTCGTGGGTTACGAATGCCAGTTGTATAGGCTCGGCTGACTTGCTCGCTTAACACTTCTTTCTCTGCTTCGAAGGCCTTGCCGTTGTGGTCTAAAATTGGGCTGATCATAATCGTATTCCTTGTCGGCCTGATGCTTGGTCAATGTCATCATATAAGTCATTTTCTTTGGCACTGCCGAAGAAGCGGCGGTTGATATCGTCGCCACGGGTGCCGATGGTGTGGAGTTCGTAACGGGTCATTTCTTGTTTCGAGACGACATAGCCGAGGAAGATGGCGATGGCGCTATCGCCGTGGCGTTTGTTTCCGTCGCTGCCTTTTGTTCGGCTGTCATCTATGCCTGGCACACCGCGAATGATTTGGATTTGTCCCAAGTCGGTAATGATGTCTTCATGCTTTGGCAATAGGATATCGTCGTCTTCAAAGGCCGCTTTAAATATCGGCATGTTCTCGCGGTAGTAACCCACGGACAGCATGACCTCGACCACTTCATCGCCGTATTTGTATTTGGCTTGCTCGGCTAAGTATTGGCCGTTGCCTCGTGCATCCAGTGCGATACCGTCACGCTTAGGCAGACGATCGCAGATAAAATACAGGGCTTGTTCTTGCTGCTTGAATGGCACGTTTGCAAGTTCAACTAAAAAAGGCACGATGCGTTTGGTGTTGGCTTCGACCGTTATCGGGGCGAATACCGTTAAGTCTCCGTTCCTTGCAAAGTCTTCCCCAAGACAGTGGCGTAAATCAGGCGGCAGCTTTTCCAGTTCTGGCAGTACGAACTCTTCTAACCATTCTTGCATTTCACCTTTGCGTGCGTGTTCGCTCGCGGTGTTGAATGTTGCGGTTCCAGTGAATCGTAAAACAGGCGCATCAAGCAAACGCGCAGCACGATCACGCAAGCCGCGAGAGATATAAGCGCCGCCGCCGTTTTTAGGCACACAGTAATATTCTTCTAGGGCGTCTTCTTCTGTCGCCGTGTCTTTGATTAAGTTGGCTTTCCATTCGTCTTCGAGTTCTTGTGTCCATTCTTGCTTCTTGACCTGGCAGATACGTTTGTACAGACCATCAGCACAAGCATCGTCTAACGTAATGGTGTGGATCGAAAAACGTTTCTTACCTGCACGACTGTCTTGGATAAGCTGATTGAATAGATTTTCGATACCGTTATGAGTGGAAATAATGCGGACTTTAGAACCCCACATTGTCAGAGCAAGCGCAGCTTTTAAAACCTCGGCTAACTTTTCATGGAACGCGCCTTCATCGATAACCACCGTCCCTTGCATACCGCGCATATTCTTTGGGTTGGATGAAAGCGCTTTGATTTTAAAGCCCGACGCAAAATAGATCACATAGGTCAGAATGTCTTTATCTTCATCGGTAAAGACTTCTTCACCCACATCGCCACAGGCTAAGTTGTATGCGTTGGCCCACATCGCACAGGCGTCGATAAACTCCCGCGCCATGTCTTTATTGCTGCCGATATAAAAGACATCTTCACCGCCTGCCTCTGCCGACAATGAAGCCGTAAGCGCGTCGTCTGCGGCTTCGGCCCAGGTCAAACCGCAACGTCGAGTTTTCTCTCCAATCTTCAATTGGCTAGTGTCTGCAATCCAACGCTTTTGATAATCCAACAACACTTCATCAGGGTTGAATTCTTTTCTCAGAATTGCAGCGGTGGATTGGTTTGTGAGTTGCTTTTGCTCGGCCGTGATCATACTAACGCCCGAACAGCCGCATCTTTTGACTCAAGCAGCTTACGAAGCGCCACAGCTCTCTCGGCACTGTCGGGCAAGCGCTCAACGATCAAATCAGCCATATCAGAAAAAGGTTTGCTGACTAGCTGCAAGTGCTCTGGCAAGTGCTGCCATTTAAAGAACTTTAAAATCTCAGGTGTCATCATGCGATCCCTAGAATGTGTTTTTTAATGTCGGCGGCGGTATCAGCTGAGATACCGGCTTTTTTAACAACGGCTTCCACTTCGCTGGCGGCTTGTTCTGCAAAGGCTTTACGAATTTCTTTTTCGACTTTTGTGCTCATCATTGCCGCGCTCTCGATGCGCTGTACAACTAGGGCGAGTTGGCCAAGGGCTTTTGGTGGGATAGGTTTACCGCCGTCTGAAGCTTCGTCCATCATTGACATTGAGGTCTCAAACGCCATGGTTCGAATAAACTCTTGCAGTAGTTTGCCGACTTCTGAAACGGGTGCTTCACCAAATTTTGTAACCCAAACCTCTGCCATGGCGCGGGCGTCGCGGATACGCTCGCCATTCTTTTCCATGCGCTGTGCATAGCGGTTGAATGACGTGCGGCTAATCTTTGCGTCTTCGGGCAAGCCTGCTTCGTCGATCATTTCATTGATCGCGGCCAGGATGTCTTTTTGCGTCATATCGCCAGAACGAATCAAAGCGCCGATGCTGGCGCGTATTTCCTCTGGTAACAGTTCTACTTTTGACTTGCGGTTCTTTGCTCGCTTTAACATAGCCGCCCCTTATGCCCGTGGGCGTTTTACGCCTGGCACGATGGCTTGGCCTGTTACTACATCTTGACCGCGACCTGTTAGCTTGGCGATTTGGCAACCGCTCATTTCACGGATTGTTATCAAGTCTTGTTCTTGCAGCCAAGCAAGATGTGTACGAACGGCATCGCGGCTAATGTTATGGCCATAGCTTTCAAGGCAAGTATCTAAAATAGATTCGTTGGCTTCGTAGGCTGGCATCTCTTCGAGAGAGCGCAAGATGACAAGCCGTTGGTCTTCTTTTAAAAGGTCTTTAAACGACATTTAATTACTCCTGTTTATTTGTCATCTTTGAGTCGCTGCTCTAACAGCAGACGAGATAGGTGTTCAACGGGTTGAATCTGGGCGCGTAGTTCTTTCATTTCGCCCCGTGTGTTGGCTAGCTCGATAAGCAGGTCGGTCATTTGTTGTTGTGTCGCCATGCTATCCAGCTTGCCTTCTAAGTGATCGACTTTTTTAGAGACCGCTTGCACGTCTTCTTTTTTGGCGTAGGTCTTCGCTAGAAACGCCATGACGATAATCGCGGCTGTGGTCAGTAGCGCCCAGATGGGTGCCCAATATTTCAACAACAATTCACCCACGCTGGCGCTCCTTTTTGTTTTGACATGACACACAACGCACGGCGGTTGGTACGTACTCGATGCGCTGCTTCGGTATGATGTCACCGCAATCTAGGCAGTAGCGAACGCCGTTGGCGTCTTCGTCTGGAGCTTCGATTGGGCGGTTGCGTTGTGCTGCTAGTGCGCGGTCTCTGTGTTCCTGCTCTAGCTCTGAAGCGCGATCAAACTGGTCGGTCATTTGCGCCCCTTAATTACGTTTGCAATAGCGCCTGTCACTTTGTCGCCACTGCTTTTTGAGTAAGGCGCAAAGCCATCAAGAGAGCGTAAACCGTGATAAGAAAATGCCAGGGCAAACAACGTTAGTGCGATAGCAACATCGGGGCCGTCAGCGGTAAGGCCGAAGGCTTTAGTAAGCGACATTCCAAAAATATAAGTGGTGCCAGCCCAAAAGCTTTGGCGTGCTTGTAATGGTCGTGTATGACGGACGTATTCGTCTGTCGCTTTATCACCTGCACGCACTGTTTCTTGAGTTTCGTGGTGCTCGGCTTGCTTGTCTGTCAAGTCGAGTTCTTGACGGCGGGTAATTTGTTTTTCTAGTTCGACTTTGATTCGTTCTAGTTCAATCATGGCTTCTGGCGGCAAGTTCTGTAACTCACGAGTCACGGCGATCTGCTTAGCGTCTTTGCTTAATCCAAGCACCGCATCGGCTTTCTCTACTGCACTGGCTACTTTCTCGGCTGTATCGCTACCACCAAATAAATGCGCCACACCACGAATAGCCGCTGGGCCAAGATCGACAGCAAGGGACGCAAGCCCTGTAAGTAATGACAACATAATTTACTCCTTGATTTCCCATGCGGCGTTCGTGAGATCGACTAGGCGGTTATGCCAGCCCTCGATAAAACGCACTTGTGATGTGTTGTTCTGGATGATGCGAGCATAGAAGCGCGCACGACGTAGCCCGAAACGGGCGAGTAGATATTCTTGATCTAGCGAGGTAACAGCGGCGCGCGTCTTTGGCCCCACCATGCCGTCGTCTTTACAGCCGCTAATCTCTTGCAGCAGCGTAATGGACGTGATCGCGCCATGTTGAACCGCTGCATCGAACGCATACAGCGCCACGGCTGGCGACCATTCTGGACAATACGCGGCACGCCAATAACGGGTGTGGTAGATACGCACAATGTCATCAAGGGTAAGAGAAGCGATATCAAGATTAGGAAAGGCGCGTTTACTAATGCCGCCTTTTGTTTCACCACCTAAGTCTTTCGGATCGTTAACATAACCAAGGTCTGGCTTTGGAGTACCATCGTTATTCAGTGCGCCTTCTTTGATCAGCACAAAGACAACAGCGAACAGAAAGGCTTCTGAGTAGGGCTTGGTGTTAAAGCAGTAATATGTAGACATAAAAAAAGCACAATCAAATTAGTTCATTTGATTGTGCTTTTTTAAGAGTGAGGACGCGGATTAACCTTGTTTGCTGTTTTATCTCAGTGCGCAAATAGCTAGAGTGCCGCCATTATGTTTCGCTAATTCTGTCTTAAAATGATAACCCCATGCTGGGGTGGTTGCTCTGTTTTCATAAGCCGTTAATGAGCTGTTGAAACTCTCGCGCATCATTTGGCGAAGTGTTGTGTTTTGAGCCATATCAATAGAGTCTAATGCACCAGACACACAAACATTATTTGCTTTAAGAAAAGACAATTCCAATTCGCTGTCGCTAGTTTCGACCAACTCCATTGCAGCCGCAAAACCGTCTTTCGTTATCACAATCGTACCGCCATCAATACGCTGAGCTATGCCATCTTGTGAGTCATTCCATTGACCCACTTTTGTTAGGCCGCTTGCATCTAATCGTGCTTGTATTAACTCTGTCGACGGCATCTCTTTAGCTTGAGATAATGCCGAAAAAGCAAGGCAAGACAATATAAATAGCGTTTTCATTTTTTCAATCCTTAAAAAAGTTGCGCTTGGCGCTTGTTGGTTTCGTGTCGACGCATATTGGCGATCACTCGGTATATTTGCTGCATCGATAGTTTATATTTTTGACACAGCTCTTGCACGTTGTGGCCGTTAAATTCATTCCAGATCCTAAGGTGCTTGAGTTCTTTTTCTAATCTGTGGCCGCGTGGTAAGTAAAACTGCATGCCGCCAAACGCATCACAAATGGCGCTGAGCTGAAGCAGCGCAATGGTTTCGTCTTGCTCTGCTTTATTTAGTTCGTGTTTTAGTATGTCGTAGATTTGGCGCATGGCTTCGGGCCAGCGGCAATTCTCGTCATCAATGTGCTCGATTGCATCAATGGATACATTGCTGTATCCGAATGCATCTATGGTGGTTTCGTCTCGCTCTTGCTGTCTTGGTTTCATGGTTCGCCCCTCAGCTCACACTCAATAAAAAAGCCTTCGTATTAGGAAGGCTTCTATTGTAAGTCCGGCTGGTGTGGGATTCAGTCTTTAGACACCTTTGTAGGGGGCTGTGTATTCTTCATCTTCATAAATACCAGTATATGTAATTTCAATTTCTATTAAACCAATCGTTTTCATGTATTCAGCAAATGGTTTATCAATAACCATATGTAAGACAAGAATTTCTTCATTTACTTTAATCAAGCGGTTGGCTGGTATAATAGTTGAATTCACTCCTGGTTCAGCCCCAAGGAACTCCTGTATAGCATATGTATAATCCTTTTCCCCCTTGTTATCCGCTATGAGAACATTTTCATCTCTGTTGCCTTGCCTATATATTGGATGCCCATCAACATTAAACTTAATATTTTTAACCATTGCTGGTCCAAGACCATCGTTAGCTAGCTTTAAAGAAAAAATCCTCCTATTTGAACCTTGTTGTGCCAGCCTATTTTCATGTTGGAATTGAAGTAGCGGTTTAGCTGATAGTCGATGGTGCTCTCTTGTTTTAATGGCTTCATCGCGTGATAAGTAGTGAGATTTGGCCGCAATAATAACACCAGCGATTGCGGTCACTGTGCTAAAGAATACCCCTGAGATTGTCCACCAATCTGCACCTCTAGACGCCAGTAGATCAGAATTAATGTAAATGCTTTGTCCTACGGCTGACGCTAAGTTCCAGTATTCGTCCATTTGTTTTTGTCCTGCTAGTCTACTTAATTGGTTATAACGACTTTTGATAGTCTGCGCTTAACGCTTCGTAACTTAAACCTGAGTTTACATTGTGACCTTGTTTCTCGAAAGCTTTCTTCATCAATCGATAGTGCCAGCGTTTGAGTGATTCGAGGACGCTTTGTGCTTGCCAATTGTCTAACCAGACTAGGTACTGTACGCCTTGGCCGTTGGTTGTTTTCGTCATGCGTTGGCAATATGTATCTAAAGCTCGGTCACTGCCGTTTTCAATAAAGCCTTGTTTGTGCATGGTGATCCAGATCGCTCTTATCTTACTAGCCGCTGGTGAGCGTGGCTTTGGTTTAGCATTGTTCTTGGTGTTGGCTTTTGGTGGTGCGGGAACAAAGCCAAGGGCGTTTTTAAAATGGTCTAAAACAAGGCTTAACTGATGCTCGGTCATCAATTTTAAACTCTCTTGCCCCGTTAACCTTTTCAGCATTGGGCGATAGATGTCATCGTCTAGCTCTAATGATTTCTTGCCAATACTGATGGCGGCAATCATTCTGTTTCGTCTTGTGCTGTCGTGTTGTGTTTGCATTGTATCCACACTCCCCAAAGGTTTTGTCCTGCGTCGCTTTCTTCTGATATTTGAGCCTGTAAACAGTCAGGTAAAGGCGCGTTAATCTGTACTTGTGAGCCGTTGGGTTTGGCACGTACTGCGATCACGTGCGCCCCCGCTAATTCTAATGTTTTGATCACCCCAGCTGTCTGGGCCATGAGTTCATGCATCGATACCCGCCGCAAGTTTGGCTTGCTTGATATAGTCACCACGCCAGACCAAAGCATTGTTACAAGCTTCTTGATATGTATCTGCATAAATCCATTTATTCATGTAACTACCCCAAGAGATAGAGTAACCATGGCGGCTTATGTCTTTTGGAATAGGTGTCGAAAACCTTACTAAGAACCCTTGTTTCTTCACTTCGTTTCTAAAGTAATCGACAATAAAATCTTCATCTTCATGCTCCGGTTGATCGCAGCCAATAGCTGTAAAAATATTTTCCCAATCAAACTCTAGTGCATCTCTAACTTCAGAAGACACAGCACCATCTATGAACATAGTGCCTATGTGAATTATTACTTCAGCCCTAACAGATTCTTCTAAAAAAAGATCATTTGTTTCTTTTTCAATAGTCATTTCTATCTCCTAAGCGGCGTTGCGCTTTTCTCTGGATTTACCCAACTGACAGGCTTTGCATGTGCTTTGCAGGCCGTCGGGTTTGTGTATTGATATTCCCCAAAACAGGGTGTCTTGCGGCCAGTACTCTTTGCAATCGGGACACCACTTTTGCAAACCCAACTCTGGGTCGAGGATGCCCTTGCCATTTGCTAGCCGCTTACTCAACAACTGCGGCGGCATGAGTGGTGTGTATTCACCAAACATAAAAGCCTCCCGCGCTTAGCGCTGTGCTCTAAGATCTCTTAGCAACTGGTTGGTAATCGGTGCGCTGGATCGTTTGCTAAAATTCAAACCCGCTTCATTGAGAAAGGATTTTTCTAAACGGCCCCAGTTACGAATGATCGTCATCCACTCAGGTGATAGCTTGGCAATTGTCGAAAAATGATCACGCACTTCTGGCACTTCATGAACGAGGTTTAAACAGCGATTAAAGTCACCTGTATCGTATGGTTCTGTTTTGTGGTGACATTCGATATTAGCTGCGCAATACGCCATCGTTTGAGAGCCTCATGCCTGTATCACTAGATGCCATCCATTCCAGTATTTTTCTTTCTAACATTTCATTCTCCTTAGCTGCTCATCAGTGCATGACCACAACGCCATGCAGACGCGGCGGGGCCGCGTTTCGCTTATTAGTTTTAAAGCCTCACAAAGTCAGTTCTCACAAACTCCAAGTCTTCGATCTTTTTGTACTTGCGCTGCATTGATGCGAAAGTTTTAAAGAAGGGTTCGTACCATTCGTACTTCTTATCTAAATCTTCGATCTCTTGCTTAACTCGTCTCTTACCAAATATTTTTATGAACTTTTGCTTTCGAGCTGGGGAATAAACAGAGCGCGATCGTTTATTCCAAATTGGCTCAATAGCTGGATCGTAGTCATCGCCTGGCCACCCAAGTTTTTGATCTAGTTTTCCGTTAATGAAGACACAGATCACCATCACGTTCTCTTTGATGAAGCGTTTTTCGAGCGCGATTTGTTTATCGCCTAACTTGAATTTGACGACTCCCATAGAGCCTTTCAGCGCCTTTTCGATTTCTTCCCATTGGTCTTTTGTGATCATGCTTCTCTCCTTGGTGGCTCGATCATGTAGCCAATGCCATTGAGATAAGCAGCGGCGTATTCTGGTGTTTCTAGTTCGCTAAGGTTTGCACTAGCTAGAGCGATGACATGCATCAAAAACTGTTTGTATTCGCCAACGGCAACGGGCTGGTTAAGCGCGTTTTGTGCGGCATGTTGAACTGCGTTATTAGCCATAAACTGCTCCATTACAGTGATGCGATATCTAACGAGATAGGTTTGTATTGGTCGGTGGTGCCGATGCGTTCGTACACGCGGATATAGACGGCGGTACCGTTGGATTTGAGTGCGTCTTTCAATGCGGCCATGGCTCGGTTCCATTCCTCGTCGTCTATTTCCATGCGCATCAGATCCAGCACTTTGCCTGTGCTGATTTCACCATTACGGTTCTTGCGGAATGCTTGAGATACCACGGCACGAATGTTGGCGTTTGCGCCTTCACTCCAACGGATTAGGCAAGAGTCGATCAAGGCTTTGGCGGCTTCGATCTCTTCTGTAAAAGCGACCACTTCACGATAGGTACGTTGGATTTTGTAGCGACCATCGAACGACACGAGGCTGACGTTGCCTTTCTTGCCGCCCAGTTTTGCGCCGTAGCGATCGGCGGCAATTTCGATCAGATCCGAGATATCGTTGAGGGCTTTTGCTTTGTAAGCGGCCATGTCACGACTAAGAGAAAGTGCCTCTGGTACCAGTGCCATAACGATCTGATCGCGCAATAGATCTTGTTCGCGAATGCTGGCTTCTGGCACGAAGTGTCCATCAGCGTTTACGCGCATTCCGGCTGGTACTTTGATGACGTTATCTTGTTGTTGGCTAGTGGACATTTTTGCTCTCCCATTCGATGTTGCAGTTGTTTAGTTGTGCGCTGTAAACGCTGGTACGAGTACCGTTAAAATTGCGGGTTTTGATGATCGCGCCGCTTAGCTTTTTGGTTTCCGCTGTTGCCAAGACTAAGATCGTCGGGTGTGCGGTACCCATTACTGTGCCTGTGATCGTTATGCCCATTTTTACAAGCTGATGCGTTGTCTTGCTGACGTTCAAAAGACTTTCCAGCATGTGGGCGTTTTGTTGGTTTGGCTGGACGTGCCAGCCGTCATAGCGTGTTGATTTAGTCATTCTGATAAATCCCCTTTAATAAGCTTTCTAATCCACCGAACTTTTCAACTAACGTCTCCCAGTCCGATTCGTCGCAATGTGTTTCATCAAGCGACATCATTTCTATGATTAACTTTGCAGCTTCTAGACTTTCATGCGATGCAATAGCGGCCGCATTCCAGCCTGTTACTTGGTATTGCTCTATATCTGCCATCAGACACCTCACTCGTTACTCGTTGTTTTCTAGTTCATTGAAAGCAGCACGCAGGGCTTTCTCTGTAATGAGTTCGCCTTTGCAAAACATGGCTGCAAGTTTCAAAGTCTTGGTTAGTAGGCGAAGCCCCCTGGGCGCTCGCTGATTTGTTGCATCAAGGCGCGTTCTTTGTCGCCCGTAACGCTCCATGCATCAGCAATGGCTTTCACGTCTGCAATTTTCGTTTTGTGGATGCCACGTTTTTTGGCGATACGCGAAAATAGACGGGCAAAATCCTCATTGCGTCGACCGCCTGTTAGTTGCGTATAGACTCGGTTGTTACCGACTAACACCATTCCGACACCTGTTTCTTCTTGCAGAATGCGAAGCTCTTCTAGAGTCGGATAATCAAGGTGGTCGGCTTCGTCGATGACGATAAGCCCCTCAGTTCCCATTAGACGTTTGCGGATCACGCGAGACAGTGGCCCTTTACGACGTGGGGCTTGTTCCATGTCCAGTTCCATGGCGAGTTCGTATAAGCACTCGGTTAGGCTGCTTCGGCTAGGGCTGGCGGTAACGTGCCAAACGTTGTTGTTATTGCGTTTGTATTCGCGCAATGCTTCTGATTTGCCAACGCCAGACGCACCGAATATGACTACGATGGATTCGCTGATTTGCGCGTATGTCATGTCGTCCATGATTTGTTTGGCGGTTGTTGTCATAACAAAGCCAGGGTTAACCACTGGGCTAGATTTCTTTTCTTCATCCCGTGCTAGCCATTTCGCTAATTTGGTGACGATGGCCGTGGCATCGGCTTGGTATTTGCCGTTAAGTATCTGGCTCACCGTGGCGGGTGATGAACTAATTTCACGAGCAAGCTGGGCGCTGGTTACTTCCTTTGCATCGAGCTTTGCTTTGATGCGCATGAGCACAGTGGTTTGGTCTGCGGCGTTGCTGCTCTGTAGGTTCAATACGTTTGTCATTTTCTGATTTCCTTACAGTTTGTTTTTCTTTAGTTGTTCGCGGTAGTCGGCAATAGATGCCGCGAAGTTTTGTTCGTACTCTGTTTCTTCGTCGTATTGCGGCTGTTGTGCAACGGCTACGTTTCCGTAGGCCACAGCTGGGCGGAACGGCATAACGACCTTAGTGTCTGGAATGATTTCTTCTTCCAGCGGTGACATTTGTGCCGCCAATTCGAGCGCGTCCATTGCTTGATGTGCTTTCGCAGCCACCTTGGTTGCTTTGGTGAACTGAGTGCGGTGGCGTTTTGTTTCGCGAGCGGCTTGAGTGTCGCCAAAGCCCACTTTTTGCTGACACTCTGCACGGCAGATATGAACGCCATCTAGGGTGTAGATCTCGACAGCATCGTGAAGGCGGAGTGGATCAAATCGTGCAACCAGTTTTTTGCCGACCATGTCCATCATTGACTGATGGTAGTAGCGGTTCTTCTGGCCCTTGATCGATCCGCCAGCGTCTAGCGTGATGGTGCCGTGTTTGTCGACAGTGACGGCTTCGGCTTGCAGCATCATCATTTGCAATTGTGCGGTTGTCGCTTTACGAATCGCGGCATGCTGGTAGCTGGTGTTAAACACGTCGTTAAACGACATGAAGCCGTGGGCCATTTCTGTGTTGCGGTTGGCTTTGGCGTTGTACATTTCGACGCCTTTGGCAATCGCCGCCAGGAACACGTCCGCTTCAATGGCTTTCGATCCGTAGTTGTCTGGTTTTGCCATTGGGTTTGGGCCTGTGTAGGCACCCGCAAGGCTTGGGTGTTTGTCGATGTATTCTTCTAAACCGCCCACACCGAATGCGCGCTCGATTGGCTTGGCTTGGCCGTGACCTTTGCCCAAAATCACGCTAGACCAATGCAGCTTCATACCAAGCATGGGGATGATGCCTAGCGGGTCGTCTTCTTTGACTTTGAAGCGGTAACGGTTTGGTACACCGCCCGTCATCCATTTGTTTGCAGCGGCGCGGGTGTTATCTATAGTGACTTCTTTAGGGATGCCGTACTTCTCGCACACGTCCATCATGGATAGACGAATAGAGTCTGTGTTCTCGCTCACATCACAACGCCAGCCCACAATTTTTCGACTGTAGATGTCTTGCCAAAACCATGTTTTAGGGCGAATAACTTCACCGTTAAACCAGCGCACAAACACGTTATGTTGGTAGCCGTCGCCGTTTATCCATTCCATTGCATGTAGATCTGCAACGGTTCGCTCTTGCGGCGGATACAGCATGGCTAAAGCGTGTTCGCCTTTTCGCAAAAGAGTGCGGTGCTCTTGTGGCACTTCAAAGTACATACGACGTTCTAGTGACTTTTTGGAAGGAATAACCCAGTCTGGATTTCTCTTAGCCGCATCTTTCAAGCGCTCATAACAAACGCTAAACGTTGGCTCTTCTTGACGTAGATAATCAGACTTGATGAAGTCCCAAGCGGCTGGCGTGATGAAAGCAAAGCGAGCCTTACGAGCACTGACAGCAGCTTCTTTGTTCTTAGGTAGAAGCACTGGCAACCAGTCTTGCTCTGCGAAGTTTTTAAGGCTGGCGAACTCACGACGAACGCTAGCGAAAGCAACGCCATATTCTTCGCATACGGATTCGTAAGCCGTCATTTTCGGCACGCCGCTATTAACAAGCTGTTGCAATACAGTCAGGTAAGACAGTTTTGCTTTGGCCTTGGCTTGCGCTTTGCTGCCAGCGTTGTTCCAACGTGACCATAGCGCTTCGCGACAATAGCGATCTGATTTTGGTTGTGGCACATCAAAGACTTTTTCACCGACTTTGATTTGACCCGCACGCTTGAACAAAGCCGCCTGAGTGGCAGCGGGTAATATGCTGATGTGATACTCAAAGGCTTTGGTGCCTTCGCGTTTTCTAGCAAGTTCCGGCTGTGACATTGCAAGCTGCTTTAACTTTTCACGAGCATTTCGCTCTGTTGCTGGCATGCCTGCGGCACCCGCTATTTCAGTTGCTGTTAACCACATACTGATCCCCTCACACGGCCGCTTGTAATGCTTGGTAACGGCTAGGCCAAATGTCTTGCGGTGTCACTCCGATCGCGTCGGCAATGATTTTTTCACCTTTTGGCCATGGCGAACGCAGGGCATTGGCGAGGGTGTTTTCGGCAAGGTTCGCATCACGCGATAACTGACGAACGGACAAGTTGCGTTTTTTTAATTCCGCAACAATGTCTGCTCGATGCCAATCGCTGGCGATTTCGTCCGTTTTCTGAGAAACTGCGCTCTTACTCATCTTGGTAACTCCATTGTGTTGCTCAACTTAGTAACTACATAATGGACACAACGGACGAATTTATCAATACAAACGGATGTAATATTTTGTAAGGCATCCGTTTAATGGATGGTTAAAATTAGGGCTTTATATGAAAAACTCAATAAATAACAGCAACTTAATAGAAAAAGATGCAAAGGACGGCAAAACGGATAAACCGTCTTTTTCTTATGGCGACAAACGGATAGAGTGGGTTGTTGCGTCCGAAGTGGCTGGTCACGCTGGTTTTCCCACATCAGACAGGTGGACTAGAGATCAACTAAAAGACCTGGCAACGGACAAACCACATCTGTCTCGCAAGAGGAAAGGGACGAAAGCGTTTGAATATCATGTAAGTCTATTGCCGAAAGAAACACAGGAGAGCTTGCTGGGCGGTCATGTAATAGAGGAACCCGCATCAAAATATGAACAGAATGTATTGCCGATTAGTCAGGGCGATTTTTTGGCAGAGTTCGCTCTGATACCAGGCTACTCGATTCAAGTGTCAGCGGGCAATGGTGCGTTAAATATAGATCAGCTAGAACCCTCTAGATATCTGGCGTTCAGAAGGAAGTGGCTAAAGTTTCGAGGCTTCGCTGAAAAGGATCTCGTGATAGTTTGGGCAAAAGGTGACAGCATGGAATCGACGATAAATAACAACGATACGCTCGTCGTTCACACTGGCCGTAACCGTCCGCAAGATGGGCACATCTACATATTTAGACATGATGATGAACTATTCGTAAAACGTTATCAGAGCATCGTGGGGGCGTGGCGTTTGATTAGTGACAACGCCATGTATGCGCCACTCGAAATCAAGAAAGAAGAACAGCATCAGTTTGAGGTTATCGGACAAGTCGTTCATATTGCCAAAGACATCGGCGATTGATTAAATGTTTAAACGGTGTTTAAAGACTCGTTGCGCATCCGTTGCGGTTGCTCAACTAACAAGACTCAAAATGCTAATTTTAAAACCACTGCTCAAACTAGCGTAATTTTTACACGCTGCTAAAATGCAAACGGGGCCAACGTCTAAACAGACCTCAACCCCGCTAATCCACTGGCTTTCTAGTTTTTAATCCCGTCTAATCTTTCATAAGTCCGGTTAATCCCTAGATTGATCATTTAAGTAGTCCCTATACAGTGGCATTCCTCTACATTCATATTCCTAAATAAATTTTTAGGAACAAGAGATGCCGTACCACAAGTATCACAAGGTACTTCATATACATTGCGAGAGTGAAAGATTTCCCCATCACTTATAGATATTAAGTAACTTTCAATGCACGAATTACAGTGAACTATCTTACCATCGTGTAATGCAGAAACCTTTCGGGTTATTAAAGAATCACATGCTAGACATTGAAACTTGTACTCTGGTCCGATACCTCCTAATACAAGATTACCGCAGCTAACCGCTCTAAGCTGAACAAGAGCTTCTTCTAATTTCCGCTTAATTTTTTTAGCGTCACCATATGTCTGAATTGTTTGATTTTTGGGTACAGAAACATGAAGGGCTAAATTAGATAAAGCTTGGTAAGATCTAGCTAACTTATTTATATCTAACTCTGATTGCGTACCAAGCTTAACATATGACTTTGCCTTAAATTCCTCCAAAGATGGGTTATCATCAGATTCTTCATTAGGCTCAGTTGAAATTGAAAGTCTTAACTCCTGAGTCGCGTTTGGGTTTTCTTCTGCCAAAATTTGTCGGATTACTTTCTTAGGTTGCCAATCGACTTCATTTTTAGACATTTTTCCTATTGATACTTTTAATCTTTCGTAACAAATCAATTCGATTGCTAGTCTACATTCAAGAGCAGCGTAGACTAGGCTTTGAGGTGTATCATCCAAAATTAATTTATCTATTATTTTAATTTTTCCTTTTAAATTCCGCATAAAAACACCTCTGTAAAGAAAGTACTTGGTAGTCACATAACGCCAGTATTTGTGGCGGGTTTGGAGCGCAGCGGAAAACCAGTCCGACAACATGCGTTTGTTATAAGCACGCTACGCCAATGCTCGGCGCAGACTTGCTGAAACATTATATATACGAACCATGCCACCAATAGTTTTGGATAATTTAACATGGTTATTTGACTCTAATACGTTCAATACGTGATTGATAATTAAGATAGGTTTATCAAATTTTTCTTGAATGCCCGCATTTGAATTTACGTCTTCATTGACGATAAGGCTAACGATCTTTTCCAGTGTTTCTGAATAGTCGGGGATATAGGACCTAGCGTAGTTATCTAGACCATATGTAGTTATTTTGAAATGGCATGAGTAAGTGTTTCCACCACCTCCAAGATATCGAGATACATCAAGGTATCCATTCTGTTCCAATACTTCAATGCAGTCTTTGATTTCAGCTCGACTGAATCCTAATTTTTCTCCATCCCCAAACAATGACTCTGGGTTGATCATAAGGTCATCATTTTCAATGGCGTATTCACAAGATTCTTTTAAAACCAAATTATCCGCCTTGGTTAAGCCTCCAATCTCATGATACACAGATGTCGTATGTCCAGGAGTCTTGCCCAGCGCTGGTTTATCTGTAGCGCCAAAAATTGAAGACAAGACTCGCTTAAAGTTTTGATCGTAATTTTTTAGATCAGGAATTGACTCCCAAAGAGTTGATGTTAGCGATTGAGGAACCTCACAATCATCTAATACAATTGGAATTATTTTTGTACCTTTAGATAGTTTGGCAACAATGCTTGCATTTAACTCTTCACGAACCCACGGTTTTTTTATGCTGTAATTTGAAAGCACTATAATCACTGCTTGAGCTTCTTTTAAGCCTTCTTCAAAGATCTTATCAACTAGGCTGTCACCTGGTAGCATTTCCCACTTGTCTAGCCAAGCATCTACACCATTTTCACGCAACTTTGTTGCGAAATTTGTTACGAACCTTTCTTTATCTTCACTTGCGTGACTTACAAAAACTTTGGGATGCATAAATACTCCATTTTGTGCTTATAACGCCGCCAGCAGGGGTGAAAAAACAATAGAGAAGAGGCGGTTTTTGCATCCCTCTGGCTGGCCTTGTTAGGCATTTTCTCTGTTACTTGGATGAATTCGCTCTTTAAGAATGCGGGTTAAATCATCTACAGATAATGGGCCAAAGTTCATGTTTTTTCGAATTTTTTCAAAAACTGAAAGCATTCTTCCATGCCCATCTAAAGATGGGCAATGAGAATTAAAATTTCTACCTTTGAATTCTTCAAATCGCTCTAATTCATTAACAATAAAAGATGCAATTCCCATATAGGAAGATTCATTGTTTCCATCAAACCCAGGAAACTTAGGGTCTTTTCCAAACGGTTTCGCAGCCTCTTCTAGATGTGCTTTTTCTTCTGCTGACAGCTGCTCATAACTATGCTCAATAAAGCTCCACATATCCAGTATATCAAGGACCTCTTTAACAATTTCTGGATCATCTTGATCTTCAAAAGGTATCCCAGAATATTTCCAAGGTATTGCCCATAAGTTATTACTAAAGATTGCAGACTGTATAAATTTAGGCTCAATTTCACCGTCTATTTCTAAATTTTCATACAGCTCACTTAGCATCAGGAGTATTAACTTTTCACCATCTGATATTTTCATATTACCTTCCAAATTATTTAGCTGAGACAGGACGTTCCTGACGCTCGTCAGCGAGATCTTTCACAAAGGGCATGAAGCTATTAATCTTGTAATAAATCCTCTTCCCAACTTCTTTAATGGATTCGGGGTCAGAAGCATCTGATAATGCTTCAATATCCTCATTTAACTCACTACACAGTGAGCTAGCTTTATTTTCAAAAAGTTCAGAGAAATTTGAGCTTTGCTCATTCAGAAACCTTGCATACTCCTCCACTTCCTTTGCAATACCATGAAAGTCGACGCCTTTTAGCTTTTTGATATTACATGAAGGCCCTATCTTCGATACAACGGATAAAATTCTATCTGTTTGGGCATGAACTTTTGAAACCTCAACTAAACGCCTACGATCGATCATCTCGTCTCTAACTTGTACTGCCTGAGACGCGGAATCAGCAGCCTTACCAGCTTCAATAAATGCCCATATCGCAGCCCCAATAGATGCAACCGATCCTAGTATTGACAATATACTTTCCATTTATTCCCCAGGTTGTTCTTTAGGATTGCCTAACGCCGCCAACACGCGCAGTTTTGTAGTGAAGGCGAAGCCGCAAGGAAAAAGCTGTCGCTGTGCTTGGCATTGTTAACCCTTACCACTCATTAAAATTAAGAATTGATTCAAACTGCAACAACTCAACTTTACGACCTATAACCCCTCTCCAAAAACTGAGCCTCTCTGCATTCTTCCCAGTACCATCCCACTCAACAACCCTCACACACCTTGTTTCCGAATAAGGCTGAAGAAGCTTATTCAAGTGCTTATCCAGCCCTGAATATCCAAACAATATAATTTCATCTGACTCCCCGAGGCAAAAGCCAAGATATCGCCAGTATGCAGAAAGAACTTCCGAGCTATTTATGACTGAAACTTTATGCTTTACATGAGTAAGCACGATATGGCGGCCATGCTCTTGCTGATTTACATTTAAGTAGTAACGCGATAGCTTTCTCGTGACACCATTATCATCATAGAATAAAGGGGACCCGTGCAGGTGCATATAGTAACCGAAGTTATTCCCATGACGGCGTTCCAATGCATTTTCTGAAAAACCGCTATCAAGCATCCCATCAATGAGAAATCCATTGTAGCCATTCAAAATACCGCTTTCTATAAACCTATCATAAATCAAAGAATCATAATTAAGCGTCGCAACATGTGATTTAGTTTCTCTCACGAACTCAACAAGAGGATCGGCAAAGAATTCTGGTAAAGAAACGTTTCGCCCATGAAAATAGCTGGAAACTTTATGGATATAATTCCTTGTGGCTACTGGAAAACGTCTACCTATCTCAGACAGCCAATGAATGTTGTGCTCTGGCTCGGCTATGCTTTCAAGCAGATCACAGGACGCAACCGAAAGATGCAAAACATCTAACTCATCTTCACTTCTTGGCGCGCCATCGTGTCTAATACATTTGGAAATCAGCTTTTTATCATCGTCAGTAAGTATGTGCTCTTCATCCCAGACTTCCTGCAATGCGGTACTTAAAGAAAAAGCTCGTGGATTAATTGCCATGCCTAATCCATTGCCAGTTATTATTGTCTTCCTTACCATTCCCTTCACCACATCGCATGATTGTTCAGTCTGGTTAACAATTAAGGGTTATACAGCAGCGTAGCTGCGGCTATAACCCACTGTTGAACGGCTGCGTTGTCTATATAGGGGATTTGCTTTTTTCATGGTAGGACTTCCCTGTTATATAACTCGCTAGATACCAAAATCTGTTTGGACGATGCCGCTTCAGATGGTCTTTGATCGCCGCTATGTCGATTCTTTATTTGCTCTTTTGTAGCGCGATTTAACCAAAGAGGCAAGTAATTCCCTCAGCCAGTATGACCTGATCCGCTTTATACACTGATAGCACCAAGTGCTAACGATTGCTATTTTTCATCTGACCCTAAATTCCGGAAAATAGCTAACACCTCAATAAGGCACCCAAAGAAGCGCAGCGTATTGAGATAGGATGCATTGGTTTGCTAAATACCGTAGTCGCGCTCTACCTTCGATATGCGAGTTTTGAATGATGAGTACCATTTTTCATGGCCAAGTTTTTGGGCTTGTTGATGCTCGGCATGTGCTTTCCACTGCCTGATGGACTCAAGATCAGACCAATATGACACTGTAATTCCAACATCCTCTCGTGCCGATTCTATGCCTAAAAAACCTGGTTGTTTTGAAGCTAGTTCGACCATTCGATCTGCCATTTGACCATAACCGCTATCACCTTCAGTGCGGTGAGATGTAAAAATTACCGCGTAGTATGGCGGATTAGGTGTGTTCGCGATGAGAGACATCTTTGCTCCTTTGGGTATTCAACATTATGTTCATACGCATGCGCGCTATTCTCTTTATCCATTGATACTAAGAGACTTTCTAATCAGTCACCAGTAAAAGCTCGCAGTTTTTGATTACTTATCAAACAAGGCAGTCAAAAACCCTAGTGATAAAGAATCAATTGTATATTCAAGTTGTGCACAAGGATTGAAGATAGCGATTGATGTGATGCAAGGCGAACGCAAAGAGAGAGTTAAAAAAAGCAACATTAACCTTTACTCAAATCCTGGTGGGTATTTTTCCGATACTTCTTTGATGAGTTCTTTGACTTTTTTGATGGCGAGGGTCAATTGCCCGTGCGGTGACATAGATAATGCTAGGTATCGTTTAATGCCTGGTGCAATGATACGAGAAACGGATAAGCCCAATAGATTACGCGCGGATTCACTGGCGTAAGCACCTAGCATTGCATAGCATTTATCAGAAGCGACCGCATGGGTCTGAAGTGATAATGAGTCGGCTTCCAGTACCACATTCAGTTCGATCTCGTATCGTCTTGCTAGTACGTCCAATCTATCTCTCCAGCTACTAGGACGACAAAATAACGTTAGTGGAATGCCATTTATTTCGCTGAACTCAATGGTAGGATTCGCCGTTAATGGGTCATTGGGAGGGCCAACTAAAAAGGTCGCAGTGTCACGTAAGTAAATATCGCCACCTTTATCATCGATGGAATGTCGAAACAGTAACGCCAAGTCAACACGCCCTTCTTCTAGCCAGTTTTCCAATTGATTGCCCTGCGCTTCTCTAACCTCTAGCTGTATTCCTGGGTAGCGCTCTTTGGCAAGTTTATACACTTCTCTTAGCCATGGCGCCGCCGTTGATGGCATAATTGCCAATCTCACTTTGCCAATAGGAATGCCCGAGGTGTTTCGGATGCTGTTTTCAAGCTGTTCCGTATGCTGTAACCAGTTCCTGACCTCGGGTTCTATGCGTTTTCCCAAGTCAGTGAGTTCGACCCCTCTGCCCGTTCGTATAAATAGCTGACAATTAAACGCCTCTTCAATTGTCTTCATTTGGCGACTCACTTGCGGCTGGCTAATACCATGAAGCGACGCCACTTTACTCAAGCTCCCCAGTTCACAAACGTCGACAAAGGTTTTCCATACTTCGTAATTCATGCCCTACAACCCATACGTTTTATACATATCAGAAATACTACTTTCACAGTATTCACATAGCAAAACAAATTCTATCCTAATTTACGTGCTCTTAACCCAAACAGAGCCACACAAAACCAACAACATAATAATTAAAGGTAAATCTAATGAATAAAATTGATATAGACCTTCGTGGACTGAACCCTGCTCCTGTCACTCCTTTTAATCGCGATGGCACTGTCGACTTCAAGGCAATTCAAAAACTTGGTTCATGGCTGAAAAGTGTTGATGGCGTGAAAAGCCTTACTGTTTTGGGGCATGCTGGTGAAGGCACATTCCTATCTGAAAAAGAACAAATGAAAGTGATCGAAGCATTTGTTGAATCGGTTAACGATGAAATCCCTATCATCGCGGGCATCACCAGAGAAGGCACAGAAGTCGCGGCGGCAGAATGTCGCAATGCGGTGGAAGCAGGTGCAAAAGCCGGTTTATTGTACCCTTCACACGGCTGGCTACGATTTGGTTATCAAAAAGGCGCGCCACAAGACAAATACAGAGCCTGCTATGAAGACAGTGGTTTACCGCTAATCCTATTCCAATATCCAGACGCGACAAAATGTACTTACGATCTAGAAACACAGCTTGAAATTTCCGCTCAACCTGGTGTTTTTGCGATGAAAAACGGTGTCCGTAATATGAAAAGATGGGACACTGAAATCCCAGTGATTCGTGCAGAACGACCAGACCTGCAGATTCTAAGCTGCCATGACGAATATCTATTGCACACTATGTTTGATGTCGATGGTCTTTTGGTTGGTTACGGTAACGTGGCACCAGAATTATTGGTTAAACTGATCGAAGCGGGTAAAGCCAAAGATTACCCTACGGCTAGAGCCATTCACGATCAACTTTTGCCAGTCACTAAAAACGTCTATCACCGTGGATCTCACATGGAAGGTACTGTGGCACTAAAACACGCCTTGGTTGCTCGAGGCATTTTGGAGCACGCAACGGTACGTTCTCCGCTTTTACCTCTTGCCGAAGGAGCAGACGTTGAAATTGCGGACGCATTACGCTCTGCAGGTATAATTTAATAGAAAAATTATATTGCCTTAAATACACTGAAATACATTTTCATAAGGGCGGTCACGGCTGCCCTTAATTAAGGAGAACAAGATAATGAAAATAATTAATAAGTTTTCTCTGCTTGCTTCAGCTCTTATTTTTACAAGTGTACTTTCGCTACCTACCCAAGCTGAAGAATTAAAACTAGGCGCAATGCCTGTTGGATCAGGTTGGTATGTTGGCGCTGCGGCCATCCAAAGGATGGTGCAAGAAAAAGATTCCAAATTAAATATTGAGATCATTGCCCGCGGCGGCGGTGTGGCCAATCCCATGGTGGTTGAATCTGGCAAGGCAGATATTGCGTTATCAAACGTGGCCACTTCTCGCTGGGCTTCTGAAGGTATGTTGCTGTACCAAGGAAATTCAGCGACACATATTCGTTCTTTAGTAGGCGGCCTCAATCCTGTTTATATCGGCGCCATCGTTCGCAAAGAATATATGCAAGAAAATGGTTTCAAGTCTTTGGATGATATTTTGAAATCAGACCGTCCAGTAAACATTATGATGAAACCTGCTGGCTCTAATATTCCTCCCGTTGTGGAAGCCATTCTCGCTGCCTATGGCTTAGATAGAGATAAGATTAAATCCCAAGGTGGCAGTATCCTCCAAGTGGATTCCTCACAAATGTCCGGGTTAATCAGAGATAAACGGGTAGATCTTTATTTTGATACCATTTTACAAGGACACCCGTCTATTACTGAAATCAGCTTAACTGGTGACATTGAGTTCTTAGACATGTCAGAAAGAGCGTTGGACGTCATGGCCTCGCTAGGTCTACAAAAAGGCAGCTACGGAAAATGGTTTGATGCACAAACTGACAGTAATATTGGCGGAGATTTTGGTACGCACTTAATCGTCAGTTCGAAAATGAGTGATGATACCGCCTACTCAATCACCAAAATTGTCATTGAAAATATGGACCAGCTCAGCAATGACTTTAAAGCTTGGAAGGCATTTAAGCTTGAAGATGCGGCTAAGCCGGAAAAAAATGGTATTCGTTTGCACCCAGGCGCCATTCGTTATTACAAAGAAATTGGCCTGTTAAAATAATGTCGTGCTAAGCCTCAACAATAAATATAAAAATCAGGTGTAAAACATGCAAAAATTTGTTCGTAGATACATGCTCGACCCTTGTGCTTGGTTAGCACTTGGGTTGTTGGCTTACCAATACTGGATTTTATTTAATCCAGATCTTCCCTTAGTTGAGCGCGCAACGCATTTAGTACTGACTTTAGCGATCGCTTTTCTTTCCACACCCTTTTTAAAAACCAAACCATCATCAACCTTAAACAAAGCCATTTCGGTGCTTATGTTTGCCTTGGTCGTTGTGGTTGGTTGTTACTACTACTTCGAAAGTGAAAGGCTTTCTAGCCGAATTGAAAATGTCTCCCCCATTGAAACTTATGACATTGTCATTTGTACCATCTTGATCGGCTTACTTTTAGAAGCCGTTCGAAGAACCGTTGGCTATGTTCTGTTAATTGTCATTATTACGTTTTTGCTCTATGGCGTGTTTGGCTATTTGCTACCAGGACAAATGAGCTTTAGCAATATTTCGTGGACAGAATGGAGCGAGATTTTTGGCATGACAACCAGTGGCATCTTGGGTGTCACCACCGCAACCTCTACCAACTTTATTTTTTACTTCATCGTCTTTGGCGTGGTTTACAGTTCAGTTGGTGGTGGACGGCTCTTTATAGAGCCTCGCCATTAAGCTGGTTGGAAAATCCAAGGGAGGCGGTGCCAAAGTGGCCATTATTGGCTCTAGCTTGATGGGGACCATTTCTGGCAGTGCGGTCGCCAATGTGACAGCAACAGGCGTATTTACCATCCCATTAATGAAGCGAACAGGCATAACACCAGAAAAAGCAGCGGCTTATGAGGCCATTGCTTCCACAGGAGGTCAACTCATGCCGCCCATCATGGGGATCGCGGCCTTCGTGATGGCAGAAATGCTTGCCACCTCTTATACCAATATCGCATTAGCGGGCATTTTCCCAGCACTTGCCTTCTACTTTTCCTTGTTTGTCTTTGCGGGAATCCATGCCAACAAAACCAATACCGGTACGCTTAATGATGAAGATATCAATGAAATTAAATCCATCTTCCCCAGATTAAACATGCTACTGCCACCTGTGGTACTGGTTATTGGCTTAGTCATGGGATATTCCGCACAAATTTCTGTTGTGTGGGCCACGATAACCTGTTTCATCGCGCCATTTTTAAGCAAGGACACACGCTACGACCTAAAAAACATCCCACAAATGGTACTGGACTCTGGTATTCAAGCGGCAAAAATCGCTTGTCCCATTATGGCAATAGGGTTAGTTGTCTCAGTCGCGATACAATCTAACCTAGCACTGAAATTTGCCTCAGGACTCATTGATATGGGAGGCGGTTCTTACACGGTTTCTTTAATCATGATAGTGCTTGGCTGCATCATCATGGGAATGGGACTTCCTACTGTTGCGGCGTACATTATTGGCGCAGTATTGTATGTTCCAGCCCTTAAAGAGCTTGGTGTTAGTGAGCTGCAAGCGCATTTCTTTGTTATGTATTTTTGCGTCCTTTCGATGGTAACACCGCCGGTATCATTGGCGTCTTTTGCCGCGGCCGGCGTTGCTAATACAGATGCCATGAGAACCAGTGTAGAAGCCTTTAAAATCTGTGCTGTGGCCTTCCTCATTCCATTTGCCTTCCTTGCTGACGAGGCGCTCCTGTTTATAGGAAGTTATGTAGATATTTTATTGGCTGGCGTTGGATTGATATTTTCAACCGTCATCTGGGCAATTGGTGTCATAGGGTTTGCAAAAAGAAGAATGAACAAACTGGAACGCATCATAATGATGGCATGTGGATTCTTCGCAATGATTTCTCAAACAGCAAGTGTTATCTGGCTTATAGCCATTGGAACCAGCCTTGTTTATTTGGCTTATCACTGGTTAACAAAAAATAAGGAGCCCGCATTAACTCATTCGTTAAATCACACTAAATAAAGGGTATATTCAAATAACCTAAAAAAGCCCTTTCGGATTGAAAGGGCTTTTTTTGGATTAGTGTCAGATGAAAATAAAGTTTAATTTACATCTGGCACTAATTGTTATTGGCTGGAATTTAGGGTCAGATGAAAAAACACTATTTTCATCTGAGCTTAAATTCCATTAGTCGCACGACTTATAATTACCAAGTGTATTTTATAGGATTCGAAGCACCTTTTTTTCGGTACTCATCTGGAACTCGCTTACCAACATATTGCTGTTGTATATTTATTGGCGCTTCGCCACCTTTAAAGCCATAACGTCCTTCAACACTTTCCCTGCCTGAGAAATTGTCTGAATTTGCTTCGAGCCACTCTTCTGCAATAAAAGCACCTACAATCAAGCCTTGTACTGTAGCCAGTACAACCTCTGCCTGACTCGCTTTCTTTTGACTCAAGCGCCAAGCATAGCGAGTTGCTTCATAAAGGGAACTGTCCAATGCAGTACGGTTAACACTTATAAGTAGAACCTTGTGCTCAAACTTAGCTGTTTCTGCAGAATAGCGCTTTATAATCTCAGATGAGTGCATCGCACCAAAATCACTGTTTCCATGCCCATCCATGATATTAGTGATTCCAGGATAGGCGTCAATTAGTGCGGCTTCAACCTCAAAGGCTGAGCTTTCGGATAAACCATGTCGATGAATAACATGGGCAACATCAAAACCTGCGAGATGAATAGATCGGATTCTAGTCATTTTCTCCGATAACGAATCATCTTCTATATCACCTCGCACGTGAGCAAAGACACGATTACCTTTTCCCTTACCAATATAAAAAGTTTCTCCATTTCTAGGATCAATCAATCGATAGACATAGTATTGGAGTTTTTCAGCCACTTCTGGGGGAAATGAATCCATTTTTGAGTCTGTCATAAACATCCTTATTCTTTAATAACGTGAAAGCACACTCAACCTGAAAGGATGAAGTAGCCAAATGATTAATTGAAACTCACATTAAACTATTCAAGAAAATCAGTACAGAAAAAAGGTACAGCCGTTTTTAATAAGCCATAAATTAACGAAAAAAGCGCCTTGTAAGCGTTACGTTTATCCAAAAAAACCTTTAAAACACTGGCTCATAAAATAGATTATGGGGTGGTAAAATAACTATTTACATTAAAGAAAGCTTCGCTTTCGCGGCACATTACGCTCCGCTTACGATGCCCTACGGGTGGGTTGGGATGCGAAGTTGTTTGCTTATGTTTCATTTTCTGTCAATTCAAGCTGCCGCTCACTTCGCCAGACGCGTATGAGCACAATCTCTTTAGCTTGTCTGAGGTAGACAACCCGAAATGGCGCGTTTATCAGTTCGCGAATATGATCCATGTTGAATTCAGGAACAATTCGGCCTGCATCGGGGTGAATTTGAAGCATGCCGCAACGCTTCAAGATAGCAGTTACGAAGTCCTCACCGATATGTGGCACACCCTCCTCTCTGTAATACACCTGAATAGCCTGTAAATCTTCAAGAGCAGACTGTGCAATGCGTATTTCCATTTACTTGATACCCAAGGTTTTCTTGGCGTCCTCCAAGGAGACAGTGTTGCCTTCGCGAACATCCATAAGTCCCTTTGCTACCGCTTTTACAAACTGCAGTTCCTCCGCGTTTTTCTCATAATCTTCTAGCCCCTGAACAACCGCTACGCCACGGCCACGACTGGTAAGCAAAATTGGGCGATGCGTTTCCTGCGTTCGACCAACTACCTTTCCAGGGTTGATTTTAAGGTCTGATAGAGGAATGACATCCTCGGAAAATTTAATCTGCATAGTGGCTACCTAGTGGGCAATTAAGTGCTATTAGTAGCACCCGTTAACAGGTGCGGTCAAGGAGCATAATGCTCGCGGAAGTCGGGTCAAAGCCCTTTTCCATAAAGGCTTGTTGTTTCTGATAGTACGTTGGAGGAAAAGGGGACTCGACACTTTGGGTTATTGAAGCACTTTGATACAGATTTTATATTTTGCCATCAATTTTTAATTCACTCAGAAAGTCTTCATAAGACATTTCTGGCTCATCTGAACGCTCTGATATGGCTATAAGGTCTTCTTGATCTTCTCTCATCAGCAAGCGTACCGCTTCATCAATTAGTTCTGAAATAGAGACATCCGATGATGCCGCTCGCATTTTTAGCGCTTTGAGGGTATCTGGTTCAAAATAAACGGTTGAACGCTTTGATAAATTACTCATGTTATGCCTCGACGATTCCTTTGTAGCCTTTACATTGTAGCGTTATAACGTAAAAGCACCAAAGTAATAACCCCTCCCTCGCCCTCCCCTTGGAAGACATAAGGGGAGGGAAAAATTACGTTGTCGGGCTAACGCCGCGACTTACAAAAAAGTTAAATCAACAACTTACAAGGTTGATGTGGAGCAAGGCCAACGCCAAGAACGAGATCAAAAGACTTTAACCACCGCTAAACAAGCTAGAATTGAAAAATGACATTCCTACGAGGTAGGCGGTACTTTTCTTTAAAAATACAGCGAGGAAGGAATGTCATTTGTTTCAATTCAACCCCAAAAGCTCATTTTAATCTGCTAACTAAACCACTGAGCTTTCTTTCACGTCACTTAAAGCGTTGTTGATTTCTTTCCAAGTCAGTCCGCTGCGCTTTTTCGTTTCTGTTTTGGTTTGGGTGATTTGGATAATCTGCCCTGCGATGGAGATGGCGATTTCGAAGGGCTTTTTGCCTGTAATTTCGTTTAGTCCTACTGGGCAATGTACTGAGTCGATTTCGGCTTGGCTGAAGGAGGCGCTGACGAGGCGTTTTTTGAAGCGTAGGGCTTTGGTTTTCGAGCCGATTAGGCCGATGAATCGGCAGTCTTTTCGATCCAATAATGCTTCCACTAGCTGATAGTCCAAGGCGTGGTCGTGGGTCATGACTAAGGCGATTTCGTTATGGCTCATGTGGTCGATGTGTTCCAACATGGATTCATACAAAAACGGTGTGACGTTGCTCGGAAGACCTTTAATATTGTGGTCTTGAGCTAGGTTCTCACGGCTGTCGACCCATGAGATTTTCGCCTGCATGTTGCCCAATACATTGACCAAGGTGGTCGCTACGTGTCCCATACCAAAGATGGTAATTTTGTCGGCGGGTTCTGGAAAATATTCCAACAATACGCTGACCGCGCCGCCGCAACATTGGTTGGTTTTGGCGGCGAGGGGAAAGTGTTCCAGCAGATGAGAAGGCGAAGACGCATCTTGCAACATGGCGCGGGCTTTTTGGCAGACAGCGTATTCCAGCTGTCCGCCGCCGATGGTGTCGAAGCTGTGTTCCTCGGTAATGATCATCTTGCTGGAGGATTCCCGCGGCGCAGAACCTTGGGTGCCGATCACGGTGGCGATCACCCAAGCCTGCCCTGCTTTTTCTACTTCCTGTAAAGCATGAACCCAACTCATGGAAGACATCATAGGCTGGCTTCCTTAGCCGCTTGCATGGCGTAAAATACCGCTTCTGGTGTCGCTGGCACGGCCAATGGTGGCGAGAATTTATGGTCAGCGACCGAAGCACAGGCGTCTTTTAACGCGCACCAAACGGAAATCCCCAGCATCAATGGCGGTTCACCCACGGCTTTAGAGCGATAGACGGATTCTTCGCTGTTGGCACGATCAAAGAGTTTGACGGTGAATTTTTCTGGAATGTCCGCCGAGGTTGGGATTTTATAATTCGCTGGGCTGTTGGTGGTGATACGGCCTTTATCATCCCAGCTGAGTTCTTCTGAGGTGAGCCAGCCCATGCCTTGCACAAACGCGCCTTCGATTTGTCCGATGTCGATGTCCGCGTTAATTGAATCCCCCACGTCGTGAAGGATATCCACTTGAGTGACTTTGTATTCGCCGGTAAAGGTATCGACGATCACTTCTGCCACTGCGGCGCCATTGGCGTAATACAAGAAGGGTCGACCTTTGGCGGCTTTGCGGTCGTAACCAATTTTTGGCGTTTTATAAAAACCGGTAGACGATAAAGACACGCGGTTCATGTAGGCCAGTTTGATAAATTCAGGGAAGCTCATGGTCTCGCTGCCTAAAATGACTTGATCGTCTTCAATAGCGAAGGCATCGGCGGCGATACCAAAATGCTCCATGGCGAATTCTTGCAAGCGACCTTTAATCGTCATCGCTGCATCCAATGCTGCCATGCCGTTCAAATCCGTGCCTGCTGATGCCGCAGTGGGCGAGGCGTTGGGGACTTTGTCGGTACGAGTCGAGCCGACGTTAACGCGCTGGTAATCTATACCAAAGGCTTTGGCAACAATTTGCGCTACCTTGGTATAAAGCCCCTGCCCCATTTCTGTTCCGCCGTGGCTCACATGCACGCTGCCATCGGTGTAAACATGCAGCAAGGCGCCGCCTTGGTTTAGGTGTTTCGAGGTAAAGGATATACCGAATTTTACGGGTGTCAGCGCCAGTCCCTTTTTCAAGAAAGGGTTTTGCTTGTTAAAGGCATTAATCGCTTGGCGACGCGCACGGTAATCCGAGCTGGCTTCCAATTCTTCCATCAGCGTCAGCAACACATCGTCGTCAACTTTTTGCCCATACGGCGTGGTGTCTTTACCGGCTTGATAACAATTCAGTTTGCGAATATCTAAGGCATCTTTGCCTACCGCACAGGCGATTTCTTCGATGACGTTTTCCGCCAACAAAACGCCTTTAGGTCCACCAAAACCTCGGAAAGCAGTATTAGACACCGTATGCGTTTTGCCGCGATAACCACTGATGCGAGCATTCGGTAAAAAGTAAGCATTGTCGGCATGAAACATCGCGCGGTCGACCACGCCGTCGGACAGGTCTGCCGTACAGCCACATTTGCCGACCATGTCGTATTCTGCCGCGAGGATTTCCCCTTCATCGGAAAAGCCCACTTGGTAGCTGTTCCAAAAATCATGACGTTTGCCCGTTTGTACCATGTCATCTTGGCGTGGCATACGGTATTTCACCGGACAACCATTACGCACAGCCAATACGGCAGCGGTACAGCCAAGTACAGCGGCTTGCGATTCTTTACCGCCAAAGCCGCCGCCCATACGACGCACTTCAACAAGCACCTGCGCAACAGGCAAACCCAAAACTCGAGCCACCAGCTTTTGCACTTCGGCAGGATGCTGGGAAGACGCAAATACCTGCACTCCGCCGTCTTCATTGGGAACGGCCACACTGATTTGCCCTTCTAGGTAAAAATGTTCTTGGCCTTTGATATACAAATCCGACTTAATCCGACGCGGCGCCGCTGCCATGGCTTCCGTGGCATTACCACATTGAATGGTATGGGTGGGTAGCACAAACTCTTGGCGCTCTAATGATTGACGAGGATGCAAGGTTGCTTCTCGCGGTTGATAGACAATCTCGGCTAACCGTACGGCTTGTTTCGCCGCGCGCAAACTGGTGGCAGCCACGGCAAAAATCGGTTGCCCAATGTAATGCACGAAATTACCCGCCAACATTAAATCCCCGCTTAATACGGGGGAAACGTCTGGATCACCAGGAATGTCTGCTTGCACAATCACATCCACCACGCCGGGATAGGCACGGACTTTATCCAAATTGATCGACACAATATCCGCGTGCGCTTCCGTCGATAAGCCCGTCGCCACATGCAATTCATTTGGCCATTCCGGCATATCGTCAATGTAAATCGCTTGGCCTGTTACGTGTTTAATCGCCGATTCATGGATCGGCAAAAGGCCTTTTTGAGAAGAGATAGCAAAATCTTGTGGCAGTTTACGCATGAGTGCTTGCCTCCAAACCTGTCGATAAAATTGAGTCACTGACAGCATGGCCTGAGAAAGTCACCACGTCGGTACCATTCAGCTCTAACCATGCCTTGCGAATCAGGTTGCATGCCATGTCTAAACGATATGCCGCGCTGGCTCGCATATCGCTCATGGGGGTTAATTCACTGCGCAATGCTTCGATGGCCTGGTTTAACGCGTGCTCGTCATTAATGCGTTTGCCTGTCAATGCGGCTTCGGCTTTGCGTCCTCGAATCGGCGTCGCTGCCATGCCGCCAAACGCCAAACGCACATCGCTTAATTCGCCATTATCGACTGCAAAACGAACCGCCAACATAACACTGGAAATATCGTCTTCCATGCGTTTCGAGACTTTATAAAAACGATGGAATTGCGCGAGCTTATCGAGGGATACATCAAACGAGGCGATCATTTCATCGCTTGCTAATTGAGTTTTCTTATAACCTAGGTAAAAGTCCGAAATGTTCACAGCTCTGGTGCTGCCGTCATTTTTCAATAATTGGATGTCGGCATCAAACGCCAGCAATAGCGGAGGTAAATCGGCAATCGGTGAGGCGTTCGCCACGTTGCCGCCAATGGTGCCACGGTTACGAATTTGTCGAGAGGCTATGCGACTTAACAAAGCGTTCATCTGTGGATACTGCGTCTTACTGAACGCTTCCAGCTCGCTGTAAGTGACGGATGCGCCGATGGTCAAGGTGGTTTCTGCAACGTGTAGCTGTTTCAGCTCGGCCACGCAAGATACATCGATCAAGGTGTCAAAATCACGATAGCGTTGCGTGTTTTCTAGCATCAAGTCTGTTCCACCCGCAATCAAGGTCGCTGCTGGATTCGCTTTTAATGCCTGAGCAAGTTGTTCTAAATCTGTCGGCTGTAAGTAATTACGACTGTTTTTGAGGCTCTTTTTGCAGGCTTGCTAACTGAGTTTTGACTTGATTATTTTGGCTCATTAGCTCAGTGAAGGGTTCCACTGAGCTTGCCATGTCACTCATAGACAAGCCCGCATCGATGATCGGACGATAGCCTGTGCAACGGCATAGATTCCCAGAAATTGCGTCGCACACCGCTTCGCGGTCGATTGATTGCTCGGCGCGCTGCGCGTTTTCATAAAGCCCCGCCAATGACAACACAAAACCCGGTGTACAAAAGCCGCATTGAGAGCCGTGATGCGTCACCATGGCTTGCTGAGCTGGGTGCAATTCACCAGCTTTTGATAAATACTCCACCGAAACAATGTGTTTACCCGCCAAGGATTGAATCGGCGTAATGCACGAATTGAGTGTCGAGTACCTAAGTTCGCCGTCTTCCAACGCACCAACAAGTAGCGTACATGCACCACAATCGCCAGATCCACAGCCTTCTTTTGTCCCCGTTAAGCCACGCTTTTCTCTTAAGTAGCGCAACGCTGTAAAGTCGCTAGGGAGCGTGTTATCGTCGATGAGGCTCATCGTTTAGTATAAATTGCAAAGCGCTCTCCTTAATTAAAATAGTCTCTATGATGGTGGTTATAATAATAGTCGAAATGCAAAAACCTGACCAATCGTACAAAGTTTAATTAAAAACTAATCTCCTCCCCCGAACAATCAATTTTGCAACGCTAAACACACTATATCCAACCGAAACATACATTGAATGCTCAAAAAAGGTTTACCAACCTAGAAAAAATTGCAAATGAGTTTTATTATCATTAAGTGAATTTAAGCAAGTAACCCAAGGTGGACATGATGAATAAACTTAATATTAGGGAACAATTTGCTCTGCTATCAGAAGAGTGGGCACCAAAAGTCATTGCCAAGCCAAATGGACAATCCATCAGAATTCTCAAAGGCAGCGGTGAACTTGGCTGGCATCAACATGAGAATGACGAAAAAGTCATCATTGTCTTCAAAGGCCAACTCACATTAAAACTCAAATCTTCCCACGACATCATCCTTAATGAGGGCGATATGTATGTGATGCCAAAAGGTGTCGATCATTGCCCAGTCGCACAGCCCGACACACACTTCATGATGATAGAGCCAACTTAGTCTGCACTCCAAGGTGAGCATCAAAGATAAAGCCAGAGCGATAAAGATATAGCACTGTTAAAAATTTAGGTCTAAAATAAGACTTAAATTTAGTACTTAATTGAGGTTCCTATGAGACAAGTCTTAGCCAATTACACAGCCAGTATTTCTGAATTAAAGAAAAACCCAACGGCTTTACTTAACGAATCTGGTGGCTCTGCTATCGCCATTTTAAACCACAATAAGCCAGCGGCTTACCTCGTCCCTGCTGAGGCCTATGAGCTTTTAATGGAGATGGCCGATGATATTGAACTAGCAAAACTGGTTGAAGCTCGCCGTACTGATTTATCCAAAGCCATCGAAGTGAGTTTAGATGACTTATAAATTAAAATTTCTTCCTGCTGCTCTAAAAGAATGGCGCAAATTAGCACCACAAATTCAAACACAATTTAAAAAGAAGCTAGCGGAGCGACTAGAAAACCCGCATGTCCCTGCCTCAAAGCTACGCGGTTATGATTCTGTCTATAAAATAAAACTAAGAACCTCAGGCTACCGCCTAGCTTATGAAGTCATAGACGATGAAGTCGTCGTTTATGTGCTGGCAATTGGCAAACGAGACAACGACGCGGTTTATAAAAAACTCGCCTCTCGAGTGAGTTGATATCGCACCGTTTTGTTTCACCTCCTCGATAAAAAACCTCATAGGTTTTTCTACACCCCGCTATAAATGTCTGTTTATTCCAATGAATTCAATGAGTTAAATAAACGGCTATGATTCTATAAAAATATGGAACGATTGTTGCTACATACAAACCATATGAAACAAGTGGGTCTTTAACCCCTATTAATTGTATGGAGTAAAGCTATGAGTAAGGCAAAGAAAACAGCAATCCGTTTAACGCTTCTAGCCAGTCTTGTCTCCAGTGTTTCTGCCATGGCGGCAGATCAGGTGACATTTCAATTAGATTGGTTACCAGGTGGCGACAAAGCACCTGTCTATGTGGGAATTCAACAAGGTTTCTTTGCGGACGAAGACTTAGAGGTCAAGATCGCCAGCGGTCGCGGTTCCACCGATGCGCTAACCAAAATGGCAACAGGTCAGTCAGACATTGGTAGCTCTGATATTGGAGCGTTAATGGCAGCCAAAGCCCTTGATAAAGTACCTGTTGTAGCGGTTTACCCATACTTCACTCAAGCACCACACGCCTTTTTCGTACTTAAAAGCAGTGGCATCACCTCCATTAAAGATCTGAAAGGCAAAAAAGTCGCCACCTCTCCTTTCACTTCATCCAATGCTTTTTTACCCTTAGTCTTGAAGCAAAATGGCTTAAGCGAAACGGACATTCAATTAGTGAAATCCGATCCGGGTGCGCTCGCGCCAATGATGATAACAGGCAGCACCGATGCCATTATTGCTTGGGTTACTAATACCGCGCTTTATGACGCACAAGCAAAAGGCGCAGGCAAAGAGCTGATCGAAATGCCGTGGTCGAATTCAGGCTTGTCTCTTTATAGTTCGTCTGTTTTGGCTTCTGAGAAATTCTTAACTGAACGTCCAGATGTCGCCAAACGCTTTATCAAAGCCTTTGCCAAATCCATCGAGTTTACTTACGCCAATCCAGACCAAGCCGGTATCGATCTGCACAAAATGGTGCCAGAAGTGGACGCCAGTATTGTTTCTGCACAAATTAAGAGCATTTATAACCTGGTCTACAACGATGTGACGACACAAGACGGCTTTGGTAATTTTACCGATGAACGCATTCAAAAAACCTGGGAGTACGTGGCAGAAGCCAATGGCCTATCAAAAGACGCCCTCGACCCTGCAACAGCAGTAAACAACACTTTTAAGCCGGAGTAACGGCATGGATAACCAAACACCAATAAACGACAACGGCAAAGCGGCTTATGTCAGCATGAAAGGCGTGGGGCATAAATATGACCCACGCCCAGAAACGCCCATGGTAGTGCAAGATATTAACTTGGACATTCATCGCCACGAGTTTGTGGCGGTGGTAGGGCCGTCTGGCTGTGGCAAATCCACCTTATTACGCATGGTGGCGGGATTACTTATTCCGTCTCATGGTCAGGTATCCGTGTTCAATTTGCCCGTGACCGAGCCACGTGATGACGTGGGTATTGTTTTCCAAAAAGCCAATTTATTGCCTTGGTTAACCGTACGCAAAAACGTGCTGTTTCCGCTTAAACACAAATATGGCCGCTATTCTGCCAGCGATGAAAAACGCGCCAATGAACTATTAGAAATGGCCGGATTGACTCAGTTTGCTGACAAGATGCCAGACGAACTCTCTGGCGGCATGCAGCAACGTGTCGGCATTGTCCGCGCACTGTTGCTCAATCCAGACATTCTATTGATGGATGAACCCTTCTCGGCGCTCGATGCCTTGACGCGAGAGCAAATCGGTTTTGACCTGCTCGATATCTGGAAAGAGCATCCAAAAACCGTGCTGTTTATCACCCATTCCATTAGTGAAGCGGTGTTACTGTCTGATCGCATTTTGGTCATGAGCAAACGTCCTGGCACGGTGTTGGATCTGATCGAGGTGGATTTACCACGACCTCGTTCATCTAAAACCATTAACTCGCCACGCTTTGCCGAGCTAACTGACAAAATTAGAGGCTATATTTATGAACCCAACGTACCAGCCTAACTCTTGGCTTGCCCAACAAGCGAATCGCTTTGCACCAGCTTTATTCTTTATCGGCCTCGTGCTGCTTTGGGAACTTATCTGTCGCGTTGGCGGTGTACCCAACTATATTTTGCCATCGCCCTCGGCTATTTTTATGGCCTTTTTCGATGTAGAGTTTTCCCGCTGGTTGACACACCTTTGGGCAACATTACGTGTGGCTTTGATGGGCTTTGCCTTGTCAATCATCATTGCCATCCCACTGTCGATTGGCATGATGCGCTCACAATTGATGAACCGTGTGCTCTATCCTGCGTTGATTGTCATTCAATCTACCCCAGTCGTCGCCGTGGCGCCTTTGATCATCGTATTGCTTGGCACCGATGACCCATCTCGTGTACTCATCACCTGCCTAATCACCTTCTTCCCTTTGGTGGTTTCCACCACAACGGGCATGCTGGAAACGCCACCCGAAATGATTGAGCTGAGCCAGTCCTTGCGAGGCTCCGCGTTATCGTGAAACCTGGCAGATTCGCATTCCGTATGCGATCCCGCACATTTTCAGTGGCCTTCGTGTCTCTATCACCTTGGCGATTATCGGGGCTGTGGTGGCCGAGTTCGTCGCGGCGGAAGAAGGCTTGGGCTATTTCATTCAATTTTCCACGTCATTCTTTAAAATTCCACAGGCGTTTGCTGGGCTGATCTTTTTGTCGATTATCAGTTTGTTACTGTTTAAATCGATCCAGTGGATTCAGGCTTGGTTTTTTCCGTGGAGCCTTCCTAAGAAGAAATAACTTACGATTATTGCGCTCTTAAATACTGCGTTAAAAATGAACTCAAAATGCTCATTTATAGCCAATAGACTCCGCTTTTTCGTTCATTTTTGCCTTGTCTTTAATTCGCTCATGACATCGTAAAAACCTCAACTATAGAGACAGATATGACATTAAATACTAAAGACACAGACTTTTTACGCCAAAGCTTTGCCCTTGCGGATGAAGCCAAACAACAAGGCATTCACCCGTTTGCAGCGATCTTGGTCGACGATGAAGACAATGTGTTGATGAGCCAAGTAAACGGCTACCTGCCCGACTTCGATATGACAGGCCATGCGGAGCGTAAGTTAATGACCCGCGCCAGCAAAGCCTATCGCCCTGACTTTTTGGCAAAGTGCACTATGTACGTTTCCGCCGAGCCTTGCGCCATGTGTGCCGGTGCCGCCTATTGGGCGGGATTAGGACGCCTTGTGTATGGGTTAAGTGAACACAGCTTGAAACAGATCACTGGCAACCATCCAGAAAACCCAACCTTGGCCTTACCTTGTCGTACTGTGTTTGAATCGGGGCAACGAGAAGTGGAAGTCATTGGACCTTGCCTTGAAGAAGAGGCAGCAAAATTGCATGAAGGTGTTTGGTAAGCAATAGAACAATATTACCGTAATACAGAAGTAATCGGAGTAGAAGCAGTCAAGCGCCTCAAAACGCTGGGTCATTGCTCCATTTTCCATTAGGAGGAGACCATAATGACTCATTCATACGTACTTGAAGAACTGCAACGTGAAACCACGTTTGGTGGCGCAGGCGAAGACACCAACGATCGCGAAATTCGTATCATCGACATGAGCGACTTTGACAATCGTCGCACAGAAATCACCGAGCAACTCTGGCTCGCAGCCACTGAAATCGGCTTTTTTCAATTAAGTAACCACGGCATTGATCCACAAGAAATAAAAGCCGCATTCAGCGAATCCGAACGTTTCTTTAACCTTCCAGAAAGCATTAAAAGCCAATACCCAAGACCCAAAGGTGTCAACGCTGGCTGGGAAAGCCGTAGCCAAATTCGCCCTTCCACTGGCACCAAAGATCAAAAAGAATCCTATCAAATCACCCAATACCACATGGATAACTTGTGGCCGACTGAAAAAGAGTTGCCACACTTTCAAGCCAATGCACTGCGCTTTGAAAAACAATGTTGGGAAGTGGGCATGAAGGTGTTGTCTTGCTTTGCGGACAAACTAGGCTTTGATCGAGATTTCTTTACGAAAGCCCATGACCCACGCCTGTCGGATTACCAAAGCACGTTACGTTTGTTGCACTATTACGCCACCGAAGGGGTCACAGAACAGGGCAGTATTTGGCGAGCTGGCGCCCATACGGATTTCGATTGTTTGACCTTATTGTTCCAACACGAAGGCCACGGCGGCTTACAAGTTTGCCCAGGCGCCGAAGCAGAAACCCAACGCTGGACCAGCATTCCTCCCTATGGCGATGTCATCACTTGTAATATTGGCGATATGCTCATGCGCTGGAGCGACGATCAGCTTAAATCCAATCTGCACAGAGTCCGCTTGCCACGAATCGACGAATACTGCGGCAGCCGACATTCCATCGCCTTTTTCTGCCAAGCCAATAAATCACAGATCATCCAAGGTCCAGCGAAACGCTACCAACCTATCAGCGCAGCGGATTTTCTGACTCAACGTATTCAGGCTAACTTTGTCGATAAGTAAGTAGAAAATAAAAAACCATCATAGACACCCTATGATGGTTTTATTAAGACTCGATTCAAAATATCAAATGACAATATCTTCTTGGCTGTTAAATTGTATTAAGGCATTTTCAAACAAAGAAAGGCCTTGTTCAAAATCCACTCTTGAGTTAAATCCTCCTAAAGACACTCTAAAACAATTTATTGAAGGTAAAGATGCCGTAGGGCAACGAAATAAATCCGCGGTTCTAACTTTGATATTCTTCGATGCTAGGAAGTTGTTAAACTGATTCACATTAATATGGTTTGGTAATTCCAACCACGCATTCAAACCACCACTCCGAGAACGAAAACCAAATTTCTCAGCAAGGGCTTGGAAAGCGCCTTGTCTGTAACGCATTTCTTCTTCTAAAAGGGATTGATTGTGTTTGAAATTTTCACTGTTTAAGAAGCGTGTTGCCAACTCAAAGTTCAGCGTCGATACCATCCAGCATTGGCTGTGTATACTCAAGTTAAAAGCTTGTTGCCATTGTTTAGGTACCAAGCAGTAAGCGATTCTTAAACCACCTGCCACGTATTTAGACAAGCTAGAAAGGTAAAATATTCGATCTGGTGCTTGCTGTTGTAAGGGTACATTCCAGTGTTCTGGCAAGCAGTAATTCACATCATCTTCAATGATATAAAAATCATATTTCTCACTCAGTTCTATGATGGCGCTTAGTTGCTGTTGTGAATATTTAATATTGGTCGGATTTTGAATATTGGGGGTTATATACAAAACCTTAGGACTAAATTTCTGACAGTATTCTTCCAGAACCTCTAAGTCCAAGCCTTGTGCCGTCAATGGCACACTTAAGGGGTTTATTCGGCTCGCTTGTGCTGCTCGAAATAATCCAGGGTACGCTAATTCTTCATGAAGAATATAATCATTTTCTTTGGTGAGAATTTGCAGGCAGGTATACATTCCTTGCTGAGCACCTTGAGTGAAAGCAATATCATTGGCATCGATCTTAATCTTTTTAACAGCCAGCCAATCGGTAAAAAATTGCTTGTGCTTTTGTATACCTTGCGGCGAATAGGTCATCACCTGCTCTATTGCAAGAAGATCTTGAGCCAGTTCATTTAGCGCATTTTTGATCAACATTTGCTGACCCAACATGGGCTGCATACTGGATGCAAAATCGTATTCTTTGATAGCAGAATCATTAGTAGCAATGAAGGAACTTGGAAGGTTCACATACGTACCAGCGCCCAGCTTCGCATTCACTAGACCCTTTTTTTCAAGCAAGTCATAGGCTCTTGTTACTGTGCCATGGGTAATTTCTAGCTTATCCGCCAAAAGTCTTTGAGCTGGCAATTTTTGTCGATCGGGTAACTCGCCAGACTGAATCGCTTGCTCAATAAGCAGGGCCAATGCTTTGTACTTTGGATGCGCCAAACAAGCTTTATCGAATGTGTCTTTACTAATTTCTATAATTATATTCATAACAATAAATAAATTGCCCACAATTGTATTGTATGTAAATCTATATAGGTACATTAAACCAATAATTGTATTAATACAATTATTGGCTGAATTTTTCTAAGAAGGAAAGGAAATGATAAATAGCGCCCTATTGGAGCTCGCTCCCGCTCTGATGCTTTTTTGCCTAATAAGCACCATAACACCTGGACCCAACAACATCCTGCTGGCTAACTCAGGTGCCAATTTTGGCATTAGAAGAACCTTGCCTCACGTGATTGGCATTCGTTTTGGCATGACAATACTGCATATAATGATTTTATTTGGCTTGGGTGAAATGTTTAAGCATTGGCCTTACCTTCATAAGGTATTCACCTTTATTGCAGCAAGTTACATTGTTTATATGTCTATAAAAATCGCTTGTTCAAAAATGCCTTCAGACAAAAAGAGCCTTCAACCAATGGGCATTTTACAAGCCGCATCATTTCAGGCAATTAACCCTAAGTCTTGGGCCAGCTTAATGACAGCAAGCTCTGTATTCACATTGACTGGGGAGCTTTATTGGTCATCGGCTTTGCTATGCATCATGATGTTTAATATCGCTACGCTACCTGGGACATTCATGTGGATTACCATAGGCAAGCTCGTATCTAAGAGGCTTCAAGAACCTAAATTCCACCGTTACTTTAGTGTATCAATGGGATTATTACTGCTTGCGACCTTACCTATGATATTTATCTAAAGATCGGCCAATCTAAACCCCGCGATCTTATGCACTTCGCTCATGGCTCGGTCAAACTCGGTTTGCCAGTCATTGGGCGTTCTGGCTTCAAACCCGGCGAGTATTTGCGCCTTGGTAGCGCCTTTCACGGCCATGATGAAAGGAAAGCCAAACTTCTCTCGATAAGTATCGTTCAGCTGTAAGAAGTGCGCCAGTTCTTCCTCTGAACATTGGTCTAAGCCTGCTCCTGCTTGTTCAGAAGAGGATTCTTGCGTCAACTCACCCGCCAGTGCGGCCTTACCTGCCAAATCAGGGTGAGCGCGTAACAAGATCAATTTTTGCTCATCGCTACTGTGTTCTACGATATTGGCCATGGCTGTTTGTATTTTATCGATACTGTCAAAATACTCACTGGGATGCGCGGCTTTTTGACGCCACAGTTCTTCTGCCACCCAAGCAGAGTGCTCATAAATACGGCTGAATAACGCGATAAAATCCGCTTCATTTAAATGACTAAAAGTCGTTAACGGGTCGTGCATAAAAAGACTCCAAATTCCAACAATTCGACAAAAGTTGCACTAACAAACAAAATCTCTTCACCACAGAAACACATGGCACAAATATTGAAGCCTATGAAACAATATTTTCAGGCACTTTTCACTTACTACTGTACTGCTTGCAAAAAACAGGCAAGATAAAGCCATCATTAAAAAAAACCGTTAAGGAAAAACAATGGGATACTTAACCACGCATATTTTAGATACCACAAAAGGCATCGCGGCAGCCGGTGTCAAAATACACCTTTATAAACATACTGCAGACGGTCAACGACAATGGATTCACAGCACGCTGTCCAATAACGATGGACGCTGTGATCAGCCCTTACTGCAAGCCGACGACTTCTCTGTGGGTGTATATGAGCTGGAATTTGCCATAGATGAGTATTTTAACGCCTGCAACCTTCGTAGCGACGGCGAGACCACAACCCCTAACTTTTTGAATACCGTGGTGATTCGTTTTGGCATCAGTGATGAAAACGCCCACTACCATATTCCATTGCTTGTTTCGCCTTATTCCTATAGCACTTATCGCGGCAGCTAGTTCTCGATAACGTAGCAATCACAAACGGCTGAACGAGCCAGAATAGCGCAGCCTTTAAAAGAATCGCACCAAGATACATCACTTTCTGTCTCATCGGTCAAAGAAGAAAATTGACCACCTTCTTCTTTGACTCGACTCTCATAATAATCAATCGCCCTAAAACAATGGTTTCATAAAATAAAACTTAGACTCATTTGTTTCATGGCATATTTATTGCCAATTACTTCTTTAATCAAAGATTAAAAATGCGCCAAGACAGCTCAAACAAGGCGCAAGATTAAAGGAGAATGAGATGAAAGCACTTATTATCGGCGCCGGCATCGGCGGCCTATCTGCGGCAGCAGCACTAAAACAACAAGGCATTGAATGCGAGATTTTTGAAGCTGTAAAAGAAATCAAACCCGTTGGTGCGGCACTCTCTATTTGGTCTAACGGCGTAAAATGCATGAACCATCTAGGCATGGGCAGCATCATGGACGAACTCGGTGGGCCAATGCACCACATGGCTTACCACGATGGCTTCACTGGCAGCGTGATGACACAGTTTAGTCTTGCGCCATTGGTTGACGCCGTGGGTGAGCGCCCTTGCCCGGTATCACGCGCCGACCTACAGAGCCAAATGGTCGATTGGTGGGGGCGCGAGACCATCCAATTTGGCAAACGCATAGAAAAAGTAGATCAAACCGACACAGGAGTCACGGCGTATTTTACCGATGGCACCCACGCCGTTGGCGACTTTATGATTGCCGCCGACGGCACACACTCAGCGGTTCGCGCTGATGTGATCGGCTACCAAACTGAACGCCGCTATGCAGGCTATGTGAATTGGAACGGGTTGGTAGAAATAGACGAAAGCATCGCACCAGCTGAGCAATGGACGACGTTCGTTGGCGAAGGCAAACGCGTTTCCATTATGCCGATTGCTGGTGGTCGCTTTTATTTTTTCTTTGATGTGCCATTACCAAAAGGGCTAGCAGAAGACAGAAGCACCGTGGTGGCGGATCTCACCCGCTACTTTGCCGGTTGGGCAGATCCCGTTCAAAAACTGATTGCGGCCATTGACCCTGACACCACAAACCGTATTGAAATTCACGACATCGAGCCATTTGATACCTTGGTAAAAGGCAACATTGCCCTTCTTGGCGATGCCGCTCACAGCACCACACCAGACATCGGCCAAGGCGGCTGCTCAGCATTAGAAGACGCCGTTGTACTGGGTCAGTGCTTTAGAGAACAGTTTTGGTCAGAAAAAACCAAAACATTATCTGGGGTAATTGAGGCCTTGAAACACTATGAAGAAGCACGTCGCTTCCGTGTCAAAGACCTCGTTTTAAAAGCCCGTAAACGCTGCGACGTTACCCACGGCAAAGACATGCAAGAGACCCAAGCTTGGTACGACGAACTAAGACGCGAAACGGGAGAAAACATTATTGCTGGCCTACGCTCCACTATCGTAGGTGGACCACTGGCTTAATTTAGCGGGATTATTACTGATCGCATTATCTCAAATAATGCGATCACCACTTACTTTCCGTAACAATCTATCAGCAAGTTAAACTTGATAAGAATCATAAAACTCGATATAAATACATCTTCAACTGGAGATAACGATGAGTAAAAAGTTCTTATTGCTTACCCCTGAAGATGGGTCCAATGTATTAAAAAGCTTAGCAGCACCAGCCAGATTGGCGATTCTTACCTTGCTGCATGAGAAAGGCCCCATGAATGTTAATGATATTTCAGACCTGCTAGAACTGCCGCAATCATCGACCTCCAGTCATATCAATTCCCTCGAAAGTGCCGGCTTAATTACTACCGAAAGCCAAAAAGGTCGCAAAGGCAGTCAAAAAATTTGCCGCGCGACACACGAAGAAATCGTCTTATCTTTCAGTCATACCAAGCAGAAACAAAGCAATGTCATCGAAGTCTCCATGCCGGTTGGCTTGTATTCTGAATTTGATGTTATGGCGCCTTGTGGTTTGTGCTCAGACTCCGGCATTGTGGGGTATTTAGACAGTCCAGATACTTACCTCTCGCCAGATCGTATGCGTGCCAGCTTGTTATGGTTCACTAAAGGTTACGTGGAATATCAATTCCCCAATAATGCCCGTATTGCAGGCCAGACAGTAAAAGAGCTAGAGCTGGTGATGGAACTATCATCGGAAGTGCCAGGCACCTCTGAAAATTGGCCTTCTGACATTCATATTTCCATCAATGGAACAACGGCCGCTGTTTGGACAGCGCCCGGTGATTACGGCGACCATCGAGGCAAATACACACCAGATTGGTGGAAATTGGCTGGCAGCCAATATGGTCATTTGAAAAGCTTTCGTGTCACCCATGACGGCACCTATATCGATGGTATTCGAGTCTCCAATGTTTCCTTACAAGATATCGCATTAGAAGACCATAGATCAATTCGTGTACGAATCTCTGTACCAAATGATGCCAAACATCCCGGTGGTATTAATATTTTTGGCAAACAGTTTGGTAACTACGACCAAGATATTATATTACGCCTTCAATCTTAGCCTCATACACAACATCTTATTTTCTGATGTGTATATCCATAATCCTGCTTTAATCAATCAATATTAAAAAAATTATATATTTCAATATCTTAGTAGAATTTCAAATACTTGCCTCATTCTTTTTTCATTACCGCCTCCACTTAGACATACCAATTTTGGTATTTAATCGCACAAAAAATAAACGTCTTATTGATTGACCTCGAGTCAAACATGCTTTTAATATCCACTAATCAGATAAGAAACAAAAAAACAGATACTTAATAAATCTTAATATCCTACAAAAATAAGAAAGGAGTAAGCATGCGCGCTAACGTGACTGCACACAAAGATTATGTGATTGCTAAAATAGACCCTCGCCTTTACGGCTCTTTTATCGAGCATTTAGGACGCGCTGTTTACAGCGGTATCTACGAGCCAGGTCACGCAACTGCTGATGAACATGGTTTCCGTCAAGATGTCATCGAATTAGTGAAAGACATTGATGTACCTGTGACACGCTACCCTGGTGGCAACTTCGTTTCTGCTTACAACTGGGAAGATGGAATTGGACCAAAAGAAGACCGCCCCACTCGTCTCGACCTTGCTTGGCACACATCCGAAAGCAACGAGGTTGGTATCCATGAATTCGCCGAGTGGGCTGAACAAGCAGGTACAGAAATGATGTTGGCGGTGAACCTCGGCTCACGAGGCTTAGACGAAGCCCGCGCTTTTCTAGAATACGTCAATCATCCCGGTGGCTCCTATTGGTCTGACCTACGCAAACAAAACGGTCGCGAAGCACCTTGGAATGTCAAACTCTGGTGCCTTGGAAATGAAATGGATGGCCCTTGGCAAATCGGCCAAAAAACCGCAGCGGAATACGGTCGAGTTGCCTTTGAAACGGCCAAAGCCATGCGCGCTTTTGATAAAAATATTGAGTTGGTCGTTTGTGGCTCGTCTTCCCCTAAAATGGCGACCTTGTATGATGAATTTAATGGTTATTGAGGTGTATTATTTAACCATTATCGGGAGGCCGCGGCGACCTTGAGGCAGTGTACTGACCTCGCGTGTAGAGTGGCTCCCGCCTCATTTACTCATCTCGAAGAGTATCAAGAAGCACACTTAAGTGACTTCGCGTTACAAGGTTGAGCGGTAAAAAAGTGCGAGGTCGGGAACCGATAATTATTATCCAACCAAATTAGCGAGTACGCAAATTATGAGCACATTTGTAGGTATTGATATCGCAGCAAAAACCGTTGACCTTGTCATACGCCATGACAATAAAAATAGTCTAGTAAAAACCTTTGAGCAGACGCCAAATGGGCGAACAGAAATACTTACTCTCCTGCAACAACATGCGCCGCAATCTGTCGTTATGGAAGCCACTGGAATCTATTATTTGGATTTAGCTGTCGCGCTTCATGATGCCGACATACCTATCAGTGTGATTAACCCTAAAAGCTTTAACCACTTCGCTCAAATAAAACTAGAACACAGCAAAACTGATAATATTGATGCTGGCTTACTGGCTGAATATGCACAACGAATGGCACCTGAAAAGTGGACGCCTCCCCAGAAAAATAAATTAAAAATACGAGATATATCAAGGCAGATCAATCGTTTAACAGATGATTGCACCAAAGCGAAGAACCGCTTACATGCTATGAAATCTTATGAAGACACCTCTGATCTAGTCATCCATGATGAGCAAGATGGCATTGCGTACCTAGAAAGTCGTATTCAACGCTTGCGAATGGCAGCCCTAGAAATGATTAAAAGCGATACTGAAATAGCACAGCAATTTAATAATATTCTAGCGGCTAAGGGCATTGGAGAAGTCTCTGCTATTGCGATGCTAGGAGAGCTGATTATTTTACCTGAAACACTTAAGGCCAATCAGGTTAGTCGCTATGCAGGTTTGGATGTCCGACTTAACCAATCTGGTAGCAGTCTCAACCGTCCAGGTAGACTCAGTAAGGCTGGAAATGCTTATTTGCGTAGCGCGCTCTTTATGCCTGCCATGTCGGCTGTACGTCATGACCCAAATGTAAAAGCGTTTTACGAGGCATTAGTCGCACGAGGTAAGAAAAAGATACAAGCCATGTGCGCAGTTATGCGTAAAATGTTAACAGGGATATGGGCGTGTTTAAAATTAAACACACCCTATGACTCCTCAAAATTATTCAGTGATGAGCATAAAAAAGCTTGCGCTTAAACAGAGTATCTACCCTGAATGGGAAAGCACGGTTCTGGATTATACCTATGACACAGTTGACTACATTTCACTGCACATGTATTTCGATAATCACGAAAAAAACATGGCAAATTATTTAGCGAAGGCTTGCCTACTCGATAACTACATCGACACTATCGCCGCTGTAATTAAAGCCACTAAGGCCAAAAAACGCTCCAAACACGATGTGTATATTTCCTTTGATGAATGGAACGTCTGGTACCACTCGAATGAGCAGGACAAGAAAATTCTCGGCGGCAATGATGGCTGGCCACATGCTCCGGCTTTATTAGAGGACATCTACGACTTTGCCGACACCTTGCAAGTAGGTTGTATTCTCAATACCTTTATCCGCCACAGCGACGTGGTCAAAATTGGCTGTTTGGCACAATTGGTTAACGTTATTGCGCCCATCATGACCGTTAAAGGCGGCCCAGCTTGGCGCCAGTCTACTTACTATCCCTATTTATACGCATCACAATATGGTCGTGGCACCGCACTGAATCTTGCGGTGAACTCTCCGAGCTATGACACCGAGTTTGCTAAAAATGTGGCTTACTTGGATATTTCCGCAGTGGTATCCGATAAAGACGGCGCATTGACCTTCTTTATTGTGAATCGCCACCCAGACGAAAACATTGAGTTAGACCTATCTCTGCAAGGCTTCACACATCATCGCATCATTATGGATAAAGTCATATCAGGTCATGCACTCGACGCCAAAAATGGTCCAGAAGCAGAACCCGTCGCGCCAAAAGACGGCCAAGGTGCTGCTGTGACACAACAGAAACTAACGGCAAGCATTGCTCCTATGAGCTACCGCATGATTCGACTTGGGGTGTAATCCCCCAAGTTCTTCCGTTTAACACTGGCTGAGAGAGAAAACCATGTCTGCATCTATCTCTATAAAAAATATAATAAAGCGATATGACAGCGTAACCGTATTAGATGACATCAACTTGCACATTGAAGACGGTGAATTTGTTGTCTTCCTTGGCCCTTCTGGCTGCGGAAAATCTACCCTATTACGCATGATTGCGGGGCTAGAATCCATCACAGAAGGCAGCATTGAAATTGGCGACAAACGCATTGATACCTTGCCACCTGGTCAACGCGGTGTGGCAATGGTGTTTCAGTCCTATGCGCTCTACCCTCACATGACGACCCGTCAAAACATGGCATTTGGCCTCGAAAACGTGAACGTCGCGCAAGACGATATTGACCGTCGCGTCAATGACGCGGCAAGAATCCTCGAAATAGATCATTTACTGGATCGTAAACCTGGAAGACTGTCTGGTGGTCAACGCCAGCGTGTTGCCATTGGCCGCGCCATCGTCAAAGAACCAAAAGCTTTCCTGTTTGATGAACCCTTGTCTAACCTAGATGCCGCTTTACGGGGTAGAACTCGATTGGAACTAGCGCAGCTCCACCAGCGCCTTGGCTCAACCATGATCTTTGTAACCCATGATCAAGTGGAAGCCATGACACTGGCCGATCGCATTGTCATCATGCACAAGCAAAAAATCGAGCAAATCGGTACACCGATGGAAATATATCAACACCCTGTCAGTCGTTTTGTCGCGGAATTTGTCGGTTCTCCACCCATGTCTATGTTGCCGATTAACCATATTGAAAACACAGTGGATGGCGTCACCGTAGAAGTCAGTGGCGCAGGTAAAGTCGTTACCGCGATCACACTACCACAGGATTTCAATGCCAAAGATGCCGTGATCGGAATTAGGGCAGAAGACACCGCCATTGTATCCCCACAAGAAGAAGGACTGGATCTAACCATCAAGGTTGTCGAACGGCTGGGGGATCGAACACTTCTGTATGGCACCTTAATTGATGGCACAGAGCTTATTGCAGAAGATACAGGTCGCTCTAAAGTAAAAGCAGGTGAAACGGTGAGAGTGTCTATTTCCCCCCATGCCGCGCATATTTTTGACGGTAATGGCTTGGCTCATCACAGCCAAAGGGAGGTGTAAGATGGCAGAAAGCTATCGTCGTTCTCGCTGGTCAAATGGCCTATTTGTCGTGCCCTATCTTAGCGTTTTTTTAACGTTACTCGTTTTTCCCCTAGGCTGGGGGATTTGGCTTTCTCTCAATAAAGTCGATCTTTTTGGCGGGGAACGCTTTATTGGCTTAAAAAACTACGCGCGGGTATTGAGCGATCCGATTTTTGCTCAAGCGGTAAAAAACACCGTCATTTTTGTTGGTGTGTCTGTACCGACCTTAGTCATATTGGGGTTATTTCTGGCCTTAGCGCTCAATAAAACCACCAAAGGGTCGTCTTTCTTACGAGGTTTGTTTTTTGCTTCTTCCATCTTATCGGTCACTATAGTCACGCTCATTTGGCGAATCGTTTTCATCCCTAATGATGGCTTAATGGCACTGATCTTTGAATATTTCGGTTGGCAGCCAATTGGTTTCCTCTCAACCACTGGTTGGTCGTTATTTTCGGTTGGTGTCGCAACGGTATGGTGGTGTATCGGTTTGCCCATGATGCTTTTTTTGGCGGCATTGCAGCAAATCCCCAAAGACCTTTATGAAGCCGCAGCACTAGACAACGCCTCCCGCTGGCGGGTGCTCACACGCATCACACTGCCTTCCATTAAATCCACTATTATGCTGGTTGCCGTGATTCAAGTGGTCATGCAATTCCAGTTGTTTGGTCAAGCTCAATTAATGACCAATGGTGGTCCAGCGGACTCCTCTCGCCCAATCGTTATGTACATCTATGAAGTAGGTTTTTTACGCTGGGACATTGGTATGGGTGCGGCGGCATCGCAAATTCTGTTTTTAATCATCCTATGTGCCGCCATGCTGCAATACTGGATCAGCACTCGTAAAGAGGAGGCAGACGCATGAAAACCATGAATTATTCTCCTGAGCATTTAACCTCAAACCGCCATCTGTTTTGGATAGCGGCTGTGCTTGGCGTCATTATGATGGCACCAGTAGCGTGGATCGTCGGCTTGTCTCTAAAAGACAACGCCGAATTGCTCAAAGGCACCGAAGCCGTTTTTGCCATGCCGTATACCTTGGTGAATTACGCCAATATTCTGGAATCATCCAGTGTGTTTGGTTGGTTTATAAATTCGATGATAGTGGCCATCGGCCAAACCATCGGCGTATTGCTGCTGTCTTCTCTTGCTGGCTATGCCTTTGCAAGACTGGAGTTTCCATTCCGCAGAACATTGTTCATCATTGTATTATTTGGCTTAGCGGTACCAGAACAAGCCGTCATTATTGCACGCCATCAAATGTTCAACTGGTTTGATCTGCATAACACGCACATAGGCTTAATATTGCCTAACTTGTCTTCTGCGTTTGGCGTTTTTCTGATGACGCAATTCTTCCGAGCCATCCCCAAAGAAATCGACGAAGCCGCCATGCTCGACAACGCTTCGACCTTTCGTATTTTTTGGAAAGTGTTATTGCCACTGACGCTGCCCGCCCAAGCAACGTTAGGTATTTTCACCTTTTTGCAAGCTTGGAATGATTATTGGTGGCCACTCATCTCAGCGACCAAAGCCGATATGTACACACTCACCATAGGCATCGCCTCCTCGCAAACCAACTTTGCGCAGTCAGAAGGCTTAGGCTTTTTAGGCGCTCAAGCCGTCTTTGCCTCTTTACCTGTGGTGATCGTCTATATCTTTTTCCAACGCCACATCGTCACAGCGGTCTCTGGCGGTGCCGTGAAATAACACACTCACAATGACAAGTAAAAAAAGAAAACAATAACAACCAAGGAGAAAAAAATAATGAAAAGATTACTTCTCGGAACAACAGCAATAAGCTTATTGGCGCTATCACCCTTAGCCAATGCCAATACCACCATAGAGTTACAACGCTTCTTTGGTGCCTGCGAAGCAGAGTACGGTAAAACAACCGACGTATCTGCTGCCGTTGGTGAATGTGGCATTATTACAACGCTCGTCAATAAATTCGAAGCAGACAACCCTGATATCAAGGTCAATGTCACCACCGTAGAATGGCCAGGATACGATCAGTTAAACGCACAGTTAGCCTCTCGCTCTGCTCCAGATGTAGTGTCGATGCATTATTCTGCTATGTCAGATTATCAATCCCGTGGATTGTTGGTGCCGCTTGATGATGTGTTAAAAGGGCAACATATTAAAGCATCCGATTTCACCGATGCCGCTATCTCCAGTGTTACGAAAGAGAACAAAGTCTACGCTCTACCTTTTGACAACTGGACCATGCTCTTTCACGTTAACAACAACCTAATGAAAAAGGCAGATCTGCTGACAGCGGATGGTAAACCCATATTGCCCGACAGCAGCGATACGCTTTTTGCCCAAGGTGAGCAATTCAAGAGCGCGACAAACAAGCCTTACCTTATACAAATTTCAGCCAATGAAACCGCCGCTTATGCACGTATTTTTTATACCCTCATGATGCAACAAAACAGTAAGTTTTTTGATGACCCAAATCGCATCGACTTAAGTGGTAAAGACGCCAAAGCCGCCCTTACATTGATGAAAAACATCATGGACAAAGGACTCAGTACAAAAAATATGGATTACCCTGCTGCCGTATCGGCTTTTGCCAATGGCGACGGAGGTATCGCTGTGAATGGAACATGGCTAATTGGCACGTACGATGCGCAATCAAAAGAGCCGAATAATGCCTTGTCTGATGGCTACAGTGTTTTCCCTGTGCCACAATTTTTCCAACAAAAAGATGCAACCTATGCGGATGGCCACGGTTGGGTTGTGCCTCGCGGGGACCGAACGGATGAAAAAATGGCCGCCATTGGTAAACTGTTTAAGTTTTTCTATGACAACAACTATGAATGGTCTCGAACAGGCCACTTACCAACGGTGAAAAAAGTCATTACCAGTGAGGCGTTCAAATCCTTACCTCATCGCAGTGATATTGCGAAAGTGGCCACAACAGGACAAGCCTTGCCGGCTGAGGTATTACGTCAATTTGCCATCCAAGATATTATCGGAGAAGAGTTGGGTTCTGCGGTTAATGGTGACAAATCGATAGACGATGCTCTAAAAACAGCGCAATATCGTGTTAATGACTTGTTAGAAAATATCTAATTTATTCTTAACGGGGGCTTCGGCTCCCGTTTATTTCAATAAAAGAGCTTTTACCATGAACCTAGCGCCAGACTTAAACCAAGTTCAGTGCATTACACTTACTAACGCACAACTTAAGGTCAACATCTTAACCTTAGGAGCCAGTATCCAATCCATTTATCTAAAAGGGTATGCGCACTCGCTCGTCTTAGGATCATCGAATCTATCCGACTATCTTGGTGACGCCAAGTATTTCGGAGCTGTTGTCGGACGCGTCGCCAATCGGACCGCCAAAGGCCATGCTGTCGTCGATGGTAAAACTTATCAATTGCCACTGACATTACCAGAACCTCATCATTTACATGGTGGTCCTGCAGGCACAGGCAGTAAAAATTGGTCGGTCGTCGAGCAAGCCGATGATAGAGTGCAACTACAGACACGACTTAGCGACGGTGAAATGGGGTATCCCGGTAACATGGTGGTTAATGTTGTCTATCAATTACTCGATAACAGTTTAGAAATGGACATTACTGCGACCACAGATCGCTTAACGATTTGTAACTTTGCAGGTCACAGCTATCTTAACCTAGATGGCACCGGCTCAATTCTGGACCATCAACTTCACATCAAAGCTGACCATTATTTGCCTGTCGATAACGAGCTGATTCCTACCGGCGAAGTCACTCCTACTGAAGGAAGCGCCTTTGATTTTAATCAGTTACGCCGTATTGGTCGTGAAGATTATCCAGGGCTTGATACGAATTTCTGTCTTTCACTTCGCAATCGCCCATTGCAAACCGTAGCGACGCTCAAAGCGCCCATTACTGGGCTAACTCTGGATTACCAAACCACCGAGCCAGGATTGCAGGTCTACGATGGACGACACATTCAGCTCAGTGCAGCATCCAACATCAACCCAGGCAGGCTGACAGCGTACGCCGGTCTTGCCCTAGAAGCACAACATTGGCCAGATGCGGTTCACCAGTCTCATTTTCCGCCTATTTTGTTAGCACCAGAAGATCGCTATCAACAAATTACGCGTTATGTCTTTAGGTAGTTGTAACATTACACCATCCAAAAACGAAAAAGAGACGCTGCGACCGAAATGGTACCAGCGTCCCTTTTTTATCAATGAAAGCTGCGCCTATAACGCTAAGGTAAAAGTACCTTCAGGGGTTACTGGTAGGTACTTTTTATAAAAGTCTAAGTACGCTTGCTCAGGATTTAAATCTGAGAACAATTCTGGATACATGGCTTTTGCATAAAACTCGATCATCGCAGCATCTAAAATAGTACGGCATGCGCCATGATAAGCACCAAATAAACGATTATTTTGCACCGCCGAAATGGAAGACCAACCCAAGCGATCCTTATACCCGGCCAAACGTTTACGAGCTTCCGCTGTGTCAACACCTTGTCCCATCAGCATAGAATCCGTCCCCTTGCCTGTCTCGTAGCCAGTGATAATGATCACATCTGGGTTTGAAGCAATAACTTGCTCAGGATTCAATCGACCCCACCACTCAACAAATGGTGCGGAAATATTATCGCCACCCGCCATGGTTGAAATCGCGCCCCACATGTTTTTACCAAAGGTAAAACCCAGCTCCTGCACACCCGATGCACCAAACTCCGTATACACTTTTGGCTGCGGTAAATTGGCATCGGCAAGACGCTTACTGATGCTTTCTACAGTTTGCTTATACTCAGCAGCAATTTTTGCGGCTCTCGCTTCTTGTCCGGTGATCAAACCAATCAGCTCGGTACTTTTAACATGTCGCTCCACCGTTTGAGCATTATAATCGACCACAACAACGGAGATACCAGCATTCTCAAGACGCTCAATATCTGTACCCAGCCCTTTAAACTGCCATTCAGCTAACATCAACACATCTGGGTTTAAACTAATGGCTTTTTCCACCGAGAAAGTTTGCGTATCAACACGGCCTATTTCAGGAATATCTTGTAATGAAGGACGGTGCTTCACATACATTTCCCAACTAGCGGAGCGCGCTTCCCATATATACTTAGACATGGCAACAACCTTGTCATAAGCCGCTTCCGTACCAATGGCCATATAATCTTCAGGATAAAAACCCACGATAACTCGCTGGGCGGGCGAATTAAACGTCACATCACGGTCAAGAACATCTTTTACCGTCACTTGACCGGCCCAAGACGAACTTACCCATAGAGTAAATACAAACATCACAAACGACTTAATCATGATAATACCTTATACAAGAAACATTAGGCGGGTATGATAATCGTTATCACTTTATTTTAATATTACTTCTTGCTCTTTTTATGCCTAAGTCGACAGAAAAAAGGACATAAAAAAACAAAAGCCACCTTAGGCAGCTTTTGTTTTACAACGCATTTTATAACCGTACAAATTACTCGGTGCGGAAGCGAACCACCATTGAATGCAGCTCTTTGCTTAGCTGGTCTTGTTTACGACACAGTTCAGCAACGTCTCCGGATATACCCGATACCCTATGGGCCGATTCACTGATGGCGTTGATATTTTCATTCACCCCTTCGGTAACAGCACGTTGTTCTTCTGCAGACGCCGCAGTTTGCATGGTCATATCACGCATTTGTTTAACGACCTCTTCAATCTGCTCAAACGAATCAAGCGCTTGATCAGACAAACTAATGGCACTTTCCGATTCAGCCAAACTCGTCACCATAGAATCCGACGCTTGTTTGGTTCGACTAGCAAGCAAGCCTAAAATATGGCTAATCTGTTCCGTCGATTCTTGTGTTCGACCCGCCAAGGTCCTTACTTCGTCCGCGACTACGGCAAAGCCACGACCTTGTTCACCCGCACGAGCTGCCTCAATGGCCGCATTTAAAGCAAGCAAATTGGTTTGCTCTGCAATGCCTTGAATCGTCGACAAAATTTGATTGATATTCGTGGTTTCTTTTTGCAGCTCGGTGATAATCTGATTCGATTCTTTTAAACGCGTGCCTAAACGATTTACGCCTTCCGCACTGTGCTTAAGAAGGTTTTTACCTGCTATCGTGGTTTCCAAACCTTTCTCGGAAAACTGAGCCGAATTCGCACAACTTTCTGCGGCTTCATTAGAGGCAATCAGCATTTGTTGTCCCGCTTCTGCAATCAGCTCAATAGACTGTAATTGGTCTGTCGCAGCTTGGGCAACATCACTTGCTTTGGAAGACGTTTCCGCGGCAATCTTATCAATTTGCATACTGGATTTTTTAATCCCAAGAATCAATGCGCGAGTAGACTCAATAAACTGATTAAACCAATTAGAAAGAGTGCCCGTTTCATCGTTGGTTTCAATGTCAATTTTCGATGTTAAGTCGCCTTCACCTTCTGCTAAAACGCGCAAATGGCTAGAAACAGATTCAATTGGGGTAATCAAACTTTTCGCCATCAAGTAAGCAACAACGGCAAATACCAGTAATAACAAAATACAAACAATGGCCGTGGTTTTGACCAATTCCATAGTACTGGCATAGATTTCAGACGCCGGCATCAAACCGACAAACTTCCATTTAAGATTTGGGGAGGTGTACACATTGGCATAGTAGTCAGCACCATCGAGTGTAAAACGAATTAACCCCTCTGACGTTTGTGCAATTTTTTGATACGCTTCACCAGAGAGGCTCACCAATTTTCTTAAAATTGTTCTCGGCATGCAGTGCATCCACCAAAATTGTACCCGTATTCTCCACAACCATGATGCTACCAGAATTGCCTAGCTTGGTTTTATTGGCCATTTCAGTCAAGGTTTTGATGGACACATCCACCGCAACAACGCCACCGATTGCATTACCCTTATTGTAAGTACGAACAGCAGACACATAAACAGCATCGTCTGGTTCCCAATAATAAGCATCACGCAGAGTTACCCTTCCAGGGGTTTCCATCGCTCTTGAGTACCACCCCCGTTGTTTAGGGTGCCACTCTGCGTACTCATAGGTACCGGGCCATTCTAGATAGCCATCACCGTCATCTCCCATGTAGACATACACATAATTTGAGTTGTTTTTACCAATGGCTTCAAACAAATTAAAAATGTCAGCCTCGCGTCCACCATTTTGCTTAGCGACGCTACTGGGCGCTTTGCCTTGTTTTTCATGATACGTCGTTAATGGCATCGCATTAGGATCGGTAACAGGATCGCTGTCAGCCATAAATCCTACAACCGACTTTATGTCACTCATAAATTGATCAAAAGATTTCTCTACTGCACTTAAGGTTTGCCCACTGTTCTGTGAAAAAGTCTTAAGTGCCTGATCAGAGGCGAGAAAGGCAGTAATCGAACTAACGATTAAAACAGGTAAAACGGTGGCAATTGAAAAAGCAATCAATAACTTTGTTTTAATTTTCATATCATATTTCCAAGTATATTAATGTCCATATTAATAAAATAAATTCGGATCAAAAAACGGGTCATTAAAGAGTTTATAAATCAAAAACCATATCCGATCAAAGAAATAAGGTTATTGATAATAAATTACTATTAAAAACCCACAAACTGATTAAATCTTTACTTTCTAAACAAGGATAAAATACTGGATTCTGAGAATATAAACCATCACTTCCATTAAAAAATATAATGTAAAAAATCGCTTATTGATAATATGTTAAAAAATAAAAAGACACCTTTCGAATTTGCACTTTTTTAGAGCGTGACATCAACATTTAACCAAAAGCCGCCATTACACTAGATACTTCAGGCAAAACCGTCGTGTTGTCTTTTTGCATATCGCGGCAAAGATCTTTTACGAAAGGTGTTTGCTCTGGGTAAGCTTGCAGCCATGCTAAAATGGCAGCCTGCACGTCGGCTAAACTTTGCTCTTGTGTGACAGGTGCACCAAGCGCGATGAGCCTTTCTTTAAAATCGACTTCGTCGATCAAATCTACGATCATCATATTGTATACCTATAAACAAACATTTTATTTTGTTCAATCAATTACTATGGGAACTTATAGCTTATACCTAAGTAAGCTCTTAGCGCACCACTTTTTCTTCAAGTAGCAAATCAAATATGGCCTTGGCTTTTTCCTTTGAGGTTTCATTCTTCATGATCTTACCACCGCCACCAACTGGTTTTGCTGTCGCGGCTTTCATTCGATCCGCTGCCGTTTTCGCTTTTACAACTTTAATACGCTTAGGACGTGGCTTGGCTGCGGTTATCTGCCAGTGACTGGCCTCTTCATCTTTCTCTGTCATAACCGTTAATACATCAAACTCTGCTCGCTGGCCAGGACCGAATGCCGTTTGACGGGCCTCTTGCGCCGCATTATCCACACTGGCAATAAAAGGCAGTGACACTTCTACTGCGCGACGCTGACCTCGTGGCAATGCCATGAGTACTTCCGCTTTGCCATTCTTCACACTCAAAATTTCCGCAATGCGAGGAACCAAAGGCCAGCCAAGTTGCTCTGCCAACAAATACGGCAACATACCAGATGACTCGCCACCTTCTGAACGAACACCTGTCAATACAACCTCTGCTTGGTTTTCCTTTAAAAACGACATGAGTACTGGCAGCGCATCGCAATCACTTTCTTGTGATAAGACCGTTAAGGATGACAAGCCCATACCAGCATATTGCCGCAAAATAGGCTCATCTTCATTGCCCGCGTGAACAACAGTTAAAGCACTACCAGCCAACTTCAAACCCAATTCAACGGCACGACCATCCTGTTCAGCCCGTCTAGCACGACCAGATTGAGGATGGCGACCAATTGATATCAAAGACACCACATTGACATTAGGCTGCATTACTTTTCTCCTCATTAAGCTTAGTGGCTGCATGTTGCTGAGCAAGCTGAATAAGCGCCTCTAGCATCGCTTCGCTATCAGCAATCACAGCTAAATCTGCACGCTTCACCATGTCGCATCCCGCGTCTGTATTGATAGCAACCACCTTATCGCACTGACCAATCCCCTGCATATGCTGAATAGCGCCAGAAATCCCCACCGCCAAATACACCCTTGCTGTAACCCATGTTCCAGAAGCACCTACCTGACGAAAACGTGGCATAAAGCCATCGTCCACCGCCACACGACTGGCACCTTCGGTAGCTCCCAGCGCGGCAGCAGCGGCGTGGAATTGCTCCCAATTGTGAATACCATTCCCTGCCGACAAAATAAATTCGGCTTCCGCTAGCGGTACCGCATTGGCATCCACAGGTATTTGGCCTTTATCCAACACTCGAGGCGTGATACTAGCTGTAAATTCGCCTGTCACATCCAGTGGCAATACTTGATGACGAGTCTCTTCAATGGCATTCGCACACTCTTCCATTAGCATTACAATGCGGGGCGTTTCACGCTGTATATCTTGGCTGGCTGATGCACCACGACAAACGGTTGTCGTACTGTTAACTTGCCATGCTTGCACGGCTGGCCTTTCGCCTAGTTTGGCTGCCAATCGGCTCCCCAAATCCGCGCCCCCGTGGACACTGTCCGGAAAAAGCCAATGTTCAGGTTGGTATTGAGACTCTATTTGCATAAGAGCGGCTAACTTGGCTTCAGGGGCATAACCATCAAAATAGTCAGCGCTTAAATGAATCAAGCGATCCACACCCGCCACATCAAGATGGCTATCTTTCATGTCACCGAAACACACCAGGGTAACCGCACCATTGCGCTTCGCCATAAGCTCATGGGCTAACCCTAAAATGTCTTTATCATGCGCCGTTAAACGTCCACCAATCATATCTGGCACGACCATGATATAGCGCTCTGGATTCTCTACCACATGCAAAGGCAATTGGATTTCTTTTTCTTTATTGCCGCGCTTTTTACCTGCAACATTTGCTGCCGACACATTCGCTCGGTCAATTCTCTTAATACCGTTTGGTCCAATAAATCCCACTAAATGCGGATTTTTTCGCAATAATCCTGATGGCCCTCGCACTTCAGTTTGTCCTACAGACACCATACTGTCATGCAGCGGGTGCAAGCGGTTACGCGCAATCCATTCTGCTCTAGGGTCGCGACGTAGCAAATTATCTAAAGAATCATCATTCATGACACCTACTCCGCTTCTACTATTTGCCCAGCCAGAATTTCAGCAATGTCTTTCACGACAGGTCTGGGTTCAACAACCCCCTCCAGCATCGCTGTACATTGCTGACAACCCACTGCCACCATATCGGCACCTGTGCTAACGACGTCTTCCATGCGCATATCCGCAATACGACGCTCACCTGGAATATCTGTGATGGGCGCACCGCCACCGCCACCGCAGCAACGAGAACGGAATTTTGATCGCTCCATTTCTGCGACATCAATACCCAAACTTGCGAGCAACTCACGAGGGGCTTCATATTCGCCATTGTAACGCCCTAGATAACAAGGATCGTGATACGTCACCTTACCGCCTTTAAACGCATCCAACTGTAAACGGCCTTCTTTTACTAGCCTATTCAAGAAGGTTGTGTGATGCAGTACTTCTACTGGCTCACCAGACAATGACGTCCATTCATTTGAGCCAAAATCACCGTATTCGTTGCGCAAACAATGGAAGGCATGAGGGTCTGTGGTCACAATCTTGTTGAAACGATATTTCGATAAAGTAGCGACATTGCGCTTAGCCAGATTCTGGAAGGTCGCATCATCACCCAATCGACGTGCCACATCGCCACTGTCTAACTCTTCATCACCTAAAATCGCCACATCCACATTAGCCGCTTTCATTAATTTAACAAAAGCTCGAAGAATGCGCTGGCTACGCATATCAAAAGCACCATCCGATACCCAGAATAAGACATCAGCTTGTTTGACGTCCCTCATGACAGGCAAGTTTTGATCCGCCGCCCAATTCACACGACCCGCTGGTGCGTAACCATTAGGGTTATCTGTTGCAATAATGTTTTCGAGAACTTGTGCCCCTTTATTAGGTGTCTGTCCCTTTTCCAAGGTCAAAAAACGCCTCATATCCACGATGGCATCAACGTGCTCAATCATCATTGGGCATTCTTCAACACACGCTCGGCAAGTAGTACAGGACCACAAGGTATCAGGATTCACCAAGCCTTCGGTGATAATTTGATCAGGAGAACCTTTGGCATTTCCTACTTCAATATTAGGATAAGGACTGCCTGCGTATTTCACATCGGTTCCACCCGCAAAGCCAACCACCATGTCTTGTATTAACTTTTTGGGATTTAATGGCTGCCCTGCAGCAAACGCAGGACACACCGCTTCACAACGACCGCACTGTACGCAGGCATCGAATCCAAGTAGTTGGTTCCACTTAAAATCGGTTGGTTTGGCTACCCCGTGAGAAGCGCCGCCTAGTACTGCGGGTTTGAGGCCAGTAGATCGACCACCGCCAAATCGTTCAGGCCGACGATGAAAGGCAAGATGCAAAGCACCAGCAAAAGCATGCTTCATTGGCCCGCCCCACGTCATGCCAAACAGCATTTCACCAAGACTCATTAGGATCAACACTGACAAAGCCAAAGTGAGCAGCCATCCACCAAAACCTGCTGGTAACACACCAGCAGCAGGTAAAGTCAGTACAAAAAAGGTGATCGAAAAGGTCAGCAGACTTTTAGGTAAACGCATCCACGGCCCTTTTGAAAGGCGTGAAGGCGGATTCAAACGGCGCTTATAAACAAACAAGGCACCACTGAACATCATCACCAAAGCAGCTAATAATGCCCACGCCAGAACCTTACTGTCGACACCAAACAGGTGAACAAACAGCACCAGCACCATCGCCAATACAAAACCACCACCCGTTGCAACGTGTGTACGAGACATGTATTTATCTCGCTCAACAACATGGTGAAGGTCATGTAAATAGCGTTTCGGCATGGCGAATAAACCAGCCACAATATGGACTTTTTCAGCCTGCCCTGCACGCCATAAATTGATGCGGCGAACCGCACCAATCACCGCTAACACAAGGAGGACACCAATCAATGTTGGAGGTAACCAATCAAGAATCATCTTAAACCCCTTATTGGATTAGAGGTCTTTACATAGACGCAAAGCATCATACATCGCCGCATGGACATTTCGCTGAGACACACAGTCTCCTAAACGCCATAAGATCATGCCTTCGCCATTCTGATCTTTAAGAACAGGTTGAGGTTTCACATCGAACAGCGCTTCGTTATCAATCTGACCTTTATTACGCGAACTGGCTTTCAAGGCGTAATACAAGTCTTCATTAGGACGTGTACCGTTTTCAACCACGATCTGATCCACCACACGCTCTTCTTTTTGCGCGGTGTATTCGTTTTCCAAAACAGCCACCAGCTTGTCGCCCTCACGGTACACTTTGTCGAGCAACATATCCGATGTCATGATGACTTCTTTTTCATAAAGCGAACGATAGTAAGTTGGGAAAGTCGTACCGCCGATACCCACACCCGGTTTGATGTCGTCTGTTACTAACTCCACCAAAGAACCTTTCGACGCCAAATAGTCGGCAGCCGACATACCAGAGAACTCACAAATGGTGTCGTAAACCAGTACATTTTTAGCTGGCTCAACTTTGCCGCTAAGAATATCCCACGTAGAGACAACCAACCCTTCTGCTGCGCCCCACTCTGGATTTTGCTCTAAGAATGGACGGCCGCCCGTTGCCAAAATACAGACATCTGGATTCAGCTCTTTAATCAAGGCTTCGTCCGCAGCCGTTCCTAAACGAACGTCAACCCCTAAACGCTCTACTTCCATCACCAACCAACGAGTAATACCCGCAATTTGGTCACGCTGTGGCGCTTTCGCCGCAAACACTAATTGCCCACCCAGCTCATCGGCCTTATCAATCAAGGTCACTTTATGACCACGCTCAGCCGCGACACGAGCCGCTTCCAATCCACCAGGGCCACCGCCAACCACAACCACGTTACGAATGACGCCTGATGTTTTTTCAATGATATGAGGCAATCCCATGTATTCACGGGAAGTTGCTGTATTTTGGATACACAATACGTCTAAACCTTGATACTGACGGTCAATACAGTAGTTGGCGCCAACACATTGACGAATTTGATCCACCTGATCCATTTTGATCTTGGCAATAAAGTGAGGATCGGCGATGTGTGCACGTGTCATACCGACAAAGTCCACATAGCCAGCTTCGATAATACGCTTCGCTTGGTTTGGATCTTTGATGTTTTGTGCATGAATGACAGGCACATTCACCACTTCTTTGATACCTGCCGCCAAATACAAGAAAGGCTCTGGCGGATAACTCATGTTTGGAATAACGTTCGCCAAAGTATTGTGTGTGTCACAGCCTGATCCAACGACACCAAAATAATCCACCATGCCAGTAGCATCATAATATTGCGCGATTTTTTTCATTTCTTCATGGTTTAAGCCATCTGGATGAAACTCGTCCCCTGTAATTCGCATCCCCACCACAAAGTCCGGCCCCACTTCCGCACGCACCGCTTTTAGTACTTCCATACCGAACTTCATGCGACCTTCAAATGTACCACCCCATTCATCGGTACGTTTATTCACGCGTGGTGACCAAAATTGGTCAATCATGTGTTGGTGTACTGCGGACAACTCAACACCGTCTAGTCCACCTTCTTTGGCACGACGTGCCGCTTGAGCGAAATCCCCAATAATGCGCCACATTTCTTCAACTTCAATGGTCTTACACGTAGCACGGTGAACAGGCTCACGAATACCAGAGGGCGACATCAAGTTTGGCCAATTTTCACCATCCCAACGGGAGCGGCGTCCCATGTGAGTAATTTGAATCATGATCTTGCCGCCGTGCTTATGCACCGCATCCGCAAGATTTTGAAAGTGTGGGATAATGCGATCTGTCGATAAATTAACAGAGCTCCACCAGCTTTGTGGGCTATCGATAGAAACCACACTCGAGCCACCACAAATACACAAGCCACAGCCACCTTTGGCTTTTTCTTCGTAATACTTAACATAACGATCGGTTGTCATACCGCCGTCAGTCGCATAAACCTCAGCATGAGCCGTACTGACAATACGATTGCGAATGGTTAATTTATTAATGTTAAGTGGTTCGAACAACGCATCATACTGGGACATAACATCCTGCCTTCTTGGAAACGAGGTTTAACTAAATTCTGTTGTGGTCATCACCTGCCCGTGATGACCCCACGCATTTACGTTCTGATAAAAAAACTAAAGTGGAGAAACTTGGAAATACCCTACATCACAGCCTTCCTCGGCTGCACTCTGGGTTTGAATGGCTTTCGTTCGAGTCGCCAAACCTTTACTTTCTAAGATCTGATCCAACGCACCGGCAAACCATCCCGTAAACATGTAGTCCACCTTGCGGTTAACTTTCTTACCGTGGATTTTCTCGTAGTGATAAACAAAGGCCGAGTTTTCTAAACGCACTTTGGCTGTGCCCTTCTCAATGTCTAACTCTTCGGTAATGAAAAATCCCCAGCCACGCTGAGACAATCGCTTCAAATAGTGATGCCAAATCTCTTCGCCATAAATTCCATGGCATTCAGATTCTTGTTCACACCAGAAATAAGCGGACTTGTAACCCGCTTTGTATAAGATTTCTGCGTAACGCTCGGCACCGATTTCATCTTCAATCCCCATGTGATTGTTGACAAAAAAGTGGCGTGGTACGTACAGCATAGGCAACGCATCGGTTGTCCAAACACCGGTTTCGTCATCCACTAAAATTGGCATTTCTGGAGCGTGAGAACTCATATCTAATTCCTTAAATTCTTTTCGTTAAGATCAAATACTGTAAAGCGTTACGAGCGCAGTAGCTTTACTCACCCCAAACTTCATGCAGAAGGTTTACCCAGTTTTCACCCATAATTTTCACCACCTGACGCTCACTAAAACCGTGCTTCAACAACGCCTCAGTCAAGTTCGGAAAGTCCCCAACGGTGCGCATACCCAGTGGGTTAATAATCTCGCCAAAGCGCGTTAGACGGCGTGCGTAACCTTTGTCGTGAGTAAGATATTCAAAGAAGTCGTAACCATGACCTTGAGTAAAGTCTGTACCGATACCGATCGCATCTTCACCCACAATGTTGTAGATGTACTGAATGGCTTCAACATAATCATCGATGGTGGCATTGATGCCGGCTTTTAAGAAAGGAGCGAACATGGTGACACCCACAAAGCCGCCATTATCAGCGATGAATTTCAGTTCTTCGTCAGTACGGTTACGTGGGTGTTCTTTAAGACCTGAGGGCAAACAATGAGAGTACGCGACAGGCTTTTTGGATTCGATGATGACTTCTTTGGCTGTGTTAGGGCCTACGTGCGACAAGTCACACAACATACCCACACGGTTCATCTCTGCTACGATTTCACGGCCATAACCAGACAAACCACCGTCGCGCTCGTAACAACCTGTGCCGACCAAGTTTTGCGTGTTGTAGCACATTTGTACTATGCCGACGCCAAGGTCTTTAAAAATCTGAACATAACCAATTTGATCTTCAAACGCATGGGCATTTTGAAAGCCCATCATCACACCGGTTTTGCCTTCGTCTTTAGCGCGCTGAATGTCTTTGGTGGTGTAAACCTTAAGCAACAAATCGCTATTGGCTTCGATCAACTGATTCATTTCTACAATATTACGAACCGTACCTTCGAAGTTTTCCCAAAACGACACCGTGCAATTCGCCGCCGTCAGCTTACCCTTCGCCATGTCTTCAAATAACTCGCGATTCCACTTCGCACAAATCAAACCGTCAATAATAATGGACTTGTCGTGTAGCTCTGCTGCGTTCATTGTTTTTCCTTACCTATCACATGGGTAAAATATCAATGAACTCAGTGTAATTTTTCGCTACGGGTGGGAGGTGGCTGGAAACGACTAGAGGTAGACTAAAAGCGACTTTCTCTCTTTTGCTTCGTCAAGAAAGAAAACAAGCTCAGCTCCGTAGTACTTCGAGTTTTATTCCGCCCTTGCTGGGCGTGTAACTTTTTGCTAGCGCCCAAAAAGTAACCAAAAATTCGCTTTAAGATCTTTAATGCCTGATTTTCTTCAGAGGCACATAATTGTTACCTACGCTCGTTATATCGTAAGGCATAGATTATTTTTGGTGTGATGAGGAAGGGTATTTTTAACTGACTCTGAAACGCCATAAAGTCGCGCAATCAACTCTCTAACAAAATGACGCGTCGAACTAACGTCATCGGGATTTCAAGCGCAGATGGTAACGTTTACCAATCACTAAGCCCAACAAGACGTAATTTGTTGTGTTTAAATTTTTTGTCGGCATAAATACCGACCTACAAGTGATTGATTTGTAGTGGTTTTTGTAGGTCGCGGCTTTAGCCCGACAACGTAGACTAAGAGACCAAGGGGTCAAAAAAAGCTCTGACCCCAACCTTAGGGACGGGGTTATTTCTTAACGATCAGCTCTTCAAGCGTCAAACCAGTGGCTTTTTGGATGCTGCGCCATAGGTAATAAAAAATCGCCATCAGCATGATCATCGATGGAATGGCAATCATTGGGTAACTGTATAACGTCATCTGCCCTAACTCTTCATTAAAGGCTTCGGTTCCCGCTGGACTGGTCACTATCCATTTTGCCAAGATGTAATTCATGGTCGCGGAAAAAGCGAATGAACCGGCAATAAAGTACGTGGCTTTCATCAGACGTTTTTCGAACATTTCTGTGCTGTTGTTCTCTTCCAGCTTTTGCTTGATCTTATCCACGTCCATGATAGCGGCATTGAAAAACATAGCACGCACCAAAGGATAAGGCGTAAAAGTCGAAATCAACACCGCAATGCCAATGATCGCAGGAATCGCCGCTTCTTTAATCGCCAACCACTTATTGTCTAACTCAAACAAACCAATGCTGCCCGTCAGCAATACACTCACCAAACCCAACAAAGCAATAAAGTTAAACTTGCGGTACTTAATAAGCTCGTAAATCCCCCAGCCCAAAGGAAACGCCAGCGCTGTAATCAAACCACCGGTCGTACCTAACTTATCTTCGCCACTTAACTTCATCAAAATGACCGATGGCAAAATGACACTAACTATAAGATCAACCATCGGACGTGGTTTGTGTTCAGGAGTGCTGCTCATAAATTTCGGATTCCAACTTAAATTCAAATTCTAATGGCGACTATCATAAAGGAAAAATTCGCATGGAAGTGAATAGACAGTGATTTTTGGCAGAAGTGCCGAAGATTTGTGGATGTCATCCCGATCTCGTCAACCTCAGAACCAATGGTTCCCTCCCCTTTTTCTTCCAAGGGGAGGGTTAGGGAGGGGTTAATCTCTTCTTTGAGTTCCATTCGAATGCTTTGTATTCCCGACCTTTATTCCGCTATTTAATTCAGGGAAAGCTGGGCGTGTAACTTTTGCCAAACGATGCAAAACGTTCCCTTAAAAGAAAAGCAAAAAATCTTTTATCGGGCTGTCGCCCAAACGTCTCATTTGCTTTGTTTACGCAACCTTTAGCAAGACGATTTAAACCGTAAGGCATGGATTGTTTATTGGTTGAGAGATAGATCTTCAAACACTGACTCAGAAACTCCATAGGGTCGCGCAATCGGGATTGCGTCGAAGTAGCTTCTTCGTAGCTAATCATAGGCCACAATTAGGGAGGGACGACCTCTTTTCTGAAATAAATAACGCCGCTGAAAGCAAAGCTTTCATGTGCTCATTTATTTGTTGACCACTCACCAGCGTACTCTCCATAGACATCTCATTCCACTTGAATTGAATGTACTTACTGTTAATCAGCCGACAACTTCAAAACTTCGATTCTACGTCCATACTTTTATGAAGTACCCGAACAATAAAGATTGAGTCTCTTTGAATTTCATAAAATATAGTATGACTTTCATGTCGATGTTTCCGTAAGCCTGAGGCTACGTAGTCACATTGCACTCCTGATATAGGATTCTCAGCTAAAAAAAGCATCGCTGAATCTAATTCTTTGATGTAAGTTCTACGCTTGCCTGAACCCCATACTTTCTGTGTATAGGTAGCTATTTGCTTTAAGTCGGCACGTGCCGACTTCGACAGAGTAAACAAATTCATTTACCCAATTCGTCATCAAGTTCTTTCATCAAGCCTTCATAGCTGTATTCGGCAGTGCCACTAGCAATACCTTCTTGTATTAAACTTTGCAGTGTTTTAAGTTTTTGATCATCATCTTCAAGTTTACGCAATCCTGCACGGATGACTTCGCTAGCGGAGGCATATCGCCCATCTGCTATTTGCTGTGCAATAAACTGATCAAAATGACTACCTAAACTAATGCTTGTATTTTTAGGCATTCTTTTCTCCTTTCATACCAATATTTATTACATTTTGGTACAGAGAGTGTAGTAAGTCAAAATCATGATTAAACGTAGATGTGGCACAAACACTTCGATACTACTCCAGCGTTTAACAAACCCAATAACGAAAAAGGCCGCCAATTGCTTGGCGGCCTATCTGGTTTCGCTGGTCATGATGTTATTGAACTACTTTTCCGTCACCCGAATGCAGTTGCGGCCACTCTCTTTGGCTTGATACAAGGCGGCGTCTGTTTGTTGGAATAGTTGTCGCGGGTCTTCAATCAGTTCGGGCCAGCTTGAGATGCCGATGGATATGGTGATATTTTCGAGCAAATTTCCTTCATATTCTATTTGAGTTTTTTCAACAGCAGCTCTTAATTGCTCAGCCTTGCGTAGGCAGGCCTCACTTCTGACTCTCGGCATGACAACGACAAACTCCTCCCCCCAAACGACAAACAATATTGTCTTCATCGAAAAAGTGGCTCAATAAGCTAGCAAGGGTTTTCAGCGCTTCATCACCGGCAGGGTGACCATAGGTGTCGTTGAATTTTTTAAAGTAATCGATATCACAAATCAGGAGGGATAACGCTTCTTGATTTTGTTCAGCCGCTGCCATTTCACATTCCATAACTTCGGAGAAAAAGCGTCGGTTTTTTAATCCAGTGAGCCTCATCTTCATAAGAAAAGCGTTGCAGTTCCTCACGTAAGGCTATATTTGCTAAGGTAATGTTTATTTTTTCGATGGCTCGCTTTAGCAATTTCATAAAGTGAGCAACGGGATAACCATTGAGCGCTTCTGTTGCCTGAACTTGCAGTAGTGCAACATAACAAACAGAACCTTGCTGATTAACGAATCTAAATGGAAAAACGCCCTGCTCGTTATTAAACTTAAGCTTGATCAGCTCCGCATTATCAGGAAGAGATGTGTTCATTTTCTGCCCCCAGCTGTGGGCTTTTTGCCAGCCATCGGTACTCGCTATACTAAATACACCAGCAAAAGGCATGCAAAGTGCTTCGATGCTACTCGCTATCTTTTCAATTCCCATTTGTAATGTATGACAGCTTTCCAGCTCGACGATGACATCACTGACAATTTCATTTTTTTCCTGTTGAAACAACAGCCCATTAGCGCGAAGTGCTTCTTGCTTTACCATAATACTAAGCTGCTCAGTACGCTCATTGACTTTAGACTCTAATGAGATATTCAGCTCCTCTAATCGACGCTGAGTCGATAGATAATGGTTAAAAGATAAGCCAATGATCGCAATAGAAAATAGCAGCGCACCACTGGAAACAGGAACAGAGCTCCACGAGATCCAATTATGGGCAACCGCCATATCAAGCATCATGACAGCGCAAAAACCAAAGTAAGCCAGGATAAGCAGTTTTTGCTCGAACCGAACACGGTTAAACACCAATAAAACAGAGACGACCAACAAGAGTGAAGTCACGATAAACATGCCATCGAATACTGGATAAAGTTGGGTAAGGTGAATAAGGCCAAACACACTTCCAATTGCGGCCACCAACAAAAACAGAACATGAGCGCGCCATAACCAATGAAAATGACGAACCTCTAAACCGGCGTCTGACAACCACTCAGCCAACAACATAAACATAGGAATCGGCAGTAAAAAATACGCATACGCACCAATATAATTCCACAGTAAAGGTTGATCCCAGATAAGCTTCATGGCGGGGATGTCTCCCAATACTAACCCCGCTGCCGCAAGAGAAAAGAGACATACATTCAGAAATTGGCGCCGCTGACCTTTTAACATGACAAAAACAACTGCCATAAAAGCAATAAATATCGTCACACCAGCGACAATAAAACCCTGTAATGATTCTTCAATAACTTGTGAGAGAGCATCAACTCGCTCGGTGAGCTTTAACTCTCCCCAAAAACCAATATTAATATAATCTGAATAGACTCGAAAATAGAGTGTTTTACCCGAAAAATCCTCAGGCAAAGTAATCATATGCCAAGGCCAACCAGCAAATTCTCCTACGCCATTCTGATCTAACTGACCATGTTTATAAATAAGCTCACCATCCAAATACACTTCAGCCAATAAATCAATACTGGATGCGTAAAATACAGGATCTCTATAAACATGTTGCGGAAGTGTTATACGAAACCAAATAATATTATGTCCACCACGAGCAGGTGGATCGGCCGGAAAAGCAATGGAGTGCCAATCAGCCAGGCTATTTTGTTGAGTCCATAAGGGAACACCATCAGAATTAAACGCAGAGTCACCCCATGCATATTCCCAACCATCATCTAGATTCACAGCCTGCGCAGATACATTTGCCGACGAGCATAATAATGCGGTAGCAAAAAACAACGAAATGAAATAAAAACATGCAGTCTGTAATTGCTTCAAAATATTACTCAACCAAAGTGTAAATTAACGAAACGAAATGCATCATATGCATCTCAATACTTTAGTCGCTTTCCTTGCATTAAAAAAATATTCTCCACTATCCTAACTTAAAGTCGATATTAGCATTGTAAAGAATCGTTTACGATTTTAGGGACAAGTTTGAACGAAACACTAGATCAATTTATAAAGCAGCTCAGAGTCAAAATGTTTGATCCTACATAATGTTGACGAATGTTTTCCCTAGCTCTGACAAAGCCTCTGACAAACGAGCTTATCTACATTTGCTTCTAACGAAAGCCCTTCTCTATAATAGCGGTTATTTCCAACAGTCCATGCAGTTTTTTCAAGGCGGTTTTACGATGATGTTTATGAAGGTTTCTTTTAAAGCGGCGCTGGCAGCGGCGCTTGTTGTGATGGTGGGTTGCAGTTCGTCGCCAACAGGACGAAAGCAATTTGCCGTGTTGCCCGACAGTCAGATGGATGAAATGGGGGTTCAGTCTTTTACCGAAATGAAGAAGGAGATTCCTACCTCATCAAACCCCCAACTAGGCAAACAAGTACAATGTGTGGCGGACACCTTGATCGCAGTATTACCAGAAAAATATCGCAACCAAGCTTGGGAAATTGTCTTATTTGATGATGAACAAGTAAACGCCTTTGCCTTGCCAGGTTATAAAGTGGGTGTTTATACAGGCCTTTTAAAGGTCGCCGAAAACCAATCTCAATTAGCCGCTGTCTTGGGCCATGAATTGGCCCATGTGATAGCAAGACACGGTAATGAAAGGGTCTCGACTCAGTTGGCAACAAGCCAAGCGCTGTCATTGGGTTATCAATTAAGCGGTGAGGAAACGCCAGAAAAAATCGCCATTTTTCAGGCATTGGGCATTGGTGCACAAGTCGGGATTATCTTACCTTTCAGCCGTGCTCATGAGTCAGAAGCCGATTTACTGGGTTTAGAATACATGGCCAAAGCTGGCTTTGACCCTAGAGAAAGCGTTGCATTGTGGCGTAACATGAGTGCCGGTGGAGAGAGCAAAACACCAGAGTTGCTGTCCACGCATCCAGCTAACACGACTCGTATCAAAGATTTAGAAGCCAATTTACCAAAAAATCTTGCTATTTATGAACCTCTTGTTGAACAAAACAAACAAGCAAAATGCTACTAATCATTAATTAAAACTCAGCTGAGACAAGCTAACCGCCAAAATGCATTTTTGGCTTGTCTCCGTTGTCTTTTTACAAACTATATTTTCAGACAAGGTTGTCATCTACTACTGCGCGCAACAATTTTCATTAAGTTAATATTAAGGAGACACTCTTTATTGAGTGCTCACCTATATATAAACACTTCCCCTCAATAGATTTAAGACGAACTCTCAGCACCACGTATAATTTATACTGAATGTTCAGTAACATTTAGAAACATTTTTTGTAAATTCTTCATGATACCATCCAGCCTATCTGTAAACCTTTGTGTCATGCCGTTTTGATGCTTATTCCATATTAAAAATACACAAGACAAAACGCTATAAATTTGACGTCGTTTTAGAATCCTAACAGTTCAAAGAAACAATGTTACTAACGCGTATAAGCAAGAGGGAAAAAAGAAATGCACGCTAGTCTGCAAAAAGCACTGCCATGGTGGTTAACAATGGTGTTAATGTGCTCTGCAAATATTGCTCATGCGACAACCCCTCTTGCCGATTACTTCACTGACACTTGGTCTACCCAAGACGGCCTACCACACAACAGTATCAATGCCATAGAACAGACCTCCGACGGATATTTATGGTTCGCCACTTGGGAAGGTGTTGCACGTTATAACGGTCGTGATTTTCGCTTTTATGAACGCTCCGCCCAAACTGGCATCATAGACTCTGGTACGCGAGCATTAGTATCGGATGATCAAAATGGTTTATGGGTTGCAGGAGCCAGAGGAAGTGTAACCTATCGCAAAGATAATCAGTGGCAGCCGCAATCGGTAGCCCGTAGCATGGTGAATCATTTACTCAAAGACAAAGCCGGCAATCTTTGGCTGGCCACAGAAGGTTTGGGCGTTTTTTATCGCGCAAAATCAACAGCGACGACCTATACCGAAGATGATATTTGGCTACTGCCAAATATCAGTGCTTATCGATTAATGGAAGATAGCCAAGGTCGGATTTTTGCTGCAACAGATAAAGGTTTATTTCACTTAAATGGACCAGATAAAAAAGAGCTATTAACACAATATGGTTTGCCTGAGTTACGAGTATATGCCCTTTTAGAAACCCAAGATAACCGTCTAATCATTGCAACCAGCCGAGGGGCTTATGTACTAGAAAACAACCAAGCGTATTTATTACACCCAAGTTTAGCCGGTGAAAGTATTACTTCCTTAATGGAGGACAATGAAAATAATCTCTGGTTAGGCACCATGAATAAAGGCCTACTAAGATTAAATAAACAATTTATTGAAACCTTAAATGTGAAATCTGGCCTGCCGAATAATCGTGTTTTATCAATACTACAAGATTTAGAAGGCAGTATTTGGGTTGGGACGAACGGTGGTTTAATGCGTTTACGCAAAGCGCCATTTACGACCTGGACAAAAGAACGCAGGCTCGTGGGTGACTATGTCCGCAGTATCCTTGAAATAAGCCCTAATATCATATTAGTCGGCTCTAGCGAAGGACTGAGCATCATTGAAGACAACACCGCACACAATGCAAGACTGAATGCAGGTGCTTCTATTTCTGTGCTTAGCCTTGGTAAACGCCGACAAGGTGGCGCATGGGTCGGTACTTATCTGAATGGCTTAATGCTTTGGCAAGACAACCAGCTCTCTCCTTATCTTAATCAACAAAACGGCTTACCCAGCGACGAAGTAAGAGCCGTATTAGAAGACCACCACGGTAACGTATGGATTGGCACCACAAACGGATTGGTCAGACAAGATCTAACAGGACAACAACAAATATTCACCCGTGAGAATGGCCTACCTGATAATTATATTATGGCGCTGGCCGAGGACGATCGCGGGCAACTCTGGGTCGGAACTGGGGTTGGCGCGGCAAAATTGACGACAGATGGATTTGAAAATATTCCCATCAACACCATGGAAGATGCCGAGTATGCCTTTGGTTTCTGGATGGAAAGTGGCTATGTTTGGATAGCGACAGATCGTGGCTTAGTGCGTTATCGTCAAAAAGATGGTCAGTTAGGCTTAGTCGGCCGTCATGCCGGATTACCCATCGATAAGCTCTTCCAAGTTATTTATGATGGTTCAAACAGTTTGTGGTTAACCAGTAATCGTGGCATTTGGCAAATAAGTTACCAAGCCGCCCATGCTGTTGCCGATGGTCGCCAACAACATCTTGAGTTCGAACATTTTACCGAAAGCGATGGCATGGCCAGTGCCCAAGCAAACGGAGGCTCCAACCCAGCCGCTATTGCAATGGCAGATGGTCGATTATGGTTTGCCACCGCCAAAGGCGTTGCCATGGTCAACAGTTCCCGTGTGCTACAAAAAAATACTGCCCGCTTGCCTCTGGTGATTGAATCCATGTCGGCTGATGGACACGCCTTGCCAGTCAACAAAAAACACGTCCTGCCAGCTGGCACCAACCGAGTACTCTTTGATTATGCTGGCTTGGGCTATGTTATGTCGTCGCGCATAGAATACCGCACTCGCCTCGTCGGCTTTGAAAAAAACTGGGCCACCAGAGGGAAAAATACCATTGCCGAATACACCAACCTAGAACCTGGTCACTATCAATTTTTAGTCAGTGCACGTTATCCATACAGTGACTGGCAAAATGCTGAAGATATTTACGAATTCCAAATCTTACCCTATGTCTGGCAACGACTCGACGTACAAATTGCCTGTGCACTGTTCACCCTAATACTCTTAGCTGGCGGACTTCGTTGGCGCTTGCAGCGTTTAAGACAAAGTGAAGTACGTTTAAAAGCCCTTGTAGAATCACAAACCTATGCTCTGCGTCAACAATCAGAAGACTTCCAGCGTCAAGCCAATGAAGATCAACTGACCGGATTACCTAATCGACGTGCTTTTGATCAATGGCTTAGTGAGAAGTTCGTGGAAGCCAAGCAACAGAACACGCCCCTCGCTTTGGTGATCATGGATATCGACTACTTTAAAAGGATCAACGACCAGTATTCGCACCTCACTGGTGATAGGGCCATCCAAGCACTTGCTAAACAGCTAGAAGCACTAATCAATCATCAGGTACATGCCGCTCGCTGGGGCGGTGAAGAATTCACCTTAATGATAAAAGGCATGGATGACACCGACGTAATGGCTTACTGTGAAGCATTACGCCATCGCATAGAAACGTATAACTATCTCGATATCGCTACGAACCTCACCATGACCGTCAGTATGGGCGTCGCGTTTTCTCATCAAGTAGAGAACTATCAGGACCTACTTAAACTGGCAGACCAAGCTCTATACAAAGCCAAGGAACAAGGAAGAAACCGAGTAGAAATGTGGTCGTAATGACTACTCAGAAGAAGGATTACTCAGAAGAGTGTTAGCTCAAGCCATGTTTAGCTGCCCTAAAAGCAGCTAAACATGCACATAGACAGCCAAATCTTATTAAGGCTTTTCTTTCAATACTGGCATACTTTGTTCAGTAACCAGATGCAAAGTACGCTGAGGGAACGGGATAGTTAAACCCGCCTCTTCGATGGATTCTTTCACACGTTTATTTAAATCCCAGTAGGCTGGCCAATAATCTTCGTTTTTTGCCCACGCTCTAAGCTGAAGGTTTACCGAACTGTCCATCATAGACACCACCATAGTCTGCGGCGCGGGATCTGATAACAATCGTGATTCACTTGCGATGATTTTTTGCAGTACAGACAACCCAACATCGATGGAATCTGAATACGATATTCCGACAACAATATCCATTCGTCGCTTACCATTTCGGGTGAAGTTTTTAATACTGCCGCCCCACAAAACACTATTAGGCGAAGCAATATATAAGCCATCAACCGTTTCAAACACGCAGGTAAACAAATTGATTTCTTTTACCGTACCTTGCGTTGAGCCAAACTCAATAAAATCACCCGCCTTAAATGGACGCAATATCAGCAGCATAATACCCGCAGCGATATTGCTTAACGTGTCTTTTAACGCCAACCCGATTGCCAGACCGGCCGCACCAACTAACGCAATAAGACTGGCAGTATTGACCCCAAAAATGTCTAAAATAAACACACCACCAATAATATACACCGCATAACTGGCAACGGTTGAAAAAATTGGTATTAAAGTCGCGTCTAATTTATTTAGCTTAGAATTGGCATTCAATATCGCCTTTCGTACCGCTCTTGCGATGAACGAACTGGCAGTGAATATCACGACAGCTAATACTAAGTTATAACAAAGTGAAATAATCGTATCCGAATGATTTTGCCAAAATTGAATCAGTGTCTCTTGCATAAGCATCTCTTCTTCGTTTTATCCTAACCAATACAGTATTAAATTACACAATAACAGAGGAAACCAACCAAATGTTATAAGCCACAAACGCCAGCAGCAGACCCGCACCTTCAAATCGATTGATACGACCCGCCCGGCGGAAACCATATGCCATAACCAGCAACATCACCGTCATTCCCATCATCACCAGCCAATCCCGAGACAACACCTCGGCAGACAAATTTGTCATCGGCGAAATACTCCCCGCAATCCCTATGACGGCAAGTATGTTAAACATATTCGATCCCACCACGTTACCAATGGCAATATCATGCTCGCCCTTTCTAACCGCAATAATAGACGCCGCCAATTCTGGTAACGAGGTTCCCAATGCCACAATGGTCAAGCCGATAATCAAATCGCTCACCCCAAACGCTTGGGCAATATTCACCGCTCCCCACACCAATACTCGAGAACTGATGATCAACACAACAAGACCAAATACCAACCAAAAAATGGCTCTGGATTTAGACATAGTATGAGTCACCAGCTCTTGTTCCATTTCGTCTTCGAGTGCATCGCCTTTGCCTTTCATCGCAGAGTAAATACTCCAGCCAACCAAAGCAAAAAAACCAACCAACAAAAGCGCAGACTCAAAACGTGTCAACGACCCATTCCAAATCAAATAACCAAATACCAAACCAATTAACAACAACAACGGAAGTTCTTTTCGAACAATATTAGATTGCACCATAATCGGCGCAATCAGGGCCGTCACACCCAGAATAAGCCCTGTATTGACAATATTCGAACCCAGCGCATTACCTAAAGCAAGATCAGGATTTCCATCCATCGCCGCCATGGCAGACACCACCATTTCAGGTGCCGAGGTCCCAAAACCAACAATCACCATACCAATCAGTAAAGAAGGCATACCGGCGTATTTTGCCGTAACCGCCGCCCCTTCCACAAAACGATCGGCACTCCATACCAATAGAACAAAACCGACTAATAAAGCCAGAATAGCAAGCGTCATAACCTTACCTCAGATTTGAAAAAAGAAACGATGCAAAATATCGAGGGTTTAGACCGAACCGATCCAAACAAGATGAAATGAGAATAACAGAGGCGTGTCGCTTTATAAAAAGCCACAGCACAAACATTGACATTATTCATTCCCAACTCCTCCTACGAAGGACAGAGCAAGGCAAACAGTTAAATTAAACACACGAGCGCCCTCGGGGTGGAAGAGACAAAAGGCAAACATTGTTCTCCACCCCGAAAACAACACTTGCCTTAGGTCTTGTCAATCCAAACAAACAGGATATAACCGCCACGAACGACTGTTCGGAGACTGTTGACGATTATCTCAGACAACGCTGAGAGACTACTCCCCTAAGGTTTTAGGAATCATATTCCTATTTATCTCGCTTAACAATACGCGTTTCGTACACAAGCCTGTCTTAAATACAATTGAAACGAAGGGTGTCACCCAGTATAAAAACCCCGTAAAATGCTGCCCCTTGGTACGTATGTACTGTGAAGTGACGTGTGTGCTGTTAAGTGAAATGACATCAATCAATGAGGCTGTAAAATGACCGAACAAGTTCAAGTAATCGCAACGCACAATGGAAACTTTCATGCTGACGACGTATTCGCAATCGCCGCACTGAAAAGCATTTTCCCATCGGTCGAATTGATCCGCACACGTGACTTAGACACCATCGCCAAAGCCGACATTGTGGTTGACGTAGGCGGTATTTACGACGCTGAGCAAGGCCGTTTTGACCACCACCAAAAAGGCGGTGCTGGAGCGCGTGAAAACGGCATTCCTTTTTCGTCCTTCGGTTTGATCTGGCAAAAATACGGCCTAGCGATCTGCGCAGGGGACAAAGAAGTGGCAGACGCGCTGGACAAGAACCTCGTCTCTGTTATCGATGCCATTGATTGCGGACATGTGGAAGGCGTACAAACCGGCGTTAGCCTGAGTCAAACCATCTCTATGTTTAACCCAACATGGCAAGAAGAAAGCGATTTCGATACCTGCTTTGATGAAGCCGTTGCCTTTGCCTCACGCATCTTAGCGCGATTCATCGCCGCAGCCAGCGGTGGTGTAAATGCCAAAGCCATCGTCGCCCAAGCCATCGAAAAAGCCCAAGACCCAAGAGTCATTGTGTTAGAACAGTACACGCCATGGAAAACCACGGTACTCAGATTATCGCAAGACGCCTTGTTCATGGTGTACCCCTCTCAAACAGGCGAATGGCGCATACAAACTGTTCCCGTCGAGCTTGGCTCCTTTGAAGACCGCAAAAAACTGCCTGCGCCATGGGCTGGACTGTCAGATAAAGAACTGCAAGAGGTAACAGGATTAGATGATGCCATGTTCTGCCATAACGGCCTGTTTATCGCTGGCTGTAAGTCTTTTGAAAACACCATGAAAATGGCTGAAATGGCACTGGCGTATTAAGCCATTAACGTCATACGGGGGTTGGAATTTCTCAGCCAGCCCCCAGTTCCTGTGTTAACCATTCATTAACACAAGGGAGTACAAATATGAGTCGTCATTTTGAACAAGCTGAAGGCCTGTGCGAAGAAAAAGACCCAGCAACAAACGGGTTTGTGTTCAACCAAACCATGTTACGCATTGCTGACCCTGTGCGCGCTCTCGATTTTTATACCCGAGTCATGGGTATGACGCTATTAAAGAAACTCGACTTTCCTGAGATGAAATTCAGTTTGTATTTTCTGACTCACGGTGAAGACTTTTCTGATATTAGTGCTGATGATGCAGAGCGAACAGCACAAACCTTTGGCCGCCCTGCTATGTTAGAACTGACCCATAACTGGGGCGATACCCCAGAGAATACGCAATACCACAACGGTAACAGTGATCCCCGTGGGTTTGGGCACATTGGTTTTCACGTGCCCGATCTAGAAGGCGCTTGCCAGCGTTTTGAGGAACTTGGTGTACCATTCCAGAAAAAACTCAGTGATGGCAAGATGAACAACATTGCCTTCATCAAAGACCCAGACGGTTATTGGATTGAAATATTCAATGCAAGCCGCATGGCAGGTTAAGTAACATTAAGCAAAAGGCCCCTTTGAAACATGACAAAGGGGCCTTTTTTCTGAAATATACTTTACTGCTAACCCTTGTTAACACCACCTTTGTTGGTTCTGGCATTTCTCTTCTGCTTCTTACGTTTGTTTTTCTCAGTGACGATTTTGATGGCTTCATCTTTGGTTAAATGAGGATGCTTAGCGATCAATTCTTCCACTTTGGTATCAAATGCGGTCATTTATAAATCTCATGTAGTAAAGTACGAACAAGGTTTGTATTTTAGCTCAGGAAGCGTATAGAAGATAACAATTCTTAGCAGTGACTGATGTGTGTTTTTTGAATCTAGGTAAAAAATGAATATTGTCTTTCTTGGAACCTCGGCAGGCGTTCCCACCAAAACACGCAATGTAACAGGAATCGCGGTGCGCGAAGAAAGAGGCAACGGCTGGTACCTTGTCGATTGTGGCGAGGGCACGCAACATCAGATACTTCATACCAATTTATCGATCAATGCCTTACAAGCCATCTTCATCACTCACATTCATGGCGATCACTGTTATGGCTTGCCAGGCATATTGGCAAGCGCCGCCATGAATGGCCGCAAGGCGCCATTGAAAATTATGGCACCAAGTGGTGTAAGAGAATGGGTGGAAGCGACTCAGCAACATACACAATTGTATCTGCCCTATGACATTGAGTTTGTCTGTACTGATGAGCTACCGTCTGTCGAGTTCAGGAAGATTCGTGTGGAAACGGTCGCCCTATCTCACAGAGTCCCTTCTTATGCCTATTGTTTTACCGAAAAAGACATCAACCCGTGCTTGGATGTGGAAAAACTGGAACGGCACAACATCCCCAGAGGCCCACATTGGGGGCAGCTACAAAAGGGGCAAGATGTTAAATTAAACGGCAAATTAATCCATTGTGAAGACTATTTGCTCTACGATCAAAACCCGCAAAAAATCATAGTGGCAGGTGACAATGACCAGCCAGAGCTATTGGCTCAAATAAGCCATGGAGCCAGTGTACTGGTTCATGAAGCCACCTACACCAAAGACCTCGTTGAGAAGTCAGGCAACAGCTACGGTCACAGTTACGCGGGGCTTGTGGCGACCTTTGCCGAGCAAGCCAGCATCCCCAACCTAGTGTTAACGCACTTTAGTCCTCGCTACCAAGCTAACCCGAACCTGTCCCCTTCCATCGCCGACATTTATCAAGAAGCCAAAGCCCATTATTCGGGCAACCTGTTTCTCGCCAACGACCTTGATGAATATCAGCTAAACAAAAGCAATGAATTAAAAAAGCTTTAAAGAGGATTTACAGACTTGGGCTTTAAATCCCCACACGCTTTTCAACCCAGCCACGGCGGTGTTCAAAGCTTTCGCCAGAAATTGGATCCTCTCCACACAAAAACGCCCTACGAACACAAAGCACTCTCTACAAAGGAATCTACAAAGGAAAATACAGTGATAGTAAGACGTATCGTGGTAACTGACTTGCTGACGTCTGGCTCTTGGCCTAACAAACCTCTCTTCCACGAGAAATGTGCTAGCTAAATAAACGGTATAGAGAGGAATCGTGGTGTGTGTGGAGGTCTTGTTAGTTGTTTACGGAGACAAACATCCGTCTTGAAATCTAGTTAGATTGCTTCGTTAGGAAGCTTCGCTATAATGCTGACCATCTTCAATTTGATGTCGATTTTCCCAGAGCAGAAATGAAACAATTGTTGTTCAGTTTATTCTTCACTTTGAGTCTTTTTACCCTAGCACACGCTGAAGACGAAACGCGTTCCAGTGCGGATCTACGTCAAATCCGCACGGGATATTCTCCCATTCAGCTTAATGCCGTTGGACGTCTTATTGTCACCTTTAAAAACGGCAAAGATTTTACCTGTACCGCAAGTTTATCGGATACCATTCCTGGGCGCGCATCAAGATTATTAACGACTAATCGCCATTGTATTTTTCATCAAACCTCTGGTGAACAGGCAGTAAAGCTAGTGTGGAAAAATCTCCTTGTGGATGGCTCAAGGTTGGAATATCCCGCCTCATTAGTGTATGAGAACAGTGACTACGACACAGCCTTGCTGTCTATTCCCAAAAAGATTCCCTTTAGTCGAATAAAGCCGCTGTTACTCGAAACAGAATTAACACTCGACCCAAATGAGATGATTCTGTATTCGCAAAAAGTCTACGCCGCTGGCTACTCTTCTGATGCAGATTTAGGCTACAACGGAAAAACCTTAACCTATTCAGATATTTCAACCCGCCAATGGTTTAAAAGAGGTGCCCATAACAGCGTTGTTGTTGAAACTTTTACTTTTGGTGGTGCCAGTGGCGGGCCATTATTCTCGATTAGCGATCTCTCTGAAGAAGACATCGAAAATCCCTTCGACCAAGCCTATTTATTAGGCACGCTACATGGGGGGACAAACGTTGCAACCGATGTATTTATCAGTAAGAATGGCGTCTATGGGAGTAACTCTTCGCTGTATACCAATTATTCGAACTTTTTCATTAACGACGGTTTTATTATGTTCGACAAATATAACGCTCCTTAGGTTATCTAAGCCTCCCCCACTCTAGCCTAGAAAAAGCTCTAGGCCCTAATGGGTATAGCTACATGCCACTAAGGCTTTCGTCAGGCGATTCCACCAACGCCATAGCATAATCAGGCAATGACTCACCTCGCATGAATTGCTGAGTAAACACGGTGCCTTTACGTAACTTCTGCCACCTTTGCAAAACCTCTAATGTAGACCACTTCGCGCTTTTCTGCATGGATATGCAACACCACATGCAGATGGTTACTCATTACCGCATAGGCACAAACATCGATAGCAAAGACACTGGCTAAAAATAACAAACGCTTTTCAGCCCAGCCACGGCGGTGTTCAAAGCTTTCGCCAGAAATTGGATCCTCTCCATACAAAAACGCCCTACGAACACAAAGCACTCTCTTCAAAGGAATCTCCAAAGGAATCTACAAAGAAAAATACAGTGATAGTAAGGCGTATCGTGGTAACTGACTTCTGGCTCTTAACATGACAACCCCCTCTTCCATGAGAAATGTGCTAGTTAAATAAACGGTCTAAAGAGGAATCGTCGGGGTTATGTGGGTGTCTTGTTGATTTCTTCCCTAATTATCCACGGAGAGATGTAAAAATCACAGCATAGTAAGGTGGCTTTGGTGTATTTGCAATCAGGGACTTTTTTACTCCTTAGGCATTTGACATCTTAATAAAAATCGCATACTACTCATCCAACCGAAATGCAAAATTAGTTACCTCCCCTAATATCCCCAGTACTAGCAGGCCAGTATATTCAATCATACCGCCTATTAAAAAGTAATTAGAACCATGGTTTTTTCAAACTCTGACTTTTAAATAAGTCACAAATCAGTCTGCGGAGTTCAAGTGTATTTTTTCCTATAGTGTCACTCCGAAATATCATTTCGATCTGCATATTAAAATATCTACCTGGCAATTCGTTAATTCTTATTTTATCACTATAAATTTTACTCAAGGCGCTTCTGAGAACTAACGAAATACCTTTACCCGCTGCGACCTGAGAAAATAATATAGGATATGAGCCACACTCAACTATTTTTTTAGGGCATACACCTTTATCACGTATTAAATGGTTAATGTTTTTTCTAGATGCTGCTTTCTCACTACTTAATAAAAAAACTTGATCTTGCAAATCATAAAAACTAGTTATTGGAGATAGAGAAATTGAATTTACAACAACTAATTTATCTTGAAATACAGGCGTTCTTATAAAATTGGATGAAGCGAACCCAGCACCAATAATTATGATGTCAAAATCCCCCTTTTCAAAAAAGTCTAGAAGATTATGTGAACTTCCGATAGAAACACTAATATTTAAATTGCCGTTGTAATTAAGATCCAATATATTATCAACGATATAAGAAGGAAGACATTCAACGACACCCACCCGTATTCTTTCATTATCGTAGTTACAGCGCTCTATTTTTTCCTGACATTCGCGCATAGCATCAACAATCTTAACTGCATATTCGTAAACCATTACCCCCTGTAAAGTAGGTTTCACACCATCAGCCTGCCGCTCAAGTAAAGTTGTATTTAACTTCCTTTCAAGATTTTGTATACGCTGCGAAATGCTAGACTGAACTCGATTTAACCGAAGTGCGGCTTGAGTGAGGCTTCCTGATTGTACTGCGGCAATAAAAGCCTTCAATTCATTTATATTCATAAACAACCCTCACGGTCTTTCCTTGACATAGGTATCGATTTTTCCGATTTGCTTATCGATATTACTCGCTAGTGCCGCTTTACGTAAAGACATATATTCCAAGTACAGACTACGACCCACCGCGATCATTACCTTTAGATTGGAAGCTTATTTCAACCTAAAAGCAATAAAAGCAGTCTTTTATCAGACTAAATCATATTATCAATATAGTAGTCAGTGTTTCTGAAAAGTTACCAGAATATGAAAAAGGTCGATCATTTTATAGAAGGAAGTACTTATGGATTTAGATAAATTCGACAATGTAATGAAAACACTTGTTGACTATGCTTTTGATGAAACAACGTTTGATGATTACAAACGCTTCTATACGTTAACTGTCCTTTGCTTTTTACGAAGCATTCGGATCAATGGTGACTTAAAAGAATGGAAGGCACCACAATCCCCTAGAACAGCCACACCTTCAGAAATATTATTTTTGGGCCTTCATTATTACCTAGAAAGCCTTCCTGCCAACACACATCAATAGTTATACGTTCATAGACCACTCTATTCTTCGTAAAACTACTATGTAGGGCCTCCACTATCATTAGGGAGGCCTTTACCTACAACGACTAAAGGATATAAGAAATGTCGTCCGCAGAAAAAGCACAAGGTTACCCCACTCCACAAAGATATTACGCAGCAGCAGCTATATTAATAGGCGTTGTCATGGCTGCATTGGATAGCTCTATTGTTAACATCGCATTACCAAATATTGCCGACTCACTAGAGATAAATGCTGCGACTGTAATATGGGTTGCAAATGGCTATCAAACAGCAAGTGCAGCAACCATGCTTATTTGTGCATCTCTAGGTTCCCGAATTGGTGAGCGGCGCTTCTATAAAATTGGCATAATATTTTTCACATTGTCATCAATCGGATGTGCACTCTCGCCAACATTTTCAATTCTTTTAACAATGAGAATTATTCAAGGTATAAGCTATGCCGTGATGATAAGTGTAGGCCTTAGCTTATATAGGGTAATTTTCCCTCCCAAATCCCTAGGTTCAATTTTTGGCCTCAATGCCTTGGCTTTCGCAATTGGAACTGCTACAGGTCCGGTCTTTGGCGGATTAATAATGTCTTATCTATCTTGGCCATGGTTATTCTATATAAATATTCCTCTAGGAGGGATTGCCATTTATTTCGCTATCATGGCACTTGGAAAAGACACTTCGACCAAAAGCGGATTTGACTTTATAGGCGCTATGACATCTGCTCTCGCTTTCGGATTACTCACAATTTCAGTAGATCAAATAGGAAGATGGAATGACATACTTGTATGTTTTTTAATCTCACTTTCGGCAGCGTTAATAGTGTTTTTCGTTTCATGGCAAAAGCGAGCAAAATACCCACTTATGCCGCTTGATATATTTCATTCTAAAAGATATTCATTTGCTGTTCTATCGTCTATTCTGATGTTTATAGCACAAGGCATCGGGTTAATATCCATCCCTTTCGTATTACAATACACCTATTCATATAGTGTACTAGAGTCAGCACTTATTTTTACACCCTGGCCAGTTGCAGTAGCAATTTGCGCGCCTTTATCTGGAAAACTCTCAAACAAAATAAACGCAACTCAAATCTCAACTATGGGGATAATAATATTTTGCGTTGGGCTGGGATCTTTAGCTCTGATTCCTAATAATACTTCCTATCTCGATTTTATATGGCGCGTAGCTATTTGCGGTATTGGATATGGTCTATTCCTCCCACCAAATAACAAAGAAATGTTCTCAAATGTCGAAGAAAAATATACAGTAACTGCATCAGGTATTCTATCGACGGCTCGTACTGCTGGCCAATCATTAGGTGCTGCACTAGTCGCAGTTATAATTGTAGTTCTATCAAAATTTTCTGGAAACTTCGGCGATTATTTCTCTGACTATGCTTTTGGTTTAGCATGCCTAATCGCAGGGGGAGCTTCCATAGCAAGCCTTTTTCGTATCAGCAAATAAAAAAGTAAATTAGAAAGCATCATATGAATTTAGGGTCAAATGAATTTAAGATGAATTTAGGGTCAGATGAAAATAACGTTCTTATCCCTACTGTTTTACCGAAAAAGACATCAATTCTCGCTTGGATTTGGAAAAACTGGAGCGGCATAACACCCCCAGAGACCCACATTCGCTATTTTTCATCTGACCCTGAGGTATCCCCAAAAATTTGATATAAATAACAATTAGTTAACGAAATAAGGGAACGTTCATGGCCCTTGGTGATCAATAATTTCGCCAAAAACAACCAAACACGAGAGCCATGAACGCGACCACTATTCTGAACAAAATCCTTCCGATTGTCAGCCCAAACATGCATAAAACTCGCCGCAAGGCGTTATCGGCTTGTGTACTCAGCTTAGCGCAAGGCAATCTTTGCACCGTGACGAGTATCGGTCGAGGCATCCAATCAAAAGCGTATGAAAAGCACTGCATTAAACGATCAGACCGATTGCTCTCCAATCCGAATTTACGCCGCGAAGCATTATCGATTTACGCTTATATATGCCGACTCTTTGTAATTCAAACGCGTCCAATCATTAGCGTGGATTGGTCTGATTTAGATGCTCGTGGACAACACTTTCTAATTCGTGCCAGTATGGCTTTTGAGGGGCGATCCATTACGCTTTATGAAGAAGTGCATGACAAGCTCACAAAAGAAAAGCCTAAAACACATAGACAATTTTTAAGCGTTTTAAAAGCACTGCTTCCAAGTAAAGCAAAGCCCATCATTGTAACGGATGCTGGATTTAAGACACCTTGGTTAGATGAAGTTGTGAAACAGGGCTGGGATTATGTCGGACGAGTCAGAAGGCCGCGTAAGTACCATGATGACTCGCTTCAAGCCTGGCGTTGCATATCCACTTTGTTCTCTAGTGCTAATCAAAAACCTAAGCATCTAGAGCTTAAACATCGTCAATCTAGCCCAATCACTAATCAGTTTGTCCTTTACAAGAAGCCCACCTAAAGGGCGTCACTCCATCAATCAAAAAGGTAAAAGACGTGCTTCTTTATCTTCGCTTACCGCAGCCAGAGGAGCAAAAGAGCCTTGGTTATTAGTGTCTTCTTTTCCTGTGAACCGTCTTTTTGCGAAGCGTTGCGTCAGAGCATATGAAACGAGAATGCAAATTGAAGAAGGGTTTCGCGATATAAAAAGCAGCCGATTCGGACTAGGATTTGAGTTGAATTTTACATCAAAGATAGAGCGGCTGAGCAACTTAATCCTGCTTACAACTGTCACTGCGCTTCTGCTTGTTTTAATCGGTAAAGTCATAGAACTGGCAGGCTATGCAAAACGCTTTCAGGTGAACACTCTACGTAAGCGAAGAGTTCTGTCACACTTTTACCTTGGGAAACGAGCCATTATGACCCGTTTCCAGATACCAAAAAAGGAATGGCAGGACGGCATAAGGCAACTCGTTCAGCAGCTCGAACAAGGAAGCTATTTATGAGTAAATTCATGGGGATACCTCAGACTCTGACCCCAGTTATTAAATCACCTAGGGACATAAGTGAGGGGCAAGCGTTATCTACGTTTACTTAGGGTAGCGCTTGTAAAATTGAATATTGGAGTGAGTATGGAGTAGATTTTATTTACTTTACCCCTAATTACTTCTGTTTATATTTTAGTCTTTGCCTAAGAAAAGCTACCCCCCAATTGAACATACCACATATAAGTAAAAAATATTTATACCCTTCTTTATCAGGAAAAAAATTTATAATTTTATTAACTGATGACGGCAAAAAAATAAAATTCAACATCAAAAAAATTCCAATAGAAGAAATAACTATCACATTCAAAATAACTATTATTGTTTCCTTTCTTCCTTCAATACACAAAGAATAAAAATAAAAATACAACTTAGCTATAAAATGGCAGATGTAAAAATGTAAGAAAAGAAGTAGTACGCCTATTAACGCCATCATTTTTCTTTATCCTTTTCTTTAATCTTATTGGAGACACTATCTGTTCCACCAACTATAATACCTTGCAATACAGAAGAAGCGGTTGTGCCAACATTACTCAAAGGTAATGGTTTCCCAATAGGAGATTTAAGAATATCTGCAGGCTTCACGTAGATTTGACTTCCAATGGCATTTCCAAATTTCTGTCCACCTACATTAGCAAGGCCTGAAAAAATAGCAACATAAGGATCGATCTCAAAAAGATTTGAGCCATAATCTTTCAGCTTATTACTAGTAACTTGACCTGCGACATTAGAACCGATACCTAGTAGAAATGTATTGACTACCGTAGGCTCACTTATAAAAAAAGACTTGTAAGCGCACCTGAATTTAGGGTCAGATGAAAATAACGCTATTTTTTAACCCTTATTTTTCATCTGACCCTAATAACCCTTTATTTTTTAACCCTTATTTTTCATCTGACCCTAATAACCCTTATTTTTCATCTGACCCTAATAACCCTTATTTTTTAACCCTTATTTTTCATCTGACCCTAATAACCCTAATAATAACCCTAATAACCCTAATATCTACGCTTTGTCAACCTAAACACTATTTTTATCTGGCCTAATATCTAAGAAATAGCTATCCATCACTTCTTATGTCTCATCAATCATTAACGCAGGCCAAAAAGCAGGATTAATGAGATACTGAATATCTCCTTTCTTCTTTATTATTCCTTCCATTAATTTCATGCTGTAATTGAAATCATAAATATACTTAGTTTCATCATTAATTTTCAAACCAAGAAAACCATACCAAAGTAGAAGTTCAAATATCTTTTCATAGAATTGGCTATCAACACCAAATTCTTCTAAAACTAATTTTATTTCATCTTTTTTAACAGTAGCCTTACTTCCAATGAAGGCATAAAGAACATCGTCAATATCATTCTCAACATCATGTATTTCATAACCAATATCAGTCAAAAGATCTGTAGAGTATGCTGCTAGTCCTTTTTCAATATCTTCATCAAAAATACGATCATGATTAAGGTTAATAGCAAAGCTCTTGCATTGACTAATCAAATTTAAAAGAAATCGAGGCCTCATTAAAGATCTTTCAATAAGATATTGAGAGCTTTCCTCCCCAGAATAATGGCTGACACATATTTTCGGCCATAATGAATTAAATGAGTCATCTCCATTAACATTATTAAAAACTATTCTTAAGCGCACTAGTTCTCTTAACAAATCAGGATCAGTCCAATCAAGAAGAACACTAGCCTCTTTTCCTCGATCTGAAGTTTCCTTAACAAGTAACTCATAAACATCATTTCTTAAAAATAATATTGTATTTACAACAACACTTGATTTCGCGAACTGACGCTCAATTTTTTTTGTTGCATCTATTAATGCTCTAATTATTAATAGGTCTTCATGCTCAAGACCTGAAGTCGGCCACCCTTTATCAATGTTGTCAAAAAGAAGCCAACAGACCTCCTTTTGCCTCATATATTCGATTACCTGCTTAGATAGATCTCTAACATCGTGACAATAGAGCATTTCGGTTAAACTAGATGCGTTTAATCGAACATTAGTCTTATCGCCATGCTTTGATCTATATTCTGATGATATTTTTTCCATTAGGGAGGCTCATCCTCTCGGAAAAGTCACCTTCGGTTTCATAGCCCTCAGCGTGATATAAATCAGCTAGGGCACGGTACGGTTCATACAAAGTATGATCATGTTTATGCTGTTCTCGGTCTTTTTCTAATATTTTGTAGCATATTTCTAAAAGTAATACATATTCCCAAAATGCCATAATTGTATGCTGAAATGTACCTTCTTCAAGAAAAGACAAAATCAGCTCTTTAAATTTAATTAGTTTGTATCCATCAGGCTTAAGGTCTAAAACAATATTCCCTTTCTTATTTCTTTCTCTATCTCTTACTTGTAAAAATATTGCCGACTTACCGGAACCTTTTCGCCCTACAACTATATTTGCTTCACCTCTCAAGGACTTTAGAAACTGATCGGTTTTTAAGTAATAGCTTTCTAGAGTGCGCATCTCGTTTTCTGCTGAAGTCGATCCCAAGTCAATAGATTGAAGAAAAGTATCTTCATTAGGCGTGATAACACTCGTATCTTGCTGAAATGCTTCAGCCACTTCTCCTGCAAAACTGGCGATATACTCATTTATGTCGTCCGGATGATATGACATACGAACAAAATCACGATAATCCAGAGGTACTGGATCATCCTCATGCTGAAGAATACAAAGTGCTTTAGACATTCCATCAGCTAATCCAGCAATGAACGCTCCTCTCATATTGTGAACTTCATAGCCAACGGTTGCACTAGATAAAAGTGGAACAACTATGCCATGAGATTGAGCAACTTGATTGATAGCATCATTGGCAGACAACCTTGGCTGTTCATTCGGGTCAAAAGACCTAAACAAATAGCGTGCCTTCTTAATCCGCGAGACTATACGTGTCGCCCAATCCGTCTTGTGCATGCCTTCCAGTAGATATACTGGTGACTTAATATTAATTTTGCTGGGAATACTTAGCGGATCAGCCGGAACGGCTGTAGTAAGAAAACCACTCAATTCTAAAGAGTTCTGATATTCTTTATATCCAAGAGTGTCAAAAATCCCTACTTCTCTAATTGAGGGACTTCCTTCCTGTATGCTCCTATTTTTTGTCAAAAGCACACGCTTTCCTTTACCTATTGCATAACCTATTTCATAAGTGACATTAAAATTCAACACAGAAATATCTGCTACAAGAAAACTGCAAGAGTCAATACCCTCTAAAACTTTCTCTGATATAAAATGACCTGGTATATCTAACGATATCCATGTTTTTATTTCTGAAAGAGAGCTATTAACAGCCTGCTCAATCGTTTGTCCAATTTCAGTTGGAGATGAAGCGTACGCATAAAACCCTGATTTACTTTTTCCCACAAACGACTCCCTTATAAAATTATTATTCGTGAGGCATGGTAGACATAACACCCTCGCCCATCCTTTTACAGGTAAAATAGAAATCTCAAAAAGGAGGCTTCACTGCCATATACTCGACTTGTTAATAAAGTTTTTTAGTTTTTATCCCTGATGAATTCAGCTATCTTGTCATCACTTTTTTTTACTAAGCAAAACTTGGTGTACCACTCTTTTAAATTTAGATCGTTTGAGCCTGATATTTTTGACCTCGTGCCAATATCGGCCAAGCAACGCTTACTAAATCTTTCATGACGATAAACTGACAATACAATGAAAAAAACAGAAAAACCATAAGACCTTTAGGGGATTGTGGAAATTAGAGAGTTGGAACCCCACCTTCCGTCTTCCCCTTGAAGAAAGGGGAAGAGGCTTGGCAGCTGTATTCAATGAGTTATGCGTGTACGAACAATGGCAGATCACGCTTCGCTCATCGTGCCCTACATTTTGGGGTATTTATATTCAGCAGCAAGGAGCAAAGCGAACGCCAAGAGCGAGGTCAAACGACAATTAATACAAGTAATGTCGAGCGGTGGCATTTGTTTTTTTACATGCCAAATCACTAAAGTCTGCCTCACTTTCAAGGCTTGCTAACTACAAGTATCGCCCTTCTAGGTGTTTTCTAAAATGTGCGGCATTCAGCGTCTCGCCTGTGGCGCGTTTGACGAGTTCATCTGTGGTGTGGAGTGAGGCTTGTGTCCAGATGTTGTCGCTTAGCCATTGGAAGATGGGGCTTAGGTCGCCGCTTTGGATAGCTGCCTCGAAGTCGAGGTTTTGTATCATGGTGGCTTTGTATTGGGCGGCGTACATGGCGCCAAGTGTGTAGCTTGGGAAGTAGCCAAATGCGCCATCTGTCCAATGGATGTCTTGCATGCAGCCGTTTTTGTAGTTGTCTTTGGTGGAGATGCCAAGAGACGCTTTCATTTTCTCATCCCACAGCGCTGGTACGTCGGTGTGTTCTATGACGCCGTTGATGAGGTCGCGTTCGATTTCGTAACGCAGGATAACGTGCGCTGGGTAGGTTAGTTCGTCGGCATCCACACGAATAAAGCCTTTTTCTACTTGGGTGTAGATTTTGTAGAGGTTGTCTTCGGCAAACACGGGGTCGTTGTGGGCGTTAAAAGCGTCTGCAGATAAGCGTGATAAGTGAGAGATAAAGGGTTTGCTGCGCCCTATTTGCATTTCAAAAAACAAGGACTGGGATTCATGAATCCCCATGGAACGCGCTTCACCGACTGGTAATCCGGCAAAGGCTTTTGGCAAGCCTTGTTCGTAGCGGGCGTGGCCGGTTTCATGAACGATGCCCATTAAGGCTTGTACAAAGTCTTGCTCGTTGTAGCGTGTGGTAATGCGCACGTCGGTTGGTACGCCGCCACAAAATGGGTGAACACTTTGGTCGAGGCGGCCACGGTCAAAGTCGAATTTCAGTAGTTTCATGACTTCTAAGCCAAGGGCTTTTTGCGTCGCGGTGGAGAAAGTTCCAGACGGTAAAATGATGGATTCAGACTTCTGCTTTTCCAAAACGTTTTCAATCAGTTCTGGCAACCAAGTTTTTACATCGGTAAATAAAGTATTTAGCGACGCGGTGGTGGTGCCTGGTTCGTATTTGTCGAGCATGGCGTCATACGGTGTAAGGCCAAGTGCTGCACCGCGAATTTTTGCTTCTTCACGAGATAAGGCGACCACTTCTTTCCAGTTCTTTTCGAAGCCTGTCCAATCGTTCTCTTGGCGCTGAGTACGCCACGCATGTTCGCATTTGGAACCGGCGATGGATTGCGCTTGTACTAGGTCTTCTGGAACGATGGTCGCTTGCTGCCATTGGCGTTTCATTTCCCGTAGGCTGGCTTGTTGTTCTGTGCTTAAGGATTCTTGCTCGGCATTACCAAACCATTCTTCTAGCTGTGGTTGCGTCGATAAACGGTGAATGTGGACCGATAGTTCCGCCATGGCATTGGAACGGGCTTCGCTACCACCCGATGGCATGTTCGCCGCCGCATCCCAGCCAAGCATGGCTTGAGCATGGTTAAAGTGACTGAGTGTTTGGTAGTGTGACGTTAACTTGTCGTAATGAGACATGGTCGTTTTATCCTTTGTAAGAGTTGTTCTGCTTGTCGGATCGATATAAATGAGTGATAGCAGGGCAAACATTGTCATCAGTTACATTTAGTCTAAATCGTTTTATACTTCTAGACATGAAATATTGCTAGGTGACCATGATGAAACTAAATGATTTAACAGCGAGCGAAAAAGTGACACTAGCTCAGCAGCTTTGGGACTCTGTCGCAAGTGATCAAGATGCCATAAAGCTCACTACAGCCCAAAAAAATGAATTAGACAATAGACTGGCACAATTCGAATCCGATCAAAATATCGGCTCAGATTGGAACACAATAAAATCTAAAATATTAGGCTCATAATGCTATATAAAGTAAGGATACGCCCAGAGGTCGAGGACGACCTGAAAGAAGCTTACTCATATTTCGAACATTGCAGAGCAGGACTTGGCACTGAATTTATGCTTTGTATTGAGGATACGTTGTTAAAAATTTCAACCCATCCAAAACAATACCCGATTACTCACAAGACACTTCATAGGGCTTTAATAAATAAATTTCCATACGGTATTTTCTATACTATTCAGCAAAATGTGGTTGTTATTTTTGCTGTCATGCATTGCGCTCGTGACCCCAAAAAATGGATGTTGAGAAGCTAAACTAAAGATTTAAACTCACAACTTATCAAAAAAAGCCGAGACATCTTTAAAAGAAAGGTCTCGGCTTTTTTGTATTTAATGTTGTTCTAACGCTTATTTATGACAACCACAGCCTTTATGTTCGTGGCTCAGTTCTTGCCAGTTTTTCAGTTTGCTGGTGCCGCCGATGCCGACATTGAAGCGGTTGGTCGGGTCGTTTTTCTGGTAGAACGCTCGCAGTGCGGGTTTGGCTAGGTATTCGTGCCCTACGTTGTGTTCCGCTGGGTATTCGGCACCGCGGGCGTCGTAGCTGGCGAGAATTTGGTTCTTCACGGCTTTGGCGTCGACGCCTTTTTTCATGATGTAGTTTTGGTGCATGACGTGGCAGAAGAAGTGTCCGTAGTACATTTTTACGGCGACTTTTTCTTCAATGTCTTGTGGCAATTCTTCAAACCAGTCGCGCTCATTACGTGGGAAGGCTACGTCGATGGTCATGATGGAACCTAGGTCTTTGCCATTCATGATGTGGTAGCGGGTCAAGGCGCCGCCGGTGACGAAGCGATGCAAGATGGCTTGGTCAGCTTCGCGTTTGGTACAAGCAAAGTAGCCACCTTCGTTGTCTTTGAAGAAGTTGTCGAGGTAGGCTTGTGCTTCGGCAACGCCTTCGTTGCTGGTTTCTACGATCCAATGATGTTCGTATTTTTCACGGTATTCTTCCATGCGTTTCGGCAGGTGATTCGGAAACAGCTGGCTGATGTATTGCATCACGCGGTCAGAAAATTTGTTGGGCATGAATTTGAATTTACCAGCCCATCTGTCGACGGTACGTTTCATGGCAAACATTTTTGGAATGTATTTGGTGCCCAGTTTGTCGATAACTAAAAAGCTGTCTTTGCCGTATTTTTTGCTGATGTCGTAGCTGCTGCTGTGCATGTACTCACCTGACACGGGCAAGTTTTTGAAGGTAGACAACATGTCGCGACGCATTTGTTCCATGACGGCTGGGTCGTTGGTGCCGATGTAGAAGACTTGGTACTTTTCAGGAATGGGGAAAGTGTCGATGCGTACCGCAAATACAGCAAGTTTACCCGCACAGCCTGATGCTTCGTACAAACGACGTGGGTCGTTGTTAAAGCGGGACGGTGTGTCTGCATCCACATCACGAATACGTTCGTGGTATTCGTTGTCAGACGCGCGTTTATCAGGGAAGTGAATGTCTTTTTCTTGGTAGTTTTTGTTTTGTAGGTTGTTCAGGATTTCTTCTGGGTCTGACCCTAAATCAATACCAAGGTTGTTGACCAAGCGCAGTTCGCCATCGCTGGTTACTTGGGCAAACAAGGACATTTCTGTGTAAGCTGGGCCACGTTGAACTAACGCGCCGCCAGAGTTGTTACATACACCCCCAACAATAGACGCACCAATACAGGAGGAGCCGATCACAGAGTGTGGTTCACGCCCGTAAGGTTTCAAGGTGTCTTCTAAGCCAAATAGAGTACTACCCGCAAAGCCGACAATTTGCTTGCCTTGATCCAATAGTTGAATGTCATCAATACGCATGGTGCTGATGATCACGATGGGACGGTCGTAGTCGTTGCCATTGGGTGTGGAGCCACCTGTCAAACCTGTGTTGGCCGCTTGCATGATGACAATCACATCCGCTTTTACGCAGGCTTGCAAACACTTCCAGATCTCAACCAAGCTACCGGGACGCACCACAGCGTATGCTTTACCGCCACCTAGGCGAATACCTTGGCTGTAAGGTTTGGTTTTATCTTCGTCGGTGAGTGTGTATTGGCTGCCTACGATGGCTTTTAGCTCTGCGGCTAACTCTATAGTGGTTTCCGTGGTTGTCATATCAGCTACTTCATAACAGGTTTAGGGGAAAGTGGGCAGTATACTAAACGTAAAAATGACCAAAAAACACCCCAAAGCAATAGATAACCTGTTCTTAATAAGGAATGCTTATGAGTGCTGTAAAGCTACTTATTCACGAAGTGAGAGCAATATAAACCTCAACGCTATGCTCACTGGTATAGCATTCAAAGTCCACCGTATAAGCTCGTTGGTGTGGGCAATTATCACGACTAAAATACGCCCAAATCTCTTCCCAAACAGAAACGACCACTTGTGGCATTTGCCCTTCTCCAGAGAAAACCAAATAGGTTCCTGCTGGCAAAGAGACTGTCTCTAACGCAATGTCTGAAGAAACAAAGTCAGGCTTTGCCCCCACTAACACACTGAAATCACCGGTATAGTCGGATTCGTATTGGTGATAAACGCCATATAGGCAAGCCCCTGCTCATAAGCTACTTTTACTTGCTGAGCAAATCGTTGGTGTAATGTCCCTATTTTGGCCGTAGCAGGCTGCATTTCATTGGCATTATTGGTGCGTACACTCAACCCAACTAGGGAATCTGCATTTAAGGTTACTTCTTTCATTACTGCTCTCCGTGAATGTTTAAGCACCTGTTCACTATATCGACATCTATGACAGTTTATGTCACATTAAAATCATGACACGAGCCAATACCACCCAAAGAATGGACAGATTAGAGCAGCTCACCGCGCTGTTAAAATCGCACGCTGCGCTGACCACTAAAATGGTCGCGGCTGAGCTTAATATTAGCGAACGTACTTTATTTCGAGATATTGCTATTTTGCGTGAGCGAGGCTTACCAATAGAGGCAGATAAAGGTCGCGGTGGTGGGATAAGGCTGCATCATCAATGGGGTGTGGGTCGTGTTTCATTAGGAAACCATGAAATCATCGACTTACTGATCAGCCTTGCCATGGCAGAAAGTATGGGATCAACTCTGTTTGTTGATAACATCAAGTCACTACGCCATAAACTCATGGCCTCCCTTTCGGCACAACAAAAACAACAAATACACCAGCTACGCCAGCGTATTCATGTGGGCGAACAAGCTTCTCCCGATGTCATGGTTTCCTTTAATAAACAAAAACAACATACTGGATTAACAATAAAGGTTTTGCAGGAAGCGTTCTTGTTCAAAAAGCGTCTCAGGATCGTTTATCAAGATTATTACGGACAAGAGACAGAACGGGAGATTGAGCCCCATTACTTGTATTTGGGCTTTCCCGTTTGGTATCTGTTGGTGTGGGATGATCTAAGAAAGGACGTGCGTATTTTTCGTTATGACCGAATTTTGCAAGCGCACATTTTAGACAGGGAGTTTGCGCTAAAACCTTTGTCTGATTTTAGCGCGGTACTCACCAAACAAAAGGTTAAGCAGCTCTAATCGCCATCTTTTACCGCGTTTGCTCCGTTGCGTTGGAAAAAATCGTTTATGTCTTGTGCAATAGGCGCTTTGCTCTTGAAGAACCACATCAGGCTAGAAACCATGCCCACATGATCTACGTCTTCGTATACCTTACTCTCAACTTGCCCTTTCTCTGCCTGTATTTTCTCAATCAACTTGTCCATATTGCTTTTACCCACTAAGGTATCGTCTGCCCCCCAAAGCAGTAGCATAGGCGGCTCGGTTCCATCAATGAAAGTAGGCACTTGCATATTGGGGTAATTCTCTGGTGGCCCAAACATGTCTTTGTAGTCTTCTTCTAATGGAACGAAGTCATAAGGCCCCGACAACCCTGCAAAGCCTTTAATAATTAAGGGAGACAATCCATTTGCTTCTAAATAATGCTTATCGGCAGTGACTAAGGCACCTATGTGCGCGCCAGCAGAATGCCCTGCGATATACAGACGCTCTGGATCACCTTGATAATCAGCAATATTACGATAGGTCCAAGCTACTGCTTGGGCACCATCTTCTACGAAAGCAGGGAATTTTACTTCTGGGTATTTGCGATAGTCAGCAATGACGGTCACATAACCGTGCTTAGCAAAGAGTTCTCCCACAAAGGGATACATGTCTTTGGAGCCATCTTTCCAGCTCCCACCATAAAAGAAGACAATGACAGGCTTGGATTCTTGAGTGTCATTTGGCAGCACATATATGTCTAGCTTCTGCCACTTCTTAGCCCCGTAGGCTATATCTTTTGTTGATTTGGTATCACTAAAGTGACTGGGTAAATTAGCGACGCTCAACCCGACTTTCGTACAGGCAACCAGCAGTAAAGAACTCAGCGCCACACAGACTTTTGTTATCGTCAAAATTGACCTCTTGTGTTTATTGAAATTCATCCATCAAGAAATCATACGCAGCAAAGAGAAAAATAGACCAGAATTCTTATACTGTAATTTGCACCCCAAAATCATCAAACGGTTGAATTATCAAAGCATATTACCTAAAATCCTTAATATGCGGTTGGAAACAACTCAGATTGGCGGGCTGCCTTAATGCGGAGCGCTGAGCGATAGCTCTTTCCCCCGCCTTCTTTTTTGTTCTTCATAACGCAAACACATACTTAGTAAGTATCAACCATTGCTAAAAAGCCGCTCCCCCGAACGGCTTTTTGCTTTCGCCAATCGGCTGCTAGATAAGTAGATCAACCACCAAATACCACGGTGCGTTTGCCATTCAAGAACACGCGTTTTTCCACGTGGCATTTCACGGCGTTAAACAAGGTAACGCGCTCAATGTCTTGCCCTTTCGCCACCAGATCTTCTGGGTAATGCGCGTGGTTTACCACTTGAATGCCTTGGGAAATGATTGGGCCTTCGTCGAGGTCATTGTTCACATAGTGAGCCGTTGCGCCCACCATTTTCACACCTTTTTCCCATGCTTGATGATAAGGACGAGCGCCTTTAAAACCTGGCAGTAAAGAATGGTGAATGTTGATTGCGCGACCATCAAGGTATTCGCACATGCTGGGTGAAAGCACCTGCATGTAGCGAGCTAATACGACCAATTCGGTGTCGTATTGTTCAATCAAGGCACGCACTTGCGCTTCTTGTTCTAATTTCGTCTCAGCGGTAATGGGCAAGTGGTAATACGGAATACCGTGCCATTTGGCGAGGTCTTCCAGATCCGGATGATTGGAGATAATGACTGTGACGTCGATGTTCAATTGCCCAGTCCGAAAGCGATACAACAAGTCATTCAAACAATGGTCGTATTTTGACACCATGATCGCGACTTTTTGTTTATGGTTCGGCGCGGTTAACGACCAATCCATTGAAAACTCTGCCGCACGTTCGGTAAATTCAGCGTTAAAGGCTTCTTCACTGAAGTTTGCGTTCTGAGGCAAAAATTCTATACGAATAAAAAAACGTCCCGACTCTCGATCATCAAAAGAATGAATCTCATCAATGTAATTACCGGCCTGAGCCATGTATCGAGTCACTACATCGACCGTTCCGATGATGCTTGGGCAGCTGGCGGTAAAAATCCAAGGCGCGGTTTTTGATTTCATAAAATAGTCTCTTATTGTCTTAAGCTTTTTACGTCACGAAAAAGGCCGACCACCAAAACAGTGGCCAACCAAAACCGTGAAATACATAAGTGAGTAAGTGAGAAGAAATTAGGCTTTTACGACCAAACCATATTCACGGCTCGCGTCTTGAATCCACAGCCATAGGTAATCTGCAAAACTGCGACGAACCACCAATTCGAATTGGTCCTCTGCCACACGACAAATCATCGCACCGCTTTTAGCAAATACGGTAGACACCACTTTACCGACTGGGAACTCACTCGCATGCAAATCCACTGGCGTGGATTTTTTCAGCATATCCACCACATGGCGGCCAGACACATCAAAAATCGTTGTGCCGCCACTGATATTTACCAATGAATAGTGACCCATTAGCTTTTCAAAAAAGCTCGTTTCCAATTCAAACGCTTTTTCACCCGCCATGATAATCAGCCATTCATCTGGCGATACCCAGCGAACTGAAACCTTACCTATTGGTGAATCATCCGCTGTGACTGACGTCAATGGCTGCATTGGCAATGCCACGCCCAATAAGGATTTGATTACTTCTTGCTGCTCTGCGGAGGGCATGCACCGCAGGGTTAATAATCCCATCAACTTACGTTCATGAAAGTGCACACCGCCCTCTTGTGGGCCATGTTTTGCAACACTTTCTAGATCCGCATGGTGTAATGGGCTTTCCCCCATTATCTCGGCCGCGGGTAATTGGTTTGTTACCAACTTAGGTTCCGTTTTTAACTCAGCCGCTACAGTGACATCAGACATGTTGACGCTCCCCTTTTGGATCTAAAAATACTGGGCTACAAATTTCCGCTTCGATCACTCGACCATCCGCCAATGGGTAAAAGACTTTTTGCCCCATTTTATCTAAGCCGCCTTTGACAAAGCCCATGGCAACGGAACGATTTAAGTTCGCGCTCCAGTAACTAGACGTCACATGACCGACCATTGGCATAGGAATCGGCGCTTTCGGATCGAATACGCCTTGCGCGCCTTCTGGCAATACCACATTTGGGTCTAGGGTTTTCAAACCCACCAGCTGCTTACGATTCTCACGAACGCAGTCTTCACGCTGCATTCCGCGCTTACCGATAAAGCTAAAGGGTTTCTGCATCGACACAGCCCACGACATGCCTAAGTCAAACGGATGCACAGAACCATCGGTGTCTTGACCTGCAATAATAAAGCCTTTTTCCGCCCGCAAAATATGCATGGTTTCGGTGCCGTAAGGCGTTAAATTGAACTCTTTGCCCGCCTCAAATAAGGCTTTCCAAACGTGCATGCCATAGTTGGCTTGAACGTTGATTTCGAACGACAACTCGCCCGTGAAAGAAATGCGGAATACTCGTGCTGGCACGCCCGCGACCGTCATGGGTTTCCAATCCATAAAGGCCATGTTGTCTTTGGATACATCGTAGTCGGTTAATTTTTCCAACAATTTACGGCTATTTGGCCCAGAGATCGTCATGGTTGACCAATGATCCGTCACACTGGTGAAGTAGACTTCCAATTCTGGCCATTCGGTTTGATGGTAAATCTCTAACCAAGACAACACACGGGCGGCACCGCCCGTCGTTGTGGTCATCAAGAAATGATTTTCCGCTAAACAAGAGGTGACGCCATCGTCGAAGACCATGCCGTCTTCACCACACATCAAACCATAACGGCATTTACCGACGGGTAATTTCGCCCAAGCGTTGGTGTAAACGCGCCCTAAGAACTCCCGTGCGTCTTTGCCTTGAATATCAATTTTGCCCAAGGTAGAGGCGTCTAATATGCCGACCGATTCACGCGTTGCCAAACACTCACGATTCAAGGCCTCTTGCATGGTTTCATTGCCTTGCGGGTAATACCAAGCACGTTTCCATTGACCTACGTCTTCAAATTTCGCTCCGCGTTCCACATGCCAAGCGTGCATGGCTGTGTAGCGCTTTGGATCAAACAATTCTCCGCAATCCCGTCCAGCAATCGCACCAAATGTCACCGGCGTGTAGTTAGGACGGAAAATGGTTGTGCCGGTTTGAGGGATGGTTTGCTTAAGCATTTTCGCGGCAATTGCCATGCCGTTAATATTGCCCAACTTACCTTGGTCCGTACCAAAACCCATGGCGGTATAGCGTTTCACATGCTCAATGGATTCAAAACCTTCACGACACGCTAATTCAATACCCGCAGCCGTCACGTCGTTTTGATAATCGACAAACTGCTTAGGCGCTTTTGATGTCGGTTTGGTATGAGGAAGGTGGAACAAAGCCATGGCTTTGCTCTCTTGAATTTGTTCGGCTTCAGGCAATACTCGCTCAGGTTTAGCCAAGCCCAAGTGAGACAAGGCGTCTGATGCGGCGCTGAACCCCTCGGACAGTGCGGCAGCGGTTGAAAAGGCGCCATTAATTGCACCAGCAGTAAGCTGTTTTTGATAGGTCTTACCTGGTGTAAAACCGAGAATATCGTCGTTCCAAACCGGACGAGCGCCCGTATGACAAGACAAGTGAATCACCGGACTCCAACCGCCGGAGGTGGCCACTGTGTCTGCGGCCATTTTGACGATAGGCCCCACCACGGCATCGCCGGCTTCGTTAAGCGGTGCAATAGAAACGCCTGTCACTCGCTTATTGCCGTGCGCTTCAATGACGCCAGACCCCACCAAAATACTGATGCCACGTTCCCGCGCCGCTTCAACAAAGGTCCCTTTTGGGTTCTTACGCGAGTCCACAATGGCGACGACGCGACGGCCTGCGTCGTGCCAATCTAGTGCGGCGCGATAAGCATTGTCATTGGAAGTCATTAAGACCAAATCCTTGCCCGGCACCACACCATAACGGTTGATATAAGTCGATACCGCATTCGCCACCATGCAACCAGGTATATCGTTGTTGCCATACACCAAAGGCCGTTCATGAGCGCCCGTTGCCAAGATCACCCATTTGGCACGCACACGATGCAAGCGCTGAGCGATTTGACCATTGGGCGCACGATCGGCAAATTGATCGGTACAATGCTGTTGAATAGTTAAAAAGTTATGATCGTGATAGCCGTTTACCTGAGAGTTTGGCAGCATCAAAACATCCGCGCAGCCAGACAATTCTTGCACGACTTCTGCGATCCATTCGGTGGCGGGTTTATCGTCCAGCGTTTCTTTGCTGCTTAATAAACTGCCACCAAATTCACTTTGCTCATCGGCAATAATCACGCGAGCACCGGCTCGTGCGGCACTTAACGCCGCCGCCAAGCCGGCTGGGCCTGCGCCAACGATGAGCAGGTCACAATGTTGGTTCATCTTGTCGTAAATGTCTGGATCATTTTCCTTTGGCGCACGACCAAGACCTGCGGCTTTACGAATATAGGATTCGTAGGTTTCCCACATGGATTTTGGGTACATAAAGGTTTTGTAATAAAACCCTGGTGGCATCATTTTCCCACCGACTTTCCCCACCAAGCCCATCAAATCCATATCGACGTTGGGCCAACCATTGGTACTGCTCGCCACTAATCCCGCATACAGCGACTGCTGGGTGGCGCGCACGTTTGGAATTTGCGTGGCTTCGGTCGAGCCAATTTGCATGATGGCGTTTGGTTCTTCCGCGCCCGCAGCGACAATACCGCGCGGACGACTGTATTTAAAACTGCGACCCACAATATCAACGCCATTTGCCAACAAAGCTGAGGCCAAGGTATCGCCTTCGAAGCCTTTGTATTGTTTGCCATTGTAAGTAAAAGTCAGCGGTTTAGCGCGATCGATTCGTCCACCTTCTTGAAGACGATTAGACTGCTTGCTCAAATCTTGTGTCATAATATCGCGCCTCTATTTCACGTCGTCGGCTACAACAGAGGGCTTTTCGCCCACCTTGTAGACTTCTTTGATTTCGTAAGTTTGGGTGTCACGTGTGACGTTAAAGTATTTACGACAACCCGCCCCATGCACCCACAGTTCATGATGTATGCCACGTGGATTCGCACGAAAATACATAAACTCACCCCATTCTTTGTCTGTGCAGGCATCGGGATCTAATGGTCGTGCAATATGCGCCTGACCTGCCACATGAAATTCTTCTTCCTCGCGGTATTCACAACAATGCGGGCAATAAATATGAAACATGGTATTTCTCTCCTAATTCGGTCTTCGCCCGCTTAATGTGCTACGCCAGCCGCGCCGTGTTCATCCACCAGCGCGCCGTTATGGAAACGGAACATGGAAAAAGGTTTCGCCAATGGGTGCATTTCGCCTTTCGCCAAAGACGCAGCAAACACATGACCTGAGCCTGGCGTCGCTTTAAACCCGCCCGTTCCCCAACCACAGTTGAAAAACAAGTTCTTCACCGGAGTCTCGCTGATAATCGGACAGGCATCTGGACAAGTGTCGACGATACCGCCCCATTGGCGGTTCATGCGCACACGACTGAAAACCGGAAACATTTCGACAATCGCTTGAATGGTGTGCTCAATAGTGGAATAAGAACCTCGCTGACCATAGCCGTTGTAACTGTCGATCCCAGCCCCGATCACCAAATCGCCTTTGTCTGATTGCGACGCGTAACCATGTACTTGGTTCGACATGACCACTGTATCGAGAATCGGCTTGATGGGCTCTGACACCAAAGCTTGTAAAGGATGAGATTCTAGCGGCAATTCAAAACCCGCCATTTTTGCCAAGACGCTGGAATTTCCTGCGACGACACAACCCACTCGGTCAGCTCGGATTTCGCCATAACGGGCCGTACGCACACCAACAACGGTGCCATCTTCGATAATGAGATCTTCCACTTCGGTTTGCTGGATCAAATCCACGCCATGGGCATCCGCGCCACGAGCAAAACCCCATGCCACGGCATCGTGACGAGCGACACCCGCACGCGGTTGCCAAGAAGCACCCAACACGGGATAACGTGCGCGATCAGAACAATCCAGCACAGGGACAATTTCTTTGACTTGCTGCGTATCTAACACTTCACCATCAATGCCATTTAAACGGTTGGCGTTGACGCGACGTTGAATATCGCGCATGTCTTGCAAGGTATGACCTAGATTCAAGCAGCCACGTTGAGAAAACATCACGTTGTAGTTCAAATCCTGAGACAGACCTTCCCATAATTTCATGGCATGTTCATAGAGGTGAGCCGCTTCATCCCACAAATAATTAGAACGTACAATCGTGGTATTGCGTGCCGTATTACCACCACCCAAAAAGCCCTTTTCAATCACCGCAACATTGGTGACACCAAACTCTTTCGCCAAATAATACGCTGTCGCCAAACCATGGCCGCCACCGCCTACAATGATCACATCGTATTTCTTTTTCGGGGTCGGATTACGCCACACCCGCTGCCAGTTTTCATGATGGCTAAAACTGTGCTTTAACAACCCAAAGCCTGAATAATGCTGCATCAGATCAGCTCCTTATGTGGACAAAAAAATGTGATGAATGAAAGCGCATTAACCACCTGTTACGACTGATGATAAAGACAATGATTTTTTATCTAATGCTTGGAAGCGTCCAGCGAATGACAAATTACGACAGCGGGCATGACGGCTTTGGATATGGCCATGAACTAGGTGAGTTTATGATTTAATGGCTCATTCTTATGGAAAGCCAAAGCCCCCCATTTGACGAGTCCGTCAGCAGCATGTTTGAGGAATTAACAGAGGCAAGGTAGCCGACAATGTATCAGCTTGTATATTCAACACAGTTCAAAAAAGATTTTAAGAAAATCACCAAAATGCCCATTGCCGACATCATTGAAGTGGGGAATATCATTTCCCGCCTACAGCGCGAAGAAAACTTAGATACTAAGCACGTAATACCAAGTCAGATTACTAAACTATTTCTACCATCAGACAGCTCGATAGAGTGGCAGTAAAATACGCTTTTTCTTTATCGACTACGATACAACGCAGCATGCTCAAGGCCATACTCGCCAGCTAGCTCCTGCATGACCTGCACACCTTCTAGCATTTCTGGTGGTTTACCATAGGCTAGGACAGGTATCTCATCGCCAGTTTCTAGGCAAATAACAGACATTCTCACCTTGCGATAACCATCTGACGCCGTGATTCTTTCCAACGTATCCATTTCCACTAAGACGTCATCTGACACATCAAATACCTGTCCTCTCACACAATGCCCTTCCCCTGCGATCAAAACCAACCACGGCGAAAAACGTTCACCAACAAGGTATAACGGATAGCGTTCTTTGGTTTTAAAATCTCCCCGATAACGAACGCCTTTATTGGTTTCAAAGTTAGGAAAACCTTCTTTCAACGTCCCAAAGACAAAAATCTTGTGCATGTCATAGGCTCCTATAAAATACAACCATCCATATGAAATTGTTTAGGCTATCTAGCAAGATATCCTTTCAACTTAAGCGTTAAATTGTTCCATCAACCAAGTCGAAAATACAGCGATTCTTGCGTCTGACTTTGGGTCTGCCAATGTTAATAAAACATAATCATGTCCCGTGGGCTGCATGCCTAGTGGTGCAATAAGGCGTTGTATTTTTAGGTCATCAGCAACCAAAGGAATAGAACCAATGGCAATGCCAAGTTGGTCTTGAGCTGCCTGTAAGGTGTAAAAAAAATGATCAAAGTGCTGTTCACTTTTTGGCGTCAACTTTTCGATGCCTTGTGAGACTTTCCAATCATCCCATGCATTGGGCCGAGTCCGGCTATGTAGCCAATTGGCTTCGCTTACATCTTGGTGAATATGCTTGTCCCAATAGACTTTAGTACAAACAGGACCTGCCCATTCAGAACAAAGCGTTGTTATTTGATAATTTTCTTTGATACCAAAATCCATACGTCGAATGGCGATGTCACAATTTTCCGACAGCAAATCAATCGGGCCACCTGCCATTCTAAGATCGATATTCAATTCCGGACACCGTTCTCGAAACTCACCTAATCGTGGCATTAACCAACGCATCGCTAAGCTTGGTTCACAAGACACGGTAAGAAATGGCGAAGCACTATCGTGACGATGAATCTCCTCGACAGTGAGACTTAACGCATCTAGGGCTTCAGATGTCGTCTTTAACAATCGTTGCCCTGCTGTCGTGAGGTAAACTCGACGATTACGACGTACAAATAAATCTACCCCGATACGCTCTTCAATTTGGGCTACGGCCCGACTGATCGCACCATGAGTTAGATGAAGTTCTTGCGCTGCGCGAGAAAAGCTTTGATGGCGTGCCGCTGCTTCGAAAGCTGTTAAAGCGCCCAAAGGCGGTAGGCGTCTTTTTATGTGATTATTACTCACAATATCCACCATTAATTATCGATTTTATTTGCTTTCATAGCAATTCATACTCTCATTATTCACAGATAAGAGTATTTTACCATGTTAAATATAGATCAATTTGAATTGTATTCCGTTGCTGTTATCACATTACTAGCGGTAATGAGTTCCAGGACCAGATTTTGCCATGGTGTCGAAGATCTCGTTGTTAAAAGGACGACGAGAAGGCATCTTGTGTGCGTTCGGAATTAGCACCGCCATCAGCGTACACTTGGCTTATACACTCTTGGGACTGGGGGTCGTCTTTGCAAACAATATCTGGGTTCTGAATACCTTACGAGTTCTTGGCGCCATGTATCTTATTTGGTTGGGTATTTCAGCTTTATGGCCAGACATCAAAACAATCATCTTTACATTGAAACATAAGCAACCATCTACGCCATTGAAAAATGAACAAACACCAAAAAATACATTGGCAAAAAACAGTTCAGCTTTTTGGTCTGGTTTCGCCTGTAACGCACTCAATCCAAAAACCATGTTGTTTATTGTGTCTTTATTTAGCCAAGTCATTTCAGCAGACACCTCTTTACTGATGGAGCTTGGCTATGGTGCTTATATTGCTTTAGCGCATTTCGTCTGGTTTGCTTTAGTGGCTTGTTTGCTAACATCCGCGAGAATTCAACAAAAAGTATTCATCTTTAAAATATGGGTTGAACGAGTGACGGGCCTATTAATGACGTCTCTCGGATTAAGGTTATTAATAAGCTGATTCTAAAATGAAATATCTTTGACACCAAACTCGAATGATTAAAAAATGCTCCGATTATTAACAATAACCGGAGCATTTGGGCAACTAAAGCGCTTCACCCAGCGCCATAAAATGACATATTTTCTGCCTCTTAAGGGAAGGCTTAAGCGTCTGCACTCTTTACAAAAACATGCGCTCGTTCTGGATCAAAATGCAGACGGATGTTTTCACCTATCTGAAATAGCTGATCCTGACCAATCGCGGCAATGACTTTTTTACCATCTGTAAGACTAACGTCTAAAATCGTTTCAGTGCCAAGGCGCTCTGTTAATGACACTTGTCCGTGCAAAGAGCCTTTCACATCGCCATGCTGCGGCTGTAGGTACTGTGGACGAATACCCAGCTCGACAGTTTGACCAAACTGTAACGCGAGCTCTGGTTTTGGCAGCACAACAGGGTCCAACACCGAGGAACCAAGGGTAATGGTTTGAGCATCGATCGCCAGTACCTCAGCCTCAACAAAGTTCATCGATGGTGAACCGAGGAACCCTGCCACAAAGCGATTTGCAGGGTGATGAAACAATTCCATCGGGCTGCCAATTTGTTGTACTTCTCCACCTTTTAATACAACTATCTTGTCCGCTAATGTCATGGCTTCCACTTGATCGTGCGTCACATAGATCATGGTCGCACCAAGTTTTTTGTGTAATTTGGCAATTTCCATACGCATGTCCATACGCAATGCGGCATCTAAATTGGAAAGGGGCTCGTCGAATAAAAATACCTTGGGATTACGCACAATGGCACGCCCAATAGCCACACGCTGACGTTGACCGCCTGAAAGCTGGCTGGGTCGACGTTCTAATAGATGCTCCATTTGCAAAACTTTAGCGGCTTCATTGACCTGTTGGTCTTTTTCTTGCTTTGAAATGCCAGCAATCGTCAGGCCAAAGGCCATATTTTCCCTCACTGTCATATGAGGGAAGATAGCATAGGATTGAAAAACCATGGCAATACTGCGGTCTTTGGGCTGTAGGTGATTCACTACCTTACCATCAATCGATAGGGTGCCGTCTGTGATGTCTTCAAGCCCCGCAATCATGCGTAGCAAGGTGGATTTTCCACAGCCAGATGGGCCCACAAATACCGTAAACTCACCATCTTTGATGTCTATGTCCACGCCTTTAATAATATCGGTTTTATCGTAGCGCTTTACCAGCTTATGTAATGTGACGTCCGCCATTAGTCGTTATCCTTTTTGTTCTCTGTGACGTTTAATAGACCCGCTGCGTCCACCTCTATTGCAACTGGATCGAGAATTTCGCCAACAAAACCTTGCTTGTCTTGATCATGAAAACCCAGGATACAGTGGCCCTTTTCGGTTTCTAATATTCTCGCGGCATAGCGGTGACAAGGATTCTCGCCGTCAAAAAAAGCCCCAGGAGCAACTTGCCAAGGTCCTCGCGGATGATCAGCGATCAGGTAATGATTGCCCGTCACTAATTTACCCGCTTGACTCGCCGTATACGCCTCACTCCAGTGTTGGCCAGACGTACAAAACAAACAGTACCAGCGTTCACCAATAGCAAACACTTGCGGCACTTCTAATTGACCAAAGCACCCAACAAATACAGGAGGCTGTAACTCCCAGTCATATAAATTATCGGAGGTAGCAAAACCAATCGCGCCACCGGCGTTGGCTTCATCAATGCCCGGCGCTCTGGCGGTAAAAAACATCAACCAACCCTCCCCTTTTGGGTCTTTCATCACCCAAGGATCGCGCATGGCTCGATCGTGCCAAAAACCTTTTTGATGTTGATGTTCGTAATGAGCGGCATTTTCTCCCACCAAATCTAAACACAAGCCATCGCCGACACGTTGCCAATGATGTAAATCCGTACTGGTGGCATGGCCTACGCGTTGATAAAGGCTATTTTCTGCTAAGCAGGTTCCGGTATAGAACAAATGATATAAGCCTGATTCATCACACACGACACTGCCCGTCCAAGTGGTAGAATCGTCCCAAGCTGGGGACTTCGCTGGCGCAAAACACGTACCATGATGCTGCCAATGAACTAGGTCTGTAGAAGTAGCATGCCCTTGGCTAACGTTTAAATGACGTCGCTCAGGATCAAGTAACGCCTTATCGGCTTTCAAAAAATAACCATGCCATGTGTCGCCTTCACGAAAATACCAACTGTCCCAAATCCACTGATCTTTTAATGCGATTGTCATTATATAACTCCTAAAAATTAACCCTTGACGCCTGTTGAGGCAATGGAAGCGATAAAAGCTCGTTGCAATACCAGATAAAACGCTAAGACAGGCATAGTGATCAGTGTTAAGTACGCCATCACTTCTCCCCACGCGGTATTGAGCTGGAAAAAATACTGTAAGCCGACCAAAACTGGCCGGTATTGTTCTTGTTGTGTGACCATAATCGGCCATAAGTACTGGTTGTACATGACCAAGAATTTCAAAATGGCAGCCGTCGCAATCACGGGGCCAGATAGTGGCATCACAATGCGCCAATACACTTGCCACCAGCTACTACCTTCCACACGTGCCGCTTCAATCAACTCTCTTGGCAAGTCTTTGAAATATTGCGTAAACAGAAAAATAGTTAATCCATCTGCAATAAAGGGCACAATTTGCACTCTATAGGTATTCAACCATCCCCAAGTCAGACCCTCCAAACCCAGCCAAGGCAGCTTAGAAACCATGAGCAGCATGGGAATCGCAATGGTTTCAAATGGCACGATTAATGTGGCCACAATGATGGAAAAAGCCAGCTGTTTACCACGCCAATTTAGATAAACAAATGAGAATCCCGCCATTGAACACAACAACAAGCTCAGCACCACAGTCACAGCGGTGACGAGCAAAGAATTAAACATAAACAAAAAAATAGGAGCCTCGTTCAAACGCCTTGTCGTAATTGCTCAGACTAATATCCCCAACGGGCAAAAATGCTCGCAATGAAGCCGTGTCAGCCAGCAACTGATGATCAGGTTTAAACGAAGAAACCAGCATAAAAATCAGCGGAAAGATAAAAATGAGTGCGATTAATGACAACAAGGTATAACGCACAATAAGACGAAGTCGGTGATTATCTATCGTAATATGAGCCATTTAATGTTTCTCCCGAGTGAAATAGCGTTGTAACAGAGAGATACTCAACACAAGGATAAAGAGCACAACTGAAATAGCCGAGCCGCCGGAAATATCCTGCTTGCCGTAGCCTCGCTCAACCGCTTGAAAAACAATGGTTTGAGTGCTGTCCAATGGGCCGCCGTTGGTCATAACATCAATCTGGGCAAACAACGCAAACGCCTGCATTGTAATGACGATCAAGACTAAAATGGCGGTGTTCTTAAGACCTGGCCACGTCACGTAACGAAAGGTTTGCCAGCCGGAAGCCCCTTCAATTTTGGCGGCCTCGTACAATGTGGGCGAAATGGTCTGTAAACCAGAAAGCCAAATCACCATATGAAAGCCCACCGCCTGCCAAATAGACATCACCATGATAGAACCCAATGCTGTATTTGGGTTACCCAGCCAGTCCACAGGCACAAAATGCCCAAATGACAAGGTGTGCAATAAGTTGTTCAGCAAACCATTTTGGCCGTCATAAATAAAACGCCAGAGAATTGACACCACGACAATCGAGACCACTACCGGCATAAAATAAATCGCTCGATAAATATTAATCCCCTTTAAACGCTGATTAATTAACAAGGCTAACGCCAACGCTAGAGCGCCCTGTAGTGGCGCGACAACAAGGACAAAAAGAAAGGTATTCACCACGGCTTTCATAAAAACCGGATCGCTGGCTAAAACAACGACCTTTTGGTCAGACCATTGCCAAGAGAACCACTCTTTCATACCTTGTAAATGCGCATAATCTGGATTGTTGCGGGTATAAGAACGGATACGTGGGTAGGTAATATCGCCTTGATTGTCGCGCTTTATTTCACCGGTATCCGTCATCTCTGGTGCCAGGACTAAACTATTGACGCTCAATAGTTGTCGATAATTTTCTAAACCTACAAACTGCGTTGGATTGGGTGAAATCAAGCGTTGATTTGTCATCGAAAAGACAATGGCAAACACGAATGGCACCACGATAAATAGCATCATCAGACCGAAGCCGGGCAGAGCAAATAGCCAGCCGCTACGGTTATGTTGCGTGAGTGTTGAACATGTTTTTTGCATAATTGAATAGCCTTTCCTGGCGGTTACTAACCTTGGCGCTGAAGAACACCCATTACTCATGTTCCTCAGCGCCATTTCCGTATCGCTAATGTCCATGTTATTAATGGAATTAATTTATTGAATGGCCATAGCCTAAATTACGGCGGATATCGTTATTGATTTCATCCGCTGCGTTATCCAATGTGTCTGCGACGTCAGCGCCATCAGCTATATCGGCCAATGCTTTCTCTAGCACCTTAGCCGCGACCACATAGCCTGGGGTGACAGGTCTAAGCACAGCTTGTTGTGCTGATAATTCAAAGAAAGTCGCCATCGGAGCACCTTGACGATAATGCTGACTGGTCGCAGCCGCGGTTTTGGTGGGTGGAATAAGCCCAATCGCATCAGAAAACGCCGTCATATAACGATCTTGCGTGGCAAATTTAATAAAGTCAGCGGCACCTTGAGCGTGTGGAGTCGTAGCCGAAACACCAAACTGCCAGCTTGCTGCACCAATTTTAGGTACCTGACCTAAATCAGGTGCGGGTAAAAACAAGACATCATCACCGAATGCCTTAAGCATATTTAAGGCTGTCCAGTTACCATTCCATTGAATCGCGTATTTACCATCCACCAATCCAGTTTCGCGATCAGCGGTATCTTGTGAGTTGCCTGGGGTATAGCCTTCTTGAAACAGCATTTGCCACCACTCTCCAAAGGCGATGGCGGCATCGCCATTCAACACCCCTTCTGCGCTCTGATAGGTGCTACGATCGACAATATCCCCACCAAAGCTTTGCAAGAACGGACTAAACGCGTAAGGAAACCATTCGCCTTTCCAAGCCAAACCAAGATCAAGCGGATAGTCGTATTTTCCCGTTTGTTTTAACGTTTCAAGCGCGGCATTAAATTCATCCAAACTCCAAGGCTGATCTAACGTTGGAATACGAATATTGGCGTCAGTCAATGTAGACTTGCGGGTAATCATGGCGACAGCCGCATCCCACAGTCCCAAGGAATACAATTTCCCATTCCAATATCCCTTTGTACCGGGCAGAAAGTCGGCTATGGCGGCTTCATCAATGTTGAGTGGTTGTAAATAACCTGCCCAAGCCCAGTTAGGCATCACAGGGCCATCCACATCAAGAATATCGGGTAAATTACCCGCTAAAGCGGCCGCAATAACTGAGTCGTTATAGGACTCTTGCGGGAAACTTTGCAACGCCACTTTCCAATCCGATTGGCTGTTGTTGAAGTCATCCACTATCTGATCGATAATTTTTGCCTCCACAGGATTGCCCGCACCGTGATACCACAGCGACAAATTCGTCTGCGCGTATCCATTTATTGCTCCCAGGCTCAACAGCGATGCACTCGCCGTCATCAGCACGTTTTTCATTATTATTGTTTTCATATTTAACGTCTCCAAGTCGATTTATAAAAAATGACATCGATGTCATTTCAATGGATAAAAAAAGACATCAATGTCTTTTTTTATCCATCTTATTCCCTTGTTACTAATGATCTATCATCGTCCGTTGATCGTTTTTTAGTGTCGTATGGCAATACGGAATGACGCCACACAACAGGACTGGCAACACGAATGGGTGCCGCTAGTAATTGAAATTGTTTGTCTTGAATTTGCTTGAGTAATAAACGCGCGGCTTCAGCGCCAATTTCTCGATAAGCCAAATCTACAGTCGTCAGAGAGGGGTACAAACTTTCCGTGATCGATAAATAGTTATCATAACCCGCCACTGAAATCGCTTCCGGAATACGAACCCCACGGGAACGCAATATTCCATAGAGTTTTAAGGCCATTTTATCATTACCACAACATATAACAGACGGAGGCTGAGGCAAGGCTAAAAGTCGATCCACAGCCTGTTCAACCAAGGCTTTATTATCGACTTGCTCTAGTGTATCGGCACACAAAATTAAGGCAGGATCGATATCAATCCCCGCTTCATTGAGTGCTTGGCAATAGCCCTTAGTTCGTAAGTCAGTCGCGACCATCTGTTCATCAAGACTAAGGTACGCAACGCGTCGATGCCCTGCTGACAAGATACGTTTTAATAAATGGTACTGACCCCACTCATCGTCTGGCACCACAGCTGGGGTCTGTTGAGCATCAAAGCAATTTGCCAACACGATGGCCATATCTTTACTGTGGACTGGCAAACTGACTTGTTGATGATAATCTGCAACATAAATAATGCCTTCCACACGATGTTCTTGAAAAGTTCGAATTAAATGCGCAACACGGCGACTATCGTCACCCGTATCAGCAATTAACAGTGTTTTACTTGACGCTTGAATAACAGCCTGAATGCCCTGCACAATAAAAAGATCAGGCAGCCCTGTCGGTCCAGCCGTCGCATTATGGGATATTGCCCCCGTTATAACACCGATTAAACCCGACTTATTAGAGCGCATCGCTCTCGCCGCCGTACTTGGAACATAGCCTAATTGGTCAATAGCGGCTTGAACCTTTAAACGTGTTGCTTCACCCACTGGCGCGTCATTATTCAGAACCCTAGAAACGGTCTTGGGCGACACATTGGCGATTTTAGCCACATCGTAAATAGTAGACATTAAGCATTAACCTTAAAATGACATCGATGTCATAATAGTATTAAAAAAGACCTTGTCAAGAAAAATCTGGGTAAATAACAATCAGGTGTGTCGATACCAATTCGTTAAATGCTCGTTACATCAACAAAACAGCAAAACAAAAATACCCCGATGGGGTTGCACCATCGGGGCTAGAAACGTTATCCGATTACTTTGCTGGACCAGTGCGTAAACCAATAGTCACAGAGATAGCGGCTGCCAACAAAATGATGGCAGCGATGCTGAATACGCCCAAGGCACCACTGATGTCGAACACAAGCCCGCCCGCTGCGGCACCCAGTGCAATGGCCACCTGAATGGTGGCGACCATAAGCCCGCCACCACTTTCCGCTTCGTCGGGAACACTGCGTGTAATCCATGTTGACCACGCGACTGGCACGCCACCAAACGCCATTCCCCAGACAGCCACCAAAATTGCCGTAGGTACAATGCCTTGAAAGCTCACCATGCCTAAGCCAGCCAGCCCCATAATCAATGGCATAAGAGCCAAGGTTAGACGCAATGATCTGCCGATCAACGTACCTGCAATGTGGGTACCGATGAAATTAGCCACACCAAAACCCAACAGAATCCCTGAAATACCCGCCGTCGCTACGCCCGTCACGTTTTCAAGAAATGGTCGTACATAGGTAAATAAGGCGAAATGACCCGTAAAAATAAGCACTAACACAAACAGACCAAACTTCATCCTTGGACGATTCATTACCGCAATCAGCGTACCTAATGTGGCCCGACCTCGCGGAGGAATGCTTGGCAGTGTGAAAAACTGCACCACAAGCGTCAAAACACCCAGCAAGGACGCCAGTAAGAAAACATGACGCCAGCCAATAATTCCTCCCAGATAGCTGCCCAAGGGAGCCGCAAAAATCGCCGCAGCGGACACACCGCTAAACATAATAGCCAAAGCTCGTGGAACACTGCTGTCCGGCACCAACCTTATAACGGTGGCCGCCGCCATGGTCCAAAAACCACCAAGAGCAATACCAAGCAGTACGCGCCCAGCCAGCAGCAGAACAAAGTTCGGCGCGAAAGCAACCAAAATATTCGAGACAATTAGCAACACCGAAAATCCCAATAGGACATAACGACGATCTATCCCACGCGTAACCGTGGCGGTTAAAAGGCTAGCAGCCACGGCAAGAAGTGCTGTCGCGGAAACGGCTTGACCTGCCATGCCTTCTGTAATGGAAAGATCCGATGCCATGGGGGTTAATAGACTAGCAGGCAAAAACTCCGCTGAAACTAGCCCAAAAACCCCTAATGTCATAGCGATTACGGCCCCCCAAGCAGGTACATCTTGTTGTGCCTGTGACGGGGACACATTTACTGTATTCGTCATTAAACGTCCTCTTAACTGAATGTTGATAAATTACGTACAGAATAATATGGACAGGCCGGACGATATATACCAATATATCTTAAATTAATACCATATCGTCCGGAGTAGCTATGTCACTTTCCTCGCTGAACAACACACATCATGAAAACCAACACGATATGGTCAATGCGCTTTTATCTGGTGTTCGTCTTAAGGGGCTTGAATACAGACGAGTCGATATTTCTGCGCCATTTGGCCTACGATTCGGAGAAGGTGCCGATAAGCAATTGGCGTACTTTCATTTTATCGGTCAAGGTTCTGCCTTTTTGCGCACCCGAAATGGCACGGTACAACAACTTGCCTGTGGCGATGCGGTGTTAATTCCTTGTGCTGGAGTCCATGATCTTTACAGCGAAGACGATGTCTCGTTAGTCAGTATTGACGCTTTTGAAAAAGTTCCATTGTGTGACTCCACCGCGGAAATCAGCGCCTGTGACCTTAAAGTCTGCCGCTCAAGAGACAACTTCATTTTCAGCTGCGCCATGGAGTTTGATTTGGGTTGGCTGCACCCGCTAGCGCACTTAAAGCCCGAGGTGATGCATATTGAAACCGTGCCCAATCACGACCCACAAATCCCCATCCTTCTTGATGTCATGACAAAAGAAATCATGGCCAAGCGGCCTGGCTACGGGGTGATATTGACTCGACTTGCCGATGTTGTCGCGGCGGCTATATTACGTCGTTGGGTAGAAACTGGCTGTAATGTCTGTGGCTGGGTCGAGGCAATGCGTGACCCCAAGTTAGCGCAAGTTTTATCCGCTCTACATCGTGACCCCGGAAGACAGTGGTCCGTTGCAGATATGGCCATCGAGATGGGGGTTTCTCGATCTGTGTTTGCTGAGCGATTTACAGAGTTAACTCAATATACGCCCCAGCAATACCTTGGTAACTTACGCATGCGCCTTGCCAGCCAATGGATCAGCCATGACAACCTCTCACTCGATGACATTGCTAATCGACTTGGTTACAGTTCTACGGCGTCATTTAGCCGAGCCTTCAAACGCATGACAGGAATACCTCCCGGTGCGGTAAGACGCGGTGTGTATCCAGAATAAGATACATCCTAAGAAGGTTTACCGACCTCTTTCATAAGCTGCACCTAGCGCCTTACAGACAAATCAATCTAAAACGGCGCTAACAGGCTTCCATGTTAGATTGATTCGTTATTCAAACACGTCAATTAACGGTGATACGAGTGACAAATCATCTTCCAGTATTGCGGCAATACCCTATTGTCTCCAATCACGTCTACCGTTTGGGTGAACAAAATATTGGTGGCAGATTTACCAATCATGATATCGAACTCGCCCGCTTCCACTATGCGCTGGTGTGCTGCGTTAGTGAAGTTCAACATGTCGACAGGTAACTCAAACACGACAGTGGTTGAAGCACCCGCGGCTAACTCAACACGCTGAAAACCTTTCAGTTCACGAATCGGCCGAACCAAAGAACACAGCTTATCTTTCACGTAAAGTTGCACAACCTCACAACCAGATCGATTGCCGATGTTTTCAAGCTCGACTGATACTCTAATCACGCCATCTTCAATCGACACCTGCTTGTTTTCGATCTGCATATTTTTATAGGCAAAGTCAGTGTAAGTCAGGCCGTAACCAAAGTTATATTTCGATCCAAAATGATAGGCAATGGGCGTGCCACCGCTTTTGAGTTTATGGTTATAAAAATACGGCACAGCGCCAGCATTTTTAGGAATCGATAGGGTTAATCGCCCAGAAGGTGATTGTTTACCGACAATAATATCCGCAATCGCTCTTGCGCCTTCTTGCCCCGAGCCCCAACCGAATAACACCGCAGCAGCTTTTTCTTCTGCGCCATTTAAGTTGTATGGCCTTCCACCCGTAACCAAAATAATCACCGGTTTACCTGTGGCAATCGCTTCGTCAATTAACTGCTGTTGCACGCCTGGCAAATCTAAACTGTCGGTATCCGATCCTTCGCCCACGGTGCCTGTTTGGAACAAACCAGCAAGATCCCCCACACATACAATCGCCACATCCGCTTGCTCGACCATTTCAATCGCTTGTTTAATTTGGCTAGTATCTCGTGAGACTGGAGACGTCATGGTTTGATTCATGGCCAAATCCACATCACCAGGGAAAACCGGAGCATTGCTATGACGCTCCGTTAAAATATCGCAACCTTTGCTGTATGAAACCTGTGCAAATTCATTTTGCAGCGCTTCTAAAATAGTCGGACACACCTTGCTACTGTCGTCAACGCTGCTCAAGATAAGATGCACTGGAAAACTGTATCCACCAAGCAAGGCCAATTGGTCATCTGCTGTTGGGCCAATGACGGCGATTTTTTGTTGGCTATTTAAGGGTAAGCCAGCGTTGTTTTCTAACATGACGACCGATTGTAAAGCGACTTGATAGGCAAGCTCTGTGGCTTTTTCGCTTTGGAGGCTCAATGGGAGATTCATCGCAATATGGATGCTCAAATAAGCCCATTTCAAATTTTACTTTCAAAATTCGAGCGACGATCTCATCGATTTTCTGCTCATCAATCAGCCCTCTTTGCAGTGCCGAGGCTAACTGACTGGAACAAGCATCATCTGGCAATTCAATGTCTAATCCAGCATTGAACGCCAACGCCGCCGCATGGGCATTATCCGCTGCAATGCCATGATGACTCGCCAATAACTCAACACCGCCATAATCCGCCACAATTAAGCCATCAAAGCCCCATTGATTTCGCAGCACTTCGGTTAATAAATGGTATGAGGCATGGCAAGCTTCATTATCTATATCGTGATATGCAGGCATCAACGAACCTGCTTTGCCGAGTTTTACCGCCATTTCAAAGGGCAACAAAAAAGTGTCGTTTAACTCTTTAAAGCCCAAATGCACAGGTGCATGGTTGCGTGCGCCTTCGCTAAAAGAATGGCCGACATAATGTTTTAAGGTAGCAAGAAGATCACGTTTTTCGCCTTGCAGGCCTTTAACAAACTCTGTCGCTAACACACCAACATGGTAAGGATCTTCACCCAGCGTTTCTTCCGTTCTGCCCCAGCGTACATCGCGAGATACATCCAACACTGGTGCTAAGCCATGATGGGCGCCAACACGGCGAGTCTGCTCGCCAATCACTTGTGCAACCTGATGAATAAGCGGCGGATTCCAAGTGTGGCCATAGTTAAGAAAGGAAGGAAACAGAGTCGAGCCTTTCGCCATCAGCCCAACTAAACACTCTTCGTGTGACATAGCGGGAATGCCCAAGCGTGTTTCTTCGACGAGATACTTTTGCAATTGATTTAACGCTTTGACGCCATCATTGGGGCTAATGACTTGTGTACCCAATGGACGAGTAATTTGACCTAAACCATGTTTTAGACGCTCTTGAATCGGTTTACGCTCCCCTTGAGCACCCATCTCAAAATCTCGGTCTTTGTGGTCGCCCGTAGGTTCTAAAATTAACCATTGCGCGCCCAGTTGTGCAATTTTTTCCTCCAACGTCATGCGAGCCAGTAAATCGTCAACGCGCTGCGAAACGCTAGCATTTGAATTTTTATAAACGTCCATCTATACGGCACCCTAATAAGAAAACATGAAATCTATTTATATTAATTATCTTATTGCGATAAATTGAAAATCGGCATCAACTTTTTTATTACTCTGCATATTCTATAGACAACACTGTGTGTTGTATTTTAATCAGCAAATGAATAAGAATTTCCCATAAGATTAAAGAGTTTCAAATTATGTTATGTCACATCTTCACTATGTTATTTAACATAAGCAATATGGTATACCTCTTCATTCCCCCTCTCATAAAAAAGCATCACAGCCAACACCACTATCTACCAATAAAAAATATCAACTTTAAAATCAAACCCTTAGTAGAACCATTCACACCACGAGAGACGACTATTTATTAGTCATTAAGCACCATCAACAAATAAATGAACAGGATTATCAAATTTCATAATTGAGCAAAAAACCATATACAGCAATGATCAACTCATTGAAATTTCACTAAAACAAACACCACAAAGAATACTTAATATTAACTTAACATCTTAATATTCGGTTTATTTTTAGATGACGTTTAGATTCATAGTCTTTGAAACCAAGAAATGAAATCTATTCATTTTAAAAAAGTACGATCACATTAATAATAAAAAAGGACGTTCTTTATGCGTTACCAAAATACAAATACCATCCGCAACACTCAAAAAAACTGGAAAAATCTCTTTTATCCAGTTGCCATTGCGGCGTCTTTGACGTCGTCATTCGTTTGGTCTGATACCACTATTCGCATGCTTCACCTTGAAGCCGACCCAAAAGTCGTCGCCATCTGGGAACAAGTGGCCGATGACTACGAAAAAGCCAATCCAGGTCAACACGTCAAATTGGAATATTTAGAAAATGAGGCCTTCAAGCAAAAGCTGCCGACACTGCTTCAATCTGAGCAACGTCCTGACATTTTCTACAGCTGGGGAGGTGGAAACTTTCAAACACGTGTTGATGCGGGATTGTTAAAAGATGTCACCAAAGAAATGAAAGACATTAAACCTAGGTTCTCAGAGGCTAGCTTTAACGCTTTTAATTACCAAGGAAAACAATACGGTCTTCCTTACATGGTTAGCCAAGTCGGCTTTTGGTACAACAAAAGCTTATTTCAACAAGCCGGTGTTGATGCTGAAAAAATCATCACTTGGGATGATTTCCTAGAGGCTATCCAAAAACTCCACGCAGCCGGCATTACTCCCATTACAACCGCTGGTGGTGATAAATGGCCTGTGCAGTTTTATTGGGCGCTACTGACTATGCGCCAAGCTGGTCAACAAGGCATTCAAGATGCCATCGACAAAAAAGGCGATGGCTTCGGTGGCGAAGACTTCATTAAAGCGGGTGAAGAGCTTAAACGGTTAGTCGATTTAAAACCCTTCCAAGCAGGGTATTTAGCCGCTTCCTTTGGCGATTCCTCTGGTAACTTTGGCGATGGCAAAGCTGCGATGCAGCTAATGGGGGATTGGAACTATCTCTTCCAAGCTCAGCAATCCATCAGTGGTAAAGGTGTTGGAGATGACAACCTAGGCTGGATGAATTTCCCTGTTTTAGAAAGAGGCAAAGGCAAAGCCACGGATACTCTGGGTGGTATTGCTGGCTGGGTACTTACTTCTGAGGCCAGCCCAGAAGCGGTTGAATGGCTAAAATATTTTTCTAACATTGAGATGCAAAAACACTTAGCCAAAATCAACATGATCATTCCTGTAGTAAAAGGCGCGGATGTATCCATTGAAAATCCGTTTAAAAAACGGATTGCGCAAAACATCGCTAACTCTTCATGGCATCAATTGTTTTATGACCAAGCATTTGGTGCCAATGTTGGAAGCGTCGTGAATGACATTTCCGTTGGGATTATCAGTGGCTCACTTTCACCTCAAGAAGCCGCTGAACAAGTGCAAGAAGCGTGGGAATTTGAATAACGCTGAATAAGCTTTAATCATCCATACAGCCAACGCAGGTTGGCTGTTTTTATCTTCACGAGGCTTGCTATGAGTAACGATGTCACCACCATTGAGAAGCACCCCAATACGTCTTCAAAACAAAACATTTCCCGCTGGTTCAAAAAAAACAATCACGGTAACCGCTTACTAACCTTGGTTATATTTTTGCCACCTGCTCTATTGCTGTTTACCGTTTTCGTTATGTTGCCTATTGGTGAAGCCGGTTATTACAGCCTATTCCGTTGGAATGGCTATGGAGAGCCTAGCCAATGGGTAGAATTTAGTAATTATGTACGTCTTTTTAATCACAGTGCGTTCGACACTGCAGTATGGAACACACTCAAGATCATTGTTATTTCTTTGGTGATTCAGTTGCCTTTGGCTCTCATTATTGCCCTATCCATTTATAAAAAAAGCTGGAGTAACAGCCTATTCCGACTCATTTTCTTCTTGCCTTATATTTTGGCAGAAGTGGCGGCAGGTCTTATTTGGCGTTTTGTGTTCGACGGTGATTACGGTGTAATGGCAAGATTTACAGAAGCATTAAATACCGATTCTTGGTACATATTGGCCGATAAAAACTGGGCCTTTGTGGCCATTCTTGTTGTGCTAGTTTGGAAGTATTTCGGCTTCCACATGATGATTTACATTGCCGCCTTGCAAGGCGTTCCCAAAGATTTAATCGAAGCCAGTAAACTCGATGGTGCCAGTCGCTTTCAGGCCATTTGGTACGTGAAGATCCCTCTGATCATGTCAGGAATCAGCATCTCCATCTTTTTCAGTATATTAGGAGCACTGCAAACTTTCGATCTCATTATGCCTCTCACTGGAGGCGGGCCGTCCCACAGCACTCATACCTTGGTGTCTTATTTGTATTCATTTGGCATCACTAGAATGAATGTAGGGTTTGGCAGTGCGGTGGGTGTAGTGCTGTTTATTTGCTGTGTGATTTTTGCGTTCACATACCAAAGCACCATTATGAAAGATAAAAAATAAAGGAGCGACTTATGTTAGCAATACAAAAAATGCCTTGGGGGAAATACATCTTCCTCATACTTGTCGCCGGTTTTGTTTTAGTTCCCATGTTTGCCACCGTGCTTGGTGGATTTAAAAGCTTAGGGGAGTTACGAACCAATCCATTCGGCTTACCTGATGTTTGGGAGTTTGAGTATTACGCACAAGTGTTTGCCGATGGCTCTATTTGGTCTCTGATGAAAAACTCTCTGATTATTGCGTTTTTCTCGGTCGTACTCACCTTAATCATCGGTACTATGACCGCGTTTACTTTTTCTCATATCAAGTTCGCTGGCTACAAATACATTTATAACTATTTTTTAATTGGCATGATGTTTCCTGCGGCTGCCGCGATTTTGCCACTGTTCTTAAAGATTCGAGATCTTGGCTTACTTGATAGCCTATCGGGTGTGGTCATTCCACAAGTGGCTTTTGGTTTGGGTTTTAGCATTCTGTTATTCCGAACCTTTTTTGAGCAGTTACCTTCTGAACTCTTTGACGCTGCACGTGTTGATGGCTGCAGCTACATCAAGTTTTACTGGCATGTCATTTTGCCGTTATCCACCCCCATACTCGCTACCGTCGGTGTCTTTGTCTTGGTCGCAAGCTGGAACAACTACTTGCTGCCATTGCTGGTGTTGAACACTGAACAACAATACCCATGGACTCTCGGCATCATGCAATACCGTGGCGAATATGGCATTGAATGGAACCGCATACTGGCCTATGTCACCGTCACCATCACCCCTGCCATCGTATTTTTCTTGTTTGCGCAAAAATACATTGTTGAAGGCTTAACCGGTGGTGCCGTAAAAGGCTAACCCAATTAAATAGAATAATAAGGAAGAATCCCGTGGCTTCTGTTGAATTTAAACATATTGAAAAAATTTACCCAGGCAATGTACACACAGTTAAAGACTTTAACCTAAAAATTAATGACGGCGAATTTATTGTCTTTTTGGGTCCATCTGGGTGCGGCAAATCAACGACATTGCGCATGCTAGCTGGCCTAGAAGACATTTCCGGTGGCGACATTCTTATCAATAACAAAGTCGTTAATGAGCTTGAACCCATTGAACGAGACATAGCCATGGTCTTCCAAAGCTATGCGCTTTATCCGCACATGACGGTGTATCAAAACATTGCCTTTGCACTGAAACTCGCTGGATTAAACAAAACGGAAATAGAAGAAAAAGTACGACCCGTCGCTGACATGCTGCAACTGACGCCGTTACTGGATCGCAAACCTAGAGCACTATCTGGTGGGCAACGTCAGCGTGTGGCAATGGGACGCGCTATGGTGCGAACACCAGAGGTATTTTTATTCGATGAGCCGCTCTCTAACCTTGATGCCAAACTGCGTAATTCAATGCGTACCGAGATCAAAACGCTGCATAAGAAAATGCAGAAAACCACCATCTATGTGACACACGATCAAGTGGAAGCCATGACGCTGGCTGACCGTATCGTGATATTGCGCGATGGCAAAGTCGAACAAGTTGGTACGCCAAGGGAGATCTATCACTCCCCTGCAAATAAGTTTGTCGCAGGGTTTATTGGCAGTCCAGCCATGAACTTTATTCCAGTTGATTTAAGCAAAGAGCAAGGCTGGCATGTTGATCTTGCAGGACAAAAACTCAACTTACTCGGCGATGTTGACGACAACCAAACTGACACAAAAGCGTCCCTTGGAATTCGCCCTTGCGACATTCACATCACGCCAGATTTGCTTACCAATCCATTGGTCATCAAAGGCACAGTCGAGAACTTAGAACTGCTTGGTTCAACCATACAGCTGACAAGTCGGTTAGGGGATAGTCAGATTACCGTTGAAGCACCATCAAGCCACATAGTAACCGAAGACGAAGTGGCCAATTTCTATATTGATGAATCTCGCCTGCACCTGTTCAGTGATCAATCAGGATTATCGATGTACACACCTAAAAATATTCTCAAGTAACGAATCATTATGAACAATGGCAAGTTCCTTAAGAGCTTGCCATTGTGGCATTCCACCAAGATCCGCGCGACAGACCAATTCAAAAATAATGTATCCCATTGAAAATAGTGGAGGAGAGATCACTAAAAATGCACATTAGTGTGGATGATAAGAGCTTAGATAGAGTTCATCCTAAACGACTGGTAGAATTGCTGAGTCTCATTTTTCACAAGGCTTAAATGCATGACTAAATTCATAAAGTACCGTTTTAACCGCATTTCCTTAGGAGGAATCTGCGCCTTATTTATGACTGCATTTCTAACGGGATGCAGTGAACCACCCAAAATAGAAAGCATTGAAGGCTATGCACAAGGCACAACGTACCAGATTCTATTCTGGGCGGAAGATGCACCCCCTGTTAGTGAGGTACAAACAGAGTTTGACACTACTCTTGCGCAAATTGACAAAGAGCCTCTCCACCTATCGTCCAGATTCCTACATCTCTGAATTCAATACCAGCCCCTCTATGGCATGGCAACCTGCTTCGCAAGACTTTATCGACTTAATCAAGATATCTAAAGAAATCCACAATCGCTCGGCAGGTTGTTATGACCCAACGGTTGGTCCTCTGTTTGATTTATGGGGCTTTAAAAAGGCCACGCTTCACGTTCCAACAAACGAAGAACTGGCAATGGTCAAAGCTGAGTTGGGGATAGATAAAATTGAAGTAGATGATAAAAACAACCGTATTCGTAAAACTCGACCATTTTTACAACTTGATTTTTCTTCCATGGGTGAAGGCTATACCATTGGTAAGCTGAGCGAAGTACTCGAATCGAAAGGCTTTCAGAATTATATGGTGCAATTTGGTGGTGATATGAAAGTCAAAGGACACAAACCAAATGGTGATGAATGGCGCATCGCCATTCAGCAACCCATTCCGTCAAAAGATGGCCTACCTAAAATCCATAAAATCATGACAGTAACCAACTACCAAGGCATTACGCTAGATACCTCTGGGACTTATAATCGCCACTTTGACGATAACGGCGTGGAGTACTCCCATATTATTAATCCAAGCACAGGTAAACCGATTAAACATGATCTTGTCTCAGCATCTGTCTTTGGAACCGATGGTAGAGTCAGCGACGCATGGGCAACAGCTATGTTATGCCTTGGCCTTGATGAAGGCGCTAAAATCGCCAAAAACGAAAACTTAGAAGTCTTCTTCATCGAAAGAAAACAAGATAAATTAATCGATTCCAGCAGCACCGCCATGCTAAAAACAGACAAAGTTGAATTTGATTAATTCGTTATTTTATAAAAAAGACTGGGTAGCAATGTTATTTGGTCTTTTTTATTATCTTACTTAATTTTTTTCGTACTAATAAACCATAAAAAATCGAATTATTCCCAAAAATAGACCATTGATTAAAATAAAATATTAGAAATCAATCACCCAGCCCAAACCTACATGCTGGAATAATTATATTCCTTAGAAAAAAGTTAATTAAAAAAGAGCAAGTAGGATAACCACTCACTCTTATCATTATTTCTTAACTACTTACTGTAAAGTCAGCTTTTGTTTTTAAAACTCTACTTATATAAATAAAGTTAAACTAAAGCTTAAAGCGATTCGTTAAACTATTTAAATTTACGGCCAATCTAGCAAGATCTAAACTCGCTGCACTGGATTGATTCGCTCCAGCTACAGCCTCATTTGCAATATCACGAATAATTAATAAGTTTTTATCCACTTCACGCGCAACAAGAGCTTGTTCTTCGGCAGAACTCGCAATGGCAATGTTTTGATCATTAATACGTGATACAGAGTCTGCAATCGATTTAAGCGCTTCTCCAGACAAATTCGCTATATCCAATGTCGCGTTGGCTTTGTCATGACTACGCTGCATAGAACTTACGGCAAGATCAGTGCCAGTTTGCACTGATTGAATCATTGCTTCAATATCCTTTGTAGACTCTTGAGTACGATGTGCCAATGCACGCACTTCGTCAGCCACAACAGCAAAACCTCGTCCTGTTTCACCCGCTCGAGCCGCTTCGATCGCTGCGTTTAATGCCAACAAGTTCGTTTGATCGGCGATACCGCGGATTACATCTAACACTGAGCCAATACTGCTCACTTGCCCTGCTAGATCATTAATACCTTGAGTCGTAATCTTCAACTCTGTCAATAGAGACTGAATGGTTTTTATGGTTTGTTGGACCTGATCACGACCTAATTCAGCGCGTTCATCAGCAATATCTGAATCTTTTGAAGTAGCGACTGCATTACGCGCTACATCTTCAACGGCTGATGTCATTTCAGTAACAGCCGAAACGGCTAATTCTAACTGCTCATTCTGCAGATGCATATCTTGTGTCGATTTTTCCGTGACAACACTTAACTCTTCCGAAGTAGAAGCCAGTTGAGTCGCGGCTTCTTGAATCTCATTTACCGTTTCTGAGAGTTGCTCAACTGTTTTATTGAAGTGGCCAGCTAAGATACCTAACTCATTACGGGAAACATTTTCTAAACGGAAGCTCAAGTCACCACCCGATAAATGTGTCATGGCATTTTGAATATAAGCAACTTGCTGAGTTAATGTACGTGTAATATAAAATGCAATAATAAGCACAGCGACAATAACAGTGACTGCAACGATACTAAGTACAGAAGTCGACTCTTGATAAACAACATCACCATTTTCACTGGCCAACATAGCTCCTTCGCTATTTACGTCTGAAATTTTATCTAAAATAACAATATAATTACGGTAGATATCTAAGCTTGACGTACCAAACAACGTTCGAGCTGCGACTAAGTCTCCTATATGTGACATCCGAAAAATTTCTTTCTGTATGTTTAAATACTCTTGGTACTGTATTTCAAAGTCACTTAATAGTTTTCTTTCTTCAGATGAGGAAATGAGGCTTTTATACTTCTGAATGCTATCTTCTATAGATTTTTTTCTTTTATCAGCCATGCTTTCAAGCATAGTTTTACGTTGTGGATCATCATTTAAAATATGTACTGCTTCAGTATTACGAAAATCCGCTATTTGAGCCTTTATGTTTTCTATAGCTTTAACTGAGGGTAGCCAATTCTCTGAAATAATGGTGGATTGATCATTAATGATACTCATGCGAGTAAAAGAAAATATCAGAATTACTATAAGACCAAAGACAATCAGACCATAACTAGAAAAAAGCAAAACACTTAGCTTAACGTTCTTCATTATATATTTACACTCCATTATTAGAATATTTTTTCCATAGACTCATTTCAAAGAATAAAATGTTTAAATTTACATCCCCATATAAATTTACATTTTGTTACAATGAAATTCTCGCGGATAATATCGTCTAACCTGGCCGTATTCAATAGGTCTTAGAAAAGATACAAGAACCACCTCTTATTGATACTTTTTAGATGCACTTTTAAAAATAGTATTGAAATGCCACAACTATTCGTTGCATTAAATGATTGATATTAAAGAATTTAATAGAGGAGAATTTAGAAAAATGCTTTTTACCTATCGACAAAAAGCATTTTTTGCATTTAAGCTAAATAATTAACGAGATTAAAGTGTGCTTTTTAAGCCCAGTTCTAAGCCACGAACTTCCGCCAAACCTTTCATTCGACCCAGTTTTGAATAACCCGGTTTAGTATTTTTTTCTAGGTCGTTAAGAATTTGGTGGCCATGATCTGGTCGCATTGGAATCAAACTCGGCGCATTGTTGTCATTACGCTTTTTCTCTTCGACAAGAAGCGCACGAACTACGCCCACCATGTCCACATCACCACCAAGGTGAGACGCTTCATGGAAGCTTCCAGCCACCTCTTCACGCTTAGTTGAACGTAAGTGAGTAAAGAAGATACGTGATCCAAAACGGTTCACCATGTCCACTAAGTCATTGTCTGCACGAACGCCGTAAGACCCTGTACATAAGGTAATGCCATTTGCAGGGCTTGGCACTGATGTCACCAGCCAATCAATATCGTCTTTCACAGACACCACGCGTGGTAGGCCAAGAATCGGACGTGGTGGATCGTCAGGGTGAATCGCCAAGCGCAAACCACCTTGTTCAGCAGCAGGTACAATTTCTTCTAAGAAAAGTTTTAGATGCTCACGCAGCTTGTCTTTGTCGATACCTGCGTATTCATCCAATTTTTCACGGAACTGCTCTAGGGTGTAGCTTTCCTCTGAGCCTGGAAGACCCGCAATAATATTCGCGACCAAACGGTCTTTGTCTTCTGGCTTTAGGTTTTCTAGAAACACTTTTGCTCTGGCTTTCTCGTCATCACTGTATTCAGATTCTGCGCCTTTGCGCTCTAGAATGTACAATTCAAACGCAGCAAAAGCGGTTTGGTCAAAACGTAAAGCGCGAGAACCATCTGGTAATTCGTAATCCAAATCGGTACGAGTCCAATCCAGTACAGGCATAAAGTTATAGCATACAGTGTCGATGCCACATTCAGCTAAATTCAGCAAAGTTTGCTTGTAGTTTTGAATGTACTCTTTGTAATTGCCTGTACGCTTTTTAATATCTTCATGGACAGGGACACTTTCCACGACAGACCAACGTAATGAATGAGCTTCTATCATGGCTTTGCGCGCTTTAATCGCTTCCACAGGCCAGACTTCGCCATTGGGGATTTCATGTAAAGCCGTGACGACACCCGTTGCCCCAGTTTGACGAATATCCGTCAAAGTTGTTTCGTCGTTTGGTCCAAACCAACGCCAAGTATGTTCCATTTTATCCTCCGAAATTCGCAGTGTTGTTATTTGATAGTCTGTTGTTGAATAACAGACATTCTGTAACACCGCTTGAAATAATTGTTTGATAAGCATTCAATACAGCACGAGAAAACATCTCGCTTTGACTGAGTGTTGTTGAAAAAATATCGTTCAGTTTTAGCGCTTCGCGCACCAAGCTTTCAGGGTCAGCACAACGACCATGAAGCTCACTTAATGTTTGCGCCATGGGGTCATCAACCTTGTGTTGATTGCCTTCAAGGTCTTCACCGCGCACATAAAATAGCCATGCCGCTACACCTAACACCGTTGCATTTAGATCGCCCTGTTTTGCATCATTCGCCAAACGCTCTTCCGCACCATTTAACCAGCGCTGAGGAATTTTTTGCGATCCATCCATCGCAATTTGCGATAACTGATGCTGCAAACTGTCGTTGGCAAAGCGGCTCACTAAACTGTCAATATAGGTTTGAACCTGTACGTTTTCAGGCAAATCCAAAGTTGGTGCCGCTTCAAAACTCATATAGTGACAAATCAAGTTGGCAAACTTTTCATCCGCAACCGCTTGCGCCACGGTTTTGTATTTGGCCGCTAACCCAACATAAGCAAGCAAAGAGTGACTGCCGTTTAACAAGCGCAGTTTCATGGTTTCAAACGGGTGAACGTCTTTCACCATTTGCACGCCGTCATGCTCCCAATCTGGTCGACCTTGCGGGAAATTATCTTCTACTACCCATTGACTAAAGGCTTCACACATCACGGCATTTTGATCGTGACAATTAAGCTCCTTCTGCAATCGCTCACGGGAAACCTCCGACATGGCTGGCACAATTCTGTCCACCATGGAGCTTGGAAATGCCACGTTGCCTTCAATCCATTGAGCAAACTCTGCTGAACGATGAGATGCCAACTCACAGACCGCACGACGCGTTAAACTGCCGTTATTCGGCATGTTGTCACAAGACAAAATAGTAAACGGCGGTAGATTCAATTCTTTTCTGCGATACAAGGCTTCAACCAAGATCCCCGGTGCCGTTTTCGGTGTCGTTGGGTTCTGGATGTCATGCTGAATACTGGGATCATCCTGACGCAATGTTTTGTCCGCGGGCGCTAGGTAATAGCCTTTTTCAGTAACGGTTAGCGTTACAATTTTGGTCTTTGGCGACACCAGCTTTTCAAACAAAGGCTCTTTATCTGTCCCAGCAAACAAGGCATCACGAATCGCGTTGATTTCACGCAATTCGACATTCTGGCTGTCTTGGTATTCCGCAATATGGTAGCGGCAGCCATTGGCTTTAAGTTCGTCAACCAGTTGGCTATTCGAGCGAATATTCACGGCACAAATACCCCAATTACCACCTTGATTTCGGTTGAGATTTTTCTCTATATAAACGGCTTGATGCGCACGATGAAAAGCGCCCAATCCAATATGAACAATGCCAACATCCACCATTTCTGGTGCGTATAAGGTATTTGTTGTTTTTATGCTAATCATGATGATTCCTTATGTTTTTAGAGACCAGTACCTTAAAAACCAAAGTACTTCTTGGCATTTTCCGAACAAATCCCTTTTACCATCTCGCCCAATAACGCCATGTCTGCTGGCGCTTCGCCTCGTTCAACCCAACCACCAATCATCTCGCACAACAAACGACGGAAATATTCGTGGCGAGTGTAAGATAAGAAACTACGGGAATCAGTTAGCATGCCCACAAATTGGCTCAATAACCCCATTTGCGCGACACTGGTTAATTGGCGCTGCATACCATCGAGCTGATCGTTAAACCACCAGCCAGAGCCAAATTGCACCTTGCCTGCCACACCACCACCTTGGAAGTTGCCAATCATGGTCGCAAGCATTTCGTTATGCATAGGGTTCAAGCAATACAAGATGGTTTTTGGCAGCTCATCAGTTTGATCTAGTGCATCTAAGAAACCCGCCAAAGGTTCTGCAAAAGCGCGGTCATCCATGGAATCAAACCCAGAATCACCACCGACCAACTTAAACATACGAGTGGCATTGTTACGACGGGCACCAATGTGCAACTGCATCACCCAACCACGCTTGGTGTATTCTTTGCCCAGCCACACTTGTACTGCCGCGGAAAACTGGGCGATTTGTAGTTCGCTCAGTGGTTTGTCATCCATACGCTGACGGAAGATAGCATCTAAATCCGCCTCACTCGGCTCTTTCGCAAAGCGCATGATCTCAATACCATGATCCGCACTTCGACAGCCGTGCGCATCAAATACGTCAAGGCGTTGTGCTAAGGCATCGATTAAATCGCGATAACAAGTGATGTTTTTGTTGGCCGCTTTGCCTAACTTTTCCATGTAGTCTTTAAAGCCAACATGATCTACCTTGAAAGCACGATCAGGACGCCAACTAGGCGTTACGGCAATATCAAACGTGGAATCATTAGCAATAAACTTATGATGCTCCAGGCTGTCGGCTGGATCGTCCGTTGTGCCAACCATTTTGACATTCATCTGCTCCATAATACCGCGAGCAAAAAACGCTGGCTGTTGGAGCATTTCATTGCATTGATCCCAAATGGCATCCGCTGTCTTAGGTGAAAATAAGATATTGCTAATGCCAAAAGGACGACGCAGCTCTAGATGTGTCCAATGGTAAATTGGATTACCAATACATTGCGGGACGGTTTTCGCCCACGCTTGGTATTTTTCTTTAAAACTGGCGTTGCCTGTTACTAAGCGCTCTTCAATACCCGCTGTGCGCATAGCGCGCCACTTATAGTGATCGCCTTCTAGCCAGATTTCTCCTAGGTCGGAAAACTGGCGGTTCTCAGCAATTTCTTTTGGGCTTAAGTGACAGTGATAGTCGTAAATTGGCTGGTCAGCCGCGTATTCATGATACAAACGTCTCGCCGTTTCGCTGGTCAGTAAAAAATCTTCGTTCATAAAGGGTTTCATGTCATCTCCTTCGCTTACAACACGTCACTGAATGCAATGTCTTGATTCGGCATGACACGCTTACCATTGACATAGAAAGGACGTCGTTCTGTTTCTGGCAATACAAAACTCACCTCTTTGTAAGCAGGCTGCCACTGCCCTTCACGGGATACCTTCAAATCAATGCGTTCCAAGCTAGAAGAAAGAGTCATATTCAGTTGCAGATATTGACCATCAAGATAATTTGTTGATACACCATCATCATCAAATACCGACAAATCACGCTGCCCCGTTCCCTTGAATGGGAACACTAGAAATTCGCGATGGGTGTCCTGCTCGGCATCCACATGAGCAATACGACGACTGGTGGTAATCACACTGCCGGCGCGCGCCAACAGCGGTAACTCTTCTAGAGCCGCTGACAAGGAGATATCCTGACCGCCCGCATACCAGTTTTTACGGTGGAAGTCATACCAACCGTCGCCGTTATCTGGCAAATACACAGGACGTACCCGCTGGCCTTGCTCAACCACAGAAGCGACCAAAAGGTCTTTACCTAGCATGAAGTCATCGCACTCTTCATAGGTGCGTGCATCGGCTTCGTGATCCAAGAAAGTTGGACGTAGCATAGGTTCGTGGTGTTTGTGAGCTTGCCATAATAAGTCATATAGATACGGCATGAGGCGGTAACGTAGCGTCATGGCATCACGAATGATGGACGTCACTTCTGGATACATCCACGGTTCGTTAACCGTTTTATCGTCGTTCCAAGAGTGAATGGTAAAACGTGGGTGCATGACACCATTTTGTACCCAACGCACAAACAATTCAGGGTCTGGACGATCGCCTGAGAAACCGCCTACGTCATGACCGACGTTGTACAAGCCAGATAAGCTCATGCCGACACCCATGCGAGTGTTGTAGCGTAGGGTTTGCCAGTTAGTGCGATTATCACCGCTCCATGTCTGAACATAGCGCTGCATGCCCGGACAACCAGAACGGGAAATCAAGTAAGGACGTAGGTTAGGTGCAAACTCGGTTTGAGCTTCAAAGGATGCGCGCATCATTAACAAAGGCTGCAAAGGACGAATCAATTTAATAGGGATTTGCTTACCAAAGCCCATACAACGTGCATTACTGTCCCAAACTTCATACTCGTTGTTATCATTCCAAGTAGAATCAATGCCCTTTTCTAGCAATTGTTCGGTGACATTCTTTTTCCACCATTGGATGGTATTTGGGTTAGTAAAATCCAAATGTGAGCCAGAATCATCCCAAAACTGAGAAGACTCAGGTGCGTCGAATTCAGAGTCTTGAATGAATAAATTTTGCGACGCCACTTCTTCGAATCGTGGGTGATCTTGCAACAAACAAGGCTTGATGTTAGCCGCTAATTTAAGACCAGCTTGATGGAAATCTGCGCTCAGCTTATGAGGGTCTGGCACTTTACTGGTATTCCAGTTAAATACGTAACGCTTGTTACCAATCGAGGTGTAACCCGATGACAACTGGAAAGAATCGCATGGCATACTGTGATTATCGCAATGCTCAATAAACTCCCCCAACTGCTCTTGGGCATTGTCGGCGTCGGTATAAGACATAGTAGAACCACTGTAACCAAGGCTCCATTTCGGCCCAAAGATAGTACGCCCTGTTAGACCAACATAGGTTTTAGTGACGTCCACCACCTTTTCACCATACATGAAGTAGAAATCGAGATCGCCTTCTTCTGCATGGTAACTACGGTAGTAACCATGGTAATTGTCTAGCTCATTACCCAAGTCGAACCAGCTAGTGGACAAATTGTCATAAAAAATACCAAAGCTGGCTGCCTCGGTTTTCGTAATGTAAAAAGGAATATGCTTGTACAGTGGATCGGTGTGTTTGGCATCGTAACCCATGGCATCGATATTACGCATTTGGTAGCGAGAGCCATGACGGTTTAGGTCACCAGTTTTTTCTCCCAATCCGTAATACTTTTCAGACAAATCACGCGCCATATAATGATGAATGTCGTTGCTTTGAACACCCAACATATAAGCACCACTATGACGATCTGCAGCAAGATAATGCCAATTGCCAGCCGCGTCAGCGTATTCCCATGTTAACTTCAATGGCTTCGATAAGGTCACACGCAGTGATGCGGTGGTAATGCTGAGCTGGTTATCCTGTTCTGCGACGGTGAATTCTGGACAAGAAAAGCCTTCCGTGCTCATACGGTCGCGGCCTTGCCAGCTCATTTCACTGCCATTTAGACTGTCATTTGGGGAAACACACCAGCTGTTTTCGAGTTGTAGCTTACCGTTCTTTTTCAGTAATACTCGAATCACGTTGGATTCTAAAACGAAAAAATGCAAAACATGACGGCCATCGCATTCAATGTCCACACGGTTATTTTCAGCGCCAAGAAGCTTCCAATTATTAATCGGCTTCATAAAAATCTATCTCCAAACATCGTTAAAATCTGCAAGCTTCTAAACTAGTATCCAAGCAAAAGAGAAGGTAAAAATAGGCTAATTTCAGGAATGAAAGTCACCGCCAACAACGCCACTATTAACAAACCAAAAATAGGCAATAATGGCTTAATCACTTGGTCAATTTTGACACCACTTACCGAGCAGCCAACAAACAGCGCACTGCCTACAGGTGGCGTACAAATACCAATACATAGGTTAAATGTAAGAATGATGCCGAAGTGAACAGGATCGATACCCAGTTCTAGGGCAATGGGTAGAAAAATAGGTGTAAAAATTAACAACGCTGGTGTCATATCCATGAAGATACCGACAATCAGCAAAATTAAGTTAATGATTAACAAAATGATAATTGGATTATCAGACAAGGCCAATAACGCATCGCTCACTGCATAAGGAATATCTGCGTTGGCCATCGCCCATGCCATGGACATGGATGCGCCAATTAGCAACATGATCATCGCTGCCGTCATAACCGAGCCAAGAATGATATTCGGCATATCTCTCAAGCTGACCTCACGATAAATAAGCGCCAACAACAAAGAATAAACAACAGCAATCGCTGAGGCTTCTGTGGCGGTAAAAACACCGCCGATAATACCGCCCATAATGACCACAATAAGTCCCAAACTAGGCAAAGCTCTGAAGGTAATCTTACCGGCCTCCCCTAAAGTAACTTTCTCTGATACTGGATAGTTTTTCTTTTTCGCCACCACAGCAACAGCTAACATTACACAAGCGCCCATCAACAACCCGGGTAAATAGCCACCTAAAAACAAAGCACTGATAGAGGTGCCGCCTGAAATAAGCGAGTAAACAATCAAGGCATTACTAGGAGGGATCAACAGCCCAGCAGGACTAGAAGTAATATTAACGGCCGTTGAAAAAACGGGATCATAACCGCTTTTTTCTGCAATGGCGCCATGGTACCACCCACCGCGGCGGCGGCGGCCACTGCTGAACCAGAAATCGACCCAAAAAGCATGTTTGCAATCACGTTCACGTGCCCTAAAGAACCCGGCAAGCGACCAGCAAGTAACTTAGAAAACTCAATGAGACGAAGCGCCAATCCTCCTCGGTTCATTATATTGCCAGCAAGAATAAAGAATGGAATTGCAAGCAAAGTAAAGCTATCCATGCCCGAAGCAAGCTTTTGTGACACCACCGACAGCGACGCATCAAAAGGCAGCGATACCATGATAGACAATAACGAGGCAATCGCGATGGAAAAGGAAATGGGTACACCAAGTACCAACATAGTAAAAAAACTACCGAATAAAACGAGTGCTACTAACCATTCCACGTTTTTTATCCTTATTATTAGAATTTATGAAGAACTAAACAGGCTACGAAAAGACGCTATTATTTAGCCTGTAAAGCATTTTAATCTTGCGTTGGAGCAAAAATATCCCGTAATAAATAGAGAATCATGCAGATACCGCTGATCGGAATGGCAGAATAAACCAACCCCATCTCCAACCCTAAAACCGGTGAAATCTGCCCAACACTTATCGTTTTAAGCACTAAAGAGCCGCCACCAAACACCATAATCACCAAGGCAAAAAACAAACCAATTAGAGTAATTACCAATTGCAAGATGGCCTTTTTTCGCCCATCCAACGCGAGCAACATAAAGTCCATTGCTAAGTGCTTTTTCTGACCTAAGGTAAACGCCGCGCCTAACAAACCAACCCAAATAAATAGAAATCGAGCCAATTCATCCGTTGACGTACTGGGTGCTCCCAATACATAACGAGAAAACACTTGCCAAACCACACAGGCCACAAGGGTCACCATCAAAGTGACGCAAACAGTCGATAATATGCGGTCTACCACATAAATAAATTTCGTCATTTACCACCTCCAGAAGGGATAAAAAGCCCACAATGGCTTTCACCAATCGACAACATATTGAACCAAACATTAATTTTGGTCAACTAACTAAACCAGATTGGTTGACCAAATTGAATATGCGTGCAATTATGCAGACTCATAACGACACACCCTACTTATCCGAAAACGTTAAAAATAATATAAAAATACTAAAACGGAGATTTACAATATGTTAAAAATCAAAAAAACTAAGCTGCATGTTGCCTCAGCACTACTATTAGGTGGTTTGATGAGTGCTTCATCAATGAGTTTCGCAGAAACTCTAAAGCTGAGTCACAATGGCGACACTAAGTCTCCAGTTCATAAAGCACTTAAATTCTTTGCAGATGAAGTAGAAGAAAAAACCGATGGAGATTTAAAAGTACGTGTCTATCCAAATGGCCAATTAGGTACACAGCGCGAGTCTTTAGAATTGTTGCAAAGCGGCGCACTAGATATGGCTAAGTCAAATGCCAGTGAACTTGAATCATTTGACCCAGTTTATGGCGCTTTCAACATTCCTTATATCTTTAGAGACCGCGAACATTTCTATCGCGCACTAGAGAGTGAAGATGTTGGACAAAAAATTCTAAGCTCTTCTGAAAAATACGGCTTTGTGGGCGTCGCTTATTTTGACGCAGGTTCACGCAACTTTTACACATCGAAGCCTGTTCACTCTCCTGCTGATTTGAAAGGCATGAAAATTCGTGTTCAACCAAGCCCTAGTGCAATCAAGATGATGGAGCTAATGGGAGCCTCTCCTACGCCACTACCATTTGGTGAGTTGTATACCGCTCTTCAACAACGAGTTGTTGATGGCGCAGAGAACAACATAGGTGCAGTAACAACCTATCGACACGGTGAAGTGGCCAAATACTATACTCGTGATGGTCATGCGATGATTCCTGATGTGCTAGTGATTAGTACTAAAACGTGGGAAACACTGTCAGATAAAAACAAAGCTGCCGTTTTAGATGCTGGTAAAGAAGCTACCGCTTACATGAAAAAGATTTGGGGTGAATACACTGAGGAAGAGTTGGTAAAAGCAACTAAAATGGGCGTTGAAATCATTGATGTTGATAAAGACCCTTTCATTGAAGCCGTTGCTCCAATGTTCCAGGAAGCAGAGCAAAACCCTGTTATTGCTCCTTATGTCAAGGCGATAAAAGCACTCGACAAATAAGTTAAATCAAGCGACTCTTATCTTAGTGCTATTGTTGTAGTGGTAAATAAGAGTCGCCCATCATTCGCACGTTTCTTTTTAAAATACAACTGTCTCTAATTTCTTCATCGAATTGGCTAAAGTAAAGTAGAAAGCTATGATAAATACTCTTGTAAAACCAAAGCGCCTATACCAAGAGGTGGGACTTAAGTTATACGAGGAACTTAAGCAAGGCCAATATAAGATAGGAGACCGCTTACCGCCCGAACGCGATATTGCTGAGCAATTAGGCGTGAGCAGAACCTTACTTCGTGAAGCATTAATAATGCTTGAGCTGATGGAGATTGTCGAAGTTCGCAAAGGCAGTGGCATTTATCTTCTAAACCAACCGACTAACATTAAATCATCTAACAAGTTTGAGGAATCTCTAGATAATAATGATGTTGGTCCTTTCGAGATGATGCAGGCAAGACAATTACTCGAAAGCCATGTTGCAGAGTTTGCAGCCACTCAAGCGACCAAAAAAGATATCATAAAAATGCGTGATGCATTAGAGCTTGAAAAACAAAACATTGATATTCTTGATAATGATCATGCCGCTGACAAACTGTTTCATCTAGCCATTGCAGAAGCAACGCAAAACAGTGTTTTAGTTGATCTGGTTGAAAACCTCTGGGAGCGACGCGAAAATAGCCCTATGTGGAAGCAATTACACTCTCATATTACAGATCAAGCTTACCGTAAAAAGTGGTTAGTTGATCATGAGAATATTCTCTTAGCCATACAACAAAGAAAACCCGATGGTGCCCGCATGGCAATGTGGCGACACTTAGAAAACGTGAAAGATACGTTAATGCTATTATCTGAACATCAAGACCCAAATTTTGATGGCTATTTATTTAGCTCTAACCCTGTTCAACCACCATGTGGCTAATCAGATAAACTTCCCTTATTGACTAATAAGGGAAGTTTATCCCTCACCCATCCTTTTTAAGATACTCTTTTTAACAAATCTCGCTCTCCCCTTCATTGCCGTCTATGCATTCTTAGTCTATCTATATTAAAGAGAGATTTTTATAAATGGAATGAATGATGGATCATAATGTAACCACAGAAAATTCCCTTCTTTTTAGTAACAAACAATTAATGGACGATCGCTTCTTACAGCAATTGGTTGGCTGTTTGCCTATGGGTGCTATGATCGTTAACACAGAAGCACACATCCTATTCGTGAATGATTCATTGGCTGAAATATTGGGCTATTCGACCACGGAATTAATTGGTAGGGATATTGATTTTTTACTACCTGACGAACTTAGATCAAGCCACAAACATCTAATGAGTCAGTATTTTAGCCAACCTCGCAAACGGCAAATGGGGGCAGGCCAAGCGCTGCATGCAAAACGTAAAGATGGTGTGTTGATTCCCATAGAAATTGGCCTAAATCCGGTTGAGCAAGATGAGCACACACTGGTATTGGCGACTTTAATTGATCTGACACCAAGACTGCGCGCCAATAATATGTTCCAGCGTTCTATACAGGACGCACCTCATGGTGTATTGGTGGTTGATGAAAGTGGCATCATTCGTGTCACAAATAATATGCTTTGTGAGTGTTTCGGCTACCATCCTGAAGAGTTACTCAATCAGCCTCTTGATCTCTTATTACCGGAACGCTACCGACACCATCACGGTGATTTGCGTCGCTCTTTTCATCAAAACCCAATGCCTCGGATGATGGGCATTGGACGTGATTTAACGGCTTTGCACAAGGACGGGCGTGAATTTCCAGTTGAAATAGGCCTAAGTCCTTTTGAAGATGAGCACAACAACAATATGGTGTTCGTGTCTTTATTAGACATCACAAAACGTAAAAGAATGGAGCAGGAACTGCGTGAAATTAATACCAATTTAGAGGAGTTTACCTATGTTGCATCCCATGACCTACGTTCACCATTACGCGGTATTGCGGATTTATTAGAGTGGATTAAGGAGGACCTAGGAGCAAACACCTTACCAGATGTGAGCAATAACCTAGATCGCATTGGCATTCGTATTCAACGCATGGAGCAGCTGATTGATAATTTATTAACTTATGCCCGTGCAGGAAAAAAAGACGCCACTCCCCAACAAATTGATCTAAATATTCTGTTAGATAACGTTTTTGAGTTACTTGAAATACCAGAAGGTATGCTTTTAGAACGCGATATTCAAATAACACACTTTATTTCGACATGGATTCCGCTTGAAACCGTCATGCGCAATCTTATTAGCAATGCGATTAAACATCATGACACACAAGTAGGAAAAATTTTAATACGCTGCGTTGTAGAAAATAATTTCTGTCATTTTTCAATTTGCGATGATGGGCTTGGGATTCCCACTGCGTCACATGAACGTATTTTTCGATTATTTCAAACAATCACGGCAAGCGAGCGTGGTGGAACAGGTATTGGTCTTTCCGTCAGCCGGCGGCTAGTTGAGTCGCATGGCGGACGCATCAGCGTAGAAGCCAATCAACATCAGCGAGGTGTAACTTTCCACGTCTGGTGGCCCCGTTATTTAAGGAAGGATAACCATGATTAGAGAATTAAGTGTTTTAATCGTTGAAGATGATGACGTCGCTGCAGAATCAATTACTCGTGGACTGCGAAAAGTGGCTCCAGATATCCATTTGGTCTATGCAGAAAATGGTCAAATTGCCATAGACATTTTAAAAAAGCAGCATCCAACTCGGGCCTTAAAAACCCCCTATTTAGTATTATTAGATTTAAACATGCCAATTATGAATGGCTTTGAGTTCTTAGAATACATTCGAGATGATGAGGCATTGCAGGATACTGTTATTTTCATTCTTACCACCTCAAATGATGATAATGACCGATCTCGTGCCTATGACAATAATGTCGCGGGCTATATGGTTAAATCTTCAGTTGGTCCGCAGTTTGCGAAGCTAGCTGCACTTTTGCATGCTTATAAAAATGCAGTCGAACCAAATCGCTGATTCAGGAGGAATCATGGAAGCAACCATAAACGACACTGGGCATATTTTAAAACTTCTGCTTGTTGATGACGACGATGTGGATAGAGAACGTCTTCGCCGCATGTTGTCAAAATCGGACATTGAAACTCATGTATTAGAAGCATCATCGATTGAAGACTCGATGGTCTATTTAAAAGAGGGAGATTTCGACTGTGTCATTGTGGATTATCGATTAGGACTTAATTCAGGTTTAACCCTTCTCAATCATATCCGCACTATTTTAGAAAAACGTTGCGCTGTGATCATGGTAACAGGACTAGGCGATGAAGAAGTGGCCGCCCAAGCGATGCGTCTAGGTGCAAGTGACTATTTATTAAAGAATCATCTGCAAAGTACTCAGCTTATCCGCGCTATTATTAGCTCAGTCCATCGAGCTGAAATAGACAAAAAACTCCACGACATGGCTCATTACGACAATTTAACCGGATTGGCTAGCCGCCCTCTTCTTTTAGAACATTTACAGCAGGCTATTACTCATGAAGAATCGGCTGCGGTCGCCTTTCTTGACTTAGATAACTTTAAGCCGGTAAATGACAACTATGGACATGATACAGGTGACTATGTATTGGTAACCATCGCCAACCGACTAAAAGGTCTTCTTCGCAAAAGTGACACCTTGGCTCGGATTGGCGGGGACGAGTTTGTTCTGTTGCTGCGTGATGTATCAAGCAAAAAAGAATGCGATGATTTCCTCAAACAACTAATTGATTTGGTCAATACGCCAATTGAACTAGAGGCCTTCGATTGCCATGTTCAAGTATCTGCCAGCATCGGTGTTGCTTTGGTTTCAAATGACAGCCTTGATGCTGACACCATTTTACGGCGCGCAGATCAAACAATGTACCAAGCTAAAAACTTAGGCAGTAACAATATTTTATTTTTCGATCCTGAAGAGGAACGTCGTCAATTTGCACGCCGAGCGATGTTACAAGCAGCAGAAAAAGGCATTATAAACAATGAGTTCGAGCTGCATTATCAGCCACAAATCAATATGGTAGAGCATAAATTAATCGGCGTAGAAGCGCTTATTCGATGGAATCACCCAACCATGGGGTTTCTTTATCCGGCTGATTTTACAGAAGTTCTAGAGCACCCTAACACGGGTATATTAATCGGTGAATGGGTTCTACAAGAAGCGCTCAGCCAACATGCCTTATGGAAAATAAAAGATCTCATGATCAGTGTTAATATCTCACCAGCCCACTTACTCAGCAAAGATTTTGCCCAGCGCCTTAGCCTCTTACTACAAAGTATGCCTAACATTAATCCGCAATCATTAGAACTTGAAATCTTAGAAACGGTTTCAATATGCGATATCAACCAAGCCGTAGAGGTGGTAAAAGCCTGCTGTCAATTAGGGGTTCATGTCGCATTAGACGATTTTGGAACAGGGTATGCTTCGTTAAATTATCTGAAAAAATTGCCTCTTAATACCTTAAAAATTGATAAAGGATTTGTACAAAACCTTCTAATAAATCAAGAAGATCGCTCCATTGTGAAATGCATTGTGGCACTAAGCCAAGCTTTTCATTACAAGTTAATCGCCGAAGGCGTGGAATCACTTGAGCACGAGCAAACACTGATTGAAATGGGCTGCCAACTTGGCCAAGGTTATTTCATCGCTAAACCTATGTCTGCTGATAAAATGAGTGATTGGATTCTATCATACAGACAAAAATATCAGCTTCACTAAAAACATGACGCCAAAACCGGGCACTATTTTCCTCTAAGACAAAGATATTTTAACGCCTTCCAATGGACTTAATCATGACAAAATACGCAGCCGATTGTGCAAAAAACCACCAAGACAAAGCATTACAAAAGTTTCAAAACCACTTTTTAGTTTCATTAAAGGAAAAGTAACTTCCGCTTATAAAGAAGGTTGGTAGACTTCCGCGCACATTAAAACAAGCAAAAAAAGAGAGTCTATCATGATCACTAACGATGTTATGACGGTGCAGGATCAGCGCACCAGCAAAATCATATTGGCCATAGCCGCTATCACTATTTTATTAGCTACCTTTGCAGGCAAGATGCCAGGTGGCATGATAGGGGCATTAGGAATTATGGTCATTATTGGCTTTATTCTTAACTATATTGGAGACAGAACTCCGATTATCAACCAATTTTTTGGTGGTGGTGCCATCGTTGTCATTTTCGGCTCTGCTTACTTATTTCACAGCGGCCTATTTCCCTCCAGTGCAGAAAACAATGTCACAACCTTTATGAAAAGTGGCGGTTTCTTGTCTTTTTATGTGGCAAGCCTAGTGACTGGCTCTATCTTTGGTATGGACACTCAAACACTCAAGAAAGCGGCATTAAAATATATCCCTGTCATTTTAGGATCGGCTTTCTTTGCTTGTATATTCACCGGTTTAGTCGGCATGTTGGTCAGTAAAAATTTTTATGACTCGGTTATGCTGATTGCTCTTCCTATCATGGGTGGCGGTATGGGCGCTGGTGCTGTGCCACTTGTTGAAATCATGTCTGGTAAAACAGGAATGAGCGCAGAATCCTTAATGTCGCAGATGGTACCGGCCCTAGCAATTGGTAATGCTATTGCCATCGTCATGGCTGGCTTACTACACAAAGTTGGCCAAATGGCACCCAGTCTCACCGGTAATGGCCAGCTTATTCGTGGTCAAAAGCCAATCGAGGAAGAAGACCAGAAAGGCTCAGAGGCTCAACGTGACCATTTTAGGTGTTGGTGCATTGTTAGCTGTCAGTATGTATTTTCTCGGTACGCTACTATCAAATTATATCAGCATGCACACTTATGCCTTGATGATACTATCGATTGCTTTGATTAAAGTATCAGGCATCATGCCAAAAGCACTAGAACAAGCAGCATTCTCTTGGTACAAGTTTGTAGTTAGCAACTTAACTCCTGCCCTATTGGTAGGTATTGGTGTGGCTTATACGGATCTAAACCAGATCCTTGATGCGCTGTCTCCTATGTACTTCTTCCTAGTACTCATCACTGTACTGGGCGCGGTATTTGGTGCTGGCCTGATTGGTTGGTTAATGGGCTTCTATCCTATCGAAGCGGCCATTACTGGCGGTCTTTGCATGGCAAACATGGGCGGCACAGGCGATGTGGCTGTTCTTGCGGCAAGTAAGCGCATGGAACTAATGCCTTTTGCACAAATATCCTCTCGCATTGGTGGCGCTTTCATGCTGATACTGGCAACAATCGTGGTTCAAGCGATCGCTTAATACCAAACGGGTAAACACATGAAAAGGCAAAACATCCCCTGTTTTTGCCTTTTCTATTTTTGCCTTTTCTATTTTTGCCTTTTGTTTAGCCCTTAGTCTGTATGTTGTATAATCACGCTTCTTTTTTTCATGTTAATGAAGCGCCGATGACACTCAAGTCTTACCTTGCCTTAATAACAATCTCGACTATCACCATTATTGTAGTGGCTGTCGCTTTAGTCTTTGGCTACTCATTACAAAATGCGTATTTAGATGGCATTGGCAAACGCGGATTAGAGCTGGCCCGCGTTATCGCTCAAGATGATAAAGTCATTCAGGCAGCTCGAATCAGCAATAGCGGACAACCAGTCTCTATCGAAAATCATATCGAAAATTTACGCAGCAAAACCGATGCCTCTTATATTGTGGTTGTTGACCAAAATGCCATCCGTCTAAGTCACCCCACAGAATCACTTATTGGTAAAAAGTTTATCGGTGACGATGTCTACCCAACCTTACGGCAAGGCATAGACTCCACCAGCATTGCCAGCGGTTCACTGGGTGAGGCCATTCGTAACTTTACCCCAATCAAAGACGAAACAGGCATTATCGGTGCCGTTAGCGTTGGTTACCTTACAAAGACTACCAGCGAGTTGATACACCAACATCTTCGCGAAGCGGGCTTGTTGGTTATTTTTGTCTATCTACTTGGTGTCATTATCGCCATCGTATTAATTGCCAAATTGAAGCGTACTTTTTTAAGTTTAGAGCCAGAAGAAATTGTTCGAAAATTCAAAGAACACGAATTAATTTTAGACAGTATTCGAGACGGCATTGTGGCGATTGATCATCAACAATATGTGACTGCGATTAATAGCATGGCTATTGAGTGGCTAACGATGAATGTGCTCAGTGCCTCACAAGTGGTAAACAAACCATTAAGCGAACAATCACAAAGCCTCTCCCACTTTGTTTTGGAAGCAAAAGGGCAAATGACTCAAAATAAGTTCAATTTGGGCAAACTGGAATTTATTGCCAATCTATACCCTATTAAAAGTCCAAAAGGTGATATCGGTTATGTGATTGTATTTTTTCCAGATCATGGAAAAAAATCATTAGAACAAGAACTAACGACAACTAAAAACTATGCGGATTTATTACGCGCTAAAACCCATGAATATGCCAACCACCTAAACGTGCTATCAGGAATGCTTCAAGCAGAACGCTACCAAGATGCCATAGAATTTTTACAACAAGAAAGTGATGGAGATCAGGCGGCGTTAAGACGCATCATTAAAACAATAGAAAACAGTGCAGTAGCTGGGCTAATTTTCGCCAAACACAATAAAGCAAAAGACTTAAAAGTGGATATGTTAATCGAAAGTGATTGTCAGCTCGGTAAATATCCACCTAAAGCCAATGAGGCATTGGTAACACTGGTGGGAAATCTAATAGACAATGCTTTACTAGCGGCTTGGTCTAATAGATTACTGACTACTCCATTTGTTAAGTTCTATATTAGTGATCGCAATGCGCACATCATGCTTCAAATAGAAGACAGCGGCGCAGGCGTGGATGAAAAACTAGAAAGCCGTATACTTGACTTTGGAGTCAGTAGCAAACACAACACAGAACAACACGGCATAGGACTGTATTTGGTCAAGAAGGTGGTTGACCAATACCACGGCAGCCTTGATTGGGAGCGCAGTGAGGTGAATACCACTGTGTTTAGTATTTATTTAGATAAACGAGCGCTAACAAGATGAATCGAATTCCTGTGATGATAGTGGAAGATGACCTACGTGCTAGCTATGTATTAGAAAACACCATAAATCAGCGCACGGATTTTACTGTCGTCGCTGTCTGCGAAAGCCTGCTTGAGGCAGAATTAAAAGCAGAGGCCTTCGAACCTGAATTAATTATGGTCGACATTAGTTTGCCAGATGGTAATGGCATTGATCTAATAGCACGGCTTAAAAGCAAGAACATAAAAAGTGCTTTTATCATGACCACAGCAGAAAGAGAAGCCACCACAATTGAAAGAGCCATCCAACTGGGAGTAATGGATTATCTGGTAAAACCCATCCGTATGTCTCGTGTCTTGCAAGCTCTGGATGACTATTTAGACTTTAGAAAGCGCCTAACTAGACACAACAAAATAGACCAACAAGATATAGATGCCTTATTTAGAAAAAACGCTCCCTCTGATGGCAGTAGAAAAACCCCAAAGGGTATCGATGAAAACACCCTTGAAAAGCTAACACAGCACCTAAAAACCCTAGATGAAACGCCCTTTACTGCAGAAGACATAGGTGACGCAATTAAGCTTAGTCGAATTACAGCCAGACGCTACCTTGAATATTTGGAAGCTCAAGGTCAAGTTAGTATGACACTTGATTACAAAACAGGTGGCAGACCCAAACAACGTTATAGTAAAACGGTGTAGCAACGCATGCTGAATCAGTTAAAACGCTTATTTTTCAGCAAACCCAAGCCGACAAAAGTCATTTTTATTGGTATCGATTACCTATGTTTTTCATTGGCTCGAGTCCTATTAGATGATAATAGGCATAGCGAACACACCATCGAAATCACCGCATTTATTGATGACGAGCCATGGAATAACAGAACACAAGTGCATGGCTCAACGGTCTATTCACCTAGCGAAATTTCCGCCCTAGTGCGTAAACATGACGTGAAATTGATCATACAAATTCAGGGAGAATCGATCAGTATTGCCGACAATATTTGGGAAGGTATTTTTAAGACGAAAGCCAAGTTGATAACACTGGAAACAGGACAAGATATAAAGACCATGCAGACAATAGTATATCAGGCACTATAACACCAAATCTTTAAATTAAATGTTTTCATTTTAGTTTAAAGATTTGGTATTAATATCATAAAGATTATTGAACCAAGGCAACTTGTTGGTTCGACAAATTCATAGCAGCCTTAAGAGACTGAGTCGATGACATGGTTAACACATTTAATTGATCTGTGTAGACGTCTTTTGGCAATGCAATATCGCTACGCTGCGCCATCACTGTTTTAAACTTCTCAACATCTATCGAATCAGATCCATTTTTAATCGAATTCAATTCATCATTGGTTAAGCTTGCTACACCACCGCCCGGCAAATAAATAGCTCCTGTGATGAAATCGACACCAAAAGCGACCACACCAGGAACAAAGAAGAACAATAAACCAATTGCGTCTAATGCTGCCACACCCACATCGATTTGACCATTTGTTTGACCACGACGTTCAGGGTAAAGTAACGTACCACATGCCGTAACTTGAGTAATAAATAAGGCGGCTGCAATACCACGTGCCAGATGAGTAAAACCTAGATTGTTCTTTAAACCTATCATACTTATTCCTTATAAATGATTACCAACATGACACTCTACAGTGCTGTTAATCACAACACAAACTTAGCCACCTTTATTTCACAATGCTTTCGCACTACACAGATGTCATTTTCTCATCTAGCTTATCAACGATGTATTCACCAATTGGAAAAGCACTTGTCGCTGCTGGCGAAGGCGCATTACAAACATGCAGCGTTCTCGTGCTCTGAGCAAACAAAAAGTCATGCACTAAACTACCATCTTTCATCACCGCTTGAGCTCGAATTCCAGCAGGATATGCCTGCAAATCATCTAAAGACACAAGGTCACAATACTTTCTTACTTGCGCCAAATAACCCGGTTTATACCAAGAATTTTTTGTTTCCGTTAAACCCGTCCGCCAATGCGACATCAGCAACCGCCAGAAACCAGGAAAACGTATCATGTCAACGATATCTCGCATATTGATATTGATACGGCCATAGCCTTCTCGCTTCCATCCTTGTACCGCATTAGGACCAACCGTCACAGAGCCATCTATCATGCGGGTCAAATGCACGCCTAAAAACGGCAGATCTGGATCTGGGATGGGATAAATAAGGTGGTTAACAATACGATTATGTTTTGCTGGCAACTGATAGTATTCACCACGGAATGGAATGATCTGGAAATCAGTCGGGATATTCAACATCTTAGTTAATCTATCCGCCATCAGACCGCTACAACTGACCAGATAAGACGTACTCACAACATCATTATTTAAGGTAATAGCCACACGCTCATGACTTTCATCAAGGTTCTGCACCTCAGAATTTAAACGTAACTCGCCACCTTTTTGAACAAACAATTCTGCTAATTTTCGGCAAATATTTCGATAATTCACAATGCCAGTCGACGGAACAAATAACGCGCCAATCCCTTTTATGTTAGGTTCACGTTCATTTAGTTGCGCCTGATCCAGCTTATGAACTTCCAAGCCATTATTTTGACAACGAAGAAACAGAGCTTCCATGCGCTCATATTCCAGTGCATTGGTGGCCACCAGTAACTTACCACACTCCTCAAAATCAATATGATGCTGGAGACAAAATTCTTTCGTTGCTTTTGCGCCTCTTTGACAAAAATCTGCTTTAAGACTGCCTGGCGCATAATAAACACCCGCATGGATCACACCAGAATTATGCCCTGTTTGATGCAATCCAACCTCAGCTTCCTTTTCAACCAGCAATATACGATATTTTGGATAACGCTTAAGTAACTGCCAGGCTGTTGACAGCCCTACTATACCGGCCCCGATAACCGCTATATCGTAAACTGAATGTTGAGACATGTTTGCCAGTACTCCCATCTTGTTTTATTTTTTCGCTGATTTATAAGATTGTGCAAATAAACACCTTAGAAGCACATCCATACCAGCATACTTAGTTTGCGTACTTCAAAAGAAAGCCCCGCCGGTCTGTTTTATAAAAGTGAATACAGGCCGAACAAATACAAACCCTTTCTTTTCCTGCTAACCTTGTTGACGTAGAAATCCATTCCAACATGTCACTAGGAATATGAAGAGTAAAACACCAGCATCCATCATGACTGTCTACGGTACAAGCATTATCACCCAAACAAAAAGGACACTTCATTTTTAACACCTATTTTCGTGCCTATAAAGCAAAAAAATCCCCGCCGAAGCAGGGATTTTATAATCAGTCACACTGTAAAGTACTCGCTTACCAGCCAGTGATTTCTTTAAGTGCAGCACCGATGTCCGCTAGAGAGCGAACAGTTTTAACACCAGCGTCTTGTAGCGCTGCGAATTTTTCGTCAGCTGTGCCTTTACCGCCAGAAATGATCGCGCCAGCGTGACCCATACGCTTACCAGCAGGTGCAGTCACACCAGCAATGTAAGAAACAACAGGCTTAGTTACGTTTGCTTTGATGTAAGCAGCCGCTTCTTCTTCCGCTGTACCACCAATTTCACCGATCATAACGATCGCTTCAGTTTGTGGATCGTTTTGGAACATTTCCAATACGTCGATGAAGTTAGTACCTGGGATTGGGTCACCACCGATACCTACGCAAGTAGATTGACCGAAGCCTGCATCAGTCGTTTGTTTAACCGCTTCATAAGTCAATGTACCAGAACGAGATACGATACCTACTTTACCTGGCAAATGAATGTGACCAGGCATGATACCGATCTTACACTCACCTGGTGTGATAACACCTGGACAGTTAGGGCCGATTAGACGTACGCCTAGCTCGTCACATTTAACTTTACAGTCAAGCATGTCAAGAGTCGGAACACCTTCAGTGATACAAACGATTAGTTTGATACCAGCGTTCGCCGCTTCTAAGATAGAATCTTTAACAAAAGGTGCTGGAACGTAAATAACAGACGCTTCCGCACCTGTTTGTTCAACCGCTTCTTTCACTGTGTTGAAAACAGGTAGACCTAGATGAGTTTGACCACCTTTACCTGGCGTCACACCACCAACCATCTTCGTTCCGTAAGCAATCGCTTGCTCAGAGTGGAACGTACCTTGTCCGCCAGTGAAACCTTGACAGATTACTTTAGTATCTTTATTGATTAAAACAGACATTATTATTTGCCCTCCGCAGCTTTAACAACTTGTTCAGCTGCGTCTTTTAGACTTGTTGCAGCGATGATGTCTAGACCTGAGTTTGCTAGAACTTCACGGCCTTTCTCTGCGTTAGTACCTTCAAGACGAACAACAACAGGCACGTTAACACCGACTTGCTCAACCGCACCGATAATACCTTCAGCGATCATATCGCAACGAACGATACCACCGAAAATGTTAACCAATACCGCTTTAACATTGCTGTCAGAAAGGATGATTTTAAATGCTTCAGCAACGCGTTCTTTTGTTGCACCGCCGCCTACGTCTAGGAAGTTAGCAGGTTTACCGCCGTGTAGGTTAACGATATCCATAGTACCCATTGCTAGGCCGGCACCGTTTACCATGCAGCCAACGTTACCGTCTAGCGCTACATAGTTAAGTTCCCATTTAGCTGCATGTGCTTCACGCTCATCTTCTTGAGAAGGATCGTGGAACTCTTGCATCTTCTTCTGACGGTAAACAGCGTTACTGTCGATACCGATTTTGCCATCTAGACAGTGAAGGTTGCCTTCTTCTGTAATAACAAGTGGGTTGATTTCAAGAAGCGCGAAATCGTAATCATGGAACATTTGTGACAAACCAAGGAACACGTTAGTGAACTGCTTGATTTGTGTAGGGTTAAGACCCAATTTAAATGCCAACTCACGAGCTTGGTATGGCTGAGCGCCCACAAGCGGATCAATGATCGCTTTATGGATAAGCTCTGGGGTTTCTTCTGCTACTTTCTCGATCTCAACACCGCCTTCTGTAGACGCCATGAAAACAACGCGACGAGTAGAACGGTCAACTACTGCACCTAGGTACAATTCGTTAGCAATGTCAGTGCAAGATTCTACAAGAATCTTCGCAACAGGCTGACCTTTTGCATCAGTTTGGTAAGTAACAAGATTTTTACCAATCCAGTTTTGTGTAAACGCAGCAACTTCTTCATAAGAATCAACAAGCTTTACACCGCCCGCTTTACCGCGACCACCAGCGTGAACTTGAGCCTTAACAACCCACTTGTCACCACCAATTTTTTTCGCTGCTTCAACTGCCGCTTCTGGCGTGTCTACTGCGTATCCTTTAGATACTGGCAGGCCGTATTCAGCAAAAAGCTGTTTAGCCTGATATTCATGTAAGTTCATTTGATTCTTCCGCTCATCTGAATGATTGACATAAGCTCTGCCTGCTAAGACAGAAATTGCCGGCTCTAGGCCGGCAAATCTAATTTTTATTAACGCTTTTTACGGTTTGCGATATGGATCGCATGGTTGTCTACCGCTAATGCTGCTTCGTGAACCGCTTCACTCACTGTTGGGTGAGCAAAAACAGTCAAAGCGATATCTTCTGCAGTAGAACCGAATTCCATTGCAATAACCGCTTGCGCGATCAAGTCAGCCGCGTGACCACCAATAATGTGGCAGCCTAAAATACGGTCTGTTTCTTCACAAGCAATTATCTTAACGAAACCATCAGTGTCATTTGCCGCCATAGCACGACCAGACGCTGCAAATGGGAATTTACCCACTTTAAACTTAACACCTTCTGCTTTTAGCTCTTGCTCATTTTTACCAACCCAAGCAAGTTCTGGGTGAGTATAAATAACAGATGGGATGCAGTCATAATTCATTTGTGCTTTATGGCCAGCGATGATGTCTGCAACCATAACACCTTCTTCAGATGCTTTGTGTGCCAACATAGGACCACGTACAATGTCACCAATCGCGTATACGCCTGGAACAGATGTACGGCACTGCTCATCAACGAAGACAAAGCCACGTTCATCTAGCTTCACGCCAGAATCTTCAGAGAAACAACCTTGAGTAAATGGCTTACGACCAACGGCAACAATCAGCTTATCAAAGGTTTGCTTCTGCTCGTTACCTTCTTTATCTAGGTAAGTCACTTCCACTTCTTCACCGTTGATTTGGCTGCCAGTAACACGCGCACCAAGACGAATGTCTAAATGCTGTTTCTTGAAGATTTTAGCCGCTTCTTTCGCTACATCCTGGTCACAAAGGCTTAGGAAAGCGTCTTGCGCTTCAAGAACCACAACCTCAGAACCTAAACGAGTCCCATACAGAGCCAAGTTCTAGACCGATAACACCAGCACCGATAACGCCTAGACGTTTTGGCACAGCACGGAAATCAAGCGCACCTTGGTTATCAACGATAATATCACCCGTACGTGGCGCAGGTGGAATATTCACTGGCACTGAGCCTGTCGCTAAAATAACGTTCTCAGTTTCAATAACGGTTACCGTACCGTCATGCGCTGTGAATTCGACTTTTTTGTTCGCTAATACTTTACCAAAACCTTCGAAACTTGTTACACCGTTAGCTTTGAAAAGGCCAGTGATACCACCGGTCAACTGATCTACGATTTTATCTTTACGATCAACCATAGCATCAACGTTCATAGCAACGTCACTCATACTGATACCATGTACGCCAAAAGTTTCTTTCGCATCATGGTATTTTTGTGAAGAGTCTAACAGTGCTTTAGAAGGAATGCAGCCAACGTTTAAACAAGTACCGCCAAGGCGAGGCTTATTGTCTTTGTCTAACCATTTTTCGATACAGGCTGTTTTCAAACCTAGCTGAGCAGCGCGAATAGCGGCTACATAACCACCAGGGCCGCCACCAATTACAACAACATCAAATTTATCAGACATAAGAGATCCCATTTTTCAGTAAAACTGAACGACCTAATCGGGCCGTTCAGTATTCAATTCATACAATTCAGAGGGTACGAATAGTTAGATTTCAAGCAAAAGACGTGCAGGGTCTTCAAGCAATTCTTTGATCGTTACTAAGAATTGTACGGCTTCTTTGCCGTCAATCATACGGTGATCGTAAGACAAGGCCAAATACATCATCGGCTGGATTACGACTTGACCATTAACCGCCATTGGACGATCTTGGATTTTATGCATACCCAAAATAGCCGTTTGTGGTGGGTTAATGATAGGCGTAGACATCAAAGAACCGAAAGTACCGCCGTTAGTGATAGTGAAAGTACCACCTTGCATGTCATTCATTCCCAGTTTGCCATCACGACCACGAAGAGCGAAGTCCATAATAGTCGACTCGATGTCAGCAAGCCCCATTGCTTCTGTATTGCGAAGTACAGGCACCATTAAACCACGATCAGTGGACACGGCTACACCAATGTCTTGGTAGCCATGGTAAACCATGTCATTGCCATCAATCGATGCGTTCACTGCTGGGAAGCGTTTAAGCGCTTCAGTCGCCGCTTTCACGAAGAATGACATGAAACCAAGTTTAGTGCCGTTGTGTGTTTTAGCAAACAAGTCTTTGTACTTAGCACGCAATTCCATGACAGGTGCCATATTGACTTCGTTGTAAGTCGTCAACATAGCAGCGGTTTGCTGAGCTTCGACCAAACGCTTCGCAATCGTGGCACGAAGACGTGTCATTGGAACACGTTTTTCAATACGGCCGTCCGCACCTAGAGCGGCTACTGGCGCAGCAGCTGGTTTAGATGCTGGAGCAGGTGCAGCTTTAGCTGGCGCAGCAGGAGCAGAGGCTTTTGCCTTCACAGCCGCGTCTACGTCTTCTTTTGTGATACGACCACCTTTGCCAGTTCCTTTCACTTGAGAAGCCGTTAAACCCGCTTCAGAAAGTGCTTTACGAGCAGCAGGACCAGCCACACCATCTTCATCACCATCTGCAGCAGAAGCAGATGAAGTGGAAGACGCTGTATTAGCAGGCGCTGCTTCAGTAGCAGACGCTCCAACCAAGAAGTTAGCAAGAACCTCATCACTAAGGACAGTATCACCTTCGTTTTTCAAGATGTCGCCAATTACACCATCAGCAGGCGCTACGACTTCTAAAACAACTTTATCCGTTTCAATGTCAACAATGTGCTCATCACGTGAACACGCTTCACCTGCTTTCTTGTACCAAGTTGCCACGGTGCCATCGGCAACAGACTCAGGGAAAGTAGGCGCTTTAATTTGAACCGTTTCTTTTGAAGAAGACGCCGCTGCAGCTGGCGCTGCTTTCTCCGCTTGCGCTGGTGCTGCAGAAGCCGCACCTGATTCAAAAATAGCCAACACTTCGTCACTTAGTACGATGTCGCCTTCTGCTTTTAAAATTTCTTTCAAAACGCCATCAGCAGGTGCAACAACTTCTAAAACAACTTTGTCTGTCTCGATGTCAACAATGTGCTCATCACGTGCACAGGATTCACCTGGCTGTTTGTACCAAGTGGCAACGGTACCGTCTGCTACCGATTCTGGAAAAGTAGGTGCTTTAATTTCAATGCTCATTTTATACCCTTATCTCTCTGACAGGCTATGGTACTAACCAACTAATGCGTCGTTGACCAGCGCTTCTTGTTCTTCAACATGGATAGACATGTAACCAGCCGCTGGGGCAGCAGACGAAATACGTCCTGCAAAACGGATTTTTAGCTCTGGGTACAGTTTTTCCAATACTCGATTCATACGGTGACGATTGGCATGCCAAGCACCTTGGTTTTTCGGCTCTTCTTGACACCATACCAAACTCTCAACATTGTTGTACTGCTCTAACACAGACTCTAGGTCAGCGTATGGGAACGGATACAACTGCTCCAAACGAATCACAGCAACATCATCTTTTTGCAACTCTTCACGACGGTTAATCAAGTCGAAATACACTTTACCGCTACATAGGATAATGCGTTTCACTTTATCCGCAGCAATGTTTTCATCCGACTCGGGAAGAACCGTTTTGAAACTGCCTTCTGCCAAGTCTTCTAATGTCGAAATCGCTTGCTTATGACGCAACAAACTCTTCGGTGACATTATGATCAGCGGACGACGCATAGGACGAATCGCTTGACGACGAAGGATATGGAAAATTTGTGACGGCGTAGTCGGAACACAAACTTGAATATTGTATTCGGCACACAACTGCAAGAAGCGTTCTAAACGTGCAGACGAATGCTCTGGTCCTTGACCTTCATAACCATGTGGCAACAACATAGTCAGACCGCATAGGCGACCCCATTTATGCTCACCACTGGTAATAAACTGGTCAATAACAACCTGTGCACCGTTAGCAAAGTCACCAAACTGCGCTTCCCATATGACCAAACCTTTTGGAGAAGTGCTGGCATAACCGTACTCAAAAGCCAATACCGCCTCTTCTGAAAGGTAAGAGTCGTAAAGATCCATTGTAGGCTGATCTTCTGACAAATGCTTAAGAGGAATATAGGTACTACCGTCTTTCTGACTGTGAATAACCGCATGACGGTGCGAGAATGTACCACGACCAGAGTCTTGACCCGTAATACGAATCGGATAACCCTGTTCAAGCAAGGTCGCAAAGGCAAGCGTTTCTGCATAACCCCAGTTAAGAGGTAAGGCACCCGCCGTCATCTTGTCGCGGTCTTGGTAAATTTTCTGCACTTGACGCTGAACAACAATACCATCAGGTATATTAGTTAACTTCCTAGCAACTTCCTGTAATTTGGAAAGCGGGTAAGTTGTATCGCCAGCATCTGTCCATTCAACACCAAGGTATGGTTTCCAATCGACAAATGAACCTGTTTGAGATTCAAGAACCAAGCTTTTCGCTACATGACGAGCGTTATCAAGGTCTTCTCTGTTCTCAGCGACCATTTGGTCAGACTTTTCTTGTGTAACCACAGATTCTGCAACGAGACGCTCAGAATAAAGAGTACGTGTCGTTTTTAGATTGTTGATCACATTGTACATTAATGGCTGAGTACCTGATGGCTCATCCGTTTCATTGTGACCACGGCGACGGTAACACACCATGTCAATCACAACATCACGACCAAACTCATAGCGGTAATCTAGCGCAAGCTGAGTGACAAACAACACGGCTTCTGGATCATCACCATTGACGTGGAAAATAGGCGCTTGAATGATTTTAGCAACATCTGTGGCATATTCCGTAGAACGCGAATCTTCTTGACGGTTCGTGGTAAAGCCCACTTGGTTGTTAATAACAATATGAACCGTACCGCCTGTACGATAAGCGCGAGTTTGAGACATCTGAAACGTCTCCATAACCACACCTTGGCCTGCAAAAGCTGCATCACCGTGAATCGAAATAGGCACAACACTTTTACCCGTTGTATCTTTACGACGATCTTGGCGAGCACGAACAGAACCTTCTACTACAGGAGAAACGATCTCCAAATGCGATGGGTTAAATGACAGAGCAATGTGTACTTCTCCGCCAGCCGTCATCACGTTAGAAGAGAAACCTTGGTGATATTTAACGTCGCCAGATGTGTTAACAAGCTTCTTACCTTCAAACTCGTCAAATAAATCTTTGGGATTTTTACCAAGCGTATTAACTAATACGTTAAGACGCCCACGGTGAGCCATGCCGATAACAACTTCTTTGGCACCAAGTGCACCGGAGCGCTGAATCAACTCGTTTACCATGGGGATTAAGCTTTCGCCACCCTCAAGACCAAAGCGTTTTGCACCAGGATAACGACTAGCAAGGTATTTCTCTAAGCCTTCCGCTGCTGTTAAACGTTCCAATAGGCTTTCGCGAGTTTCTTGGGAATATTCTGGACGAGAACGAACGGATTCGACACGCTGTTGAAGCCAAGCTTTTTCTTGAGTATCAACAATGTGCATAAACTCATAACCAATGCTACCGCAATAGGTTTTTTCAAGTTCCGATACAATTTCACTTAATTTAAGCGAATCTTTATTAAAGAATAAAGAGCCAACATTGAATACTGTATCTAAATCAGCGCCCGTTAATTGGTGATAGCCAATATCTAAATCAGCTACTTTCTCACGTTTTTGTAATCCAAGCGGATCAAGTGTTGCATGTTGATGCCCACGAACGCGGTAAGCATTAATCAACTGCAAAACACTAATTTGCTTCTGTTCATGATCAGAACTTGCAACATTACCTGTAGAAACAGGCATTGAGCGAAATTTATTCTTACCAATCTGTAGAAACTGCTCTTGAATCACTGAATGAGGTAGATCAGTTGATTGCGCTTCGCTTACACGAGGCAATTGATCAAAACATTTACGCCATTCTTCCGACACTGAGTTCGGATCGACGAGGTAGCTTTCAAACAACCCTTCAACATATTCCAAGTTTCCACCTGAAAAGTGAGAGGTGCTCCACAGCAACTCCATTAAACTTTCGTGCATTCTCGATCACCCTTATGTTCGAGCCAGCTACCGGGGTCCCGGTATCAACCTATTGATTAAGGTCGATCATTTTATCAGGCCCGTAAGGCTATTAAAGCCTCGATTTTTTGTTTATTTCCAGCCACTTCCGCCCTTCTACGTTTAATACTCAACCACTACAAACACTTCATTCATACAAACAAACAAAGCACTTTGAATCCGTAATCACTAAGGCAGTGGTCTTTCTTAGGCGCTTCCTTGCCCGTAAAGATCGAATTTTAAATCGTTTTTTCCATATTCTCTACATCAGAATATGAAAAAATGGCGGCATTGAACCATTATTCAAGCCGCCGAGTTTATGCGATCACATTAAAACAACACGATGGATCACACAACACATCATCAGGTCGCTCTCTGCAAAAGCATAGAACGAATATTACCAATGGCCTTAGTCGGATTTAATCCTTTAGGACATACATTTACACAGTTCATAATACCATGGCAACGGAAGACACTAAATGGATCATCTAGATCACTAAGACGCTCTTGCGTGGCCGTATCACGACTGTCCGCCAAGAAACGGTAAGCTTGCAACAATCCTGAAGGCCCTACAAACTTATCTGGATTCCACCAGAAAGATGGACATGCAGTTGAGCAGCAAGCACACAAGATACATTCATAAAGACCATCAAGCTTTTCACGTTCTTCTGGGCTTTGCAAACGTTCAATTGCTGGCGCTGGTGTATCATTTAGCAAATAAGGACGAATCTTCTCATATTGCTTGTAGAACTGACCCATATCAACCACAAGATCACGAACCACTGGCAAGCCAGGAAGAGGACGCAATACCAATTTACCTTTTTTTACAGCCTCAGAAACCGGCGTAATACAAGCCAAGCCATTCTTTCCTGACATATTCATGCCATCAGAGCCACATACACCCTCACGACATGAACGACGGTATGAAATACTTGGATCTTGCGCTTTAAGCAAATTCAAAACATCAAGCACCATCAAGTCTTTACCTGCTGGCAACTCAATCTCATAATCCTGCATGTAAGGAGCGTCGTCCTTCTCAGGATTGTAGCGATAGATACTAACTAACATTGACATAACTCCTTAGTATGAACGAGCCTTAGGTGGGAAAGCTTCCATGGTCTTTGGCGCAAAGTTTACATCACGCTTGGTTACAGTCTTACCTACTGGATGGAATAAAGAATGTTTCAACCAGTTTTCATCGTCACGTTCAGTAAAGTCATTGCGAGCATGAGCACCACGACTTTCCTTACGGAATTCAGCCGGAATAGCTGTCGCTTCAGCAACTTCAAGTAAATTTTCAAGCTCTAAAGCTTCAATACGCGCTGTATTGAATGCTTGACTCTTATCTTCAAGATACAAATTTTCAACACGAGTACGAATTTCTTTTAACTGCGCAAGACCTTTTTGCATTGCTTCGCCATCACGAAACACACCAAAATAAAGCTGCATTACACGCTGCAGATCAGCACGCACCGCTGCAACACTTTCGCCGCCTGTGGAACTATTCAAACGATTCAGGCGAACCAATGCTTTTTCAATATTGGTGTCATCAGCATCCAATGAATCAAAACCTTCATCCAATGACTTCTTAACCTGAATACCAACCGCACGCCCAAACACAACTAAATCTAGCAGCGAGTTACCACCCAAACGGTTAGCGCCATGCACCGATACACAAGCCGCTTCACCACAAGCATAAAGACCATCAATAATAACGTCTTCACCAGCTTCGTTAACTTTAATTGCTTGACCGCCAATATTAGTTGGAATGCCACCCATCATGTAATGACAAGTTGGAATAACAGGAATCGGCTCTTTTACTGGATCAACGTGAGCAAAAGTACGAGATAACTCAAGAATACCAGGAAGACGCTTATTCAACGTTTCTTCACCCAAGTGATCCAACTTAAGCAATACGTGATCACCATCAGGACCACAACCACGCCCTTCCAAAATCTCAAGAATCATTGAACGAGCAACCACATCTCGACCGGCAAGGTCTTTTGCGTTTGGAGCATAACGCTCCATGAAACGTTCACCATCTTTATTGATCAGGTAACCACCTTCACCACGACAACCTTCCGTCACTAGTGTACCAGCACCGTAAATACCGGTTGGGTGGAATTGCCACATTTCCATATCTTGCATTGGGAAGCCAGCACGCAAAGCCATACCAACGCCATCACCCGTATTGATGTGAGCATTCGTCGTAGATTGATAAATACGACCTGCGCCACCTGTAGCAATAACCGTTGCTTTCGCTTTCAGATAAACGGTCTCACCGCTCTCGATACAAATCGCGATAACACCAACAACAGCGTCTTCTCTGTTTTTTACAAGATCAGTGGCGTACCATTCGTTGAAGAATGTAGTACCACCTTTAAGGTTGCCTTGATACAGTGTATGTAGCAGTGCATGACCAGTACGGTCTGCAGCAGCACAAGTACGGGCAGCCTGACCACCTTTACCAAAGTCTTTAGACTGACCACCAAACGGACGCTGATAAATACGACCCTGCTCAGTACGAGAGAATGGCAATCCCATGTGCTCTAATTCAAAAACGGCTTGAGGACCGACAGAACACATGTATTCGATTGCATCTTGGTCGCCAATATAATCCGACCCTTTTACAGTGTCATACATGTGCCAGCGCCAATCATCGTTTGGATCATCACTTGCAATGGCACAAGTAATACCACCCTGCGCAGAAACCGTGTGTGAACGAGTTGGAAATACTTTAGTAACGCATGCCGTATTCAAACCAGATTCGGTCAACTGGAGCGCAGCACGCATACCTGCGCCGCCCCCACCAATAACAATGGCATCAAAAGAAATAGTACGAATATTTGCCATTACTTATAGCCCCCAAAGAACTTGAACACCCCATACGATGTAAACAAACATTACAAAACCGCATAGAGATTGAAAGAAGAAACGTGCACCCGTTGCTTTAATATAGTCAGTTGAAACAGACCATAATCCAATCCAAGAATGCATACCAATCGACAAAAGCACCATTAGACTGAATATTCGCATCCATGTCGCTTCAAATAAAGCACTCCACTGATCGTATGTAAGATCAGGATTCAGCAACAAATAACCAATGATAAAAACCGTGTACAAAGACAATACAACAGCAGACACTCGCTGCATCATCCAGTCGTAAAGACCAGAGCGACCAAAACTTGTGATTTGAGTTACCATATCCACACTCCTGCTAACACGATTAGAACGGCAGCAATCGCAATATTTGCAATAGCAGCATTACGCCCACTCTCTAACTCTTCAAAATAACCCATATCCATGAACAAGTGTTTCACACCTGCTACAAAGTGGTACATCAGCGCAGAAACAACACCCCAAATAACAAACTTTACTAGAAAACTAGTTTGTAGTGCATTAACCACCTGATCAAAACCTTCTTGCGACTCTAAAGAAAGATCGAATGCATAAAACAAGAAAGCCAACCCTACAAAAAGGATGATTCCTGTTACACGGTGAAGAATAGACACGATTGCTGTGACTGGCTGAGATATGGTTAAAATATCAAGGTTGACTGGTCTTTTTTTATTCACGACTTTTACACCATTTTGTGTTGATTGAATGGTCAATCACGACCCAATGTCTATACGTGCTATATTCAGCTCTGGATCAGAGTAAAATAATGACGTCATAGGCCTACTTTGAAAATCCCATCGATTTGCAAACAAATGTTTAAAAGCGACTCTCTTTTATCCATTAGCATCAACAAATCAATGAAATCGTCTGAGGCGCAATTATAGACCAGCCAAAAATACTAAGACAAATAGACTGAACGAGAGGTTTTCAATGGTCACCATTCATCAAATGAATGTAACCATAAGCCGAAACAATAATGGTATAAAATTACATAAAAAACCACACTAAAAAAACGACAAAAAACCCATATAATCAACAAGTTAATTGTTTTTGAGCATTTTCTTGACTTTACATCAACCCCTTGTTTTGTCAGATAATTACAAAATAACACAACCTAATGTAAATAGAGTGCAAATGAACAAGATTGACTTTTATAGTCTAGAGACAGTATTTTTTCCGCACCTTCTGGGCCAGGTGGAGTCAACCTACGACGTCTTAGCCCCGAACCAGAATACGAAGGAGACCATAAATGGCTGATAAAAAAGCGCTACTCAAAGTGGATGGGATCGATAAAGCTATCGAACTTCCTGTTCTTTCAGGCACCCTAGGTACAGACGTTATCGACGTTCGAGGCTTAGGTGCGAACGGTGTATTCACCTACGATCCAGGATTTATGTCTACCGGCTCTTGTGAATCCTCTATTACTTACATAGATGGAGATGCTGGCATTCTTTTGCATCGCGGCTATCCTATTGCCCAACTTGCAGAACACTCAGACTATCTAGAAACCTGCTATTTATTACTTTACGGGGAATTACCCGACAAAAAACAAAAAGCAGAATTTGAAAGAACGGTTGGCAAACACACCATGGTCAACCAATCAATGCACAAATTCATTGAAGGTTTCCGAAATGATGCCCACCCTATGGCCATCATGTGCGGTCTTGTTGGAGCTCTATCGGCTTTTTACCAAGATCACATGGACATCAGCAACCCTAAGCATCGTGAAATTGCTGCGTTCCGCCTGATTTCTAAAATGCCAACGCTCGCTTCAATATGCTATAAGTATTCTAAAGACCAACCAGTTATGTACCCACGTAACGACTTGTCTTATGCTGAAAACTTTTTGTACATGATGTTTGCAACACCTTGCGAGGATTACAAAGTAAACCCCGTTTTCGCCAAGGCTATGGATAGAATATTCATCCTGCACGCAGATCATGAACAAAATGCCTCAACCTCCACAGTTCGTCTCGCAGGCTCCTCAGGCGCCAACCCGTTTGCGTGTATTGCAGCAGGCATCGCGACACTTTGGGTACCCAGCTCATGGTGGTGCCAACGAAGCGGTACTAACTATGCTGGAAGAGATTGGCGACGTTGAGCACATCGACAAATTTATCGCCAAAGCAAAAGATAAAAATGATCCTTTCAGATTGATGGGCTTTGGTCATCGTGTATACAAAAACTTTGACCCTCGTGCCAAAGTGATGCGCGAAACCTGTGATCAGGTATTGGCAGAACTTGGTCAATCAGACGATCCTTTACTAAAAATCGCTAAACGCCTTGAACAGATTGCTCTAGAAGATCCTTATTTCGTAGAACGTAAGCTTTATCCAAACGTTGATTTCTACTCAGGCATCATCATGAAAGCAATTGGCATTCCAACCAGTATGTTTACTGTTATCTTCGCCATGTCTCGTACTATTGGCTGGATCTCTCACTGGAATGAAATGATCAGTGGACCTTATAAAATTGGCCGTCCGCGCCAACTTTATGTCGGTAAACCACAGCGCGATTATCCGACTAAAAAGTAATACACCAATATCGTGGTATTACAAAAAACGCGCCTTTCGGCGCGTTTTTTTATCACTCTTTTTTAAATAGCATTCAGTATAGGATACTAAGAATCACTCCTCATCCTCTTCTACAATCTCTGTAACCGTAGAATGACCGCACTTAATGCAGTCACCTTCAATCCAAACTCGATCTTTACTTTCAAATTCCTTTGGGTTGACCATCCCTAAATCCACTTCCATACAATGGTTGCACCAAGTTTGCGCCAAAAAATCTCTTTGCTCTTCTTCAGGACGAGCGAAGAAATCTCTTTCTACTATGTTTTCTTCTAGTTCATCTGTCATTCAATTTACTCCACTGTATTGATAGGATGCGACTCGATTTGCATCAGGATCTAACGCATTTAATGGAGCACTGATTAGCAAACGACTCAAGGATATGCTGTTAAATAGCTTCTGCTTGTCCCCATCAATTTCTAGTGCAAACTCAATGGTATCACCATCCACTTGAAGCAAAGTCACATTACGCACAACGCCAATACTTTCTAAATATGACTGAACCTTACTCATAACATTGTAGCTTTCTACACCTGCCACTCGAACTGTTAACTGACTAACAGAACCACTATTGCGCACGGAAGCGTAGCGAGAAGAAAACACTTTCGCCAATTTAGTCGTTGCTTGATCAACCACCGCTTTTAGAGTATTTCCCGACAATACAAATCGCTCTGACTCCCCTCCCTTCAGTAACACCAACAAATTCCCGCTCATTTGCCCGGCATAATTACTAATCCTTATGGCGGCAACAGAATCTGTTTGATAACGCGTACTCGCTCGGGCAATACTATCCTCAAAAAAGCCCCATACGTCTGCTGTAGAAATGGTTCTTTTGTCAACCTCGTCCTGCAAAGGTGCGTAGATAGGCAAACCTGCCAAATTGGCCGATTGTGCAAATTCATTCAATACAACCGACGGCTCTCTTGAGCCAGACAAACTTCTTACGCCATTGGTTTCACTTACTAACCACACTAAGACAGAAGGTCTGTTTTCCCCCCATACCGGTAAATTATTTTGTGATAAAAAGCGATCAATAGACTCTTGGTAGAACGTGACCCGAACTTGTTTACCAGGCACTAATCCCCCATCAGAGGATATAAGCTCACTGAGCGAAGCAACTGAGTGTTGTGCAACCCACGCTGACGCTTGACGCTTAGCTTGAGCCATCACACTATTGGTGATGGCTTCTTTATCACCTGATACTTTTATCAGTACTTCTTCTGCCGCCAAACCAAACGCTTGGCTTAACATCTGATCTTCTGATTGAGTCACAGGCAAATTAATTTCAGCACTATAAAGCCCCTGAACAGGGACCGCATTGGCTGTCGGAATCAACAAAACACTAATGAGTAATAAAAATATACGAGAATTCATAGCCTTTCCTTCGTTTATTTGCCTATTCTACTGTCTTAATTGCAAAGAACCATAGCCCTAATGCGCCACTATGCTAAAATGCCTTTTTTTCCTCGTACCATGATAAGGCATAGGCAATGACCAAGTCAGATAAACCATCGATTAGTTATAAAGACGCAGGCGTAGATATCAACGCTGGCAATCAACTTGTTGAACGTATTAAAGGCGTAAGCAAAAAAACTCGTCGCCCTGAAGTAATGGGTGGTCTGGGAGGCTTTGGTGCTTTGACACGCCTTCCCACAAAATATAAAAACCCCATACTTGTTTCTGGCACAGACGGTGTCGGTACCAAGTTGCGCTTAGCTATGGATCTTAATCAACACGACACCATTGGTATCGATCTTGTCGCAATGTGCGTGAACGATCTCGTTGTTGCCGGCGCTGAGCCTCTATTATTCCTAGATTACTACGCCACTGGCAAGCTAGATGTTGATGTCGCCGCCAATGTTGTCACAGGTATTGGCGAAGGCTGTATACAAGCTGGTTGCGCACTCGTTGGTGGCGAAACGGCAGAAATGCCAGGCATGTATCATGATGGTGATTATGATCTCGCTGGCTTTTGTGTTGGTGTCGTTGAAGAAGAAAACATCATCGATGGCAGTAAAGTAAAAGCAGGCGACACATTGATCGCATTAGGTTCATCTGGCCCTCACTCCAATGGCTACTCCCTAATTCGTAAAATCCTTGAAGTCAGCAAAGCCGACCTTAACCAAGAAATCGACGGTGTCGCCCTAAAAGACGCTCTAATGGAGCCAACTCGTATTTACGTCAAATCCATTCTTAAGTTGATGGAATCCGTTTCAGTTAATGCTTTGGCTCACATCACCGGTGGCGGGCTGCTAGAAAACATTCCTCGTGTATTACCTGAAGATACCGCTGCTCGTATTGATGCCACTAGTTGGAAACGTCCTGCTGTGTTTGATTGGCTACAAGAACAAGGAAATGTTAAGCAAGAAGAGATGTATCGTGTTCTAAACTGCGGCGTCGGCATGGTACTTTCTATTGATGCAGAAAAAGCAAATGAAGCACTCGCTATTCTAAAAGCAGAAGGTGAAAATGCTTGGATCATTGGTGATGTTTGTCCTCGTAATGGTGGAAAGGAAGTATTAATCTCAGACCTTGAGGCGCAGGCATGAGTTTTCCGATCGTTGTCTTAATTTCTGGCAGCGGCAGCAACTTGCAAGCTTTGATTGATCAAAGCTTGCAAGGAAAACTCGACATCAATATTTGTGCGGTGATCAGTAATAAAGCACAAGCCTACGGACTTGAAAGAGCCAAGATGGCGGGTATTCCCACTCATACACTCGACCATAAGTTATTTGCGAGTCGAGAAGAGTTTGATGCCGAGCTGCAAGCGATTATTGATCAGTACCAACCAAAGTTGGTTGTTCTTGCTGGCTTTATGCGTATTTTGACTGAAACGTTTGCGAAACATTACGAAGGTAGAATGCTCAACATTCACCCATCGCTGCTTCCTAAATACAAGGGTTTGAATACGCATCAACGGGCAATTGATGCAAATGAGAAAGAGCATGGTGTGTCAGTACATTTCGTGAGTCCAGAATTGGATGCTGGTGCCGTTATACTTCAAGCAAGTACAAGTATAGCCACTGACGATACGGCAGAATCTTTGGCTGCAAAGGTCCATGCCCTAGAACATATTATCTATCCTCTGGCCGTAAAATGGTTCAGCGAGAAAAGATTAACATTTGAGAACGGAAAAGCTTTTTTGGATACGAATGCACTACCACAAAGCGGCATTCTATATAATGAAGCGTTAACATGATGTAGGAGAAAGTATGAGAGCCTCGTAAAATTCCAATATTATTAATGGTTATTTTTATGAGTATTCCCATGCTTTCTCTTCTCTCAGCAAAAGCAAATGCCACGCAAACGCAAACGCAAAACACGTTTCTAAAACCCTACTCCGCCGTATATAGCACCATCTGGAAAAAAGGCATTAGCTTAAAAGTAGAAGGCAAGCAAACCTTGTCAAAAAAATCTGGCGACCTGTGGCAGTTTGTTTTTACGGCTGACAGCATGATTGCCTCACTCAACGAGTCCTCTACTTTTCATGTCAGAAATCACCAAATAATTCCAACCAGCTATCATTACAAAAGTTCAGCGCTAGGAAAAAAACGCAGCGCCACCTTGACCTTTGATTGGGACAACAACCTCGTTCGTAACGATATAAAAGACAAACCTTGGAACCTCACCATCCCTTTAAAAACACTTGATAAATTATCTGTGCAACTTCAAGTTAGACAAGACTTAAAGCTGGGGAAAAACGAATTTGATTACCAAATTGCCGACGGTGGATATATTAAAAATTGGCGATTCAAACGTGACAAGACAGAAGATATTAACACCAAATTGGGTCGATTCTCTGCCATTAAAATCATTCGTACTGATAATCTCGAAAAAGGCAAAAAGACATCTTTTTGGTTTGTCCCAACACTTGACTACTTGTTGGTTAAACTAGAACACCAAGAAGATGGCGAATCTTATCAACTTGATATTGAATCCGTTAAATAAACTTAGACTAAGTCTCTAGGTGTATTAACGTTTAACAAGTCAGCGTCGTTAGCCCAAATAACAGACTGACAACCAAATTTCTCATAAAAAGCTGAAACATTATATATCAGAGTTTCCTCTAGAAATTGGCTAAGCGCGTTGTGAGTCCTTTCTACAGGTAAAATAGCATGCAGTGGATGAGTACCAGAGCCACTTTCTAAAAAATGGATTTTTTCTGGAGCCAACAGACTGGCTTGTTTCAGTTTGGCAAAGGCATCACTATTGATACACGGAGTATCACAAGGCGATATCAATAAATGTGACGTTTTCGCAAAGGCCAAACAAGCTAACAAACCTGACAATGGCCCTTTTCCTTGATAAGCCAGATCATCGGCAATCACCTCATAACCAAGCGCGGCATAAGCGTCAAAATTCCGGTTCGCATTAATAAACACGCTATCAGCCACTTGCTGCAAAGCTTGCCCGACCAACAGGGCCATAGGGGTATTCCGAAACAACAGCAAACCTTTGTCTTGACGTGACATCCGCTCAGCGTTGCCCCCCGCTAATACCGCTGCTGATAATGAGATAAACGCCATACAACCTTCTTTTATATCTGAGAATCAAAGTACGCTTTGTCACGTTTTAACCAAATACTGTCTGCTAAAACGAGACACTCTTCATGAGAAGTCACACCATAAAGAAGTCCAGCCACCGACGCAATGGTTTGCCTTACCGCTTGTTGTCCGAATGGGTCCAACTGATCACCACGCCAATGATCGGTTAATCGAGACAAATCTACATTGTCTTTTAGGCGTTTATGCTCTTGTTCTGCTTTGGGCCAATTCGACCAACTCGCCATCCCTTGCTGCCATTTGCCTAGCGTCACATCTCGCTCAGGATTGACCTCTGCTTCCCCATTCCCTCCTCTAAAAACCAAGACGGATGCATCTCCTAACTGTTCGCAGGCAGAAAGATGCAGCTCATCATAACCGCGATGAAAAACACCATGCACACTATGAGCGGCAAAAAATGGATTCATCATACGGACTACAGTATTAACGGGCGAACGCAATCCCAATACGTATTTGAGATCCATCATACTAGCCAACGTTTCATCCACTTTACCCAATGGCATATAAGCAAAACACCGTGTCTCAAGCATTTGGCTTAACTGCTCTCTTGACTGACAGACCTGCAACCCCAATTGCTCAATCACCTCCTCCACGTACAGACGATTTTCCCCTTCAAAGGTATGTCCATGCATGACAATTTTCGTTCCGATATTCGCTAAAGCCACAGCAGCGAGCAAAAACCAAGGTAATTCATTTCGTTTACCAGCGTAGGCAGGCCAGTCTAGGTCAACCTTAATAGATAATGGCTTTTTTTGAGATAAATACCGCCTAGTGGCTTTGGTAAAACCAACCGTTTCGTCTACTGTCTCCTCTCTGATTCGAATCAACATCCAAAAAGCCCCTGATTGCTCTGGTGCGACCTGACCAGACAACATCAAGCCCATAGCATGCTCAGCTTCATCAACCGTTAAACTGCGCGCGCCTTTCTTGCCACGACCCAATATTTTAACGTATTGCGTAAAATCATTACTTCGGATCGTACTACTCATACAGACACCTCCAGCCTAACAGAGAAAAAGCGTTTTAACTCCGGCAAACAAGAACCGCAATTCGTGCCACATCTTAATGTGGAACCCAATCCTTCAACCGAATCAACGCCGTTAGAAACCGCCTTCTCAATCTGCTTAGTGCCCACCTGATAACAGGAGCAAACGATTTCTCCTTTTTCTTCGATATTGGCAGGCATACCCACCAACATAGCCAAACGCTCTTGTGCTGACAGCGCAGTATCAATAGTCAATGTCGAAATCAACCAATCTGCAACAATGGACTCAGGTTGTGAATGCAGGTACATCAGTAAATTCAATTTTTGATCCACCAGCTTCGCCAGTCGAATCTGCTGAGTGACAGGGTTTAAATATTCCAACCACTCCACTGACTCAGCGTCATCTTGATAACCTTGTTTCAGCGTCTCATGGGTTTGTCCGGCAGGCCATACGACTTCATAATGAAAGCCTTGCTCCGAGGGGACATGGCACCAATATAGGCAATCCGATAAGATCAAAGACTCTACAGAAACCACCATGCCGTAACACACGTTCGTAACCGCTTCGAGCCTTACTTGAGCATGTTTCGATTCAGGCTGACCAGATAACGGATCAACAATTTGTGGTATCAGATTAGATACCACAGAGACGTTGGCAAATTGTTGCGTCCAGTGAATGGGAACAAACACATTTCCAGGCGCAACAGCTCGGCTCCATTTGGCTTTTAATAACACCTCACCATTGGCAGAGGTTATACGCACCAAAGTTTTATCTTTGATACCAAGGTGTTGCGCATCTTTGGGATGAATCTCTACATAAGGTTGCGCGGTATGTTTAGCCAGTGACGCGGCATCCCCCGTTCTCGTCATGGTATGCCACTGATCGCGCACACGCCCGGTATTCAAGGTAAACGGCCATTCTTGTGAAGCTTGGGCCTTTGGCAAGCTTGGTGTAATTGCAATAAACCTTGCTCGGCCGTCGGGGGTAAAAAACCGTCTATCTTCAAACATTCGCTTGGTGCCTTCAGGGCGACCTTTTGGAACCGGCCATTGCACCGGAGTCAGCGCATCGTATTCCATCTTGGTCATCTGGCTAAAATGCCCAATATCGAAATCCCGTTTGCCATTATTTTCAAATGCCGATAACGCGGCATGCTCAGCAAAGATCTCATGAGCATGTTGATAAGAAAAGGCTGCAGCAAAGCCCAAACTTTTTGCCACTTCACAGATTGCCCACCAATCATGCCTAGCGTCACCTGGAGCAGGCAACAAACCACGCTGACGCGATATACGTCTCTCCGAATTGGTCACTGTACCGTCTTTTTCACTCCAACCCGTCGCAGGCAATAGAACATCAGCCATGGCGGTTGTGTCGGTATGGGCTTTACAGTCACTGACAATCACCAACTCACATTTTTCCAATGCACGTCGAACTTGAGCCGTGTCAGGCAAACTTACCATGGGATTGGTCGACATAATCCACACCACTTTCACCTTACCTTCTTCCATGGCCTGAAATAAGTCGACGGCTTTTAAACCATTCTCTGTCGCCATATTGGGCGCTTGCCAGAAGCGCTGTACCAAATCTTGGGCGCTCGGTGTGGCAAAATCCATATGAGCTGCCAACTGATTCGCCAAACCACCCACTTCTCGCCCCCCCATAGCATTAGGCTGTCCGGTAATAGAAAAAGGCCCAGCACCTTCTTTGCCAATACGACCAGTGGCTAAATGACAATTGATAATCGCGTTGCATTTGTCCACGCCCGACGATGACTGATTCACGCCTTGAGAGTAAAAGGTGATGGTCCTCGGGGTGTCATGCCACCAACGGACGAAACACGCTAACGCTTGCTCATCAACCCCACAAAAACCTGCCGTGAAAGACAAGCTTGGAGTCGATGCCGTTGCTTGCGCTAAAGCAACCTCAAACCCATTGGTATGATTAGCGATAAAATTACTATCAAGGCTTTTTGCTAATACGGAGTCGTGTAGTAAAAAAGAAAATATCGCCGCATCACTACCGGGCTTAATGGCCAAATGTAAATCCGCAATATCGCAAGTAGCGGTTTCACGCGGATCAATCACCACAACTTTCATGTGTGGTCGCTGCTGTTTTGCCGCCACGATTCGCTGATACAAAATAGGATGTGTCCACGCAGCGTTTGACCCCACCATGATCAATAGGTCGCACCGCTCTAAATCCTCGTAGTTACAAGGCACAGTGTCTGAACCAAAAGCACGTTTATAGCCAACGACGGCAGACGCCATACATAAACGAGAATTGGTATCGACATTTGCCGTCCCGATAAAGCCTTTGGCAAGCTTATTGGCTACATAATAATCTTCCGTGAGAATTTGACCTGAAAGATAAAACGCAAAGGCATCAGGTCCATGGTCTTTGACAACTTGAGCAATTTTTGCGCTCACAGTATCAATGGCTGATTGCCAAGTGACTGGCTGACCATCCACCACAGGCGTTAATAAACGGTCGTCTGATCGAATAGTTTGCGCAAGACTGCTGCCCTTCACACACAAACGACCAAAATTAGCAGGATGATCCATATCACCGGAAACTGATGGCATTCTTACATTTTCTGATTGCGCGTCGATTAAATTGACACCACAGCCAACACCACAATATGGACAGGTCGTTTTCACACTCGTTGCTGTTCTATTTGCTACTGGCATAGACCCTCTTCACTCTTTGTCACGCTTTTTGAGCAAAAAAAAGCCCAATCACTTTTTAAAAAAGTGATTGGGCCTCGTTGCCTTTTGTAATATCTGAATGCTTTATGAGTAAGCCATCGTCGGTTTACGGTGCATCAGTAATATTAATAAAGCAATAAATAAGCCAAGTTTTAAAAGCATCAAAAAATCACACTACTCCTTACACATTATGGATGAGTGGTTAATTTTCCGAACAGTATGCAGTCGCTACAGCGTCAATAAGGCTCCTAAATAGTGCACAAGCACTCTTTTGGTACTGTTATCAATAACTCGCGACGAACACTTCCCCACCTTCTAACTTTGCATCCCAATGAGGGATCTTGATATCCTCTTCAAGACATTGGCCTGATGACAGTACAAAATGTTGTTTGTACAAAGGACTTGCCACCACCCATTGCTCCTGTAGATGAGCGATCAAACCACGCGACAACACATTCGCCTTGCCTATCGGATCCCAATTACTAATAGCAAATACTTTTTGCTCTGATTCTGGAACGTAAAAGAGGGCCACTTGTTCACCACTGACCATAGCCGCTACTCCAGCACCTTCCACCAAATCTTCTTGCTTACAAATCAATTTCCATGGGGTCGTCATTGTATTAGCCCACCTTAGCAATTAATTGCTGTTTTTCTGATTCCGTTGCTGGGCGCATCTGGTTACGCTCTTCAACAAATACCACATTGCTATCACTTCCCTCATAATTCACAAACTGGCGAAATGTTTTTAGGGCCTCTGGATCTTGCAACGTTGTTTTCCATTCGCATTGGAAAGTATCTACGACATGTTGCATCCGCGCCTCCAGCTCGGCACACAGTCCCAGCTTATCGTGTATCACGACATCTTTTAGATATTCCAATCCTCCATCTAAACTTTCCATCCACACAGAAGTTCGCTGTAAACGATCAGCGGTTTTCGTGTAAAACATGAGCACGCGATCGATATATTTAACTAAGGTTTCATCGTCTAGGTCTTTGGCAAACAAATCACCGTGGCGTGGTTTCATCCCTCCATTGCCGCACACATATAAGTTCCAACCCCTTCCGTTGCGATCACGCCGATGTCTTTGCTCTGCGCCTCAGCACACTCTCGCGTACAGCCAGATACCGCAAACTTAATCTTATGAGGCGAGCGCAATCCCTTGTAACGATTCTCTAAATCAATCGCCATTTTCATGCTGTCATTTACACCATAGCGACACCAAGTACTCCCGACACAGGATTTCACGGTACGCAAAGATTTCCCATAGGCTTGGCCTGTTTCAAATCCAGCAGCGATTAACTTTTCCCAAATTTCGGGCAATTGCGACAAGGTCGCACCAAATAGATCAATCCGCTGACCACCTGTTACTTTGGTATATAAACCGTATTCTTTTGCCACTTGCCCCAAAACAATCAATCTATCAGGCGTTATTTCCCCACCGGGAATTCGCGGCACGATGGAATAAGTTCCGTCTTTTTGCATGTTGGCAAGGAAACGGTCGTTAGTATCTTGGAGGCTAATGTGTTCTTTTTTCAACACATAGTCATTCCAGACACTGGCTAAAATTGACCCAACCGCGGGTTTGCAAATCTCACAACCATGACCTTTACCATGCTTCTTAATAAGCTCGCTAAAGGTTCTGATCTCACCCACTTTAATAAGGTTGTATAAATCTTGGCGGGTATAAGCAAAATGCTCACAAATGTCTGTACTGACTTCCACCCCTAAGGCCAGCAACTCATTATCAACGACTTTTTTCAATAACGCCGCACAACCGCCGCACCCTGTCGCGGCTTTGGTGACGCCTTTCACATCACCAACGGATAAGGCTCCATTACACACCGCGTCGCTAATATCTTGCTTAGAGACATTATGACAACTACAAATCGATGCCGTCGCAGGTAAGGCATATACACCTAAACCAACGGATACACCATCCATCGCAGGTAAAATAAGCGCTTGAGCTTGTTCAGGTAAATCAATGGCATTGAGATAGTATTGCAGCAAGGTATCGTAATAATGATTATCTCCCACCAAAACCGCGCCCAATAGCTTCTTGCCGTCTTCAGAGACCACCATTTTCCGATACATTTGGCCAATTTCATCTTGATAAACAAAGACTTTACAGCCTTGAGATTGAGCGTGGGCATCACCAATCGAACCTACATCACAGCCTAACAGCTTCAATTTGGTACTCATGTCCGCACCCGTGAAGGTAACCGCAGCATTCCCCAATAAATGGCCCGCTGCGGATTTCGCCATGGCGTAACCCGGTGCCACCAAGCCAAAGATACGATTATTCCAAAGCGCACATTCACCAATAGCATAAATGTCTTCATCACTGGTTTGGCAATGATTGTTCACACAGATACCGCCACGCTCACCCACCGCCAAACCAGATTGATGCGCCAAAGCATCTTGTGGTCGAATCCCCGCAGAGAATAAAATCAGGTCGGTTTCTAGATGAGAGCCATCAGCAAAGTTCATGCGATGGAAAGCATTCTCACCATCAATTATTTCTTTGGTCGCCGTGTCAGTGTAAACCTTCACATCTAAGCCTTCTATCATTTCTTTTAGAACTGCACCGCCCTTTTCATCAAGCTGGACCGGCATTAACCGTGGTGCAAATTCCACAACACTGGTTTCCAAACCAAGATTTTTCAGCGCATTAGCTGCCTCCAACCCAAGTAAACCACCACCGACAACCGTGCCTCTTGTTACTTGTTTCGCACAAGCTCTAATCGCGTCAAGATCATCAAGAGTACGATAAACAAAGGTGTTATCACGTTTATGACCTGGAATAGGTGGAACAAAAGGATAAGATCCGGTCGCCAGAACCAGTTTGTCATAAGACAAAGATTCACCATCTTGCAATGTTAATTGACGAGCATCGCGGTCAATAGCGATCACCAAGCTATTGGTAAAATAACGCACACCGTGTTCGTAGTATAAAGTGCCATCTGTCATGGCTAAATCAGCCGCGCCCTTACCAGTGAAATATTCACTGAGATGCACACGGTCGTAGGCTAAATATGGCTCTTCACCAAACACGGTTATTTGAAAAACGTCATGCCCACCTTGCTCGATCATTTGTTCCACAAAATGGTGACCGACCATGCCATTGCCAATAACAACGAGATGAGGTTTTGTGGTCAGAAAAGACACTGTAGAAGTCATTGTGTTCCCCTTGCAATATTAGTTTGCCTAACGGCTAGCAACGTCTAAAACACCTTGATTTAGGCCACTTGTGAACAGCAGTACGCTTCACCAAATACCAGTAAATCCAGCATGTCAGAGACATTGGTCTTATTTTGAATTAGCTGGAAATACCAGCTGCCATCGGCGACGTTGCCATAAAGAATTACACCAACCAGTAAGCCGTCGTTGACCACCAGCTTGCGATAATGATTTGCGCTAACATCTTTAAAAAAGATGCAGCTGTCTTCTTTTGAAGGCTGAATCCTGCCTACGGAAAAAAGATTCACGCCTGATACTTTCAACTTAGTCGGGGTGGGCTTCTATCGCAAACGCAGACTCCTCCCCAACTAACACCTTCATCAAAACGTTAATTTGTGTCCAGATTGGCGCAACTAAGCCAAAGGTCTGCTGGTCAAATTCGCAGCACTCCCCTAGCGCATAGACATCAGGATGAGAGGTTTGCATGTGTTGATCGACCACAATCGCTCGGTTAATGTCTAATCCCGCCTGCTTTGCCAGCGTGATTTCCGGCGTAATACCAGCCGCCATAACAACTAAACTCACCGCTAACAACTCGCCATTTTCACAGACAATATGAGAAACACGACCATCGGCTGCTTGTAGACATTCTCTGGGAGATTCCTCCAGACGAAACTCAACCCCCATTTGTTCAAGCCTATTTAGCAAAAGCCCGGCTGATTCCTCGTCCAACTGTCGATTTAACAACCAATTTGAGCGATGAAAGACCACAACCTTGTGCCCACGCTTCACCAACCCCACTGCCGCCTCTAACCCAAGTAAGCCACCGCCAATAACACAAATGGAGTGACTACCTTCTAGCTGAGTCATAACTTCCACATCATCAAGCGTACGAAACCCCATCACATTTGAGGCAGACATTCCTTTAATAGGCAATACACTGGCTCTAGACCCTGTTGCCAAAACTAATTGGTCATACGCTATTCTTTCCCCGCTGGATAAATTCAGGCTTTTCGCTTCTAAATTTAGACTTGCCACAGGATCATTTGAGATAATCTCAACACCATCTTTTTGCATTTTCTGCGTATCAACTAATGGCATATCAGCATGAGAAATATCGTTCGCCAATAACGAAGACAACATGATTCGGTTATAGCCAACGTTAGACTCTTCTCCGATCAAAATAATCTGATAAATGTTCCCATACGCATGGCATAAATCCTGCGCCAATTTACTGCCCGCCATGCCAGCACCGACGATAACGAGGCGGCACTTATCTTTCTGGCTTATAAGATTACGCATTGGCAACCTTGGCATTAGCGGTCATTTTTTTGCTCTTAGCGGCTGCTTGAATCGGCTCTACTTTGCGTTGTTTCTCATACAAAAAGGTCAACACTTGAGTTCGATAATCTACGTATCTTGGGTCATTCGCCAAGGCCAATCGATCACGGGGACGTTCAAGGTCAACATGAAGAATTTCACCTACAGTTGCCGCTGGGCCATTGGTCATCATCACAATACGATCCGATAGCAGCACAGCTTCGTCTACATCGTGAGTAATCATAATCACGGTATTATTTAAGTCTTTTTGAATCTCCATCAACGAATCTTGGAGGTGTGCCCGAGTCAAAGCATCCAATGCGCCGAAAGGTTCATCCATCAGTAAAACACTAGGCTCCATCGCCAAGGCTCGGGCAATCCCCACCCGCTGCTTCATACCACCTGAAATTTCATCTGGTCGTTTGTCCGCTGCGTGAGTCATATGCACCAATTCGAGGTTATGCATAATCCAGTCATGCATTTCTTTCTTTGATTTTGTTTTACGAAATACTTGCTTTACCGCTAATTCCACATTTTGGTAAGAGGTTAACCAGGGCAACAATGAATGATTTTGAAATACCACCGCGCGCTCAGGCCCCGGTCCTTTTACCTCTCGGCCATCCAGTAAAATTCCACCTTCCGTCACATCGTATAATCCAGCGACTATATTAAGAACCGTCGATTTACCACAACCTGAATGCCCGATCAGAGAGACAAACTCGCCTTTCTCGATTTTTAAACTGACATTATCCAGCGCTTTAAACGGCCCTTTTGGCGTAGGGAACTCAATCGAAATGTGACTAATATCTAAATGTGTTGCCATGTTTCTCTCCAATCTGTTTCTAATAAAAATCTACTTAACGCAATATCTGAGTTTTATCCCAAGAAACAAAACGCTGAATCGTCAACATGACTCTGTCTAGCAAATAGCCGATGAAGCCAATCATCAATACTGCCACCATGATTCGACCCAATGAGTTCGAACTACCGTTTTGAAATTCATCCCAGACAAACTTCCCGAGTCCTGGGTTTTGCGCCAACATTTCCGCTGCGATCAACACCATCCAAGCAATGCCAAGCGACAAGCGCAGACCGGTAAACATCAGAGGAATAGCCGACGGAATGACGATTTTCATCACATGTGTCATCCAGCCCAAACGCAATACTTTTGACACATTCAGCAGATCTTTTTCCACAGCTGCCACACCCACTGCCGTGTTAATCAAGGTCGGCCACATACAACACAAGGTGACAGTAAACATAGAAGTTAAAAACGACTTAGAAAACATGGGATCATCAGACACATAACTGGCACTCACCACCATGGTAACTAAGGGCAACCAAGCCAATGGAGAAACCGGCTTAAATACTTGAATCACTGGATTTAATGCACTATAAACGGCGCGATTAAGGCCGATTAAAATGCCTAACGGAATCGCAATCAGACTCGCTAAACCAAAACCTGCTAATACGGTATATAGACTAGTAAATATCTGATCGAAAAAAGTAGGCTTGCCGGTATAATCTCTCAAAGTACCCACGTAGCTTGGGTCTTTGGCTTGGCGCTCGGCGATACGCTCTTCTTGGCGCTCATAAAATTTTTCTTCTTTTACACGCTCTCTCTGATGCTCAGCGACGAGACTATTCCATTGTTCATATACCACGACAGGGCCAGGAAATTCCCCTAAAGAAGTATGAACACGACTCGCTCCCACCTGCCACAATAAGATGAACACTAGAATGCCAAAGACCGGCAGCAAGATTCCTTTCAAGGAAAAGGCGCTGATTTTGTCCTTTAAAGAAGCCATAGTTACGCTGGATATCATCATCTGTTTCTCACTCCATTTAACTCAAGACCCATACGAATAAAGCGACCACATCTGCGGCCGCTTTACCCTATTGGGTTTAGATTTGGTCGTCGCCTTTTAAGCCGATTTTGAAGCTTTTCAAATAATCATTAGGGTGTTTGCCGTCATACGTCACGCCATCAATAAAGTCACTTTGTGGTGGCTTGAATCCATCTTCTTTATCAAAATCAGGAAATTCAGAGGCCATCATCACTCCATCCTCAATCAAAGCTTTGGCGGCTTGTGCATAAATGTCTGGGCGATAAACCTCTTTCGCCGTTTTCATAAACCACTCATCAGATTTTGGTTCGGCAATTTGCCCCCAACGACGCATTTGCGTGAGATACCAAATCGCATCGCTGTAATAGGGGTACGTTGCGTGATGTCGGAAGAAAACGTTGAAATCAGGTATCTCGCGTTTGTCGCCTTTCTCGTACTCAAATGTTCCCGTCATACTGTTGGCAATGACATCATAATCCGCGCCAACATACTGACTGCGTGAGAGTATTTTTACCGCTTCAGGACGATTGGCGTTGTTGTTTTCATCTAACCATTTCGCGGCACGAATCATGGCTTTTACGACACGGATATGAGTATTAGGGTATTTTTCAGCCCAATCACTACTCACGCCAAATACTTTCTCAGGGTTATTTTTCCAGATTTCATAATCCGTAATGACAGGCACACCAATCCCTTTAAACACAGCTTGTTGGTTCCAAGGTTCGCCAACGCAGTACCCCGAAATGGTTCCCGCTTCCATGGTGGCAGGCATCTGTGGTGGCGGTGTCACCGACAACAAAGCATCAGCATTAATTTGACCACTGGTATCCCCTCGCGCTGGTGCGTAATAGCCAGGATGAATGCCACCAGCAGCAAGCCAATAACGCAATTCGTAATTATGAGTAGACACAGGGAATACCATGCCCATTTTGAATGGCTTGCCTTGAGCTTTATAACCATCAATCACAGGTTTCAAGGCACTCGCGCTGATTGGATGAACAGGCTTGCCATCGGGGCCGTTAGGGATGTTTTTTTTCATCTCATCCCATACCTCATTTGATACCGTAATACCGTTACCATTCAAATCCATACTGAAAGCCGTCACAATGTGAGCTTTCGTGCCGTATCCGATGGTCGCACCAAGTGGCTGACCCGCTAACATATGTGCGCCGTCTAGCTGACCGTCAATCACTCGATCCAGTAAAACTTTCCAGTTTGCTTGTGCTTCTAAGGTGACGTACAAGCCTTCGTCTTCGAAATAGCCTTTCTCATAGGCAATGGCCAATGGCGCCATGTCCGTCAATTTAATAAAACCAAATTTGAGGCTCTTCTTTTTCTGCGTAACCTAGTTCAGCATGAGCCACTCCTGACAACAGTGCAGAGCCCACCAACATAGAAAGACTGACTTTTTGAGTGACATTGACGAATGTTGGCAAAGGAATTACCGTTTTCAAAAATCTTAGGTTCATAAACGCGCTCCGCTTAAGGGATTAAAAAGTACAAAAACAAAAAAGGCGCATGCGAATCACAAAAAGTGTGTTCACAGGCGCCTTTGCCATTCAAAGAAAATCCAACATTGGATAATCAATAATGTGGGTGACAATTAACCAACGTTGCCAATTTCACCAGTTTTTTAAAAACTCTATGTTTCCATGTATTTTATACAGCACACACTGTGCCAATAAAACTAACCTTATGATTTACAAGTTTTTTAACTTAATTCCTAGCCTCTAAATGAAATAACTCTGTATATAAAACGCATCTACTCGCCCAATCATCATGCAGAGTGCACTAAAAGAAGACACGTAACACTTTACTCAAACTACTTGTCAAATCCACTTAAAATCCCATCTGGATGCAAACGAATCTTTCCCGACGCGACAGAATCCAGCCAAGTAGACTCATCTTCAATAGACAGATGCCAATCTGTATTGCCTTTTTCTTGAGGCAGCCCCAAAGCTTGGTAATAAAGGTCCTGACGATATACTTGCTCCGCCACATCATTCAGTGACTTAATATCACCTAATTGCTGCCAGCGATGCATTTGCCCCATAATCCACAGGGCGTAACTTGGTAAGGGCTTGTTAATATTAGGGCCAGAAAAACGCTGATAGGCTTTCATCGGCCAATCAAACTGGCCTTTGGGCTTAATGGCACTAAAGCCATAGACTAATTGCTCAACCGTACAATTAAGGTAATCCGGATGACTTAATATGTTTAACAGTTCAGACTGGTTGTTCGCTTCATCCACCCACAAGCAGGCTTTTTCTAATGCACGAATGATAGCAAGGTAGGTTGCTTGATTTTGCTCCGCCCAAGACGAGTTCACGCCAAATACTTTTTCAGGTGTACTACCCCATATTTCATAACCTGTCACCAGCATATGGCCTACGCCCTGTTCAACCGCCAAACTGTTCCATGGCTCTCCAACACAATACCCATCAATTCCCCCTAGTTTTAAACTGTCGAGCATTTTTACAGGAGGAACCACAATAATTTGAACGTCTTTATCAGAGTCGATGCCGGCCCGACTCAACCAATCCCGTAATTGATAATTGTGAGACGAATAAGGATACACAATAGCAAAACGCAGTGGCGCCAGTTCAGGAGAACGACTGTCGATCAACCTTTTTAAAGCCACGCCTGTACGGATGTCTATAGACGAGTTTGCAACACTCTGTAATTGTTCATATAAAGCATTGCCAATGGTGATGCCATTACCATTATGACTGACTGTAAAACTTGTCTGCATGGCTGCTTTTATACTGCCAACACCCAAACTAGCCGCAATCGGCATGGACGCCAACATATGAGTCCCCATCTAATAAATTAAAAGCGACCTTGTCACGAATACTGGCCCAAGATGCTTCTTTCGATAACTCAACGTTCACACCTTCATCCAGAAAGAAACCTTTTTCATGGGCGATAACAAAAGGCGCACAATCAATTAATGGAATAAAACCAATGCGCACAGGCGCTGCGTTTTGAATGATATTAGTCTCCACGTGACTCATTTTGAACCTCCCATCAATTCCATTACCGATATGATATTGCGTGCGACATCGGTCATTCGCTGGCTACGATCCATCGCAAGTTTTCGGAGTGCCTTATAGGCGGCAGGCTCATCACATTGCTGATGTTTCATGATTAATCCTTTTGCTTTCTCAATCAACTTACGATCTTCGAGCTGGCTTTTGACCGATTCCAATTCAGACCTTAACGCCTGAAATTCGCGGAATCGCGCAATGGCAACTTGCAATAAAGCTTTTACGCTACCACTGTTCACACCATCTACTACATAAGCACTGACTCCCGCACGAATCGCGGCTTCCACATGCCTTGAGTCGTCTTCTTCAGCAAACATCACAATGGGACGAGGGTTATCTTTGGTAAGCCGAGACATATTTTCCAACATATCGCGGTCTGGAGATTCAATATCAATAATGACCATATCAGGTTGGAATTCCGTTACGGCCTCGGTTAAATGCTTCGCATTTTCCAATCGCCTGATAACACGATAACCACTATCAATCATGGCTTGCTCTACAATAGCAGCACGCGCTGGCTCATTGTCAACCAGCATCACGGTAAGCTCTTTTTTTGGGGGTGAAGGCATGAGGCATTCTCTTCAAAGCGTAAAGAAACCTTTTCACGACATCATAGGTCTTGTCGTTACACAATGGTCTCGAAAAGTTATGCCCAAATAGGATGCAAGATATGCGCCATTTAGAAACACGCTTCACTCACCCAATAAAACAAAAAAGACCCTATATCAGGGCCTTATGCGGGGTATGCGAAGCACTCAAAGATTAACAGCGACCCAAAAATGGGCAAAAAGATTAAACCAGATCTAAATTACAGCACGGAATGACGAGCCTGTGCTAATAACGCTAATGCCAATCTATCTTTGGTGTTGGTTTTTTTGAAAATAGACGTCAAGTGCGCTTTTACCGTTCGCTCTGTTATGTTCATTTCAAGGGCAATTTGTTTATTCGATAAGCCCTTTGCAATAAACTGAGCAACATCCAATTCGCGTTCAGACAAGTCTTCTAATTCACGGTCATAAGAGGTGGCTGTTGCGGCTGATTGCATAATAAGTTGCTGAATGAACGCTTTGCCCCCCCAAATTTCACCGGAGTCCACAACTGACAACACCAAAGACAATTGTTCTTTCCCTATGTAAGGAGCGCACTGACCGCTCACACCGACTGAGAACAATCTCAAAGCCGCAGATTGACTTGCTTGATTAGGAAACACTATGACTTTTTGTTTGGGAAAAGCTGATCGTAACGCAACGACATCTTCGACCTGCTGCGAAAATGTTTGATCTTCCAAGTAAACAAAACAATAACGAAAATCCGAGGATGCTTGTGTTAGCAAATCATATACTTCAGTTCGGTTTTCAACTCGAACTAATTGTGTATCAGCAGTTACAACCTGACACCAATGTTTCCATACGGCTTCGTCTGTATTCCAACACAAAATTTTCAAAATAAGCCTCGTCCCATCAAGTGCAATTTTATTATTCTAACCAGCAAATAAGAATGGATTGTTAACATTTGTTAACCAGTTGCCTTGCCTAAAGAAATTTTTGTAATTAGCGCTCACGAAGTGCATTTTGCTTTGCTTTCAAGATAGGTTTCAGCAAATAATCCAATAAGGTTTTCTTCCCAGTGATAATGTCAACTGTTGCCTGCATACCCGGAATAATAGGTAATGGTGATACCTCTGTGCCTAAATGATTTTTATCTGTTTTTACTCGCACCAAATAAAAGCTGTTGCCTTCTTCATCCAAAATGGTATCTGCACTGATATTTTCCACTACACCTGGCAAACCACCAAAAATAGCAAAATCGTAAGCAGACAGCTTCACTATCGCATTAAAGCCTGGCTGTATAAAACCAATGTTTTCTGGACGTACTTTCGCTTCAATTAATAGAGAATCCTCTATTGGTACGATTTCCATTAAATTCATACCTGGCTTAATGACACCACCGACCGTATTAATCTGCAGCTGCTTCACGATACCTTTTACGGGCGAACGCACCTGTGTTCTTGAGACTTTATCTTCGAGTGACACACTGGCTTCTCTTAACTGATCTAACTTACTACGTACACTAGTCAGCTCTTCTTGGGCATCAGCACGAAATGTTGCCTCACTTTCTTGTAGCTTACTTTGTGCTTCTTTTAACGCTGAATTGGCCCGTGGAATAGCTAACTGGGTAGCATCTAAGTCACCTTTAAGCTGATTCACTTGTCGCTCAAGTTGCAATAGCTCTACCCGAGACACAGCGCCCTGCTCAAACGCGGGGCGCGTCAAGGTCAATTCTTCTTTTGAAAAGGCATAACTCTGCTTCAAATTCTCCAGCTTTGCCTGAAGCTCAACAATTTCTTGTTTCTTTTGCTCTATTTGTTGCTGAAAGCTCACTTGGTTAGTACGCAACGAGTCCAAGCGGTTACGATATAAATCCAATTCTCGTTGCACAACTGAAGGCGAATCTTGGCGAAAATTGGCATCAAACACAGGTTCGAGACCATAGGATTCGGCTTGCAGACGGATCGCACGAGCTTGTAAATTAACAAACTCTGCCTGTTGCTCTCGTAAAGAAGATAAGGCTTCGGTGTTTTCAATCGTCATTAAAATTTGACCACTATCGACGACTTGACCAACCTGTGCGTTTATTTCTTTTAAAATGCCCCCTTCAAGGTTTTGAATCTGCTGGACTTGGCTAGACGGAATCACCTTACCCTCTCCGACGGTTACTTCATCCAACGAAGTATAGTGAGTCCCAAATTAACGCCACTGTGACGAAAATAAAGATTACCCAAAGAATGATTCTCCCCCCTTGGGGCTTTCAACATCAGGGCGGCATTACGATCCGTCAAATACTCTAAGTCCTGTTGGGATATCGACTTTTTACTACTCATCATTAACTGACCTTCAACTTGCCTTGACGAAGCGCTTCATGCACTTGTGCTTTTGGACCATCAGCAATTAAGCGACCATTATCCATTACGATAATACGATCAACCATGTCTAGCATAGAGGCCTTGTGTGTGATTAAGATAAGTGTCTTATCTTTTACTCCCTCCATTAAACGTCGCTTCATCCTAGACTCCGTCGTATTGTCCATGGAAGCGGTTGGCTCATCTAAGATAAGGATCGGCGGATCAAATAATAAAGCTCTTGCAATCGCAATACTTTGACGTTGACCACCGGACAAGGACATGCCCCGTTCGCCAACGATACTGTCTAAGCCACTTGGTTTACGATTGGCAAACTCTGACACACCAGATAAATCTGCAGCACGGATAATGGCACTGTCATCCATATAGGGAACACCCATCACAATATTGTCTTTAATGGATCCATAGAACAAATTGACATCTTGAGAAACGGCACCAATGTTGCGACGTAAATCAGTGGGATTCACCTGTCGTAAATCCACACCATCGATTCTTATTGCACCACTATCTGGGGTGTAAAGCCCTGTCATTAACTTACCAAGCGTCGATTTACCCGAACCAATACGACCGATAATCGCGACTTTTTCACCTTGCTTAATATTAATATTAATAGCGCTTACTGCGGCTTGCTCTTGCTCTGGATACGCAAAACTCACCGCTTCAAACTGGAACTCGCCCTTAAATACTGGACGATGAACAAACTTCACATTGTCTGGTTTTTCTACCGGAGAAGACATGATTTCATTCAAAGACGTAAAAGCCGACTTGGCTTGGTTGTAACGAGTCGCTAGAGTCGCCACTTGCCCCATAGGACCAAGTGCTCGACCCGTTAGCATCACGGCGGCCACCAAAGCCCCCATACTCATTAGGCCTTCCGATATTTGGTAAACGCCGACGATAACAATAATCACCGTCGTTAATTGCTGAGCCACCATCGCAAAAGAAGAAGAGGATTGTGATAACTGTCGTGTTTTCACCCCCAATCCGCGATATTACCTACGGCATTTTCCCACTGTTTCTGCAATACGCCTTCTGCGTTATTCAGTTTCACACTTTCTGCGTTATAGAGACTTTCAATCAACACCGCGTTTTTTTGCGAGGCGGTTTTTTGACTTTCTTCAATAGAACGACGTAATGGTATCTGAATAATCACGCTATAAAGCAGTATCAAAAAAATGGTGATGATAGGAATGTAGCCTACAGGGCCACCAATCAACCAAATCACCCCGATGATCAAAAACATAAAAGGGATGTCAACGAGTGTGGTAATGGAAGCCGAAGTAATAAAATCTCGAATGCTCTCAAATTCCTGCAGATTTTTCGCGAACGCCCCGACAGACTTTGGTCTAGACGCCATGGTAATATTATTGACCTTTGAAAAAATGGCCGCAGAAATCAAGATATCGGATTTTTTTCCTGCTATATCAATAAAATAAGCTCGCAATGTACGCAATAGAAAGTCGAATAAATAGACGACAGCGGCACCGATTGCTAGGACCCAAAGTGTGTCAAACGCATTATTTGGCACCACTCGGTCATACACGTTCATAACAAACAACGGACTCGCAACCGCAAAAATATTAATCAGTAATGACGCAATGAATACATCTCGGTATATTCGCCAAGACCCTGCAATTGTACCCCAAAACCAATGCCCTTTTTTATGTTCGGCTTCATCACTTTTTTCGGAACGTTTATCAAACTGATAAAGAGGACGAACAAAAAAGCAGTACCCAGTAGACGATTCCTCAAGCGTCTGAAAAGGCAAAGTAATTTCTCCTTCACCTGATTCTGGTCGCAATACTTTCGCCATCCCTTGTGTCTTATCGACCTCAAGTAATATGCAGGCCTGCTTATCTTTCAACAAAAGCACAGCAGGTAACACCATATCCGGAATTTTCTTTAAAGGCCGTTTAACAAAGCGTGAGCTGATACCAATACGCTGAGCCGCACGCTGAAACAGTGCCGGTGTCATGTCATTGTCAGTCAGGGGTAAGCCCGCAGCAATACCATCAGCAGTGTACGGATTATGAAAGTATTTACTTAATAACACTAAGCAGTCTAAAAGCGGATTAGGGTACTCCAGAGTGGCATCGTGGGTATTCCATATACGCTCACTTGATTTGGCATCCTCGCCACTTAATGTTTCTGCTCTTCCCTCGCCGGACTCGTTTATGACGTCATTTTCTTCATAAGAATCATTTTCTAAAGGTGACGAAGAGTTCTGTTCTGAACGACCAGAGTCAGACATACTCTATATTCTCCTACGGGTATTCATGTAAAAAGTGCGAAAACCTAGTTTACAAACCGAAGCACATTTGCTCTGGCCTAGAATAGTGTTTATTCAGTAATATGGGAAGTGAACAAATCACCTAGCTACAAATTGAAACATACAAGGAAATCAATATGCTATACGCAAAAGTCAACGCTAATGGCGAAATCATCGATGTGGCTACCTCCCAATCAGAGGAGTATAAACTGTTAGTTGCACCGAATGAGCCGACCGTCGCTAGCATATTGGAAAAAAAATTCGCCACATCTGATACCAGCACTCAAGAAATATTAGCCAGTTCAGACAGCGACATGATGCGTATTTTAGAAGATTTAATCGATCTTTTGACAGAGAAACGATTAATACAATTTACCGAACTCCCTATCGCCGCTCAGAAAAAGCTATTAAGCAGAAAGTGGGTGCGTGGCGTACACAACCACCATGACGATAGCTTAATGGTAGACAACATCAACGAAGGCGGCGATGACATATTAATTTAATACACAAATAAGACAGGCCACAATGTTGAGGGATTGACGAATCATTCAACAGCTCCGCTTGTCTTACTTTCATTATTAACCTCTCAACACGTCAATCAAAGCCCAATAACTCCGCTTTACATTTCTTGGGACTTCGCCCGATTAAAAAGCCTTGTCCACCCGTGACATCAAAACGCTTCAATGCCGTCAGTTGTTTCTCGCTTTCCACACCAGTCGCAATCACTTCAATATTTAAACTGTTAAACATCTTACAAAGGGTGTGCATGAAAAAGGATTCAGACTCTTTTCCTGCCGCCATACGGGTATAGGATGAATCCACTTTGACATAATCCGGCATAAGTGTTTGTAGATATTGGAATGCAGAAAATTGCTTACCCACATTATCAATACCAAATTTCACACCTTGTTTTTTCAACATTCGAATTAAGGCGCTGGCTTGCTCTTCTTCAACCAAAACGCTTTGCTCTGAGATTTCAAACATAAGCTTTCTTTTCACATCAACAGGAAGTTGGCTTAGTGTTTTATCAAGCCACTCAATAAAGTCAGGCTTAGCGTAAGAAGACGCGGACAAATTCACGGTCAAGGGCGTAGTTACACTCCTTGTTTTAATAAACTCAATCACCCGCTCAATAATGACTTGGTCAATCTGACTGGCCAAATCAAACTGCTCAGCTAAACCAATAAAATAACCAGCATGATACTCTTTACCGCCATGCTCGAGTCCCATAAAAACTTCTTCATGAAGCGTGATTGATGATTCATCTAATGTGGTTATTTTCTGTTTTTTCAGCTTAAAAGAACGATTTTGAATAGCAATTTCCAGTATTCCTTTCCAAGAGCTTCTGTTTATCGCCATACTTTGACCCATATTAAGATCAAACACTTTACTGGTATTTATCCCTTCCCGCTTGGCTTCTCGCAATGCTGCATCCGCCTGAGACATGGCACTTGAACGTTCAACAGACCCATCAATCGTCACAGCACCAATATTTGCCACCGCAACAGAATAACTGATACTCGCGGTATTCAACTCCATCAGCTCTAGCATAATGCCATCGACCACTTGTCGTAATTGACTGTGATCTATATTCGGAATCAATATAACAAAGTCGGCACCGGACAAACGCGCTAACGTGGCAAAAGAAGAAAGCGTCGCTACCTTTTTGGACAAAATATCCGCCGCTGACTGAATAAACATATCCGCGGATTCATAACCACGCTCATTATTAAGTTTCGCCAAATCCGCCAAACTAATCAGCACTAAGCCATCAACACCACGCTCCACTTCGGTAAAATGAGATTTGATCTGACTCTCAAAAAAATGACGATTTCCTAATCCACTTACCGGATCTTTAAACGCTTTCGCCTGAAGCCACTGTGCTGTTTCAACTTCTGAGGCAAACTCTTTTTCTAGCTTCTCAGCCATGCGGTTCATCGATAAAACAACGGATCTTAATTCCCGCGTCTTAGGCACTTTAATCATTTTTATAAAGCGACGCTGCTGTATAGCTTCCGCTTGTTTTTCAAGCTCGACTAACGGCTGAAATAAATAACGCAATGCGATCCCGCCTAATATCAGCGTTATGGTGCCAATCACCAAAAAAGAAAGCAGTAAATCACGGGACGCAAGCCACAATTGATAATAACCATAACCAGCACTACCGGTAACATAGACTTGCCCTAGCTCACTCCACCCATTCGAAATAACCGCACGAGCAACTGGCACTTTAAAATCAATGAGCTGAATAAACCAAGCAGGGACACCATCAATTTTGGTTTCATTAGATCGCACTATGTTTTCATCAGTATCGTAAACATGAATTCGCACCTCCGAAAAATAGCCACTATCAAACACCGCATTCACGCTGCTTTGCACGGACGCGTAATCTTCCAGAGCCATAAAATCAGACACGGACATGCTTAAAGACGTAGCAGAATCTTGTGTTGTCGATTGCAACTGACTGATTAGATAGCCTTTAGTCGTATTAAAGTTGATGCCCATGACAACAGCCAGCATCAATGAGAATATGGCAACGATCGTCATTATTAATTGGCGGAACAGCGTCATCCACGTTCTCCTAATTTGTCATCGTATTAAAACGATTATTTAAATCTGTCCACAAGCTCAATCGTGATGAGCCTCCTACTAGCACACCACGCCCTTTCTCTTTCGACAACCATAAATTCTCAGCATTAAATGAATATATAGGAAGAAGATCATTACGTTTTGACGCAGGCTTTAATTCTTTATCAAGGTTATCCAGCAACACAGGAACAGAAGTCGGTTTATGATAATACGCCAACACCATATGGTGCTGGTTCAAAGTAAGCGCCTTGACATAAACTAAACGAAGCTTTTCGTCTGGCACCCCAAGCTCTCTGAGAGTAAAATATTTAGCAATTGTGAAGTCCTCACAATCGCCGGCACGCATCCCTAAAAATTCAATAGGAGTCGCCCAATAATCTTCTTTACCCCACAAGGTAATATCGTCCACAAAGTCCATTTGATTAAAAAAATCATTAACTTGAGCAAGCTGATCGGTGATAGATAAGGACTTAGCGTCATTAATCAGTCTTCGCCAAGCAAGAATACGCTTTTCGGCATCACTCCCGTAAACACTTCCAGCCTGTTTTGCCAATTTTTGATATTTATCTGACACCTCTGCATAAAGCCACCAATGTGGAATACACAAAACAACAAGAAACACACAAGCCATACGTTTGTGTGTTTCAAGAATAGAAAAAAACGAAGTAATCCGTTTTTTCACTATAATCCTACTGGCCAGTCTTAGACTTTGCATTAAAAGTAGCCAACTGCTCTGCCGTAGCTTCAGGCTGATACTTGGCTTTCCAAGTGTCGTAGGCTTCGCCATAAACAAATTCGCGCGCCTCATCGTAATTTACTTTAACGCCTTGCTGTTCTGCCTCAGCCATATACCATTTACTCAAACAATTACGACAGAATCCCGCTAAGTTCATCAGATCAATATTTTGCACGGACTTATTATCGTCAAGGTGTTTCAAAAGGCGACGCAATACAGCGGCTTCAATTTCAGTTTGTTTGCTCATCATAATTTCAAATTTCTCTACTGCTTTATAAGACATTCACGATTAATCAAGGTGTCGATGCGTCAACGGTTGCTGACGCCACTGCCATTCTTGCGCGGCAACCATAAACGCCCTTAGCGGCTGCATATTTTCACCTGCTATTTGCTCTATGGCATAAGCGCATGCTTCTAGGGTCGACAACGACTGAATATTAGGTGACTTGCGAATAGTGTATTGCCCTATAGGCGGTTGTAAAAAACATACGGCACCAAAGGCATGCAATAAGGACTCGGTGAAATACAACTTCTTCGCCTTTCGCCATGTTGCATCAAGCAAAATGAGTCCATCAATCTCAGCCACTGAGTCTGTTCCTAACGATTCGATAAAAACAGCGCCTTCTACCGGAAACACTAAACGCCATTTAGCTGGATCTTTGTGCGCCAAAACACTTTTTAACCTATCTTGGTTTGCTGTCGAAATACATTCCACTGACGGCAATCCCAAAGACAGTAATGACACGGTGTTTTTAGCGTGTTGTGCTTCTTTAGGGTCTTGCAAAATCAATATTTGTAGTCGTGTAGTAAGCTCTGGGATCCACTGGCAAATACACTGACTCACTAAAAATCACACCGCTTACAATGTACTCTTTTTGCATTTTGCATACTCAAGTTTCAGGTCCCGCCATTGCTTTCTCAAGCCAGTTTTTCTAAATACGCTTTTACCACATTATTCCACCCCAGATCCAACGCCTCAACGGTCAATGCATGGCCAATGGAGACTTCCATGATTCTCCCAAGCTCACACAAAGCCTGAACGTTTTGCAAATCTAAGTCATGTCCCGCATTCACTTCTAAACCGGCATCTAAAGCGGCTTGAGCAGCTTGCTGATACGTTTCAAGTACTTCATCAAAACCGTCTTTGCCAAACGCATTGGCGTACGCTTCTGTATAAAGCTCTACTCGATCAGCACCAACCTCTTTCGCTAACACCATGTTTTCTGGTACTGGATCCATGAATAAAACCACACGGATACCCTTTGCTTTCAGTTTAGCAATAACGGGACGTAGTGCATCTTGATCACGAGCAATATTCCAACCATGATCCGATGTTAGCTGATTTGGATCATCAGGCACTAAAGTACATTGATCTGGTTCCACTTCTAATACAACATCTAAAAATTGCGCATCAGGAAAACCTTCAATATTCAATTCAGCCTTAGGAAAACGCTTCAATAATTCTTTCAAATCATAAGCATCTTGATAAGTCGCATGACGCTGATCAGGTCTAGGGTGGATGGTAATACCAAACACACCAAGCTGTAACGTACGCTCCGCCATAGCAATTAAATTTGGATAATCTCTTCCACGAGAATTTCGAAGTAAGCCAATTTTATTCAGGTTAACGCTTAAGTGTGTCATTCAACTTCTCTCGACAGGGGCATTTATTGGCATTATAGGACAAACACATAGCGTCCATCACTAAAATACCAAACAAGTTATTCGCTCAGTCATTATCTAGGGAAGGTGCGAACAAGTCCTCTTGTCTCAGCATGTGGATAAAAGCCTGTTATTCGAGGCGAGTAGCGAATGTGAATAGTGGTTCTATTTTCGAGGTGCTCAACAAAGAATACAGGCTTTTAGGTCATGCCCTGCGGGTCTTTCAGAGCTTACTATTAAAAATAACAGGCCACATGTCGTTGCGACTCTTTGAAAGGTAACTACATTCCTTCAGAGTCGCGCCTTATTTGACGATTTCTCTGAAAGACTGAGGCTTAGTAGACTTATTCGCACCTTCCCTAGAGCAAAGCTTATGGTAAACTGGCCGCCACAAAATAGGAGTCCAAGATGAAATACGAACTCTTTCAATCTATTTATGACAGAGCCGCCCTTCGACATGGTGGAACAAAACACCTAGAAACCATGCTTTCGACTCCGCTAAGCGCAGCACAGCTTAATCAACACACGGATGATAGATGGCTGGCGGCTTTTTCTCAAAAAGTCTTTCAATCTGGCATTAATTGGCAAGTAGTGCGCAACAAATGGCCTGGTTTTGAAACGGTATTTTTCGGTTTTGACATTGAAAAAATGTTACTCATTCACGATGAAATGTGGGAAGAAAAAGCCAAAGACATACGCATCATTCGTAATTTTGGCAAGGTGATGACGATTAGAGAAAACGCCTTGATGATTAGTGAATGCCAAGCCAGCCATGGAACATTCTCTAACTTTGTTGCTAACTGGCCGAATGACGACATTATTGGTCTCTGGGCCTACTTAAAGAAGCATGGTGCTCGTCTTGGTGGCAACACTGGCCCCTACACATTAAGAACCATGGGCAAAGACACCTTCATGCTCACCAGAGACGTAGAAGGCTATTTGCGTCAGCATGAGATCATTAGCACGGGAAGGGACACTCAGTCCGCGTGGAAAGCAGCACAGGCTGCGTTTAATCATTGGCATCAAGAAAGCGGGCGCTCTTATACCGAAATCAGCCAGTGCATTGCATTAAGCGTCAATTAAATACTTTATAAACTCAGTACTTTATTCTTTAGGAGAACACATGGCCGATCTGCGTATCGACATTATTTCAGATGTTGTTTGCCCTTGGTGCTATTTAGGCTACTCTCGCCTTAAACAAGCCATTGAACAGTTGGGGGATGATTATCGCATCGACATTCGTTGGCAACCTTTTGAACTGCATCCAGATATGCCACTAAAAGGCGCTGACCGAGAAAGCTATTTAAGCAAGCGGTTTGGCAGCCCAGAAAAGCTCAATGAAGCCACGCATGCCATTCAACAGGTAGGTATTGAAGCAGGTATACAGTTCAATTTTTCAGAAAAAGACCGCATCCCAAACACCAAGCTTGCTCATCAATTTGTACTAGCAGCGACAAAATCAAACCTAGCCACGCCCTTTGTATTAGCCTTGTTTCACGCCTATTTTACCGATGGAAAAGACATAGGGAATCAAAGTATTCTTGAGGACGTTGCCTTAAGCATCGGCATGAAAACCTCTGACTTCGAATACGCCCTTAGTGACGAAGCCAAGGCACTCACACAGAAAAAACTACAGCATTTACGTAGCCTAGAGATTAACTCGGTGCCTACTTATGTCATTAATGATAAATACATGGTTCAAGGCGCGCATGATCCAGAGTCCTTCCTGAAGGTGCTGACTGATATCGCCGAAAAGCAACACTGATCCATCCAACTCTTCACTTATAACCAATCAGATCCAACCTATTATCTGATCTGATTGGTTATCCCCTACAGAAAGCAACAAAAAAACTATCAAACCAAGCAAACAGATAAATTATTACCTATTGATAATCATTAGCATTAAAAATAGAATCGCATGACTAGAATATTGGTGAGAGTGATTTTCATTTATGTACGTTTGTATTTGCAATCAGGTATCAGACAAAGCTATCAAAGCGTCCATCCAAGAGGGGGCGACCACCATGCGTGAACTTTATCAAGAACATAGCATTGGTAGCCAATGTGGAAAATGCTGTCAGTGTGCTAAAAAGCTACTGAACAATGAGCTTCTTAAAATAGCAGAAACTCAAGTTCAGGTTGCTTAAAATCCGTCATTGCACGCTAGCAATAACGGAGTGATTACATTTGTGATTGAAGGTAATTTTCAATTCCAGAACTAGCAATTAAATGTTGCTGAGTTTCAAGCCAATCAATCTGTTCCTCTTGCTCTTCTAGGATTTTCTCCAGAGCGTCACGACTAATAAAATCTTTCTTTTGCTCGCACAAATCAATGGCTGATTTTAGAGTTGGCAAGGTATCCAGTTCAAACTCTAGGTTTGCAGAGATCATCTCTTCACTGTTTTCACCAATACGCAAACGACCAAGATCTTGCAGGTTCGGCAAGCCTTCCAAAAAAAGCACGCGCTCGATCAAACGGTCCGCGTTTTTCATTTTCTGAATAGACGTTTTATAGTCAGCTTTGTCCAGTGCGCTAAAACCAAAGTCCTTAAACATTCGAGCATGAAGAAAATATTGGTTAATACCCACCAATTCATTGGCCAATACTTTATTTAAACTCAAAATGACTTCACGATCTCCTTTCATAACGCCCCCTTAATTTGCCATTTGAGATTGATAATAATTTTGCATGCCAATTTTTTCCATCAGGCCAAGCTGTTTTTCTAACCAATAAACATGGTCTTCTTCCGTATCAAATAACAAACGCTCAAGCGTCTCACGCGTTTGGTAATCCCCTTCTGACTCACACACCGCAATGGCGTCTCTCACGCTGCTAACCACTTCTAGCTCAAGAGTTAAATCGTTACTCATCATGGAGCGAACATCTGATCCTATTAGCAAGTCACGGCGTTTCGTCATACAAGGCACACCTTCCAAAAACAAGATACGCTTGATAAGCCAGTCCGAATGCTGAGTTTCTTCTTCCATTTCATGATTGAGGCGCTCATAAAGCTTATTAAGCCCCCAATCTTCATACATACGAGAATGAATAAAATACTGATCAATTGCCGCTAACTCATTCGCCAACAACGAGTTTAAGCTGTCTATTACTTTTTTGCTGCCTTTCATATTCATTTCCTCTTATTGAGAGTCAATTCATCTTTGCATCACAAGGTTATAATTTTATGACCTCGACGCCCATTTATCCATCACTCAAGCAAACTCGGAGTCGTCGGCTCTTCTGCCTTCACCAACTTGCCTTCGCCAATCTTAACTTCAAGGCTGTCAATTCGCTGCAACCCTCGTGGCAGCTTTAATCCCCTACGTCCACGTTCACCCACATATTCTTCAAGCTCTTTGGCTGCAAAAGAAATAAAGCGCTTACCAGCATGAGCCAGTAACAAATCATCAGGCTGTACACAAGCCAACGCAACGACCAATTCCTCTCTGTCCGCAGCGCGCGCACTTGGAATACTGATCATCTTATTCCCTTTGCCTTTTGCCATTTGGGGTAAAGAAGCCACATCAAAGGCCAGCATGCGCCCCTCATTGGAAATCGCTACCACACGACCTTGCTCCGGATTTTGGACAAACACAGGCGCCATCACTTGGGCACCTCTTGGTAACGATAAGGTGGCTTTCCCCGCTTTATTTTTCGCATATAGCTCTTTAAGCTGAGCAACAAAACCATAACCTGCGTCACTGGCCACTAAGTAATAAGCCTCTTCATTATCCAATACAGCAGAGACAATTGTGGCGTCTTTTTCTAGTGTGATACGCCCTGTAATAGGCTCACCCTGACCACGAGCCGATGGCAATGTATGTGCTTTAATCGAGTACGTTCGACCATTAGAGGCCAGTAAAACCAAGGTTTGGTTCGAGCGCCCCTTTGTACTAACAAGAAATTCATCACCCGATTTATAACTCAAACCATGGACATCAATATCATGACCTTTCGCGGCACGAATCCAGCCCTGCTTGGATAAGACGACAGTGATCGGATCATTAGACAATAAATCCTCCTCACTGAACGCCTGAGCTTCTTTACGAGCAACAATGGGGGTACGACGATCATCGCCGAAATCATCAATGGCTTCTTGGATCTCATCAGTAATCAATTTTTTTAATTTACGATCAGAAGACAACAACCCTTCTAGCTGCTTACGCTCTTTTTCCAACTCGTCCTGTTCACCTTTGATGCGCATCTCTTCAAGCTTCGCAAGATGACGCAACTTCAGCTCTAAAATCGATTCCGCTTGCATATCACTCAAACCAAAACGCGCCATCAACTCCACTTTAGGCTTTTCTTCAGTACGAATGATGTCAATGACTTCATCAATGTTTAAATAAGCAATCAGCAAACCTTCTAGAATGTGTAGACGGTTCATGACTTTATCAAGGCGGAATTGCAAACGACGGCGTACAACATCTATACGGAAACGCAACCACTCCGATAAAAAGTTTTTCAATGGCTTCACTTGCGGTAAGCCATCCAAGCCAATCACGTTCATATTGACGCGATAGGACTTCTCCAAATCCGTTGTGGCAAAAAGATGCGTCATCAACGCATCAATATCAACGCGATTTGATTTAGGCACAATCACTAAGCGAGTCGAATTTTCATGATCAGACTCATCACGTAAATCAACAACCATAGGCAGCTTCTTGGCCTGCATCTGCGCGGCAATTTGCTCTAATATTTTACTACCTGACACTTGATGAGGCAGCTCATTGACAACAACTTCGCCTTCTTCAAGAGTAAAGCGGGCTCTTGCTTTAATCTGCCCTTTACCCGTTTCGTATAACTTAACAATATCGCTTCTTGGCGTGATGATTTCGCCGCCTGTCGGAAAGTCAGGACCTTGTACAAAGTTAAGCAAATCCTCTAATTCTGCGTTGGGATTATTCAGCAGATGAATACAGGCACCGCCGATTTCGCGTAAGTTATGCGGCGGAATATCCGTCGCCATCCCTACTGCAATGCCTGTTGTACCATTAAGTAATAAGTTAGGCAGGCGTGACGGCAAAACAGAAGGCTCTTGCAACGTTCCGTCGAAGTTGAGTGTCCAATCAACCGTACCTTGACTAACTTCCCTCAATAATAAGTCTGCGTACTTTGATAACCGAGATTCTGTGTAACGCATAGCGGCGAATGATTTTGGATCATCTGGTGCACCCCAGTTACCCTGACCATCAACCAAAGGATAACGGTATGAAAAAGGCTGAGCCATTAACACCATAGCTTCGTAACAAGCACTATCACCATGAGGGTGAAATTTACCGAGTACGTCACCCACGGTACGAGCGGATTTTTTGTATTTCGCGCTGGATTTCAGCCCCAATTCACTCATCGCATAGATAATACGTCGCTGAACTGGCTTTAACCCATCACCAATATGCGGCAAAGCTCGATCTAAAATAACGTACATGGAATAATTCAAGTACGCTTTTTCTGTGTAGTCTTTTAATGAAAGGGTTTCATTCGACTCGAAATTTGACAACTCACTCAAGGAAACTTTCCTTCTACTATCGTTTGCATGGACATATTATCAGCCATGCGGTTTTCATAAATAAATATGGGACTCAACTATAAAGAAACACCCTAACTCACTGCAACATTACCGTTAAGATTATCATGGAAAGCTCACTATTCTCGTGTTTCAATACACGTGACAATTAATAAGGCATCTGTTGATGAATGTATCAGATCAAAATACCCTCGGCTTAATTTCCTACAGTCTCGGAGAGACGAGTAAGCGCGTCATCATTTGCCAACAGAATGATCTGTTTATTGCCCAAGAATCCCTTTTTCAAAATACCACTCCCACACGCTTCTATCACCACCAAGCCGACACATTTGTTTTTATTATTAAAGGTGACATCTACCTGCAACAATCAACACAACAGAACGCTCATCTTACAGAAAAAGAAACCGTACTAAAAACACACCAAGGAATTTGGCTAGCCGCACACACGATCAATAACATTACCTTACTAACTCCAGCCGTTGAACTTTGTTTGATACGCCTGAGTTCAACCAGACATGTCGAGGAAAATGACGTATTTCAAAAAATATCTTCTGGCACAGTTGAGCCTCATCCCTGGCAGGAATCACATAAAAACTTGGCCGCTATGGCAAGGTGCTTCAGGAAGCATTACTCTTGAGCTGTACCCTGCGCACTTTAAAGAAACACTCTACTACCAAAAAAATGCCACTCAATACCTTCTTCCGTTAAACGGTGTAGCCTTTATATCGAACGGTAAAAAAGCACCGGAAAGCTGCCCTACTCTTGGAAAAGTCATTACCAAACAAGAGCGTCGGGCCGTTTTGAACCCAAGTAAAGACAGCATCACTCTATTGTCCGTCATGACAGCGCAACAAAGCAAAGGACGAATATTGGTGCTAACAAAGCCGAATTGAATACTAAATTTCGTTAGCGCAACACCAAAGCGGTTAAAATATGATCCTCCCAACGACCGTTGATCTTAAGATAATCTCTCGCAACCCCTTCTTTATCAAAACCGAGTTTTTTGAGCACCGCCGCGCTCTTAGCATTTCTTGGCATATAGCTAGCCTGAATTCGATCAATGTGTAATTCTTTATGGATATACTCCAAACCCGCACTAAGAACCTCATGCATAATCCCCTTCCCTTGTTCGCTTTCCCGAAGGCTGTAACCGAGATTACAAGCCTGAAAAACGCCACGGATTATGTTCGAGTAATTGCTATAAGCTAGCATTCTGTCTTCATTGGGCGACAAAAAACAAAACACGACCCCTTTATCCTCCAAGAAGTCTCGACGCATTTCTCGAATTCGTAACTGACACGTCTCAAGAGAATAATAAGCGTCACTACGTTGCGGCTCCCATGGGGAAAGAAAGGCCTTTTCTTGATTAACATAATCGTGCAAAAGCGACGCTTGAGATTCGTCTAATATCGTCAACACCCCCTTTTGGTGATAATTTTAGGGAAACGAGACGCACGCAAAGAGGAATTAGAGTACTTAAATGACATATCGCTCATCACTTCAGACAATTTCAACGAATATTCTTCATACCAAATATTTTCACCTATAGATAGAATTCTGCGCTGCATATCATGATTCAACCAAGCCTCTGCTGCCTCTTTAGTTTGCCAGTAGGTGACCAGCAAATCCATTTCTCCTGCACCGTATTCAGTGCCAAGAAAACCTGGCTGAGCTTGCGCTAGCTCAAGCACTTTTTCAACCATAATGCGATAAGACACATCGTTCGATAACAGTTTGCTGGATAAAAAAACAGCAAAATAAGGCAGCGCACTGGAGGAACTAAATACCTTCATCGACTCTCTAAGACACATACTAAATTGTTTGATAATTATACAATTTTTAAGATTATATCCGCATTTTTAGAAATATCGGACTATAGTTAGGACAGATCTACACTGGCAGGCAAGTGCTCGAGTCTCATTGTAATGCTGTATCAGTACAAGAAGACGTATAACTTGTCATCAGTGACATTTAGGATTGCACTATATTACCTATTATTTTTTTGGCTTGTTAAAAGCCAAGTGCAAATAGATCTCCCTTATTGATGTTCCCCTTCAGTCAATAAGGATAAGGATAGCTTGTGCCCGCATTATGCGGGCACTTTTTTATGCTATCACCGCTATTTCTCCCAAGAACTCCCTGCACCTGCGGTAATCGCTTGGTACTGATCTGGGCGACGATCACGGAACAAACCAAAGGAACGGCGAGCTTTACGAATCGCATCTAAATCGTATTCTGAGTACAGGATTGTACTCTCATCACGACCTGCAACACATTTCATTGCTCCCATTTCATCGGTCATAAAAGAAGAACCATAGAACTGAATAAAGCTATTCTCGCCTTCTTCTCTACCTACGCGATTTGCCGCAATAACAGGCACCATGTTAGCAGCAGAGTGACCTTGCATGGTTCTTTGCCAATGATCCTTAGAATCCCACTCTGGATAAGGTGGCTCAGAACCAATTGCGGTAGGATAAAAAATCAGCTCTGCGCCTTTTAACGCTAACTCTCGAGCCAGCTCAGGGAACCACTGATCCCAACAAATACCACAGCCGATACGACCAAACTGAGTGTCCCACACTTTCACCCCGGTATTACCCGGTGTGAAATAATATTTTTCCTGATAACCTGGGCCATCAGGAATGTGTGTCTTACGATACAAATCCATGACATCACCATTGGCATCAATCATCACTAAAGAATTATAAAAAACATTACCATCGCGCTCGAAAAAGCTGATTGGCAACACAACACCCAATTCTTCGGCAAGCTTGCTCATAGTTTGAATTGCCAAGCAATCATTAACCGGCTGAAGTCCCAATCAAAATATGCAGGCTTTTGATCAATACAAAAATACGGCCCCATAAACAATTCTTGTAACAAAATAATATTGGCATTATTAGCGGCCGCTTCTCTTACTTGTGCCACCGCATTGTCTAAATTTGCTTGAAAATCGGTACCAACCGCCATTTGAACGCAGGCCACTTTTACATTACTCATACTTTACTACCTCCAAAAAAATCTCGCCAAACAAAGCAAAATACTAACTTTATACTTGAGTCAAATAAGTACTACCTGCTAGCACTTTTTTATAGGTTGCTAGCAAAGTGGCTTGCTCTTCTTGGCTAAGCGGACTTGCAGCGATCTTATCTTGATAGCTGTTTAATAATTCTTGCTCATTATAGCTAACGGATTTAAGTACATCCTGCACACTATCGCCTTTTAATACATGGTCGATTCTGAAACCATCATCCGTTAAGTAAACATCTACCGAACAAGTATCACCAAATAAGTTATGTAAATCCCCCAATGTTTCCTGATAAGCTCCAACTAAAAAGAAGCCCATCAAATAATCTTCCCCTTTAGGAGGTGGTGGAGGTAACGGCAGAGACGATTCTATCCCTTGACCATCCACATAGCTGTACAAACAACCATCAGAGTCACAAGTAACGTCTTGTATCTTTCCTCTAAAGGAAGGCGCTTGATCTAATCCTTGCAGTGGCAATACAGGGAACAATTGATCGATACCCCAAGCATCTGGCATAGATTGAAACACCGACAAATTGACAAATAATTTCTCAGCCAATCGCTCATTCAACTCATCAATCACCGCACGATGACCTCGATTACGATTGTCTAAACGCGGCAATAAATTACGGCATGCGGACAAAAATAGGTTCTCCGCTTGCGCTCTTTGCGACAGATTAAGCTGCCCATGATTGTAGAGTGTTAGGCTATCATTAAAGTCATCTAGCAAATCATGATAAATCTCTACAAGTGAACGACTTTCTTCTTCATTCTGCCCTTTCAAGCTTTGATAACACGCCCAAAGACGTTGCAACTCAAGCTCACTGTCTTCTGCGGCTTCTTCAATGGGTAATAGCTCAGCGCCGTGAGAGAAAACATCCGCGATCATCATGGCATGATGGGCAGTAACGGCACGACCCGATTCAGAAATCAAATGGGGATGAGGAAGTTCATACTGTTCGCAGACATTATGGAAAGCGAACACCACATTATTGGCATATTCACCAATACTGTAGTTTGCCGAAAAATCGTTTTGACAGCGCGTTCCTTCATAGTCGACACCTAGACCGCCCCCTACATCCACCCATTTTACTTTTACATCCATTTGATGAAGTTCAGCGTAATAACGAGCGCATTCTTTTAAGCTGTTTTGGATATCTCGAATTCGAGTGATTTGTGATCCTAAATGGAAGTGAATTAACTCAAGGCAGTGTAGTAAATTCAACTCACGCAGGCGCTCAATAGCACGCAGCAATTGTGAAGTCGTCAATCCAAATTTCGATTTTTCACCACCGCTGTTACCCCAGTGAGTCGTGCAAGTAGACGCCAAGCGAATCCGGATACCAATACGAGGCTGAACCCCAATTTTATCTGCCTCTTCTAAAATCCAATCAAGCTCATGCATTTTTTCAACGACAATAAACACTTGATGACCCATTTTTTCGGCCATCAAGGCAAGATGAATAAATTCACGATCTTTATAGCCGTTACACACAATAATGCCATCAGCATTTTTATGCATAGCCAACACAGCCATCAGTTCTGGCTTACTACCTGCTTCCAAGCCAACAGTAGACGCATTATCAGGTTGGCATGCAGCAATTTCTTCCACAACACGACGCTGCTGATTTACTTTTATTGGATACACAATGGCATATTTTGCCTGATAGTCGTAATGATCTATGGCCTGCTGAAATGAATTGGTAATTTTTTCTATACGTGAGTGAAGGATATTCGGGAATCTAACCAAACAAGGGTAAGGGATACCTTGCTGTTTTAGCGCGACAGACAGCTCTGTTAAATCAATGCTATTTTCCCTATCAGGTAATGCAATAACACGCCCTTTATCGTTAATTGAAAAAAAACCACTACTCCAGTGACCTACGTTGTAAAGTTCCATTGAGTCTTTGATTGACCAAGGCTTCATATCATCTCCAAAAGTCTAAATAGCTGCAATTAGCGCCGTTTATAAAAGGCACAACATAATGAAACACAGACATTTTTTAGGTTTAGTTCAAATAAAAAAAGCGGTGCTAAGAAATCTCTTAACTCCGCTTTATTATAACGAACGAACAAATTAAGAAACGTGTTCGCCATGTGCTTGCTTATCTGCATGGTAAGAAGAGCGAACTAATGGTCCACACGCTGCATGCTTAAAGCCTAACTCTTTTGCGACTTGCTCATAACGCTCAAATTCTTCGGGCGGTACAAAGCGCGCCATAGGAAAATGATGCTTTGATGGTTGTAGGTACTGCCCAATGGTTAGCATATCAACATTATGAGCACGTAAATCTTTTAACACTTCAACAATTTCTTCAAATGTTTCTCCCATTCCAACCATTAAACCGGACTTGGTGGGTACATTTGGGCAACGATCTTTAAAATTTTTCAAAAGATCTAAGGACCACTGATAATCAGATCCAGGTCTCACTTGACGATACAAGCGTGGAATAGATTCCAAGTTGTGGTTAAACACATCTGGCGGTGCAATTGACAGTGTATCAATTGCGACCTCCATACGACCACGGAAGTCTGGAACCAATGTTTCGATTTCAATATGCGGACTTGCAGCACGTGTTTCAGTAATGCAATCAACAAAATGCTGGGCACCACCATCACGAAGATCATCACGATCTACTGAGGTAATAACCACATATTTCAGCTTCATATCACGAATTGCTGCCGCCAATTCTTTTGGTTCATCAGCACTAAGCGGATTAGGGCGACCATGCGCCACATCACAAAAAGGGCAACGACGAGTACAAATTTCACCCATAATCATAAACGTCGCTGTACCGTTACTAAAGCACTCTCCCAAGTTTGGGCAGTTAGCTTCTTCACATACAGAGGCAAGTTTATGCTCACGCAAAGTCGCTTTAATACGAGCAATTTCTGGCGACGCTGGCATACGAACACGAAGCCAATCTGGCTTGCGTGGAATTTCTTCAGTAGGAACAATTTTAATAGGGATACGCGCCATTTTATCGGCACCGCGTAATTTTTCCCCTTGGACAACGCGCTTGCGTTCTGCTGTCATTCTATTTCCACCCTTGTTGGATAGCCGGATAACTGTATCCGAGTTGCTCAGCTAACTGATTCGCCAACTGAACCTTTACATTTGATAAAATAGCGTCTTTGTTAAGTCGCTTCATATCCACCATCTGCAAGCCTTGATAGCCACACGGGTTGATACGATTAAATGGGGTGAGATCCATATCAACATTTAAGGCTAGCCCATGAAAGGAGCAACCTCTGCGTACACGTAAACCCAACGACGCAATTTTCCGTTCATCGACATACACACCTGGAGCATCAGGCTTTGGATACGCTTTTATTGAGTTCTGTACTAAAGTACCAACCACAGCATTTTCCAATACGCTAACTAGATCACGTACCCCTATTCCCAAGCGTTTTAAGTCTACCATAACATAAGCCACTAGTTGCCCTGGCCCATGGTAGGTAACTTGGCCACCACGATCAACCTGAATGACAGGAATATCACCTGGAGCCAAAAGGTGCTCTTCTTTTCCCGCTTGACCTTGCGTAAACAAGGAGGGATGTTCTAACAGCCAAATTTCATCAGCATCGTCTTTAGTACGAGTCTGAGTAAACTGTTTCATCCGCTCCCATGTTTCCGTATAGTCAATAATCCCTAAATCACGGCAAATTAAATCACGTTCCATTTACATGACCATCTTAACGGCTTCAATTGACATTAAGTCATGATGCAATGCCGATAATTGATCCTCACTTTGAGCCACAATACGAAAACTAAAACTGACAAACCGGCCTTTGCTAGAGCGATTAGTGTTTTCAGCTTTTGTATCCATTTCGGGTGCATGTATAAGCAAACGTTCTGTTATCTCGGTATGAATACCATCAACATCAAGAGATACCACCTTGATAACGTAATTTTCGCAAGGAAACTCAATTTTAGGTGCATCAACTGCTTTTTCAGCTTGATCACCATTTTTTGTAATTAACGCCATTAATTTAATCTACCATCAGCCTATTGGGGCTTAAAACAAGTTCATAAAGAATAGTTTAATTTTATCAAACATTCGTTTAAAGAAACCACCTTCTTCTACTGCTTCTAATGCAACCACTGGGCGTTCTAGTAGTACACCAGCCTCGGAGCCTACTACAATCTTACCAAGCACATCACCGATCGCGATAGGTGCAACGATTTCAGGCTGCATGTCTAACGTTGCTGACATAGCATCACCTTGCTGACGAGGCATAGTAACCAGCACATCTTCTGCAAAACCGACTTTCACACTAGATTGGCTGCCTCCCCAAACACGGGCATTGTTAACCACTTGACCACGGCTATACAGCTTACGTGTTTCATAGTATCTAAAACCAAAATCTAATAGCTTTTGCGCTTCAGCCGCTCGTGCTTCATCGGATTTAGTTCCCATTACAACTGTAATCAATCGTGTCCCATTACGCACTGCAGAAGCAGCCAAACAGTAACCTGCCGCTTCTGTATGTCCCGTTTTCAAACCATCAACAGTTTTATCACGCCACAACAAACGATTACGATTAGGTTGGCGAATATCATTGTATGTAAACTCTTTTTCCGCATACATGGTGTAGTTTTCTGGAAACTGCACAATGGTCGCACGAGATATTTTGGCGATATCATGGGCACTTGAGTAATGATTTTCTGCTGGAAAACCAGTCGAATTGACAAAGTTTGTATTTGTCATGCCCAATAGCTTAGCGTGTTGATTCATCAAATCAGCAAAAGCCGACTCACTTCCGGCAATATATTCTGCAGCAGCGACACTTGCATCATTACCTGATTGAATGATAATTCCACGAAGCAAGTCTTCTATAGATACTTGCGTACCTTCGCGGATAAACATACGTGACCCTTCCATGCGCCAAGCGTTTTCACTCACTGTAACTTTATCTTCCAAAGACAAGTTTCCACGAGCAAGTTCATACTCAACAATATAGGCCGTCATCAATTTAGTCAGACTCGCTGGCGGCAAAGCCTCATCAGCGTTATGTTCCACCAACACATCACCAGTATAGGCATCCATCAAAATATAACTGCTTGCCGATAACTGGGGAGGCGTCGGTATCAACGCAGGTGCGGCGAATACAGAGCCACTAATAAAGCCAAACACAAGGGATAAAGTAACCAGAAGTTTTTTCATACTCAAAAATATCGTCTTCTAAAAAATGTGGGTAAATGATACTAGAGCATTCTATGAATCTCTAGCCTAAAAAAAGTAACACTAAGGCAATAAAGCCACCCTTACGGGGCTACCAAAACCTTCCTGTTGTAGTTTTTGCTGCCATTCGGTCAATGAATCTTGGCTTTCAAAAGGACCGACCAACACTTTATACAAGCCGTCATCTTGCTTATTTATAACGACTTTAATACTGGTATCAAATGCCTCAAAGAGCCGCCGCTTTAATTTATTTGCCGATTCTTCGGCACTGAAAGCAGCAAGCTGAAGATGGGAAAAAACCATATCAGATGATGTATTTGATGACTCTCTTGGTGACGAAGAAATACTAGGCGAAGCCTTAGCAGGCAAGCTTTTTACTTGTTTAGCCGGCGTTTCAAGAACCGCTTTAGAGGGTCGATATACATCGCCTTTTGCTGGCGTGATTGCTTCGACTCGCACTCGTGCGACACCTTTTTTATGATAGTCCAGTCTCGCTGCTGCCGCATAAGAAAGATCTATCAGGCGATCACCATGAAATGGTCCCCTATCATTTACTCTAACAATAACAGAGCGATGATTATCGAGGTTGGTGACTTTGACATAAGTGGGTAGCGGCAGAGATTTGTGCGCAGCAGAAAACCCATACATGTCATATGTTTCCCCATTTGACGTCTTATGACCATGGAATTTGTTGCCATACCAAGAAGCTTTACCCTCAGCAACATAACCTTGGGCTGAAGCCATTACCCAGTACTTATTTCCCCAAACCTCATACGGACTCTTATTGCCACCTCGACTTCTTGGCTCCCACTTTGGAATCGGCTCAGGAATATTATCAGCATCAAAATCACCGTCCGGACCGTGGTCTTGCAATATAGAATAGCGCCCACCGCCTGACGCTTTTTCGTAGTCGATTTCATCTTTTCCCAGCACATGACGCGTACTCATACATCCATTCAGTACCAGCAAGCTTAAGCCAGCAACCAATAGTATGTTAATGATTTTCATAGCTTCCTATACTCTTAGCGAGGCTCCAATACCGACATGGCATATCGCCTACTTGGGTTGTAATCCATAATGGTAAAAAAATTCTTATATCCTAACCAGTAAGACATCTCTTCCGGCCCAGTTCTCAGAGCAATCAAACCCGTTTTCTGAGGAATAAAAGGCTGAGTAGGCAGCACAGTCAGTGCCGACCAATCGACCATGTCTTTACTAGGCTCTCTACCACGATTGATTTCATCTTTGACTTTCTCAGGATCACCAACAGAAGCCATCACAAACCACGGCTGGTCTTTCTGCCAACCGTGATGTTTAAGATAGTTCGCAACACTGCCAATAGCATCCGCAGCAGAACCCCATAGATCAATATGACCATTTTTGTCGTAATCTATAGCCAATTTTTGATAGTTACTGGGCATAAACTGCACCATCCCCATCGCCCCACTATATGACCCCTTTGTTTGCCCAATGTTCCATCCTTCTTGACGAGCTAGCAATAAATAAGCTTCAAGCTCACTTTGAAAGTACGCTTTACGTCTGGGATAATCAAACGCTAGAGTCGTCAGTGAAGTAAAAACATCATTAGAACCTGTAATACGTCCGTAATACGTTTCCACTCCAATGAGTGCAACAATTACATTTGGGTCAACACCAAATTCTTGCTCGGCTTTATGTAACCATTCGAGGTTGCTCTGAGCAAATTGATAGCCAAGTTTGGCTCTTTCCTCGTTCACAAATCGCGTTTTGTATTCATAATAAGGTATCAACACTTCCGGCTGGTTATCGGACTTCTCAATCACTTTAGGGCGCACCTTGATGTGAGAAAATGCCAATTCTAGACGGTTTCTATCGTAATTATGCTCTTTTACAAGACGCGAAATAAAACTCTGCACCTCTGGATTACCAGCGTAAGAATCTACCCATTCTGCTGGCATATCCTCTAGAAGCGTTTCACTAACGCCAGAATGTAAAGGCAACGTAGAATGATCCACACTACTACACGCAGTTAGACCAAGCGTTAAAAATACCAATGCAGCTTGCTTAATCATCATCTCGCTCTTTTATGTGTTTGTACTGACATCAAAATCCCAAATGTCGCCATGATAGTAATAATAGAAGTACCACCATAACTGACCAGTGGTAAGGGTACCCCAACAACCGGCAGAATGCCTGATACCATGCCAATATTTACAAACATGTATACAAAAAAAGTAAGCGTCAAACTACCGGCTAACAAACGTGCATAATTGTCCTCAGCATTCGCCGCAATATACAAACCACGAGCAATAACAAGAGAATAAGCAAGGATCAAAACACCACACCCTACCATCCCAAACTCTTCAGCCAAAACGGCAATAATAAAATCGGTATGACTTTCAGGCAAAAAATCCAACTGAGCCTGAGTCCCTTCTAAAAAACCTTTGCCATACAGACCACCAGAACCAATAGCCGTTTTAGACTGAATAATATTCCAACCAGAGCCAAGAGGATCACTTTCCGGATTCAAAAACGTCAACACTCGCTGACGCTGATACTCTCGCATAAATTGCCACAATGTATAGCCCGCAATGGGTGCCAATGCCGCTGCACCGATAATATAACGCCAACCAAGTCCTGCAAGAAAGAGGACAAAGATCCCCGAAACCGCCACCAACAAAGAGGTTCCCAGGTCTGGCTGTTTTGCAATTAATACCACTGGAATAGCGATCAATACTATGACAGTCATTATTTGCTTAAAGGTGGGGGGCAGCTGCCTATCTGAAAAATACCATGCAATCATCATAGGCATCACAATTTTCATGATTTCCGAAGGTTGAAAACGCAAACCTCCAGGCAAAGCCAGCCAACGCTGAGCCCCTTTTGCTCCGACACCAAACAACAATACACAAACCAATAATAACGTAATAAAAATAAACAATGTAGGCGAAGCTCGCCGCATGTATTTTGGTGGTAACTGCGCCAATATTAGACAAACAAACATCCCAACTGCCAAGCGAAACACTTGCCGTTCTACCATCGCTACGTCTTGCCCTGACGCTGAGTACAGAATAACCAAACCGCCGCTAATCAGTAATAATAAAGACCCTATCAACAGAATATCGACATGCACCAATAGCCATAAACGCGCATTGGTAAAAGATATCGCCCTGCGATAAAAGCTATCCTTCATTTTTATTACCTTTTAAATAGTCATATTCGGCAGGATAATCATCGTAGAGATAAGCATCGAATAATTTCTTGGTTAAATCCGCAGGTTTCGAGCTGCTTCCGCCATTCTCAAAAATGGCAAATACTGAAATTTTAGGTTTTTCGGCCGGAGCAAAACCGATGAATAACGCATGATCATGCAAACGTTTCTCCAACGAATCCGCGTCATATTCTTGGTCTTCTTGAAGACTAAACACCTGCCCTGTCCCTGTTTTTCCTGCAATGTCATAGGGTGTACCTTGCAGGCGTCGTGCTGTCCCTTGAGAGTCCGTAATGACTTTGCGCATCGCCTCAATCATTCTCTCCCAGTTACGTTGATCTTTCAGAACGATATCGTGTTCATCACCAAGACCATCTTCAAACTCAGCCGGTTTATCCCCCACCATAGCAGTCATTCTTGGATAAAAATAATGCCCTCGGCTTGCCAGTGCAGACGTTGCTGAAGCAATTTGCATAGGAGTCGCCACCATAAAGCCCTGACCAATACCGACGTTGACCGAGTCTCCCGGATACCAAGGCTCTTTATACTTCGCTTTTTTCCATTCATTTGAAGGCAATAAACCAATACTGTCGCCATTCAAATCAAGCAAAGTACTGCGTCCAAAACCAAATCGCGACAAAAAATTATGAATGGGTGTGATGCCCATTTTATTGGCTAACTGGTAATAATAAGTATCAACCGACTCAATAATAGAGCGCTCCAAATCAATCCACCCATGCCCCGTTCGCTTCCAGTCACGATAACGGCGTCCATCCGGATTAATTTGATAATAACCTCTGGCGAAATAACGTTCTGTCCAAGTAGAGAAGCCGTATTCTAGTCCAGCCAACCCCATGAAAGGCTTAATTGTTGAAGCTGGAGGGTAGCCTCCGCGAAGCGCGCGGTTGAAAAGAGGTAACTTTGGCGACTTCCGAAGTGCAGAGTAATCATCATACGAAATGCCGCGCACAAACAGATTTGGATCAAAACCTGGCTTAGAAACAAGTGCCAAAATCCCTCCAGTTGCCGGGTCTATTGCCACAACTGACCCTGTATAATCCCCCAAAAGATCATAGGCATACTGCTGAAGCCTTGCATCCAAATATAAATGCAAATCTTTACCTGGCGTGGGATTTTGTCGATCCAATTCAGACATAATACGGCCACGAGCGTTTACTTCAACCTTGCTTAGACCTGCTTCGCCAAATAACGTTTTTTCGTAAAAACCTTCAACACCTGTTTTACCAATAAACAAAGCACCTTGATAAGCAAGACGATCCACCCGTTCCAAATCGTCCGTTGTAATTCGACCAACGTAGCCAATTGCATGGGCAAAAGCTTCACCGTAGGGGTAGTATCGCGTTAATTGCGCTTCTACTTGAACCCCATCAAGCTGATAAAGATCAACAGATACCTTAGCCCACTCTTCATCAGTTAATTGTGACTTTAACGTAAGTGATTGATAAGGTCTGCGGTACTCTTTCAACCGACTATCAAAGTCATCCCATTCGCTATCACTAATATTAACTATGCCGGCAAGCATTTGTCTTAATTTAGCAAAATCGTCAACGCGCTCAGGAATCACAGTCAAACTGTGTATTGGTCGATTATCAGCCAGCACCAAACCATTACGGTCATAAATTAATCCTCGCGGAGGCGGCTCGGTAACCAACATAACACGATTATCGTCCGCCTTGGTTTGGTAGATTTCATGCTGAACAACTTGAAGGTAAAACAATCGTGCCATCAACACCAATGCCATTAACATAACAAAAATAGCAGACGCAATAACACGCCCCTGTGTTAGTCGCTGTTCTTGGCGGTAATTACGAAAATTTTGATGTCGACGGCTCACCAGGTTTACCTTATCTGTGATACGGATGATTATTCATGAGCGTCCAAGCACGATAAATTTGCTCTGCCAAAATAATTCTCACCATAGGATGTGGCAATGTCAAACGCGATAAAGACCAAACTTGATCAGCGCGAGCTGTACATCTAGGGTCTAAGCCATCTGGCCCACCCACCAACAAACTCACATTGTGACCATCCATTCGCCACTGTTCGGTCTGGTCAGCCAGCTGATCGGTGGACCATTCCTTGCCAAGCACTTCCATTGCAATGACTTTATCACCTGAGGGGATAGCCTCTAACATGCTATCTCCTTCTTTACGAATGGCTTTCAATATATCCGTATTTTTCCCGCGAGGTGACATGGGTATTTCAACCAGCTCTAAAGCAAAATCCTTAGGTAAGCGCTTTGCATACTCATCGTAACCTTCAGTCACCCACTTTGGCATTTTGCTACCAACAGCAATCAAACGAACGCGCATTAAAAAAACCTTACATTATTTCTGGTTTAATATCCCATAACTTCTCGAGATCATAAAACGCTCGCGCTTCTTCTGTCATGACATGCACAACAACGTCATGTAAGTCGACCAATACCCAATCACTGCCCATACCACGACCTTCTGAACCAAGTGGCTGAAGACCTTGCGCTTTCAAATGTTCAAATACATTTTGACCCAAAGCATTAACATGACGCTTTGACGTGCCAGTACAAATCACCATGTAATCCATCATATCAGTATGATTTCCTACGTTTAGTACGGTGATTTTATCACCTTTCACATCTTCCAATGCTTCAACAGCAAAAGCCAAAATTTGATCTGCTGTTAAGTTAAGCTGACTCATATAATTACGTTACCCTATCGATATAATTGATGTTGTTCTATATATTTTTGGACTGGCTCCGGCAATAGGTAAGCAATCGACTCGTTTTTACGAGCAAGCGCCCTGATCATGCTAGAGGATATCCCCAAAGGAGTAAGAGTCTCGAACCAGACCCGCCCTGAGGGCGCGCATTGTAACTCATGCGACGATGCGGCACGATAGTTTTCGCAAAAACCACTCAATTCAGAGATTAAATCGGGCTCCCAACCAGGTCGAGAGACAACCAGCAAGTGAGCATACTGGATTATCTGCTGCCAATCATGCCACGTTGGAAGAGATAAAAAGCTATCCATTCCCAACACCATAATTAGCGATTCATCAGGACCGATTTCCTCACGCAGGTCTCGCAACGTATCGATACTATAACTTGGACCTTCCCTATCAATTTCACGAGAATCAACACTCAATCGATCGTCACCAGATACAGCAAGCCTTGTCATTTCAAGTCTTTGTTCAGGCAGAACACTTGGTCGGTCTTTATGAACGGGCTGAAAACAAGGTATTAGCTTCATAGTCGAATAATGATAACGATCTAAAATCTCAACCGCTGTTCTTAGATGGCCATTATGAACGGGATCAAATGTCCCACCCATAATAGCCAACCCAGAAGTCTTTACGTTATCGTTAACTCTAGTTGTCACGAGTATGACCATCGCCAAGGACAATGTACTTTTGACTGGTCAGCCCCAATAAGCCAACGGGGCCACGAGCGTGAATTTTGTCGGTCGATATGCCAATTTCAGCCCCAAACCCATATTCAAAACCATCAGCAAAAGATGTCGATGCATTCACCATAACGGATGATGAATCCACTTCGGTCAAAAACGCACGTGTTTTAGAATAATTCTGCGAAACAATTGCATCAGTATGATGAGAACCATACTGATTGATGTGACTGATCGCTTTATCCATATTGGCTAAAACCTTAATAGACAACTTAGGCGCTAAATATTCTGTATACCAATCTTCCTCTGTCGCTAACTCAACAGAAGAATCAATAGCACGAGTTTGCTCACACCCTACTAAAGACACGCCTTTCTCTTGCAAAGCGCCTATTAACTTGGGCAAAAATTTATCAGCAACAGCCGAATGCACTAGCAAGGACTCCATCGCATTACACACACCGTAACGACGTGTTTTTGCATTCATAGCAATAGCAAACGCCTTTTCCAAATCAGCCTCATCATCGACATACACATGACAGTTGCCATCTAGATGCTTTATAACGGGGACACGAGCATCCTTACTAATACGTTCTATTAAACTCTTGCCGCCTCGAGGAACGATCACATCAACAAACTCTGGCATAGAGATCAACATCCCAACAGCATCTCTGTCAGTCGTATTAAGAACTTGCACCGCATGCTCAGGCAATCCTGCCGCAACAACCCCCGAAGTAACGGCCTCCGCAATAGCTTGGTTGGAATAAAACGCCTCAGACCCTCCACGCAAAATAGTCGCATTACCCGATTTTAGGCATAAGCTCGCTGCATCAATCGTCACATTTGGGCGAGACTCGTAGATAATACCAATTACACCTAAAGGAACGCGCATTTGCCCACGTTGAATACCTGATGGTAAATACACCATATCAGATATTTCACCAATCGGGTCAGGCAAAGCAGCTACCTGTTTTAAACCTTCAATCATGCTATCGATACGCTTATTATCCAAAAGCAACCTATCAAGTAATGCCGAGTCCAAGCCCTTAGCACGGCCATTATCCATATCTTTAGCGTTCTCAGATATCAATCGAGGTCGAGCACTCTCCAAAGCGTCAGCCATAGCAAATAAAGCCATGTTTTTTTGCTTTGTGGATGCTTTAGCAAGCAGACGAGAAGCCGCCCTAGCTTGCTGACCAATTTGATTCATATAAGATTCTAAAGACATTTTTACTCTCTGATAAAAGTTAAAAAGAACAGAACAACGAATCGCTAAATTAAATCGCAGTTCGTTTCATGTAAGCAGTATACTATCACAATATTTTTATTCGTTTAGCGCAGATTTATATCAAAGGATCGCTCATTGTCATCCCATAATTCTTTTAACTTAACCACTATTGGCGTAATACATTCTTGCTACAAAGAAAAGTTCGGCATTCCACGCCAACCAGGGCTTGTCACAGAAGCTACAGCGCGCTTAGAGCCTCATCCCACCCTACAATAGACTAGACGCTTTAGAAGGGCTCGACGGTTTTTCACACATCTGGATACAATTCATTTTTCACGCTTGTATGACGGAAAACTGGAAAGCAAAAATACGACCTCCGCGCCTAGGTGGAAAAACGAAAATGGGCGTATTTGCTACGCGCGCAACCCATAGACCCAACCCTATTGGACTCTCTGTCGTCAAAATTGGACGAATCTACCAAGAAGACAAAAAAACCTTTATTGATCTGCATGGAGCGGATTTACTAGATGGCACTCCCGTTCTAGATATAAAACCCTATCTACCTTATGCAGATAGTATCACTGACGCAAAAGGTGGTTTTGCTCCGACACCAGCACAAACAATGAAAAAGCCCGTCTTATTTTCCGAACTCGCAAAAAGCCAATGCATGCAATACCAAAACTTGCATAACAAAGAAATAGCCACTTTAATAAAACAGATTATTGAACAAGACCCTAGGCCTTCTTATTTATCAGAACAACTTGACAGAGAGCACGGCATCAAACTTTGGAACATTAATGTGAAGTGGTGCGCAAGAATTGATCACTTTGAAATACTTCGAATTGAGCAAACATAAGAGAGTAAGAAATGAATAAGAAACAGTTCTTAAACACTTACAAAAAAATCGATGCTCTTGAGAAAAAAAGGCACAAGCGAGCGAAAAACCAACACTTTATCGCTCGGAGCACGATGAACGCCTTATAAAAGACTTTCATTATGCAAAGTTTCAAAAAAACCTTCACAATGCACAACAGAGCAAAGCCCTAAAAGCATTACTGGAAAAAGACAACTGGACCGAAGAAGACACCGAAAAGCTACTGAACTCGCTACGCTAGAAAAACATACACCGAGTCTATACCCATGGTTATCCACATGTTATGTGTATAGTTTTCTTGTCAATAAATTCGGAAAGAATCGACAAAAAAATCAAAAAAAAAGCGGACCTAGGTCCGCTTTTTATCACAACTAAAAATCAAATCTTAGTTTTGGTTTTCTAGTTGTGCTTTGATCAAATCGCCAATGGTAGTAGGGCCATTTGATTCCGCTTGTTGCTTCTCAGAATGAGATTTCAACGCAGCTTTCTCTTCAGTCGCATCTTTCTGCTTGATAGATAGAGTGATAGTACGAGCTTTACGATCAACGTTAATGATCGCAGCTTCTACTTTATCACCTTCTTTCAATGCTGTAGTTGCATCTTCGATACGCTCACGGCTGATTTCAGACACTTTCAATGTCGCTTCTACGCCTTCAGCAAGAGCAACAACCGCACCTTTTGCGTCTACTGATGAAACAGTACCGTTTACAATAGTGCCCTTGTCATTTTCTGCAACGAAAGCAAGGAACGGATCTTCTTCAAGTTGCTTAACACCCAAAGAAATACGCTCACGCTCAGCATCGATAGACAATACAACTGTTTCTAGCATATCGCCTTTCTTGTATTGACGTACGGCTTCTTCACCCGTTTCATCCCAAGATAGGTCAGACAAGTGAACAAGACCATCAATACCGCCATCAAGACCAATGAACACACCGAAGTCAGTGATAGACTTGATTGCGCCAGAGATTTTGTCACCTTTGTTGAAAGAAGTTGCAAACTCTTCCCATGGGTTCATTGTACACTGCTTGATACCCAAAGAAATACGACGACGCTCTTCATCAATGTCAAGAACCATAACTTCAACTTCGTCACCGATCTGAACAACTTTAGATGGGTGAATGTTTTTGTTAGTCCAATCCATTTCAGAAACGTGTACTAGACCTTCTACGCCTTCTTCAAGCTCTGCGAAGCAGCCGTAATCAGTCAAGTTAGTCACTTTCGCAGTAACTTTAGTGTTTTCTGGGTAACGGGCTTTGATAGCAACCCATGGATCTTCACCCAACTGTTTAAGACCTAGAGACACGCGGTTACGCTCGCGGTCGAACTTAAGAACTTTAACATCGATCTCATCACCAACAGCAATGATTTCGCTTGGGTGCTTAATGCGTTTCCAAGCCATATCAGTGATGTGTAGAAGACCATCAACACCACCAAGATCAACGAACGCACCGTAGTCAGTAAGGTTCTTAACGATACCTTTAACTTCTTGACCTTCTTCAAGAGAAGCAAGTAGCGTTTCGCGTTCAGCGCTGTTAGTCGCTTCCATAACGGCACGACGAGATACAACAACGTTGTTACGTTTTTGATCAAGCTTGATAAGTTTGAACTCTAGATCCACACCTTCCAAATGAGATGTGTCGCGAATTGGGCGAACATCTACCAAAGAACCAGGCAAGAAAGCACGGATATTAGCGATATCAACTGTGAAGCCACCTTTGACTTTACCATTGATAACACCGTGAACAATGGCGTTTTCTTCGTAAGCTTTTTCTAGAACAGACCAAGTTTCTGCACGTTTAGCTTTTTCGCGAGACAATTTAGTCTCACCGAAACCATCTTCAACAGCATCAAGCGCAACTTTAACTTCGTCACCGATTTTTAAGTTGAACTCACCACTTTCCGTTAGGAACTGAGAACGAGGAATTACGCCTTCAGATTTAAGACCTGCATGAACAGTTACCCACTCACTGTCAATATCAACAATGATACCAGTAACAATTGAGCCTGGCGCCATTTCGACGGTTAATAGGCTTTCTTCAAACAGTTCTGCGAAGCTTTGAGTCATTGTATTTCCTATATAGTCGGCCTATGCAAATAACTAGGCCATATCCACATTGCCAGCGAATGCGGGTCAGTTTTTTTGGATGATGCGATAAAAGCTTGCTGGCACTTTTATCGACTTGAATAACATTTAAACTATTATAGCACATTCTAATTACAAAAAAGTAGACGCAAAAAACAACAGATTACACAAGACCCGCCTTCACAGCTTCTGCAAAAACAATCTCAACAACCTGCTCTATCGTCAACGTCGTACTGTCTATTACCAAAGCGCCTGCCGCTGGCACAAGAGGGGCAATTGCCCTATTCGCATCCCGCTCATCTCGCTCTTTGATGGTCTTAACCAATTCATCCAGATTAACCGTTTCACCTTTTTGCTGCAATTGCTGCAACCGACGCTGTGCACGCTCTTCTGCGGAAGCGGTTAAGAAGATTTTAATCTGCGCGGAAGGGAACACCACCGTCCCCATATCTCGGCCATCCGCAACCAACCCTGGCGCTTGCGAAAAAGCACGCTGACGCAACAACAATCCCTCTCTAACTTCTGGAATAGCTGCCAATTTTGACGCACAATTTCCAACACCTTCGGTGCGAATAGCTTGAGTTACGACTTCGCCTTCAAGAATAATTTCAACCTTACCTTCTGCTGATTGTTGAAACTGTATATCTAAATGTTCAGCTAGCACCTTTAAAGTATCAACATCATCAGAAGACATACCATGATGAGATACAGCCAGTGCGAGCAGTCGATATAAAGCGCCACTGTCCAATATATGCCATCCCAGCTTTTCTGCGATTAACTGACTTACAGTGCCCTTACCTGCACCACTTGGACCATCAATCGTAATAACTGGGCCTTGGTTGATCATAACTATTCCTCTTAAAAAACTACTGCGTCACTGAACAATGAAAACCTAATTGCACAGTAACACTCTCCAACTCGTTAAATTCTTCTAATAATTTTTGACAATCATTAACTTTCGTTATGGATTGACTGCGCGCACCTAACGCCAACATAGCAAGCGCTAATTTATCATCACCAGCGCAATCCAACTCGCCACCTTGAGGCAATCCACCCTTGATTCGCAAATCACCATTTTCATAAACACAAGCGATTTTCATCTGTTTAAGTGCATCAATAAACGCTAACACTCTATCTTCATGATAATAAGGCAGAGAACCGACTCCCTGAATAAAACTTTCGCCTCTAGCGTATGCCGCTGCGACACACAACAAAGGTAGCTGATCTCTAAAGCGATAACTTTGCTCAGACGGCAAATGAAACGAACGAAGCTCTGCAAAACCGACTTGCACCTTACCCTCGAATAACCCAGAACCACTTTGCACAGGAATAGTCACATCGGCACCAATTGACTGCAAAAAAGCCAACAATGCAAAGGACACTGAATCTAAACCAGCATTCTCAATAGATAAATCCGAACCTGGCAAAAGACTTGACAACAATACGAGCCAAGCCAATTCGTACTCATCACCCGACAGCACTATATCTGCACCGACGAATGGAGCCGGAGCAACCTTAAACCCTTCGACCTGGTCAAATATTTTCACACCAAAATGTCGCAACAACACTTCACAATGAGACAAGTCTTTAGACAATGTTGTCACAACACCCTCAACAGGCGAATACAAGGCGGCCAAAAAAGCAGACATACGCAGTCTCTCAGAACCCGCCTTTAAATTAACCGACACATCCAAAGACTTACCTGGCAACAGATTAACAGGCAAACAATCCGCCATTTCAGATATGACACTCCCACCCATTTGGCGCACCAAAGAAAATAAATCCGCCATTGACTGATTTAGCAGCTTGCCTTCAGCAATCACAGAAACAGGGAACGACTGTCCAGCCAAAACTGGCAACAATAAATACAAACTTTCTCTGGATTGATGGACATTAATAGGGGCAATCGGTGCTTTTAACCCTCTAACACCCACACCATGAACACGCAAATGATCAACCGAGGCCTCTTCTATGACAACCCCCATATCTCGAAAAGCTTGCATGGTAATGCGCACATCACCCGTTAAATCAATATTCTTTATTTCACTCACACCTTCTGACAGCGCGGCTATGGTAATCGCTTTATGTGACAAAGATTTGTCACCCAACAAAGACACCTCACCTTTAATCGCAGAAGCTGGTAAAACGGAGACAGACACAGGACGAACTTCTTTGGTAGAACCAATTGTACGTTGCTCTAACAAGCGAAGAAAATGATCTCGCGCAGATTTTGCTCGAGTAAACACACCAAACATACTAGCGCCATCACCCTTCTCTATAGCAGCTCGCATGTCAGCCAACCGATCAGTAAAGTGATCTAGAGTCGCTAGCGTTGCATCTTTGTTGGCTAAAAAAACATCTCGCCACATAACCGGATCACTGGAAGCGATGCGAGTAAAGTCACGAAAGCCGCCCGCCGCAAACCTGAAGATATCCTGACTACGCTCCCCATTGGCCAGCGCATCGACCAAAGTATAGGCCAGCAAGTGAGGCAAATGACTTGAAGAGGCGAGCACATGATCATGATGATTAACATCCATGCTCACCACATCCGCACCAACCGCACGCCAAAGACGGTGCAAGCGATCCAATAACACAGGATTGCTATCCGCCAAGGGAGTCACTATCGCCATGTGTTTTTCGAAAAGCTGTGAATTAGAGGCCAACACCCCACTTTTCTCTGCGCCAGCAATAGGATGACCAGGAATAAAATTAGCCGGAACATGCCCAAAGACACGACGCACAGCCTCAACCACACTACCTTTTGTCGACCCCACATCCGTCACTAGCGTCTGCTCAGACAAAAAAGGCTTAAGATCGGCCAAAACAGACTCCATTGCTCTAACAGGCGTTGCCAGAACAATAACATCCATTTTTGAGACAAACTCAGCAGACAACTCGGCAGGATAATCAATCACTCCTGTCGACACACCCAAAGCCAGTTCGCCGTCACGACGATCCACCGCATACAGGGTCGCTAAACCGCGCTCTTTCAACGCCTTAGCGAACGAACCACCGATCATACCAAGACCGATGATCATGACATTGCCAAACTTCTTTTTTTCCTGAGACGCCATATCAACGGACGCCTGAAAATCACTTTCACCAATCAAAGCATAACACTCTTAAATAATTGCTAAAGCACAGCCACAGGATAGGAACCCAACACTTTCACTTCCGAAGCTCGTTCACGTAAATCATCAATCACAGCGCGACAGTCGTCGTCCAAATAATGACCAACGAAGTCAATATAAAAAATATAACCCCATCGACTCATTAAAGAAGGACGAGTCTCCAAACGTGTCATGTCAACACCGTGACGCTCGAAGGCTTCAAGTAATCGATACAAAGCACCCGGCTCATTTTTAGCACTAATGAGCAATGACGTTTTATCCTTACCGCTGGGCGGTACATCCTGATTACCAACAATCAAAAAGCGCGTCGTATTATCAGGGCGATCTTCAATATTAGAGGATACTTTTGATAAGCCATATAATTCACAAGCCACTTCACCTGCAATCGCTGCAATCGCTCGACCACTTCGCCCCGCATCAGCCGCAAGACGAGCCGCTTCAGCATTCGAACTCACCGCAACACGCTCAACGTGTGGCCAATAACGATCTAACCAAGCACGACATTGCGCCAAAGACTGCTGATGGGAATAAATGTGCGTAACATCATCCGCGTTAATATTTGGAGCTTCACCAAAAGATGGTGATGAATGCGCTCTTCTACTTCGCCACAAATTTTTAAACGTGAATCGCGAAAACTATCTAAGGTATGGTTCACCACACCCTCTGTCGAATTCTCAACCGGCACGACACCATAATTAGCCGCACCAGACTCAACTTCACGAAACACTTCATCAATGGCTGCCATAGGCGCACTGATAATAGACTTACCAAAGTGCTTTAATGCGGCCTGCTGTGTAAACGTACCCTCAGGCCCCAAAAAAGCAATGCGCATTGGCTTCTCAAGCGCAAGGCAAGAAGACATCACCTGACGAAAGATCTTCGCCATTTCCTCATTCCCCAAAGGCCCCTCGTTACGCTCCATCACTCTACGTAACACTTGCGCTTCGCGCTCTGGACGATAAAAGACGACCGCGTCTCCGCCCTGCTCAGCCAATTTTACTTCCGCTACTTTTTGAGCGCATCTAGCACGCTCATTTATCAGCATTTGTATTTGCGAATCAATAGAATCGATACGATCACGCAATAAAGGCAGCGTATCGGGTACTGTTTGCTTAGAGTTTGACATGCTATTTGTTATCCGTGGTTCTTATTGCTTATTAGGTATCTATTATCCGTGACGCTTCTCAAAGGCACGCATAAAGTCAATCAAAGCTTCAATCCCTTCCATCGGCATAGCGTTATAGATACTCGCGCGCATGCCGCCAACTGAACGATGCCCAGCCAATGTGCGCAAGCCTGCGGCTTCAGACTCTTGCAAGAAAAGAGACTCTAAAGACTCATCCGCCAGAATGAACGGCACATTCATACGCGATCTGTAAGCAGGGTCAACAGGGTTTGAATAAAAATCACTTGAATCAATAAAGTCATACAAAGCTTGCGCCTTGCGAATATTAATGGCTTCGATCGCCTCAACACCACCCTGAGCTTCCAGCCACTCAAACACCAAATCCGCCAAATAAATCGCAAAGGTTGGCGGCGTATTGATCATAGAATCATTTGCCGCCAAATTGGCAAAGTTCCATATTGACGGCAACTCATCACTGCTGCGCGCCAACAGATCCTTACGAATGATACAGATAACCACACCCGCTGGACCGACATTTTTTTGCGCACCAGCGTAAATAAGACCATATTTACTGACATCGATTTTTCGAGACAAAATAGTAGAAGACAGATCAGCAACGATAGGAAGATTAGTCTCTGGCAAATCAGAAAACTCTAAGCCACCAATGGTTTCATTAGGACAAAGATGTAAATACGCAGCACTTTCATCCAATGATAAAGTTGAAAAGTCAGGAACCGTAAGATAGTTCTGCTCCTTTGATGAACCCACAACATTAACCTTAGTGTATCTTTTTGCCTCTTTAATGGCTTTTGAAGACCATGCACCTGTATCTAAAAAGCAAGCAGAATCAAATCCGTTTACTAGGTTTGCAGGAATTTGAGCAAATAAAGTAGACGCACCACCTTGAACAAACAAGATTTCATAGTCGTCACTGATATTCATTAAACGCGACAAGCGCGCTTTAGCCGATGCCAAAATAGACATAAACTCAGCACTACGGTGACTCATTTCCATTACAGAAACACCCGCACCATGCCAATCTAACATTTCAGCCTGTGCTTTTTTCAAAACCGCTTCGGGAAGCGCTGCTGGACCAGAACAAAAATTATATACTCGGCTCATCCTGCTTATTACCTCTAGTATTTTCAGGACCTATCTACAACAAAAGCGACGCACCTAGGTGCGTCGCTTTATTTTCTATTCCGTATCGGAATCTAGATTATCGGGTGACTCTTCGCCATCATTTGTCGATTGATCGATGACAACTTCGTCCGCCTCATCTATCTCAACATCACCTTCATCGTGTTCAACGACACGCTCAATACCAACCAGATGCTCATCATTAGTCAAACGAATCAAGGTCACACCTTGAGTATTTCGTCCCTGACAAGACACTTCGGTCACGCGAGTACGAACCAAGGTTCCTTGGTCAGTAATCAAGATAATCTCATCCGTTTCATCAACCTGAGCAGCACCAATTACCGGGCCGTTACGCTCTGACACCTGAATACCGATAACACCTTGACCGCCACGACCATACACAGGGAAGTCTTCTACCAAAGTACGTTTGCCATAACCATTTTCACAGGCCATCAATACCGCTGAACCCTCTTGAGGGACGATAAGCGATACCACCTTAGCACCCTCACCCAAACGAATACCACGAACGCCTGCTGCAGTACGCCCCATGGCGCGAACATCAGATTCTTTGAAGCGAATTGTTTTACCAGAAGAAGAAACCAACATAATATCGTTTTCACCATTGGTCACAGACACGCCAACCAACTCATCGGTTTCATCCAAGCTAAGCGCAATCAATCCCGTGGAGCGAGGACGAGCAAAGTGCTGCATCGCTGTCTTTTTAACCGTTCCGTTTGCCGTCGCCATAAAGATATAGCTACTTGCCTCAACAATAGCATCATCAGCAACGTCATCATCCGACTCCGAATCAGCTTCAACCGCTTCAACAACCGGCAAAGGCAATAGCGCAGAGATAGATTCGCCTTCTCTCAACGGTAACAGGTTAACAATGGGGCGACCTTTCGCACTACGGCTAGCGACCGGAATTTCAAACACACGTAACCAGTAAACCTTACCAAAATTACTAAATAGCATGATGGTGTCATGACTACTGGTAACCAATAGATGCTCGATGTGGTCTTCATCTTTCATGCTAGCAGAAGACTTACCACGACCACCACGACGCTGCGCTTGATACTCAACTAATGGCTGAGATTTCGCATAACCAGTATTCGAAATTGTCACCACCATAGGGGCTTCATCAATCAAATCTGCGATCGTCAAATCCTGACGAGACGTTAAGATCTCAGTACGTCGCGCATCACCGAACGTGTCTCTAACTTCTTCTAATTCTTCGCGGATGACTTCCATCAGACGATCAGGGTTAGACAAAATGTTCAGCAACTCACCAATAGTCTCAATAAGCGCCTTATACTCACCAAGCAACTTGTCATGCTCTAGACCAGTCAAACGATGTAAACGTAAATCCAAAATCGCTTGCGCTTGGTCTGGTGATAAATGATAAGCACCATCAACAAAGCCATAAGCAGCATCCAAATCATCTGGACGACATGCATCAGCACCAGCACGCTCAAGCATGGCCATGACATTGCCTGGCTGCCAAGACTCATTCACCAACTTATCTTTGGCCTCAGCCGAAGTTGGCGAGGTACGAATTAGTTCAATAACACGATCAATGTTCGCTAGGGAAACCGCCAAGCCTTCAAGGATATGACCTCGTTCGCGCGCTTTACGAAGCTCATAAATAGTACGACGAGTAACAACTTCGCGACGGTGCTTAACGAAACATTCAAGAATTTGTTTAAGATTTAACAGTTGAGGACGGCCATCAACTAAGGCAACCATGTTCATGCCGAACACAGACTGTAACTGAGTTTGCGAGAAAATATTATTAACAACAACGTCTGGGTTTTCACCACGGCGCAACTCTATTACGATGCGCATACCGTCTTTGTCGGATTCATCACGAAGCTCACTAATACCTTCCAGTTTTTTCTCTTTAACTAGCTCAGCGATTTTTTCAATCACCTTCGCTTTGTTCAACTGATAAGGAATCTCAGTGAAAACGATGGATTGGCGATTGCCTTTTTCCATGTCTTCGAAATGGTGACGAGCACGCATATAAATACGACCGCGACCAGTTTTGTAAGCTTCAATAATACCAGCACGACCATTAATAAACGCCCCTGTTGGGAAGTCTGGCCCTGGTATATGATCAATAAGTTCATCAATAGTAATGTCAGCGTTATCAATCACCGCCAAACAACCATCAATAATCTCACCAAGATTATGAGGTGGAATATTAGTCGCCATACCTACTGCAATACCAGCCGAACCGTTCACTAACAGTCCAGGCACACGTGCAGGCAATACTTCTGGCATAAATTCAGTGCCATCATAGTTAGGCACAAAGTCGACGGTTTCTTTCTCTAAATCCATCAGAAGATGATGAGAAATTTTCGCCATACGGATTTCTGTGTAACGCATTGCCGCGGCACTGTCACCATCAACAGAACCGAAGTTGCCTTGACCATCGACCAAGGTATAACGCATTGAGAAAGGCTGCGCCATACGAACAATCGTATCGTATACAGCAGAATCACCATGTGGGTGATATTTACCGATTACATCACCGACGATACGCGCCGATTTTTTGTACGGTTTATTCCAATCATTTTTAAGTTCATTCATCGCAAATAGAACGCGACGGTGAACAGGCTTTAACCCGTCTCGTACATCAGGTAATGCTCGACCGACAATAACGCTCATTGCGTAATCTAGGTAAGATCCCTTAAGTTCATTTTCGATACTGACGGGAATAATTTCTTTGGCTAATTCACCCATAGATACAATCGATCCTTATGCCTTGGAGTCAAGAAGACTCCCTAATATCTTTTTATAAGCGCCGTATTGTAACATAAGGAAATAAATAACACCCCTTTGAGGAGCATGTTTTGTAGCTCAATCTAACAATTATGCTCTCCCCAATCTCAATTCAACGCCTCCCATTTCACCCAAGCGCGCTAAGTGGTTATACTATTAGGACAAAAGAAGTTTACTATTGGTCACCTGCAGGGTTGGCGCTATACTGTCAAAATAAACTTTATCCATATACAACATCACTTTACTCCAACCTCAGCAACACTGAAAAACGGAAGCCAAACAAATGACAAACCCTCAGCAAAACAATGTAGATCTAGATGAAGTTGCCAAGTTTGAAGCGCTCGCGAGCCGTTGGTGGGATACAGAAAATGAATTCAAGCCACTGCACGACATTAACCCTTTGCGCACCAACTATATAAATGAACGCTCAGAAGGCTTACAAGGTAAAAAAGTTATCGACATAGGCTGTGGCGGCGGCATTTTATCTGAAGCAATGGCAAAGCTAGGTGCCGATGTCAAAGGCATCGATATGGGCGAAGCTCCTCTAGCCGTTGCCAAACTGCATCTGACAGAATCCAAGCTCAATATTGATTACGAGAAAATCACCGCAGAAGAAATCGCACAACGCGAAGCTGGCCAATACGATGTCGTTACCTGCCTTGAAATGCTAGAGCACGTACCAGACCCCGCCTCTGTAATAAATGCCTGCATGGCGTTAGTAAAACCAGGTGGTCACGTATTTTTCTCTACCATAAACAGAAACCCCAAAGCTTACTTATTCGCTATCATCGGGGCTGAATACATACTCAAAATGCTACCTAAAGGCACCCACGATTATGCCAAATTCATCCAACCGGCCGAACTCAATAATTACGCAAGACAAGCGGGAATCGAAGTCACCCACATGACAGGCATGACTTACAACCCGTTGAGCAAAGTGTACAAATTGAATGACAAAGACGTGTCAGTCAATTACCTAATGCATACTCAAAAAATCAAAGTCTGATAAAGACGCAAGGAGGAGATATGTTTGATTATCAAGCCCCGAGCCAACTACTCAAAGACAAAGCAATCCTTGTTACAGGCGCAGGTGACGGCATAGGAAGAGCCGCCGCCATTACTTATGCAAAACACGGTGCAACTGTTATTCTGTTAGGGCGCACCACCAAGAAACTTGAAGCAGTTTACGACTATATAGAAAAGCAGCAATATCCCCAGGCAGCCATTGTCCCACTAAACTTGGATGGTGCCGCAGGACACGACTACATAGAGCTTGCCAATACCATTGAAAGTGAGTTTGGCCACCTTGACGGCATTCTTCATAACGCCAGCCTACTTGGTGAGCGCACCAATCTAGCAAACTACGACCCAGTACTGTTTGAACAGGTGATGCGCGTTAATGTCACCAGTCAATTACTGCTAAACCAAGCCCTACTCCCTCTTTTACAGAAAGCAGATAACGCATCTATTATTTTTACCTCCTCAGGCGTAGGGAGAAAAGCCAAAGCCAACTGGGGCGCCTATGCCATCTCTAAATTCGCCACAGAAGCAATGATGCAACTGCTCTCTAGTGAGCTACAAAGCCTCTCACCAAATGTCCGGGCAAATGCCATAAACCCTGGAGCCACAAGGACGAATATGAGGGCAAACGCCTACCCTGACGAGGATCCAACAACCCTGCCTGCTGCAGAAGATATTATGCCACTTTATCTTTATTTAATGGGTGATGACAGCCTGAATGTAAACGGCCAATCTTTAGACGCTCAATAAAGTTGGCCCATTTTTAGCAATGGACAAAAACTTGTCCATTGCATCTCATCACAGGCTTAAGTAATCTGAAGCCATGATAAACACTATTAGAAAAATCATCCCCTATTGGTTTGCACTCACTATCGCACTTGCCTGTTTTTCGATTCAAGCAGGCAATTCTATCTCCACAGAAACCCACCTTCAGCCAAATATAAGCAACGCCATAATGACAAGCATCACACCAGCACGTTCGACACAGACGAGCAACGAAATAAACAGAGCAAAAGACGATGATCTCTCCACTTCTCCAACAGGCATGAACATGCTAGAGATCCCCAACAAAAGCCTAACAGACAAAAATGACTATCGCCTTATAACACTGCCTAATCACCTCAAAGTACTACTGGTCAGCGACCCTCAAGCAGAGCGCTTCTCAGCCTCGTTAGCCGTCAATGTTGGCAGCTTTCAAGACCCAGACAATCAACAAGGTTTAGCACACTTTTTAGAACACATGCTGTTTCTTGGCACCGAAAAATACCCAGAACCGGGCGACTACCAATCCTACATAAACCATCATGGCGGCTCAAATAACGCCTACACCAGTACAGATACAACAAATTTTTATTTCGACATTAAACCTTCGGCATACGAAGGCGCTCTAGATAGGTTTGCACAATTTTTTACGACCCCCTTATTTAGCGAGTCCTTAACTCAAAGAGAAAAAAACGCTGTTGATTCAGAGTATAAAGCAAAACTGAAAGACGAAAGTCGCCGCAACAACCAAGCTTTTAAAACACTACTCAATCCCAAACACCCGTACAGCCGATTTACCGTTGGCAACCTTGAAACATTAAAAGACAGACCTGAAGCCTCCCTAAGAAAACAGCTCTTAACACTCTATAACGAACACTATTTCAGTGAGAATATGGCACTTGTACTCGTTACCAATCTATCCCACCAAGACATGGCCACTCTCGCCAAACAATACTTTTCTGACATACCCAGCAAACAGACACCAACAAAACAACATTACCCAACATTAATGAAAACAAACCAACCACAGCTACAATTTGTTCAATCCCTAATAGACAGCAATACACTATCCTTCCAATACCAAATTGACGCCCAAGAAAATCATTACAAAACCCGACCCACTCGCTACTTATCGTATATTTTAGGCAACGAAAATGAGGGCTCTCTGTATGCCTCACTCAAAGCAGATGGACTGATCAACAGCCTCTCTGCAGGCGTTAGTCCAGACTATGGAAACAATGCTTTTTTCACCGTCACGGCACACTTAACAAACAGCGGATTAACAAATATAGATACTGTTGCGAAGCGCATTTTCGCCACAATAGGCCTATTACAATCAACACCAATCAACCCCATGTATCAATTAGAGGGGGTGCAACTTAGCCAACTTATGTACAACAATCAAAACTACACCGCTCCACAAAACCTTGCTCGCACGCTGTCAGCAAAACTACTTAAAATTCCAGCTATTGACATACTAAGCAGCTTTCGCATTGAAAAGACCGCCGACAATAAACAGGTTCGCCAACTACTAAAACAACTCGATACAAAACATCTATTAGTGCAGGTTGCTACCAACAAAGCCTTCCCCAAACATTGGGCAAAGCAAAAACCAACATGGCAGACTGAACCTTGGTACCAAAGCACCTATAGCAACAATGAGTTCAGCTCTGCATTTTTGGACTTCATCAACCTATCCGTAAAAAATACCCATGTCACTCTTCCAGAAAAAAATCGCTTTATTCCAGAACACCTAGACCTAATCACCGAAAAAGACACCACACCAAACATTGTCTTTCATCAACAAGGCTTCACTTTCTGGCACAAGTCCGACCCAAGCTTTGGCAAACCCACAGCAATGAATTTTATTGCAATACGATTTAACCATGCCGCCGACTCCCCCCAAAACGCCCTACTGAATCAACTATGGAGCCGACTCTATAACGACAGCATAAGCGAATTAACCTATTCACCCTATATCGCTGGATTAGGCTATCAATTTTACCCGCATGCAAACGGCATGACCTTACGCACAAGCGGCTACTCAGATAAGCAAAACACCTATACCACTTGGCTAATAGACCAAGTTTTTTTATTTCGCCCAAGCGCCGAACGCTTTGCTCAAATAAAAACCCAATTAGCTAAAGACTTTGCCAATCAAAAAAGTAGACAGGCCTACAGTAATGCCTATAGCACCTTTAGCACTCTTATTACAAAAGACAGCTTCACAATAGAACAACTAGAAAACGCCCTGCCCCACCTGTCATTTGAAGACTTACAACAGTATATAAAAGAGGCCCGCGCAAGCTTTGATCTAGTTGGCTATAGCACAGGCAACGTCACCAAGGAGCAAACTCAGGCCCTCGCCCACTCCTTGCATCAGCGCTTTGTTGGACGATTGGTCCCCAAAAACCAATCGAGATACAAACCAAACCCATCCCAGCAAATCAAAAAATGCACTATCCATTTACATCAACTAGCAGCGACAATGTAGTGCTGTATACCTTGATTGACACAAGCCCAGAAACGTCAACATCAAACAAGGCCATCACTGAAAAAGCTTACTTCGCCATGCTAAGAAAGCTCGTCAACAGCCGATTCTACCAAGAACTTAGAACCCAAAAACAACTAGGCTACATCGTTGGAGCACAAGACCTAAGCATTCGAAACACCCCAATTCTAGGGCTGCTGGTGCAATCACCAAACCAAGACATGGCAACCATCATCAGTACTATTGAAGATTTTTTAAAGGAAGAGGAAAAACGACTTCTCGCCTTAACTAAGGAAGAATTTGACACCACAAAAATTGCACTGCTAGACGAGGCTCAATATGACCGCCAAAAATCTAAGCGACAACGCCTTAGAGGAATGGCATCAGATAGCCAAACCCACTCCTGATTTTCACACCAAGAAAGAATGGATAGACAGTGTAGAAGCCATAGACAAAACAGACTTCATAGATTTTCTAGAGAACAAACTGCGGTCAGAGAGTATTAGCAACATCATCATTCACAACAAAGCCTTTCCAGCAGCATTAACGTCGCAAGGCTGGATAGAAACCTCTCCGGATAAATTAACCGCCAATTAACTGCTCAAGCCTCTCTTTATCCGTAGCGGGTGCACTTTTTGCCCCATTAGGCTGATCTGCCCCGCCAGACTGGACTGCCTCGCTAGATTGGCCAGAAGAAACACCTTTCCCGATAGGAGAGAAATCACCAACATTGGGAGCAGAGCCATCTACAGGCTCTTTTTTAGGTTCAACTTGGTCACCAAAAATCCCAATTTCAGGCATCATCCGAAGACGTTTCTCTTGAATCTCTTCGGGAATATTACCTGTAAACAAAACCGTAAAAGGCGCCTCTTCGGTTCGCTTATTTACTTCATCGTAAATAGCTTGCTCGCGATCAGCGATCGCGTTTTCTTCCAAATAAGACAATCCCTGACCATCCGCCGTTATGACAATATTTGGCCCCAAACCATCTCTTACCTTTTCTGCCGGAATAACGGCCACTTCGTCTTTCGAGTCTCACGACAACTTGATGTTGAGTGCGGATTATCTGATTACCATAAATAATATCCACTGGTTGACGCTCAATTGTCTGAGCATTCGCAAACATAGAAACAGCACAGAACAACACCATTGAATATCTCATATACACTCCAAAGCCTAATCCCCTTCACTATAGGAGATAACAAGCCATAAAAAAAGGAGCTGAAAGCTCCTTTTAGTCTTTACTATCTAAAACTCACAACACTTAAAGTGTCACAACATCAAAGTCAACTTCTGGATTGACATCAGCATCATAATCAACGCCATCCAAACCAAAACCAAACAACTTCAAAAACTCATCTTTATAAAGTTGGTAATCGGTTTCGGCAAAGAGATTAGCGTCATTTACCTGCGGCCAAAGATCACGACACGCTTGCTGAACATCTTCACGCAATTCCCAATCATCCAGACGAAGACGGTTTTTATCATCGGTCAATTCTGCTGGATTATGATTGTTGTACAAACGTTCTGCAAACATACGATAAATCTGATCCATACAGCCTTCATGAAGGCCTTTTTCACGCATCACCTTGAACACCATTGCCAAGTACAAAGGCATAACAGGAATAGCGGAAGATGCTTGCGTCACCACAGACTTCAATACTGCCACATTCGCGCCACCACCAATCTTAGCCAATTGAACATCGATAGCCGCAGAAGCGCGATCTAAATCTTCTTTTGCTTTGCCAAGCGCACCATGCCAGTAAATTGGCCAAGTAATATCAGAACCAATGTAAGAATAAGCTACTGTACGAGTCCCCTTGCGCTAACACGCCCGCCTCTTGCAAAGCCGACATCCAAAGCTCCCAATCTTGCCCACCCATTACCGTCGTTGTTGCAGCAACCTCTTCTTCAGTAGCTGGCTCAATTTCCGCTTCGATGATCACATCTTTATTGGTATCAATGGCCGTAGAACGGTATGGCTGCCCAATCGGCTTAAGAACAGAGCGCACTACTTCCCCTGTATCTGGCATTTTGCGAACCGGAGAAGCCAAAGAGTAAACCACCATATCCACTTGACCAAGATCTTGTTTAATCAAGTCAATCACGGTATCACGTGCTTCATTTGAGAAAGCATCACCATTAATACTTTTCGCGTACAAACCCTCTTCTTTCGCCACTTTATCGAATGCTGCAGAGTTGTACCAACCCGCTGTCCCTGGCTTTTTATCTGTGCCTGGTTTTTCAAAGAAAACACCAATGGTTGCCGCACCAGAACCAAATGCCGCAGCGATACGAGAAGATAAGCCATAACCACTTGATGCACCGATTACGAGTACTTTTTTAGGACCATTTACAATCGCCCCTTTGCTTTTAGTAAAAGCAATTTGATCTCTTACATTTTGCTCACAACCTACTGGGTGTGTTGTTGTACAAATAAATCCGCGAATCTTTGGTTTTATGATCATAATATCTTCTCAACGTCATGTTTTGCTTACATCTTGCCCGACTATCCCGTCAAATGAGGTAGGCAAGACAAATCTGTGCGTCATGATACAATAGCCAGACGAATATGTCCTGATTCTCGTTAAAATACAGAACCAAATGCTCACAGAGGCCAAGAAAAATCACCGTGCACCTACTTATCATCGGCTACGTCTGGCCTGAACCCAACTCTTCTGCCGCGGGCAGTAGAATGCTGCAACTGCTACAGTGCTTTTATAAACAGCAATGGCAAATATCCTTTGCGAAGCCCTGCTCAACAAACCGAGCACATGACAGATCTTTCCAAATTAGGCATAAAAGCCGAACGTATTGAACTTAACAGTGCCTCATTTGACACCTACATTGCAGACAAAAAAGCAGACATTGTAATATTTGATCGCTTTATGATGGAGGAGCAATTTGGCTGGCGAGTAGAAAAGTTCAGTCCAGATTCACTACGCGTACTGAATACGGAAGACCTTCACTCATTACGACAAGCTAGGCATGATGCGATTAGACAAAATAGGCCATTTGCGCCTGAAGACCTTTTTAGTGAGCATGGCATTCGTGAAATAGCCGCTATCCACCGTTGCGACTTGACCTTGATGATTTCCGAAGTCGAAACAAAACTATTAGTGGATAAGTTTCACGTACCAGAAACTCACGTATTTCATCTGCCATTTATGCTGCCGAAACCACAAGACATCGATTCTTTACCCTGCTTCGAAGAGCGCCAACACTTTATTAGCATCGGCAACTTTCGACATGCACCCAATTGGGATGCCGTTTTGCAGTTAAAAACGGAAATTTGGCCAAAGATTCGCAAACGTCTGCCAAAAGCAGAAATGCATATTTACGGTGCTTACCCTCCACCAAAAGCCACGCAATTACACAACACAAAAGAAGGCTTTTTAGTAAAAGGTTGGGCTGAAGATGCTCAAGCTGTGATGCAACAAGCGCGACTTTGCCTAGCACCATTACGCTTTGGCGCGGGAATCAAAGGCAAATTAGTGGAAGCCATGCAAGTCGGCACACCGAGCATCACCACCAGCATTGGCGCAGAGTCGATGCACGGGGAATTACCATGGAATGGCGTCATCACCGATGACATGGAAACCTTTGTCGACGCCGCTGTCTCTCTCTATCAAGACAAAGAAAGCTGGCTATTAATGCAACACAATGGCATTAGAATCCTAAAAAACCGCTATCAAGCAGATGAATGGGAACCGAAATTCATCAATAGACTGAAGCTGCAATATCAGCTAAAGGAAAGCTTGAGAAAGAAACACTTTTTGGGATTAATGCTGCGACACCACAGCCTTAAAAGCACACAATACATGTCGCAATGGATTGAGCTGAAAAACAAAAATCAAGAAGACCAACACTAGCAACTCGAAGCAGCTAGTCAGAAACCAAGCTGCTTTTGGCCTCTCGCTCACGAACCTTCTTCATCACCGCCTGCTGCGAAGCTTTATTCATACTTCCCCACTGGCTGATTTCTTTACCTGTTCGATAACAGCCAACACAGATATCTTCATCATTAAGAAGACACACATTGACACAAGGAGATTTTAACTGAGGCTTAGGCTTGGTCATTTTTACCAACATACAAAAAGATAAAAGGCCTTGGAGAAATACTTCACCAAGGCCTTTGATGCTAATATTCAGCGTTATGATAAACGCGCTGAACATCGTCCAAGTCGTTCAAAAGATCCAAGAAGCGATCAAACTGCTCAACTTCTTCACCTTGAATTTCTGTTGTATTTTGCGCGACAAACTGAATTTCATCGACCTCAAATTCGATATCGCCAAACGCATCGGTTAACGCCGTTTTTGCTTTACTATAATCAGTATGTGGCGCAAATACCGTTACTTTGCCATCTTCTAGCTCAATATCCGTCACATCCACATCGGCCAACATCAAAGCTTCTAATACCGCTTCTTCATCAGTGCCAGCAAAAACAAAGATAGCGCTGTGATCAAACATATGACTCACACTGCCTTGGCTACCGATTTTGCATTTTACTTTGTTAAAACAGGTACGCACGTCACCAAAAGTACGGTTTGGGTTATCAGACAAACAATCCACAATCACCATGGTGTTGCCAGGACCAAAACCTTCATAGCGAGCCGTGTCGAAATCCTCTCCACCGCCACCTTTCGCCTTATCAATCGCTTTATCGATAACGTGAGTAGGCACCTGATCTTTTTTCGCACGCTCGATCAGTGAACGCAACGCCAAATTACCATTAGGATCAATACCACCGGACTTTGCACATACATAAATTTCACGGCCGTATTTGCTGTAAACCTTGGCTTTTTGGTCAGACGTTTTTGCCATGGACTCTTTGCGGTTTTGAAAGGCTCTGCCCATTACATATTCCTATTCTATACAATCTTAAAAATAAGATTCTAACGTGTCGCCGAAAAAGAAGGAACTGCTAGCCAAGCATAAATACAATAAAAAGCCAGCCTTACCACAACAAAAATGCTATGGAACAAAAAACCTAGCCAATATAGACACTCAACCGGCAGCGTCAACACGCACACGAGCGACTGATAGCTAAATAAGCCGTCGAATCACTTTCGCAAGAACAGCAATCGCTTGATGGATTTGCGCTGGTGAAACACGAGCAAAGCTCAATCTTAGAAACGAATCATCAAGTGGACTCTTGCAGGGAAAAAAGGCGTTCCAGGAAGAACCAAAACTTTATCTTTCAACGCTTCTGTTAGCACTAATTGCGATGAAACACCTTTGGGCAATTTCACCCAAAAGAACATGCCGCCAGCCGGAAGTGAAAATTCAACGAGATCCCCAAGCTGCACACTCAAAGCCTCCGCCATTACATCTCGCTTTTCTTTATAGGCTTGTTGGAGCTTGATAACGTGATCTGGATATTGTCCAGACTTAAAGAACTGCGTAATCATACTCTGACTAAGACGGTTGGTATGAAGATCAACCGCTTGCTTTACTTTAACCAAGTAAGGAGAAAAAACCTCACAAGAAACGATATAGCCAGTACGCAATCCTGGCCACAAAACCTTCGAGAAACTCCCCATATACAGCCAGGGTGCTTGTTTTATCAAAGTTGAAATAGGCGTAAGGTCGACATTGTCATAACAAAGATCACGATACGGATCATCTTCGATCAACAATATGTTTTTCTCGTCAAGCAAAGCAGCTATCTCGCGTCGACGCTCCAAGCTATAACAATGCCCTGCTGGATTCTGAAAATTGGGAATCAAATAAACCGCTTTCGGATGGTGCTTTTCAATCGCATCGCGCAAAGCTGAAACAGACATTCCTTCTGCATCCGATAGGACATCTTGAACCTTCGCTCCTTGCAATTTAAACACCTGACAAGCAGCGAGATACGTCGGCTGCTCGGTTAAAATGGTCGAGTTTACGTCCAAAATCAAACGACTAACGATATCTAAACCTTGCTGAGAGCCATTGGTTACCAGCACATTATTTGCTGATGTTTGGATGCCTCGATCTGCAACAATAGATACAATACATTCTCGTAGATCTTTTTCACCTTCGCTTGGGCCATATTGTCGGCTGTCTGTTAATTGCTTCAAGTCTGGGTAAACTGGCATCAGATTTTCATCAGGCAAACCACCCGCCAAAGATAGAATATCTGGCTGTTGACTATAATGCAGCAGCTCACGAACCAAAGAGGCTTCCATGCTTCGTGAATGAGAAGTCAATAAATGAGAGATATCCATACCAAGCGCCTCGACAAATTAAGAGTTGAGAAAATAGAGTCAGACATTTTAAGAAAAGAGAAAAGATACAATTCTCGAATGATTGAAGGATACAGAAGAAAGTCTGTTCTTCACTGATCGAGATGCTCCGCCTCGGCCTGTAATAAATATTCGAACTGCTGATCTTTTTGCTGCCAAAGATCATTAACCCAGCGCTGAAAATAGGTTCGATAAGCGCCATCATTTTGATAATCACCAAGCAAGGCGCTCTCAATCGGCATAACTCTAACGTGCACTCTTATTAAGGACACCTTGCCACAAAGATAATCAAAAAAACTCGGAATACCGTTGGGGTAAACAATGGTCACATCAATCAATTGATGCAACTTCCCATCCATAGCATTTAAGGCAAAGGACAAACCTCCTGCTTTAGGCATAAGAAGATGCTTATACTGACTAGATTGCTGGTCATGTTTTTCTGTTGTGAAGCGCGTCCCTTCTAAAAAATTCATAATCGACACAGGAAAATACTGGAATTTGTCACAAGCTCTTTTTGTTACCTCAATGTCTTTTCCCTTTAGTTCTGGCTTTTTTTAAGCAACTCTGCGCTGTAACGTTTCATAAATGGAAATTCTAATGCCCACCAAGCCAAACCGATAAAAGGTACCCAAATAAGCTCTTTTTTTAAAAAACTTAATAAAGGGAATGCGGCGATTAAAAAGTCTCTGCAGAACAAGGATATCCACCCAAGATTGGTGATTAGCCGTTACCATATACCAATCATTTAATGCAAAATCATTGACCCCAGACACATCAATAACCGAACGACCAAGGTAACGCTGGTTGATATTATTTGCCCCTATCCAGAACGTAGCAATGTTATCCAACATCCTATTTAACAATGCGCGTACCGATGCCAATGGCAAAATACATTTCAGCAGCGCCAAAAGCATAACAGGCACAAAACAAACCAAGGTGTTTAAGACAATCAAGGCAAACGAAACTAACCCTTTGAACACAGATAAAACAGCCATAAATAGACCTAAAATACAAAATTGACGCATAATACTAAAGGAAACTCTTGATTGGAAATCCTCATTATTTACACTCCAACCAAGTAGCCAGCTTTCACTCAAAAACTGTATAGTAAACAGACGATTAGAATTGCTCATAATTTTGCTTTGCATAAGTAATTGTTTATCGATTTTTTTCATCCCCTGTCTGCGACACCTCAACAGGACATAATAGGATTTCAGCCCCAGCCATGACCATTACCAAAGGGTTAAAGATTCGTCATAAACTATTCGCTGTATTTGTTTTGAGTAATATTTTGCTTATTGTTTCTATGTGGCAAGTCTTTCAGTGGAGCTTTGACAGAGGATTTGTATCCTATGCAACAGAACGCGATCGTGACTTTTTAGAACAAATGGCAAACAGAACGGCTAACCTATACATCTATTACGATGACTGGTATTTTCTTGTTCAAGAAAGCCGTATGGAAAGCGAATGGCATCAAGCCAAACTGGACAACTTACGCGATCTAATCCCGCCGCCTAGCACACCGAATTTGGATTTGATTTATCCATCACAATATTATCGTCAGCGTTTCCTGCTCTATGATAGCCAACAAAAACCTATTATTGGTAAGGTACGTTTCACCGATGCTGAAACACATGCTGTAAAAGTAAATAAAAAAATAGTGGGGTATGTTGGACTGCGCTCCATTAGAGAGCTTGTGCAAGATCAAACGCTACGATTCGTGCGTCAACAAGGTGAAGCATTTTTACTCATCTCTGCATTTATGCTGGCTATTGCAGCCTTACTCACTTGGCCTTTGGCGCAATGGTTGAGTCGGCCCATCACGTCTATGCAACAAGCGACAAAAAAATTGGCCGCAGGAAAATTCGAAACTCGAATTGCAGTAAAAGGCTCAGATGAGCTGGCAAAGCTAAGTTGTGATTTTAACAACTTGGCCTGCACCCTTGAGCATACCCGCGAAGCCCGTAAGCGCTGGGTAGCCGACACAGCGCATGAACTAAGGACCCTGGTGGCAATTCTTCGTGGCGAAATAGAAGCCATGCAAGATGGCATCATTAAAGTCACACCGGAAAGTCTTGCATCATTGCAGCAAGAGACACTTCACATCGCGCGTCTAATTGATGACTTAAACCAGTTATCTATGCATGATATGGGGAATTTAAGCTACCAAATGGAAGACACGTCGTTAAATGAGATTATTGAACAAACCGTTCAATCTATGACGTTACCCTTCAATGAGGCTGGCCTAGAATTAGCATTTGAATATTCGCAAAAAAGCCCTATTGTTATGAATGCGGATTCTGATCGATTGCATCAGCTTTTTGCGAACTTAATGAATAATTCATTAAAATATACAAACGCACCAGGAAAGCTCACAATTAAGTTATCCAAAAAGAATAAAAAAGCCATTATTCTTTTTGAAGACACGGCCCCAGGTGTCGATGAAAACGATAAAGACAAAATTTTCGAACAATTTTTCCGTGTCGAAAATTCAAGGAACAGAGCAACAGGTGGTAGAGGTTTAGGCCTTGCTATTTGCTCTAATATTGTGGATGGGCATCAGGGCACGATCAGTGCTTATCACTCCCCTGCTGGTGGCTTAGGAATAAGAATAGAATTCCCTTTAAACTAGTCCCTTAAAATGAATAGGAACGAATAAGATTATGAGCAAAGTACTGATTATTGAAGATGAACCAAAACTAGCGGAATTAATGGCAGCCTATTTAGATCAAGCGGGTTACGAGCACCATCACCTTGATCGTGGAGACATCGCCGTTAATTACATCAAAAACAACCAAGTTGATATCATTTTGTTGGATTTGATGCTTCCAGGCTTGGACGGCGTAGAAATATGCAAACAAGTTCGTCAATTTAGCGGTGTTCCTATCATTATGGTGACTGCAAAAGCGGAAGAAATCGATCGTTTAATTGGCTTAGAAATGGGCGCTGACGATTATGTATGCAAACCTTTCAGTCCACGTGAAATCGTGGCGCGCGTTAAAGCCAACTTACGTCGCGTTGAATTGGATCAAGCTGAATCCCCTAGAACAGATGGCTTTGATCTAGATGTTGATCGTCTACGTGCGACCTACAAAGGTGATTTGATCGACTTAACGACCGTCGAATTCCAGCTACTTCAATTACTGATCAAAGAACCTGGTCGTGTATTTGGTCGAGACCTCATAATGAAGAGTATTTATGCCGACAGTCGTGTCGTCAGCGACCGCACTATTGATAGCCACATCAAAAAACTGCGTAAAAAAATCTCTGCAGTGGCACCTGAATTAAATGTTATTCATTCTGTTTACGGCGCAGGCTACCGCTTCGAAAATAACGATTGACATTTTTTGTAAGGAATAACGTTGAGCAACTTTTTAGACGTACTGGTATTTTCCTTCTCCATTACTATGCCAATATTCTTGATATTGGCATTAGGAGTTGTTCTTTACCGAGTAAGAATTATTAATGACAATTTCATTGATACTGCCTCTAAACTGGTGTTCAACGTCACCCTCCCTGCACTGCTTTTTATTAGCATATCGAAGACCGATTTAACCCGTGACACAGATTATTCTTTAGTGCTCTACGCGATGATTGCGGTCACCGTCACCTATATTGCACTCGAACTACTGCTGTCTATCTGGTTTCCAAATAAAGCCGAACGTGCTGTCTTAGTACAGGGGGCTTTTCGCTCTAACATGGGCATCATTGGCTTAGCATATTGTGTAAACGCTTATGGTAATGATGTGTTTGCTGTCGCATCAGTTTATCTAGGTGGTGTCACAATATTGTTTAATATCTTATCCGTGATTGGCTTAAGTCGTGCTTTGGGCGCCAATGCCAACCTAATTAGCATTCTAAAAGGAATCGCTAAAAACCCACTAATCATTGCAATCTCTGCGGCCTTTATTAGCTCTTTTACTGGCCTTTCTCTACCATCCACTCTATATAAAGCAGGCGATTATTTCGCACAAATGACACTACCATTAGCACTACTTTGTGCGGGCGCTTCTTTGAGTTTCAGTTCCTTAAAAAATGGTATGCTAGGAGCCATTGTCGCTTCCGTTGGTAAGCTTATCTTTATCCCTTTTACACTCACGTTTGGCGGTTATTTACTAGGTTATCGAGGCGTGGAACTTGGTGTACTTTTTTTAATGTCATCCGCCCCGACGGCGTCAGCCAGTTACATTATGGTTCGCGCGATGAAAGGGAACTCTGCACTGGCTGCAAACATCATTGTTATTACTACCATCGTATCCTTACTTACCACTAGTATCGGGGTGACTTTATTACGTAGTTTTAATCTCATCTGATTGACTAAGTGCGTTACAAAGCCATGGCTTTACTATTATTATGTGAAAAACAAAAACGATAATAAAAGCCTGCGAGATTTTTTTGATTTCACAATTCCGTAAACATCGTCTATTTTTCCTGTCAGCGGGTTGCACCATATTGACGGCATTATTTTTTGCTGTAAACAGTATAGCTTACCAAGCACTGATTATAGACAAACACTCAGAGGGACAAGATCAACTACTCAGCTATGTTATAGATTTGCGCAATGAATTAAAAAATTATCACATACTGCCTTATGCATTAGCAGACAACCCTACCCTGCTGAACTTTATGAACAATCCAGACGACAACAAGCTAACACAGCTATTGCAGCGTCAACTGGAAGATTTGACCCACGTATCTAAGACCCAAGATTGGTTTATTCTCTCGGCTCAAGGCGACCTGCTTGTTTCAAGTGAACAGTCCCCCAACTTTGAGTTAGACGACTATTTCAGCAAACAAAACCTAAGCAATGTACTAAAAGAACAACAAGGTGAATACATGCTGGTCTCTGGCTACAATCCTATGCAGTCCAAATCTGCCCACCTTGTACTGGCACCTGTTTATACTTCTACAGGATTAGCGGGGGCTGTCGCCGTTCGAATTAATGTCAGCAACTTAATAGAACGCTGGAATCTTTTAGAAGATCTTGTGGTGATGACAGATCAAAACAGCCTGCTGTTTTTAGCCAGTAAATTAAACGGCCTATTAGTCAGTAACTGGTTAGACAACCACACAGACATTGAATTTCTAAACAATACTCGTTCTAAAATCTACCACCTTAAAGACGAAAACTATTTGTTACAAAATGTCACTCTAGACGACCTTAAATGGCAAATTCACTATCTGTCTAATTTGAAAGGCATTCAAAAAAAAGCACAAAATATTGCCTTTATCAGCTTGGGGATATTTGCCTTACTGTTTCTCTTCTGGCTATACCGTCGTGAACGTGCCTTAAAAATTGCCTCGAAACGAGAAAACGAAATACTGATAGCGAACAGTGCCCAGCAACAGCGTGTGCTCATAGAAAACACGCATGTAGGATTGCTACGACTGACTAAATACGGTGAAATTTCCTTTGTTAATCCAATGGGAATACGCTATTTCGGCCAAAGAGCACAACTTAACACACATTATCTCTATGAGTTTTTGCCAGACTGTCCAGAAAATCAAACCGCATTGTCTTTTATAAAATCATTACAAACACAGACATTAGACAATGCTCAAACACGTAATTTACTTGAACAAGAAGTCGTCTTACAAAAAGACAATGGCCAAGTTTTCCCTGCCCTTTTATCAGTGTCTTCTTTAAAGTGGAGCGGTTCACAAGGCTATCTAGTCACACTACTCGACATCAGCAAACGTAAAAAAGCAGAGCTAAATTTATTGGAAGCGAATACCCGCTTAGAAGAACGAGTATTGGAAAGAACCAAAGCCCTAGAGGCCGCACAAAAAGAACTGTTAAGAACCGAAAAGCTAGCTGCCATCGGACAGATGTCGACAGCCATTGCCCATGAACTCAATCAACCCCTTACGGGAATTAGGACATTGGCTTACACCGCCGAGCTTTTATTAAAACGCCAAGATGCAGAACAAGCGCTAAAAACACTCATCGACTTAGAGTCCTTGGTAGTAAGAATGCAAAAGCTTACCAGTGAATTAAAAGTGCTTGCCTACCGCAGACCAGAACAACTGACTTCAACGTCCATAAAACTCGCTGTACACAAAGCAATAGAAAGCCTTGGCGAGGAAGCACAAGACATAGAGTGGCAAATAACACTCAGTGATTTGGACAAAGTGATGGCCGAACCCACTCGACTCGAAAGAATCTTTTCAAACCTGATTAGCAACTCAATACAAGCCTGTACTGAGCATAAAATCATTCCTAAAATTCACATCGCTATTCATGAGCAAAACGACACAATAACCATTTGCTATCAAGATAATGGACCAGGCATCGAAAAAAGCAAATTGACTCATATTTTCGAGCCTTTTTTCACCACTAAACCTATTGGCAAAGGCTTAGGCCTTGGGCTTGCTATCAGCGCAAATTTAGCAAAAGATATGAACGGGACACTAACCGCGAACCATAACGGAGACTCGCAGTTGGTCTTCCTCTTAACACTGTTAAAGGCCTAATATGGAAAACCATAACACTGACCAACAGATTGAAATCTGGTTACTTGACGATGACGACATCGTTCGCTCAACCACAGCACAATGGCTGCGTTTATCCGATTATGTCGTAAAAGAATTCCACCACGCGCAAGAGGCTCATCAACAAGTTCAGTATCGGCTTACCCTGCATCATTGTCAGTGACATCCGCATGGCCCCTATTGATGGCTTAACACTCATGACGGACTGTCTGACAAAAGAGCCAGAAATCCCTTTTATCCTGATAACAGGCCATGGTGATGTAGATACAGCCGTTAATGCACTGCGGGATGGGGCTTTTGACTTCCTCGAAAAACCGTTTGATCCCAATCGACTGCTTAAAACTGTCGAAAAAGCCATTCAGCTCAGAAAAGTTCAACGCCAACATGCCAATCAATCTCAGTACCTAGGGGATTTGCACGGCCTAGAGGAAACCATCATAGGACAAAATGAACAAATCATTAGAGTAAGACAGCAGATTCGAACCTTTGCCAGTATGGACACTCACGTGATTGTGTATGGTAAAACCGGCTGTGGTAAAGAACTGGTTGCAAAAGCACTGCATGATTGCAGCCCGAGAAGCAACCACCCCTTTGTCGCCATTAACTGCGCAGCCATTCCAGCAGATTTATTTGAAAGTGAACTGTTTGGACACGAAGCTGGCGCTTTTACCAGCGCCAACAAACAACGTATCGGCAAACTTGAGCACGCCAGCGGTGGCACCTTATTTCTGGATGAAATTGAAAGCATGCCTCTCGCCATGCAAATAAAATTATTGCGCGTTCTACAAGAGAATCAATTGGAGCGAATTGGCAGCAATAACACCATTCACATTGATTTACGTGTCGTAGCAGCCGCAAAAAACGACTTACAGACTTTGGCGGATTTTCGACAGGACTTATTTTTTCGCTTAAACGTCTCTCAAATACATTTGCCCGATTTACGCCACCGTGGATCTGATATCCCACTGCTATTCGAACATTTTTGCCGTATAGCGGTCAAAGAGCGTGGCAAGGACTTTAAGCAACTTAGCCCAATAGACCACGAGACACTCACCCTTTATGGCTGGCCTGGTAATGTCCGCGAATTAAGAAACGTCGCACTCCGTTATGCACTAGAACCAAATACCAGCGTGGCAAAAATATTAGCCGGCTATCAAGCACAAGACGACATCGACACCATCACCCCACTACCACTTAGTGTAAAAGTTCAAGAATTCGAACGTAGCCTAATTGAAGCAAGTATACGACAGCAAAAAGGCAATATTCAGTTAGTCTTAGAGCAACTTCAACTGCCGCGCCGTACTTTAAACCAAAAGATGCAGAAGTATGGTCTTAACAGAGCAGACTATTTAGACTAACCCTCGCCGTCGCCACACTCATTTAAAATCTTTTCACCAAAAGATATCAGAGAAAGATATCAAAAAAGTGATTCTCATATAAAATATTTAATGAGAATCACTTGCATTGAAAATAAAAAAGACCTTTAATGATAACCATTATCAGATTAGAGGCGACATACGATGCAAATAAGCATGCGCGATGTGTATGACAATACCGGAAGAATCAAAGAGGCAGTCGCACCATGGCTATCCGGTCATAAGCAACTGCTTACTCTTCTCCCCAATTTACACTGGTTAAACCAACATTTAAGTAGCAATACAAATCTATCTATACAGGAAGAAGCACAATCAGGTTTGTATTTTTCTTTTTTAGGGAACGGCCCAATCAAGTCAGCACATGATATACATTCCGTGCAGATTGCTTATCAGCCAAGAAATATTAGCGGTCATTTTTTTGTTGCAAAAGATGAACAGTACAGCCTTTTGCAAGCTCGTATCAGCCCTGCACACTTAGCGGCTATCTTGGGAGAAACAGAAGATCAAATCATTCAGCATTTTGTGACTATGCGAGATAAACTTGGTAACGACAATGCAGTTATTCAATTACCCGTAACTGAAAAAACACTGAATGCTCTTGCCCCTATTCTCGCTCACAAGGGGCATTCAATAAGTCTTGCAGGGCATCTATACTCACTCATATTCACGCTTATTGAACAGTTACAAATACTCAGTCATCTATCGCAATGCGAAGACTGCCAAAGAAAACTGTTTCATGTGCAAAATCTCATAGAAACACCGCAACACGACGCTCTGAATATTCAACACCTAGCCCAACAAGTTGGACTCAATACAGAAGCCTTGGCAATTGGTTTCAACCTCATCGTTGGACAATCTATCGAGAGCTATTGCACTCGTAGTCGTATTAAGTCTGCCGCCGCTAAACTCAGACAAGACCCTGCGGCAAAACCCTATATTGTTGCTCAAAGCGGTTTTTCCGAAGACCAATTTGAAGCGGCATTTATTCAACACTTTGGTGTCAGTAGTCACCAATACGGACAAATCCATTAGTAATAGGAAAACCATGGCGAATTCATCCATAGCCCTTATTTACGGCACAGACACAAACAACACCGAAGAAGTTGGCCATAAAATAGCCAAACAATGGGAAGAGCTTGGTGAACAAGTTGATTTATTTAACATTAAGGACATAGAGCTGAGCCAGCTTGAACAATATTCTATGCTTATTCTGGGTATACCGACTTGGGACTTCGGTGGCATTCAGTCCGATTGGGAAGATATTGGAGACGACCTAGCCAGTTTGACGTTAGACGATACCGTTATTGCATTGTATGGCTTAGGTGATCAGTTTGGTTACGGTGACTATTTTGTCGACGCCATGGGATGGTTATACGAAAAATTACTACCAACGGGTGCAACCTTTATTGGCCAGTGGTCAACAGAAGGCTATGAGTTTGAGGCTTCCAGAGCTTGTGTTCATAACAAAGAGCATTTCATTGGGTTAGCAATCGATGAAGATCAACAATTTGAACTTACTGATCAACGCATTGAACAGTGGGTTATTCAACTTTACGCAGAAAGAGCAGTAGAAGCCGCATAAATTATCACCTGACTGGCCATTGAACTTAAGTAAACGACTCAAATTTGGTTCCCACACATTCGCTGCCCCGAATGCCCAAATTTAGCTTATTTTCAATGCGATAATTATGAGACTTGCTCTATATTGCGTGAGGAACGTGGCTACCTCTCCTTTCTCTCCTGCTTGGAGGTAGCCACGTATTTCTTTTCCTAACCACAATTCGTTATGATGCTATCACTTTGATTGATCTAGCATTGGCGCCTATGAACCTACAACTTACCGATATTGTGATTATTCTAATTCTTGCAGCCTGTATCTATGCATGGTGGCGAAATACATCCATTCGAGAACAAGCACTGATTAGCGCAAAAAAACACTGCGAATCATTAAACCTACAGCTGCTTGATGACAGTGTAGCAGGAGCAGAATGGCGACCAATTTGGTCACAAGGTCAGATTAAAGTAAGAAGGAGCTATAAATTTGAATTCAGTTCCAGTGGTATAGCGCGCTACCAAGGAAAGGTGACCTACCTAGGAAATCATCAGTTAAACATTTGGCTAAGCCCACATGATTTTTAAAAAAAGAAAAAATTCGAGGGAGAAAAATACGCCATTTCTACCTTTCTTAACAAAGCCTAACTTGCAGATCTATCAATTCATTGCAATGATATAGATAAGTGCCATATTTTTGTGTCATTTAATTGCAAATAAGGCCATAGTAGAAATAGAATGCTTACGTAAATATTTGTAACGTTTTAGATAGGCTAGGCCGTAAAAATAAATGCGTACTAACTGATGTCCGAATGCCTATCAGTTCAATCTATAATAAAAAATGCAGGATATAATATGTTGGCAAATCTTAGTTTTCGTACCAAGTTACTCTCTTTGCTCATCGCAGCTATTCTTGGATTCGTTGTTGTAACTGCTGTTGCTTTACAAGGATTGAATGTCCAAGAAACTTCATCTGCAAAATTTGAGCGCCTCACAAAAGTAGATAAAGACCTATCGTCTCTCATCATCACCTTAATGGATGAATATGAGACTTTATCCAGTATCGATAACAGTACCTATGCCAGTTTTCTTGAGCAATTGAACGCTAACAACGAAAAATTCATGGCAACACTAAGTGAAGACACTGAACTCCTTAAAGAAGATCCTGAAGCACAAAAAAACTTAAGCAACATCACTGAGTCTTTAACTAACTATAATGCCGCTTTAAAGCTATTGGTTAACCAAAGACAAAAAGTTGGCTTTAACGGTTCTTCTGGTCTAAAAGGAGAAATTTCTCAGTTAGGCGAAAAAGTCACCGAAGAAATTTCTTTTCTTAGTCTAGTAAAGCAAGAGTTTTTGCCTGTACGTGAAGCAGAAAAGAATTTCATTTTTGAACCCATTCCAGATAATAAAGCGGCCTTTATGGATCGCTACGACAAATTTTATAAGCGCGTTACAAATTTCGGTTTAGAAGAGCGCTTTGGTCAAGTTATTAATCAGTACTTCTCTGCTGTCGAAAACTTCGATAAAGAAAACCAGCAGCTTAGAAACTTACAATCACAGTTTGCTGCAAGCAAAGAGAACTTTAACCAGACCCGCTTGGCCGCTGTTGATTACATGCAAAATGCGGTAGTAGAAGCTCGTCAACAAGCGTCAGCTAGCTCTCAACAAGCCAGCATTAGTTTAATTATTGTGAGTATTGTAGTTGCCATCATTGCCGCACTTATGATGATGGGGATAGGCAGCAGCGTTAACAAAACACTTAACCAAATCATTAAAGACCTTGGCAAAGTAAAAAGTGGTGATTTAACCGCTCGCTTACATGTAAACAACAAGCGCAACGATGAATTCGATTCGCTATGTAGCTCAGTAAACGAAATGACCAATGGCCTTGGCTCTGTGATTGGCGAAGTGGTGAGCACAACCCAGGGCGTAAACGACATGGTTTCAGAGCTTAACATCTCTGTTAGCAACATTGCACAAAGTAACCGCTCTGTCAGTGAACAAACCAATTCGCTAGCGGCTGCTACAGAAGAAATCTCCACCACGATTTCGAGTATTTCTAGCACAACGGAAGACTTAAGCAGCCAATCTCAGCACACATATGAATCTGCTAAAGTGGGCGCTGAAACAATCAAAGGGGCGCTATCTAACCTTTCCAGTACAATCAGCGTAGTGAACAAAACCAGTGAGCAATTGAATGAACTGGGTCAACTGTCGAAAGACATTGATAACGTCATCGCCATGATTAATGACCTAGCAAACCAGACCAACCTTCTTGCGCTGAACGCAGCTATTGAGGCAGCACGAGCAGGTGAAGCAGGTCGTGGCTTCTCTGTGGTCGCCGATGAAGTCCGCTCTCTTGCAGAAAAAACGGTTGATGCAACAGCAAAAATTACGGATATCGTCAGCACGATTCAATCATCAACGCAAACGGCTATTGAAACCATGCACAGTGGTCAAGAAAGCTTGCATTCGATTGAGGAGTTTAGCGAAAAAGCCGAATTGGCTATCCGCGAAATTGAGCGAAACGCTCAAACAAGCTCAGCGTCTTCTATTGATATGGCGCGCTCTATTCAAGAAGTGGCCAAAACAGCCGTTCACATGAGTGAAGAAATGGACAAAATTGCCCAACAACTTCAACGTGATAATAGCTATATCAATAGCATCGAAGGCAACACTCGAGACATTCACAACCAAGTAAGCAGTTTAGATAAGAAAACCAGCGTGTTTACGACTCGCTAATTTAATGAGCAAACCATAAAAAAACCGGCACATATAGCCGGTTTTTTTTCATTAAGCGTTTGTTTCATTATGAACGCTTAGCGCAGAAACGCTGATCTTTTATAGATCAGCGAATTCTTTTTCCCAGCGCTTAGCTTCTTTTTTAGAAGGCCCACCTAATACATTGACTGCCGTACGCATACGCGCACGAGAAATGTCAGAGCCTAAAATCGCCATAGAATCAAACACAGACACCGACGCTGTGGTACCAGAAATCGCCACAAACAAAGGCGCAAAAAAGTCTTTCGGTTTGATATCCATCGCTTGCGCTAACGCTTTCATCTCATTAAATATGTTGTCTTTTTCCCATTTACTTAACGCTTCCAAACGCCATAAAGCAAATTGCATGGCCTTACGAAGCGTATCTTCCTCCATCTTTATGGAAGCAAAATCTTCTTTGGTTATAGGCAACAAACCTTTTAAGAAAAAGCCTGCCACATCCGCCACATCAGAAAACGTTTCCACGCGCGGTATTACCAAGGGTAGAATCTTCATCAAGTATTGGGGATTAAGTGCCCACTCAACGTATTTCTGTGCAAAACTTTCTGGGGTTAAATTCTCACGAATCCACATACCATTTAACCAGCTAAGTTTTTCAACATCAAAAACGGGTCCGCCCAAAGAAACACGCTGAATATCAAAATGCTCAACCATTTCATCTAATGTGAACTTTTCACGCTCGTCTGGCATGGACCAGCCCATACGACCAAGATAATTGATCACCGCTTCCGCCATATATCCCATGCGCTGATAATATAAGATACTGGTTGGGTTTTTACGTTTTGATAACTTAGATTTGTCTGGATTACGCAACAAAGGCATATGACATAACGTTGGCATGTCCCAACCAAAATATTGGTACAGCAAAATATGTTTAGGCGCCGAGTTAATCCATTCTTCACCACGAATAACATGGGTGATTTTCATCAGGTGATCATCTACCACGTTAGCCAAATGGTACGTAGGCATACCATCCGCTTTTAGTAGCACCTGCATATCCACTTGCGCCCAATCAATTTCGATTTCGCCGCGAAGCATATCTTGTACAACACAAGTTCCCTCTTCAGGTACTTTCATGCGAATCACATAAGGCACACCTGCATCCAGTTTTGCTTGCACTTCTTCAGGCGTCAGTGCCAAAGCACGACCGTCGTATTTTTGCGGCAAGCCTTGCTCTTTTTGCTCAATGCGCATTTGATCCAATTCTTCTGTTGTCTCAAATGCATAAAAGGCATGCCCTTTATCAATCAATTCTTGAGCATATTGACCGTAAATATGGCCACGCTCACTCTGACGGTAAGGACCATATTGTCCACCGACATCTGGACCTTCTGCCCAATCAAGACCCAACCAACGCAACGCATCCAAAATCATTTTTTCAGATTCTGGTGTACTCCGTGTCTGATCAGTATCCTCAATTCGTAAAATAAACTTACCGCCCATTTTACGGGCAAAGGCCATATTAAACAGTGCAATATAAGCTGTCCCAACATGTGGGTCACCCGTTGGTGATGGCGCAATACGTGTTCTTACCTCTGACATAAAACTCTCATTTATCCGTTGCCTGAAATGCCGTTATTATAAGCCTCTCGCCACTCATGGGTAAGAGGCTCAAGTCAACTTTTGTGTTTAGATGTTTGATATTCACCCAACTTTACGTGGGTTATATCGAAGTTGTGAAAGGCGCACCCCAATATCAACATCGGTTTTTAAAGCAACCAGAGAGCGCGATTGCAGACATTGCTCGTAACCACCCGCGAGCAATGACTGAATCCGCTCAGAAAATGATGATACATTGGCGTAAATTTCTTCTATTGTCGGGAAAGCATCGATTATGGTTAATGCCGTTTTAGGACCGATTCCTTTCACACCGGGAATACGATTTGTGGTATCACCTACCAATGCCCAGTAATCCACTAATTGATGAGGCTCAACGCCATATTTTCCTGGCACCCAAATTTTGTCATAACCTAACTTAGCAAAATAATCGTACTGCAGAATGCGTTCATCACCCAACAATTGAGTAAAGCCTTTATCTGTAGATACGATGTAGGACTTTATATTATGACTCGAAGCTTTGACGGCCAAAGTAGCAATTAAATCATCGGCTTCCCAGCCGTCAATTCTCAGACAGGGCAAGTGGTTAAAGCGAAAGACACGAGCAAAATCAGGCAAAGACTCTAATAGATTATCATCCATGGGAACACGACCTAATTTATATTCGGGGTACATTTGATGGCGCCAAGTTTTACCATGTGAATCAAACACAACCACAGCATAAGAGGGAGAGAACTGATGAGTTAATTTCGCCAACGCTTCAACCGCAATGCTTTGAGTACGCTCAACCCTTCGCACAGAGTCTTGTTCCGACTCCAAGGCTGCATAGAGCCGTCGAATCAAATTCAAACCGTCAATTATGAGTAATTTTTTCTCCACTCTAAGCCCTTATTTTTACTACATTGCATTGCTGTTAAATTGTCTAGTTAGGATATCATGTACCAAGACTCATCACGACAACCAGTTCACAGTACAAGGTTTCAGCGAACGAAGTGTTGTATAGATAAACAAGCAAGAAGGACGCTATTATGAAAAATTCAACTTATTTCTGCTTTGGTATTCTCATAGGTACAGCCGCACCGATGGCGTTTGCCTCACCCGTAAATGCCGTTATTGGACTGAACAACAGTCAAGTCGTACAAAACAGCACACAGCTAAGTTTTCAGCCAAACCTAGGTACATTACTCCCGCTACAAGAAAACTTTTCTCCCATTACTCACTTACAAAACAACCTTGACTCTCAATGGTTCGATCAAATTGGCCAAAAAGTGAGAGTGGAACACAAGCAAAGAGACTTAAATTATACAGGGACATTGACAAGCATTGAGCAAGATAACCGCACATTTCTAATCTTGATCGATGAGCGACCAACCACTCTGCCACTAGACGATTTTTATCTAATTCCATTAGAAAAAATGAGCACAACGGCCACGCCAAAGACAGATTTAATGGTGAGCTATCAGACCAATCAGTTGTCATGGACACCTCAACTCAGCCTCATTTTCGAAGGCAACAACGTCAGCGTATCTCAGCAAGCCCTCATACACAACCGCTCTAACGTCGCCGTTACCATAAAAGATAGCCTGCTCCACTACGCTAGCAACACCCCCACTAGACTATTTAAAGCAGAGCGAAATAGCCTAGCCATGAGTGCTGACCAACAGTCAATAGACTATCAGGACAACGAAATTAGCTACTCACTTGGCAACAAGGATCTTATGATGGCCCCCTATTCTAACGCCCTAATTCCTTTACCAAGCAGCACCAGTAAAGTAGAAAAACAAACCCACACAGCTAGCCTTTACACCCATGAAAACAGCTCCGGAAAAATGGAGCTTAGTTTTTACAACAACATCCGCTTCACTTTCCAAAAAGATGGATTACCAGGAGAATACAGAACCTTCCAAAAACGAGGTAATTTGCTTATCCCAAGCAACACTGTCTTCTTAAAGACCGTACGTGCAGATTATCCAATGAATGTTGTCGCAAACAAAAGCCAAGATATAACCGGTTCGCTAACCTTGATTAACGCCTCTTCACAAAAATTACCTGCCACACAAACTTGGCAGGCCACTATTGAAAACCTTTCGAACCAAGATCAAGATTATTCAATAGAGCAAAATACCAACGGCATCATCGACGCACTGGAAGGAAACGAGGCTACAAAAATCACGGCAAATAGCCTGACTCTAGACGGTAAAATCAAAGCCCATTCGAAAAAAACCATCACATACACAATTGAGCAAAAAAACTAGTTAGGAAAAAACCTTCACATTGAGCCGAAAACGTTCAGCTCTTGCATCAATTTTCCACATTGAAGGTCTATTTAAAATATTTCGTTATGATATGGTCAATAGTCATAATAGATATAGCGAGAATGGCACTGCCACAAGCGAAAAACTTGAGGTAGTATTATAACTATATTTCATACTACGAGTTCCACAGAGATCTATGAAAAAGCATATTATATCATCACTCATCGCTGCAGCCGTCCTAAGTAGTACGACTGCTCATGCAGAAAGCATTTACGAAGTATACAAGCTTGCTAAACAACACGATCCAGGCTTAAGGGCGGCTGCCGCTACTTACCGCGCTGAAAATGAAAGCGTGACTGTCACTAAAGGTAACCTTTACCCTAACATCAGTTTTAGTGGTAATCTTGGTTACAGTAAAGTAGACGGACCTTCGAGCGATTACAGCAATCAAAGCAATTCCGTATCGTTAGATTTGAATTACCCTATTTACTCCCCAGCACTAGGTTATGCGGTAGATGCGGTAGAGCCTCAGCTATGAAAGCGCTGGGATTAGCTTTGACAATACAGAAGAAGACCTTGCTTTAACTACTTTAACTGAATATTTCAATCTATTGATTGCACAATCAACATTACAAACCACCCAAGCTTTAGTAAAAAGTACAGCAAGCCAGCTTGATCGTGCTAAAAAGCAATATGAAGTGGGTTTGGCGTCTATTACTGACCTACAAGACGCTCAGGCAGAATACGACTCTGTTCGTGTAACAGAGCTAAGCGCTCGTTCTGACGTGTCTTATGCGCAAAAAGCACTTTATCAAAGAACCGGGCGAGAAATTCAAAACATTCCTCAGCTATCAAAAGATTATCCCATTCATCTTGACCCTAACATGACCGTGGATTCATTGATAGAAAAAGCACACCGTGATAACAAAGAGCTGCGCATACTCAACCTTTCTGTCGCCAGCGCTGAAAACAACATCAATATCCAAAAAGCCAACGGCCGAACGCCAACGGTTTCTATAACAGGATCGCTATCTCGGGCAGATGACAACTACAATGACGCTCCTGCGTCAATGCAAGATGGCGCTACAAATACGTCGTCTATTGGCCTAGGCGTTAGTATCCCGCTCTATCAAGGCGGCGCCATTAATGCCTCTGTAAGACAAGCTGTCGCCGAAGCCGAATCTGCCACAGAGCAAAGAGCAAGTTCATTACAAAGCATTGAACTGAATATTCGTAGCCTTTACCTTGATCTGCAAACTGCTGTCGCTCAAATCGAAGCGCAACAACAGTTAATTCGTTCACGTGCCAGCGCGCTTGAAGCGACTACAGCAGGCTATGATGTTGGCACACGCAACCTTGTTGAATTGCTTGATGCACAATCAAACCTGTTCGATGCTCAAAATACCTACGAACAGTACCGCTATAATTTTGTGGTAAAAAAACTCAGTCTACTTGAAGCAACCGGCGATCTTACCGAAGATAAGATCAAAGAGTTAGACAAGTGGTTAATAGCAAAAAACTAATACTACGTTCATAGAGAAAGAAAAAGCCGCCGATCAAATGATGGGCGGCTTTTTTATTGACCTATCCGTGCCAATTAACGAGTCATTAACTTCTCTCGCTGAGTAAAACGGGTCAATACCTTATACAAGCCGTAAGCATCACGACTTCCTGCCAGCTCACGAATAGAGTGCATACCAAACGTCGGTAAACCAATATCAATCGTTGGCACACCAATCTCACCAGAGGTAATTGGCCCAATAGTACTGCCACACGCCATATCGCTACGCACCACAAAACATTGCACTTGGTAGTTTTCTTCTGCTGCGATATCACGATAGATACTGGCTGTTTCACTATTGGTCGCGTAACGTTGATTAGCATTTACTTTGATCACGGCCCCTTTATTAATTGCTGGCGCATGATTCTTATCATGTTTATGTGCATAGTTAGGATGTAAGCCATGAGCATTATCAGCGGACACCAGCATGGAACGCTGAATAGCTTGTACATATAGCTCTGGATTAGGCGTCAAACGACGTAAAACATCGTCTAGAAACGGGCCATTTGCACCACACGCCGACAAACTTCCAATTTCTTCATGATCCGTGCAAATCAGCAAACTTGGACGCTGCAAATCAGAACTTAGTAACGCTTGCAAGCCAACATAACAACTCAATAAATTATCCAACCTTGCTGAGCAAATATACTCTTTATGTAACCCCACCAAAGCCGCTGGCTGAGTATCGTATAGGCTCAACTCGAAATCCAAAATCACATCAATATCTAAATCAGTATATTGCTTTTGAAGCTGAGAGATTAATAACGTATGTAAATCAAAATCGTTTTCAGCACCACATAAGATTGGCAAAATTTCCTCTTGAGGATTAACGGAAAAACCTTCATTTGCCTGACGATTCAAGTGAATAGCTAAATTCGGAACAACCGCAATCGGGTCTTTGAAGTCCACCAGACGACTTACAATGTCACCAGACCGTGTCTTTAAGGTAACACGACCTGCGATAGATAAATCTCGGTCCAACCATGTATGAAGCAAGACACCGCCATACACTTCAACACCCAATTGATGATAACCAAAGCGGTCCACCTGCGCATTAGGTTTTAGTTTTAAGCATGGGCTATCTGTATGGGCTCCAATCATTCGCCAGCCACTTTGACTAAAACTAAGCTGCGGTGTTGTAAACGCAATCAAAGAAGATTCATTACGTGTAACAAAGTATCGCCCCCCTCTTCGATGACCCAATTATCCTCTTCCAATAACTCAACAAAGCCTTCTTTAAGTAAGGCATTACGCATACTATCTGTTGCATGAAAAGGAGTGGGAGAAGAATGAAGAAATGACAGTAAAGCATCATTAAAATATGAAAATTCCATAATGTCCTATAAGCACAATTGCTTTAAAAAAGTGACTTTTTAATACTTAGACTAGCCTTACAGCCCAGTGTCTAATATGATTTTACCAGTGACGCATAAAACAGACAGAGAGAGCCCCATACCGGATGAACTATAAACGCCTTTTGCTTTGCCTTCTAATTGGCTACACCTTTACCTCAACATCGGCGTCGGCTTATCAGGAGCTACAACCTCCTCATGAATACGACAAAGTCTCCAAAGAGCCTCGTTGAGATGATCGAGGGCATACATTATAACAGACCTCACATTGACGATGCCATTTCGTCCAAGGCGTTTGACTACTATATCGACGCTCTCGATCCGAGCAAAAGCTTCTTTTTACAAAGTGACATCGACGAATTATCTCAATACCGCTATAGCTTTGACGATGCCCTTAGAAATGGTGACACACAAGTTGCCTACACAATTTATAACATTTACTTAAAACGCTTGGAGACCAGACTCAACCATATTCAGAAGAATTTACCCAATATGGTAAAAAGCTTTGATTATAAAGTCGATGAAACTCTCAACGTCGACCCAGACGCACAAAAATGGGCAACCACTCAAGCCGAGTTGGACGATTACTGGCGTAAACGTCTTAAAAACCGCGCCCTGACGCTAAAACTAAATGGCGAAAGTGAAGAAAAGATCATTTCCACCATCGAACGTCGCTATAAAAATCAGCTCAAACAAGTGGATCAAACCAATGCCACTGACGTTTACCAGATTTTCGCAAACTCCATTACGGCGGCACTTGACCCACATAGCAACTACTTTGCCCCACGTGCTTCCGAAACCTTTAACATCAACATGAGCTTGTCTCTAGAAGGCATCGGTGCCGTCTTACAAATGGACGATGACTACACCAAAGTCGTGCGCCTTGTTCCCGGTGGCCCAGCTGCAACACAAAGTGACCTAGCCCCTAACGACCGCATCATTGCTGTAGGACAAGAAGGCAAACCCATGATCGATGTCGTGGGAATGCGTCTCGACGACGTCGTGGATATGATTCGTGGAGAAAGAGACACCACAGTCATATTGGAAGTTACCCCAAGCAAAGGTGACACCCAAACCAGTAAACGCATTAGCATCGTGCGCAAAAAAGTAAAGCTGGAAGACCAATCAGCTAAAAAAGAAATCGTTGAAATTGAACGTGATGGTGAAAAATACAAAGTTGGCGTTATTACATTGCCCACTTTTTATTCTGACTTTGCCGCTATACAAGCTGGCGACAAAAACTACAAAAGCTCCACCAGAGACACCAAACAGTTAATTGATGAATTACGCGAAGAAGGTATTTCAGCTCTGATTCTCGACCTAAGAAACAACGGAGGCGGTTCTTTACAAGAAGCCAATGCCTTAACAGGGCTATTTATCCCTTCAGGTCCGACGGTACAAATACGTGATCAAAGTGGACGCGTTACCCCTTTAGGCGATACCGATACCGCCATCGCTTACAGTGGCCCTATGGCGGTTTTGGTTAACCGCATGAGTGCATCTGCCTCTGAAATCGTGGCAGGCGCACTGCAAGACTATGGGCGCGCACTGATTCTTGGCGATCAAACGTTTGGTAAAGGCACTGTGCAGGTATTGCAAGAGTTGGACAAAGGACAACTTAAAATCACGCAAGCGAAGTTTTATCGTGTTTCTGGCGAAAGCACTCAACATAAAGGGGTGATGCCAGATATTACTTTCCCTTCTTTAATCGATAAAGAGACCATAGGCGAAAGTGCTCTAGATAACCCATTACCTTGGGACAAAATCCATGAGACTCGTTACCCTGTGTATTGGAACATACCAGCATACTTGCCGATTTTAGAACCACGCCACGAAGCCAGAATGGCCAAAGATCCTAATTTTGTGGCAATTAACGACCAAATCAGTGAATTTAAATCATTGGCGGAAAGCTATAAGACCGTATCATTACAGGAAAGCACTCGAATAAAGCAACGAGAAGAAAGTAAAAAAAGAGAGCTTGAACGCGAAAATACGCGCCGCAAAGCCCTTGGTTTAGAACTGCTAACTTCAGTTGAAGACATCGTGCCAATTGAAGAGGACACCTACGCGAAAGAGGCCTCTGAGATACTACTAGACTTTATTGCTACCAATCAGGTCGCACAGCAACAAGCCGATAAACAAACCGCGCAAAAGTAAGTCAATAAGCCAACAACAAAATGTACAAATCACGTTTTGTTGTTGGCTTTTTTTATATAAAATCTTCCTCCCACATCAATACGAATTACATGAATCATGGCAAAAGCGTCATCCGATCGGAATACAATTGATTTATTCGGCAAATCCCCTGGCCGTCCTCGTACGCAGCCGCTAACCAGAAAAGATCAGCTCAAACTAAACAAGCGTGCCCAACGAGAAAAAGAAAAAGCGCAAGGATTAAAACGTTTAGAGCTTATTGTGGAGCAAGACATTATTGATAAATTAGATGAGTTGTGTGAACTGAATGGCCTCAAGCGCGCAGAATGGCTAACCTTACAAATCGCCAAAAGTCTCGCCAAATCAAAAACCATAAGGTCCTCTAGAAAGGCCACCAAAGCAATAGACACTACGATAAGCGCAAAATAAGACAACGGCACTCTTCTTACAAAGATCTCTCATTCACTATAGTGATTTGCTATACTAATTGGCCCAATTCACCAGTGAACAAATAAACAGACCTGATATGGCTAAACTGTACTTCTACTACTCGGCGATGAACGCAGGAAAATCCACCGTTCTATTGCAATCCGCTCATAATTATCGCGAGCGAGGTATGCGAGTTTTACTCCTTACAGCATCAATAGACGACCGGTTTGAAACAGGGCAAATCGCTTCCCGCATTGGCATATCAGCAAACGCCAGCCTATTTGATAATCACACCAACCTCATCGCATTAGTCAAAGAGGAACATCAAAATAAGGCATTAAGCTGCATACTGATCGATGAAGCGCAGTTTTTAACCAAAGAACAGGTCTACGACCTTTCTGAAATCGTCGATCAACTACACATTCCTGTTCTGGCGTTTGGCATTCGAACCGATTTCCAAGGCGAACTATTTGATGGCAGTAAGGCATTACTCGCTTGGTCAGACAAACTGATTGAATTAAAAACCGTGTGTCATTGTGGCAGTAAAGCCACCATGGTCATTCGACTCAATGCACAAGGAATCCCAGTTAAAGAAGGCGCACAAGTAGAAATCGGCGGCAACGACCGCTACTTGTCCGTTTGCCGAAAACACTTTAAAGAAGCCGTGAGAGACTAATTATGTGGTTCAAAAATGCCCAGATTTTCCAATTAAAAGACACCGAATCACTAGATACGAATGAATTGATCAATAAAATTCCTGAGTTTCCATTAAAAGAATGCGGCTCTCAGGAAGAGTTTTCTTTCGGCTGGCTGCCGCTTATCCGCAACAGCGAACAATGGAGTCTAGCCAGCGACCGCTGCTTATTGTTCCGTGCAGGCAAAGAAGAAAAAGTCCTGCCTTCTGCTGTGGTGCGAGAAGAACTGGAAGCCAAGGTTGCCGAAATCGAATTGATAGAAGGTCGTAAAGTTGGCCGTAAAGAAAAATCCGATATGAAAGATGAATTGGTTTTTACCCTACGTCCAAAAGCCTTTTCGAAACGCACCGATATTTGGGCATACATTGATCTACAAGCTAAAATTTTGGTTCTCAACAGCACCAATGCCAGCATGACAGAGCTGCTCTTCAAACATTTACAAACTACGCTTGGCAGCTTCCCCATGACACCGTTGCAAGCGCAAGTTTCACCTTCTTCATTGATGACAGATTGGTTAGTAAAAAATGAAGTTCCAGCAAGCCTAGAGACGGGTGACGAGTGTGAAATCCAAGACTCATCCGAAGACAAAGCGACGATCCGTTTTAAATCCCTAGAGCCGCTATCTGAAGACGTGACACGTCACTTACAACAAGGTATGGCGGTCAAAAACCTTGGTCTTCGCTGGACAGACAAACTCAGTTTCGTTCTGCACGATGACCTAACATTGCGCAAAATTAAATTTGACGACGCCTTAAAAGAAGCCGCCTTTAATGATTCACAAGGTGGTGGCTTATCTGACATGGACGCCAATTTTTCTCTAATGTCATTGACTATGAGAGAATTTTTCAGCTCTTACTGCTTGTGGTTTGAAATCAATTAAACCCCGTCTTTTCTTAGCTCCCCAACCTTTTCCACAGATATCGTGGATAAGGTTGGGGAGAACATCGGGTAAGCTAGGCAACAAGGCGCTCTTGCCATAAAGCCTCAAAATGCACCAATTTAAACAGACATTAACCCGTCTTATTTGTAAAGCAATATTGCATAAAAAAACCTATACACTTTCCATTTAGTTTGGCTTAAATTTTCCTGCGCTTAATAAAAATTTAAGCAAAATTAAGTAAGCTCTATTGTGTTAACTAATTCGCGTCCTTAAATATTCACTATAGGTTAAAAAAACCTCATGACAAAACAGAAGCAAGAACAAGACATAGCAATAAAAGTCACCCTTGTCGGCGCCGTATGGGATGCCCTACTCGGTCTGGCGAAGATTGTGGCAGGGTATTTTTCTCAATCACAGGCCTTAATCGCGGATGGTATCCACTCGTTATCCGACTTAGTCACAGATGTCTTCGTCTACTTTGCTTCGGCTAATTCCCGTCAAGGGCCAGATGAAAATCACCCCTATGGCCATCTGCGTTTTGAAACATTAACCACCGTGTTTCTTGGTATTGTCCTTATTGTTGTTGCCCTTGGTATTGCTTATGAATCGATTACCTCACCCGCCTCACAAGCGCAATTAACATGGTATGGTCTTGCTGCATTGGTTGCGACCATTGCCATTAAAGAAGCTATTTTCCACTATACAAAAAAAGCTGGGGATAAAATTGGCAGCAAAATGCTAATTGCCAATGCATGGCATAGCCGCAGCGATGCACTGTCTTCTGTTGCCGTATTGATTGGCCTAATTGGCGTGTATTTTGGCTACGGCTGGGCAGATATGGTGGCATCAATTGTCGTTGCTCTACTAATCGGCAAAATGGCCGTCATCATGGTGTGGGAAAACTTGGCGGAACTGGTAGACACAGCTCCCGATCCAAAGCTTATTGCACAAATCAAAGAAACCGCTAACAGCTTAAAACACGTCATGGCGCCTCATGATGTCAGAGCAAGATCCATGGCAGGCAAAATTTATCTAGATATGCACATTCATGTGCCAAGCCATGCCAGCGTCAGCGAAGGACACTATCTTGGTGATTTAGTCGCCTACACTATCAAGAAGGCCCATTCGCAAGTACAAGATGTCATGGTGCATATCGATACAGATGACAAGATTCAAACGGAAAGTTTCATTCATGAATCTGGCAAACCGCCGCATTTAAAACTGCCGGCTCGCCATCAAATACTGGCTGACTTGGGCTTTTTACTGCGCCAACATACGACCTATGTGGACATTCCAAATTCACGTTTGCACTATCTAAACAATCTGCTTGATTTAGAAATCATCGCCAATTCAGCAAAAATCCCTGAAGGCGCTGACCTAAAACAGCTGACAGCAAGAATTCTTCAGGAACTACAAACAACAAACTATATAAACAAAGCCACTGTGCTTTGGGTCTTTCCTGAATGACAAAGAAAGTGCATCAGCTAAGGCTTTTGTAGGTCGCGGCTTCAGCCCGACAAAACCTTATATATCCTTATGAGCTTATTGGGGCGTGCTTTAGCGCAACAAAATGTCATTTCTCGTGAAGAAGGTTTTGATTTCGTGTTGGGAGTTTTTTTGTCGGCCTAAAGGCACGACAATTTACGCCAAAAACGACGAGTAATAAAACACGGAAAGATTCAATTACTCGTTCGGTTCATCGGTAAAAACATCATCGTTTAGATACTCCACTGGCAGCGCTTTACTGGTCTTCGCGCCCATCAATTTGAGTTTTTCCGCTCTTGCTACCAAGTTTCCACGTCCTGCCGTGAGTTTTTTCAAGGCCGAATCATGCGTTCGACTCACCGCGTCTAATTTACTGCCAATGTCATCCATATCCTGAACAAAGCTCGAAAACTTGTCGTACATCGCGCCAGCCTGACGGGCAATCTCAATGGCGTTTTGACTTTGTTTTTCATTACGCCAAATGTTCTGAATGGTGCGCAGGGTCGCTAATAAATTAGACGGCCCAACGATAATAATATTGTGCTCAAACGCCTCGCTAAACAAACCATTGTCAGCCTGCAGCGCCAAACCAAACGCCGCTTCAATGGGGATAAACAACAACACAAAATCCAGCGAAGTGACACCCGGTAAATCGTGATAAGACTTGGCACTCAATTCCTTCATATGACGGCGCACAGCGTCTAAATGCTGTTTCAGCGCACGATTTCTATCTTCATCAGATTCTGCTTCCATGTAAGCCAAATAACTGACCAACACCATTTTCGAGTCAACAATAATTTGTTTACCTTCCGGCAAATGAATCACCACATCCGGCTGCAAGCGTCGCCCTTCTGCGGTTTGATACGATGCTTGCGTCTCATATTCTCGGCCTTTTTCCAAACCAGAGCGCTCCAAAATCCGCTCTAGAATCACCTCGCCCCAACCGCCCTGCAGCTTATTCTGACCTTTAAGTGCATGAGTCAAACTCACCGCATCGTCGCTGATTTTCTGATTCAGTAGCTGCAAACCTTTGATTTCTTTTACCAAAGAAAAACGCTCACGGGCCTCTTCTTGATAACTCTTCTCAACACTTTCTTGAAATTTCTGAATTTGTGAGCCAAGTGGCGTTAATAACGACCCTAATTGGCGCTCATTTTCTTTCGCCAACCGCTGCCCTTGCTGGCTCATAATTTCCTGAGCCATTTGCTTAAATTCGGTTTCGTTTTGCTTTTTTTGCTCGCGGTAAAAGGCTTCTTTTTCTTGCCAGACACTTTGTGCTGCAGCGAATTGTTGTTCTAAAGTCAGGGACTCTTTTTCCAAATAATGAATATGATCTTTCGATTGCTGCAAAAGACGCTGTAATTCTTCATTTTGTTGCTGCATTTTTTCCTGTGTGATCTGCCACTGACGGCGCATAGCCTGTACAATAGCGCCAGCAATACCAGATAGAAGAATCGCGCCGATACAAAAGCCCGATAACACCCAAACTGATTGCGAAAGCCAATCTGTCATATTAATTAAAACTCGCTAATAAAATGTTTTTTAACAAAGTGAGGTCTTTACATGACGTCGCGAACAAAAATAAAACGAGTCTATTTTTAACACTGTATTGGCGCGCGCAGCGATCATGCTAAGGTTTCAATAAGTTTACATGGATTACTACCTAAGCCCAACACACACGCAACGCTTTGATCTAGAAATAAAAAACAGTCAGTTTATTACGACCGTTTGCCGCACCAACGGCCGTGATGCAGCCAAGGCTTTTATCGAAGAGACACGCCAGCGTTACCCTGATGCGAACCATCACTGTTGGGCGTTTATTGCCGGTATGCCGAATAATGCCCATTTGTGGGACCAAAGCGACGATGGCGAACCCAAAGGTACGGCAGGGAAACCCATGCTCAATGTGTTGCAGCATTCAAACTTTGGCGAAACCACCGTGGTCGTTACACGCTTTTTTGGTGGGATAAAACTTGGTGCAGGCGGCTTGGTCAGAGCCTATAGCCAGGCGATACAAGAAGCACTTTCGCAGACCAAATATGAAAATGTGTACCCACGCTGCCCCGTTCAGCTAAAAATCGCCTACCCTTTATTAGGTAAGGTTGAATATTGGCTAGAACAGAGCGATATAGAAATAACCAACAAAACCTACAGTGATAGCATTGTTATAGACCTTGCTGTCATCGAACGTACTTGGCCTGAGCATAAAGTCACATTGACTGATTTATGCCAAGGCAGTTTAACTTTAATTGAACCGGACAACGCATAACTATGTACCAAACTGGACAAAGATGGAGTAGCCGCAACGAGCCTGATCTCGGCGTAGGCATGATAGTAGACACACAAAATAAGTCTTTTACCTTGCACTTCCCAGATGCGGAAGCGGATCGTCAATACTCAAATGACCAGACCAGTCTTGTTCGACGCACCTTAACCGTCGGCGATCAACTGCACTTCCAGGATGAAACCTTCACTGTTTTGGAAGTAGAAGAAATTAACGACCTGATCGAATACCGCATCAGCGAAGACGACGATTGGTTAGAAGAATCGGTTATTCAATTTCCACGTAACGACAAAAACGAGCTAGATTCATTATTGGCATTGTCGCCCGCTCGCCGCATGTGGTTTGACTTGCGTCGTCATACCCTCGAACACCAAGCAGCCAATGCCGCATCACCAGTACGCGGTTTGATGGGCTTAAAAGCAGAACTTCTGCCACACCAGATTTATCTGGCGCATGACATCGCCAACCGCCCGAAAGCGCGCGCCCTTTTATGTGATGAAGTGGGTATGGGTAAAACCCTAGAAGCCGGCTTAATCTTGCATCAACGCTTACTAAATGGCCTGTGCAAGCGCGTACTTATTCTGACACCAACCAACCTGCAACATCAGTGGTTGGTTGAAATGCTGCGTCGCTTTCACCAGCCTTTCTCACTGATCAACGAATCCGTGTACGAAGACTTCATCGAAGGCGACGACAACCCGTTTGAACAACAACCGTTTGTGATCTCACCAATCGATTGGGCGAGCCAACACCCAAAAGCCACTCAACACATGTTGGATGCGGAATGGGATATGGTCATTGTCGACGAAGCCCACCACCTTGCTTGGCATCCAGAAACACCTAGCATTGGCTATCAAGTCGTGGCGCGTTTAGCCGCCAAAACAGAATCGATCTTATTGCTTAGTGCGACGCCGGAACAAACGGGCGAGCGCGAACACTTCTCTCGTCTGCAGCTATTGGATGCGGATCATTACCATGATTTCGACCACTACCAAGCCCAGCAACAAGAATTCAAACAAGCAGCAGAATTGGCCGAAGCATTGCTACCGTTTAGCCAAGAAAACAGCTCACCAGAAGCACTTGATTGGAACAATGCCTTCAGCTCTTACTTAAAAGAAGTGAATGCCAAAGAATGGTTCCAAACACTCACCACCAAAACAGGGGCTGAGCAAACGCAGGCAGCTAAAGAAGCCATTAGCTGGTTAATTGACCGCCATGGCACAGGCCGTGAAATGTTCCGTAACACCCGCGCGGCTGTGGGTGGTTTCCCAAACCGTTACCTGCATTCTTATCCATTAGACAACAATGAATACTTCGAATCCGCTGATCGTCATGTGCAACCAGAAACCGAAGTCGCTGATGGTTTATGGGAAAAAGATCCACGCTGGGTATGGTTAAAAGAGTTCCTCGAATGCCAAGCTGACAAGGTTCTAGTGATTTGTCATACCGCCGACATGGCACAATGGCTAAACGATCAACTGACTTTTGCCGGCTTCCAAAGTGCCGATTTCCACGAGCAAATGCCACTGATTCACCGTGACCGTGCTGCGGCTTATTTCGCCGACGAAGACGGTGCACAAATACTTGTATGCTCTGAGATTGGTAGTGAGGGTCGCAACTTCCAATTCAGCCATCACATCGTCATGTACGATCTACCAGAACACCCAGATTTACTTGAACAGCGCATTGGTCGTTTGGACCGTTTAGGTCAATTGAACGACGTACAAATCCACGTACCTTATATCAAACAAAGTGTACAAGAACGCTTGTTTAACTGGTATCACCATGCGTTAAACGCCTTTTGTCGTACCACCGGCTCTGGCGACAAGGTCGAAGAAGCCTTTGGTGACAGCCTACATGCCTATTTGCACGGCCAAGATGATGATACGGATTTGTTGAGTGAAGCCCGTATTTACCACGAAGCACTGCTAAAGCAGATGGAAGAAGGTCGTAACCGTTTACTAGAAATGAGCCTCGTGCCGACCAGAACAAGCTCGTGCATTAATCGATCAAATCAACCACCAAGCAACAAAAGGCTTACATCACTACATAGAGCAAGTGACTCACGCCTTTAATATTTACGCAGACTGCATCAACGACGATCCAGAGCGTGCAGCTTGGTTCATACGTCCTTCTACCGACATGATGCTAGAAGCACTTCCTGGCATCGAAGAAGAAGGCAAAATGCTTATGCTCGATCGCCGTCAAGCCAGCCAGCGTGAAGACGTAGCGTTCGCAACTTGGGAACACCCGTTAATCACCATGCTCATGGACGAAGTGCAAGGCTTTGACTCTGGCAAACTTACCTCTGCTATCCTGCCTATCGCAGCATTACCAGAAGGCACCGTTTTGGTAGAAAGCATGTTTGTCATCGAAGCGACTGCCCACCCACGTTTGAAATTGGCGCAATCCCTACCAATGACCCCAATGTGGCAGCTATCAGACTCCAATGGCAAATTCCTCCACCAGCAATTTACCGCTGATAAATGGGCGGAGAAACTCAAAGGTGTGCCAAACCGCGTCGCGGAACAATGGGTAGCCGCCTTGCGCAAAACCTTGATCGAAGTGCTGCAAGCTCACCAACTGAAAGCCCAAGATCAAGCACGTCCTATCGTTCAGGCCGCGAAAACGTCTTACCAACATCGTTGCCAGAATGAAATCGAACGGTTAGTGGAGTTAAAAGCCTTCAACGACACCATTCGCGACGAAGATATCGAACGGCTTGAAATCAACATGCAAGAAGGTTTGACGCGCATCGACGAGCACCAAATCCGCTTGGATGCGATTCGTATCATCTTAACCACTAAGCCTGAATAACACCCTGTGCAGGATGTTGTGCCGAGTTTAGAGCTATCTCGCTTAGAGATATTGTACGAAGATGAATGGTTTGCCGTCATAAACAAACCTGCTAATTGCTTATCTGTGCCCGGTCGAGGCACAGATAAGCTCGATTCTATCTTGCATCGAGCAGAATGTTTATTTGGCGAAGCCTTTGCGATTCACCGCTTGGACGAAGCCACGTCAGGCTTAATCCTCGTAGCGAAAACCCACGAATGCCAAAAACGCATGTACGCGCATTTTCGTGAACGCGAAGTCCAAAAAGAATACCGCGCCCTACTGCGCGGTCATCTTTTGGGTGAAAAAGGCGAAGTGCGAAAACCACTGCGCTGCGACTGGCCCAACCGACCCAGACAAATCATCTGCACCGACGAATGGAGCAAAGATTCCGTCACCTACTGGGAAAAAATGGCTTACGAAGACAACACTACTCGTGTTCGACTCGTACCCTTTACTGGCCGTTCTCACCAACTGCGTGTCCACATGCAAAGCCTTGGACACTCCATTATTGGCGACGAATTCTACGACCCAGAATATCAGCGCGATCCTCGCCTGCTACTCCACGCCTACCGGCTGGAATTTAGGCACCCGTTTACAAACGCCTGGGTGGCGTTTGTCGCGGCTTGTCCTTTCTAGATTCCGCCCCTCGCTAGAATCCAAGCAACGCCCTTCCCGCGAAAGCGGGAATCAAGCTCGGTAGGTCGCGGCTTTAGCCCGACACGGAATTCACGTTCCATTCAAATGCTTTGAGCAAGGAGCTTTTTTCCGCTCTGCTGAGCGGGTAACTTTTGCCCAGATCCGCAAAAGTAACCAAAAGGTCTCTTTAAGATCTTTAATGCCTGATTTTTGTCATCGAAGAATAGCTTTACCGACGCTCTAGGGCAGTAAGGCATAGATTGTTTTTGATGCTTTTAGAAAGCCTATTTTTAACTGACTCTGAAACTCCATAAAGTCGCGCAACTTCGTCGCGTCGAACTGACTTCTTCATAGAAGCCGATAATGTTGAGGGACAAGCACAGAAGGTAACGACTACTGATCACCAAGTCCCTTCCCCTTTTGTCTTTTCCAAGGGGAAGGCGGAGGATGGGGTGCTCTTTGGGTCTTCAAGTGTGTTTATTTCCTCTCAATGGCTTTTAGCTGAAAGAAGCGAGTGAAAAAGAGGAAATGATTATTTTGTGAATACAGGTATACTTATTTTCAAGAAACCGAACAAAGGAGCTTGGTATGTTGATTGACACGAAAAAAATCGCAGAACTACCACTCGACGGGCAAATTGAATTAATGGAAGCCGTAATGAGTGCATTGGCTCAGAACCAAGCTGAATTTGACTCACCCAAATGGCACCTGCAAGAATTAGAAACTCGCAAGCATGAGCTTAATAAAACTGAAAAATGGCGCAGTTTTGAAGAGGTACGAGCAAGACTTAAATCGTGATATTTAACATTTTCTTTACGCCATCGGCCGAAAAAAATTGCTCAATGCGAAGCAATTCTATACAAAAATAAATACGGCACTTGGTCAATATTGTGTTGACAGTTTGATGTTAGATATTGAACGGTTGCGATTTTTCGCAGGTATTCATCCTAACATTAATGGCAGATTCCGAGTTCTTGCCCGCAGCTTTCCTTTTTCAATCTACTACCAAGTTATAGACGATCAAGTCTTGATTTTAGCCGTATTAGATAATCGCCAGAATCCCAAAAGCATTGAACATAGACTTACCAATAGTTAAATCCAATACCGTAGGCCAGATGAGCAGCATAGATTGGTTTTGTTGATGTGCGAAAGGATATTTTGGAATGACTCTGAAACGCCATAAAGTCGCGCAACTTCGTCGCGTCGAACTGACGTTATAGTAGCTACTCGTAGGGCGTGATAAGGGAGGTACGACCGCAATCCGCCGCTGAAAGCGAAGCTTTCATAATCCGCAGAATCCATCTACACATCGCTTGTGCCTTATGAATAGCTAATAAGAAACTAGACAGATATACAGTCTATTTTTACGATTGCCAATTTTTCGCTTGGATTGTGTAAATAATAATCATAATTTAGCCCGTTTGCACTGGTAGCGAATCAGAAAGTCTTTTAGTATCAACGAATAAGATTATCACCAGCGGAAATAACCCGCTGTGGATAAAAGACATAACCCGCAAGCTCGGATTTCCAGTGATGAAAAGTGTGGATAACGCATAAAATCGGTATAAACACCGTACTTTGCAAAGGTTTTTATCCGTTTTTAAAACTGTGTAGATACGCATGCGGACTATTAAAATAATGAAATGGACACCCCCTTCTATACTGAGTAGGTCAGTTTAAAAGGAGGACGTTATGGATACGATTCATACAATTGGTATTGATTTAGCCAAATCAGTTTTTCAGATATGCGCTTTTAATCGAGCTGGAAAAAAACTGTTTAATAAAATGCTACGTCGCAATCAGCTTCTTCGTTTCTTAAGTAATATAGAGTCATGTTTGATTGGAATGGAAGCGTGCGGTAGCTCCCATTATTGGGCTAGAGAGATAGGTAAACTAGGCCATACTGTGAAGTTGATGCCACCACAATATGTAAAGCCTTATGTTAAAACGAATAAGAATGATGCAGCGGATGCCGAAGCCATTTGTGAAGCGGTTAGCCGACCAAATATGCGTTTCGTTTCTGTTAAAAGTGAGGAGCAGCAAGCTTTGCTTTTACTCCATCGAGAACGAGATGGTGTTGTACGAGACCGAACGGCTTTAATTAATAGAATTAGGGCAAGTTTGCAGGAGTTTGGTGTCAGTATCCCAGCAGGAAGGTTTCGTTTACAGATATGGTTTAGAGAGGATTTTGCCTTAGTTGAAGATTGTCTTCCTAAGATGTTGTGTAATCATATTAAGTCAATGCAATCTAGATTAATGGATTTAGAGAAATACCTAGATGGCTTAGATACACAAATTGATAGAGCGAGCCAAGAAAGTCGCCAATGTCAGGCTATTAGAGAAATTCCAGGTGTTGGTCGATTAACCTCATCAGCGTTAGTGGCAAGTATTGGTGATGCAAGAGAATTTGATTCTGGTCGTCAACTATCTGCTTGGTTGGGTTTGGTGCCGAGCCAACACTCAAGTGGAGGAAAGTCACTTTTACTAGGTATTAGTAAACGAGGCGATTCGTATTTAAGGCGAATGTTTATTCATGGTGCTAGGGCGGTTATAAGACATAGTAAACCGGGAAAACCTTATTATGAGTGGATTACAAACCTGTTAAACAGAATGCATAAAAACAAAGTCATTGTGGCATTAGCCAACAAATTGGTAAGAGTTGTTTGGGCGATACTTGCACGAGATCAAAAATATCAGGCTCAAACGGTCTAAATTTAAAAGAGTGATACATCAAGTTTTGCTTAGTAAAAAAGAGTGATGACAAGATAGGTAAGACCGTGACTTGGAAATTCTGGGACTAACATCGTTTCGTTGAAAACGCCAAAATGATTAGAACCAAGTCAGCGGAGTTCATCATGGATAAAAGCTAAAAAAGCTTTACGAAAAATCCGAATAGATGGCTGCAAAACTGTTCTTGTTAGATCTTGATTTTACTTGCAAAAATCGGGGTGTCCATAGATGTTAGGCAACATCGGCGAACTATGAATAAATTTGAAAAGGTTGTTATGTCAGGTAAAGAGTTAGGTGGTTATAAATTTGGAGTTGAACATGCAATGGACTTGTATGCTAGCAGCTTTGTTCATCTTCCAGCTGAGTATATATATGAAAAAGAGAAGCTTGCTCAGTTTCAAAAAGTGATTGAGAGCTGTCATATTTATTTTATTGGCTATCAACCTCGAATAGACTTTACTGGCGCAAAACAAGTTGACAATACCATGGTTCTTGATTTTCTTGTTGCAAATGAGCCAAGACAGTTGAGTATTGGTCCGATGCCGGAAGGTATGACATTTGTCGAAGAAGATGAGCTACATTATTTCCTTAAACCAAGTGGAGAACGCTTCTGGTTCGGTGATAATGAAATAGTCAAAATGCTTAACTCACAGCCTTTGGGGATACAATTTGAGGTAAAGTATATTGGTCAGGCTTATGGAAAAAACGGCTCTCGAAATGCGTTAGATCGACTAGTTAAACATGAGACTCTTCAAAAAATTTCACTAAAAGGTATACCTGATGGTTACAAACTGTCTTTGTTGCTTTTAGAAGTTGAACCTAGTAATCGATTAATTACTGCACTCACACCTAACTCCCAAATTACTGGTGACGAAGATGGGCGAATAAAAGCTGGTTTAGATAAATTACATGGAACAACCGAGGCGGAGCAAGTTTCTCTCTTTGAGGCCGCTATGATTAAATACTTTTCGCCGAAATATAATAAGGAGTTCAAAAACAGCTTCCCATCTACCAATCTAAAAGTACTTCAAGAGTGCTATGAAAAAGACATCTTAGCTGTTTTTGCTCAAATCTGTATCGACGAACTACCATTTAAGCTGTTTTCAGAATCTGTAAAACCGAAACAGTACCATATATCAAAACATGATTTGCATAACGACTCTGAGCGCAAAGTTTTCTTTGGGTTTTAATGTTGCCTAACAAGCCAATTCAAAGGACAAAAAACAGCTGGTTATTGCTCCTTTTTCGCTAATTTTAACCAGCTATTTTATTGCCTCTGATTGGGGCGTTAGACATTTAAGGAGATTGCGTGACAAAGCGAACATTTGATTTTTGTGCTCTCCAGTTCCTAAATCAATGGTTAGAAAAAGAAAAGAGCTATTGTGAGATGCTTGCATCACCCGACAGAGATACACAGAGGTTGGCGCTTGCTAAAGCCGGTGGTCATTTCCGTGTCGCGCGCAATTTACCTACAAAGTACGAAAAAGAAAAAAGCTTCCCGAGATATCAGCCTGTACTTGAGGTGCTTGATGGTATTGATGAGGTTAGTGTAAGTAATGTAACCAATTTAGTGAACCAGGCACGAGAACGAATCTCAGGTCAATATGGAGGCAGAAGCGTTCTTTCGTTAACTACGAAGTTTTTATGGCTCAAGGTTAAAAGCCCGATTCGGATTTACGATAAGCAAGCCCGTATTGCACTGCAAACCGAGAGCGGCGACTTTAGTGCTTTCAATGATGCCTTTTCTGAACGGTACTCTGAATGCGAAGAACAGATTGTAGAAGCATGCTCGAAGTTGAAGAATGTATTGTCATATTCTGTCCGGCCAAAAATTAGGCAGGACGAAGTCGAGGATATGATTTCTGAGCGTTGGTTTCGTGAACGTGTTTTGGATATTTACCTTTGGAATCAGGGCAATGTCTAACAATCGCAGGCAATGGGACAAAATTTCCGCTGTGTTACAATTTTGCCCGCGCTGCGGGCGGTTATGTAACTAGTTAAATTTTGGAGAAAAAATGAAAGCAGTAATTCCTGCGAGTGAAAGAGTTTTCAGGCTTTATCACACGCATTGTTTAAGTCCATCTTTGGACACGTTGTTTAACTTATGCAATTCATAGCCTTAATGACAAATTAGGTAAGGCGAAACTGGGAGGTTTTTTCGATATTCAAGTAGTTAACAAGCCACCCATCTCTGTAACCCAATAAAATCAAGGGATTGGCTTTATCACTCACACAAGCGTTACATTCCCCCCAACAACAATCACTACGCTTATCTAAGTTCAATGCAAGCAAATTGGTGTGATATTGCTATACCCTACTTTACTGGAAGCAACCATTATGAGCATGTATCAAAAAACCATCACTCTGACTGAACAGCAGGATAAATAGAGAAATTAAGCCTATTGATATAGCAGTTATCAAAGCAGCTGGTCGTAAACAAACGAAGACTGAGTAGTTAGACTGACCTTCTGGATTAACGAATCACACTTTTCATATCAAGGGCTAAAAAACTAGATATAAGGGATAAATATATAACTTGTTATGCATGCAATTCTTCTTTCTTACCCACCACCAAAGGCTTTACCAGTTTCGCTTCTTCTTGGTAGCGGTTTCGTGCATCCCAAAGATCGACGGCGTGTTGAATGTTTAACCAAAATTCTGGTGTATTGCCAAAGGCAGCTGCTAGCTTTATTGCGATTGGTGCGGTTAACACACCACCGTTAATAAGGCTGCTGACGGTATTACGATGCACACCCATGGCATCTGCCAACGCTTTGGAGGTAATGTTCATCGGTTCTAGAAACTCAATTTTAAGTATTTCACCAACGCTAACTGGGCGACGTTTTGTTTTACGCATTTGTTGGTACCTCAATATTTGTGCGGGTCAAGTAGGTGTTTAAACTCTAATGACATTCGCACTGCCTTACTGTGCATCAATACACAAATCATATCGCACAGTATTGCTGTGCGAAACTACTCAAAAGATTAGTCTAGTCAGGCTAAATGACTCAAACCTAATTAAAGAAGTCTGCCCCCCCTTTTAACATCCAAAAACGCTGCTAAACTTTGAACGATGCTTTTTCATAGTAAGGAGGCTTTGCCCCATGTCTGACGTAAATTTAAAGTGCGCGTGTGGAACAGTTAGAGGAAAGATCTCTTCCGTCAGTTCAAGGACTGGTACTCGGATTATTTGTTGTTGCCATGACTGCCAAGCATTTGCTCATTATCTGGAACAAGGTGAGAGTGTTTTAGATCAGTACGGTGGAACAGATATTTTTCAAACCCCTATGTCGTCTCTTACGATCACGGAAGGAAAGTCGCAGATTGCTTGCCTAAGGCTTACTGCTAAAGGTTTGCATCGCTGGTATGCAAGTTGTTGCAATACACCCATTGGCAATACACTTGGCGCCGGTGGGCCATTTATTGGGGTAATTCATAGCTTTATGGACAACTCACAAACACAAGATGTGGATTTTGGAAAAAGCAGAGGATATGTTTTTAGTCAGTTTGCTAAATCGCCCATTCCCGAGGATCTCAAAGCATCCCCTCTCAACATTAACTTTCGAATGGTGACAAAAATCCTTACATGGAAATTAAAAGGTTTCAGCAAGCCGTCAGCATTTTTCAATGAAGATGGCACGCCAATTTGCGTACCTCATGTCCTTGAGAAAAAGCGGTAAAAGACGTAAACCCATCAAAAATATTCCTGCCAGACCTGATTCGCTGCTTGATGTAGCAAACTATGGCGCCATGCGACTCTCTCTTCCTGTCTGTCGTAACCGCCACCAATGACACAAGCAGTGGGGAGTTTAAGACCGACGCAGGTTTCGATGACGTATTTATCTCGCTCTAAAATACCTTGATCGGTGAGATTAACGTAGCCGAGTCGGTCGTCTTGATGGACATCGACGCCCGCGTCGTAGAAGATAAAATCTGGCTGATGTTCCGCCAATATCATAGGCAAGGTACTTTTCAGAATGGATAAGTATTCTTCGTCATTGGCACCTTTGGGGATGGCAATATTAATGCCGTCGATTTGTTTGATGGACGGGTAGTTTTCTTCGCAATGCCAAGAAACGGGAACAATGTCGTGTCTGTCTTTGAAGAAAGCAATAGTGCCGTCGCCTTGGTGTACGTCGCAGTCTAGGATGAGTATTTTCTTCGCCCTGCCCGATTCGATCATAGCAAGTGCTGCGACGGCTAGATCATTGAAGATGCAAAATCCCGATCCATGAGTAGGATGGGCGTGATGCGTGCCTCCCGCAAGGTGGCAGGCTAAGCCATGTTGGAATGCGAGTTCGCTGGTGAGTATGGTGCCGGAAACCGCACGTAAGGTTCGTTCAACTAGCCATTCAGACCAAGGTAAACCAATGTCTTTTTCCTCCTGTTTGCTGAGGCTCCCCACGAATAAAACGCTGCACATATTCTTTGTCATGGGCTGCCATGAGCACTTTAAGCGACAAGGGGGCGGGCGTATGCTCGTTTCTGTCCGTTAAAATCCCCTGTGCTCTCAACGTCTCTGCAAGCAAGCCAAACTTCGCCATTGGGAAACGATGCCCGGCAGGAAATGGGATACTGTAATGGGGATGGAAAACAAGCGGTAACAAGGCGGCCTTCATAAAACAAACAACTTAACATTCTGGAAAAGGCTCATGCTAACAAGGGGAACTAATATTAGGCTACTTCCTTTTACTATTTGCTCTTGGCAACAAGTACTTTACGAATCGCACTATTAAAAGACTCAACAAGATGTGGAGGAAAACCTTTACCACTTTCAAAATTCACCATCTGCACAGCTCGCATGGCACTTTTATTGTATTCACTACCCGATTTTCCCCAAACAGCGTCAATAAACATCACCGCCATGGACAAAATAAAAGCCCCTTGCGGGATCAATGAGCCAACCAAACCTTCAGGAAACCCCGTACCATCAAAACGTTCTTTATGGGTTTTGACCATCTCAACCGCCTCTTCCCATCCTTTATGTTTGGCCAATAACTTGGCGCCCACCATAGGATGATTATGTTCAGCTTGACGTTTTGCTTCTTCATCGTCTTTGCAATTTAGTATCACTGCCATCCCCATATTATGCATATAGGCCGCAGCACTCAGTTGCGCAGGATCGACTGGCTTTTTACATTCGACGTTAATTAACTGGCAAAGCTTGAGAATACGCTCACTGCGTTCAGCTGAATAGCCCAGCAAACGATTGAGCTTTTGACTAAAACCAACAAAGAGGCTCGATGTCATGTTTTTGCTGCTCCGTGAAGTCAACTTTCACTATCACCGATGTCGCGGCTACTGGCTCTTCCTTTGCCGCTTCTACTATTTGATGGCTTTTATGCAATAACGCTGCCGCCATTTCTGGTCGTTTACTGTCATCTTCTTCAGAGTAAATATTATCTAAACCGAGCTGCAATTCGTCGCGCAAAGCACTTTCTGCCACATGAGAACGATAAATCTGTTGCAGTAAATCGTAAACTTTTTCAATAACGACAATAATCAATTCCCCCAAATAGGGATGATATTGAATGTACCCACCGCGCATACCGTCAACGATTTCTTCTAGCTTATGGAGCACCCCAACTAAAGGGTCAAGAAAACATACCGAGCAGTTCCCCTTCATGCTGTGTAACGAACGAAAGAGTTTGTCTAATTTATCAAATGAAAAGCCATCCCCTTCAATACTATTGATGGTTTCTTCAATTTCTTGCTGTGCCTCTACATAGCACTCTAATAAATCATCCTTGAGCCTCTTTCTCTAACGCTGAAAACGCTTTACAAGCAAAATGGCTCATTCTTTATCTTCCATTACTGGGCACTATTGGCCTAAAAAACATTGAGGCCGGTCAAGTCATTCTGTAGTCTCATGGCATTACTATTCTTATTGTAGATAGAATTATTGTAAGCATGAACACATAGAATGTTTCTTTGTGTAGTGTTTTCTGTGGCGCTGTCGAGGTTCCTATGTCAAATTACTGGTTAATGAAATCAGAACCAGATACGTTTTCAATAGACGATCTGAAACGGTTAAAAACATCCCCATGGGATGGTGTTAGAAATTACCAAGCTCGAAACTTTATGAAAGAAATGAAGAAAGACGATTTGGTGTTTTTTTACCATTCAAGCTGCTCCCCTCCTGGTATCGCCGGTATAGCTAAAATAAGTAAGGAAGCCTATCCAGATCATACTAGTTGGGACCCAACCCATACTTACTTTGATAGCAAGTCTACTGAGTCTAACCCTAAATGGGTGATGGTTGATGTAACGTTTGTTGAGAAATGGTCTTCCATTTTAACCTTAGCAGCATTAAAGCAAAGTCCAGCGCTTGCCGATATGCTATTAACTAAGAAAGGCAGCCGCCTTTCCGTCATGCCAATCACTAAAAACGAGTGGGAATACATTATCACCATGCTAAAAAAATAAACGTCCATTAGCGGGCCAAATAGCGACTTATCACCAGTAGTGAATCATCCGCTAATGCATGATTGGAAGGAACGTACATCATGCAGCAAGTACAATAAGAATGATCTCCACCATTACACGAACAGCTATTATTTATTTTACCTTAGGTAGCAGTCTGGCGACGGGGCAGATATTGTATCCAACTTTGATTGAGTCATTAAAAGACTTAGACAAAGATGGTGTTATTGATGTCAGAGATTTATGCTCAAATACGCCACAAGGGACAGATGTCGATAATGATGGCTGTCCGCTGACTAAGCTTGAATATTTTCGTTTTAACTTTGCAGCGCAATTTGAAATAGGCAGCTATCGTCTTAAAGACGAATTTCACTCATCGCTTCATAGTCTTGCTTCACTCTTACAAGACAACCCAGAAACACTGGTGCTATTAGAAGGTCATACGGACAACATTGGCACAGCTCAATTTAACCTTACCCTTTCACAAAAACGCGCTCAAGCTATCGCAACGGCATTAACATCCGTTTTCAATATTTCACCAGATCGCATTAGAGCCTTTGGTTACGGCTCAAATCGACCTATAGCGTCAAATGAAACAGACAGTGATCGATTACTTAATCGTCGAGTTAGTGGTGAAATTGTCAAACCTTTGCAAAGCAAGAATTTGGAAGCAACCATCCGATTTAGAATGAATCGTGACAATATAAGCAAAGAGGATTACTCATTATTAAAAGACGTAGGACAGCAATTACGAGACAACCCTAACGCCCTAGTACTTATAGATGGTTATACAGACAGTACAGGTAGCCTGCATCAAAACACCCTATTATCAACCAAACGAGCCAATAAAGTAGCAGATATTCTTCGCACTGAGTATAACATTCCACAAGAAAGGCTAAAAACACTAGGCCATGGAGAAGCCTATCCTATTGCCTCAAACCGCACTCTTGAAGGCAGACAAAAGAACCGTCGAGTGACTCTTAAGGTTGTCGCACCGTTCAAATCAACAACAGAAACCTTATTACCTAAATGGACTATATGGAGTGTTGATCGAAACTAATAAATATTATCTGTATTAATGAAACTCCCGCTCACGCTGCTTCAAAGAGACAGCATAATCGAAATAGTATTGCACCACCATGCCTAGATAATCGTAGTCTTTTCCTGTCCTTGCTATAACCCCCACACTGCCCATTTGTTGATACTTCTTCGGCTGAAAGTGGGTCTCAAAACGCCAGCCGATGTCATCCACATTGTATTTTTCTCGATACAAAGACGTTCGTAGATCTTCATTAATGTAGTAGCTCAATCCAATTCGAGAACTGGTGATGTTGCTCAATGTCGTGTCTGTTGAGATATAGTTGGTCGTCAAAGAGAATGCCCCCATAAACGCTTCACCAATAAATTGCCCAATGACATCACGCTGTCCTTCAAGCTCATCGTCCATAGGGTCTAACTCTGACACGCCAATTCCCAATCCCAATCGGCCATAACCATTATGCAAAAACCAATTTGAGGAAAGCTCAGACTGAGCAAAACTGTCCCTCGATGAGTCCCGTAATTAAGTAATTACTGTTCAACAGCACTTGCGTGGAGACATGCTCACTAATAGGAATATTCACTTTAAAATCAATGTTCAATAATGATTTTTGATCCAAAAGCCCATACCCTAAACCAAAAACAAAGTTAGGCGAATCTTTATCAGAAGTAGCCGTGTCTTTTGCCTGAACAACAGTACTCAATAGCAAAGACGAAAGAAAAAAACGAGAAAATAAGTTCAAAACACATCCACACTGAATTGCAAATTGTAAGACTATTGTGACGGGTCTTGAGCAAAAGCTCCAGTCAGAAAAAGAAGTCGCTATTTCGACAGACTTTTTACTTTAAATGACAGGGAATTGAGAACACCCCTGTGATTCGAGAGCAAAGCCCAATATAATAGTATCAAAGTCGATTAGACGAACACATTTTAGGTTAATACGTTACATGGCAAAAAAACTTTTTATCCAAACTCATGGCTGTCAAATGAACGAATACGATTCCTCTCGTATGGCAGATTTACTTGGCGAAAGCCATGATATGGAACTCACAGACAATGCAGAAGAAGCAGACGTTTTGCTGCTTAACACTTGTTCTATTCGTGAAAAAGCCCAAGACAAGGTTTATCACCAGTTAGGACGTTGGAAAAAGCTCAAGCAAAAGAACCCGAATCTTGTCATCGGTGTTGGTGGTTGTGTCGCAAGCCAAGAAGGCGATGCGATTCGAAAACGTGCCAAACATGTAGATATGATTTTTGGCCCTCAGACGCTGCATAAATTACCTGAGATGGTCAATGCGGCAGGAAAACACATCCCAATCACGGATGTCACCTTCCCTGAAATCGAAAAGTTTGACCACTTACCCGCGCCTCGTGTTGATGGCGCAGAAGCGTTTGTTTCAATTATGGAAGGCTGTAGTAAATATTGCACTTTCTGTGTGGTACCTTACACTCGCGGAGAAGAAGTCAGTCGTCCTTTCGATAGCATATTGAAAGAAGTAATGCAGCTTGCTGAACAAGGCGTACGTGAGATCCATTTACTTGGGCAAAACGTTAACGCCTACCGAGGAGATACTGCCGAAGGGGACGAAGCCGATCTTGCTGACATCATTCATGCTGTAGCACAAATTGATGGCATCGAGCGTATCCGCTTTACAACCTCTCATCCAGTGGAGTTTAGCGATAGCTTAATTGAGGCTTTCCGAAACGAACGGAAACTAGTAAGTCACTTACACCTACCAGTGCAGAGTGGTGCCGACAACATACTGAGTGCAATGAAACGTGGCCATGATCGTCAATATTACATTGACAAGATTAACCGCATAAAAGAAGCTCGACCCGGTATTAGTTTGTCCTCTGACTTTATTATTGGCTTTCCTGGTGAAACGGATGAAGACTTTGTCGATACGATGAATTTAATTCAAGAGATCGGTTTTGATCACTCGTTCAGTTTTGTTTACAGCCAACGTCCTGGTACGCCTGCGTCGAATCTAGAAGATGACACGCCGGAAGACGTGAAAAAAGAACGCTTGTCCATTTTGCAGCGTCGTATTAGCCAACAGGCCTATGACATTAGTTTGTCCATGGTTGGTGAGATACAACGCATATTGATCAGCGGCTATTCACCTCGCGATCCTGGACAACTTCAAGGTCGAACAGAAAACAATCGGATTGTTAATTTCCGTGCGTTCGATCCACAACTGATTGGTAAATTCGCTGATGTCGTCATCACGGATGCTTACCCTAACTCTCTATTAGGTGAGTTGGTCAGCTCCGAACTCGACTCCGATTTTGTACTACAATAAAAGCGTACTTCAATAACAAAGGTAACTCTTGGAAACCACACAGACAACTCAGCAAATCCGTTTAGCCCCAGCCGAAGCCAACGCTTTGGTTGGGCTATGTGGACAACTCGACGAGAACATCAAGTTAATCGAAAAAAGACTGGATGTGACTATTAAATATCGCGCCGAACTCTTTGACATTACTGGCAACAATTCTGATCATGTGGCGGCTACTAAAACGCTGCTTCAGAACCTTTACAGGGAAGCGTTAGCGAGTAATGACATCACGCCTGAAACCATTCACCTCTATCTGCAAGAGTCGGCGATTGAATCACTCACTAACAGCAAAAGAGAGAATACAGATCAGCTGGTGATAAAAACCCGCAAGGCTTTTATCAAACCCAAGGGTAAAAACCAGCAAGGTTACGTCAAACAAATCCGTAAACACGATATCAATTTCGGCATCGGCCCTGCTGGTACGGGTAAAACCTATCTAGCCGTTGCTTGTGCCGTTGAAGCCTTAGAAGCGGATCGAGTTGAACGCATCATGCTTGTCCGTCCTGCGGTAGAAGCCGGCGAGAAACTTGGATTTCTACCAGGTGATTTATCACAGAAAATCGATCCATACCTACGCCCGCTTTATGATGCTTTGTACGAAATGCTTGGCTTTGAGCTGGTTGATAAGCTGATCGAAAAAAACGTCATAGAAATTGCTCCGCTTGCCTTTATGCGTGGCCGTACCTTAAACAATGCCTTCATCATTCTAGATGAAAGCCAAAACACCACACGCGAGCAGATGAAGATGTTTTTGACGCGGATTGGTTTTGGCTCAACAGCCGTTATTACAGGCGACACGACACAGGTAGATTTGCCGCGCGGCACCACATCTGGATTAGCACAAGCTATGCACGTTTTAAAAGACGTAAGTGGCATCAGTATGACTTTATTTAGCTCGTCTGACGTGGTTCGTCACCCATTGGTTCAGCGTATTGTCGAAGCCTATGACAAATTTGATGTAGAAGTCGAAGCGGAGAAAAAAGCCCGCTCTGAAGCTCGTTTAACCGCACAAGCAGAACAATCTGCAGGTAGTAAATAATAATGGCGCACCTAGAACTTGACCTACAAATTGCCACAGAAGACACCGCTCGCTTACCCAGCGAGGCGGATTTTAGGTTGTGGGTTGAAAAAGCCCTACCTGACTCAGATGAAGAGTTTGAAGTGACTATTCGTATCGTTGATGAAGAGGAAAGTCACGCATTGAATCACGAATATCGTGGCAAGGACAAACCAACCAATGTGCTGTCCTTCCCATTCGAAGCGCCGCACTGGCACTGAATTACCGCTATTAGGCGATTTAGTGATCTGTACGCAAATTGTGGCAAAAGAGGCAGAAGAACAAAATAAAGAATTACTGCATCATTGGGCACATATGACTATTCATGGGATCTTGCATTTACGCGGCTATGATCATATAAATGACGATGAAGCAGATGAAATGGAATCGATAGAAACAAAGCTACTGGCTTCCTTATCGATTTCCGACCCTTATTTGATTAAAGAGTGAGCTAATACCCTAATGAGTGATGACCGATCGAGCTTATCCAACGATCAACAAAAATCTTGGTTTGAACGCTTAACCCAAGCATTTAATGATGAACCGCGTAGTCGTGGCGATATCGTTAAACTTCTAGAAGCCGCTGTAAAATCCGACATTATTGATCGCGATGCCTTCACTATTGTTGAAGGTGCGCTAGAGGTGTCGGAAGTGCAAGCGCGTGACATTATGATTCCGCCTTCGCAAATGGTGGTTATCAAGTCCGAAGATGACCCTAAAACGTCTATCCGTAAAATTATAGAATCCTCACATTCAAGATTCCCTGTCGTTGGTGAGGACTCGGATGAAATTCTCGGCGTCTTACTGGCCAAAGACTTATTGCCTTTATTATTCAAAGATGGTGTCGTCACTATAGAAGACATTTTGGCGCGTCTTCGCCCAGCTAACTTTATTCCAGAAAGCAAACGTCTAAACGTTCTGCTCAATGATTTCCGCACCAAGCGCTATCACATGGCATTGGTACTAGACGAATACGGCAGCGTTTCTGGCCTAGTCACCATAGAAGACGTGCTTGAACAAATCGTTGGCGAAATTGAAGATGAAACAGACAAGCTCGATGACGAAGGTATACAAGTAACCGCTGAACCAGGCGTGTATCTGGTACCGGCATTGTGCCCTGTTGAAGACTTTAATGAGTTCTTCAAAGTCGAACTGAATGAAGAAGAATTCGATACCATTGGCGGCATATTGGTGCAACAATTTGGTCACGTTCCGTTACGTGATGAAGAATTGTTATTTAATGACTTTCATTTTCGCGTGGTTAAATCAGATGGCCGTCGCATCAAGACCATTCAAGTAACCAAACCCACTTTAAACACCAACCTATCAGATTGATATGACCATGCCTCACCCCGACTTTACCAATATCAAAACGGGGTGGGAGCCTCGTTTTAGCGCAAAATTGTCTCAACTTCCTCCCATTGTCATTGGCGTTATTGCCATCATTGCTGGTGCACTAGGTGTCACCAGTTTTGCGCCATTTCATTTTTGGCCTGGCTATTTCATCAGCTTAATCGTCTTCAGCCTTCTGATGTTAACCAGTACCACGTCAAAAGCCGCTTTCTGGCGAGGCAGCGCTGTCGGATTAGGCTTCTTTGGTGCAGGCGTCTCTTGGGTCTACGTTAGTATTGCCGAGTATGGTCAGGTTGGCAGCATTATCGCAGGGCTTATTACGTTTGCTTTCATCTCAATATTAGTGACTTTCTGGGCCTTTTCCGCTTGGGCATCTTGGCGATTGAGTCGGCGCTTTTCGCAAATACCAAGCAGCCTGTGGATTACCCTTGGACTGCTTTTGGGCGAGATGGCGAGAAGCTCGCTTTTTACCGGCTTCCCTTGGTTACTACCAGGCTACGCAATAGAAAACACTTGGCTGTTTGAGCTTTTGCCCATTGGTGGCATCTGGCTAACGAGTGCTTGTGTGGTACTCACCGCCAGCGTTATTGCCAGTTTATTAATGAGACAAAACAATCAACCTAGCCTGATTCTGGTCGTGATTATCATCTGGGGCGGAGCGGCTTTTTTACACTATGCGCCTATTTCATGGGTGCAACAAACCGGCACACTCAAAACCACGTTAGTACAGGGTAATGTAAAACAAGATGAAAAATGGTTAGCACAATCGGCTGGACAATCTCTTGCCTATTATCAGCAAGCCACCATTGAGCATTTGGACAGCGAGCTGGTCGTCTGGCCTGAAACAGCCATTACCTACACCTACCCTCAAATAAAACCCTACTTTGCTTCCTTCAGCAAAGAACTGGAAAACACGAACACGACACTAATCACTGGCATTCCGGACGTCAGTGCTGATAAACAGAACTACTATAATGCCATATGGGCAACCGGCAATGGCTTTGGCCTATATTACAAACGCAGACTGGTCCCCTTCGGCGAATATATCCCCTTTGCAGAATACATAGGTCCGATCCTCGATGTCTTCGGCATGCCCATGTCGAGCTTTAAGTCAGGTGATGAAAACCAGCCTGTACTGCAAGTTGGCGAATGGGGAGTCGCCCCCTTTATTTGTTATGAAATTGTTTACGCGGAACAAGTAAGACGCATGGTAAGGGACAGTGATTTCTTAATTACCATTAGTAACGATGGTTGGTTTGGTACCTCTTTTGGTCCTTGGCAGCATTTGCAAATTGCACAATTTAGAGCAAAAGAAGCGGGTCGTTATGTTATCCGCGCGACGAACACGGGTGTAACCGCTTTTATTAACGAGAAAGGCGAAGTGGTGGCTCAAGCACCACAATTTGAAAGAACCACATTAACCGCAGAAGCCAAAGCGTTTACGGGCAATACGCCTTATGTGCAATGGGGCTACTGGCCAACACTGTTACTGCTGGGAATTTGCGTGGTATTTACCTATTTAAACGGCTTAATTCTAAACCGCAAAAATAGATAACCAATAAAAGAAATGAACCTTGGTATTTGATTCACGCTGACGCTTGGATCTTGCGAAACAGGCGCAAGTATTTTTTATTTTAAGACCTGAATACCAAGGCTCATGGTATGCATTACCACTTGGGAACAATGAATTACTCAGCTTTATTGGTCTGATCATCATGGGTCGACATCAAACCATAATGACAAATTTCACAAGGCTGCAAAGCTTGCTTAGTTTCGATGAGATTATCGTGCCCACAAGACATACAGTGATAAGTGCCAGGCTCTACCATAGTGCCGACCACATGACACTCTTCAAGTGGTACAGGATTGTTGTTAGCGTGATTGATTAACCATAGCAAGGCGGCATCTTCTTTTTCATCTAACTCTTCGACCAGCTCATGCCCTTCATCAAGCACATAATGCCAATTTGCATCTATCCAAGCTTCGGTATAGCCCATTTTGTCATGCCAATAGGCTTTCATCAGCGCAACGTCTTCTAAAAACCAATCTTTTGCTCCAAGCAAAGTTTTGCGTGCTTCTTCGACCAAATTAGAATCGATTTCACTTTTTGATGGATCTTTTTTCATAGATTTCATAACTCCCCCTCTATGCAGCTTCTAATTAGAGCGTCATCTCTATAAAATAGCGGATATTTTCAGACTCTGTTAGTCAAAGCACTGGTATCTTGTGCTATGTCGCTATAATAACACCCCTCTTTACAATAAAGAGAATACAGGTCTACCAACCTTACGTCGATCACGGGATAAGAATACATTATGCAAGAGCAATATAATCCGCAGCAAATCGAACAAGCTGCTCAATCTTTTTGGGACCAAAACAAAGTCTTCAAAGCTGTCGCGGACTCTAACAAAGAGAAGTTCTACTGCCTGTCTATGTTCCCTTACCCAAGTGGCCGCCTGCATATGGGTCACGTACGTAACTATACAATCGGCGATGTGATTTCTCGCTACCAACGCATGCAAGGCAAAAACGTACTGCAACCAATGGGTTGGGACGCTTTCGGTCTTCCTGCTGAAAACGCGGCCATCAAACATAAAACCGCACCTGCTAAGTGGACAACAGAAAACATCGCCTACATGAAAGGCCAACTGAAAGAACTTGGTTTTGGTTATGACTGGGACCGCGAGATCGCTACTTGCACACCAGAATATTACAAATGGGAACAGTGGTTCTTCACGCAATTAGTCGAAAAAGACCTAGCCTACAAAAAGACCGCAGCAGTGAACTGGTGCCCAGAAGACCAAACGGTTCTCGCAAACGAACAAGTAGAGGAAGGCTGCTGCTGGCGCTGTGGTACAACCGTTGAGAAGAAAGAAATCTCTCAATGGTTTATTCGTATCACCAACTACGCAGAAGAACTGCTAAACGATCTTGATCAACTTGATGGTTGGCCTGAAAAAGTAAAAGCCATGCAACGCAACTGGATAGGCCGCTCTGAAGGTCTAGAGTTCAGTTTTGCGGTTGATGGCAAAGCTGATCGCCTATCGGTTTACACCACTCGCCCAGACACCATTATGGGCGTGACTTATGTGGCAGTAGCGACACAGCATCCACTGTCACTAGAAGCAGCACAAAATAACGCAAAACTTGCGGCCTTCATTGAAGACAGTAAAAAAATGTCCACCACCGAAGCCGACATGGCAACGGTTGAGAAGAAAGGCATGGATACGGGCTTCAAAGCCATTCACCCTATTACGGGTGAGGCTGTACCTGTTTACGCAGCAAACTTCGTGTTGATGGATTATGGTTCAGGCGCAGTCATGTCTGTACCTGCTCATGACCAACGCGACTTTGAGTTTGCACAAAAATACAGTCTACCGATTAAGCAAGTGATTGAGCCAGTGGGAGATGATGCTATCGACCTAGACAAAGCGGCTTACACAGAGAAAGGCATACTATGTAACTCGGGTGAGTTTGATGGTTTGGATTTCAAACAAGCCTTCGATGCAATTTCAACTTGGATGGTTGAGCGTAAATTAGGCGAAGTGAAAGTAAACTACCGTCTACGCGATTGGGGTGTCAGCCGTCAACGTTACTGGGGTACACCTATCCCAACCATCAACCTAAAAGACGGTTCTGTGGTTCCTGTTCCTGCGGATCAACTGCCTGTTGAACTACCAACAGACGTAATAATGGACGGCGTGAACTCGCCAATCAAAAACAACCCAGACTTCTCTTCAATCATCTTTAATGGTGAAGAAGCTGAACGTGAAACAGATACCTTTGACACCTTCATGGAGTCATCTTGGTACTTTGCGCGTTACTGCTGCCCAGAAGCAACCGATGCCATGCTGACAGAAGAAGCCAACTACTGGTTACCTGTTGACCAATACGTAGGCGGGGTTGAGCACGCCATTCTTCACTTGCTGTACTCACGTTTCTTCCATAAATTGCTACGTGATGCAGGTCTTGTGAATTCAGATGAACCGTTCAAACGTCTACTCACACAAGGCATGGTAAACAAAGACGGCACCAAGATGTCGAAATCCAAAGGTAACACCGTTGATCCTCAAGAAATGATTGAGAAATACGGTGCCGATACCGTTCGTTTGTTCATGATGTTCAGTGCACCACCAGAGCAATCTCTTGAGTGGAACGACGCCGGTGTAGATGGCGCGTCGCGCTTCCTACGCCGTTTATGGGCATTGTGTTACCGTCATACCAATGCGGGTAAAGTGGCCGAACTAAACATTGCCGAATTGAATGGTGCTCAAAAAGCTTTGCGCCGTAAAGCGCATGAAACCATCCAGAAAGTCACTGACGATATCGAACGTCGCCAAACGTTTAACACTGCTATTGCAGCGGTAATGGAACTTTGTAATGACATTAGCAAATTCGAAGACACGTCTGATCTGGGTCTTGCAGTACAACAAGAAGCGTTAGAAGCGGCGACCTTGTTATTGTCTCCAATCGTGCCTCACATTGCCCATCAGTTATGGAGCGAATTAGGGCATGATGACAATATCGTTAATACACCATGGCCAACGCTCGATGAAGATGCGTTAATAAAAGATGAGTTAACCATTGTCGTGCAAGTCTTAGGTAAAAAACGTGCTGAACTGACGGTTTCTGCCAACGCTGACAACAAAACGATTGAAGCGGAAGCGCTTGCTCACCCAAGTGTTGTTAAATATCTTGAAGGCAAAACAGTACGTAAAGTCATTGTCGTTCCAGGTCGCTTGGTCAATATTGTTGCCAACTAATCCAAGCACAATAAGGGATGGCATAGCCATCCCTTATGCTTTCACTCGATTACAGGGATCACGAATATGACGATCACATTGACACAAACCATTCGCTTATTTTTATTAGCCTTGCTCACCATGAGCGTTGTCGCTTGTGGCTTTCATCTTCGAGGAAACGGCAGTGTCCCAAGCAAACTTAAAGTATTAACCCTCACTTCTGAAAGTGGATCAGACAGCTTTGATAGAGCATTGCGCATTGCGTTGGGTAAAGCGAATGTCGTGATCCTAGACAAGAACAAAGCAACAAAAGACACACTAGATTTAAAAATCAATTCAATCACGACTTCTGATACTGAGTTGGCTAGAGATGGAAACAATGATGTCTCACAGATTCAACGTCGTCTCAGCAGTGCTTACTTTATCCGTCAAGCAGATGGAAAGTCCGTTTATGGTCCACGAACTATTACTACGACAAAGACATTAACGAATCAGAATGCCGAAGAAAGCGCTAAAATATCTTATAACCAAGCACAAGCAGAAAGCATGAGTGAAGATCTTGCTAAGCAGCTAATTTACGACCTAACTTATGCACCATTTTAGTCGTATTGTGGTTAGGCCAATACAATGAAAATTAAACCTGAGCAACTACAACAGCAGCTCAAAAAAAGCCTCGCCCCCATTTATATTATTTCTGGTGACGAGGTGTTGCTCTGCCAAGAAGCAGCCGATCACATTCGCAAAGCCGCTCAAACTCATAGCATCGATGAACGCCTGCGTTTTGTTGCTGACGCACAGTTTGATTGGCAAGATGTCATAAATGAAAATCAAAGCTTATCGCTATTCTCTTCTCGTCGCATGTTTGATATTCAAATAGACAAGATGGGGGAAAAACACACAAAAGCACTGACTCAATTAAGTCAATCGCTTAGTGAAGATAACGTTATTCTATTGACTTTACCTAAAATCGACGCGCGAACGCAAAAAGCCAAGTGGTTCACGCAACTTGAATCGCAAGGTGTATTTGTTCAGGTCTGGCCAATAGACGCAAACCGCTTACCGGCATGGGTGCAACAAAGAGCACAAAATCTTAATTTATCCCTCACCCGTGACGCTGCCAGCATTGTCTGCGAACGTGGCGAAGGCAATCTACTTGCTTTGTCTCAAGAATTAGAAAAGCTCGCATTATTATACGGGCGAGACGCTAAAATTGATGCGGAACAAGTGGTCGAATCCGTCGCAGACAGCAGCCGTTATTCTATTTATGATCTTAGCGACCGGTTGCTAATGGGAAACACCAAAAGCGCAATGCATTGTCTAAACCAACTCATTGGCGAAGGTGTGGAAGCCAGTATCCTTCTTTGGTTATTTAATCGAGAAATTCAAACACTGGCAAATCTACTGCAAGCCATGCAATCCTCTAGCTTTAGACAGGCCTGCCAGAGTGAAAAAATCTGGGACAAGCGCGTGCCATTTTATGAAAGCGCCATGTCACGACACAACAAAATTACCCTACCTTACATGCAAAACTATTTAGCTTTGTTAGACAAAAGCATCAAAGGATTAGAAGGCCCAGACAGTGAAACGGGATTTCGCAATCTCGTCATGATGTTTTGTGGCTACAAACCAGTGGCAACTGAATTAGATTTGCCATAAATTAAATTTATAAAATCATTATTACTATCAATAAGTTACATATTTAAACCAATACAAACATAAAGCCGACATTGTTCTAACATTAATGATGGGATGATAACAAAAACAATTTAGCTTTATGGAGACCTCTATGTCTTGGTTTAAACGAAAATCAATAACGTTACCTAATAGTACAAATCAGGGCATCAAAATTCTTCAGCTAACTCATGCTGAACTGTCTGAAACTACCCTGTCTGAATTGATGTTTCCAGAAAAGAAAACACAATTAATCCTTGCCTTTGTATCCTCTAATCTAGACTTTGAAAGCACTGTTGAAAAGATTCAGCGATTCACACCTTACTGTGAAAAAGTCGTTGCTGTGATGACAGCAGGCGAACTTAACAGCCAACAAGCAAACTTTTATCAAACGACCGATGGAAAATGGGACTCAATTGTCTTGCAAAGCTACAGTGAAGAGCTTCTAGCATCCACTGAAATAAAAACCATCCCACTGCATTGTGAAGACTTAAAACAAGGCAAAGCAACCAAAAACAAGCAAGATAGAATTCAAGCTATTCAATCCGAGATAGAAAAGATAAATGTAAAAATGGCCATCAACTACCAAGATACTATTGCCATTACATTTATGGATGGATTGTCGTCTAGCGAAAACTTCTTTATGAAAGCCCTATATGATAGCCAGCGTTTTCCTTGTCATTTCATTGGAGGCTCAGCAGGAGGGAAGTTAGATTTCAAACAAGCGTCTGTCTACGACGGCAACAAAGTTGCTCATAACTGTGCTGTGGTTATTTTTACTAAGCTAGCAGACAATATCCGCTACGGCATACTAAAAACACACAACTTTAAAAAGACTGATCGCTCTTTTTATATTGCAGAATCAGACCCACAAAAGCGAACTGTTACGACAGTCATTTCTAAATCTACTGGCAAAATCGTCAACATGGTTGACCACCTTTGTGACTATTTTAAATGCCAACCAAACGAGCTAAATACAAAGTTAACGAACCACTCTTTTGCAGTTGAAATTGGTAATGAATTATTTATACGCTCCATCGCCAGCATTGATTTAGATAACAAGATCATTCATTTTTTCTGCGACCTAGATTTTGGCGACGAGCTTATTCTGGTGGAAGCTAAAGGATTTGCCGATAGCACCAAACAAGCCTTTGACGCGTTTATGAAAGGCAAGCCTCAACCCATAGCGATGCTGGCTAATGACTGTATTTTACGTCGTTTAAATAATGCAAAAGCCCTCAAAGAGCTAACCGCCTTCCAGAACATTAACGCCGCGGGTTTTTCTACTTTTGGCGAGCTATTAGGTGTACATATGAACCAAACCCTAACGGCCTTATTTCTATTCAAAGTGTCAAAAAACGAACCATTTTCGGACCCTATTGTCGATAATTTTCCGATTCACTACAGTTATTTCAAAGAATTTTTTACCTTATCTAGATTGAATAGCTTAATGCAAATCAATCGTTTACAGGCAGACCTGATTAACTATCTATCTGAATATCGCCCTTTACTTGAACAAGTGGTCGTCAGTTTTAATAAAATCACAAAGTATTCACAGCAAACAGAAGCGATTATTAGCGATGTAAGCGGTACTTTCCATGAACTAAGAAATGATATTAATGCGCAAGAAGATGGCCGCAAAGCACTGAATGGAAACGTGGCTCAGCTGAAAAACAACTCGGAGCAAGTGCTTGCCATTTTGAAAGTTATTTCGGGAATTGCTGATCAAACTAACCTTCTCGCACTTAACGCTGCGATTGAGGCCGCGCGAGCAGGCGAAGCTGGTAGAGGTTTTGCTGTCGTTGCCGATGAAGTTAGACAACTATCTAAAAACACTCAAGACAGCTTAAATAAAACGGGAGAAACGATCTCATCTGTCACCAAATCAACTGGCTCTATCAGTCAGTCGATCGAAAGTATTGAACAGTTCATGTCTCGACTCACCAATAATACTGGCGAGTTAACGGCACAAATTCAATCCCTAGGTGATGCTTCTAACATAGCAAGTAGAGATGTCAGCGAGAACATACAAGCGATTCAAGATATGACTGCTCGCATGTCTGAAATAGATAAAGAAGTCGAAGTAATCGAAAGTCTAAAGCAGGCTAATAACCTGTAACTCGATAAAGTGAAGTTTACTTTGCTAGACTTCACTTATTCTCGCAGCCTGTTATTATGCGGCCTCACCATGTCCTGGGTAAAAAATAAATGAATAATGAATCCGTTGTCTTGGAAGAACTTACCGTCTGGAGCACACCGCTCTTTATCACACAAATGCCAGACCATGACTTTCTAAAAGAAGCGTTACTTGCTGCGGTTTACCAACAAAAGGCGATTCAAACCACCGCCATTGAAAGTAACATCGCCCCAAAAGCTAAATATGCCTTACACGAAAGCACCTTGGATTTTTTAGACTTGGCTGACGCCAACATAATGGAAGCTAAACGCGCTTTAGAAGAATTGATTCTAGAAATTGCCACTTCCGTCAACCAAGCTTTCTGGCCCGACGACATGGAAGCTGACGCACATATTATCGAATCTTGGTACCACGTTACACAAAAAGGCGGTTACCACGATGCCCACTCGCACCCAAATTGCTCTTGGTGCGGCATTTATTATTTAGAACCTGGCGATGCTCATATCGAAGGCAACGGTGGCCTAAATCGCTTTTATGATCCCAGAGTGAATGCCGAACACTACGCAGACCCAGGTACCGCTTACCTTGGAGGGCATGGCGTATGGGATTTCACACCAACAGACGGACAGGTCATTATATTTCCTTCCTACCTAAAACACTCCGCCTTACCGTATTTTGGAGAAAAAGATCGCGTCGTCATTGCTTTTAACAGCATTATTGAAGCGTATTAATCACTCGAACAATATACCTCGACCAAGACTGAGCCTATTTATACAGTAAATTGGCTCTTCCCTTGCCTCTTTTTACGCCCCCTTTTTACAATAAATTTCATAAGTTTCTATTCAAAGATTCACAATGGAATGCTATTTGTAGTAATTTAACAAGGAATGTTTCATAACCACGGGGAAGTCTATGCGTTTCCAGTTTGATCAACTCAGCGGCAGTCAGCGCTATCATCTGATCACACAAACCATCACGCCGCGCCCCATTGCGTGGATCATGACAAAAAATGAGAACGACAGTTTTAATCTTGCTCCGTTTTCTTATTTTGCTCCAGTTTCTTCTGATCCAGCCCTTCTCATGGTGTCTATTGGTAACAAGACCGCAGAAATAACCAAGGACACAAAATACAACCTCCAGCGAGAAAAGGAATGTGTTTTGCATATTCCAAGTGGAGATGTCATGAACGCCGTTAACGAGAGTGCGGCAACGTTACCGTACGGTGAGTCAGAGTTACCTGGGGCAGACCTGTCCCTGACCGATTTCACTAACACATTGCCTCGTATTGCACAGGCAAAAGTGGCATTTCACTGCAAACTATTCGACCTGCATACATTAGGACATTCATCATTCGATGCGATTTATTTAGAAATCATAGATCTGTATCTTGATGACGATCTGATGATGCAAAAAGACAATCACTTTGTCATTGATAACAAAAAGCTTAATCCCCTTTCACGACTAGGTGGCAATGATTATGCCCTCCTAGGTGAGACAGTCACGATCAAACGTCCTAGCTAGGGCAATACAGATTTGAGGTACTAAAGATGGACGTAACAAAACAAGTACAAGCTTTCCCCTTTATGGCAAACGTTGACGCAGAATTAGCGACGGCAATGACCAGTATGGCAAGCATAAAAACACTCAAAGCCGGTGAAATACTCGCCAAGCAATTTGAAATTGGCCAGCACCTCTATTTTCTTATTGAAGGTGAAGTGGCTATTTCTGTTCCACTTCAAGATACAGGAAAGTCTTACAATGTGGGCCTAATACATAACCCTCTTTCTCCTATAGGGTGGTCTGCGTTCCGACATCCATCACGCTATGCCACAACATTTACTGCCACAAAGTCTTCCACTTTACTCTTTTGGCCCATTGTTGAGCTACAAAAAATTCTCGACGCCAATTTAAACTTTGCCAACAAGTTTTTACAATTTGTCTATCAAGAGTCTTTACCTGTTCTCACCGACATTCAAAACCAAACTCGCCCTTTTTTCTCTAACGAATCTTTGGCGTTTGAAGAAACTCGCCCACTAGTTGATTCAGAAACACAAACACATGCTCTCAAAGATGCCATCAGCTTGCTCAATTACGCACCGTTCTGCGAAACATTTACGCAAGCTGAAATACACACTTTGGCGAAAAAATCTTCTATATTATTAGCTCATCAAGGGGATATCATAAGCCAACAAGATCAGCTTGCTGATGGCTTATATCTGCTCATAAAAGGCAAGGTGGTTATCAGCTATCAGACGGAGTCTGGCGATATTATAACAACTCGTACAATCGCACGTGCGGGTACTGTGTTAGCGTGGGCCACTCAAAATGGTAGCATGAAAAACCGCACGTCAATTATCTCCTCACGAGACAGCAGCATCTTACGCATTAAACGAGAAGATTTATTAGACATATTTCAAGATAACCCTAAATTTTCAGTAAAATATCTCTATCGCCTCATTTGGTTAGTCGGTGCCCACCTGCTTGCAGCCCGCATGCGTTATCTTTCTCAGATAGCCAATGACGAAGTTCTTGCGGTCAGCAATGTCATCGAACAAAATGCCGCACTATTACCCGTTAGCTCACCTTTGTATAAGGTTAGTGAACTATTAAAAAGCGCCATTACAACAGATGAAGCCTTTGGCGTCCTCTACAAATGCCTGCATTTTGGCTGTGTGCTAGAACGTACTATTTCAGGTATGTGCTTAGATATTTTGAAAGACTTACAGCGCGAAAACGCTTTTTATCGCCATCTGCAAAATGTCTATGACACCATCAACAACCTACCTAAAGACACACCTGCCCTTGATGCGAGACGTTTTGGAACAGAGCTATTTAAGCAAGCATTTCAGCAAGTTCCCTATGTGATCAAAGGGCTAGAAAACTTACCGAAAAAAGCGGGATCTTTATTTATTTATAACCACTTACTTGGTTCCCCAACCAATCGCCTACCAAATGGTTTCCGTTTTTCTATGGACGCGCAATTTATCAGCGCGATGATCATAGACAAAGAATATGGTATTTCTGGACAACGAGTCGTGCGTCGAAGCAAAGAAAGTGAGTTTTGGCGTGATGATTTTTACGGTCGCTTTGGCAATATTTTTATTAATAGCTGGGACAATCTCACCAAAGACACGCCAGAATACGATGAGTTCATTAAACAATCACAACAGACCTTACAAAACAACTTTCCGCTGATGATATCGCCAGAAGGCCAGAGTTTTGGCACACATCAATCACCTGGCACCTTTTTACCTCATGCTTTTGAACTCGCTGGCTCTATGGGCTCTGACGAGCCATGGATAGTTCCTATCGTTGTTGCGAACTTTGATAAACGAGCGGATCACAATTTATATACCGTCATTATCAAACCCGCGTTTAAGCTGTCTAGCCGAGTCGACTACAAAGATAAAGCCGCTTTAAATCAATTCCTTATGGCCTATCAAGAAGAATACAAAGGCTACGTCGAAGAAGCCGTCGAACTATCCAGAGAGATACGACAATACCCGATATTCAGCGGTAAAAATGGCTATCGTTCTAACGTGATGAGCTTAAATCAGATTGATATCGAGTTCGAATCCGATGTCCGTGAACTAGAGTTTCATCTTGCTCACCAGAAATATAAAGAGCAGCCAGTCGCGTTTTATGGCTCATCAACCATGCGTTTATGGCACGATTTCACCCATCACTTCCGCGACAAGGATGGTATAAACCTTGGCTTTGGCGGGGCGACTCTAGAAGCTTGTGTGTACTATTTTGAACGTATCATTTTGCCTCATAAGCCTCGTTCTATGGTGATTTATGCAGGCGATAATGATATCGGCAACCATTGCGACAGCAATAAAGTGGTGGACCTCTATATCGAACTGTTACAAAAGATAGATCGTCATTTGCCTGGCATTCCCGTCACACTCATTAGTATAAAATGCAGCCCGGTTCGCTTGAAAATGCGCAAAACCATAGAAATAGCCAATCAGCAACTAGTTAGATTGGCAAAAACTCGACCTAATACACAATATTTGGACTTGTTTTCTACGCTGTTAGACAGAAAAGGAGACATAAAGGAAAACCTTTTTGAAGGAGACAAACTGCATTTGAACCACAAAGCGTATGAGCTTTGGACCAATAAATTGTTGGAAACAGAAGACTTCATCTTTAAAAAATAGTGCCTTCTACTAACGATAAAAACGCTCACTGACTGTTTAATCACTATCCCACTATTGGTTAAACAGTAAGCGAGCGTTTTTTATTGCGAAAAAAACACTAGACAAGGCGGAAATACCATCCAATAAAAAGTCGGCCATGTATTGACCTTTCGCGAAAAAAAGGTGAGCATAGAAAAACACTCTATGTTAAGAATTCAAATTAATTTATGTATAACAATATCTTAAACAAACATAACGGCGATAAACGTAAGGCGAAGAAGCTTTGCGGCGCTGACGTGTGGAAATAAGATTCAAACAACTCCTGGCAGCATTCTCGCTGACGGTTTACCTATCTTTTCAGCAGAATGCATACCGGCCTAAATGAGGCAACAGTATGTTTTACGGTGCAATAACAGCATTAGTCACTCCTTTTCGTAACGGTCAATTAGACGAAGATGCCTTGCGTAATATCGTACGCTGGCAAATTGATCAAGGCATCAATGGTTTAGTACCAGTTGGCACAACGGGGGAATCGCCCACATTAAGCGAACACGAACACAAACGTGTTATTGAAATTACCGTACAAGAAACCAATAAAGCCGTACCCGTTCTTGCTGGGGCAGGTTCCAACAACCCTGTCGAAGCCGTTAACTACTCAGAGTTTGCTTATCAAGCTGGTGCGGATGCAACATTGCACGTTGCAGGCTATTATAATCGCCCAAATCAAGCTGGCTTGTATGAACACTTTAAACACGTACACGACAACAGCAAACTCCCGATCATTCTCTATAATATTCCGCCACGCTCAGTTGTTGGCTTGGAAGTAACGACTATGGCTCGCCTTGCTGAATTACCAAGAATCATTGGCGTTAAAGATGCAACTGGCGACTTAACCCGACCTATTCGTGAACGCGCCTTAATCAATAAACCTTTTAATTTCTTAAGTGGGGACGATATTACTACGGTGGCTTATAACATCGGTGGCGGTAATGGCTGTATTTCGGTGACATCAAATGTAGCCCCGAAACTCGTTGTCGAGTTACAACGTTTGTGCCGAGAAGGCAAATATGTAGAGGCCGCCCAGTTGCAAGATAAATTATTTGCCCTACATACCGCGCTGTTCATTGAACCCAACCCAACAGGACCAAAATATGCCATGTCATTATTAGGCCTGTGCACCGAAGAATGTCGTCTGCCTATGGTGCCACTGCAAGACAGTACAAAAGCGACAATACGCCGCATCATGGAAGAATTAGAACTCATTTAACAACGAACAAACTAATAAGACAGCCCATACTAAAAAAGTTGGGCTGTCTTATTAAAACCCCTTATGACTAGGACTTCGCCAAACGAACCACATAAAGTAAGATAATCGCTCCCACTGTTGCGGTAACAAGCGACCCTAAAAAACTACCTGAATACAAACCTAATAGTTGAAAAGTAAAGCCGCCAACAAAAGACCCCACAACACCAATAACAATATTACCGACCAAGCCGAAACCCGCTCCTTTCACAAACTGACCAGCTAACCAGCCGGCTAATGCACCAATCAACAAAAAAGCTAAAATTTCCATAAAGTCATCCTTATATTGTGTATAGCATAGTCTTTTAGACTAGCATCTATTTGTTTACACACCTAGAAAAGCACTTAAATTCTCCATACTGCTACCGCGTTTATTCTTTTTTCTGTTACTTTGTCATGAAAGCATCATGCTTTTTCAATAAATATTGATACAGTGTCTACGGGTTACTCGAACTCTCTTTTAAACATGGTTACGTTAAGCTTTGATGAGGAAATCTAAATGGGTAAGGTACATTTCATAGGTGGAGAAAAAGGCGGTGTAGGCAAATCCATGACCGCGCGAGTATTGGCACAATATTATATCGATAACAATCAGGCCTTTTTAGGATTTGATTGTGATGCTTCGCACGGTACCTTCTCACGCTTTTACAATGAATTCGCCTCTCCTATTTTAATTGGCGAAGAGGACAGTTTAGATGGCATGCTAGCGGCTATCGAGGAATACCCAGATCGTGATTTAATCATCGACTTAGCCGCTCAAGCAGCTCAGCCACTAGGTAAATGGATTAAAGAAACGGATGTTTTTGGCTTACTAGACGAAATGGGATATCAAGTCTGCCTATGGCATGTTATGGACGATGGAGCGGACTCAGTCACATTGTTAGACAATTTGCTCGATCGCTATACACAACCTTCTGTTGACTTTGTTGTTGTGCAAAACCTCGGACGTGGCAGTGACTTTTCTCGCTTCCAAAAATCAGAGACGTTTAAAAAAGCCATGAGTCGTGACGCTTTAATCATCGAATTACCCAAACTGCAAAGCAAGCTAACACAAAAAATTGACTTCAATAACAGCAGCTTTTGGGCCGTAGCCAATGATAAAAGCATCATGAACATTGCGGAACGTCAGCGCATGAAAGTCTGGCTGCGCAATACTTATGAGCAGCTAGCACAACTTGGCTGATAGTTATCGGTTTGAGTATCACAAAAAAGCCAACAGACGTTGGCTTTTTTGTTTTAACTATCGATGAATAGAAGAAATTACTCTTGAACATCCATATACTTATTCGCCCATACACGGTTTTCTTCTAGTGTAGAATAACGCGTGGAAAGCTCAGAAGCATTCAAGGTCCCTTCAGCAATACCGCGCTGTTCACGCAGGCAATCGTAGGTCGCTTTAATCGCCGCAAAATATGCAGCGTGACCATTGACTACAATACGCACGCCATTGGCGGCTAAACGTTCGCGATCACGCAATTCCGGGTTGTCGTAAGCCACCAACATAATTGGAATAGAAATATGCTGGCTAATTTCTTCTAGATGCGCAAAGTCACGAATACCCACCATACAGATACCATCAACACCAACGGCTTGATACGCCTTAACACGCGCAATGGTTTCTTCCGTCGTCAACTGACCTGCATTCGTGCGCGCAATGATACTCATAATCGGATCAATACGCGCTTCTAACGCCGCTTTTAATTTACCAACAGCCTCTTCTACTGGAATCAAGTCTGTCGATTTATGACCATATTTTGCTGGCAACAAAGTGTCTTCTATAGTCAATGCTGCTACGCCAGCACGCTCCAGTTCCACAATAGTTCGCATCACGTTCAGCGCATTACCATAACCGTGATCCGCATCGGCAATGATTGGCAAACGGGCAACACGACCAATTCGAGTGGCTTGCTCAGTAAATTCACTTAACGTAATCAAAGCAAAATCTGGTGCAGCTAAAACCTGCAAAGATGCAACAGAGCCACCTAAAATCCCTACTTCAAAGCCAAGATCTGCTGCAATACGAGCCGACATAGGATCGAATGTCGAAGCAGTGTAGTAACATTTACCGCTTGCTAGTAATGCTCGAAAATCATTACGCAAATCGTGCTGGGAAGGTGTTGCCATAAATATACTCCTAAAAGATGTCACTAAATGTCATATTGAGTACCTTTCACGCTGTCACAAGCAAAACCAAAACGAGGCAAAAACAAACAACAAAGCGAACACTTACATGGAGATAAGTGATATGGCGTCGCAGGACACTAAAGCCATACTCATGGCGTATAAATGAGCATTTCGGGATTGTTTTTAACAAAGTATTGACGAGAGCAGTAGTCGTGCAAAGATCTCATATAGTGTAAATGCGGCATATTATACTCCCCTTGCGCTTTTGCTTCATCTGTAACAAACCGATTGGTTAGGTTTTGTAAGTAAATTACGACTAAAAAAACGAAGTTTTTTGAAGAAATGAAAGGAATTTACAATCTATAAAAAAAGAGATGCCATTGCTACTGATTAAAAGCTCTACATCATAACAAGCTGAGTGTCTAAATAAAAAAGACCTGCCTATGTTTATAAGCAAGTCTTTCTGTCTAAAAATTCATATAACGATCTAAGAAAACACATTACTACATGCTTTGAGGAACCTCACATACAAAGCTTTTCGCACTTTCTACGTCCCCCTTACCATCATAGATCGCTATACTAGGATAAGGACACAAAGGACGAGTTCGCGTTGCACTCCAAGAAGCTGGCAGTTCTTCATTAACGCCACCAGGGTTTCCTACCCCACGTGCTGTGGCAATCACTTCTTTAGGTTTCTCCCCTTTTTCAACCCAAGCCACTAAAGGCGTCAGCATGTCAAATTGATCTGTAGACTGTCCGCCGCGGCAATGGCCCATACCAGGCACTGGATAAAATTGAGCAAAATCGCCAGCCTGCCCATTATTTTCGACATCTAACGCCTGATACCAAGCTTCGGTGTCCTGCACAGAAAAAATAGCATCGGACACACCGTGATACACCATAATTTTGCCGCCCTTGTTTCGCAAAGCAGACATATCTTCTGGTGCAGGCGGTGTCATAAAAGACATCGCAGATTCCTTATAAACCGCTGTTGTTGCATTTACTTTTGCCACTAAGTCGTCAATATTGGCATTCCAAACAAAATCCGCGCCATTGAAATTGCGAATACTGTAGTCTTTTAATTCAACTGGCGGCGTATTAAAAATCATGGCTACCGCCCCTGAATCTCGCTCAATGGGTGACGAATATTCCCAAACCAATTGGTCTCTATTATTGATACCGGCATCATATGGAAAAGAGGAATAGACACGCTTACCCTTACTCGTAGTCACCCCTTTAAAAATACTATCTATGGCATCTTTTTGTGGCTGAGTAAGGCAAGTTCCATCACGATCTACCTGACAGGTTGCCACGTCGGTTTGAATACTAAAAGCCGTTTGACAAGCCTTATAGTCTTGAATCATGTCATCTTTAAGACCGTCAAGTGCATCACATTTAGCCAAAATAGCGTTTGAAACGGTGGCACGTTCAGTCGGTGTAAAAGCAGTTTGCAAATCAGCTTTATTGGTATTTGGGATCGAAGCATAGACATGCGCTCCTGCAATACTAGCTACCGCGGCAAGTGGTAAACGATAGCCTGGCGCTCCCACTAAAATACCATCATATTCATCAGCATATCGTGTTGCTGCAATCATGGCGTGTCGACCACCATTCGAGCAACCCGCAAAATAACTACGGTCTGGCCCTTTGCCGTAAACTTGGTTAATGACCGTTTTTGCCATCGGCGTTAACTTCGCCACAGCCTGATAACCATAATCAAGCCGTGCTTGTGGATCATAAGCAAATGTCGGCAGCGGTTTATCATGACCCGCATCGGAACTAATTACCGCAAAACCTTGCAACAAGGCGCCCGTTAACGGACCGCCACCTAATGCGCCATCAGCGGTTCTAACAGCACCATCTAAACCACCGTTTGCTTGGTATAAGAATCGCCCATTCCAGACTTTCGGTAAACGTAACTCAAACCCAATTGCATATGGCTTACCATCAATCTCACCGATTCGCTCATGCATTTTACCTTTCACTAAACAATGCTCTTCAATATCAGTATCGCCTTGTTTCAATGCGCCTTTAAGTACGGTTTCAACAGAATCTATTACGGTATCTTTCGCAACCAAAAGTGAAGAAAAACCTTCACAACGAGTCGCTAGAACGGAGGACGTTGCTTCACTCAACGATGGGATATGCGCTGCAGATGCTGCATTAGTGGTACCACTATAAACAGTCAGACCGCCAAGAGCGAGAGCCAATACGCTTGGTTTACATAAAAACGGATGCATGGTTCACTTCCTTATAGTTTTAATAATTATTGTTTTACTACTTTATTGTTTTCCACCACAACAGAGTATAAGAAAGCGACACCAAAACGACATCATTTTTTTTGCTCAAAGCATTCAAAAAATGCACAAATTAAAGGGTTTAATGTTGTAATTTTCCTACATAAAAAACCATAAAATGTACTTGAAAGCTGCGTTTTGAAATAAAATTTCCTATTTTGTGAAAAATCGCTCTATTTAGGGCTACTTTTTGTACAGCGAAGCAGTGACAGAGACAAATTCTAGGGATAACATACTGCCCCAGCATCCCCCGTGCGCCCTTTTATGGTTTTCAATCCTATTGATAATGTTAAGGTTCTCAAATGAACGCTTGGTATCTCATCTGCTTCCTCTCGGCACTAGCGGTTTTCATCGCTTTTACCAACCAATATATACTCAAAATGCAAACAACAATTGCCATCACTACAGGCTCCGTTGTTATCTCTTTACTGCTGATTCTTGCGGTCAAAATGCTCGGTGACGAAACAGCGGTTTTCATCACACAAGTGGTTTCCGACATAGACTTTAATCAGCTACTTCTAAAAGGCATGTTAGGCTTTTTATTATTTGCAGGAGCATTAGAGATTGACCTTGCGGCGTTAAAAAGACAACGCTGGGAAATCACTATTTTGGTGTTATTCTCTACGTTAGCCTCTACTTTTATTGTCGGTTATCTAAGTTATTACGTGTTTGCTCTGCTCAACTTCCCAGTACCACTTATATACTGCTTACTATTTGGTGCTTTGATTAGCCCGACTGACCCGATTGCAGTGTTAGCGATTATCAAACAAATGAGCGCACCACAAGGTATCTCAATTCAGGTTGAAGGAGAGTCTCTGTTTAATGACGGTGTTGGCTTAGTGATTTTTACCACTATCTTTGCCGTGGCTTTCTACGGTACAGAAGCCAGCTTTCAAGAAGTCGCCGAGCTATTTTTAATCGACGCCATTGGCGGTATCGTGTTTGGTCTTGCTATCGCTCTTGTGGGTCACTTTGTGATTATCAACTGCAAAGACATAAACACTCGTTTACTCGTAACTCTCACTATTCCTTCAGCTGGCTTCGCTTTGGCAAATATCTGGGAAATATCTGGTGCTCTTGCCATGGTGACCAGCGGCATCCTACTTGGCAATATTACACGAGCAAAAGCGTCTAAACGCAGTGGACCAGATGGAACCCGTTATGTAAAAGATTTTTGGCATGCGACCGACAGCTTTTTAAATGCTCTACTTTTCCTAATCATAGGCATGTTGATCGTAACTATGCCTTTGACATGGGAAATTATCGGTTTAGGCTTGGTTATGGTACCAGTCGTTCTACTTGCCCGTTTTATTAGTGTTGGCAGCCCATACCTAATTTTCAAACGCTATCGTGAATATGATAAACACTCCGTGAAGATTTTAACTTGGGGTGGTTTACGAGGCGGTTTGGCTCTGGCGATGGCAGCGGCTATTCCAACCAATAAAATGATGATTGAAGGTATGGATCTACACGACGTCATCGTTATTATTACCTATGTCGTGGTGATATTCTCAATCATTGTGCAAGGCCTCACTATTTCACCTTTGATACAAAAAAGCATCATAGCCGCGAAAGAAAAAACAAAATAGCTTCATGCCTACAGGGTAACCGTCATAAGGCCAGCCCAATGCTGGCCTTTTTATTGGTTCTGTTTCTGTAAACCTTGCCCTAGATCATAAAAAGCCATAACAAACTATTATAAAATATTGTTATGGCATTCGATTGAATGTCATGTTTTGCGTATTTTACTACTTGCTGAATAGGAAGAAGCACCTTAATGCCACCTGAATCAAACTGCATCCTACAACGTAATAATGTCAAGATTTCTGGTAAGGGTGAGAAAACCGTGATGCTGGCACACGGTTTTGGCTGCAATCAAAACTTGTGGCGCTTCATACTTCCATATTTAGAAGAAACCTACCAAGTCGTCCTATTTGATTACGTTGGGTGCGGTAATTCTGATTTTTCAGCCTACCAAAAAGACCGCTATGAGCATTTAGAAGGTTACGCTCTCGATATTATTGAGATCTGTGACGCTCTGAATCTTAAAGACATCATTTTTGTTGGTCATTCTGTTAGCTGCACCATAGGCTGGATTGTTGCCACGCAACGTTCTGAGCTTTTTTCCCATTTAATCGCCGTTTGCCCTTCTCCTTGTTTTTTAAACATTGGAACAGAATACCAAGGGGGTTTTGATAAGCAAGACTTAGAGCAGCTCATGCAATTGATGAACAAAGATTACATTGGCTGGGGGAACTATTTAGCGCCCATTGTTATGGGCACTGACTTGTCACCAATTGGGCCAGGCAAAGATAAGAACGAAGTATTAGTACATGAATTGCTCAACAGTTTTTGCTCGACCGATGTCACCTATTCTAGACCTTTTGCACGGGCCACTTTTTTTCTGACTATCGAAACATACTCCCTGAAATAGGCCATCCCTGTCTCATCTTACAAAGCTCAGAAGACTCCTTGGTTGCGATATGCGTCGGAGAATATACACAGCGTCATTTACAAAACGCCGAACTGAAAATCATAGAAGCGAAAGGGCATTGTTTACATATGACTCGCCCCATGGACGTTTTCAAGCATATGAACGCGTTCCTTGGTAAAAACTAACCCGTGACAAAACCTTACTGGTATTTCAATTACTATCCTTATGCCAATTTGCATTGAATAGTTAAAAAATCCGTCTAAAATCACGTCACACTCTAAAATAGGATAGGATTTTTATGACTTCATTCACCATTCTTGATGGCGGCATGGGCCGAGAGCTTGAGCGCCGTGGTGCACCTTTTAAACAACCAGAATGGTCAGCTTTGGCTATGATGGAAGCGCCAAGCATAGTGAAAGCAGTACATCAGTCTTATATTAATAGTGGCTCACGCGTTATTACAACAAACAGCTATGCGCTCGTTCCTTTTCACATCGGTGAAAAAGTCTTCAAGGAACGCGGCAAAGAGCCTCGCCATCTTGTCTGGAAAGGTCGCCCGTGAAGCCGCCGATGAAAGCGGTACAGATACCAAAGTTGCGGACTCACTTGCCCCTTTGTTTGGTTCCTATCGTGCAGATCTTTATCAAGCTGACCGTGTTGAAGAACTCGCTGTGCCATTAATCGAATCCCTAAACCCTTATGTGGATCTTTGGTTATCTGAAACACAAAGTTTGATCGATGAAGTAACGCGTGTAAAAGCGCTTGTTGATAAAATCGACTCTGATAAAAAACCTTTCTGGGCGTCTTTTACGCTTGAAGATTCAGAGCCAACCAGCGAACCCTTATTACGCTCTGGCGAGACGGTAGTAGACGCGGTAAAAGCTATGCACGCCATCGGTGTAAGTGCCATTTTATTTAACTGCAGCCAGCCCGAGATCATTGGCGAAGCCATTCAAGTCACGCAAAAAACATTAGCATCATTAAATGCACAATCAATACAAATAGGTGCCTATGCTAATGCCTTCCCACCACAACCTAAAAATGCCACGGCCAATGACGGTCTAGACGAACTCCGTGCGGACTTAACCCCACCAGCGTACCTAACTTGGGTAAAACAGTGGCAAAAAGACGGTGCTACCTTGATCGGTGGTTGCTGTGGAATTGGTCCAGAGCACATTGCCGCTATTTCGGCGTATTGCGAAACAAAATAAGCCTATCATCCAAAAAGATGACGTCTTTGTTCACGTCATCTTTTTGTTTAATCATTCATTAAAGACCCGAGCAATCTCTTGCACCATTGGGTTAAGCACTTGGTCAAACCAACTTCTTGATAGTGCTTGCACCATACTGCTATAGCCGTCTGACTGCAGTTCAGTCTTAACATTGAACGTGTTCGAGGCGGATAACTCACCTAATGCCGAGATAACTTGCCAACGCCCAGATATATGAATAATGCCATTCAAATCCGCGTAGAAATTATCCACCTCTATGTTCAGTAACGCTGTCGCGCTAGCGGGCAAACGTTGTCCACCAAACCATGTAATATTGGGCAGCACTTTCTCAAAGCGCTGTTGAGTCAAACGAGTTAATTGGCTCGATAAAGACTCAGCCCACAGGTTATTCTGCGAACGAAACACATCCCCTTGCTCGGTGACCAAAACAATCTCATTACCTGCCAAATAATGGGCAACAACAATGGGCATTAACCTTACCGCTTTTTCTTTCGTCGCTTGAAGCTGGCTTTTTTCCAGCCCATTGTCCATTAACAAGTATTCATTGCTGGGCACTGTCGGTGTAGCACAAGCGGCTAACAGCCAACTCAGTATCAGCAACAACAAAACACGCTTATCCATTCTCATATGCATTTTATTCCTACACTATTTCGCGGCTTTTGGTTGTACATCTACACGAGGCTTACTATCAAATATCAGAGTATTTGGGTTCTCTCTCACTTGACGAAGTAAAGGCTGCAACTCATTTAATGCCCGCCCTAATGACTCCATATTTTCCTTTAATGGTCGACCAATCTGACCATTCGCCTGATAACTTTGTAAGGTCAAATTTAACTCATTAATAGTGGCAACCAAGTCTGCAGGCAGTTGCTGAGTTTCTGATTTATCGAGCAACTGTTTGACACTTTTACTCAGTGCTTGCAACTGACGCAATGTTTCATTCGTTTCCTCCATGGTTTGGCCAAGCTGCTTAAACGTACTGTCTAAAGGCAGTTGCGATAAATTATCCAAAATAGTGACAACTTTGGTTTCAATGTTGGCAAAAGCATCAGGAGCAGTCGGAAAAATCTGATATCCCTCAAACTCTTTCCATTTTATTGGTGACGGGTTCTCAACAAAATCTATGTTAATGACTTTTGCTGCGTTCAAATAGTTGCCAATTTTCAATGACGCACGTAAACCTTTATTAATACGTTCTTCAATAAGTTCATTCCATTTTTGCAAAGACAACGCCCCAGAAGTACTGGCCGCATTTAAACGCTGAGGCTCAATACGAGCTCTAACTGGAACCAAGGGAGTATCCAAAGAAGTCAATGCATCCATTGAGATACCATTAAAAGGCACATCCAGCACCGTACCAATTCGCACACCTCGAAACTCCACCGCCGCCCCTGGCACCAAACCACTTACATTGCTATCAAACAAAAAGACATAATTAATAAATTCATCGTAAACATTATTATTCGCGCTTTCTTTGCTCGAAAATAAACGAAACTGTGTCATGTCGGCAACGGGTTCTCCGGGTGGGCGGCCAACGGGCAAACCAAATGAAATGCCACCCGCTAAAAAGGTTTCTAAAGAATCAAGACGAACTTCAAAACCACTGGCCGAACTCTTCAATGAAAGCCCTGGTGTCATCCAGAATTGTACGTCGCTGTTAATCAATGCATCATAGGGCGAGCGAATGACAATACGATAAGTGATCGCGCCTTTATCTGAATCAAAACCCACTTTCTCGACGTAACCCACTTCGTAACCACGAAAATGCACCAAGGCACCCACATCTAACTTAGAGCCTTCCGTACTCGATAACATAAGACGCACACCCTCGTTTTCGGTAGACAGTGGAGGCTGATTCAATATGGTAAAGTTCGTTTGCTGCTTTCCTTTTACTCCCGGCGTCATATCAATATAAGCACCCGACAGTAAGGTCCCTAAACCACTCACCCCTTCTTTACCAATTCTAGGTTTTACGACCCAAAATTTCGCATCATCACGCAACATTTGCTCAGTACCATGATTCATGCGCACTTTAATAACCGCACTTTCATAATCTTCACTAAGACGAATATCAATCACTCTTCCAACGTCTACGTTACGGGATTTAAGCTTCGTCTTACCCATCTCCAAACCTTCTGCATTTGAAGCAATCAGCGTAATAACAGGGCCTTGCGTTGACCAGTTTTGATAGAGCATCCAAGCTGCTACCAAAAGCGCGATCAAAGGCACTAACCAAATAGAATTAAACCGAACTTGTCGCATATTCTCGATCTGCTTAATGGGCTCGCTCACTCTTCTCTCCTCTCAGAAAAAGACACACTGCGTGCCTCATCTTTATCCCATAATAATCGTGGATCAAACGTCATTGCTGCCAACATGGTTAAAACAACCATCGCGGTAAAGGACAACACCGCAGTCCCCGGTAAAATCGACATAAAATTGCCCATTTGTACCATACTCGTCAAAATGGCCACCACAAACACATCAATCATTGACCAACGCCCCACAAACTCAGTAATACGATACAGCTTGATTTTTTGTTCCGTTAACCGCTTGCTCGGAAAATGACACTGCCAACAAAGCCAGCTTAACGACAGCACTTTCGCCAGAGGAATCACCACACTAGCAAGCAAAATAATCAAGGCAACAGGATAAGAACCTAAGGACCAAAGCAGCAACACCCCACCCATAATCGTTGATGGTTCAGTATTCCCTAAAAAAGTGGTTTGCATAATGGGAAACACATTGGCAGGAATATAAATTATAAGAGACGCCACTAACAAAGCCATCGTGGAACTCAAACTCTTTGGACGACGGCTGTAAACAGAATGACCACAACGATTACAGTGGTGTTTGTGTGCCGATAAAGTAGCGCCACAAAAATGACAACCTATCACTCCCTGTTCCCTCGCTGTTCCTGTTACAACAGGCTGATCACTGGCTTTTCCAGCGACTTTATTCCATAGCCATCGCTTATCGACCAAGCTCTCTGTTTTAAGCAATAAGATGACATAACCACAAAAAGCCCAAAAAGACAGTTCAAATGAAATATCCGCTAAGCTGTTCATCTTCACTAACGCAACCAAAATCCCCACTAAAAACACATCCACCATTAACCATGGTTGAATCACAATAACCCAACGAACACAGTAACGCTGAGCAAAATTCAATACATACTTATGCTGAAAAGACCAAACCAGAAATAAAATAGACAAGAGATACACTAATGGAAAAACAAATAGAGCGAGGCTAATAATAGCCCCTAGTAGCAAATGACCTTGGCTAAGCAATAAGCTCAAGGTGTGAAACAATGTCACCGTACGTTCAATACCATTCGTAGAAAAGCCAAGGAAAGGAAAGCTCATTGCGAGTGCCAACATCAGTAGTGATGACAAGCCAGCCGCGATAATTCTTCCAGCTGCGTGTCTATGCACACTCACTAATATATGACCACAATGTTGGCAGCGAAAACGCTCGCCACTCTTTAAAGGTGGGATTGGATTGATAAAATCACATTCTTCACAAGCCGTCACATTTTCATAAAACACATAATGGCTCATCTCAACACCGTGACTCAATCGAGCACTCCAATAAAAAGATCTAAAAAACCATATAACACGAGAATACTGATCATAATCAAGCTATTAAAGATATTCACTACATAGTAACTCATTCATAATGAACATCAGAACCATGAAGTAATGCCTTCAAACCACCTTGTTAATGAAAACCGAAATCCTCAACAGACGAAGCGCTAAAACGATACCTTTCTACACCGCTAGTTTGTCAAGCTTCATCTGTGCACACCACTCTTCAAATGCCCATTTAGACGCTAAACTTGCTACGAAATGCAAAATACACCGCCCCAACCAAACACAAGCCAGCCCATAGGTAATCAAGCTTTAATGGCTCTTTTAGGTAATACACAGAAAATGGTACAAACACCATTAAAGTGATCACCTCTTGCATGATTTTCAACTGACCAACATTCAGTGCCGTATAACCGATACGATTGGCGGGCACCTGCAACAGATACTCAAACAGAGCAATACCCCAGCTTATCAAAGCGGCAATGACCCAAGGCTTGTTGTTTAGCTCTTTCAAATGAGCATACCAAGCAAAAGTCATAAAAATATTGCTACAAATTAACAATGAAACACTCAACGCAATGGGATGCATAAGCTTTACCAGATAGAAATAAGACAGCGAGTAAAAACAGCTAATTAAACCATATCACTAGAATAAACGCCTTAGGAACTTGTCTACTAAGCAAGGCTAATGACAACCCATGGATTGGCTTAATGACGCATTGTCGGACCGCCATTACCATGCCCACCATGAGGCCCACCATGAGGTCCACCCGGTAGCATAACGCACGCCGTCAATGTGAACACGACCAAGCTCAGTAACAAAATTTGAAACATCTTATTAATTATTCGCATGATTCCACCAACGATCTTATAAAGGAACAAGCAGCATAAAAACTTGTTCTGCCTATTACAAACGACCAAAATACATTTTTGTGAAAATCCTTAATATTCCCTTATAAGGTCGGCACAATAGATAAAAAAATAAGACTAAGAGAAACAACACCTCATCAAAAGCTACGCATTGACCTGACACTGTATGGCCAGCCAATATTTTTACTCAAAAACGAAATCCCCCCTTTACTTGTTCAGTAATAAGCACATACTTAACTTGCTATGTGACAATTGTTGTTCCAAGGTTCGTAGCAACAGCCCTTAAGTTGATACAAGTCAACTAAGGTTACATGTAATGGCTAATGGTGAACATCATGAGTAAAAGTCAAGACAGTAAAAAAGAGACCAAAAAGAAACCACTTTTAACAGCAAAAGAAAAGAAAGCAGCGAAGGCAACGAAAAAATCCACAACCAATACATCCGGTAATTAATTCTTTACGCTAGCCAACATACATAATGATGGCAGTACACTCGAGTCGTCTAAGCCCTAACTTATGTTAGGGCTTTTTTATAAAAATCGACCTACTCATAATGACTACGGACGTGATGATTTTTGTGGCCCTTTGCCCTTTGTAGGGCGCTGGCTTTTTACAGCAGACTTACCCTTGTTTTTTGGTGATCCACTTGCTCCCCCATTCGATCGATTACTGCCTCCTGAACCATTCGAAGCAGGCTTCTTAGCGTCACCAAAAGGACGTCTGTCTTTGCCTTTAGACGCAGCAGGTTTTCTGCCATCCTCTTTAGGGTGTTTGGTATTCCCTTTGGAGGCCGTCTTAGGCTGAAGAGGCGTATTAGGACGAGCATTTTTACGCGGCGCTTGGCGGGACTTTTTCGCTGGTGCCTTGGCTTCTGAAGAAGAATCTTCAACCGATTTTAGCAAAACAGACAACTCTTTTTGTGTAAGGTCTCGCCATTCACCAACAGGTAACCCCTTAAGGCTTACGTTCATGATACGTGTACGCTCTAGCTTCATCACCTCATAGCCAAAGTATTCACACATGCGACGAATCTGACGGTTCAAACCTTGAACTAACGTGATATTAAACACATTTGGTGCCACCTTAGTCACCGGACACTTCTTCGTCATGGTTCCCAAAATAGGCACGCCGCCCGCCAAACCGGCAATAAAATCATCCGTAATCGGTTTGTTTACCGTTACCACATACTCTTTCTCGTGATTGTTACCCGCTCGCAATACCTTGTTAACCAAATCGCCGTTATTGGTCAAAAAGATCAAACCTTGAGAGTCTTTATCCAAACGACCAATCGGAAAAATGCGCACTCCATGGCTAACAAAATCAACGATATTATTTTTTTCAGAACTTTCCGTGGTACTCACAATACCAACAGGCTTATTCAACACAATAAAAACAAAATCATCCGCGTCTTGAGGCTCAATGATCTGACCATTCACCCGCACCGTGTCACCGGCCACCACCTGATCCCCCACCGAGGCACGCTTGCCATTGATGAACACATTACCTTGTTCAATAAAGCGGTCAGCGTCTCTTCGAGAGCAGATACCGCTTTCGCTGATGTATTTATTTAGACGAGTAGAAGATGCATTAAACATAAAGTGCCGTTTTACCTAATAAAAAGCCTTTCTGACTGAGAAAAAGCCTGAACAAAATGAATCGTCAACAACGAGATGGTGCATATTATATAGGAAACACGATAAGCATTTTAGGATCATGCAACAGAAAGATCAGAAAAACATCACAAACCATAAAGGTTAAGAAAACCTTAATATTGCCTACCTACACTCCATACATCAGACAACATCACCATGGAGAGTCATCAATGCACACAACAAAGCGATCCTATAATACCGCCCAAATCCTATTACACTGGGCTATTGCAGCGTTGATTGTTTTCAATTATTTCGTCAGTGATGGAATGGGACGCGCTTTTCGTCAACACCTAAACGACAGCAATTCAGGCTATAACCTAGTCGCATCACTGCATGTATATGTTGGGTTGGCCATTATCGCCCTAGTAGTAGTTCGTATTATTGTTCGCTTCATGTCTAAAAAAACCAAAACAGCCTCAACGAACGTATTCGACCGAGTCTCTCTTATCGTCCATGAGATCTTATATTTACTGATGTTTTTAGTGCCCGTTTTTGGCACAGTCGCTTGGTACTTGGGCATTCATATTATGGGAGATGTCCATGAAATAGCGATGAACATCATGATGGCGTTAGTCTTACTACACGCCGCTGCGGCACTATTCCATCAATACGTTTTAAAAGACGGAACCTTGATGAAAATGTTTGGACAAAAATAGCGACCAATAAATGGTTACTGGTAAAGGGTCATTGATGCGTCTCTAGATAGCATTTCTCCTGTTCAAGAATACGATCTGAATTAAGAGACGCAATGCTCACTTCATGGGAATGAGGCAGCATACCAATGGTTTGCAAATGCAGATAACGCATGGCACAAACCCGAAGAAAAGACGTAAAATTATCCAAATCATGACCCGCATCCAAAGCTTCATGATTGAGCTTGGCGATAATTTGCGACAAAGACAACTTGTCGCGTTGGGCAATCTCTTCCAGCGTAAACCAAAAGAAACTCTCCAATCGAATACTGGTGACCATGCCATCAATACGCAAAGAACGAGTGACATTTTCCCACAGCCTAGGATCTGAATTCACAAAGAGCTTACACATTGTATTTTCCCTACTGAATGACGTTTTTTATTATTGGAATGAAATAACTCAATGCAAACAGTCTAGCCGAAGATAGGGAAAAATAGTCGGGTGAGTTTGCATTTTTACACTTACCATACTCACCCGAATTCACTCATTACATTCGATTTAGTTTTCTAACAACACATAAAACTGAGCAAGCCAAGCCGGATGTGCAGGCCACGCTGGCGCTGTCACAAGATTACCGTCTGTTACCGCTTGATCAACAGGGATATCCATAAACTCACCTTTCGCAAGCTCCACCTCAGGCTGACACGCTGGATACGCAGAACATTTTCTGCCTTCCAACACACCTGCCGCCGCAAGCAACTGCGCACCATGACAAACCGCCGCTACTGGCTTATTCGTATCAAAAAAATGCTTCACCATCGTAATCACCGTTTTATTCAAACGCAGATACTCAGGCGCTCGACCACCAGGAATCACCAAAGCATCGTAATCTTCCACCTTAATATCCGCAAACGTCGCATTCAACGCAAAACGATGCCCTGGCTTCTCCGTATAGGTTTGATCACCTTCAAAATCATGAATCGCCGTCGCCACCGTATCGCCAGACTTCTTATCTGGGCAAACCGCATGCACCGTATGACCAACACTCATCAACGCCTGAAACGGCACCATAGTTTCGTAGTCTTCCGTGAAATCCCCCGTGATCATTAAGATTTTTTTATTCGACATGACACCTTCTCCTGTTTTGGTTAAAACGTCCTATGTTGTAACAGCTAGAGAAAGGGAAAAGGTATTAACAGGTTATTACATTGAGGTTTCGCCGTTGGCGATTTGGTTTTCTTTGATTCCATTCAAACGCTTTGTATTCCCAACCTCTATTCCGCTCTACTTAGCGTGTAACTTTTGCCAAACGACGCAAAAGTTACCAAAAGGTCTGTTTAAGATCTTTAATGCCTGATTTTCTGCGTAGGAATATTAACTAGGACACACACTTTAACTATTAACTAAGACACACACTCTAATAATCAAAGATTACTACCAGAGCACACAGATAAAATAGCAACAATTGACGATATAAGTAAGCGAAACGTGGGATGACAATCTTCAACTCTAGAAAAAGTGCATTTAATAGGATTTCAGACAAGGCAAGACAAGGCGGTTTTGAAAACAACCCTAATACATGATTGGCAGTTTAAGGTTTTATTTAAGCAAGGAGCTTAGCGCTACCTCGAGGTTTACGCTGCCGCTGATGCGCTTCACAATAATAGGCGATTGAATGTTCCTTACCGACGACATGACCTGTTTTTTCACCAAACTGTGTCGTAATGCTCAGCCAATTCTCTGATGATATATTGAGCCGTTGAAGAATGGACAGTAATGACCCATCTATTACACCTCGTTTATCATCTCGAATGATGCGTCCCGTCGTATCGACCAATTCTAGGTAATCAGATAAGAAAAATGGCAAGCCATTAGGCATGTTTTCTCTCGGATTACCAATAAAAGGCAACAATCGCTTTGGCTGCCTTTGCATCTTAGCTGAGTCCACACGTTTTTTAAGACTGGTAAAGTCGGCCTCTTCTGGCGTATCGCTTAACTTGGCTCGTATTGGGTTGAGGTCCACGTAAGCCATACAGGCAATCAATGCTGCTTCATCCAGTAACGCTTGAGATTTAAAACGGCCCTCCCAGAATCTTCCTGTACAGTTGTCTTCGGCGTTAGCTTGTCGTGCAATTGGCTCATTAAGCTCTTTCATAAACCAACTGATGTCCATCAGCCGATTGCGAAATGTCTCTGCTGAAGCCTCGACTAGGCTTAACGCAAACTCAGGCAACACCTCACCTTTTACGTATTGTTGCGTAAATACAGTACCTTTATGAAGCTTATGCCAACGCTCTAACACCTCTAATGTCGACCACTTCGCCGCTTTTTCAACGTCAATATGCAGTACCACATGAAGGTGATTGCTCATCACAGCATAAGCGCATATATCGATAGAAAAGAGACTGGCTAAAAACAGCAACCTGTTTTCAACCCAGCCACGACGGTGCTCGAAACTGTCACCTGAAAGCGGATCTTCACCACACAAAAAGGCCCGTCGCACACAACGAGAAACACAATGGTAGTATGGCGTATCACTAACGTTGATTTGCTGACTTCTTGGCTGCGGCATAATGGCTCCCTCTTCCTGAGAAAATATACTGTAATTATATACAGTATATTTATGATTCAGCAAGTCAAAACTCAACTCCTTGATTTAACTGGCTTGCAAAGGTGGGTGGCTTAATTGCTGTTTTAAACAAAGCAAACGAGACGTTTGGGCGAAAGCCCGATAAAGAGACTTCTTGGTTCCTTTTACGTCGTTTGGCAAAAGTGACCCGTTCAGCTTTTTCCTAAATTAAAGAGCGGAACCAAGCTATCAACCTAGGAAGCATTTGAATGGAAACCAAATAAAAACGCCTTCTCTTTCTTCAAAGAGAAGGCGTAAAAACAAGTTTTGAACAGTTTTTTAAAAGCCCTACTCCCCGATGTGCCAACCATTGGTAATCGGGTAACGACGATCTCGTCCAAACCCACGGGCAGTGATGCGAACGCCGGTTGGCGATTGACGACGTTTGTATTCATTCACGTCAACAAGGCGAAGCACGCGGTAGACAGTTTCTCGGTCAAATTGTTGGGTCGCGAGAATGGCTTCGGCGCTTTGATCTTCTTCGATGTACATGCGTAAAATTTCATCGAGGATGTCGTAGCTTGGCAAGGAGTCTTCGTCTTTTTGATCTGGCGCCAATTCTGCTGAAGGTGGTCGGGTGATGACGCGCTCAGGGATGACGTAGCCCAAAGTATTGCGGTAACGGCAAAGCTTGAATACCAAGGTTTTAAAGACATCTTTTAGGACGGAATAACCGCCTACCATGTCGCCGTAGAGTGTGGCATAACCAACCGCCATTTCGCTCTTGTTGCCTGTGGTTAGGACCATGTAGCCTTTCTTATTGGAAATCGCCATTAAGGTGACACCACGGGTGCGCGCTTGTAAGTTTTCTTCTGTGGTGTCTTTACCGTAGCCTTCGAACTCTGGCGCTAACACATCGGTAAAAGCCGACACCATCGATTCAATCGGCAACACGCTGTATTTCACGCCCAGCAAGTTGGCCTCTTCTTCGGCATCGTGCAAACTGATGGAAGACGTATAAGTGTACGGCATCATCACCGCTTGTACTCGTTCAGCGCCGATGGCATCGACTGCGACCGCCAAGGATAAAGCCGAGTCGATACCACCACTCAAGCCCAGCACAATGCCTTTAAAACGATTTTTGGTGATGTAATCCCGTAGGCCAAGCACCATGGCTTGATAGACGCTCGCCTCCAAGCCCAATGCAGGAGCAATGGTGCCCGCAACAGGCTCTACCTTGTTGGGTTGGCTTTCATCAACGATCATATCGATGCTGTATAGACCAGCTTCAAACCAAGGCGCTTGCATGATTTTCTCGCCTTTGGCGTTGACCACAAAAGAGCCGCCTTCATAAACCAATTCGTCCTGCGCGCCCATGTAGTTCACGTAGACAATTGGTAAGGTAACTTCCGTCGCACGCTGATGAAGTAGTTCTTCACGCTCGCCCATTTTTTCAATGTGGTAAGGCGAAGCATTTAAGTTAAGAATTAGTTCCGCGCCAGCCGCTCTGGCTTGCGCAATAGGCTCAGGATGCCAAATATCTTCGCAGATACTTAAACCTACTTTAACGCCTTTGATATCAACAAGGCCCGCTTCGCGGCCTTCACTGAAATAGCGTTTGTCATCGAACACCAAAAAATTAGGCAACTTTTGTTTGGCGTATTCCACCAGCAAATCACCTTGGTAAATCACACCCGCGCAATTAAACAGTTCGCCATCAATACGGCGAGGATAACCAACAACGACATAGATATCGCGGATCTCGGCCAATAATGTCGCCAAGGCCGATTCGATACGCTGATCCAAACTTGGACGCAATAATAAGTCTTCTGGTGGATAGCCAGTTAAGGTTAATTCTGGAAAAACCACGACATCTGCGTGCTCTTCATCACGCGCTTTACACGCCGCATCGATAACAGATTGGGTGTTTTTGGTAATGTCGCCGACCAGCATATCCAGCTGGGCCATTGCAATTCGTAATGTCATACAGTTGCTATCTCATGAACTCTGTTAGAATATGCCCGTTATTGTCTGGAATTACCCAAGCTAGGTAAAGTATATGATCGTACGTTTGATCGTTTTTGTTGCTATTTTCTTTATTGGTTGGTGGTTGTACCGCCAGTTTGTCGCTTTTAAGCGCAGTCAGTCACCCGAGGAAGTGAAAAAAAGGCGTCTAGCAAAAAAGACGAGGCACAAGAGAGCATGGTTCGGTGTGCAGAATGCAAAACGTTCACACCGCGCTCCCATGCGATTCATGACCAAGAAGCGCGTGCATTTTGCAGTGCCGAGCATTTGAAAATCTTCAATCAGAAGCACTGACCCAACCGCTGGCAAGCAAGCGATGTTCGTGCCACCACCAGCAACGGTATTGTTGCTGGTTTTGTGTGGCGCACAGTCGATAGGATCTTTGGGTATTGTCCATTTCGTCGGGAGCAGAAGTGTAGCGTTCCCAGCGATAATACAGTTGTTGATTACGGGTTTGCCAAATAGACTCTAACCTCGACTCATGTAAAGCACAAAAGCCGATACATGTGCTCGCCTGCGCGGCGGAAAAATGTGCAGATACCACCCAAGCTTGATAAAAATCCGTCCATATTTCTTGCTCTTCTGTCACATCATTCAGCTGACTACGCCACTTAAAGCCTGCCTGTAATCCTTGTTGGTAATGCGCAGATAACGTCGACAATGCTAGTAACAAAGCAATAATCGGCAAGGACACCCAACCTCGTTGACCGCTAAGATAAATATTCGTCATATCGGCTAAAGTCCCTTTAACACAATGATTTGATTGCCAACCCCCTGACAAGGCGAGAAATAACGCCACGTTTCTCCGCGCATAGAGCGATAATCTTGTGCCAATTGTGTATCCCGCTCAGACTTGCAATCATGAAGTCGATATTGATACTCCACCCATAGGCCACGGACCTTAGCGAGAGAAAATTGCCCATAGCCAGTATCTAAAGCGTCGACCATTCCATCCAGGTTGTCATCTAATAACGGAAACACAGACAAACGCTCAATCCCACTCCATAACTCTAATGAGTTGCCACTTTCTCTTGGTGTACGCCAAAAAGCATTTTGCCCACCTTTACCTTCAGAAATATACCAATAGAACTCATCTTGGCTTTCTATGATCCCAGATTGCCCAATCGCGTCTTCCACAAACTCACCACCGATAAGCTCAATTCGGCTATGTTGTGCCGAAACACTTAATATTTGGCCAGGGAAGTAAGACTCACAAGAGGAAAACCTCACACTATCACCCGCTTTCCAATGGCAGGACAAAGAGGTGTCTAAAGGGTTGCCATTCACCTTTACTGTACCGCGGCACAACCCATAATCTACCGCTCTTAACCAATCGGATTCTTTATCAATCGTCCGAGTTGCTAAACGAAGGGGGGCGACATGCCCGATTCAATGATTAAAAACAAGGATTCATCTATCAGGCAGCTAGCGGGTCTTAAACGTGACCATTGTGCTTGGAAATGCGCATCAATTGCTGCCTTAATCACTTGCTGATCTTGATACGTTTTTATCAATAAATGACGTTCTTGCATGCGAACCAAAGCAACGACTAAAAAAGGCAATAAGAGAGCCACTAAACTACAGACGACTAACAGTTCAATGATAAGACTGCCTTGTAAATTATGCCGTTTACTCACTTTCTCCCTCCTCAGACGACAAGCTTGAATGTCGATCTAACGTATCCATCTGGGAGCTATGAAACCATTGCGCTAATTGATCTCCTGTGCATTTTTGGCAATCGGGATACCCTTGCTCTGTGGTTTCTTGCTGATGATTCAACCACGCCACAGAGCCAACTAATTGCATCATCGCGGCGTGTTTTTGTTCGTAATCAGATTGTTTTCGATGTTCTTCTGTTTGCTGAAATACATGCCACTGCGTTTCACTCTGACGCTGTAATACATGCAATACCACCGCGAACAAACTCAAACACAACATAATCTCTAACATAATCCAACCCCGTTGACGTGGCGCTGATAGTAAACGATAGATTGTCTGTTTCTTCATCCGCACACCCCACTATTCATAGCACTTTGTGGGTCGGTTAAATAAAAGCGTCCACTTTGGTTCAATACCACATCCGCCTGCCATGCCCCCAAGCAAAACTCAAACGTCCCATTTTGATAACTTGATAAGCCGTTGGATTGAAATTCGATCTGTTGTTTTTTGATAGGAAAACCACGCCAAGAAACCGCCAAGGAGTGATCAAAAAGGATTTGCCGATAGATTTTTTCAACGCCGTTTGTGGATGCCATTTGATAAAGCTTAAAACCATCAGACCAATGCCCATCGCAATCGACACCACCACATAGATAACTGCTTTGTCCGCTTATCACAGCCAGTTGACGTGCTTGTGTTAGCGCCGCTGCTAGACGCTTCATTTCGCTTTTAAGGGTGTTTTTGTCTCGGGTCTTTTGGTTTGCACTAAAAAACTGTGCCGAACCTGCATGGGCTAGAATACTAAGAATTGCGAGCACACACAGTAGCTCTAGTAGTGAAAAGCCACGTTGATGATGCATGGAAAACCTCCTTGTTTTGTTTAATCAGGCACCAGACATCCTATCTAGTGCATTTTTTACTCGAATAATCCTAGACTAAACTGTCTTGAACCATTTGTTAATATGATTTGCAATTTGCCTTGGTTTTTGAAATGGCAAAGAATGATCACAGGCACTGAGAACCTTATGTTGCCAAGCAGAGTTGCGTTCACTTAATAAATCATAATGCTGACGCAGAGCCTCATGACTTAATTCGCCTGAAAACAAAAAAACATGCTCTGAGGCGTCAATCATCGACTGACGCAAAGACGGCTCCTGTGCCATTAATGCCACATGATCTGTCACCGCATCCAGCGCATAAGCAAAACCAAAGGGTCGATGAGCAAGACGAGATTGTGTGGTCGCTTCCGCGACAGGATGTTTGCGTCGATTCGGCGAGACACCATCCATAAAACTCGCTACACCAAGCTCTACATCCCCCGTGTCACGAATCAGTTTCGAGGCATGACGATACTTTTGACGCACTTCCATCAAGGTAGCTAAGTCCTCACGATCCAAAGAAGCGGCCTCTAGCAGAGCCATTTTCATTTTCTTTTTGCCTTGCAAGCTACGCTGATAATTCAGATTTAACGCCACCAAGCCACCAAGGGAATACGCCACCACATCAAAGTCATTCCATTCCAAATGGGACAATAATGCTTCAACTTCATCGGTTAACTCACCTATCGACACTGCCCCCTCTTCACCATGATGATGAAAAGAATCCCCCATGCCTTTTAGGTCAGGCACCAGCATCCAACGCCATTGAGTAAAATACGGCAACATAGGGGAATAAGTAATGCTACCTGCCACACCAGCACCGTGTAAAAGCAAACAAACACGCTCGCTCTCAGACTGCGAATTCTCGTAAAGACGATACGCAATACGCGCATTGGGCAAAGAAAGAAAAAAATGTCAGACACTTGTAATTAACCTGTGAGGACCCTTATTAAAAGCATACAATGTTTGCTCGTTGTGAAAGCAACCAAACCGTGTCTCGTTTATATTTAATCCCCTATTGGGTATAAACAGGATGGGTAAGCGCAGACTTAATATTACTAGGTATTAAAATAAATGTCAGAAATCAAAAAAGTAAATCTCCCTTATCAGGCGTCATTACTGTCTTTCTTTTCTGCTGTACGAGACTTACCCTATCCTGCGTTACTCGACAGTAATCACCAACATTTTCCAGACACTAACTTTGACATTCTAGTTGCCAACCCACTGGCTCGAATTCACCCTGTCGCGAATGGACAACCCATTAGTTGGTACACCAAACCTTTTTATTCACTTAGCGCAACCCACAATCCAATGGCGCTGATGAATGAGTTAATGAGTCTAATTTGCCAAGAAGCTTGGGCTAAGTCCGCCCCGAAGGATTTGCCATTCGTTGGTGGTTTATTAGGTTATTACGGGTATGAAAGCGGTCATTTTGTCGAGCAACTACCGGATACCGTAGAACATGATGTGCAACTAGAAACCTTAAGTGTGGGTCTTTACAGCTGGGCGGTCATTACCTGCCATAAGAAAAAAACCACTCAATTGATCACCTCGCCTTGGTGTCCTTCGGAAGACGTTGCTGATTTGATCAATCGCTTCACCAGTGCTTGTGATGATGTATTGGTAAAACACGACTTAAACGAAGCAAGACCTTTTCGTTTGCAAGCCCCTTTTTCCTCGAACATGACTGAGGCGGAATACGCGCAAAAGTTTTGCAAAGTCCAAGACTACATTCAGTCTGGGGATTGTTATCAAGTCAACTTAGCACAGCGCTTTTCAACCCGCTATCAAGGCGACACCTTTACGGCGTATCACAGACTAAGAGAAGCATGCCCGACACCTTTTTCGGCTTATATGGAGATTTCTGCTACGCAAAGTATTTTAAGTCACTCGCCTGAACGATTCCTCTTGTGTGACCAAGGTCGAGTAGAATCCAAACCCATAAAAGGCACGGTGGCCCGTGGTGCCACAGCGGAAGAAGACAAAGCCAATGCTGACTGGTTACAAACGTCCGAAAAAGACCGCGCTGAAAACCTCATGATTGTCGACCTGCTGCGCAACGACTTAGGGCGTACCTGCTTAACCGGTAGCATCAAGGTGCCTAAGCTGTTTGCTTTAGAAAGTTATGCCAACGTCCATCATCTGGTGTCTACTGTAGAAGGGAGAATTGACCAAGCTGACCAAGCGATTCGAGTGTTCCATCAAAGTTTTCCAGGTGGCTCCATCACTGGCGCCCCCAAAATTCGCGCCATGGAAATTATTGATGAACTAGAGCCTCACGTACGTTCGGCCTATTGCGGCTCAATTGTTTACTTCAGCGCCAACGGTCAAATGGATTCTAGCATCACGATTCGCACACTGGTCGCAGATCATGGCAATCTTCATTGCTGGGCGGGTGGTGGTTTGGTTGCCGACTCAAAATGCCAACAAGAATACCAAGAAACCTTTACCAAAGTGGGCAAATTAACCCATACTCTAGAACAAGACTTTTTGAAATAGGCCGTATCATGTCTGACATAGAGCAGTTTTTGAGTGCTCCTCCCATTGACCTGAACTTGGATGATATTCGCGCAGCATTAGACAACGAACCGTATGCGCAACAAATCCATAACCCAGATGAGGAAATGTTTCCCAGTGGTTATGATTTAAAATACCGTTCTGCTGCCGTGCTGATTCCTATTTGGAAAGAGCCAGAAAATGGTGAGTTGTACGTACTATTAACTCAACGCGCACTTCACATGCGTAACCATCCGGGCCAAATTGCGTTTCCGGGAGGTAAGCATGATCCAAATGACGCCAGCATACAATACACAGCACTGCGCGAGACACTAGAAGAAGTTGGGCTTTCACCCGATTGCTTCGACCTATTAGGAGAACTGGGGGAATACTGCACCATCTCAGGATACTGCATCAAACCCATTGTGGCTGAAATGACGCGCCGGAGTGAGCCTCAGTCTCTGTGAAGAAGAAGTAAAGTCCGTACATTGGGTGCCATTACGCTACTTATTGAACCCACAAAACTATCGTTTTAAAAAGAAGGCACTCGATACCATTTCTCGCGGTTATTTCGAGATTGACTACGAAGACATTCGAATTTGGGGCGTAACAGCTGGAATCTTGTATGGACTTTATCAAACATTAGCAAGACACATTCGCTAAGCGTTTTCGTGCTTTTATTAACCACTTTCTTTCGAATTATAAGGTTAGTGTTCTTTCGTCTTTTGTTTCATCACCGCAAATTGTTATTGTACAGCTAACGTAACTCAAGAACATGGTAACTCTCCCTATGTCAGCATTTGATTTAGCGTCTTTTATTGCCAACAACAAAGAAGACGAAGCACAAAAAATCATTCACAACGCGATGAAAGAATTCGACAACATCGCCATTTCTTTTAGTGGTGCAGAAGATGTTATACTCATCGACATGGCCGTCAAAGCCAAAAAAGACATTAAGGTATTTTCCCTTGATACAGGCCGTCTGCACGCCGAAACCTATCGTTTTATCGAACAGGTTCGTAAACACTACAAGATCAATATAGACATTCTGTCCCCAGACCGTGAAGCCCTCGAAAACTTCACCCGCGAAAAAGGCCTATTTAGCTTTTTTGAAGATGGTCACAAAGAATGCTGTGGCATTCGCAAAGTCCAACCACTTAAACGTAAGCTGGCCACACTGGATGCCTGGATCACTGGACAACGCAAAGACCAAAGCCCTGGCACACGCAACGTTCTCGCTTTTGCTGAAAAAGACAGTGCATTCAGTACGGATAAAAAAGACCTGTTTAAATTCAATCCATTGGCAAACTGGTCTTCTGAAGACGTGTGGAACTACATCAAAATGTTTGACGTGCCGTACAACGAATTGCATTTGAAAGGGTTTACCAGCATAGGTTGCGAACCTTGCACACGCCCTATTTTGCCAAATCAGCACGAACGTGAAGGTCGCTGGTGGTGGGAAGAATCAGAACACAAAGAATGTGGCTTACACATTGGCAATCTGATACCGACAGCCCAGCAATAAACACCATTTTGAATTCAAAGTGCCTGTGACGATCAGGCACTTTTTGTTACAGTGACGACGTCATCTAACTGACGATCAAGATGACTTTTCCACGATGCCATAAAATTGGCATAGCAAGCTTCCAAATCGTATATGTGTTGCAGCAATACTTCCCCTGCTGGCGTCATATTGGTTGTCCGACCATGTCGAATCAACAAAGCCTCGCCCATTTCTCGTTCTAATTTTTGAATGTGCTGGCTCACCGCAGGCTGAGTTAAACCCAACAGCTTCGCCGTCTTAGTAAAACTACCAGTATCAACCAACGCCTTAAATGTAATGAGATGTTGTGTATTAAGCATAAAGATTCCTTATAGTTAATTCTATTATGCCCAATGCCAATCTTATGAACATTGACCTATATCGTGTTTTCGTGAAAGACTGAGAATTATTAGCCCTATGGATTAACAACATGACAAATGCACGAGACGAGATGTTACCTTGGCACGAAAGACAATCTGGTCATCAAGAATCACGCGATAACGATTACCGTACTCCTTACCAACGGGACCGAGCACGAATCATACACAGCGCTGCGTTTCGTCGCTTACAATCCAAAACACAAATCCTCGCCATTCGACAAAACGACTACAGCCGTACACGCTTAACGCATTCCCTAGAAGTCGCCCAAATCGGCAACGGCATTGTCCACCAACTGAAACACAGCTATCCTTCAGAGGCGGCTTTTCAGCCTTGGTTGGCCGACGATGCCTTAATAGAAACCGTTTGCCTAAGCCACGACATCGGCCACCCACCCTTTGGCCATGGCGGCGAAGTCGCGCTCAATTACATGATGCAAGCCTATGGCGGTTTTGAAGGTAACGCCCAGTCACTGAGAATCCTTGGTAAACGCGGTTCCTACTCGCCCACCTACGGCATGGACGTCACGCGTCGTACTTTATTAGGGATTTTAAAATATCCTGTTTTACACGCCAACGTGGTTGGCAAATACCCAGAAAAACCAGCCAACTTCCGCCAATTCAAGGCATCTAATTGGGCACCACCAAAATGTGTCTACCAAGAAGAACAAGACCTGCTCAATTGGATAATTGAACCTTTTAGCCAAGCCGACAAAACCTTATTACAAGAAGTCCACCAGACCAATAATGACAATCACGCCAAAGCAAAACACGCCAGCTTCGATACCAGCATAATGGATCTCGCTGACGACATCGCTTACGGTGTACACGACCTAGAAGACGCCATCGTCCTCGGCATGGTCACCAAAGACATGTGGTTAGAACACCTAGAACCCAAACTGGCCGCCTTGGCGTCTCCGTTTTTGGCCGAGCACCTAAATGACATTCGCACGCAACTGTTCAGCCGCCAAAGCCATCTTCGTAAAGAGGCTATTGGCAGCCTGGTCAGTTGGTTCATCACCTCTTGCCAAGTGGTCGAAAAAACAGCGTTCGAACACCCCTTGTTACGCTTTCAAGTGGGTTTGCCAGAAGGTCAGCGCCAAGCCTTAAACTTGTTAAAACAATTTGAAATGCAACACATCATCCAGCGCCCAGAAGTGCAAATGCTTGTCTACAAAGGCCAGCAAATGCTATTAGAAATGTTCGAAGCCTACTCCGCCGACCCCGCCCGCTTGCTGCCCAGAGAAATCGCCAAAGAATGGCAAAAAAGCCAAGAACGCGGAGAAAACGGACTGCGCATCATCTGCGACTACATGTCCTCCATGACCGACGACTACGCCAGCCGCATGTACAACAAATTGTTTGTTCCAAGCTTAGGCTCAGTGTTTGAGCCAATGTAGTTTGGTCCCCTCCCCTTTTGTCTTCCAAGGGGAGGGTTAGGGAGGGGTTGCAAGCTTTGGCTCCGTTCAAACGCTTTGTATTCCCAACCTTTATTCCGCTCTTTAATTCAGGAAAAAAAGCTGAGCGGGTAACTTTTGCCAATCGATGCAACGCTTTCATTTAATAGGAAAGCAAAAAATCTTTTGTCGGACTTTCAGCCCAAACGTCTCTTTCACGTTGGCTAACTTAACGTTTAACAAGACGACTTATATCGTAAGGCATAGATTGTTAATTTGGTGAGGAGATAAAGACTCAAACACTGACTCTGAAACTGCATAAAGTCGCGCAATCGGGATTGTTAACCATCATTCCCAATTCTCAGCTGGAAAATATTCCCCTCACAATCGTGCGCATCGCAAACCTGTCGGCCGCCAAACGTCCAATTTTTAGGTGAGAATACAACGCCACCTTTTGCTTTGATCTTTTCTTCTATGAATTCAAGCGGCGTGTTCACAAAGAATGTTGGCTTTAGTGCGGTGTTCTCTCGCGCTTCAAACGAGACTCAACCCCTTTTTAGACACGTCTGTTTCAAGCAACACCAACTCAAAATCACCACCAACCAATAGCGCACAGGAACGGTCACTTTCGATCATCTGCATGTCAAAAACATGAGCATAAAATGTTGCCAATTTTTCTATCGATGACGTATAGATCACCAAACCTGTTTTCATGCATTTTCCCTATCAAGTTTATGAGCAATAAGCACACTGTTAAACCAAAAAAGAGCGCTATCTATTCATCTGTGTTTTCTATTTTTTCCATGACAAAATTCGTTAATGTCTGACCTCGAACATCAATCTGCTGCGTCTTCACCACCTTAAAACCAAAATGTTCGAAAAAAGGACGCGCCGTGATACTGACATGAGAATAATAGCGCTTTATCCCTTGTGAACGCCCTACAGCAAAAATATGCGCCATCAAAGCTCGCCCTATGCCTCGGCCTTGGTACTGATGATGGCAAAAGAAATGATCAATCAAACCGTTTGACTGCAAATCAACATAGCCTACTATCTGATCATCCATTTCAGCCACAAACGGCGATATTTCTAACATCTTCTGACGCCAGACAGCAACATCGAATGATTGTGGCGCCCATGCTTCTACCTGAGCCTGAGAATAATCACGGATGTTAATATGACGAACCGTGTGAAAATAAATAGCCCACAACACACTGGCGTCAGAGTCTTTATAAGGTCGGATAATACACAAAACTTGCTTCTCTTTATTAAATTAATAGAGCGATTTAAAGCATTTTCTATGCTTACCGCTTTGGACGACGCCCTCCGCTTTCTAAACACGCTTCCATTGTTTGATATGCAGTAAAGTTCTTAGTTTTAGAATAATAGGTGCTTCCTTTCGCATGACAAATCCCACTCTTACTCTTCTTAACTGGCGGTTCATCGGCGAATGCAATTTGCGTAGAAAAACTAAAGCATAGGGCAAAGATCGCAAACCATAGCTTTTTGTTAAAAGCGACTTTCATGAACTATCCCTCAGTAAACATAACACCGCCAGCTGACGACCATTTGTAGTAGAGCAAAGCACAACGAAAAATAGAGTGCAGCTAACAAGCAAAAAATCTTCGAAAAAGTGTCGGGATGAATCAACACCAAGATATTTCACTTTAAGTAAACTCCACTTTACTCGTAAGAACAGCAAATAATCGTTAATTGTGCAGAGACATGTTGTATGTTGCCATTGATAGGTACTTTATCTCCTTAGACATAACGCCACAAACAGCAGGGAGCATAGCGAATCCGCTACTTTGTTTTGTTATAAATTTTTCTCATTTTCCTTGCTGTGCCAAACTCTCAAAATATAAACAATACCACTGGTGATTAAATACCGTACGGTATAATCACCAATATATAGATCTCGGATTTTTTCAGGATCAGGCGCTTTTATAACCGGCAAGCCAATTTCAGGGAATTGCTTTAGTTTGAAAATTCCTTCTTGAAGATCAATTGCGATTCTTCGTGCAGCGTAAGGATTCTTAACCTCAACAAACTCAACAATCCGTTGAAGGTCTTTCATCGACTCTGGGGAATATTCAACCTCTATCATTTCGGTGGCTCTTTGCGCTCAACAGTGCCCCAGCTGTTTAGCCAGGCATTCACATCTGCTTCAGCAATGGATTTACCTGCTTTAATAGACTCTAGAGCCTCCAGAGTGTCTGCCCACCTAGACTCCTCTACGGACTGCCTTGCCAAAAACTCTTTAATTGCTTGATTTATAAGATAATTTTTACTTCTATCTAGCTTGCTAGCTAAAATCTCAAGTGGCTTATCTATATCATCTGCTAGCCGAATACTGGTAATACCCATTGAAACGCTCTCCTGTACTAGTTTGTAATACACTTTAGTACATACGAGTACTCAAGGCTAGAGTGATTTGTAATGCTCGGTTTTGCGACTGGTTTGGAGCGCAGCGGAAAACCAGTCCGACCACATGCGCTTGTTAAGCATGGCTTTTATCAAGCACCCTTAAGAGCAAACTGCCAATAACAGATGCTAGAAACAGCCATACCGTTGTAGTTGCGATTAGGACAGCATACCCGAGTACCTGCCACAATAATTCTGGTTCTCCTGGATACGGCAGTAGCTTTGAAAAAGGAAGCCCAGGCATATTAAGAATATAAAAGGCCATTACCGAAACATAACTGATTGCACCGCCAACCAACGGAATTACTTTTTCAGCAACGATTCCGAGTACAAGGAGAATAAGGGACGAGCCAAGATGAATAAAAGCAAGTCGCGAACCCAAAAGTCCGTTATGCCCGAGATTTTTGCCAATAAGCAATGCATAGATTGTGATTAGCGCCACACCATAAATAAAGGCAGTAATTGCAGTCGGGATTTCGTGAAAGATGCCTCCGAGTACCACGAAGAAAATAACGAGGAAGCAGTGAGCAAAAAATGCTACAAAAGCTGGCCACTTGTCCATTTTCATCGTACTCCTCAGACTGATCTTAGTGTTTAACACCGCCATAATTTGCCGCCTGAAGCGCAGCATAAGACGGTCAAATTGATGACGTTGTTAAGCATAACGCTCTGAGATTACTTCTAATGCAGATATTAACTCCAGGGCTGTATTTCTTACAAAATCAACTTGCGCCGGAGAAACATCTTCGCCGTGTATGGCTGGCGAGCAAACAGAATAAACTTCTCTAATAGCATTGCCCATTTGAGGTGCGATTAGCTCATTTTTTATCAAATACTCTACAATGCGAAAAACCGGTTCTGGCCTACGCCTTTTGTCTTCTGCTATAGAGTTAAATATTGTTCTAAGTGATTTTTCTATTGAATAACGTGCCCTGAATAATATGTCTAGGTCGGTAGTAGCAGGATTACTGTAAAACTGGGATACATCTGAATTCCTTGGCGCATACCCTTGCATTGCAGATTCGACAGCTTTTTTGACCTGCTCTTCAATATTGTGAAGTTGTGAGTCTGGCGGAGGTGGATAACCGAACATGAAGTTGGGGCTCATTGACTGTGAATTATCACTAGTCACTTTAACTTCGTTTCTTATAGACGCTATTTCTTTAGAAACGTGCTCTTTGACCTCTTCAATCTGATTTTTAAATTTAAGACCAAACAACTCCATTTCGTTAAAAAAGGGCACCAAACACAAAACAACCCATATTATAAAAACAAGCGCATCAAACCACTGGGCCTGTGATTTCTGTAACTCTGGATACCTGTCAAATAGATAGAAACCTATGGAGAATATAAGGACAGCCCACCAGAACGTTTTAAAATTTTTCGTTAAGAATTCCATGCTATGCCTTAGTGTTGCTTAACAATTAAGGGTTATACGGCAGCGTAGCTGCGGCTATAACCCACTGTTGAACGGCAGCGTTGTCTGTATAGGGGTTTTGCTTCTTTCATGGTAGGACTTCCCTGTTATATAACTCGCTAAATGCCAAAGCCTGTCTGGACTATGCTGCTTCTGATGCTCTTTGAGCACTGTTATGTTGGTTCTTTGTTTGCTCTTTGTAGCGCGATTTGACCCGCGAGGCAAGCGATTCGCTCAGGCCTTATGGCCTTACTTACTCTTCTCTGTCGATCCGCGAAGCGGCTTATCTCAGTAATTAGACTTAGTTCAACAATTAATAGTGCGCCTGCACGTTTAGTTTTTTGTCGCCCTGAAGGACGACCTACATGTGAAAGCTTCGCTTCCAACGGCATTTTTTTAATTAGAGAGTCGCTGCGCTCATGATGCCCTGCGGTTTGCCTTTACACGAATAGTCACGAAGAAGTCCGTTCGACGCGTTATTTCACCCAATAGACAGCTCAGCAGAGCGGAATAAAGGTTGGGAAAACAAAGCCCTTGAAAGGAAACAAATATACCTGAAGAACTAAAACTCTCGTCCCAATAAAAGCACGTCTTCTTTGATCTGTTCATTCTGGGCAATGTTGGGCAGTAGCCCCCATTGCTCAAATCCTTGGCGTTTAAAGAAGCCTTGGCTTTCTAGGTTACTGGCGTATATGTATGCGATAAGGTGGGTAAAACCAATGTGGTGACGTTCTTTTTCTAGATAATGAAATAGCGCAGTACCAAGGCCCTTTCGGTGCTGTGTTGGCAATACATACAAGCTGATTTCGCTAGCAGCGTCGAAAGCTGGCAGTCCGTAGAAGGGCTCAATTGAGCACCATGCTATCACGTCACCCTGCTCTTCTAATACGAACATGGGATGTTTATCCGTCGCATTTTCCAGCCAATCGATAACATCTAATAAGCCGATGCTCAATTGGCGATGAGCAGAGTTATCGAAGAGATCGCACTGTTGGAATATGCTTAGAATAGCAGGGGCATCGTCCAGTATGGCGCGACGAATCCCCTGACTTACAGTAAATGGCATACGGTGTGATTACCCCTGTTGGAGCAAACGACGTAAATCAATGACCGCGGTGTTAGCACGAGCGATGTAAGAAGCCATGACTAAAGAGTGATTTGCCAAGACACCAAACCCACTGCCATTTAAGATAAACGGCGACCAAATGCTGGCTTGTGTTGCTTCTAGTTCACGGATAATTTGACGCAAGCTAACCAAGGCATTTTTATCTTGCAAGGTAAAAACAAAATCCACTTCTACCGCACGTAACATGTGAATCAAAGCCCAACTGGTGCCTCGCGCTTCGTAGAAAACATCATCGACTTTAGACCAAGGAGTTCTGACATAACGCGTGTTTTCATCCGACTCCAATTGTGGCTTGTCGTCAATAACACTGGCCGATAATCGCTGAGAAAGGCTACCTAACCGAGTACTGACATCCGATAGCCAATCAGCAAGGTTATCAGCACGGGCATAAAACTGAGCTTTATTATTAGACTCGCTCGACAAGCGATCAAGGTATTCCATTAACTCTTTATTGCCACGACGATATTCACTTTCACTGGATGGTAAGGCCCAACTTTTATTATCAAAATTAAATTGCGGCTCGGCTATTTTTAAGTTCACATCCTCTGTGGACTGAGATTGCGAACGGCTAAATTCTTTACGAAATGCTCTGGCAAGATCTCGTGACTGGACCAATACGCCAAACTCCCATGCTGGCATGTTATCCATGAACACTCCTGGCGGCATAATATCATTGGATATAAAGCCACCCGGTTTTTCCAACAAAGTATCTACTATAGAATGCAAAGTACTGGCTGTAGTGTAACCAACGGCGAGTTTTTTGCTGTTATTTAAATAACCTCGTTCAGCTGCTTTTTCTTTTGCGGCAGCCACAACGTCAAATTGATCTGGCTCACGGCTCCAGTACATACCTAAAAAGCTCAGTAACACCGCCATTATCAGTACAGCAAAAAAAACGATTTTCCCCATACCGGACATATTAATGTTTGGTTTTAAACTCTGCATTTTGCCCTTGAACCGTGACATCATCGACCTACCTTAATCTTGTTGTAATTCCACCATGTTATCAGCACGATTATACGTCATCGCACGAACACGAAACTCTGTAACACGACTATTAATGATCTGATAAAGCAAACGTGCTTCTTTGTCATTGGGCCAATAAATATTAATTGACTGCTGTGTCTTTGCCACGTCATCTATAATAGGCTGAATATTGGCAAGTATTTCTTTTTCACTTAGGCTGAAAAGATTACTAGGCAATAAGTACTGCCCTTCTTTTAATGCTTTCTTAACGCCCTGCGTGTTCGAATTTCTATTGGTATTGCCACGCTGACTTTTTATGCGAGAAGACATTTCCGTAATAGACGGATCTTCTGGATTAACAGAACGTGCATATTCTAAATACAGTGCAGATTTTGCATAGTCTTTACTCTGTGCCGCTTTCCACGCCCATTGGGTATAAATATCAACAATGGCGCTTATACCTTGACTGGCTCTAAAGTTGCCAGGATCTCGACCTAATGCGGCCTGAAAATATAAATTGGCATTATCATCCACTGGGGTCAAAAGGCGCTCTTCGGCAAGAGCCTCTTCGCCCATGGCAATCAAGTTAAGTGTAATACGCTCAAAAGCTGTTGGTGTTTTTACCACTTTCGGCTGCTGAGTCGGTGTTGTCGCTGGCGCCAAAGGCTTACTTGCAGACACTTGTTTTGGTGCTGTCTGCTGGGATTGTATTTTTGGTGCGGGCTGACTTTTCTGTGTCGGCTTTACGTTTCCCTGACAACCTGTCAAGAATACTACAGCAATTAGAAAAGAAACTAGGTTTTTACTCAATTTATCCCCTTGTGATTGGCAACTTAAAGATGGGTTGGTAGTCTACACCTTATACTCAGCGTGATGAAATATGGATTTACACAACTCGCCTAACTTGATTGAAGATATTTATGCGCCCACTCGCTCTACTGTTCTTATTGCTATTTCACAGCCTTTGCCAAGCGTTCACTTTCGGCCCGACGTCAAGACTTTCAGAACCAGAGTTCTTACCAGTGGATCAAGCCTTTCAATTATCCATTTCCGCGCCTATAGATGGCAAACTCACAGCAACGTGGCAGATTCAAGATGGCTACTACTTATACCAAGAACAGTTCAGCTTGTCTGGTGAACAAGCTCATAAATTACACTTTTCGCCTTTCCCAGCTGGTGAATCTCAACAAGACCCTTATTATGGTGACGTAATCGTCTATCGAGAGCAATTAAGCTTGCCGATTTACTACGACATTACGCTGACACCAGGCACAGAGATTAACGCTATGTTAACGTATCAAGGCTGTGCTGATAAGGGATTATGTTACGCCCCTCAGGCCATGCCCATTCAGTTTACCGTACCCGCTCTATCGCCTGAAATTACAAATAATAATGCACAAAATCTCCCACAAGGTAACAATACCTCTACTGTCCAAGATAAACCTCTCCAGCTTTCAGAAGCACAAACGGTAAGCCAATTGATCAGCACCAATACCTTATGGACCACATTGGCCGTAGTGTTTGGTTTAGGGTTGCTGCTTTCTTTTACGCCCTGTGTCCTACCGATGATCCCTATCGTTAGCGCTATTGTGATCGGATCTCGCCATTCAAAGCTAGGCGGTTTTTATTATAGCGCGGTTTATGTTTTTGCCATGGCGCTAACGTACGCCATGATAGGTGGATTAGTGGGTGTTTTTGGTATTCAACTGAATATGCAAGCTCAACTGCAAAACCCCGTATTATTAATGATCAGTGCCTTGTTATTTGTGTTACTTGCTCTCGCTATGTTTGGCGTGTATGAGCTAAGGCTACCCAGTGCTTGGCAACAACGTTTGCAAACGTCGAACTCTGTCTCTAATTCTACGTGGCGATCAAGTTTGAGTATTTTTGTCGCTGGTGTGCTGTCCACTCTTATTGTTTCACCTTGCGTATCGGCACCACTCGCTGGTGCCTTGCTGTTTATAAGCAGCCAAGGCAATGCTTGGTATGGGGCAATGATACTCTTTGTGATGGCGCTTGGAATGGGGGTTCCTTTACTGCTAGTCGGTGCATTTGGCCCTAAAATACTGCCCAAAAGCGGTGAATGGTTGCAGGATATAAAAGTACTAATGGGGTTTGGGTTACTTGCTATGGCCATCTGGCTACTCACTCGCTGGATACCTTCAAACAGCCATTTGTATCTTTGGGGCGCACTCGCGATAGCAATAAGCGGCTATTTTTTTCACCGAACGCGACAGGCCCTCTCTCATCCCGTTCGCTGGTTTTTTGCTTTACTATTCTTCATTGTAGGCAGTCTTCAGTTTATCGGTGCCACCACAGGTAGCAGTACCCCATTATCCCCCTTGAAAAATATGTCGTCATCCTCAATAACAAACAAAGAGGTTGTTTTTGATGCCACCATTACCAGTTTAGATGAACTTAATAACATCATCGCCAATCAAGACACTCGACCTATTATGCTGGACCTTTATGCTGATTGGTGTGTCAGCTGTCGGGTACTAGAAGAGATGTTTGTGGCTCCAGACGTCTCACCGCTGATCAAAAAGGTGCAATTGATTAGAGTCGATGTCACGAAAAATTCAGCACAAAATCAAGCATTGATGCAGCATTTCCACCTGTTTGGCCCCCCATCATTGGTATTTTTAGACCAAGAAGGTAACGAACGCAAAGCGCTGACCTTGATGGGCGAACCTACAAAATCCACCCTGATAAACAGATTGGAAGCCATTACCTTGCCGTGATTTAGATTGAAAAAGGAAGGGGTTTACTAGAGATCACAAAACAACCAAGGCAAACATTTTTAGGTTTTTTTGCCGCATAACTGGACAATATCCAGCTTTTTATCGATAATTTCCAGTTACATGCTTTTACAATTCTTATTTTTCATAAAAGCGCGATTTGCAGATCACAGCAAACTGTACACAGAAATTTATACATAGAGAATTTTGCACTAGGTACTAACAGATCTGGGTGAAAGCAAGAATAGACGCAGAAGCCGCATTTATAACTGTATAAATTCGTCTTTTAAGTATATTTAAGCCATACCTTAATAGTCAGTGATCCTGTACAAAACCTCTAATAGTCAGCGACCTAAGTATCGCTGATATCATCCATACAGACAGAAGAGAGTAACCATGGACATTCGTAAAATCAAAAAACTAATCGAACTATTAGAAGAATCTAACGTCTACGAGATTGAAATCAAAGAAGGCGAAGAAGCAGTTCGTATTAGTCGTGGTGGTGCGCCAGTTCAAGCACCTATGATGCATGCTCCAATGATGGCAGCCCCTGCTGCTGCCCCAGTTGCTGCTGCTTCGACTGCAGCGCCAGAGGCTCCAGCTGCAGTTACTGGCCACACAGTAAATTCTCCAATGGTTGGCACTTACTACAAATCTTCTGCACCAGGTGCCAAGCCTTTCATCGAAGTAGGCCAAAAAGTTAATGTAGGCGATACTATCTGTATCGTTGAAGCAATGAAAATGATGAACCAAATCGAAGCCGACAAATCTGGTACGATTGGTGCCATTCTTGTAGAAGATGGTGAACCAGTTGAGTTTGACCAGCCTCTTATTACTATCATTTAATCCAACGCAAAGGTTTCATCATGCTCGATAAGGTATTGATTGCTAACCGAGGCGAAATCGCACTGCGTATTTTACGCGCGTGCAAAGAGACTCGGTATCAAAACCGTTGCGGTTCACTCAAAGATTGACCGTGACTTGTTACATGTGCGCCTTGCAGATGAGTCTATCTGCATAGGACCCAACCCATCGTCTCAAAGTTACTTAAACATCCCTGCGATTATTAGCGCAGCAGAATTAACAGACACCTCTGCCATTCACCCAGGCTATGGTTTCCTTGCAGAAAACGCAGACTTTGCAGAACAAGTTGAAAACTCAGGATTCGTTTTTATCGGCCCGAAAGCAGAAACCATTCGCCTAATGGGTGACAAAGTTTCAGCTATTCGAGCCATGAAAGAAGCAGGCGTGCCGACCGTTCCTGGCTCAAACGGCCCAGTGCCTTCTGATCCAGATGAATGTTTACGTGTTGCAAGAGAAATCGGCTTCCCTGTGATTGTGAAAGCTGCTGCAGGTGGTGGTGGTCGTGGTATGCGTGTTGTTCATAACGAAGGCAGCCTACTAAAATCCATCAGCATTACTCAATCTGAAGCTGGCTCTTACTTTGGTGATAGCACGGTTTATATGGAGAAATTCCTACAAAACCCTCGTCACGTTGAAGTACAAGTATTGGCCGACGGTCAAGGCAACGCGATCCACTTATACGATCGTGACTGCTCTTTACAACGTCGCCACCAAAAAGTATTGGAAGAAGCTCCGGCTCCAATGCTTAACGAAGAATCTCGTCAAGCGTGTTTAAAAGCCTGTGTTGATGCTTGTATCAAGATCAACTACCGTGGCGCAGGTACGTTTGAATTCTTATACGAAGACGGCAATTTCTACTTCATCGAAATGAATACTCGTGTTCAAGTAGAGCACCCTGTGACTGAAATGGTAACAGGCGTAGATATCGTTAAAGAACAACTTCGCATCGCAAGTGGCTTGCCATTGTCCTTGAAACAAGAAGACATCAAGCTAAACGGCCACGCCGTTGAATCTCGTATCAACGCAGAAGACGCGAAAACCTTCATGCCTTGTCCAGGTAAAGTGGATTATTTCCATGCTCCAGGCGGCATGGGTGTTCGTGTTGACTCGCATTTGTACAGCGGCTATACAGTACCTCCTACGTATGACTCAATGATTGCCAAAATCATCTGCCATGCACCGGACCGTACGGCTGCACTAAAACGCCTTTCTGGCGCTCTAGATGAAACCTTCATCGATGGTATTAAAACCAACATAGAGCTACAAAAAGACCTAGTAAATGATGCTAATTTCATTGCTGGTGGCGTTAATATCCATTATTTGGAGAAAAAACTCGGTCTATAAAGGCCGCAGTTTTACCCCTAGTGATAAGATAAATCACTAGGGGTAATCATTTTCCTCTCGCCTCTCGCTTCAAGCTTCGCTATTCTATTCCTGTTTGTTTTATTGTTGGACTCCACTTTATGCCTTGGCTTCAAATACGTATTCACACCACGCCCGATCATGTCCCAGCTTTTGAAGATACCCTTCTTGAGTGCGGCGCCTTGGTTGTCACTTTTGAAGATGTCCATGACGATCCGGTATATGAGCCAGACCTTAACACTACGCCGCTATGGAAAAACACCAAAGTAACAGGATTGTTCGAGGCTGATGCCGATGTTGAACACATTCGCCCCGTTGTAGAACACAAAGCCGTGTCTCTAGGCGAAACAGATATCGATATGAAAATTGAAATACTGGAAGACAAGGACTGGGAAAGAGAATGGATGGATAACTATCATCCCATTCAGTTTGGTGAACGCCTTTGGGTATGCCCAAGCTGGCGTGAAGTCCCTGATCCAAATGCTGTTACGCTAATGCTAGATCCTGGCTTGGCATTTGGCACAGGTACCCACCCTACTACCGCATTATGCCTACAATGGCTAGACAGCATTGATTGCCAAGGCAAAATCATCATAGATTACGGCTGCGGCTCAGGCATTCTTGGCATCGCAGGCTTATTGCTTGGTGCTAACAATATGGTGGGCATTGATATCGACCCACAAGCCGTGCAAGCAACCGAGGCCAATGCAGAACGCAACAACATCGACCCTAGCCGTCTAGAAGTAAAGCTTCCGCCTTACGAATCCGATCTACAAGCCGATATTGTGGTAGCAAACATCCTTGCAGGCCCATTAGCGAACCTAGCACCGACTATTTCTGCGCTAGTTAAAACACAAGGTCAACTAGCCCTTTCGGGAATACTGGCCAACCAAGCACAGGAAGTGATAGAAGCCTATCAAGAATGGTTCACCATTGATTCCATTACAGAAAAAGAAGAATGGGTTCGTATCGTTGGCACTAAACACGCATAATAATCCATTAACCCAGTCAAGATTTAAACAGGAAGACAGCACCCCATGGCCAATAGCCTAATAACCCGTTGCCCAAAATGTTCAACCGCATTTCGAGTAAGCGATGAAGTATTAAGCATGGCCAAGGGCAAAGTCAGATGTGGCCAATGTTTTCACATCTTCAATGCTAGCGACTCCATCAACCACAAGGCAAAAGTTGAGCCGTCAATATCATCGGCTTCCCCAATCGTACAGACAGATAAGGCAAACATACAAACCGGCGATGTGGGCACACAGGTAGAAAAACGAGTGCCACCAACAGAAGAAATTGTCAATCCAGATTGGCTGGATACATTATTTGACGATAAAGATCTTAATCCTTTTGATGAAAACAGCTTAGTCACGACACTGGATCCTTACCAAGATGAGACCTCATCTCCTAAAAGTATCGACCAGAAAACAGCCAACAAACCATTAGATCCTCCTAGACCGGCCACAAATGCTAAGCGCTCAATGGCGGCGAATCGGTCTGACGAACCAGCCCCTTGGGAAGTTGAGCTTGCCGAAGTTGAGGCCGCTCTTAAAGCCACACCAACAGTCAATATACAGACCAATAACACCCCAGCGAACAACAACACGATAGCAAGAACACTCTCACCAGAGAGCATAACGGCAAAGCTGACAAACATCGAACAGCCGTCAGCAACGCAAAAAGAACCCGATTACATGACAGCACTGCATTCGCTAGCGCAAAGTGCAGCAGAACAAACACGGCCATCTGACCTCAAGTACCAACACAGCATTCTTGAGCAATTGTCTGCCCAGCAAAGCCTTGCTCCTTTACTCGGTGAAAATGAATCCAACTCACGCCGCAAAAACGGTCATCCATGGTTGTGGTTTTTCGCATCGCTCTTAGGTGCAGCACTACTTGCCTTGCAGATTGCCATGCACTTTTTTGAAGAAGGCAGCAGATCTTCTAACTTTCGATCCTTTTACAGGACTATTTGTTCTTATTCTGGCTGCGTTTTACCACGATTTGAGGATGTCAGTACCATCACTATCCAGCATGTGCGCATACAAAGCCACCCAACCCTCCCCAACACATTATTAGTCAATGCGATTATCAACAACATCAGCCGTTTTTCTCAGCCGATGCCCAAAATCGCACTAGAGTTTTTTGATTTAAATGGTAAGCCAGTTGCCGCTAGACTCTTTTCACCCAGCGATTACCTTCACAAAGATTTTCTAGATATTACTTATATGCCACCAAGTACGCCCATTCATCTTGTTATTCCCATACAAGATCCTGGAGCGCGCGCAGTGACCCACCAACTCAAAGCCTTCCCAGCAGACACTCGGTCCTACTAGTTTTGGAGTCTTTTTCTATAAAGGGCTAAAAAAGGACAAAAAATAGTCAGTTTTTAGCCTGTCAAGACTTCAAAAACAACGATTGCATAGGTATTATTCACGCCCGCTCGACACTGTCGACGATCTTTAACATTCAATCCAGTATTCAGGAACATCATGGCATTTGCTATTGGCCCATATTGCGTTGACAAACCTGTCATTCTAGCCCCTATGGCTGGCGTCACAGATTTGCCATTTCGCCGCCTTTGTCATGACCTAGGTGCAGGCTTAGTGGTATCAGAAATGGTTACTTCTGACGTTCGCCTGTGGAACTCGACCAAAAGCCGTCATCGCTTAATTCATGATGCAGAAGTCTCGCCGAGATCCGTTCAAATTGCTGGTGGCGATCCCCAAATGATGGCTGAAGCAGCCCAACAAAATGTTGAGCTAGGCGCACAAATCATTGATATCAACATGGGATGCCCCGCCAAAAAAGTATGCAACAAAGCGGCAGGCTCTGCATTACTGAAAGATGAAGCGCTTGTTCGTGAGATACTGGAATCAGTTGTAAATAGTGTGTCTGTTCCAGTCACTCTAAAAATTCGTACGGGATGGAGCCTCGATCAAAAAAACGGTCTTGCGATTGCAAAAATGGCAGAAGACATTGGCATTCAAGCCCTAGCCATTCATGGGCGAACGCGGGAATGCAAATTCCAAGGACAAGTTGAATACGACACGATTGCAGAGATTAAGCATCATTTGAGTATCCCTATTTTTGCGAATGGGGACATTAAAGACGCGCAATCAGCAAAATTTGTGAAAGATTACACCAAGGCGGATGGCATCATGATTGGTCGAGCTGCCCAAGGAAGACCGTGGATTTTTCGCGAAATAAACCACTATTTAGAAACAAACGAATTGTTAACACCTCCCTCTTTATCTGAGGTGAGACAGCTTGTTATTAACCACGTGCACGCCCTACATCAATTTTATGGTGATTATTTGGGTGTGCGTATTGCTCGCAAGCATGTTGGTTGGTACCTGCAAACGTTAGCGGATAACACACAATTTCGCAGCCTGTTTAATCGTATTGATAATACGCAAGAACAGCTTGATAAATTGGAAGAGTTCTTTGTTTGCCAATAGGCAAACGAACCTTACACTTAATGTAATGAACATCAAAAAAGAAGAGTTAGATCGCCCTTCTATACGATGCTCAATATACATTAACAAATGGTTAGCTTTAAAAATAGAAGGTCATTCTGTGGTAGAACAAACTCATACTCATACGTTTCAAGCCGCTTCTTCAGAGCAGTCACAAACACTACGTGACAACGTTGAAAAAGCCCTACAAAACTATTTCGCTCATCTTGATGGGCAGCCAATAACAGACTTATACCAGTTGGTCTTAGCCGAGGTTGAGGCGCCTTTGCTAGAGTCTGTCATGAGCTACACAAAGGATAACCAAACCAAAGCATCCACCATCCTTGGGTTAAATCGAGGAACACTTCGTAAGAAGTTAAAGCAATACGGCATGCTATAATCACAAAGAAAAAAAGGGCGAATTCGCCCTTTTTTTCGTCTTATCTTCCCCTTGTTTATTTAGTGTTAAATTAACTGCGAGAACCATGATGGCAAATCAAAATACCGTAACTCCAATCAAACGAGCGTTAATCAGTGTTTCCGACAAAACAGGCATTGTCGAATTCGCGCGCGAACTGACCGCTCAAGGTGTTGAAATTCTTTCAACCGGTGGAACTTACCGTCTTTTATTGGACAGCAACGTTAAAGCAACAGAAGTGTCTGATTACACAGGCTTCCCAGAAATGATGGATGGACGTGTAAAAACACTGCACCCAAAAGTGCACGGTGGCATTCTTGGTCGTCGTGATATCGATGGCGCTGTAATGAAAGAGCACGGCATTGAAGAAATCGATATGGTGGTGGTTAACCTGTATCCATTCGAAGCAACGATAGAACGTCCTGATTGCGATTTACCGATGGCGATTGAAAATATTGATATCGGTGGCCCTACCATGGTTCGCTCTGCTGCCAAAAACCACAAAGACGTAGCTATCGTGGTCTCACCTTCCAGCTATGAAAGCATCTTAGCGTCTCTTAAAGCAGATGGTGGCTTGACGTTTGAACAGCGTTTCGACCTTGCGGTTAAAGCATTCGAACACACTTCACATTACGATGGCGCCATTGCTAACTTCCTAGGTAAAAAAGTAGAAGGCGGCAGCGAAGAGTTTGCACGTACATTTAACCTACAATTCCACAAACAAGAAGAAATGCGCTATGGTGAGAACCCACACCAGAAAGCGGCTTTTTATGTAGAAGCGAACCCGAAAGAAGCCTCTATCAGCACGGCTAAACAAATCCAAGGTAAGGCGTTGTCTTACAACAACATAGCTGACACTGATGCCGCCCTTGAATGCGTAAAAAGCTTTGATAAACCTGCTTGTGTTATCGTTAAGCACGCTAACCCTTGTGGTGTCGCTACAGCAGCGACTCAATTTGAAGCCTATGATCTTGCTTTCCAAACAGACCCAACGTCTGCATTTGGTGGCATCATTGCCTTCAACCAAGAGCTAGACGCTAAAACAGCACAAGCGATTGTTGATCGTCAATTCGTTGAAGTGATCATTGCCCCAAGCGTTAGCAAAGAAGCGGCCGACATTGTGGCGACAAAACAAAACGTTCGCCTACTTGAGTGCGGCCAATGGTCAAAAGACAAGCCAGCAGCACTAGATTACAAGCGCGTAAACGGTGGTTTATTAGTTCAGGACCGTGACGATGGTGTCATTACGTTAGACGATCTTAAAATTGTCTCTAAACGTCAACCTAGCGAAGAAGAGCTAAAAGATCTATTGTTTGCTTGGAAAGTGGCAAAATTTGTTAAATCTAATGCCATTGTTTATGCCAAAGCAGAACAAACCATTGGCGTTGGCGCAGGCCAAATGAGCCGAGTATACAGCGCTAAAATTGCGGGCATTAAAGCCGCTGATGAAAACCTAGAAGTCGCTGGCTCCGTCATGGCGTCTGATGCCTTCTTCCCATTCCGTGATGGTATCGATGCAGCAGCACAAGCCGGTATTACAGCGGTTATTCAGCCAGGTGGCTCTATGCGTGACGAAGAAGTCATCGCGGCGGCAGACGAAGCTGGTATGGCAATGGTCTTCACAGGTATGCGTCATTTCCGTCATTAAAGAGCCGTCATTAACACATCGTTATTAGACACGCTAAAAAGACGTAACGCTTTAGTTAGTCGCCAGAGACCTAAGTCTCTGGCTTGCAATACAAAGGATTAGATAATGAAAGTTCTTATTATTGGTAACGGCGGTCGTGAACATGCTCTAGCATGGAAAACCGCTCAATCGAACCAAGTCGAAAAAGTCTATGTTGCCCCAGGTAACGCAGGCTCTGCCACTGAAAATAAAGTAGAGAACGTCAACATCGGTGTCACTGATATTGCAGATCTTGTGGCCTTTGCAAAACGTGAGAACATTGATCTAACGATCGTTGGACCAGAAGCGCCTTTGGTCATCGGTGTAGTCGATGCCTTTGAAAAAGAAGGTTTGGCGATCTTTGGCCCCACAGCGGCGGCAGCACAGCTAGAAGGCTCTAAAGCCTTCACAAAAGATTTCTTAGCGCGCCACAACATTCCAACGGCTGCTTACGGCAACTTCACTGAGATCGAGCCAGCGGTTGCTTACATCAAGCAACACGGTGCCCCGATTGTGGTTAAGGCCGATGGTCTAGCCGCTGGTAAAGGCGTTATCTTGGCGCAAACGGAAGCCGAAGCCATTGAAGCGGTTGAAGACATGCTACAAGGCAATGCCTTTGGCGATGCGGGCAGCCGTGTAGTGATCGAAGAGTTCTTGGTAGGCGAAGAAGCCAGCTTTATCTGTATGGTAGATGGCGAAACGGTATTACCGATGGCGACAAGCCAAGACCACAAGGCACGCGATAACGGCGACAAAGGCCCAAACACAGGCGGCATGGGGGCTTATTCTCCTGCTCCGGTTGTGACACCAGAAATTCATGATCGCATTATGAATGAAGTTATCATGCCAACGGTTAAAGGCATGAACGCTGAAGGTAACCGCTACCGTGGATTCTTATACGCTGGCGTGATGATCGCACCGGATGGAACACCAAAGACTCTCGAATACAACTGCCGTTTTGGTGACCCAGAAACACAACCAATCATGATGCGCTTGCGTTCTGATTTAGCACAAATGTGTTTGGCTGCCATCAATGGCACACTGGATACCATTGAAGCAGATTGGGATCCACGCGCAAGCTTAGGTGTTGTTCTTGCTGCTGGCGGCTACCCTGCCGATTACCCTAAAGGCGATGTCATTTCTGGTTTGGACACAGTCCTTCCTGAAGGTCAGAAAGTCTTTCAAGCCGGCACAACACTAAAAGACGGCCAAGTAGTAACCAACGGCGGCCGTGTTCTTTGCGCTGTTGCTCTTGGCGATACGGTTGCTCAAGCACAAGCGTCTGCTTACGAGGTTGTCAAAACTTTGTCTTGGGATAAGGTGTATTTCCGTACCGACATCGGCCACCGTGCCATTGCTCGCGAACAAAAATAGCCTTCTATAAAATACACAAATTGCTAAAAAGGCCTCTCTGAGGCCTTTTTCTTATCTAAATACGCAATATATACACTGTATGCTATTTTTTTAGCTGAGACTCTTTCTTATCCAACCACGCCTTGAATAAACGCCCAACTTCCAATACCAACAAACCAAATATAATACCGGCCACCCAATCAAAACCAAGGACGAAGCCTAATGTGGCGATCATCCCATAGCCATACATGAGATTTGTTCGTGTTGCAGGCTTCGACTGTCTGGCAAACCAAGTGACCCCCAACAGCAATAGACTAAACCAAACATAATGTTCCACCAAAATTGGATATAGCATTCAATCCCCTATCTAGTTAATAATGATAGCCTTCATAGAACTTGTTTGGGCTAGCGTTTTGTTTTACCAATTGATTTTACTATTTTTACTCGGCACCTCCAACATAGTGTGGAGCTCAAACACGATCGCCATTATTGATGATTCAAACAGTGTCTTCAATATTGGTAAAAGTGGCACCTATTTTATTGATGCCGATAAAAACCTCTCATTTGACACCATTTCATCGGATCTATACGCAAAACGTTTTCGCCCACTGAATCGAAACTACCTGCAGTTTGGCTTAGTCAAAGGCAATGTTTGGATACGCACAGACATTGCCATCCGGACCACCAGCAACATGCCTATCTTGCTGGAAATAAACACCCCCAGACTACAATACCTTGATATATACCTTCCTAACTTATACGAAAATCAGGTCCAAGCAGAACTCGGTGGCGCACGCCCCTATAACAATAGACCAATTAAAGCGCCCCACTATGTGTTTAACATCCCAACGAACTCACCACCTGTTTTTACCTTGTATTTGAAGCTTTCTTCTGATTTGCCGATTAACGCTAAAATTGAACTCAAAACCCTTTCACAAATGAGCCTAGATGCCCAAAAGAACCTAACCTTTACCGGCATCTTAATTGGCATACTCATCACTCTGTTTGTTTGTAATGTGTTCTTTTTTATCAAAACCTCACATCCTATGTATCTCATTTACAGTGGCTTGCTAATTGGTATCACAGCATTGCATCTTTCGATTCATGATCAGATATCCGCCTTTTTTCCGGATCAGATAAATATTCAAGAGCGCATCTACAATCTAGCGGCGCTATCATGCCTGTGCGCTATTGTGTTTTTTTCTCGGCTCTACATAGACACTAAAAACTATCTACCTAGAATAGACAAAGCATTGCTTATCATTGGTTCAATTAATGCCCTATTTGCGGTTGTATTTACCCTTTCTCCAGAGCAAATAAACATAGTGATTCTGTCCTCGATGGTGGTAATCACACTGACGCTACTGACCATTCACGCTGTTGCTGCGTTTATTTATAAAGTCCCTTTTTCTGGGTATTACTTGGTTGCCAGACTAATATTGCTTATAGGACACTTTGCTTGGATATTGTCCGTTTATGGCATTATACCCAGTGCCATGCTATTGGAGTGGGGGCTAACCATCACGATTATTATTGAAGCGATGATCCATTTCACTGGCATCATTGCACAAACAACCCCTTTATTGCAGCGACATGCCCACAGAACCAAACATTCTCAAACTGAGATCGCAGACCTTTTGTCTGATCTGTCCAGTCGTTTGCGTCGTCAAGTCAATATCATTGGCGGGGGGCTCACGCACCTTGAACAAGCCGCTACATCAAACGAAACAAGACTGTTTTTATCGAGCAGCCTAACGGCCAACAATAATTTAAAAAATCTGATTGAACGAATTGATCTACTGAATGACGTAAGAGAAAACTCACCACCAGAACAATCTTATCCGATACCACTCGATCAACTAATCGACAACGCATACAACAATGTGCAACGCTTAGACCAAGACAATGCTTTAATAGAAATCAATAGCAACAAAACGGCCCAAGTGGAAATATTGCAGCATGCCTCTATCTTGCAACACCTTATTGAAAGCCTCGTTCAGGAGTTCAAACACTTTACGGACCAAGTGCTTACTCTTGATATTACTCGACACGATCTGAATCGAGAAGGCATCACAATATTAGAACTCAGCTGTTACCCTCTACCTAAACGTATCCACACAAGTACAGCAAGCTTTGACCTGGGCATGCACTACATCACACTGCTTATTCAACACATAGAGGGGGAAATGCAAATATCTGAGAGCAACCATTATCGACGTATTGATATTCAACTCCCGATACGTGCGCACATTCGTCCAGCAAACAGCGAGATCGGCCAGCACAACCACTTTGATATTATACTTTTTGGTCAAACAGACCATGATTTGCAAAAAGCCCTCACGCTGCTGCAAAGTCATATCAATAAAATAGAACACTTTACTACCTTAGAGAGTCTACTCGATTACTTAGAACTACCTACCAAAAGAGAGTCTGGGTCCATTATTTTAGTCTTCGACAATGGGGGACATATCCCCCATGTCACACAACAGAGACTACTTCCATTAATGCGCCATGAAGATCAGTGCTTACTCATCAGCAACAATGTTAAAATGTCATTAGATTACGCCAAGAAACTGGGGTTTGATGAACTGATCGCCTGCTCAGAATTAGAGAGCCAACTGCAGCAGAGAATATCGCGCCTTATACAAAAGGGAGAGAGGCTAAGAAGTACATCCTTGTCACGGATCAAGCCTTTGCGCAAAACACCTTGAAGCAACACAACTAACCTTGAATAATACCAATGAAAGGAGATGATATGGACTGTTTATTTTGCAAAATAGTGAACCGAGATATTCCGGCGACCGTTTTATATGAAGACGATGATGTTCTGGCCTTTGAAGACATCATGCCTCAGGCGCCAACCCATCTCCTAGTTATTCCTAAGCGTCATATAAGCACTTTAAATGATCTCACAGATGCTGATGCTGCGGTAATAGGAAAACTGCCTATCACGGCGGCCAAGATAGCAAAACAAAAGGGCATTAGTGACGCAGGTTATCGCGTTGTGATGAACTGCAATGAGATGGGCGGACAAACCGTTTATCATATTCATATGCATGTACTGGGTGGCCGCGCCATGACATGGCCTCCAGGTTAGCAAGAGGAAATACAATGATCTCTTTTTTAGATAAAGCCGTATTGCAATTTGATCGTGCACTGCAAACGCTGGTACCTCATGCCGCTAAAGCATCGCGCCCTTCTCCTGCAAATTTGCTGGAAGAAGGTACTCTAGACCTTTCTGAGCGTAAGCATTCATCCGGTTTGATGCGCATCAACCACACAGGAGAAGTCTGTGCCCAAGCACTGTATGCGGGACAAGCCACCACAGCAAAACTTGCTGCAGTGCGCGAAGAAATGGAACATGCGGCAGATGAGGAGATCGATCATCTAGTATGGTGTGAGCAACGACTTTATGAACTGGGCAGCAGACCTAGCCTGTTTAATCCATTTTTTTATGGTGCATCTTTTCTTATAGGTGCAGGAGCAGGATTGATCAGCGATAAACTAAGCTTGGGATTTGTTGCCGCAACAGAAGATCAGGTTTGTATTCATCTTCAAAAGCACATGGCAACCTTGCCAGCACAAGATGAAAAGAGTAAAGCGGTGTTAGCACAAATGCATACAGATGAAGCCAAACACAAAGCCATGGCTCTGGCTGCAGGCGGATACGAGTTTCCTAAGCCTATTATGGCTATCATGACACAAGTATCTAAAGTCATGACCACAACAACTTACCGGATTTAATCATGAACAGAGATCTTCATTCTATTCGACGCGACTATCAGTTCGATGACCTCCTAGAAGAGCATGTCGGACATGATCCGCTTACCTTATTTGACAATTGGCTCGAAAAAGCCATAGATTCCTGCCCTGACGACCCAACAGCTATGGTATTGAGTACGGTTGGTAGCGATGGCTGGCCACATTCCCGTGTGGTGCTGTTAAAACAACGTAATGACGCTGGTTTTTCTTTTTTCACTAATTACGATAGCGAAAAAGGCCAACAATTAGCCCTTAATAATAAGGCCAGCATGACTTTTTTTGGCCTGCCCTGTCACGCCAAATTCGTATCGAAGGCCATGTTGAAAAAGTCGCTCGCCATATATCAGAAACCTATTTTGCTAGCCGCCCTCGAGGCAGCCAACTCGCCGCCAGAACATCCAAGCAAAGCACTGTTATTGCCAATCGCGACGCGCTGCAGACGGCGTTTAACGAAGAAGAGCAAGCTTTTAATGGTCAAGATGTGCCCTGCCCTGAAAACTGGGGTGGCTATGTATTAAAACCCAAATTTATTGAATTTTGGCAAGGTAGACCCAGTCGTCTTCATGATCGCATCTGCTTCACACAACAAGACAACAACTGGATCATCACCCGCAAAGCCCCATAGCGATCCAATACATTTCGGTCACTAACAGAACTCGCATTCAAAGCAGGAGACGAAAGGTTAAACTCACTCGCTCCTCTTTGATGCGTTTTCTTACAGGCAAAGAATGCTGCCAAAGCACCTGTGTAGAAGCAGACATTACTAGCCAACTGCTATCTTCCAACTCAAGACTGTGCTTAATCTGGTGATTCGCTTTCAAACGAAATAGGAAAGATCGTTGCGCGCCAAGACTGAGCATGGCCACGACAGGCGCAGGACCCAATGACTTCTCATCATCAGCATGCCAACCCATGTATTCGTCACCGTCTTGATACCAATTCAATAACAAAGCATTAAAAGGCTGCTGCGCTAACGATTCAGCCTCCTCTTTGACGGGTACCAGCCAATCGGGCCAGCCGGTGCCAAAATGATCCTTTCCTGAGTAGCGATAACATATACCCGCATCCGCAACGAAAGCCACCTGACGGGGCACTACAATAGGACGACCAAACATCAACAAACTCTCTCGCTCCCACGGCAAATCTCCCTTAAGTCGCGGCAATAGGTGCTGTAAACTTGAGCTAGAAAATGAGTATCGGTATGATGGCCGAACTTCCACCCCATTTTTTACTTTGGACTTCAATGCAAACCTCTCCTGTTTTTGACCCAACCAAACGCAGCGCATTTTTAGATGTTTATCGTGGCTTTGCTGTTTTACTGATGATGATATTCCATTTTTGTTGGGATTTACGTAATTTTGGTTTCATGGAGTTTTCCATATACGACCCTTTTTGGGTATATTTCCGCAGCCTCATCCTCACCCTATTTCTGACTGCGGTTGGCTGGTCCGCCTACATAGCCTACAATCAGTTTAGCAAGCCATTCACTTGGAAACGCGACATTAAGCTGCTTCTTTCCGCTGGGGCTATTTCACTGGCCACCTACTTAGCTATGCCGAATCAATGGATTTATTTCGGTATCCTGCATTTTATTTTTGTCGCCTCCATCCTCGTAAGACCTGCCGCGAAATGGCCTATTGCTTGTGCCATACTAGGCATAACCATTGTTATGATTTACCACCTCACTCAATGGCTTCACTTCCCTAACGCTTTCTCAACGATCACTCGCTATGTCCCACTCCCTGATCGAACACTGGATATCGTTTTTCCATTTCCATGGATTGGCGTTGTGTTTATTGGCCCTTTGTTGGGTTATTTAAACTGGCACCAATGCCCAACCCCCAATCATATCGTCACTCATGCATTAGCGTTTATGGGACGTTACGCCCTACCTATTTATCTTAGCCACCAGATTATTTTATTTGGCCTTGTGGCGGCGTTCAAAATGGTGCTTTTGCAATTTTCTTGATCACTTTTCGTGCATACCAAACCGTTCGACTTCGTCCTGAAAAAATAGATGAAATTTGATTTTATAGCCTTGCCAATTGCTAACTTTACGCTTCTTCTGGCAAACAAAGTAAGTGACCACTTAGGCATTATTTGTTTCTGAATTTAGAGTTTTTTTCAAGCCTTGATTTTCAATTGAATGCGCACTATTGTTCGTGACAAATCATTAGCAAAAATACTACATATAGTGTGTCAGACAAAAAACACACACTATATAGAGTAGTTTACCTCTTTTTTACAATGCACTAATGGGAAGTTAAGGCATGAGCACTCTCACAGTTACTAAGCGTAACGGGTCGACCGAAAACATCAACCTAGAAAAGATCCATAAAGTCATCGCCTGGGCGGCTGAAGGTCTAGAAAATGTCTCTGTATCCCAAGTGGAGCTAAAGGCACGAATCCAATTTTTGAAGGCATTCGTACTACAGATATACATGAAACCTTGATCAAATCTGCTGCCGACTTAATTTCTGAGCACACACCAGATTACCAGTACCTCGCTGCGCGCTTAGCTATTTTTCATTTGCGTAAAAAAGCCTTTGGCAATTTTGAACCGCCACATCTTTATGCACATGTAAAAAACCTAGTCCAACAAAAGCGCTACGACTCACATCTGCTTGAAGATTATTCAGAAGATGACTTCAATCAAATGAATGATTTCATTGACCACTCACGTGATATGAATTTCTCATACGCAGCGGTAAAACAGCTTGAAGGTAAATACTTGGTACAAAACCGAGTAACGGGGGCCATCTACGAAAGCCCTCAGTTTATCTACATACTCGTTGCGGCTTGTTTATTCGCAGGCTATGACAAGCACGAGCGTTTGAACCTAATCCGTCGTTTTTATGATGCTGTATCTAAGTTCAAAATTTCATTACCCACACCGATCATGTCTGGGATTCGTACTCCGACTCGTCAGTTCAGTAGCTGTGTATTGATTGAATGTGGCGACTCTTTAGACTCGATCAACGCAACGTCCAGCGCCATCGTAAAATACGTTAGCCAACGTGCTGGTATTGGTGTAAATGCTGGTGCTATTCGTGCTCTAGGTAGTCCAATTCGTGGTGGTGAAGCTTTCCACACAGGTTGTATCCCATTCTACAAACACTTCCAAACTGCGGTGAAAAGCTGCTCTCAAGGTGGTGTGCGTGGTGGTGCCGCCACTGTGTTCTACCCTATTTGGCACCTTGAAGTCGAAAGCCTATTGGTACTCAAAAACAACCGTGGTGTAGAAGAAAACCGCGTTCGTCACCTAGATTATGGCGTGCAGTTTAACCGCTTGATGTATCAACGCTTAATCAAAGGCGGTAACATCACGCTGTTTAGCCCATCAGACGTACCAGGTCTATACGATGCCTTCTTCGCCGACCAAGAAGAATTCGATCGTCTATACACCCTGTATGAGCAAGATCCTACTATCCGTAAGCAAACGATCAAGGCAACGGAGTTATTTACTTTGTTTGCTTCTGAGCGCGCCAGCACGGGCCGTATATACCTGCAGAACGTGGATCACTGTAATACGCACAGTCCATTCGATCCAAAAGTAGCGCCAGTTAAACAAAGTAACTTGTGTTTGGAAATCGCCCTTCCAACCAAGCCACTGAACAGTATCGATGACAAAGAAGGCGAAATCGCCCTTTGTACTCTATCGGCATTCAACCTAGGCGCGCTTGAAAACCTAGATGAACTAGAAGAGTTAGCAGAACTGATTGTTCGCGCCTTGGACAGTTTATTGGATTACCAAAACTACCCGATTCCAGCAGCACAACGTGCAACGGAACTACGTCGTACCCTAGGTGTGGGCGTTATTAACTACGCGTATTACTTAGCGAAAAATGGCGTTAAATACTCTGACGGCAGCGCCAACGAGCTAACACATAAAACCTTTGAAGCCATTCAATACTTCCTATTGAAAGCGTCTAACAAGTTAGCAAAAGAGTTTGGCCCATGCTTGGCTTTTAATGAAACCACTTATTCTAAAGGCATTTTACCAATCGATTCTTACAAAAAAGAAATCGACAATATCGTTTCTAACGAATTGTTCTACGATTGGGAAAGCTTGCGTACAGAGATCGTGACTCACGGTCTACGTAACTCAACGCTAACCGCCTTGATGCCATCTGAAACGTCTTCTCAGATCAGCAACGCAACGAACGGCATCGAGCCGCCTCGTGGTTTTGTTTCTGTGAAAGCCAGTAAAGACGGTATCCTAAAGCAAGTCGTGCCTGAGTTCGAACGCTTGAAAGAAAACTATGAATTGTTATGGACCATTCCATCAAACGATGGTTACCTGCAATTAGTGGGCATCATGCAAAAGTTTGTTGACCAAGCGATCTCTGCAAATACGAACTACGACCCACAAAAATTCGAGTCGCAAAAGGTACCGATGAAGGTCATTTTGAAAGATCTGCTGACAGCTTACAAACTAGGGGTAAAAACCCTGTACTATCACAATACTCGTGATGGCGCTGACGACAAGCAAGAAGACATGGATGATTGCGCTGGCGGTGCTTGCAAGATTTAATTCATCTGTCGTCGTACATTTTTTTGCACGATAGACAAGCAAAGCCTCATCCAAATGAGGCTTTGCTACGTTTAATGCTTTAATGAAATACCCAAATCTATTAATAACTAAGACATTTTTATTTGGAAAATGCCTTATGCTTTTGAGGAATCCCCTAAGACATGAGTTACTCGACTTTCAACCGTAAGCACTTCGATAGTATGAAAGAACCTATGTTCTTTGGCGAAAATGTCAATGTTGCTCGTTACGACCAACAAAAACATCCTATTTTTGAAAAGCTGATTGAAAAGCAGCTGTCCTTTTTTGGCGTCCAGAAGAAGTCGATCTTTCAACCGATCGCAAAGACTTTCAACGCCTAGAAGAACACGAGCAACACATTTTCTTGAGCAACCTAAAATACCAAACCTTATTAGACAGCGTACAAGGTCGTTCACCCAACGTTGCTTTCTTGCCCATTGTTTCTTTGCCCGAGTTAGAAACTTGGATTGAAACCTGGTCTTTTAGTGAAACCATTCACAGCCGTTCTTACACACATATCATCCGTAATATTGTTAACGATCCGACCAAGATTTTTGACGACATCGTTACTAATGAAGAAATTACCAAACGCGCTGACAGTGTGTCGATTTATTATGACCGCCTTATTGAAATGGTGAATCTTTATAACACCATGGGCATGGGCACATTTAATGTTCCTGGCAAAGGCGACATTGAAATCTCCATGCCTAAGCTCAAAAAAGCGCTTTACCTAACTATTGCCTCTGTCAACGTATTGGAAGCCATTCGTTTTTACGTTAGCTTTGCCTGCAGCTTCGCCTTCGCAGAGCGTACGCTCATGGAAGGTAACGCCAAAATTATCAAACTGATCGCTCGCGATGAAGCTCTTCACTTAACGGGCACTCAGCACATGTTGAATTTAATGGCTTCTGGTAAAGATGATCCAGAAATGGCCATCATTGCTGCAGAATGCCAAGACGAGGTCCGTCAAATCTTTATCGAAGCCGCGGAACAAGAAAAAGAATGGGCCACTTATCTATTCAAAGACGGCTCAATGATTGGTTTGAATGCTCAAATCCTAGGTCAGTATGTTGAATACATCACCAACGTACGCATGCAAGCCGTGGGTCTAGAAACCTGCTTTGCAACCAAACATAATCCAATCCCTTGGATCAACGCTTGGCTAGTCAGCGACAATGTTCAAGTGGCGCCACAGGAAGCAGAAATCAGCTCTTACCTAGTGGGTCAAACGGACAACAATCTAGACGACTCAGATTTCGATGACTTTGATCTCTAAGCCAGCAAACAAAACAGCAAGCGACAAAGTTCACCGTGTCTTATTGGGGAAAAAACAAATCCTTGTCACAGAAGACGAGCCCCTATTGATACAACTGGAACGTGCTGGTATTCATGTTGAATACCAGTGTCGTGAAGGCTATTGCTCTTCTTGTTCTATCAAACTTTTATGGGGCAACGTCAGTTATCCCTTTGAGCCTTTAGCATGGGTACAAAGTGGCTACTTATTGGCTTGCTGTGCCATTGTCAAAAGCGATATTGAAATTGCTTTTTTTGACTAACGCAACGTACAGTAACCCGCATAAATCCGGGTTACTGTTGTTATCCAACAGATCACACCAAACAAATAGGCCATAACGGCAAAGTAACTGGGTAGTAAGCAAATCAAGACTAAAAATGCGATGGTTTCTGTCCCTTCGGCCAATCCCCCCAGAAAATAAAGTGACTTATGTCCGTATTCTAGACGCTCAATCTTGCGTTTTTCCGCCATAATGGCAAACGCCAGAAAACTACTGCCCGTTCCCATAAAGGAAAAAATTAGAAAGCTCGCCGCCAACGCGTTATCGACAGGATTCATTAGGGCAAAGCCAAAGACCACCGCCGAATAAAAAATGAAATCCAAGGTAATGTCTAAATACCCCCCAGATCCGTAGGGCCTTGTAGCCTAGCTACCGCACCATCTAGGCCATCCATGACCCTATTTATAATCACAAGCACCAATGCCAAAGAGGTGTTTCCAAAGTACAAAGCAGGCAGCACCATCATGCCTATCACAAAACCTAACAAGGTAATCCAATTGGCTTTTACACCTAGCTTATCAATGACAACCGCCGCTAAACGCAAGGGATGTTTCAGCGTTTTAATAAACAATGTATCTAACATTCAGACAACTACCTTGATTCTTTAGGGACGAAACTTTCAAAGACTTGTTACAATATAAACAAAGCCGCGCTCATCGCGCACCTACTTATTCACTTCCCTGCATGATAAGGCTTCTATGATATACGCAAAACAATACGGCTCCGCAGGCCCTAATCTTATCGTTATCCACGGACTATTTGGCAACGCGGACAATTGGCACTCCATCGCACAAAACTTATCGGAACACTTCACGGTACATTGCATTGATCTTCCTAACCACGGGAAATCAGACAGTATGACAGACGCCAACTACCCAAAAATGGCAGAGGCAGTACTTGATTGGGCAACACTTAATAATATCGGCGCTTTTTATTTGCTAGGACACTCTATGGGTGGCAAGGTTGCCATGCAAATGGCAGCGATGGCAACACCAGGCAAAATAGAAAAACTCATTGTCGTTGACATAGCCCTGGTCGATTATCAGCCTAGCCATACTCGCATCTTAGAGGGATTGAAAGCCGTTGAGGAATCGCAGCCAGCGTCACGAAAAGCGGCTGATACACTGTTAAGCCAATACGAACCACAGTTAGCCGTGAGACAGTTCCTATTAAAAAATCTGGTGAAAAGTGAACATGGCTTTACATTAGAACTCTCAATAAAAAACATCGCTGAAAGCTACGCCACCATCTTACAAAAACCCATCATTGAAAACGCGATAAACACACCCACTTTGTTTATCAAAGGCGAAAATTCAGACTACATTATCGCCGCATACCAAGAAGAAACGGCCACACTCTTCCCTAATGCCAGTGTAAAAATAATACCCGGTGCAGGTCACTGGCTCCATGCCGAAAAACCCCTTCCTTTTACCAGTTTGGTAAGACGATTTTTACAATGATCAATCACATAGTGTTTCGGAACATAAGCCATAGCGGTCTTTCAAGAAAGAGGCCGATGGCGGCACCACACCATGGGCTTTAATAAGATAGGGATTAAAACTGACTCTTAGCTTTTCGGGGTACACAGCGTCTAGCAGTACCCCTTTGGTACGCCACATCGTGATCCGCTCTGCTAATCCCTCTAATTTCGTGTCTGTATCGGAATAAATGGCGAACAATGAGCCTGCGCGTACAAAAGCAAAAGAAGGACCTATCATGACTTGCTGCTTATGAAAAAGTAGCTTGAGAATATCTTGTGCAATGCCATTTTTATAAAGCTCGGTATCCACTAACGAAAAAATCATCGTAGATTCATCCAAAACAAAGTTTACTGACCTTAAAATAGAAAGGCGGTCCGTCTCTGTTCTTAAAAACTGAAACTCAAAGCCATATTGCTCAGCCTGACGCGACATCTCCTGCTCATCAACTAAAAGATGTTCACTATAGATCACGGCCAATGGTTTTTTATCAAACCAAATCGCTTCCAATAAAGCCAAACGCTTTTCAATAGGGGCGCCAGAAAAAACCGCACTGGTCGGAACCGAGCACTGTGGTTGAGCCTTCAAATATTCTTCTTTGCCAATAAAAATCGACACCACCATGCCTTCAGACACTGATGAACATACCTGCCGAAAACTGTCCGCCCCAAGGGTGATGAAGACATCTTTATCATTAGAATAGCCGATGTTTTGCATAAACAAAGCACGTCGTACTGGTGTTAACTGAGTATCGGAAGGCAACAATTTAGACAATTGGAAAATCAAAGAACGTACCGAACTTTCTTCAATATCATGGACCACATAAACCGATGCCGATACATTCATTGAGGCAAGCAATATACATATAAGAGATAAAATCCTTTTCACGTTCCTACTCACCTTGATTAGAACGTAATATTGGTAAAGACATAGGCAAACGTGTCTTTAGTCAAATTGTTGTGTCTAGAGACAAGTGCGTTATCGTCTAAACGCGTTTCCATCCCAACCCCCATCGTTGCTTTAGAGTACCCACCTAAAGCCAACTTATAAGACAACCAGGAGTTAAGGAATTTATACTCCCTATTATTTAGTTCACTACCGTACCAAAAGTAGCCATTCACAGCGAATCTATCACCTAGTGGTTGACTACCAAAAAACGACATCATGATTGGTGTTGTTGCGTCTTTGAGTTTAACGTTATCGGTTTGAGTGTCCTGATAGGCATAGGTAAAGCGGGTAATGGCGCCAGACTGGAAGCGCCAATCCAACTCAAGTTCGACACCATTTATATTGACGTCTTCCACCACACCTTCTTCAATAGGACTATCGACAGTATAGGCTGTAAATAGTTTCTGGCTTAACACCATATCCTGCACTTTATCGTGATACAACTTTATATCTGTGGACAAGCCTTGATTTGACCAATAATGATAGTAGCCTATTTCGTAAGACGTAATTTTTTCTTCTTTTTCCCCCTTCACTGCATAGGTAGTTGGCGACACTTCACCACTAAACAGAACATAGTGCCATTTGAAATATTGATCTGCTAAGTCAGGCGTACGAACCGCCTCAGAGACATTAAAACGAAACGACTCCTGCTCTGACAGTTTATAGGCCACACCGAATTTGGGAGACAAAAAACTCCCTCCCATTTGGCTGCGCTCAAACATAGCGCCGGTATTCACTACCCAGCGATCACTGGCTCGATATTCCAGATTACTAGAAAGTCGAAACACCTCATCATTGGCTTTACCAGATAAATAATGTTCTGAATCGGCTTCATCCCAACGATACCCTACCGCCGAAATCAAACGTAGATTTTTTGCAGCTTCCCACGTGCTCTGTAGTTCGAGATCATGGCGAGTCTCCAATAAATCGACTTCAGAAGAAGCGTATACAGGGGCAGTAACAGAACCACCAAATAGCAAATTATAAAATGATGGACTGAGTACAGCTTGATGATATTCCCCCATATCTGATTGGTCATAATAATACTGCACTTTTACTTCATGATCGGCTGAGACTTGCTGGCGATAGCTCACTTTAATATGTTCACGGTCAATCAATCGCATCGGCTTATTAATATCATACGAATCTAAACCATAATCTGCGGGCTTCAACCTTATCCTTTAAATGGCTCGCTCCGATGTCTAAATCAAAAGAACTATTGACTGTTTCCTTTTGTATAAGCATGTTTCCCATGGACGAGCGATGACCATCATGTCTGTCATTGCCATCGAAATCTTCATCAAAGCCATGGACGGCACTTGTCGAAGCCGACGCCCGATAACTCCAATCGCCATTCAACCCACTGTGCTGCCCGTAAAGTCGATAATCCCCACGGGAGCCAGAATAAGCCGACATACTATTGCCCAAGGTTTCTAAAGGCGACCGGGTAATAATGTTCACAACGGCAAAAAAGGAGTTAATACCATAACTGGCTGCATTGGGGCCGCGGTTAACCTCTACCCGAGCAACATCTTCTATATTCAATGGCAAGGTTGCCCATTCCACCCGCGCGAGTCCCCGTACTGTAAACAGAACGACCATTAACAAGCACTTGAATACGACGATATTGATCCAGTTGCGTGCCGTGATAGGACGCCACTTTTTGACTCGACGTTTTATAAGGTACAACAGAAAAACCAGGGACAAATTGCAGTAAATCTTCTACATATTGCATATTAACACGACGAATAAACTCGCCATCTAATACAGACAAAGAGGAAGAAACATCCACTCGCGGCTGAGGCATTTTAGACGGTGTTACCACAACAGGGATACTATCTATAAAAGACTCGTATACTGTCTCATCAGAAAGTTCAGTAGCCAATAGAAAATTATCAGTCTCGGCACTCGCCGGCATATTCAGAGAAAGAAAAAAACCGCGCACATCCATCGCTTCATAACGTTTATTTCAACCTATAATCATCAGCAAGATAGGTCCCTAATACACGAACATCTTCAGAGAAGAAGCGTAATTCTTCAATAGCCGACTGCATCGAAGAAGATTGAAAATGCGCTTCAACATCGACATAAAATTGAGTCGCGGTAAAATTTCCATTCACCATGTAACTCTCTAGTTTCAACATATTAATCCCTTGTGTCGCAAAACCGCCCATGGCTTTATAAAGCGCTGCTGGTATATTGCGCACGCGAAACATAAAAGACGTGATGTACGTTCGCCCTTCTTCATAAACAGGCATTTTTTGCTGACGAGAAAACACCAAAAAACGTGTTGTGTTGCCGACCGAGTCATTAAAATAGGTTTTCAGTACTTTCAAACCATAAAGCTCGGCTGCCAGCTCTGATGAAATCACCGCCAAACCAGGTTCTTCAAATTCCGCAATATGTTTGGCGGCCCCAGCCGTATCATACATAGCTTGGCTTTTTGCCCCTAAGGCCTTAATGTTACCGTCACATTGGGCCAACGCCTGAGGATGGCTGCCTATCCGAGTAATTTGCTCTAGTGTCATAGAGTGACGCGCGATCAAGCAATGATTCACTGGTTCAAAATGCTCTTTCACGACATAAAGTTGAGTCCGCTTTAATTCGCGATATATTTCCTCAACCCGCCCTGCGGTAGAGTTTTCAACCGGAATCATAGCGTAATACGCATCCCCTCGTTCGACCATTTGTAAAGCGTCGACAAACGTCGCACAATTGACACTGGTCCAATCAGGAAAAGTGTGTTTACAAGCCAAATGAGAGTAAGCACCAGGCTCACCCTGATACGCCACTATCTGTGTCGCATCGAGTGTTAAATGTTGGTCAGGCATAAAATAAAAAGCTCTATCATATATTTCTTTTAGATTAACAAATAGACGCTACTATATACACTAAAATGACGCCTGCCGATTCGCCAATGTCCCTCACAAAAAATAGTATGATAAAAAATGGTTAGAAAAATATTTATTCAACTGGTAAAAGGCTACCAATTCTTTATTAGCCCACTATTGGGAAACAACTGTCGTTTTTATCCGAGTTGCTCTCAATACATGATTCAGGCAATTGAAATGTATGGGGTAATAAAAGGCGTGTATCTTGGACTGAGACGATTATCGAAATGTCATCCATGGCACGAGGGCGGTATTGACCCTGTTCCTGCATGCCAATGCAACAAAGAAAAGACCAACAAGATAGAGGAAAAAAGTTAACTCTGTGACGACGACATGTGTAGTTTCAAGTCACTGGCAACCAACACAGCTTGTGTTCTGTTATTGATTTCCAACTTACGAAAAATCGCGGTAATGTGTGCCTTAACCGTCGCTTCCGAGATAGACAACTCGTAGGCAATTTGCTTATTCAACAAGCCTTCATGCAAATAGCACAGCACTTTGTATTGTTGAGGCGTCAATTCTGCCACTTTATTTTGCATTGATAGATCAGGCTTGGGTTGATTAGCAACCACTAGCCTGAGATCCTCCGGCAACCAGATATCGCCCGCCAAAATAGCATGAATAGCTTGCACATAAGTTGCGGCTTCGCTGGTCTTCGGAATAAACCCAAGCGCACCAGCATCAATGACTTTTGCGACCATTGTGCTGTCTTCACTGCCAGAAATGACTGCCACGGGAACATCTGGAAAGTCTTTGCGAATTCGAACCAATCCATATAAATCGCCACTACCAGGCATATTTAAGTCCAGCAGCAACAAATCAAGATCGTTTAGATTGCCCAAACATTGCAAAGTGGAATCCAAATCATGGGATTCCACTATAACAATACCTTCTATCTCCGCCCGTAGCGCACCAGATAGCGCGCTACGGAACAAGGGATGATCATCCGCGATAACAAGTGAAATCACTCTCTGTCCTTTTTAAACATGTAAACGGTCACACATTTAAACGGTTTTCGATTAAATCATCAACCACACTTGGATCAGCGAGTGTACTTGTGTCACCAAGTTGATCATGTTCATTAGCAGCAATCTTCCTTAGAATGCGTCGCATGATCTTACCAGATCGCGTTTTTGGTAATCCTTTACTCGCCCACTGAATCAAATCTGGCGTGGCAATCGGACCAATTTCTTGGCGGACAAATTGTTTCAGCGACTTAGTCAATTCCTCATCCGGCACGACACCGGCGACAGCACTGACATAAACATAAATACCTTGCCCCTTAATGTCATGAGGATAACCAACAATAGCGGCTTCCGCGACCGCAGGGTGCGCAACCAACGCGCTTTCTATCTCAGCGGTGCCTAAACGGTGACCGGACACGTTCAGGACATCATCCATGCGCCCAGTGATCCAATAATGTCCGTCCGCATCTCTTGACGCACCATCACCAGTAAAATACATCCCCTCAAACGTACTGAAGTACGTCTGCTCAAAACGATCATGGTCACCGTACACGGTACGAGCTTGGCCAGGCCAAGAATCCGTGATCACTAAGCCCCCGTCCACTTGCACGCCTTGCTCATTTAGCAAAGTACCTTGGGCATCCACTAACGCTGGCAGCACACCATATAAAGGACCAGTACAAGGGCCTGGTTTCACATCCGCTTGGACTATCCGTGGCGACATCATCATGCCACCCGTTTCTGTTTGCCACCAAGTATCCACTATAGGACAAGAAGATTTACCAATCTCACTGTAATACCAAGACCAAGCTTCAGGGTTAATAGGCTCGCCCACACTACCTAGCACTCGCAATGAATCACGATGACTAGAACAAGTCGCCTCATCGCCTTTTGCCATCAACGCACGAATAGCCGTTGGCGCCGTATACAGAATGGTGACACCAAATTTGTCAACAACGCGACCAATTCTGCCAGAATCGGGATAAGTCGGTACCCCTTCAAACAAGATACTGGTCGCGCCATTCGCTAATGGCCCATAGACCATATAACTGTGGCCTGTAATCCAACCGACATCAGCGGCACACCAATAAATGTCATCAGGCTTAAGATCAAACACCAACTCATGAGTTAAAGACGCATAAACCAAGTAACCGCCAGTGGTGTGTACCACGCCTTTTGGTTTGCCCGTTGAGCCAGAAGTATAAAGAATAAAGAGTGGATCTTCCGCGTTCATCGGTTCAGCTGGGCACTGGGTACTTTCGCTTTTAACTTCAGCTGCCCAGTCTAGATCTCGCCCTTCAAACCAAGGCACGTCCTTTTGAGTATAGCGATACACCACAACCGCTTCTACTGATGGACAAGCATTGTTACTTAATGCCATATCAACATTATGCTTAAGGGGAATGGTATTGCCAGCTCGTCGACCTTCGTCGGCGGTAATCACTAACTTCACTTCGCAATCGTTGAGTCGATCGGCAATAGCATGAGCAGAAAAGCCGCCAAAAATAACCGAATGGATAGCACCAATTCTAGCGCAAGCCAGCATGGCGTATACGGCCTGTGGAATCATCGGCATATAGATAGCGACACGGTCGCCTTTTTTGACACCCTGACGCTTTAAAAGATTGGCTAAGCGACCGACTTCATCGTGCAACGTTTGATAGGTAATCGCTATTTTGTCATCACTTTCTTTATCGCCTTCACAGTAATAAGCGACTTTGTTAGCAGACAATGCTAAATGGCGATCAATGCAATTGTAGGCTACGTTAAGCTCACCATCTTCAAACCATTTAATGCTTACTTGACCACGTTTAAAAGAGGTATTTTTGACTTTTGTATAAGGTGAGAACCAATCCAAACGCTTGCCTTCTCGACCCCAAAATTGATCTGGGTTTTCAATCGACTCCTGATAGCGTTTTTCAAATTCTGCTTGACTCACATTGGCATTTTTTGCCGCCTCATTTGAGGTTGCGCTATATGATGACTTCATAACCCGCTCCATTGTTAAATTTGTTATTCGGATGCTGAACTACTATAACCCGCCAAGCATGACAATCTATTCCACTTTAGTCTTATGACAAAATAGAATCAGGTAAACCGTCCAGCCTTGACAAAAAATGGCAAACGCACTTCTTGTTTCTTACTCGGCTCTGACCAAGCGTCGCGAATAATGGGTGATGCGTTTACTAAAAAATCCTCGCCTTGCTCTTGTATGCGTAATTGAGAGGCTGACCAGGTTCGAATAAAGTCCAAGGTTTGCGTAACAGTCCAATGGCAATTGAGCCTCAAACTCAGGAACATCCATTAAGGCAAAAGGAAATTGAATATCCCGATACTGATTCCATAATAAACGGCTCTGAGGGGGCCAATAAGTCGTCAAATGCGGCAACACAGACTCTGCAATGGCTTTGTCCTCAGCCTCCCCTACCTGCAACCAGTTATATCCCCAGCAAACGAACATCCCACCAGGCTTTAAAACACGTTTAAGCTCTGTCCAAAAAGCCTCTAAATCAAACCAATGCAATGCATGAGCCACACACACTACATCAAAATAATGATCTGGATAAGGGGTCTTTTCAGCTGGGCAAACTTGATAATTCACTTTGCGATGCGGTGTCGCTGCGGTGATTTGTGATTCGCTTATGTCAGATGCTTCTACACGATCAAAATACGCCGCCAGATCAACAGAAGCCTGTCCCGTGCCACAAGCACAATCCCACACCACGCTAGGCGAAGTTACTTGCTGAGATAACCAATAATAGAGCCTCAGCCGGATACAAAGGCCGAGTGCGTGAATAATAAGTAGAAGATTGCCCATCAAAAGTACGCATAGAAACCCCAGGACTAAATAGCATTCACACCCCAACCGCTTAATGAAGGTTCAAAGCAACATGGCTTTTGCCATCTCACTATCTTTACTAAATAACTCCGTATCGATAAAGCACATCTCGAGCTTCATCAACCCCCTTTACTCGATAGGCCTGCATGCCTAACCGATTCGCGGTATCGATATTCACTTGATTATCATCAATAAACAAAATTTGTTCAGGCAAAACCTGTAACTGCTCAATAACATGCTGATAAATGGCGTCATCAGGCTTCACAAAGCCCACCAAATGAGAAGCATAATAACTGTGAAATTTACCTGCGAGTGCCATTTCATCCATGAGCCTAGGCCAGTGCGCCGCATTTGTATTCGATAGAATAGCTCGATGATATTCCGGCTTAACCGACTCAACCAACTCAAGCGCTCCTGCAAACAAGCCTCTGGGCCATGCCTTAAAAGACGCCTTAAATGTCTCCTTGTCTATATTACTGTTTACTTCCTTTAACAGTCTATCTGCAAATTGGTCAAAGGTAATTTTACCAGAATCAAAGGCTGCTACGGTTGGTGAACGTAACCACTTCAGCCAAATCTCAGACTCTTCACCTTGAGTATTCAACATAGCATGCATTTCGGAAATGTCGCCTAAATCAACCAAAACATTGCCCAAATCGAACAGTACAACACGAATATTATGGCTTTCTCTCATCATTTCCTTACCTTACCCCATCGGCAAAAAATTGCTCATGTAAAAAAGAATAAAGGCTTTAATACCCTGCTATGGTCTGTCTTTACTCGCTTTTATCATAAGCAACTTTTTGCCGATATGGAAACCTCATCTATAAGCAACAAATAGCGCATATGTGCACAAAAAATGAAAGATCACTGACATTATTAAAATAAAGCCATAAATATCAAATAGATAAATATCTGGCATGAAAATCGCTATAGGTTATTTAACTAACCCCACTAACTAGGAGAAAAATAATATGAAATTGGGATTTGTTACCAAAACGCTTCTTTCTACTGCAACGGCAGCAGCGATTGCCCTATCAGCAGGAAACGTATCCGCTGCGGAGAACCGCAACTACATTTTAGCAACGGCCTCAACAGGTGGTACTTATTATCCTGTTGGTGTGGCGATAGCCACGCTAAGTAAAGTCAAACTCGAGCCTAAATTTGGCCTTTCTGTATCAGCAATCAGCTCGGCTGGATCCGGTGAGAACATCAAGCTTTTGCGTGAAAATCAAGCTCAATTCGCTATTCTACAAGGGCTTTATGGTGCTTGGGCGTGGGATGGAGAAGGTCCATTTGAAAGCTCAGGCAAGCAAACCGAACTTCGCTCTGTCTCTATGTTGTGGCAAAACGTCGAGCACTTTGTACTCAAATCCGATTTAGCCAAAACAGGCACAGTCGCCGACTTGAAAGGCCTTGAGGATACCAATCATAAATTCTCAATTGGCACTAAAAACTCAGGAACAGAAGGCTCTGGTCGCCAACAACTCAAAGGCTTAGACATTGACCCAGACAAATTTGCCCTTGCTTATATGGGCTATGGTGCCAGCGCAGATGCCATGCAAAATGGCAACATAGATGGTATGAACACTCCTGCAGGTGTACCGGTCAGCGCAGTGACACGTCTTTATGCTTCGATGGGCGACAAAGTCAAAGTACTAGACTTTACCGATGAGCAAATCAAACAAGCAAACGGCAATTACGAGTTATGGACTCGCTACGTCATCCCTGCCAACACCTACCCAGGTCAAACCAAAGACATTAATACAGTCGCTCAGCCTAACTTCTTAGCAACGCGTGCAGATTTATCAGAAGAGGATGTCTACGAACTGACCAAGTCACTGTATGAAAACCTCTCCTACCTCAGTGCTATCCATAAAGCAACGTCGGTGATGTCGATAGAAAAAGCCATCGAAGGACTGCCTGTACCCTTGCATCCAGGCGCCGCACGTTATTATCGTGAACGCGGTATTAATATACCAACTCGCCTAATCGCAAAATAACAGCGCAAAATAACAAGACATACAAGGGTTATCGCGTCGTACGCCTGTGCGGCGCGACACTTTTCTTCTTGCTCAACACGTTCTTTTGCTCTTATAAAGGTAGCTTGTCTATGACTGCTTCATCGCAACCCACCGCACCTCAAGACATCAATCTTGACGATTTCGAAACAAAATACCGTTCTGGCCCTTGGCTAAATAGGTTCGTTTTTATCCTGTCGATTTTTTTGGCAACGGCACATATTTATATTAACACTATCGCCACACTGCCTGAACTTTGGGTCTCTGCTTTTCATTTTTCTGGCTTCGGTATCCTATGTGCTTTGCTGATTCCAGCCAACCCTAAATGGCGAGACAGCAAAACCGCGCTATGTATCGACGGCGCCATCGTATTTGCGCTAATTGGCATGGTGCTTTATATCGTCTTTTTTGAAGACGCACTTTATGCCAGAGGAGTAACGTTCAACACCTCCGATTGGATTGTATCCAGTATGGCGGTGTTATTGTCGCTTGAGCTTATTCGCCGAACCAGCGGCTGGTTTATCCCTTTCCTTATCCTTGTCGCATTGACCTATGTCGTCCTCTGGGGAAGTTGGCTAGGAGGCATGTTTAATTTTCCTGGCCTGAGCCTTGAAACCTTACTGTATCGCAGTTTTTTCAGCACAGACGGTATGTTTGGTTCCATCTCTAGGATCTCATGGAGCTTTGTCTTCATGTTTATTTTGTTCGGCGCTTTTTTAGTCAAGTCTGGTGCAGGCGATTTTATCATTGATCTATCTCGCTCACTTGCCAGCAAGATGATTGGTGGACCAGGTTTTGTTGCCGTACTCGGCTCGGGCTTAATGGGCTTCAGTATCAGGCTCCTCTGTTGCCAATACAGTATCCACTGGTGTCATTACCATTCCATTAATGCGTAAAGCTGGATTCCCAGCACGCTTTGCCGCAGGCGTAGAAGCGGCGGCTTCTACAGGTGGACAACTTATGCCCCCAGTTATGGGGGCCGGTGCCTTTATTATGGCATCCTATACACAAGTCTCCTACGTGACGATCATCAGTGTCGCGGCCATTCCAGCGCTACTTTATTTTCTTTCCGTCGGGTTCTTTGTGCGTGTGGAAGCCAAACGCAGTAAAGTGATCGCGACAGAAAGTGACAATGCCGTCGACATACTCCAAGTTCTCAAAGATGGCTGGCATCACATCGTACCGCTTGGCGTGTTAGTAACATTGTTAATCCAAGGCTTTACCCCAACTTACGCCGCAGGCATCAGCATTCTAGCCGTAATTGCCGCTTCATTTTTATCTAGCAAACACCGAATGGGACCTGCTGCCGTTCTTGATGCCATGGCGCAAGGGGCAAAAAACATGTCAACCACCGCGGTGTTGCTTGTCGGTATTGGTTTAGTCGTTAATGTGATCAGCACCACCGGTGTAGGCAATACCTTTTCTATTTTGATTACCAATTGGGCGGGCGGAAGCTTGCTCTTCACCATTATTCTGGTGGCGATTGCGTCCTTAATTTTAGGCATGGGTCTGCCTGTAACGGCCGCCTATATTGTACTGGGCACACTCTCTGCACCAGCCTTGTTCAACTTGATTGCCGAAAGCCAATTATTAGAGATGATGACGACAGGCAATTTACCCGAAGCAGCCAGTGCGGTGTTTATGCTGGTCGATCCTTCCGCCATCGCAGCATTGGCCCAAGGTATGCCGATGGAGCAAGCGCAAGCTTTACTAACACAAGTGCCTAACGATTTCAAAAGCATGCTAATGGATCAAGCGCTAGGGGCGCAAAGTGTTGCCATGATATTGGTCACTGCCCATATGATCATATTTTGGTTGTCCCAAGACAGTAACGTCACCCCGCCAGTCTGCTTAACCGCTTTTGCTGCGGCCGCCATTGCCAAAACACCGCCAATGCTAACAGGGATGACAGCATGGAAATTAGCAAAAGGGTTGTACATTGTGCCTCTTTTAATGGCATATACCCCATTAATTGGTGGTGATAGCGAAACATTACTACGCCTGTCATTCTTCGCTATTTTTGGTATGTATGCTTTGGTTGGCGCCATGGAGGGATATTTAGAAGACAAACTGTCCTTACTAACTCGACTGATTGCATTGATCGCTTCTATCATGATGCTATGGCCGGATTTGGCCCTTTGGATTCAATTTATCGGTCTTGGTATTTTCTTGGCGCTGTTTGTGATGGGGAATAGATCTTTTAAAAAGACGGCCTAAAACGTTCTGCGCGGCCAAAAACAAAAGGCACCTCATGGTGAGAGTGCCTTTTTTCACTTAATCAGCGTCACCCATATGGCTGACTCATTATGGTTTTATGCTTTTGCCTTCGCTTTTGTCACCAGACATCAAAGTTAGCCAACGTTTAACGTTCGCATCATATTCAACCCGCTCGGCTTTAGAGATGGACTGAGTGGTCGGTATTTCAGCAGTCATTGGATTAACCGGACGTCCTCTGACATGCAACTCATAATGTAAATGAGCACCTGTTGTACGCCCCGTATTACCAGACAAAGCAATAACTTGACCACGTTTAACTTTTTGACCTTGCTTCACTAAAATTTTGCTTAAATGCAAGAAGCGTGAGCTGTAAGGTCCAGTGTAATCCACCACCACATATTTGCCTGCATACTTATGAGTGGCAATACGTGTCACTATGCCATCACCAGTCGCTAACACTTCCGTTCCTGTTGGCGTCCCCAGATCCACGCCATTATGGGGCGCTGGATGGCCTGTGATAGGGTGCAAGCGGTTAGCATTAAAAGGCGAAGTAACTCGATATTCCTTACGGGTAGGCCAACGCAGTAGAGCCGGTGTTAAGCTGTTGCCATTCTGATCATAAAAACGACCATCTGAGTGCAAAAAAGCACGATAAGTTTGTCCCTGAACCGTAATTTCCAACGCTTCTAATTGGCTTTCGCCAACTTTTACATTATTAATACTGCCGTTTTTAACCACAAAATTAAAAGTGTCATTGGCTCGAACATCTTTTCGAAAATCTACTCGGCCTTTTAAAACATCATTAATTATGAGGATGTTTGCATCAGATAAGCCGGCTTTTTTAGCCGAAAGATAGAAGTTACCGACTATTTTGCTATGAACCACTTTGTCTTTATAAGTGATAGGCTTAATGTGTTCTTCATAAACAAAACCACCGCTGTCATGCTGAACATAAGAAACACTTTTACTAATATCAATACGTCGGGTAAGAGAGAGCAATTCGCCGTTTTCATCTAGTTTAAAGGTGAACTTATCATTCGGCAGTAAAGGCTCAAGTACCAGATATTCTTGATCTGCTTCAAGCACAGCATACATAGACTCTCTGGACAACCCAAGACGCGCAAAAATACGCTCTAAAGTATCACCAGACTTAATCACATAGTCTATTGAAGGAAGTGGCGCTGTGACTGTTTCAACATTTTTCAGTGGATCCGTTGTCACCAAAGAGTCATAGTCGTTGTCTTCATCCGTATTGGTATCTTCCTTAACAACGGGTTTTCTAGTCGTTGCTTCTTTTCGAACTGTTGTCTCTTTTTTACTGTTGGGTAAAGTAAAATCTTTTACATCCTGAGTTGGTGATACAAGCGATTCATAGACAAACAACAAGATAACAAAAACAACAAATATAAGAGATAACCAAACTCTGGGACCAGACAAGATCCAACGCGAGAGGCGTGTTATAAATTGCATAAATAAAAACTCATTAAACGAAGATATGGCCCATAAAGAACCTAACTATGCACTAACCCATAGTTCGTACATACTCTCAAATATAGGACAAAAACAAAGCCATGCTTTGTAGCATATGCTTATTTTCTTGCCACTGGTGGAATGAAAATAATCACAATCCATGCCCTTTTATCCCATGGTTTTACACAACCCATACGGATAGGACATTTAACACTCAATTTTTCGGCGTAGGATACGGCATTTACCCAGTCAAAGAAACACTCACCCTATTGAAAGCATCTTCACACTGTTTTTCTAAGATATTTTTTAGATTAGCCATTTTATTAGCTAAATTTCTGTCGTTTTCTTGCATATAACACAGGCAAAATGATTGGACGCTTATAGTGACTCTACGTAGTATTAAAAGATCACTATTGAACCCTAACTCTACTGAATTAAATTATGCAGTATTCGCCTTTGTCTTTTGCCAGTTCGCAACGCGTATTTTTTAATCGTTGTGACACATCAAGTCCATTAGAGTCGACTGAGCTGGTGGAAGAAATGCCACTTGCCATCAGTATTAATGATATTTCTTATGCCGTGATGATGGCCACCCCAACCCACTTGGATGCCTTTGTCGTCGGTTTTGCTCGTAGTGAAGGCCTGATTGAACAGATTAACGATATACGGGATTTGAATATTCAGCGCACGCAAACACCACCTAGCATCGACAGTATTGCCATCAATGTAGAGCTAAGTCCACGTAGGTTTGCTCAGTTCAAACAAAAACGACAAACTCATCTTGGTGCCACAGGCTGCGGATTATGCGGCATAGAATCCTTAACTCAAGCTATCCCCAATCTAGCAACACTTCCCCCATGCCAAGTCATGGAAGAAGCGGCGCTAATCGCATTAAAATCACGTTTGTCTGAGTTCCAAATATTAGGTAACAAAACCGGGGCGGTGCATGGTGCCCTATTAATCTCACCTGACGGCAGCCCAATAGTCTGCATGGAAGACATTGGACGACATAATGCCCTTGATAAGGTAATTGGCTATGCACTGCAACAGGATATAAACTTACAGAATCACAGTGTTTTGATGTCAAGCCGATGCAGCACTGAGCTGGTACAAAAAGCCGTTCGTGTAGGACTATCCAGATTGATTCACCTAGCCTCACCAAGCACATTGGCCGTCAAGCTTGCTCAACATTACGGACTAACATTGATTCATTTACCCAAGCAAGATGCGCCTCGAGTATACGCGTCTTCAATCCAGTCAAAGGACTCAAACGATGAGTAAAAAAACCGATTTTTACACACCATACAAAGGACCGGCTGGAGGCTGGGGCGCATTACAAAGCACCACCAAACACTGGCTAAAAAGTGAAAATGCCGTACGCAATATTCACACGTTACTAAAAACCAATCAGCCCCATGGTTTTGATTGTCCAGGCTGTGCTTGGGGAGAAAAACACGACCCTGCGAAAATTCGCTTTTGTGAAAATGGCGCCAAAGCTGTTAACTGGGAAGCCACCTCTCGCAAAGTCGATGCCGCATTCATGGCCGAACATAGCGTTAGTTGGTTAAACACGCAAAGTGATTACTTCTTAGAATATCAAGGCCGACTCACAGAACCCTTGCGCTACAACCGAGAAACCGATCACTACGAAGCCATTTCTTGGGAAGACGCTTATCGACACATTGGCGAAACCCTAAAAAAACAAGCCGATCCTAACAATGTGGCCTTTTATACCTCTGGACGCGCCAGTAATGAAGCCGCGTTCTTGTATCAGCTATTCGCTCGTGCCTATGGCACCAATAATTTTCCAGATTGCTCAAATATGTGCCACGAAGCCAGTGGTTATGCGCTTACCAGCAGCATTGGTATCGGTAAAGGCACAGTGGAAATAGACGACTTCGAACTCGCAGATGCCGTCTTTGTGTTCGGGCAAAACCCGGGCACTAACCACCCTCGTATGCTAGAAACCTTAAAAGAAGTCGTGCAACGTGGCGCCCAACTACTCACCTTCAATACGCTACGGGAACGGGGTTTAGAACGTTTCCAAAACCCTCAAAGTCCAGTGGAAATGCTCACCAATGGTTCAAAACCAACCAATACCGGCTACTTCTGTCCAAAAATTGGCGGCGATATGGCAGTGGTGCGCGGTATGGTCAAGGTGCTTATCGACTTAGAAGAAGCTGCTCAACAACAAGGCAAAGCCGTTTTTGATCATGACTTTATCAAACAACATACCCAAGGCTTGGATGACTATCTTGAGCAGGTCAAACAAACCTCTTGGCAAGACATTATTGATCAATCAGGCCTAAGCAAAGAAGACATCACTCACGCTGCCAACGTTTATGCCCAAGCAGAAAGGGTTATTTTAACTTGGGCGATGGGCATCACTCAGCACCACCATTCTGTGGCGACCATCCATGAAATGGTCAACTTGATGGCATTACGTGGCAATTTGGGCAAACCAGGCGCCGGTGTTTGTCCTGTGCGCGGCCATAGTAATGTGCAAGGTGACAGAACCATGGGCATTAATGAACGCCCTTCTCAGGCATTCCTTGATGCCTTAGAAAAACGCTTCCACTTCACGCCACCACAAGAACACGGTTTGGCCGTTGTGGATACCATCCGTGCTATGCGTGATGGCAAAGTCGGTGTCTTTATCGCTCTTGGTGGTAACTTTGCCGCTGCCACACCGGACACACAAGCCACAGTGCAGGCATTAAAACAATGCCAACTTACGGTTCAAATCAGTACTAAACTCAACCGTTCTCACCTGATTACGGGCACCGAAGCGATTATACTGCCTTGTCTTGGCCGTACCGACATAGATCATCAAGCAAAAGGCCAGCAAAAAGTCACCGTAGAAGACTCTTTCAGCATGATTCATGCTTCTGGCGGCGTATTAGAACCCTTAAGCAAAGAGCAAAAATCTGAACCCGCCATTATCGCAGGCATCGCCGCGGCTACATTAGGCAATTTCCCGATCGATTGGAACGAAGTGGTCAGCGACTACGACCTAATTCGTGAGCACATCGCAGCAGTCGTTCCGGGCTTCAATGATTTTAACCAGAGAATTTTACAAGATGGTGGGTTCTATCTCGGCAACAGCGCACGAGAAAGAAGCTGGAAAACCCCTTCAGGAAAAGCCATTTGCCACAGCCATGTATTACCTGAGTCCATTTTGCCAAAACGTGCGCAAGACTTGCTGTCAGATAAAACCCTGATATTACAAACACTGCGTTCACACGACCAATACAACACCACAATTTATGGTATGAACGACCGGTACCGTGGCATAAAGGGCGAACGCAAAGTGGTCTTTATCAATCCAGCCGACATACAACGTCTCGGCTTTGAAGAAGGCCAAAGCGTGACATTGCGCTCAATTTGGGATGATGGTGTTGAGCGAAAAATCAGTGGCTTCAAACTGGTTCCTTATAGTATTCCAGCGGGCAACATTGCCGCTTACTACCCAGAAACCAACCCATTAGTTCCGCTCGATAGCCATGGGGAATTCAGCAATACGCCAACCTCAAAAAGTATTGCCATAGAGTTAGAAGCTTTCGAAGAAGAAAGCAACGACATCGCGGTTGCTACACTTTAAGTAAGACTAACTTGTTTATACGTCACTTCCTCGGAAGAGGTAGTGACGTTAAAGGTAATCACCTGTAAATCGACGGCATTCGTTTTGCGACAGCCTCTGAAGAGAAAATGACGAAGGGTTGTTAGCGGCAGAGAATGCCCCTAAAAGATGAAAAATAAAACACGGGTCAATGACGCCACATAACCGGAAAGAAAAGCACCAACACGGTAAAGTATTCTAATCGCCCTAAAATCATCGCAAAACTCATCAACCATGTCCCGGTATCACTCAATGGCGCAAAGTTGCTACCAAGTTCAGCAAACCCTGGACCCAATACATTTAAACAAGCGGCAGTGGCACTTAGAGACGCCATAAAGCTCATTCCGGTTGCCATCAATAAAAGCGTAAATACTACCGTCACAATAGCCGCCAAACACATAAAACCCATTATCGAATGGCGCACAGACTCACTGATGGTTCGCCCCTGAAACTTCATCGCAAACACGCCATTTGGATGCACTAAACGCTTGATTTCCAAACCGATTGATTTAAACGAAATAATATTACGGATGACTTTATTCCCGCCTGCCGTCGAGCCAGCGCAGCCACCAATATAACCGACAAAAATTAACACTATCGAGGTAGCAGCAGGCCAAGCACCAAAATCCGTTGCGGCATAACCTGTACTGGTAATAAATGAAATTACATGAAAAAAAGATTGGGTTATCGACACCCAAAAACCCGCTTCCGACTTTGTCTGGAAAAGAAACAAAGCCAATAGCAAGGCCACGACGGTAATAATCCATAAAAATCCGTGGGTTTCTTCGTCTTTCCAATACAGCTTAATACTACGGGCAATATAGACACGATAATGCAAAGCAAAATTGACCGCCCCCAACACCATAAAAAGGTTACAAATCCATAGAATCAGTGGACTCTGAAAATACCCCATACTGGCATCGTGGGTAGAAAAACCGCCCGTAGAAACCGTGGTAAAGCTATGACCAATTGCATCAAACGCCGACATGCCTGCCACGTAATAACTCATTGCACACAATACCGTAATCGCTAAATACACCATCCATAAGTAATGCGTCGTGCTGGACATGCGGGGAGAGAGTTTGTCGTCTTTAATCGGCCCCGGTGTTTCCGCTTTTAAAAGGCGCATGCCTCCTATATTAAGCATGGGAAGAATAGCGACCACAAAAATCACCACACCAAGGCCCCCCATCCACTGTAAAAACTGGCGATACATCAAAAAAGTGGGTGACATATCATCCAATCCAGATAAGACAGTGGCCCCAGTAGTCGTTAACGCGCTAATGGACTCAAACACCCCATCTGTAAAAGAAACCTGCGCAATCGTGATAATAGGAATGGCACCTAATATGCCAACACACAACCAAGTTAAACTGGCAAACAACATCGCCTCTCGAGTGTTTACCGAAGGCAAGGGAATCTTCTTAAAACCTACCAACAGAATCAAAGAAATAATAAAAGTAACAATAGCTGGCGTAACAAAGGCACGGCCTACACCATCCTTAAAAAACATAAAGGACAACTCGCCAAACACAAACTGGACCACGCTCATCCAGATACAAGGCATGGTCAGCAAACGCACAATCAACAATGGGCGAATCATCGGAAGCGGCCACTCCTATAAACAATCAATATCGTACAACATGATAAAATGAACGGCCAAGCCGCCTAACAGAAATGTGATTCAACCCGTGCTTTTTTAAAGACAAACCGACACAGAGTGAATTAATGCGCACACTATAAGACAATCAGACCTTTGACTCTAGGCTCAACCTTTTTCATCCGTCCAAAACATCAAAAAAACTTAAATATGTAAACAGTGTGGACGAATTGCGCATCCTGTGCTTTTATTAAACAAAACAATAAATACTTCAGAAAGGAACCGCTATGGAAAACATAATTCTCGTTGATTTTTTTCACCTCACTGCTCTTGCCACCACGGTTTGCTGTTTTTTAGTGATCAGCAGCAAACGTGTCATTGAATTGTGTTCTCAAACCCAGTCAGGCAAATAAAAAAAACCGAGCCTAAGCTCGGTTAATATCACCAAATTGACAGTTAACGGTCTTGTAGCACAGACCGTTATATTCTTATTTAAGCGCTCTCACTTTAAAGCTTACTTGTCATCTCAGGCAGAACCACAAACAGATCCCCAACCAAACCATAATCGGCCACTTGGAAAATTGGGGCATCTTCGTCTTTGTTGACCGCCACGATAACCTTAGAATCCTTCATACCCGCCAAATGCTGAATCGCGCCAGAAATACCAAATGCCATATACAGTTCTGGTGCAACGATCTTACCGGTCTGCCCAACTTGCAAATCATTCGAGACAAAACCTGCATCCACCGCCGCACGAGACGCCCCCACCGCCGCGCCTAATTTATCGGCTAAAGCTTCCACTAGCGCGAAGTTATCGCCACTGCCCACACCACGACCACCTGACACTATGCGACTGGCACTGGCAAGGTCCGGACGAGTTGACTCCGTGATGTCATCCGATTGCCAGCATGACAAAGTGTTATCTACACTAAAGCCCACCGACTCAATCTCACACGCTTGAGCACTTTGTTGAGTCGTTTTATCAAAGGCAGAGGCTCGCACGGTAATGACTTTTTTATCGTCCAATACCGTCACCGTCGCAATAGCGTTCCCCGCATAAATCGGACGTTTGAATTGCTCGGCACTCAATACCGCGCAAATATCCGACACCTGACCCACATCCAACAAGGCTGCCACTCTGGGCATAAAATCTTTCGATTCAGAGTTAGATGGGGCAATAATGTGTGAATAATGCTCGCTCAAGTGAACAATGAGATCTCCCATAGATTCTGCTAAAGCATGCTCATAGCAACCAGCGTCCGCACAGAGAACCTTACTCACGCCAGACAAACGTGCCGCCGCGTCAGCTACTGAGGCAATATTGTTACCCGCAACCAAAATATGCACGTCATTACCGATCTGATGAGCGGCGGTCAACGCAGACAAAGTAGACGAGGCCAAGGTAGTTGAAGTATGTTCTGCTACTAATAACGTAATCATGAAATCACCTTTGCTTCGTCTTTTAGTTTACTGATCAATTCATCCACCGACGCCACTTTTACGCCCGCACTTCGCATGGCTGGCGCTTCGACTTTATCTAATCGGCAATGGGCTTTTGGTGTCACGCCCAAATCTGCCATAGTCAGAGTCTCTAGAGGCTTACGTTTGGCTTTCATGATGTCTGGTAATTTGGCATAACGGGGTTCATTAAGGCGTAAATCCGTTGTCACAATCGCAGGAAGTGTCAAAGCGATCGTACGTAGACCACCATCAATCTCACGCGTCACTAACGCCGTGTCGCCGTCAATAACCAGCTGAGAGGCAAAAGTTCCTTGTGGACGCTTGGTCAACGCCGCCAACATCTGCCCCATTTGATTATTATCAGAATCAATCGACTGCTTACCCAGTATCACCAGTTCAGGCTGCTCTTTTTCAATCACTGCAGCAAACGCTTTGGCGACATTTAAAGGCTCTATTTCGCCTTCGGCCTCAACTAAAATACCACGATCAGCCCCCAATGCCATGGCATTACGCAACTGCTCTTGGCTTTGAGTGGTTCCCACACTCACAACAATGACTTCCGACGCCACACCGGCTTCCTTGAGACGTACCGCTTCTTCAACCGCAATTTCACAAAATGGGTTCATCGACATTTTAACATTGGTTAAATCCACATTACTTTGATCGGCTTTCACGCGCACCTTAACGTTGTAATCAATCACGCGCTTAACACCCACTAGTATTTTCATCTTTCTCTTGCCTTATCAATACTGTCTAACCATTTTCAACTCAACATCCGCGCTTTGACTGCTTCGGGAATGGCTTTGGCTTTTAATACTCCCGACGCATCGTGACACGCCCATACACGTTTTTCGAGGCATTCAACCGCCAGATCTTCACCATTAAATAGCTGATGACGAATGCCAAAACTGGCTCGTCCCACCTGAGTAAACTCACTCTTAATCGTGACCTGATCACCATATTTAGATGGCTTAAAAAACTGTGAGCGAGTGTCCACCATGGGAAAACCCACGTCTTTTAACTCATCACGAATATAACGAAGCGTGTAACCCATGGCCTCAAATAACGCCCCTGTTGACGCATCAAAAAAGGCAAAATATCGTGGATAAAACACGATATCGGCGGGGTCGCAATCCCCCCATTCAATGTGTAATTGACGCTCATTTTTAAACATGACGCGCCCCCTTACAGACTGATTACCAAATCCGATAGAGGCTCTTGATACAGTAATGCAATTTGATCTTCACGATGAGCTTGCACTGCACGTTGATTCAAAGAGCCTTTATCCGTAATTTCATGAGCATCAATACTCGGTGGCACAGCCTGCAAGAGAATGCGCTCAACAACGGTAGAGCTTCCCGTACTCTGTTTTGCAAACGCCACCAGCTTCTGTTTAAAGGCTTCACGTACCGCGCTATGAGCAATAATGTCTTCGTTAGTTTCCTGCAAATCATGTGGCAGAATAGCCTGACAATGGGCCCAATCAGGAAAAATTAACGCGGTGATATAACTACGATTAGTCCCGCATAACACAACATCTTGCACAAAGGGCGCAAAGGCACTGATGAATTTTGCCCGCAAGGTTCCCGCACTCACCCAAGTACCGCTGTCCAATTTAAAATCTTCGGACACTCGGCCATCAAAACGAAAACCACGCTGTGGCGCGTTTTCATCAAGATAAGCAATGGCGTCACCTAAACAATAATAGCCTTCTTCATCAAATGCTTTCGCTGTCAATTCTGGTTGACGCCAGTAACCCGGCATCACGGTTTCCGCTTTGACACGCGCTTCTAACTTACCTTCATTTGGCACCAACTTGATAGAAACCCCAGGAGCTGGCACGCCAATCACACCGGACGTGGATTCTTCAACCGAGGCAAAGGTCGCAGAAGGCGCGGTTTCCGTACAACCCAACCCAGTCACCATGGGGATTTTCTTGCCCGTATATTGAATCGCCAAAGCATCCAAATCATCCCAAATATGCTGAGCCAAACCCGCTGCGGCAAAAAAAGTAAACTGTAAACGGGCAAAAAACTTCTCTGCAAGCTCACTGTCGGCTTTTAAATGTTTCACCAACAACTCAAAGCCTTTTGGCACGTTAAAGTACACAGTAGGCGAAACCTCGGCCAAATTACGTAAGGTCTTGGCAAACAGTTTTTCGGTTGGTTTACCGTCATCAAGATACAGACTGCCGCCGTTATACAAGGCAATCCCGATGTTATGGTTGCCACCAAATGTATGATTCCAAGGCAACCAGTCCACCATAATCGGCGGCTGATCTTTCAAAAACTGCATAACCTGATGAATCATCACCTGATTAGCACAAATCATACGCTGAGTATTGATCACGCCTTTTGGCATGCCTGTGGTGCCAGATGTAAACAAAATCTTCGCAATCGTATCACCAGTAACCTGAGCGTTCTGTACATCAACCGCCGTAGATTCTGGGTAATCCCAAGCAGATTGAAAGGAGATAATAGGATTAGCAATCTTTGCCGCTACTGCGTTTTCAAGAGTATTCCCTTTCAACACCATCACGGGGATTTGATCATCATGACATACAGCTTGAATGGCAGATTCATAAGGCGCTAATTCATCAACCACTATCATACCAGGGGTCAAAATATCAAAAATCCCCTGCAGTTTTGTGTAGTCCGTCGCAATAAGAGAATACGCGGGAGAGAGCGGCGAATGAGCAATGCCAACATACATGCCCGCTAAGGCCAGCATTAAATGCTCCAAACTGTTGCCACACAGAAAGACAATTGGACGCTCAACCGAAACAGGCTGGGTCAATAGCCAAGAGGCGATTTTACGCACTCTGGTCACCGCCTGTGCATAGGTTACCTTATGCCAATCACCTTGTTCATCGCGTTCTGCAACAAACAATTGGTCTGGTGTTTTTTCCGCCCAATATTCAAGCTGATCCGTCCAACAACGCGCGTAGTCATCTAACGCCTTTTGACTATTAATGATTTGCACACCATCCTCTCGTTTCTCAATATCAATAGGATGGGCAACGACTTTAATAGGATGAAATTCACCGTTCATTTTTTGCTCCCACAACCACTTTGGTTATTTTTATGCGGCTAGAGTGTTAGGGCGTGATTTATTAACCACGGCCGAATTGTTATTGTTTTCTCGACTTCAGACCTTACGGCCTATTTTAAAATTCATATTCGCTAAGACCTAAGCCAGCGTTTTCAACGACCTTCAACGCCGCCATGGCTGACGGCAAACGGTAAGCACCATAAAAAGCCACCATGGCCTTAATATTTTGCTCGTAAGAGGCATCATAACTGCCCTCTACTTGCTGATAAGACAAGGTGTTACAAAGCTGCCAAATACAACACAGCACACCCATCGCTTCTAAAAATGGCACAGATACGGCATGCAGAGTCTCAGCATCAGAGTCATCGTTTAACAAGCGCGAGGCTCAATACAGCTTTCACCGCAGCAACCACTTGCAAGGCTTCTTTCGCCATAGGCGCCAACATCACGTCTGACTCAAAAGGGCGAATATATTGAGCCATTTCTGCCAACAACTCAGTTACCGCCTTACCCTGATCACCACGCACTTTTCTAAACACCAAGTCTCGGGCTTGAATCCCCGTTGTGCCTTCATAAATCGTCGTAACCCGTGCATCACGCATGATTTGCGCGACGCCGGTTTCTTCCACAAAGCCCATACCGCCAAACACCTGAACCACTTGCCCCGCCATCACATTGGCGCGCTCGGTGGCAAAGGCTTTAAAAATCGGTGTCAACAAAGCGACTCGTTCTTTTTTCGATTGACTGTTTTTCGAGGAATGATCAGCCGCCTCGGTCGCATCAATTTGCGCCGCAATCTGATAACCCAAAGCACGTAAGGCAAAGGTTTCCGAACGCATCTCTAGCAACATGCGCTTCACATCAGCGTGTGCAACAATGGCCACTTTTTCGCCTTGTTTATTTGTCCCTTGGGTGCGCTCATGGGCGTAGGCCAAAGCACGTTGATAACCTAATTCACCTAAGGCCACGCCTTGCAAACCACAACTTAATCGGGCTTCGTTCATCAACACAAACATCGCCATTAAGCCTTGATTCAGCTCCCCCACTAACTCGCCAATACAATTGTCTTGATCGCCATAACTAATGGAGCAGGTTGGGCTGCCATGAAGTCCCATTTTGTGCTCAATGCCAGTGCAACGAATATCGTTAAATTCTCCTAACGCCCCGTTGTCCGTCACCCGATATTTGGGCACGATAAATAACGAAATGCCGCGACTCCCTGCTGGCGCATCAGGGGTTCTCGCCAATACCAAATGAACAATATTGTCAGTTAGATCATGCTCACCATAGGTAATGTAAATTTTCTGGCCTTTAATGGCATAAGTGCCATCCGCTTGCGGAATCGCCTTAGTGTTAAGTGCCCCTAAGTCCGATCCGGCATTAGGCTCAGTCAACGCCATTGCCACGGTCCATTCACCACTGACAATGTTGGGCAAATAGCGGTTTTGAATGGCGTCGCTGGCAAAGTTCAATAGAATCTCTGAACCGCCTTGAGCCAAGGCTTGAAACATCACAAAGGCCAAATTAGCCGACAGCCACATTTCATTAACCGGCTGAGCGATGTACTTAGGAAGACCTTGTCCACCAAATTTTTCTGGCAACGCCAGACCAATCCAACCTGATGCAGCAAATTGCTGATACGCCTCTTGCCAGCCATCTGGTGTGATGACTTTTCCCTGTTGCCCATGGCCGTCTTGAAAACGACAGCCTTGCACATCGCCAACGGAATTCAATGGCGCAAGCACGCCAGCGGCGAATTTCGCCGCTTCTTCCATCACCGCATTGGCCAATTCAGGATCAAAACCGTCTAGCGACTCCAGCGTCGCTAAACCTTGTTGATGATAGGCTTGTGCCACCAGCCGTTGCATATCTTTATAAGGCGCTTGATAGGTCATCATCGACTCCAGAATACAATCATCAAACTATTTCGCAGCCATACGAATCGCACCATCAAGACGAATCACTTCGCCATTGAGCATGCCATTTTCAATGATATGTTGCGCTAACGCAGCGTATTCATCTGGCTCGCCAAGACGCGGTGGGAATGGTACAGATTCGCCCAAAGACTTTTGCACCTCTTCTGGCAACACATCCATCATGGGAGTTTTGAATAAGCCTGGCGCTATGGTCATCACACGAATACCAAAGCGTGCTAACTCACGGGCAATCGGTAACGTCATGGCACAAACCCCACCTTTAGAAGCCGCATAGCCTGCTTGACCAATCTGACCATCAAACGCCGCCACAGACGCCGTATTAATAATCACACCACGCTCTAAATTCGCTTCTGGCTCGTTGTGCTGCATCTTGTCAGCCACCAAACGAATCATGTTAAACGTACCGATTAAGTTTACTGACACCGCACGCTGAAACGACGCCAAACGATGTGGGCCTTCACGACCAACAATACGTTCTGCGCCTGGAATACCCGCGCAGTTGACCAAACCACTGATCGGACCAAACGCCTCAACCGCTTGATCAATCGCATTTTGCACCGAATCTTCGTCAACGATATCCGTCACACAACCTTGCACACGCTCACCTAAAGCCGCTTTCACACGGGTCAAGCCCGCTTCATTCACATCGGCTAAAGTAACTTTTGCGCCTAAACCATGTAAACGACGCGCAACCGCCTCACCAATACCCGAAGCCGAACCGGTCACCACAAAATGTTTGTCTTGAATTTGCATCTAAATACTCCTGATCTTGCTGTTATTTTTATTACCAAGGGCAAACTTACTTCGCTTTTTTACGGTTCAAAAACGCATCAATACGTGCTTTAACTTCGTCGCTGGTTTGCGTAATACCGCAAATCAATGACTCGGTGTACAAACCTTCTTGTGCCGACATGTTGCTAATACGACCAAGCCCAGTCGTCATTGCCCAATTAGAATATTTTGAGTTTTTGCCGATGCCTTCTGCTATCTCAAAGGCTTTCGCTAACGCTTCACCGTTGCCAACCACATAATGCGCTAAACCAATACGTAGACCTTCGTCGGCTTTGACATCTCGACCCGTCAACATCATTTCTGTCATACGACTAACACCGATCACATTCGCCACGTTGACGGACGCACCACCACCGACAAAAATGCCATGCTTGCCTTCAGGTAAACGATAGAAAGTATTTTCTTCACTGACTCGCACGTGAGCACAAATTGCCAGCTCCAAACCACCACCAATCACAGCACCATGCATAGCAGCGACAACCGGAATACCAGAATCACTAATATGACCAAATACCCGATGCCACATGTTGGAATGCTTCACCACTTCAAAAGGCTCACGGGCTTTGTGCTCTTGTAAATCAAGACCAGAGCAAAATTCAGGGCCATTACCAGAAAACACAATGACATTGACATCATCGGTTAAATTCAAAAACACCTGCTCAATCTCAAGACATAAACTGTCATTGATCGCATTTTTCTTCTCAGGGCGATTCAGCTGCAGATGCGCAATGCCATTTTCTACGGAGTAATTAATAAATTGATAAGTCATCTTGGATTACCTTTAAAATTTTATAATGAGCGATCTGAAACCTTGATAACCACCGCCATACCGGTATCACCTGCCGCACAACCGGTAAACAAACCATAACCGCCGCCTTTTATGACCAGCTCTTCAATCAGCTCAATAATGGCGCGCATACCGGTTGGTCCTTGAGGGTGCCCCCAAATCAACGAACAACCATAGTTATTCATCGTCATCACATCGATGCCCATGGCTTTCGCCAAAGCCACATCATTCACCGCAAATGGGTTGTGCGTTTTAATGGCGGAAACTTGTTTGATATCAATACCCGCTACCGCTAGGGCGCGTTTCGCCGCCTCAATGGGCGCGGCTGGCATATAAGCAAGATCATCACGAGCTTGCCCAAAACCTAGCACTTCAATTCTGATTTCAGGACGAGCCGTCAGGGATGCCACATCTTCGGAGCGACAAAGAATCGCCGACGCATTACCGTCAGCGGGATGCGTTTGGTTACCGTAGGTAATGACTCCGCCTTCTTGAATTGGCTTCAGCTTCTGCAGGCCTTCTAGCGTCGTTGGGAACACCCCTTCATCACCCGTAATGACCGTTTCTTCTTTTTTGAAGTTAGCGGTTGGCACAGACAACGGCAGCGTCATATAACGCTTTTGAAAAGCTTGATCGTCTTTTAACGCATCTTGATACTGCTCATAACGACGGAAAGTAACCAGATCCAATTCTTCACGGGTGATATCAAAACGCTTAGCGACGTTTTCACCGGTTTGCATCATCGAATGACCGCCCACACAATCGTTCATCATGTTGTAAGTCACTTGATCTTCTGACGCGCCAGCTGGGCCTTTGGCATTCGGATAATAAATATGTGGGCCATTTGAGCAACGATCTGCTGTGATCAACAAAGACACATTCGCCATGCCACAAACAATTTCGGATGCGGCAGCAAACAAACCACGAGCACTGGTCGCACACACTTGATTCACCGCATGGCCTGCGGTGTTTACCGCACCAATGTCATACAAAGGCCAAGGCGCACCGTTGAAAGATTGGTACTGGTTCACCGTCATACCCAATACGCCTGAGTCAAAAATCAACGGATCGATATGACGTTTGGCTAACTCGGCTTTCGCCACATGGGCGGCAAACTTCATTGAATGCAAATGCTGTAATGAGCCTTGCCACTTAGTGAACGGCGTACTCCAATAAGCGCCGTAAGGAATTTCGACATTCTTGATAGACATAAAATTTTCTCGCTTATCGATTATTGTTGTTTTTATAACTGAACGTCTGATGCCATGATGCTGGCCAAGCCACCCCATTGTTCGGCAAAAATGGCTTCTGGCATGGTTTTAAGATCGTCTGCTATCACAGGTCTAAACGCCATGGCACTCAATACGTCTTTTTCTAGATCCAAACCCGGGCGATTTCAGTCAGCACCATACCTTCTTGACGCAACTCAAGAACACAACGCTCTGTGACGAACACCACAGGCTGATGATTGGCACGCGCCACCGCACCACTAAAGGTAATGTGATCCACCGCTTCGACAAACTTCTGCACCTTGCCTTCTTCTAGCACTTTCATCTTGCCGTTTTCGAAACCAAGCTTAGCGCCGTTCACCAAGGTGCCGCAGAACACCACTTTTTTAGCGCTCTGGGAAATATTGATAAAACCACCCGGCCCGACGACTTTAGGACCAAATTTACTGACGTTTAAATTGCCATCTTTGTCTGCTTGCGCCAGTCCCAAGAAGGCAATATCCAAACCGCCACCGTCATAAAAATCGAACTGTGCTTCGTGTTCAATAATGGCATCCGCATTCCACGCGGCGCCAAAGTCACCGCCAGAGGCTGGAATACCGCCATAAGTGCCAAGCTCGGTTGTTAAAGTAAACAAATGAGAGACTTTTTCTTCTGCTGCAATAGCGGCAACACCGTCAGGCATACCAATACCAAGGTTCACCATAACGTTGGCTTTCAACTCCATGGCTGCCCGACGGGCAATCACTTTTCGATCACTAAATGGCATAGGCGGCAACGCGTTTAATGGCACCCGTGAGTTACCTGCTAAGCCTGGGTTATAGGTGGTTGTAATGGTTTGTTTGTGATCTTCAGCAGGCGCGACGGTGATGTAATCTACCAATACGCCCGGCACTTTGACTTCTTTTGGATGAATTGAGTGTCGTTCAGCGATGTATTTCACTTGCGCAATGACAATACCACCGCTGTTTTTAGCGGCTTGGGCCATAGGTAAGATTTCCGCTAACATAGCTTCTTCTTCTACGGACAAATTGCCATTTTCGTCAGCGGTTGTGGCGCGAATGACCACCACATCTAATGGGAATTTTTTATATAGTAACCACTCTTCGTCTTCAATCGTGATGCGCTTGACCAAGTCTTCCGTGGTTAAAGACGTGACCTTACCGCCGCTAATTAAAGGATCAACATAGGTCCCCATGCCGACTTTAGTAATGACGCCCGGTTTATTCCCTGCAATCTGACGCCACATAGTCGTCAATACGCCTTGCGGCAACAGGTAGGCTTCAATGGCATTATCTGTGATCATCTGCGCCATTTTGGGCGCTTGACCGGTATGACCAGAGATCAAACGCTTCACCAAATTCGGATGCGCCATGTGCGACATGCCAGCCTCTTTACCATTACCACAACCACAGTCATGAATTAACGTTAACTGTTGTGGGTGCCCTGTCTCGATGAAGCGTTGCTCAACGGCCTTAGCAACACCTTCGGCAAAATACGACATGCCCACTGTAGACCAAGCTACATTGGCACCATCAGGGATCAAATCGGCGGCTTGCGCTAGGGAAATAACCTTACTCATTTTTACCCTCACATCTGTTTTATATTTGTTTAATTAGTTGGGGATTTTTTAATGTTGTACATTACAACTATTTTTATTACAAACTTTTTTTGAGGGCGTTACTTTTTTTGAATACCTTGAGTGAAAATTCTATAAAGACGATTGTTGAAAAGCACAACAATTTGTGTCAAAAAGGTATTATTCTTAGGAAGGAATGTGAAAAAGAATGGCGGATATCATTATTTGTCATCGCTTTAACAATAAAAAAAGCACTTACATAACAAAAACAATCAGGTGATTAAAATGAATAAAATAAAACTAAAAAGCTTGGCGCTTCTTGCGGGCTCAATCCTGTCAATCAATGCCATCGCGGCGGATCCTGAATATACATTCAAGCTGCACCACATGCTGCCACCAGCATCTAATGCGCACGCCAACTTCTTGCAGCCTTGGGCTGAACAAGTTGAAAAAGATTCAAACGGTCGTATTCACATTGAGCTTTACCCTTCTATGCAACTAGGCGGTAGCCCTCCACAGTTATTCGACCAAGTCCGCAAAGGCATCGTTGATCTAACATGGACGGTCGGTGGTTATACACCTGGACGTTTCCCTAAAGCCACCGTATTTGAACTGCCTTTTGTGCCAGTTAATGCTCGCGTTACCAGTATGGCCTTACAAGAATACGCCGAAACAGAAATGCAAGATGAACTAAAAGATGTTCACTTGCTTGCAATGCACACGCATTTCCCTGGCTCTCTTCACTCTCGTGAAAAAGACATTAAAACACTAGAAGACCTAAAAGGTCTTAAAGTACGTGCGCCGAACAAAATGCTTGCTGACGCCTTAAACATCATTGGTGCCAATACGGTATTCATGCCTGTACCAACCATGCCAAGCGCCCTTTCCAAAGGGGTTATTGATGTCACTGCGCTACCATTTGAAGTCGTTAAACCACTTAAAATTCAAGAGTTGGCGACACACCAAACCGAGTTTAAAGGCGACCGAGGCTTCTATACTCAATTCTTCATTTTCGCGATGAACAAAGACAGTTACGCCAAATTGCCTGACGATCTTAAAAAGGTCATCGATCAAAACTCTGGTGTTCCTTTAGCAGGTTTCATTGGCGACGCCTTTGATGCTTATGAAGTTGTAGCTTCGTAAAGAAGCGGTTGATCGTGGCAATACTTTCAATACCATCGAAGGCGCTGAATACGAACATTGGAAAACAACACTGGCGCCTGTTACGACACAATGGATAGAAGATATGAACAAGGAAGGCTACGAGGCTCAACGTCTTTTGGATAAAGCAAACTCGCTTATTCAAAAATACCAAAACTTTTAAGCCATCGAGTTGGATGAGTTAGCATGATCAAATTAACTGTAGACATAAACAGATCTATTCTAGGTCGTTTGTCGAATCTATTTGCGCTAACGGGTGGTTTTATCATGTTAATGCTGGCGGTGATTACCGTCGCCAGCATTATCGGTAGAACAACCATTGGTCAATCGATTGAAGGCGATTATGAAATCACTGAAATGGGTCTCGCCATGGCAATATTTCTTTTTCTGCCTGAATGTTACATCAGAAAAGGCCATGTTGTGGTTGATCTATTTACAGCACATTGCAAACCAAGCACGCTGTTTAAATTAGATACGCTTAGCGATTTGATTTTTACTGTAGTCGCGTTTCTCTTTGCCTATCGCATGAGCCTTAGCGGCCTCGAAGCCAAGGAATACATGGAGCAATCCATGTTACTCGCCTTACCTACTTGGTGGATATACGTTGTTGGCGTTGTCACCATGACACTTTGTGGCATGTGTGGTCTGTATAACCTGTTCCACGCGATCGTTGGAGACAAACATGAGTAATATTGAGCTGGCCTTTTTCATGATGGCAGCCCTGCTCGTTCTAATGAGCATCCGTATTCCGATTGCATTAACCATGCTCGTTTGTGGCGCGGTTGGCTACTCTCTTATTGGTGGCTTTCCAGCCTTGTTGGAATACCTTGGTACGGCGCCCATTTCTAAATTTTCTACTTACGATTTGTCGGTCGTCCCTTTATTTCTATTGATGGGAGAACTCGCTACCCGCTCAGGCATCACAGCGGAGCTATTCCGTACTTGTAATACTTGGATTGGTCGTCAACGGGGCGGTATCGCCATGGCCGCCATTGCAGGTTGTGCGGCATTTGGGGCAATTTGTGGCTCATCTTTGGCAACAGCGTCCACCATGGGTAAAGTGGCGCTCCCTGAAATGAAACGCCTTAATTATTCTGGCAGTTTAGCGGCTGGCGCACTGGCCGCTGGTGGAACTCTAGGTATCTTAATTCCGCCATCAATGGTATTGATCATTTTTGCAGTATTAACAGAACAAAATATTTCAAAAATGTTCATCGCGGCTTTTATACCGGGCTTTTTAGCAGCGGGTGGTTACATTCTTGCCATTGCTATCTATGTGCGTATTTATCCGAATTCCGGACCTAGAGGTGAAAAAACCACCTGGTCTCAAAAAATTAAATCCACGAAAGATGTGTGGCACATTACGGGGATTTTCTTGACCGTATTGGGTGGCATTTACATGGGGATTTTTACCCCAACAGAAGCCGCCTCCGTCGGGGTAATTTTAACCGCTATTCTTGCGCTTACCCATGGGAAAATGCGTTTAGATGGCCTGTTAGTCTGCTTAATGCGAACCGCTGTTTCTTCCGCTATGATCTTTTTCATCGTGTTAGGCGCGGATCTTTTTAGTGTCTTTATTGCCCTATCCAGATTGCCAGACTTAGGGGTTGAACTCATACAGAACTCAGGTTTATCGCCTTATACCATACTCGTCTGCATGCTACTGACTTACTTGGTAATGGGCTGTTTCTTAGACAGTCTAGCCATGATATTGCTGACCATTCCTATCTATTTCCCGATGATAATGGTGATGGATTTTGGCATACCGCAAGCGGACTTGGGGATTTGGTTTGGTATACTCGCGTTGATTGTCGTAGAGGTTGGACTGATTACACCACCAGTGGGTATGAACGTCTTTATCATTAAATCCTTTGATGATGCCCTAAAACTCAAAGACTGTTTCAAAGGGGTCATTCCCTTCTTGATCTCAGACTTTGTTAGGGTCGCCTTGCTGATTATCTTCCCAGGCATCAGCTTAGGACTGGTTCATCTAATTAGCTAATGGTCACCTCGACACAATAAGCAACAAAAAGCTGGCACAGCGCCAGCTTTTTCACCTATAGAGTCCTCAACAGTTTAGCATTACACCAATATCAATTTTTATATTACAATGCCTGTTTACCCAATAAAAAGAATGAGACCCACATGGCTGACGATACAAAAAACACAGACCAATCGGTAGATTTCGGCATACTCAATAACCTCGTTGGCTATCGCCTACGCCGTGCCCAACTGAACTTTTTTAGCAAGTTCTCCGAAGTATGTTCTGACTTGGGTATTAGCCCTGGTCTATTTGCCATTATAGCCATCGTAGAACGCAACCCTGGCTTAACACAAACCGCCGTGGCACAAGCCCTTGGCAATGACAGATCCGCCATGGTCGCTGCCGTGGATAAACTTGAAAAAATGGATATCCTAGAGCGCCGACCTGCTGTTAATGATCGTCGCTCATACGCCCTATTCATGACCAAATACGGCAAAAAGTTTTTCCAAACGCTCAGTGGACGAGTTATGGAGCATGAAAAAAACATGGCGTCACGCTTAGAAGGCGAACAAGAGCTAGAGTGGTTACTTAAAACCCTCGATATCTTATCTCAGTAAACAATAGAAAAGGGGGCAGGACAGGTAAGATGCCTCCCCCTTTCTCTTGCGCTACGTCAAGCTTTATAAATGAAACCCAAGCGTTATCGAGGTTTTTAAGTTATAAATAACAGACCCTTTTAAACAAAACGACAGGACCACGTTTTATGAAAGTTGCTGTTTTTTCCTGCAAACCTTACGACAAAAGAACCCTCGCCACCTTCACAAAAGACGCAGACGTGTCCATGACCTATTTTGAAAGTCGCCTCAGTATGGAGACGATCAGCTTAGTAAAGGGCTTTGATGCGGTGTCTTGTTTCGTCAACGACGACGTTAATGCCGACGTCATTCACTTGTTAAAACAACAAGGCGTCAACACCATCGCCTTGCGCTGCGCCGGCTTTAATAACGTCGACCTAGAAGCCGCCAAAGCCGAAGGCATCAAGGTATTTCACGTGCCAGATTACAGCCCGACCTCCGTTGCCGAACACGCTGTTGCACTCATTATGACCCTGAATCGCAAAACCCATCGTGCTTACCACCGAGTCAAAGAAGGCAACTTTGCCCTTGAAGGACTAATGGGATTCAACCTAGCCGGAAAGACCGTTGGCTGCATCGGCACAGGACGCATCGGCGCGGCATTTTGCCGCATCATGAAAGGCTTTGGCTGCCGTGTTCTGTGTTATGACTTATACCCATCACAAGAACTTATTGACCAAGGCTGCCAATACATCACACTGGATGAGATCTACCAACAAAGCGACATCATTAGCCTGCATTGTCCTTTGAACGCCTCCACTCATCACCTCATCAACAAACACAGCTTAGACAAAATGAAAGACGGTGTAATGATCATCAACACCAGCCGTGGCGCCCTGGTCCACGCGCAAGAAGCCATCGACGCTCTTTACAGCGGTAAAATCGGCTACCTCGGCTTAGATGTCTATGAGCAAGAAAACAAAATCTTTTTTGAAGACATGTCTTCCCACATCATCCAAGACAGCGTCTTCCAGCTCATGCTCACCTTTCCAAACGTCGTCGTAACAGGCCACCAAGGCTACTTCACCATCGAAGCACTCAACCACATCGCCCAAACCACCGTCGACAACCTACTGCACCACCAAAGTGACAGCAGCGGCGCAAGGCAATTGGCGTAAATACCCTTATTTCAACTAGATACGCTTGTTTAGTATGATGGCAGAATCATTAGCTAAACAAGCGAAAGGATAGTATTTTTGTGATACGACCTTTATCATTGTTCTCAAGAACAAAAGACTGTTGAGAGACCAAGAAATAATGTCAAAAGCTGATGAAAAAAGACTGCTATTAAAAATAGCGACACTCTATTACCAAGATGGTTTAAAGCAAGCAGACATAGCAAAAACACTACGATTATCACAATCTCAAGTGTCTAGAGCGATTACTCGATGTCTCAAAGAGGGCATAGTAAAAATCAGTGTTATTCAGCCGCCTTCTGTTTTTATTGGTTTAGAATCCCAAATTCAACAGCGTTTCAACGTCTCTAACGTAATTGTCGTCGACATTGAAGATAACCCCAGTGATGCACAGATCAAACGTGTAATAGGCTCTTCAGCCGCCCATTATTTAGATACATCATTACGAGACGGTGACCTAATTGGTATCTCTTCTTGGAGTGATACCATTCGCTCCATGGTCGACCACTTACACTCAACCAAAGCAAAAGCAAAAGGCGTTATTCAAGTGTTAGGTGGTGTCGGACACAATGGAAATATTCAGGCAACCATACTAACGCAAAACATGGCGGATATTCTGTCCTGTGATGCCTTTATGCTGCCAGCACAAAGTATTGAGCATTCTCTAGAAGACAAAAATAAACTGCTCAGCACAGACGAAGTATCAGAAGTAGTGGAAATGTTTAATAAAGTAAACCTTGCCATTGTCGGCATCGGCATGCTTGAACCATCGAACCTACTACGAAATTCTGGCAACTACTACGATACAAAGATATTAAAAGAACTGGCTAGCAAAGGTGCCGTAGGCGACATTTGTCTACATTACTACGATAAAGAAGGTAAGCCGGTTATTAAGCTTGAAGATGACCCTGTAATAGGTATGTCGCTAGAACAACTTGAATCATGTGAACTCGTCGTTGCCCTAGCGGGCGGCCTAGATAAAGTAGAAGCCATAAAAGGCGCTTTATCTGGAAACTACATTGATGTGCTAATCACTGATAGAATCACTGCTGAAGCGATTTTGAAACATTAACATAAGCGACATTTCTTAACAGCCAATGCCCACTCCTGATAACGATTTTGCCAGTAATCATATTTACCTTGTCTAGGGGTGAATAAAGTTCCATCACTTTCAAATGCTGAAAGCGCTTCCTTATTATTCCACCAGCCAATTGCAAGCCCAGCAAGATAACCAGCACCAACCGCGGAGACCTCAGCAACACCTCCTCTACGAATAGGAACACCAAGTAAATCTGCCTGGGCCTGCATCAACCAATTATTCAATGTTGGACCACCATCGACGCAAAGACACTCTATTGCTTCTGGTAATTCTTCGGCAATCATATAAAACACATCTGCTACCTGAAAGAGTACCGACTCAAAAGCCGCTCGAGCAAGATCTGCTCGCTCTGTTGCGCTTTTCAACCCACAAAAAATACCAGTCGCATCTAAATCCCAGTAAGGTGCACCAAGTCCAGACAAGGCCGGTACAAAAAATACAGAATGATCGATATCCGCCTGAGCAGCCAACTGGCACATAGCGTCCATGCTTTCGACACCTAGCATGCGTCGAGTCCAATCTATCGCCGAGCCAGTGTGAGTAATATTACCCTCTAGTCCATAAAATAATGTCGAATCCTCCCACGCTATTGTGGTACTGATCTCATTGCGAATACTCGGTAGTGTCGGCATCGCAGCCATCACTGAACTGCCAGTCCCATAGGTTGCTTTAACAACCCCTGTTTTATAACCGCCATGCCCAAACAAAGCAGCATGAGAATCGCCTATTTGAGATGCCACAGGAATACCTTGCTGAAGCACACCAAACTCACGAGTCAAACCAACGATATGAGAAGAAGCCACAACAGGAGGCAACGCTGCATTAGGAATCCCTAATCGCTCTAAAACAGTGTCATCCCAAACTTGCTTACCAATATTATAAAGCTGTGTTCGAGAAGCATTAGAAGCATCGGTCACAAATACGTTATTGGTCATATTCCAGACCATCCAAGTATTAATAGTACCGATGCAAATATCTCCTTTTTCCGCTCGAATATGACCATCAGGAATTTGTTGCAGAGCCATGGAGACTTTCGTAGCGGGAAACATCGGATCAAGCGTTAACCCAGTCGATTGTTGTACATAACGACTAAATACATCATCTTGACGCAAGATCTCACAAAGAGACTCTGAACGCCTACATTGCCAGCTTATGACTTGAGTCAAAGGCCTACCAGTACTTCTTTCCCAAAGTAAAACAGATTCCCGCTGATTACTGATTGCAATCGCTTCTATTTGAACACTTTCAGCAATCGAGCCAACTGCTAGTGCAATAGACTCTTTCATCTTTTCGATGATTTCAAGAGGATCCTGCTCAACCAACCCAACTGAGGGATGACTAATAGACAAAGGGACAGAACCTTTACCAATGACCTTTCCGAGCGGATCCAAAAGTAACGACTTAACATTTGTCGTTCCTTCATCTATGGCTAAAATCACCTTACGCATTCAATGTCTCGCTTTGCAACAGCTGTTGGCACACAGCAACAATCCCCATACTATCAATAGATAGCATTTTACGAGTATAAGGGCGGTCTCCTGCGGCGGCATAACCACCATCTTCTACACCAAGACGCACTAACTTAGCAACAATGCCCTGTTCCGCCATAATTTCAGCAACCACGCTACCCAGTCCGCCGTTAATATTATGCTCTTCCACACTAATAATGTGCTTCGTCTCGCCGAACATCTTAGCTAAAGTCTGTTTATTAAGAGGACGAATAGATGACACATTGACCACAGAAACGTCTATTCCTTGTTCTTTCAATACATCAGACGCAGCTACCGCTTCGTGAACCACAGACCCCAAAGCACAAATGACCACCTGTTTTCCCGAGCGAAGCAAAGACGGTTCACCAGCAACAAACTGATAATTTTCATCATGCAATTCAGGTAATGCTTTACCATCCATACGAATGTAAACGAGTGCCTCCTCTGCTATCGCATAATCGATGATTTGCTTACATTCTAGTGGGCAACTGGGTGCAAAAATCCTAATATTACCAAACCCTCTCATGACACTAATATCATCTATTGAGTGATGAGTACTCGCTAAAGGTCCGTAACTGGCACCAGAATTCAACCCAAATAACTTCACATTGGTATTGTTATAGCAAACATCCACTTTTACCTGCTCATTTGCACGAGAAATTAAAAAAGGTGCTGCATTACAAGTTACGGCCACTTTTCCCGCCAACGCCAAGCCAGCGGCGGTACCGACTAATACTTGCTCGGCAATCCCAACATTAACAAGGCGATCAGGAAAAGCATCTACAAAAGGTTTAATCTTTGCAGTAGAAGTTGAATCCGCAACGACAGGAACGAGATCTACACCATTTTGAACGGCATCGATAAAGCACTGCACCATAATATTGGCAAAATGTTCACTGTTAGACATCACTTAACTCCTTTAATGCAAGTTCCACTTCATCACCTTTAGGCACTCTATGATGCCATTCTGGACGCCCGGCAATAAAAGAAACCCCTGCACCTTTTATTGTATTGGCAATCACCACATTAGGTTTACCTTCTGCTTTAAGCCCTTCTAGAGTCTCAACAACCGAGGCCACATTATTGCCATCACATTGAGTGACATTAAAACCAAACGCCTGCCACTTTTTATCTAGCGGGTCCGTTTTCATAATTGATTCAGTGGATCCTGCTAGCTGCAAGTTATTCTTATCATTGATCACAATAAGGTTATCAAGTTTATAGTGAGCCGCCACCAAAGCCGCTTCCCAGTTACTCCCCTCCGCTAATTCACCATCTCCCGTTAGTACATACACTTTCCTTGGATTAGCATCACGTTTCGCTGCCAATGCCATCCCTACTGCAACAGGAAGACCATGCCCCAAAGCACCTGTGTTTAATTCCACTCCTGGGGTTTTCTGACGAACAGGATGACCCGGTAAATGAGAGTCATTATGTTGATACGTTGACAGCCACTCTTCAGGAAAATAACCCGCCTCAGCAAGGCAGCAATAATAACCACCAACAGCATGACCTTTAGATTGAATATAGATATCACGAGTATCATCAGTTAAACGATCTGGCGCACAATTCAATATACGAAAATACAAAGCGGTAACGATTTCTACCTGAGACAAATCAGCCCCTGTGTGCCCGCCTGCCGGACTGTTCGCATTTAGGTTAATTATCTTTCTTCGGACTGAACGCGCTTTGCGTTCAAGCCCCTCAACTTCTAGTTTAAAAGGATTCATATATCCTCCTGTTAAATAAGGTGGTATGAATTAAATTTCTTACATGAATATTTATTCGATTTAATCAAAAAAATCTGCTGATTTACCAGCAGACAAATCCACCATCAACCAATAAGTCTACGCCCGTACAAAATGACGCAGCATCAGAAGATAAAAAGATCGCAGGACCTACCATTTCGTCAACTCTAGCCATTCTTCCCATGGGAGTTTGACGCTCAAATTCTTTAGTTTGATGAATCATTTCTGGTCGAGTATTCATTGGTGTCGCTGTGTAGCCAGGACTGATAGAGTTAACACGTATGTTTTTATCGACCCATTCCATTGCTAGACTTTTTGTTAGATGGATTACGCCGGCTTTAGATGTGTTGTAATGAGCCTGCTCCAAGCCACGGTTCACAATCACGCCAGACATGGAAGCGATATTGACAATTGAGCCTCCACCGCTTTTTTCCATTAATTCAGCTTGAGCTTTACAAGAATGCCAAATACCAGTCAAATTAATATCAATCACTCGCTGCCATTGGTCTAGTTGCATATCTAACGCAGGATTGGCATTAGCAATCCCAGCAGCATTCACAGCAATATCAAGACGGCCATAAGTGTCTTCTGTCAACTGAACAGCAGATCGTAAAGATTCAAAATCACACACGTCGCCAGTATAAGAAATCGCGTCACCACCCATGCTTTTAATGCTTTGCACCGTGTCAGCTAAACCGCCGTCATCGCGTAAATCAAAACAAGTAACCTTAGCGCCAGCACTAGCCAAGGCCTGAGCAATGCATTGCCCTATCCCACTTCCAGCTCCAGTGACCATAGCCACTCGTCCAGATAAATCAAAAAGTTTGGCTGCATTTATATTGAAATCAAGCATCATATTTACCTAATTGAAGATATTTAAAATTTACAATCATAGACAAACCCTACCTATCCGAAGGCTGTCGCTAACTCCATCACCGAGACATCATTCGCCTTATCACGATCCAAAATCCCCGTCATTTTTCCTTCAGCCATGACCATAATGCGATTGGAAATGCCCAACACTTCTTCAAGATCCGAACTCACCACAATGACAGCAATGCCTTTATTAGCTAATTCAACGATGATTTCGTAGATAGAGGATCGAGCACCAACATCAATACCTCGAGTGGGTTCATCAAGGACAACTACTTTAGGATCTTTTGCCAGCCATTTAGCCAAAATCACTTTTTGCTGATTGCCACCAGACATTTCACCTGCGTTTTGCCCACCGCTACCCTTTACACCAAAACGAGCTATACCCGCTGCTGCGTATTTTTTGATACTACCAGGGCTAATAAAACCGAATTTGGAAATCGTGGATAAATTCGCATAGGCGATGTTGTCTTCTATGGAATGGTCGAGTACCAACCCCTGTAGCTTTCTATCCTCAGGCACAAGTACCACACCATTTTCAATAGAATGCGTAGGTGTACTAGGCGTAATATCCTTACCATGCAAAAAAACTTGTCCCGTTGCGATCGGGTCTGCGCCAGTTATCGCTCGAACCATTTCAGTTCTACCTGCACCGATAAGACCAGCAATACCAAATATTTCGCCTTTTTTAACGGAAAAATTAATATCGTGGAACGTACCATTTGGCGAAGATAAGTTTTTGACTTCTATGCATACCTCGTCTTTAGGCACCGGTATGGTGGGAAACATTTGGTTGAGATCTCGTCCTACCATGCTTTCAACAATAGTTCGAATTGGGACATCACCAGTATCAAAGTTCTCTACTGTATTTCCATCACGCATAACCACCAGACGGTCTGCCACCTTACGTATCTCTTCTAAGCGATGAGAAATATAAATAATCCCAACACCATCAGCTTTTAACCGTTCAATTTGTTTAAACAAGAGGCTCGGTCTCGGCTCCACCAAGGGCCGCCGTCGGCTCATCTAATATTAATAGCTTAGCGTTTAGAGCAAGAGCTTTAGCTATTTCTATCAGTTGCTGGTTGGCCGTTGAAAGACCGCGCACCAAAGTGGATGCCGAAATGTTCAGACCAAGTCTTTCTATCTGAGCTTGCGCTCGCTGCTCCATCTCTCTACGGCTAACAAAACCACCTTTGCTCGGCCAACGACCGATAAAGACATTTTCAGCAATAGATAGATGTTCCAGTAGTCGCAGCTCCTGATGGATAAGTACAAGGCCTGAATTAATTGCTTCTCGCGGACTATTAGGCGAATAAGTTTCACCCATCCATGTCATTTCCCCAGAGCTTTGGTGAAAACCACCAGCAATGATATTGGAGGTTGTCGACTTACCAGCGCCGTTTTCACCCAACAACGCCACGACTTCTCCGGGTAAACCTCAAGATCTATACCGTGTAACACTTCTGTCGGACCAAAGCTTTTACGGATTTGACGCAGAGTGAGAATAGGTTTTCGTTCAGTCGTCATGATTTTGTTAGCTCCAGAATTAACGATTACGGATGATCAACAATAAATGCATCAACGTTTGCAGACGTCGTTAAGACCGCATCAATAATCTGCTCTTTTGGCACCGTACCACCAGCTGCAAGTTTGATGACTGAATCAACAGCTAAACGTCCCATGGCACGTGTACTCTGTGTTGCAGTCACATCAAACACACCTTTTTGGATAGCAAGCAATGCACCAGTATCACCATCGTAACCGCCGATAAACACTCTTTGTTTCGTCCCCGAAGCAGCTACAGCCTTAGCGGCCCCCATTGCTAAACCATCAGCTTGCCCAAAAATCAGATTAACTTTTGGGTAAGCCTGAAGTAGATTTTGAGTAATAGAAAAGCCTTCGTCTTGTGACCAACGCTCACTCCATTGATTAGCAACCAGTTTTACTCCAGGGTTTTCTGCAATCGCTTGCTCACAGCCTTTGGTACGATTCACTTCCGGCGTTACGCCCTTTTGGCCATGAATCATAATCATCTCACCCTTACCATTTGCTAAACCGATAATGTGATTACAAACCTCATAAGCAGATTTAACCCCTTCACCCGCGATAAAGGTATCACCTGGCTCAGTTTCAGCATTACGATCTAAGTTCACTACAGGAATACCGGCAGCACGAGCCAAACGAGGTGGTACAGTCGCCGCAGCAGCACCAGCTGGAATATACAAAAAAGCATCAATATTTTGAGTCATTAAATCTTGAACTTGGCTTACCTGCGTAGAGCTGTCGTCATTGGCATTAACCGTAATAACCTGAATGCCCTTTTTCACAGCATATTCTTCAACAGATTCTTTAATCTGGATAAAGTAATTAGCAGACAAGTTAGGTACAGCCAAACCTATTTTTTTGACTTCTGCTGCGCCAGCACCAGCGGACACGAGAGAAGCAGAAACAGCACAAGATAATAGCAATTTTTTAGTTTTCATAAGGGGTTCCCCTCCTAGATTATTATTTTTATTAAATACCGCTTAACACTTATCCGCGGCTTCTAAGATCATCCGATAAAAGCATCGGATGATTTACACTTCGATCTAAAATCCATTCATTTGATTACCAACGCATCCATTTTTATTTCTTTTTCAATGCCTCGATAGAGACAGCTAACGCAATAACAAGACCAATCACCACTTGTTGCATGAAAGGAGAAACGCCTAAAAGATTCAGCCCATTACGCAGAACACCAATAATCAAAACCCCAATAATGGTGCCAACTAAACTGCCTGTGCCGCCCGACAAACTAGTGCCACCAATCACCACAGCAGCGATCGCATCAAGCTCATATGAAACACCTGCCTGAGGCTGTACAGAATCAAGCCTAGCGCCAAGTAATACTCCAGCCACACCAGACAAAACCGCAGCAAAGACATAAACACCGACCGTATGTAGCTTCACTTTAATACCTGCAAGACGGGCAACTTCTGCGTTACCACCAATAGCGTATAGGCTACGTCCGCCCGAAGTGAATTTTAGATAAGCCCAACAAATAACAAACACAGCGAGCATGATGCCAACCGTAATCGTCAAGACACCGCCATAACGGATGACCGCCATCAAATTAAACCATGCAGGAAAACTAATAATTTGATGCCCATCACTAACCATATTTGCTAGTCCACGGGCCGCAGACATCATCGCTAACGTAGCGATAAATGCAGGAACTCGAAAAAAAGCAATTAACAACCCAGACACAAGACCAGCCAAAGCAGAAACAAGTAAGCCAACCGCGATAGCTGCTTCCATTGACCAACCTAACTCTTTAGCAAAATAGCCCATAACCATGCCGCATAGAGCAAGTATGGAGCCAACAGAAAGATCAATTCCACCGATTAAAATCACAAATGTCATTCCAACGGCAAGAATACCTAGAACCGTTATTTGGTCGAGGATGTTGACAAAATTTCGTAACGAAAAGAAAGAATCAGTCGTAAGAGAGAGGAAAAAACAGAGTAGCAACAGGCCAATTAATGGTCCTGTAGAACCACCGAATAAGAAAGATGCACCAACTCGGCTGCGCAGCATAGGTATCACTCCAATAAATTATTTTGTTTTTATACTATATTGAATATTTATTCATATATGTTTAATTATTCATTTAATACTAATCATTCACCGGACAAGCTGTCAAGCATTAAAAAAGAACTTACAAGACAACTTTTTTGTTGACCTTTTTTGATTAAATATTCTAATGTGGATTTTTATTCAACAAACAGGAATTAACAGGTGACTTTATGACTAATAAATATAAAAACGTCGTCGTATGTGGTGGTAACAAAGGAATAGGTTTAGGTATTACAGAGCGCTTTCTACACGACGGGTTCAATGTTGTTGTTGGTACAATTGATAAAGATTACGCCCAAACGATAGAAAAACTAAAAAACGACTATCCGCAACAAATTATCAGCTTCCTCGAATGCGACGTAAGCTCGGTAGACTCTATTAAAGTGTTTTATAAACAAGCCTTTGAATTGATGGGATCTATTGACATTTCCATTCAAAATGCAGGGGTTATTCGCATTTCAAAGCTAGAAGATGTCACTGAAAAAGACTGGGATATAACTCTAGATGTAAATACCAAAGGCATGTTTTTTTGCTGTAAAGAAGCCATCAGCTACATGAAAAAAGCAGGTAACGGTGGTCGTCTAATCAACACAGCCTCAGGTCAAGCAAGAGATGGTTTTATCTATACACCTCATTACGCAGCTAGCAAATTTGGCGTCATAGGACTAACACAAAGCTTAGCGAAAGAAGTGGCAACAAATAACATTACGGTGAATTCCATCTGCCCTGGCATCATACATACCGATATGTGGGACTACAATGACCGTGTATGGGGACAACTAATGGGCGACTTTAAACCAGGAGAACTAATGAATTCTTGGGTAGAAAACATCCCGATGAAACGTGCAGGCACAGTAGAGGAAGTTGCAGGGTTAATCGCCTTCCTAGCTGGCTCTGATGCTGGTTACATTACAGGACAAGCAATCAATGTCGATGGTGGACTTATCATGTCTTAATCAGCACTCATTGTATAAGGTGATATCTAACTATAAAAAAAGATCTAGTGATTATTCAATAGATCTTTTTTATGCATGAAATCGACTCAAAACTAAACCAATTACCCATTAATTCTCGTATTCATCAGGTATAATTCGTGAACCTTGGGGAATGCAAAAGGAGTGACGAAAGATGAACCTCGATAAAGCAACGCAAGAAAGACTGATCAATATCGTCCGTCAAGCTGGCCAAGAGATCGTCATGCCTAATTTTCGTCAATTGAGCGCGGCGGATGTCGAAACCAAAAGCAGCCTCACCGACCTAGTCACCATGGCCGACAAAGCCAGCGAAGCCTTTATTACCAAAGAAATCCAACACGCCTTTCCAGACTGGGACATCGTCGGTGAAGAAGCCGTGGCGGAAGACCCTTCTACCACAGACAACATTGCCACCGCTGACACCTGCGTCATCATCGACCCTATCGACGGCACATGGAACTACGCCCATGGTTTATCCGAGTTTGGCATGATACTCGCCGTGGTGGTGAAAGGTGTAACACGTTTTGGCTTGCTGTATGACCCAGTGAACGATGACTGGGTTTATGCCAATCGAGGCGAAGGGGCGTTTTTTCAACGCAACGCCATGAATAACAAAGGCACGCATCAAACGCCAACTCAAGCTCCATTGGCCTTACATCTCAGCACCACCGCAGAGACCGACCTTGATAAGCTCTTTGGCATCATGTCCGTTAACTCCTACACCGGACAGAAAAAACAAGACTTCGCCCTCAAAGCAAGTCGCTTTGTGCGCATCAATAACCTGCCCTCTTGCCCAGCGTATCGCCAAATCGCCCAAGGCCACTTTCACTTCAGCCTCACCTACAAAATGCTGCCATGGGATCACGCCGCTGGCGTACTGATTTACAACGAAGCGGGCGGAGTTTGTCGAACACTCGACGGCCAAGAATATAACCCAGCCATGCTAGACGGCGAAATGCTTGCAGCCCAGTCAGAACAACAATGGCGAGCCTTGGCGGAGTATTTTTGTCGCTAAGCGTTAAATTCACGCTATAATTACTTTCAACACAACAACATGGGTGTTAAGTATGGATAAGCATCGTGCTTTAAAAATACTAGCAGATAGTAAAAAAGAATTAGCAAGGCGCTATGGTGTTATCGACCTAGCCTTGTTTGGTTCTACTGCACGCAACACTGCAGCGCCACAGAGTGATATTGATGTGTTAGTCACCTTTGATGGCCGTGCCACGGCAAAACGCTATTTTGGCGTCCAATTCTATCTGGAAGATTTACTTGGCTGCCCAGTTGACTTAGTAACGGATAAAGCATTGAGACCAGAATTTCGACCTTATATAGAGCGAGACAAAGTCAATGTTTAATGCGGGACAACGAGAATGGCGACTCTATATTGACGATATGATCGGCTTTGCCGAGAAAGTACTTTCCTATACAGAAGGTATGGATCAGGCCAGTTTTATAAGCCATCACCTCACGTACGATGCGACACTTAGAAATATTGAATTAATAGGTGAAGCTGCTACTCACATACCTGACGATATTCGCGCTGAAAATAGTGGCATCCCTTGGAGAATGATTGTGGCAACACGCAACCGTCTGATTCACGGCTATTTAGGCGTAGATGATGATATTCTCTGGAGCATTATAGTCGATGAAATCCCTGCTCTGTTATCAGGTCTACATAACATATCTTCAAACAAAATCAGTTAAGAAACACTTACAAGTAACGCTTAAACACACCCATTCGAACGTAGAAAACAACCTACCTTCCACTCAACGTAATCTGTGGCATAATGCCATAATATATAGGCCAAAGAGATAACAAGGGCATGACCGAAGAAAATCTACCATCAGCACGTTGGAAGCAGCGATTTGAGAATTATAAAAAAGCGTTGTTGCAACTCAACGAAGCCGTCGAAGCCTACGACGAACAATCGCCAAACATCATAAAAGAAGGTGTTCTACAGCGATTCGAATTCACTCACGAACTTGCATGGAAGGTGTTAAAAGACTATCTAGAATACGAAGGTCATCAGAACATCACAGGATCAAGAACCGCCACAAGACTGGCGTTTAACATTGGCCTAATTAAAGATGGTCAAACATGGATGGACATGATCGAAAGCCGAAACAAAACGGTACACGCCTACGATGCCAGTATTCTTGAAACAGAATTTTCAAAGGTACGAGAAAGTTATAACGCCTGCTTCATCCAACTCAAAGAAAAATTGTCTACCCTATGACACTTTCCCAATACGGTATTCCAAATCAATTACTGGAAAAAATGTCAGAGACCTTTGCAAAGTATCCAGACATTGAAAAAGTGACTCTGTTTGGCTCCCGCGCCACAGGAAACTTTCGCAACGGATCAGACATAGACCTGTCTATTTCAACACCAAAACCGGACCTCATTGCTACGCTTCGTATTGAACTAGACGATTTAAACAGCCCATATCTGATCGACTTGGTGGATGAAAACAACCTCACCAACCAAGCCTTGTTAGCACAGATTCGAGAATCAGGAAGAATCATTTATACCCGTTAAACACTTGAGCTTCCTTATTGCCCAACTAAATTTGGTAAAGCCAAAATCAATCTATCGCCAGCAGTTTGATCTCGTGAATAGTGGTGGTTTCCCATACTTTGTGTACGGTGAATGGATCAGAATCCAACCAAGCTTGTAAAGCGGCTAAATCAGGGAACGCTACATGAACGTTGGAACCAATCATCTTGCCTTCCTCATTAACCATGGCACCACCGCTAATAAAAGTCCCTTGCTTTGCCATAGCTCGTAGACCACTCAAATGCGCTTCACGATGCTCTAAACGACGTTCTAAAGCATCTTCATAATCAAACGCAGTAACCACAAATTGCATATCAACCTCTTTTTATTTTTTAGAAAACTTTTGCTTCAGAATGCGCCAGAATGGCGTACTAGAAAGCGCAACAAATACAATAATAAGCAACAAAGTAAGTGACAAAGGACTGCTGAAAAGATTCGCCCAAAATGCCCCCAAATCATTACGCTCCGCCAAAATGGCACGACGCCAATTCTCATCCATAAGATGACTTAAAATGACCCCTAAAATAATAGGCCCCAGCGGATACCCATGACGACGCATGAAATACCCCATCACACCAAACGCCAACATCCACCAAATATCCGAGACACTGTTATGGATCGAGTAGGCTCCGACAATCGATAACAAAAAGATAATAGGTATCAAGATGCCTTTTGGACACTGAATAATTTTAGAGAAGACCTTGATGCCAGTGAGACCAAAAATCAGCAAAAAGACGTTCGCTAACAATAATGCTCCCACAATAAACCAAAACATATCTGGGCGAGTTTCGATCAATAAGGGACCTGGGTTCACACCATGAATAAACAAGGCACCAATAAACACCGCTGTCACAGCATCGCCCGGAATCCCAAGCGTCAACATGGGAATAAACGCCCCACCCACAGCAGCATTATTAGATGATTCAGCTGCGATTAGACCTTCTTTTGCGCCTTCACCAAAAGGCACCTCAGGCTTTTTCGTTACACGACGAGCATGGTCGTAAGCCATTAAAGAAGCAATTTCACCGCCTGTTCCTGGCAATGCGCCTATCGCCACACCGATAAATGAACTTTGAAGACTCAACGACAGATGTTTCTTAATATCTCTAAATTTAGGGACAATCTTATCCACCTTCTGCTTAATCATCGCCTTATCAAGATGATGCAACTGCACCAAGGCTTCGGTTAAACCGAACAAGCCGATCATCACCACAACAGGGCTAATACCACTCCACAACTCAACATAGCCAAATGTGAATCGTTCTTCTGCCGTAAGCGGGTCTAACCCCACTGTGCCGATACCAATGCCTAAAGCACCAGCGAAAATGCCTTTTATTAAACTTCTACCCGATAAAGCCCCAACCAAGGTGATCCCCATAACCCCCAACAGCAAATAATCACGAGGTTGGAACAACAAGGCAAAATCACTTACCGCAGGGGCCGCCACCGCTAACACGGCAATACCAACAAAGCCACCAATCACCGACATAATGGTAGACAAACCAATCGCCTGCCCTGCTAACCCTTTCTTCGCTAATGGATAGCCATCAAGCGCAGTCACAATGGCCGCGGGAGCACCCGGAATGTTCAATAAAATAGCAGTACGTGACCCACCGTAAACCCCGCCCATGTAGATACCAATCATCAAACACAAGGCATTGTTAATATCCCAAGAGAAAGTAAATGAGATCAAAATTGAGACCGCCATAGTGACAGACAAACCAGGAATGGCGCCCACATAAATACCCAGTAACGTCCCTAGCGCCGTCAGTAACACGTAATCAAGGGAGATCCACGCATTGAGCATATACATTAAAGAATCCAAAGCTTTCTCTCCTTTAATTAAACAAGTTCTTTAGGTAAAACAAGATTTCACGCTCAGGAATCATTCCCTCAGGTAACATCACCTTAAAAACAATTCGGAAGACTAGGTACGTCACCAATACCACCAGCAAGGCCAAAGCAAACGACGTCACTAAGCGAGAACCATTAATAGCGAAAACCAAAACGCCAATGAACACCAAAGAAGAGATCAAAAAACCAATGTCTTCTAAAAAAAGCGAGTACAGTAGAATCATCAACAGAACAAGGAACACAGCCTTAGGTATTTTCTCGACTGGCCTAGCACTGGAGAAAATAGACTTACCAAGAGCCATAAGAGATGCCATCACCATCACGCTACAGGCCATAATTGGAATCGATGCCGATGATCCTAAACCACTGTCTTCCGTAATGTGAAAAGCGTGGTATAGAAAAAATGAGCTGAATACAAGCAACAACAAATTAAAGAATTGCTCAGAAGTAATACACATGCGGTTCATAACAAAGAATTACCTACTAAAGAAAGCAAAGGCGATGGCAGTAATAGCATCGCCTCCTTTGCGCTGATTATGGACGCGGGATGTTAAAGTCTGCTGGCGACTTTTTCGCAAAACCTGAGTCGTAAACAATCCAAGACGAAACCGAACGATAACGTTCTAGAAAGGCCTCTGCCGAAGCACCGGACTCATTCATTATTTCAAAACCACGCTTTGCCATAAGTTGCTTAAATGACTCATTTTCAGCAGCAGAATGGAACGCCGCAACCAGCTTATCAACGGCTTCTGTGGGTGTACCTTTCTTCACAAAAATACCGAAGAATGGCCCCCAAGGTAGGTAAGACGACAACTTAGGATAAGTATCGGTAATGGGCGCAACGCCTGGTAATAGATTATTTTCTTTCGCATCAATAACCGAAATCACCTTCATGCGACCTGCCTGAATATGATCCAAAGCCGCACCAATCACCGATGACATCACATCAATGGTGCCACTTTGCAAAGCAGTCAAGGCAGGACCATCGCCATTATAAGGTACAGGCGTTAGGTCTAATTGCACCTGAGACTCCAACATAGCTAACACAATGGAAGTTAAACCGCCGTTCCCCGTCATCCCCGTTCTCACTTCACCAGGATGCGCTTTAACATAAGCAACAAACTCTTCAAACGTGTTATAAGGCGCGTCATTATTGGCGACAATGATCGGCGTACCACGGGCCAGAATATTAATCGGAATCATGTCGCTGTAGTCGATAGAAGATAACCCCAGTACTTTATGCATCTGTGGATTTTCAGCTCCCATCAACAAGGTATAGCCATCGGCTTTTTGGCTGTAAACGTATTTGGTGGCAATCGCCCCAACACCACCAGAGCGGTTAGTCATGATGACATCAACACCCAACTTTTCTTCAGCATAAGGCGTAACAGAGCGCATGACGGAATCGGTTGAGCCACCCGCTCCCCACATGATAATGCCCTGAATATCTTTATTCGGATAGTCAGCCAAAGACTGCCCAGATGTCACTAAAGCCATGGAGGTTAACGATCCAAGCAAGAGGTTTTTTATTTTCATAGTGGTATCCTCATTCAATAATTTGTTTTTGTTTTGAATTGATTTAGAAAATCATATCGCTCTAAAGTGAATTGATTGATTTCCAAATTAGTAAAAAGCTCTGAAAGCTGGTTACAAAGCGGCTCGGCATCCTCCACCTCGACTAACACAAGCATTTTTTGCACGTCTTTAGCCTCCTTGTGTGGCGCCCAAGGCAGTGCCGCTACCGCCGTATCCTCCATGGCAAAACGCCACGACTTTACCTGCTCAGCAAAGCGGGCTAGGCATTTCTCCTTAAAAACATGCGGCGACAACTGTGCAGCCGCCACCGTAATAACCAACAAGGCTTGCGCAGGCTCACCAAGATTGGGCGACGATTCAATGCCCTGACACACCACCCGTCGGATATGTTTAAAATGTTGACGCATTTTTTGCGACCAAGGCGTCGGATGAGACAACAAACGCTTGTACTCTGGCGTCTCCAATGTAGAAAGATCACGCATTTCATAGAGCGTAAAATATGGATACAAGGTATTTTCTGCATTTTTATAACGATAAGCATTGAGCATACCGGGTACTGTTAAACGCTCAGGCACATGCTCACCGGCATGCCATTCATTGTATTCTTGATCCAACGTAGGCTCAGTATCGTTCCAAAGAGCGAGCACGCCTTTTCCATCACAACGCATGGCTACTCCGGCTTTATCACGATTTTGGTTGCTTTGCCCGCGATCGATAATCGAAAGCCCTCTTCGCCGCGCTCAAGAGGCAAAACATGAGACACCATGGGTTTTAAGCGGTCGGCATGTTGACACAAGAATGCAACCATCTGCGGCCAAATACTTTCTAAAGGACGGAACGAACCTTTAATCTGAAATTGTTTACGCACCAGACTGGTCAGGTCCACAGGCACATCTTGCCCATATATTCCCGCCACCACCAAAACGCCGTTTGGCTCAAGGATTGACATCGCCTTAGCCAACACGGGGGCAGCGCCTGCGGCTTCAAATACAACATCAAAAGCGCCATCACTAATCAGGCTATTTAAACGCGCATCAAAGTCCGCATCGTCCCAATCCAAGGTGCTTTCGATTCCCACTTCGCGGGTACTTTGAAGACGGAACGCATCATTTTTACCAATGACAGTCACACGACAGCCCGCCTCTTTGGCTAACACAGCAATGGCTTGACCAATCGTGCCAGGACCAAACACGGCTACCTTTTGATTTGGTTTGAGTTCCGCGATATTCACCGCTTGCGCGGCAATAGTGAAAGGTTCGGTTAACGCCGCAATGTCTGCAGGTAAGGAGTCAGGAATAACCAAGCAATTTTTTTCAGGCACAAAGACTTGGCGAGCAAAACCACCATCACGAAGCATTCCAATGCTATCACGGGTACGACAACCATCAGGATTATTCGCCTTACAAGCCGCACACTCACCACAGGTTACAGACGGACGAACAACAACCCGCTGTCCAACTTTTAGTCCTTGAACCTCAGCGCCAATGGCATTGATCTCACCCACAAACTCATGACCGAGAGTAACGGGCAATTTAGAACGCATCCATTCGTAGCTCTTCGTCCACTCATAAACATGCAAATCACTACCGCAGATGCCTGCTGCCAAAACCGAAATACGAACTTCCTTTGCCTCAGGCAAGCCCAACTCAGGAACCTCAGTTAACTCAATGCCCAATTCAGGCTTCGACTTTCTTAACGCAAGCATCAGATCTATCCCCAATCATCACAAAGCTCCATGGCACACCTTACAAAAGGAGGCATGGAAAAATTCATTATTGTGGGAAGCAGTATCTGACATTCAATTGATATATAACAAATATCAATTTAGTATGCTTTCTATATATTAAAGATATAGGTAAAACATGGAATTAAGACATTTACGTTATTTTATTACCGTCGCAGAAAGCGGTAGCTTCTCTGCCGCAGCGGAAAAGCTATTCATTTCTCAACCGCCTTTATCTATGCAAATTAAACAGTTAGAGGAAGAAGTGGGCGTCCCCTTATTAACGCGATTACCCAGGGGCGTGCGACTCACCCAAGCTGGCATTCGCTTCTTAGAAGAATCAAAAGCCATCCTGAACCACATTGAGCGAGCCAAAGATCTCGCGAAACATGAAGACAACGAACACGGTGGCCTCCTCAGCATTGGCTTCGTCCCTTCTGCCAGTCACACCGTATTGCCCAAATTGATCAGCAAACTTCGCAGTCTGCGGCCTAATATCGAAATCAAAGTCAAAGAAATGGTCACGGCAGAGCAAATTACCGCCATTGAAGAACACAAAATTGATGTCGGCATTGCACGACCTTCCACAGTCACACGAAATAATACCAACATCGTCGCTGAGCTTAATGACCCTTTTTGCCTAGCGTTGCCTCTACATCATCCTCTAGCTAAGCAAAAATCGTTAACACTGAACCAAGCAGAACATGAGCCATTTGTTTTCTTCACCCGTTTCATTGCGCATGCCTACTACGACCAAATCATTGGATTGTGTATCGATGCAGGCTTTTTCCCAAAGACTCAATGCGAAGCCAGTACCATATACGGCGTATTAGACCTCGTCAGTTCTGGGCTTGGAGTGGCCATTGTACCCGCGTCAACCGTATTGCTGAGCACCAAAAACGTACAAATCGTTCCCCTCAAAAACCCAAGCCGCCCCAGCGGCATCGCACTCATGCACTCAGAAGAATCCGACAACGCCATAATCAAACTCGCCTCAACCTGTATGAAAGAAGCCCTATCAGACATTGAAGCCGAAACCCGCGAACGGCTGATGCTCTGATAAGCGTGCAAATGCTTAATTCTTTTGGATAACGAACAGGGAAAGAAATGTGTTCAGCAATATCATCAGGATTAGGATATTAGCCGGTTGGAACAGCATACTCTGTCATTATTAGACTAGGCGATTTAAACAGCCCATACCTGATCGACTTAGTTGATGAAAACAACCTCACCAACCAAGCCCTGTTGAAACAGATTCGAGAATCTGGGGTGACTGTCTACGAAAAAGCGCAATAGATTAAGATAGAAATATTACTCACTCGCTTTTATGTACACGGTAAGATTCAAATCATTTACATGAATATCATCCCTTAAATTTCTTCTTTATAAACATGACTATTTAATACACTAAGTTGTGTGCTTATTTCTTCATGCAATGAGCCAGTATAAGCCAAAGAAGTCTCCATATTTTTATACTTCCCTTCTCTAACAGCACTTGCCCAGTTATAAGATCCAACACATAGATAAACATCATCCCCCATAACGAGTTTGCTATGCACTTTCTCCACCACCTTGACAACAACACCATAACCCATCAATTCAGAACAGTTTTCCTCAAATAGATTACTTTTTGCAGTATCAGAACGATTATTAGATTGGGTATTAAAATAGCGATCTGTATAAACGATAACCTCCACTCCACGTGTTATGGCATCCTTAAATGCGTCAATAAAGCCCGCTTCTCTTAATTTATCCAAAGATAACCAAGGCGATACAATAGCGACTCTTTTTTGAGCATGCTGTAAGACTTCTTTTAACCATTGGTCGTGGTCTTCAGAATTACTAATTAATTTTGGTTCCTTACAAAATTTAAGTAAATCTGGCCGCGCCTTATTGACGCGAAAAACCAGTTGACTGTCTTCATCCTGCAACAAATATCTTGCCAGTAATGCTCTCGGTGTTCCCGTAGCGGCATGAGTGATGACTTCCATATCGCCAAATACAACAAAACTGTCTTTTGCTCTAGAAACAGCCACATTCAAAATTGAAGGATCCTGATCAATGAATGTTCCATCCGCATGTCTAGAATAAACCATAGAGAATATAACAACCGGGCGTTCCGCCCCCTGCAATGCGTGAACAGTTCCGACTGTCACGGCTTCAGCGTTACTTCCCACTTCAATACCAAGCTCTTGGCATTTTTCTTTAATAAGCTCAGATTGTGCTTTGAAAGGCGAAGCGATACCGACAATTTTCGCCAATGGCAGGCCATGAGCGCTTTCAAGACGATCCTTCTCACTTCGAAGCCACTCGGCAATAGTGATTGCCTCCAACTCATTTACTCGACTACCAGACGACAACCGCTCTGAACGACCATCGACATGGACGTAAGCAAAAGGAGGGATCTGAGAATCTACTGCAGCTGTATTTCTTAATGGCTGTAATAATCCTTCATAGCAAAGGTCATTGCAGAACGAGATAATAGGCTCTAAACAACGACGATGTTCACGTAAATACATACCGAGTTCAGCTTGGGATAGATAATGGTATTGACTAGACGCTTGTGCCACGTGCATAGCACTTCCACCAACCACAGATCGACCAGATGCTTTTAAAAGCTCATACTCTTCTTGTGAAGCCATTAAATTATTAGCAAACAAATTGCCCAAATTAACGGAAGGCGTCACCCCAACAACTGGCTTAATTTGAGAAACATCGCCAATCATCACCGCACGCTTAGCCAAACTGATTGAAGCTCCAGCGACTTCTGGTGCTACTTGTCCCGCTTCATCAATAATTAACAGATCAATTTCTTGCGTTAAGTATTCTTTACGGTACTGAGCGTCACCTTCAAAAACCTGATGTGTCATATGGCTGGGCAAAGCATAAAGCGTCGACACAACACAGGGGGTTAACTTCATTCGACGTTGCCAACGCTGACGCACGGCTTTTCTTCCAGTTTTTTCTTTTCCTGTATTCGCCTGCTGCTTCAATACTTTATGTTGCTCGGCACAATCTTCTAACCAACGGGCTTCCCAGTAATGAGTTGCCAATTGAAAAAGAGTAAACCGTAACGAAACATCCAAAACACAATCTAATTCATCAAAAGAATCAGGGACAGGCTGTGTCATGTCTAACCGAGACCAAAGTGCTGCAAACGATTCTTTCGCTTTTTCAAAATTCGCTTTTATCGTTTGTAATCCTTGAATATCCGCTTGATACGCGTCGCATATCTGAGTTTGATCATCTAAATATTGTTTTAAAACTCGTTCGACTGTTTGTTCAGATGAACCATCAGCGTCTTTAATTCGGCGCTGACCGCCCTCACTAATGTTAGCCTCAATAAAAAGCTCTCTTCTTAATCGGCGTTTACGTGCAACCAAAGGAAGGAAACTCAACAAGGACAACATCCAAGACTCATCAGCACAAAAATGACGCCATTTATTCAAGTCCTGTTTAATGACAGACTTCAGCGTTAATAAACCATCTAACTCGGTTTGTTTTTTAACGATAAACGCTTCTGGATCAAGATCTATTGCTCGCCATGCCACTTCGCTATCAAACTTCGTTTGCCATACGGCTAATACCTCTTCCAAAGATTGATAGGCAGCTAACAAACCAGCATGAAGGCGCTTTTTCACCTTGTTAACGCTTAGTAAAGAGTCATCATCAAACGCCGCACGGGCATTTTCTAAAAAGTCCTCTTCTGCCTGACTTACAACGTCTGGGCGTTCTATTTCTTTATAAAAGCTGACTGTTTGATAATGCTGGGCTTCCTTTGCTTCCTTACTTCGAGCAGGAAAATACCCACCATAGCTCTTCATTGTTGATAGCCAGCGCCCACCAAAAGGGCCTTTTGTCATTTCAAAACCCTTTTCGAAGGCTTCTAAAATATTAGTAACAGCTTGGTTATTAGTGGATGCTGCGACAATTAGCGGAGGTTCTGACTGATCTATGGCAGCTTGCACCCAACTGGATGCCACTAAAGATAAAACGAAGGTCGTTTTACCTGTTCCTGGTGGCCCATTTACCGCCAAGATTTCACCCTCTTTCATTGCTAATACCTGCCCGAGTGCATCTCGCTGAGCCAACGCAAGAGGATATTGAGAGCTTCCATGTCCCAATCGATGCTGAAAGCTTTGTTGGCTTGTCATACAGGGTATAAGAGGTGGGCGATCCGTAGCCGCATACTGAGTTAATAATGGCAGGGACGATTTCTCTTTCGATAACCAATCATAAAGTTCGATTATGTGACGCGATGCCCCCATTTGCGCCTGAGATTTAACAAGATAAGCATTCTCCAGCCTCATAAAGTTATCTTGTAACAGCTCTCGATCGCAAAGCTTCAGCAATTCGCGCGCCACATCACAATAGCTTTGCCAGAATGTCGCACCCTCGTCTTCTAATAAATTAACCGCTTCATCATAAGGCCAATATTTAGGCTCATGCTTGGTTAAAAATTCATCCTGTTTCTCGACCGAAAGAAGAGTAAAGCTGTCTTCAGGTAATGGGCTTAAGATATCTCTAGGGATGACAGGATACGCAGCAGGTACAAAATGCCCAGTTCGGCTAACCCACAGCCGACAAATTAACGGCGCTACATAGTCAGGGTATAATGACGATTTTTTCTTACCATGCTCTAAGCGAACCTTATGAACCATGGGTCGAAACACGACTTGCACAAGCTGAGTATCTTCCGCTTCATTATGAAACAATGTGGCGAGCAAATCAGAGTCAGCTACTAAACAACCTTCTTTAAAAACACTTAGATCAACCTTAGCTAATCCTTCAATATCACTTTTACTGAGAGCCCCTTTGCCGCTCTCAGCATCCGCTAACGAGTTACGCCAATAAGATAACCATTGCTTGGTCTGCACCCACGTATCCTTACTTGTATTCTCAGAGTTTATGTCTTTATTTGGCATAGATTAGGTTACTTTTTCTGCCCAACTTTCTTCGCGGCCTTGGCAAGGGCTTCACTTTCGGCGCGGGCGGCGGCGATGCGTTTGAGCAATTCGTCGGCGGGTTCGTCGGTCGGATCTTGCGGCACCAGTTCACCACGAAACGCCTTGGCGAGGATCGATTGGGTCAGTTTATCGACCCGCTGTTGGGCTTTTTGCACTTGTTTTTCGATGGTGTCGGCAAAGGCAAAGTATTGATCCACAAGGCGGATGATTTCGGTTTGTTCTTCTAAGGATGGTACTGGAAGATATAGAACCCGAAACTTCTTCAAATTAACTTTTTGTTGAGCTACACCAGCAGAAATAGCCGAAATTGCTTTTTGAAATAAACTAGATTGCATTGCGTAAGCAACGTATTTGGTAAGTGCAGTAACTGGATTGACAGTTAATTTTATACAGTCTGCAGTGATAACAGCTTCCGGTCTATCATTTGGATATATCGCAATATCACCTGGTGGATCTCCCATTTTTGTAATTAGGATATCTCCCGGCTTTACTCTGTGAGCTTTAAGTTCTTCAAACTTGGAATCAGAAACAAATTTAGTTTTATCTGAATCAAATACTTTAGAACGAATTTCTCTTACAAAAACTAAAGGGTGGCCCTGTGATTCATAATCATCAACTTTAAGATTACTTCCAAAAGGCCCAATTCCTAATGAATATCTCTGCTTACAAGCAATATCATCTACTTTAAGATCTTTGTAACCTGCTTTAACTCCTCCCCTCCACTCCTCGGTCAATTTCCCACTTACGGCGGCGGCGAGGACAGATTGGCGGAAGCGTTTGAGAATGGCGGGGATGCCGTCGAGGCGGGCTTTGATGGTGTCCACCTGCGCCAAAACTTGATCCAGTTTTTCGACGATGCGTTTTTGCTCGGCTAGGGGAGCAAGAGGAAAGTCAAGGTCTTTAAGAACTTCTAACCGAATGCCTTTTACTGTTGTTCCCGTTCCTAAAGATTCAATTTTCATTCCTTGAGAGCGATACCAATGTTCAAAATAATATTGATTCACTTCCTGATTGATAAAAAGTGCTTTTAGGTCTTGATTGATGGCTGAGTCAAAACTTGCTCTGATAATTTTTCCTAAACTCATCCTTGTCGCTACAATAGGTGTCCCAGCTGGAATAATATTCGTACTGCTATTTTCGACTGCTTCTTGAGTTATATGATCAACGGTATCTGTTAAGAACGATTTATTCATATCCTTAACAGTCATCCAAGGAATATCTCCCATAAAGTAGGACGGTTGAGACTTGCTAGGCGTTCCACCACCTACAATTTTATCCACAACGCTTTCAAGCTTGACGGACACCCACCCTTTCGGCAATTCGCTCACGCTTGGCCTCCAAATAGTTCGCCTTGGCCTTTCTTATTACCTTGCTCTTTGCTCTGTTCGACGGCTTTTTCTTCCAAACCAAAGGCTTGCTCTAAAAGCTGCTTTTGCGCTTCGGCTTCGTCGTCGGCACCGAGGGCTTGCATCAGTTGGTAAAGTTCGCCCATGGCTTCGGTGAGTTCCGCCATGGCTTCGCCTGCCAATACGTCTGGCTCGGGGAGATTTTCCGAGTTACTGGCTTCGAGGTCTTTAAGCCATGTGATGTCTAGGCTGTCGCCTTTTTGCTCGCGAATGTAGTCACGGCTGAATTTGCGCCAGCGGGCGTTATCAACGCCTTCCTCTTCACTCAGCCCTTCGATTTCACCGAGTTGCTGGCTTTTCCCAGTAAAAACGCCCTCTTCCCGTGGCGATTGGCCGTTAGCGTCTTCCCCGTAGGCGGCAATAAAGGCATCAAAGTGGGCTTCGGTGAGCATGCGGCGTTTGCCAAAGGTTTGCATGTTGGTGCGCATGTCGTACACCCACGTTTCTTGGGTGCAGTGGGTGTCTTGATGTGGGTTGTCTGGGGTGCCTTTTTGGAAAAACAGCACGTTGGTTTTCACCCCAGCGGCGTAGAAAATGCCCGTGGGCAAACGCAGAATAGTATGCAGGTTGCATTTGTTCATTAGGTCGCGGCGAATGTCGGTGCCCTTGCCGCCTTCAAACAGAACATTATCTGGGATCACCACAGCGGCGCGGCCACCGGGTTCCAGCGTTCCGATAATATGCTGCATAAAACACAATTGTTTATTGCCCGTTTGGTGAACAAATTTACGGGTAATGTTGCTGCTGGACGCGCTGCCAAACGGCGGGTTAGACAATACAAGGTTAGCCTTGGGAATGTCTTCCCCATCGGCACCCAAGGTGTTGCCAAGGTGAATAGCGCCGTGTTCGCTGTCGCCTTCGATGTCGTGCAACAAGCAGTTCATTAGGGCAAGACGACGGGTTTCGGGGACTAATTCAAGACCAATAAAAGCGCGCTCCATTTGGAACTTTTGGATGTCGTCGGGCAAGTCTTCTAAGTTATTAGTCTGATCTTTAATGTATTTATCGGCTTCGATCAAGAAACCTGCTGTGCCTGCGGCAGGGTCTTGGATGATCTCGCGCGGTTGCGGCTTCATCAGCTTCACAATGGCGTTAATCAAGGGGCGTGGCGTGAAGTATTGCCCTGCGCCAGATTTGGTTTCGTTGGCGTTTTTCTGTAGCAAGCCTTCGTACATATCACCAAAGTCATCACGGCCTTTGCCGCTGCCATCGTTGTCGTACCAGTCCAACTTGTCCATGTTGTCGATCAGTTCGGTCAATTGGGCGGGCTGGGTAATAGTCGTTGTGGCATTAAGGAAAATCGCTTGGACGATGGCGTGATGATCGCCATCCAGCTTGTTTAATAAGGTTTTGTAAAAGCTGTGCTGTTCAATGCCGATTTTGCTTTTTAAATCTTTCCAGCGGTAGCCTTCGGGCAGTAACTCTTCTTCTTGCCCGGTTTGTTCGCACATTTTTAAAAACAGCAAGGAAGCCAGTTCGTTCACGTAGTTTTGGTAGGACACGCCACCATCGCGTAAGTTGTCGCACAGCTTCCAGAGTTTGGCGACCAGCTCGTTGTTGTTCATAAAACGTCTCTATGTTGTAACACTAGTAAATAAGAGCGCTTTAGCCGATGTTGGGCTAAAGCGCATTAAGAGGATAATGGGCGAGTATGATACTCACCTAGGCCAGTTCGTCCCAGATGTACTCGTTAAATTTTTGCAGAATCTCGTCCAGCTCGTTGTCTAGGGCGTCTTGCAAGCGGCGTTTGCCGCCGTCTCGTCGGTAGTTGCCGATTTTGTACACGTCGTCGTCCAGCACGACTTTGTCTTTAATGGAGCTAGCAAGACGATCTAGCCATTTGACTTGCACGGCGTTCCAGTCGCGCTCGGCTTTGATCTTTTCTAGGGCGTGATCGACCCGCACATCAAAAGGCAAAAGCTGTGGGTTCTTCATGCTGGCGCGGCGAATGTGCCCCACCAGTTTGGCGGCAATGTCTTGGTTGGTTTTCTGTTTCCATGCGGTTTGCAAGGCGGATTCGTCAAAGCGCTTGGCGTCAAACCATTCTTGTAATTCCACCAGCCCTTTGCGGGTTAAATCGCGGGGGCGATTGACCACGGCATCCAAGGCCGCCAGTTGGTTAATGTTGTCACGCACTAGGCGATCAAAGGCATCCAAAAAGTCGTCTGGCTGGTTGTAATCACCATACAGGGTTTCCACGCCAATCACCTTGTCGGCAATGTCGGTAAAAATCGGGCGGTCACGTAGGCTGTTTAGGGTGCGTTTTAGGTCTTCAATTTGTTCAACCAAGTTAGGCAGCTCGGCAAAGTACTGAGCGGAGACCCGCGCCCCTTGGCTTTTTAAGGTTTTGCCCAGTTCCGCAAAAGAGCAACGGGTGACGTTCTTCAAGCGTTCGTCGAGTTTTTGTATCTGCTGCTCTACGTCTCGGCTGCGCAATTTTTGGTAATTGGCTTGGGTAATGACGCGCTGTAGTTTGGACACCAACTGTTCGTGGCTGTTTTGTGCAAAAGATTGATCATTGCTTTCAATCAGCTCGTAGGCTTTGTCGTCACTGATTTCCGCTACCAAGGTGGTCAGGCTGACCTCTGGGCGCACCACCACGGCTTGCATGGTGTCGACGGATTCTAGCGTGCGGTATAAGTCCACAGCGTCGAAAATACGGAAGTTGGTTTTGCCTATGTCGGGGCACAAACGTGTGGCACGGCCTTTCATTTGTTCGTACAAGATACGGCTGCGCACTTTGCGTAAAAACACCAAGTTACAAATACTGGGCACATCAATGCCTGTGGTAAGCAGGTCTACGGTGACAACAATATTTGGTAAACGATCTTTTTCGTAGCGGGTAATCAGGCTTTGTACCTTGTTGGCGTCTTTATCTGAATTGCCTGTGATTTTGATAATGACGTTGTGTGCTAGGTTGGCAAATGCCGGATTGCCAGATTGTCTAAAGGCTTCTCTTAGCGCATCGACCACCGCATCCGCGTGTTCGTTGTTCACACAGAAAATGAGGGTTTTCTGCTGGCCGTTTGGGTCAAGCCAATTGGTCAGCTCTTGGCAAATGGCTTGGGTAAAGCTGGGGGCGATAATTTGCTTGTTAAACTGGTCTACTTCGAAGTTCTGTTCGTCTTCTAGCTGATCAAGCTGTAGGTCGCCATTCACCGTCAGGCGCTGTACCTGCTGCCCTTTGGCAAAGGCAATGCCTTTGGTGTTCAGTTCGGTGTTGATCTTAATCGGCGGTTGATAGTCATTTAAATAGCCGTCAATCACGGCGGTTCGGTAAGAATAGTTAAAAATCGGCCGGCCAAAGATCTCTGTGGTGTGCAACGCCGGTGTGGCGGTGAGCGCCAATTTAAAGGCATCAAACTGGTCGATCACACGACGATAAGCGGAGATGTAGTCCTGCTGATCGCGGAAGGCAAGCTCCCCTTCGGTTTGCTCTTTGTCCAGAATATAACCACGGTGGGCTTCGTCTATGATGATGGCATCGTACAAACCCACGGGGATAAATTCATCACTTTGCAGTACGCGTTTCACCAGTGACTGCACGGTGGCAACGTGGATCTTGGTACTGTCTTCGGGGAAGCGATCGGTCAGGCCTTTGATGTTGAAAATACGGTTAAAGCTTTGCTCTTGAATCCGTGTGTCGTCAAAGGAAGCAAGGGCTTGCTCACCCAACGAGCGACGATCCACCAAGAAAAGCACGCGTTTAAAACGCTGGGACTGTATCATGCGATACATAATGGCAATGGCGGTTCGGGTTTTGCCTGTGCCCGTCGCCATGGCTAATAAAGCGCTACGCTTGCCCGACACCACGGCGTTTTCCACCGCGCGCACAGCGTCTTCTTGGTAGTAACGCAACCCCAGTTCGCTCATATCTTGATGGGTGGCAAACCAGTTGTTTAGCTGCCCGGTATTTTGCTCTAGCTTGGTTAGTAGCTCTTTCGGGGTGAACCATTGGGGTAAAGCGTCTGGCTGGTTGGTGGCAAGGCGTGTGTCTCGATACCAAATGCCACTTTTGCTTTTAACGGCGGCACTGTAGCCGCGCCCATTAGCGGAAAAGCAAAAAGGTATCTGATAGCCCGTGGCATTGTATTGATTGATTTTAAACTCACTGACAGCGGCCATCATTTGCTCGTCGTTCGCGGCGCGCTTCGCTAATTCTTCTCGATAGGCGAGTAAATCAAAGTGTTTGCTGTAGCGGTAAGCTTCGTTGAGTTTATCGGCTACGTCTTGGTTATAACGCTTGGCCTCCACCACACCAACGGGGATTAATCCTGCAAACAAAACATAATCGGCAAAGCCCACCTTACCTGTTTCGTCTTTGCCTGTTGGCCATTCGGCAATGGCCATATTGCGACCGATAACTGGGCGCGTGCCATTGCTGTATTTGAGGTGCTGAGTGTCCGCATCCCAGCCAGCAAGACGCAGTTGCTCATCGATCAAATAGCGCGTTTCTTGCTCATCCAAATTGAGAGGAGTTTGGCTGGCCTGTTTGGCGGTAGTCTTGTAGAAAATATGACGATCTGGCTCGCTCAACTTGGCTAATTCGTCTTCTTTGGCCTTGAGCTGGGTTTCTAGGGCGGCAATGCGCGCTTCGCTTTGCGCTTGGGTTTCTTGCTGGTCACTTTCCAATACCGACAAACGACCTTGTAGCTCGGTCAGTGCACGCTGTTGGGCGTCTATTTCCGCTTGGCTTTTGTGCTCTTGCTGCTCTGCGGCTTTTTCTGCTTGTGCTAGGGCGTCTTTTAACGCGGCGATTTCTTGCAGGTAGGCCTGTGAATTTTGCTGGCTTGGTAATTGGAACAGTGGCGCTGCGAAGTCTTTGTCACTACTTGTTAAACGGTAATACCAAAGCGCCAAACGAAACGCCAAGCGCAAGCACATTTCGGCATCGTTTAGGTCATTGTGGTATTTGTGTACCGCGTCGTTGCCAATGGTGCGCAGCTTATGAAAGACATTGATGATATTTTCATCTATGTTGGTTTTCTTTTGGATTTCAGCGAGCAGTTTAAACTGGGTGTCTTGTGGTTCGATGTTAAATATCTTACCAAGATGGTTCGCCACCGACTCACCAAAGATACGCAGTTTGACTAAGGTGGTGTTGGGGTCGTCTGGATAGTTGTTTTCAGCGGCTTGGGCGATAGAGAGAAGAAAGTCGTTGTGACCTTTTAGAAAAGCAAAATTAGATTGAGTTATTGTCATTGCGTTCTAAAGTCCCTTCTGCGCTTAATGTCATCATCTTGGTTTGTCAGTTTACCCTGACAATTCAACTTGCGGAATCCCTGCTGATTGAATATCCCTTGAATTCTCACCAAGGATGCTTGGCAAAGTAGCTTTCCAGATGGTCGATCAAGGCACGAACATTGGGCGATAAGTGTTTTCTAGAAGAATACAGGGCGTAGATAATTAGGTCTTTGGGTTTCCATTCCGGTAAGACATGGCACAGGCTGCCATCGTTAATATAACGACTCGCTAAATAAGTGGGTTGCAAACAAACGCCCATGCCATTTAATGTGGCATGCAAAAGCGCTGTTGCTTCGTTAATGCTTAAACGACAGTCCAACGAGACAGATTCAAATTGGTCATTTTGGGAGAGGTGCCAGATGTGACGCTCTAAGTTTTTGTACCCCAAACAATCGTGCTTAATTAGGTCTTGCGGATGTTGGATTTCGCCTAGGGTTTGCCGTACTTTTTCAAGGTAAGCCGGAGAGGCCACCAACACAGATTCACACACAGCAATAGGCTTACCAATTAAAGAAGGGTCTGGGTTCGAGGCGATTCGAATGGCAAGATCGATGCTTTTTTCGGTTAAATCAGCAGCGCTGTCTTCTAAATCCATATCAATATGAAGTTTGGGATGCTGCGTCATAAAATCTTGAATGGCTGGCATGAGTTGGGAGAAACCAAACGACATGCTCGAGGTGATTCTCACCAAGCCTGACAACTCCTCGCTGGTATTCACCAAGGATATAAAATTATCGGCTTGCTCCAACCAAAGCTCGACGTCTTTTAAACAGGCTTCACCAGCGCTAGTCAGGGATATTTTTCGTGTCGTGCGATGCAACAAACGAATCTTTAACCAATCCTCCATCGCTTCTATATACCGCGTCACCATTGGTCGTGACATATTCAAGCGGTCTGCGGTGCGGGAAAAGCTCCGCGATTGGGCAACATCGATAAAAACTTTAGCGGCTATCACTCTGTCCATAATTCTACTCACCCACTTGCACGATATAAGAAACAATCATGCTCATTTTTGTGTATTTTTCCGAGCACGTCAATTCTCTATGATGACCACATAAATTAAACAATCACTCTTTGGAGAGAAACATGAAAAAATTGATTACATTGGCGGCTTCTGCACTTATCGCTCATTCTGCTTTTGCGGCAGACGCAAAGCCGTTAACACTAGATGTATATAATGCCGCTCCTAGCAGCTTTGGTGTTACGTCTACTTTGGTTTATGGCGAAACCGAAGCCATGGTTGTTGATGCTGGATTCACCAAAGCCGATGCACTGCGTATTGCTGCAAAAGTATTGGATTCCAATAAAGAGCTAAAAACGATTTTCATTAGCCAAGCGGACCCCGATTACTACTTCGGTGCCGAGACGCTACACGCTATTTTCCCTCAAGCGGATATCATCACGACACCTGCAGTTAAAAAGATCATTGAAGAAAAACTGGCAGGAAAATTGGCTTTTTGGGACCTCAAATGGGGGCAAACGCACCAGTAGCTCCTATCGTTCCTACGGCTTACACTCAGTCTACTTTAACGGTTGACGGTCAAACAATTGAGATTCGTGGTACTGAAGGCGTTTTGGCTCACCGCCCTTACCTTTGGATTCCGACAAATAAAGCTATTTTAGGTAACGTTGCTGTATTCGGTAATATGCATCTATGGATGGCGGATGCACAATCTGATGAGAGTCAAGCTGCATGGAAAGCACAGTTGCAAGAAATGCTGGCGCTGAAACCGACAACCGTTATTCCTGGTCATATGACTCAAGGTACCGAGTTGACTGCAGACAGCATTACTTTCTCGCTTAACTACATCACAGATTTTCAAAAAGCGAAAAAAGACAGTAAAAACAGTGCTGAATTGATTAAAACCATGACTGCGAAATACCCAGAGGCGCAAGGTGCGTTGAACCTAGACATCGCAGCAAAAGTCCATAAAGGTGAAATGAAATGGTAAGAGTCCATTACTTCTTCGATCCTATGTGTGGTTGGTGCTATGGCGCAACAGCCTTAGTCGAAATTTTGGCAGAAATGTCTGAGTTTGAAATCACTTATCACCCTGGTGGCATGATTCCGAAACGAGCAATTGATCCGTCTTTTAGGCAGCATATTTTGCAGGCTGACAGTCAAATAGCCACTATGACGAAAGTACACTTTGGCGATGCTTATAAAGCGAGAGTTGCTGGCGCTGGTGATTTTATAGTGGATTCGTATTCCACAACTCGCGCCTTTCTTGTTGGTCAAGAAATGGGCATCGAAGCACACAAGATGCTAGCAGCGATTCAAAAAGCGCATTACCAAGATGGTAAGCATTTAGATGAGTTGAATATTTTAGCGGATCTAGCGGTTTCGTTGGGATTGGATAAAACGATTTGGGAGGAAAAAATGGCCCAGTCCGAACCTAATATGTTAATGCAGGTAAAACAAAGCCATCAATTAATGGCAAAAATGCAAGTCAGTGGCTACCCAATGCTAGTGGTTGAAAAAGACAGCAAGCTACAACGCCTCGCTCACAGCTACTATTATGGTAAAACACTGGAATGGAAAAACTATTTGACTGGCTTTATCTGAGTATCTGACACCCTAAAGCCTTCTTTACTTAAGTAAAGAAGGCTTTCTATGCATGCTCACACACCGTTAAATCTGCCAAGCAAAAGTTAACGTGCCGTAACGAGTATATTTATCCATTTCTCGGTCATGCTCATCGCTACTAAAGCTAAAAGGAGAATTGATGGCAAAAGACAAAGCAGAATCTCCCCAAGAATAAGTGACTCCTGAAGTGAACATATTGTTGTTATGATCGTAATCTATCGAACGGCTATCACGAAAAGTATTACCATCGGTGAATATTTGGTTGAATGTATAACCGAGTTCAACACCTGCAAAAACAAACCACCCTTTGCTGACGGCAATGGGATTAGACGTTCTAGAGTCAACTAATAATACAGTAGAAAAGGAATCATCAAGACTTCGCCCATATCGCAACATGAAGCCACTGCTAACAGAACTTCTTAACGTACCAACACTCATTGCTGCGCCCGTTAATAAGTCTGTATGGCCACTATCGGACACCCAAGACCGCCAAGTTCGACCACGCGATAACTCAAATACCACTTCATTTTCTAATTGTGTGTCCCACCCTCTTGGATTTTTAGCACTGATCACCCGGTGAACCGCTTTTTGAGTTTGCTCTCCCATGGCGAGAGGTCCAACCAGTCCAATGGTGGTGGCAACCCTATCGGCATAATCAGGCATAACAGCAATATAGGTATTGGTAAAACTCAATAACGCAGAATAAGGAAAGGTTCCCTCTGCTGGCACTTCTACTTCGATATCATAGGGCGTTGTCAGTGTTTGACCGCCACTGTAGATATTAACCGAGGCTCTCGAATGTTGACTTGGCATACTCCACATCAAAGGCCTCACCATAAAACCAGGTTGTTGTGCTTTATCAGGAGAGTCATTAACGTCAAAATAAGAGACATAGATTCCGTTGGTGTAACCATTGTCTTCATTGACAAAAAAGTCATTGTCTAATGTCGCAGACAACCAATGTGTATCAGCGTAAGCCGAAGACCCGAATAACAAAGAGATGCTCAAAAAATAGTGTTTAAACACCAAGGTACCGTTATTACGGGGAGATTTTTTCCCTTGTCGACCGACCATCGTTCACCCATTTGATACTGAAAATGGGGAGTATTATAAAATGGCTTCGATACTAAAACTGCAAAGAGTGGCACATATCACAATTTAGCCATATAAGGATGCTTTATAAGGAGTTTGTCTTAAGCGTTCTTATTTTTTGCAATTATCTTAATCGGTTAGGACTTCAATTTTTCATTTGGAAAAACAAGTTCGTCACATCAAAAGCTAGTTAAAATTGCCAAGCTAGAGTCAATGTTCCAAAACGATTTAACTGCTCTGTTTGACGACTACGCGCTGTATCGTCTTCTGAAAATGAGGATAGATAAGCAAATGACAAAGAACTCGCTTGACCTATAGAGTAAGTAATACCAGTCATGTAAGTATTGTAATGGTGATCATAGTCAATAGAGCGACTCTCTCGAAACGTGTTCCCATCCGTCATAATTTGATTAAAAACATAATTCGCCGATACACCGGCATAAACAAACCAACCGTTATTTACAGCAATTGGGTTAGCGGCTCTAGAGCTAGCTAATAAAACTGTTGAATAAGAGTCTCTAAGGTTTCGACCATAGCGCAGCATGAGACCTAAACGTCCTCCGCTTTCAATGGTTCCAAGACTCACATGTCCGCCTGCTAATAAATCCATTGTATCCAAGCTAGATGCAAGCACCCTAATAGCTCGGCCACGCGAAAAGCCAAAAACGATTTCATTCTTTAATTGCGTATCCCAACCCATCGGCTTTTCAGCACCAATAAGTGCATGAAATTCAGTTTGTGTTTCTTTGCCCTTTGCTGCTGGACCCACAATACCAATAGAAGTACTGACCCAATCTGCATAGTAAGGGCCTGCAATAATATGAGCATTGGTATATTTCAATAACCCTGAATAAGGGATAGCATCTGCCGGAGGATTTGCCTCGGTAATGTCCTCAGCAGTCGTTAATGTCTGGCCTATACTATGTACATTTATTCTATTTGATCCGTATCCACTTGGCATTGTCCATAAAAGTGGACTAACCAAAAAATTGGGTCTTAATCGACCTCCTACTGTGTAAAAAGAAAAATACATACCGTTAGTGTAGCCATTATCTTTCCCTACAAACACATCGTTATCTAGAGTAAAAGATGCAAAATTGATATCAGCATAGGCATTCATACCGAGCATAAGAAGAACGGCAACTAAACACTTTTTTAACCCTCCCCCTTTAACAGTATCAAGCTGTGTGTTCTTTTTGACAATCATTAAGCACCCGTTAAAAAATAAAATGATCGTCATTATAAATCGAACTTTTACAAAATATTCATACACATAACATCTATAACATTTCAACACATTCGGGGGACAAGCCACATTTTAAATACCTTGAAGACATCGGCAAACCCAGCTAAGTGGAGGATAAGTAAAAGTAAAAAACCACTACTTAGGTTTCCCCAAATAGTGGTTTTTTGCATGCGCTCTACACAAAAGCAACACTAAAATTTTTTAGAAAATCAAAAAACCTAGTGAAATAATCACACCAGAACCGATCAAGGCCATCAAGCAATAACCCATTACGTCTTTTGCACCCAACCCAGCAATAGCTAACGCTGGCAATGCCCAGAATGGTTGAATCATGTTTGTCCACGCATCCCCCCAAGCAATCGCCATGGCGGTTTTCGCAGCATCCACACCCAACGCTGCGCCCGCTGGCATCATGATAGGCGCTTGTACCGCCCATTGACCGCCACCGGAAGGAACAAAGAAGTTCACTATGCCGGCACTCAAGAAGGTAAATAGAGGAAAAGTCGTTTCATTAGAAATGGATACAAACGCCTGAGAAATCACCCCCGCTAATGACGCACCAGAATCCCCCGTTGCCGTCATCATACCCATGATGCCAGCGTAAAATGGAAACTGCAGCAAAATACCAGAACAGTTTCGTGCACCTTGGGAAATCGAAATCAACAAACTTTTTGGTGTGCCATGCAGTAAAATAGCAGAAAACAAAAAGATAAAATTGACCAGATTTAAATTCAGTGCAAAACCATTATCGATAAAATAATAAATAATGTAAGCAAAGCCCATTACGCCTAACACTAACGATAAAACACGGCTATTTTCCAAACGCTCCGCTGGCGTCATGTCGGCTTTATTGGGTGTGTCAACGTCGGGTTCTTTCAACAATTCAGCGTCAATCGTAATGGTGTCTTGCGGCGCTGGGTGCATCAAACGATTCAATAACGGAATCGTGACAAACATCACTGCCAAAATGGTTAAGTTCATCGTGGAGAAAATAGTCTCAGAGGTTGGAATAGCAGCCGTCACCGCGCCATTAGTGACTTTCTCTATATTCGCACCGCCCGCAATAGACAAGGGAATGGAACCCGACAAGCCACCATGCCAGAACAAAAAGCCACTGTAAGCAGAAGCAATCAATAAACGATAATCCACGCCCTTTACACGAGCGGCGATTTCTTTGGCGAAGATAGCTCCCACCACCAAACCAAATCCCCAGTTCACCCAACACGCCATTGCGCTGATCACTGTGACCAAGATAATCGCTTGGCCTGGGGTCGTTGCTACACCTGCCAACATGGCCAATTTACGTTTAAATGCTGGCGCACTCGCCATGGCATGACCGGTTACCACGACCATGGCCATCTGCATCGAAAAGCTCAGCAAATTCCAAAAGCCACCCGCCCATGCATTCACCACTTGCATTGGACCCTGACCCGTACTCGGCATCACAAAAAGAAACACTACAAAGGTTAAAACTATAGCGAAAATGAAAGGATCGGGTAGATAACGCTGTAAAAGCGCCACAAAAAATTGACTGACTTTCTGTAAGCCAGTTTGTTTTTGTTCAAGAGTTTTATTCATCGGTTTATCCTGTTTTTTTATATTTTTTATTGGACGAAAAAAGCAAAAGCAACAAAACGAGACAGACTAATAGCCGTTGCTTTTCTGCCTCACCTTGTTGCGTTTATTGATTCCATTTTCTGGCAAAACGTTCTAACGAGACACCAGCATAGCAACGCCCATTCCGCCACCAATGCACAAGGTCGCCAGTCCTTTTTTAAGGTCTTGACGTTGCATTTCATGGAGCAATGTAACCAGAATTCGACAACCAGAAGCGCCAATAGGATGACCTAATGCAACAGCACCACCATTGACGTTAACCTTGCTGGTATCCAAACCAAGCTCTTTGTTGACACACAAAGCCTGTACCGCAAACGCTTCATTGGCTTCAATTAGGTCCAAATCCGCCACTTGCCAATTGGCTTTTTTCAGCACTTTTTGCGTTGCTGCAATCGGACCGGTTCCCATAATGTCAGGATCAACTCCCGCACTGCTCGCAGCGTCAATCACAGCAATAATTGGCAGCCCTAAGCGCTTGGCTTCTGCATCCGAAGTGACTATCACCATGGCCGCACCATCGTTTAACGTAGAAGCATTACCTGCCGTAACCGTACCGTCGTTGGTAAACGCCGCACGCAATTTGCCAAGAGATTCCGCTGTGGTATCCAGGCGAATTTGTTCGTCCGCATCAACCATAAGCGGCTCGCCTTTACGCTGGGGAATGGAAACGGGCAAAATCTCGTCAACAAAGCGACCCGAGGCCTGAGCTTGCGCCGCTTTTTGCTGGGAGTTTGCCGCAAAGGCGTCTTGCTCTGCACGGCTAATATCCCAACGCTGGGCGATATTTTCAGCCGTTTGTCCCATGTGATAATCGTTAAAGGCATCCCACAAGCCGTCGGTCACCATGGAGTCCAACAGCTCCCAGTTGCCCATTTTTTTGCCTGAGCGACTATTGGGTAATACATGTGCCGCTTGACTCATGCTTTCTTGTCCGCCAGCAACCACCATCTTAGCGTCGCCATTCAACACAGCCTGCGCTGCCAGTTGCACGGCTTTTAACCCCGAACCACAGACCTTGTTAATCGTCATAGCAGATACATGCTTTGGTAATCCTGCATGAATCGCTGTTTGACGAGCTGGGTTTTGACCACAACCCGCTGCCAGTACTTGGCCTAAAATGACCTCATCAATGTGATCTTTGAGTAGCGGCTGCTTTGCCAACATACCAGACAATAATTGTGTCCCAATTTGAACAGCACTGAGGGAAGATAAAGCGCCATTAAAAGCACCAATGGGAGTTCGTGCTGCGGCAACGATAACGGCTTTCATAAACGAGTCCTTTTCACGATTGGTTAGATACGTTGTTAAGTAAGGAGTTAAGCGAATTGCATTTCTGGCACATGATCAGGAACGATCAATTTACCCTGTGTTTTTTCAATAATCTCCTCTACTGAAACACCAGGCGCTCTTTCTTTCAACACAAAAGCACCGTCAGCAATTTCCAGCCAAGCTAAATCGGTGAGGACTTTTTTAATACAGCCTTTGCCAGTGAGCGGCAAGGAACAATTAGACAAGAGTTTGGATTCACCATCTTTAGAAGCATGAGTCATGGTGACAATGATATTCTCTGCGCCTGCGACCAAATCCATGGCACCGCCCATACCTTTGATCAGTTTGTTGGGAATCATCCACGAGGCAATATTACCGTTCACATCTACTTCAAACGCCCCCAATACCGTTAAATCCACATGACCACCACGGATCATGGCAAAGGATTCAGCGGAGGAAAAAATCGACGCGCCCTTTACTGTGGTAACTGTTTGTTTGCCCGCATTGATCATGTCTGCATCGATGGTTTCTTCCGTTGGGAACTCACCCATTCCCAATAAGCCATTCTCAGACTGCAGCATAACGTCCATATTGTCAGGGACGTAATTGGCGACCAAAGTCGGAATACCAATACCAAGGTTCACGTAAAAACCATCTTGTAATTCTTGGGCAACACGTTGCGCCATTTGTTTTCTTGTCAGTGACATAGGAAACCTCTTTTTATTCTGTTGTCGTACTATGCTGTTTTAACGGTTCTTTTTTCGATGCGTTTTTCAAAAGTACCCAGTACAACTCGATCCACATAAATACCGGGCGTATGGATGTGAGCAGGATCGAGCTCGCCCACTTCGACAATTTCTTCCACTTCTACGACGGTAATTTTGCCGGCCGTCGCGGCGAGAGGATTAAAGTTTTGCGCGGTATGACGATAAATGACATTACCGTAACGGTCGGCTTTCCAGCCTTTAACGATGGCGAAGTCGCCAACAATAGCTTCTTCCAACAAGTATTCACGGCCATTAAAAACTTTGGTTTCTTTGCCTTCCGCCACCGGTGTGCCGACGCCAGTTGCAGTATAAAAAGCAGGAATACCGGCGCCACCAGCGCGCATTTTTTCTGCCAGCGTGCCTTGTGGAGTAAGTTCTACTTCTAATTCACCATTTAATAATTGCTTTTCGAACAAGGCATTTTCGCCAACATAAGACGACACCATTTTACGGATTTGCCTGTCTTCCAACAGAATGCCCAAACCAAAACCATCGACACCACAATTGTTCGACACGACGGTTAAACCTTTTGTGCCTTTGCGTTTGATCTCAGCGATCAAGTTTTCTGGAATACCACACAGACCAAAACCGCCCGCCAGCACCGTCATATCATCTTCTAGTCCGACCAAGGCGTCTTCAAAAGAGGCAACGACTTTATCAAAACCGGCCATAGTTCTTCTCCTAATTTGTTATTTTTAGCTTCCAGCCAGTTTGACCTAAGGACATAAATTAATTAAATTTGTTTTTTCTATTTATTAATAAGTTTTTTAAAACAATAATCACAAAGAAGTATTTTTAAATGAACGTCAAACAAGTGAAAGCCTTTCTCGCTGTCGCCGAGTCCATGAGCTTTGCCAGCGCTGCCACTCAGCTGCATTTATCACAGCCCGCTTTAAGTCTATCGATTAAAAGTTTAGAAGATAACTTAGGAGGGAAATTACTGACTCGCACAACACGCCACATCGCCTTAACACCCGAAGGCGAAGCCCTAGTGCCACTAGCCAGACGATTGTTAGCGCAATGGGAAAACGCCGAAGACGAAATGAAGCAACGCTTTGCATTGCAATTGGGGAAAATCACCATTGCTTCCATGCCGTCGTTCGCCGCGTCATTGCTGCCAAAAGCGATTCGTAATTACCATGCATCCTACCCGAATATTCAGGTCGCCATTGATGATGTGTTATCCGACATCGTCGTCGAAATGGTGCGAAATAACCAAGTAGAACTGGGAATTTCTTTCGAACCAAGTAACCTTGTGGATTTGTCTTTCCATCCCCTTTATGAAGACAGATTCATCGCCATCTTACCCAGAGATCATCCACTGGAAACCCAAGAAACGATTGCTTGGCAAGCCCTGTTAGAATACGACTTCATAACCTTACAGCGCCCTTCTAGCGTGCGCACCATGATAGAAAATACACTTCAAGAAGCTGGCATCGAACTCAATGTTGCCTTTGATGCGCACCAATTAGCCACCGTGGGACGCATGGTCAGCGAAGGCATGGGCGTGGCCGTCGTTCCCGCCCTATGTCGACAGCAAGCCATAGAACAAGGTGCCATCTGCCGACCCGTAATAGAACCGGAAATTCGCCGACGCGTTGGCGTCATCTGCCAACCCAGATCCAACCTCTCCATCGCTGCCGCAGCCATGCTCGATGTGCTGATTAATACTTATGCTTAAAAGCAAAATAATGAACAAAATAAGGAACGATGATAATCTTTTGCATTTAAGTCGCTTTCAGCCCTTATTTCTGTCGCTCAAAGGACTATCCTTTTTGTGTCTGGTGACAAAATAACCAGTCACGCACACAACAAAAACAACAGCAAAAAAGGATGTCGTTATGAGTACTCATGCAAATCGCGGTGTTATTTATCAAGGTAATGGCACGGTTAAAGTCGACGCTATTCCCTTCCCTGAATTGGCTATTGGCAAGCGCCGATGTGATCACGGTGTGATCTTGAAAGTGGTCACGACGAATATTTGTGGCAGTGATCAACACATGGTACGTGGTCGTACGACGGCACCAACTGGGTTGGTGTTGGGCCATGAGATCACGGGCGAAGTCATTGAATGTGGCCGCGATGTCGAATTCATTAAGGTCGGCGACCTTGTTTCCGTTCCCTTCAACATTGCATGCGGTCGTTGCCGCAACTGCAAAGAAGGCAAAACGGGAATCTGTCTAAACGTTAACCCTGCTCGCCCCGGTGCGGCTTATGGTTACGTAGACATGGGCGGTTGGGTCGGTGGTCAAGCCGATTACGTTATGGTGCCTTACGCTGACTTTAACTTATTGAAATTCCCAGATGCCGATCAAGCTCGTGAGAAAATCCAAAGCCTCACACTGCTGTCTGATATTTTCCCCACCGGTTTTCATGGCTGCGTGACCGCAGGTGTTGGTCCAGGTTCTACCGTGTATATCGCGGGCGCTGGCCCTGTTGGTTTGGCCGCGGCGGCTTCTGCGCATTTACTGGGTGCCGCCTGCGTGATTGTCGGTGATATGATCGAAGATCGACTCAATCAAGCGCGTTCTTTTGGCTGCGAAACCATCGATCTTAAGCAAGATGGCGATATTCAAGATAAGATCGAAGCGATTCTTGGAGATAGAGAAGTGGATGCGTTTGTGGATTGTGTGGGGTTTGAAGCGCATGCCTGTGGTTGTAATCACCATCAAGAATCCCCTGCTGTGGTATTGAACTCGGCAATGCAAATGACTCGCGCGGGCGGTCAAATTGGTATTCCTGGACTGTATGTTACCGAAGACCCAGGTGCCGTAGACAGTGCCGCACAGCAAGGTAGCTTGAGCATGCGCTTTGGTCTAGGTTGGGCAAAATCGCACTCTTTGCATACTGGACAATGCCCTGTGATGAAATATCATCGCGCCCTAATGCAAGCCATCTTGTTTGATAAAATCGACATTGCAAAAGCTGTGAATGTGCAGATGATTTCTCTTGATCAAGCACCACAAGGTTATGCGGATTTTGATGGCGGCGCCGCGAAGAAATTCGTGATCGACCCTCACAGAATGGTGAGTTAATCCTACTCTTCCTTTTCTTACGAAAAAACTCGTCAACGCTATGTTGACGAGTTTTTTTATGTGCAAACAAATAACGCGTTTTACGGATTTAAACCGTTTGTCAATGTAGAACCATCAATCGGTGCTGGCTGACCACCACCAAAACGATAGGTTAAAGAGCCTAAAACCCGCGGTGATGAGGTATCATAGATATCGGATACCGACTCTCCACCCACTTTTTTCCATGCAGCAAAAACATCGGCACTCCAATCACCGCGTTCATATTTTAATCCGACACCCGCACCTGCTAGATTACGTGTTTCACTTAGCAAAGAGGCGGTTGGTTTTGCATAGGTATTTATTCTACCCGCATCGTAAAATACATAAGGTGTGAAGTCGTTAATGTTATAACGCAGCTCTAACTGTGTGTAGTATCCCTCGTCGCCACCGCCGTTCTCGCCCGCTTCTCCAGAAGGGTATGCACGTACTGCACTCGTTCCGCCCAAATACAGGTCTTCAGAAGAGTCTAAGTTTTTGTTGGCATGTTGAGCGCTGCCTTTGACAAATAAACTGAACCCAGAAGGCAATGACTGAATACGCGCCACTTCTAATGTGGTTTTTACAAAATCGCCGTCACTATTCACTGTGTCATCATTATTAGAAAGATTACCCAAACCTACCGTGAGTGCTCCATAGGTAATACCGCCACCCAAATACTGATCTCGTGTATCAAATGTAAGAGCTAGAGGGACGCTGTTCACAAATTTTGTTAACTTGCTGTCGGCTGAACGATAAAAGTCCATCAAGTCTTTACGCTCTATATTGGCTTTTGCGTTCACGTTCGTCAGCTGTGAGCGAATCAACGGATAACTTAGCCCTACACTGTAAATACTTGAACTCCCAATGGCGTCCAACGATTCGTACTCTCTACCCAAGCTGTATTCGGTTCGGCTGAATGATGCATTAGCTCTTAAACCATTTGGCATAACTGGCAAGCTGTATCCCAAATAACCAAACAACATATTTTCATCGGTATACATCGCACGTGCATTAACTTCATCACCAAATGTGAGCATGTGTGCTTTTTTGACACCCGCCTGCACTCGGTTATAGCCAGTATAACGGCTGCCTTGGTTATCAATCGTGACATCGCCAAACATTTGCTGTTCTGGAATGAAAAGAACGTTTAGGTTGGCCGTTCCAGTTTTATCGCCAGGGCTAATAGAGGGTAAAGCTTTGTAGCCTGGAATATCATTCATGATCAATGAGATACGCTCTAGTTTACTGGATTCAATTACCTCATTAGGCTCAATAGTGGATAAATACGCTTGCGCTTTGGCTTGTATATCTTGAGTCGCTTTTACCGTTGCACGACCGTATTTTCCTTCCAATACATCGATTCGCAACTCTCCATTTTTCATACTCTGAGCTGGTATATAAGCTCTGGCAAATGGATAACCACGGTCACGGTAAAAAAGACTGATCTTATTGGCTAAGCTACGATAACCAGCCAAGTCATAAGGCTTGTCTAAAATATCACCTAAACTGGCCAATAATTCCTCTTCTGTAAATACTGACAAACCTGTAATTTGCAGTTTGCTCAATACAGCTTGCGGGCCTCCAGAAGACACTTCGGTTAGTGCATTTCCATCAAATTGAATATTAAAATCCGACGGTTCAGGCGCCACTAATCCTTGCTGAGTTTGTTGGATCAATGTTCCAGAGTTAACTGGTGGTAATGACTCCGCATTAGATGTCACAGAAGAAGTTGCCAATAACATCGCTACCGATAAATTCAAAGGTGTTGCTATACTTTTTTTGAGTAATACTCTTTTCATAAAATCTAACCTTAATCCTAATTTTCGGAAATTTATTATTCAACAGTCTCTTCTGTATTCGCGGCTTGATCAGGATTAACTGTATTTATGCCACCGTCCACTATAAACACCTGATTATCAAAGCTATTGCCGTTGTTAACTTGCGACAATAACATAGTATCCACTGAGGCTTCGCCTTGCGCTCCTGAACTCACCGAAGTCGTTGAGCTTGTAGACGCTATCGCAACCACTTGCATTCCCCCAACAGCGACCACTGGAGCATTACCCAAATTTGGTCGAGGAATAACCACAGGTGCTGGTGGGGGAGCAGGAATGAATACCACAGGAGGATTGTTAGGGTTGATATCAGCAATTGTTGTCATTGTGCTTGCTGGTGCGGTTAAACTGCCCAAAGCATCTTTCACCATAACAATGTAGTTAGCTGCATCGATACCAGCAACGCTTAGACCATTAATGGTCACCGTTTTATCTATTCCTACCATTTCATCCGAGAAGTTCGCATCGGTAAAAGTCAAAAAGACGTTTTCATTGCCAACCACACCATTGACGACCAATGGATTATTACTGTCGTTAAGGTTCCTTAGATTAAGATTTTCTGCTGCTATCGTTAACGTTGTTTTAGCCTCTGTTTTCGCATCGAATATTTTATCTTGTGTTTTTGCGACAGCCACTAGCGGACGGACATTGATTGTCGCGCCACCTGTTGCGGTGATAGGTAGAGTGTAATTTGATTTTAAAGTGTCATCGCCAGCTTCAAAGTCACCTGAAACCAAACGGGTAGTGACACTGTTAGCATCAGCAACATCTTTATCGTTATAAGCCCCAGTTGCTTTATTAACGGTAAAACTTTCACCGGTAACTAGGTTGGCTATACTGTAATTGTCATTAGTGAGCGTAGCAGTCGTATTACCGTCATACACTTTTGTTGGCGTATTGATTATAGAAGCCGTCAGCGTTCTTACCGTAATGCTGCCTGCACCTGTCGCGGTCACTGGCATGATGTAATTGCTTGCTAGAGTGTCATTCTCTTGAGTGAAATCTCCTTCAGCTAAACTGGTCGTGACAGTGCTAGCGTCCACAACGTCTTTATCGTTGTAAGCCCCTGTTGTTTTGGTAACAATGAAGCTTTCGCCATCGACCAAGTTAGCAATGCTAAAATTGCCATTGGTCAATGTTGCATCGGTATTACCATCGTACACTTTTGTTGGCGTATCAATAATCGAAGCAGTAAGCGTTCTGGCGGTAATACTACCCTCTCCTGAAGCAATCACAGGCATAGTGTAATTACTCGCTAACGTATCACTTCCTTCAGTGAAGTCCCCTTCAGCTAGGCTAGTAGTAACATTGCTGGCGTCAAGCACGTCTTTATCGTTATAAGTCCCTGTTGATTTACTAACGGTGAAGCTTTCTCCATCCACTAAGTTCGCTATGCTGAAATTAGCATTAGTCAATGTCGCATCCGTATTACCGTCATAGACTTTAGTAGGTGTATCAGTAATCGAAGCGGTCAGCGTTCGTTTAGTAATGCCACCAGTACCTGTTGCCGCAGTCGGTAATACGTAGTTGGAAGCTAACGTTCCATCGGCTTCAACGAAGTCACTCGATGCCAAACTGGTTGTAACACTACTGGCATTAACAACATCTTTAGAATTATAGGTCCCAGTTTCCTTACTAACCGTCAGCATTTCACTACCAATAAAACCACTTAAATCAAAATTACTATTGGTCAACGCTGCCGTTGTATTACCGTCATAAACCTTGGTAACGTCAATTAAACTTACCGTTAAAGCTTTAGGCGTAACGATATAAGTATAGGTGTCGTTAGGACCTGATACGTTGTAACCCAACTCTTCTGCACCTGTTACAGCACCAGTATGAGTGATTGTATAAGTGTCCGCATTTTTAATCGTTTTATCATCTGCAACTTGCCAAACTAATGAATCTGTAAACTGTGTTTTATCGTTATTTACATCACCTGTAATCCCACCAGTTGAAGGCACTAAGGTAATACCGTCATACTCTTTTCCAGAAGCAAACCCTATGGTCAATGTAGGTTGCTCACGGTAAATAGCGTAATTACCCGTGCCTAAAGCTGCCGTGTAATTGGTATTTGTTTCATCGCTGTTGTAGCGGTAACGACCGTTACCAAAATTATACGAACCACTGTCTTCGATACTGCCGGTATATACGGTTGCTCGCCCTCCACTTCCTGTAGACAAAGTACTGTTTAATAGAACATTGCCACCTGTAGCCATACCTACTGTAGTATCTGAGCCTGCATTAAGCGTTATTGCACCATTTGCCGCTGAAGTGGTCGTAATGTTGTTATTCACCGTTAAATCATCGGTTTTAGTGGCAATATTTATGGTACCTGTTGCTGATACGCCACTTACAGAAGACAAACTACCGATAGTCAGCGCCTTGTTGGTTGTAACATCTAGGTTAGCAACGCCCGTTGCTGCTAAGGTTCCAGCGACAAAATCACCACCAGTAGTCGTCCCTATATTGCCAGTGATGGTGTAGTTCGCAGGTCCTTTCAATAATAAGTTACCCGCACTTAGATCACTCCAAGTAAAAGAACCGCCGTCCAGTTGACCAACAGTAAGTAAGCCCGTCGTAGAATACTTAGTGATATCAAAGGCCGTATTTAAATTACCGCCACCTATCATACTGAAGTTATTAAACGTTGTTTCTGTAGAATCTCTCAAAGTTATCGCGCCATTGTTGGCTACGAAAGTCACTGCTCCCTGATTACCACTGGTGTCTATTGCAAAGGAGTTGGCTGGATCATTATTAGTAAGCTTGGCACCTGCGCTACCAACGGTTACAGATCCTGCAGAAACGCCCGATGTCGTTGATATTTGGCCAAAAACAAAACCGGTGTAGGTATCAATCGACACATCGTTGGCTAATACTACTTCAGAGCCTAATACGTCAATATTAGCCTGATTGGATTGTAAGCTACCGTTAAGGGTAATAGTGGACCCAGTATAACTTTGCGCACTGGTTGTTGTGTAAGAAGAACCTGAATTTTTAGTCGTGGTGACCGCTGGCAATATAATTGTGCCAGAGGACGTTGACCCCGAAGTATTAACCGTCATCGAACCTGCGCTAAATGTGCCTGTGGTTGAGGCAGGGTACAGATTAACGTCGCCACCATTACCTCCTGTCGCACTGGTATTGAAGACATAATTACGAACTGAGCTGCCTGATAAGCTGTAACCAGAGAAGGTGATATCACCACTATCAGCGATTGACTGATTAGTATCAATGGTCACTCCTGGGATATTCGTTGCGGATGAAGTCGATTCTCCACCACTTAAAGCAACATTACCTGTTGCTGTAAAATCACCATTAAGCGCAAAACTTGCCCCCGTTAATGAAATCGAACCATCTTGTTCCGTCGTTACTCCAGAGCCTATGAAGGATAGTCCTGTTAAGTATGAACCTGCACTATTGGTGGCATTCATGTCTGTGGTGATACTTCCACCTGAACTGTCATTGGAGCTTGAATCAAGCGTTAACGTAGCCGATACGCCTGTATTGGCGGAAATATCAACGCCTCTACTGCCCGAACTATTATTCAGTGAGATGCTACCTGAACTTCCTACTGATGTTGTATTGCTGGCATTATCTGCATTGCTATCAATGCGCGATGAACCGGCAAGTTTAAACGTATTACTCGTTAGTGATATATTTCCGCCATTGGTATTCACATCGCCATTTAACGTAATACTGTTATTGTATGAAGTCACATTAAAATAGCCGGTACCACCATAAATGTTGTTAACTTGAATGTCTTTATAGTAGGCATACAAATCAAAATTACGATTAAAACCAGACAAATCTATGCTACTAGCGTCTAGGGTAATAAGACCGTTGCCCGTATCTGAGTAATTAAGGTTTTCAATGACAGAATCATTGTCAAACAAATCAATAGCTACAGTATGCGCTCTTGCCGTGCTATCAGTGCTTGAATAATTGACTTTAATGGTTTTAAAGTGCTCAGCAGACAGCTCATTAATAGCAATATCACCGCTTTCATTATTAATAGTCAGTACATTACTGCCCACATTTGCTTCACCCGTTTCTCCGCCTTTGGCGACTTTAAGGGTATAGCCATCGCCACCAATTGAAGCGGTACTTGTCGTATTATAGGCCGTTGTTAAATTCAAGTTACCAACGGTCACAGTAGCAGTATTTGGATTAGCCAGTGTTGTAGGCGTTATTGAACCATTACCCTGAACATGATTAGTAGAGTAGGCCGAAATACTTTTTCCATAATAGGATGTCAATGAAAGCGTTGCGGCACCAATATCAATGGCATTATCTGCCATGATAATATCTCTTGATTGAGAAATAGATAAGCCAGTCTTTAAGCTAACATTTTTATTGTCTGTTTTAATACCTGACAATTTATTCGTATCATCAATGGTATGAACAATAGTTTTCGCATCCGCGGTGGTTTCTATGTTGAAGAAGTCACCATTGGTGGACAGAATGTGATGATGGCCAGCGACATTCGCATTGCTATCAACAGCCGAAAAGGTAATGCTGTTAAAGTCACTATTACGAAGCCAAGTTGAACCACCAGAGTTATTCACATTTAATGTATTAGCTGTCACCTCTAGAGCATTACTCCAGTCGTCACCACTATTTTTAACACCAAAGTTACTGGCATTTAAGTTTAATGTTCCATTTTGGATATAAATTTCTTTATTACTAAAGTCATCTGGTGCTGACGTTGAACTGTAATCCACTGCAGCATTATCTGCCTTAATTTCACCGTAAGTGGATCCAGATAGTGCCGTTAACGTTAAATTCAATCCCGTTCCGTCTAAAACAGAATTGTCAGACGAATTAACTGATGTCGATCCTCCCGTTGCGACAATGGCACCATTTTCCAAGGTGATATTGGGTGCTTGAATCGTTATATTTTTATAAGAAGTTGTATCAACTAATCCACCTGTGGCAATGGTGAGCAAACCGTTTTCATCCGTTGTCGCTAGCAGTCTATGCGAGCCATCGTCATTAAACTCTATACGTTGAGTTGTGTCTGCGGTAGTGGTATCTGTTGTTAAGTTTAGGGTCGAAAAATTAGCATCATCGTACCCATTGGCAAATTTAATATATGAGTTTCCGCCAGTATTGGTAATATTAATGGTTCCATTACTACTAGAGAATAATACTAGAGAGTCTTCAGAACCAATATTCTCAGCACTCGTCACATTTACCATTGCGGACGAAGAGTTCGTGCTAATTTTGGTAGAGTCTGTACTTGCGCCAATAATTGAACCGCCGGCTTCTAAAGTTAAAGAAGTCGGAACCGTGGCTACCTGCTCATAATTAGGCGTACCAGAACGATTAGCGTTGGTTTCCGTTTCATTATTATAGCCGGAAGAACTGGCTGTAGAATTTATCGAGTAAGATTTACCAGTGGCATCTCCAGTCGGCAAATTAATATCATCTGTCACCTTTAATACTAAAGAACCGCTGCCAACATTTATTTGACTGCCCGTATTCATGGTGAAGTTTTCAGCAGAAGCGGTGACAATGTCATGATAGGTCTGGTTATTATAGGCAAATACAACGCCATTAGTCGCTTGCCCTAATGTCACTGAGCCAACATAAAAATTGCCATTATTCGTTGTTACACTGCCGTTAGAACCAAAAATAACATCACCGCCACCAGTCGCATCGTTATTCGCGGTAAGAATCAGGTTGAGACGTTGCTGTTCTGAACTGATTGCGCCATTCACCGTAATATTGCTAGTTGACGTAACGGTCAGTGTTGTGTCTGTTGTAATATCATAAACTGGTTGCGGTGCGGTACCACTGGTACCGGCAGATACTTTGGTGATGCTATTGTTAATCGTAATACCACCAAAATCGGCGCTAGTAATCTCGGTATCGGTTAAATCTTTTAGATTATTTTGGCCCGCTAAGGTTTCACTTAAGGTCACTTTGGCGCTACTGGCCGTCAGCGTATAATTGGCTGTTTTTAACGCATCAGATATGGTTTGCCCAGTAATATCACCTCCGGTTGCCGCTACGACGGTATCAAACGTCGAAACGGGCGTTTTCCAGATTCCGTTTGCTGTATTACCCGCTGTTGTGACGTTAGCACTGGTATTTAAAAACACGGATTGACCATTGGTGATAATCGTACCACCTGTACCATTGGTCGTGCTGGCGTTTAACACGCCCTCAAGACTAATAAAGTCCGCCGATGTAGAAGCATTTTTTGCTAAAGTAATGTTACCACCATTAGCCGTTGTGCTACTGGCATCCAAAATGCCCTTCTGAGTGATGTTTGTACCATACAAAGTAATACTTGCTGGAGACGTAAGGGTTTTACCACTCTCTACGATGATGTCATTCGCAGACGTTAGCGTTAAAGCACCACCCGCGGTTAGATTTTCAGATACGGTAATATCACCGTCTACAGTCGAAACACTTAATGCCCCAGACGTGATAATAGAGCCTAACTGAGAAGTCTCTGTCGTTATATCAGATGCGCCTACTAGTTCTTTTGCACTGACAAACTCAACACTTCCAGTATTAGCGGTTAGTGTTCCAATAGAGTTGCCCTCATTCGTCAGAGTATGCGAGCCACCAGCGCCCAGTAAGTTCAAGTTTTGCCCACCGGTAATCGCACCAGTTTGAGTCACTGTGCCCGTTGACTGTAAAGTCAATGCGTCGTTAAACGCAGTGGCACCAATGGTAATATCGCCTGATTGACTGGAATCACCAATCACAATGCCTGAGAAACCATCCGCAATTTTTGAGACAAAATCAGCAGAAAGTAGTTGAAGTGTGTCCACTGCATTATCGTCAATCGTATCCACAATACTAATCGCGTCGCTGGCGGCATCGCTCGTAATATTCAATGTACCCGAGCCAGAAATGACTTTGCCTTCGGCTGCCGAAAACTCACCCACTTTTAACGTCAGATTATTCGCACCAGCGGCTAGATTATTACTGACTGACAAAGCACCACTGGTTTGCAGTGTTGTTGCGTCTTTAAAGGTTGTGTCTGCACCAATTTCAATACCGCCGGTATGATCGGCGCCACCTATGATTATATTTGCAAACCCATCAGCAAAATCCGTACTAATGTTTGTGGTCGTTAATTGCAGAGCACCGTCTGTTGTACCACCTACATCAATGAGTTTATCTGCTGTTTTAGTGGTAATTTGCAAGTTGCCTGAACCAGCCAGTGTTTTTCCATCCGCTATCGTTAAAGCGTCGGTATTGAATGTGATGTTACCAGCACCAGTGACGATATTGTCATTAATGGTTAACGAGTCAGACGTCAGGCTCAAAGCTCCTGTTGTCGTAATATCACCAGTGGTTTGCGCGGAACCATTTACCAACTCCACGCTACCAGTGTTGGCGGTTAGATTGCCAATGGCATTATCTGCATTAGTCAGGGTATGCGTGCCACCTAAGCCAAGTAAATTCAAGTCTTGTCCACCGGTAATGGCTCCGGTTTGGGTGACTGCGCCAGAAGTTTGTAATGTTAATGCATTGTCTAGAGCAATAGCGGCAAGAGTAATGTTGCCTGATTGGCTCGCACTACCTATTACAACCTCCGAGAAACCTTCGGCAAAGTCAGTATTAATATTGTCTGCTGTCAGTTGCAGATCCCCCTCTGCTCCACCGATACCTATGGTTTTGCTGTCAGTATTAGAAGCAACAGTCAGTACACCGCTACCAGAAATGGTTTGATCAGTAGCAACTGAAAGAGTACCCACTTTTAACGTCAGATTGTTCGCACCAGCCGCTAGATTATGGTCAACAGATAAGTCTCCACTGGTTTGCATTGTAACAGCGGCGGCCAAGGTAGAATCTTCTACAATATTAATGTCACCTGTTTGATCTGCTCCACCAATGACAATGTCAGAAAAACCATTTGCAATTTTGCTACCAAAATCCGCTGCATTTAATTGCTGGCTTGTCCCACCAATGTCAATCGCTTCGTTGTCTGTTTCAGAAGCAACCGTCAACACACCTGTACCAGAAATGGTTTTATCATCTGCTATAGTGAGCTGGCCTACTTTTAGCGTCAGGTTATTTGCGAGGGCATCTAGATCATTGTTAACCAATAAAATACCGTCCGTTTGCAATGTTGTCGCATCATTAAGCGTGGTGTCTGCACCAATTTCAATGCCACCAGTATGACCAGTATGATCGGCACTGCCTATGGTTATAGCTGAGAAACCATCGACAAAATCACCAGTCAAAATTTGCAAAGTCCCAGAACCGCCATTAACACCAATCGTTGTGGTGGCTGTTTTGGCGGCTATCTGTAAAGCCCCCTCTCCAGCAACCGTCTTGCCACTCGCAACCGTTAGAACGTCGGTATTAAATGTGATGTTACCCGCACCTGTGGCAATGTTTTCATTGATGGTTAAGGAATCAGAAGTCAGGTTAAGTGCACCGGTTGTGGTAATCGCGCCAGTGGTTTGTGCAGAGCCATTCACCAATTCCACACTGCCAGTATTAGCCGTAAGCGTGCCAATCTGATTGTTAGCGTTGGTAAGAATGTATGTTCCCTCTGTGCCAAGCAAGCTTAAAGCTTGCCCCCCTAAAATAACACTGTCTTGCGTCACAGTACCCGTTGAAGAAAGTGCGACTGCCCCTGTCGTGGCAATCGTCCCAAGAGAAAAATCATGATTGTTGGTAACGCTTAAGGTGCCGGTATTAGCGGCCAACGAAGCAATCTCATTGCCAGCGTTGGTTAGAGTATATGTGCCTGAACCTTGTAAGTTTAGAGCTTGCCCTCCTGTAATGGCGCCAGTTTGCGTAACTGCACCAGTGGAAGACAGTTCAACATCGCCTGTGGTGACGATAGACCCGAGGGAAAAATCTTGGTTGTTGGTAACATTCAAGCTACCTGTATTTGCAGTAAGCGTGCCAATCGCATTAGATGTATTGGTTAGGGTGTATGTTCCCCCTGTGCCAAGTAGGTTTACATTTTGCCCGCCAGTAATAGCACCTGTTTGTGTTACTGTACCAGTGGAAGACAGCTCAACATCGCCTGTTGTTATAATAGATCCAAGAGAGAAATCATGATTGTTGGTAACACTTAAACTGCCTGTATTGGCAGCCAACGAAGCAATGTCATTGCCCGTGTTATTTAGAGTATACGCACCATCCACACCAGATAGAATTAATGCTTGACCGCCCGTGATGGCCGTATCACTCGCTTGTGTAACGGTACCCGTACTGGATAACTGAACAGCACCTGTTGTAGCAATATTTCCTAAAATAAAGCTCTCACCTCGGAAGGTCAAGGTGCCGCTGGTGGCCGTTAACTGGCCTATCGCATTGTCAGCATTATTTAACGTGTGAGACCCACCACCTACCAATGTCAGGTTTTGATCACCGGTAATAGCGCCGCTTTGAGTGATGTCACCTGTGGTTTGCAGTGTCAATGCATCATTTAATACGGTGGCATCAACATCAATGTTTCCTGACTGATTCGCATCACCAATCGTGATATCTGAGAATCCATCGACAAAGTCTGTACTAAAATTAGTCGCCGTGATTTGCAAAGTGCCTGTTCCACCACCAATACCAATGGTTGTGGCTGCTGTTTTGGCCGCTATTTGTAGTGAACCCGTACTTTTGACAGTGCCGCTGGTAACAGCCAGTGCATCAGTATTAAATGTTATGTCCCCAGCACTGGCATCGATATCTCCATTGATCGTCAGCGCATCAGAGGTCAGGCTCAATGCGCCTGTTGTGGTAATTTCACCAGTGGTTTGAGCTAAACTATTCACCAACTCCACACTGCCAGTATTAGCCGTAAGCGTGCCAATCTGATTGTTAGCGTTGGTAAGAATGTATGTTCCCTCTGTGCCAAGCAAGCTTAAAGCTTGCCCCCCTAAAATAACACTGTCTTGCGTCACAGTACCCGTTGAAGAAAGTTCGACTGCCCCTGTCGTGGCAATCGTCCCAAGAGAAAAATCATGATTGTTGGTAACACTTAAGGTGCCGGTATTAGCGGCCAACGAAGCAATCTCATTGCCAGCGTTGGTTAGAGTATATGTGCCTGAACCTTGTAGGTTTAGAGCTTGCCCTCCTGTAATGGCGCCAGTTTGCGTAACTGCGCCAGTGGAAGACAGTTCAACATCGCCTGTGGTAACGATAGACCCAAGAGAAAAATCTTGGTTGTTGGTAACATTCAAGCTACCTGTATCTGCAGTAAGAGTACCAAACCCATTAGATGCATTGGTTAGGGTGTATGTTCCCCCTGTGCCAAGTAGATTTACATTTTGCCCGCCAGTAATAGCACCCGTTTGAGTTACCGTGCCAGTGGAAGATAGTTCAACCGTACCTGTTGACGTAATGCTCCCTAAACTAATATCACCCGAGGATAAAATGTTAACGTTACCCGCTGCTGTAGTTATAGCTTGTGTCGTCACACTTGCCGCAGGACTCGTGTCTGTTGCACCACCAATCCAAACATCACCGCCATTCGTGTCAATCGAAGATCCAGCCCCCATGCTGACACTACCTGAACTATTACTGTCGTTGTCTGCACGAAGCACGGTGTTCAGTGCTCCAGTTGTCGAGGTAATAGACACGTTTTCATTAATAACAATATTATTTGCAGCGGTTAGGGTAAGCGTTGCATCCGCCCCCGATGATTTCAAAATATTCGCAGCAACGGTGATATCACCCTCACCAGCCACTTCTGAATCTGTCTGAACCGTAACACTGGTACCTGCATTTAACGCCGTCTCGATTGTTTCTGCGCCAATATCGCTTTCGGTTTCGCCACTTGTCAAACTACCACCGCTGCCTGCGCTAATAGTTATATTTGTTGGATCAAGCAACCATTCTGAGGCTTTTACTGTGGTGCCTTTCGCAACATTCAACACACTACCGGAGGTTTCGATTTTACCACCCTTTGTGTTCTTACCTTTTCCTTGGGCACTGAGGTTGCCAGCCACTTTGGTCACACTGTCAGCATTCTTTATGTCTGACCAAACAACAACTTTACCGCCGTCACCCAGTGTCGTAGCGTTGGCTGAAATTTGGCTAGTTTCAGTCAAAGTCACTTTAGTCGCATGTGAATACTGATCGGCATTTTCACCCTGCCAATCACCACCGATTAAGATTTGGCCACCACCTGTTGCCCCGTCAGCGACTAATGTGCCGCTATTAGTAATGTCATCGCCCATAAAGACGATTTCGCCACCTTGAGATACCAAGCTCGTGGCTTCCACAATACCGGTATTATTAACAACACTCGCAGCAAGATCACCAGCCGCTTTTGCGGTAAGCAAAATATGTCCGCCGTCGGCTCTAATTGCTCCACCATTTTGAATCAATGCATCAATCGCGCCTTTTTGCACCTCGATACTTACTGTGCCACCCAAATTCACTAATACAGAATCACCTGCCGCCAACCGAACGCTACCTTGGTTAGCGAGAATATCACCCGTATTTTCAATCTTTGCGGCAATCATAACGACATAGCCACCTTCCGCTGCAACCAAACGCCCTTGGTTAACAACCGCATTGCCATTACTGCCTTCAAACACAAAATTGTCAGCGCTAAAATTCTCATCGGTTAAGTTACGTGTAGAAGCAATTAATCCCCCAACGTTAACCTGTGCTGTGGTACCAAATAAAATACCATTAGGATTTATAAGAAAGACTTGACCGTTGGCATTAATAGCACCCTGAATACTGGACACATCAGATCCAGTCACACGGTTTAACGCAACAGAGGAAGAGGAAGGTTGAATGAAGTTAACGGCACTGTCTTTACCAACACTAAACGATGCCCAATCAATGGATATTTTATTAGTATTTTGAGTAATATTTAGCGTATTCGCATCAGGCTGGGAAATACTACCTGAACCTAAATTGACGGTTCCATTCGTTGGTAATGCATCGGCATAAACTTGAGCACTTACCAGAAACACGCCCCCCACGATTAAAGGTAATCGTGCTCGGTGACGGCGGCCATGATTTTTCTTTTTCTTGGCACTTTTGCCAATTTCACTTACAGCTTGCCAAACACCTAACGACGAATTCCAGATAACGCGGTAAATACGGTTCATAGACCAACCTTGTGTAATGTTTGAGATTCACATAGATTAGCTTAAGCCTCTTTAAAACGTCCTTATTTTTTCAATATTTTTTACCACTTTATTGTCACTTCTTGTTAACTATTGTAAGTCGGCTCGATGGACATTTTATCGCTAGAGAGCATTCGCTCTGTATATTCCAAAACGGACACTCCGACGTGCTCAACAAAACTAAAACAATATCAGTTGTATTTAATTATTTTTAAAACGTCCAAGACAGTGTTTCTGAAAAGCCGAGAGCACCTTGGGAAGATTTTCTGGTAAATCTTCGGCGATTAAACCAATGCCAACATTATTACCTACCTCACCATGCAACCAAACCGCCGCTGCAGCCGCATCAAATGGTGACATGCCTTGTGCAAGTAAGCCGACGATAAAGCCAGCCAATACATCCCCGGACCCTCCCGTGGCAAGATACGCTGGCGCATTGGCATTGATAATTGCTCGGCCATCTGGCGAGACAATCACCGTATCTGCGCCCTTTAACACCACGACAGCACCGCTTAATTTGGCAGCCATACGCGCTCGCGTTAATTTGTCGTCAGGATGGCTTTTATTAACTTCAGGAAACAGTCGCGCAAACTCGCCTTCGTGGGGGGTCATCACGCAAGGACCATTAATGGCGTCAAACAGAGTTTGTGGGTCTTCTGCAAATGCACTGAGCGCATCCGCATCCAACACGGTGGCACGATTCGTTTCCAGTGCTGTGACCACGATTTTTCGCGTGCGAATCCGTTCAAATCCCGCCAATCCGGCCCCAGGCCCAACGGCAATGGCGTTATATCGCGGATCTAATAGCAACTCTTCAAAATCTTCTTGTTCTTGACTCACCTCTAGCTTCGCTACCATCACGCTCGTCATCGCAGTCGCATACACAGGCCACACTTTAATCGGCACAGCCAAAGTTACTAACCCAGCCCCGATTCGCATAGCGCCACGAGCTGTTAAACGACTGGCGCCTGTCATATTCTCCCCGCCGTAAATCAGCGCATGACCACGGTGAAATTTATGTCCATCCGTCCGCGGCCAAGGATAATCTCGGTACCAAAGTTCAGGGCTATTTTCCCACGCCTGAAGGTTTAATTCGTTCAATACAGTCTCAGGAATACCGATGTCCGCAACCACAATTTTACCGCATAAATCTCGACCAGGAAGTAGCAAATGCCCAGGCTTTTTACGAAAGAAGGTCACCGTTAGCTCAGCGGGCGCAACCAATCCAAGAGCTGCGCCTGTGGTACCATCCAGTCCACTCGGCACATCAATCGCACACACCGGAATATCACGCGCTATTATGGCCTCGACCATGTCTCGCGCTTTACCCTCCAACGGCCGAGTCAAACCCGCACCAAACATGGCATCGATAACCAAATCGGATTGGTCTAATACGTTGACAGAATAATCTTCGACCTCGCCCTGCCAATCCTGATAAAAATGCGCCGCTTCTAGCGATAGCTTTTCAACCGAACCCAAAAAGGCCAAGCGAACAGGCCAATCAGCAGCTTTTAAAAGCTTGGCGGCCACAAAACCATCGCCACCATTATTACCCGGCCCACACAACACCAATACCGAACATCTAGACCAATGCTCAAGCACAGCGTCAGCGACTGCCTTTCCGGCTGCGGCCATCAAATCTATCGCAGGCACACCAGCCACCACAGCGGCTCGGTCCGCCTTCCCCATTTCGATGGCGGTTAGTAAAAGACGATTATTGGCGGGTGTCGTAATGGAGCTTGGCATAAAATACATTCCTAGAACTAACTGTCGCTCATATAATAAAGATGAACAGCCGTTATAGATACACCAAAACCACAATACCCCTTTCCCCTAGAAGCAGATTCACTTCACCATGCTCACACAAAGCTAAAGTAGAGGTAAGCGTTGTATATGCTATAACAAAGCGCTAGCAAACCACCTTCTATTCGATTAATACGACGACGCCCTAAAATGCCATATCCGAGAACAAATAGAGACAAAGTCAGAGAAGACATAATAACCCAATCACGATACAAGACATGACTCTCTACTGTCATTGGATGAATGGCACCAGCCAGACCAATAACAACTAAGGTGTTAAATAGGTTAGAACCAATCACGTTGCCTATAGCAAGGTCATGTTCACTCTTTCTAACCGCACTGATGGATGCAGCCAATTCAGGTAAAGACGTACCCAAAGCAATGATGGTTAAACCTATCACTAAATCACTGACATTAAAGAATTCAGCCACATTAATGGCTCCCCACACTAAAAAGCGGGAGGCTCAGCGTTAATAAAATCAGCCCCACAACAACCCAAAAGAAAGCATTTCTAATTGGCATTACTTTTTCAGCCAACTCAGCTTCTACTTCAGCGATAAAATCATCGTTGTTATTTTTTTCTTAGCTTTATAAATGGAATACCCCATAATAACTAAAAAAGCTAAAAGCATTAAAAAACCGTCTAATCGTGATATTTGAAAATCAAACATAAAATAGCCAACTAAAATAGTAGCCAGAACTAAAAGAGGTAATTCTTTTTTCAAAACATCAGAATGAACCGTAATAGGACTTAATATCGCTGTAAAACCAAGAATCAGAGCTATATTCGCAATGTTCGAACCAAAGCCATTGCCTAATGCAAGTCCAGGGTTACCTTGCCACGATGCTAAACCGGACACCACAATTTCAGGTGCTGAGGTACCAAAACCAATGACCAACATACCGATTAAAAGCGATGACATGCCGTAATGACGCGCCATTACAGCTGCGCCATCAACAAATCGGTCAGCACTCCACAGCAAGACAACCAACCCAACAACTATGGCTAAAACAGATAACAGCATAATCCAACCCCTTTCAAAAAAAGCAAAGACAGCACAATAACTCGTTCTTTAAAGACAAAAAGATCCCTCAAGCCATTAGAAAGAAATGGCTTATTTATTCAATATAATTAAAAAGCGTGAAGTTTATTCGTCAAATAATCGACTTCGAGAGCCTGTAATATGCTTTTTCATTAAAGCAAAGGCGTCTTCTTTATTTCCTGATTTAATCGCCTGATATATTTTCTCATGTTCAGAATACACATCATCCAATCCACCAGTAGACTGTTTTAATGATATACCATGATATTTCATGCCGACGGCAATATGATCCTTCAACGACTCCATTGCGGTTTGAAAATATTGATTACCTGACGCTCTCGCTATAGACAAATGGAAATCATAATCCGCATCGGCTCTGTGTCGACGCTGCGTTGTCGCGTCTTTTAGTAACGCCAATGCAGCCTCTATGGCTTTCAAATCCGCCATAGTCCGTCTTTCTGCTGCAGCCTGTGCGCAGGCTGGTTCCAACACTTCACGAAACTCATAACAACGACGTAAATCAGATAGGTTTTCAACGGGACTAAAACCAAGCGGATCTTTAATGCCATTTTGACGCACAAAACTTCCCACACCTTGGCGGGAATAAATCAAATTCTGCTCGCGTAGTTTTTTCAAGGCTTCTCGAACAATTGGACGTGAGACTTCAAATTCTGCAGCCAAATCTGTTTCGGTCGGAAGTCTTTCATCCGGCGCATAAGAACCTGATTTTATCGCTCGATACATTTGATTAAAGACCATATCAGAAAGCGATTTACGCTCTACCCGCGTCTCTTTCGTATTACGCTTTAGCATATATTGTTCATTCACCTAAAAGTCATCTATTACCAATAATGATATTTAAAAGAGAAGATGAGTCACCAAACCCACCGGATTTTGTCACGATTCGCCATCCATTTGCCTGTGATACAGGAATACCTGAAAGCAATTCCCCTTCCAATAGTAACTTAGTCACTCCCAGCTCTGATAATACAGCTTCTGCCGTTGCTCCACCTGACAAAACAATATTCTCACACTTTTCTGCCAGCGGCCTAAAACTATGCGCAAGATTCCTACCAACTTCCTCTCTGGTTCGTTTTTTCCCAGGCGTTGCCTGCAATAAGGTCACTCGATGATCCGGCTGACCTTCTCCAACCACCCCAGAAGGCGCAGCGATTATATTCACCAAATCGTCAGGCAAAGCCTGAAGCTGAGTTAACGTAATAGGATCAGTTGAACCAATAACAATCCCTATAGAACCTTTTAATGACAAAGTCTCTGCAGCCTCAATACCCAAATGACGCGCCAAGGCAAATGCCAGACCTCTTGCACCAACCAGTATGCCATCATCAGGCAAGTTCTGTACCGCAATATCTAACGCGGCATCGCTATCACAATCAGGAATAATCGACCTCTGCGCATGATGAGCTAAAGCCTCTTTTATACTGAGCGGCGCATCCACACCAAACCCCATAACATAACCTGACTCAACATAACGCCCAAAACTCGGTAACGCTGGTGCCACCAATAAAGGAGCGTTTGGCAAAGCATCCAGCTCAACGACTACATTCCCCTTCAACCTAGAATCAATTTTTTTAAAAATCATTCTATTTGGGCACCCCTCAATAACTGCCTTAACACGACGATATGCTTCCGCTGGGGACACTTCCCTAGATTGAGTAGACACCGCCACTACATGTGCATCACCTCCCAAACAAGATTCCAAGGCCCCAACAGAAATAGCCACAACCACCTTAGTCGAAGAAGAACAAAAAGCTGCGGCAGCATCCAGAGTCCCGGTTAAATCATCCGCAATGATCAGAATCTTCTTTTCAAGCTTAAACGTCACCTTCTACACCTCTTTCATGAACACTTGTTACTTGGTCCATCGACTCAACTACAAAGAAGATCCAGCACACACAACTATCTGCTGTCCCGTGATAGAAGCTGCAGCATCAGACAATAAAAAACCGACTGTTCCTGCAATCTCTTCGGGTTTTACATATCGACCAAATGGAGGAAGCACAGGCGCACTTCCCTCTCGATTAGAATCATGTAACATTGGTGTATCTGTTGCGGCGGGTGAAACCACATTCACCGTGATAGCACGTTTTGCCAGCTCTGCAGCAATGGATCGAGAAAAACCAACAAAGGCCGACTTAGAAGCAGCATACAAACTTTTCGCCGCTGCCCCCGATGCCACCCGACTGCCAATTAGCACGATACGACCTCCATTATCCATGCATGGCGCTAATCCCTGCACGATAGCTGCTGCCGCATTAAGGTGTATTTGCCACATCATCGCGCCGTCTTCCAAGCTCATCTGGTCATAAGTGCCAACCCGCAACAAACCTGCGGCATGAACAATTGCATCCACTTTATCTATCTTTGCTAATGCTTGCGTTAATGCTTGTGTCTCAGCCAGATCAACTGCTATATGAGTAAAATACTCACTAAACTCAACGCAGTCTGGATGACGACGACTCATCCCAATTACCGACCAACCAGTTGAAAGCAAATGATTCGTGATATACAAACCTATCCCCGAACTACAACCCGTCACTAAAGCCACTTTTTTCATTTTATCCTCCTTACTCCGTTTATGATGCCGATAAGGCTATGCGCTCGGCTCTTCTAACAGACTGCACTCGTGGGTCTGGATCCAAAGACGCATTAAGCAAAGCTTGGGTATAAGGCTGAGTAGGATTTTCAAAGATTTGACGCACAGTACCGATCTCAACAATCTTACCGAGCCGCATCACAATGACACGATCTGCAAAGTCTTTTACAACTGGCAAATCATGAGCAATGAAAATAAAGCTAATTTTTAGTTCTTTTTGTAGGTTAGCTAATAGATCAATCACTTGAGCCTGAATAGACACATCCAAAGCAGACACAGCTTCGTCACAGACAATAATTCTAGGTTCTACTGCCAATGCTCTAGCAATAGCAATACGTTGACGTTGTCCACCTGAAAATTGATGGGGATAACGATGCCGATGCTCCGCACTTAAGCCCACCTGCTCCAGCAAAGCAATCACCCGTTCTTCCCATTGAGATTTAGGCAAGATATCTGGATGAATAATCCATGGTTCCGAAATAATTTGGAAAATAGACATACGTGGATTCAATGACTGAGACGGATCTTGAAATACCATTTGAATATCACGACGAATACTTTTCATTTCTTTTTTAGAAAGGGTAAAAATATCCTTTCCCATATACAAAGCACGTCCACCTGAGGCATCTTCCAATCCCATCAGTAATTTCGCTGTAGTGGATTTACCAGAGCCACTTTCGCCCACAATGGCGATAGATTCCCCTTCTAGTAAATCAAAACTAACCGAATCTAATGCTTTGCAACCCGAATACTCTTTAGAAATATTCTGGATTTTCAAAATCGGCTTAGCGGACATATCGCTATCGCTCATCAAGCCATTTCCGGGTGCTGCTGAAATCAGCTTTTTCGTGTACGCATGTTGTGGTGAATGATAAACCTGATCCGCATTGCCCGTTTCCACCACACAGCCGTTATGCATAACAACAACACGGTCAGCAATATCTGCAACCACACCCAAATCATGGGTAATGATCAACAACCCCATCCCCGTCTCGTTACGTAGTACTTCAAGCAATTCTAATATCTGCGCTTGTACTGTCACATCCAACGCCGTAGTGGACTTCATCAGCGATCAAAACATCTGGCCGCAATGCCAATGCCATTGCAATCATTAAACGTTGACGCTGCCCACCAGAAAACTGGTGAGGGTACTTTTTGGCTGACTGCTCAGGCATCGGCATACCAACTTTTTCAAGCAGCTCAATGGTTTTGGCCTTGGCTTCTTCCTTTGGCGTACCATGAATAGCCATGGTTTCTTCTATTTGCCAGCCAACCGTATAAACAGGATTAAGATGACCTAGTGGATCTTGAAATATCATGGCAATACGTTTGCCATTGATTTGACGACGTACTTCAGGACTCGCTTTCAGCAAATCTTGTCCATCAAAAAGAATTTCACCGCTGACAATTTCAGCTGGCGGCATATCCAAGAGATCCATAATGCTTGAAGCAGAAACAGACTTACCAGAACCACTTTCCCCAAGAATGGCAAGCACTTCACCACGATCAAGGTGCCAGCTAACATTTTTAACGGCATCAACAGGGCCTTTTGCGGTGTGGAAGGTAACGGACAAATCCTTTACTTCTAATAGATGATTAGCCATTTTTTGTGCCTCCGATCTCTAGACGCCAACGTTGCTGAGGGTCTAAAACAACACGCAACCAATTAGACAATAGGTTCAAACTAAGCGTTGTCATGACAATCGCCAGACCCGCCAAAAAGAGAGCCACCATGCCGTCATTAAATAAGGTCGCCCTTGAGAAACCATTAAGCCCCAAGTTATTTCTGGTGCTTGAATCCCAATACCAAGAAACGACAAAGCACTTTCAGCCAGCATAACAAAACCAAAATCCAACGTGGCAATTGTCATGATGGTAGGAAATATCACGGGTAACATATGTCGAAAGATAATCCTAAAGTCAGATGCACCAATTACTTTCGCAGCTTGAACAAACATACGCTCACGGACTTCCAATATCTCCGCCCGAGTAGTACGTAAATAGAGAGGAATGCGTGTGATAGCTAAAACAATGACAATATTGGAAACAGAAGGGTCCAACATATACAACACAATGACCGCCAATAGCAAAGAAGGAAAAGACATAATCACATCCGCCAAACGAGGAATGACCTGCCCTAAACGACCACGAGAATACCCAGAAATTAAGCCAAGTATCGCGCCCACAATCATAGAAACCAGCACAGCACCTGCTGCCACCATCATGGTATTTTGTGCTGCCACTATAATTCTTGCTAATAAAGGCCGTCCTAATTGATCACCGCCCAAGAAATAGAGCCAGTCTTTTGCCAAATCAAAAGGCACAGAATTACGACCTCTTAGGTTCTGACGAGTCGCCTCATAATCCAGCAAAGCAGGACCAATCAACGCACAGACAAGCACAATCAATAGAAACAATACGGCGAAGAAGGCAAATTTATCGGCCCATAGCAACCGAATTAGACGCACCAATGACGCCCCAAAACCCTCTGCACTAGAAGATGTTTTATTCAAAATGGATGTTGAGTTAGACATAGCATGTGCCTCAATAACGTATGCGCGGATCGAGCAACGCGTAGAGTAAATCGATAATTAAATTCATGATGAAAATTGCAAAAGCAGTCACGACAACAGCCGCAATAACTACTGTAAAATCGCGCTGTAGAATACTATCAATCATTAATTTTCCGACACCAGGAAAACCGAAAATGGTTTCCACTACCACGGCACCATTCAACATGCCCGCGGCCTGATCGCCTATCACAGTAATAACAGGGAGTAACGCATTGCGAAGTGCATGAACAAAGATAATAGTTTTTGCTTTAACCCCTTTTGCTTTTGCCGTTTTTACATAAGCAGAACTCAAGGCATTAATCATTGAACTACGCACAACTTGTACAATAAGGCCGAATGGACGAATAAATAAGATAGCAACAGGCAACACCCAATGCAGTGCTGTTCCCGTTCCCGAAGTAGGAAACCAACCAAGCTGAACAGAAAAGACGACGATCGCCACGATTGCCACCCAAAATTCCGGCACAGACGACCCAACCAAAGAAAAAAGTCGCAAAGCGGTCAAAAATTTTGCCCACATTAAAAGCCGCCAAAGAACCAAATACGATTGCTGCAACCGCCACAATAGCAATAGTGATCAAGGCTAATTGGAGTGTCCATTGAAACGCACTAACCACCACATCTAAAGCAGGTTGAGCGCGACGAATAGACTCGCCAAAATCCAACACCGCAAGATCTTTCAGATAGTCAACAAACTGAACCATCAACGGTTGATCTAAGCCATGCAAGGCTCGGAATTGGGGCTCTTGATTCCAAGCTTGCATCTAGGGGTAAATACAAGTCAGTTGGATCACCAGTCAAACGTGAGAGAAAGAACACGGCGACGACTAAAAAAGCTAAGGAAATCAAAGAAGCTAACGCTCTTTTTACAATAAACCGTTCCATATTACATCCACTAATCTCTGTTACGGAAATCACATTGACGTACTTTACAGTACGCCAATGCCTCTGCTGTTTTTACACTTAGTTAAAGCTGATTTGTTCCAGCGGCAACTCAGAGTTAGTAGAAATATTAGGCTCGTAATTTAAACGTTTAGAAACACGTGAGAAGCCAACCATGTGAAATAGGAAAACATCTGCCACTAAGTCATTATGCACTTTGGCAAAAACAGGTTTCCAAAGTTTGGCACGTTCAGAACCCGTTGCAGCAGACGCTTTTGCAATCATCGCATCTAGCTCTTTATCACATAGGCCCGATTGACCACCATCGCAAGAGTATTTCCAAACCATAGAAAATACTGGGTCACCACGACTATTATCATGCTGAGCCGTTACCAAGCGAGGACCACGATCCTCTGCAAACGGTTTAGAATAAAAACCAATCCACTCAGCCACTTCATGCATTTCAAGCTTCACATTCAAACCCACATCATTAAACATTTGCGTCAATGCTTCATTAATCTCTGTGGCATGAGGAAAGTTATTGGTACGACCAATCAAGGTGATTTGCTTGCTAACATCCACACCATCGGCTTTCGCTTCGTTTACAAGACGACGAGCTTCTTCTGGGTCAAATGGCCAAGGTTTAAGATCACGATTCCATCCAAGAGTCGAAGGCGGAACCATGTGGGTTGCAATCACAGCGCCCTCAGGAACCAACGTACCTAGAAAGGCTTCTCGGTCTACTGCAAGGTTAAGTGCCTTACGAATTCGGACATCATCTAGCGGCGCAACAAACTGGTCGATACGCAAGTAGGTCGTTTCAGAGTTTAGATAAGCGAAATCTGTTTCTGCATTATCCACGAACTCTTCAGACATTTGTGGGACAATGTCCGCTTCACCCGTAGCAACCATAGCAGCACGAACGGCGTCGTCAGAGCGAAACACATACGTAGCCTTGGTCACTTCAGGCATTTTGCCCCAATAATTATCACGACGCTTTAGAATAATGTTCTGACCAACATTCCATTCAGATAATACATAAGTAGCTCGTACCAATAGGTTTACGAGTAAATTCTAGCGGTGTTTCTTCGGGTACAATGGTTAAAGCAGAAAGCAATAATGGAAGGATAGGTTGATTTGGGCTAGCCGTAAAATCGATTGTGTATTCATCAACGATATTCGCCTTCAAGTCCATGTTACCAAAGTAACGAGCTTTAATTTCACAAGACAATTTATCTGACAAAGTCCGCTCTAGGGAATGCTTAACATCAGCAGCCGTAAAACTAGACCCGTCCGAGAAAGTCACACCTTTACGAAGATGGAAGCGCCACTTACCATCACCCAAATCGTCCCAAGACGTTGCCAAACGTGGCTCCAAAGTGCCGTAACCTGGATTTACTGTGGCTAAAGTTTCAGACACATTTTGAAGTATTACCCGACCAATATTGGATTGCGAGGCCATACAAGGCTCCACCAACTCCAACTCTTCGTTCAAGACAATCTTTACATCTGTATTTGCTGCTTGAGCATACCCAGCCGTCATGGTTGCAATCGAGACAGTACCCGTCACTAGCAGAGATGTTGTTATTTTTTTCATCTTATTCTCCAACTTTTCCCCTTCTCATGACTTACATCAGAAGAGTTTGACATGCACCCCCAGATATCTGGAGCCGCCTAAATTTTTTACTTAGCACTCAAAAGAAGAGAAACACTAAGCACATAAAAACTACAGAGAGCAAAAGAAGTTGTCAATTTTATTTTAAATAAAAATTTAAAGTTGAAAACAAATAAAAATAATACAAACAAAAACAATAGTTTAAGAATAAATTATTTTTACAAATAAAACAAAAATAAAAATAACAACTTGACAACTAAAAAGACAAAGTAAATTATTGCGACTAAACAATAACAAAACTGGAGACATTTAATGAGCGCTTTTCCAACCACGCCAGTTGAAATAGAAAGAGCCATGACAGGACAATTCAATGGCACACACGCCATACTGCCCTCGCCCACTATTCAAAACCACGCGGCCTTTTTAAGCCGCAACCAGCAAGGGGAACTTGAATGTACTTGGTTTGGTGGCAGTCTAGAAGGCAAATCCGACATTGCTATCTATCGCAGTATATTTAAAGCGAACCAGTGGTCGGAAGCGGAAGCATTAACAGATGATCCAGGTCGTTCCGAACAGAATCCCATTATTTTCCGCCCATCCAGCCAAAGCACCTTCTTAATTCACACAGCACAACCTGGCGGCAACCAAGACCAATGTGTTGTTCGGATGCGTGAAATTGGAAAGACACCAAGAGAACTGCCTTTACCTAAAGGCACTTTTGTTCGAGCTACCCCAATCGTAAGAAACGATGGCGCTTGGCTACTACCTCTATTTCATTGCACACCACAAAATGGCGCAAAATGGACTGGCAAACACGATACCGCTTCGGTTGCCATCAGCCAGAACAAAGGCTCTGATTGGCGCATTGTTCCCGTACCCAACTCTATTGGCTGTGTTCACATGACGATTGTGCCAACCGACCAACCCAATCATTTCTTCGCTTTTTTCAGACGTCGCCAAGCTGACTTTATTTATCGCTGCGAAAGCACAGACGGTGGCGAAAGCTGGACCTCTCCAGTAGCAACTCAACTGCCGAATAACAACTCTTCCATTGCAGCTATTCGTTTAACAGACGGGCGACTTGCCATTTGTTGCAATCCAATCAACAAAGACATGTCATCAGATCGTCGTGAATCCCTATACGATGAACTTGGTGACGATGCAAGACCAGAAGCCAAAGGCGGATGCGAGGTAGTGTGGGGCGTACCAAGGGCACCTCTTGTTGTGGCAATTTCAGAAGACAATGGTGACAGCTTTCCCTTACAAGTCACCGTCGCGAACAGCATGGGAAAATGTTTAAGCAATGACAGCTTAGATGGCAAAAACCAAGAATTATCTTATCCCGCCATCATGGAAACACTTGATGGTGGGATAGACGTTACTTTTACCCTACACCGTAGAGCCATCGCTCACGTTCGACTCACCCCCAACCAGATTGGAGCAAAAAAATGATTGGCATCACCATGGGAGATCCGGCTGGCGTCGGACCAGAAATCATTCTAAAAGCCTTTGAAGAAATGAGTACAAAGGAACGACAAGCAACACGCGTATACGGAAATCTAGCGACACTAAAATACGTTGCCAATATTATCTCCAGCCCAGTAGATCCAGAGAAAGACATGCAGGTTGTGGATATTGATTTTGACGGTGCACCACTTACTTTAGGCAAACTCGATGCGAGGGCTGGCGAAGCGGCTTACCGCTTTATTGAAAAAGCGGTGAAAGACTCAGAAGCCAAAGAAATTGGCTGCATTGTTACCGCTCCCATCAACAAAGCAGCTCTTAACCTTGCAGGCCATCATCACGACGGCCATACAGGACTGCTTGCCTACCTAACCAAGGGAAAAGCATGGATGATTCTGGCTTCTGACCGACTCAAAGTCATTCACACCTCAACCCATGTTTCATTGCAAGATGCTATTCACAAAACCACTTCTGAACGTGTCTACGACACCATCAAAGCTGGATATGAACATTTACAGCGTATCGGTATTGCCAACCCAAGAATTGCCGTGGCGGGATTAAACCCTCATTGTGGCGAAGGCGGCTTATTCGGCAAAGAAGATGAAGAAATCATTCTGCCGGGCATTATCAAAGCACAAAATGAAGGTATGAATGTATCGGGTCCTATTCCTGCAGACTCTGTTTTTTTTCGTGCATATAGCGGCGCCTTCGACCTTGTTGTCGCCAATTACCACGACCAAGGCCATATTCCCGTCAAATTAATCGCTTTTGATACAGCAGTTAACGTATCCGTTGGTTTACCCATTGACAGGACATCCGTTGACCACGGTACTGCTTTTGACATTGCAGGAAAGGGCATCGCCAACCATGAAAACTTACTGTCTGCGATTGCTTATGCCAGAAAACTTGTTTCAGGAGGTAAAAAATGAAGCACCCAATTACCGGCGTATATTGCGCAGCAACGACACCCATAGATCAAAAAGGCAAGGTACGTCTTGACCTATTTGCCGAACATTGTAAGGCACTGATTCATGAAGGTGCTCATGGTGTTGCTATTCTAGGCACCACGGGCGAAGCCAATAATTATTCAGCCAAAGAGCGAATGGCACTTGTTGATGCAGTACAAAAAGCTGGCATAACAGGTGAACAACTTCTTCCAGGCACCTCTGCCTGTTCCGTTCCAGAAACCATTGAACTGACTTCTCACGCCGTATCCGCCAGGGCAAAAGCCTGCGTGTTATTGCCACCTTACTATTACAAAGGTGTCTCGGACAAAGGCTTATTCCGCTTTTACAGTGATGTCATTGAAGGAGTCAATGATCCTAAACTTAAAGTCATTCTCTACCATATTCCACAAGTTACTCAAATTCCATTATCCCATAATCTCATTGAAAAACTCATCCAGGAGTTTGGCGACACCATTATTGGAATCAAAGACAGTTCTGGCGACATCGAGAACATGAAAGCCATGGTTAACCGTTTTGATAATTTCTCGGTGCTGGCAGGTGCAGACCCCTTGCTAAAACCACTTTTAGAAGCTGGTGGCGCAGGAAGCATTACCGCAACCTCTAACCTACGATCCGATTCCCTTCGAGTCGTATTTGATCATTGGTCTGACCCATCTGTCACAGCGAAAGTAGAAGCGGCTCAAAAACGCATTAACCAATGGCGCACCTTATCCAATAGCTATGTTCAGCTCCCTACAATCAAAACCATGGTCGCAAAAGCAAGAGATAATATGGACTGGCTTAATGTGCGCCCGCCTTTAGTACCTTTAAATGAGCAACAACAAGCACATATTTGGGAACAGATGGCACAGCTAGATAGCTAACAATCCATCGAGAGGAATTCGCTATGAATACACCACGAAATATCACAATACATCAGCCATCTCGTTTGGAAGTGGGTGCTAATACGGTCACTCAAGTAGGCGACTGGGTTGGCAATAAACGAGCATTGGTCATTACCACTAGTCCTGTTGCCAATCACGTTTCTCGATTAGGGCTAAAAGGACCATTTACCACCTTTGAGGATACGCCGCCAGAACCCAATGAATTGGCTTTACGAACCATTCTGGATCTTGCTGAGAGCATCAAACCAGAGGTCATAATTGGCTTAGGCGGTGGCTCGGTGATGGATCTAGCCAAACTAGCAGCTGTATTGTGGAACAAAAATCAAACTTTAGAAGAAGTCGTCGGTCTCAATAAAGTTCATCAAAAATTATCAACTTTGATCCAAATTCCCACAACCGCTGGTACAGGTTCAGAATCTGGCATTCGCGCTTTAGTGACCAACTCACAAACCAGCGCAAAAATGGCGGTTGAAAGTGAGCATATGCGAGCTGACATCGCCATTTTAGATCCAACCCTAACCTATTCGGTGCCATCGACCGTCACCGCTGCGACAGGAGTAGATGCGATGGCACACTGCGTAGAAGCCTTCACAAACATTCGCGCTCACAACATGATTGATGACTACGCACGCATGGGAATGAAGTTGATTGGTCAATATCTAAAGCGTGCCGTTGCCAACGGTGAAGATACAGAAGCCAGAGAAGGAATGATGCTCGCCAGTTATTACGGTGGCATTTGTTTGGGTCCAGTCAATACCGCTGCCGGTCATGCATTAGCATATCCACTGTCCACTCAGCTTCACTTACCTCATGGCCTAGCTAATGCCATTATCTTTCCCCATGTGTTGGCCTTTAACGCCGACGCTAAACCAGAAAAAACAGCGGAAATATTAGCGGCATTGGGACTCCCCCAATCTCATGATCCAAGCAATGTACTGCAAGCTGCTTATGCCTTTTGCATAGATCTTGGTATTGAAATGAAAATATCAAAACATGGAGCAAACACTGAGGTACTATTGCAATATGCCGAAGAGGCTTACAACATAAAGCGCCTCATGAACAACAACCCCAAAGAAATGTCCATAAAAGATATCTTAGCCATTTATAAAGCCGCATTTTAATCCCAAAAGTGGAGAGTCTTAGGTTTTTACCTGTGGCTTTCCACTTTAATTACAAAGCGGCAGATTCGCTTCAATGACCTATCCTTGCCAGCGTACTACATTGTATTCGCTTTTCGTCACTTCTTTAATCAGGGGGATACCGCATTCAGCAAAGCTGTTTGTGATCGCTCCGCCGAATTGAATAGGCATACTTCTCGCCAAAAAGTCGGCTCAATAATTTCTATTGCCTGTATCAGCTTTGATTACTGCAAATGAAAAATCAGAAGTGGGTGACAACTAAACACCGTAGCCGTCCTCCACATAACGTAATGTGGTCATCAACTGCCCAAAGGCAGGTTTATACAGTAATGTCACTCCGGTTTTTTCTTCATAACACTGCAACACATAGCCAAATGAATCACGAGACCCAGTGACAATCACTTCAAAATTCACTAATTAATTAAAATAAATACGTTCTCTACCAATCAAAGCCTTATGATTATTCACCTTAGGGCCACAGCCAACTTCAAGAAAGAACTTTTCTCTGAAAATAGTTACCTGTCGATTTTTATGACACCTGATTCATCAGGTAAAAATCACCATATCAATGCCACTCGATTGCAATTGACTCAATAAGCTCTAATATCATCCAGTATGAAGCTCTATATAATTTTAGGAAAACGCTGTTCTAAAAACCATAATACCTTTCACTCAACATCCCTGCAATATAATATTGAATAATTAAAAAATCATAGAACACATATTTTTTGTTTGATATTTTTATAAGATATAACAATCAACATTATGAGCATTATTACTCACCATAAAAATTCTAGGATAGAAGGAAATCCATGGAAAAAACTGAATGTTAAACTGTGCGTTTATATGTTATCCATACTACCTTTACTATTAATTACATTTTGGATAATTTTTATATCCCATAAAAAATGTCCAACCCAAATAAAAACCAAAAAGAGCTAATTTAAAAAAATTAACAAAACCAAAACATGCAGAGTTAGAAACCTACATTGAAATTATTAATTCTTCTTTAAGCTAGTTTAAAAAGAATAAGGCAGGCTTAAAAGATGTGATTGCTCAACTATTTCAGATTAAATATAGCGACAATGGTTATGCTTTTGGCTACGACAGCAAAGGTAATCGTTACTTCCTAGGTAATACGGGTGCGTATATAAGTAAAAACTTCTGGAACTTACAAGACACCAAGGGCAACTACTCAATTCAAAATCTCATCAAACAAGCTAAAAATAGTGGTGGATTCTCAAGTTACTATTTTCCCAAGCCTGGCAGTAAAGTATCCTTAGAGAAACTGAGTTATTCTATTTACGAGTCCCAATGGGACATGACCATCGGTATGGTTTTTTATATTGATGATATCGATGCCATCACCGCACAGATGGCCAATGCATCCAAACAAAAAATGGATGATAGCTTTCTCCTAATGGCTTCGATTGGCGCAGGTATTTTATGCTTGGTGATTATTCTCGCGATTCTGTTTAGCCGTGGTATTTTGAAACCTTTAATCCAATTTGACCAATCCATTGCTCGTTTTGCGAATGGCGATGCCGATTTAACCGCTCGGATGGAACCTTACTCGGTTCCTGAATACGCGTCACTTAGTAAAAACTTCAATCGTTTTGTAGAAAACTTACAAAATATTATTCGTCAACTGCGCGTTAACAGTGATTCCATCAACCATGAAACGGGACACATGCTTGAACGCTCTAACCAAGTTGATCGCTTATCAAGTACACAACGAGAAGAAACCGAACTCGTCGCGACTTCCGTAACACAAATGACAGCGACAGCACATGACATATCTGAAAACGCTTCCAGTGCCGCTTCGGCTGCCCAATCGGCGGATAACAAAGCAAAAGAAGCCATGTCAACTGTCGACTCCGCTGTTGATTCAGTCTCTGTATTAGCAAACAAACTTGAATCAACAAGCAGCGTCATGGACAAGCTGAAAAACAACGTCAGCAACATTTCCTCTTCTCTCAATGTCATTCAGGAAATTGCCGAACAAACCAACCTATTGGCACTGAATGCCGCAATCGAAGCCGCGCGAGCGGGAGAGCAAGGTCGTGGATTTGCTGTCGTTGCGGATGAAGTTCGACAACTGGCAAGCAAAACACAACAAAGTACAGGCGATATTCAACACATTATTGAGCAACTAAAAGGTGCAACTGAAGCGGCCGTACAATCTATGCTAGACAGTCGATCGCAAAGCGAAGATACCGTACTTAAAGCACGTCAGGCCAGTGACGCACTCACAGAAATTCTCGACTCTGTTAGTAAAATCATGGACATGAACACTCTGATAGCCACAGCTACAGAAGAACAAAGCCAAGTTTGTCAAGATATTTCGCAGCGTGTTGAACTTATTTCAGAGCAAAGCTTGCAAGTGGTACAAGTGTCGGATAAAAACCGACAAGGAAGTAATGAACTGCGCCATAAAATACTGGAGCTTAAATCTCTCGTAGATCGCTTTACGATGTAGCGTTCCAAAGCACTTCTAAAAAATCGGCTTAATTAAGCCGATTTTTTTATGCCACAAAGCAGTACGCCATCGACAACACCTTACCACATCAATTCATAAAAGTTAGAAGCTGGCACATAAAGATGCTCAGATTTTAGCGTACTAAGAGGTCACCTGATTGATAACTCAAACACCAACCTAAGCAATGTGAATACTGTATTGGCTCCTTTTGAGCGACAAAGCGAAACCATTATTTTCCAACCCCGCCAATAAAAGGGGCTTACTGGTAAACAAATTAGAATACAGGAAAGCATTGGTTAGGTAGGCAAAAATCTAGAATCTGCCGATGGTTCGTTGCCAGAAGCACTGGAGTTTTTTATCAATTTTTTAGGAGAGAGGGCTGAGCTGAATTGAAAAAAATCTAGCTCAGACTAAAATCAGAAAATATAAAAAATACTGATAAATTAGACCTGAGCTAGCAAAGGTGATTAGTTTATTGATTAATTGAAATCGCACTTAACATTAGAACTGATAATTCAAGGAAGTCCGTAATATCGTTAATGAATCATCTGCAACATCTTGATCATAATTAATATAAGACAACTGCATTACTGTAGACAAACCTTTAATTTCTTGGGACTTATAATCAATGCGTAATGACGCTTCATAACCATCATCCAAATCAGTTCCACGGCTATTTTTTATACCTTCCACGCTTTGTTGCCAAGTCGTGTAGCCAAGAGTCGCTTTAAAACCGGTAATGTTAAAACCATAGTTTGCTGCAATAGAAGTCGTTTTTAAGCCTGCAAAATATTCACCTTGCATACCAGGATTATACGATCGTAACATTGGAACATGCCCTAAAGTACCAGGAAAATTAGCCGCATCATCCACAGTTGTATACGCCAACTGAACACCAACACCGTTGAAGGTATTTTTTACGAAGGCGCCTTGGTAGCCAGTATCTGCGCTGTTTTCAAAATTCGCTGATAATGTTTTAGCACCTACCGTCCAAGAGCTATTAGGTATATTGTAATCCAACGCTAAAAAAGTCGTATCATAGTTCTTAGCTGTTACGGCTGCTGGTGGATCCCCTGCATTTTCATCATTATCATTCTGAAGCCATTGAGCCTCAATATTTAAATTATCTATGCTTTTATTATTTAAATAGAACGAGACTAATGGATTATCATAACTTTTATCTGTTTGGGTAACAGAACCGTTATTATCATCACCATATCGCATATTCCATTTTGTTACATACATAGCACGCAAGATTGTATCCGGTATATCCTTATTCTCAATCACTACGGCATCAAATGAATCTCTCATAGGAAATGCGCCACTAGTCATGAGTAGAGGTGAAGTAATATCTTGTCGACCAACCCGTATTTGTGTATTGGTTAAAGCACTATTAAAACGATAGTTAATAAAGGCTCGATACAAATTTGTAGCGTTCACATTTACTCGACTATCATTTTCACCACCTGCGGTTGTTGCTGTATCACTATCCTGTATCCCCCAGTCGTAACCAGTTTCAGATCCGACACCTATATTGAAGCCATAATAATCTCCAGTGACATAATCTAAGGTCAATGCAGACCCTAATACTTTTGCATTATTATTGGCACCAACCCCACTAGCACCAGAGTTACTACCAAGTTCTAGAGTATTGAAAAGTCCACCGGAAAAAGTACCATTTTTAATGGAATCTAATACAGTGCTAGCATGAGAGTTCACACTAGTAACTACAGACAAAGCCAACGCCATTTTGAAATTTAATTTGACCATTATGAGTAACCTTTTATTATTTTTATTGCTCTGAATAATATGTAATCTATAAGTTTTTATAATCAGCGACGAATATTTAAAACGCCGCCGTTATCAATAATAAGTATTAACGCTGTGGCATATCAGCAACGCTGTAACCCATATTTACTAAAGCATCTTCAGGTATAGCTGGTATTGTTGCATTCCAATCAAGCCACTGCTGTCTCATCTCCGCTAATTTTTCAGGGTACTTTTTGCTTAGGTTTGCACGTTCACGTGCATCATTTGTTACATTAAACAAATACTCATGCGCATCAACTTTTAGATATTTCCAATCACCAACACGTAGTGCTCGTTGGCTACGATGGTTCATTCGCCAGTACAAAGATCGTTCAAAGCATTCAACCTCTCCAGTTAAGACAGGCATTAATGATACGCCATCAACTGGATAGTCTGGATCGAACTGCCCATTTCCGGCCTCAAGCAATGTGCGCGACCAATCCATGGTCATGCAATGCTGCATACTCACACGGCCTTTTTTCACTACGCTAGGCCAACGCACAACCCAAGGCACACGAATCCCCCCTTCAGTTAGATCCATTTTCCCTCCAACTAAAGGCCAGTTATCGGAGAAACGCTCCCCCCGTTATCGCTTGTGAAGACAATCAGTGTATCGTCTGTCATTCCATGTTTTTCCAAAGCCGCCATAATACGACCAATGCCTTCATCCATATGGTGAATCATTTTTCGATAAGTATGGATATTGCCCCCTTCAAGGTGGAACAAGGTAGAAAGATTATCAGCTAAATGCGCATCATCTCGGGTTTCCCATGGCCAATGAGGGGCCGTATAGTGAATACTCAAGAAAAACGGTTGCTCTGATTTTTCTTCTGCCCGACGATTAATAAAATCTAAAGAATGCTCAGAAATAAGATCAGTCAAATAACCTATTTCTTTGTGTTCGTCTTCATTTATCCAAAGATCATGGTCGCCATAACCGCTTTTATGTGAAAAGTAATCGACCCCACCCGCCATAATTCCAAAAAATTCATCATAGCCCGAAGATCTAGGGCCAAAGTGTGGAGGATATCCAAGGTGCCATTTCCCCATCAACCCAGTGTGATAACCCGCCTTTTTCAGCAAAGATGGTAAAGTAGGGATATGTGGAGGAAGACCTAATGTATCACTACCTTTACTTTTACTACTAATTGGCTCTTCTAGTGCGCCACGTAAACGATATTGATAAGCCATAGTCATCAAAGCAAAACGTGTAGGTGAGCAAACTGGAGAATTGGAATACCCTTCTAAGAAAATCATGCCTTCTTCCGCCAGCTTATCGATATTTGGTGACACCTTACCAAACTGTGCTTCACGCCCCCCATAACATCCTAAATCAGCGTAGCCAAGGTCATCCGCGACAATATATATAATATTGGTCATTGTTTTGCTCCTTTAAATCTTTTTGATAAATTTAAGTTATGACGTAAATGCCAGCCCCATAAAAAGATGGCTAATGAAATACCTATTTGATCCCACAGAATTCCTGGGGCAAATAACATGACGGCAGCCACTAAGCGAGCTGTAATTTCATAAAAATGCAATTTACGCAGGTGAAAACCAGTCAATGCTGTTGCCGTTAATAAAATACCAACAGCCAGTTTTATTAATAACCATATCCAAGAAACCAAATCGAAAGGAATACCTGAATCAGCCACGGTTAATAACATCGGGTTGAAAGCAAAAGTGAATGGAATAATAAAAATCATGATGCCAACTTTTGATGCTTGAACGGAAGTACCGATAGGTCCACCTTTCGCAATACTGGCGGCAGCAAAGGCTGCAATAGCAACAGGTGGCGTTATAGCCGACCCTACCGCAATGAAGAATACAAACATATGAGCCGTAAGAGGTGCCAACCCAAGAAGCTCCATTGCAGGTATTGCTATAGTAGCAACCGTCACATAAGCAGGGAGAGTTGGCATCCCCATGCCTAAAACGATACAGCAAAAGGCAGCTATTAATAACGAAACCAATAATGAGCCTCGAAATAACACTGGATAACAGAACACTGAACTTCACAGGTATGCCTGTAGCTGATAATGCTGAAATCACAATACTTACAGCCGCAATAGCCATCAATAAACCAGCGAAGGTTCTACCACCAACACATAGACTGCTTATCAGTTTAACGGGGGTAGCCCTAATGGCTGGATTGATCAAACTTAACGGCAACAAACAAGCCAATGCCGCAATGGAAGCGCCTGATGGAGATAGCCCATATAACAACAATGCGACAATGATGATTAAAGGAATAAAGATTAATAAAAGGTTTAAATAATCTTGTTTATTTGGCTTATCTACCCCCACAAACTCGTCATCCGCTTTAATATTTAAACGACGAGATTCAAACACAATCATAGCGAATAGACTGGCGTAATAAGCGATTGATGGTACTAACACAGCAATAATAACTGTCATGTAGTTTACGCCGACAAAGTCCGCCATCACTAAGGCTGCAGCCCCCATTATAGGTGGCATAATCTGACCACCAGTGGAAGCGGATGCCTCCACAGCTCCCGCAAAATTCGCAGAAAAGCCTCGGCGCTTAATCATCGGAATAGTAATAACACCCGTCCCAACCACATTCCCTACGGCACTACCCGATACAGTACCAAACAGAGCAGAAGATAAAACAGCTGCATGCGCAGGCCCACCCGCTGTTTTTCGCATCCAGTGAAAAGCAATTCGAATCATTGAATCGCCCGCACCCACACCTTCCAACAAAGCGCCAAGAATAATAAAAGGAAACACGGTTGTCGTAACGATGGCAAAAGTACTACCCAAAATACCTGTATCTAAGCTGTATAGAAGGTTTTGAGCTAAGGTTTCATTAACATCGTGACTAACTGTCTGCAATGGACCGGGCCAATACTGTCCAGTCGCCATATACAAAATCCCAATCACACCAAGTAGAGCAACGGGAACGCCCCAAATTCGCCAGCAAAAAAACAATGCACTGATTGATGCCAACACAGCAATCCACATTTCATATGAGCCAAACAGAAACATGCCGTCGTCCAGTTCACTGCTAATCCGATAAAAAGACCAACAGCACCACAACATACCGAACATCAAAATGGTACTTAATAAAGCAATAAATACATTTGCTTTTCCATTCAAATAACTTTCACACATAGCAAGTGCAATCGTTACAATACACAAAGCAAAAAAAGTCGCACGAAAAAATACCATTGGAAATGGTCCTATACGAAAATCTCCAATAGCAGGCATAACATTAGCAAGACCATATATACAAATGATAAAACTTAGTATGCCAATGACTGAAGAAACAACCCTTGGCAACGAACAAGAAAAGGAAGACATAAAAACTCCCTTAAATGGAGACAAATATCTCCATTTAATTAATACAACAAATAAATGGGAAAGTTTAATAACTACTTAGGCATTAGCTCAGCAGGAATTTCAACACCAATTTCTTGATAATAACGCACAGCACCAGGGTGCAATGGTGCATTAACTCCTGCAAAGTAATCAGTAACTGGTAAATCTCTAAAATTAGAGTTTAACTCTGCTAAAGTAAGACGATTTTCGATATAATATTTGGTTAATTTATAGGCAACATCATCCGCAATATCTTTTCTGACTGCCATCATCATTACCGTTTGCCATGTAATCGCTGGAGCATCATTTACTTGACCTGGATATGTATTCGGAGGAATCACAGCAGCTTGCATGCCTGAATCTTTATTGGGAGTCATTTTTTCACCAGAAAGACTAAGTATCCGAATATCACTAGATAAACTTAGTTCGGTAACAGATTGAGATCCTAGACCAAAAGTACCAACGTAAACATCAAATTGGCCATCTTGATAGCTCTGCGTTGCCGCTCCCCAAGGTGCCTTTATAGGTTCATAATCCCCCTCATCGAGCCCCACCCGCTTTAGCCAATGCTACTATTTGCTGATTAGCCGAGCCTCCTGGAGGTCCAATAAATACCCGCTTACCTTTGGCGTCGGGCCAGCTTTTAATACCCGAATCGGCTCGAGTAATAGCATGAAAATAACTGCCAGGAATGGTAAATAAAGCACGTACATTATGAGACATGTCCTTCGCTTTATTCGACATCTTTATATATGGCCCCTCTCCTCTTTGCATCGCAGAAAATGCTGAAGGGGGAACGGCGGCAGAGTCTAAGCTACCCTGCGCAAGTTTAAGAAGTGACTTGGTTAATGTCTGGCCCGTTGATAATTGAATATCAACACCTGCTTTAGACCAATAGGGTGCCATAGCTTGAGGGATCATACCAAGTAGACTATTTGATGATGCTGTCTCCATACCAATCTGCTGAGCATAGCTCGCAGAGCCAAAAAAGATACCAGCCAATACTATGCCAGCTGTAGACAACTTCTTCCGTAAAAGCTTTTTAGAATTATACATTTGCCTCTCCGCTTACCTTTTATTTTTTTTGTTTAGCTGCAGACAATCTACTCCATTCCCAAAACATTCGTAAAATAGAATTATAAACATCCAATCAATCAAAAATGAATACTAGAGGGAAGATGTGAACTAGACAGAAACAGTCTTGACAAAAGCTAATTTTTAGTATCATTGTAATAATTAATAACGCCATAGATACGATGGATGTGTGTGAAAGCGAAAGCAAAACTTAAAAAAGTATAAAAATAATGAGGGATATAAAGTGAAATCACCTGAATTAAAATTTTTCGCCAGTTTAGAAATCGAGGTTGATAAACCTCAAGAAATCGGAAGATCAATCCATGGAGAGCGCCGTTTAATTCCTATTTTAGGTGGAAAAGTAATAGGTGAAAATTGGAAAGGGGAAATTCTACCTGGCGGTGCTGATTATCAACTTATTATTTCTCCAAGGATTACTCATCTAGATGCTCGATATATTATAGAGACGGACAAAGGAGAAAGAATCTACATAAAAAATGAAGCTATTCGTGTCGCATCTGAAGAGTTAACACAAATGATTAAAGAAGGTAAAACCGTCAATCCAAATGACGTATATTTTAGATGCTCTCCTAAATTTGAAACCAGTGCTGAAGAATTTCAATGGATAACTGAACGAATGTTTATCGGTATAGGCATACGTAAACCAAGCCTAGTAGAAATAAATTTATTTGAAGTTTGCTAAGCATTTTAATAAAAATTAAAAAACTTTTCATACATAACGAGAAATCAATGCTTAATGCCATTATATCGACTCTATTCCCTTTTTTAATATGGGCAAAAAAACAAACACCTGAAACAGTAAAAAAAGACCTCATTGCAGGTATAACAGGCGCGGTACTGGTCTTGCCTCAAGGTGTAGCTTATGCCTATATTGCAGGGCTTCCTCCTGAAATTGGCTTATATACTGCGATTGTTTCTGCTTCCGTGGCTGCGCTATTTGGTAGTTCATTCCATATGATTTCAGGCCCTACTGCCGCATTATCTATTGTCGTAGCATCGATTGTTCATCAAATAGGTTATTCTTCTACAACCGAACAAATGTTGATCGTGGTAACGCTCTCTTTTTTAACCGGACTAATACAATTTTTATTGGGTGCTCTTAGGTTAGGGGCATTAGTAAATTTTATTTCTCACACCGTTATTGTCGGTTTTACCACTGGAGCAGCCCTACTTATTGCAACAAGTCAAATAAAGCATCTTTTAGGAATAGAGGTCGCATCACGCCTATCCTTTATTCAAGAAATTGGTGCAATTTTAAAACATGTTGAAGAAGTAAATTTTTACGCTTTAATTATCGGTATCGCAACACTGGCAACATCAATAGCAATAAAACTAATTAATAAAAGACTACCAAATTTACTAATAGGTATGATTATAGGCAGCGTAATTTGTTTTTTTGCAAATGGTCAAAATTATGGTGTCGTTATGGTTGAAAGCATGTCAGGTACGCTACCATCGTTTTCCCTACCAGATTTATCATCTTCACGCATTTCCAGTCTATTTTCTGGTGCTTTTGCTGTCGCCTTACTTGGACTCATTGAAGCCGTATCTATTGCTCGCGCAATATCAGTTAGATCAAAACAAATTATTGATGGTAACCAAGAGTTCATAGGGCAAGGCATGTCAAATTTGATAGGTGGTTTTTTTCTTGCTACCCGAGGCTCAGGTTCTTTTACACGTTCTGGTGCTAATTTTGATGCTGGTGCGGTCAGTCCATTTTCAGCCGTATATGCAGCTATCATTGTCGCTCTTATCATTGCCTTTATTCCATCAGCTACCTCTTATTTACCACTTCCAGCCATGGCTGGAAGTGTGCTGTTAATCGCCTGGAATTTAATCAATATAAAAGACATTATTGAGATATTAAAAATAAGCTATGCAGAGGCAACCATTCTAATTGGAACCTTTTTTTCGACATTATTTATTCAGCTAGAATTTGCTATCTATGTGGGAATTATTTTATCTATCGGCTTTTATCTTCGCCGTACATCGAGGCCAAAAATCATTGAGGTTGCCCCCATACAAGACATCCAAAATAGGATTATTCGTAATATCCATCGATACTCACTAGACGTTTGCCCACAAATTAAAATTATTCGCATTGATGGATCCTTATATTTTGGCTCTGTAGACTACGTACAAAAAGAATTAGGGAAAATCATTCAGAACAATACCAAACACCTAATCATAGTTGCAAAGGGCATTAATTTTATGGATGCTTCAGGTGTCCATTTTCTTGAATCTGAAGTATATAGAATTGAGAAGCTAGGTTGTAATGTCAAGATATGTTCCCTCAAAGGCACGGTACTGGATGAAATTAAATCTATGCCTATCTACAACTCATTTCTAGTACGCTATCTAACAAACAATACAAAAGACGCGATTTCGGAACTACTACGACATATAAATCAAGAAAGATGCAGTCAATGCAGCGCGCGCATCTTCAATGAATGTGTTAATTTTCCAGCTAATGGCGTTCATGAAAAAAAGAAAATGACATCGGATAACCGATATTGCAACATGGATTTACAAAAACATCTTTATAGGTCCTAATCAATGGAATCAAAACATCTTATTTATCTATCCGTCATTCTAGAAAAAGGCTCAATTACCGCTGCCTCTGAACACTTAAATATCGCTCAACCTACTTTAACAAGGGCCATGGCCACACTTGAAATGCAAGCTGGTGCACAGCTGTTTACAAGAAGCCGCTTTGGAGTATCAAGTACTCCCATGGGAGAAGCTTTAGCTAGAGAAGGTAGAGCAATTACCCGAAGGTTAAGTTCAGCAAAGGAACAAGTATCTCGCTATAAATTAGGTATCACACTTAATTTACGTATTGCCTCAGGGCCACTTCTAGCAATAAAAATATTACCTATCATCATTGAAAGAATGCTTCAAGAGCACCCAAATATTGCCCTTACCGTTACCTGCCAAAATCCTTCAACAGCTTTACAAGGGCTAATAGATGATCAGTTTGATATTATCATAGCTCCACAACCCTCTGATAAAAGAGCCATAAATATCCATCGCGAACTTATTATTGAGGATAAAATAGGTATTTTTTGCGGGCAAAATCATCCTATTACAAACAAAAAAACCTGAAAAACGAAGACTTTGCAGATCTGGATTGGCTTAGTTTAGGTATAGCTTCCTACTTCGAGGAACAAACAACGGATATGCTTATATCTTATGGAATCCAAAATACAAAGACAAAAGTTGTTTTCAGAAACGACGCTATAATGCTAATGAACATGTTGTCGACAGGTCGTTATCTAGCCGCATTACCACATTTCCCTGTATCAGTCCTTAAAGACTCGTTCTCCGTAAAAGAAATTAATTTACCCGATGTAGTACCTATTGAAAGAAATATATACTTCATGTGCACAGAAACATTAAAAGGACAACTTGCATTTCAGTCTTTCAAAAAAATAACCCATGAAGTTTTCTCAGAACTAATACTAAATCAAAAAAGCCCCCCTATTTAGGATTTTGGGTACTAGCTCCCTCGAACTTTGTGACATCTTTCATGAGAAGAATAGTCCTATTCGATAAAGTCGTTTGTCGTTTTTGAAAGGAAATATCAAAAAATTCAGCTTATTAAGAGACAATAGAATAACATGGGGATCATTACATAACGCCTCATGTCGTAAATCATTATTTCCCCTCAGTTTTCTATCACTTCGTCAAAATGACTCAGAAATAAGTTCGTCTGATAGGCATCAAAGACTCGATGATCGATACTAAGAGACACTTAGCATTTTGATCGAATGACGATTGAACCGTCCCCATTAACCTCTTCTACCACAGCTCTTTTTTCATGTTTTCTGACACCCAAGCAGCCTGAAGCTGGTAAGCTATCCACTATATGATGAACAATTCTCTTACGCATAGAGGAACGCACCTACATCGCCCTACGAAAAATCAGCATTACCGATGCTGTCAGTTGCGCGACTTTATGGAGTTTCAGAGTCATTAACAGAAAGACCCTCTCGAACAGCTAAGCCAATCTATGCCTTACTGCTCCAGAGCGTTGCAAAAGCAACTTCGCGATGAAGAAAATCAGGCATTAAAGATCTTAAGGCGGATTTTTGCTTTCCTTTAAACTGAAGTTGTTGGGCGCTTGCAAAAAGTTACCCGCTCGGCAGAGCGGAAAAAGGTCGGGAATGCAAAGCGTTTGCATGGAACATGAATTCCGCGTCGGGCTGAAGCTGCGACCTACCCTAGGCACAAAAGAACACCCCCTCCCTAACCCCTTGGAAGACATAAGGGGAGGGAATAAGAGCTATAGCTCTATGACTCTAGCGTTGTCGCCGATGCGACTACCAACATGGCTGACGAGGATTAAGATATCTGGTTTATAGTGGTTTTCTAGTGAATGACAAATTCTCTCGATGGTTGCTTTATCGAGTCCGTCGAAGGGTTCGTCCAGTAGTAGGACGGGGGTTTCTCGCAATAAAAGACGTGCTAAGGCGAGGCGTTTGCGTTGTCCGCCGGATAGGTTGCGTCCTTGGGAGCTGAGTAAGGTTTCCAGTCCGTTTGGTAGGCTTTTGACCCAGTCGGCGAGACCGACGGCGTCCAGTACTGCCCAGAGTTGTTCGTCGCTGGCATTAGGGTTACCTAGGTATAAGTTAGCCGCGATGCTTTGTTGGAAGATGTGTGGCGCTTGAGGCAAGTAGCTAATGTGTGTTTGGTACGTTTGGTTGCTGTACAGATCGCGTTTTTCATTGTTGATAATGGCATCACCTGATGACAGACAGTCGCCAGCGATGGAGGCCAATAAGGTGGATTTTCCTGAGCCACTGGCGCCGCGAAGCCAGATAGATTCACCCTCGTCCACACGAAAATCGATGGCCTTGTTCCCCATACCGCTGGATGCGTGAAAGCCGCGCCAATGTTTGAATGCCATCTGTTGAATGCGATCTATTTTGCCTTCGGGCTGTGCTTGAGCATCTTGGTGTAGTTGGTTTAAACGGCGCAAGCCTACTTGAGATTGACCTTGGGCGACGAAGGATTGCACTAGGGGTAATACTAGCTCGTTCACCGCCAATATGGATAAGATAAAGCCCACTACCCATGTGCCTTGTACACCCTCAATAAGCGTCCAGTGGTTGGACTCTGAGTTACGCTCACTGAGTAGAAAAAAGCTACTGGCGATGAGTAGAATAGTCCCACCATAAGACAGTAAACGACCCAAACTGATGGCTTGTTGGATACGAATTTCCATCCGACGCTGACGTTCATCTAGTTCGCCTAGGCGTTGCGCGTAATCCTTCCAATGACCACGAATGGTCAAGGTGATTAAAGCAGAAAACAAACTCACAAAGCGACTGCGGCGGTGAACACCTAAAATCTGCCCAACGTGAACGGCATGGCTGGCAAAATGACCACACACATAAGGCACAACTAAGACATGTAATAGCGCCGCAATCAATAATGGCCACAGTAACGAAGGCGAAATAAAGTAGGCAAAAATAGATACCGCAGCATAGGCTAATAAGGCGTATATCCAAGGTAAAAATACCACCAAGGGCCAGCGAATAATCTGATCAAGGTCACTCACTAGGCGTTGTAGCAAATCACCTCGGCTTTGTTCGTGCAAATTGGCAGCGTCTTTAGCGACACGCTGATCCCACACCCAAAGACGTAAAATGCGCAGTAGTCCAAATAAATGATTATGAGCGGTCACTTGCTCACCATAGCGGCCTGCGGTACGAAGAATAGATAGACCTCGCACAATCGCACCGGGCGTTAAATAGTTAAAAACTATACCAACGCCCATCGCTGTTGCTAAACCCGCCGCGGAGATAAACCAGCCAGAAAGACCCAGTAACGCAACACCAGCCAAGGTGGCGGCCATGCCAGTCACAACAGGAATAACAAAACCCCACGGGTTAGCCAGCAGAAGACGTTTAAGCGATAGCTTGGATACGTTGTTCATGCAACCCTCCTTTGGTTAGAGCCCAATGTTTATCAGCCCAGAGTATTGGATGAGTGTCGTGGCTAACAATCAGCAAGGTTTTACCTTTTGACACTCGTTTTAACGTCGCCAATACCGCCTGAGCAGTCTCTTTATCCAATCCAGAGCAAGGTTCATCAAGTAGCCAGATGTCGGCGTTTGATAGCAAAGCTCTGGCGATAGAAAGACGCTGCATTTGCCCGCCTGATAAGCCTGAGCCTAATTCCGTCAGCTTGGTGTCTAACCCTGCCGGAAGCTGTTGAATAAAGTCATCACATTGGCTTTCAATTAACGCCGCCTGCAAGGTCTTTTCATTTGGCGTTTCAATCCCCAGCAGTAAATTGCGGCGAATGCTGCCGTTTACCCATTCCGGCGTTTGCGGTAGCCAAGCCAGTTTTGCTCGCCAAGCCGCTAAATTTATTTCCTGAAAGGGGTTGTCATTCACAAAAAGCTGGCCTTGATAATCCTCTTCAAATCCCAGTAAAAGATGTAACATACTGGATTTACCAACACCAGACTCACCACTCAACCAGATACGCTCTCCTGCGTTGATGCTGGCCGTGATGGGGGCTAATCGATAACGACCCGCATCACGCCAGCTTACATTTTCAAATCGTATCGATATCCGTTGATCGAAAAGCTTAGCGTCACTCGCTACGATGGGGTGGTTTTGCTCTTGTAAAGAAACAACGGGCGTGGGTGTGTCTAAAATCTCTAATAAATCTGTCGCGGCGGCTTCAGCTTTTTGTTTGGCATGGTAGTCGTTACCAAGCTGGCGCAAAGGCAAATAAAATTCTGGAGCAAGTAATAAAAGGAACATGGCTTGGCTCAAGGTAACAGGAGACGATCCGACTTGCCATGGCAAGACTTCCAATAAGCCTAGCCCTAAGTATAAGGCAATCATGGCAATAGAAAGTGATGCAAATAACTCCAAAGTTGCGGTCGATAAAAAGGCTAACACCAAGACGCCCATGGTGGTTTTCTGATAGGCCGTTGCACTATCGGACAAACGCTCTCGTGCTTCGTTGGTTCTATTCAAGCGTTTTAACTCAGCAAGACCTTGGCTCAAATCCATAAATTGATTAGACAACATGGCCAATACATTAAATTGTCGACGGTTGGCCTGAGCTGCTTTGTGACCAACAAAGATCATAAAAACAATAACCAAAGGTGCTGTCAGCATAAAAACAAAAAAGGCGATCCAAGAAATAGACACCACAGAAAGCAGGATCACACAAGGGATTAAGGTCACCATAAACACTTGGGGTTTATAGCGACTAAAAAAATCATCTAACGCATCAACTTGTTCGTAAACACGTGTAGACAGCGCCGCATCTTCCTCGATCCTTAAGCGCGCAGGTCCAAGATTTGTCAGATGTGACACCAATTTACGTCGCAAGCCGTAACGAATATCACGGCTCGCGCTGGTGCAAATACGCTCTCGGCCAAAGTTAGCCAAGGCACGGATCAGTAGAGCAAATAAACCAACAACTAAGAGAGATAGTGAAAAGGACTGATGCAGCACCATATCCGAAAATACATTTGCTAGCGCCCAAACCTGCAACACTAAAGACACGGCAAACAACACCCCGAAGCCTTGAGCAAGACGGTATTTTGATGACTGTTGATTCGCTAACTGCCCCAAAAATACCGCTTCCGGTGTTTTAATTCGACCTGGTCGACGAGCCTTTTGTGTTCCCTTCTCTCTCGTCATAAGACTTACTTCTGCTCCTCTTCACCTTCGTAACCACTAAACTCTAACCAAACGGCATTGATAATACCGAAAGAGCAGGCTAATAAAATGCCCAAAATCCAAGCAAAATACCACATAACTGATTCCTCTATTTAGTACTCAAGGATAGAGCCTCATAGAGCTCTATCGCTAACCCATGACTAATACAATGAGTGTGTATTTTCTTCTATATGTTTCTTCGTCAATCGACCATACATTACGAGGTAGCTCCATAAGGTATAACCAAGAACGATAGGAACAAAGATGCAAGCAACAACAAACATAATCATCATGGTGTTATGGCTTGATGTGGCATCCCACATAGTTAAACTCATGCTTGGATAGCTTGAAGACGGCATCAAGAACGGGAACATAGACCCACCCGCTGTGACGATAATCCCCGCAATACCAAGCGATGAACTAAAGAAAGCTAAAGCCGCCTTTTTCATCACGCCCGCCAACGCGGCCACTAACATCCCTGCAATACCCACAATCGGTGCTAACATTAATGCTGGCACTTTATCGTAATTGGCTAACCAAGCACCGGCTTGCACTTCTGCCGTTTTCATTAAAGGTGTCATGGCGGTATTGCCGTCAATAACACTGGTCAACACATAACCATCTATACCATAGGCTAACCAGATGCCCGCAATAATGAAGAAAACCGCCGCTAACGTACCTGTTACTGTGGTGGCTATGCAGGCTTTACGGTGCAAATTGCCATCTGTTTTCATTTGTAACCAAGCACCACCTTGTGTCATTAGCATCATCAAACTAACCAAGCCACAGAGAATCGCAAATGGATTTAACAAGGCAAAGAAAGAACCTGTATAAGTCACGCGTAGAAATTGGTCAAATTGAAAAGGCACGCCTTGCAACAAGTTACCAAACGCCACACCGAAAATAATCGGCGGAACAGCGGAACCAAATACAATGCCCCAGTCCCAACTAGTGCGCCACTTAGAATTCTCTAGCTTAGAACGATAGTCGAAACCGATTGGACGGAAGAACAACGCCGCTAATACCAACATCATTGCAAAGTAAAAACCAGAAAATGAGGTCGCGTACACCACCGGCCAAGCGGCAAATAAAGCTCCACCTGCGGTGATAAACCAAACTTGGTTGCCGTCCCAATGAGGGGCAATTGAGTTGATCATAATACGACGTTCTGAATCCGTACCACCGATCACCTTCAACAAGCTACCAACACCCATATCAAAACCGTCTGTCACAGAGAATCCGATCAGTAAAACACCGATCAACACCCACCAAATGACTTTTAATAATTCGTAATCCATATTACACCCCTTGCTTTAGCTGAGCGGTTTCTTGTTCAAGTGAATAGCGACCTGTATGCAAACTAGAAGGTCCCTGCTTCGCAAAGCGAATCATCAAATACATTTCAGCAATCAAGAACACGGTATATAAAACAGTAAAGCCAATAATCGTTGTCCAAATCTCGGCCGCAGTTAAGCTTGATACAGCAACATGAATTGGAAGAATTTCACCGATTGCCCATGGCTGACGACCATACTCCGCGACAAACCAACCTGTTTCACAAGCAATCCAAGGAAGCGGTAAGCACAGGATAATGAACTTTAAGAACACAGGATTTTTACCAATACGACGGCGTGCATTTTGGTAAAAAGCCACGGCAAACATGAAAAGCATGATAAAACCACAGGCCACCATAATACGGAACGCAAAGAACAATGGTGCAACTTGAGGAATAGAATACTCAACAGCCATATCTATTTCTTCTGATGTCACACGGTTAATATCGGCATTGAAAGCAGTCACCAATAAGCCGTAACCCAGATCCCCTTTCACCTTTTCAAAGTTTGCTTTCACCAATGGGTCAGTTGAACCACTACGTAACTGTTCAAGCAGTTGATTCGCATAAATACCGTTAATAATGCGTTGGCGATTATGCTCTTTCAATTCTTTGATACCAGTGACTTCATCGCTTAGTGAGCGCGTTGCAATGATGCCCATCAGACCAGGTATTTTAAGAGCAAATTCCGTTTCCTGAAGATCTTGATTGGGAAAGCCTATTAGAGTGAAATCCGCAGGGGCTTCTTGAGTTTCCCATTCAGCCTCTACCGCGGCTAACTTCACTTTTTGCACTTCACCTAGCTCATAGCCAGATTCATCACCCAAAATAATAACACTTAACACAGACGCCAAACCAAAGGCTGAAGCGATAGCAAAGGAGCGGCGAGCAAAAGCAAGGTCACGACCTTTGAGTAGGTAATAGCTCGAGATGGCAAGCACAAACACCGCACCGGTGACATAACCTGCCGAGACGGTGTGAACAAATTTTACCTGAGCCACTGGGTTCAACAGCAGAGCACCAAAATCCACCAGCTCCATACGCATAGTTTCATAGTTGAATTCAGAGCCAACTGGATTTTGCATCCAGCCATTGGCGATCAGAATCCACAAAGCGGATAAGTTAGACCCTAATGCGACACCCCATGTCACCATTAAGTGTTTAACTTTACTCAGACGATCCCAACCAAAGAAGAACAAACCCACCAAGGTTGATTCTAGGAAGAAAGCCATAAGGCCTTCAATGGCTAAAGGTGCACCAAAAATATCGCCTACATAATGCGAATAGTAAGACCAGTTTGTCCCAAATTGGAACTCCATCGTCAAACCAGTCGTCACCCCTAAAGCAAAGTTAATTCCAAACAACTTGCCCCAAAACTTGACCATATCTTTATAAACTTGCTTACCTGTAATCACATAGACGGACTCCATGATTGCAAGTAAAAAAGCCATCCCCAATGTTAAAGGGACAAACAAAAAGTGGTACAGAGCAGTGAGAGCAAACTGAAACCGCGATAATTCCACTACAGCTTCGTTAATCATATGACTTCAACCCATTCATTTGATTGAGAAAAAGGCGCTTGCAGACACTTACATTTAGCCGTGCTCTTATTATCCAACGCCCACCGTAGCCTCAAACCTTTTGAGGCTTACTATAAGGCCAGATTATGAGTGCAGTTTCGATTTAAAACATTGCGTTAGATCAAGAGAAAGAGAGTGAAGGAAATAAGTAGATAAAAAAGCAGAGACTTTACATTGATCAATGTCGACTTGTACTTTTAAGGGCGATCAAACGGTTTATTTTTTCGGCGCAATGCGTTGTCCAACATCTCGACTTTTTGCTCGTTTGTTGCCGCCTGCCACCTTAAAATGTCATCAATTGTACGATAACAACCCACGCAAACATCGTCGCTATCTAGACAGCACTGCCGAATGCAAGGGCTTTTTATGATCTGATCCGTTTCATGATTTGCTGGCATGGTGTCTATCTCTTGTTCGTACGTTCAAAAAGATTGGTAAGCCGCTTCAAGCACATCTTTTTTAACAGGCTGAAGAAAGTAACCCCGTTACATTACAAGGCTAATGATCGTTAGAAAAACAAGTATTGCTTAACGTTAGAGAAATTTTTAATCCCAATTGCTACGACGCAAACTTTTGATCTGCCCTTTTTGCTTTTTCTGATCAATACGCTTTTTCTGTGAAGAACGCGTAGGTTTGGTGGGGCGACGGGCTTTTTGCACACGAACCGCTTCAAGAATAAGCGCTTTCAAGCGAGCCAAGGCGTCCTCTCGATTCAGCTCTTGGGTACGGTGTTGTTGCGCTTTAATCACAATGTCACCCTCTTTAGTTAAACGTGCATCACTAAGGGCTAACAAACGTTCCTTATAAAATTCAGGCAAAGAAGAATGGGCGACATTAAACCTAAGATGAATAGCAGAAGAGACTTTATTCACATTTTGACCACCTGCGCCTTGCGCTCGAATGGCGGTTAATTCAATTTCGTGGTCTGGGATCGCCACGGCGAGTGTTATTTGCAGCATGATGATTGCTTAATATGTCTGTCTTTTGGAATGGAACAAGATTATAACAGGCTTAGCAACTATATGCTTTGACGCATCGTTTATCGATAAATTATCAGTTACAATCATTTTTCATTACAAACGCTTTTTTATTCAAACTAACAATAGTAGGAGTTTTTTTGTGACCCAGTTCCGTCCTTGTATCGATCTGCACCAAGGCAAGGTTAAGCAAATTGTCGGTGGGAGTCTAAATGACAAAGGCGCCACAGAGAACTTTATCAGTGAATATAACGCGGAACATTATGCGCTGATGTATCGCGAACATGGTCTTGTCGGTGGCCATGTTATCGCTTTAGGAAAAGGCAACCAAGAAGAGGCGTTAAGCGCACTTCGTGCTTATCCTAATGGTTTACAGTTTGGTGGTGGCGTAAAAGATAACAATGCCGCAAGCTATTTAGAGGCTGGCGCCTCTCACGTTATCGTGACATCTTACCTATTTGAAAACGGTGAGTTTTCATGGGATCGATTAGACAAAATCAAACGTGAAACGGGTACGGACCGCTTGGTACTGGATTTAAGCTGTCGCCGCACAAAAGACGGCTGGTACATTGCCACAGATCGCTGGCAAACAATAACCTCAACGCAAGTCAATCAAGCAAACTTAATTGAACTGGCTAATCATTGCGACGAGTTTCTCATTCATGCGGCCGATGTAGAAGGTTTACAGGCAGGCATTGATGAAGACCTAGTGACACTTCTTGGGCAAGGTTGCCCAGTGGCGGTCACCTACGCAGGAGGAGGCTCGCTCTTTGGCGGATCTTAAACGCGTTCACGAGTTGTCTAATGGCAAAGTCGATTTAACCATAGGCAGTGCATTGGATATATTTGGTGGTCATGGCATTACACTAGACGAATGCATCTTGTGGAACCAATCTCAAAACTCAGTGTAAAGCTGAAAACGCACACCAAGTTCTTTTATTGAAAGAGTTCAGAGACTGAGAGTATTCTTTTAAGCCGTTGTATTTACCATCATGCCTTAAATACTCTCGCTCTCAGCTCGACATACTATTCACCATACCGCATACTTGGTAGCTTATTTTTCGTCTCTAATCCTAGGATTATTTAATGTCTATATTTCGCACTGGCCTTTTACTTGCAACGCTTGTTATTAGCGCTTGCTCGATGCCAATTTTACAAGACTTACCCCCTAAAAAAATTGAGAAGAGCATCCCTCAGGAACAAAAAGCAAACGCCGATGCCGCTGCACTGGCTAATAATACTCAAATCAAAGACAACAAGAAGCCTAACCTCAATGGCGCAACAGATAGTGCGCCCAAGAACACTTTGGTTGAACAGCTTAAGGCTCAAAAGCAAGTGGCAACGAAAAATTATACAGAGGCTCAAAAGTCGTGTCGGTGAAGCCACTGAGCAACCGAGCTTACGCCCGATAGAGCAATTAAACTCCAAAGAGCTTAATGCCGCGATTCAGGCACTACGAACTTACATCAGCAAAACCAGCACGGAGCTGGCCTCACTGAATGCTCGCGTTAATGAGCGCCAAAAAACCATGGCACGTGGAGACACCATACAAATCTTCTTATCTGAAGCGACGGTGTCCCATGATAACGCCACATTCAAAGCACAACCACTGGTTGGACAATGGGTTCGCGGTGAAAGCCGAGTGATTCGCTTAAAAGACAACATTTTATTTGAAAGTCCAATGTCAGAAGATTTGCAAGTGACGTTTTCTGAAACCTATCAACTCATTATTAATGGTGAAGTTATATCCATCATCAATCCTAACAAAACCAAAAATAGTGCCAGCTTTGATGTTTCCACACACAACAATACTGGCAAGATTATTGGCAAGTTAGATTATCGCATTGTCGATAATAAATAATTGAAAATGGGCCTAGAGACATTATAGAAATCCTCAGGCCTTTGTTACCACTGGGATTGCTAATCAATCAGCTTTGCCGTTTTCCGTCTGTGTTCTGCATTGTCCAATACGATCTGTATATAGGCTAAATAGTCGACGATCGTGTTGGCGAATACTTTATTTTCAAGCTTTCTCACCAACTTACCAATACGTTTTATCACTTGCCAATTCACCAACATAATCCGACTAGGAGCATATCTATCGGGCGCATTGAGCGCTGACAAATAAGCGGTTGCTACGTAACCAGGCTCAGGGTTCATTGTGCCTGTGTCTTCTGGTAGAGAACCAACGTTAAGCAACAAGCGCTCGGCCAAGCGACGATACAAAGAAGACACTTTTTTAAAAACATGTTTATCCAAGGTATTGCCGACACGACCACATAACGCGGAATTGGCAAAAAAACCATCAAAGCACATAGAAAATATGTCACACAAAATGCGTAAATCCGCATTTTGGTTCGGCTCTTTTGGAAAAAACGGGGCATCAAGCATTCTCTGTTTCCTTTCAAAAAAGGGTGAACTTTGTGCAAATAAGGATGATTAAGGTCGTGTTTACTGCAAAGTTTCATAGGGAACGCTATCGCGAGCCTCTGCCCTATGATTGTATTGCCACATAAATTTTTTAAGGTCTATTCAGGTAAATAATAATGTCTTCCCCAAAGCTATTTATGCATGTTCAAGATCCATTATTAGCTTCAAACCTACTTTCGCTACAGAGCGTTCGCCAATATGAGCTTAACATTAGCCATCAGGGTGAAAACTGGCTCGATCAGCTCACTAATGCTCAATGTGATGTGGCGCTTATCGAAGTCAATTCGCTGCATGACATTGCTCTAAAAGCATTAGTCGATAGCCCGATACTCTACAAAACCGAGTTTTTGTTCTTCAGTCGTGGAACGCCCGATCCAATACTAGATTGTCTTATGCGTAAAGGCGCTGGTTTTCATTATCGCGCTCCTTTCAATATTAAGCTGATTCAATCTTCGTTAGAGGAAGTCTTTTGTGAGGCTCAATCGTTCCCATGAGAACATCTGCACACAAGCCAGTTATCTAGACCAATTCGGTTTGTTAGTCGGCTCTTCTACGGCCATGCATTCACTCTATCGAACCATTCGTAAAGTCGCTGCCACCAAAGCCAACGTATTTATCGTCGGCGAAAGTGGTACAGGCAAAGAACTCATTGCCAATACGCTGCATGTTTTTAGTCAACGAGCCGAAGGTCCTTTTGTTGCCATCAACTGCGGAGCACTAAGCCCTGAGGCTCATTGATAGCGAATTATTTGGTCATGTTAAAGGCGCCTTTACTGGCGCCCATAAAGACCATCAAGGCGTTTTCGAACAAGCTGAAGGCGGTACTTTATTTCTAGATGAAGTCACCGAAATGCCTTACGAACAACAAGTCAAACTGCTAAGAGTACTCGAAAGTGGCGAATACAAACCCGTCGGCGCTCAACAAGTCAAAATGGCCAATGTTCGAATTATTTCAGCCACCAACCGCACACCAAAAGACGCCATTCGCGACGAAATCTTTCGTGAAGACCTGTACTTCCGTTTGGCGCAGTTCCCTATCATGGCTCCCAGACTAAGAGACAGAGAAGGAGATGCCTGTGGGCTTGCGCAACATTTTTTAGCTTACCGCAACACTCAAGATGGCCAACGCAAACAGCTTTCATCTCAAAGCCTAGAAAAAATAGGCCGATACACTTGGCCAGGCAATGTCAGAGAACTAAAACATGCGATTGAACGCGCCTACATACTGGCTGACGATATCATTCATCCCGAACATCTCATTACCCATGATTTCAATGATCAGGCAAAACACGACGAAACCTATGGCGTTCCTACCGGTATGCGCTTAGACGATATGGAAAAAATCGCCATACTCAAAACATTAAAAAAGAACGATGGCAATAAAACCGATACCGCAAACCAACTTGGCATTAGCATTAAAACGCTTTACAACAAACTCGACAAATATGAACACGTCGACTTGTTGTGAGAAACCATGCTGTGTGCTGCGCCATCGCCTCCATCAAAATACTCCTTACAAAACCAAAGCATTCACAAAACACCTAGAAAAAAGGCCGATAATATCGGCCTTTTTTCTGTTCTACTTAGCAATCAGTGTCTTTCGCTTCGACACCTTCTTTTGCTTCTTCACACGCGTCTTCAATCGCGTTGCCTGTATCCGTCATAGTGTCTTCAACAGTGTTGCCCGCATCAGTTGCAGCGTCTTCGATTGCGTTGCCAGCGTTATTCAAAGCATCACCAGCATCATCCATGGTTTGCTCAATCGCATCACCAGTATTGGACATAGCATCTTCTACTTTGTTTTCTTCAGCATCTTGACCACATGCAGCTAACGTCGCGGCTGTAACAAGAACTAGGGCCGTGTTTAGTAGAGTGCGTTTCATATTCATAATGGTAACCTCCATTTAGTCTTTAAAATACAAGAAGCAATAAAAGTCTGATGACCATGCTTCCAAATAATCAACTCAATAACACCAACATAGAAACACATTTCTGCGCTTGGTGATTGATTTCCATTAAGCTATTGCGAAGCCCGTGCCAACTTTCAAAAAAACACATAAACCATTGATTATTAATAATTTTAATAAAAAATAGCCATGGTCTTTTTTTATTTTTTTACTGCTATCAAGTAGTTTTTACAAAATATCTCGGTAACAATTTCCGTCGAGGAATTGTAAAGACGCAAACAATGTGGCGATTCTCTCACATAGCCATACTACGCCGAGCACAAGCCTTATATTGAAATAGACAAAAATCCCCTTGAATGTTTGCTCATCTGCCATAGAATTGGCGCATCTCTTATTGAATTGGCACAACGCCCTTGCTTGATACAAAGCACGATTAAGGACAGCTTATGAACACCAAACTGTATACCACGCCAAAACTTGATGGCTTTCGCATGCCTGCAGAACATGAGCCACAAGAACAAGTCTGGATGGCTTGGCCTACTCGCGAAGATAATTGGCGGGAACAAGGCAAGTATGCTCAACAGGAGTTTGTTGCTGTTGCTAACGCTATTGCCCAATTCACACCAGTGACTTTTATTGTCGATAAGACTCACTTTGAACAAGCACGTTCAGCGTTACCTGAGCATATCAAGCTAATTGAGATTCCTTACGATGACTGCTGGATGCGTGACATTGGTGCAACCTATGTTGTGAACAATCTGGGCGAGCGGCGCGCGAACAGCTGGCAATTTAACGCGTGGGGAGGCGAATTAGACGGCTTGTATGATTCTTGGGAACAAGACAACGCTGTGGCAGAAAAAATGGCGGCGATTACAGGCGATCATGTTTATCACGCACCTTTCATTTTAGAAGGTGGTTCTATTCACGTGGATGGCGAAGGCACGCTATACACCACAGAAGAATGTTTGCTTCATCCAAGTCGTAATCCACATCTAAGCAAAGCCGATATCGAAGACTTGCTAAAAGTATATTTAAATGTGGATAAGATCATTTGGTTAAAAGATGGGTTGTATAATGATGAAACCAATGGGCATGTGGATAATATCATGCACGTCATACGCCCTGGCGTCATTGCTCTTACCGATTGCGAAGACCCAAATGATCCGCAATACGCTATTAGCAAAGCCGCGTTCAACGTCCTGAGCCAAACGCGCGATGCAAAAGGACGACATTTAGAAATTATCAAACTGCCTATGCCTGGCCCGCTTTTTGTCTCAGCAGATGAAGCGAAAAATCTTACTGAAAGCCCTTACATGAACCGCCAAGTCGGAGAGCGCCTCGCCGCCTCTTATGCAAACTTTTTAATTTGTAACAGTGGCATTGTGTTTCCGTTGCTTGATGAAAAGACAGATGAGCAGGCCAAACAGATTCTACAGAGTGCGTTTCCAAACCATCAAGTGATCGGCGTACCAGCGAGAAACATATTACTTGGTGGTGGAAATATTCACTGCATTACCCAACAAGTACCTAAAAAGCAATCCGTATAATGATTTATTGCGTACTGAAACGGTTTTAGAAAGTAATATTTTGTTATCGATTTTATGAGGATATTCCCACATAAAAACAATCAGCATAATGCTTTTTCATGACAATGATATTTCTGTTTGTAGAGCTCTCACACTGTGCTAATCTCATAAATTAGCACAGTGTATAAATGGTTCATAACACGTTAGTGTGATTTTCTGGCTAGAACATAAAATGCATTTATGTTCGGTTGTACTAATTGAAGCACATTGCTTCTTATTTACGATGGCGTATTTCGCTTGGGGTAATATTAATGGATTCCACGTTTACTTTATTGGAGTTAGGCTGGCAAGCTTATTTTCAACAACAGTTATCATTGGATGATTTAGAATCAAATCGTATTGCACGCATCTGTTCTCAACAAGGCAGTCAATACGAGATTGTTAGTGAGTTTGGCTTATTCACTTTGGAGAGCCATCCAGATATGCCCAATATGACGGTGGGAGACTGGATAGTCACTGATACAGAACATCATTTCTTACGCCTGTTGGAACCAAGCTCTATATTCGAAGGCATTGCCTCAAATATAGATACTGTGTTTTTAATTTGCGCACTGAATCAAGATTTCAATCTAGCGCTGATTAAACGCTATTTGGAAATCACCCATGAGGCCCAAGCGGATGCGGTTGTCGTACTCACAAAATCCGATATTTGTGAAGATACAGCAGAAAAACGCGCTCAGGTCGAAAAATTGGATCCCTTGCTGATCGTTGAAACCGTTAACGCTCTCGATGCGAACAGCCTACGCTGTTTGTCGCCTTTCCTTAAAAAAGGCAAAACCATTGCCCTACTTGGAGCGGCAGGCTCTGGAAAATCGGCCTTGATTAATACTTTGATGCAAACCTCTGAAAGCGGTAAGACACAAAGAAATATCGGCCAATCAGGTGCGCTAAAAATCATGCCATCTGGTGCCATTTTACTTGATACCAAGGGCATGCGCGAACTACAACTTGCGCAGTTCGATAGCAGTGCGATTGCCAATTTCGCCGATATTATTGCGCTTGAAAAGCAATGTCGATTCAGTGACTGTCAACACGAAGGTGAGCCAGGCTGTGCCATTAAAGCCGCCGTTAAAGCCAACCGTCTGGACGCCCACCGCGTTGCGGACTTTTTACTGTTGCGCAATGAAGACAGCGACGATGATCAAGTAACCAAATCAAAGCCTCAGGAAAAGTTCTATCGCAGCGCACAATCTGACATACGCGCTCGAAAACACAGCTCTGCGGAATAAAGTACGATTTGTAAAGCAGAAAGCGGCCATTCAATATGAGCCGCTTTTTTTATACACCTTTGAATAAAAAGTTCGCACCCTTTACAGCACGCTCTTGAGTGTTTATAACAACGCACTCACTATTCACTATACTAAGCCAAACCAACTGAGGCAGCTTTTCTGAATCACCATGTCTAATATTTTACTGATTTATTCCACCACAGACGGTCACACAAAAAAGATCAGCCTAAAAATACAAGCCTTTCTCGAAAGCCAAGGCAATGCCGTTTCTCTGCTTGCTGTGGAAGAAGCGACCGCACAGACGCTTGCCAATCATGACAAGATTGTCATTGGTGCCAGCATTCGTTACGGCAAGCATCAAAAGATCGTTGCCGATTTTATTAGCCAGCATAAGAACCAACTTGAAAGCAAATCCAGTGCATTTTATACCGTTAACCTTGTCGCCAGAAAACCAGAGAAATGCCAGCCAGATACCAACCCCTATATCATCAAATTTCTCGACCAGCTTCATTGGCAGCCAGCGTTAAAAGGCGTCTTTGCGGGGAAACTTAATTACCCCAAATACGGTTTTATCGATCGAAATATGATTCGCTTTATTATGTGGATGACCAAAGGCCCTACCGACCCAAAAACCAATATGGAATTTACTGATTGGCAGAGTGTTGACCGCTTTGCACAAGCCGTCTGCGATATGCCTTAGGCCAATGAAAAAGACAACTTGATAACACACTTTCTTTTCACCTTATAAGGAACCTATGAGATGACCGATGCGCTGCTGTTAACCTTTGTTTTTCTAGTAGCTGGGGTCATTTCGGTTCCCATTGCATCACGCTTAGGATTAGGCTCGGTGCTAGGTTATCTACTAGCCGGCATTATTATCAGCCCATTACTGAGTCTATTCGACGTTAACATTGTATCCATTCAGCACTTCGCCGAATTAGGTGTTGTCTTAATGCTGTTTTTGGTCGGGCTTGAATTAAACCCTAAAAAACTGTGGGCATTAAAGTCCAAATTGTTTGGCTTAGGTGGCGGACAAGTTGTGCTGACCGCCCTTCTTATCATGGCGGCCGGAATGCTGTTAGAGCAAGAATGGCGCACCAGCCTTGCCATTGGTTTGATACTCGCCCTTTCGTCAACGGCCATTGTGATTCAAACCCTAACCGAAAAAGGTTTAATGAAGTCGGATGGAGGGCAATCCTCTTTCGCAGTGCTGTTAGCACAAGACATTGTCGTCATTCCCATGCTGGCTTTTATTCCGTTGCTTGCCACACCGGAATTAATCACAGCCCTTAGTCATTCTTCCGATGTGGCACAGGCGGGTAATCATTCAGACTCAGTCTCTCTGGTCGCAGGACTGGAGGCGTGGCAAACCGCACTAGTGACCATTGGTGCCATTGCCGTTGTCATATTAAGTGGCCGTTTTTTAGTGACGCCTATTTTCCGTTTTATTGCTGTAGCGCAACTGCGCGAACTCTTTATTGCAGCGGCATTAATGTTTGTTATCGGCACCACCTTGCTGATGTCTTTGGTTGGACTGTCTCCAGCTCTTGGTACCTTCCTCGCTGGCGTGGTGCTAGCTAACTCGCCTTATCGACATGAATTAGAAAGTGACATAGCGCCATTTAAAGGATTGTTACTAGGACTGTTCTTTATGACTGTAGGCGCAGGCATTAACTTTTCACTATTGTTCAGCCACTTTCCATCCATCCTTGGCCTGACGCTTGGATTGATCATGGTGAAAGCCACTACGCTGTTTATATTGGGTCGTATTTTCAGTATTCGTGGTTCAAACAAATGGCTGTTTGCTCTAGGTCTTGCTCAGGCGGGGGAATTTGGTTTTGTTTTATTGTCTTTTACTGTTAGCAACGCTGTAATTTCGCAAGAAGTAGCCGATATTTTGCTGCTGGTGGTCGCGTTATCTATGCTGCTTACCCCTATGCTATTCATTCTGTATGATCGTGTTATTGCTCCTCGTTATGCCACAGACCAAACGGTGGGGACACAGGACGATATGCCCGATGATAATAAAATCATTATCGCGGGCTCTGGACGAATGGGCAGCACCATAGACAACCTTTTACGATTGGCAGGTTATCACTCGACCGTGATTGATTTCAGCGTGAAACGCCTACGCGCATTGCAAAATTTTGGTGTAAAAAACTACTTCGGTGATGCCACTCGACCCGATTTATTGGAAGCGGCAGGTATAAGCGAGGCGTCATTGTTCATTATTACCATTGATGATGCCGAACAAGTCACCAAACTCGTCAAATACATTAAAGCAACCTACCCGGATCTACATATCATTGCCAGAGCCTTTGACAATAATCACGTTTACGATTTATGGGCTTCTGGTTGTAGAGACATCATTCGAGAAAATTACGACAGCAGTTTGCGTATGGGAAGATCTGCATTTGAAGCACTGGGCATTTCCCATAAGAAAGCGGAACAAATGATTAACATATTCAACCAACACGATAAAGTGTCCATGGTAGAAGTGGCCGACGCTCATCAAATCGGCGTACCGGCCCATGAAAATAAAGTTTTTATTGCTCGGCTTAAAAAATACCTTGAAGAAAAGAACCCGCAGCTACAAAAAGCCATGCAAGACATTCAACAGCAAACCGACGACTAAATAGCTGCTCGACTTATGTATTAAACTAATGCAACGTCACGCTTCTTTGCAACTTAGCCAGTCGTTCATGCCATTTTCCATTATGAGAACGCTCACAAGCCTCTTCGCTATCAAAACTCACCTGCTGACGAAGCTGGCTGAGTTTGATGGCAATGCCGACATCGCTTAGCTCTTGGTGGATAAGCTGACAAAGGTAGTTATCTTGCTTAGCATGAATGGCACTCGACAAAACATCGTCGGTTTCAAAGATACAAACGATTTTTAATGAATTAGGAAACGCATTGTAATTCACTAAATGCGTTAGCCAAACAAACCCATCAACCGATTCCAATGCCGCTTCACATACCCTCGTTAACGCATCACGAATGGCATTTTCTATTTTTTTATCCGATTTTTTCACAACACCCACCTTTCGACAACAGATTAACAATGTGCGCTGTTAACATTATTTTTTGTACTGATTTCTAAGCACGCATTTCTTTAGAAGAACAACATGCTATAATTTTGAAACACCGTTTCATTATAAAAAATATTCTTTCACGACAATCGGTGTCATCGGAGACAAGCTTGCACAAAACCTTTCGCTCACTAAAGAACCCCCAATACCGCCTTTGGGCCATCGGCGCGTTCATCTCAAACATTGGCACCTGGTTACAACGCACCGCACAAGATTGGCTCGTGATTTCTCAGCTTTCTGATGGGAATGCCACGGCCGTCGGCATAGTGGTTGCATTGCAATTTGCGCCACAATTTCTCTTCCTCCCGCTTATTGGATGGGCGGCGGATTATTTTGACCGTCGTAAATTACTGATTGCCACACAAAGCTTACGTGGTTTGTTGGCACTCGTTCAAGCCATTATGATTCTAAATGGTCACCTTGAATTGTGGCATATGTATATTTTTGCTTTTTTACTGGGTTGTTTTACCGCTTTTGACACACCTGCAAGACATGCCTTTGTGGCCGATTTAGTCGATGACAAAGACATGCAAAATGCCGTATCACTGAATTCTATTTCATTTAACAGTGCCCGCATGATTGGCCCAGCTATCGCGGGTTTTCTGATTTTAATTATGGGAGCTGGTTGGGTATTCGCACTCAATGCCGCGTCATTTATACCAATTTTAGTCATCATGTATGTGATCAAAGCACAGCCAACAAGCTCTTCTTCAGAAGGCCTCCCTCACACTAACACCATACCTAACAATCATCATGCTACACACAAAACCACGTTTTTTGATGGTTTTCATTACATACGCCAACGTCCAGATATGACCATAGCGATAGTTATGTTTTTTTCTTCGCCATGTTCGGACTTAACTTCACCGTTTACTTAACCGCTATGACAGTGCATGTGTTTACTGGTAATGCACAACAGTTCGGTATTCTTATGTCGATTATGGCCATAGGCTCTATTCTTGGTGCCATAATTACCGCCAATCGAGATACACCCAGTATTCGTTTTATTTCATTTGCAGCCATTGCGTTTGGTGTCATAGCGCTGATTGCTTCGATAATACCCAATTTTTGGCTCTTTGCTGCGTCACTCTGCTTGATAGGCATGACCACTCAACTGTTCACAACATCGGTTCACAGTCTGATTCAACTCTCAGCACAAAAACACATACGCGGCAGAGTCATTGCCATTTTGCTGGCTACTTCCGTAGGTGGTTCTGCTCTTGGTGGGCCATTAGTTGGCTTCACAGCCGACTTGCTTGGTGCTCGTTGGGCAATTGCTTGTGGTGGTGCCCTTGCATTATTGACCGCCTTACTTGGATTACACCACTTACGTCAGCAAAAACGCTGAAAGGCACAAAATCGTTTTTTTTAAAGATTAAGCGTTTCTATCAACTATTCAGCCGCACCTTGATGCATTACACTATTTAACAAATATTAATCACCAACCAAAGAAACAGTAAAGACAGGAAATCGATTAAGATGACCTGATGTGTTTTGGTTTAAGACATCCAGTAAGGAATCACACTGTGAAAAAAGTATTTATTGATGGCGAAACTGGCACCACAGGGCTGCAAGTAAAAGATCGCCTAGTCAATCACCCACACATTGAAATCATCAGTATCGATCCAGACAAAAAACGCGATGTGGAAGAAAAGCGTCGCTTAATGAAAGAAGCCGATGTCACGGTTCTTTGTCTACCTGATGACGCCGCGAAAGACAGCGTGATTTTGGCAAAAGAAGAAGGCTGCCGTATTTTAGACGCCAGTTCAGTTCACCGTGTCGCTGACGGTTGGGTGTATGGTCTGCCTGAACTTGATGTCACTCAACGAGACAAAATCAAAGCCGCGCAGTTTGTCTCTAACCCTGGTTGCTACCCAACTGGTGCGATTCTGCTGTTGAAGCCGTTGATTGAAGCTGGCTTACTACCAGCATCTTATGATTATTCTATTAACGCAGTGTCTGGCTATAGCGGTGGCGGTAACGCCATGATCGATCGTTACGAAAGCACCAAAAATGCTCCTATATTTGGTGCCTATGGCTTGTCTTTCAACCACAAACACCTAGCTGAAATGAAAAAGTGGTCAGGCTTGGATAAGGCACCAATCTTCGTTCCTAGTGTGGGTAACTTCCGCCAAGGCATGCTGACCTTCTTACCCATTCAGCTAAAAGGCGATGTCACCATGGAGCAGTTACAAGCTAAATTGGCCGAAGTGTATGCCAACGACACGTTTGTAACGGTAAATGGCTTTAATGTGGTTGCCGATATCTCAGCACCATTCTTGACGCCACATGGCCTTGAAGACACCAACCAAATAGAGCTATCTGTTCTAAGCGAGCCTGGTAATAAGTCAGGTGTCTTGGTTGCTAAGCTCGACAACCTCGGCAAAGGCGCCTCTGGTGCCGCGGTACAAAACCTTAATATCATGTTGGGGTTTGCTGAAGACATTGCGGTAAATCTTCGCTAGTCACTTTATTCCGCCTTCTTTGTTTGTTCTTAGAAGGCGGAATTTGACCTTAGAGTGTCAAATGAATAATAAAAACCATCCTTCACAGGCTGCAGAGGGTCATCCCATTCCCTCAATGAAAAAACCAAGCCAGCCAACTTGGCCGCTTTATCTAATTGTAGCGATGACATTTGCCATAGGTGCCGTTTCCTATCAGTATCTAACCCTCCCTCAGTCCTTAACTGCAGGGCTACTGTTTATTTGTATCGCCTTTTGGGCAACGTCTTTGGTACCCGCTTATTGGCCTGCATTGGGATTGTTTGCGTTTGCAACCGCCACACAATTGGCACCAACACAGGTGATATTTTCGGGCTTCCAATCGTCAACATTTTGGCTGTTATTCAGTGGCATGGTGTTTGGCGCAGCGATTAACCACACGGGAGTTAATTCACGCGCTACGCGCTTACTAATGCTGATTCTTGGCAATAGCTATCAAGGCACGATTATTAAAATTGCGCTGTTTGCCATGGGGTTAGCGTTTTTAATCCCATCTGGCGTGAGTCGGGTCGTACTGTTAATTCCTATTATTGTTTCTCTTGCAGACCATTTTGGTTACGACTCACATTCTAATGGCCGAAAGGGCATGTTATTAGCCGCAGCATTCGGAACATTTTTACCCGCCTTTTCCATTTTACCTGCCAACGCCCCCAACATGTTGTTGTCGGGAATGACAGAAGCCTTGTATGACGCGCCTTTATCTTATGGGGAATACCTATTATTGCATTTTCCCATCTTAGGATTCGGAAAGTTAATCATGACCATCGGCGTCATTTTATGGTTGTTTCCTGATAAAGCACCCAATCAAGCCGTACAAGCGACAATCGAAAAGTCGGCCATGACCAAAATAGAAACACGCCTCTTGATTGTACTGTGTACGTGTTTTGCGTTTTGGTTTACAGATTCCCTGCACCATATTTCTGCGGGTTGGATTGGCCTTATTGCCGCGCTAGTTTGTCTATGGCCAAGCCTTGGATTAATGGCAAAAAACAGTATAGATAAAGACATTCAATACGGCACACTGTTGTTTGCTGCTGGCATTATAGGGCTAAGCGCGATCATTGCTTACTCGGGACTGGGCAACATATTAGTTAACTATTTAACCGACGTGATTCCTTTCTCAGCTAATGCACCCTTGTTAAACCTAAGCTTGCTGACCTTTATTTCAACGTGCGTGGCGGTGGTCACTAACTTAGCCGGTGTGCCTGCTATTATGACACCAATGGCGGAGCATCTTGCCAACATAACAGGGCTGTCTAATCATGCTGTGCTGATGACACAAGTATTGGCCTTTTCGAACGTCTTGCTGCCTTATCAAGCACCGCCGCTGATTACGGCCATCGCTCTAGGAAGTTTATCCATCAGTGCCGTCACCAAAGTTTGTTTGGCAACCTTTGTACTGACAAGCGTGGTACTGCTGCCGCTGAATTTTCTTTGGTGGTACGCTTTGGGTATGTTTTAAGCTAATTCTTAGTTTCCACATAAAGCAATTTGACAGAAGTAGCCTCACTTAGAAGGTCACTTCTGTCATTTGGGAACAGCTTTTTAAGCTGAAATATCGTATTATCTCCGCCATTAGCCATTTACCCAGCATTTATACAATTGATTCCTATGATACGACTGTCCAATATCCAACTTCCTCTTGATCACGACGCCAGCGCGATAGAACACGCTATTTTGTCCTTGCTGGACATTCCAGTCGAGAAACTCGTTCGCTTTACTGTCTTTCGCCGTGGTTACGATGCCAGAAAGAAAAGCAATATTTTTCTTATCTACACTATCGATGTTGAAACCACCTGTGACCAAGCACTTTTAAGCCAATTTGCCGATCACCAACAAGTAAAAATCGCGCCAGATCTTAACTATCACCCTGTGGCACAAGCTCCTGAAAACTTAACTGAGCGCCCTATTATCATAGGGTTTGGCCCTTGTGGTTTATTAGCAGCTTTAGTGTTGGCGCAAATGGGCTACAAGCCCATCGTGCTTGAACGCGGTAAAGAAGTACGTGAACGCACCAAGGATACCTTTGGTTTCTGGCGCAAAAAAATCCTCAACACCGAGTCCAACGTGCAATTTGGTGAAGGCGGTGCAGGGACTTTTTCTGACGGTAAGCTCTATAGCCAAGTGAAAGACCCAAAGCAATACAGCCGCAAAGTACTCAACGAATTTGTTGCAGCGGGCGCACCAGAAGAAATTTTATACGTCAGTAAGCCGCACATTGGTACCTTTAAGCTCGTTGCCATGGTCGAAAAAATGCGCGCGCAAATTATTGAGTTAGGTGGCGAGATTCGTTTTAGCAGCCGAGTCGACGATCTGCACATTGAAGATGGTCAAATAACAGGAGTCACTCTGGCTGACGGTGAAAAACTGTATTCAAAACACATTGCTATCGCCATTGGCCACAGTGCTCGTGACACCTTCGAGATGCTACACAACAAAGGCGTCTATATCGAAGCCAAACCTTTCTCGGTTGGCTTCCGTATTGAACACGAGCAATCCGCTATCGACAAAGCACGCTTTGGCCCAAATGCCGGCAACGAAATTTTAGGGGCCGCCGATTATAAATTGGTTCACCATTGTAAAAATGGTCGTTCGGTTTACAGCTTCTGTATGTGCCCAGGTGGCACCGTAGTGGCCGCCACATCGGAAGAACACCGTGTGGTGACCAATGGTATGAGTCAATATTCTCGCAATGAGCGTAACGCCAACAGCGCCATCGTAGTAGGTATTGATCCATCCGATTATCCTGGTGGCCCACTGGCAGGGATTGAATTCCAACGCAAACTAGAAAGTCTTGCCTACGAGTTGGGCGGCAGTAACTATGATGCACCAGCGCAAACGGTCGGTGCCTTTTTACGTAATGAAACACCCGAAAAACTCGGTACAGTGGAGCCATCTTTCAAGCCTGGCATTAAACTCACCAACCTTGCCGATGCCTTGCCCGATTTTTGTATCGAAGCCATCCGTGAAGCCATTCCCGCTTTTAATAGAAAGATAAAAGGCTTTGCTTTTGATGATGCATTATTAACGGGTGTAGAAACACGCACATCGGCTCCAATCAATATCAAACGTGATAACGATAGCCTAGAAAGCATCAACACCAAAGGCTTATACCCAGCTGGTGAAGGCGCCGGCTACGCGGGCGGTATCATGTCAGCGGCCATCGACGGCATTAAAATCGCCGAAGCCATGGCATTGAGCATCAATAGCAAAACTGCACTTTGATATAAAAAAACGGGGAGATTGGTACGCTAATCTTCCCGTTTTTTTCAATCAACATGCCTGTTTTTGACACCTCGCAGCTTAACCGGACCGAGCACTTCGACAACGTCGGCTTGATCCACATGAACTGACGCGTGTATGATCCAAAGATTGCACACTTCATGAGCGCGGATTCCATACTGCAAGCACCAGCACAGCTACAACCGCTAGAGCTACGAATGGAATAGTCCATTGAGAATGACAGACCCTAGTGGGTATTCTCGACCAACAAAGCCTTTAAGTGCATAGAGCGTTCTGTCAGACACGAATATCGCCGAGTAGAGAAACATGTCAGTAAAAATAAAGACATCCTTACTGTTATTGCAGCTGCTGTGGCCGATGTTTAGGCATGTAGTGGTTATTGCTCTGCGTCCGTAGCAGGTTATAACGCGTAGAAAAATGGGTAAGTTCGGGTGAAATCATGTTAGGTGCTTTATCAGGTTACACTTTAAGGGGACATATCTTCCCCCTTCCCTTTGGTAATGTTGCTTCTGGTAATATGCAAGTTAATATTAGGGCTGGGGATGCCATTAATGATATGGCGGCTGAGTTGTTATTTAATCCAAGAGCAAACTTGGTGACTAAGAATAATGGTTACATAGCTCATGTAGCCCGTTGTTATTTCTAGAAGGTAAATGAAATTTTTAATTGTGTTACCATTTTTTCTGTGTGCTGGGTGTGAGATTGTTTCTTATGACCGCACCAAGGATGCTGTGGCTAATGAAATAGTCGGTCAGTGTTTTACGACCGTACAAAATGCTTTTTTATATGCAAGATGCGGCTCAGACATGAGGAAGATGGGGGCGTTTAGCATGAATGCTTGCTTACCTAAAAATGAAGAAGAACTTGCAATGAAAATGCAACTTCCTCAATGTTCGTCCGGTTTTTCATTACTAACGAAGCTATGTGATAACAATTACATAACAAAGCAAGAAGCTGGAACGTCATTTACTGTTATAAAAGTGGTCAGCACCGCAATGGGAGAAACTGGGAGATACTGGACTATTTTTGCCAATATGGATGATGGTAAGGGCAGCGTAGAACTCCCTAATAAGTGGTTTAAACCCTATTGGGTAACAGATGAAAAAATATCAACAAACCCCGAATATCTTGTACCTTGTGTTGAGCACACCTTGACAGATCAACCATCAACCAAAGCCCGTCATATCAAGTGATTGGCTTTTTTGAGTTCAAAAACTGACTCAATCCGCGACAGCAACAACTCCTATCAAAGACCAAATCACCACCGGCGTGATCAAAAAGACGGTGTATTACATCGGCGGCTACGAAAAAGAAATCCGTGGCAATCGCATCTACCACCGCATCCAAATCGGTGACGTCGCCATCGTCGACAAAGTAGACAACCACAACGAAACCATAAACTACACCCTACGGGACCACCTCGGCAGCCTGATCGCCACCGTCAGCGAGAGTGGCGCCATCAAACGCCTGTTCTATGATCCTTGGGGCAAACGACTCGATCTCCCTGTGCCTGAAGCGCAATCGTTGACACCTTTTAACCTCGCCAACTTTTTGACACCTCGAGGCTTCACCGGACACGAACACCTAGACAACGTTGGCTTGATCCACATGAACGGACGTGTGTATGATCCAGAGATCGCACGATTCGTCAGCGCGGATCCTTTAATTCCCTCCCCAAAAAATCTGCAAAGCTATAACCGTTATTCTTATACTGGGAACAACCCGCTTAGATACACGGATCCGAGTGGCTACTATAATGTACGAGGTGATACTGATGCTGCATCACGAGATCGTGATCAGCACGATCACCATAGAGATAATGATCGGGATGGTAATGATCGTGACAATAACTCAGGGTCGAGTAATAATAAATCTGGCTCGAGTAGCGGTTCCACCAAACAGGCTGATGGTAGTGTCACACTATCTGAAATGACCGTATCAGCCCCTCGGTATAATGATGACAATGATCGAAGAAATCGAGGGGATAACAGTGGGTATTCACAAGCAGCAGCACAAGCGGCTAGACAGAATGCTCTGGCTCAACAGGCTTCTAATTACTTATCTACAGTTTCTAGGTATGCATCCTATGCCGCAACGGTTTCACTGTTTGTAGGGCCTGCTGGAGTTACAGCAGCCACTTTTTTTGGTGTTGTTTCTTTAGCTACAGGTTGGTCTGCTGTACTTATAGATACTTTCTTTACGGAGAATCCTAATGAAACGGCAGTGATGGGAGCAGCTCTGTCTAGTGGTTACAAATTTGTAGGGGACAAATTACCTAATATGCTACCAGGAATGGCTCAAATGCCAGCAAGAATCACAATTGATGCAATGAGCCAAGTGCAGGTGCACTTAATGAATGAAGCGGCTAAAAATGAAGAGAGAGACCAATATTGATGAAGAATATATACAATGATAAATGGGGACTCGCATATGCAGCTCCCTTATGGGTAACAGGACTTTTAGGGCTAAATCTTCTAATAGCAGGACTGTTTTTATTTAATATAAAATTAATTATTATTGGTATCTGCATGACAGTCGTCTTATTAAGAAAGGATATCTTTTATTTTTCTAAGTTTGATCGTTTTTTTTAGTGACGTTATTGTTTCAAATTGTTATAGGATCTATTCTAATTGGAATTGGAATTTCTAAAAATGATTACCAGCCTTTTCTAGTGTCAAATGCTATTACTCTTATTTGGACATTGTTTTTTAGTTTCTATTTGTTTAAAAAACTAAATTGGAACGACTAAAGTTAACTAGACCCTTGTCTTTCAAAGCCAGTCATATCAAGTGATTGGCTTTTTTTAGTTCAAAAACTAACCCAATCCGCCACACCAACAACAACCCCTATCAAAAGCCAAACCACCACCGGCGTCATTCCAAAAACCATTTACTACATCGGCGGCTACGAAAAAGAAATCCGTGACAAGCACATCTACCACCGCATTCAAATCGGTGACGTCGCCATCGTCGATAAAGTAGACAACCACAACGAAACCATTCACTACACCCTACGGGACCACCTCGGCAGCCTGATCGCCACCGTCAGCGAGAGTGGCGCCATCAAACGCTTGTTCTACGACCCATGGGGCAAACGACTCGATCTCCCTGTACCCGAAGCTCAATCCCTGACACCTTTTAACCTCGCCAACTTTTTGACACCTCGAGGCTTCACCGGACACGAACACCTCGACAACGTCGGCTTGATCCACATGAACGGACGTGTGTATGATCCAGAGATCGCAAGATTCGTCAGTGCGGATCCGATGATCTCCGCGCCCACTTACTTACAAAGCTACAACCGCTACAGCTATGTATGGAATAATCCGCTAAGATTTACCGACCCGAGTGGGTTTGAGCCCCACGGCACGGGAACCGATGGTTACGACTCGCATCCGAACTACGACCATGACAATAATCGATGGGATCACGATAAAGATCACTCGAAAGAAAATAAGAAATGGGATAAAGAGCATAAAGTAGAAGTAACGAAGGGAGATAAGAACCAGACGGTTATTAAAGACAACTCAGGGAATACGCTTTACGATGCAGGGGAGCGAGCGAGGAAAATTGAGCAGCAAAAGGAGTGGGATCAGTGGGCATTGGAAAATCCTATCCCCCCTGAGTCGGGGTTAGGAACCGTGTCGATACTGGGGTTATTTCCAGCAAGGGCAGTTTCATCTGGGCTTTTTTCTGGGGGTGCAAACAGGGGGTGGAAATTAGGCGACGATATATACAATTTAACTACAAAAGGCAATCAACCATCTTGGACAACTGTCAGGACCCGATTCTGGAAAAACGAGTCTGCGATGCCAAGCGCAGCGAACAAATATGGGGCAGAAAACGTAGAGAGAATGGCTAAAGGAAGGGCACCACAAAGATACAACGCTGATAAAGGAGGCATTGAATCTATGGAGTTGAGTCATGAGCCAATTCCTTTTAGAGATGGGGGTAAAGATTTTATTCCTCGCTGGCCCCAAGACCATGCTGCTGTTGATCCTTTTAGAAGACCAGGATACTAAGAAATGACCAATAAAACACTATCTGAGAAATTTCAAAGCACAATGGGCCAGCCTGTAGAGATTGAAGGTAGAAATGTATACCCGATCTATATTTTGGAATTAGAGAAGGAAAAGCAAATAACCGTGAAGTGGGTTAGCACTCAATCTAGACTGAAGCAGGGGATACAAATAAAAATAGATAAAGGTGTTATAGAAGTAAACGGCGAAAAACTTTCGAATATCGTACTGTGGGAAGACACCAGTCCAGATGTAGTACAACTACGATGCATACCCAAAAAGAACACCAAGTTAAAGGTATGGAATGTATGGGAAGTTAACGGTGTGACTCAAGCTTGGGTGGGAAATGCCGGAATGGATATTTCAGAATCAGACCATCAGATCAGATTGCGGTGTAGTGATGGATCTGACGATGTCAATTTCCAGAATGTAGTTGTTGAATTGGTCGCCGACTGATTAAGCCTAATCTTAAAATAATATTCATTCCCCCTCAAAGCCAGTTATATTAGGTGATTGGCTTTTTTGAGTTCAAAAACTGACTCAACCCACTACACAAACAACAACCCCTATCAAAGACCAAATCACCACCGGCGAGATCAAAAAGACGGTGTATTACATCGGCGGCTATGAAAAAGAAATCCGTGGTAATCGTATCTATCACCGCATTCAAATCGGTGATTCTGCCATTGTAGAAAAAGTGGACGACAACCCCGAAACCATTAATTACACCCTGCGAGATCAACTTGGTAGTCTCATTGCCACCGTCAGCGACACAGGCACCATCAAGCGCCTGTTCTATGATCCTTGGGGTAAACGACTGGACTTACCTGTACCAGATGCCCAACCGCTCACGCTCTTTAATCTAGCGACCTTTTTAACGCCACGCGGCTTCACGGGACACGAACACCTCGACAACGTCGGCTTGATCCACATGAACGGACGCGTGTATGATCCTGAAATTGCACGCTTCGTTAGCGCGGATCCTTTAATTCCCTCCCCAAAAAATCTGCAAAGTTATAACCGTTACTCTTATACTGTAAACAACCCACTACGATACACAGCCCCTAGTGGTTTTAGAATGGTGGACGCAGAGCATACAGGAAACCCCGATGACAATAATGAATCGGATTCTAGATTTGGTCGTGAAAGTGACAGAGACAATAACTCAGGGTCGAGTAATAACAAATCTGGCTCGGGTAGCAGCGCAACCAAGGAGGCTGATGGCAGTGTTACACTGGAAATGACCGTATCAGCCCCTCGGTATAATGATGACAATGATCGAAGAAATCGAGGGGATAACAGTGGGTATTCACAAGCTGCTGCGACACAAGCAGCAGTTGAGGCTCAGCGGAATGCAGCTCTGGCCCAAAGGGCTTCTAATTTATTATCTACGGTTTCTAGATATGCATCATATGCAGCAACAGCCGCTTTACTAACAGGTTTTGTTCCGGTTGCTGGTGCTCTTGCTAACGTTGCTATTATTGCTGGTATATTTGCTGTAGGTGTTGATATAGCTGTTAATGGGAAAAATTTTAATCTAACGTCAACAGCTGGTGCAGCTTTATCTACTAGTTACAAAATTGCTGGTGACATATTACCTAATATGCTTCCTGGAATAGCTAGACAGCCTGCAAGGGTTGTGATAGACGCTACGAGTCAAGTACAGGGGCTTCTAATGAACGAAGCGGCTAAAAATGAAGAGAGAGATAGTAATTAATTTATGAAAAATATATACAATGATAAATGGGGACTTGCCTATGGGACTCCCTTATGGGGGGGCGGGCTTGTAGGGATAAATTTTTTAATATCTGGATTATTTCTTTTAAATATTCAAATAATACTTTTTGGTCTCTGTGCCACTGTTATGATTTTAAGAAAAGATGTCTTGTATTTTGCAAAGTCAGATAGGCTCTTTTTAGTAACATTAATGCTTCAAGCTGTTTTTGGCTCTGCTTCTATATGGGGAGCAATAACTTATAATTTCTATCAGCTCTTCTTTTTATCAGTAGCTATTACTTTGATTTGGACATCATTCTTTTTTTCTATTACTTGAAAAAACTAGATTGGAACGAGTAAAACTAGTAGATTACCTGCCAGTAAAGCCAATTATATGAAGTGATTGGCTTTTTCTTAGCTCAAAAAAAGCTGAACAAAGACACTGCCCACTCGATTAATGAATCGGATGCTTAAGCCGCCTCAAAAGTACCACCACAACAGTGGCAGGCAACAACTATGGCACCGTCTCCCTCAACTACAACGCTCTGGGCAATATCACCCAAAAAAGTGACGTGGGGACATACACCTATAACCAGACCCAATGTGGCCGTCAAACCGGCCCTCATGCCGTCAGCAGCATCACTGGCAAAGGCGCTTACTGCTACGACCAAAATGGCAACCTACTCAGTGGCGACAACCGAAGCCTCACCTACAACAGCTTCGACAAACCCACCTACATCCAACAAAATGGTGAAACCAGCACCTTCTCCTATGGGCCAGACCGACAACGCTACAAACAAGTGACCACAGGCACCGTCCCAAAAACCGTTTACTACATCGGCGGCTACGAAAAAGAAATCCGTGGCAATCGCATCTACCACCGCATTCAAATCGGTGACGTCGCCATCGTCGACAAAGTAGACAACCACAACGAAACCATCCACTACACCCTACGCGACCACCTTGGCAGCCTCATTGCCACCGTGAGCGACAGCGGCACCGTCAAACGCCTGTTCTACGATCCTTGGGGCAAACGACTGGACTTGCCTGTGCCTGAAGCTCAATCGTTGACACCTTTTAACTTGGCGAGTTTTGTAACACCACGCGGCTTCACCGGACACGAACACCTCGACAACGTCGGCTTGATCCACATGAACGGACGCGTGTATGATCCTGAGACCGCACGCTTCGTCAGTGCAGATCCGGTACTCAGCGATCCAACTTACTTACAAAGCTACAACCGCTACAGCTATGTGTGGAATAATCCATTAAGAATGACGGACCCGAGTGGGTTTGAGCCCCACGGCACGGGAACCGATGGTTACGACTCGCATCCGAACTACGACCATGACAATAATCGATGGGATCACGATAAAGATCACTCGAAAGAAAATAAGAAATGGGATAAAGAGCATAAAGTAGAAGTAACGAAGGGAGATAAGAACCAGACTGTTATTAAAGACAGCTCAGGGAATACGCTTTACGATGCAAGTAATCGACATACAAGTTATAAGGAGAATGACGAGGTAAGGAATTTAGCTTCTCATGTTAAGATTCTACCATTAACAGATCTCCAAGCAGTATATGGAACTGTACCGACAAGAGCAGTAGTATCTGGACTTTATCGGTTGGTAGCTTCGCTATTTCGTTCTGGGGTTGCAAACAGAGGGGCTAGTAGTGCGGCGAGTGGCGCAAATTTAAATAGACAGTTAACAGCTCAAGAAATAGCGAATGGGCATGCTTTTGAAAAACACGTTTTGAAGCAAGGTGAATTTCCAGGCATCAGAATAAGGCAGCAATTTCAAAACCATGTTGAAGATGTACTTAGTAACCCGAGTGGGATGCGCTATTACAAAGATGGACGTACTGTTTATCTCCAAGAATCATCAAGTACGGTAGTTATTCGAAATTCAGGTTCAGGTGAAAGTACAGCTTTTCAGCCTGCTAATTGGAGTGAGTATATTAATTCGTTGCCAAGCCGTTCAACGCCATACCCCTAACGCTTAGAAATTTATTTAGGAGAAATCGTATGAAAGTTGTTGATAATAACGGTATTAAATTAACGTGTGAAATTAGCCATGAGGAAATATTGATTCTCATGGCTGGTATGAGGGAAATTTGTTATGGAGTTGATATTCATGCCTTTGAGACAAGGCTTGGTTACAGCAAAGAGCGAGTAGGCGTTTTAGTGCAGCAGCTCAGGTCTATTCTCGATGAACAAGATATCGATGAATAATTTACAAGCCCGCAATTCGCGGGCTTTTTAATATGCTGCTTGCTGAATTATTGATGCAATGAGCCAAGTACAGGGATTCTTAATGAACGAAGCGGCTAAAAATGAAGAGAGAGATAGTAATTAATTTATGAAAAATATATACAATGATAAATGGGGACTTGCCTATGGGACTCCCTTATGGGGGGGCGGGCTTGTAGGGATAAATTTTTTAATATCTGGATTATTTCTTTTAAATATTCAAATAATACTTTTTGGTCTCTGTGCCACTGTTATGATTTTAAGAAAAGATGTCTTGTATTTTGCAAAGTCAGATAGGCTCTTTTTAGTAACATTAATGCTTCAAGCTGTTTTTGGCTCTGCTTCTATATGGGGAGCAATAACTTATAATTTCTATCAGCTCTTCTTTTTATCAGTAGCTATTACTTTGATTTGGACATCATTCTTTTTTTCTATTACTTGAAAAAACTAGATTGGAACGAGTAAAACTAGTAGATTACCTGCCAGTAAAGCCAATTATATGAAGTGATTGGCTTTTTCTTAGCTCAAAAAAAGCTGAACAAAGACACTGCCCACTCGATTAATGAATCGGATGCTTAAGCCGCCTCAAAAGTACCACCACAACAGTGGCAGGCAACAACTATGGCACCGTCTCCCTCAACTACAACGCTCTGGGCAATATCACCCAAAAAAGTGACGTGGGGACATACACCTATAACCAGACCCAATGTGGCCGTCAAACCGGCCCTCATGCCGTCAGCAGCATCACTGGCAAAGGCGCTTACTGCTACGACCAAAATGGCAACCTACTCAGTGGCGACAACCGAAGCCTCACCTACAACAGCTTCGACAAACCCACCTACATCCAACAAAATGGTGAAACCAGCACCTTCTCCTATGGGCCAGACCGACAACGCTACAAACAAGTGACCACAGGCACCGTCCCAAAAACCGTTTACTACATCGGCGGCTACGAAAAAGAAATCCGTGGCAATCGCATCTACCACCGCATTCAAATCGGTGACGTCGCCATCGTCGACAAAGTAGACAACCACAACGAAACCATCCACTACACCCTACGCGACCACCTTGGCAGCCTCATTGCCACCGTGAGCGACAGCGGCACCGTCAAACGCCTGTTCTACGATCCTTGGGGCAAACGACTGGACTTGCCTGTGCCTGAAGCTCAATCGTTGACACCTTTTAACTTGGCGAGTTTTGTAACACCACGCGGCTTCACCGGACACGAACACCTCGACAACGTCGGCTTGATCCACATGAACGGACGCGTGTATGATCCTGAGACCGCACGCTTCGTCAGTGCAGATCCGGTACTCAGCGATCTAACTTACTTACAAAGCTACAACCGCTACAGCTATGTGTGGAATAATCCACTAAGATTTACCGACCCAAATGGCTTTGAGCCACACTGTTGGCTGCACAACGAGTGATTTCAGAAATTCCTGAAAGCCTCCAACCTAAACCCAAAAGCCCATTACCTTGTTGACTGTTGTAGCTCAGTACCGAATTAGGCTGAAGACCGTTAATACCGGGCGGAACATCGATGGGAATGTCATAGGTTGCCGCACCGGAAGAGGAACCCCCGCTTCGCCGGGAATCGTGCCAACTAGCGTGTCGGCATGGGCTAGAGAAAGAAAACCAAAAAAAGAAAATAGGTAAACAACGACATACAAATACATTGTCTTGAGCACGAGTAAATCCCTTTATCGTCAGTATTTATAACCAATGCAGTGCTATCGTCGATTGTATTCGCAAAAATGTTCAGTACACACCGAGTAAAGTGTAACAGAACTGGAGTGCACCAGAACTAGATGGATTAGGACGAGGCGCTTGTCAAAACATGATACATTTGGGCAAAACGCTGAATATGTGGCCATCTATACCCAATTTTGTCCTCCGATAGAAGGGCTCAATCTCAATGTTAAGGCCCAAGAAACGCAAGGGCCTACGCAATAAAGCTATTAGACAATCTCAAATTGAATAATAGCGTCATCCTGATTCATAACTCGATTCCCCCCTAAAGACTCAGCCGCAGGCACTAACCCATTTAAGGTACCGGTGATAAAAAAGTAGTCTTTATCTCCATAGCCGCGCTGTATACACTGAAGCACTCCTTTTTTGAGAACCTCTTTCTTTGCTTCAACAAGTTGCTCAACATCCGCTGAAAAGGCATATCCCTGATCACCTCCTTCAAAAATCAGTTCACCAGATACTGGTTTTGAGGACACGAACACACCATAGTTAAAGTAAAAATCGCATGCCGAATGATTGGTTGGGTGAATCTCAGCACGAATCAATTCAACTGCCACGTGGGGTAATAACTCAGCAACTAACTGGTTTACTTCATTCACTTTGCTTGGCACAGTGAGTGGGAAGGCAATTTCCAGTTCGGTACCGCGAAACGCATGATGAGGAATCCTGCCACCAAGGTTACTAAAGAGTTGAAAATCAAAAATAGGTGATAGAATAATCACCCCCTCTTTATCGACCACTTTCCAACCCGCAATCGTTGCCCCTTTTTCAAGAATCTTGGCAATCAGAACATCTTGTGCGGCGCAAACAGCATCAAAAGTTTCCGTCAATGACAAGGAAGCTTCGCACTGAAAGCTTTTTACTATCTCTGCATACTCTTCAAAAATCATCTACTACTAAGCCTTTATAAAATAATGAGATTATTAGGTAAAGAATACGGATTTACGATGGCAATGCATCCTTTATTTCACAACGCTTAGCCTGTAACATACGCGCTCCTAAAATCCATTCAATGAAAAGGAACTTCTAGTGAAAAAGATCCTCGCTGTACTGGTTTTCATACTTGTCGCTGCTTGTCTAATTGTCCCTAAATTTATTGCGCCAAGACATCAAGAGAAAGTCGTTGAACTGATTGACAACATTAATAAAACCCCTGGCTATTCTGCCGAAATTATTTCCACAGATTTCGCTTGGTTTGGCTCTGAAAATAAAGTCTTGTTCACTTTAAACACGGCTCAAATGAACCCATCACTGCAAGAGCAAAATATTGATATTGAGCTTGTGCTCGATACGCACTATGGTCCGTTGTTATTTTCAAGCCAAGGACTGTTTGGCCTTTATACAACCACCGTCAAGATTAATGGCAATGAACAAAGAAACTTTCTGAATTGGGATGAGAACAGCCCACTATATCAATTGTCTGTCTTCGGTAGTGTTATGGGTAACATAAAGGTCGCGGATAACATTCCTGCCTTCAGTAATTTAGAAGATACCTTTCACTTTAGCGGTTACAGTGGCAAGGGAGAGCTGACCAGTACGGCATTTAGCTATGAAGGAAACCTAGAAAGCATTAATGTGGACGATACCTATTCACCACTAAAGGCCGAAGGTTTTAATGTATCAGTGGAACTTAATGCAAGCTTAGACACCATTATGCAAGGTGGTTTTTACGACAGCACGACTGATTTCAGTTTAGAGAGACTGAGTATAGGCACTAACACCCAACTCTCTGGGCTAAATATCGAGATGGGGTCTAATTTAAATCAAGAAACCCAGCTTGGTCATATGGAAGTCAGTTACCTTATTAGCGAAATTATCTCTGATGACTTTAAAGCGAACGATCTTATTTTAGTGACGAAACTGGACAATCTCGATAACCAGTTCTTTATTAGCTATAAAAACTTCGTTGATAATGTCCCAATGAACAACGCTACCTTAGAGTATATGTATGAAACATTACTTATTTTCATGCAAGACAATCTTGGGGAATTATTAGCAGCAAAACCAGAGTTCAACATACCAAAATTCAGCGGTACATTTCCTGAGGGCAGCTTTAATGCAACGCTAACGAGTCGATTAGCTGACATCAGCACCCCTTCAGTAGAAACACTGATTACACCAGAGTTTTGGTTTTATAACACCATAGTAAAAGCAGAGATCGAAGCAGATCAGAACCTAGTAACAAAACTTGCTGAACGATTCATTGCCAGTCAAATGCGTGCGCCAATAAACGCACCGGAAGTGAAACAGCAAGCCCTAATGTTTATTGAAGGTTTAGCACAACAAGGTCTCATTCGATTAAAGAACGCCAAATATAAAAGTGAGATCACAGTAGAAGACGGCCAAGGCAAGGTATTCGACCTCAGTTTCCCCTTAATGTAATAAGGGTCAACGCCACATCACGCCACTTAAAAAAAGGCGCGTCTCATGTTCTGATTATCAGAAACAAGACGCGCCTTTTCATGTCTTAAGCCTTAGTACACCCCACCCATGCCATTAAACACCTAATAACGTTTAATAAAGACAAACCAACAGCGTACTTGTTATCAGAGCGGTCCAACACAAGGACAGACTGCCTTAGAAAGAACACAGAATCTTTCCTTATTCCCTGTTATTTAACTATTGGGAATAACCTCACCATTGTATTGCGTCAGCAGGCAATCTCTGCCTCTTTCTTTAAGCATTCTACAAAAATCGGCACTATAGGATTTATTCACGAAGGGGCCTACTTTTAGTTGATACATAGTGCGACCATTGACGTTTTTTTGATTAACTAATGGCACTAAACCATCGAAAGACGTCGGGTACGATTCTAGTAGTACTCGCCAGCCACGAACCGCTTCGTCACGGTTGCCATAAGAAGCCACTTGAACACCATACTGTTCATCTGCTGTTGCACCGGAAGAAGCAAGTGGCGTAGCTTCTTGAGCCATCATGCTCGCCTCGGATTCAGTCGAATCAATTAAAGGTGCAGGGACAACGGCGGGTGCAACATTAATAGCAGAGACACTTTCGCCCATAAAGTTCTCATCTGCCATCAAGCCGTTACTGTCGATATTATTTGATCGAGCAGTTGCCTTTGATGAAAGAGGTTTACCTTGCTTAAGCGCCGCAATTTCCGCTTCCAATTCATCAATACGATCCAACTTTGGCTGCACAGCCTGCCATTGCTCTTCATGCATACGAACTTTATCTTGCAGATCCGTATAGGTCATAAAGGTATTTTTTTCGTCCATAGATGAACAAGCGCCTAGTGATAATCCAGCCATAATAACGACCAGCTTTTTGGATATTTCCATTATTCTCATCTCCATGTACGTCATTGAGAGTGTTCACTTATTATTCCAACCAAAATACGAAGCGACCTCTTTGCCTCATGGTGACACCAAAGAACTCATTCGTGTATTGGCTAGTTTCTAGCCCTTCTATAAAGTCAGTATTAAATGTTGCCCCCACAAAATTAAGGCATAACGTGCGGCTTTGCCAACTAAAACTAAAGGTAAAAAATACCGAAAAGGGGTTCGCAACACGCCTGATACTAAAGCAATCCCGTCACCAACGACAGGAAGCCAAGTAAATAACAGACTCCACACACCATATCGATTAAAAAAATATTCCGCTTTCTGTCGAGCCTTAGGGCTTACTGGAAACCATCTTTTGTGCTCATATCGCACCAAATAATGCCCCAACCACCAATTTGTCGCGCCCCCTAATGTATTACCTAAACTGGCCCAAAACCACAAAAAAAATATCGATAATGACGTATCATTAGCATAATAGAGCAACAGACCTTCGGATCCCAAAGGCAAGATAGTCGCAGATAAAAAAGCAACAATCAGTATAAAAAAATAATCCAACAACGCGTCTCTTACCTATTTTATTAGAAAAATTAAACACCTAAATACAAAAACAATGACTCAACTCATTTTTACACACTAGGCAAGATCTAGAAAAACATTTACTCTAAGAACAGTGCGAAACCTTTACACAACGAAAACAATCAATTCATTTTTTCTGTGATAAAAAAATAACGACGGATTTGATTGATTAATATAAATTCCATTCAATAGTGCCAAACATCTAAACGGAGGCGACATGCTGGATCGCATCAATGATATAAAAATTCGTTATAAGTTGTGGGCCATTATTGGTCTAATGTCTATGGGAACCACGGCACTTATTCTCGTATCACTAACCTCTCTATTTAATAGCCATGTTGATGCTCGAAAAGATCGTACGCAAGATATTTTAGATATAGCCAACACAACACTCACTTCAATTTATCACAAACAGCAGTCAGGCGAGCTTACGGCCGATCAAGCAAGACAACAAGGTATTACTCTACTATCGAGTTTAACCTATGGCGATCAACAAGAACTGTGGATTATCGACAATAACAATCGTACCTTGATGAACGCACCGGTCACCTACAAGGGTAACAACATCCCCTCCTCGCTTAGCGAAACACTCAACACAGCGTCCTTAGCGAGCAAACAGCCGTATCAATCCATCGAGTTTGAGTATCAAGGCAACGACGGCATTGCCCATAGAATGATTGCCAGCGCCACTACCTTCACCCCATGGAATATCACTATTATTGCCACCGCATCCATGAATGCGGTGATAAGTTTTTTCCTGAGTGCTCTGGTGGATTATGCCATTCTAGTCAGCGTCCTGACGGTGTTAGTAGGTGGAACTGCGCTTTATATTATCCATCTCGTTACCAGCCGCGTCACCTCCCTGTGCAAAACCATGACATCAGTACAACATTCGGGTGATCTTACACAACGAGTTGAATTTAGCGGCTTAGATGAGATGGGAGAAATGGCTCGTGCCTTTAACAGCATGATGAATGACTTTCAATCGATTGTCCGTAACGTTAGCCATTCCAGCGAAACGCTAGACGGCATCGTAGGGCAAACAAATAATTCGACCAATAAAACCGCCCAAGGCGTGTCAAAGCAACTATCTAACACCAGCAAAGCCGCTGAACTTATGCAGAGTGTCATGACCTCTGTGGAAGACACATTGGCCATTGCTGAACGGGCAAACACAACCACACAAGAGCTTGGACAGCATTCCAAACAAGGTCTTGGTGTCATGAATAAAGCCAACCAAGATATTCAACAGCTTTCTATTGAAGTCGGTGATGCCGCTCAGCAGATTCAAAAACTTCGCGAAGACGTGACACATATCAACGAGCGTTTGGGTATTATTGCAGAAGTGGCCGATCAAACTAACCTACTTGCCCTCAATGCTGCTATCGAGGCCGCACGTGCCGGCGAGCAAGGCAGAGGATTCGCTGTCGTCGCCGACGAAGTTCGTCACCTTGCTCAACGCTCACAACTGGCGGCAACGGAGATTGGTGGACTGATTGATCAATTAACGCAACAAACACTGACCACAGTAGAAGTCATGGAATCCGCTCGCAATACTGCAAACCAAGGTGCAGAGCAAACCTCCCAAGCTGGTCAAGCCTTTACCGAGATCGCCAATGGTGTGTTATCGATTTCCAAATTGAACAGTAACATTAGTCAAGCCGCGGATCGTCAATATTCGTCTTCTCAAATGGTTCATCAAACGCTAGAAAGCATTGCCAATGTGTGTGAAGAAACCAATCATAACTCTACCGATATTCAGACCTCGGTCAACAATCTGCAAGAATGTGCGAGTCGACTACGTCAGTTAGTTCATCAATTTAGCACTTAGTATTCTCCGCTCTTTAACCACTCAACCTAAAAATCATGCAAAAACAAAGGCATGATTTTTAGGCTATCAAAAAACACATCCAACTGTGTATCTGTTTATAAAAAACAGCGTAAAACGCTCTTAAACTAAACTTAACCGTTATTACATGCTCTGATTTTGTGCATAGGCGTCTGATTTTATGCAAAAAAGCGTGTTTTCAAAAATTAAGTGAAAAAGAAGAGCGTTTACCACTTTAACTTATTGGTGAGTCCCATTATGTTTGGGTATAGTGGTTTTACAGGTAAATAAAAACCAGGGTAAACATTAAGCAACAAGTCTAGAACACAAAGGATCAAACATGGCGTCTGATACACAAGATAAGCTAGATTCCCTTTATCAACATATTCAAGCGGTGATTTTATCCCGTCAGCACCCAGTTACTGGACTCTTCCCTGCCAGCACGAGCATTAACAATCACGGTAATTATACCGACGCATGGGTACGCGATAACGTCTACAGCATTCAGGCGGTATGGGCATTACATTTAGCGTACAAGCGTGCTTCTAATCCGCAAAAACGTGCCAACGAGCTTGAATTTGCCTGTATAAAAATGATGCGCGGTCTACTTTTCGCCATGATGCGTCAATCCCACAAAGTGGAAGCCTTTAAGCACAGCCTAGATCCTAAAGACGCCTTGCACGCAAAATACGATACCAAAACAGGCTTAGAAGCCGTAGCGGATGATGCTTGGGGGCACTTGCAAATTGATGCCACCAGCTTTTATTTATTAATGCTGGCGCAAATGACCAAAGCGGGCAGTAAGTTAATCTTTTCTCGCGACGAATTTAACTTCATCCAAAACCTTATTTACTATATTTCTCGCACCTACCGCACCCCTGATTACGGGATTTGGGAACGTGGTAATAAGGTAAACAACGGCAAAGCCGAAATTAATGCCAGCTCTGTGGGAATGGCAAAAGCCGCCATGGAAGCCATGGATGGGCTAAATCTATTTGGCGAGGATGGTCCTGAATGGGCGGTAGTGCATTCGTTTGCCGATGCGGTTGCCCGTGCTGGCTCTGTATTGCAATCTCTATTGCCAAAAGAATCACGTTCTAAAGAAGTCGACAGCGCTATTCTCAGCATCATAGGCTTTCCTGCGTTTGCCGTTAACGATGAAAAGCTTGTCAGACGCACTCGCAAAGAAATCATCAATAAACTGGGCGGTGAATATGGCTGTAAACGCTTCTTATTAGATGGACATCAATCGGAATTAGAAGATCAAAGCAGAATATATTATGAGTACGATGAACTGATTAATTTCGAACACATTGAGTCTGAGTGGCCGCTGTTTTTTACTTACCTTTATATCGATCGTTTATTTGCTCGTGATTGGGAAAGCGCCAACTTTTATCGCCACAAACTCGAATCGTTAATGGTCGAAAAAGATGGGCAAATGCTGCTCCCTGAACTCTATTACGTTCCACAAGAAAGCATTCTAGCTGAAAAAGAAAAGCCTGGCTCACAAAAACGTGTTCCCAATGATAACCTCCCCTTAGTATGGGCACAGAGTCTATTTTTAGTGGGAAAAATGCTCGATGAAGAACTCATTAAGACAGATGATCTTGACCCACTAGGCTTGCATCGTGTCCAGTACAAACCAAACAAAGCCACCACCTCCATGGTTATCTTGGCACAAAACGACAAAGTGAAACAGAAACTGCTTGATGCTGGCTGCCTATGCCAAACGCTGGATGATATTCTGCCTCTTAAAGCGATCAGCGCTGAGCAATTAGTGGCTACTTATCGACATTTAGGAGCCTCAGAAACGTTAGGTTTAACCGGACGACCAAACCGCGCATTAAACAGCTTAGCAACGTCGCAAGCATTCAGTATCAACAATGAAAGCTATTTGTGTTTTTCTTGGATTCAGAATGAAGACAAAGATTATCGAAAAATCGATCCAGCGTTGTTCCAAGCTCATATTCGTAACGAACTAAAAAACATTGCTGACCATTGGTATTACCAAGCCAATGCGGTTTTTAGCATACTGATTGACGAAGCCATCAGTGACATGAATGGCAGTGATGAGTTATTTGAATTTATTCGTTTATTACAGAAACGCGAACACGAAGAGTTTCGTGTTATTCCGCAATCGGCCAAAAATGCATTCAAATCGGGTAACCGTCGTACTATTATGATCGGTACCTTAGACCATAACCAGTTGGGAGCAAAACTGCCCATTCACGATACTCCTTGGCCGTTATCCGCTAAGCCAAAAGCTTACGATCCACAATCGATCAAGACGGCAGAAACAAACACCTTACTGACTCGCTTCACCGAACAGCCAGATATTAACGAAGCCATCGACTGTTTAATCGAGCTAGGCAGTCGTCGTGCATTAATGAATACCATCCCCAATTCAGCGCCAGCAGTCACAGCATATAAGGTATTGAATAGTGTGTATCTGCAAGCCTTACTTTCTGAGAACTGGCACAGTGCTCGACAACTGTATTCTTTGATTTTAAAGCCCTCAACGGATCTCGCTACCTATATTGCTGATATCACGGTGCGTCAGCGTTTGCTCGTTATTGGTGAAACGCCTGAAACTGAGATCGATATCAGCTCACCATTGCATCAGGACGTAATTCTCGACATGTTGAGAAATGTATCATCCTCGCCTATTGGTCTAGTTATTTGTCATGAACTAATTGCCATTGCAGGGACTCTGATTAAGGTGCATCCTGAGTTTTTCTCTGGCGTTCGTACGATACGAATTCATAACTTAGCCATGTTATGTGCTCGTCAATTTGATCCCGAGGACGATGCTCCCGTGTTTGAAACCTTATCCAGAGTGTCGCCAAGCAAGCTTTACGAAGCCCTCAAACAAGTGTTACAACAAAAGCATGACGAATTTGCTCACGTGGCAAACAACATGCGTTACCACAACAGTACCGACGCGCAAAGCAAAATGAAAGATGTGGACTGGTTTGACTGGCGTTCTGAGCAGGGTATGATCACCAAGCTGCCAGAATCTATGCTACTGCAACTTTGGGACAGTTTAAGTCATGCAAACACCATTGTGTTTGGAGACTTACAAAGTAACACCGCTCTCGATTGTAAACGCGCACTCAGCTCTATGACGCCAGGAGAAGACACCTTCGCATTGCTGATTGAAACCTTAACGTCGGACATTCATCCAAGTTGGTATAAGAGTCTTATTTTTGAAGGCCTATATGCCTTCATACAGTTCTGTAAACAGCATAAAAACTGTAAGTTTGAACAAGAAATCAATTTACCTGTTTTGGTCTCAAAAGCAGCACTAGATCATGCTAGACAGCACCAAGCCGAACATGTGGAAGATAACTGGGCGGAAGCCGCATTGGATGATTTCGCACAAATAACACCAAATAAAGTCAATCAATATTTGCGTTGGGCCGTGAGCAAACTTCACAGTCATCAGCACCAACACTCATTGAGTTAACACGCTCACCCTTGCTGGAGAAGTGAATGGATTTAATAAAAAATGCCCTAATTAACGATGTATTGAACACTCGCTGTTCAGACCCATTTGGCTGTTTAGGACTTCAATCATCCCCTTCTAAGAAAGGCTTGTCACTGCTTGTGTGGCAACCCGAAGCGATATCGGTTCGCGTATTGGCCATAGATTCAGACCAAGAATTGGCTAAAATGAGCGAAACAGAAGACAAAGGCTTGTTTTACGCCAAATGGCCAAAAGAAAGCACCCGCTTTCATTATCGTCTTGAAGTCACTTACAAAGACAAAAGTACTTATACGCTGGTTGACCCGTACCAGTTTCCTAACACGACCTTTGTAGACCCTGATCACCACCAAGCGAATCTTTACAAAAGCCAAGGTGCTATTAGGGCCAATGCAAAAGTCAACGATCAACTCGCCATTCAAGGTACACGCTTTGCGGTTTACGCTCCAGCAGCACGCTCGGTTTCTGTAGTAGGTGACTTTAATGCTTGGGATGGTCGCATTCACCCAATGTCTAGCAATGGCGACGGCATATGGCGCCTATTCATTCCCGACGTTAATCATGGGGCACGTTATAAGTTTGAAATCCGCTCAAACGCCGGTGACATTTTGCCCCATCGCAGTGATCCATATGCTCAACGTATTGAGCAATATCCGTCTTTCGCTAGCGTGACCTGTTTTGATGACAAACATCAATGGCAAGACGATGCGTGGGTTAAACGCCCTATCGAAGACATCTACGAACAGCCCATGAGCATTTATGAACTACACATAGGTTCGTGGCGTCGTAAAAGTGACAATCAACCACTAACATATCTAGAGATCAAAGATCAGCTGGTTCCCTATATGGTTGAAATGGGCTATACCCATGTTGAACTATTGCCCATCACAGAATACCCATTCGATGGATCTTGGGGCTATCAACCTGTCGGCCTGTACGCGGTCACATCACGATTTGGCACTCCAGAAGAATTCAAAGCCCTTGTTGATGCGCTTCATCAAGCTAACATTGGCGTGATTATGGATTGGGTACCCGCGCATTTTCCTGCCGATAGTCATGGGTTGGCGAACTTCGATGGCTCCAAGCAGTACGAATACCCAGATCCCAAAAAAGGCTGGCACCCTGAATGGAACTCCTTGATTTATGATTTTGGTAAAGAACATGTGGTCAATTACCTAATTAGTAACGCGGTGTATTGGCTAGAAGAATTCCACATCGATGGCCTTCGTGTTGATGCCGTGGCTTCTATGTTGTACTTAGACTACTCTCGAGAAGACGGCGAATGGATTCCCAACAAAGACGGCGGCAATCATAACTACGAAGCCATTGATTTCTTACGCCGTTTAAACGAAACCGTGTATTTGAATCATCCCCGTTGTTTTACCGTAGCGGAAGAATCCACTGCTTTCCCTGGGGTGTCTAAGCCAACTTATATGAATGGTTTGGGCTTTGGCTTCAAATGGAATATGGGCTGGATGAACGATTCACTGGCTTATATAAAAAAAGATCCGATTTATCGTCAGCATCATCAAGGCGAACTTAGCTTTAGTATGGTTTACGCCTTTGACGAACAGTTTGTATTACCGATTTCTCACGATGAAGTGGTCCACGGTAAAGGCTCCATGATTACTAAAATGCCGGGCGATGCTTGGCAGAAATTTGCCAATTTACGTGCGTTTTCGGCCTACATGTATTTTCACCGGGCAAAAAGCTCAACTTCATGGGCAATGAGTTCGCCCAAGGTCAAGAATGGAGCCATGAACGCTCTTTGGATTGGCATTTGTTAGAGATCGACTACCACAAAGCTCAGCAAACGTTATCAAAAGACTTGAATCATCTTTATAAAAACGAGCCAAGTTTACAGTTTGATCATTCCTACCAAGGCTTTGAATGGATCAGTTATGATGACAACGCCAACAGCATTCTGGTTTTTGCACGTAAAGCCAAAGACTGTGACGAGCATGTTATTGCGGTCATTAATTTTACACCAACGCCCCATGCTAACTATCGAATTGGCGTACCTAAAGCAGGTCATTATGAGATCGTCTTGGACACGGATGAGGTGAACTACACTGGCAGTGGCTATGCCAAAATCAAAACATACCAGACTCAAGCAATCGTCAGTCATGGTCGTGAGCAAAGCATTGAACTGCAAGTGCCTCCACTGGCGGGCGTTTTGTTAAAATGGCTAGATAAACCTTAATCACTAACGCTCAGTAAAGTAACGCTAACAGCATCTAGAGGTATTAATGAACCAAGCACATCAGATTTCCAATGGCGCCTGTTTTCCTCTAGGTGCGACAGTAACCGACGACGGCGTTAATTTCGCCGTGGTCGCAGAAGACGCCAGCCAGCTGTATTTATGTTTGTTTGATCAAGATGGAAAGGAGCAAAAACCGCTGCCTTTTATTAATAAACATCAAGGCATTTGGTACATGGAAGTGCTTGGACTCAAAGAAGGTCAACATTACGGTTTACGTGCTAAAGGCGAGTTTAATCCAGAACAACAACAGCTTTATAACGAACATAAACTGCTAATAGATCCCTATGCTAGAGATCTCAGTCACAAACTTGTCTGGCATGAAGATCAATCAGCAATGAACAAAGAAGGCCAGCTACACAGCGTCAATTCGGCTTATTGTGTGCCGAAATCGATTGTTCGTACCGTGACAGCCAAACACAACCGCCCAGCAAGAGTGAAAATAACCCCGTCTAGCCGTGCTTTATACGAGCTGCATGTCAAAGGCTTTAGCAAAAACCTCCCCATTGATGATGAAATAAAAGGCACGTACCTTGGTGTTATCTCCACCGCGGGTATCGAACATTTAAAAAGCCTGAACATCACCACTATTCAGTTAATGCCTTGCTTCAGTTTTATGACCGAGCGCCATTTAGAGTTGCTAGAGCCTCAATAATTACTGGGGCTATAACCCTATCAGTTTTTTTGCGCCAGAACCGTCCTACGCTAAACAAGATGCTGTTTTGGAGTTTCAACAAATGGTTGATGGCTTAAGAACAGCGGGGTTTGAAGTTATCCTAGACGTTGTCTATAACCACACAGCAGAAAGCGAGCTGGATCACTCTAGCGTTTGCTTTCGAGGTCTAGACAATGCGCGCTATTATCGTCACCAAGCGGGTCAATATTTAAATTACACAGGATGCGGAAACTGCATAGACACTTACCATCCCAATAGCATTCGTCTTATTTGCGACAGCATGCGTTATTGGGTAGACGTGATGGGCGTGGATGGCTTTCGTTTTGATTTAGGAGTTGATCTAGGCCGGACTGATCATGATTTCACCCCCAAAGCGCCCTTACTGCAAGCCATTCTTCAAGACCCTATCTTAAGCGAAACTTGTCTAGTGATGGAACCTTGGGACATTGGCCCAAACGGCTATCAAGTTGGTCAATTTCCAAGAGGTTTTCTCGAATGTAATGATCAATACCGCGATACAGTACGTCGTTTCTGGCGCGGTGACAAAGGCATGGTACCTGAATTTGCGACACGCCTTTTAGGTTCAAGAGACCTGTTTCATAAAGGACAAAAAAGTGCCCTAACTTCCGTCAACTACATCACCTATCATGACGGTTATACCATGAAAGACTTGGTGTCCTATCACCAGCGCCATAACCTTGCTAATATGGAAGACAACCGTGACGGGCACAGTGACAACCTTAGCCAAAACTTTGGTACAGAAGGTGACACCGACGACATAAATATTCAACAACACCGCCTTAACCAGCAACTTTGCTTTATGGCGACACTGCTACTAAGCCAAGGTACGCCTCATATTTTAGGGGGGACGAGCTTTCCCACACTCAGCAAGGAAACAACAACGCCTACTGCCAAGACAACGACATGACATGGCAAATTTGGCAGGATATAGATGAGGAAACACGCCTTGCAAGAGACGCCATTCAGCATACCATTTCTACCTTAATGACACTGCGCAAAACCTACCCAATATTGGCTGAAATTCGTCTTGAAGACGACCCGCTTTATCAACACACCTCGTCAGATCACATCCATTGGCTCAACCAACACAGCGAACCCATGAGCGCAGAAAATTGGGCCGATAAAGAACGTCACTTTATCGCATTAACGCTAACGTCTGCCGACCTTTCTAGTTATTTTTGGATCGTCTTTTACAGCAGCGATACGCCTATTAGCGTTCCTTTTCCAGCAGAAAGTGATGCACTAGAAGTTGCTTACCAAACGCCAGGCTTCACGATTAAAGACAATACTCTTCAATGCGCTTATCGTGGCGTTTTTGTTGCTAAACGTTAACCATCAAAATTCGAAACAGAGGATTCAAACTCCCTAAGATATGGGTTTGAATCCCATACGAAAACCGCCCCAATGTTTACCATTGACAAAAATAGGCACGGAAAGGTCATGCAATATTTCGCCAGTATCCCGTTTGTAGGTTTGTAGCAAAAACGAATCTGTATGGGCGCCACAACGACTGCCTGTCGCATCATTAAAAATTCGCTTGGTTCGGTTATTCAATAAATCTTTTTCATAATCACCGGTTAATGGCTGACTAAACTTTTTATTGTGAGTGGGGAAATACCCCTTCACATCCACCGCTCCTGCAAACATCACCTCTTTACAATTGTCTAATACCGCTTCCTGAATAGCAGGAAAGTGACGGTCACTAAAAGCATCATAAGACGTACTGAACTTTTGCGGCTTAGTACCAGGTATAGGGCGATAATCGGTGGAGAATACCGCTTGTTCAGTCAACTCCCCTTTCGAAATAGCCTCTTCAAATAAATGCCCAATCGCCTGGGCAGACGCCTTACCAACCTTAAGCAACTCAGAGAAAAACAACGACTGATCGACTTTATCCAATTCTCTAAAGACCACTTCAGCCCCCTGACTCAAATGTGCGGCTTCCTTAGAAAGCCGATCACTGCGCTGGGAAATATCTTGTAAAGACTGGCTAATACGCGATATAGAACCATTGATTTGAGTACTGGTCGTGCCTAGATCTTCCCCTGCTTGTTCCACTTCGGACAACACCATGGACGCGTTCTGAACCTCTTCCGTTAGCGAAAGAAAGCGCTTTGTTTCGCCCAATAAGGTACTGGACAAAGATTCCGTTAAATCTTTTAATGCCGTCATTTCATGATTTGTCAGTTCGCTATTACGGCGCACATCGGTCAGTAAGCTTGAAATTTGTTCCGACGCACTGGCACTCTTCCCCGCTAAAGCGCGCACTTCATCGGCTACCACCGCAAAACCTCGGCCCTGTTCACCAGCACGTGCCGCCTCAATAGCGGCGTTCAAAGCCAGTAAATTAGTCTGTTCGGAAACGCCTTTAATCACCGCTGTAATGCTATCAATATCATCGGCACTTTTCGTCAGTAAAGCCAACTGCTGACTGGCAGTGTGCACTTTTTGTGTGAGTTCATTAATTTGTGCTGCACTTTGTGACAGTGCACTCTGTGCAGTTTGACTGGATTTAGCGGTGACACTCATGGTACGTGCTAATTGACCGAGATGATTCGACAGCGTTAATCCAGTATCTGAGAGAGTTCCAACCGCTTGTGTAATTTGCTCACTGTCATCCCGAGTCAAGTGGATATCCTTACTCAGTGTATCCACAAAATGGGAGACTTCGGCGGCCCCCATCGCCATTTTTGATGTGGCATGAGTCACGGTTTTACTGACGTCTGAAAACACGGCTGACGAGGCTGCATCTAACGCGACAACGGGTATTTGAGAGAGATCTTTTTTCTGCAACAGCAAAGAAACGCCTAAGATGCCGCTTAGCAATAAACCGATAATAATATATGGCGAGGGAATAACATTTTGCGCATAACCCAAAGAAAAGAGTACGAGCAGTCCTAAAGTACTACCTAGGCGGAGATAAAGCATCTGTTTCCCTTTTGTCGGTTATTATTTTTTTGCTAGTGTTGAACGATGTCTACGAAAGATCAACGTAAAACAAGGAGCTTACGACTAAAGTCGTACTTTCATCAAACAGTCAAAACAACCAAGGCCTACCATAGATCCAACTATTGGTGGCAAAAACATACACAAAAAGCGGTTTTTTTATCAAAATCCGACTAGACTAAAAATACGCTCACAAGGCGATAAAAAAATAATTACCCCATCGCGCACAATCTGCCGATGAGAGTTTTGAGGATAAAACCATGATCACTAACAAAACAAAAAATACCCCCTTTTACCTTGAACTAGGTCAGCTAACATCAGACAGTGTTAACCACCTTATTCCCTCTTTTGATCATTTACCACCGAACCCTTATGCCGATGGCGCCTTTCGATTACGCCGCTATTCACGCTTTACACTCACTCATAACAAGATTCGTCGTTTGCCGTCTCAGGCATTTGTTCAAGACGAAAGCATTAATCATTTCCAAGGCAATATTGTGCGCCGTTATGAAGAGATCGACGATAAAATAGTCAACGACACTGCCTTCCTCGAACTATTTGAACACTTCCAAACGATGGCCAACGTGGCCGATAACACGCCTATCGAAGTGCATCAATTACGAATCTTTGCCGACCATAAAAGTGCCGAGGTCGCACCAGAGGGCATTCACCAAGATGGCTTTGACCGCATAGGAATCTATGTGATGCAACGCCATAATATCGAAGGTGGCAAAATCCACGTTCATCTTGGGAAAAATAGTCCCGCGCTGATCAGCCACGATTTTGACAGAGGAGAATTTGTGGTGCTAAACGACCGAAAATTTTTCCATAGCGCCCAACCCATCAAACCACTCCATGATGATCAGGGTTATATGGACATTTTTGTGCTAACGGCAAATTTAGTGCATTAACAAAGTCAGCAGAGTAAACATAAAACACTTGTTTACACCAATTTTCCTTGTTGAATCAATCAAAAAGCATTATGGAGGACAGCGCTAAACGTGGTATAAATCACAAATGTAAAAATTTGTAATTTTTTGTACTCATACCGTGAGTCAGCAAGGAAAGACCTCCGTGACAAAAACACATACCACACAGGAAAAAGATAAAAATAATACGGAACATCTTAATAAAAAGTCCGTCTTAATCATTGAAGATATGAACGAAATGCGCCTAATGCTGAGATCCATGATGCTCTCATTAGGCTATACAAATATTGAAGTGGAAGCCTCAGGGCAAAGTGCCCTTAAGCGCATCGCTTCCAAACACTTTGACATTATACTGTCTGACTATAACCTTGGAGGCCGAATTAACGGCCAACAAGTTTTAGAAATTGCTCGACAAAATAACATCTTAGGTCACTCGACTATTTTCATCATGATCACTGCGGATACAGGTTATGACAGTGTCGTCAGCGCAATCGAGCATCGCCCTGACAGTTATATGGTAAAACCGTTTACCCCAGCAACTCTGCATCGTCGACTGAGCCGTATAAAGCTACAGAAAAGCATCTTCTCAGAAATGGATGAATATCGAAGTAAAATGAATTTTGAGGCCATGGAAAACGAAGCCAAAGCGATTATGGCTAAACACCCTCAATATATCAGCTTATGCCTAAAGGCTATTGGCGAATCTTTACTCTCTAGAAAAGACTATAAAGCCGCTAAAATTCACTACATGCGCGTACTCAAAAACAATCAAGAAGCCTCTTGGGCACATTTTGGTGTCGCGCAAGCAGATCTTTACCTAGATCAACCTTTGTCTGCTGTAAAAAGCCTCGAAAAAACCATCAGCATCAGTCGTCACTTTTTACCAGCCTATGATGAGCTTGCTAACGCGCAAGAAACACTAAATAATCTTAAAGCGGCTCAAAAGGCAATATTAGCAAGTCTTGAAATTACGCCACGATCACTAGCCAGAACCAAAAGACTGGGAAAAATTAGCGTAAAACTAAAAGACTGGCAAACGGCAGAACAGGCCTATTCAAGAGTGATTCGTTTAACCAAAGATACTCAGCACGAAAAAATAGAATTTTACTACGATCACCTAAAATGCCTCATTGCAATACAAGAAAATGGAGAACCTACACCACAAACAGCCGAGAAACTCCAGCGTTCTTTAACAAGGTTACGCATGTTAGGAAAAGACGATCCAGTTGTTGTCACAAACTCTTTTCGCGTTGAAGTGCAGCAATTTCTTCATAGAGAACGTAAACAAGACGCCATTAAATCTTGGAAGCAATGGAAACAATTAATATTGTCTGGGAAAGCCTCGTCAATCACACAAGAACAAGAACTGACATTAAAGAAAAGACTCGGATTGTTTTGATTCTCAAGTGCAAAAGAAAAGTTCTTTTGCACTTCACCTACTCTGTACACACTGTCTTTGTAACTACAGCCATTTAAAAACGCATTTTCAAACACGGTTCAATAGACAACTCATTATTTCTTTTACTCGACTCAACCATGAAAGAATACAATAACCCATCAGTTTAAAATCCAAAAAAACCAAAAAAAAGAAAATCTTAACCAAAAATAACGATTAGTATGAGTTTTTTAATTTTCCAGATGATATAAATGGAGCATATATTCAATAAAAGCTTATTTTGAGTCAGGTAGTTCCTTTTGTCAGATGTAATCACCCTCGGCGTTGAAAACACCAATGATGTTCAGCGAAAGCTGATAAATACCGCAAAAAAGCGGGTGTTAATCATTGAAGATATTGGTGAAATGCGATTGATGCTCAAATCCTTAATGACATCAATGGGTTACTCCGATATAGATGTAGAAGCCCTCAGGTCAAGCCGCAATAAAGCGTGTTTTGGAAAAGCGCTATGACGTTGTTTTATCTGATTACAACTTAGGTGGCACCATTGACGGCCAACAAATTTTAGAAGCCTCCCGTAAAAATTACTCTCAAGACCATTCCACTATTTTCATCATGATTACCGCTGACACAGCGTATGAAAGCGTGGTAAGTGTACTGGAATATCAACCAGATAGTTATTTGGTAAAGCCTTTCCCGCCCGCCGCATTTTTTCGCCGTTTTGAACGAGTCGAAATGCAAAAGAAAACCTTTGAAGGTATCAACAACGCGCGAAAAATAAACGACTTTGAAACCATGGAATCTCAAGCTAAGTCCGTCATGGTGCAATACCCTCATTTCGCTAGTCAATGCCTAAAAGTCATTGGCGAATCGCTCTATGCTAGAGGCCGATTCAAGGATGCAAAAAGCCACTACATGTTGATCACACAAAAAAGTAAAAATCTGGCTTGGGCGCATTTTGGTATAGCCCAATGCGAATTAAAACTTGGTGCGATTGCTGCTGCGGTAAAGAAATTCGAACACACCATTAGTTTGAGCAGACACTTTTTATCGGCTTATGATCTACTCGCTGACGCCCAAGAAAGCTTAGGCAATCCAGAAGCCGCTCAAGCGGCAATGATAAGTGTCTTAGAGGTCTCACCACGCTCATCAGAACGGGCTCTAAGGCTGGCACAAATAAGTATGCAGCTAGAAGATTGGAGCTGTGCTGAACAAGCTTATTCTCGTGTCATTCGGCTAACCCGAGAAACCAGCCATGAAAAAGTCGAATACTACTACGACTACTTAAAGTGTCTAACAAACATGATGGCAAGCGGTTCAGACGCTTCGAAACTGGCAGATAAATTTAAACGCACACTCGTCCGTTTACGCACTTTCGGAAAAGGTAACCCAGCGGCCATATCTAACTCTTTTCGTGCTGAAATACAGCAACACCTGGCACGAGACCACATGGGTGAAGCCATAAAATCGTGGAAACAATGGAATCGGTTGATTAAATCAGGACACGCTTCTCCACTTAGTGATGCTCAAAAGTATACACTTAAAAAGCGCCTCGGCTTGCTATAATCCTGTTACACCGTTATCGTCACTCGCTCATTTTTTATTACACCAGAGCACCAGACTATGACGGCCACTCATTCTTTTTCGACCCTCGTTCCTGATACCATATTAGACGCGGTCGAATCCACAGGGTTGTGGAGTGATTCGCGTATTTACCCACTTAACAGTTACGAAAATCGCGTCTATCAAATCGGCATTGAAGACAGCACTCCCGTCATTGCAAAGTTTTACCGGCCAGAACGCTGGACGGAAGCTCAAATCCGAGAAGAGCATCAGACTCTGTTAAAATTAAAAGCCGCCGGTGTGCCTGTTGTCGCGCCTATGGTATTTAATGGCGACAGTGTGTTGCGTCATAAAAACATGATGTTTTGCGTGTCTCCTCGACTAGTCGGACAGCACCCTGAAGCGGACAATTTAGATCAGTTATACCAGCTTGGCGAACTTATTGGTCAGTTGCACCACACCATGTCAGCGCCTTTTGTGGAACGCATTAATGTCTCACCTTTGACACATATGGAGACCGCAGCCAATCAAATCTTAATGGGCAATGGCTTGACTGAAGAACATCAGTTACCTGAAAAACTCAAGCCCGTTTACAAACAACAAATTGCTAAATTATGCGATATGAGCAAAGCCGCGATAGGCACATACTGGCCAGCATCCTTACGACCAATACACGGTGACAGCCATCGCAGCAATTTAATGCTACACAATGAGCAATTTCATTTATTGGACTTTGACGATTGCCAAAACGGTGTGGCTGTGCAAGATTTATGGCTACACATCACTCAAACGGAAAACCCAAGGCAACAATTGAGTGAAATGATTGAAGGTTACGAAACCTACCTACCTTTTGATCTTAGAGAGCTAACATTAATCGATGTTTTTAAAAGTGCGCGTGTGATTAACTACGCTGCTTGGTTACAAAACCGTTGGGATGACCCAGCGTTTAATAAAGCTTTTGCATGGTTTGGCAGTGAGGAATACTGGGTAAACCATCTAAACGAGCTTAAACATTGTGAACTAGAATGGGGAGAAATGTCTAAATGATACCATTAGTGCAAGGACTGCATGCTGTATTCGGCTTCAACGAATTCCGTGACGGACAACAACAGACCATAGAACAACTGCTCGCCGGACACTCTTCGCTTGCCGTGTTTCCAACAGGCTCAGGAAAGTCTCTGTGCTATCAATTGACCGCGACTCAATTACCCAACTTGACCTTGGTCATCTCGCCATTAATCGCCTTAATGCATGACCAATTGGCATTTTTAAACGCCAAAGGCATTCCAGCCGCTTGCCTCGATTCCAGCCAAAATAAAGATGAAAGCCAAGCCGTTATGTCTGGCGTGCAGAATGGCACCATTAAGATTTTGATGATTTCGGTTGAGCGCTTTAAAAACGAACGTTTTCGACGCTTTATTAAGCACATCCCCATTTCTATGTTAGTGGTGGATGAAGCCCATTGTATTTCAGAATGGGGCCATAACTTTCGACCTGACTACTTAAAGCTACCCTCTTACCAACAAGAACTCGCCATACCATTGGTCTTACTGCTAACCGCCACCGCAACTCGTCGTGTGCAACGAGATATGGCACAAAAGTTTGCGATTCACCCTCAGCACATAGTGCAAACCGGCTTTTATCGACACAACTTAGATATTGATCTTATCCCCATACAAAGCCATCAAAAGCTAACGGTTTTAAAAAATATTCTCAATGAAACCCAAGGCGCGAGTATCATTTATGTTACTCAGCAAAAAACGGCCGAGGATGTCGCTCACGCTCTACAAGCCGATGGCTACTCGGCCGTCGCCTACCATGCAGGTTTGGACAGTGAGATTCGCAGTGCAATCCAATCCGATTTCATGACTAGCAAAACACGTATTATCGTGGCCACCATCGCGTTTGGTATGGGGATCGATAAGTCAGATATTCGCTTAGTGGTACACTTTGATCTACCCAAATCAATCGAAAACTACAGCCAAGAAATTGGCCGCGCTGGCCGAGACAATCAGCCAAGCCGATGTGTATTGCTTGCTAATCTAGAGGGATTAAATACCTTAGAAAATTTTGTCTATGGTGACACGCCAGAGCCTCACGAGATCGACAATTTACTGGGTTGCATTACCACGCAAACAGCCGAACAGACTCATGAAAGTGAATGGGAAACACAGCTTTATGGATTATCTCAGCAGACAAACATTCGCTCTCTGCCTTTAAAAACCTTACTGGTACAACTCGAACTATTGGGTGCTATCACGCCAAAATACAGCTATTACGCAGATGTCAAAATCAAATGGGAAGGTGACCGTACTGCTTTTGCGCAACATATCCCAGCCCAATGGCAAGCCGCCTACCAGGCCATATTAAAAGGCATTCAATACAAGAAAATTTGGGGCACACCCAATTTCGACAAACTCTTTCAGGAAGCGGGGTTATCCCGAGGCGATGTCTTGCAAGTTTTAGAATTTGCCGCCGATTACCATGTTCTTACACTCGAAAGCAAAGGCTTGACCGAAGTATATCAACGCCATACTGAGCACTTCCATCATCAAACCTTGGCCACTCAATTACAGCAATACGTTGAAGAAAAACAAACAGCCGAAATTGAACGTCTTGCCACTATGATTCGCTTCTTTCAATTGGATCGCTGCTTAAACCACAATCTAGCTCGTTATTTTGGGGATCAGGATTCACCAGAGCATTGCGGGCATTGCTCGGTTTGTCGGGGAAAAGTACTTATATTTGCTCCACCATCCGGCCTCAACAACGATATAGAAAAATGGGGAGATTTGGCTGGCTATATAGAGGAGTTCACTGCGCATATTGGAAGCAAAAGCCCAGCCACACCAGTGACAGCCGTCTTAATAACGCGTTTTTTAACGGGCCTAACACAACCTATCTTCACCAAAATAAAAGCCCGCCAGCTTAGCGGGTTTGGTGTGTATGAGGAACAAAGTTATCTGGCCGTATTAAGTGTCGTGCAACAGTACCTTTGCCGTTCCACTTAAAAAGTTAAGACGCCGTGTTTGTCTCTTTGTATACACTGACTTCAATTAGGTTATTGTCTGGATCATTAAAATACACAGATTGGATAGGCCCCAGTGCCCCAGATTTTGTCACAGGGCCTTCCAAAATAATCACTTTACATGCATTTAAATGGGCAACTACCTTATCTATTGTCCAATTCGTAATCAGGCAGACATCACCCGCTCCTTCCATAGCGTGGTTGCGTAACTCTTGTCCAAGCAATTGAAAATTGATTTTTTGTTGACCAAAACGCACGGCTTTTCGACCTTCGCCAAAGGTAATAGGCTCCATATTTAAAACCGTTTCATAAAAAGAGACTGCCCTATCTATGTTAGCGACGGTCAAAACAATATGATCAAAGTGACTAATCATAGCTCCCTTACCATCCTTTTCATTATCAATAAGTGAATGTCATGCTACGAATGATTCGCCACAAAAACAAGCTTATTGATTGCCATTAATCCAGCAAAGAAACCAACTCTATTCCACCATCAATAAGGCTCTGCTTTTGCCGTCTGTTGAGTTTTTTCACTTGGTATTCAAGTATCAGTGCTTCACTTTTCGAACCAACAGGTTGCTGCCACACCAACTCTAATGGGCCTTTACCCTTGAGATAGCGAGCCGCCCGCTTACTGACACCTGAATGTTCTTTGAAACGGCGATCTACGTCAGTGCTGATACCCGTATAAAGCGTATTTAAGCGCGTCTTTATCATATAAAGACTCCACTCACTGTCTTTTAAAACGCGGTTATCGTTTCGCTTTTCTGTCACTTCAATACTCCTTTTTAAGCCTTTACTGAGCAATGATCAGCAACAAGGTAGATGCTGTGGCAATGCCCATACAGAGATTAAACAGGCGCTGACGTTTTTGATCTGTTAACCAGCGACGAATACTTACCCCAGCCCAAGCCCACATAGCGATAGAAGGAAACCCCACAACGGCAAACAAAACAATCATCCACAAACCAGACTGAGCGTACAGATCGCCAGCAATCGAGAAAGTACTAACACAGCCGATTGCCATCATCCAAGCCTTAGGGTTGACGTATTGGAAAAGCAACGCCTGCCACCAAGACATGGGAGCAGATGAGGCTTTTTTTGTCTCTAAATTACCAACTGGCGCGTTAGCAATTTTCCACGCCAGCCACAATAAATACGCACAGCCGACCCATTTTAATACACTGTATAGAGGTGGATATAAGGTAAACAGCGCACCAAGACCAAGTAAGGTAGATAATAATAAGGTCGCGACGCCTAACACAATGCCCAACATATGTGGCAAGGTTCGACGAAAACCAAACTGCGCCCCAGATGCTAATAACATAATATTATTTGGACCAGGCGTCACGGAGGTCACGAAAGCAAACATGGCGAGCGCGAAGAAAAAAGACACATCTATCATAGTATTCATCCTTTATTTTTCATGAAAGTCAGTAAATCTCCCACAAAACCAATAAGAGTCGCTTGTGATAATTCCGCTTGTTGACGCTCCTTTGTCATGCCGATATCCATCATCTGCAGCGCGGTTATAGACGCCAATTTTTTACGTGTTTTAAAACGCAGTGCGCTCTGTTGAATGCAAACCAATACACTGACGACGAACATAACCCTCTCCTTATTAAAGCACACTGTTGGTATTCAGCAGCGCTATGTGTATGAGTAATCACTTTAAAAGAAGTAGACAATGCAATACAGATTCAGAAAATCACCGAATCAAACACACAGAAGACGGATTGTATCGTCTGTATGGCTGAATAAACCGAGATCTGTATGGTCAAATCCATACAGAAAAAGTCCTACAATCAAGTTATACTTCAGCCCACGTTACGTCCTCGAAAAGGAATGCACCATGACACTCTACCAAAACCTAGCCAACCGCTTACGAGAGCACATACAGCATGGCTTTTATAAACCAGGCGATAAATTGCCCTCGGTCAGACAGTTGGCTCAAGAGCATGGGGTTAGCATCTCCACCGTACAAGAAGCCTATCGACAACTTGAGCAAGACACCCTTGTCGAGGCTCGACCTAAATCGGGCTACTTTGTCTGTAGCCGTAAAAAAGACAGCTTACCGAGCGTTTCTAGGCCACCACAGCGTCCTTTGGAGGTGTCTCAATGGGAAGAAGTACTCAATATGCTGATGATCCGCAGCAACAACAAAGGCGTACAGTTGCAACACGCTATGCCTGACATGGCGGCCCCCACCTTAAAACCTTTATTGAAAACCTTAGCAGACCTTTCCAAACAAAAGCCCGAGTTAGGCTTGGGTTATGCTGACATTCGTGGCACAGAAGAATTACGTACTCAGCTTTGTCGGCTTACCGTTGCCTCTGGCTGCCAATTGCATCCGGATGATTTGGTGGTGACATCGGGTTGTCAGGAAGCCTTGTCGGTTTGCCTAAGAGCGGTTACCAAACCTGGTGATATTATCGCGATTGAATCGCCCAGTTTTTACGGTTCCATGCAAGCTATTAAAGCGGCCAACCTAAAAGCCATGGAAATTCCGACACACCCCGAAACAGGCATCAGTTTAGAAGCACTGGAATTGGCTCTGGATCAATGGCCTATCAAAGCCATTTTTGTTACCCCCACATGCAATAACCCTATGGGGTACACCATGCCAGATGACAAAAAAGAGCAACTCTACCGATTAGCGCAAAGCTACGATATCGCCATCATAGAAGACGATATTTATGGTGATATTTCCTATCAATTCCCACGACCTAAAACCATCAAATCTTTTGATACCGATGGTCGCGTCTTACTGTGTTCGTCTTTCTCAAAAACCATCGCCCCAGGCATGCGCGTAGGCTGGATCGCCCCCGGCCGCTACCGTGACAAGGTCACTCACATAAAATATGTCAGCAGCTCCATGTGCCCGGTGCTTCCCCAACTCGCCATTGCAAAATTCATCCGCTTAGGCGGTTACGCCAAACACTTACGCCAAATGAGACAGCACTACGAACAACAGCGTGATCACTTACTTCGAGCTATAAAAACCTACCTCCCCAGTGATACCAGAGTCAGCTTTCCTGATGGTAGTTTTATTTTATGGGTAGAGGCTCCACACCAACATTGACAGCATGAAGCTGGTGGAACAATGCCGTGAAGAAGGCGTCGGCTTTGCTCCCGGCCCACTCTTCTCAGCCACAGGTAAATATCGAAATTGTTTCCGTCTCAACTTTAGTGAACAAAATGCCGAAAAACGCGAGTGGGCCGTGAAAACGTTAGCGACAATCTTGCAAAATTTCGAATCAAAAGCTAAAGCTGGGTAAACCAAATCACGTTGTTTTAGCGTAACAAATACGAGTAAGCCAAATCGTACCAGACGACTTACCGTCATGATCAACTGTAAAGAAACGCAAATAGACTTAAAGCCTTGATGTAAAAACGTAATAATCTGATTAATGACTCATCGCTCATTGCGTATAACATCATGTTACTGGCTTGCTCTGACAGGCTTTCTTTAGACTAGGAATGTAAATGATTACTCGATCTTGCTTGAACGTAATAGGCTTGCTTTGCCTAAGCATGGCACTGGTCGCCTGCAGTCATACGCAGACACGCGAAAACTACGCCAATTTGGCACAAGAAGACCTCGATGCGGTCGGTGAGTCCAAATCTTCTCAGTGGCAAACAATGGACCAAATCGCACCTGCTAGTTACTTAACCGATTTAATCCAAGACCCACAACTAGAAGCGTTGATTCAACAGGCTCTGCAAGCCAATCCCAGTTTGCAAAAAACACAACTGACTCTACAAGCCAGTTTATGGAGCTTAAAGAGCCAGCAAGGAGAGTCACTTCCCAGTGTTGAAGCCAGTTTTTCAGGTAATAGAGCCGAAGGTGGTAACACTAATTATGATGCCGATCTGAGTATCAGTTGGGAAGCCGACTTATGGCAAAAACTTGCTCTGTCAGAACAAGCATCGGCCAAGACTCTCGCCAGTGACGAGGCGCTTTTTCAGGCCAGCCGAGACACGTTAGTCGCTAACGTTATAAAATCTTGGCTTGCCATTACCGCAAAACAACACGCTATTGCCATCGAAGAAAAGCGCCTCGCGCTATTAGAAGCCAATGAAAAACTCATTTTAAAGCGTTTCAGAAATGGCCTAGGGGATTTAGAAGCGCTGGATGAAGCGCGCACATCCGCCTCCCAATCAAAAGCGGACCTAGTGGAATACCAAGAAAATTTAGCGATCGAAATACGTAACTTACAACTTTATTTAGGCCGCGCAGACCCAGTAGACTTCGTAGAAAATGCCAATTATCCCGAGGTTAATCTTACTTTTAGCGATTTTCCAAAACAAAACTTACAGCGCAGACCCGATTTAAAAGCCGCTTATCTAGCTATTGAAGCCGCTGATTTGAACACCTCTGTTGCCTACAAAGACATGTTGCCCAGTATTAGCTTAAGTGCCACATTAAGCGAAACTGCGGCGTCGCCAAGAGCGGCGTTGTTTGGCTCACCTATTTGGTCTTTATTGGGGCAAATTACTCAGCCGCTTTATCAAGGAGGACGATTAAAAGCCGCGGCGGAAATCGCCAAACTGCAAACCGCCCAAGCCTATCAAGATTACCGTGACACGCTATTAACAGCGGTCAACGAAGTCGAAAATACCCTAGGACAAGAACGCGTGCTGTCTCAACAAGTCCGTCATATACAGGACGCGCTTGCTAGCTCGCAAAAAAACCTTAATCAGTACGAAAAAAATACCGTACCGGCTTAGTTGAATTAAACGATTTGATCAACGTCCAAGAAACCACCTTTGACTTAGAAGCACAATTGGACAATTTAATGTACCAACACTTATCAAACAGAGTCGATTTAGGACTCGCACTTGGGCTTGGAGTAAAGTCGGAATGAAATACATTTCTCAATGGATCACCTTAATACTGGCTGGCATCGTCATTGCTGGGGTATATTTTTACGTGACTCATGCTATGCAAGCCCAAAAAAATAGAATACAAACACCACGTCCAGCGGCGCCAGAGCAAGCCATAGAGCTTTCGACCCTGACCACGACGACAGGCAGCTATGCGGCGACTATTACGGCATCAGGTTTAGTCAAGCCAAGATATTCGCTCACCATGACCAGCCAAGTAAGCGGTGAAGTCATTCGTCTTTCCAGCCAGTTTGAATCCGGCCAAGTCATTAAAAAAGGCCATGTTCTAGGGCAACTACAAAACAGTGAACTCAACAGTTCCGTCGCCAGCGCGAAAAATACATTAGCCGCCGCTGAACTCGCATTCAAAGAAGAAATGCGCCAAGGTGAGCAAGCTAAAGCAGAATGGCAAGCCGCTGGTTTTACAGGTGAGCCTGACTCTGATTTAGTATTAAGAGCGCCGCAACTGGCTGCCGCCAAGAGCGAAGTTGAAGCCGCAAAAGCCGCTCTGGAGAATGCACGAACCAAGTTAGCCTATACAAAAGTCGTCGCGCCTTTTGATGCTTTAATCATTGCACGTAATGTTTCCCCAGGCTCTTATCTAAGCGCAGGCAGTGAAATAGGCACCTTATACAGTACTGACAGAGCCGAAATTCAATTGGACCTCTCAAACAGTGACTGGCTGAAGCTGCCGAATAGCAGCATATTATTGGAAAACTGGCCTGTCTTGATATCCAGTATTGATACCAGCGAAACATGGCAAGGTAAGGTCTTAAGCATTAACCAACACATCGATGAAACGACAAGGATGCGCAGCCTGACCATCAGCCTTGAGAACCCTCTGCAACACACTCCCCCGCTTATTCCTGGCGCGTTTGTTGAGGTGTCGATCCAAGGTAAACGTCTCGATAATTTATGGCGTCTTCCTAACACCGCCTTAAGTCAAAAGAGCGAAATCTGGTATGTGGATGAAAACAGTCGGCTAGCGGCTTTTGAAACCACACCCTGGTTTGTGGATTCTAAATATGTTTATATTCAAGTACCTGACACCATGCGCAACAAAACCTATGAAGTACTTGCTCAGCCTTACAATAGCTATTTAAAAGGCACATTAGTTAAACCCCTTAATACGTCCGGCCAAACCAATAAGAGTGTTCAACCATGAGCTCCAATGGATCAACCTAAAGGCATTATTCCATGGTTTGCCAACAACCCAGTGGCGGCCAATCTATTGCTTATTTTGGTGATTAGTTTGGGGGTTCTAAATATGGGGTCCTTGAATAAAGAAGCCTTCCCTAGCTTAACACCCAACCGTGTGGCTATCTCTGTTAGTAATGACACAGGATCTGCCAAAGAGAATGAAGAAGGCATTGCCATCCCTTTAGAACAAGCCTTGCAAGGCGTTTCAGGTATCAAAAACATCACCACTTCGTCGACCGCCAGTGCCACCAGCACCAGCATCGAAATGCTTGATGGCTACGATATCGATATCTTGCTGGCAGACGTCAAAGACAAAGTTGACCAAATTTCATCTTTTCCCGATGAAGCTGATCCAGCCGTCGTCACCAAAGCCACGCGAGAGGAACATTCTATTTGGATCCAACTCTACGGCGATGTTGATCGACGCACGTTGCAAAAACTGACGGACGAACTGGAATCCGATTTACTGGCCAATGAAAACATCAGTGCCACCTCTATATCAGGTTGGTTAGATCCCACCATCAAGATAGACATTGATAAAAACAAACTGGAATCCTACGGACTCACCTTGTCCGATATTGCCACAGCCATTAATGCAGAGTCCTCCCCTGCACAAGTGGCAACGCTGCGCGATGAACATATTTATTTGACGATCAGTGCATCCGAACAAGCCTATATAAAAAGTGAGTTTGCCCGCATCCCTATCATTACCAACGACAAAGGTGGAAAGCTATTGCTTGGCGACATCGCCAACATACGCGATACCTTTGATGACGATGACTTTGTCTTGTCCCGTTTCAATCGCGAAAATAGCCTCGCGATTCAAGTACTCACCACAGGCACCAGTGACATATCTAACTCCGTACTCGGCGCTAAAGCGGTGATTCAAGATTGGCAAGATAATGGACGACTGCCCGCCAATGTCAAATTGGGTACTTGGTACGATCGCAGTGAATCCATAAACCAACGTCTAGAGTTAATGGTAGAAAATGCCATTACTGGGGTGTTATTAGTTTTTATCTTACTGGCCATTTTTCTCAACGTGACTGTCGCGTTCTGGGTGGCCATGGGCTTGCCCTTTATCTTTTTTGGCACCCTATTTTTTATGGGCACAGAAAGCATTGGCTTAACGCTAAATATGTTCACTACATTTGGCTTTATTATGGCGCTAGGAATAGTGGTAGATGACGCCGTTGTCGTGGGTGAAAGTGTTTATACCGTTCGCTCTAAAGAAGGTGACACCATTGGCAATACCATAAAAGGCACCATGACAGTGGCGATTCCCACACTCTTTGGGGTATTCACTACGGTGGCGGCATTCTGGGCACTGTCCAACATTGAAGGCCGTTTAGGTCAGTTGTACTCGCAATTTGCCACCGTTGTGGCTATTTGCCTTATTCTCTCGGTGATTGAGTCAAAGCTTATCCTGCCGGCTCACCTTGCCCATATCAATACCCAAAAGTCGACTCGTACCAATCCGCTCTCCAAAGCCTGGGCAATGGTGCAACAAGGCGCCGATTTTGGTTTGCAATGGTTTAGTGAACGCGTGTATCGCCCGACAATAGACTTCTCGCTTCACCACAGATACGCAATTTGTCTTTTATTTGTCGCTGTCTTCGTATTGGTTATATCCATGCCGTTTACGGGCGCGATACGCATGAGTTTCTTCCCACAAATTCCGGGGACACTGTGCGTGGCTCACTCACCATGTACAACGATGTCAGCTACGGACAAACCAACAAGGTCTTATTAGAGTTGGAAGAAAAGGCCTATCAAGCCGATATTGCATTGCGTAGTGAAACCAGCGAACGCCGTCGCCCTATCACCAATGATGAAGAAAGCCAAACAGAACGAACGTCTGTCAGCGCCAGTCTACGAGGAAATAACGCTGCTGCAGTATCACCAAAAGGTGAGGTGGCTATCAAGAATATTCAAGTCACCGCCAGTGATGATCAGTCTGGTGATATTCGGATCGAGCTTGACGATAATCGACCTTACACTTCTGCGCAATTCGCCAGCAAATGGCAGCAACTGTCAGGTATGCCAGAAGGCGTGAAAAATCTCAGAATTCGCAGCGCCCGTGAAACCGTGGATGCCTTAAAAATAGAACTTCGTGGCAACGATACCAGTGTATTAAATGGCGCCATGGAAGAGGCTCTTGAGACAACTGAATACCCTACCTGCGGTAACGGGTATCGAGCAAAATAACGAACCAACCGAATCGCGCCTTACCCTTAAACTGACGGATCAAGGTCGACTACTGGGCTTATCTTCTAATGAACTCGCAACACAAGTCGCGCGTAATTTTGATGGACAAGTGGTACAAAAATTCCAGCGGGACAATTCAGAGGTTGAAGTGCGCTTAGGTTATCCAAGCGAACAAAAGGAATCGCCTGCCGCCGTGCTAAACACAAAAGTCGTCTTAGCTGACGGCACTCGCGTCCCTTTATCTACTGTCGCTACACTGTCCCAAGAAGACGCCGAGACGCGTATTATTCGCATTGATGGCAAACGCTCTCAATACCTCTCAGCGGAAGTAGACAAAGACATCATGTCTTCCACCGAAGTCGTTGAATATTTGCAAAACGCCGTGGTGCCACAAATGCTGCGCCAGTTTGCTGGTGTTTCCATTTACTTTTCAGGAGAAGCGGAACAAAGGGAGAAGACACAATCTTCTATGTCGGAAATGTTTCTGATTGCCCTGTTGATCATTTATGGTCTGTTGGCTATACCGCTAAAATCCTACTCGCAGCCGCTGATTATCATGATGGCAATACCATTTGGCATCATTGGAGCACTCCTTGGACACTGGATGAACAACCTAGCGTTGGGGATTTTCTCATTGAACGGCATCCTCGCGCTCAGCGGTGTGGTGGTCAATGACAGCCTGCTTCTAGTGTCTCGCTTCAACGACCTTCGTCATGAAACCAGCCACGTCAAAAAGGCCATCAGCCTCGCCTGTCGGAGTCGCTTGCGCGCTGTATTACTGACGTCATTTACGACTTTTGCGGGATTAATTCCAATTTTGTGGGAAACCTCAAGACAAGCGCAAATGCTCATCCCTGCTGCGGTATCCCTCGCCTACGGCATCATGTTTGCAACCGTCATTACCCTAATACTCATTCCTGTGCTCTTAATGATCAAAGAAGACGTTCATCAGCTCATACATAAATTGAAAAATAAGACTGTGGATACGTTGGAGCCAGCGAACGAAGGTGAATAGAAAAAAAACAAGAGACAATGCTTGCTAGCACCGTCTCTTTATTTTTCCTAATATGCGACTAATTTATTTCAGAAAGCAAATCTGGATTGGTTACCAAGTTCCGCACACCATGGGCATGATCTTCTTGGTAGACATTATCGCTGTCACACCAGTCACCTAAAGAGTCAATGCTCACCTTGGCAACTTTGGGACGCACATTCCACGTTACTTGGAAAGGTGACGCCACCTCATTGTAGGCAGGGCCTGTTGTAGAGCCTGCATAGGTAACAGGGTTCCCTGTATCGTTAGGGATAGCAACGGCTTGAAAACGACCATTGCGAACATCATGAGCCGTTAAGGCTTCAAAATCCAATGCTTGCTCATCATTCACTGCGACATAAACTTGTGTCTCTACACGCAGCTGTGGCATTGGCTCACCTTTAATCAAGCAAGCCCCTAGTGTCGGACCCGGTTTTACCTTTGCCGTGGAATACACATAATGCACTTCTATCGTGTCGCCAGAGTCCACTTCACTGTATTGACTGCTGCACACCGGGCCGCCTTTGCGTGGTGCTAGCTCGGCTTTACTGAGTTGTCCCGAATAACGATAACCGGTTTGATAACCTTTACCATCGCCGTTACCTACGTATTTTGTAAACTCGCCCCCTTTATGCTCAGCATTTTTATGAAAATGAATATTACACAGATTCATTTTATTGGAGGCCGGTGCTTGCTCGAAAATAGGTAGATTACGGCCAAATATTAGATCAATATTTCTAGGAGATTGTGGCCCGACCTGCTGATCTTTGGTACTTTCCTGTAATGCTTGACGCTGTTTTAGAATAACATCATCAGACACCGCATCTTGATCAGCCGCAGAAGCGATACCTGACAACAAAGTTAAACCCACTACGTAAATCTTTTTCATACCTATCCTTAAATAGAAAATCCCTAATACATTTTTAACGCATTTTTGAGACTACTAAGATTTAAAAACATTCCATCAAGCGCCTCTTCTTACATTTTTTTTACACCTAACTACATCTCAATTTACTTTTTCATTAATTAAATTGTGTTTGCAAGACACTTTTTTACGCCAAATAAAAGAAACAGAATTCCACTATCCAATACTCTAAAAGAACGTGATTGCAGATGATGAAAAAAAACACGACAATGAGAAATATTTTTCTAATTAATCAATAAAAAAGAGAACAAAATGCACTTAGATGAGATAGATTTGCAACTACTTGCCTTAATTCAAAGTGATGATAGTATTTCTACCGAAGCCATGGCTCAGCAAGTAGGACTGTCTAAAACCCCTTGTTGGCGACGGGTGCAAAAGCTTGAAAACGCAGGATATATCAAGCGTCGTGTCGCCCTATTAGACGCGGACAAACTTGGCCTTGGTGTATCGGTTTTTGTACAAGTTAAAACCAATCAGCATGATGCTAACTGGGCCGATGAGTTTGCTCGCGTTGTGGCTGACTTCCCTGAAGTGGTGGAGTTTTACCGCATGGCAGGGGAATACGATTACTTACTTCGTGTGCTGGTCAAAGACATTCCGGCCTACGACAAATTTTATAAACGATTAATCAGTGCCACCGCATTAACCGACGTCACCTCAAACTTCGCCATGGAGCAGATCAAGTGGACAACTCAGTTGCCCTTGCCCGTCATGAAGAATAAGTGATGAATTAACAGGTTTATTGATGCGGCAAGCCAAATGAGGAAAGAAACATGTCCGTTGCTGCCGCAGAAAGCATTTTAAATCAAGGAACACGAGAGCAAAATACCACAACCCCATCCAATCAAGAGGCTTTGCTTGCCCGCATTCGCGACAGCATCATCGGCAAAAATACACAAATTCATACCCCTTTTGGCGCAAGAACCTTAACTTACGCTGACTATACCGCTTCTGGCCGCAGTCTGGATTTTATCGAAGACGCCATTCGTCAACATGTCTTACCGCTGTACGCCAATACGCACACCGAAGCCAACGCTACAGGCCAACAAACCACCGCCTTTCGCGAGCAGGCTCGACAACAAATTCGAGACGCCGTTAACGCCTCAGCCGAAGACTTGGTGATATTTTGTGGCAGTGGCGCCACCAGCGCGATTAACACCTTAATTAGCCAATTAGGCTTACGTCAATTGAGTGAATCTGACAAATCAGATGTATGCGTTTTTATTGGACCTTATGAACATCACTCCAATGAATTATCGTGGCGAGAGCTGGGTATTGAAGTAATCAGAATCCCAGAATCAAAAGACGGTGGCGTTTGTTTAATCTCCTTAGAAGAGCAATTACTGGCGAATCAAAATAGACGCCTCATCGGTAGTTTCAGCGCCGCATCCAATGTCACAGGGATTTTATGCGACCAGGATGCGATTACCGCCTTGCTACATCGCTATAACGCCCTCGCTTTTTGGGACTTTGCCGCCGCCGCGCCTTATGTGGCGCTGGATATGAATCCAAGCGCAGACAAAATACTGGCCAAAGACGCCATGTTTTTCTCAACCCATAAGTTTATCGGCGGACCAGGGACTCCGGGGATTCTGGTGGTCAAAAAAGCTATTATAACTAACCAAAAACCCAGTCTTATTGGCGGCGGTACCGTGTCTTTTGTCACACCGGAGGACCATACTTTTTTGCCCGTTGGCGTTCGTCGAGAAGAAGGGGGTACGCCCGGCATTATCGAATCGATTCGCGCTGGCTTGGTGTTTCAGCTCAAACAAGCTGTGGGCGAAAACGTCATTGAGGCCCGTGAACACGAGCTAGTACAACAGATTGACAAACATTGGCACAATCACCCCAATATTGAGCGATTAGGTCATGCTGATGCCGCCCGTTTGTCGATTACCGCGTTTCGCATCAATACCAAATTTGGCTATTTACATCATGGTTTTATTACGGCTGTCTTAAATGATGTATTTGGTATCCAAGTTCGCGGCGGTTGCTCCTGCGCGGGTCCCTATGGACACCAGCTTTTGGGCATAGACACAACGGAATCAGAACGCATTCAAGAAGCCCTGAAAAAAGGCGAAAAACTGGTTAAACCAGGTTGGGTTCGCTTCAATTTGAATTATTTCTTAGACGATGATGAAGCCAAGTTTATTTTACAAGCCATTGATTTTGTAGCCAAACACGGCATCAAGTTATTACCCTATTACGCTTATGACCAAACGGCCGATTTGTGGCGTTTCCAAGGGCAATCCAACACACCTAAGTCACTGGCCGATTTGCTGTGGCAACAACCATCAACAGCAGAGCACAATGCAAGCTCGACAGAAGATAGACGTACTTACCTAACGCAAGCGGAAGCAATCGTTCGAAGTTGTTTGGCTGGAAAATACACACCACAGCCACAACCATTTAATAAAGAATTTAACGACATTAAACGCTTTGTGTTAGCAGAGGATATTGTTTAATTAGACAAGCCAGAAATGAGCTAATAAATTTTCTCATTGGCTCATTTCTGGATCAAATTAAACTGCATGCCAGTACGCAAAATACCGGTGCTCAATACGTTTGCTCGTAAACCGCCACGACGTAACCAAGCTCTAACGACCTGCGGTGATGAAATAGAATCATTGGCTAGGGATTTCCCTAACGAACCACAAGGTTCACAAAGCTCCACGCCATAAAAACGCACATCGCCAATGGAAAACTCTTGCCCAACCAGCTGGTTAAGTCGCACACCTTGGGTCACTATGTTGCGTCGGGTGGCAGAAAGCCCAATACTTTGCCCGAAATTCGCATTAAAAGCGGCAATTTCTTCACTTTCCACAAAGGTAATATTGGGGCCATCTGTGCCCTTCTTGCCATAATATCGATCACCGACAATGCCTTTGCCCGCATCGACTTTCACAGCATCAATCCCAATCTGAGACTGTTTTGATTTTTTCGACACGAAAATTGCTTGAATCACCCATTACCTCTCTATCTCTTAGAATGTTAAGGACATTTTGCGATAAGGAATATCACCTTTATAAAATCGCTCACCTTGGCTTGTCATACCGAACTTTTCATAAAAAGTCATTGCGCTTTCACGGGCATCACACCAAAAATAAGTCAGCGTTTGTCTATTAAGTTGCTCGATGATAGAAGTTAGCAGCAAGCTACCAATTCCTTGACCTTGATACTCAGATAGTGTGGCAAACTTTCTCAGTCTTGCTGATCTGCCATCATAAAACACAGAAGCCACTGACACTAGGCTACTGCCCATAAACACACCAAAATGCTCCCCTTCTTCGTCGTCGCTAATCCGACAAAAATCAATCGATTTGTCAGGCCAAAGCACACTCTGCCGAATCGTCAATGTCTCTTCGGCACAAATCACTTGAATGGTAAAAGAATGCTTTATCATTGTCATAAAGACGGCTCCATCCAAATCAGTCCTTCATAAGGTTTGGCTATTAAAGATTCAAGTCGGGTTGCCAGAGATCCTGCGTGAAGTTCAAGTTTATGCCCATCTGGATCTTTAATGTATAAAGAATCTCCCTCACTCGTGTTTTCTTGCCAGATTTTTACCGCTTTAAGCGCTGCTTTTTTCTGAATACAAGCTATGGCTAGAGCATCAAAACTAAGCGCAAAATGCGTATAGTCCTGACTGGGTTTCGCTTCACCTAATGACAAACAGAGCCAACAATTGCCATACGACAAGTAAGCCCCCTTATTCCAGCGTACCTCACCTTTAAAACCAAGCAGATCACAATAAAAATGAAGCGAAGCCTCAAGATTGGTAACACTCAAGGTCAGGTGATTGAGACCTTTGTCTTGTTGAACTGCAGGCAATTGAAAGGCAGAGGCATCATCAAGTGATGCGACCAAGGAATAAACTTTGGTGGCTTTTTCAAAATGATTCAATTGATGTCCTTCTATCCACCAGCGAGCAATCGCCATCAAGGTCTTTGGATCATCGTTTTTATTGGCAAAAAAAGCATAAAACGATACCTGAACGTTTTCGCCCTTTTTCCTGATTTTTTCTGCGCAAACCGAAAGAATCTTCTGTTTAATCTCTTTATACATTGTATCTACTCTTACTTTCTCGTTTTTATTACACGATTCACGCACAAAGACATCGCGGTTAAAAATCGCACTATGCGACTAAAGTCTGACTTCTTATTAGACAAACGCCTGCTAAATTAACAAGGCGTATAAAAATAATTATAAGGAGATCTACCGTGTCAGATCATAACATTAATGCAGAAAAATACTGGCAAGCCAACCTCAGGCTCATATTAGGTAGCTTGGTGGTTTGGGCGCTAGCATCCTATGGTTGTGCCATTTTACTTCGTCCTATGCTCTCAGGCATTCAAATCGGAGGAACCGATCTAGGTTTCTGGTTTGCTCAGCAGGGCTCTATTCTTGTATTCATCTTGTTGACCTTCTTCTACGCTTGGAGAATGAACAAACTTGATGAAGAATTTGGCCTTCAGGAGTAAGTCGTATGGATCAATTTACTATCAACCTATTGTTCGTTGGCGGCTCCTTTGCGCTTTACTTCGGTATTGCCATTTGGGGCTCGAGCCGGATCGACAAAAGAGTTTTATGTGGCTGGTGGTGGTGTCCATCCGGTATTAAACGGTATGGCAACAGCAGCGGACTGGATGTCTGCAGCCTCTTTTATTTCTATGGCGGGCTTAATCGCGGCGGGCGGTTATGCAAACTCAACGTATCTAATGGGCTGGACAGGGGGTTATGTTCTACTGGCTATGTTGCTCGCACCTTATTTGCGTAAGTTCGGAAAATTTACTGTGCCAGACTTCATCGGTGATCGCTTCTACAGCAGTACCGCTCGTCTGGTAGCAGTTGCCTGTTTAATCATCGCATCAGTCACGTACGTCATCGGTCAAATGACGGGCGCTGGGGTAGCCTTCTCTCGCTTCTTAGAAGTTGATAACAATACCGGTCTTTTGATCGCTGCGGTTGTTGTATTCTTCTATGCTGTTTTAGGCGGCATGAAAGGTATCACTTATACGCAAGTTGCGCAGTATGTGGTGCTCATTATCGCTTATACCATTCCTGCGGTATTCATCTCTTTACAGCTAACCGATTCGGTCATTCCTGCTATCGGTCTTTTCTCTAATCATACTGAGTCTGGTGTGCCTTTGTTACAGAAGCTAGATGAAGTAGTTCGTGAGCTTGGTTTCAGAGATTACACGGCTGATGTGGATAACAAACTAAACATGGTTCTGTTTACGCTATCATTAATGATAGGTACGGCCGGTTTACCACACGTTATCATTCGCTTCTTCACTGTACCAAAAGTCGCTGATGCACGCTGGTCTGCAGGTTGGGCGCTAGTTTTTATCGCCTTGCTATACCTAACGGCTCCTGCGGTTGCGTCTATGGCTCGCTTGAATCTGTTAACCACTATTTACCCATCTGGTCCAACAGAACAACCCGTTGAATACGCGGAACGTCCTGACTGGATGCAAACATGGGAAACCACAGGTTTAATCAAGTTTGATGATAAAAATGCGGATGGTCGTATTCAGTTCTACAACGATGTTCCGGCATTTAAAGAGGAAGCAACAGCGCGTGGTTGGGAAGGTAATGAGTTAACCGTTAACGGTGACATTCTTGTATTAGCGAACCCAGAGATTGCGAACCTTCCAGGTTGGGTAATTGGTCTGATTGCAGCAGGTGGCTTAGCAGCTGCACTCTCAACGGCGGCAGGTCTACTGTTAGCAATATCATCGGCCATCAGTCATGACTTAATTAAAGGCTCGATAAACCCTAATATTAGTGATAAAGGAGAACTAAGAGTTGCAAGGGTATCCATGTTCGTGGCCATTGCCGTAGCAACCTATCTTGGTATGAACCCACCAGGCTTCGCGGCTCAAGTAGTGGCATTAGCATTTGGTATTGCGGCAGCGTCTATTTTCCCAGCACTGATGATGGGGATTTTCTCGAAACGTGTGAACAGCGCTGGAGCTGTCGCTGGCATGCTAGCCGGCCTGATCTCGACCTTGGTTTATATCTTCTTATTCCTTGGTTGGTTCTTTATTCCAGGCACTGCGTCATTCGCCAATACCCCTGATAATTGGTGGTTCGGAGTATCACCACTGTCATTCGGTGCCATTGGTGCGGTGATTAACTTTGTGGTTGCATTTACTGTCTCTTCGATGACAGCGCCACCACCAAAAGAAATCCAAGACCTCGTTGAAAGCGTACGCTATCCTCAAGGTGCCGGCGGTGCTGTTGACCACTAAGGGTTAAAAAGCACATCTTAAAGCATTGGGTCTCACTTCTTTGTGAGACCCAATCTCCCTATAATAAGAATCCACAATTTCAAATTCAAACAAGAGAAGACTTATGTTTTGGGAACTCATTGCAACCATTTTTGCCGGTATTGGTGGCGCAGGCATTGCGCTCATGTTAAGAAAACTGACCAAACAAACCGCTCCTAAATGGCTGGTTCCAGTGTTTGCTGGTGCCGCGATGTTAGGATTCCAAATCCAAGGAGAGTACGATTGGTACCATCACCAAGCCAGTTTATTGCCAGAAGGGGTTGTGGTGGTCAAAACCGTACAAGAAGAAGCCCCTGGCGCCCTTGGAGCTACGTGTTTCCACAAACCTTGCGTTTTATCGCGGCCGACATAGAGAATTCTGCAAAAAATAAAATTGATCCGAACCTTGTTCTAGTCGACTTGTACTTTTTTGAACGTCGCCACATGGCGAAACGTGTTCCACAAATAGTCGATTGCGTACAAGGCGCCAGAACAGATTTCACTCAATCTTTTACCGCTTCCCCAGATTCAAAACAGCCATCAACTTCAACGTGGTATCCGCTTGAAAGTGATGATTTATTATTAAAAGCAGTGTGTAATGGATAGATAAACAAGTCATCGTATCGGATTGCTGATCACCAAGCCCTTTTCAAATCATAAACAGACAAGGCAACTCATTTTAGTTATGCATTTTTACCTTTCAAAAGTAACTCTGCATTGCGATAGGCTCGAGGCGTCATTCCGTATGATGCTTTAAAACATCGGCTGAAATGAGCGCTACTACTGAACCCCCAACTAAAAGCAATGTCCGTAATGGAGTTATGACTAAATCCTGGGTCAATTAGCGTTCTTGCAGCCGCTCTCAATCTTCGATCCCAAATATAATGACCAACCCCCCATTTCACAGTGTTTAAATAACCTATGAATGGTTCTTACAGAGCAATTATTAGCTTCTGCTATTTGCTCTATGGTTAATAATGGATCATCTAGATGTTGCTCAATATAGTTTTTAACCGCCTGAGTAGTAATGTCTGTCGACGTGCCTAACAGCTCAATATCCTCAACGGCGCCTTGATCTAGGATATTAGGTAACAACTGTAATACTGACTGACCTAAGCTAATTTTCGAATCTAAATTCAATGAGTCATAATTAAAAACAGACTCACTCAACATACCATAAAGTAACTTGGTTAAGCCGTGATCATTACATAGCTTATGCCCTAGAGTATTAAAAAAACCATTTGCTAATGACAAGCTGTTACGCGGTATCGCCACAACAAGCTGATCTGAATACTCGTCATTTGAAATCTCAAATGTATTACGAGTATCAAAAATAAAGGCAGAACCGGGTTCAAGATAGTCTTTTGCCCCTGAACTTTTTAGGCAGGTGACGCCATTCAACTGAACAACGAGAAGTATCGGAGTGGCTGCGAAAGAGGTTGGCGCACTCAATGATCGCCTAAATCGATGGGGGCTCACTCGCAACCTAGAAAGCTGAAGACTACCTAAACTACCACTTTCTAAATTACCTTCAAATCCCCCTTTACCTATCGGCTGAGAATGCACTACCTCAGCCGGTTTAAAGGGATCTGGTACTTTACCCACAAAATTGGTAATGTACTGTACCCAATTGGATAAACGATATTGTTCTTCAATACCTTCGGTAGATAAATGCATCATGGATTCAGTTTGCATATCGTCCCCTCTTCTCACATTCAGTCAAAAAGATACTCAAATTGGGACCTTGGCTGGATATTTCCAACTAAGGTCCCAAATAGGGTTAAACCGGATAATTCGAGTGCGCTTTCTGCCAAGTAATCCAATGTGTACGCGTAAATTCATCTACTAAATAATCACCGTTAAATCGACCAAGACCGGAATTCTTTTCCCCCCAAAAGGAGCGTTAGGCTGATCATCAATTGTGATGTCATTAATGTGCGTCATACCCGCGACAACACCACGTGAAAAGTTAATACCTCGATCCATATCTGAAGTGAAGACTGCGCTCGAGAGTCCATATTCGGTGTCATTCGCAAGCTGCAAAGCATGTGATTCATTATCAGCAACAATCAGGGACACCACTGGGCCAAATACTTCATCTTGTGCTAACGCATGGCTATTAGACACATTACCATAGACATGTGGCGGTAAAAGCTGACCTTGATGCTCGCCACCAAACAGCTTATCTAAGCTAGCATCAGCGTGCTTAATCTTATTCAGCAAGCCATTAAGTTGCTGCTTGTTAATAATTGGACCAATGATTGTGTCTGCTTCAAATGGATTACCAACCTTAAGGTTACGGACACGCTCAACAAACATCTCGGCAAAATCAGCGTAAAGCGACTTATCAACAATGATTCTATTTGTACTCATACAAATCTGACCTTGGTGCAAGAAGCGCCCGAGTACTGCTGCTCGTACAGCCGCATCCAAATCCGCATCGTCAAGTACAACAAGAGGACAGTTACCTCCCAACTCTAACGCTATGCGCTTAATGTATTGTCCACCCGTTGCAATTCGACCAACGTTACGACCCACATCGGTAGAGCCGGTAAAAGAGATTAAGCTTGGTACTTTATGCGCTGAAAAATAGTCACCTATTTCACTTCCCGCCCCTACAACGACATTGAAAACGCCTGATGGTAACCCTGCTTCATCCAGAATTTTGGCAATCAATAAAGCCCCCGTAACAGGTGTGTCACTGGCAGGTTTAACAACAACGGTATTGCCAAGCACGAGAGCGGGGAAAATAGAACGAATACTGAGATAAAGAGGAAAATTCCAAGGGCTGATGACACCAATCACACCAAGTGCTTCTCGAAAGACAAAACTCTTCTTGCCATTAACAGGATGGCTCATTATTTTGCCTTCAACACGATCAGGGTAACTCATGCATTCTTTTGTGAGTGCATAAGTACTCTGCCATTCTAGAGTCGCCTTAATACGAGTACTGCCACTTTCTTGAATAATCCATTCAATAATTTCTTCTTTGCGCTTGCTCAGGATAGAAAGAACTTTCTCAATGTAGCCAATTCGCTCTGCAGCATCTGTTTTTGCCCACGATATCTGCGCAGATTGAGCGCAATGAAACGCCTTATCAACATCATCACATGAAGCAAGTTGGATGCTACCCAGTACATCATTATTAAACGGATTGATATTCTCTAAGGAACGAGATGAAGAGCCGGACACCCACTCACCATCTATATACTGCAATGAAAAATCAGCATATTTTGCTAGGTTATTATTTATATTCATTTTTACAAACCTCACGCTGAACGCAATCAACTTCGTTGTTTTTATAGTCATGATTCAAAGCCTCTTGCCTATCTCCTGCACACTAAGCACATCTAAAGCTAGATGAGCGAGACGCTAAAACTGAGAATGGCCGCACTTTAAAATCAATATATCCCACCATTTAGGATTTATCAACTAAAACACATTATGAGAAATAAATAAATTAATAGATAAAATAAGCCTGACAAAGTAATGCCACTCAAAAGTAAAAAGTTTCTTGTATTTTTAAGCGCAGATGGAGGCTTCTATTTCACAAATAAGCAGTTCTAGAGTTGAACTCTCGCACGCTAGATAAAAAAAGAGCCTCGGACGAGGCTCTTGATATGACAGAAATTCATGGGATAACAAGGGGATGATTATCCCATTTCTCTAGATCATTTTAGAGGTTCTGACGGTTAATTTTTGAAGGGGCGGTTTCCTTTAAAAAGAGAGTCACAATGAAACCCAAAACCATCGCCCCAGTAGCCACATACAAAATATATTGAATACCAAAAACTTGTGCGACCATGCCGACCATAAAAGACACGACACTGCCAGCAAATATCTCTCCTGTACCAATAACCATACCCGAAGAGCTAGAACGTAAATGTTTAGGCACAGACTCCGCACTGATAGGTCCAACCGTTAATGCTAGTAAGCTGTAGATAAACAACACGCAAACAAACACAACAGTGAATAACGCAGTCATGCTGCTAGCATCCATATTTATTAAAACCACCAAGGATAAAGCACCACCAAGAGACGACAAACTGACAGCGGCTTTTCGTCCAATTTTGTCAGATAATGCAGGTAAGCATATCGTCCCGACGGTGCCACCAAAACCAATAGCGGACAAAATAAAGCCCATTTGATTTAAATTTAACTTTAAATAATCCGTTAAGTAGTTTGGCAAAAATGCCGCCAACACTGTCAACACTGTCAACCAACAAAACATGGATACAACGCCCAAAGACACATTTCTATATTTGAATATATCGTACCATTTGCTAGCTGGTGCCCCTTTAATGACAGCATCAGCTTGCTCTTCCTTGGGGATATTTGCCAGTATTTGTGGATTATCTCTCAGTATTTTATACATGAAATAGGCAACAACGAATCCTGGTAAAGCGACTAGCGCAAAAATAAAATGCCAATCAACCACATTCAATAATTGTGTCACTAATACAGGGGCAATACCTAAACCAAACAGTGGAAATGCCGCCTGTTGAAGACCGATATTTAATCCTACTCTCGACGGCTTCGAAGCATCCAGCGTCGCAATAATACTACTTGGCGTATAAGCTCCTTCAATCAAACCAATGCCGATACGAATGAGCAACAATGAACCAAGCGTCGTTGCTAAGCCACTAAAACCAGCCAGTAATGAGAAAAGCACCAAAGAAGGTATAAGAATGGCTTTATGCCCTACTTTATCTGAAAACCTTCCCATAAAGATGGAGGAAAAACCCCAAGCGATACCCAGTGCGCCAGTGAGCAAACCAATATCGCTATAATTTAAATTAAGCTCTTTTGCCAACACAGGAAACATAGGCATGATGATAAACCTATCGATCCCAACCAAACCAAACCCTAAAAACAACAGAAGGATCGCTTTTACTTCATACGATTTATCCCAGTCCTTTTCAGAGATTTGCTCTATTTTATGTTCATCTACAATAATAGACATAGTAATGTTCTCTCAAATACAAGTAGGTTCAAGGCGGGGTTTAGAATTTGTGTGCTATTCTAAACTGCAGTTTCAATTCGTTTCTGAATCGATTCTCAACCATACTTTCGGAGTATGTATTCACCCATACATTGGTGCTTTGATCTTTTGAACTCCAGAAAACACCCGGTCCGATACCAAGGACCTCTTCCTTAGAATCTGCCAACGTGTCGCCATTCACTTTGTCATCAGTTAATTGTTTTAAGTAATAACCGTTTAAACCTGCGCGCAACCCTGGAAAAATTTCATAGGATGTCGCAAAGTTCATATACACAGCTTGACCGGATTGCGTGTTGTCTACCGCTCCACCATTCCATGTCAAAGGAGCGCTACCTGCTGGCTCAGAGTTTTCGAAGTTATAAAGATAATTAATACGGCCACTTATTTCGACACGAGGTGCTGGCAAGACGGTAAACGACCAATTGGGAATTAATGTGACGTAATTGTTAGATTGGTTAAAATCTTTGTCTGCATCATACCCACCCGTTGGAACAATCACATCAACAGCAATACGATGAGAAAATACAGGTCGGCCATCCTTAATAGAAGGTGGAAGCTGGAGGTAACCTGACAAGGTAAGATCGCCCAGCTCGGTACCATTATCTTTCAATTGCGGCCCGGTATTACCAAATGAGGCATCTAAACTAACCAAGGGAATAAATGCTGAAACACCATATATTTCACCAGACTCATTCGGCTCAAACTTATAGTCAATTTGGTTAATTGCTACCGTTACATCAAGGTTTGGTGAGTTAAAAGCAGCAGCATTGTTGCCATCACTGTCTTTTAGCGATGTACCGTTTTCTTTTTGAAGATATAACAAGTAAGTCACTCCAGAGGAGTTACCTGAAAAACCATCAAAAAAGCTCGTTGATCCCAAACTTGTTCCTTTTGGTAAGGTTACTGTTGGTGTAACCGCTAAGGAACTAGCACTGTATACAACAGCCAAAGACAATAATGTTTTTGCAAATAGTGCATCTGCTTTTATAAAATTATTTTTATATTCTCTCATGGTAAAGCCTCTTATTTATTGTTATAGTTCACAAATTAAACCAAGAAAAAATCTAATAATTGTCTAGAAATGTCATTTTTGCACCCCAGCGACAATGTAGTAAAAAAAACAGTAAAAACTTTCAAATAAAAAACTAAATAACATCCAAGAATCCCTCTAAAAAAAGAAACAACTTGTAGAAAACAAAAATTAAATTTCATAAAAAATAAATCAAGTAAAAGAAATATTTTTTAATTAATCAGGAAAATAAGTAGATTGAAAAACAGAAATTTTCCAATCCTTTCCATATTGTTTCCAAACCTCTATAAAAAAAGATTTTGGGTAGGTTGGTGCATCGTTACCTTGCTTATAAATACACATAGACATAACACCAGATATAATTGCTACATCACCAGCTAAATCAATATTTCGATCATTGGTTTCGATACTTATGTATTTCACACTTGGCACAAAATTGAGGTAACTGTCTCGATCATCGATTCGGCCAGTTGCATGAACATAACGCAATGTCTGTGTAGATAGGCCCGATAAAGCCACCATATCTTGTTCAATAAGCGCTTTAGCGCGTGACAAATGCGCATGCAAGACTCTAGCCTCATCCTGCAATAAATAAGGTTCGTCCATTTTATCTCCTAAAGTTAACGATAAAAAAAGTAATAGGAAAAACTAAAGCAAACCTAAATAATCTGGTAGCCATAATGACAAAACCGGTACTATGTTTATTAACGCCATAAAAAGGAACATAGCCAAAAGGAATGGCACCATCGCCATAAAAAGCCTAGACATAGAAATATTGGTACCGGCCATAACGACAAATAATCCAGGCCCTAAAGGCGGTGTCACTAGTCCAACTAACGTCGCTAAACTAATAACCACACCAAAATGTATTGGATCAATACCCATAGCAAGCGCGGCAGGCAAAACAATCGGAACCATAACAATCAGAATACTCATACTTTCTAAAAACATGCCTAAGAAAATAATAAGCAGATTGACCAACAATAAAAAAACCAATGGAGAATGAGTCCATGATGACATGGTTTCCACTATACGATCCGGAACACCCTCAAAGGAAAGCGCCCAACCAAACATGGTTGCTGCGGCAATTAACCCCGTTATCAACGCAGAATTAAGCGAAACCTGAAAAAGTGCATCAGGCAATTCCTTCCATTTAATCGTTTTATAAACAAACTTACCGATCAAAAGAGAAAGCAAAGCGCCAATGGCACCCGCTTCTGTCGGAGTCATTACGCCGGCACCAATACCAGTGACAATCAAAATGGGAATCGACAGAGGAGCAAGATTACTGAGTACTTCTGTAATGCGAACATTAGGAACATCTTTCTCAGTATTTTCTGGAAAACCAGCAATCCACCCCGTTAAAAAAATGACAATCCCAAAGGCAAGGGTGAGAAGCAAGCCGGGTAATACTCCGGCCATAAACAAGGTTCCTACCGGCTGATATGCAATAACGCCGTAAATAATCATCACCATAGATGGCGGTATGATTGGCCCTAATAACCCACCAGCAATCGTTACGGCCGATGAAAAACCTCGGTCAAAACCTTTTTTCTCCATCGCCGGAATCATCACTCGACTCATGACAGCAATTTGCGCAAGTGCTGAACCTAAAATAGAGCTAGCAATGGCGTTTGTTAAAAGGTTTACGTAGGCAAGCCCGCCTTTAAATCGACCTACAAACAGGGAAGCTAAACTAATCAGCCTATCAGTCAGACCACCTCGGTTCATCAACTCCCCGACCATCATAAACAATGGAATAGCCAACAAGCCGCTCTTTTCAAGCGAACCATAAAACTGTAGCGGTAAAGATCCCATTAACATAGTTAAGTCAGATTGCTCTAGGAACACCAATGACCCAATGAGTAAGGTGATAAAAATGGGCAGACCTAAGAACAAAGTAATAAAGAAAACCAGTATCGTAGCCATTATGATTTTCCTCCATGAAACAGCCCGCTAAGGGATTTAAAACAGTGTCTTAGCTGATGAAAACTCATAAAGCCTAAAGCAATCAGTAATATCGAATAGTTATACCAACGTGGCAGCTGAGTCGTTGGAGACAGCTCATTTTGAACCATTGGCTCCGTTACCCATTGAAAGGTAAGAACCAGCATAACCATTAAGGTCAAAAGCGAAATAATTTGAAAAGCGCACTCTATTGCCAACCGAAAAGAGGACGGGAGTATCAGAGTAATGAAATCGATCACGACTAACTTTCTTTGATAAATCAGGTAACTAACACCAAAAAAACTAATCGCCACAAAAACTTGAACAGCTACCTCCTCTGCCCAAAATAAAGGGCTATTTAAAACATAGCGCAGAAAAACTTGCGCAATCAGTAGCGTCACCAAACCAAAGGTTAACGTTATTAACAGTATTTTCTCTACCTGAGCGAGCCGATCATCAAACCAACTTAACAAAGCCAACATGTCATTCTCCTCACTCACTGAAAAAGGCTTCCAGTGAGCTTATCGATATATTATTTTTGTGCTTTCACTTGCTCATAAAATTCAGCAATAATTGGGCTTTTCTTAACGTATTGATTAAGAATGTCGGTCGCATTATCAGCGTAACTACTCTTGTCTATGTGAGTAACCGCAACGCCAGCGTCCTTAAGAGCGTTTAGGTTTCCTTCATCCGCCATAACTTGGGCCTTAACCCCCCAAGCTTCTGCTTCTGCAAACACATCACGAATCATGGCACGCTGCTCTACACTCTTACTTTCCCACCATTTTTTCGACACCACCACAATGCCAGGAAATGCCATATGGCTCGTCATTGCTAAGTTAGGAGCCTGCTGATAAAGCTTTAAGGCAGAGATAAGATCTAGATCAACATCCACCACTTCAATGAGATTAATGGCTAATGCTGACGCAATTTCTGGCATAGGCACAGCGGTTGGAATGGCACCAAAGGTTAACCACCAATCATTAAAGATAGGGACAGGGAAAATACTGATTTTCTTGCCCTTGATATCACTCAAGTTATTAACTGGATCGACTGAAATAAGGCTGCGCATCCCAGCAAAAACATAGCCAAGTCCAACCATTCCTTGACGATCTAACTCCGCTAGCATTTTTTTAGCGGCAGGTAACTGGGTCGCATCACCAGCATCCTGTACGCTATTAAAGAGTCCAGGTAAGAACCAAGCATTCAACGATTCTTCGCTATTTGCCATAAACGCAGCGGGAATAACGGCGAAATTAAGCGCCCCAGTTCCAACCATGATGGCATTTTCAGGGTCTGTTCCTAGCTCGCCAAACGGGAAGACTTTGATGTCTAACTCACCATGGGTACGAGCCTTTAAATCCTCAGAAAATTTCGTCGCAACCTTAGAGAAAATATGATTCGGCGGGACAGGCGTACTAAAACGTAGCTCTTCTGCAAACAACGATTGGCTACTGACACACATCATCACAGCCGTTATAACAAACCTAGAAAATACACTAAATGCGTTCAAATTCAGCTTTTTCATCTCGATCACCTTTTTATTATTATAAATATTCGACACGGACATAATTTAATAAAATGTTAGAATCATCAGTTCATTGAAAAACGTCCTAATAAACTGATTTTGATATTATTTCTGCGCTTTCACTTGTCCGTAGAACTCAGAAATTAATGGTGCTTTATTAAGGTATTTATTCAAAACTTCAGCTGTGTTGTCTGCGTAGCTATTTTTGTCAATATTAGTGATCGCAACACCAGCATCTTTAAGCATTTGTAAGTTATTCTCTTCAGCCATAACTTGGGCTTTTATGCCCCACGCCTCAGCCTCCGCAAATACGTCACGAATCACAGCTTGCTGCTCAGCCGTTTTGCTTTCCCACCATTTTTTCGATACCACCATAATGGCTGGAAATGCCATATGATTGGTTATTGCTAAGTTAGGAGCTTGCTGATAAAGCTTTAAAGCTGTGACCAAATCTAGATCAACATCGACAATATCCAGTAAATTTGTTGTTAATGCTGGTGCGATTTCTGGTGTTGGCAGTGCCGTGGGAGCGGCACCAAAGGTTAACCACCAATCATTAAAAATAGGCCAGGGAAAGTACGTATTTTCTTATCTTTAATTTCTTTCATGTCGGATATTGGATCGACCGAAAGAAGGTGCCGCATTCCTGCAAATACATAACCCAGTCCTACCATACCCTGTTTATCCAGTTCTGCTAACATCCCTTTAGCAGTGGAAAATTGAGTGGCTGCTCCGGCCGCTGCCACATCATCAAATAACCCAGGAAGCAGCCAAGCATTTAACGACTCCTCTCGATTAGCCATAAATGCAGCAGGAATAATGGCAAACTGAATCGCCCCAGTTTGAATCATTAATGTGTTTTCAGGGTCGCTACCTAGCTTGCCAAATGGGAAAACTTTAATATTCAAATCCCCATTCGTTCTGATACTTAAATCTTCCGCAAACTTCGTTGATACCTTAGAAAAAATATGACTTGGCGGGACTGGCGTACTCAGACGTAACGTTTCTGCGACCGACTGCATACTAGTAACACTGATTGTCAAAGCAACGACTGTTGCACTACAAAAAGAGCAAAGCTTGTTCAAATTTAATGTTTTCATCTCGATTACCTTTTTTGTTATTATCATTTTTAGATGTATCTCAATTTTTTTATATTTCTATCATTGCAAATGAATTAATGCTTTCTCCGTCCTTTTAAAATGGCTTTCTATATTCAATTAGGAACATAATCAGGTAATATTTCTGCCATAGAAGCTAAATTCTTTTGTGTTATTTCAGCGACAATGTAGCGATCAGGTCTTAATAAAAATATTGACGAGAATGATCGATTAAAAATCCACTTTTTCGCCTCGTCTTTATAGTCTCGAACAACTGTCAAATCTGGACTTTCAACGGGATTCCACGTTCGAGGCGTAATACAAACACGATGGATTTTATCGTTATAAATAGCACGATAAGGTTTGAGCATATCGAAGGCGGATTCAGGGCAATCAGAATAGGCGACTAAACAAAACCCAGTTTGCAAAATATCATCCAACAACACTTGTTTACGGTCAGGGGTTTCTAAACAAGGTTGTGCAATCATTAGTCCTGTTGATGAGTTTTTATTAGACCCATTCTTAACGAACCAACCACTTGGAAAGCGAGGCTTGGGTTTGTAACGCATTTGAGTTACATAATCACGGGCTGGTTTATAAAGACCAAGCAAACGGAAAAAGCCTTGAATCAACGTTGCTCTCAACATAGTTTTAGGCATCATTATTCGTCCTAGCATCTCAGCCATTTCGATCAACTGCCAAGAATGAGGCATACGCTCTTCTTCATAAGTTGCTAAGATTTTGTCTGACATGCCATGCTTAATAACCCAAGCAAGCTTCCAAGCCAAATTAGCTGAATCCCGTAATCCGCTATTCATGCCTTGACCAGCAAAAGGAGGGGTTAAATGTGCCGCATCGCCTAATAAGAAAACACGCCCGACTTTCCATTGCGCCGCCTTACGAGCATGAAAGGCATACACTTGTTTTCTAACAATAGAGGCATCACGATCTGGGCCGTATTGATCCATTAGCTCTCTAACAAAGTCTTCTTCTATGACCTGTTCATCGGTTTCACCAGGCAAAACCATAAATTCAAATCGACGAGTACCATTTGGGCCGGGCAAATTAATTCCAGGCCGTTTGGGATTGCAATAGACTCGAGTCTGGCGGAAGGTATCTTTGGTGCCTTTAATATCGATTATTAGCCACTTTTGACCGTAAGTTAAACCTTCTAAAGGAACCCCTAATGATGTTCTGGTAAAGCTTCTTCCGCCATCAGCCGCGGCAAGATAATCAGCTCTGACGTCATACGTCTGTCCTTCAGCCAAAACGGTAATAAACACTTCATTATCATCTTGAGTAAAATGAGTCACGACATGGCCAAAGCGAACATCAACACTTTCATATCTCGTTGCGCCTTCACGCAAAGTCGCCTCTAGATCAGGCTGTGAAAAAGCATTACGACGAGGATAGCCATATTCACTGGCAGTCGGCTCAATTTTGGCAAAAGGTTTAGCATCAACACCATAATAAACAGACCCATAATCCAATGCACAAAAAGACTTCACCTTTTCATGTAACCCGATGGCCTGCATCGTTCTTAATGATTCATCATCAATGGACACAGCTCTTGGTTCCAATACCGTGTGTTTGTTTTGCTCAAGAACAAGCGTTTTGACACCGTATTTACCCAATAAGTTAGCAAGCGTCATACCACTTGGCCCACCGCCAATGACGACAACTTCATATTTTTCGTTTAGGACTTTTTCACTCATATTCATTAACCACTCCAGCCGCACGACTGAATTTCCATCATGCCCATGAAATTTTGTTGGTACACCAGTCTAGAAATACGTTTTTAACTTCTTAAAAACGCTTGTCCCCAATAATTCAAGGTTTTAGGCTCATGCACCCACTCCCCTGCTGGAGCATCTTCAGGAAGAACTTGCAGCTCCGCCGAGATTTCTAACCAATTACCGTCTGGATCATGAAAAAAAATGAACAGGTTATTACCTGGGCCATGGCGGCCAGGCCCCCATTTAAGTGGAATATCAAAAGTCGACAAATGGTCTGCCCAATCACGAATGGCGTTCCAATTCGAAGATTCATAACAATGGTGATCAAACCATTTTTCTTTGGCTTGGAAGATGGCTAATGAATGATGTTCGTTGTCACTTCTTAAGAAGGCGGTTTTTAATTTTTTATTTTCATCAAACACATTATCACTGATTAAATAACCGACAGTGTTTTGATAAAAATCCACCATCTCTTCAATGTTGTTTGTGGCAAAAGCAAAGTGTTGTAAGCGAGCAGTTAATTCGGCTTGTTCTTTGCTCTTTTCTTCAACGCCAAAGGTTAACCAGTTACCATCAGGATCCTGAAGAGCAAACGCTTTATCATCAAAAAGAGGTGATGGAGAAGTACTTAATTGGATATTCTTCGCCAACAAAGCATCGCGCAAAAGATCCAAATTTTCCTCAGTCATTCCCATGGCAAAATATTTAAGCTCTTTCGCTTTGCCGGAAGTAAACAAAAGCTTTCTACCCGGCCCAGCAGAAATATAACCTTGGTCAATGTCTTCAATAGTGTTGCCCATGGCTTTTTCATAGAAAGTTGCCATTACTAATGGATCAGGACTACCAATCGCCAAATGGCTTAAATGTGCATTAAGTGCCATACCAACTCTCCTTTGAAAAGTGAGAATAAAAACGCTTTATTATTGTTAAAAAAACACAGTCTCCTTATTGCTCTTTCTTCAACGTAAATTAAGAAAGAGCAATAAAATGAGAAGGGACAACTCTATTATTGTTCTTCGTCTACTATGGTATTTCTTAGGATGCCTATTCCAGAGATTTCCACTTCAACCACATCGCCAGGTTTCATCCACACTGGTGGCTGACGAAATGCCCCTACACCACCAGTTGTTCCAGAAACAATCACATCGCCAGGAGCCAGCTCAGTAAAGGTGGAGCAGTACTCAATCAACTTCTCGACAGAAAAAATCATGTCGTCCGTATCGGTATCCTGCATAACCTCACCATTTAAACGCGTTGTTAGATGAAGCTTCTGTGGATCAGGAATATCAGAGGTAGTAACAAGGAAAGGTCCGAAACCGCCGGTACTAGGGAAGTTTTTCCCTGGAACAAACTGAATGGTGTGTTTTTGCCAATCACGCACACTGCCATCGTTATAACAAGAGTAACCAGCCACATAATCTAAAGCGTCTTGCGCCGCAACATGGCGGGCTGTTTTACCAATAACCACAGCAAGTTCCCCTTCAAAATCCAACTTGTGTGAAATAGTTGGTCGAATGATGGCTTGTTCATGTGCCACTTGAGTATCGGCAAAACGGGTAAAAATCATTGGATATACAGGCATATCACGGCCGGTTTCTTTAACGTGGGTTGCATAGTTAATACCAATGCAAAGCGTCTTGTTTGGGCTGGCAATGACGGGAAGATAACGAATCTCATCCAATGCTATTTCCGGCATATTCGATAAATCGAGTTGTTCAATCTTCGCCAAGTTTCCGTTTTGCAAAACTTGCTGAAGATCCTGCCCTAACTGAGACTTCATTGACTCAAGATCTTTCACTACATCATCCACCACCACACCATAAGAGCTACGATTGTGGAACTCAAAAGACACTAATTTCATTCTTCCCCCTCACGACATCCTCACAATAGCGCGGTATGCCAGTTTTTTGATTGACAGATTTTTATTATGAACAACAATATAATTTCAAAATAATAAAAAATCAACAAATCCTACAATGTGAGATTAAATTAATTACCCAATATAGAGCATTCACCCTATTCAAATGTGCTAAACTCTATGAGCTTTATTTCATTGCAAGGTATAATTCAGCAGGAAATCGACGCGCCAAGGTGTTGCACTTACTGAGTGGTTCAGTATCGTTAAACATGACTACATAAAATGGGCTGAAAAATTGGAAGATAAAAACGCAGAAGTGAATAACAAAGACGTAAAGCGCAGCAGTTTAGAACGTATGCTACGCATTTTAGACTTGTTTACCCAAGAAAAACCAATCTGGTCTGTAGACGATATTTGTACAGAATTTAACTACACCCGATCTACCGGATACCGATATACCAAAGAATTGGCCGATGCTGGATTGCTTTTTCAAACAGGAAAGAGCAATTACAGCCTTGGCTCACGTATCATTCAATGGGACCGTCAGTTACGCCTATCGGACCCTCTAGTTAGATTATCGAAAGACATTGAACAACAACCGTACGAGCTAGAAGGCAAACAAGCTTGGTTGGTTTGTAGACTATTTAAGGATCAAGTTGTCTGCGTGTATCACTTTGGTAATTTAGAGACTAGTCTTAGTTATTCAAGAGGGATTCCAAGACCTCTGTTTAGTGGAGCAACCTCTAAAGCCATCTTGGCATTTTTACCAAATGCTCAGCATATGCGTCTTTTTGTAGAAAACCCGAGTGAAATAGAACAATCCCATTTAGGTACAAACTGGAAAGATTTTAGAGCGAACCTGCAAAAAATCAGAGATGACGGCTATGCATTATCAATATCAGAAGTGGATAAAACCGTATTTGGTTTAGCGGTTCCTATCCTCAGCCAAGATGGCAAAATTCAAGCAAGCATTAGTTGTGTACGCTCAGTGGAAGATTATGACCCAAAGAGAATCGCAGCCGAGGTTGATATACTTAAAAAATATGCCATCAAACTAAGCAGTGGACTGGTTTAACCTTCCTCTAACAAGCTATTAAAAAAGGCAATATGACTGAAAACCATACTGCCTTTGCTTCATAGATATAATGTGAATGCCTCTAATACTATTGTTTTACCTCAATAGCATTAGATGTAACAACATCTTTCTCTTCGTCTTTCTTATCAGAGAAACCGGCACCTGCTCCAATAGCGATTTGCAGCGACGCCCACTCTTTTATCGCTGAATTATGAACGGATGCGGCATTAATTTGTGCGGACGCTTCAGAACGAACAGTGTCCAACAAGTCTAAAAGTGTCATCGCACCATTGCGGTAGTTATTACGACCTAAGGCTAACGCTCTCCCGTAAGAAGCGGCTGCTTTATTTAATAGCTCTGTCTGTTCTTGGTATAAAGTGAAATTCGATTGAGCAACCTGCACATCTTCTACTGCTCCTATAACACTTGCCCGCCAGTCAATTTCAGCTTGTTTTGCCACTGACACTTGGGCGTCACGCTGTGCATGAAGTGCGCCACGATTGAATATGCCTAGTGAAATAGATGGACCAAAGCTCCAGCCATTCACTGAGTCTGTATTAGAAACCGTACCGTTCAGGCTTATCGATGGGTAAAGTGATGATTCATCAACACCAACCGTTGCAACCTGTTGATGAAGAATAGCTTCGTAATATCGAACGTCTGGTCGATTTCGTAATAAATCGGCAGGTACACCTATGTTAATGCCAGTGGGCATGACCAACTTCTGAGAGGTTTGTTGCATTTCTGCCATCAAGGGTCCCGCAGGTTCATCCAATAACGTCGCGATAGCAAACACTGTCGCTTTAAACTGAGCCTGATAACTTGGTAGCTCAGCCTGCGCAGCTTGCAATGCCGCTTCAGCTTGCGCTAATTCATACTGAGTAGAAGCCCCTGCAGCCACTTCCTTTTTAGTAATGTCAAGCGTCTCTTTGCGTGTTGCAATGGTATCGCGAGTCAGTTCTAACGCTTGCTGGTAATAGCGGGCATTAGAGTAATCTGCAACTAACTCCGCAAGCCAAGCTAGCCGCTCAGTTCCGACATTCGATTGAATAGCAGCAAGGTTTGCAACTGCAGCCTCACGCTCTCGACGAATGCCACCAAATAAGTCAATAACAAAACTTGCGCCTAAACTACTTTCTGAACTAATGGTTGAGCCTTGTCCTTCGGTTCCCGAACGTAGTCGTTCAAAACTCGCAGAGCCACTTAAAGCAGAGTTAATACCTTTCCCCCTAAGCTTTGCATTGGCTTCATTGATGCGCTCTTTTGCTTGCAAAATACTAAGGTTTTGCTCGAATCCTCGTTCGACTAATTTCGTTAAAAGTGGATCATTAAAATCGCGCCACCAAGCTCGATAAGCGACATCATCAATATGAGCTACATTTCCATCTGTAAATGTGGCGGGAAGAGGCGTTGTTGGCACTTCCCAATCTGGCCCTACCGCAGCACAACCTGCTAATAATAAAAAAGGCGCCATTTTTAATAATTTTATCATTCAGATATCTCCTTACGGCTCAGTTTTTTAGAAAACTGAACTGCTTTCAATACAGCTACATACAAAACGGGCACCATTAATATTCCAAAAACAGCGGAGAAAGCGATCCCTCCAAGCATACCTGTACCAATAGAATTTTGTGCATTAGCACCTGTGCCACTTGCCAGTGCTAAAGGTAAAACACCAAACGCAAACGCAAAGGTGGTCATTAAAATTGGACGAAGACGCATTTTGGCCGCCGCAATAACCGATTCGAGCAGGTCATTTCCTTGCTTCCTCAAGCTTTCTGCAAACTCTACAATCAGTATGGCGTTCCGAGCAGCAAGACCGATAGTAGTTAACATACCGACTTTAAAGTACACATCATTTGATTGACCAAATACCCATGCCGTTAACAATGCACCCAGCAAGCTAATAGGAACCGCTAGCATGACGGCAAGGGGCACCATCCAACTTTCATAAAGCGCTGCAAGCGCAAGAAATACAACAACCACGGAAAGGATATACAGCAACATTTCTTGGTTTCCTGAAAGTTTTTCCTGATAGGAAAGCCCAGTCCAAGCAAGATCGTAACCCCCACCCATGTTTCTAACCTGCTCTTCCATCACATTCATAGCATCTCCTGAGCTAACGCCTTCAGCAGCAGAGCCTTGCAACTCAATCGCGTTTTCCCCGCCATAATGCGTAATAGAAGTAGCAGCCTCTTCCCAAACTTGTTTACTAAATGCCGTCATTGGCACCATGTCGCCATTACTATTGCGCATATACCAATCATTAATGTCTGACGGCTGCATACGATAAGGTTGATCACCCATTACTCGCACATCACGCAATTTGCCATCCAGTATGAAGTCGTTAACGTAATCGCCAGCAAAAATAGTCGTTAGATTACTATTAATATCGGATAGCGTTAGACCTGTTGCCTGTGCTTTTTGTGAATCTATATCAATGGAAAGCTGTGTTTGAGTGTTAGACTCATAACCCCGAATGGAGGTTACCTTACCTGTCTGTTGTGCCGACATAGCAAGCATTTGAGCTTGCTTTTGTAGCTCCACAAGCCCCTTGCCACTAGAGTCAGTTAAATACATATTAAAGCCGTTCGATGTCCCCATACCCTGTATAGCAGGAGGCTGAAGAAAGAAAACCTGACCATATCGCCCGCCGAAAAAGTGCATGTTGGCTTGGTTGGCAATCTGCTCAGCAGAGACACCATTTCGTTCATCCAAATCCTTTAAACTAATAAACATCATGGCAGTATTCTGGCCAGATCCACCAAAACCATATCCAATAGCAGCAAAGGCACTATTAACGTATTGCCCTTGGTCTTTAAGAAGATAATTTTCTATTGCGGTCACAGTCTTTTCTGTCTGACTACGTGTAGCATTATTTGGCAGCGAAACCGATGCCATCAGTATGCCTTGGTCCTCCACTGGAACAAAACTTGTAGGAAGACGATCGTACACAAAGACAATGGCGACCCCAACCGCGACAACCATAGCAACCATTCGAAAAGGTCGACGCAGCAGTTTACCCACAGTCCCCGTGTAACCTAAATTTAACTTATCAAGACCCGCGTTAAACTTACGTGCAGGCCAAGCATTAGATTGGCCATGAGAAGGCTTCAATAACGAAGCACACATAGCTGGCGTTAATATTAAAGCGACAAAAAGAGACAATACCATCGCAGAAACGATCGTAATGGAAAACTGTCTATATATGATCCCTGTAGAACCGCTCATAAATGCCATAGGCAAAAATACAGAAGTCAACACAACGACGATACCAATCAAAGCAGGAGAGATTTCCCTCATACTTTTCTCTGTCGCTGCCATTGGGCTTAAACCTTCTTCTTCCATCACCCTTTCAACGTTTTCTACAACAACGATGGCATCATCAACCAGCAAGCCAATGGCAAGTACTAAGGCAAACATAGTTAATGTATTTAAGGAGAAACCTGTAATAGCCAGTACACCAAAAGTACCAAGCAACACAATGGGAACCACAAGCGTTGGTATGAGAGTCGCTCGCCAGCTTTGTAAAAAAACCAATATCACGATAAAAACCAGTGCGATGGCTTCAATTAATGTGTGGAAAATTTGCGTTATAGACTCTTGAATAAAAGGCGTCGTGTCATAGGGATAAACAACACTTATGCCTTCTGGAAGCTTCTTCGCTTGAGCATCAATAGCAGCATGAATTAACGTAGAGGTATCAACGGCATTGGCTCCCGTCGCTAAATTAACACTAAAGCCAACTGCATTTTTCCCATTGTATTTTGAAAATACAGAATAGTCGTCACTGTCTAACTCGACACGTGCAACATCTGCAAGAAACACAGATGAACCATCATCATTGGTAGAAATAACAATCTTTCTAAAGTCATCAACAGACGTAAGTTGTGATTGTGCCTTAAGAAGAATTTTTACTTGTTGACCCTTTTCGTTTGGAATTGCACCAAGCGATCCAACCGTTACATTGGTATTTTGTGCCGAAATAGCACTTGTTACATCACTGGGTGTTAACGAGTATTTATAAAGCTTGTTAGGATCAAGCCAAATACGCATCGCGTATTCTGAGCCAAACGTGTTTACTTGACCCACACCTTCTACACGCTGAAGCCTCTTCTTCATCTGCTGAGAAAATAAATTCCCCAATTCAACACCAGAGTATCGGCCATCTTCAGACACCAAGCCACCCACTAATAAGATTGAACTAGTAGAACGGGTAACAGTGACGCCAGTTTGAGTAACGACAGAAGGTAAAGAGCTTTCTACGACTTTTAGTTTGTTTTGGACTTGTACTTGAGCAGTATCTGGATCAACGCTACTGTCAAAAACAAGCGATATGCTAGAGCTACCTTCACTGGACGTGGACGTCATATAAAGAAAACCGTCCAAGTCTGTCATGCCATCCTCAATGACAGAAGTCACAGAATCGGCAACGATTTGTGCTGATGCTCCAGTGTATGTGGCACTAATTTGAATAGTTGTTGGAGCGACTTCGGGATACTGAGAAATTGCCAAACTTTTTAGACCAAAAGCGCCCCCTATCATCAGCGCAATGGCAAGTACCCAAGCAAACACCGGACGATGTATAAAAAACTGTGTCATAGGGTATTACTCCGACAGAGACGTTTGTGAATGGCTAGGAGACAGTTTCATATCGTTAGCTTGAGATGGCGCAATGTCTTGAGTTGTACCATCACTATTAATGGAGACTTCTACAGGAGTAACTGCAACGCCCTCTGACAAATTCTTCTGCCCATCAACAATCACTTGTTCGTTAGCAGAAATCCCTGAACGTACAATCCAATTATTCTGATAACTACCATAGGTTTTTAAGCTAACTTTTTTAGATTTGCCGTCGCTATCAACGACGAAAGCGGAAAATAAACCATCGGCGCCATGAGACCCTGCTCTTTGAGGAATAAGAAAGGCTTTCTGACTACCAAGTTGCAATATTCCACGTACAAACATCCCAGGCAGAATGATATGATCGGGATTATCAAACTGGAAACGGACGGTTACCGAACCAGTGGAAGTAGAAACCGTTGGTGAATAAGTAACCAGTGCACCAGAACCTTCTAAAATATCATTGTCGCCGACCTGTAACTGAGCAGAAAGTTTCTCTCCAGTCTGTACGGCACCTTGCTCGATCTGACGACGAAAACTCAACATATCTTCTACAGGAGCAACCATATCAATAAAAATAGGATTTAGTGTCGTCACTGTTGTAAGGGAATCAGTTTGTCCTGAAGAAACCAAATCACCAAGAGAAACATTGGAGACGTCTACAATCCCGTCAATAGGCGAAACAATAGTCGTCCAGCCCAATTGTATTCTTGAATATTTCAAAGCTGCTTCTGCAGACAATAGCGTCGCTTTAGCGGAAGCGAGCCTCAGATTCTGCCGTATCAACATCAGCAGCTGTATAGCCTGAGCCTTCTAGTTTTTTAGCTCTATTATAAGCGGACTGTTTAACTGGTAAATTTGCCTGAGCCTCCGCAACAGTGGCCTCATCGGCTGCCACTGTTGCTTGATAACTTGAATCATCTAATCGAAAAAGCGGGTCACCTTTTTTAACTTCGGCACCCGCTTTATATAATTTATCAATGACAATACCAGTCACTCGAGGTCGAATATCAGCTTTTTCATAAGCAACAGCCCGACCTGGAAGCTCAACGATAATTGGCACTTCCTGTTGCTTCACTGTTATCACGCCTACTTGCTGGGGAGGTAAAGAAGGTGGTTGTTGAGCCAATGCACTAAGAGGTAGCGCTGCAAACAAAAAATTTACTAACAAGTGATATGGTTTAATTTGTTTCATACAAATTCCCTAAGTTAAAAAGGATCTATAGCTACCAACAACATAAATTAATGAGTCATAGATGATTAAGAAGATCATACGGAAAAGAAAAATATTGCACAATGCGCAACATTTTCATTGCAGGCAATAATTGTCATTTATATTTTTAATTCCTTAAAATATGCACTTTTTTTTATTTTTTAAAATAACCTAGAGAGCTGTTAACATAACGTTATTTACTATTTGGCGTACATTAAGAGAGATAGCGATGTTAGGTCTTAGAGAGCGTAGGCGTATTGAGATGGCTCGCGATATACATAAAGCAACACTTAAGCTCGCTTGCAAAGATGGCTTTAGTGCTGTTACAACCCAGGCCATAAGTAAATATGTTGGTATTAGCCATAGAACTTTTTTCAATTATTACGAAAATAAAGAGTCCGCTCTGATGAGTGGAGTACCTGACATATCAGAGGAATCGATTGAACGTTTCTTGAAAAGTGAACTTCCTATAAAAGAAAACCTTCGTCTATTAATGTTTGATTTCATGCAAGCTGCAACAACAAATAAAGAGGAACTACTTATTGTATTAGAAATTGTTCGTACCCATCCCAAGGCAGGACAAATTCAGTTAGCCAGAATGTCAGAAGCAAGGAGTCATTTAAGCCAACTACTCGCGATGAAGATCGAAAACAGCTCGGCATTGGTACTCGATATCTTAGCTGAAATGCTTTTATTCAGCGGATGGACTGGTATTTTACGTTGGTTAAAGGAGCCAATAGAGCTCGAAGAAGCATTTGATGTTTCTTGGGAAGCGCTAGGAGAAGTCACCAAGATTTTAACCGTTTAATTATCTAAAGAACTTGAAGGTGTTAAAAAAATTGACGACTTTCGTTCATGAAGCAATTGTCTTTATTCGCTATCTGCATGCTTTAACCACCCTCACTAATCACAATAACACCATCTACAACAATATTTAGCCCAAAAATAAAGCCACTCACTAGTCACACTGGCGAGGGGCTCCAGCTCTGGTAGTCAAGTAAAACATTGATTACAAAACATAAAGAGCCTCAGGTGAGACTCTTTAAACTTCACAGATTAATATAACAGGATGCAGGTGATTACCTTACACACTATTCTTGGCCGATCGTATTGATGAGCGTACCCATAGGACCAATTTCAACCTCAATTATATCTCCAGGTTTCATCCAGACTGGAGGTGTACGTTTTGCGCCAACGCCACCGGGTGTGCCACTGACAATGACATCTCCAGGGGATAATGGAGTAAAGGCTGAGACATACGCAATAATCTGAGCAATAGGGAAAATCATGTCGCCAATCGGTTGATCTTGCATGACTTCACCGTTTAAGCGTGTAATAACATGGACGTGTTCTAGGTTGCCTGCCTCATCTGGAGTCACCATGTAAGGGCCAAATGGCCCAGTTGTTGGGAAGTTTTTTCCTGGTGTGAACTGTCTTGTATGCCATTGCCAATCTCGTATAGAGGCATCGTTAAAACAGGCATATCCTGCCACATGATTCATTGCTTCCGCTTCGGCAATGGCGCGACCACCTTTGCCAATGATCACGGCAAGTTCTCCTTCATAGTCTAAGCTTGTGGATACGTTAGGCATCAGAATTTCTGATTTATGAGCCGTTAAACTGTCGGCAAAGCGTATAAATATAGATGGATTAGCCACTTCATCGCGTCCGGTTTCTTTGCGATGTGATTCATAATTATGGCCAACACAAAATATTTTATTCGGATTGGGAATCACAGGAAGTAAGGTGACTTGTGAATAGGCAAACGTTTCGTGTGTTTCTAGCGTTGTCAGTGCATTGTTGGCTATCGCTGTTTTCAGATCCGTGGGAGCTGACGCAGTTTTTAGGTCGTATACGATATCGTTTTCTAAACGACCATAACTTGCGGTGCCATTTGGACGTAAAAAGCTGAGATATTTCATATTATTGGCTCTCTTTATTTGTGTTTTTTATCCGTTGTTCGGGTTCCCATTGGCGGCGAAATCTGAAGTTCTCTTCTGCTTGTCTCAAGCCTTGGAAGTCTTTGTCAGATGTTCCCCATTGGTCGATTCGGTTTGCCGGCCATGTCCAATCTTCAGGCGCTCCCACAGGGTAGTCTTCGGTTATTTTTTCAACGGCAGTGGAAAACTCAATAACAGCGCCAAATGGTGCAATAAAATAAGCAAATACATTGGCACCAGGGCCGTGGCGACCAGGTCCCCAAGCGGGTGTCATTTGGTGATCTCTGAGTCGGCCAATGCCGCGCATGACGCCATCTAGGTCCGCCATTTCAAAAGCAATATGGTTTAGTGAACTAAAGCCTGCTCGAGCAAAAGCGGTGCTGTGATGTGAGTCGTTACAGCGTACAAACACCATGCCTTTGGTACGGTCTGAAACACGGAAGTTAAGTACTTCCTCTGCAATGTCTGCGGTTTTTTCTGCATCTGTTGAATTGAACACCACATGGGTTAATTTGACGGGAAGATCCTGCCCTTGCATGGCTGGAACATCCGTTGCCCCAACGAGAAAGCGAAATAATTCCCCCTCTGGCAGTTCGACAATGACACCTTCACCACCGCCTAGGTCAGCTGATACTTCACGTTTTGCCTTCAAACCACGCTCATGAGACTTTGTCACAATGTGCTGCAGTTCTTCTTCATTACAAACAAAGGTCGTTGAGCGTACAAAGCGATCTTCACCTTCTTCTAAGGCGACCAAGTACGGGAAGGTGCCAGCGCCCCGAATATAATAGGTGTTGCCTTTTTGGCCTCCAGAAGCAGCACCCCAGATGTCTATTAGAAAGTCATGGGCCTCTTTGGCTTTGGGTAAAACGAGTTCAACACTGCGTAATTTCATGCGCTTTTCTCCAAGTTAACATTCATCTGCATATGGTCTAATAAAGAAGTGAGCAAACCCGATACGTCATTCAGTGCCGTTCCGTAAACATAGAAATCAGGGCGAATAAGTACGCTATCGACTTCCGCTTCTTTCAACCAATTTAAAATGGCGCCCTTGTCGTCCAGTGTAGTGACGTCAGTAATGCTAATGTCATAACGGGGCATGTTTTGGTCTATGAAGTGCTTGGCGGCCTTTACTGCTTTTTTGCCTGTCACAAATAACCGCCATTTTTCTTTGATCACGTTGTCCATTAAATTCCCATTAATGTGAGGCTGGATAAAACGTACTCCGGCTTTCGTCGTTTCTGTTGCAATCACTCCTGACTGAATCGCTGGTATTAACTCTGCCGCGGTATTGGGGAGTTCGTTTTGCGCTGCTTTTCTTCGCACTGTGGCGTCACGTTCAGAGGCTTTTTGAGGATCCAAAATGCAGATATATTTTCCTGCCTCTATGGCAGAGGAGATAACAGATCGAACGTGAGGATCCCGCTCTATTTGGTAGGTATCCAATAAGGCTTCGTGACTTAATCCCTGCGTAATCGCTGACATTTTCCAGGCCAGATTAGCGACATCTCGCAATCCATGGCACATTCCTTGACCGAAGAAAGGCGGAGTTTGATGGGCTGCGTCACCCGCCAAAAATACCTGACCAAGCCTCCATTGTTCTGCAATCAGACCATGAAAACGATAGGTTGCGGCACGAACAATCTTATGCGGCACACCGTTTAAATACGGTCCTACGAGCTCTAGAACTTTATCTGGCTGCATCATTGATTGATCATTTTCCCCAGGCAGCAGCATCATTTCCCAGCGGCGATGATTACCACGACCTGGGACAATCGTGATAGGGCGTTTGGGATCACACAACATGACTGAAAGTTGTTGTAAATCTGCTTCGTCTGGCACGCCAGTAAAGTTGGGAAACTGCACGTCTCCGTCTACTTGCGCATCCACCACTAACCAAGGCTCTTCGAATTGCAAATCCTCAAGTTTGATGCCTAAGGATTTGCGCACCTTACTGCTTGCTCCATCACAGGCAATCACCCAGCGCGTTTTTTCGCTTGTGACTCCGCTTGATGTTTTTATATTTAGCGTTACGCTTGAATCTGTCTGTGTCAGGCTGTCAAATTCAGAGCCTAACCGTAAAGCAACATTAGAGTATTGCTTAAGCGCTTGACGCAGATGATTTTCAAGCTCTGGCTGGTAGAAAAAATAATCATTAGACCAACCATATGGACGAGGTTTACCCACCGTCCCCATATAACGCATGACGCCGTAGTCTGCACCAATATGTAAATGACCCTGAGTGTCACGCATGTCATTTAGCACATCGTTGATGACTCCCGCGGACTGAAATAAACGCATCATTTCATGGTCAAGATGTACTGCTCGAGGTAAAGGAAATGGATTAATTTCTTTTTCCAGAACCAAGACTTTTAATCCAGATTTGCCAAGTAAATTGGCAGCCAAAGCACCTACTGGTCCACAACCAATAATCGCTACATCGAACATGGAGTAACCTCATAAGACAATAAAAAATGAAACAAAAGAACGTGTGTACCCGATCATGAATCACTAGGTATCACGCATACCAACGCTTCAACTGACAATACCGTTGGCAGCGATAAATCCGTTTTCCTCAATACCTGAGATGGCACATATTTCGTCGTTCTCACCGATATCACCGGAAATGCCAATCGCGCCGATAATGGCTTTTTCATGATCCAGAATTAAAACCCCGCCAGGGGAAGGCACCATTCGGCCCTGACTGATGGTGGTTAATGTATTGATGAACTGAGGGTTCTTCTGGCTGCGTCTGGTTAATTCACTAGAACCGAACCCCATTCCAAGGGATCCCCATGCTTTACCAAAGGCAATATCAAATCTCGCAATCCCGGCACCATCTTCGCGTTTAAAAGCAATTAAATGTCCACCTGGGTCTAAAACGGCTATGGCGAGCGGGGAAAAGTTGTTTTTCCTCGCTGCTTTTAAAGCGGAATCTATAATGTTTGAAGCATTAATTAGTGTCAGTGAACTCATTTTGGGGCCTCTACTTAATAGAAAAGTAAACGTTTTAATAGAAAAGTAAGCGTTCTAATTTCAAGTCACACAAACATGGCAAGCATGCCTAAGTGGGAGTCAGGACGAGGGATGGTAAAACTAACGTGTTTCCAATCGTCCGCAGCGGGGCGTTCTAGGCATTTGTGTAGCCAAGCTTGCATATTGGGCCAAGCAGAAATATCAATATTGGCCGTAGGAACTAAGGTCATTACTGCCGCGACATTTAAATCCGCTGCACTAAAGCGATCGCCTAGTATGTATTCTTTATTTTCTAGGTGTTTGTTTAACACATCCCAGGGACGCGATAGCTTTTTCACGGCTAGGTTAAACTCTTCAACATTGCGTGATTCTGGCGCAAACAGTAAATTATTGGCCGACGCCAGTAACAAAGGTTTTTCTATTTCGGTGATGGCCCAAATGGTCCACTGCATCATCAATGCGTCTTCTTGCAAACTTTGGGGCGCTAGCTCACCGCCGACTTTTTTGGCCAAATATAAATTGATAGCCAGCGATTCGAATAAGGTAAGACCACCGTCTTCAAGAGCGGGAATACGGCCATTGGGATTTATCTTTAAAAATTCAGGACTATGGGTGCTGCCATCTAAGAAATTAGTTGGCTCATGATGAAAATCTATTCCCAGCTCTTTTAGCATCCAAGCGCAACGGTTGGCTCTTGAATGCAGGGATCCATATAACGTTGTCATAAGAAACTCCTTAATGATGGCGTTATTGCGTCCTTAACGTAGAGGCAATAACGCTGTTAATTGTTGTTTTTATTTCTGTGTGGACGGAACCCAAATGCCATGGAAGCCTTCGTGCACACGACAGGGAAATTTCACGATGGCAACAGGGCCTTGGCTGAGATTTCGAGCGTCTAAAATCACCAAATCAGTACGGTTTTCATCCCGTCGGCCAACCATAGATAACAGCCAACCATCACCTTCTTCAGCATCTGGGCTGCGCGGAACGAAGCAGGGTTCTTCTGGGGAAGAGTTTGGCCCGGCATAGTAAAAGTCGAGCTTGTTTTCTTGCTCGTCGAAATGGCCAAGACAGGTAAATGGAGGCCCCTTCGGACCAGGTTCTAGCATTGGTCCTAATTCTGTATTATTGGTGCCAAACCAAAAATGACGCGTTCTGCGCATGGCAAAACGGGCATCGATAACGGGCATTTCGCCAATGTGATTAATGAAGCGTTTGATTTCAACGGAATCGCTATCATTACTAAGGTCTACAGTCCAGCGTTCACCGAAAGGAGGTAATTCATGAGCATCTGGATTATGAATGTCAGGAAATTGGCTTAACCAGCCGGACTCGGTGACAAATTGATCCAGTATCAGTTTAGAACCGTCTTCCCAAGCATTAAATGTGTGGGTTTGCATGACAGACTTATTGACGTTAAACCAGCGAATTGCTTTTACACCACGGTCTCGAGGGATCACTCCGACATGGGTTGTCTTGCTGCTATCCCAATGCCAGTAAGGTTCACCTTGTTTTACTCTGTCCCAATCACATACCATCGGGCAAATGACGAAAGCGATATAGTTTTCTGAGACTAAGAAGTCGTGCACCATGGAACAGTAAGGCGCTTTGAATCTTTCAGAGCGAGTGAATTTGCCTTCTTTGTTGATGATGTAAATTTCTATTTCATCACTGGCTACCCCTTCGCAGTTATAAGCAAAGGCAATGCATTCTCCGGTTTTTGGATCAAATTTTGGGTGCGCAGTGAAGGTTTGGCTAGTGAGCTGCCCATCAAAATCGGTTTCACCTAGGGTAGTTAAATCATCTGGATGAATTTCATAAGGACGCCCCGACTCTTTCAGTGCGTACAATTTTTTGTTAAGCAACATCACTGACGTATTAGCCGTATTGTGGTCTTCTTCTCTCACCGCGTCTGAGCTGGTAAAAGGGTTACGGTATGAACCAAAAAGTGCGCGACGGGCTTGTCTTTCAAGCTCAAACTTTTTGGTGCGAACAAACCTAGTGGTTAAGTCTGCATGGCCTTGCTCAAATCTCACCATATGTACCATACCATCCCCATTTAAGAAGATGTCATTAGGGTGGCGTGGTCTATATGTGTGATCAGCACTGTTTCGGTAATAGGTTCCCTCTAATTCAGCAGGGATACTACCTATGACTTCAAGGTCATGCACATGTCCTTCTATACGAACAGGAGCTGCGTAACCTTTAAAAGTCAACTCATCAGGAAATTGCATTCCAACGTTATTGTGACTCATGATTTTACTTCCTACTTCAATTACCATTGTTATTCATGACTTTTATATTTGCGTAAACTTGGCCTGCTTGATCTACACCATGCTTGGTATACTTACCGTAACATCCGCTTTTTTTAATAGGCTCTGAGCCTTTATCACTAAGGTCACTGCGATGGCGCTAATGATGACAGTTGCCCAAGCTAGTCCCTGATAGCCAACCGTCGCAACGATAACGCCGCCCAGTAGAGGCCCTATTGCGGACCCAATCATCATCATGGCTGGTGTAGCCGCTACTGCGCGACCAGTTGGATCTATTCTGGCCAATAGGCCAAACACAAAAGTGTGGGTAAAAATTACGAGCGTGACGTAAAACGCGACGGGAATGGCATACAACAAAAAATTGGATGATGCATGCGTAATAGACAAGGCAAACAGGGCTTGTAAACAAGGGCCAGCAATAGCAACCTTGATAGGTGATAACCTCTTTTGCAGTAATGAGGCAACTATCCCAGGGGTTAAGTTGATGAAACTCATGACAATTAAAACGGTTTCCACTTGCTTTCTATCAAAATTGTGCAAGTCGCCAATCCTGTCAACAAATGAAAACACCATTGCTTGATTCAATGTTAGACAGCTAACAACACAAATAAACATCCATACTGCGGGTTTGGATAAAATTTTTGCGGTGACTTTATTCGCTTGATTTTCATCTTTATTATGATTTGTTGTTTCATCAGAAACCTTAGGAAAAAAGAAAAACATAACGATAGCGGCGCATGCCATTAGGGCAAAAAAGGCAATAAAAATAGCTATGCCACCAATTTGTTTTGTTGCCTGAGGAAGCAGTGCAAATAGCACAATGGCTAAAACCCCTAAAGCAACATTTACTAAGCCAAATAAGCGATGAGGATTCTCTGTTTTTCCTATGGTTCCATGAACGGATGAAAGGGCTGCCCCCGCCCCCAACCCCGCAATGACATGTAATATTATGAGCATCGAAAAGCTTTCTGAAACTACAGACAGTTTTGATGCCGTAAAGAATGAAGCCGATGCAACTGCAAAACCAAAGGCTGCAACATAGCGATGGTTGAGCCGAGTATATTTAGGCGATAAAATAATACTTGAGATCACGATACCGACAAGAAACAAAGTCACAGTAAGCCCAGCTTGCTGTGGAAGTAAGTGGTAATCTTGCATTAACACACTTATCCAAAGGGGAGCGCGGCTAAATCCACCATACCAGCCATATGGCCTATCCCCAGTACTATTTTGCTTTGTGTACTATTTAATTTGATCATTTTTATTCTCTCTTATTATTGTTATTTGAAGTGTTAAATCATTGCCGCACCTAGCTTATAAATTCCAAGTGGCTGTTAAGACAACGGCTTCAATTGAGCGGTTTTGTTTAAGACCTTGATGACGTAAATAAGACAATTCATATCGATTGCCAGATTGTTGCATGATGGATATCCCCCCACCGAAGACGGCGTATGTTGGTTCATCAACGTATTCGTCTAAGTCGTTGACGTATTCTTGCTCTATGCCGATAACAACACTTGGCGATAAGGTGTTTGGTCGAGCTTCTTTTTCAAAACGTAAATGCCCCCAAACCGTGCCATAATTTTCAGTACTACCCACTTCACCGGAAGAGACCGTGCCAAAACTGTCCGCTGTTGCTTCAAGGAAATTGCGTTGGAATTGCATGCCTAAAACAGGATGTAATACCCAGCCTTCTGGGATTTTGTCGAAATCATTATTGTGGTAATTACCAACGAGTTCCGACTGTAGATAAAAGTGATCATCGCCAGGTTTATGTGTCCGTATGAATGGGCCAGCGGCCACCTTCAGTTCTTGTTTCCCCCAAGAATATTCTGTACGTAATGTGGCCCCCCAGTGATCGCTGAACTTATTGATCACATCAAAACGTAAACCAGCACCATGTCGCTTAATGGTTCCCGCGTCCACAATATCTAAATCCGTTTGTTCACCAAATACACCAAAGCTCAACATGGTATTGACATCAAGAAAGCGTATGTACTGAGCATCCATCCTTCCAATATCACCATCTAGTTGCACTTCATTATCGCCACCATTGGATAAAGTGCCGGTAACATTGAAACGCAGAAGAGATCTTCCATCCGACAACATGTGTTGAACAGTAAGAGGCGCTACAATGTCAGAGGTATCATCTTTATAGTCTGCACTAGATGAAGCGGATTTGGCTTTGCCTATAGTTGTTCTCGCTTGCCCTATACGCCACTGCACGCCACCAAAGGTATCGCCATTGCTAAAAGAGCCTCATCAGTCCAGCTTGTCCAAGGTTCATTTGCGCTTGTATAGAAAGAGGGAGTGAGTGTGTATCACGGGATGTCTCTTCACCAATCGCATGAGGCATGATGAACATTGCTGAAGTTGCACTAGTGTAAAGAGCTAGTAACTTATATTTCATTTTCATAATTTCACCTGCATTTTTATTTTTATTATTTGAGTTGTGATTAGTTATTAATCACAGCGCCACTATAATGCGTCTGAATTAAAGTGATGAAACAGATTGTATTAATGATTTCCATTGATATTATTAATACCTATAGTTGGAAGTTAAGGAGCTCCTATGCGTCTAGATAAATTTGACTTGAATTTATTGATTGTGCTTGATGTATTGCTTGAGAAGCGCAATGTCACGAGAGCAAGCGAGCACTTGCATATTGGGCAGTCTGCTACGAGTGCCGCATTGGGGCGATTACGAGAGTATTTTGATGACAGCTTACTGGTGCCCGTTGGACGCACGATGGAACTCACACCACTAGCAAAAAGCTTGGTAGTACCTGTTCGAGATACCTTGATGCGAGCAAGGGCAACCATTTCTTTACGCCCCGTTTTCGAACCAGAAAACATTGTGCGTAATTTTACCGTGGCTGCATCAGACTACATGATCGATATATTGATCGCTCAGTCTTCTAGAGAGCTTGCTAAGAGTGCGCCTAGTATGCGGCTGGATATGATCATCCCACCAAAGGATGTATTTGATGCATTTGAGCGAGGTGAAATTGATTTATTATTTTTACCAAAGCAGTATTCAGATCGATTTCAACACCCTCAAACAGAAGTATTAACCGATATTCAAACATGCATGGTGTGTGAACACAGTGAACTCAATGAACTTAGCATGGAACAATATTTGGATATGGGGCATGTTGCCATTCGTTTAGGTGATGAACACAGTATTACCCATGAAGAATGGTTTTTACCGCGTTATGGTAAACAGCGTAGAATAGAATGTACGGTAGACCATTTTAGTTCCGTTCCTTTATTAGTAATAGGAACAAATCGCATTGTGACCTTACATAGACTTATTGCTGAAGAAATGGCTCAACGCTTCCCAGTTAAATTGCTGCCAGCGCCATTTGAAATGGAACCTGTGACTGAAATTATGATATGGCCACGTTACCTCAACGACGATCCAGCACATATGTGGCTAAGAAATACGGTTTTAGCACAAGCAAAGAAAATGCTAAACAAACCAGTCGATACTAGTAATGAAACTGTCGGAACTAATAAATAACACAATAAATGATTTGATTGCTTATTTTTCCCAAACGAAGAGCTATACCTAAAATAGATAGTTCTACCTGATCATTCACTAGATATCGACAGACTTTGTCAGACTAGCCTCCATCACTAATCACAGTACCACCATCTACAACGATATTTTGCCCAGAAATAAAGCCACCCGCCCTACTTGCCAGCATCACCGCGACACCGGCAATTTCCTCTGGTTCCCCCACTCTACGAAGTGGAGTGGCGAGTAATCGGCGTTGCATAAACTGCTCGTTTTCAAGTAATTCTGTGGCTAACGGTGTTCGGATCAATCCGGGAGAAATGGCGTTCACTCGCACGCCTTTAGGCCCCCATTCGACGGCTAGATTGCGCGCTAGCTGCGCCAATCCGGCTTTAGATAAACCATACAGGCCAATGGCTTTATTGCCTCTTAGTCCAGCAATACTAGACATTAAAATCACCGATCCTTGACCTCGTTCCGCCATATCAGGAATCAGTGCAGAGCAAAGTCGTAATGCACTTTTTAAATTGATTGACATGACCAAATCCCAGTCATCATCAGTGATTAACTCTATTGGCCCAGCCGGCCCTTGTACGCCAGCATTCGACACAAAAACATCAATACGACCGTAAACCGCTTTGGCTTGTTCAACCAGCTTATCTATGTCCTCGTTACAACTTAGATCACAGGCAATAAAAAACGCCCCACTTTTTTCGGTATTCGAATCCGTTCTATCTGATGCAATTACCTTGGCGCCATGAGCGATCATGGTATCGACAATAGCCGAACCTAGTCCACCGTACGCGCCTGTAACCAGTACCACCTTATCTTGTAGCGAAAATAGTGAACTCATTGTAATAAAGCCCGCTCTACTAACTGATGTAAACTCCCATCATGTTGAAAACCCACTTCATCGGCAGCAGGAGTTTCTAGCGGTGGAAAGCGTCCAAACAAGTTTTCGATCATGGAATTTGGCTCATAGCTCACCAGTTCTTTCGCGTTCTGCTGATAAACCGAGCCGATAGCATCGACCATGTCTGCCATGCTGAAACAGAGTGTCGGTAAGGTAAAAGTCCGATTCTCTTTTAATTTGCTCTCTTCTACCGCTGCGCCATGGATAAGGTTTTCGACTATATTTGGCAAAGACGATGCCCATGTTTTTGCTTGTGGAGACATGGGGCAAACGAAAGTATGCCCCTGAGAGACTTCACGAATAATATCGCTCAAAAAAGCCGACAATTGACCCGTTTCTGCTGGCGGGCGAGCCAACACTCCGGGTAAACGTAATGAACGCCCATCGACCCAGCCTCGGCGACTAAAGTCGTTGATCATCACCTCGCCCACGACTTTGTGCGCGCCATAACTCATCTGAGGTTTCAGTGGCGTATCATCGGTGACCAAATCTGGCATGGTGCCGAAAACCGCAATGCTACTAGCGAATACCAATACAGGTTTGTGCCCTGTCGACTCGGTTTGTGCTTTGCAGATTTCCAGCAAGGTCATGGTGGCATCAATATTGACACGACGACCGAGCTGATCATTTTTTTCCGCCATGCCACCGGGAATACTGGCCAGATGGTAAATAACATCCATGGGGAAACGCCCTAGAGTGTCTTTCAACCATTGATCGTCTGCAAGATCGCCGCTCTGTTGCTCAACCACTAAATCCAGTGATGAACTATCCACAACAGGCTCATCAAACTGGCGATCTAATAAGGTCAAACGCGAGACCTTGCTTTCTCCAACTCGGCCTTGTGAAAGAATATGGTTTGTCAGTGCTTGTCCAACAAAGCCATTTGCGCCCGTAATTAATACATGCATCTGACAACCCTTATTTATTTGTTCGCGATGACTTTTTGCGCGATCACTCCGAAAGGACCATCACGGCCATCATCAAATTTGGCTTGCATACGGACAGTGTCACCAAAACGCATATACTGAGTTTTGATTTCACCAAGATCAATTTTCTCAATCACTCTTCGCTCTGCTATACACGCTGATCCAGCATCACGGGATTTATTAGAAACCGTGCCAGATCCGATCACACAACCTGCGCTTAATTTGCGCGTTCGTGCTGCATGAGCAATCAATTGCGGAAAAGAAAAGTTCATTTCGCTGCCATGAGGCTCGCCAAAGCGCTCACCATTCCAGGTGACATTAAGATGCATATTAAAACGGCCATTTTTCCAAGCCTCACCCAATTCATCTGGGGTAACAGCAACTGGCGCAAAACTGGATGACGGCTTGGCTTGTATAAAACCAAATCCCGTTGCCATTTCACGAGGTCCAAATGAGCGTAAACTCCAGTCATTAATCTGCACCAACAAACAAATCGCCTGAGCCGCTTCGTCCAGAGTCGCCGCCATAGGAACTGGCCCAGTAATCACCCCAAACTCGCCTTCAAAATCGATACCATCCTCTTCACTGGGCATAAGAATGTCAGCGGTTGGCCCTTGAAAATCATCGCTCGCCCCTTGGTACATCACCGGAATCGTGTCGAAATCGGGAATAGGTTTGGTATTAAACGCCTCTTCCATCAATTTACCGTGATTGATAAACGCAGAACCGTCTAACCATTGCGGGCTTCTTGGCAAGGGTGCAAGGCAAACAGACGAATCGAAATCAAAGGCTGTATCTACTTTGTCTGCATTTAATAAATCGTACAAAGCCTGAAGATCCGCTACTTTTTCTTGCCAGTTTTGTACCGCTGACAATAAGTTAGGCGCGATAGCCGTGGCATCCACCGCTTTGGTTAAATCTTTTGAAACAACAACAAGACGACCATCTAAGGTGCCATTGGGTAAGGCTGCGAATTTCATTATATGACTCCTTATTTAGCCAAGGCGTTAGCCAATTGATCGTCGTACTGCCCACCGACGAGAATAAATAACATGCGACACATTTTCCCAGAACGATTCGCCCACGCATGGTTGGTACCACGCTGAACAACCACACTACCGGGTTTTAAAATGGCTTCGCCTTTGTCCACAATTAGGGTCAACTCACCCTCAATAACAATGCCGTAATCCACTGACTCAGTACGATGCATCAAAGGATGAGGCGAATCCTCTTTGACGGTAGAGGCATCTTCATCACCGACTTTGGAAAACATATCTTTCATCTTGCCTTTGCCCTGAGCCAAAAACTCCTCAGTGTCTGGCGGAATATCAACAAATCGAATTCGAGTGCCAGATTTCATTGGCGGCAAAACAACTGGCCCAAGAGTTGGGTCTGATTGTGTGTGAGTAATCTGAGCCGGAGTCTCGCTGGTATTCCATACTTCATGAAATCGAGTGCCCGGCACCGCTTCTAAATCCATTACAGTATTAAGTGGGCCATTTTCTAAAATAATCGCGTTACCCTGTTCATCATGTCCCGTGACCACACGGTAAATATCGGGAAAACTCATGGAAAAAACCTCTCTCATTATTAAAAGGTACATACGGAACAAATAAAAAAATGGCAGTGAACACAAGCGCATTACACTGCCCAAGGGAGTTTTAAATAGGCTGGCTTAACGCTATTAGAGACTGTCCCATAATTTTTGAGTGTTCAGCTTTATCGCCACCATTGATCTCGATATGGCACAAGCGAGCTGAGTTTTCGACCACCATGCGGCAACGATCCCAACGGCGATCATGAAATTTGTCCAACGCAGCTTGAAGGTCATCGTTCGCGGCTAATTCATCAGCCAAGACGATACCGCTTTCAATACCAATTCCTGCGCCGGAGGCAAGATGAGGGGTGGTCGCCGCAACCGTATCACCTATCATCACGAGACGACCTCTGTTCCAAGGGGCTGGAACCAACAAATTCGCAAGCGGACGGTAATCAATATTCGCTTCCGCCTTTAAGGCATGAGGAATCAATGCCTTAATGATTGGATTAGGAAACTGCGCCATCAAACCTGCAAAAACTTGTGGCCAAGTCTCTTTGTCGATGTGTTCTTTCGTCGGACGATCTTCGGTAATAAACATGTACATGTGAGTGTCGGATACTGGGTTTACACCAAGCTTAAGGTGATCTCCCATCCACATGGTCACGCGATTGATCTCTGCGGGACGAGGCATAATGGCACGCCATACCCCTTGCCCTATGTATTCTGGATCAGGCACTTCTGGGAAGAATTCTTTGCGTAGTTTAGAGTGTACGCCATCTGCACCAACAACAAGATCATAGTCGTGTGTACTTCCATCGGTAAAAGTGACAACGGCACCAGATTCAGTCTGTTGAATATCTGTATAGGTGCAGCCTAGGCGAACATTGACACCCGATTCAAGGGTTGCATTCGACATAATGCGAGCAAGAGTAGGACGGAAAATACCACCACTGCCGCCCACTGAAGAGCCAACAGGGCTTGGTGTTGGCAATTCCATAATTAAAGGGCCATGAGCTAAGTGAATCGCAACGCCATCGGTCACACACCCTTGTTCAACCACTTGCTGATAAATCCCAAGGCTTTCTAATGCACGCATAGACGCGCCATTGATGCTGATACCCGCACCCAACTCACACCACTCCGGATCAATCTCAACAAGATCAACTTGAATGCCATGACTGCGCATTCTGATTGCTGTGGCCATACCGGAGAAACCACCACCAATGACCAATACTTTGTTTACTGCAGCCATTTAATGACTCCTTATTTTTGTTGTTAGTAGAATGAATTAATGTCTGTTAATAAAATTGAAACCATGCCCATCGAATTAACAAAAACGGGGACTTTTTCTAATGTCTTACCAAGGCAAGGCCCCTGAATACACAACCCCGTGTCAGGTTCAAATAAAGCGCCATGAGCATGACAAGCCACATGTTGCTTTTTAGCATCCATGTAAGCATCTTTACGCCATGCCATGGGTGCGTTACGCACATGAGGACATGCATTGCGCCAACCATAAAATTCATTGTTAAATTTCACCACGAACAGTAAATCTTGCCCGGCTTCGTTTTCTAAAAAGCCTCTCGTTTCGCCTTCTTTAAGATCATCAACGTGACAAAGCTCAACGGTGTTTTCAGTCAACATCATCACAACACCTCATTTTTAACGTCGTCACTATTCGCGTATTTTGGCTTAAGCAGAAAATGCGCAAGAGCAGGTAACAAAACCAGCGCTCCTAACATGTTCCAAATGAACATAAACGCCAGTAATAACCCCATATCTGCTTGAAACTTAATCGGGCTAGCAATCCAAGTAATGACCCCAACAGCCAAGGTTACACCGGTTAACATCACCACTTTACCGGTGAAATTTAGCGCTCTTAAATAGGATTGAGATAAGCTGGTACCTTGACGTAATCCCACCAAGGTAATAGACAAAATATACAAGGCGTAGTCGATACCAATGCCAACACCTAGAGCAATAACGGGTAAGGTAGCGACTTTCACACCCATGCCTAATTGCACCATCAAGGCTTCGACCATAATAGAGGTCAACATCAAAGGCAGAAGCGCCACAACAACTGCTTTAAAAGAGCGGAAAGTAATAAGAGAGAGTAAAGCCACTGCACCATACACCAAGAACAGCATTTGATACCAAGCCGCTTTTACCGAGATATTAGTGGCCGCTTGAATACCAGCACTCCCTGCCGCCAATAAAAACTGAACATCGTCGGTATTATTGTCTTTAGCAAAAGCTTCCACATGATTAACAATGTTACTCAAGGTATCTGCTTTGTGATCTTGCAGATAGACATAAACCGTCAATAGATTACAGCTGCTGTTGTACAAACCTCTTGGTGCGCCCGCCGTGATGTAATTCAACATACTTTGATTAGGTAAAAATTCGTACCATTTAGGATTACCTTCATTTAAGCCAGACAACACACGACGAGATAATAGAGCCAAAGAATTTGTCGATTCCACACCAGGAAGCTGGCGTAATTGCCATTCAAGTGCGTCTATTTTCTTCAGAGTTTCGTATTGAGAACACTGACCGTCAGGGGTTTTTACCATGATCGCCATGACATCACTGGATGCACCATAATGCTGATTCATAAAAGCAATATCTTGATTATAACGACTGTCTTGACGTAACTCAGGCGCCCCTTGATCGAGATCACCGATCTTCAATTGGGTACTTAAAGAAAACGCCCCAACGGCCAGCACAGCACCTGCTATCAAGGCGCCAGTTGCCCATTTACGCTGGGTGAACTTATCTAAGAACAACCATAATGCTGGTATCTTTTTCGTACTGGTTTGATCAATATCATTCACCACACTACGTTGTGCGGCTTTTTTACCGACCCCAACATAAGACAGCATAATGGGCAAAAGAATAAGGTTAGTGAAGATCAGTACAGCAACCCCGATAGAGGCTGCAATCGCCAATTCTTGAATGACCTTAATATCGATCACTAACAACACAGCAAAGCCAACGGCATCGGCTAACAAGGCCGTCAACCCTGCAAGAAATAAACGTCTAAAGGTAAAACGTGCCGCCACTAGCTTGTCAAAGCCACGGCCAACATCCTGCATAATGCCATTCATTTTCTGCGCGCCATGGCTCATACCAATCGCGAAGACCAGAAAAGGCACTAAGATAGAGTACGGATCTAAGACATAACCTAGCGTAGGCAAAATACCCAACTGCCATACCACCGCTAATAAAGAAGCAAATACCACTAAGAAGGTTGAGCGTACACAACGGGTATACCAAAACACCATGATAGTCGCGATCACCACCGCCAATGCGAAGAACCACAAAACCGCTTGAACACCTTCAATCAAGTCCCCCATTACCTTGGTAAAACCGGTAATATGGATTTCCAAACCTTCTGCTTGATACTTAGCCCGTAGATCTTCAAGCACCTTGGAATACTTTGCGTAATCTAAGGCTTCGCCAGTGGCATCTTGATTTAATAATGGCATGTAGATGATAGTGGATTCTTCATCCGCGGCAATCAATTGACCAATTTGCCCAGAACGCGCTACGTTAGCTTTTAGAATTTGCAAACTAGCAGGAGAGCCATCATAACCTTCCGGAATGACAGGACCGCCATCCAAGCCTTCTTCAGTAACACCAATCCAGCGTGTTGACGGTGTCCACAGCGATGCCATTTGCACCCGATCCACACCAGGAAGGAGAAATATTTCATCACTAAATTGACGCAATAACTCTAAGTAATGAGCGTCATAAATACTGCCATTAGGATTCACTACGGCAATCCGTAACGCATTACCCAGACCCGTTAACTCATTTTCATATTTCAAATAGTTTTGAATATACTCTTGATGAGTAGGTAAGGTTTTTTCAAAGCTCGCATTAATAGTTAATTTGGTTGCTTGCCAGCCTAATATCCCCGTCACTAGAGCACAAATAATCATAACGACGAAACGATGATTGAATAACACTCGCTCAATAAAAGAGCCAGATCTAGGATCAAAGATCTCTTCAGGTGAGGCTAAATTAGTAGACTGTTGTTTCATTTGAAATCTCCAACATCAATGGAGACAGGTCCATGGATGCTTAAAGCAAGTACACTTCCATTTGCTTTTTCTAGCATATTAGTTAAAGGTGGGAGGCGCTTACGAGTAAGTGGAACCAATCGATTTTCTCTCAAGCCCAGCAATATTCCGGCTTGATTCGCCATGATGACCTGGCCATCAGAATGGATAAAAGAAGCCATAATCGACGAACTGATAGGGTTTTTAATCTCTTTCCAATCCTGACCATTATCATTGGATAACAAGGTATTACCGCGTAATCCAGCCAGTACTATCTCACGCTCCCCCAGTAACTGAGCGGTAAAAAAGCTACCCTCATAGGACGTTTCGATGGTTTCAAACGACGCTCCATCGTCCATTGAAAGCGTGGCAAAGCCTTGTTCTCCGACAATTAAAATACGCTCTCCAGATTGGCGTATACTGTATAGATGTAAGCCAAAAAGATTATTAATACGATCCATCCAAGATTCCCAAGTCTGGCCACCATCAATACTTTCAAAGGCAAAACCATAAGCACCAACCACCACAAGGTGATCTCTTCCAAGTACCAACAAATCTAGAAAAGGTTTGTCTGGGCCATCTGCAATCAGCAATTTGGCCTGACGAATTGATTCTTCGTCTTGAGATGTCTCAGCTTCTTGTAATAGCGTTTCTGCTAACTGACGACCATTTAGCTGTACTTTCCAATCCTTGCCCCCATTTGTCGTACGTAACACAATGCCACCATGACCAATGACGTAGCCATTTTGATCATCAAAAAACTTACTCCCGTCAACGTCACGCTGACGGGGGAAGACAACTGACGCCAGCTTTTGCCATCATCATCGGAGCGCAAAATCAAACCTCGCTCACCAACAGCAATAAAATGATCTCCGACAGATGTCACTGACAATAAAACAGAATGCGCTCCCAGATCAGAGACAATAGCAGGACGATCGATAGCATCGGCAACGGCTGCAATAACGCCTTCAATTCTAAAAAGTAAAAAAGCCATCAGAGTGAGCACCGTGAACTTAGGTAAAAAACTCACTATGCTCGGTCTCTCTTTCTTCTGCTTAGACATTATCCACCTCACGCCACAGACTCAGATTGAATAACATCTGCTCTGCGCTGAAAGACACGTATAAAACACACAAGTGAAATCGTACCGAACACCAAAGCGGCGATACCAATACCTTGATAACCAACAAATTTAATAATGGTACCACCCAAGATTGGACCAACTGCCGCTCCAATCATTAACATTGCAGGGGTTGCCGCCATGGCACGACCAGACTCATCTAAACGAGCTAATAAGCCAAAAACAAAGGTATGAGTGAATATCATCAAGGAGACAAAACAAGATGCTGAAGCGGCATAAAAAGCAAAGCTACTTGCATTCATCATAATATTAGACAAGATAATTTGTAGAACAGGGCCTGTGCATAAAACCACACGGGCAGAAAGACGTTTTTCAAAAATACCAGCGGACGCCGCTGCGACAATGTTAATCACTGTAAGTACGATTAAAACTAACGTCACAGAATCGGCGGAAAATCCTCTATCGTTTCCTACTCGTTCCATAAAGCTAAACGTCATGGCTTGAGTCACTGCCATTAAGCTAATGCCCACAATACCATACCAAACGCTAGACGGAATTTTCGTTACTACCTGTTTGGCATTCTCACTGTCTTCTTCATCAGGAACCAAAGAAGGAAAGGCAACAGCACAAACAAAAGCAGCAAACGCCATAATGCCACCAAAGATAATGAACAATGAATGTCCACCCACTGCCTTGGTAATATTGGGTGTTGCGCCCATAAAGACGAACGCCATAATACCTAAAGTGAGTCCGGCAATAGCAAACAATCTGTGCGGATTTGCTCCTCGAGCAAAGGTTCCATGGGCCATACTTAGCGCAGCACTTGAGCTAATACCCGCTAAAAGATGCAAAATAGCTAATTGCACATAGTCATTGGTTTGAGAAGCCGCAAAGAAACATAAGCCAGAGGTAAGAAAACCAACACTGGTAACCATACGTCGATTTAATGTTTTAAAACGAGGAGCGATTAATACACTTGCGCAAACAGCACCAATTAAAAATAACGTGACTAGGCCGCCCGCTTGCTGACTATCAAATTGATAAGAAGCAACTAAAATCCCTACCCACAAAGGTAACGCCACTAGGTCTAGCATGCCGGCACAATGGGAAACCATCAAAGCAAAATTGCCTTTAAATCCAAAACGATGGCTCATCGTACACCTCCCATATGAAAGGTCGCTTCTCTTCGATCCGTAAAGCAAAAAATCCCGTATCTCACAGATATCATCAACATACTATTACCATCCACTTTGTTTATTGTTATTTCGTGGTAGCGGCATAACACCACTTTCCAGCTTACTATGGCGCTGCGGTAAAACATTCTGCAACAGCGCCAAAAAAGCTTTTTCTATTATAAAATTACTCGTAATCGCCATTTTGAGGCGTGTCTTTTCCAGGAGACCATTTATTTCTGTAACGTAGTAAAAAAGCTTGAGAGTTATCTGCCCCCATCGGGAACGCACGAGGACTCCAGTTTTTATCATGCAAATCCATGTCGGCATCCATCTCGATATGGCATGCAAACGGACTGTTGAAATACCAGAACCAGTTTGATCCCATAATATGGCGACCTGGCCCCCAAAAAGCCTGATAGCCCTTTTCAATAAACTGAGAGCCGTTTTGCATTACTTCAGTGGGACCAGCAAAATGGAAGGTGAAATGTTCGACACCTTGCATAAACGCTGGCGCACCAATCAAGAAATGTGTGTGGTGATCTAATGTGCCTGCTGGCTGTAAAAACGGACCCGCCCCTTCGAATCTATCTGTGCAACGGAAGCCTAAACGCTCAACATAAAATGCTTCAGCTTTAACGGGATCAGGTACAAAATACACAATATGAGACAAGGTTCTAGGACGAATTGGACCCGCATCTAATTGCACCGCTCGATGATTAACAGGTCGTTGAAATGGAGAACCTGGAACATTGGAGATTTCACCTGCCAAGTTCAACTCTTTACGAGTCGTCACCTGAAAGCCAATCACAAAACCGGAATCATCCGTAGACTCAATAGAACCATCCGCCAGTGTACGAACTTTTCGATCTTTGCTCAGCTCTGCACGAATCGCGTCGATCGTCTCTTGATCAGCAACTCCCATTACGGTTTTGCGCATCATGCAGCCATTACCAATACTGGCAGGAATACTTTCATCCGAGACATGAGCCAAAACAACAGCGGTGCCATCTAATGCTTCAAAACGCCCGCCTGTTTCAGTTACATCAACAGGAAACAAACCGTAATCCGTTAAAAAAGTCGCACAAGAAGCAACATCCTCAACACCAAAAATGATGGTTTCTAAACCGACTATCTTCATTATCTATTACCTCTTTACGATTAGGCCGTATGACCATTCAGTGTTTCTGCTACCCAATCGGCGATATAAGCCCCAGCATTGGCAGAGTTATCAAAACTAGAATGCTGAACCCCTCCTTCACGGTCTGTGAAAATTTTCAGCTCTTTGTTAGGGCTATTAACCAATTGCTCGTAGGTTCGATGCGCCCATTTCAACGGGATTTGAGAATCTTTTTCGCCATGCGTCACAAGAAATGGCACCTTGATGCGATCTAACACGCCATCTAGATGAACGTTTTCTGCAATCGCCATGAACTCATCCATATCTTTTGCACCCCATACCCAACGCACGTGCTCCCAATAATGAGGAACTGGAAAGCTACCTTCTTTTTCTCGGCGGCGTTTTTGTACATCTCGCCAATCATGATTCGCTCCCCATACCACACCACAAGCAAATCTAGGCTCAAACGCCACCGCACGAGGACAGTAATAACCGCCTAAAGAAACGCCTTCCATACCAATGCGTTTGGCATCGATTTCTTCACGAGTTTCTAACCAATCAACAATACGGCTTGCCCAATGCTCGCTATCAAAACGCGCCGTAAAACCTTGTAAACGAAGTGCTTCACCGGTGCCTGGCTGATCAACAATAAGAGAAGAAACGCCTCGTTTAGCTAACCACGCGGGTAAACCAACGCGATACTTCATCTCCTTTGTGGAGTCCAAGCCGTTGACTTGAACCAAAATTGGCGCTTTACCGTCAACGCCTTCTGCACGAACATACAAAGCTGCAAGGTGTTTACCTTCGTATGGAATCTCTACTCGCTCACAATTTTCTTTTGCTAGCTCTAAACCACGAGCAAATATTTCTTGAAAACGCTGATACAAGGCTTCTCGACCTTGTGATCCATGCGCTTGCAAACGCTCAGCTGTTAAATAATACGTCGCCGCGCGACCATATTTGTCACCGGCAGAAATCAAACGACCACGCTCTTCATCCTCTTTAGCCAATTCACACAACTTATCTGCCATGCGCTCCCAGCTGTCACGAAAAGCCTTGGAGCCAGCAGCGTCTTTTGCTTTAGCAGCTTCCTGAAGAGGCGCACACATTTCTTCAATCTCACCAATACGCGCGCCCATTTCCAAGGCAAGATTGATAGAAAGATCCCATGGATAATTAGTGGGAAAATAACGAAACATAAATACTCCAACGTCTTTTATTTGAAAGCTTACAAACTATTTGGTTTGTAAAACAAAGCCCTCTCAAGCAAACCAAAACCTGTATCAAAGGACGAGCGAAGCCAAAAGGGGTAAGGCTACGCCCTCCCTTTGATACAAAGGTAATCGGATTAACTGAGTATTAAATAAAGCTATCGTGTGCCTTGACGCGCTAAGCCTTGACCAGTAAAAGTACTGGTAGGAAAACGCTCTACAGGCCTATTTTGGGAAGGCTTATCATTCATGACATTGGCCACATAAGCCTCACTTGATAGCAAGTTATAAAAACCAAAGGTTTGCGGAATCGTTCCTGGGAACTCAGGCATGATGTAGTTAAACTGCCATAGTGTTTTCCATAACTCACCATTCGAGTCCCAACGATCAGCCAAAGATGCCTGCCAAGTATCTTCATCTAGATAGTATTTACTGCGTACTGCTTGATGGCGTTTGCCCTCTGCAAGCGTTGCTTCAACAACCCAAACGCGATGTAATTCCCAACGTACAGCATCTGGATTCAAGTGATTTCCAGTAATGGCTTGTGCATCGCTGTATTGTAAAAAGCGGTTTTCGTTATAAGGAATGAGTATTTCTTTTTTACCTAACAATTTCCAATCAAACACTTCAGTAGTACCAGAAAATACGCTCAACTCATCGAAAGACATTAAACCAGCCGTCGCAGGAGTTGGCGTGTCACAGCAAGCATTTGGAAGTTTACGTACACGACGCTGACCCGTTAAATACACATAAGATTGAGTTTTATCTTCATCGACGTTGTTTCTCCCAGCAATACGTTCTCCCGCACGAATTGGCGGTCCGTAGTTTTCAAGGTTTACTTCCCAGAAATAGCCATCAAACTCTTCGCTTGAGCCTTCCTGAAAGTAATAAGGCATTTGGTTCTTCAATAGACCATCCGTTGTCAAAACAACTTTGCCACTTGATGTAATTTGATACTGGTTGATATCCGCTTCCCAGCTCACACCACGCCAAGACAAACGGTGATTGTTAATAGCTTCTAGACCATTTTGAGGAATCGGAAATGGGATACCTGCATAAGCACCACTAATCTTGTGACCATCCATTTTTGCCTTCAGAGCATTTTGTACTGTGTAGTTGTATACCCACTCTGGTGCTGTCGCCGTTCTATGAGTTTGGTAAACATCTAGACGATAAGTATCTGGATACTTTTGTAGCATCGCCTTTACACCATCGGTTAACTTATCAGCATATTTATCCATATTCGCTGCAGTAACTGTATATAACGGCTTCTCACTAGCGAAAGGATCTAAGCGCTTGCCACCCAATATTTCACCTTTTATTGGATCATTAAAACCGCCGGTCCAAGCAGGGATAGAGCCATCACTGTTGCCTGCTTTTTCACCACCAAAAGGGGTCAAATCGGCACCCAATCGAGCGGCTTGCTCTGGGCTAACAGCGGCATAAGAAGCCAGTGAAAAACAACCTAGTACTGCAGAGGTAACTAAAATACTAAGAGAGTGTTTTTTATTGTTATACATCATCATTCTCCAAAAAATTAAAAGGTGGTGCTTACAGAAGCAGAGATAAAATCTCGATCTTTTTGCGACTGCTTGTACGTTGCGTTATTTGAACTATCATTGAATAGCCCTTCATCTCCTAAATATTTGATATAGCTCAAAGAGGCATTCCAACGATTTAAATAAACAGCATTAACGCCAACGTTAATATCACCACCATCATCAACACCAAAAGACGAACCTAACGCTGAAGATTTACCCCAAGTATGGCCAATACCAATAGAAGGACTTAGATCAACTCCATCGAAAGCTTGACGATACATCGGCGAATAAACCATTTTTATGCCAACAGCAGATTTGTCGGCGTTAGGGTTTAACTTGTCTTCATTTTGAGTAGTTTTTACGCGAGTGTTCCAAGCAATTTCACCAACAAAACTGGACTCTTTAGATAGGAAATTCGACCCTAAACTCGCCAACCAAGAGAATTGAGCATGAGCTGTCTCACCGATGGCATATCCAGGATTTTTATCGTTGTCGTATTGCACACCTGACGTTGTTATCGATGTAGAAGCACTCGCAAGAGGTGCATTTACACGATATGAAATTTCACCGGCCAAGCTCCAAATCCCAACGGTTTTTGCCATACTGGCACCATAGGCTTCAATGCCTTTGGCATAAGCCCATTTGTATTGACTAGGATGGAAAGAAGCATCCAAAATGGTATACATATTACTTGGGGAGCTAGAATCAAAACGAATTGCGTACAAACCAAAGTCCGCATCAAGGTCATAATCACTCCATTTAAGTTGTAGACCGTATTGACCGGAGTCAGAACCTTCATCATCAGAGGTGTGTGTTGCTGTGTATGGTCCCGCAAGTAGTTTTTCACCTTCTAATGTATCTCCAGTAGAAAGATAAGAACCTGCGGGAAGGAAGCGAGATTTCTCCCACTCATAACCCACATAAGCACCTAAAGAGGCCGTTTCAGAAATAGGAATATCAATCGAAACCTTGCCTGTCGGTCTCATTGTTTCTTTAAAAGTAGAGTTAGGCACAGATGATAACTTCACCACATCAACAGGCCCTTGACCTCCAGCAATACCGTTAGAGCCAAAAAACAAACTTTCGCCCCACAACAAGCTATGGCGCCCAACACGAATCGTGCCTTCCATTCCATTCATCACAGGGAATCGTGAATAAACAAAAGCATCAAGGATTTCGGCATCTCCACCCATGGTTTTTTTGGTGGTGTCTGAGAATTCACTGGCAGGGGTGTGGTTTGAACTTGTGCTGGTATTGTCTGTATCTTGATGATAAACATCGTCGTACCAAGCAGCACCACTAATACGAACACCGGCATTTTTATAAGACAGGTCAAATTCGGAAAATAGATCTAAACGACTTGAAACCAACCCTTTATCAAAGTTGTTATCACCATCGTTATAATTAGCTGCACCACTTCCTTGAGTTAAACCTGAAGAGGCATCCTTGGTACGAAAAGCGGTACTGTATTTGACGGTATTACCTAGACTGACCCTTAAGTCAGAATTATCTGTTTCTATTTCAAATCCATAGGCAGTAGAAGTACTAGAAACAATGGCAATAGCCAATGCTTTTAGCCGAAATGGCGTCGAGTTGATTATTTTCACTTGTTCTTCCTCTCAAATTTTATTTTTATGTTTTTAAGAACAAGCTCAATGTAAATCACTAAAACCTTTCAGGAAAATCCTTTAAATTGAATCGACCGTTCGATACTATCGAATGATGAAAATAAAAATAACCAGTGATAAGAGATCTTAAAATGCGCTTTAAAAAACTTGATCTAAACTTACTTGTGGCATTAGACACTCTATTAACCGAACAGAGCATTACCAAAGGCGCAGAAAAGCTCAATATGAGTCCTTCAGCGCTAAGCAACTCTTTATCAAGATTAAGAGAGTATTTTGAAGATGATCTGCTAACACAAATCGGTCGAAGAATGGTCATTACTCCTCTAGGAGAAAACCTAAAAGTCAGTGTTCGTAACGCCTTAAACAACATCGAAAGTACGATTCTGGTACAACCGAGTTTTGACCCCAAAACCACGGATCGAATCTTTAGCATTTTCTGCTCAGATTACACCCAAACTGTACTGATTCCTCACGCATTAGAGATAGTAGGAAAGCAAAAAAGCACGGCTCGCTTTCAACTCTTAGCCCAAGTTGCAAACAACCCACACGAACAACTCGAACAAGGGAAAGCCGATTTGCTTATTATTCCGTCCGATTTTATGTCTACGGAACATCCTAGCGACATACTGTACGAAGAAGAATTTGTTTGTGTTGTATGGAAACATAGCAAGATTGCAGCAGGAGAATTGACTGCAGAAAAATACGCAGCGGCAGGCCACGTACTAATGCGACCAGAGGCAACTAAAAGAGATTTTTTTGGAACTTTATTTGCACAGAAATACGGTATTAAGCGCCACGTAATCGCCACAACCTTCAGCTTTGCTTCTCTACCTGCACTGGTGATAGGTTCAGAAAATATCGCCACTATTCACGCGAGATTAGCGAAAAAAATGGCTAAGGTTTGGCCACTTAAAATATTACCTTTACCTTTTGATGTTCCCCCAATGAAACAATGCGCACAATGGCATCAATACCGAAACAATGATGAAGGGCTAATTTGGTTACGAAATACACTAAAACAAGCGGCAATTAATATGGATATAGAGTAAACGACACTCTGTCGTTCGACAGAGCCTCTCGATTGGGACACCCTTTCACAATGCGCACTGACTGAACAGCAGTGCGCTACGTTTTGCGCTAGAGTGTTAGGCATTTTTCATGGATTAAATCTTGAAAAATGCCTACATCTCACAACATTCACTCAGTTATCAATAATGGCGACAGCACGAGTCCAGCCAGCGGAACCACCACGCACCTTATGAGGAAAACAGGACACGGTATAACCAAAAGCAGGCAAAGCTTCGAGGTTATGTAGTTTTTCCAAATGACAATAACCGATGTCTCTACCAGCTTTATGCCCTTCCCAGATAAGAGAGTTATCACCGGTTTCTGCAACGCGTTTAGCGGTATAGCTAAAAGGTGCATCCCATGACCAAGCATCAGTACCTGTGACTCTCACACCACGCTCTAGTAAATACATAGTAGCTTCATAGCCCATACCACAACCGATATTACAAAAATTGGGGTCCCCTACCGCCGTACCCGCTGCCGTATTAACCAACACAATATCCATAGGCTGCAGCTCATAGCCAATGCGTTTCAACTCTGCCTCGACATCCGCTGCGGTAACGACATAGCCGTCTTCAAAATGGCGAAAATCCAGTTTTACTCCAGGGCGAAAACACCAATCCAGCGGTACTTCATCAATGGTAATCGCCCTTTCGCCATTATTCATAGTAGGATGAAAATGCCAAGGAGCGTCCAAATGTGTACCATTATGGGTCGTGAGCTTTACAGTTTCAGCCGCAGCAAACCCGTGACCACCAGGAAACTCATTTGCTGCCACACCTGGAAAAAGTGATTCGCTTCTGGGACAGTTTCCTCATGCGTCTGATAAGTGATTTCTGGGCGCATAAACGGCGGATCGGTAATGACATCATTCTCAAGATAAATTGATAGATCAATAAATTGACGTGACATAGCGCTCTTACCCCTGTTTTCCGCCTAGTGTTTTAGCGAACCAATCTGCAATGTAATCACAACCGAAACTCATATTATCGGCACCAACATGCTCGACGCCGCCTTCTCGATCGGTAAAGATTTTAAATTCACGATTGGGTGAATTAACAAGCTGGTCATAGCTTTGATAAGCGTAATCAAGACTAATCTGACGATCTTTTTCACCATGCGTAACAAGGAAAGGAACCTTTATTTTTTCCATAACGCCATTCAGGTTCATACCTTCCGCTTTGGCAAAAAAATCGTCCATATCGGTCGCGCCAAATACCCACATAACATGCGCCCAGTAATGCGGAACAGGGTTTTCGCCCTCACGCTTCAGACGTTTCTGCTGCACTTCTGCCCAGTTGTGATTCGCTCCCCAGACTGCACCTGACGCAAATCTAGGTTCGAAAGCAACCGCTCGCGGCGCAAAATGCCCACCTAGTGATATACCCGTCATGCCAATACGAGCAGCATCAACATCATCTTGCTGTTCTAACCAATCAACGGCTTTTGACGCCCAAACTTCACTATTCGCTACCGCTGGCAGCCCATATGTACGCAAAGTTTCACCTGTTCCAGGCTGATCAACGCAAAGGGTTGATATGCCTCGTTTCGCCAATGCTTGCGGTAGGTTTGACCAATACAGCATCTCTTTACAGCTATCCAGACCGTTACAATAAACGACGGTTGGATGAGGACCTTCTCCAGGCGCTCGAACATACAAAGCCGGCATGGTTCCGCCATTTTCTAGAGGAACCTCTACGTATTCGCAATTATCCTGACTCAATAGAATACTTTTGCGGAAAGTAGACTGTGCCTTATTCCATGTCGCCATACGATTGGGATGGCCCTGCCCCTGCATTCTCTCTGCAACCATGAGATACAGAGCCGCTCTTTTTAATTTACTGCCCGCAGAAAAATAGCACCCCGCCGCCTCATCTTCATCGGCTAGACCAATTAGCTTGTCAGCCATTTTCACCCACTGCTTTAGAAACTCATCCGTACCTGCGTCATCCCCGTTCTCTGCGGCCTCGCGTAATGGTTTACACATATCAATGATTTCGCCAATCTTAGCTCCGCTTTCTACCGCAATAGAAACCGATAAGTTCCATACATAATTCGGAAAGTATTCAAATAACGCCATATTAAAACCTCTAATTTTTATAATAGTGCTAAATCATTTATTGACCCATAAAAGTCTTAAATATTGATATAAAGTAATTTCACAACCAATAGAACTCATCCAAATTCATTTAAAAAACCTTAAACCTACAGTAAAATCGGATAAATCAACAAAAACTCTCATAAAACTAGATCAATCGATATAAACAATGAATTATCAATTTAAAAACACATTCAATATAAACCACTTCATATTTTCACAAAAAACCTTTAAACAGAATCAACCTTTCGATTTGATCGAAAGGTCTTAAAAACCTCTTACACATTTATAAAAATAAGGTACTAGACCTCAATGCTTTAATACTATTTGGCATACTAATAACTTAAAATATCTTCAATATTGCTTTACGTTATGAGTAAAATCTTCGTCTTATCTCTTGCTTCACTTTTTTCATTGGCAATTGATGACTTAACAAGCCTATGGTTTCTGACATTTTCGGCACAGCATGAGAAAAGTGCGCTTTGAAACCATCACATAGATAGTTTCGGTTTAACAAGCCATCACTAGAAGACTCAAAGCGATGCTTTGGGCAGCCGCCATGACACACGGAGCGCACCTCACATTGATGACAATCAACACTGATATTGTTGAGTTTGTCTTGCCCAAATTTGAGATTCTGCGGAAGATTTACTAGATCAATTAGCGATGTTTCATTTACGTTGCCTAACTTATGCTCAGGGTAAACGTAGTGATCGCATGAATAGACATCACCATTTGATTCCATTGCTAAACCATTACCGCACGTTTCACTAAACACACACGCTCCTGGACGACCAACAAGCTGACTCATAGTTTGCTCAAAGTTCATCACAAAGACATCGCCCAAATCGTTTTGAATCCAATGGTCAAAAATCGTATTCAAAAACTTGCCATACGCTTTAGCTGGGACAGACCATTCAGCAAGGTTTGACTCACCAGAAAATGTCGGTTGAATCAAGGTTAAGCCATGGCTATCTGGGACAATGGCTTTACGCTCAACTAAGGGGATGAATTGCATATATCGACTGCCAATACGTTTTAGAAACGCATATACATTCAATGGCCGCTTAACGTTTTCTGCATTCACAACCGTTAACGTATTAAAGTCCACATTGTGTTTTTTGAGCAGCGCAACACCCTTCAATGTTTCGTCAAAGGTACTCTTACCTTTACGGGAAAGACGATAAGTATCGTTACTAATCCGATCCCCATCGATAGAAACACCAATTAAAAAATGGTGTTCTTTGAAAAATAAAGCCCATTCCTTATCAAGCAAAGTCGCATTGGTTTGCAAGGAATTAGTCACTGTTTTATAACCACGATAGTGCTCTTGAAAAGCTATTACCTGACGAAAGAAGTCCACCCCTAACAGCGTGGGTTCACCTCCCTGCCATACAAAATCAATAACCTCTCCTTGCTGAGACTGAATTTGCTCACGTATGTAATTTTCTAGTGTGGTATTGTTCATACGCCACTGTTTTTTTCTATCTGGGTAAAGATGCTCTTTCTCCAGGTAAAAACAGTAAGTACAGTCAATATTGCAGACCGAACTGCTTGGTTTGACCATGACACCGAAGTGGTTTATTCGATCTATTGCCTTGTGACTCACCATATCGCTAACAACCATCTTATCTGCCGTTATAAGAAGCAGCATGCTCCACGACGTTATTTTGGCGAATGTATTCGCGGAACTCTTCTTTCATATCAGCCAACAATTCGGGATATTGAGCTGACAAGTCATTAGTTTCCCCACGATCTTTAGAAATATCATACAAGGCAAAAGGAACATCCTTTGTGAGCACAGGTGTACCATTCAAAGGCGCTTGCTGACTCAACTTCCATTTCCCCCGAATGACATAACTCGCGCCCATTAACTCATCGGCTAACACAGTATCGTCAGAATGCACTTGAGTAAAAGCATCGGGGTGCTGCAAAGCCGATAAAAAAGAGGCCCCCATCGGTGCATATATGGACTTTCCTTTATAACGATCACCCGGCATATTCACACCAGCCGCTTCTAAAAAAGTAGGCAAAATATCTGTTACCTGCATTCGCGCAGATGACGTAGGTTTGCTTTCTGTCTGTCCAGCTAATTTAATGATCAGTGGTGAAGAAGTGCCGCCTTCTGCTCCAGTAAAGCCTTTAAATAAACGAAATGGAGCCGCACTCACTTCAGCCCAACGCGGCCCATATGCCACAGCGGATCCAGGCTTACCCATGTTTTCTAATGAATTATCGACGGCTGTATTAGGAATTTTTGGCAAATAAGCAGAAGCTCCTTCAGCGCCATTATCGGACATAAAAACAATGAGCGTATTTTCATACTCACCAATATCCTTCAAATGCGACACTAAACGACCAATGTGTCGATCTAGATTACTCACCATAGCAGCGTAAATTTCCATCGACTTCGCTTCTATCAACTTTTCTTCAGAACTTAACGCATTCCAACGCTTTGGACCAACAGACTCACTGGCCACTTGATTAACCGCAGCCATCAATCCCAAGGACTTCATTCTGGCAATACGCTTTTCTCTAATCACGTCATAGCCTTCATCATACCGACCTTTTTGAGCATCAATGTCCTCTTGAGGTGCTTGTAATGGCCAATGTGGAGCCGTATAGGCTGCGTAGGCAAAGAAAGGTTTACCATCGCCACGACTCGAATCAATATAATCAATTAGCTTATTGGTATAGAACTCCGTGGAATAAAAGTCTTTTGGCAGCATGTTAGCTGGAAACACACGATCGTCTTCGGCATACATGGTGATATCAAGCGGAGTGGGGGGCGTGGAAGGTGCAAAATGAGAGCCACCACCATTTATCAAGGTAAATGACCGGTCAAATCCCCGCGCAAATGGCAACGCTTGCTTGTTAATTCGATACCAAGTTTTATTATCTTGATCTGGGGCTTTAATATCGTATGCTAAATGCCACTTACCCACCATGTACGTATGATAACCAGCATCTGACAGTAGCTCAGGCATCGCTGCGGTCTTCTCACTTAAATGTCCACGATAGCCTTCTGGAATATTGTCAAAATCGTACGTATTGGATTTTCCCCATGGGGCATTAATTGACTTATTTTGAATGATATTGAGTCCTACCACCTCCCCCATATTACCAATGCCAGCCAGATGATGATCAACGCCTGTCATTAAGCTTGCCCGAGTAGGCGAACACACTGCAGCGGTATGAAAATTCGTCAGTATTCGCCCTTGTGTTGCTAACGCATCAATATTTGGCGTGTTAATTTCACTGCCAAAAGCACTTAAATCTGAATAACCCAAATCATCTGCCATAATCAACAATATATTAGGGCGACTAGGGCTAGAGGGTGCAGTGTCAGCCTGAATAGCAACCGACGTGGTTAATAAAGATACGGCAACAAGGCCAAGACGTAAGTGAGGAATTTTGAATTTCAACAAGGCATTCATGCCACTGTTTTGAAAGCGATCAATCATAGATATATCCACTAACTAGCTGTGTATTATTTTTATTAGAAACAAAACTACCAGTAATTAGACTCTGATCAAGCCCTTAAAATTGAATCCATGTATTGATGAAATCGAATAATAATGTTTTTGGATTCATCATCAAGTTTACACTTATTAGGCTTATGGTCACCTAAGCTCCCGTAAGCCTAAAGACTAAAATCAGACATGTAATTCTGTCATAGATAAACTCATCTTCTCAGCATCAGCAAGATAGTCTTTTGCTATCATTTTTTGCAAAACACTAGTGTGATTAAAGATAAAGTCACGTACTTTAGCCACAGGATAAGGCGCATGATGAAACCGCCGTCCTAATTCACGAGCAAATTCGACATGATGGTTAACATAATCTACCCTTTCAGCTTCAAATTTTTCAAAGCCGGTTGCAACCGCAGCATCATCGTTTAAATCAACACCACTCAGAAACTTCGCTAAAAAATAACCATCTTCTATCGCCATTCCCATGCCATAAGCGGCATAAGGAGATACTGGATGCACGGCATCCCCTAAACACACCACTCGGCCTTTGCTCCATTCTTTCATAGAAGGTCGGTTGTATATGTCCCAAGCAAATACTTGTTTATCAAAGTCCGTCACTTCGGGAAAGCGTGGTAATGGATCAAACCACCCCTTTAAAATACCAGTAATGTAGGCTTTAGGGTTTTCTGGATGCGGTTCATTTTCTTTAACTGGTTCCACAATCCACCACTCATAGCCGGGCTTGCCGTTGTGCATCATAGGAAAATAACTGGCTTGATATTTGTCAGAGTGAGAAATAACACCTTGCTGTTTGGGTACACCATCAATAGAGTTACACCAAGCTAACCAGACTCTCAAACCAACATGAAATAAATCAGGCTCACCAAAAACTTGAGTAGAGACTCGAGACCGAATTCCGTCTGCACCAATAAGAATATCGGCTTCGACACATTGACCATTGTTAAAATACACGGTGACTTGATCATTACTTTCTTCGTAACGATCAAAATCAGAATGTCCAACAATAATGCCTTCAGGCAAAAGCGCCATCATTTTCTCAAAGGCATTGGCTCGTAACATACCATAATGCCAACCCTTAATGCCAAACGACTCTTCTACCTTTTTATTAAAGGGCAGTTTTGCCCTGAGCTTACCTTTATGGTTACGAAATTCTGTCACGGTAAAAGAACCAAAATTATTCAGATCGACACCGTAATAACGTAATACAGCCAATACGGGCACACTCAGCAAAACAGCACCACCTAATGGTTTTGGCTTGGCACTTTTTTCAAAAACACGTACGTCATACCCTTGTCGCAACAAACCTAATGCTGCTGAAACACCACCAGGACCGGCGCCAATAATGGCAACTCGCTTACCCTTTTTCCAAGATAGCTCTTTCATGTCAGTCATCACACACCTTCTAGTTTATATTTATTGTTGGTTGACTAATCCATGCTAACCCAGTAAAAACGAGTTAAATACACCTTAAATAATCAAAAATCGGACAAATTATCCTAAATGACAGTGGATTTACTAAGTAACGTACTCTCTTCTCTAAAAATTGAATCCACCAGCATATCTCGCTGGACAATGTCTGCCCCATGGGGAGTTGATGTGCATGACTTTAATCTAGGCTACTGTTTAAGCTTGGTGTCAGGTCAATGTTGGGTAAGAACAAACGATAAATCACCGATACCCTCTCCTGCTATTCAATTACAAGCAGGAGATTCCATCATTGCACCGAGAGGCGCAAACATTGCGATTTTGTCCGATCCTGATGGCACAACCATACCGCTCGAAGCACTGCCATGGCATGGCGATACATTTCAAGGGCTTAGCTCATCTATACATCCCTCTTCGGCAATGCAAGTGAGTTGGCAAGGAGAGGGTCCTGAGACACAATTACTTGGAATGGCGTTCACTTTTCAGGATCAGCACAATAACTTTTTGTTATCCTCTTTTCCTGAGTTTTTTATTTTAAAACAACATGAATCTAGCTTTTTACAACTCATACATCCAGCGATGCAGTTTCTAATTCATGACCATAGCCCAGGCTATTTTGCGGTTGCCACACAATTTTCTGAACTAGTGATTATAGGCTCATTAAGAGCCTATATCTTATCCAATAAGACCGATTCAGTTGGTGTACTCAAGGGCATGCAAGATAAATCCATTGCGAAAGTATTAACGGCCATTCATCAAACACCGCAACATAATTGGACTCTTCCGCTACTAGCTGCGGAGGCAAATCTATCAAGGTCAGTCTTATCAAAACGCTTCCCAGAATATGTTGGCGTATCCCCCATTGACTATTTAAATCGCTGGCGCCTTCATCTGGCTGCCGAAAAATTAGTCCACACAAAAGAATCACTCGACAGCATTATAAAATCATTAGGCTTCGAAACCGATAGAACGTTTCGGCGACTCTTTAAACAACACAAAGGACTGTCTCCCTCTCAGTACAGAAAACAGTTCAACTGCATTTAAAAAAATATGTACAATGACATCAATAGATAAATAATGACGAAGGGGTTATTTGATTAAGAAACATACTAAAAGAAGCCGCCACTAATATGGATATTCAATAAGCAAAACCCAGCAATTGGAAAAGGTCCAACTTTGGACTTGAATTCAGGGATAAAAACTATTAGTAATTAGATTTTGATCAACTCCTTCAAAGTGAGTCAATACATTGATAAAACCAAATGATGGAATCAAAACTATCTATAACGAATGAATATCAACCTATTGCCTACCCTAAATAAAATATGAGCTAAACCATCACTAATGAATAGACAGTTTAACTCACACTTATAACTCTCTTAACTAAAAAAATTCATAAACAAAGTAATGATAAATGGGTTAAAAATATTGATAAAGATCACTGTAATAACGGGCAACATAACAGCAGCATTTGGCGCAGGTCCAAAACGATCTATAATAGTTGCCATGTTTGCAACGGCATTAGGCGTTTGACCTAAACCAACACCACAATGGCCAGCGGCCATAACCGCGGCTTCGTAATCTTTCCCCATCAAGCGGAAGGTAACGAAGTAGGCAAATAACACCATCAGCATCATCTGAGACACAAGAACGACAAGCATTGGTATCGCAAGGTCGAACAGCTGCCAAATTTTTAGCGACATAATAACAAGCACTAAAAATAAGCTAAGCGAGATACTACCAATCAGATCAATATGACTCATCTTAAGCTTGTAGTCATTGTGGTCACATACGTTTCTAACAATTGCCGCGGCGAAAACACCACCCACATAATATGGGAAAGTAATGCCAGTTTTATTAAGTAATAAGACAAGGACTGAGCCAAAAGACATAGTCAATAACACAACAGAAACGGTACCCAGTGGCGTACGTTTATGAAAATCACCATCTTCAAGATCTACTACTTCATTGTTATTAGCACTACTTTTTAAATCAAACCTTTCGATCAAACGCTTTGCTACAGGCCCACCAACAAGACTTCCCATCACTAAACCAAATGTTGCAGCTGCGATGCCAGTAACAGTAGCGGATTGAACACCTAATGCTTCAAATGATGGACCAAATGCAGCAGCAGAACCAATACCACCAGACATAGCAACAGAGCCCATGCTTACCCCAAGTAATGCATGAATACCCAGTAGTTTGGATAAACCTATGCCAAGCAAGTTTTGTAGGAATAGTAAGGAAACCGCCGCCACAGCCAGAATTACCCCTTGTTTACCGCTGCGTTTAATCACGTGCAGACTGGCCATAAAACCAGTACAAGTAAAGAATAGGACTAACAGAAAATCAGTAAGCCCTTGATTAAGAGTCACTGTATATAAGCCAGTTTGTTTGCCTATTAGCATCAAAATGGCGTAAAACAAACCACCAATGACAGGAGCTGGAATAAAGTATTTTTGAAATATAGGCGCTTTACCTTTGAGATAACGGCCTAAGAAAAGAACGACGACAGCCAAACCCATGGTTTGAACTAGATCAAGCGTAATGTTCATTTGTAGATTCCTTTATTATTTTTTTAGGAAAGTTTATTTAGATCGTTATAAAAATTTACTTTCTAACCCTAATAGCTCTAACGTGGTTTTACCCGCTCTTATCTGCTCTCTAAAAACAGCTTCTTTTGATTCTCTCAACTCAGCCATTTCTAAAACACTCTGCGCTTTATTAGGGTTAACAATAACAAGACCATCTTGGTCTCCAATAACGATATCTCCAGGGCAAATCTGAACATCACCAATACAAATCGGAACATTCACCTCACCAGGCTGATTTTTTCCAGTACCCTTGATGCTTATTCCTCTGCAGAAAACAGGAAATCCCATTTCGATAATGGTTTTTGCATCTCGAACAGACCCATTGATTACCAAACCTGCTAAACCGATCGCCAATGCCTGCTCAGTTAGAACATCCCCCCAAGGTCCGGCTTCTAAAAAGCCTTTTGCATCAACTACCAACACATCACCAGGCTTTGCTTGCAATAAGGCATAATGAATCATCAGGTTATCAGCAGGTTTACAATCTAATGTTAAAGCTGGACCTGCTAGAGTCATGCTGCTACTCAACGGTTTCATTCCGCTATCAAGAGCGCCTTTTGCTCCTTGAGCTTCATAGACAGTTGCCGTACCAAGCTCTTTAAGGCGTTTCAGTAACTCGTCATTTTTTATTGTTTGTTTAGTCATACAGCTCTCCTTTGAACTTAATTCCAATTTAAGCTAAAGTAAAAACTTAAACAAACATGCTTTTTTGAACTTAAGATAAGAAAAAATGAACTTAAAACAGCTCAGATATTTTTGTGAAGTCGTTAGTTGTGGCAGCGCCACTCAAGCTGCGAAGCATCTTTTTATTGCCCCAACAGCAATTAGCATGCAAATCAGCCAGCTAGAAAACCATTTAGGGGGAGAGCTTTTTGATCGGTCCACTCGTCCGATGGAATTGACCGCATTAGGAAAATACTTTTATCCAAGAGCAAAAGATCTGTTAGCTCAGATGACAAAACTGGATGAGGAAACACATGATATCGCGACAGGCAAGAGCGGCTGCTTAAGTATTGGCGTGGTGAGATCAACGCTATTTACCATCATGCCTCAGGCAATAAGAGCATTTCGCGAAGCTTATCCAAGCGTTCATTTAGACTTATTAGAAGTGTTATCTGAATATCAACCAGACCTTTTAGTTGATAGGCGCATCCACATTGGTATTTCGCGATTTATTGGCGAGTTTTCACCACCAGATCATCAAACACATACCTTAATTATGGAAGACCCCTTTGTTGTCGCGATACCGGCTCACCACCCGCTAGCTGAAAAAACATCATTAGTACCGGAAGATATCGACAAGGAGCCTTTTATTATCTACCCGAAAGATCCAGTAACCAGCTACGGTAAAAAAATCTTAGACGCTTTAGCTAAAAAAGGCTCTAAGCCAGAAGTGTCTTATGAAGCCATTGAAATACATACCGCTTTATCACTCGTATCAGCAGGATTAGGTGTAACTCTTGTCGCGCAATCCATATCAAAAAATCACTTTAAAGATGTGGTATTTATTCCAATAGAAGGTTTAGAAACAAGCACATCAATCGTTGCGGTCACCAATACCAGAGAGCACAACATACACGTTGATGCTTTTTTATCTTTTCTGAAAACATAGACATCACCTCTTAAGAGCCGCCTATTAGAACTCTATCAAAATCACAAGTTTCAGCCGCATAGCAGGTCACATCGCTATATAACCTTGAATCTCTATCTGCACGGTATAGCGCAGCATATCTTACTTCAGGGAGTTGAGGAGTAACATGGAGTATTTTTAAAAGCCCACTATCTAGATACTTTTTCATTGCCGCGATAGGTAAATAACTCACTCCTATTCCTGATAACGTCAAACCTATTTGCGCAACTAGACTATTGCTCAGTAGCGTCCGTGATATTTTCAGATTGTTTTGTGCAAACCAACGTTCATAAATAACTCCTGTACCTGAGAGGTTACTCTGCGTAAGCACATTAAGCTGGGATAAACGTTGAAAATCCAGGACATCATCTGCTAATACATAATCAGGTGTACACATCCAAGCATTTTTAACCGTTTTCAGCCGACACACTTTATAGGCAGCATCATCATAAACATCAGGCACAATAATCATATCCAATGAATCATTGCCTAATTTCTCAAGCAAAGTAGAACTTAGCTCGACTTGAGGCTCAATTATTAACTTAGGATAACTTTGCGAAATCATCTTCACTAACGTTGGTAGCCATGTGAGTGCAGTCAATTCCGTCACTCCAATTCTAAAACGTTTATGGAGTGTTTCGGGGCTGCTCATTCGCTCCAAAACGTGATCTCTCATATCGAGCATATCTTTCGATAAGGCTAACAGCTCAGCACCTTTTTCAGTCAGCTTTGCATTTCTTCTCGAACGATCAAATACTTCCATGTCAAAGACAGATTCGAGCTCGTTAATCCGTTTAGAAATAGCAGATTGTGTCGTATTAAGTTTATCAGCGGCTAACGCGAAATTGCCTAACTCCGCAATCCAATATAAAGCCTCTATCTGTTTGAACGTAATCACCCTTGCTCTCCAACGTATACCATTTTAGCGAAACGACACATCTAAATATTTTTCAATACTTAATTACCAAGAAGTACTTTTACCTTATTTTAATAACAACGTTAAATAGCCAAAATAAAAAAACCACTGAAAACACTTCAGTGGCTGATTATTGACGGTCATATAATCAAAATGGGAGGACGCTATTGCCCAGATTGTAAGGTGCTCAATGCATCAACAATGGATTGGCAACCTTTTTCAATTTGCTCGATAGAGCAGGCAAATGAGATACGTAAATACGGCGACATACCGTAGGCACTACCTGATACCGTTGCGACATTAGCTTCTTCCAATAAAAAATTAACAATGTCGTTATCTGTAGCCAATGTTTGCCCTGCCGCCGTTTTATTGCCGATGATCTTCTCTAAGTTAAGGAACAGGTAAAAAGCCCCTTCAGGCTTATGTATCTCACTTAGAAAGCTAGATGAAGATAGAATAGCAACAGCGGTGTCTCTTCTAATCTGAAAACTATCACGCATTACAATGGAAGACTGACTGTCACCAAAAGCAACTTTTGCCGCCTCTTGGCTTATAGAGCTTGGGCAGGTAGTTGTTTGTGATATGAGCTTCTTGATCGCTGAAACCAGTGTCTTCGACCCAGCACCAAACCCTATACGCCACCCGGTCATAGCGTAGCCTTTAGATGCCCCATTCACTATCAAGGTTCGTTCTTTTAAATCAGGAGCAACATTAATGAGGGAAATATGCTTCGCAGGTGGATAAACAAATTTTTCGTAAATTTCATCCGACAAAATTAGTACGCTTGTATGCCTCCTTAGTACATTGGCGATCGACTGTAACTCTGCTTCTGTATAGACAGCTCCCGTTGGATTTGAAGGTGAGTTCAAAACAACCCATTTGGTTTTCTGAGTTATATTTTTTTCTAGTTCTGTCGATGTTAACTTCAAACTAACAGGGTCTGGTTGAACGATAATTGGCTCGCCACCGCAAAGCGATGCAATATCTGGATAAGATACCCAATAAGGTGCTGGAACAATCACCTGATCACCAGGATCAATTGTTGCTAAAAAAGTGTGGTAGATAATATGTTTACCGCCACTTCCGACGATCACCTCGTCTGTGCTGTAGGCTAATTCGTTGTCTCGTTGTAACTTTTCACATATCGCCTCACGAAGATCAAGGTTTCCTTGAGGATTTGAGTAATGGGTTTTTCCCATTGTTATCGCTTTAATAGCTTCCAGAGAGGCGGCATCAGGGGTGTTAAAGTCAGGCTCGCCAATTGAAAAATTGACGATATCTCTCCCTTCTGAGATCAGCTTTTGGGCAAGTGCAGCTGTATTTAAGCTTGCCGATTCATTAAGGTTATTTACTCTTTGAGATAACACGTTCGATACCATTTTATATTCCTGCTTTATCTAGAATCAAATCAACCCAATCCATTCTGTTCGTATTGATTTGATCAATAATCCCTTCTTCTTTCTTAAGAATCTCTAGAGACTTTTGTATGATTTCATCTACTTGTTCAGGCGAAAAAGACACAACACCATCATCATCAGCAACAATAAAATCGCCATTACAAACAACATGACCACCAATAGAAACGGGAACACCTATTTCACCCGGTCCATTTTTAAAAGGACCAAAATGGGTTGTATCGCGGGCGTAAACAGGAGTATTCCTAAAGGCTTCCACATCTCTAATCGCACCATCGATAACGAAACCTTCACAGCCATTTTTAAGCCCTTGGAGCATAATCAACTCGCCCATCAGAGCGTTATTTACTGCGCCTCGACCATCAACAACAAGCACATCTCCTTTTTGCACAAGTTTGAGTGCTTTATAAACATACAAGTTATCACCTGGACTACACTTTATCGTTAATGCTCGGCCAACTAACTTCAAACTATGTTGGTGATATTTTTTCAATCCACTAATGCCGCGATTTATTCCCAAAGCATCACTAATAACCGTAGTCGATATGCTCTTAAGTTGATCAATGGCTGACGGTATATTGTTTTCCGTATTCATAATGTCATTCTCTATAGATTGCGATGAATCGAGTCAGAGTCACATTTTTTGCGCATCAAAAAAAGGGAGTTTTTCGCATTCTAAATAGTGATAAAAAGGAATATTAAAAACAAAAATAACATTCTAAAAACTACTGTTAATAGATCTATTTAAATCGTTTTTCTTAGCATGAAAATACTGCTTGAATCGAATACAGCTCTAAAAAGCTACACACGATAACTACAAAGTAGGTACTGACATGAAAAACATCAGCAAATATCTATCAGGAACAATATTAGGACTCAGCATTGCCGCTACATCTGGAACAGCCAGTGCAGAAAGCTACGTAACGATAGGAACAGGTGGACAAACAGGCACCTATTACGTCGTAGGACAAACGATTTGTCGATTGGTGAACAACTTAAAAGACTCAGATATAAAATGTAATGCGCCATCTACTGGAGGGTCCGTTGCAAACATTAACGGTATTCGCTCTGGAGATTTAGATCTTGGTGTCGCGCAATCAGATGTTGGTTTTAACGCTATGCTCGGCTTAAGCCAGTTTGATACTAAATTTGACGACTTACGATCAGTGTTTTCCATGCATGGCGAACCATTGACCATAGTCGCAAGCACAAAGTCCGGTATCAAAAGCTTTGATGACTTAAAAGGTAAAAGAGTAAACGTAGGTAATCCTGGTTCAGGGCAACGAGCCACAATGGACACTCTTATGTCTTTTAAAGGATTGGACTTCAATTACTTTTCTCTTGCCTCAGAACTAACCAGCACAGAACAAAGCTCAGCATTAAGTGACAACAACATTGATGCTTTCACGATCGTGACGGGGCATCCTTCTGGCCTAATTCAAGAGGCAACCACAGTAACGGATGCAAAAATCATCCCAGTAGAAGGAGATGATATTGATCAACTGATCAAAAAATACCCATACTATGCAAAAGCAACTATTCCTGGTGGACTATATAAAGGAAATCCAAATGACATAAACACCTATGGTGTTGTGGCTACCATAGTTACCGACAAAGATACTCCTGATGACGTCATATACGCCATCACGAAAGCGGTTTTCACCAATTTAGACCGTATTAAAAAAATTCACCCAGCATTCGCTCATTTAGCGGAGGCGAATATGGTTGATGACGGTCTATCGGCTCCATTACATGAGGGAGCCAAACGTTACTATAGAGAACGCGGTTGGATAGAATAATTAATCAAGCAACACTGATGGCCCTATGTGCATCCATGATGCACATAGTTCTTTTTTAAAATCGGATTGTCTTATGAGTAATGTAGAAAACGCTTCTATCAATGAACTTGTCGAATCGGTCGATGTTGGAGCAAGATGTCTGGAAGGCGCAGAAAAAAACTTTTAATCACACTCGCTGTTAGTTGGGCTCTTTTCCAATTATGGATAGCCTCGCCTCTTCCTTTCATACTTAACTTTGGTATTTTTAGCGGTGTAGAAGCCCGATATATTCATTTTACTTTTGCGCTGTTTCTCGTTTTTATTGCTTTTCCTGCTACTGACAAATCAAACAAGTTCCGCGTTTCAGGGTTAGATTGGCTATTTGCCTTAGTAGCCAGTTCAACAGGGGCTTATTTATATGTATTTTATGACCAATTAGCACAACGTCCAGGCAGTCCAATACTAGAAGATGTAATCGTTGGCGGAATTGGATTGTTATTAGTCCTAGAAGCAACAAGGCGCTCACTCGGACTACCTTTAGCAAGCATAGCCCTAATTTTTATACTTTATTCCGTGTTAGGCCCTTATATGCCAAGCATGATTGCGCATAAAGGAGTCAGTTTAAATTCATTAATCAATCACCAATGGCTGACAACACAAGGCGTTTTTGGCATTGCCTTAGGAGTATCCACTAGCTTTGTTTTTCTCTTTGTATTATTCGGTGCGCTATTAGAAAAAGGCGGAGCAGGTAATTTTTTCATTAAAACGGCTTTCTCAGTGCTAGGTAAATACTCAGGAGGCCCAGCAAAAGCCGCTGTAGTAGCATCCGGTCTGACTGGCCTTGTATCTGGATCCTCTATCGCTAACGTTGTTACAACAGGGACATTTACCATTCCAATGATGCGTAAAGTTGGCTTCTCTGCAGAAAAGGCAGGGGCGGTAGAAGTCGCCTCGTCCGTTAACGGTCAGATAATGCCGCCTGTCATGGGCGCCGCCGCATTTTTGATGGTTGAGTACATAGGAATCCCATACAGCGAAGTAATTAAAAGTGCTTTTTTACCGGCGTTAATATCCTATATATCATTAATTTTTATTGTCCACCTAGAAGCACAAAAAATGGGCGCAGTAGGAATAAAAGATAACGCTAAATCTGTGAGTCTACTAATAAAAGCCAGTAAATTCCTATTTGGCTTCCTAGCAATGTCGGCATTGTCTTATCTTATTTATTTTAGTGTGTCTTGGGTAAAAGATCTTTTCCATGACAGTGCCATATATATCATCCTATTAAGTATCTCAGCATCGTATTTCTACATTATTAACGTCGTCTCTAAGTATCCGGATTTAGAAGAAGACGATTCCGATCTAAACGTACTGCCTGACTTCAAACAAACACTAATGAGCGGATTGCATTACTTATTACCCGTAGTGATTTTAATTTGGTGCTTAATGGTAGAACAAATGTCGCCTAGCCTTTCTTCTTTCTGGGCATCAAGCGCTATGATCTTTATCTTATTAACTCAAAAACCCCTAAAGGCGGTATTCAGAAAAGAAAAAACAGAATCGATCTTACAAAGTGTTCATTCAGGTACAAAAGATCTTTTTGAAGCTCTTGAGGCTGGCTCAAGAAACATGATAGGTATTGCCGTAGCAACAGCAGCAGCAGGCATTGTAGTTGGTGCAGTTGCACAAACAGGAATTGGCTTAGTTCTAGCTGATCTCGTAGAGTATTTTTCCATGGGAAATATACTTATTATGCTGATATTAACCGCTCTATTATGCTTAATTCTTGGCATGGGATTACCGACTACAGCGAACTACATCGTTGTATCAGCCTTGCTGGCACCAGTAATAGTCTCTTTAGGTGAACAGAATGGACTCATTGTACCACTAATTGCCGTGCATTTATTTGTGTTTTACTTCGGCATAATGGCAGACGTAACCCCTCCTGTGGGGTTAGCCTCTTTTGCGGCCGCTGCCGTTGCAAAAGGAGACCCAATAAAGACAGGCTTACAAGCTTTCAAGTACAGCCTTAGAACCGCTTTATTACCATTCATCTTTATTTACAATACCGATCTTTTGTTAATCGATGTCACTTGGTATTGGGGAATCATCATCTTTTGCGTTTCAACTATTGCAATGATGGCCTTTTCCTCTGGTATGCAAAGCTATTTAATCGTAAAAAACAAATGGTATGAAAACCTTGCTTTCCTACTCATTGCATTCACGTTACTACGTCCTGGATTTTGGCTTGATCTAGTATATCCACCGTTTCAATCAGTACCGCTTCAAAACATAGAGAGTACTTATGATTCAATGGATCGCGACCACTATCTAAAGTTGCAAATAGATGGTTTTGATAAGGTTGGTGAGAAAGTAACCTTCTTCACATTGCTACCAAAAGAAATAGATAAGGTAGGTAAAGTCGAACACTTTGAGGATTTAGGATTAAACCTAATATCCAAGGATGATGGGCTATTGATTGACACTGTCAGTTTCGCCTCCCCTGCTGAGAAACTAGGTTTTGAGTTTGACCAAAAAATCATATCGGTCGGTATTAATTCCGAACGACCAAGCAAAGAACTTTTTTGGATTCCAGCATTCTTGATGTGTATTTTTATTTATTACAATCAATTAAGGAGAAAAAGGTCTAGTAACTCCAAATAGTCTATTACAGGAATGACCGAATTCATCAGGGGTAAACATGTTGTGGAAGGACGTCACTGAACACATTATTTGATGGAAGAGAATTAGGAATTAGCCCAGTCCGAACTAGCAGACACCAACTAAAATAAGGAGTCTGTCAGATCAAGGCAGAAACTAGTTCAACGATAAGGTAGTGGCCCGTTTTACTAGGCCACTACAGTTGGATCCATTCAGCGAACTCGCTTTGAGTATGGAATAACTTGTTCGTTGATATTGATATCGCGAACATCATTCACCCCAACAAGTGCCATATTACGCATCATTTCGGTTTTCAATATACCAAGTGCGTGTTTTACACCAGCTTCGCCAGCAACAGAAGAAGCATAGGCAAACGGGCGGCCAGCAAAAACGAAAGACGCCCCAAGAGCCAACGCTTTGATAACATCCCCACCGCGACGAATACCGCTATCCATCATAACAGGAATGTTAGGGCAGGCTTGAACAATAGCAGGCAATGCATGAAGAGGAGCGATTGCACCATCCAGTTGGCGCCCGCCATGATTGGAAACAATGATACCGTCTGCGCCTATTTCAACTGCTTTCCGGGCATCTTCTGGATTGAGAATACCTTTAATCACAAATGTCCCTTTCCATAACTTACGAATTCTTTCTACATGAGACCAGTTTAGATGGTCACGAAATGAAAAGTCACGCTCGACAGTAGGAGATAAAATAGGCACACCACGATGAGCGTAACTGTTCTCAAAATGTGGAATACCGTAAAAAGTTATTGTTTTTAAGAAGGTCCCAATAGACCATCGCGGATGAAGTATTCCGTCAAGCAAGAGGCGAAAGCTAGGCTTTAGTGGAGTGCTGAAGCCTGCACGGACATTATTCTCTCTATTGGCTGGAACACAAGTATCGACAGTCAAGACTAATGTTTTAAAGTTAGCGTTTTCAACACGTTGCAGTAGAGCATCGATATTTGCATCATCACCGGGCAAGTAGGCTTGAAACCAAGCGTCTGGATTGACTTTAATTACCTCTTCTAAGCGAATGAGAGAAGTGCCGCTCAATATCATAGGTACGTTTTCTTGCGCAGCTCCTTTCGCTAACACAATATCACCTCGATAAGCATAGAGAGCACTTAAGCCAATCGGCGCTATACCGAAAGGTGCCGCATAGGTCTTTCCAAATAACTCGGTTGTCGTTGTTCTTTTAGAAACATCATTTAGTACACGAGGTAAAAACTCGTAATCATCAAAGGACTCTCGGTTGCGTTTTCGAGAAACATTGTTCTCTGCCGCACCAGAAATATAACCAAATATAGGGCGTGGTAGCAGTTTTTTTGCTTCAATTTCAAAATCGTCCAAGCTTAATACACGAGAAAGTAACCGAGTTGTTCTTTTGGAGGTACTCCAGAATAAACTGTATTAATCGTGGTTTTATTTGTTTTTATAGACTCATTGCTGGACATCTTAATCTCCGAACTTCATTGATGGGCTTGATCAGAACTGATGAAAGTATTTAGGCTTTAGTCGATTCACTGCTTCATCGTGCCAAGGATGTTTTTTAAGCATCGCATTGAGTACATCGATGGTTCGATGCTGAGGAATGCTAATCGAAAGAGCAGACTTTGGCTGATCTGCCCTTTCAATCATTAAGCCTTAGATAGTTATTCTTTAAAAAACTATCCATTTAAAATACCAAGAAAAATCACACTTCCTTAAAGTGAATTGCGCTTAAGAAATACTTCCCATACTTCAGGATTAATTAATCGGGATGGCTTGTTTCCGTCCAGTATTTCTCTAATTTGTAACGCTCCTTGTGATGCAACATTATAGCGACCTTCATGAGAGACACCTGCCGTATGATAGGTCGCAACTACATTAGGTAGAGATAATAAAGGATGATCCAACGCTGGAGGCTCCTCTTCCCATACATCTAATCCTGCGCCACTTAAATGCTCAGTACTTAATGCTTGGTATAAGGCAGATTCATCATGAATTCCTCCACGGGCAGTAGTGACAAACTGAGCGCCTTTTTTCATCTTTGAGAATGCCTCTGCATTGAACATATTTCGTGTTGAGCTGTCTCTTGGACAATGCAGTGAAATGATGTCTGACTCTTTTAGTAGTTCCTCCCAACCTACTGAAATAGCCCCTCGTGATGCCATTTCCTCGGAGGTAAGGTACGGATCAAAAGCAATGACTTTCATACCAAATGCGTTAGCCAGTTTCGCGGTAGCCGATCCCGCATACCCTAAACCAACAATCCCTAAAACACGTCCACAAAGGTCATGTCCCATCAGCTCTTCGCGACTAAACCCTCGTCGATTTTTTAGAACTCTATCAGATTCGGTTATTCGTCGTGACACAGAAAGCATCAAGCCAACAGCCATTTCAGCTACTGAAGTAGCATTGATCCCCATTTGCCCAACGACAGCCACGCCAGCTTTGGTGCAAGCTTCAACATCGATAGTGTCATAACCCGCTCCAGTAGAAGAGACGCACACTAGGTTTGGACATTTAGCCAATAATTCCTTACTGACTCGCCACTTGGGAGGAACCTCATCCAACGTCGGGCGTAAATGCAATACATCCACTGTTTTTAGTTTAGCCCACACACTTTCTTCGCTGTCGTTAAAGTCAATAACTTCAAGTCTTGTATCAGAACGTTCGTTTATGATTTTGTCGAATATTGGATTAATCCATGCCTCAAATCTGGCAACTACTCTTTCTTGGCGCATTTTTAATACCCTCATAACTTATTGTTTTTATTCGAAAACGCAGCCACGAGCTTTCAAGGCATTGACGACCCAACTGCGATCAACGCTTCCGTTTTCTATCGCTGCGATTTCAACTTGTTCTGCAGCATATTTCGCTTGAGCAGCAGCCAAAATAGCTTCAGCATGATCAATACTTACAGACAGTACGCCATCTCCATCGGCTAAAATTAGATCGCCAGCTTCGATAACCATCCCGTCAATGCATATAGGTGTATTTATCTCTCCCGGACCATCTTTGTAAGGACCTCGATGAGAAATACCTGTTGCAAAAACAGGTAGCCCCATTCTTCGAATTTCAGCCGCATCACGAATCGCGCCATTGATAATGATTCCAGCAACCCCCTTTTTAATAGCAAGAGCAGCCATAATTTCTCCCATCAATGCATTTGTCTGATCGCCGCCAGCATCAACAACAATGATGTCTCCCGGTTCAGCGATATCAATCGCATGGTGTAATACCAAATTGTCGCCAGGACGAGTACGAACGGTTAAAGCAGCGCCTGCGATAACCTCTGTTGAATCATGAATAGGGCGAATATTGGATCCACCAGCGAATAAGCGGTTCATGCAATCACTAACGTTAGCAACAGGAAGACTTTTAAAGCTGGCTACGATGCAGCTATCAATTCTTCTTTTGCGATTTTTGATTTGGAAACCAATGTTGTTCATTTTTCAATTCCTATGTGGTGTTTTTATTTTAAGACTCGTCAACATATCTCAGCGAGCTACGTCATGTTTTCATTACTCGACTACTCACCAACAATAATTACCGGAAAGCCTTGTTGGTAAGAATGAATGCATACAACATCAAAAAAAGTACTAAAAAAATACAAACAAAATACATTTATCGCAATCTATTTATAATAAAGAGATATAAAAAATACAAAAATAATAAACAAGTTATTGAATTATAAGAAAAAAATAAATAATCCTTTATTTTTGTCATTTCTATTTACTTCGTTCACCGCACGGAACTATACTAAAACTGTATACAGAAACACATTTATTAGAGAACCTAAGCATCTTTAATAAATTGTTTTTTTGTATTGCCTAAACTAAAAAAACGATAGGAAACAAAGATGAAAATAATAAAACCTAGAGTTGGTATGTTTTTGAAAACACTTAGCCTGACTATGCTGTGTAGCGCCTCTATCTCAGCAATGGCTGATTATCCTGAACGCTCAATTAAAATGATCGTTGCCTACGGTGCAGGTGGCGGAACGGATATTGCGGCTAGAACACTGGCACCCTATATCGAAAAATACATGGGTGAAAACGTCTCTATAGTGATCGAGAATAAACCCGGTGCTGGCGGAGAGATTGGCTTTACTGAACTAGCAAAAGCCTCTCCCGATGGGTATACGATAGGCTTTGTTAATACACCTAACCTCATTACAATCCCTATTCAACGTAAAGCCAGATACAGCCTCGCAGACTTTACGCCAATAGGTAATGTCGTTGACGATCCAGGTGCTTTCAGCGTATCTATCAACAGCCAAATAAAATCATTAGGTGATTTAGTTAGTTATGCAAATGAACATCCAGGCAAACTTACCTATGGAACAACAGGTATTGGTGGGGATGATCATTTAGCGGCATTGGCTTTTGAAAAACAAACAAATATTAAAATGAAGCATATTCCATTCAAAGGATCAGCTGATGTAAGAACAGCGGCACTCGGTGAACATATTGACTTGGCAAATATGAATATGAGTGAAGCCATTGCAGATGGCCAAGAAGGAAACTTACTAATTTTAGGACAAATGGGAGAATCCCGTTGGAGCGAGGCACCAAATGTACCTACTTTTATGGAACAGGGATATGACGTCGTTTCAGGATCAATGCGCGGTTTAGCAGCCCCAGCAGGGTTACCAAGTGACATTCAAAAGAAACTAGAAAAAGCATTGGAACAGGCTGTCAGTGACCCAGAATTTGTTAGTAAAGCAAAAGAGCAAAACCTTCCCCTATCTTATATGAACAGCAAAGACTTTGGCGCCACATTGCAGCGTTTACATGATACCTACAATGCTATTTGGACGGCAGAACCTTGGATTAAGGGTTAAAAGCTAAAGCATTCAATAAAAAGAGATATCGTGGGCAACGATATCTCTTTATTTTTTGTGGGGAAATATATGAATAAAGCAAAAATTGAACTTCTGTCTAGCACATTAGTAACGATCTTTTCAATTTTCGGAGCTCATAGAAGCATGGGGCTATAGTGCAACATCAGGATTCTTACCCAGAATAGTACTGTTCATCATGTTGGCATTATCTTTAATTTGGATTGCTCAGTCCTTAAAGTCGATCTTTCAACTCAAGAATCAAGAAAAAACAGCAGACTTCGAATGGGGGAAGTTTTTCCTAATCATTTCCTCTAGTTCCTTATTTGTATTAGGCATTAGTTATCTTGGAGTCATTACGAGTTCTGTCATATTTACTCCATTACTGGCTCTTGGGCTTGGCTATCGAAATGTAAAAAACGTAATCATTGCGGCACTCGTTTTTTGCACCTTAATTTATGTGGTCTTTAGGGTTGTGTTGAGAATACCTCTGCCACCTGAAGCTATTTCAGCTCTATTAATGGGATAATGGTTATGGAATCTTTCACTCACATATATGACGCATTCTTTATTGTATTTACTATTCCAGTAATGATTTCAATGATAATTGGGACGGCTGTGGGGATCGCAATTGGCGCCCTACCAGGACTAAGTGCAACGATGGGGATTGCTGTTCTTATACCTTTGACATTTACGATGGAGCCGCTTGTCGCGTTAGGTATGATTGCAGGCATTTATAATGGAGCAATGTACGGCGGTTCGATTCCGGCTATTCTATTAAGAATTCCTGGGACGCCTGCAGGTATTGCAACAGTTTTTGATGGATATCCCATGGCACAACAAGGAAAGGCAAAGCTGGCATTGCGGATCTCATTGACGTCTTCCTCTATTGGTAGCGCTGTTAGCGCTCTCGCATTACTATTATTGGCGCCACCACTAGCAAAAATCGCGCTTCAATTTAGTCCTGCAAATTATTTCTGGCTATCTGCATTCGGGCTGACTTCAATAGCCGTGCTCTTATCTAAGAATCCAATTAAAGGTTTAATTGCGGCATGCTTAGGTCTATTAATAGGTATGGTAGGCATTGACACCATGACAGGTGCAGAGCGATTTGCCTTTGATTCATTGGACTTGCTTAGCGGCATTAATATCATCGTTTTGTTAACTGGTTTATATGCTATTCCACCAGCAATCGAGTTGGCTTTCAGCTCAATGAAAAATATCAAACCTATCATTCAACAAAATGAACAAAGCGACAACTTTCGTTGGAGCAAACTCATTCCAGTGTGGTTTAAATCGTCCATTATTGGTGTTATCGCGGGGATTATACCTGCGGTTGGGGGAAATATTGCAGCGTTACTTGCTTGGAACGAACAACGGAGATCTGACCCTGAAAAAGACAAATATGGCAAAGGAGCACCTGAAGGAGTTGCCGCAGCAGAATGCGCTAATAATGCCGATACAGCAGCGACTTTAATTCCAGCCCTTACTTTGGGGATACCTGGCAGTGCGGTTGCCGCAGTTATTTTAGGAGCATTATTAGTACATGGTTTATTGCCTGGCCCTCAACTCTTTAGAGAGAATGCTGAAATAACCTATGGGTTCATGATTACTATGCTTGTTACATCGGGACTGATGTATGTACTGGGACGTTTTGGTTCAAGAGCATTTATTCATATACTAAAACTACCCGCTAGCCTATTAGCCCCAATGATAATTTCGTTGTCTGTTCTTGGTATCTACGCCTTACATAATAGCTTCTTTGAAGTTTGGTTGATGTTATGTTTCGGGGTGCTTGGATTAGTAATGGAACGTCTTGAAATACCAACAGCTCCTACCGTCTTAGCCGTTATTTTAGGCCCTATGGCCGAAGAGTCGTTAAGACGAAGCATATTAATGTCAGATGGCCAGTATAATGTATTGTTTGAAGGTGGAATCTCCTGGATTTTGATCGGACTAATCGCAATGACGTCACTAACGCCTGTCATTAAAAAGATGCTGGTTCGGTTTAGAGGCTCGCGCGATGAAGCAACAATAAAGTAATATAAGACTTACTTTACTGTTTTTTTTGGATATCTATGAAAGTAAGTGAATCTATATACATTGCCCTTCGTGATCGATTAATGTCTGGTTTTTATGAACCTGGAACGCGACTTGTTGAGGAAGCGCTAGCTTCTGAATTAGATGCTAGTAGAACGCCAGTTCGTGCCGCTATTCAAAAATTGATTGCGGATGGTTTCCTTGAGCAGGCGCCTAAAAGGGGCGCCGTTGTTTCGATGGTAGGAAAATCTGAAATTGTAGATATCTACAACCTTCGAGTCGTTTTGGAAGGGCATGCGGTTTGCTTGGCCTCAGAGAGAATTAATGAAAGCTCATTGAATGCCATGAAAGAAACTGTAAATCGTATGGAAGATGCTATTGATAACAAAAAAAGCGGATACCAAGAGGCACTTAAAGAAGCCAACCGTGATTTTCATTATTTGATTTATGAATCCTCTTTAAATCCAATGATCCGGAGTTTTGGATCTCGTTTGCTTGAGTTTCCGCTGGTCATTGGTAGATATTATATTTATACGGACGAACAAGTCCGCAACAGTATCAGGGAGCACCGTCAAATTATTAAAGCCATCGAAACGGGTGATGCTAATTGGGCAAAATCAAGTATAGAAAGCCACCTTATGGGTGCGTTAAATAGTTTTAAAAGAAAACCAACGTAATATTAAGCAACAACAATATTGGCACAAAGCATATGCAGACAGCTCTCATTCAAATCTACTAGCAAAAGCTCATTTTTTAAGCAACACAAAAGAGAATGTCTAATAAAGACACTCTCTTTACAGATTTTTTTGATTTCCTTCTTTACGAAAATATCGCTACCGCACGGACAAAACCTGCGGTGCCATTTTTTATTTTGTAGGGAAAGTAAGACACTAGGAAGCCACTGGCAGGCAAACTTTCAAGATTAGACAGTTTTTCCATTTGACCATAGCCGATATCTCTGCCCGCTTTATGACCTTCCCATATAATAGAGGCATCACCTGATTCAGCGAACTTTTCACGCGTGTATTTGAATGGTGCATCCCTGCTGGTGATAGGTATAATCAATTTTGGGTAATAATGGCAGTGGATCGGTATAAGGATTGTTGTCCAATTTGACGGGGCAAATCGATGATACGTCTTGTCTTGGAGGGCCTCATTTATTATTCCTCTTATTATTTTTTATAGTACCTTAGTCCCTTTCTTGATGGGGTTTAAGCTATTACATGTATTTACCGCGCGACACGTCGACAATTGGACCGCCATCAAACAACTCCATTTGCCCTGGCATAAGAGCCGACGCATGAATTAGCTTGTTCTCTAAATCCAAAATCAAACTGACATGGCCAATTCTTCCTGGCACCAACCAATGCACTAAAAACATATCCTTACCAATTTTCTTCGCTCGATAAGGCACCGTTAGCGTCGGGATGTGCCCTGCATCAAGTTGTGTAAAAGAGACACGATCATCATAAAACTTTAATTTATAGGCACGACCTGAACTGTAAGTGTATTGCACCTCAAGCTCTTCTAAATTAACGGCATTAGACAAGTCAACTTCATCAGGAATCACCCCAGCTGGAATATTAGGGGCCTGAGTTAACATACTGGGTTTTTCCATCTTCTTCTCCATACTTTCTGCTGATGCTTCATCAACGGCATTCGCTGTGACATACCCTGACATCATGGTCAAAGCCAGCACAACCGCAGACATTTTGAGTTTTTTCATTCACTTATTCCCATATAAAGTTAATACTGATACTAAGAATGGGTCTTAATTTTTCCTTTACACACTCTTAAAACAGAATGGCGACGGATTTGAGAATAAGCGAAAACACACCTTCCATTAAGTTGATAATAGTTAATCCACCCCTTGATATTATCAACTTGATTTTTCACCGCCATTACGAGCAAAGCTTGTGATAAAATAATTTACCTCCTCTATCCTTCATTTTGATCGGGTATTTTTCGAGCATAAAAAAGAATAAAACGGTCAACCGCATCTGTGACCAACTCTTTGATGCGGTCTTCGCTTGGTAAAGGCTCAATTCCCCAAATTAACTTTTCAAACATTGCTCCTTCACACAAGGCTTTAAAGTGAATAGCCATTTTATTCGCATCTTGATCAACTAACGCGCCTCTCACTACAAGAGAATCAACAGCCAAGATCAAATTGGCAAGTGTCCTTTTTGGGCCAACAGCATAAAAACGCTGAGCGAGCTGTGGAAACCGCTCCACCTCGCCAATGATGAGTCGATTTATTGAGATAACCTCTTGCTTTGTAATTAGCTTTAGATAAGCAATGCCAACCCGTAACAGTACATCACGAGGACTCATATTTTCATCAACAGCAGCAACAAGTTGCTCAAATGCTCCTTCCCCAGCTTCAAAAGCCCAAGCCTCAAATAACTCTTCTTTAGAAGAAAAGTAGTTATAAAGCGTTACTTTAGAGCCTCTTTGCTGCGGCAGCAATAGACTCCATCGTAACCGCTGAAAATCCATAATTAAGAAATAGGCTACCTGCAGCCTTTATAAACACCAATCGTTTTGCTGCTGTTTTTCGTCTCATACCAACCTCGCCCATAACTGTACTTCATAGTACAAAAAAGTTGACCTTTGATCTAGATCAAGCCTAAACTGTACTTAGTCGTTCATTTATAAAAATTATTACGTGGCGCTTTAATAGGAAGTTACAAACTTTGCCTAGGCTCATCCTCTTCTAGGGTGAAAAAACGACAGCCTCAGTCGCTGCTATAGGAGATGAATTCTTTTCAGATTTCCTATTACAAGCGAATTGCTTAGAACATCACGTAAACTTTCTATTATGAAACCTCATTAAGGAGGCTTATATGAGCTTTACATTCCCTAATACACCAGAATTTACTGGTCTTTATAAACCCAGTCGAATAGAAGCAGAGGTGAAAGACCTCGAAATTGAAGGCGAGTTACCAAAAGAAATTAATGGGACTTTTTACCAAGTCGCTCCTGATCCTCAATATCCTCCTATGTTAGGTACTGATATGTTTTTCAATGGCGATGGTATGGTGAGCGCCTTTCGATTCAATTCGGGAACAGTGAGCCTTACTCGCCGCTACGTAAAAACAGATCGTCTGATGGCACAACGTCGTGAACAACGCTCATTAAATGGTATTTATCGAAATCCATACACAAATGATCCTCTTGCTGCGGACAATAACACCACAGCAAATACCACAGTCATTGAGCACAACGGTGTACTTCTAGCGCTTAAAGAAGACGCATTACCTTGGGCAATGGATTTAAAGACGCTTGAAACGCTTGGCGAATGGAATTTCGATAACCAAATAAAGTCTGTAACCTTCACTGCACATCCTAAAATAGATGCAGATAATGGTTCATTGCTTTGTTTTGCTTATGAGGCCAAAGGAGACGGAACACCAGATATAGCCTATTTCGAAATTTCAAAGGACGGAAAACTAACCAAGGAAATTTGGTTTCAAGCACCTTATGCCGCTATGATCCACGACTTCGCCGTCACTGATAACTATGTCATCTTCCCTGTGATCCCCCTCACCGTTGATGTAGAGCGTATGAAAGCAGGCGGCAAACACTTTCAATGGCAACCCGACCTTCCACAGCTCTTTGGTGTTTTGCCACGCAATGGTTCAGCAGAAGATGTACGTTGGTTTTATGGTCCAATCAATGGTTTTCAGGGGCATACCGTTAACTCTTATGAAGAAGATGGCAAATTAATTGTTGATATGCCAGTCACTTCTGGAAACGTCTTCTACTTTTTCCCTCAAGCCGATGGTTATGTTCCTTCTCCACAATCATTACGCTCAGCTTTAATGCGCTGGGTATTTGACTTAGAATCAGAAGAATCTCAAATAGAGCCTATGATGATCACAGAAACACCATTTCCGTGTGAATTTCCACGTTGTGATGCTCGCTATAGTGGTAAAAAATATTCTTGGTGTTTCATGCTCGCTTTTGACCCAAGTTTAGCATTTGACGTCGAATCTCTAGGCGAACCGCCATTCCAGTTCTTCAATCAATTAGCACGCATCAACGTCAATACCGGCAAAAGTGAAACTTGGTACCCTGGCGATGCACATTGTTTTCAAGAGCCTATCTTCATCCCACGATCAGCGACTGCAGATGAAGGTGATGGCTGGGTTGTTAGCGTACTGAATGACTTACGGAAAGAAAGTTCAGAATTAGTTGTTCTCGATACGGCTTGCTGGAGTAATGGCCCAATCGCCAGAGTAAAAGTGCCTTTCAGACTAAGAATGTCACTACATGGCAACTGGTCTGGAGCCAAATAGCATTTAATGATGAGTAGCCTATGAGCTTCATTGGCTACCCATCTCTATTTATCTCAATACACTAGTCCTAATAACCAAACCAATTAAAGTACATAGTAACCAGAATTTTGTTCATTGGCATAAAACACCACTATTCCTCATAATATCGGCTTCTCACAAAACAAAAGTCGATCATTATGAAGATCACACCAGAAGAGCGCAACGCGGTTTACAAAACCATATTTTCCCGTCGTGATGTACGACGAGAATTCAAACCCGCTCCTATTCCAAAGGATGTTTTAGAACGAGTCTTATTAGCGGCGCATCATGCGCCAAGCGTAGGCTTTATGCAGCCTTGGGATTTCGTTCTTGTTACTAAACCAGACTCTAAAAGACAAATTAAACAAGGCTTTCTACAAGCACACGCCGAAGCCGCCGAACGGTTCGAAGGTGAACGCAAAGAGCAATACAAACGCCTGAAATTAGAAGGAATCGAAGAAGCGCCTTTGGGGATTTGTGTAACCTGCGATCGTAATCGAACAGGGCCTGTTGTGCTAGGACGCACCGCGAAGCCAGAAATGGATTTATTCAGTTCTGTCTGCGCGGTACAAAACTTATGGCTGGCCGCAAGAGCCGAAAACCTCGGCGTTGGCTGGGTCAGCATTGTTCATGACAAGGTGATACGCGATACGCTCAATATTCCAGAATCCATCGATATCATTGCCTATTTGTGCGTGGGCTATGTAGAAGCGTTCCATGACACCCCAGACCTAGAAAGAGCCGGTTGGTTACCAAGACGAGACGCCAGCTCGGCGATTCATTACGAGTTTTGGTCTGAGCCAACAGCAGAATAATCTGAACCAACAGCAGAATAATCTGAACCAAGACAACTCTCTGAAATAAGACAACAGAAGAGGCAGACATTCTATCTGCCTTTCTCAGTGACTATGCAAGCGCTTTTTCTAATGCTGCGATAAGCTGATCCATTTCTGCTTCATTGGTATAATGGACAAAAGACAATCGCACCACGCCGGTATGAGTGTCCACTCCCATGGCTTCCAACAGTCGCACTGCATAGAAATGTCCCGCACCACAAATAATACCCTGATCAACTAGCTTCTGCGCTAGCTGTTGAGGCGTTTGTCCTTTCGGAATAACCGACACTGTCGCGGCTCTCCTAGCAGGATCAGCAGGTCCCAATAGAATCAATTTAGGATGTTGATCCACAAACCTAAGTAATTTAGACAATAAAACCTGTTCAGCATCATGCATTAAGCAGCGTACTCGTTTAACCTTATCCGCTACGGAATCTGTCGCCTCAAAATGATGATCGTACAAGGCATCAAAGTAATCCAGCACACCACGGCTCGCCGCGACCTGAGCATGATCGGGACCAGCTGGTACAAACCATTTTTGACGATACGCTTTATTAAAATAATGCGCCTGATTACCTAATTTATCCGCCATGGCATCACGAATGACCATGACCCCTAGGTGCGTTCCGTAGGCTTTATAAAGCGAAAACAAATAAATATCTGCTCCCAATGCATCCACATCTGGCAAGCCATGACCAGCAAAAGACACACCATCCACAATCGTTGCCACACCCGCCGTTTTTGCTCGTGTGCAAATATCCGCTACAGGATTGATTTCAGCGACGATATTTGAACAATGTGTAAAAGCTAAAAGCTTGGTTCGTTCAGTAAAAAGTGTCTCTAAATCATTTATATTTAACGACCCTGTCTGTGCATCAACTTGCCATTCTTTAATCACAATCCCGCGTGCTTCTAATGCCCGCCAAACACCGATATTAGCTTCATGATCTTGATTGGTCACAATAATCTCGTCACCCGCTTTTAGAATCTTGCCAAAAGCTTGTGCTAACACATAAGTATTTTGAGACGTAGAAGGCCCAAGATGCACTTCGCAGGTATTCACATTCAAATAAGAAGCCAAACGCTCATGCGCCAAGTCCATCTGAGCGCCCGCTTTTTGCGCTGCTGGATGCAGGTGATAAGGCTGCAATTTGGTTTCTCGATAATACTGATTTAAGTGATCAATCACCGCCTGACAAGCATAAGAACCACCCGCATTATCAAAAAACGCCTGCCCCGCCAAAGATGGCTCTTTAAAAGCGGGAAATTGAGAACGAACAAACGCCAAATCTAATGACACAGCCATAACCTTATCTCCTAAGCGACAGTAATCCAAAGTATAAAGAATAAGGCACACAAGTTGTTTGCTATTTAAAAGAAGAATTCATAACCTAATACAAGATTTTTGTTTAAATTGAGCCTTTTATGAAAGAAATCACCCTAGATCGCACCGACTACAAAATCATTCAAGCATTAGAGAAAGACGGTCGCCTTAGCAATACACAGCTAGCAGACATCATCAACCTATCTCAATCGCAATGCCTAAGACGCCTACGCCATTTAGAAGAAATGGACATCATTAGTGGCTATCGAGCGCAAGTAAACTACCAGAAACTGGGCTACAGCGTCGTGGCATGGACCTTAGTCACTGTAAGCAAAGATAAAAATAACGCGCGTGAAAATGTAATGCATTTTTTGCAACAACAAAGTGCCGCGCTGAGCGTGCATGGTGTTACTGGAGATGTAGACTTAATGGTAGAAATTTGCGCCAAAGACATGGCGCAATTCACAGATCTGGTGGTCAAGCAACTTTATGCCCATGCAGATGTTGTTAGCACAAAATCCTACATACGCCTAGACACAGCAAAGCAAAACGGCAGCCCGTTAGCTAACACATAAAAACACGTGACGCCTTACTGTGTCTGCCTTTTAATTATTCAAAAACCATTAGTTAAACGATTGATTAGTTTTTTTCAGGTATCGGTGTATTTTTTATCGTTTGTCTTATTTAGCCAAAGTTTCTAATATAAAGTCATCAAAACGGAACGAGTTTTGATGACATTTTGAAACAACCATAAACGAGGAAATAGATCATGAAAAACAACCAATCTATCGCAGAATTATTGAAAAATGTTAACACTTCATACCTAACAGACGCAGAAAAATACGAAGCGATTGCTCGTGCTGAACGCGCTGAATACATTGTTGCTAGTATTGCTTCTGCCATCAAAGCGGTTAAAAACCTAGCGATGAAAGTTAAATCAGCATTGGTTTCTTCTCCAGCTCAACACGCTTAATCGATACGTTATTTAAAAAAGTTATTGGGTAAGCGTCTACTTTTCATAAGCAGATTTTTTGGCTTACTCCAACAGGCTTATAAGGAAATGGCGCTAAAATAAAAACATTAAGCGCTTCCCTACTCTCTGCTATATAATCCATGCCATTTTAAATCACTTTTTATTCATCGCATTATTTTTGCCGAGACAGTATTGTTCTATTGTTGTTTTCCAATCTCGTTTTAATCCAAGTAAGAATAAAAGCTCAACAAAGACAAACAAAGGACCTATAATTAGCCCTATAACATCGTCCAAGAAGGCGGGTTTTTTCCCTTCAAAATAATGCCCGACAAATTGAAACACCCAACCCACTACAAACAAACCTACTCCTGTGATGAACCATATGGATGTACTTTGTGCCGCCACTAACTCGGCAAACCAAATGGCCAACGCCAACAACATTGTCATCACAACACCAATCAATTTGTCTAAACGAATATAGAAAACACTGCTAGCAAGAGCAACAATAAGAGCAGGTGTAAAAACAATCTCTAGCAAGGTAAAATGGGGACGAGACAACAAAACAGCAATCCCGACAACAATCAGCGGGATACCAACAAAGTGTGTGGCAACGTTACGCCTATCTTGATGATAAAACGCATATTGAGATAAGTGTTCGACTATCGTTTTCATATTACTGATCCTATTATTATTGTATTTGGTATCAGTAAAACGCATTTCATTAAGAATTAAAAGATACTTATTGATATATCAAAGACAGCTTTTTATCTAGTGGCTTCTAAAACCACTGCCGTCATCTTGGCTTATATTGCGCCCGACAATAACCTCGACTTACCGCTGGATCGCGAAGTTGTAAATGCTTAGTCTGGCGACCATTAACACGCTCTCGCCACAGTCTAAAGCTACTTGGCTTGAGATTGCTTCTCATAAAACGAATAACTTGCGGCTCGCTCATTCCAAATTGTGTTTCGATCGCTTCAAATGGCGTTCTGTCTTCCCATGCCATTTCAATTAGTCTTGATGCTTCGCTTGAAGATAGTGTCATAACATTCATGATCCTTACTAAAATAGGTCGCAACTAATACGCAACAACTCACCAAACAGATGACTCAAATTGTGTTTATCGATAATTTATGAGTAACACTTAAACAATGGGGACTTTATCGTTAGAATGGCGACCATCAAATAGCAAGACTCAATAGTAAAAGCGAGCTCCCAATATGAAATTGTTTATTAAACTGATTCGAAACCTTTTAGGTCTCATCATTGCAACCGCAGACGTTCTAACGCGCGGAACCAAGCTTAAAAGAACACCTGAAATACAACAACAAATCAATACAGAAGTACAAGACCTAACACTTTATCAATTCTTCGCATGCCCGTTTTGCATTAAAACTCGCAGAGCCATGTACAAACTCAATCTGCCAATCGAAAAACGCAGTGCTTCCGAAGGCTCTCCTCATCGTGAAACATTGTTGCAAGGTGGCGGTAAAATCAAAGTGCCATGCTTGCGTATTGAGCAAGACGGTAAAGTGGAATGGATGTATGAGTCTTCACAGATCATTCGTTATCTCGAAAATCGCTTTGCTTAATATCTTTGTTGATCGAGAAAACAAACACACATGGAAAATAACATGATCTGGCATTGTAAACCTTTTAGTGAATTGTCTACTCACACGCTCTATCAGCTGCTAAAACTGCGCTGTGATGTGTTTGTGGTAGAGCAAAATTGCCCCTATCCAGAGCTTGACGGTTTAGATATATTGCCTGAAACACGACATCTGTATGCCATTCATGATAACACTATCGTCGCCTATGCTCGTCTCTTAGCAAAAGACGATAGCTATGAAGACCATACCAGTATTGGTCGCGTGGTCGTGGCTGCTCAATATCGAAAAGAAAAGATAGGACATGCACTCATAGACCAAGCCATTAAGCAAACATTTGATCTCTGGCCGAGCACAAATATCAAAATTGGCGCTCAGTTCCATCTTAAAAAGGTCTACCAGTCCCATGGTTTTGAAGTAGTATCCGAGCCATATATGGAAGATGGCATTGAGCATTGCCTTATGAGACTGGCTTACTGATAAGAGCTTTTACACGGGCTTTTAATTCAGGCAACACCTCGGCTTCAAACCATGGATTTTGCTTCAGCCAACGATTATTCCTTGGACTGGGGTGAGGCAAGACCAACTTGCCCTGCTCCAACCAATAAGCCCATTGCATGACCAGCTCCGTTACATTACCAGATTGATCCAAATGGTAGGCTTGCGCATAAGCCCCTAACACAATCGTTAATTCAATATTAGGCAACTGGCTCAATACCGCTTCTCGCCATTTTATCGCGCACTCTGGACGAGGCGGTAGATCGCCTGACGGCTTACCAGCTGACGGACCATTTTTATGAAAAGTATTGCCGGGAAAGCAAAAACCCATTGGCACTATAGCGACTTGATGCTCATCGTAGAATTCGTCCTTTGTTATGCCAAGCCAGTCTCGTAAACGATCTCCGCTTAGATCATCAAATGGCCGACCAATATCATGCGTCTTTTTTCCAGGCGCTTGACCAGCAATCAATAATTTCGCGTCAGGATGGATTTGAATAATGGGTTTGGGGGGATAAGGCAGAGTATCCGCACAAGAATGACAAGTGAGAATCGCCTGTTTAATATCATTAAAAGTCTCTGCCATTGTGCGTTGTCCCTGATACCCCTAATCTGAAATCAAATCCCCAATGAGATTAATCTTCTCTTCTAGTTTATCATCGAGCGTTAATTTTTGTTTTTGAGTAAACGTGCTGCTCAGCTCTGCCAGCATTTGAGCATACAAGCGTGCGTTGCGATCTAAAATAGCCTGATATTGTGGTGTTTTGTATTGGTCTGGATGACGGATAAGATCAGCAAGTTGCTGTTCAAATTCAAATGTATCTCGATTGGCAAAAATATCTCTTATCACATTTTGTAAAGAGGTGTGATATGCCGTTCGCTCATTGTTCGTTGATAGAAATCTCGGTGCGTAGGTGTTAATAATACTGCTCTGTAGTTTGGTTAACTCACCCACATTATCTTCAACAAATTCCGTCAAACGCTCTTCTTGGCGAATTAACCGCTCTGCTTCTGTTCGTTTTTCGAACTCAGACTGACGCTCGTGTCTTTTTTTACTCCATGCAGATAACGCCCCTTCCACCTGAGCGACAGACAATTGTTGAGCAATACCAGCCAGCTCTGGCGCAATTTTACTACGAAAACGATGAAGATGTTGCTGCGCTTCCTCGAACTCGCTCAACCATTGCTCCTCAGAGAGAGCGCCAGATGCGAATTTCACTCTCAACCGTTTGAGTTGAGCTTGATACTTTTCAAGCTCCGTAGAGCGATGCCAGCTTTGCCATGCGACAACACGTTCATCCAACACCGCCTTCTGATCTAGCGATAAATCGACATAGTCGCCTAGATACCAATAGAGTAACCAATCAATGTTGTTATAGACAAATGATGACGAACAGGCGCTCAAAAGAAAACTAAGCACTATCACTAGAGGTAACCTAGCCTTCTTCATGTGTGATCCTATCCCTTAAGCTATGCATTATAAATGGATTATATATTTATTCTGTACGAGCGGATCGATCAAGTGGATTACTTTGGTTTCTGAGGCATAAAAAAACGGCTTCTGCTTGTCATTAAAACAAGTCAGAAGCCGCTTACTTTACATTCGGCTATTTACTAAGAAATAGGATTAGTGGTGATGACCACCAGCACCGTGAACATGACCGTGCTCTAGTTCTTCTGCCAATGCTGCGCGCACCTCAATGATTTCAACATCAAAGTTCAATGTTTTGCCAGCTAATGGGTGGTTACCATCGAGCATGATACCGTCGTCTTCTACAGCAATAACAGTCACGGGCTGTTGACCACCAGGTGTTTGCGCCATGAACTGCATGCCAACTTGGATTTCGTCAACGCCTTGGAAGTTTTCAGTGGGCACTTTTTGGATCAACTCTTGATGAACCGCGCCGTACCCATCTTCAGGGGCAACAGATACAGAAAGCTTGTCACCAGCGGCTTTGCCTTGTAGGGCTTTGTCCAATCCATCAATGATGTTTTGCGCGCCACTTAAAAATACTAAAGGCTCTTGTCCAACAGAAGAGTCAAGTTGTTGCCCTTGTTCGTCAGTCAAGGTGTAGTGCATGCTAACAACGGTGTTTTCTGTAATTTGCATTGTATTCTCCTAATGAATAAATAATGAATAACAAGGGAACGAGCGCTTGATACAAGCAAATCTTAACTTTCAACAATAAGCGTTACACCGCCACAACACGAACCCAAACAATAGTTTGTGGCATTATGATAACGTCCCATAAGCTCAATAACTACCGTACAAACCTAAAAGTTTGGTACGTTCGACGATTTTTAAAGGGATCTTGCACAAATATTTTAAAAAAATCAAAAAAACCAAGTTGTTCTGACCTTAGGTAAGGTTTAATTGTCAATTTGAAAGACAGATTGCGTTTTTGTGATGGAAAACCCTAGTGCAGTATAAAACTTTTTTGCACCATCACGAATATCATTAGTACGCACTCGTAATGTTATCTTTTCACTTAAAGCCCACGCTTTCGCTTGTTCGACCAAAGCTCGCCCCGCACCTTTTAATCTGGCTTGATCCGATACAGACAAACCAAGGATTTCAATAAAGTCTGCTGAAGCCGCTCGAAAAGCATGCTGAGCATGCAGCCAGCCGATAAGTTGACCATTAAGTTCAGCAACCCAAACTTTGTCATTACTAGAGGCAAGCAATCGCTCAAGGCGTTTTATGGCAAGCTCTTCTGATACCGTGTTTTGATAACCTAATGCTGAAGCAACTTCAGCAATGGTCTTGGCGTCTTTCAATATAGCTAATCGAATATCCATTACTTCTTACTACGCCATTTATTCATCAGTTTGCACAAAACTTATTCACTCGGCGGCATGAACTGAGAGACATCAAGTTCATAAGATTTACCTAACCAGCTAACCCCTTGTGTGTGATCCACGTATTCGTTGCCTGTTAACGGATGCACAAACACATCTAACGATTGCCGGTTTAACATCAACCAGGGAATTATTTGACCAAACGTTTCTGCAGCAAAAGATAACTGACAGCTCCAAACCGGATGAGGTCCTACGGGCTGTTGATGGAAACGTCCTACGCGAATATCGAATAATTCAGCGGCTTGCTCCGCCAAATTCTTAGCCATTTTCATCCCCTCCTCATCAATATAATAAAGATGCGCATGAAAGGCTTTGATGTCATTGTGCAACGGAAAATGGCCCATAATGCCTCCTACCTTGTTTTTCCAAAATCAGTATCAAGCAGTGTAACATTACTTATCACGTGACCTTAGCCTCTTATTCAAAAGGCAGTATTACCAAGTAAGAAACAATCGCAACCTAAGCTACACGACCTAAGTCGTAGAGGATTATTGAATCGACTGTGTTACATTTAACGCAAACAACACTGACGCACCAGTCTAAATTCAGGTAATGTATGCAATGACGGTTTTCTGGATTCTGTTAGCCATCCTTTATGTTCTGGGCCTGTTCTGGATTGCCATCTGGGGCGATAAAGAAAGCCCGACAGCGAAAAAACTGACGCGGCATCCTCTAGTCTACAGCTTGTCTTTGGCGATCTATTGTACCGCTTGGACATTTTACGGTGCCATTGGCGAAGCGTCGCGCTCTGGTTGGAGCTATTTGCCCATTCTGTTGGGCTCTATTCTTTTGTACTTGTTTGCTTTCCCCTTATTACGCAAAATGATTACCGTTAGCCGCAAACAGAACATCACCTCCATTGCCGACTTTATTTCTTCTCGCTATGGCAAACGTCCAATGACTGCGCCATTGGTGATACTCATTAGTATGCTGGCAGTCATCCCTTATATTGCCTTGCAATTAAAGGCCATTGGCTCCAACTTTGCACTTTTTGTTAATCAAGACGAATCATCGACTAGTGTCGTGGTACTGATTGCCACTATTTTAATGGGCATATTTGCCATGTTATTTGGCACTCGAAAGGTAGAAGTTACGGAATATCGTTCGGGCATGATGTTGGCAATCGGCGCGGAGTCTTTGTTTAAAATCATCGCCATTGTTGCTGTCGGTTTGGTGGCCATCATGATGACGCAAGAATTGAATATCGATGAATTAGGCAAAAATGTCGATTTTTCAGTCTGGGGATCCGAACAATTTTTGTCCTTCCCCTTCTTGATGCAAACCTTCATGTCAGCAGCTGCGGTCATTTGTCTACCACGACAATTTCACGTTACAGTTGTCGACCATCAAAATAACCAACAGTCCAACACAGCACGCTGGTTATTCCCTCTGTATTTGTTAATTTTTGCCGTCATCATCCCGCCCATAGCTATTGCAGGGCAGAGCTTGTTTTCTGCTGACATTAATCCAGATACTTACGTTATTCAGTTCGCTTTAGTCTCAGACAACCTCCCTCTGCAAATGTTGATCTTTCTTGGCGGTATGTCAGCTACCACAGCAATGATCATCATTGCCACGTTTGCCCTTAGCATCATGATCAGTAACGATGTTATCTTGCCACTGATGCTGGCTCGCGCCAGTGCCCAGCAACAAGCTTTGCCCCTTTATCGACGACGCATATTAATGATTCGCCGCTTTGCCATGGTAGGAATTCTTGTTCTCTCCTTTCTGTATTACCAAAAAATGGCCAACAATGAATCTTTGGCAGGCACGGGTATCTTGGCCTTCTCATTGGTCTTACAACTAATGCCTGCAGTATTAGGTGGCTTATATTGGAAGCGCGCTCACGCACATGGTGTGTATGCAGGTTTAACACTGGGCTTCTTGGCATGGATGCTTTTAATGATGTTGCCATTGGCAGGCAACATGGACTGGGCGTTGTATAGCGCTCAATCTCGTTCTGAATTAATCAGTTATGGGGCTTTTATTAGTCTATTGGCAAATATTTTTGGTTACGTCGTGGAGCTCGTTACTGGCTACTGAACGTTTAATTGATCGAATTCAAGCAACGGCTTTTGTCAGCCCAACTACCGAACTGGAAAAAGGCTTTTTCAAGCCCAAAAGCAAAGCCACCAATGGCGATTTCTTCGTGCTACTGGAAACCTTTTTGGGCAAACAAAAAAGCCAGCAAGTCCTATCAAGTTTTGAGCAAGATTATAGTCAGGGTATACCCTCTAACGCGGCACCAAATCGTTTATTTGTTGATTATTGTGAACGTATATTAGGTGGCGTCTTGGGAGGCTCATCGGCCCGCACCATTATCAATTCCATCTTGATCGATAAACAAATCAAGGTAGAAGAAATGGTCACCTACTTGGATGAGACCACCCAGGCTATCCAATTTAGCCAGAATCTATTGTTCGTTTCCATGGACAATCTAGATCAAGGCATTAGCGTGGTTGATAAAGAACTAAGAATCGTTGCGTGGAACAAAACGTATCTTTCTCTCTACCCTTATCCAGAAGGCATGCTAAAAGTCGGTTTACCCGTTGAAGACCTAATTCGCTTCAATGCAGAACGCGGTGAATGCGGTGTCGGTGATATCGAAGAACTGGTTAATAAGCGTTTAGAACACCTAAGGAAAGGCACAACTCACCGTTTTCTGCGCCGCAGAGCAAGTGGTCGCGTCATCGAAATGGTCGGCAACCCGCTACCTGATGGCGGTTTCGTTACCAGTTTCACTGATGTGACGGAGCACATTGAAAGTCAACAAGCGCTAAAAGAAGCCAACATAGATCTAGAAAAGCGGGTTGAAGCTCGTACCGTAGAAGTGCAAGGTGTAAACAATGAACTGATGCAGGAGATCGAACGTCGTAATCAAGCAGAAAAAGCACTTATTAGTGCCAAAGCAGAAGCAGAACAAGCCAATGCTTCTAAGACTGAATTTCTTGCCTTAGCCAGCCATGATATTTTACAGCCACTTAACGCTGCCAAACTTTATATGGGCATTTTGCAATCAACCGAACTCCCCCATGATACCAATCAAGTCATCGGGAAACTGTCCGATTCATTAGAATCCACCGAAGCTCTTATCTCAACATTGCTTGAAATTGCACGTCTAGATCAAGGGGCGATTCAACCTAAATTAGTCGACTGTAACTTACTCGATATTCTAGCCCCGATCGTAGCGGAATTTGGTGTCATCGCTGAGAGTAAAAACATCAGATTAACGACCCATTTACGACCTTTTAGAGTGCACACAGACCCTATTTACCTGCGTAGAATCATACAAAATTTTGTCTCAAACGCCGTAAAATATACACAAAAAGGACGAGTATTATTAAGTGTTAGACCACGTTCAGGTGTCGTTTATTTACAGGTATGGGACACAGGTGTTGGCATTCCTGCAAGCGAGCAAAAGAAAATCTTTGACGACTTTTACCGTTGGGAAAACACCCAAGAGCCGGGCATGGGGTTAGGGTTAGGCTTGGTTCGCCGTATGCAAAAACAACTCGGATTAGCCACGGAAATACACTCTGTTCCCGGCAAAGGAAGCTGCTTCAGTATTGGTATACCCTTAGCTCAAAGTAACCATGTTACACATATACAAGCCCCGCAAGTCACAAAAACGTCCCATGAAAAGCTAGCGCATTGTTATGTCTGGTGCATCGATGATGAGAAAAACAACCTTATCGCCATGCATACACTACTCACCCATTGGCAATGCGATTGTCGTACCTTTAACCGCTATCACGATGCGCTAGAAGCCGAGGGCGAAGCAGAATTACTCTTGGTTGACTACCACCTTGATGATAACAAGGACGGTTTATCTTTGATCAAAGAGCTGCGCACACGAGCTGGAAAAACCATCCCTGCCGTCTTGATTACAGCCTTGCGCGACCCAGAACTGGTCGAGCTATGTAAGCAGCAACAAATCACTTATATGGCCAAACCTGCAAAACCCGCAAAATTACGGGCTTTGGTTCAACATATTCATCAACTAAGAGAGAGTACAAATAACAAACGTTAATCTTTAGCAGGCAGAGTTAAACCACAACCAGCGAGAATAATACTACTCACCGTATCACCAATACGCTGTAGATCTTCGTCTCCAAGCGACTCAATACCGCTTAAGGCCAGCACTTGGGCTTCAAAGTCAGCGTAATGTTGAGTTGTTGCCCATATCATATAAATCACACTAGCTGGATCACATTGACGCATTTTACCCGCATCCATCCAAGCTTGAAGCAATTCAACTCGAGACGAAAACCAAGGCCTAAGCTCTTCTTTTAAATAATCACCAATATGTAATGCGCCACTAATCACCTCCATGGCAAATAACCTTGAGGCGCCACCTTTCTCAAAGCTTTGCTTAAGTTTTACACGAATAAAGCTGTCTAACACCACAGCTGGATCGTCCTCTAGCGTCGCCTTATCAAACAAATCATTCCAGCCCATTAATGTCTGATCAAGTACCTGTTTGTACAGATTGGCTTTGGACTGAAAGTAATAAATGATGTTAGGTTTAGGCAACCCAGCACGTTCAGCGATATGCTGAAGACTTGCACCATTGTAGCCCTTCAAACCAAACTCGACTTCCGCGGCATCGAGTATTTTAACAAAGACTTCTTCACGATGATTTTGACGTTTGCTCATGGGGGAGTTAAGTCCTTATTTGTATTTTTGTGAACAGTACTAAAGCAAGACGCCCCCTCCCAACCTCCCCTTTAGCAGGGATAGTTTTGTCTCATTCCCTTATCCTTATGTCTTTGAAGGGAGGGTTAGGAAGGGGTTATTTCTATATTAAGCCAGTAAATCCGTTAACTCTTGTGCTGTTGATAGCTTGCCTTCATCTTCAATATTTGGAAAAACCGCAATAGTGACCTTAGCTGCCATCAACTTTGGCAACCAAATATCTTTAAACTCATCTAGTGTTATTGATACAGGATCACACTCTTCCCAATCTTCGGTCGCCCATTGTGCTGCAAATGCTTCATCTGGCCATACCATAACAAAGTTTCCCTCATCGGTTTCCCCCATGACGAAATCTTCTTCGATACTTAAACTCCATACCCCCCGTGGCTTTCGCTTGCTCAACAAAATACGCTAATCGTTCGCTATCAGGCGCGACCAATAATTGAACACGTTCATCCATCGATAATTCTTTCATTATTCAATCTCTTAATTAAAACGTTGTTTAAAAGTAAAGCACTTCATCTTCTGTTAAGGCACGGAACTCACCTGCTTGCATATCAGCATCCAGTGATAACGGTCCTATTTGATCGCGGTGAAGCTCTTCAACTTTATTACCGACGGCTGCCAACATACGTTTTACTTGATGATATTTACCTTCTTGAATCGTCAAGTAAATATCGCAATCGCTAATACGTTCAGCGACTGCTGGCAATGTTGGCTGCGATTCACCATTAAGCATCACACCGTCTTCCAGTCGTTTAAGATCGGCATCACTGATCGGGTCCGCTAACATCATACGATAGCGCTTGTTACAAGCATTACGTGGAGAGGTAATTCGATGTAGCCATTGACCGTCTGTTGTCAGTAGCAAAAGCCCCGTGGTGTCTTTATCAAGACGGCCAACAATTTTTAACTCTTGTCCTAGATGAGAAGGCAAAAGATCCAACACGGTTGGATGGTCTGAATCTTGGGTAGCACAAACATAACCCGCAGGTTTATGCAATAAATAGTACCCCTCAGACGGCCATGCTAACAGCTCATCATCAAGGCAAATTTGATCCCCTTCTTGCACAGTATAATTAGCTTTTTTAACCACAATACCATTCACCGTAACACGGCCTTTTGATGCCGCAATTTTGGCTGCTTTACGTGCCAAATCGGTCACGTGGGATAAATAAAAATCAAGTCTCAAGGGAATCGCCTATGGCTTTGTTTAAATTAAGAAAATACTTCGTGAGTGGTTTCAATTTCTTTATAGAAGAAGGTCGCGTTATGCAGCATACCATTCGCACTGCGCGTGTACCCAGGCACTTCACCAAACGGAATATAGCCCATATTAACGTACATGTCGTGAGCTATATCGTCGCTTCTCACTTCCAATATCAGTAGCTGACGCTGCAAAGAGGCGGCAACACGTTCAACCCCCTGCATCAACATACTACCGAGTCCATGCTCTCGCGCTTGCGTATGCACCATGAGTTTTTCCACATCACAGCGATGCAATGCATTGGCTTTAGGCGACATGGCAATTTGCACACTACCAACTACTTTATTGTCTTCACGAATCAATAAGACTTGACGAGCATTAGCTTGCAAATCATCGTTAACGCTTAACCAATAGGCTTTGGCTTCAGACTCGCTCATAGGTGGCAAAAAACCAATTGGCGCACCGGAATCAACCGCATCACAAAGTAATTCGATAAGATCATCTAGGTAAGGGTTAAGGTTGTCTACTTTGAGTAATTCCAAACTCTTTTCCTCGTCTTTTAGATAGATACAATAATACCTTAGCGAGGCTCCGTTAGGAAACGTCAACACGAATTAGGCAAACTAAAGCCATAAAAAAGGCGACTTACGCCGCCTTCCTAGATTCATAACGTGCTTTTTAAACATTTCCCATATAGCGCCCTGGCTTATGATTGACCGCAATAATCATATTTAATGCCACCGCGCCAATAACCGAAATAATAATCAAAGTGAAGTCCACCACGAACACAGACAACAGCACAATAGTACAATCAACGGCCATTTGGAATTTCCCCATGGAAATACCATATTTTTCAGCCAGATAACGCGCCAAGATATTCAGCCCACCCAAACTGGCATTATGACGAAACAGCATTAAAAAACCGACGCCCATCAAAAACCCACCAGCTACGCTGGCATAAAAAGGGTTCACCTGATCAAAGCTCACCAGCATAGGTGTAATATCCGCAAAAACAGACAGAGAAAATACCGATAAAAAGGTTTTGATGGTGAATTCCCAACCAAAATGCATAATCGCCAAAATATAGAAAGGAAGATTAATTAAGAAAAATGCTTGGCCAAAAGTTAAAGGTGTTGAATACTTCATCAAAAAAGCCAATCCTGCCGAGCCCCCCGTTAACAAACCTGTATGGGTGTAAAGGTTAACGCCCAAGGCGATAATCAAGGTACCAAGAAGCACTGCTTGGGCATCTTCAAGACGTGTGTGTTTTTGTACCTTAGGAAGTTCGACTGCTGACATGAATTCTCTCTAACCCGATAATAAAGTAAAAATAACGAGCATGGATTTTAGAGAAAAACCTTAATCAGACCAACATCAGCAACCAAAGCATTTTTCGCCCGTTTTTTATAAAGTGTCTTGTTTTTTGTACACTGGATTGGCACGAATTCGACCGATCACTTTCCCAACCACACGCCGTGGTGATACCCAGCCAATACGCTCTGATTGTAGGCTTTTATTACTTTCGCCCCCTAACCAAAGCTGACCATCTGGCGCAATATGCAGCACTTTTTTTACCATAAGACCATATAAAGCATGATCAACGACGACAAGATGACCCATTTTTAACTTACGGTACCAACGACTCGTAAAAACAAAATCCCCATTATGCAAGCTTGGCGACATGCTTTCGCCTTGTACTTTAATGAGACGAAACATATACCCTCCTTTTTAAATTTTAACCTTGTCGCAATATACTTTAACGGCATTCACACTAGGCATACGCCACGTCAAACCCAATCCATTTATCAAGACAGGTAATCACGCTATGTATCATGATCGCTATTCTCCTTCTTCATCTGTTTGCGCCAGCGCGCACACTGCTTATAAATAAAACCCCCAATAATGACGCCAGCAACCATCACCATAGCCAAAAGGTTCATAGGCTCACTCGACCAATCACCTGCTGAGTTCTGATGTGCTAGCGTAAAATGACTCATAAACAGACCCAAACCGCCCCATACAACTAAAAAAATAGGCCGCATTTTATCTCTCTTAGGCAAGTCATTAGTGACGCACAGCATTCTTAGGTACAGACACAACATTGGACAAGGCTTGCATCAACGCTTTACTTTGTGCCGAAACATGCTTGCTATGACTTTGAGTGAACAACTCCCATTCGAATCGAATATGCGTCGCGGTTCTCATGATTAAATTACGCTGCTCATCGCTCATATCAGGTCGAACAATGATAGTTTGTAAAAAGCTCACGGCGTTTTCATATTGAGTATTGGCCGACATAAAATCGCCTAATGCGGTATAGGACTCAGCAATGTTCAAAAAACTCACCGCCGCAGCGGCAACCGCCGATTCCGCATCTCGATAAAAATCTTCATCAAATGAGCGCTCGGCTTGCATCAATGCTTGTCGATTTAAATCCACAGCCTCTGAAAAAGCATGGTTTGAATAAGCTTTATTCGCTTGTCTTGTTAAACGTTCCCAGTCTTGCATAGTTCTCTCCACGATTGATGATGACACTGCAAATTAATTAATGAGAATCATTATCGTAAAAGAAACAAAATAAGTCCAGAAAATTTGAGAATGAATCTCATTTAAAATTGTTATCTTAAGAGAAACGAACTCATGGCTGTGACGACAGGGCGTAATCGAATGGGGAATTTAGACAAGAAACCGCCATCCGGAAGGATGGCTATTTCATAATAAGCGCTATTTCATGAAGAATAGCTATCAAGACTCACTGACAAAAACACCAGTACTACCACTCAATGCCAACTTGTGCTTTAACACCATTGGCAAACGCATGACGCTCATTGGCAATTTTACTGTGAGTATCGACACTGTCTAATAAAACCCGCGGAGCGGTACGTCCTGTCATCATCACGTTCTGATGAATGGGGCGCGCAGCCAAAGCAGCAATCAAATCCGCTTCATTTAAATAGCCATATTTGTACATATAAGTGATTTCATCCAACAAGACAAAATGCACACTTGGATCCGATAAAACGTCCTTGGCTAACGACCAAGCTTGCTCTGCCGCTTCTTGCTCTAATTCAGGATTACGTGTCTCCCACGTAAAGCCGTGACCCATAACATGAAAATCAACCAATGGATGCGAACCAAAAAACAACTGCTCCCCCGTGGCTTTGCGACCTTTAATAAATTGAATAACGGCACATCTTTGACCATGTCCCAAGGCGCGAGCCATGGTGCCAAACGCACTCGAGCTTTTGCCCTTACCATTCCCTGTAAGCAAAATAGTAACACCGCGCTCTTGCGTTGCAGCCGCTATACGTTGATCGACAACCGCTTTTTTCTTCAATAAACGCGCTTCATTTTTTGCACTTTGTTCTGCTTCTTGCTCTGAGCTTTTTTTCTCATCCGTCATACTGTATCTCTTTTTTATGCTATTTCTTCTTGTACTATTTTTTCTTGTACAACAACCAACTTGGATAATACAAATCTTTATGTATCGCAAAGACCCTTAGTATAAAGACCAAAGCCACGGCGTAAATCGAGTTAAACTCATGTGTCGGTATGTTTTTTTCAAGTAACACTAACAGCAGAGCGCCCAAAAACGCTGGCGTAGCATAAAACTCTCGCCCTAAAACCAATGGTGGACGATGACTTAACACATCACGAATAATGCCCCCCGCCACACCGGTGATAATCCCCATGGTAATGGCAATAGTGGGTGGAAAACCAAGCAGCAAAACTTTCTCTGTTGCCACCACAGTAAACAACGCCAAGCCAAAGGAATCAGCGTAATGGAAAACCGTTTGCCTGTCCTCAATAAAGCGCACGGTAAAAAACGCCAGCGTTGAAGACAAAAACGCCACCCATAAATAGGACGTGTCCTTCACCCAATAAACCGTTTCAACCGATAAGACCGTGTCTCGAATCGTACCGCCCCCTAGGGACGTTACCATACCAAGAAACACAACACTAAAAAGGTCCATGTCTTTTTTACCAGACGAAATAACCCCTGTTATTGCAAACGCAGCAATCCCAAACATACCCAACAGATACAGTAACATCTTGAATTTTTTCTCAATCGAACTTAAGACGATTTGGCGAACACCAAACCCAACATCTAAACAGCACCCATCACTGATTAGATACCCAATCTCCCGCACCTAAGCGCTTTAACACCACAAAATCACCTTGAATAGACAACTCCGTTACACTGCTAAACCCTACATCAATTCGATGGCATTGCTCTAAAGGCCAATGGCAGAGCATACTAACGAAAACCTTAATGACACCAGAATGAGCCACCAACACACAGTTCTCCATCGGCAAATCTTTCACCGATAACCACCAGCTCCACACACGATCCGCCACAACTTGCAGTGACTCGCCATGATACGGCGCAGCATGCACAATGTCCTCAGCCCAAATATCAATGTCCTGTTTTGGAATGTCTTGCCAACACAAGCCCTCCCAATGACCAAAATCCAGCTCCCTTAATGCCTCAACAACCTGTGATCTACCCTCGCCAATATACTCGGCTAATCGTGATGCTCGGCTTAATGGGCTGTGAAAACACCGATTCGACTCACCATCAAACTCAATGGGCAAGGCTTGTTTTAAAGCTTGCGCTCCCACTTCCCAACCCGCAGCCAATGGCACATCCATATCGCCATAACACAAGCCCTTCTTAACATCAGGCTTTGGATGACGAATCAAATACAGTTTCATGAGTAGGACACCAGCAAACACAGAATAACGAAAATCTCGCCAATTTGCTCACTGGCCCCCAACGTGTCGCCATTAAAACCAGCGATTTTTTTACGCAAATAAAGTCGCATCAAAAAAATTAACACGGCAGTAAAAATGAACATCACGATCATATCAAGTAAGCTAAAGGCCAATACACCAACTAGCACACAAGGCGCTAAAGCAAGCAGCCACTGACCTGACTCTAACTTAGCAATCATACTCGATGCCTTACTTTGCCCCATGCTCACATACGCTAACGTATTCATGAGCACGATAGGGATAAATCGAGCGATGACATGCACAGCGCACCAACCACTTAGGGTATAAATAAACCCCAAAAAGGAACTGGGAATAACATTCAACAACTCACTGAGTAGCGCCCACTTCAAAGACAAAGAAAACCAAATAGACAAAGCGGCATAACTCCCGATACGAGAATCCTTCATGATCGCTAAGCGCTGCTCTTTGTCCCAACCACCGACTAAACCATCACAGCTGTCCATCAAGCCATCTTCATGAAAGCCCCCCGTCAGCAACACCGCCGTCAGCAACATCAATAACGCCTGTAATGAAGCTGACCAATCAAACCATAATGGCCAAGCACTCAAGAGCCCCAACCAATAATCCAATCCACGGCAAAAAGCACACCGCTGGGATGTGCTTTATATTGTCATCCCAATCAACTTTTAATGGAATGCGAGTATAGGTAACAACACTACGTTTAAAGCCCTGCCAATAAGGACCAATAATCATGCCTTTCATGTCTGTTTATTTTAACCTAGTTATTGCTGATTCAGCCCTATGCCGATGATTTATTGCTCAGAACCGCTAACGCCTGCGCTTTCAAAACTTGCCATGTTTTTTAAAAACAAGCAGGCGCTCTGGATTAAAGGATACGCCAAAATGGCACCAGAGCCCTCTCCCAAACGCAGATCCAACGATAAAATTGGCTCTGCTTGTAAATGATCAAGCAGCAGCTTGTGGGCTTTTTCATTGGATTGATGGGCAAAAATCGCATAGTCACGCACATGCGGCGCGATCTTCTGAGCAAACAATAACGCCACAGAGCAAATAAACCCATCTACCACAAAGGCGGTTTGACGCTGAGCCGATTGCAACATAGCGCCCGCCATAGCAAGAATTTCAAAGCCGCCGACTTGCTCCGCAAGAGTTTGCGCACTCCATGCGGATCGTTTTTGACCAGTGACCTGTTCCGCTCGAGTCAAAGATTGCTCAATAACCTGTGCTTTATGGGAAACACCCGCAGAATCCAACCCCGTTCCACGACCCGCGCAGTCTATCGCACTCACGCCTATCAACGCCGTCATCATACAAGAAGACACACAAGTATTACCGATGCCCATTTCGCCGAACATCAACAAATTCACACCATCATCAATAGCAAGATTGGCTTCATCAACACCTGCCTGAATGGCTTTTTCCAACTCATGACTTGTCATCGCGGCTTGTTGACTGAAATCTTTCGAAGAAAATGCCACTTTACGTATGCCCAACAGCGGGTGTTCATTCAGTTGTGCATTCACACCCACATCGACAACACGTAACGGCACATTGTGTTGAGCACAAAACACGCTCACCGCCGCACCGCCCATTAAGAAGTTCATCACCATTTGCGGGGTAACTTCTTGAGGAAACAGACTAATGCCCTGCGCCACCACACCATGATCCGCGGCAAAGACGATCATTTTTGGCTTAGAGACATTGGGAATCAATGTTTGCTGGATTTTACCAAGCTGAAAAGCAATGCTTTCTAAATCCCCTAATGCCCCTAATGGCTTCGTTTTATTGTCGATCTTGTGCTGTAACTCGGTTTCAATCACCGCAGAAGGCGCTTGGATACTAAACTGTTTAAACACGCTTTGTGTCCTCTAGACTTTGGCTTTAACAGCACGTTGACGCACGACTTCGTAGAGACAAACGCCAGTCGCAACAGACACATTCAAACTAGAAACCACACCCGCCATCGGCAGCTTCACCAAATAGTCACATTGTTCACGAGTCAAACGACGCATGCCATCCCCTTCTGCGCCCATAACAATGGCCGTCGGTATGGTTAAGTCTTGCTCGTAAATGGTTTGTGTCGCTTCCCCCGCGGTGCCGAAAATCCATACACCTTGGTCTTGTAACTTTTTCATAGTGCGAGCTAAGTTGGTCACCGCATAAACCGGTATACTTTCAGCGGCGCCGCAAGCTACCTTGCTTACCGTTGCATTCAATGGCGCAGAATTGTCCTTTGGCATCACAACCGCATGGGCACCAGCGGCATCAGCACTACGCAAACAGGCCCCCAAGTTATGCGGGTCTGTTACGCCGTCAAGAATAATGATCAATGGGTTCTCATCTAAACCTGCCACTAACGTGTGCAAATCCGCCTCGTTACCGGCTTTGTTCATCGTGGTATAAGCGACGACACCCTGGTGAACCACTCGATCTTTGGTGGCCGTAAATAATTGATCTAGGTCGCGACGAGGCACCACACTGTGGCGCACTTTTGCGGTTTTACACAACTGCATTAAACGCTGAGTTTTCTTATCATCACGGCCTTCTTGAAAACGCACCTCTTTGATACGTTCTGGCTGCTGATTCAACGCATTTTCCACGGCATGTATGCCGTATATCCATTCTAAATCTGACATTGTTTTCTCTATCAATTAGGGGGACTGAATCCCCCTATTATTCCAATCAATCTTTCGCGCGTGGCTTGGCGTTATTCTTTTTCGGCTTCTTTGGTTTCTTTGGTTTTTTCGGCTTTTTCACCGCTGACGCTGGCTTACCACTCGCAGCTGCAGCAGTAGACGATTTTTTCTGTCTAACACGTTTGCCTTTAGAAACTGGTGAACGACGCTTTTTCTTCGCTTTTCCGTCTGATTCTTTGCCTTCTTGTGCCGCTTTGCCCTCTTTGGACTTAGTGCTTTGAGCTTTATCGACAGACTTAGGCTTAGGGCGGCCACCCAGCTCAATAGGCGGTAACTGAGCTAGTTGCATTTCCAGCTCGGACATTTCATTACGTTCTACTTTTTTACGTGGTTGACGAGTGGTATTCTCATCCAAACTCAAATCAATTTTACGCTGTTCTAAATTGACACTCGCCACACGTACTTTCAAGGTGTCGCCAAGACGGAAAACTCGACCAGTGCGTTCACCGATAATCGCCTGATGCTCTATGTCATGAACAAAATAATCTTGTCCAAGCCCTGATATATGCACCAAACCATCAACGAACAAACCTTGCAGTTCAACAAACAAACCAAACGACGTTACCGCCGTGACAACCCCCTCAAAGGCTTCACCCAAATGCTGTTCAACGTATTGGCATTTCAGCCAAGCCTCTACGTCACGAGTAGCCTCATCGGCACGACGCTCGGTCAGAGAACAAGATTCACCTAAGCTGTCCATATCGGCATCGGTATAGCCATAAATTTTACGCGCTTTAATTTCTAAACTGCCCGCCACACGATGCGCCTGACGCACCGCGGGTCGACCTTCGCCACGAATCAAATACCGAATCGCACGGTGCACCAACAAATCAGGATAACGACGAATAGGCGATGTAAAATGCGTATAAGCTTCATAATTCAGACCAAAGTGACCCAAATTATCCGGCTGATACACGGCCTGTGACATAGAACGCAGCATCATAGTTTGAATACTGCGGGCGTCTGCACGGTCTTTTATCGCTTCCGATAACGCTGCGTAATCGGCCGGAGTCGGCTTGGTGCCACCGGTTAACTCCAATCCCAGCAAACCCAAATAAGTACGAAGGGTCAACAAACGATCGTCTTTTGGCCCTTCATGAACACGATACAAGGCAGGCAGATTGGCTTTCATAAGAAGCTCAGCGGTCGCCACGTTGGCACACAACATACACTCTTCAATCAGTTTGTGTGCATCATTACGTTCGACCGGAATAATGTGCTCAATCTTCGAGTTTTCATCGAACACCATGCGCGTTTCAACGGTATCAAACTCCATCGCACCGCGTTCATCACGAGCACTTCTCAGTGTTTGGTACAAACCATTTAAATCATCAATATGCGACACAATAGACGCGTAACGCTCACGCAATTCAATGCCTTGTTCTTCTGGCTCAGCAGCGATCATTTTCGCCACTTTTGAATAGGTCAAACGGGCATGGGAACGAATCACACCTTCATAAAATTTGTAGCCGCGCATCTTGCCTTTGGTGGTTAACGAAATCTCTGCCACCATGACCAAACGATCTACATCAGGGTTTAAAGAGCACAAACCATTCGACAATACCTCTGGCAGCATAGGAATAACGCGACCAGGGAAATACACAGAGTTACCGCGCACAATCGCTTCTTCATCTAAAGCAGTGTCTTTCTTCACATAATGAGACACATCGGCAATCGCCACGAACAGCTTCCAACCACCCGGTGTTTTTTCACAATACACAGCATCATCAAAGTCACGAGCGTCTTCACCATCGATCGTCACAAAAGGCGTATCGCGCAAATCAATACGATGCGCTTTATCTTCTTCTGCCACTTCGGTGCTTAAATTCTTGATTTGTTTTTCAACCGCAGCGGGCCATTCATGAGGGATCTCATAACGGTGCATAGCCACTTCGATTTCAACACCTGGCGCCATAAAGTCGCCAAGCACTTTTTTTACTAGACCTTGAGCTGGCTTACCACGTTCCGCATAGGAGACGATTTCAGCCAACACATATTGCCCGTGTTTCGGCGACAAACCGGAATCGGTAGTAATCAAGATATCTTGGGCGATACGAGGATTTTCTGGCGTAACGAAAGCCGCACTGCTGCCGTCGCGATGGGTTTCTTGATAAAAACGCCCTACTAACTGGCTGTGCTTGCGTTCTATAACTTCAACCACGACACCATCTAAGCGACCTTTAACGCTGCGACCAGACAGTCGCACTTTTACTTTATCGCCGTCCATCACATTTTGCATTTGACGGGCCGATAGAAAAATATCGTCATCACTCTGACGCAACAAGAAGCCATGGCCTTCTTTATTACCTTGAACGTAACCCTCAATTAGATCACTTTCTAAAATCGGCGAGTATTCGTCATTTTGATTGCTGGTCATTTGATTGTCTCGGCACATGGCGATGAGACGACGACGGAGGGCTTCAATTTCGTCTTCGCCAGTCAGCGAAAACTCTTTGCATAACTCTAAATGCCCCATGCTTTTATTCTGGGTGGCAAGAAATTCTAAAATGAATTCGCGGCTTGGTACGGGGTTATCGTACTTAGACGCTTCTCGCTGCATATGTGGATCGTTAATTTTATTATTACTCAATGTATTTTTATCCTTGGTTTTATCAATAAGACGCCCTTTTATAAAATAGAAATATGAACATCTCACTATTCAGAGCATTTGTCGTACTTAGCTATCAACTCTAGCCTGCCACTGACGCGCTCAATTAATGGTCATTATAGAGCATATTCACCAAATACTCTTCAAGTTCGCGCTGCTCTTAGCATTATCTGCACACTCTATCGGGATAAATTTGGTAATAACACAACAAACCTGTCTTATAACTCGTTATTGGAGTATTTTTTTCCACTGTTCCTTAAGTCATTTTCGACTAAACGAAATATTTTGATGAATTATTTGTCTAAATTTCAAGCAAAAACCATGGACCCATCGAATTATTCGATCACTTCATGGCGCTTTTCTTACTGCCTATGACGCACCAAATTCATCTCCGCCATGACTTTGGTGGAAATTTCTTCCACAGAGAGTTTGGTCGAATTCAAAAAAGGAATGCGCTCTTGTCGATACAAGGACTCCACTTCATCCACTTCGTAGCGACATTGGCGAGCGGAAGCGTATTTACTCGCGGCCATCCGACCTGTACGAATTTCATGCAAACGCTGGGCGTCTATGGTCAAACCAAACAGCTTTTTCTTATGATCCTTTAACACCTTAGGCAAACCTGGCGTGGAAAAATCATCTTCAGTAATGGGATAATTTGCCGCCTTGATACCGTACTGCATCGCCAAGTACAAACTGGTTGGCGTTTTTCCTGAACGCGATACACCCAACAAAATAATATCGGCTTCAGCAAAATTCTTCACCGACGCGCCATCGTCATTGGCCAGCGCATAGTTGATCGCGTCTATCCGAGCATCATAAACGCCCTCTTTCATACCATGGGCTTTTTGCGCTGTTGGCTGCGCTTTCACGCCCAAAGCTTGCTCAATCGGTGACAACAAATCCCCAAATAAGTTATAACAATGACAATCACACGAATCGATAATATCGCGGATAGCCGCATCGGAAATGGTATAAAACACCAGCAAGGCAATGCCTTGTTGCATTTCCATATTAATTTGTTGCTTCAAGCCTTCCGCCTGATCTTTGGTAGCCAAAAAAGGCACACTTTTGGTTTCTACCGCCACATCAAAAAATGACAACATGGCCGATCCAAACACCTCTGCGGTGATCGCGGTCCCATCTGATACAAAGTACACTTTCATGCGTTTTTTCCCATTTTTGTTGTTATCTAACAACATTAATTTTTTCGATTGAAATAAAACAACATCGAATAATCGATTTTATTCAAAGCAACCAGCCTACATACAATGAACTCAGACTCAGCGCTTTGACAAGAGCCCATAGCGATTTGATTAATGCCTGATGTCCGCTTGGCAACCCTGCCATATTTTGGCCAACCAGCCATATTCTTTTAATAAGAAAAAATAACTGGAGTCCCTTGTGAGCAAATTTATTAAGTGGTTTAAAGATCTTCATATGGAAGATGTCGGTGAAGTAGGCGGCAAAAACGCCTCTTTAGGTGAAATGATTTCCAACCTGACAGACCTAGGTATTCAAGTACCAAACGGTTTCGCAACTACTTCCTATGCTTATCAAAGCTTCATTACAGAAAGTGGCCTAAACGATAAAATCCATCGAGCACTAGACGCATTGGACGTGGACGATGTTCATGCCCTTGCAGAAACAGGCGTACAAATTCGCCAATGGATTGAAGACGCCACGTTCTCAGCTGAGTTTGACCAAGAGATCGAAACGGCTTTCGCCATGCTTTGTGATGACAACGCAGACGATACCTCATTTGCTGTACGCTCTTCTGCCACAGCGGAAGATTTGCCGGATGCGTCTTTTGCTGGCCAACAAGAAACTTTCCTAAACGTGAAAGGCTTGGCAGACATCAAAGCCTCTATCAAACGCGTGTTTGCTTCTCTATTTAACGACCGCGCGATTTCCTACCGCGTACACCAAGGCTTTGAACACCAAGGCGTGTCTCTATCCGCTGGCATTCAAAAAATGGTACGCAGTGATATCGGTGCATCTGGTGTGCTATTCACCCTCGACACAGAATCAGGCTTTGACGAAGTCGTCTTCATCACCGCCGCTTACGGCCTTGGTGAAATGGTGGTGCAAGGCACCGTCAACCCAGACGAATACTACGTTCACAAGCCAACACTGGCAGCCAACCGCCCAGCGGTGGTTCGCAAAAGCCTAGGCAGCAAAGCGCAAAAAATGGAATACGCCGAAGCGGGCAGCGAAGAATTCGTTAAAATCGTTCCCGTTGCTTTGGATGACCAAAACCGTTTCGCCCTAACCAACGACGAAATTGAAGACCTTGCTCGCCAAGCGTGCATTATTGAAAAACACTACAAACGCCCTATGGACATCGAGTGGGCAAAAGACGGCATCGACGGCAAGATATACATTGTCCAAGCGCGTCCAGAAACCGTTCGTAGCCAAGCCAACGCGCAAAGCATGGAACGTTACAACCTAAAGAAAACCTCTCAAGTGATGATTACCGGCCGCGCCATTGGTCACAAAATTGGCACCGGCGCGGTGAAAGTATTATCGTCCATTACTGAAATGGATCGCATTCAACCAGGCGACGTTCTGGTAACCGACATTACCGATCCAGATTGGGAACCCATCATGAAGCGCGCTTCGGCGATTGTCACCAACCGCGGTGGTCGCACCTGTCACGCAGCGATTATTGCGCGTGAACTGGGCATTCCAGCCGTCGTTGGCTGTGGCGATGCCACAGAGGTATTGAAAGATGGTCAAATCGTCACCGTATCTTGCTCTCAAGGCGACATGGGCTTCGTCTACAAGGGTGAACTGCCATTCGACGTGATCACGTCTGAAGTGGGCAACATGCCTGAATTACCCGTAAAAATCATGATGAACGTAGGAAACCCAAACCGCGCCTTCGACTTCGCCATGCTACCAAACGCCGGCATCGGCTTGGCGCGCTTAGAGTTCATTATCAACCGTATGATCGGCATTCACCCGAAGGCCTTATTGAATTACGCTGACATGACGCCAGCCTTGCAAGAAGAAATCAACCACCGCATCGCCGGCTACAACAGCCCTGTGGAATTCTACGTCGACAAACTGGTCGAAGGCGTTGCAACACTGGCGTGTTCTTTCTCTAAAAAGCCCGTGATTGTTCGCTTGTCCGACTTCAAATCAAACGAATACCACAATCTTGTTGGTGGTCCGTTGTTTGAACCAGACGAAGAAAACCCCATGCTTGGCTTCCGTGGTGCGGCGCGTTACATCGACGACTCGTTCCGTGATTGCTTCGCCCTAGAATGTGAAGCCATCCGCCGCGTTCGTAACGACATGGGCTTAACCAACGTACAAATCATGATACCGTTTGTACGCACCTTAGAAGAAGCGCAACAAGTCACCGAACTGCTTGCCGAACAAGGCTTAGCTCGAGGTCAAAACGGTCTGAAAGTCATCATGATGTGCGAACTGCCGTCTAACGCCCTACTGGCTGACGAGTTCCTTGAATTCTTCGACGGCTTCTCCATTGGCTCTAACGACTTAACCCAGCTAACACTCGGACTTGACCGCGACTCAGGATTGATCGCCGACAAATTCGACGAACGTAACCCAGCGGTTAAAAAATTGCTCAAAATGGCGATCACAGCCTGTCGTGAACAAGGTAAATACGTTGGCATCTGTGGCCAAGGCCCATCCGACCACGCCGACTTCGCCGACTGGCTCGTCGCCCAAGGCATCGAAAGCATGTCTCTTAACCCAGACACCGTCATCGAAACTTGGCTACACCTTGATGAAGTACTGAAAAACAACGAACTGAACCACAAAGCTATTTAAAGAAATCTTCCCGTTACGTCGCCGTAATACCAGACATGGCGTAACGGGGAACCAGTCTGCGTTTGGTGTTGTGTTTTTTAATACAGCACCAGATCAGAATGCTGTGTAAAAGCAGCGTGTGACCTTATCGTAGTCACTCCCTAGTTTGATAGCCCCGCTCTGCGGGGCTTTTTTTGAGTCCTTTCCCTCTTCAAATATATTTGTTACTTCTCAACGCTTCCTAGTTTGCAAACTGGGTTCCGCTCTGCTGAGCGGGTAACTTTTGCCCCCTGTTTAATTCAGAAAAGTACAAAAGTAACCAAAAGGTCTCTTTAAGATCTTTAATGCCTGATTTTCGTCATAGGCACATGACTGTTCCCCTACGCTCGTTATATCGTAAGGCATAGATTGTTTTGCAGGCTGGAGAGAAGATATTTTTAACTGACTCTGAAACGCCATAAAGTCGCACAACTTCGTCGCGTCGAACTGACTTCATCTGTGATGCTGGTTTTTTTCAGGGCATCATAAGCGCAGCGTCATGTGCCGCTGAAAGCGAAGCTTTCACTGTAGGTCGCGGCTTTAGCCTTAAGGATCCCCACAAATATAGAGTGATGCCCACTTGTTGGTTAAACTATTTTCGCCAAAAAATAAGCCAGACAAGGGGCATCACATTGTTATTATCAAGTTTACTTCCTGACAATTCAATCTCCATTGATAAGCGAACCTATACAGCTTTATCAGATGCAGTATCCTCCGTTAAAGAAGGCGCCAGATTAAGCCTAACGGCAATTGGTAGAAAACTAGGAGAAGACGCTAACGTCATTGAAAAATATTGCATTAAACGAGTTGATCGACTGTTAGGAAACATCCAATTACACCAATGCCGAAATCAATTTTATAAGACCCTTGCCTCTCACTTTTCTTCACAAGAGTTCTTGCCCATCATTGTTGATTGGTCAAGTGTTTATGATTTTAGCTTTGTTTTACTGCGCGCCTCAGTGGCCTTTCAGGGAAGAGCTTTCACTTTATATGAAGAAGTACACCCTGAAGGAGCTATGAATAATCATAAAAGACATGTCGACTTCTTAAATAATTTAAAGCAAATACTTCCCTCTGACTGTACCCCTATTATCTGCACGGACGCAGGATTTAAGGTTCCGTGGTTCAAAGCAATAGAGCAATTAGATTGGTATTGGCTTGCACGTACACGTGGAACGGTAAAATGCCAAACGGATAAACGACCACAATGGACTCTCGTTGACGGTTATCATCATCAAGCCACCACAAAACCAATGGAGTTGTCCGGCTTGCGTCTATCAAAACAACAACAATGGCCTTGTCGTGGTGTTTTGTATAAAAGTCCACGCCCTACAAAGAAAAAAGCAAACCCGTTAAAAGACCAAACTGTAACAATTATAAGAAGTGCTCTAAAGCAAACAGAGAGCCTTGGTTTCTAGTCAGTAACTTGCCAAAAGGCGAGTTTCCTCCTCTTGCTCTAGTCAATATTTATAAGCGCAGAATGACTATCGAAGAAGCATTCCGAGACACGAAGAACGAATATTATGGGCTAGGACTAAAACGTAGCCGAAGCCAATCTATTGAGCGATTACAAACCCTTCTGTTAATTGCCTTACTTGCTCAATGGTGCCTTTACGTCATTGGGAAAGCGGCAGAGATGCAAGGTTATCATCGTCATTTCCAATCAAATACGATAACAACGAGGCGAGTATTGTCTTATTGCTATTTAGCCAAAAGGATCCTGAAAACCTCTCGTTATGAAATAACAGAAAAAATGTTATTTGAGGCGTTAGACCTTCTTCTATTGGAAACCAAGTGCTAGAAATAAATGTGGGGATCCTTAAGGCTTTAGCCCGACGCGGAATTCATGTTCCATTCAAACGCTTTGCATTCCCAACCTTTATTACGCTCCTTAATTCAGGAAAAAGCTGGACGTGTAACTTTTGCCCCCTGTTTAATTCAGAAAAGTACAAAAGTAACCAAAAGGTCTCTTTAAGATCTTTAATGCCTGACTTTCGTCATAGGCGCATGATTGTTCCCCTACGCTCGTTATATCGTAAGGCATAGATTGTTTATTCGGTGGGAGATAGCTCATCAAACAATGACTCTGAAACGCCATAAAGTCGCGCAACTTCGTCGCGTCGAACTGACTTTATCGGTATTTCAAAGATAAAAGGTAATGGTTACAAATCAACAAGTCCCTTCCCCTTTTGTCTTCAAGGGGAAGGCGGAGGATGGGGTGTTCTTTGGATCTTCAAGTATATTTGTTGCTTATCAACGCTTCCTAGTTTGCAAACTGGGTTCCGCTCTGCTGAGCGTGTAACTTTTGCCCAGATCCGCAAAAGTAACCAAAAGGTCTCTTTAAGATCTTTAATGCCTGATTTTCGTCATAGGCACATAACTGTTCCCTTATGCTCTTTATATCGTAAGGCATAGATTGTTTTTGCAGGCTGGAGAGAAGATATTTTTAACTGACTCTGAAACTCCATAGAGTCGCGCAATCGGGATTGCGTCGAACTGACTTCATCGGGATTTCAAGCGCAGAAGGTAATGTCTACTGATCACCAAGTCCCTTCCCCTTTTATCTTCAAGGGGAAGGCGGAGGATGGGGTTAATCTCTTTTCGACTATAATCCCACCTACCCGTAGGGCATCATGAGCGCAGCGTAATATGCCGCTGAAAGCGAAGCTTTCATTATTCCCACTAAAAATAAGTCATTTCCGCGAAAGCGGGAATCGATCTCTTATGGGCTAGGATAAGAAACTACCTTTTTGAGCCGAAATTTAAAACGCAATTTATGGGTGCATATACAGTTTATTTTTATAGTTGCCAAATTTTGGCTCGGTTTGCCAGTTTTAAATAGTCGTTTTTTGCGTATTTGTACTGGCAGGAAGCAAGAAAGTCCCCTAATATCAATGAATAAGGATCTACAGCACAGAAATAACGCGCTGTGGATAAAAAAATAACGCGCACGCTCAGTTTTCCAGTTTTAACTTCTGTTAATATTTTTATAAAATCCAATTTATTCAGGCTCCTACAAAGATATTGAAAGATTTTTAAATTGTCTAAACGCGCATGCGCATTAACAAAATGTTAAGCCCTATCAATAAGGATGTTCCCATGAAACTATCTGCATTACTTATCTCAAACTTTAAGGGCATTAAGGACGAGATAAAAATACTCATCGACAATATTGTTGTTTTGGTCGGCCCGAATAACAGCTGCAAGTCTACAATTTTAGATGCATACGAAGCCTATGTATCAATGGGAAGCGCGTTAAGCTTGGATCATTTTCACGGTCGAAATGCCAATACACCCGTGATAATTACAGGAGTATTTAATGATGTTACGCAGGACGACATCGAAACTTTAGGGCAGGAATGGCATTTGCAAAATGATCCTGAGTTTGGGGAGTGCGCAAAATTTCAAATTCGTTGGGAAACTCCCGATGAAAGCGGTGTTAAATATAGTTTCAGCAACAAAACAAATGACTGGAAGAAAGGCGGAGCTGGCGGCTGGAATACTTTACTACAAAGCAGGTTGCCAACCCCTATAAGATTAAACCCAAATGATGGTTACGATGCGCTGGAGAAAGTTGTAAAGGACTTGGCATCAAAGAATGCCGCAAAAAAATTAAAAGATGACAAGAGTAAAGTTGCTGGAATTGTAGCTGAAATCGAAAAACTTGCTCAAGAAGTTGATAAAGAGGCTCTCGGGGAGTATTGGACAGCTAAGCAACAAAATAGAGGTTGAGCTAAATAAGCTTTTTCAAGGTGCTACCGTAAGCTTTGAGACTGGTGTTGGTAAGTTTAAGGCAGAAGATGCCATTAAAGATGGCAGTAAGTTTTTTGTTAAAACAAGTAACCACCCATCATCGCTAGAACACCAAGGTACTGGATTAAAAAGAGCTTTTTTGTGGTCTGCTGTGAACGCTTTATGTAGCGAAGGAATGTACAAAAAAGGAACAAAAGTAATACAAGATGAAACTCCTAAAGTGCTACTGATTGATGAGCCAGAAATTAATCTTCACCCATCAATAATAAGAGCTGCTAGGAAAGCCATTTATGCACTCGCAGATCTAGAAGGATGGCAAGTCATCTGCACCACACATTCACCAGTATTCATCGACCTGACTCAAGATCACACAACGCTAATAAAAGTATCAAATAACCAGCAGGGAGTTTTCTACTTTCAGACGGATAAAGCTCATTTTAGTCCTGACGAACGAGATAATCTCAAGATGCTTAATCGTTGTTGCCCAACTGTGAATGAGTTCTTTTTTTATCCAAATGCAATATTAGTCGAGGGCGATACTGAATATTTGGCGTATCAGTACATCATTGAAAAGAGTGGAATGGAGGGAAGTTATTGCGTAATCAACTGTAGAGGTAAGGCAAATATACCGACATTCATCAAGATTTTTAATCAGTTCAATGCTAATGCCATTGCCGTCCATGACTTAGATACCAAACTCAGAAAAGATGGTGTAGCAAATGCCATGTGGACAATTAACATAAATATTCGAGCGTTAGCTGACTCTACAAATGGACGAGTCAAAACTGTTGTTCACAACCCTGATTTTGAAGGCTTCTATCTCAACGAATCTCCGACTAAAGATAAGCCATACAATTTATTTACTCACTTAACGTCAAATGATTTTGAAACAAATGCCAGATATAAAGAGTTAAGGGAATCTCTAAGTTCAATTATTGATGGAACTCATAAAGGCTTATATAACACGCAGGCTGAGTTAGATGCCATGGCTTAACAAGGCGCTGCACACGGATAAATTAATCGCTGCGCTCATAATTTACCGGTGAGCGCGGCGTTATGAGCCATTAGGGATAACCTCGTGAATTTCTTCAAAAGATGGATATTAAAATCACTTCTAAAGAAACTAGCTCCTGATCGTATTCCAAGATCCGGAGAGAAAGCCAAAGATGTAAATTGTAATGTCGTTTATATCCGAGCAAAGGATGAATCTTGGACGATTCTTTGTAACAAAATCGATTCTAAAGGTGTCACTGGTAAGGTTTGGCTTAATCAAGAAGAGTTTGAAGAGCTTTCTATACCTTGGCCTTGGTTAAGTGATTATGAGTTAGATATTACCCACTTTTACGGTGTATACGACTTATGTTACTCTTCGATCCCACAATATTTCTTTGAAGGAATATTACCATGGAATAAGTTAAAAATTGTGCTTGGTAAAATTCAACAGTTTCTTTTCAATCGCAAAGAATTAGTTCGTTCGGAAAGAATCGAGACGCTTAAAATCATTCTCGAGGAAACAATCGAGAATAGAAATTTTACTGTAAGTTCGGTTTCTTTATCTGGCATGTTGTATACGCAAAGGTGGGTATTTCATCCAGATAAAACCAGACAGTTGGCCTACAACGACTTACTTCTGAAATCACTCGAAGAAAGTGGAGAATTACAAGCTATACAATATGGCTACAAGCTATCACCAAAAGCGTTAGTCACAATCTCTGCTTATGAAGAAGATCAAAAAAGACATAGGGATAACTTAGCACAATCCAATGCGACTAAATGGCTAACCTTTGCATTAATTATTGTGGGTCTTATACAAGCTGGCGTAACCTATTATGGTGTTTATAACAATGGCTCATAACAAACAGCTCAATCCGACCTTCACTGCGTTGCTCGTTTTGTGCTTTTCCACCTCGCTCGCATCAAACAATCAACGTCGTTCCGGCTCCATAGGCAAGCGTTAACACATTAGGAGTTAATTTTGGAATTTGATTATATGCTGAAAGTCGGTGAGGAAATTGGAATTGTCAAAGACAATCCTCGCTTGCTTGTAATAGTTTCTCATTCGTTCGTAGAAATGATGGTAAAAAACCTGCTAGATCATCATGTTCCGAGTATGCAGCTAAAAAATCATAATCAACGGCTAGAGAAACTTAAAAAGGAATCGGTTATAGATGATTTTCAGTTTAAGCTATATGACTGGTTTCGTGAATTAAGAAATGATGCTGTGCATAATCCAATATTTCGCCTGAAAGAGTCAGACTTTGAAAAACTGCAAGGTCTAGTCAAAAAAGAACAATTGGGCGTTAATAACTTTCATAGTTTTTCTATAAAGCTCATCTCCGAGCTTTGGAATAAAAATTTAGAAGTTCTTGGAGCGGCATATCTTGGTAAGCATTGCTAACAAGACGGTCAACGGCGCATCACGCTTCGCTGATGACGCCCTACGTTTTTGTTCTCCATCATTGGATATTAGGGTCAGATGAAAATTAAACACATTACTCAATTTACTGGCGCTGTCTTTATAGAAGCTAATACATTTATTCTCAAAATTAAGCAATAATATCGAGTTTGACTGTTTAAAAAACGTTCACGCTCTCGCCTTGGTTATGGGGTGAGTCTATCGTGCCAGTAACCGGGTTTTCTAGAATGATGGGCGAAAGCAACGACCGTAATTGTTTGACTACTTGCTATAGTCACCAAGGAGAAAGGGAACCTTTGAAGAATCAATTTTTTGGCTCCAAGCTTGGCAGCTTTACCAATGACCGGTACGAGCGGTGGGTTTGGTTTGCTGAGCTTTGCCGTAGCCTGCTCAAAACTAGTAATGAGCTGCTCTCCTAGACCGGGTATCTCAAGTTCGTACCAAGCAGCGGCCTCGGTCAATTCTACGCTAGCTTCCGTGCTAATCTTTACCTTCAAGATCAGCCCCTAATCCGAGGCTCTGGCGCGTGAAATGGCTTCATCAACATCAAGAAGTTCAGTTTTGCCTGATTCAATGTCATTGATTCTGCGGCAGATTTCAATGTCCCAAGCCTCTGCAACACTAATATCGGCTGGACCATCTAAACTGGCAACCAGATCATGTGCAAGTTTAGCACGCTCTTTCTCAGGCAAATTCATAGCGGCACTAGTAATACTTTCAAGTTGTGCTGTTTCCATTGCATCACCTAAAACTTTTCAAATGATAATGAACAAATGATGCACCAAAATGTACTCCATCACAAGGCACTCTACCGGATTACATAGTCTGGTAAGCTTAGCGTTATACATGAAAATAGTAAGCGAAATGTTTTGTGGTTTGGTTGCTCAAAATTGAATTACTTTTCGAGAACTCATGCGAAGAACAATTGCGAGTTTCGAGTTTTGTAACAATTAGGATTAGGCTTTTTTCCAAATCTAAGAAATTGGAGCTGGCTTAACCATTATGATCAATATCCGCTCAGACGATATTTTTCACATCACGGTAAAAATTTTCATGACTACCTAATGCCATGAGTTCGAGTGTAAGGGTGCCATCTTCATAGCTGTAACCAAGTAATGTAAGTTGCTTCACCATGTTAAATTTATACACACGAAGAAAAGATAGATCGCCTTTCTTCTGTTGCCCTAGAAGCAGATCTTCAATCAATTCTCTGATCGCGTTATCTAAATCCGCTTTTTGATTTTTATGCAGTTTTTTGACCGCTTTTTTAAATGTGGTTGTTTGAAGAACTTGAGTAATGTTAGCCAAAGCTGTAGGCCTCAAGTTTTCCGGCTTCTTTTTCCGCTTGGGCAATGATAGCTTGTTTTACGAACTCATAGGGTAAATCGGGGTTATCTTCCATCATTTCGCCGATTTTCGCCCAGTGTTCAATTTGCTTAGGTGTTGTACGGTTTAAGGCTTTCGCCATGATGGCCGCTTTATCAACCAGTTCTTGGTCAAGTCGGATACTTGCTGTAGACATAATAAAATCTCCTTAGTGTTGTATAAGAAATGTAGCAAAATACCACATTTGTAGCAATGCGCATCACAACAACACCCCCAATACTTCACATATCTGCCCTTCCATTAAAAAGAGGAAGAAACTACCCCCCGCGTTATCACGACTACCCTCATTGACCGACGACCTATTTAAAGACTATATTTGGTCATAACGAAGAGGTATTTATGAAGTTATCAGATCAAATCAAACCTATTAGCTATTTGAAAGCTCATGCTGCTGAGGTCGTGCGTAACCTGTCTACTAACATGCAGCCGATGGTGATCACTCAAAACGGTGAGGCTAAGGCTGTTATACAAGACATCAAAAGCTATGAGCAAACTCAAGAGACTATGGCGCTACTTAAGATATTGGCTCTGGGTCAACGTCAGATAGAAGAAGGTAAAGTTCAGCCTGCTGGTGACGTTGTCGCCAAGCTTCGTAACCGGAGTAAAAGCCGCTAATGAGCTATCGGTTTTTTCTCACTGATGATGCTGCTTACGATCTTGAGGCTCTATACGAGTATATCGAAACTCATGATGCACCAGAGAAAGCAGATTACGTTCTAGACAAAATTGAAGAGGCATTTTTAAGCCTTGCCGATAATCCCGAGCGCGGGACTTATCCAAATGAGTTGCTAGCAATCGGCCTACGGGAGTATCGAGAAATCTATTTCAAACCCTACCGTATTATTTATCGAATCATTTCGCAGTCTGTTTATGTCATGGTGATCACTGATGGTCATCGTGATATGCAGTCTCTTATCGAACGCCGCTTGTTCAAAGCCTAAGGGAATAAAGGGTCGGAATAAAGGGTCAGATGAAAAATTAAAAAAATCAGCCATCTAGTTGTGATTTCTCTGACGTGTGATGACAAATCCGCTCCTGTAGAAACACCACCACTAAACAGAGCGTCATAGCTGTGGCGACACCACTATGTGACCCTTAACTATTCAATGTTTAATCGAGTTTGATCATGAATATCGAAACCGTAGAAAAAGCAGACTATCTCAAGCTAATAGAAATCTGGGAGTCTTCGGTCAGGGCCACTCATGATTTTTTGGTCGAAGAGGATCTCCAAGCGTTAAAGCCGTTAATTTTAGAGCAGTATTTTGATGCCGTTGAGTTGAGGTGTGCTAAAAATGCGCAAGGTGAAATTCAAGGGTTTTGTGGTGTTCATGACGGTAATATTGAGATGCTGTTTATCTCGCCTGCTGCTCGCGGAAAAGGCATTGGTACCATGTTGACGGCCAATGCTATCCATGAGCTGGGCGCTTCAAAGGTCGATGTAAACGAACAAAATGAGCAAGCACTGGGTTTTTATCTGCATATTGGCTTTAAAGTGATAGGCCGGTCACCAGTAGATGGTCAGGGTAAGCCATATCCGCTGTTGCATATGGCGCTATAAACATTCTGCGAAACAGCGCATCCCCTCAGTTTTTCAAAGCACTTCCCTCCTCAGATTTATTATTTTTAATTTTTTTCACATTACTTTGATCCGCTTTTTTATTAGCGCCGTAAATATTCATGTTGAACACAAACTGAAACACCAAACTATTATTTAACCTTAAAGGACATTATTATGTTAAAAAAATTAGTTGCAACATTACCTATTATCGCTGCTAGCGTTATGTTTATGCCAGCTGCCCATGCGGATCACCATGGTATGAAAAAAGATATTGTTGACGTAGCAGTTGAAAATGGTTCCTTTAATACGCTTGTAGCTGCGGTGCAAGCGGGTGGCCTTGTTGACACTCTAAAAAGTGAAGGCCCATTTACTGTTTTTGCACCAACCGATGAAGCCTTTGCAAAATTGCCTTCTGGTACAGTAGAAATGCTGTTAAAGCCTGAAAACAAAGACAAACTCGTTGCTGTTTTAACTTATCACGTAGTCGCTGGCAAAGTCACTGCAGCAGATGTGGTAAAACTTGACAGTGCAACTACCGTTCAAGGTCAGACTGTGACGGTTAAAGCGAGCGGTGATAATGTGATGATTAATGATGCCAAAGTCGTTATTGCTGATGTTGAAGCAAGCAATGGTGTAATTCATGTAATCGATACCGTATTACTGCCTAAATAATAGGTCCTAAGTAATAGTAAATATTTAATACCATTTAAAAACGCAGAGGGATATTCTTTATTCCTTCTGTGTTTTTGGTATTTTAATACCAAGCACCCATCCCTTATAAAACCATTAAAGATAATAGAACTTTCTTTAAATAAAATAGTAAAAAGAAAACATTTTTATTTTTTCATTTACTCAATGCCCTCTCCACACATATGGCAGCATGAGCATCATTCGCCGCATACAGAATCTGATTTTCTTTCAGTGGATAAGCGCCCCAGTTGGATTTCTGGGCGCCTTTGCCAAGACGTTTCCCCAGTACCATGGCGACAGCAGCACGGGCACCAATGCTGTTTTTTTCTCCAGCAAGACGTTTCAAAGTCATCGATAAGTCTTGCGTATTGACTATGTCGATGTTGAGCTTGTTTCGCAGTTCTTTGTTATCGTCTTTGATACCAAAACCGATCTTCTTGATGTTTGGGTTGGTTAAAATTTCCTTGGCCGCTGCAACGGCGACAGCAAATCGAACCGGAAAGAGAAACGCCTTGGACTCTGTCGCCAGTTGAATAAGCGATGGGCCAGGGCTGACCTCTCCTTTTTGAAAGATCGGTTTGCTTTCGGTATCGAATCCTAGGCTGGTTTCGTTTTTTAGGACTTCTATGGCTTGTGCTGCGTCAAGTTCGTTCTCAACGATGTAAATATCGGAAAGACCAAGACCAATGTACAAGGGTAATTCGCTGATTTGTTCCTTGCTGGGACGTTCCATTTCTTATCTCTTTTTTTAGACGCCTTTGAGTGCTTTTAATAAATCATGGATGTCCGCTTTGAGGCTCTTTGTCGATGATTTTATTGCTGTGAATTTTAGCTTGTTCTAGGTATGCAATAGCACCAGCGTTATCGCCTAGCTCTACTTTTAGTTGAGCGACAGAAAAGCCGATGGAAGAGAGATAATCTTTGGCGTTGATTGCGGTGGCTTTTGCTAGGGCTTTGTCATAGAGAGCAATGGCCTGCTCCAAGTCATCGGTAAAATCGGCAAGGGTTTCCCATTGAACCGGATGGTCTTTGTCAGTACCGTCGTTCTCTTCGCAGAGTCTCAGCAACGTTTGATAAGATGCATCAAAGCCAACTTGGTCTTTTTTGTTGGCGCAAGTCATAAGCACTTTCGCAAGAGAAAGCACTTCTTTGTATATTTTGGTGTTCATATTTCACTCTGTTTGCTGCATTCGATTATGTCATGGCGAGTATGGTAATTTTAATAGAGAATTTATGACAGCTTTTCACTGGGATCTTGAAAAATAATGGGAGTTATCTCGATGCAAGTTCATGAATGTGTGTCTTTTATATTACTAAAAGACAATCAGGTGTTGTTAGAAAAACGCGCCCAAGACAAAGAGTACGATCCCAATTTGATCGCGATTCCTGGTGGTCATATGGAACACGGTGAAACAAGAGAACAAGCCCTATTTCGAGAGCTAAAAGAAGAGCTGGATATCGTTCCAACGTCTTATGTGTATTTATGTTCTCTGTATCACCCAACAGGAGAGCTTCAACTCATCCATTATTATGTCATTACACAATGGACAGGCACGATCGTTTCGCTAGAAGCGGACGAAGTCGCTTGGCATTCGCTTGAAGCAAACCCACTTGATATCGAGGCGGATAAAGTGGCACTGGCAGAGTATCGAAGACTCAGCTTGTCATTAATAATCCTGTAAATTCATACGACGACGTAAAATAAGACCCTTTCGAGTGAATGCTGAACCTAAGGGATTAATTACGGGGATATTTCGCTTATCGCAAAAATCAATATCATTTATCGATTAAACAATTACAAAGACAAACATCATACCTCTATTCTCAAAATGCTTTTTTTATAAAAGCAGTGCTTAGATTACAAAGGCAATAACAATAAAAATGGAGAACAAGTATGTTTAAAATCATGAACAACATAGCGATGTGTTCAATCTTTTTACTAAGCAGTGTTGCTGCATCAGCCGCCGATGAAAACCCGAATAGAGACGACCGTTTTACAACAAAATTTGTCTACGAGTCTCGCGTGACGATAGATAAAGAACGCGTCACCGTTGGACAAAGCAAATATGGTGAACGAGGTATTGTTTGGATAACAGGTGGCGAATTTGCAGGGCCATCGATGAAAGGCAAAATCATACCAGGCGGCGGTGACTGGCAGCTTGGCCGACCTGACGGAAGCAGAGAGCTAGATGCAAAATACGCACTAAAAACCGACGATGGCTTTGTAATCTTAGTTCAAAACAAGGTAACCATTAGCCCAGAACCCACTAAAGAAGACCCAAATAATCGTTATGCCCGAAGCGTATTAAGTTTCGAAGCACCGATCGGCAGCCCCTATGAATGGATGAATAAATCTGTTTTTCTAGGCACGTTAGACAGAGCAGATAACTACAACGAAAATCCAGCGGTAATCATTCGAGTGTGGCAACTTCTCTAAATTTTTTCTTAAGCTCCGATGCTTAAACGTTATCGGAGCTTAGCTCGTTTACAACTCTTTTTTGTCGAACCAAGCTGACTTCAGCCAAAACAACAATCCCCAACACTAACCAAGATGCCATGATGACGCCCGTCCAACCATCCGCTTGCCAGAAAGGATCAAGATAAAACCCACCAAGACTGGCACCTAAATAATAAAACACCAAGTATAAGGAAGAAGCACTGGCTTTAGCGTGTTTGGCATTACGACTCACAAAGCTGCTCGCCGTTGAGTGGCATAAAAAGAAACCAAAGCTGTTTATCAATAAGCCCGCGATGATCGCCAATAAAGACCCCCCTAATGTGACGAGTGAACCAAACATGAAAATACAAGTGCCTAGTACCATGATGTTTGGCTGGCTCCAGCGTTTGGCAAGTTTACCCGAAATAGCTGAACCCAATGTACCAGACAAATAGGTAAGGAAAAGCAGGCCAACGTATTTAGCGGTTAAGTTATAAGGCGCGGCTTCCAAAACGAAGGTCACGTAGCTGTATTGGTTGATAAAAATGAAGAAGCTAAAACCGCCAATGAAATAACTAGTTAGTAAGCGACGATTCTGCAGATGGCTTTTCATGTTCATCAGGATATGACCAACACGCAGAGGCTTGGGACCGAAGTGTTGGGATTTTGGTAATAGGACAAAAAAGGCCAATAAACAAATTAAGCTAATCACACTCATGACGCCAAACGTTGCCGAGCGTCCTAGCCATTCGCCAACAAAACCGCCAATCAGACGACCACCAATGCCGCCCAGTGTGTTGCCGCTAATGTATAAACCAACGGCCACCATTAAGGCTTCCGGTGTGTATTCATCACCCAAATACGCCACGGCAATAGCTGGCAAACCCGCTAGAAAAAATCCTTGTAAAGCACGTAAAGCTAATAACGATTCGTAGCTTTGTACAAGAGAAAGGCAAAACGTCGTTAACGTAATGCCTATCATGGTCATCACCATAATGCCTTTGCGACCTAAGGCATCTGAAATTGGGCCGTAGAAAAGCAAAGATATACCCAAGGTCAGTGTCGTAATGGTAAAGCTACCACTGGCTTGCAGTGGGGTAATGGCAAACTCATTGGCAATCATAGGCAACAAGGGTTGTGTCACATACACATTGGCAAAAATCATAAAAGAACCAATGATAAGCGCCACGGTGCCTCGCCAAAATACGGAACTGCCCACTTCAATCACAACCACTCTCCACGAATCACAGTAACACACCACGGGACGCAGCCCGATGATGAACCCAACAAAAAATGCTTTTTTATAGTTACACTATACGCCCAGCCAAATAATCAATAAAATATATCCATCTTATCCAATCCATAAAGGTTATTGATGGACATTAAACCTCTGCGTTATTTTATTGCGATAGCCAAGACAGAGAGCTTTACCAAAGCCGCCCAACAGCTAGGCGTAGCACAGCCGGCGGTCAGCATGGCCATCAAAAAGCTAGAAGCGGATTTGGACTTAACCTTAATTCATCGAGCAGATCGAAATATCGGACTCACCGACGAAGGCAAAAAACTGCTGATTCATGCTGAAAAAATCATTCAAGCCACAGACGATGCCTTGTTAGAAATGAGTGAGCTAAAAGGGTTGAGCCAAGGTGAGGTTCGTGTGGGCATTCCCAGCATGCTGGGGCTCTTATTACTTTCCACCGATTCTGATGGCATTTCGCCATAAATACCCCACTATTACCTTAAGAGTCATCGAAGGGGGAACTTGGCAATTGCAAAAAATGCTCGAAAGTGGCGAATTGGACCTGAGCGTTATCGTTGCTGAAACACTTCCCGATAGTCTACAAACTCAAGCCCTCATTCGAGAAGAAATGCTGGTGACTGTGGCGACCGATCACCCTTTTAGCCAGCTAACGAAAATTTCCCCTGAAGCATTTTTCGAAGAAGAATTAGTCATGTTCAAAGAAGGGTATTTTCATCGGCGCATTGTCGATAAGCTGGCCAAAGCCTGTAACAGGACACCTAAGATTGGTTTCGAAACCAACTTAATTCCGCTTATCAAATCCATCACTCAACAAGGTTTTGGTATTTCTACCCTACTCGCCATGGTTATCGAAGAAGACGATGAACTGATCACTCGTTCTTTTGATCCACCAATCTGGCTAGATCTAGGTATTGCTTGGCGCAAAGACAGTTATCTATCAAAAGCCAATCGTGCTTTCCTAGAGTTTGTTAGTGAACATGGTCGATATAAACGCAAAACATAAAAAATGCCCACTCTGCTTACGGTATTATCAGTGAACAGAGTAGGCATTTAGAACTACGCTTTCTAACTAGTTAAATAAACGCGCTTCAAACAAAGACGAGTTCTTAAAGCGATGCAGGCTTTTCGCACCCGCTAATACAGCAAGATCTAAAACAGGTTCAATCAGCACAACGCTTAAATACGCAATACCAAAGGTCGCCACGGCCGCGGTGTTCTCGGCACCGAAACCTTGTCCATAAAACGCCCAAAAAGCCACCCAAGCGACAATACCGCCTTGGTAAGTTAGGGACAGTTTCAATGCTTGTTTATAGCTAATATCGACATAAGCCGTATTCTCAGCAATGGTTCGGCGCGCAACGGCCGACATAGCAAACAGAGGTAATAACAAGGTTGTGACATTCATGCCGTATTGAGGTAGATCAAATTGGGCAAAGAAAACACCTTGCGTTAATAAGCCTAACATCAAACCAATAGAAGCAGCCGCAGGACCAAAGATAAGAAACAGCGTTGAGCCTAAGATAAGATGCACTTCCGATACACCAACCGCGTGATGAGGAAAGAGTTCAAAGAAGGCAAAGACAAGCAGTGTGGTTAATGCGCTGCGACCGATCAAAGACATGAGACCCTCTTTTTTGATCATCTCAATAGATGCTTTCGCAGAAAAGCCAAACGCCGCCAAAGCGGTAGCATAACTCAAAACAATTTTTGCGCCATCAACGACGCCAGGTTCAATATGCACTATGTGCCTCCAAAATATGCTTCATACTCACCCGTATGATTCAAATTGATGGTTTTTCTGCTTAGAAAAACCGGATTAATGAAGGCCGGTCTCCGGACTGATAAGTGTTTGGAAGAGCTGTATTTCGAAGACTCTCATTCCTTCCCGTCTATAAAGACAGTGGAAGTAAGAAGAAACACACCACTTATTTACCGTTGCGGGGGCAGTACAGGGATTGCTTACAAGAATTAAACGCACCTGTTTCCCGTTTCACCCTTTAGGGCACCTTCACAAGAACTGATTATCACGGCTTTACAGCGTGCTATCAGAATCTCGAAGCCTACGTTTTAACAAGCTTTTACGCAACAGACAGGCGATAAATAAAAGTAGATAAAAAAATACCTTTCATCCAAAGAAGAAAGGTATTCATAGTAAACAGCGACATTAAAAAATATTAAGAAGGTCGTCGACCCGATAAGGAGCTACGCGCATTCATTCTTGATTCAATATGTTTAAGGAGAGAAGTGCGATGGAAAATAGTCCCGCCGACAATACCAATAACACTGCCAATAGAAATATCCACTAATCTATGCAGCAACAACACATCTGTGCTCATATTCGCACTGGTAAACTCCGCCATAATCACGGTCAATGGTGTAACAAAAATAACAGCCGCACCGTAGTTCTTCACAATCAACAATTCCACTAAGAATTGGAAAAGAATCATACTAAGGGCCAATACCCAATAATTTGGCTGCAGAGAGAACAAACACCAAGCGACCCCCATACCAATTGCGGTTCCAACAATACGATGAACATTTCGGTGCCAAATCATACGATAAGTCGCGCCTTGTAAAATGGCGGCGCAGGAAATCGGCACCCAAAGAGCATTAGGTAATGCTAACCATAGAGCGAACAAATAAGAAAAAGCGATAAAAAAAGCCACTAACGCCCCTTCTAAGATAATCGCATTAACCTGAGGATCGGTTTCGACTGTTGTTGCTGGCAAATCATTCGCGCCAGTCATTAAGCTATAAACAAAGGCTAAAGCACAGGATAAGATCCCACCTAAAGCCACCATGCCAATATTCGATGCCCATTTACCTAAGTCAAAAGGCAGGTAAATTGCTAAAGCAGAAACGAGAATAAAGAAAAAACTACCCGGAGGCGGCAAACGGTAATAACGCGTAATAACAATTGCGCCGAAGGACAACAACCCAAGAGCTAAAGCCGCTAAATATGGATTAAAGCTAGAAAGCGATCCAATGGTAAAGCAGACCATAAAGCCAAATGAACACATGGCCAGCGTCACCATACGATGCGCTGTTCGCGTTTTAGGCAAGTACAAAATAACCATTGTCCCTAGGCTTGATAGCGTTGCTATCGCAAACTGATCTGTGGCCGCGCCTATCAATGCTGGGATACCAACGCATAGGGCAGCAAGCACAGCCAAATGCCAAGGGCGTTTAATGTCACTCCACGAGAAAAGGTCTCTTAACTGAATCAATAAGGCTTTTATCAAGTAGATACTCCGTAAAAATCTGTTTAATAGATAAACATTTTACCATCATTCCTGACTATCAATAATGAAAAAAACACACAAAACAGCAAGGTTACTCACCACTTAACAGGATAAATATTGTTTCGAAACTAAAAAAAGTGCGCTTGCGAACAAAACTATAAATTTTTTTATATTTTCACATAAAAAAACATTATAGTGTCTTTCATAATATTTTGTTGCTCGATGTTGTTACTACCAATTTTCTGAAGGACACAGATTATGAACCTCATTCGCACGCTCTTATCTTTTTTAATGAAGGACAAAATTGTTGCTTCAACTAACTTTAACCGCTGGTTAGTTCCCCCGCTTCTATTGCCATTCATTTATGTATTGGTTCTGTCTATGCTTGGAGTATTTTTAACCCAGCTTTAACCAAAGAGTTTGGTGTGGTTAGCAGCGCAGCAGAAGACTGGAGTCTCAGCAGTGTAGTATGGATTTTCTCTGTAGCCATTGTCTTTCTTGGTTTATCTGCTGCTGTTGCTGGCAAATGGTTAGAAGAAGTCGGCCCACGCTGCGTTGGCGTAACCGCAGCCTTTCTCTGGGGCGGTGGCTTTATTATCGGCAGCGTAGGGATATCAACACATCAGTTATGGCTAGTCTATTTGGGATATGGTGTATTAGGCGGCTGTGGCTTAGGGCTTGGCTATGTTTCTCCCGTATCGACTCTACTTCGTTGGTTCCCAGACAAACGCGGTATGGCAACAGGTATGGCGATCATGGGGTTCGGCGGAGGCGCCATGATTGGCGCCCCATTAAAAACGTTTTTACTAGAGAAATTTGCCATCGCACCGACCTATCTTGGGCCAGAATCGGCGGTAAATCTTATTACCGAAGGTGGAAGACGCTTCGCTGAAATGGCAAATGGTAAGCTTGAAGTCGTCGTGGCCAGTGCTTCCGAAGCCTCAAAACTCCCTATTCCAGGGGAAGCTGGTGTGTATGTTGTAGGCACGGGGAATACAGGTGCCGCTAGCGTCTTCCTCACCCTTGGGATCGTGTATTTCGTTATTATGATGGTCGCGGCATTTGCTTATCGGGTCCCCCCTAAAGATTGGCAGCCTGAAGGTTGGACACCGCCAGCCAAAGATAAAACAAATAGCATGATTAGCCGTAATCACGTGCACATTGATCAAGCCTTAAAAACGCCGCAATTTTGGCTGTTGTGGATTGTGCTCTGTTTCAATGTGACCGCTGGTATTGGTGTGATCGGTATCGCAAAAACCATGATGACAGAAATATTTGGTACCACATTACCAACCATTGCCACAGCCAGCTTTGCAGGCACCTATGTCTTGATGATTTCGGTTTTTAATATGTGTGGTCGGTTCTTTTGGGCGTCAACCTCGGACTTCATCGGTCGGAAAAACACTTATCATTGTTTTTTTGTACTTGGCACACTTTTATACCTTTCCATTCCGTTCGCTGCCTCAGCGGTCAGCGCTGATCCCTCGATCACTTGGTTAATCATGTTTTATGGGGCTAGCATGATAATTTTCACCATGTATGGCGGTGGATTCGCCACTATTCCTGCGTATTTGGCGGATATTTTTGGCACCCTACACGTTGGTGGCATACATGGTCGATTGCTTACCGCTTGGGCAACAGCCGGAGTCTTAGGGCCATTTGTTATTACTTACTTAAGAAACATGTCTGTGGAAAGTGCCATTCACGATTTAGCCAGTAAAATTGACCCAGCAGCCTTTGAAGCTAAATTCAACGCATCTATCTCACAATTAAACGAGTTAATTGCAGCAAAAACTGTCACGGTAAGCAACCTGATGGACATTGCGCCTGTAGGTACCATAGATCCCACATCTGGCCTTTATAATACCACCATGTATGCCATGGCGGGTTTGTTGGTTATTGGCTTTTTTGCAAATCTCATGATACGTCCAGTAAATGAAAAGCATCATGTGGAAAAAACACATCCAAATTTATAACTATTGACCTAAATTCACTATTTGTTACAAAAATAAGAACAACAAAACAAAAATTATCTTGTTGTTCTTTATATAAGGCGATTAGATCAATCTTAGAATAAGCCCGTTTTTCTTCGATTGCTAAAATCTTCTAAAACTTATTTTCAGTCACTATTTAGCAATAAACATAAAAACAATTACAATAATAATAGCTTTATTTGCAGCTGTATTGACTTGATTACAAAGCACACCTTTAAACAGAGGAACACGCCATGATACAGCTTATTAGAACCATGCCAATCACTCGACAATTAGCCATCGTCGTATTTTTAGTCTCTATTACCTGCTTTGGAATACTCACTTGGCTAACATCAAGTAAATCTTACAATGGTTTTATAGAAAGCATAGAGCACGAATTACAAACCAGTTCTGGTCAAGGCAGTATGTTGCTCGATTTTTATAACGAGAACTTAGAAAGTAGTACGGATAGATTAGCCGACATATTTTTCACACTGTTCCCTAACGGCATCACAGTCAGTGATTCAGAAACCGTTAAAATTGGTGAATATGACAGCCCTTTAGCCACCAATTCGGGCGAAGTAATCAACCTAAATTTTGATAAACCAGATCAATTCACCAAGATGACGGGCGGCACCGCGACGGTGTTTATTCGGTATGGTGATGACTTTTTACGTATCAGTACTTCTCTCAAAAAAGCCGATGGCACTCGAGCCTACGGCACCTTGTTAGGTAAAGGACATCCCGCTTATCAAACACTGATTAACGGTGAGATCTATTCTGGCCCTGCGGCCTTATTTGGTCGTAACTACATGACAAAATACGTTCCCTTTAAAGATTCAACAGGAAAAGTCATCGGTATACTTTACATCGGCTTTGATTACACAGAAGGACTAAAAAACTTAGAAAAAGAAATAAATAGCCTATCATTTGGCGAAACAGGAAAAGCCACCGTCATTAATCTTCAAGATGGCAAAGACTTTGGTAGAATTGTCGTTGACTCGCAGAATAAAGACAAACTCTTCTCTGAGATTAATGTGCAAGAGGCTGAAAAATATTTAGAACTGATAAAACAGCAAAAGAATGGCGTATTTCAAACCAAACAAACAATCAATGGAAAAGAACAAGACATCGTCATGGCATTTAGTCGCGCCGAAAAATGGAACTGGGCGATCCTTACTGGTGGCCCTGTAAAAGAATTCACTGTGGTTGCTAAGTCTGTTCAAAACAGCCTAATCCTTGTTTCTATTCTTTGCGCTATCCTCTTAGTCATCATGATTTCTTTCATTACACAACGCGTACTTTCCCCACTAAAACAAGCAGGGCAAGATTTGCAAGCCTTGGGTAATGGCGATCTCTCTACCAATTTATTTCATCGTCATTCACATCACCAAACAGAAAGCCAAAACGAAATCGATGTGCTATTTAAACATGGTCGAAATACCATTACTCAACTAAGATCCATGCAATTAGAGGTCAGATCTTGCATGGAGCTCCTTACGGACGCGAGTTTAAAAGTACAGTCAACCGCCAATCTCGCGTCTAAAAGCATGAGCAAACAACAGGGAGAAACAGACTTAGTGGCGACCGCGATGAGTCAGATGGTTATCGCTGTAGAGAACGTCTCGCAGAATGTCAACGACACCACCAACGAAACTCAGAAAGCGGACAAAGAAACGAAATCCGGCACCCAAGTCGTCGACAACGTCGCCTCGGATATGCAAGGTCTGGCCAATGTCATTGGGCATGCTTCTACAGTGATGCAAGAGGTTGAGAAGGAAAGTATTAGCATAGGTTCCGTGCTAGACGTAATTCGCAGTATTGCTGAGCAAACTAACCTGCTTGCGCTTAATGCTGCGATTGAAGCGGCGCGAGCTGGAGAACAAGGCCGTGGCTTTGCGGTGGTGGCGGATGAAGTCAGAACACTGGCAACTCGAACCCAAGACGCTACTGCAGAAATTGAAGGCATGATAGCCCAACTGCAGAAACTGTCGAAAACAGCGTCTATGGAAGTGATCAATGGTCGAGATCAAGCTGCCGGCAATGCGGAGAAAGCCATCGCGGCAAGCAAAGGATTAATGAAGGTAACCCAGTCAGTCAGCCTGATTAACTCCATGTCGATTAACATTGCCAGTTCCATCACAGAACAGTCTGCCGTTGCTGCGAGCGTGAATGAAAATCTCGAAAATATACGCGACCTTTCTAATCAAACAGCCGATGGTGTCAACGACATGATGGCAACCACTAAAACACTGTCAGAGGTATTAACCAAATTGAAGTCGTCCATTGATCGCTTCTCTCTGTAATACGCTATCCAGCGAGCCAACCTTGTTGGCTCGCTTTCTTTTTATCTAAAAATACGCTCTGACCAGACCGTTAATCCTGCCGCCACACTACCAAAGTGATCCCCATCTAACACAGGGATATCACCAAGCCGATGTTGAATTGCCTCGCGAATCACTGGTGACTTGGCTGATCCACCGGTGATGTAGATCAAATCCGGTTTCTCGCCTGCTTGCTCTATGGCCAACGTCATCAAATTCAACATTTTTTCTAAGGGTGAAAAAATTGACTGAGTCAGTTCTTCACGGCTAATGGAAGCACTTAGCTCTGCTTCAATATAGTCCAATGAGGCAAGATACTGCTGCGTATCGGACAAGGCAATCTTAGCCTCTTCCGCACTGCGTACTATGTGATAATTATGCTTTTCTTCTCGCATACGTAAGAATCGTTCGATCAATTTGGGTTGTGCTGCATCCAAACGCAACTGATTGATCTGATGCCTAGTTTCCATACTATTAAATGTCGCAATAGCAGACACATCATTCGTTGTAATCGCATTCCAATACAACTGAGTCGGCATCGGTAACCCTGTTTTCAATAAAGAATCCATGCCAAATAGTGGCATAAAATGCTTACCCGCAATTTGTATGTCTAAATCATTACCGCCGACTCGTTCTCCAGTATGTGCCAAGAAATCGTTTCGTCTGTCTTCTTTTGTTAAATACTCAGGCCCCATACGAACCATCGCGCAGTCAGTCGTACCACCACCAATATCCACAACTAACACGGTTTTATTATCTGCTAAGGATTTTTCAAAATCTAAACCTGCAGCAATTGGCTCATAAAGAAATTCAATTTCTTTAAAACCAGCCCTTTTGCCAGCTGTTGTCAATATATCTAACGCTTGTCGATTACTTGCATCAGCATCTAAACCTTGGAAATTCACAGGACGGCCAATTACCGTATGGGTAATCTCTTCGCCCAAACTTTTTTCAGCACGCTGCTTGATATTCTGCATCATCACGGTGACCACATCTTCAAAAAAATGAATATGTTCTGCACGTAACCCAGCGCCACCTAGAAAAGATTTTGGGGATTTAACAAAATAGCCTTCTTCCGGCCACTGGAAGTATTCATTAAACGCTGCGCGTCCAAAAAATAACGTTTGATCTTCATCCGCAATGTCTTCTTCATAACGAGCACGTTTGGCTCGCGTTAAGGCATTTTGACGTAGCTCAGAGAACGCTTGTCGTGAAGGAATATCTCGCATTCCCCTTATAACAGATTCAGTAATTAAGTCTCGATCTAGCGCATACAAAGTGGAAGGGAGAAAAGCATGGTTTTCTTCTAAATTAACCAAGCGTACAAGCGAGTTTTGCACTATACCTAATGCACAATTCGATGTTCCGTAATCAAATCCACAAATCATTTATTCTATACCTAATATCGATAATCAAAGGGGCGCGGACGATAACAGAAAGATTCAAAAGTATCAAAACTATTCCCCCTTAGTATTGTCCTAGAAATCTTACGCTCAATAACTGAAAATTGCAGAATAACTACATACTTAGACAAGAATATAAATAAGACTCTCTTATATAAAATACCCAGGAGAAAAAAGATGCACTTCTCGTTGCAAACCAAAATAACCCTTCAGTCAATCATTGTGGCGATTATTGTTGCCATCAGTGTCGGCAGTGTGTCTTTTTATGCCTTTAAAACAGACAGTGATACACGTATACAATCCGAAGCCCGTTCGCAAGCCGCGGCCATTTCAACCTACATTAATAGTTGGTCAACAGATCGAATCAGCACCATGCAAGCGGTGAAGCAGAAAATCGAAGCCTCCTTACAAGAAAACCCCGATGTGAATGAAAAAGACATTCTCAATATTCTTCAACAAGCCCAAACTGGCTTAAATTTTGGTATGACTTTTTTAGGATTAGAAAATGGCGCCATGTATCGGCACGATCCTTCTTTGAACAGCGCAGATTATGATCCACGAACTCGTAGCTGGTACATTGATGCAAAAGCAAAAAACAACGCGTATGTGACGGCCCCTTATGTTTCAGCGTCCACACAACAGCTTTCCATGACATTTGTTGAACCTATTATCGTCAATGGCAAATTTATTGGTGCCATTGGTGGATTGGTATTTCTAGACAATCTTATGGAAACCATCATGGCTATGAACGTGGCTGGCGAAGGTTACAGCACCCTATTTGACGGCGATGGTAAAATCATTGCTCACCCAGATAGAAAACTGATTTTGAAAGACGCCTCTGAACTATCGCCAGCGTTAAATAAAAACTTCTTTTCTACAACACAACGTCAAGCCAGTTTTACTCAGCTCAAACTGGATGGCAAGAACATCAATATGTACGCCAGCAACATTCAAGGAAACCCTTGGGTATTAGGTCTAATGATGGATCAGGATGTATTAAATGCGCCACTTGTTAATTTAGGCACTGGCTTAATCATTGGTGTGTTCATTTTATTACTGATTGCATCTGTGATTGTGATTCAAGTGACTCGTTTTCTATTACGAGATTTACGTCGAGTATCGGACAGTATGGCGCAAATTGCATTGGGAGACGGCGATTTAACGCAACGTTTAGCCGCCAGTTCCAAAGACGAAATTGCTGTTTTAGTCGGCAATTTCAACCAATTTGTCGCCTTGTTGCACAACACAGTGTCCCATTTGAAAAAAATTGGTCATGAATTAGCAGGACAAGCGAGCGATGCCTACGATTCCTCGCAAAACAGCGCCCAAAAACTAGAAGAACAGCAGCAGAACATTGCCATGGTGGCGACTGCCATTCATCAGATGTCTCAGGCTACTCAAGAAATTGCTGGCAACGCAACTAATACGGCTGCGAATGCGGACGAAGCCGTTGCGGCTAGTAATGTTGGTCAAAAACAAGCTCTAAAAAGCCAAGACAGTATTAGAGCCCTTGCTGATGACATCCAAGAAGTGGCCTATGTCATCAATGATCTGAGCAAAAATGCCGATGGTATTAACACCATTTTAACGACCATCTCTGGCATCGCCGAGCAGACCAACCTATTGGCATTAAACGCTGCTATTGAAGCCGCGCGGGCCGGTGAACAAGGACGTGGTTTTGCTGTGGTCGCAGATGAAGTTCGAGTGTTATCACAACGAACTTACAGCTCGATAGAAGAAATTCAAAAAATGATCGAATCTTTGCAATCCATCACCAAAGATGCGGTTGCCAAAATCCAGTTAAGCCATAACAGAGCAAATAATAGTGTAGAGGACGTTAATCAAGCGAAAGACAGCTTGGATAAAATCCAACAATCGGTCACCACGATCAATGATCGAGCGGCACAAATTGCCACAGCAACCGAAGAGCAAACCAGTGTCACTGCAGAGGTCAATAAGAACACTTCTGATATTCAGCAAGGCTCGACTGAATTAGTCGTTCTGGCAACAGAAAGTGCGTCACGAGCAGAAGAATTAAAACGCTTGGCAGAAGATTTGACACAAAACATTAATCACTTTAGAACCTAAGTACTTCAAAACGTAGACGCTTTACGTACCATAAAAAATGCCCTGCTAGCTAATGCTAACAGGGCATTTTCTTTTGTTTAACATTAAACCAAGGGGGAAACCCCGATAATAGCCTCATGGAGATAAAACACCATGATAAACCAAGACACCATGGCAAACGTAAAAGCCGCTAGGTCAAACTGCACACCGGATTCTTGATCACGAACCACGCCTGCTTTTCGATCACGACGACGATAAATAGCAAAACTGACAATAGACCAAATCAAAAAGCTACCGAATACAATAATATCCGCCAAATTACCATTGCTGATCAAATGCGAAAACGCCCAAATTTTTACGGCGATGAGCATTGGATAACCAACTTTCTTTTTCATGGTTGTATTCGGCACCAAAGCCGATCCTACAAAAAACAAGGCAACCAACATCAGCAAACCCGCTAGATGACGAGTCCAAACGGGGGAAACCATAACCAAACCGGTGCCATTCGCATTTGCATATAGCCCATAATAATAAAAGCGGTGGCTAATAAAGTAATCATCCCAAAACGTATACGCCAACGCATAGCACCGTTTTGTCGCATATTTGACGCACGCCACTCTGGCGCGACTAAACGCACAGAATGCACACAAAAGAAAATCACCAACCCCATTATTAAAATCAACATACCAAGATGTTCCTCATACACTTAAAAAAATTCACTCACAATCTATACGCAGATAGTCATATTGCTCTGCTTCAATGGTTGCGGATTATAGTGCCAAATCACCAAGAGACCTATTATTCATTACTGATCATTGATCTTAATTCAAATACATACACAACAGGTTTTCCCTAACCCGCTAGAAAGCTTGAAAAAGAGAGTCAAAAGACTCATAACACTGACTGACCAGTAAAAGTCGTCAAAATGTCACAAAAAGCCCTGTAATATAACGTTTTCGTGCTAGAAAAAGCCCCCTTCTTTGCTCTAGAATACACGGTTTTGACTAACGGGCAGGTTGCCATGATCAAGACACCTTATTATCTTATCGATAAAGCGGCTCTTTTGAAGAATTTAGAGAAGATCGCTTACGTGCGTCAACAGTCCGGAGCTAAATCGTTACTGGCGCTGAAATGCTTTGCTACTTGGTCGGTATTCGACTTAATGCAAGAGTATATGGATGGCACAACATCATCGTCGTTATACGAAGTAAAACTTGGAAAAACAAAATTTCAAGGCGAAACCCATGCCTATAGCGTGGCCTATTCAGACGATGAAATTGAAGAAGTATTAGCGCACTCAGACAAGATCATTTTCAACTCTATAGGCCAATTCAATCGTTTTAAAGAAGCCAGTAAAGACAAAACTCGTGGTTTGCGAGTCAACCCGCAAGTCAGTACATCTGAGTTTTTGATTGCCGACCCTGCACGCCCATTTAGCCGTCTTGGTGAATGGGATCCAGAAAAAATCGCCACAGTGATCAACGACATTTCTGGTTTTATGTTCCACAACAATTGTGAGAACAACAGCTTCGAACGCTTTGATGAGATGCTGACTCTCATTGAAGAACGCTTTGGCCATTTAATCCAAAAAGTACAATGGGTGAGCCTAGGTGGCGGCATTCACTTTACAGGTGAAGGTTACCCTATTGATAAGTTCTGCCAACGCTTAAAACGCTTTGCCGAACAATACGGCATTCAAGTGTACCTAGAACCTGGCGAAGCCAGCATTACGAAGAGCACAACCTTAGAGGTCACGGTATTAGATACCTTATTTAACGGTAAAAACTTGGCTGTTGTTGATAGCTCTATTGAAGCGCATATGCTGGATCTACTGATCTATCGTGAAAACGCCAAAATGGCACCTTGTGATGGCGAACATGAATACATGATTTGTGGCAAGTCTTGTTTAGCGGGCGATATTTTCGGTGAATTTAAATTCAACAAAGCATTACAAGTGGGTGATCGTCTTTCTTTCCAAGACGCCGCAGGTTACACCATGGTGAAAAAGAACTGGTTTAACGGTGTTAAGATGCCGTCTATTGCCATACGCCAATTGGATGGCAGCATCGAACTTGTCAGGGAATTCGGCTACAACGATTTTGAACAGAATCTATCCTAATTCTGTTTCAACAAAATACTTTGGAGATAGTGTTACTATGAAAAAAAATGTCCTCATTATTGGCGGCGGAGGCGTGGCACGAGTTGTGGCACATAAATGCGCCCAACACAATGACACACTGGGCAATATCGCAATTGCTTCGCGCAGCGTTACGAAATGCGACGATATTGTAGCCAGTGTCCTCGACAAAGGCAGCTTGAAGGTAGAGGGCCGCATTCAAGCATTCGCCCTAGACGCTCTTGACGTGCCAGCAACGATTAAATTGATTCAAGAAACCGAATCACAAATCGTCATTAACGTAGGGTCTGCTTTCGTTAATATGTCTGTACTTGAAGCTTGCATGGAAACGGGTGCGGCTTATTTAGACACCGCCATCCATGAAGACCCAAACAAAATTTGCGAAACACCACCTTGGTATGCCAATTACGAGTGGAAACGTCGTGACGCCTGTAAAGCAAAAGGCATTACCGCGATCTTAGGTGTAGGTTTTGATCCAGGCGTAGTCAATGCTTACGCCGCGCTTGCTTATAACGACTACTTAGACTCCGTTGACTCCATTGACATCATCGACGTGAACGCTGGTAGCCATGGTAAATACTTCGCCACAAACTTTGACCCAGAAATTAACTTCCGTGAATTTACCGGACGGGTCTACTCATGGCAAAACAGCGCATGGCAAGAAAATAGCATGTTTGAAATCAGCCGTACTGACGACCTTCCTGTCGTCGGCACTCAAACGACTTACATGACAGGCCACGATGAAGTGCATTCACTTTCACAAAATCTCAATGTACCAAACGTACGTTTTTGGATGGGATTTGGTGAACATTATATTAATGTCTTCACGATACTTAAAAATTTAGGTTTACTCTCTGAACAACCTGTTACAACGGCAGAAGGCCTAGAAGTGGTTCCTCTTAAAGTGGTCAAAGCCGTACTGCCTGACCCATCTTCACTTGCCCCAGCTTACACAGGCAAAACGTGCATTGGTGACGTGATCAAAGGGAAAAAAGACGGTCAGGACAAAGAGATCTTTATCTACAATGTTGCCGACCATAAAGACGCTTATAACGAAGTCGGTAGCCAAGGCATCTCTTATACGGCTGGTGTTCCTCCTGTTGCCGCCGCCATTCTTGTTGCAAACGGCACGTGGGATGCAAAAGAAATGCGTAACGTTGAGCAGCTGGATCCTAAACCTTTCCTAGGTTTGTTAAACGAGATGGGCTTGCCAACTCGCATTAAAGACGAAAACGGCGACCGCCCTTTTACCCTCTAATAATCTCATTCATATCGGCGCTTTTCTAGCAAGAGGAGCGCTGATATTTATTCTTATAAATACCCATTTTATTTCTCTCGCCTCTACTTACGTAATCTCAATAAAGCCCATACAATACGCCAAAATCCACCCATCTGAGATTCTCTCTCAAAGGAACTTCCATAATGAAACAGCAACTCAAAATTGCAGCTATCACGGCTGTAATTTCATTAACACTTGCCGGTTGTGCATCAAATCCTGATTCCGCTGCCAATTTGGCCGCAGACGCAAAATATTCGCAAACCATCATTCAGATCAATGAACTCAAGCAAGCCATCGATAATGCAGACAAAAGCTTGGCAAAAGGCACAGAAAACGAACTGCCTTGGTTCGCCACTCAAGATATAGAGCAAGCGAAAAAGGCTTTAGCTGAAGCAAAAGAGAACTATTCTAAATTTGAATTTGATCCATCTAAAGCAAACACTAGCACAAGCTTTTTTGGTTCAACCACCTATCTTGAGACCGCAAATAGCGCCATCAAAACATTTAACGAGCACATGACCAACGCGGTTAACCTAAAAACCAAGGCGCAATCAACCTTACCAGAAGCCTTTGATTATCGTGCTCAGCTCAAAACCCTAAATGCGAAACAATACTTCCCTGGCGCCGCGCAAGAACTGGAAGACAACCTTAAAAAACTTGTTGACCAGATCGCGAATAATAAAGCTCAAGCGGCTGTAAGCGCCCAACCAGCACTTGTCGCTAAGATGCGTGCACTTGAAGTAAAAACGGTGACGGCTATTTACCTTACTGATGCCAAAAATGCGCTAGATAAGCTGATGAAAACAGACGCGACTCAGCATGCGCCTAAATCACTTTCTCAAGCCATGACAGCACTGACGGCAGCAACGGCTTTTGCTGCAACACAGCCAAGAGCAATAGACGACATCAAACGCCAAGGTGAAAACGTTATGTTCGCAGTGAATCGAGCAAAACAGATCACCCAAGCCGTTAAAAAGCTAAAGACTATTCAACCAAAAGATTATGAAGACTACATTGTCGGCTATGAAAAAGTGTTACTTTCCATCAGCAATGCGCTTAATGCTGACGACCGTAGAGACCTCGCTTTTGAAGCGCAAGGCAAAGAATTGGTTAGCTTTATAGAGACCAACCTAAAAGGTCAAGAAGCGTCCATTCAAGCACAACAACAGCTTCGTAAGGAACTAAAAGATCAGAAAAACTATTCCGTTTTACTAGAAGAAAAAATCAGCACACTGACTAACAATCTAGAAGACATGAAAAAAGCATTGGCTGATGCCCTAGCCAAAAAATAAAACATGCTCAATTAGCGCACAAAAAAAAGCCAGCTAGCCAGCTGGCTTTTTCGTATTTAGATTGCCATTATCGCTCAGAAAACTCAGTGAAGTACTCAGAGAACTCAACGGTGAGCAAACGCCGTTTTGGTGCAATCACCGTCGATTCTGTCTTTCTCTTCTTCCAAGATCTCATCGGTAAACTGGCTCATAAAGCAGCAACAAACCCCCTCGCCAATCATGGTTCGCGGTCCCATTGGGTGGCCAATGTGCTTGTACACACCGTGCGAGTGTCCATGACTATGATCGTGGGAGTGACCATGGGAATGACTATGCCCATGAGAATGGCTATGACCATGAGAATGGCTATGACCGTGACCATGGTCGTGAGTGTGATTTTTCAACACACTAATACTGGGCACTTCCCCCATTGAAATAACCGCGTGCTTTAGATCAAACTCAGACAAGCCTTGCGTGTCGTCCTGCGGATCGACAAATTCGGCATGGTGATGATGCACATCCACTTCGCCTGCAGCAAGACGGCGCTTGAAGGAGTTCATTAGCGTTTCTTCCCCTGTCTGCAATTCGCCCTGCATAATTTCTTCCACGCGGTTTTGAAAGGCATCAATAACACGAGGATGATCATTCAAATAAGGCGTTTGAACGAAAGTTACTTCTGGATTTTCTTGCGCCACCTTGTCAACATAACCTTGAATACGCTTGATCAGGCGACCAGTAAATAAGAAATAGGGCGCGACAACAATGCGTTTAAAGCCAAGCTTCATAAGCTTTTCAAGGCCCACGCCAACAGACGGGTAAGTCACACCAGAATAGACAGTATCTGCCCAACCAAATCCCATGTTTTCATTAACAATACGCGTTAACTTTGCGGCTTCAGCATTGGCGGAGGTATCAGAGGTACCGCGACCAACCACCACCAATAGAGTGTCGTATAGGTTTTTTGGTGGATGATCGGGATCAAGGCCCAATGATTCATAGATACGCGCTTGAAACGCTTCGATCATGTCATCTTGCAACCCCAATTCACGACCATAAGTGATATGAAGACCCGGATGTTTTTCTTCATAGGTAGTCAAGACGGAGGGTATATCATTTTTCGCATGCGTTGCGGCGAATAACATACCAGGGACGGCATAAATCTCTTCCACACCTTGGCTAACGAGACTGTCTAAGCCCATGTGAATATTCGGTGCTGAAAATTCTAAAAATCCATACTCGACAGGCAAGTCAGGGAAACGCTCTTTAAGCCCTTTCGCCACAAGACCAAATTCGCGCTCTGCGTCTTTATCGCGACTGCCGTGACCACAAATCATAATGCCCTTTTTGGCCTGTTCTTTATTGCTCATTATTTCTCTCTACTTTGAATCGTCTTAGCTGATAGTGAGTGTAGACACTACCAGCCAGGTTACAAGCGATCTTCTGCCCAAGATCACTGACGTTGTTCTTGTTGCTGATCTAAATCAAGCAACAAGGATTGAATTTTTTCTCGATGCGCATCGGCATTTTGCCACATGCCACGCTGTATGGCTTCTAATAAGCGTTCACCCATTTCTTCGAGTGCATGAGGATTATTATCGCGCATAAAGGCCTGATTGTCTGGGTCAAGCAACAATCTATCCGTCACCTGCTCGTATTGATAATCCGCTACCAGATCGGTGGTCGCATCGTAAGCAAATAAATAATCCACCGTGGCGGTCATTTCAAACGCCCCTTTGTAACCATGGGTCTGCATGGCTTCGATCCATTTAGGATTCAATACTCGCGAACGCACCACACGATTCAGCTCTTCTTTTAAAGTGCGAATTTTTGGCGAACTCGGATTGGAATGGTCACTATGATAAACGCTCGGTGCTTGACCACTAAACTCAGTGACCGCATTCGTCATGCCGCCTTGGAACTGATAATAATCATCTGAATCGAGAATATCATGCTCACGATTGTCTTGGTTTTGCACCACTGCATCCAGTTGTGACAAGCGCTCAATAAACGCCGCTTTTGCTTCAACGCCTTCTCCATTATTCTTAACACCATCATAATCAGCGTTATCGTTATAAGAGCCATAAGCATAACCGCCCCAGTTCACATAGGCTTCGGCAAGGTCCGCTTTGGTGTCCCAACAACGCTCATCAATAAGACCTTGCAACCCCGCGCCATAAGCCCCAGGTTTACTACCGAATACACGATAAGTCGCTTGGCGATTCGCCACAGCTTCATTCATGCCTTGAGCAAGTAATTTACTTTTACGCGCCTCCACATTGGCGCGAATCACATTGCCTGTACCGGGTTCTTGATAGGCCGCAATGGCTTGCACGGCTGCATCATAGAGCCGCATAACATTGGCAAACGCATCGCGGAAAAAACCAGAAACACGCAAGGTCACGTCCACCCGTGGCCGACCTAATTGCATGCAAGAAAGGATCTCAAAATCCGTCACACGATTTGACCCTGGCGCCCAAATCGGACGCACACCCATCAAAGCAAACGCTTGGGCAATATCATCACCGCCCGTTCGCATAGTCGCCGTTCCCCATACAGACAAACCAAGGTTTTCCGGATAATCACCATGCTCTTGTAAATGACGCTGGATCAGAGCATCTGCCGATTGCTGACCTATCGCCCAAGCAGCGGGAGACGGAATAGCACGATTATCGACGGAAAAAAGTTGCGCCCTGTTGGCAAAGTATCCAGTCGTCCACGAGTCGGTGCACCACTTGGGCCAGGAGGAATAAAACCGCCCGCCAAACCAATCAGCAAAGCTTGAATTTCATCGTGAGCACTTTGTTGTAAGGCAACGAATAAACATTTTTTACTGTGCGCCAATAAAGTCGCTGTTTGAGGCAATGTTACAGCTAACTCGTCTGTAGAATCGTCACCAATAACATGGCTCAACACCAACGATTTGGCTAATAACTCTAAACGCTCTTTAGTATCCGCATGGGTACGCCAAGCCAGTTCGCTGACCGACAACAAACGTTCGGGTTTATCCCCTAACCAAGGCATTCGCTCACTTTTCATAGGATCAAAGTCATCTTGCTCTAACGACAGATCTTTGACTAACGCATGTAAAATACCTTGACTGGTAATTTCGCTACCACGTGGCAGACGCAATAAAGCCACCAGCGTATCAGCGAGTTTATCGTCCTCTGGCAGCTCTCCTAGTCGATGCAAACCGTGACGAATTTGTGCTTCTTTTATCTCACACAAATAGGTGTCTAGGCCTTCCAGCACAGATTCTGCGTTATCCGCCTGCACTCCTGTCAACTCTTCAAGCAAATGTGTGGATTGAACTTTTTCAAGAATTTGCCCACGCAGCCAGGTTTCGCGGCGCACATCCATGCCCATGGCTTGGTAGTATTCATCCACAAGATTTTCTAGCTCAGCCATGTCGCCATAGGTTTCAGCGCGAGTCATGGGTGGCATAAGATGATCAATAATCACCGCTTGCGTGCGGCGCTTAGCCTGCGCACCTTCCCCAGGATCGTTGACAATAAAAGGATAAAAATGTGGCATCGGGCCAAGAGCAATATCTGGCCAGCAAGACGCCGATAAAGCGGTACCTTTGCCAGGCAACCATTCAAGATTGCCATGTTTGCCCACATGAACAAAAGCATCCACCTGATACACATGGCGCAACCAAAAATAAAACGCCAAATAGCTGTGCGGCGGAATCAAGTCTGGATCATGATAATTCGCGGCGAGATCTAAGTTAAAACCGCGAGCGGGCTGAATCCCCACAAAGGTTTCCCCTAAGCGAATCCCTGCCAACATCATACGACGTTGACCGTTTTGCTCGCGGCATTTGTGATCCTCTTCTGGAGGTACCCAGCGCCCCCAAACAGCGTTTTGGCATTCCAGCGGCAGCTGATAAAAATATTCTAAATACTCTTCCAAGGCGAGGCTTTGCCAGCAACCACGTTCATGCAAGGTGCTGGGGTTGTTGGTAACCGCACCGAGTAATTCTTCGATCAAGGCATTGCCATGCTCAGGAATATTGTCGATAGGATAACCAGCAGCTTCTAAAGCTTTTAATAAATTTACCGAGGACGCAGGTGTGTCCAAGCCTACGCCATTACCGATACGGCCATCTTTAGTTGGGTAATTGGCTAACACAAAAGCGATGCGTTTTTGATGGTTGGGTTTACTGGCTAAAATGGCAAAACGTTTAGCCAGCTGAGCCACAAAACGCGCACGTTCTTCATGCAACTCGTAGCGAACTAAATCGACTTGAGCAATGTCGTTATAATGACTCGAAGCCTTAAAACTCAACGCGCGAGTAATAATACGTCCATCCATTTCTGGTAAGACAATTTGCATGGCCACATCACGACTGCGTAAACCTTGGGTCTGTGCTTGCCAATCCTCTTCAGTGCTGCCAGAAAGGATTAACTGCAACACGGGAATCGGCGACGCAAAAGCCGACTGAAAATCTGTCGGCTCAGAGGCTAAATCAGGACTCCCTACTCGATTCGCCGCGAAGCCCGTGGTATTTAAAATCACCTTGGCTTGGGTGCGCTCCACTAATGATTCGATCAGGCCCACCGACACATCATCTTTTAGTGAACTCACCGCCACGACCAATGGTACCAGCCCTTCTTGCTCTAAAATCTCAATCAGACCATCAAACATAGCAGTGTTACCGCTCTGTAAATGAGAACGATAAAACGCCAGAATAGCGACAGGACGAGCTTCTGCTAATGACTCTGAATAGTGGCTCTGCCACTGAGCAAACCCCGTCGAATAACCTGCATGATAGATTAGCGCACTGGGCAAAGGGGCTGGCTCTTGCCAAGAAAAAGGCTTTCCAAAGTAACGCTCTGCGAGAAAATAGAACAACTGCTGAGCGTTTATTTGCCCACTTTCACGCAAGTAGCGCCACACTCGGTGACAGTCTTCTGGACTGGCATTAGAAGCATAGGTGAGAGAAGGATCATGGGCCTCATCACCGGGAACAAAAATTAAAGTTCGCCCCGCTTTGGCTTGTGCCCACTCCTGCAAACGCTGAAAACCATACGTCCAATAGTGCTCCCCGCCAAGTAGAGAAACGACGACAACCTTAGCGTGATCAAGCACTTTATGTTCATACAAGTCGAAAGCGGCAGGCTTAATCAGCTGCATCCAATTGGCGAGACGAACACTCGGTAATCGCGTGATGTCCCATCCATCATCGGTGCCATAAAAAGCAATGATCTGATCAAGCGCACTGCCCAGCGCACCAAGCACACTATCCGCTGCGGCCAGAATGACGAGGCTCTGCAGGAGTTTGCCCAAGATCGACAATCCCTTCGTCGTCAACAAAGCCACCCGGTTTGGCTGCTAATAAGTGCACTCTTTCTCCAATTGTTTTTCACTAAATCAATCTAGTTATTCAGTTATTCGATATTTATTCACGGCGTTACGAGCGAAGCCAAGACGAGGCAAAAATAGACGAGAAAGCGGAGTTTATAGTTATAAATGAGCAATTCGAGTCTATTTTTAACAAAGTATTGGCAAGTGCAGTAGCCGTGATCAAGCACTCAGGGCATCATGCAAAACGCCTTCTATCTGCTCTTTATGAATACCTTTACCGATGAACACTAACTGGGTTTTACGCACTTCTTCTGGTTGCCATAAGCGGTCAAAATAACGATCCAAACGTGTTCCCACGACCTGAAATACTTGACGCATTGGCTTACCGTGTACTGCAGCAAAGCCTTTCACACGAAAGATATTATGTTCTTCAACCAGTTGAGTCAGGGTGTCTTGCAAAAGATCAGACTGCACTTCACCTAATGTCACGACAAAAGAATCGAAATGATCGTGAGCATGGTCATGATGCGCACCATGAGCGTGATGATGATCATGATGGTTATGTACCTCATCGATTCGGCTTTCTGTTGCTGCATCAATGCCTAACAAAACATCCAATGCCGCCTCACCATTTTCGATATAAACGGTTTTGACCGTGCTTGGCACTTCATGGGCAATAATGGCTTGAACACGGGCGCGCTCTTCGTCATTGAGCAAGTCGTTTTTACTGACCACAACCAGATCGGCGGCACTTAGCTGATCATCTAATAATTCTTGCAAGCTTGGATCATGATCCAAACTTTCATCCGCTAAACGTTGTGCTTGCACCTTGTCTTCATCATGGGCAAAACGACCTGCTGCAACTGCAGCGCCATCCACCACAGTAATCACTGCATCCACAGTGCAATACTCTTTTATCCCCGGCCAATTAAATGCCTGTACTAACGGTTTTGGTAGAGCCAGCCCACTGGTTTCAATCAAGATGTGGTCAATATCACCACGGCGTGCCACAAGCTGCTGCATAACAGGCAAGAACTCTTCTTCTACCGTGCAACAAATACAACCGTTAGCCAGTTCATAAAAGCCGTCGTCACTGCGCTGTGACGTCTGTTCGCCCTCTTCCCCTTCAGGACAATCTAATGGACATGCTCGCAATAGATCCGAATCAATATCTAATTCGCCAAATTCATTGACGATCACCGCTATACGTTTGCCTGCGGCTTGCTTTAGCACATTGGATAATAAAGTGGTTTTACCACTGCCCAAAAAGCCAGTCACAATTGTGGTAGGAATTTTATTCAATTGCATGATTCATCCTTTCTTACTTTTAGGGATAATATATTTAAGTTAGGTATTTTTAGGCTTATGTATCTTACGAAAAATGTGCGCTTGTCCTTTATCGTACAAATAGGAATCCGCAAAATCTTCTGTGTCTAACACCTTCCCGACCAGTATCAAACTGGTACGAGTGAATTTTTTCTCTCTTACTTTGGCGACAATGTCCGCTAAAATGCCCACCACATAATCTTGATCTGGCCAGCTGGTGCGATAACACACCGCAACAGGACAGTCCTCACCATAGTGTGGAATCAGCTCTTCAACAATTTTATGAATACGCGTAATACCAAGATGAATCGCTAACGTCGCGCCACTTTGCGCCAACGCTGGCAAACGCTCTCTTTCTGGAAAAGGCGTTTTGCCTTCATAGCGTGTCATGATCACTGTTTGTGACACGCCTGATAAGGTCAACTCTTTGCGTAATAACGCGGCCGAGGCGGCAACAGCACTGACACCTGGAATCACTTCGTAATCAATACCTAAGACTTCTAAACGGCGAATTTGTTCACCAATTGCACCGTATAACGCCGGATCACCAGATTGCAGACGAGCAACGTCCTTGCCTTCTTGTGCCGCCTTTTCGATAACGGCGGTGGTTTCATCCAGATTCATCTCGGCGGTATCGTATATCGCTTCCGCAGAACCACGCACACTGTCAATCACTTGTGGGGGAATCAAAGAGCCTGCATAAAGAACTATCGGGCAGCGTTCCATGGTTTTGACGGCTTTCACTGTCATCAACTCTGGATCGCCAGGACCTGCACCAATAAAGTAAACCTTCATTTATTTTCCCTTATCACTTTTTTATACAGAGCAAACACCATAAAAACTAAAGCTTTTTAGAATAGCCACGCGGGGTGTAAATCCAATGTTTTTCACCATTCACAATGTGTTTGGTGTCAGAATTACCGACGCTAACCATGGTAAACATATCCACGTTTTTGGCATCTAATTCACCAAGCGTCGTAAAGGTGATTTCTTCTTCCGGACGGGTTAATTGACGGCCAATCATAACAGGGGTGCTGGCTGGACGGTATTGCAATAAAACATCACGAGCGTGGTTTAATTGCCAATCGCGTTTTTTTGACACGGGATTATAAAAGGAAACCACAAAGTCACCAGCACCACAGGCATGAAGACGCTTATCAATGGTTTCCCATGGTGTTAATAAATCGGACAGTGAAATAGTACAGAAATCGTGACCCAGCATGGCACCAACTCGGCTAGCGCCGGCTTGCATGGCGGAAATACCAGGGATAACTTCAATATCGACATTTAGCCACTCAGGGTGATTTTCTTTGCCTTGTAATTGCATATCCAGCAACTCAAATACCAAAGTCGCCATGGCATAAATGCCAATATCACCACTGGAAATCAGCGCGGTATTTTTGCCTTGCGCAGCCAAATCTAAAGCCAAACGGGCACGACCAATTTCTTCGCCTAGAGGCAAGTCATGGAAGGTTTTTCCGGCGCTAAGCTCACCCAACAAGTCCAGATAATAACCATATGCAACCCAATCACTGCAGACCGCTAACGCTTTCGTGGCATTGGGAGCCACCAGACCTAAATCACCGCGCCCATGCCCATTACAAATAACTTGCTCATGCACTCTCTACAATCTAATCATGCGCCACAAGGCGCGAATAAGACTATTGTACACGGATTGCAAATCTGACGGGATGAAAACACCACTATTTCAAATGAACGCTTTTCAGGAAAAAATTAAGACTCAATGCGCACAAGCTGACACTGGAACTTTTTCATGCTGCGAAGTTCAAGTTGCGCTTCATCACTATGAATCCAAAAAGATACCCCCTCACCCAAGTAAGAAGCGCCGGAGGCACTCACGGCTTGGGTTAACTGATACTCTTTTTTCTGCCAAGACAGTTGAGCTTGATCAGCGTGAAAAAGAATGGCTAATGGTTTTCCATTGCAGTTATAAACAGCAGAATTAGTTTGTATGGTATTTTCAGCTTCATACATGTCATCGTCAGAGACATTAGTCGTCTTAACGGAACTGCAGGCTACCAAACCCAAAAAAGAAAAAATCACTAAGGTATTTTGTAAGGCTATTTTTTTTATACGCATTGTCGAGACTCCATTCTAGAACCACTTGTTCCAGTCCACTTATTTGTCTGAGTGATGGCTAAGTAGCTTAAATTTTAACACTCCATTCGATCTCTAGCCAGAAAATAAGACCCGCCACATTGATGGAGGTGGTTACTTCCACCAATCCGCTCTTTTATTTATTGATGAACAAAAGCGTTGTCACAAAATCACCACAATTGAGCCGACTTGAGACTTTGACAGCAAGTGACAAAAACGAGTATATTTCCTTGGTCGGATGTATCCGACTTCGTTCTCGGGGCGGGGTGAAATTCCCCACCGGCGGTAAAGACTTTGTTTAAACTAAAAAGTTTAAACAACAATCTAAGCCCGCGAGCGCCTTTAAGAAGTTTTTCTTTTAGGGTCAGCAGATCTGGTGTAATTCCAGAGCCGACGGTCATAGTCCGGATGATAGAGAGCGCGTCAGACAAAACCTATTAGAGTACCGTATTTTTTGCGGTGCCCAACAAAGGTATGCCATTTAAACATGGTGTATTTGCCTGCCCGTTCGCCCTGATTCACCTTAAATATTTAGGATTATAAAATGAATCAGAGACTCAACGAATATTGAATTCACTCCAGCAACAAAACGTATCGCTATTCTTCATGCTTCTTGGCACACTGAAATCGTGCTCAATTGCGTGGAAGGCTTCACTAAAGAACTTGTTTCTCGTGGTTACGATGCGTCGTTAATTGACATTATTCCCGTGCCTGGTGGCTACGAAATCCCACTACAAGCAAAACTGCTCGCAAAAAGCGGACAATATTCCGCGATTGCAGGCACAGCATTGGTTGTGGATGGCGGCATTTATCGCCATGATTTTGTTGCCTCAACTATTTGCAACGCCTTGATGCAAGTTCAATTGGAAACGGAAGTACCGGTTCTTACCGCAGTACTGACGCCACATAACTTCCATGAGCACGACGAACACAAAAACTACTTCAGCCGTCACTTTATTAAGAAGGGGATTGAGCTGGCGAACGCTTGCGATCAGACTATTCGCTTGACTGAGAAAGCCAAACAAATGCGATAAGCGTTTACTCTTACGATCAACAGAATCGTTAAACGCCTCGTATCTCATGAGATACGAGGCGTTTTTTTGTTTTAACTGTAAACCCTACTAAGAAAAAGCATGAGATTTCAGCGATATATAAAGATCACTATTCTTATCAGCCTCAATACATAACCCCAACAAATCATCAATAAAAAAACCTAACGCCCGTCGCTCTATTCGCTCTATTCCTTGTTGCTGTTGTAACGACAAGTTGGCATATTTTGATGCCGCACCAAAGTCACCAAACAACACGTGGCCCTCTTCGTTGATCAGAGCATTGTGGGCATAAAGGTCACCATGGCTGACTTTTTTCTCGCAAAAATGTGCTACCAATTGATCCACTTGCTCCACAATACGAGCGATTTTATCAATCGAAAACCGCTGATCTAAGGCAAAAGTATCCCGTGTACAAGAAGCAAGACTGGGTGGCTGGCCTAGATTCGTGTAATGAGCTGGAATCAATTCCATCACCAGCGCAGCACAGTCTTCCTCTGTTACTTTTGCCAAAGGCTGAACAAGATTAGGATGATTCCCTACCGCTAAGCATGCATCCAGTTCATCCTGCGGAAAACCGTCACTGGTCACCTCGCCTTTAAATACTTTTACTGCCACAGAGTCTGAAAAATGAAAGGGGTTTTCTCGCCATGTCGCGAGGGAAATAACCCCAGATGCGCCCTGCCCTAAAACCTGATGTAATTCTAAGTCTCGAAATTGCACTGTCTTAAATTCATTATGGGGATCACGTGCAGCACAAAATGGATTACCAGAAAATGCTAACCAAGCCAAACGAGGTAGCGTTAATAAAACATCAGGAAAAGCCGCCAGCTTATTTGCCGACAAACGAATCAACTCTAATTTACGACAATGAGCAATGGAATCAGGCAATGCTGTTAAACGATTCCCTGCTAAAGCCAGCTTCTGTAGACGAACTAACTTTCCAAAATCCTCCGGAAGAGAATCGATTTTGTTATCGGTAAGAATTAACCAACGAGTCAGTATAGGCAATGAATCAGAAGACACGGTCATAATTTGGTTGCTTTTAAAGCCAATCATTTCCAAGTTTTCACATTGCCCTAGAACCTTTGGCAAGTGAGTGAAACGATTATTCGAGCAAAAAAGTATACGAAGTTTTTTGAGACGCGACAGGTCTGCGGGTAACTCACTTAGCTTATTATTCGACAAATCTAAAATTTCTAAACTATCAGCAAGATCGAAAATAGCCTCAGGGAAAGTCGTTAAATTATCGGATAGCTGCAAGCGGACAACGCCTTTCAGCTCTCCACGGTTAAGTTGATCGAGTGTGTGCAAAATAAAACTCTTTATAATGAAAATTTACACACATTATAACCAATTATGTACATTGTATGGTGGCTTTTAGCCCGTTAATAACACAGCAATTAATGCCATCAAACCTGGTAAACCTTGTACAAACAAAATCTTCTTGCTTGAGGTAATGGCACCATACACGCCAGCGACAACCACACAGAGTAAAAAGAAAATCGTTACGTGCGATCCCCCGTCACCAAGCCACAAGCTCCACAGCAGGCCCACAGCAAGAAAGCCATTGTAAAGTCCCTGATTCGCTGCCATCACCTTACTTGCTTTGGCAAAGTCTGGCTTCAATCCAAAAATCTTCATGCCTTTAGGCGTATCCCAAAGAAACATCTCAATATACATGATGTAGAAATGCAAAAATGCGACAAAAACCGTGGCTAACGTTGCGATTAACTCCATACCCTCTCTCCTTCTTATTTTTATCCCATTAAGCATGGCTTTCCCCAGTCTCCTATCTCATTGCCGTCAAGAAACAGAGAAACTATTTTGCTCTATCCTGGTCTACTTCACCAAGCACGTTGGATTTTTCATCTGTTTGTGCAAGTTTTTGCTGGAAATCTTGCAGCGCAATGGTCAGCGCACCTACGGCGACTCTGGGACTCAATATCGTGACTTTCCAATAATGCAATAAGATCAACAGCCAACTTGATATGATCTGGCGCCTGGTCTAAAGACATAAAAACTCCATGCGAAAAACGGCAATAATATATAGGTAAAATACACTAAATAGTCCGTAAAAAACCATTTTGCCGTCTATAATGGCTTTTGGCATTATCAATTGTTCAGCGAAAATAAGACAAATACAATACACACCGAACATAAACAAGCCTAATTTAACGAGGTTACCGTGATTACAAATGAATTTTGGTTAGATCGATGGAAAACGGGACGTATCGGCTTTCACCAAGAAGGTGTTAATCCTAAACTAATTGAGTTTTGGCCCATATTACCAAAAGGCAGTAGCGTTCTTGTGCCTTTATGTGGCAAGTCCAATGATATGATCTGGTTGGCGGAACAAGGCTATTGGGTTACGGGCGTTGAACTGTCTTCCTTAGCAGTAATTCAATTTCTAGGTGATAATGACTTATCCTATGAAACCTATCAACAAGGCGAATTAAAAATTCATACTGTCAACGGCTTGCCATTGCGTATTGTTGAAGGCGATTACTTTTTATTCAACGAAACCGAATTTAATGCCTGCTACGATCGTGCCGCGATGATCGCTATGCCAGATTCCAAACGCACTGAGTATGTCTCACATACTCTTCAACGCTTATCCTCCACTGCCAGCTTATTGTTAGTCTCATTACACTATGATGGCGACAAACAAGGACCACCATTTTCTGTCAATGATGATAGTGTTGTGTCCCTCTGGGGAAATCAAATTCAAAAAATCGCCTCTGAAAACTTAGCTCTGACAAATCCGCAGTATAAAGAGGAAGGACACAATATATTTGAGGAAAGCGTGTGGCGTATTCAACCTTAAATAATATAAGCCCTAATAGACCTAGATTAGGCTGTCTACCCTAGGTTTTTTCTGGGATAATACAGCACAATTTTTCACCGATAATCCATGTATCCTTGTAATTGCAGCACGATAGTCATCGCCATTACGCCCGATACCAAGAGTAGATAATGATCAAACGACATAAAACCGCCAAGCATCTCTTTTCTTACCCATTGTATTGGGCCGAGTGTTACGGTGTTTCCCCCTTTCTTCCGACCACCAGAGAGGAAATGGATGCCCTTGGTTGGGACAGCTGCGATGTGATTATTGTCTCCGGTGATGCTTACGTGGATCACCCAAGTTTTGGCATGGCGGTATTGGGCCGCTTATTAGAAGCGCAAGGTTATCGTGTCGGCATTATTGATCAGCCTGATTGGCGCAATACGCAAGACTTTATGCGCCTTGGTCGCCCTAATCTGTATTTTGGCGTTACCGCTGGCAACATGGACTCCTTGATCAACCGCTACACCGCCGACTTAAAAGTACGCAACGACGATGCTTATACGCCGTACGGCGTTAGTGGAAAACGTCCTGACCGCGCGGTTATTGTCTACTCTCAGCGCTGTAAAGAAGCCTTTCATGATGTCCCTGTGATGATTGGTGGCATTGAGGCCAGCCTGCGACGCATTGCTCAATACGATTACTGGAGCGATGAAGTGCGCCGCTCAGTATTAATCGACTCTACTGCGGATATTTTGCTTTACGGCAACGCTGAACGGGCTATGATTGAAGTTACCCATCAAATGGCCATGGGTAAAACGCTTGACGAACTCACAGACATTCGCGGCACAACTATTGTTCGTAATGCGCCTCCTGGCGGCTACACTGAAATTGACTCCACGCGTGTTGATTGGCCAGGCAAAGTCGATCAGATCTACAGCCCTTACGAATACATTCCAGAAGGGAAATGTCAGACTAAGGATGAAGACGAGTCCGATGTCATGCCAATCCGTGTGATTCCTGCACCGCTGCGTCGCGGTGAAAAGCTCGATCCTGAAAAAACGTATATTCGTTTACCGTCTTTTGAAAAAGTATCCAAAGATCCCGTTTTGTACGCGCACACCTCTCGTATCTTGCATCTTGAGTCAAACCCACATAATGCTCGGGCGTTGATTCAAAAACATGGCAAAAAAGAAATTTGGGTTAATCCACCACCGATTCCATTAGAAACACCTGAAATGGACGGCGTGTTTGATTTGCCTTATGCGCGTGTGCCGCATCCGAAATACAAAAAAGCCCGCATTCCGGCTTATGATATGATTAAGACATCGATCAATATCATGCGTGGCTGTTTTGGTGGCTGTACTTTTTGTTCGATTACCGAACATGAAGGACGAGTCATTCAATCTCGCTCACACGAGTCCATCTTGAAGGAAATTGAAGACATCAAGGATAAGGTGCCAGGCTTCACAGGCCACATTTCTGACCTTGGTGGACCAACCTCCAACATGTACACACTAAACTGTAACGACGATGAAGTACAAGCGTCGTGCCGTAAACTGTCTTGTGTTTACCCGACCATTTGCTCCAACTTGAATACCGACCATAGTCCAACGACGCAACTGTATCGTAAAACTCGTGCAGTTGAAGGCATTCATACTGTGTCTATCGCTTCAGGCTTACGTTATGACCTTGCTGTAGAAGATCCTGAGTACGTTCGTGAGCTTGTCACTCACCATGTGGGCGGCTTACTAAAAATTGCCCCAGAGCACTCAGAGCAAGGCACCTTATCAAAAATGATGAAGCCAGGAATGGGAACATACGACCGCTTCAAGCGCATGTTTGATAAATATTCCAAAGAAGCAGGCAAGAAGCAGCATTTAATCCCTTACTTTATCGCTGCCCATCCAGGCAGTTCAGACGAAGATATGCTCAACCTTGCCGTCTGGTTAAAAACCAATGATTTCAAACCAGATCAAGTACAAACGTTTTACCCATCGCCCATGTCATTAGCAACGGCGATGTACCATTCTGGCAAAAACCCATTAAAGCCGGTGACATATAAGAGTGAAGACGTTTATACCCCTAAAGACGCCAAGCAACGCACTGTACAAAAAGGCTTCTTGCGCTATCACGATCCTAGCAACTGGCAAAATCTTCGCGATACGCTCATTAAAATGGGCCGCACCGACCTTATTGGTCATGGTGACAACAAATTAGTACCAGCGGAAGAGAAGGACAAACAGATTCATCGTCGTCCTCAGAAAGCAAAACCAGGTCAAGCGACAGGCGCCTCTCACACGTCAAACAGACCAACGATGGAAAAAAATATTGCGGCAGAAAAGGCTCGTCGTAAAAACAGCAACACGATGACAACAGTGCCAGCAAAACGTCGCAAGACAAAAGTAAAATCTCGTCAACAGTAAGCCTGTACCAGACGTCATTTTCAATATAAAACGTCAAACACAAAAAATGCGTCATGTTTCTTCAACATGACGCATTTTTTATTGAATGACATATTGGCTATGTTCTATTTAATCAACGCTCTGCGACGGCAAGTAATGACTAACTCAATCGCAGCGATAAAAATTAAGGTATAACCCAAGGTTTCAACGCCCTCTTCAACAATATTCTTCACAAGGCGCATATAGGAATCTCCCATAATAGCTTGCCAATATGACCCTCGCCCAAGTAAACGAGAAAAGACTACGATGGTGACAAAACCCGCCAAAAAAGTGCCAAAGCTGGGTTGCTGAGAATATTCTTTTAATGAAGCATATATGGAAGAAAAGCGTCCCCATAGAAAAACAAGCACGCAAACAAAAATCAAACCAACAATACTTTGCCAAGCGCCATCAAACACATACATGTCCAATAAAGAATCAGATTCACGCACAAACATCATGGCCAGCAAAGCACCAAGTAAGGTTGCTGCTATGTTTAATTTCGCGTCTAAACGTGCTGCATACAAAAACAACATACAGCTGAAAAATGACATAAAGTCTTGCATATGCTCAGTCAACGAACTCTCACTGTACTGAGCGGCTGTTTGAAATTCATAACCCTCTAAAGAGATTAATTGAGCCACTCCAGCCACGGCAAAAAGATACGCAAGACTACGAAAGATAAACATATAAAACCTCGACTTGTAATAGCGAGATTTTAATGAAAAAAGTGAAAAACGATGCATTACAAGAAGATGACACTATCATTTCTTATTTCATGCGCATGTTATGACATTTTATAATTAATATGTCATAACATGCGCACTAATATGATGAATAATATCGCAAGAGATAATTAAGAAGATTTATAATCAATAAGACTTAATGACGCCTCACTATCCATTAACTCATCTTGCATACTTTCTACATAACCTGCCACTTCATCAGGCGCCAAAAAGTGTGCTATGTGATACATGGCATCCCCTTCTTGAACTAATGGAATATTCTGCTTACCAATAATGATCCCGCCATTTTTGCACAACACCTTGTCCAGAATATCACCATAGGGGTCTTTAATTTCAGCCAGCACATCCCCCTCTTCAACAAGGTCACCCAATTCTTTGATGTGCGTGGTAAAACCGCTGTCCGTGGCGCGAATCCAGCTGCTGCTTCGAGCAATTCTAGGTTCTGATAGCGATTTTTTACTACGCGACTTAGGCAGCATACCTAAATGCCTCATCACACCCACAATGCCTTTCACACCGGCTCTTATAGACAGTTCATCAAAACGTAAAGCCTCTCCTGCTTCATAAAGAATGACTTTCGCGCCCACATCATTTGCGCATTCTCTTAATGAACCATCACGAAGGTTGGAATTCATCAGCACAGGCACACCAAATGCTTTCGCAATTTCTAGTGTTTCGGGGTCATCAAGGTTGGCTCGAATTTGCGGCAAATTCGTACGGTGTAAACTCCCAGTATGAAGATCAATACCGTAATCTGCTTTGGAAACAATTTCATTTAAAAAGCGATCAGCGACACGACCGGCCAAAGAGCCACGCTGAGAGCCAGGAAAAGAACGATTCAAATCACGACGGTCGGGTAAATAGCGACTCTGACTTAGAACACCATACCCATTCACAATGGGCACAGCTATCAGAGTCCCTTTCAAATTTTCTAAATACTTACTTTGAATAATACGGCTAATAATCTCAATGCCATTAAGTTCGTCGCCGTGAATGGCCGCACTAATAAATAATGTTGGACCAGATCTCTTTCCACGTTTAACAAAAACGGGCATCGACATATTTGTATCTGTATACAATTTCACCATTGGCAGCTTTATTCTTGCAGTGCCGCCTAATGGAATATCCACACCACCAATTGTTAAAACTGTTTTCGCCATTAGCCCTTCCCTTTTGTTTTGGTATTACTCAAAAAAGCTGTCTTTTCAATGTGCTGAATAATCATCGAAGCAACGTCTTTTCCTGTTGCTGCCTCAATACCTTCTAAACCTGGCGACGAATTAACTTCCATAATCAAAGGACCATGATTAGAGCGTAAAATGTCAACACCACACATATTCAAACCCATCACCTTTGCGGCTTCTACTGCCGTTCGCCTCTCTTCTGGAGACAATCTAATTAACGATGCCGTTCCACCACGATGAAGGTTAGAGCGAAATTCACCTTCAGCGCCTTGTCGTTTCATAGCAGCAATAACTTTACCACCAACAACTAGACAGCGAATGTCAGCACCACCCGCTTCTTTGATGTACTCTTGCACCAAAATATTGGCTTTTAGTCCCATAAAAGCCTCAATGATCGATTCTGCGGTTTTATTAGATTCCGCCAACACCACGCCGATCCCCTGTGTACCTTCTAATAACTTAATGACAACAGGCGCACCACCGACGTTTTTCAACAAGTCGCCTATTTTATCAGGATGGTGAGCAAAACCTGTTTTAGGCAAGCCCAAGCCCTTACGAGACATAAGCTGCAAAGATCTTAACTTATCACGTGAACGACTGATCGCCACGGACTCATTAATACTGTAAGTCCCCATCATCTCAAACTGTCTAACCACTGCTGTACCATAAAAAGTTACTGACGCGCCAATTCTTGGAATAACGGCATCGTATTTTGGTAAAGGTTGACCATTGTAACGCACAGACGGATTGCTACTGGTGATGTCCATATAGCAATGCATGGTATCAATAACATCTACCTCATGACCGAGCTGCTCACCGGCTTCAACCAATCGACGAGTAGAATAAAGCCGAGGATTACGAGAAAGTATTGCGATTTTCATAGATGTCCTTTGAACAGAAAAATAAAGCACACAAGCAAACTATGCTTATAAAAAGTGTCTATAAATAGAGAAAGACCATTGGCGCGAGAATAGTGAATCAGAATAAATTTAGAAAGAGATTTCTGCTTTTTCCATCAAAAAATCTCCAAGCATCTTTGCATCACAAAAACACTTAGAGATTCATTGAGCATTCAACAGAAAATAGCGATTATTTTTTCGGTGAAAACGGGTTTTCAGATGACTTGAACTCAAAAATAATCGGTGTACCGGTGATATTGAGCACCGTTCTAAACTTATTTTCCAAGTAGCGCTTATAACTACCAGGTAAAGAGTCTGTCTGATTTCCGTGCACCACAATGCGTGGCGGATTAGAGCCGCCTTGGTGGGCATAGCGTAACTTAATACGACGACTGTTCACCATTGGAGGCTGATGCTCTGCAACAGAATCTTCCAAAATCCGTGTCAAACGGTTGGTTGTCCATTTGGCATAGCAAGATTCATACGTACTCTCGATGGTATCGTATAAATCACCAACGCCCGTACCATGCAAGGCTGAAATATAATGAACCTTCGCATAAGGAACAAAACCTAAACGACGCTCTACTTCACTCTTAATGTGTTCGCGATCCTCTTTTTTAAGACCATCCCACTTATTAATAGCAATAATCACACCGCGACCAGCATCCAACACATAACCGATCATATGAAGATCTTGCTCAACCAAGTCTTCGTGAGAGTCGATCACAACAATAACCACGTTAGCGTCTTGAATGGCTTGCAACGTCTTCACAATAGAGAACTTTTCAACCGCTTCTTTCACGTGTTTACGACGACGAATACCTGCTGTATCAATAAGAGTGTATTCTTTATCATGACGAACATAAGGTATATACACACTATCGCGAGTCGTACCAGGCATATCATAGACGACCACACGGTCTTCACCTAACATGCGGTTAACCAACGTAGACTTGCCCACATTTGGACGCCCCACTACGCCAATACGAATACCACGAGACTCTAAACTAATCTGGTTTTTCGCTTCTTCAACACGCTCAGCATAAGGCAACATGACTTTATCAATTAAGACATGAACACCTTTACCATGGGAAGCCGCAATCGGGTGCAACTCACCAAACCCCAATGAATAGAAGTCCGCTAATGCGATATCTTCGTTAATGCCATCTGTCTTATTAACCACAAGAGAAACAGGCTTATTCGAGCGACGCAAATGATTAGCGATCATCTCGTCAGCAGGGTTTAAACCATGGCGGCCATCCACAATAAACAAAACAGTGTCGGCCTCTTCGATTGCCAACAAAGACTGTCGTGCCATTCTTTCATCAATACCTTGCTCATCACCACTGATACCACCAGTATCAATAACGATAAACTCATGTTCGCCAAGCTTACCATCACCGTATTTACGATCACGGGTCAGGCCAGGGTAATCGGCAACTAAAGCATCACGGGATCTCGTCAATTGATTGAAGAGCGTTGACTTGCCAACATTGGGTCTACCTACCAATGCAATAACTGGAATCATTTTTTTACCTATAAAAATACAAAGCGGCCACCACCCTAAAAAAGGATGGCAGCCTCTTTAAAAAATCGCTAACAAAATCAAAATTAATTTCAGTAGCTCAATGCCGTCACATTAGAGTTCGGCGTAAGAATAAACAGCTGCTTATCATTTGCGACCATACGACTGCCTGGTGGCACCTTGTTGTCAGCAACCTTGTGCACTGCTATTTCACCTGTGTTTAAGTCAAGTAAATGAACATAACCAGCTCGGTCCATAACAGCAACATAATCTCGGAAGAACTCAGGTGAAATCAAATCTCGCTCAACAAGATCTGTATTCTCCCATACTTCTGTACCATTTTTTGCATTCAGAGCAATGACTTTACTCGTCATATCAACAGCAATAAGTAGCTCTCCTCTCACCGCCACGCCAACTGAACTCGCAATACTGCGTTGCCATAATGGTCGTCCGCTATCAAGAGAAAGCGCAACAAGTGTTCCATTATAAGCGACAGCGTAAACAACGCCATTGCTTACCACCAAACGACCATCAATGTCACTCAGCCTTTCTATTTCATAACGGCCCTCAGGCTTCCCTACTTCATAAGACCACAGTAGATTACCACTTTGCAAAGAAAACGCTTTTAACTTACCACTTGCGAAACCGGCAACCACTTTGCCATCCGCAATAATGGGTGCGCTTGTACCACGTACTGTTAACGATGGCAAATCTTCTTTGGCCCGCCATAAAATATCACCAGACTCTGCATCCAGCACATTCAACCAGCCATCCGCTGTCTGTATTGCTAATTTACCAGCAGCATAAGCCGCTTCTGACAACACTTCTGAACTTAACGTTTTCTCCCATAAGACAGATTTATTCGTCAAAGAAACAGCAATCAGCTTGGCATCATATGTACCAAAAAACAGTGTATCACCATGACGCGTGACGCCAGAGCTGGGTTGAAACTCTGTCGATACGGTGTTTCTCTTTTTACCTTTTTCTTGCCCTAGCTCGTAAACAGTGCCTTTTTCTGTCACAAAAAACAGAGCATCATCTTCCGCAACAAGGTTAAAACGCTCGCTCGATTCACCAAAGTTTCCATCCACTCCAGTTCGCCATGACGTTTTTAAGTTCACTTTCGCATCTAAAGCAGGCAAGTCTGGTAAAGCAGGACGAGAGTTAGAGCACCCTTGGATGACTAGAGCAGAAAATAATACAACAAGAAAAAGAGACTTGTTCATAATTTAGCCTTTTACCAAATCTTTTAGTTTAATATCAAGCAGAGGATGATTCACACCCACGCCTAATGCTTCGTTTGCTTTCATGTAAGCAACACGCGCATCATCACGCTTGCCTTGCGATATTAAAATATCACCAATTAATTCTTGCTGTTGCGCAGCAAACTCTTCAGCGGTTACTTGCTCAGCACGAGCCATCGCACCCGCATAATCTTCTTTTTGAAGCAATAAACGCGCAACTCGTAAATTCGCAATAGCGATAAAAGACACATCCTTAGTCTTTGCGATAGCCGTGTCTAATGCATTGATAGCGGCATCGTATTGACCATTCTCAGCATCGACTCGCGCTAAAAACAATTGACCGAACATCGCGTAACCTGTGTCGCCATAATCATCAACTAACTGCTTGGCGATAAAGGTAACTGTTTTTTGGTTCTCTTCGTCACTCAAATCCGCTGATGCTTGAATCAAATTTTGATAAAGAGCGGACGCTTCACTCGTGTAATTCGCTTGACTCGTTTTCCAAGCTTGCCAGCCGAAATAGCCACCAACAGCAAGCGCTACTGCGACAAGCAGAATAACACCATTCTTCTTCCACCAAGATTTAAACGCTTCGATTTGTTCTTCTTCAGTCTTTAATTCAGACACTTTCTTTTCCTCATATAAGGCACTGCCAAATTACTTAAATGGCAGCACACCATTAAATCCAAAAATTCAATTAAATTTAGTATTTAGGTAATTAATAACATCATCGAGTGGGTAAGATTGTTGCTCTCCCGTTGACATGTCTTTTACTTGGCAAATACCTTGATCTATTTCGTCTTGACCTAAAATAATTGTAAAGCGTGCCTCTGATTTATCTGCCTTTTTCATTTGGTTCTTAAAGTTACCACCACCACAATGACGCAATATAACCAAATTGGAGCTCATTTCGCGCAATGTCTCAGCCAAAATAAAAGAAGCGACTTCGGCATCGTCACCAATACTAACAATAAAAATATCAGCAGAAAATTTAGCTGATTGAGGAATCAAATCTAACGTTTCAAGCAATAAAACTAAACGCTCGATGCCCATTGCAAATCCTACAGCAGGTGTCGACTTACCTCCTAGTTGCTCGACCAAACCGTCATAACGACCACCTGCACAAACGGTCGCCTGAGAACCTAGATGCGTCGTTACCCACTCAAAAACAGTTTTACCGTAATAATCTAAACCGCGCACTAAGCGGCGGTTAATAACATACGGTATTCCATTAGCTTTCAAGATGGCCTGTAAAAGATCAAAATGAGCCTGCGATTCTTCACCAATAAAATCTTCTAAGCTTGGCGCTTCTTTTAGTATCGCTTGGGTCGATTCATCTTTAGAGTCTAATATCCGTAATGGGTTCGTCGCTAAGCGGCGCTGGCTGTCTTCATCCAATTGCTCTTTAAAGGCCGTCAAGTATTCAACCAAAGCGGCTTTATACGTTTCACGCTCAGACGCCAATCCTATGGTATTCAATTGCAGCTCAACATGCTCCAACAACCGCAATTTTTTCCACAAGCGAGCAGACAAAATAATCAACTCAGCGTCAATATCAGCCGACCCCATACCAAAAGATTCGACACCGATCTGGTGAAACTGACGATAACGCCCCTTTTGCGGACGCTCATAACGAAACATAGGCCCCGTATACCAAAGGCGTTGAGTTTGATTAAACAATAATCCAGCCTGATCCGCAGCGCGAACACAACTTGCAGTACCTTCAGGGCGCAAGGTCAATGACTCGCCATTGCGATCATTGAATGTGTACATTTCTTTTTCCACAATGTCAGTTGTTTCACCGACACCGCGCTTAAACAAATCCGTGTTTTCTACGATAGGAAAACGAATTTGCTGGTACCCATACGACTTAACAACATCGGCCACTGTTTTTTCTAAATATAGCCAAACAGAGGATTGATCAGGCAAAATGTCATTCATTCCCCTAATCGCTTGAATTTTACGAGCCACAATGGATCCTTAATTTTTTACAATGATATTGGCTAATTCTCGTTCTTTGAGAAGCGCCTTTTTACGAATCATTTTTTCTAAGTCATCAACAAGCGTTTCATTCTTAGTTTTGCTATTAGGCTTGCCATCTTGGTAAATCAAGTTATTTGGCGACCCACCAGCGAGGCCAATATCAGCCTCTTTGGCTTCACCTGGGCCATTAACTACACACCCAATAACAGCCACATCCATAGGAATAACAATATCTTCAAGTCGCTCTTCGAGTCTCATTCATTGTCTTAATGACATCGAAATTCTGACGAGAGCAGCTTGGACAAGCAATGAAATTAATGCCACGATTTCGCAGTTTCAAACTGCGCAACATATCCCAACCCACTTTAATTTCTTGAACGGGATCTGCAGCTAAAGAGACACGCAAAGTATCACCAATACCGTCCATCAAAAGTAAACCAAGCCCAATAGAGGATTTCACTGTGCCAGAACGCAAACCACCAGCCTCTGTTATCCCTAAATGCAACGGGTTATCTATTTGACTGGCAATTTTCCGGTAGGCTTCTACCGTCATAAAAATATCAGATGCCTTTAAGCTCAACTTATATTCATGAAAATCTAACTCATCAAAATATTGAATCTGACGGAACGCAGACTCAACCAAGGCATCGGGTGTCGGCTCTCCGTATTTTTTTTGCAGGTCTTTTTCCAAAGACCCCGCATTAACACCAATACGAATGGGAATATTTTTATCGCGAGCGCAATCCACAACCGCACGAACACGGTCTTTATTGCCAATGTTACCAGGATTGATCCGCAGGCAATCAACACCATATTCGGCCACTTTCAAAGCGATTTTATAGTCAAAATGGATATCAGCAACCAATGGAATTGACACCGCTTCACGTATTTTTTTAAACGCTTCAGCCGCATCCATTGATGGAATAGATACACGCACAATATCCGCACCCGCCTCAGCGATGGCACGAATTTGAGCGACTGTTGCATCAACATCGCAAGTTTCAGTGTTCGTCATACTTTGAACACTGATGGGTGCGCCACCACCAACTGGCACATTCCCAACCATAATTTGACGTGAATGGCGACGTTTTATAGGGGATTCAAAATGCATAAGAGTCTCTACTTGAGCCTCAAATCGAGCCAAATCGTTACGAATAGAAGAAGAAAAATCGAACACTTCGCCTTTAAATTTCAAAGATGACACGCCTCTCGCGTAACCAAATACAATGCGATAAGGCGCTTTGCCTGTTAAAGACAAATTACTGCCCGCTGTCTTCACGCCAGAAAATAGAATTTTACCTGTGGCATCACGCACTTCTGTCCAACAATCCGCACTAAATGCGACTTCAACCTCATCGGTATAAGACGGCACAGTAGGGGCCGGCGTTGAAGGTACTTCAGCTGTTGCTCTTATAACATCCTCTGGTCGTACGCCCGCCTCTTCTAAAATGGCCATAGTCTCAGCTGACAAGCCAGTCACAACGGAACTAGTAGGTACTGATGGCGATTCAACAGCTTGCTCCTTAATGTCACTGACACCTAGATCACTTGTACTACTGCTCACATCACTATCACCGAGCCTCTGCTTCGTTCTCGCTTGTCGAAGTAGGTAAATCTGTTGACGCCTCTGGAGACACAGTCGGCTCATCGGGGGTTTGTAATGCCTCCATATTCGGCTCAACCATAGAAGCACTTTCACTGGCTTCTATTTGCTGTTCCTCTAAGGCTACTGTAGCCGATTGAGACGGCCACCAAAAAACTAAAAATACGAGAACAGCAACAATAACGACGGAAATAAACACAACAATAGGGTCACCTAGATGCGTTTGCTTATTCACCTTGTCGACAGGCTTAATGGTTGACTCAGCAACGTCCCTGCTACTGTCAAATGCATGCAACATCTCTGTATGCTCTATGCCTAACAAACGACAGTAGCTCTTTAGAAATCCTCGAGCAAAGGTCACAGAACGGAAATATTTAAAATCATTCGCCTCAAGTGCTCGCACTTGATCAATCGGAATTTTTAGCGCGGTCGCAACATATCTTTCATCAAACTCTAGCTCTAGTCTTTTTGACTTTAATCTATTGCCAATGTTAATAGTGTGCGTTTTGCTTACAGAAGCGTTCGTTTGAGATTCAGTTGTCATGTCAATACCTTGAGCCATGCAGGCATGTAAAATTACTCGCTGATGAATACAGTGTAGGGTCAGTCTCGCGTGCAGTTAGATGCCGCGACAGACAGTTGTATTCATCAAAATGCACCGATCCTCGGGCAATTTCTTTATCAGCCTGGATATTATTAAAAATTAAGCGAGCTTTGTCATTACTACCCTGTATTAAAACAAGATTGAGCCTCGGTCATCAAACCAATCAGAGGTAAATCTGCAATTTCTTTTGCCTGTTTGAGATAGTTTCCTGCCAAGTTTACTTGATTCTGACGTATTGCACATCTAGATAGATTTATTTGCACAGATTGACGTTTTAACAAGCGACTGGTATCGGCTTTTTCAAACGCATTACAGGCCTCTCCCCAGCGCTTCTTTAAGCCCAGCAGCACACCGTAGTTATTCCAGATAAAATCATCGTCTGGGTATTTTTGCAGCGCCTGATGATGTATTGAAAGCGCTTTATCATTAGGGTCAACGCTGAGCCAATACAAACTCAATAGTCGCCAATAATCATTGCCACGCTCGGACATACGAACCTGGTCAAGTTGCTTTTTCGCCAAGACCCACTGCCCCAGCAAAAGATGCGCTTGAACCATCAACAACCTCTCAGAATCAGACGTTGAGGATGATGGCGTGGAAACAGGTTTGTAAGCACAAGAGGCGCTCAATAAACAACACAAAAAAAGTGGCAACCAACACAACCGCATACTGACATCCTTGTCATTCACTAAAGAAAATAATTAACTTTTCACTTCTCGCAACTCAATGTATTTCTGACTACGGCGTGTTTTATCGTGGAAATCTCCAACCAACTGGCCACAAGCCGCATCGATATCATCTCCCCGAGTGGTTCGAACGGTCACAGTGTAACCCGCATCCGCCAAAATTTTCTGGAAACGGCGCGTACGATTATTCGATGGCTTTTCATAACCAGAGTGAGGGAATGGGTTAAATGGAATTAAGTTAACCTTACACTCCAAATCTTTAAGAAGCTCAGCTAACTCATAAGCCTGCTCTTCGTTATCATTCACACCAGACATTAAAGTATATTCAATTGTGATATGACGCTTGTCTGGCAGGTTGGCCAAATAAAACTGGCACGCCTCTAACAGTTCAGCAATTGGGTATTTTTTATTAATGGGTACAAGCTCGTTGCGCAAAGCATCGTTTGGCGCATGCAATGAAATCGCCAAAGATACGTCTGTACGTTTCACCAACTCATAAATTTTAGGGACGACACCAGAAGTACTCAAGGTGACGCGACGCTTAGACAAACCATAAGCATGGTCGTGCATCATTAAAATCATCGCATCAACAACCGGCTCAAAGTTCATTAAAGGTTCGCCCATTCCCATCATGACCACATTGGTAACGCGACGAGGGCCGTTTGGATCCATAGGTCCAAAGGATTTAATCGCAATCCAAACCTGACCAATGATTTCAGCAGGCGTTAAATTTCGGTTAAAACCTTGCTTACCCGTTGAACAAAAACTGCAATCCAGAGAACAACCTACCTGCGAAGACACGCACAGCGTGGCTCGGTCACCATCTGGAATCAAAACCGTTTCAACACAGTCATTCTTGCCCCCTTCAGTACGAATAATCCACTTACGCGTACCGTCAGTAGAAATAGTCTGCGACACCACTTCGGGTCCACGAATTTCACAGATCTGCTCTAGTTTTGCTCGTAACGCCTTACTGACATCTGTCATTTCTTCAAAGCTTTCAGCCCCCTTTTGATGAATCCATTTGATCACTTGAGTAGCACGAAATTTCTTCTCACCAATAGATTCAAAAAACTCAATCAGCTTGTCGGGGGATAAACCTAAAAGGTTTACTTTTTTGATGTCAGTCATAATTCAATATCGCTTGCTATAAGTAGCATTAAGTGTAAACGAAAAAAGCCTCTGAAAAGAAAAATCTTTTCAGAAGCCTCTGTAAAAAAGCGGGCTAGCGCCCGCTTTTTTAAAACAGATCGGACATAAAAGTCCTAGCTGTCAATTACTTACCGAAGAAGTAAGCAATTTCACGAGCTGCAGACTCAACAGAATCAGAACCGTGAACAGCGTTTGCATCGATAGACGTTGCGTAATCTGCGCGCAAAGTACCTGCAGCTGCATCTTTAGGGTTAGTTGCACCCATCAGTTCACGGTGACGAAGAACAGCGCCTTCACCCTCAAGAACAGACACAACAACAGGACCAGAAGTCATGAAAGCAACCAAATCTTTGTAGAAAGGACGCTCTTTGTGTTCAGCGTAGAAACCACCAGCCAATTCATCGTCTAGTTGAATCATTTTAGCTTCAACGATTTTGAAACCAGCACGCTCAAAACGAGTGTAAATTTCGCCAATTACGTTTTTCGCAACAGCATCAGGCTTGATGATAGATAGAGTGCGTTCTAACGCCATGATATAACTCCAAATTAAATTTAAAGGGACGATGCCTTTTGCATGGCCCGGACTTAAAAGTTCAGCGCGCGTATTATACGCATCAATTCATTAAAATTGTATGATCAAACGAACATTATTTATTCAAATAAGAATAAAAGTACCATTTTTCACACCTAAGCGACTGAACGAAGACGAGTCACTGCGTTTTTAATGGTTTCAGCGGCAAAATCCACTTCTTCCTCGGTCGTAAAGCGCCCTACAGAAAGACGCAAGGAGCTGTGCGCTAGATCATCAGCCAAGCCAATCGTGCGCAATACATAAGAAGGCTCTAGGCTGGCTGAAGTACAGGCGGAACCTGAAGAGACTGCAATATCGCTCAAGGACATTAATAAAACCTCCCCATCCACTCCAGAAAAGCCAACATTTAATACACCGGCAACGCGGTTATCTGAATCACCGTTAAGATACACACCAGATAACTCTGTCAATGAAGACCACAAACGTTCGCGCAGGGCTTTAATACGAGCACAATCCTGCTCCATTTCTTCGCCCGCTAAACGAAATGCTTCGCCCATACCAACAATTTGATGGGTTGCTAAAGTGCCAGAACGCATACCACGCTCATGACCACCACCGTGAATTTGCGCCTCCAGTTTTACTTTAGGCGAGCGCCTTACAAACAAAGCACCAATCCCTTTTGGACCATAGGTTTTATGAGCGGTAAGTGACATTAAATCTACATTCATTGCATTAACATCTATCTCAACTTTCCCTGTCGTCTGTGCCGCATCAACATGAAGAAACACGCCACGAGATCGAGTTAAACGACCAATAGATGCAATATCCGTCAGCACACCAAGCTCATTATTACCATGCATCAAAGACACCAAAACAGTATCTTCACGCAACGCTTCTTCCACCTGGCTTGGTGAAATCACACCATGCACGTCTGGCTGCAAATACGTCACTTCAAAACCATCTTTTTCAAGTTGCTTACAAGGATCCAAAACCGCCTTATGCTCAATCATGGAAGTAATGATATGGCGACCTTTTTGACGATAAGCATGAGCGACCCCTTTCAAGGCTAAATTATTGGCCTCCGTCGCACCCGACGTCCAAACAATCTCACGGGAATCCGCTTTAATTAAACTGGCCACCTGTAACCGAGCCTCTTCAACAGCCTCTTCTGCTCGCCAACCAAAAAGATGTGAGCGAGATGCAGGGTTGCCAAAATTCCCATCCTGCGTTAAACACGCCATCATTTTTTCAGCGACTCTTGGATCCACGGGTGTGGTTGCAGAGTTATCTAGGTAAACCAGGGTATTCATTAAAGCTCTCCAATATAAATTAAACAGGTACACATAAGCCGATAGCTCAACAGCCCAGAGTTAAGCCGCGGCCTGAGCGATACCTTTTATGCGACCGACAATGGAACGCAAACCGTTACCACGAGTCGGACTCAAATGTCTTTCAAGATCCAACTCTTCAAAATACGCTGTAATGTCGAAATCTAAAATTTCTTGTGGTGTTTTGTGATCCAATGCCGCAAGCACTAACCCCAACAAACCACGAACGATAATGGCATCACTGTCTACCGCAAAAGTAAGCACTTCACCTTTTATCGAATCCTGCTCACTACCCGGCTGAATCCAAACACTGCTCTGGCACCCTTTCACTAGACGTTCCGGCGTACGCCACACTTCATCAAACTCAGGCAATGACTTCCCCAAATCTATTATGTACTTATATTTATCTTCCCAATCGTCAAAGAACGACAGATCGTCAACGATATCTTCCGTACTAGGTAAAGCCATGACTACCCTCTTTTTTCATCAAGCCTATTAAAACAAAAACGGCTTTGGCTATATGCCAAGGCCGTTTCTTATTGTATTCGATTTTAGCAAATGACCGAAACTATCCCCAAAAAGACATTAGAAGAAAAGACCCGCTTCCAATTGCGCCTCTTCACTCATCATTTCTCGTGACCAAGGTGGATCAAACACCAAATCCACTTTCACTGAATCAACATTTGGCACTTTCGCCACTCGATACTTAACATCCCCCACCAACACAGGCCCCATTCCGCAACCTGGTGCCGTTAATGTCATATCAATCAAAACAGATTTTGCTTCTTGATCTAGCGTCACCTTATAAACCAAGCCTAACGATACTAGGCTGATCGGAATCTCAGGATCGTAAATGGTATCTAACGCCTGCCAGACTTGATCTTCACTGATCTGCCCAGTACCAAGATCTTCAAAATCCAAGACCTCAGGTTGCTGACCAATGGCCTCCGCGTCGGTACCGTCTATGCGCAGCATATTACCTTGCCAAGTGACTGTATAGTTGCCACCTAAACTCTGGTTGATCGTAATAAACTGACCTTCTGGAATACTAACTGGCTCACCACTCGGTACTCGTCGTGCTGGACAAGCACGATTTGTTACTACCATTTTTTGCATGAAGTTAACTCACACTAAAGCTTTCGCCACAGCCACACTCTGCTACAACGTTAGGGTTTTTAAACTTTACAACTTCGTTAACGCCCTCGCGCACTAAGTCGATCTCTGTGCCCTTCAACATGGCAACAGAGTGCGAATCCACTGCAAGTATCACGTTACCAAACTCTAATACGGTATCGTCACCTGAGGCGGTATCAACAATATCCAGCACATAAGAAAAACCCGTACAACCACTCTCTTTCGTGCTCAATCGAATCAACTTGCCAGGCTGCTTAACCAATTTAGAGGCAAAATATTTCTGTGCAGAAGCGGTTAAAGACACGCTAGAGACAGGATCAAACGTTGTTACTGTCATTGAAACCTCCTAAGCCAGCATTGTTTGCACTTTTTTCAGTGCCACAAACAAAGCGTCAACTTCTTCTAATGTATTATAAATCGCAAACGATGCGCGTGCTGTACCTGGCACATTAAAGCGCGCCATCAGTGGCTGCGCACAATGATCACCCGTACGCACAGCAATGCCTTGCCGATCCAACAAAAACCCGATGTCAGCAGGGTGTCCCTGATCCATCACAAAGCTCAACACGCCAATTTTTTCTTTGGCGGTCCCAATTATTGTCAAACCTTCAAACTGCTCAGCAAGCTCAGTTGCATGGTCCAACAAGGCTTTTTCATGAGCCGCAACAGCCTCTTGATCTAATGCACTAAACCAACGAATCGCTTCCGCCATCGCAATCGCATCACCCACATTAGGCGTACCTGCCTCAAAACGATAAGGCAAAACGTTCCAAGTTGCGTCTTGCAAAGTCACGGTAGAAATCATCTCGCCACCAGTGCGCCAAACAGGCCACTCAGCGAGAACTGACTCTTTACCCCAGAGCACACCGACACCCATTGGTCCATAAATCTTATGCCCAGAAAAGGCATAAAAATCACAACCTATGTCTTGCACATCAACATGACCATGAGCGGCACCTTGAGCACCATCTACCAGTACCCAAGCTCCGACTTTTTTTGCTTTCGCCGTCATTTCTTTAATTGGGTTCACGGTACCCAAGGCATTGGAAACATGCGGAAAAGCAACAAACTTAGTATGCTCATTTAGCATGGCATCATAAGCCCCTTGATCTAATTCACCAGAATCCGTTACCGGAACGGTTCTTAAAATCGCACCAGAAGCTTTACAGGCTTGTTGCCACGTCACTAGATTGGCATGGTGATCCATTCCTGTTGCAATAACCTCATCACCCGATGACAACAAAGAACCTAAACCATTGGCGACAATATTAATCGCCTCGGTAGTACCCGTCGTCCAAATCACTTCTTCGCGTTTTGGCGCGTTAATGAAGTTTTTTACGATGTCGCGCGCATCCTCAAAGCGACGTGTCGCTTCATCAGCAAGACGATGGGCACCACGATGCACATTAGAATTACAGGTCGAATAGTAATCCACCAAAGCATCAATCACACATTGCGGCTTTTGCGTCGTCGCTGCATTATCGAGGTATATCAAAGGTTTCCCATCAATCTCTCGCTTTAAAATCGGAAACTGCTTACGGATAGCGGCTACATCAAAACTCATCGTTTTCTCGCTTATTTCACTTCCATTTGCGCAAATCGTTCACGGATAATAGGACGAATCCACTCCGCTAACGCCGCATTTGGCATTAAATCAATCAACTCATTAATAAAACCAAAGTTGAGCATCACTTGCGCTTTCGAGCGGCTTACACCACGAGTCTGCAGATAATACAAAGCTTGCTTATCAATCTGAGCTACCGTTGCCCCATGAGCACATTTCACGTCGTCAGCGTATATTTCTAACTCTGGCTTAGTGTTAATCTCGGCTTTATCGGATAACAGCAAGTTGCGGTTATTTAGCTCTGCCAAGGTTTTCTGTGCATCACGGTGAATATGAATACGACCATTAAAAATAGCGCGAGAACGATCGGCTACGATACAACGCACATTCTCTTCAGTTTTGCCATTGGGCATAGCGTGCTCAACCGTCGCATGCAGATCAAACAGCTCTTTTCCATCTAACAAATACATGGCATTAAGCTTGGCATCGGCAAACTCACCCGCATGAATAATGTCGGTGTCTAAACGAGACAACTCACTACCAAAACCCACAAGAGTACTGTGCATTTTAGCGTGGTCATACAAGTTAAAATGGCTACCACCAATGGAAACATTACTGCCTGTCTGTAGAGCAAAGCGATAATGCTCTAGGCTAGCATTCGCTGCGACCTTATATTCAACAAACGCGGTATTAAAACTATCGCCTTGCGCTTGGACATCTTCAATCACGGTTAATCGCGAGCCAGCTGCCAAAGTGATTTGCACACGAGTGTGGGATTCGGCGCCTTGACTCAACAAAGAGCTAATACGAATCGGCTGAGTAACCTCGACCCCTTCCGCCACCGTGACCACCACGACATCTTGTGCTATTGCGTCGTTAACCAAACCGAAAATGTGGCGCTCTGGTTTAATAGTCGAAAATATATGTAGTGCTTCTGCTTGTTGCGCCGCATCTAAGTCACCACCCAATGAAATAGATAAACCTTCAGGCAAGGTTTTCGTCAATTGCGTTTGGTCAAACTGCCCATTAACAAAGACCAATTCAATTGCGGATAAATCCGCAATGGCAACCGGCAACAACTCGACTTTATCGGTAATGACTTTTGCTTGCGTACGCTCTACAGGGCGCAAAGGCGTATAACGCCACGCTTCCGTTTTACGCGTTGGCCACTTAGTATTTGCTAAAAGTTCCACTGCGTGAGGCTCGCTTTGGCGCAAGCCAGTCATTGATACCTTGCGCTCGAGCAATGGCGCTTTCTAACCATTCACTCATGCGTTACCCCTCAAGTTCGTCTTCAACTGGCTCTTTCTGCAACCAAGCATAACCTTGAGCTTCTAACTCAAGCGCAAGGGAAGCATCACCACTCTTAACGATTTTGCCGTCAGACAATACATGCACAAAATCAGGCTTAATGTAATCTAAAAGACGTTGATAATGGGTTACAACGATAAAACTGCGATCTGCGGAACGTTGGCTATTCACACCCTCTGCCACTATCTGCAGAGCGTCAATATCCAAACCAGAATCTGTTTCATCTAGAATGCAAAGCTTTGGTTTCAGCAATAACATCTGCATTAGCTCATTACGTTTTTTCTCGCCACCGGAGAAACCTTCGTTAACACCACGCTTCAAGAAAGCCACTGGCAAGTTAACTTGCTTACACGCCGCTTTCGCTTCTTTCAAGAAATCCGCAGAAGTAATGGCGTCTTCACCACGGGCTTGACGCTGCGCATCCACCGACGCTTTTAAAAATTCTAAGTTGCTGACACCAGGAATTTCGACTGGATATTGGAACGCCAAGAACAAACCCGCGCGAGCCCTGGTCTTCCGTCTCCATTTCCAGTAAATCTTCGCCATCAAGCGTCACGCTACCACTGTCTACACTGTAACCATCACGACCAGACAAAACATAGCCAAGAGTACTTTTACCAGCACCGTTTGGTCCCATGATTGCGTGCACTTCACCCGGTTTGATGTCTAAATCCAACCCTTTGATGATTTGTTTTTCTTCAACGCTGGCGTGCAAATCTTTTATCGTCAACAAACTTTTCGTGTTCGACATCTTTAATAATTCCTTAACCTACTGAGCCTTCAAGGCTTATTTCTAGTAACTTGCCCGCTTCAACGGCAAATTCCATTGGTAATTCTTTGAATACTTCCTTACAGAAGCCATTCACAATCATGGAAACGGCTTTTTCAGGATCGAGGCCACGCTGACGACACAAGAACATCTGTTCATCACTGACCTTAGAGGTTGTCGCTTCATGCTCAATAATGGCTGATGGGTTACGACTTTCCACGTAAGGGAAAGTGTGTGCGCCACACTGATCACCAATCAACAAAGAGTCACACTGGGTAAAGTTACGTGCGCCTTCGGCACCTGGGTTCATACGAACAAGCCCACGGTAGCTGTTGTTACTTCTGCCTGCCGAAATACCTTTAGAGATAATGGTGGATTTTGTATTCTTACCGATATGGATCATCTTGGTCCCAGTGTCTGCTTGCTGACGACCACGCGTCAAAGCAACTGAGTAGAACTCGCCTACACTATTATCGCCTTTCAAAATGCAGCTTGGGTACTTCCAAGTGACCGAAGAACCTGTCTCGACTTGCGTCCAAGAAATCTTAGCGTTGGTATGACAAATACCGCGCTTGGTGACAAAGTTGTAAATACCGCCTTTGCCGTTCTCGTCACCTGGATACCAGTTTTGCACCGTTGAGTATTTAATCTCAGCGTTATCCATGGCAACGAGCTCTACTACCGCTGCATGCAGCTGATTTTCATCACGCTGCGGCGCAGTACAACCTTCTAGATAACTCACGTGGCTACCTTCATCCGCGATAATCAGTGTGCGCTCGAATTGCCCCGTATTTTGCTCATTGATACGGAAGTAAGTAGACAATTCCATAGGACAGCGAGTGCCTTTAGGAATATAAACAAAAGAACCATCCGTAAACACAGCACAGTTCAACGCCGCATAATAATTGTCTTTCTTAGGAACAACACTACCGATGTACTTTTTAACAAGATCTGGATATTTGTGCAGCGCTTCAGAAATTGGGCAAAATATCACACCCGCTTCCTCTAGTTTCTCACGGAATGTCGTTACAACAGAGACAGAGTCAAATACCGCATCAACCGCGATACCGGCCAACATTTGCTGCTCTATCAAAGGAATACCAAGTTTTTCATAAGTACGCAGTAGTTCCGGATCCACCTCGTCCAAAGACTTAGGCTTGTCTTTCATACTTTTTGGAGCCGAATAGTAAGAAATAGACTGAAAATCTATTTTTGGGTAATCGACTAAAGCCCATTCAGGCTCTTCCATTTCCAACCATTCACGAAATGCGCTCAGGCGCCATTCGAGCATCCATTCAGGCTCACCTTTCATTTCAGAAATACGTCGGATGACACTTTCATCCAAACCTGGCTCAAATGTCTCTGATTCTACATCAGACACAAAACCTGCTTCGTACTCCCGTGCCAGCGCCTTATCTATCTGCTCAGTCATATAAAAACTCACTCAATTATAGCCACTAATACGCCGTGAATCAGCGCATTAAGCTCTATTAATTTATTTTCTATTTAATCAACAATGGCCGCGCTAATTTTGTCATTTTGAAGACAGCGTTGTCGGCTCTCAAGATCTTGTCGCTCAGCAACTTGACGTACATCATTGCGACGCACAAGCTGCTCTAAGCTAATTTGATTTAAAAAATCGTGTATTTGATCACTTAAATCACACCATAAATGATGGGTGAGACAAGTATTACCGCTTTGACAATCACTTCGGCCTTTGCAGCCCGTTGCATCTACCGACTCATTAACCGCATCGACTATTTGAGCAACAAAAATATCATGGTTAGATCGGCTAAGACGATAACCGCCACCAGGTCCTCGGACACTGTTTACCAAAGCTTTCTTACGGAGCTTAGAAAACAATTGCTCAAGATAAGACAATGATATTCCTTGTCTATTCGAAATATCCGATAACGACACAGGTCCTTTATCCGAATGCAATGCTAAATCAAGCATGGCGGTTACCGCATAACGACCTTTTGTTGTCAGGCGCATAAACTATCCACTTTAGATTATTCTGTAAAAGTAAATAGTACACAAAACCTACTGTTTTGATCAAGTATTTACCTGACTATTTTAGTAGGTTATTACACACCCATTGTCATGGGCGCATATTTTACGTGTACTGAGGCAAAAACTAAACCGCTGAATGTGTCTCTAAAGACTACCCTAAACATAATCCAGAGCAATAATAGAGCACGCCGTGGTGGTAATAAGGCAAAACTGACATAAAACCGATAAAAGCAAAGATAAAAACGTGTTCTTTTTATGCAAAAAAGCACACTATTAAATCATCATATGAGTGAAGTAAGGAGGGCCAATTATGCCACAAAAACCTATTGTCGATAAAAAAGTGGAGGTAGAAGAGCCGACTCCCAAAAAAAGCAAAATACCTATAGTCGCTTTTTTATCCTGTTTCCTATTGAGTGTTTGCGCTTCTTCTGGCGTGACCTACTTTCTACTTCAATCCCAAGAAGATGTTGAAACCCTCAACAAACTGAGCACTCATGAAGAACAATTACTCAACATACAGAAAATACAGTCTCAACAAGATATCAAGATACAAACCATTGAAGAACAAAATGAAACACTAAAGCTTTACCTAAGACACAGTAGCGCGACGGCTCTAAAAAATATCTTAATCAATCAAGAACAAAATATTCAGGCTTACCTAAAAGTCATGAAATCCGCCATGAGCGACCTATCTGCACTCAGTCCTAGAACAACGGACTGGAATAACGAATACCAATATCAATTAGATCTCGCACTAAAAGGCAGTATAAAAAGAGAAGATTTATTGAAGTTACTCAAAACGGGAGAACCGAACGAAAAAAGCCAGTAGCCGCAAATTTCCAACAACACACAAGGACGTATCCTTTTGCCATTACCAATGATTAAAAACACTAAAATATTAAAAGTGTACGATACCGCTAAAACCAGTTTCTGGTTTACACCATGCCTGATTTTATCGCTCACCATTTTAAGCTGTATATCACTGCTGCTGATTGATCTATACGCTGGGCTAAACTCGTTAAATTGGCTAAATTTCTTATACCACGCCGATGCAAGCATCACTCGAGACCTTCTTACTACCGTCGCGAGCAGTGTGATGACGGTAGTAAGTATCACGTTTTCCATTACCATAGTTGCCCTTACCAACGCCTCGTCGCAGTTTGGACCGAGATTAATTCGCAATTTTATGGAAGACTCTAGCACCCAAGTCGTACTTGGTATTTTTATATCTTTATTTGTTTACTGCTTGATTCTGGTTAGAACAACTGATGATTTTGCCGGTGGTGCTTTTCTTCCAGGGCTTACTATTGCTGGCGCAATATTAATGACGATGTTCGGCATTCTTTTGCTTATCTATTTTATTCACCACGTTTCTCTCAATCTGCAATCTGACAGTGTCATAGACAATGTTTATAAAGAGCTGCAAGACAGCATTAACCAAATCTTTAAACAGCAAAAAGAGGAAGAAGACACCTGCTCCTCAAGGAACAAAAGCCAAACTCAAGAGTCAACGCAAACAGAAAACAACAAGCAGTTCAATTTCAAAAGCCATTCATGTGGTTATATTCAAGCAATTAATTACTCAGATTTAACCGATTTAATGTGCAAACTAGATGGCCATCTGAATATCACAGTCAATCCAGGCGATTTTGTCGTCAACCGCATGATTGTGATGAAAAGTGACATCGAAAACTTTTCAGAAGAGGATAAACAAACACTGCACGAGTGCTTTACGTTGAGTACCTAAAACGCACCCCAATACAAGACCCAGAGTTTGCAGTGCACCAACTGGTTGAAATCGCCTTGAGAGCCCTATCACCCGGCATAAATGACCCCTATTCAGCCATCGCCTGCATAGATAAACTCACCGCAACGATTTGTGATTTGACTCAAAAAAACTTCCCTGAAGGCATCACCTATGATGAGGAAGGAGTAGAACGAGTAACCTACAAAACGACATCATTTGAAACCCTAGCCAATATCGCCTTTGACCAAATTCGCCAATATTCACAATCTTGCCTAGCAGTGCGTTTGCGTCAATTAGAAGGTTTGATTCGTATTGCTGAACAAGCAAATTATGCAACTCATTGGTCCTTTGTCCGTCATCAAAAGCTCATGATCGAACATGGATTAGAGCAACAGCAACTAATAGACTTGGACAGAAAGGAAGTCTCCATCCGCCTACAAGCCTTGAGCAAACTATTAGATAATGCGTAAAAAAATCGACAATGATTAGCCTATATAAAAAGCTAATCATCTGCGAGACGAAGTGACAAACTGATTGGGTAATGATCAGACGAATGGATATCTGTGTGAACATGCACGTCAACAACGCCTAATCCGCGGCAATAAATGTGATCAAGATGACGAAATAAATGACCTAGCCTTGGCTGACGAGTGATATCAACTTCTTTTAACGAGCATGACATAGCTAGCTCATCAAAATACTGCATTCTTTTTTTGTTCCAAGTATTAAAGTCACCGGCCAATAATATCGGGCCACTATGATGCTCTAGAGCCTGAAAAGCTTGATCAAGATGCGCGCTGAATTTTTCGAAAGAAACAAAGTTAATCATGTGAGTATTGATAACGAGCAGCGACTGCTCAAGGGTAGGTTCTGTTGTACTTGCTAACGGATACTCGGTTGCTAACACCATTTTTTTAGTTTTAGTAATAGGCTCACTATGAGTAGATGCTGAAAAAAATGCTTATTTGCCATAACGCTTGATCCGGTTTTAACTCCCGTTTCAATGTTAGACTTTACGTTTTTAAAGCTGCTCGCCATAATCCACTGATGTTGCGAAGAATGGTTAAACATTCCGTCAAAGGGCGAGTTTAGAATGGCTTCTTGCAACAGGATTAAATCTTTATCGTCAATGAGAGAAGTAAAATCATTCTGCCAACCCTTTCGTTTGCATTTAAACACATTCCACAACAATACCTTAATATCTGGCCCTATCACCTGTTTCGAAGCGCTTCCCATTATTTTTAACGACTCAACAGTGCTATAACGACTTTTCATCATAAAAAATAGCCTTTAAAAATGATAACAACAACGAACAAGAATTCGGATTACAAATACGGAGAAAACAAACGAAATAGGTTATTACGGATTTTCTTATAGATGGATAAACCTCGAACATCCTCTTCTACCACACCTTCAGCGTTGAATTTCTTGGACTCAAATAATTCCGTCAGCTGCGCATTCAGATCCGTATCAAAACATTCTAAATTGATTTCGAAGTTGAACTCTAAACTTCTGGCATCCCAGTTAGTAGAACCTATGAATGACCAGACATCATCAATAAGCACTATTTTGCTGTGATCAAACGGCCGCTTATTTTTATATATTTTTATACCATGCTCTATAATTCTTGGATAATTGGCTTCCATAACCCAATCTACAAATAGAATATTACTGTGCTCAGGCACAATAATTTCAACAGACACGCCACGCAAAGCTGCGGCATGAAGCGATGTCATTAATGTTTGATCAGGAATAAAATAGGGAGTGATGATTTTAACGCTTTTCTGCGCACAAACGAGTGCGTTAATTAGTGTCCAACGTATCCTATTATGATGCTCATCCGGGCCATCTTGAATAACTCTAGCGACAACAGATTTATCATTTTTTACCTTCAGAGTGCTTGGGCTATAGGAAGGAAATTGAATCAACTCTCTTGTAGCAAAGAACCAGTCCTCTATAAAAACTTGGCTAATTTGATCAATAACAGGGCCCACCACCTTAAAATGAACATCATCAATCGGGTGTTTTGCAGACTTAACCAGATTACTTTTACTGATATTCATGCCACCAATATAAGCTTCTTCACCATCAACACAGAGTATTTTCCTGTGGTTTCTTAGGTTAATAAAACGAATGCTTGTAAACGAAATCGCAGGTAAAAATTGTGCCGTTCTCACACCTCGTTTCTTTAATGCCCTATCTGATTTACGCCAGCTGTAACCAACTCCAATACCATCTAACAAAACATGCACTAACACACCACGCTGCTGCGCTTGCGCTAGTGCGTTAACGAATTGACGTCCAAGTGAGTCGTAATCAAAAATATAACTTGATAAAACTATGTGATGTTTTGCAGCTTGAATCGATTTTATCATCGCAGGATAAGCATTATCGCCGTTAACAAGGGGCTCAATACTATTATCATCAACATAATTCACTGGATGAATAGCGTACCCCGCGATAACAGAGGAATGCCAGTTTTCAGGTAGGCAATGAAAATCAATACAATCCTCTTTATAGCGGAAGTCTTGTTTGAGCGTTTGAGGGTGCTCTCTCTTTGCTATACGCCTAATGCGGTTTATGCCAAACAACCAGTAGAACAAACTGCCTAAGACAGGCGAAAATATCACCAAACCTATCCAAGCAAGAGAAGTACGTTCGTTTTCTTTGAACAGCAGCACATGCAAGGATGTCACAGCAGACAAACCAATATGCAACACGACGATAATAGTTACCCAGTGAAAGCTAACCCATTCAAGCAATACTTCAAATATCGGCATAAATCTCAACTCAAACAATACGCTGCTAAATCCATTCACCAACAACCTCTACTTCAATCACGTATTTTATAGTGATAAGTTACAACAATACTCAACTGGATAAAGCGATTTACATAATTTTTATAAAATACTTGATTATAAACATCAGCAATAATGCTAAACAACTCGACACGAAAGGCAACAATACATAACTTACGACAGAGACATCATTGGAAGACTGCATGAACGCATCCCGACGTTTGAATGCAAACCAAGCTGTCACAATTGTTGCGGTGCTGTCACAGCCTCTTCAGAGGAAATGTTGCGCCTACCAGTTAAATCAGACGCTGAGCGTAACGCCGTTTTAAAAGAGCTTAATTGTGTTCACTTGGGACCAAGTGGTTGAGAAGTGTATGATGAACGCCCATTAATCTGTCGATTATTTGGTACCACACCGAAAATGGCCTACCCATACGATTGCCGTCCAAAAGCCATGATTGATTCAGGTATTGAAGATCAAATTCATGAGCACATTGCCACTACTCGGCAAGTGTTAGTCTAACTTCTGAACGCAAAAAATGACTAGAGTGGTATAGCCCGATTTTTTAAGCCAACCACTCAAGCAATGAGTTTACGGCATCATAATGAACAAGCCAACAAAGTCCCTTGTTTAATTGCGCGTTTGGCATCTAACTCTGAGGCGACCGCAGCACCACCAATAAAATGCACTGGCCGATCTAAGCTTTCACCCAACGCCTTATTTGGCAATTGACCTGCACAAATAACCACATGATCAACGTCTAAACATTGCGGCTTACCAGATACTAGTATGTGCAGCCCTTGATCATCCACCTTTTGATACTCACAATCAGCGATCATGGTCACACCTTTTTTTAACAACTCCGTTCGATGAATCCAACCTGTCGTTTTACCTAAGTTCGCCCCCACTTTTGAGGCTTTTCGCTGCAATAGAAAAATATCTCTTGCTGCTGGTGCAAAATCGGCTTTCATGCCCTCGACACCCCCCTGGCACGAAACGTCATATCAACGCCCCACTGTTTCATAAAACCGTCAATACTTTGTGGGGAATGATTTGGGTCATGAATCAAATATTCACTGATATCAAAACCGATACCGCCTGCACCAATTACAGCCACACGCTTACCGACCGTATGACCGTTCATAACATCCAAATAGCTCAATACTTTAGGATGATTGATCCCCTCAATATCCAAATCTCTTGGTACAATCCCTGTGGCAAATACCAATTCATCAAAGTCGTATTGTTGCAACAGTAATTCGTCAACCTCGGTATCAAGCTGCAAGGTCACTCCTGTCAATTCCAACTGACGCGTAAAGTAACGTAAGGTTTCATAAAACTCTTCTTTACCAGGAATACGCTTAGCTATATTAAATTGCCCGCCAATTTCACTAGCAGCATCAAACAAAGTAACTTTATGACCTCGTCTCGCAGCGGTCGTCGCAAACGCCAAACCTGCAGGTCCTGCACCAATCACACCAATGTGTTTTGTTGTTTCTGACGGAGTAATGAGTAATTCAGTCTCATGACAGGCCCTTGGATTTACCAAACAAGATGTCATTTTATGATCGAAAACATGATCCAAACAGGCTTGGTTGCAGCCAATACAGGTATTGATTTCATCTGCTCGACCCTGCTCAGCTTTCACCACAAACTCAGGATCGGCCAAAAATGGCCTTGCCATTGAGATAAGATCCGCATCACCACGAGCCAAGACCGCCTCTGCAACATCGGGCATATTGATACGGTTTGACGTAATTAAAGGGACATTCAATGACTCTCTAAGCTTTGCGGTTACCCAAGTAAAGGCCGCTCTAGGTACTTTTGTCGCAATAGTCGGTACTCTTGCCTCATGCCAACCAATACCTGTATTAATAATACTGGCTCCTGCTTTTTCAATTCCTAAACCCAGTGTAACCACTTCTTCCAACGTACTTCCCTGTTCAACCAAATCCAACATTGACAGACGATAAATAATAATAAAATGATCACCTACCGCCTCCCGAATTCGACGCACAATTTCTAACGGTAGGCGAATACGATTTCCATAATCTCCACCCCAATCATCATCACGATGATTGGTGCGAGAAACAACAAACTGGTTAATTAAATACCCTTCCGACCCCATGACTTCAACGCCATCATAACCCGCCTTTTGCGCCAACACCGCGGCGCGCACAAAATCTTCAATTTGTTGAGAAACCTCTTCATCGGTTAACTCATGAGGACTAAAGGGATTAATTGGAGCCTGTAATGCAGAAGGCGCTACTAATTTAGGATTGTAGGCATATCGCCCAGTATGTAAAATTTGCATGCATATCTTACCGCCTTCAACATGAACCGCCTTGGTTACTTGGCTATGGTTGGCAACATCCTCATCGCTGACCATCAACGCGGCCCCAGCATACACACCACCTTCCACATTCGGGCCAATTCCACCTGTCACAATCAAAGCGACGCCACCTCTAGCACGTTCTGCATAAAATGCCGCCATACGAGCAAAACCGCCTTTGACTTCTTCTAACCCTAAATGCATAGATCCCATAATGACGCGGTTTTTTAACTGAGTAAAACCAAGATCTAATGGTTGAAAAAGGTGTGGGTATGGTGATTGGCTCATAATGTGACTCACTTTGTTTATTATTTTTAAATATTGCAGCTGCCCGCGTACAATTTTGACACTGTCAAGATAGATATTCATTTTGACATTGTCAAGATACAAGTATTTAATCAGCTCATGCCAACACTAAAAACTCAGTATCACCATGGTGATCTCACTAAATCACTGCTTGAATCCGCCTCTTTCATTATCAAAGAACAGGGCGTAGAAAGTCTCAGTATGCGCAAATTAGCAGACACCGTTGGAGTCTCAAGAACGGCGCCATATCATCATTTCAAAGATAAAAACGCCTTACTCTGTGCTCTAGCTGAAAAAGGTTTTCATGAACAAGAAGGCATATTGAATACCTTAAAAGCGCAAAAAATTAGTGCTGAAGAAAGCTTTAGGAATTACGTATGTGCTTACGTTGAGTATGCCCTTCGACACAGTGAAACCTACGATCTCATGTACGGTAGGACATTATGGAAAGCTGGCACACCAAGCGATTCACTAAAAAAAGCCTCTAAACAGACCTTTAAAGCATGGATTGACTGGGTCGAAACATTGCAAGCAGAAAACGTATTGCCAAAAAACAATACCGCATTAAGAATTGGACAAACCACATGGGCAAGTCTTCATGGGCTGGCTAGGCTTTTTATAGATGGTATCTACCTAGACCAAGCAGATCTTTCGGAAATGATTGAGCAAATGATTAAAAATCTTTGCTCAAATGCTTCAACCGGCTCCCAAATTTGATCGGGTATTAGACAACAACTGCTCCTTCCGTAAGCGTCTAATGTCCTTATGACTCAAATAAAGCAAAGGCGCTATAACGAAAAAAGAACCAACAAACAAACCTAAATCTGGCGCTTCACCAAAAAACCACCAACCAATCAGGAAAGCAAAAATCAATCCGGAATACTCAGCACTGGTTACCTGACTTGATGCAACATATCGATACCCGACTAGACACGATACGCTATATAAAATTGAGCATATCGACGACAAAGCCGAATACATTAATACATCCAACTGAAACGCAGCCCCCTCCCAAAAAGCCAATCCTCCAGCCAATGGCAACGCAAAGAGCTGGGTCACGAATAAGCCATATAGCATATCTTGTTGCTGCGGTAGACGCTTAATTAACAAGCTATTTGTAGCAAGCACAATCGCAAACAGAATGGCACTCACCATACCAGAGCTAACCTCTGTCGGCCTCAGTATCACTAAAATACCAATAAAGCCAAGAACCGCGGCGAACACAACATCCACTGTTAATCGCTCTTTATAGAAAAAAGCCCCCAAAAGCATAATAAAAATCGGGGCGGTATAAAACACCGCATTAGCCGTTGCCAATGATAGTTCCGCCAAAGAAAGGACCAATAAAACAGCCGCCAACACCCACATATTACCGCGAATAAAATGAAGCTTTAGCCCTAAAAAAGCGGTCGATTTTGCGTAGTGACGAAACCTAAACGCCACAATAGGACAAAGAATGAGGCACATAAAAACAGCACGCAGAAAAGTGAACTGAAAAATAGCCACATCAGAGCCTGCCATTTTGATAAAAGTGTCACACAGGGTAGCAAAAAAACTGCCTAATACTAATACAAAAATAGCACTACTAACGGTACGACCCGACACACAACTCTCCTACAAAGTATTCAAATTCACAGTAGCTTAGTAAGTTTACATCATTAGATAAAGTGATATATTCAAACCCAGTATTAGTTATTTGGATAATAAATATGACGCCTTTAAAATCCCTACCTGTGTTTGAGACAGTGGCTCGACTTAACAGCTTCTCATTAGCAGCCAACGAGCTAAATGTGAGCCAGAGCGCCGTATCCCATCAGATAAGAATTCTTGAAAACTATCTAGGAGAAAGCCTTTTTCATCGCCAAGGTAGAAACCTAGAACTCACCAAAGAAGGTAAGCAGTATTTAGATGCCATCAGCAGCTCATTACTGCAAATAAACGAAGCCACAAATCGTCTGAAGGGTGTACAGAAAACACATATAAGACTGGCCGTGTACAGCTCGTTTGCCGTCTACTGGCTAATCCCCAGACTACCAGAACTTAAACGTCTACACCCAAGCTTAGAGCTGAGTATAGAAATGAGCCACCACTCTCCAGATTTATCAGACAGAACGGCAGACTTTTTTATCACCGTTGAAAAAGAAAAAAGAGGGTTCTTATTTGAATCTTTATATCAAGAGGAGCTTTTTCCAGTATGTAGTCACCAATATTTTGAAACCATTAAAAACAAACTAAATATCACCTCAACTCAAGAATTAAGTGACAAACTAAAAGCAACGCCAAGCTTACTGGCACAATTTCCACTTATCACCTCATATAGCATCTATGATCGTCATACAGAGGATTGGAGACGATGGTTTGCAAATTTAAAGCAGCCTCTACCAAGTACAATACAATTTCACCGCTTTAGTCACCTCATGCTCGCATATGAAGCCGCAAAACACTCACTTGGCATTGCACTCGTTAATGACTATATGATGAATGAGAAATACGAAGAAACACCACTCACACGATTACCTTGCCAAGCGTTCAAAACAGGTGACAACTTTCATTTAGCGTACAAAGAAAGTCGTAAAAATGAAGACGCAATCAGACACCTAAAGCAATGGCTGAAAGAAGAGGCCAACTCTTTACCTCGATTTTAGCCTCTTTCACAAACATCAGATTCAGCGATTAGCTAATCAGTGGAGATAGAATATGCTGATAAAAGCGTATAGCGGCACATCACGCAGTATCTGCAGGTCGGCATTTATTCGACAAAAACTATATAAATCAAATTTTTGAAAAAATGCACAACAATCGCCTTGGTGTTGGATTCGCGCTGACGCGTAGAGCCTGCGAAACAGGCGCAAGCGAAGCGAATACTAGGGTGATATATAGTTAAAACCCTGTAGGTCGGTCTTCAGGCTTAAGGATCCCCACAAATATAGAGTGATGCCCACTTGTTGGTTAAACTATTTTCGCCAAAAAATAAGCCAGACAAGGGGCATCACATTGTTATTATCAAGTTTACTTCCTGACAATTCAATCTCCATTGATAAGCGAACCTATACAGCTTTATCAGATGCAGTATCCTCCGTTAAAGAAGGCGCCAGATTAAGCCTAACGGCAATTGGTAGAAAACTAGGAGAAGACGCTAACGTCATTGAAAAATATTGCATTAAACGAGTTGATCGACTGTTAGGAAACATCCAATTACACCAATGCCGAAATCAATTTTATAAGACCCTTGCCTCTCACTTTTCTTCACAAGAGTTCTTGCCCATCATTGTTGATTGGTCAAGTGTTTATGATTTTAGCTTTGTTTTACTGCGCGCCTCAGTGGCCTTTCAGGGAAGAGCTTTCACTTTATATGAAGAAGTACACCCTGAAGGAGCTATGAATAATCATAAAAGACATGTCGACTTCTTAAATAATTTAAAGCAAATACTTCCCTCTGACTGTACCCCTATTATCTGCACGGACGCAGGATTTAAGGTTCCGTGGTTCAAAGCAATAGAGCAATTAGATTGGTATTGGCTTGCACGTACACGTGGAACGGTAAAATGCCAAACGGATAAACGACCACAATGGACTCTCGTTGACGGTTATCATCATCAAGCCACCACAAAACCAATGGAGTTGTCCGGCTTGCGTCTATCAAAACAACAACAATGGCCTTGTCGTGGTGTTTTGTATAAAAGTCCACGCCCTACAAAGAAAAAAGCAAACCCGTTAAAAGACCAAACTGTAACAATTATAAGAAGTGCTCTAAAGCAAACAGAGAGCCTTGGTTTCTAGTCAGTAACTTGCCAAAAGGCGAGTTTCCTCCTCTTGCTCTAGTCAATATTTATAAGCGCAGAATGACTATCGAAGAAGCATTCCGAGACACGAAGAACGAATATTATGGGCTAGGACTAAAACGTAGCCGAAGCCAATCTATTGAGCGATTACAAACCCTTCTGTTAATTGCCTTACTTGCTCAATGGTGCCTTTACGTCATTGGGAAAGCGGCAGAGATGCAAGGTTATCATCGTCATTTCCAATCAAATACGATAACAACGAGGCGAGTATTGTCTTATTGCTATTTAGCCAAAAGGATCCTGAAAACCTCTCGTTATGAAATAACAGAAAAAATGTTATTTGAGGCGTTAGACCTTCTTCTATTGGAAACCAAGTGCTAGAAATAAATGTGGGGATCCTTAAGTCTTCAGGCCGTCAAAAAAGCTCGCGACAACACATCATGTCTTGTCGGGCTAAAGCCTTAAGGATCCCCACAAATATAGAGTGATGCCCACTTGTTGGTTAAACTATTTTCGCCAAAAAATAAGCCAGACAAGGGGCATCACATTGTTATTATCGAGTTTACTTCCTGACAATTCAATCTCCATTGATAAGCGAACCTATACAGCTTTATCAGATGCAGTATCCTCCGTTAAAGAAGGCGCCAGATTAAGCCTAACGGCAATTGGTAGAAAACTAGGAGAAGACGCTAACGTCATTGAAAAATATTGCATTAAACGAGTTGATCGACTGTTAGGAAACATCCAATTACACCAATGCCGAAATCAATTTTATAAGACCCTTGCCTCTCACTTTTCTGCACAAGAGTTCTTGCCCATCATTGTTGATTGGTCAAGTGTTTATGATTTTAGCTTTGTTTTACTGCGCGCCTCAGTGGCCTTTCAGGGAAGAGCTTTCACTTTATATGAAGAAGTACACCCTGAAGGAGCTATGAATAATCATAAAAGACATGTCGACTTCTTAAATAATTTAAAGCAAATACTTCCCTCTGACTGTACCCCTATTATCTGCACGGACGCAGGATTTAAGGTTCCGTGGTTCAAAGCAATAGAGCAATTAGATTGGTATTGGCTTGCACGTACACGTGGAACGGTAAAATGCCAAACGGATAAACGACCACAATGGACTCTCGTTGACGGTTATCATCATCAAGCCACCACAAAACCAATGGAGTTGTCCGGCTTGCGTCTATCAAAACAACAACAATGGCCTTGTCGTGGTGTTTTGTATAAAAGTCCACGCCCTACAAAGAAAAAAAGCAAACCCGTTAAAAGACCAAACTGTAACAATTATAAGAAGTGCTCTAAAGCAAACAGAGAGCCTTGGTTTCTAGTCAGTAACTTGCCAAAAGGCGAGTTTCCTCCTCTTGCTCTAGTCAATATTTATAAGCGCAGAATGACTATCGAAGAAGCATTCCGAGACACGAAGAACGAATATTATGGGCTAGGACTAAAACGTAGCCGAAGCCAATCTATTGAGCGATTACAAACCCTCCTGTTAATTGCCTTACTTGCTCAATGGTGCCTTTACGTCATTGGGAAAGCGGCAGAGATGCAAGGTTATCATCGTCATTTCCAATCAAATACGATAACAACGAGGCGAGTATTGTCTTATTGCTATTTAGCCAAAAGGATCCTGAAAACCTCCCGTTATGAAATAACAGAAAAAATGTTATTTGAGGCGTTAGACCTTCTTCTATTGGAAACCAAGTGCTAGAAATAAATGTGGGGATCCTTAAGGCTAAAGCCACGACCTACAAAAATCGAATAACCTGTCGGCCTTTAGGTCGTCAAAAGCGAAGCGAATACCAAGGTGATGGTGATGCACCTCGGCCCCTTTCTTTGAGACGAAAAAAAGCCCTGACAGCGTTAGCTATCAGGGCCTTCTTAATATAAAGCTTGACGACGACCTACTCTCACATGGGATCTCCCACACTACCATCGGCGATGGCGCTTTTCACTTCTGAGTTCGGGATGGGATCAGGTGGTTCAACGCCTCTATGATCGTCAAGCAATTCGTTTTGCGTTTTGTTCTGGCTGGGCGTTTTGTGGCCTCACCAAAACACGCGAATACGTGCTTGGATCTTTAACAATTCATTTTGAAATAGTGATAACCAAGTATCAAACCGATGCTCATCATTGCTGATGCTTTATCGTAATCTGTGTCTGTGATTGTAGCGTTTCCGCTTTAAAAACCACTTTGGTGTTATATGGTCAAGCCTCACGAGCAATTAGTATTGGTTAGCTCAATGCCTCACAGCACTTACACACCCAACCTATCAACGTCCTAGTCTCGAACGGCTCTTTAGGGAACTTATGTTCCAGTGAGATCTTATCTTAAGGGAGGCTTCCCGCTTAGATGCTTTCAGCGGTTATCCCGTCCGAACATAGCTACCCGGCAATGCCACTGGCGTGACAACCGGAACACCAGAGGTTCGTCCACTCCGGTCCTCTCGTACTAGGAGCAGCTCCTCTCAAATCTCAAACGTCCACGGCAGATAGGGACCGAACTGTCTCACGACGTTCTAAACCCAGCTCGCGTACCACTTTAAATGGCGAACAGCCATACCCTTGGGACCGGCTTCAGCCCCAGGATGTGATGAGCCGACATCGAGGTGCCAAACACCGCCGTCGATGTGAACTCTTGGGCGGTATCAGCCTGTTATCCCCGGAGTACCTTTTATCCGTTGAGCGATGGCCCTTCCATACAGAACCACCGGATCACTAAGACCTACTTTCGTACCTGCTCGACGTGTCTGTCTCGCAGTTAAGCGTGCTTTTGCCTTTACACTCTATGCATGATTTCCGACCATGCTGAGCACACCTTCGTGCTCCTCCGTTACTCTTTGGGAGGAGACCGCCCCAGTCAAACTACCCACCACACAGTGTCCTCGATCCGGATTACGGACCTGAGTTAGAACCTCAAACATACCAGGGTGGTATTTCAAGAGTGGCTCCACGGTAACTGGCGTCACCGCTTCAAAGCCTCCCACCTATCCTACACAAGTAGGTTCAAAGTTCACTGTGAAGCTATAGTAAAGGTTCACGGGGTCTTTCCGTCTAGCCGCGGATACACAGCATCTTCACTGCGATTTCAATTTCACTGAGTCTCGGGTGGAGACAGTGTGGCCATCGTTACGCCATTCGTGCAGGTCGGAACTTACCCGACAAGGAATTTCGCTACCTTAGGACCGTTATAGTTACGGCCGCCGTTTACTTGGGCTTCGATCAAGAGCTTCGCTTGCGCTAACCCCATCAATTAACCTTCAAGCACCGGGCAGGCGTCACACCCTATACGTCCACTTTCGTGTTTGCAGAGTGCTGTGTTTTTAATAAACAGTCGCAGCCACCTGGTATCTTCGACCGACTAGTGCTTACGGAGCAAGTCCTTCACACCGGCCGGCGTACCTTCTCCCGAAGTTACGGTACCATTTTGCCTAGTTCCTTCACCCGAGTTCTCTCAAGCGCCTTGGTATTCTCTACCTGACCACCTGTGTCGGTTTGGGGTACGGTTCCTGCATATCTGAAGCTTAGAAGTTTTTCCTGGAAGCATGGCATCAACCACTTCGCCCAAAAGAGGCTTCGTCATCAGTTCTCGGTCTTAAAAGGTACCGGATTTGCCTAAGCCCTAAACCTACCGCCTTAAACACAGACAACCATCGCTGTGCTGGCCTAGCCTTCTCCGTCTCTCCATCGCAATATGCACGAGTACAGGAATATTAACCTGTTTCCCATCGACTACGCATTTCTGCCTCGCCTTAGGGGCCGACTCACCCTGCCCTGATTAACATGGGACAGGAAACCTTGGTCTTCCGGCGGGGGAGTTTTTCACTCCCCTTATCGTTACTCATGTCAACATTCGCACTTCTGATACCTCCAGCCTGCCTTACAGCTTGACCTTCAACGGCTTACAGAACGCTCCTCTACCATGCCTAGTAAACTAAGCATCCGTAGCTTCGGTGTACAGTTTTAGCCCCGTTATATCTTCCGCGCAGGCCGACTCGACTAGTGAGCTATTACGCTTTCTTTAAAGGATGGCTGCTTCTAAGCCAACCTCCTAGCTGTCTAAGCCTTCCCACATCGTTTCCCACTTAACTGTAACTTTGGGACCTTAGCTGACGGTCTGGGTTGTTTCCCTTTCCACGACGGACGTTAGCACCCGCCGTGTGTCTCCCGTAATTGCACTCATTGGTATTCGGAGTTTGCATGGGGTTGGTAAGTCGGGATGACCCCCTAGCCCAAACAGTGCTCTACCCCCAATGGTGAGATACGAGGCGCTACCTAAATAGCTTTCGAGGAGAACCAGCTATCTCCGAGCTTGATTAGCCTTTCACTCCTATCCACAAGTCATCCCCAGCCTTTTCAACGGATGTGGGTTCGGTCCTCCAGTTGATGTTACTCAACCTTCAACCTGCTCATGGATAGATCGCCCGGTTTCGGGTCTATTCCCAGCAACTAAACGCCCTATTAAGACTCGGTTTCCCTACGGCTCCACTACATGTTTAACCTTGCTACTGAAAATAAGTCGTTGACCCATTATACAAAAGGTACGCAGTCACGGAACAAGTCCGCTCCCACTGCTTGTACGTACACGGTTTCAGGATCTATTTCACTCCCCTCACAGGGGTTCTTTTCGCCTTTCCCTCACGGTACTGGTTCACTATCGGTCAGTCAGGAGTATTTAGCCTTGGAGGATGGTCCCCCCATATTCAGACAGGATAACACGTGTCCCGTCCTACTCGTTTTCATGATTAAGGTGTTTTCGTATACGGGGCTATCACCCTCTATCGCGGCACTTTCCAGAGCCTTCTACTAACACCAAAACCACTTAAGGGCTAATCCCCTTTCGCTCGCCGCTACTTAGGGAATCTCGGTTGATTTCTTTTCCTAAGGGTACTTAGATGTTTCAGTTCCCCTCGTTCGCCTCCTCACAGCTATGTATTCACTGTGGGATACTCTACAAGTAGAGTGGGTTCCCCCATTCGGACATGTTCGGATCAAAGCCTGTTTATCGACTCCCCGAACCTTTTCGCAGATTACCACGTCCTTCATCGCCTCTGACTGCCAAGGCATCCACCGTGCACGCTTGGTCACTTGACCATATAACCCAAAATAGTTTCGGATCACATACCAAAGGGCTTTTGTACCCCTCTGGATTTACGATTTAGAAAGTCATCTAGGTTAAAGATGCTTTCCACCGGTTTGACGCTTGATTATCGTCTATTTCAAAATTCGAATTGTTAAAGAGCAAGTTTAGTGCAAAGCACTAAGTCAGAGACTAAAAATCACCCAACACACGAATGCATAAGATGTTTAGCGTCTTGCTTAGAACTCTCTTCTAATCTTTTACACAGAATGATCCGTAAATGGTGGAGCTATGCGGGATCGAACCGCAGACCTCCTGCGTGCAAAGCAGGCGCTCTCCCAGCTGAGCTATAGCCCCATTTTTCTCTAGATCGTATTTGCTAATTGGAATAAACATCTCCAATTAAATACCAGAATTTCAAGAACAAGACTTTTAAGGTCGACGTTTAATTCGCTAAACGAGATCTTAAATAACGAAGTTATTGGAATTCTGGTGGGTCTGGGCCGATTTGAACGGCCGACCTCACCCTTATCAGGGGTGCGCTCTAACCAACTGAGCTACAGACCCAAATACAATATAATTTGCTGTTTGTTTTAGTTCGGTCGACCTCACCCTACTCTTTACCAAAATAATGGGGTACGCTCTAACCAACAGAACAACAGATTAAAACACTTCTGTGCTTCTCATAAATTAGACATCAGATAATTTGTGTGAACGCTCACCAGAGGTTTCTATCGTTTAAGGAGGTGATCCAGCCCCAGGTTCCCCTAGGGCTACCTTGTTACGACTTCACCCCAGTCATTGACCACTCCGTGGTAAGCGTCCTCCTTACGGTTAGACTACCTACTTCTGGAGCAATCAACTCCCATGGTGTGACGGGCGGTGTGTACAAGGCCCTGGAACGTATTCACCGTGACATTCTGATTCACGATTACTAGCGATTCCGACTTCATGGAGTCGAGTTGCAGACTCCAATCCGGACTACGACGTACTTTCTGGGATTCGCTTACTCTCGCAAGTTCGCAGCCCTCTGTATACGCCATTGTAGCACGTGTGTAGCCCTACTCGTAAGGGCCATGATGACTTGACGTCGTCCCCACCTTCCTCCGGTTTGTCACCGGCAGTCTCCTTAAAGTTCTCGGCATTACCCGCTAGCAAGTAAGGATAAGGGTTGCGCTCGTTACGGGACTTAACCCAACATTTCACAACACGAGCTGACGACAGCCATGCAGCACCTGTCTCAGAGTTCCCGAAGGCACAAACACATCTCTGCGTTCTTCTCTGGATGTCAAGAGTAGGTAAGGTTCTTCGCGTTGCGTCGAATTAAACCACATGCTCCACCGCTTGTGCGGCCCCCGTCAATTCATTTGAGTTTTAACCTTGCGGCCGTACTCCCCAGGCGGTCTACTTATTGCGTTAGCTGCGCCACTAAGTCATTACAACCCAACGGCTAGTAGACATCGTTTACGGCGTGGACTACCAGGGTATCTAATCCTGTTTGCTCCCCACGCTTTCGCACCTCAGTGTCAGTATTAGTCCAGGGTGTCGCCTTCGCCACTGATGTTCCTTCCTATATCTACGCATTTCACCGCTACACAGGAAATTCCACACCCCTCTACCATACTCTAGCCTGCCAGTATCGGGTGCCATTCCAAGGTTGAGTCCTCGGGATTTCACATCCGACTTAACAAACCACCTACGCGCGCTTTACGCCCAGTAATTCCGATTAACGCTTGCACCCTCTGTATTACCGCGGCTGCTGGCACAGAGTTAGCCGGTGCTTCTTCTGGGGCTAACGTCAAGATAATTGGGTATTAACCAATCACCCTTCCTCACCCCTGAAAGTGCTTTACAACCCTAAGGCCTTCTTCACACACGCGGCATGGCTGGATCAGGCTTGCGCCCATTGTCCAATATTCCCCACTGCTGCCTCCCGTAGGAGTCTGGGCCGTGTCTCAGTCCCAGTGTGACTGGTCATCCTCTCAGACCAGTTAGAGATCGTCGCCTTGGTAGGCCTTTACCCTACCAACTAGCTAATCTCACGCAGGCTCATCTAATAGCGGAAGGCTCCGAAAAGTCCCCTCCTTTCCCCCTCAGGGCGTATGCGGTATTAGCATGCGTTTCCACATGTTGTCCCCCTCTACTAGGTAGATTCCTACGCGTTACTCACCCGTCCGCCGCTCGTCACCCAAGAAACAAGTTTCTCCGTGCTACCGCTCGACTTGCATGTGTTAAGCCTGCCGCCAGCGTTCAATCTGAGCCATGATCAAACTCTTCAGTTAAAAAGTTTGCTTACTCAAAATCTATTACACTAACAATAACTTAATCATTTCATCATCCCGAAGAACAACGAAACAACATAAAGCGAATTGACGTGTTAGACGTTTCGCAAGACTTCAATTTTTTTGACCATCTCGAATCAGTTAAAAACCAATCCGGACAATCTTCTGAAGCCTCCAGCGAGCGCCCACACAAATTATCTGATTATCTATTTTAAAGAGCG